>NZ_CP027911.1:0-4097846 GCF_043529865.1 Pantoea sp. SGAir0418
GTGTCACTTACGCTTTGGCAACAGTGTCTTGCCCGTTTGCAGGATGAGCTTCCTGCCACCGAATTCAGCATGTGGATTCGTCCGCTCCAGGCTGAATTGAACGACAATACGCTGGCCTTGTATGCACCAAATCGGTTTGTACTCGACTGGGTTCGGGATAAATATCTCAATAGTATCAATGGGCTGCTGAATGAATTCTGCGGTGCGAACGTGCCGCTGCTGCGTTTTGAGGTCGGCACGCGCCCGGTTGCGCCGGTGGCTGCTACGCAACCCGCCATGGCCAGCAGCGTCAGCGCGCCCGCACCGGCTGAGAATCGTCCGGCACCGGCACAGCCGCTGCGCCCGAGCTGGGATTCGGTTCCGGCACCGGCTGATGTGACCTACCGCTCGAACGTGAATAACCGCCACAACTTCGACAACTTCGTTGAAGGTAAGTCCAACCAACTGGCGCGCGCGGCGGCACGTCAGGTGGCGGATAATCCTGGCGGCGCTTATAACCCGCTGTTCCTGTATGGCGGCACCGGCCTCGGCAAAACGCACCTGCTGCACGCGGTGGGCAACGGCATCATCGCGCGCAAGCCGAATGCCAAAGTGGTTTATATGCACTCTGAACGCTTCGTGCAGGATATGGTGAAAGCGCTGCAGAACAACGCCATCGAGGAGTTTAAGCGCTACTACCGTTCGGTGGACGCGCTGCTGATCGATGATATTCAGTTCTTTGCCAATAAAGAGCGCTCGCAGGAAGAGTTTTTCCACACCTTCAACGCGCTGCTGGAAGGTAATCAGCAGATCATCCTGACCTCGGATCGTTACCCGAAAGAGATCAATGGGGTGGAAGATCGTCTGAAATCACGCTTTGGCTGGGGATTAACCGTGGCGATCGAGCCGCCTGAGCTGGAGACGCGTGTCGCGATCCTGATGAAAAAGGCGGACGAAAACGACATCCGTCTGCCGGGCGAAGTGGCCTTCTTTATTGCCAAGCGTCTGCGCTCTAACGTGCGTGAGCTGGAAGGGGCACTGAATCGCGTGATTGCCAATGCCAACTTTACCGGGCGTGCCATCACCATCGATTTTGTGCGCGAAGCGCTGCGCGACCTGCTGGCGCTGCAGGAAAAGCTGGTGACCATCGACAACATTCAGAAGACGGTGGCCGAGTACTACAAAATTAAAGTGGCGGATTTGCTGTCGAAGCGCCGTTCGCGCTCGGTGGCGCGTCCGCGTCAAATGGCGATGGCGATGGCCAAAGAGCTCACCAACCACAGCCTGCCGGAAATTGGCGATGCGTTTGGTGGCCGTGACCATACCACCGTGCTTCATGCCTGCCGTAAAATCGAGCAGCTGCGTGAAGAGAGCCACGACATCAAAGAAGATTTCTCTAACCTCATTCGAACATTATCTTCCTGACGCATATGAAATTTATTGTTGAACGTGAGCAGTTGCTGAAGCCGCTGCAACAGGTGAGTGGCCCGCTTGGCGGACGCCCGACGCTGCCGATCCTCGGAAATTTACTGCTGCAGGTGAATGAAGGCACGCTGCTGCTGACCGGTACCGATCTTGAGATGGAGATGGTGGCGCGCGTGGCGCTGACCCAGCCGCACGAACCGGGCGCGACGACCGTGCCGGCGCGTAAGTTTCTTGATATCTGCCGTGGCCTGCCTGAAGGCGCAGAGATCAGTCTGACGCTGGAAGGTGACCGCATGCTGGTGCGCTCCGGCCGCAGCCGCTTTTCGCTGTCGACGCTGCCAGCCAGCGACTTCCCGAATCTCGACGACTGGCAGAGCGAAGTGGAATTCACGTTGCCGCAGGCCACGCTCAAACGCCTGATTGAAGCCACGCAGTTCTCCATGGCGCATCAGGATGTGCGTTACTATCTCAACGGCATGCTGTTCGAGACCGAAGGCGAAGAGCTGCGCACCGTTGCCACTGACGGCCATCGTCTGGCGGTCTGTTCGATGCCTGTCGGACAGGCGCTGCCGAACCATTCGGTGATCGTACCGCGTAAAGGTGTGATTGAGCTGGTTCGTCTGCTGGACGGCGGTGAAACGCCGCTGCAGGTGCAGATTGGCAGCAGCAACATTCGCGCGCATGTCGGCGACTTCATCTTTACGTCGAAGCTGGTTGATGGCCGTTTCCCGGATTATCGCCGCGTGTTGCCGAAGAATCCTGACAAAGCGCTGGAAGCGGGCTGCGATCTGCTGAAACAGGCTTTTGCCCGCGCGGCGATCCTGTCGAACGAGAAGTTTCGCGGTGTTCGCATCTATATCACCGAAAATCAGCTGCGCATCACCGCCAATAACCCGGAGCAGGAAGAGGCGGAAGAGATGCTGGACGTGTCGTACAGCGGCACCGAGCTGGAGATTGGTTTTAACGTCAGCTACGTGCTGGATGTGCTGAACGCGCTGAAGTGCGAAAACGTGCGTCTGCTGCTGACGGATTCGGTTTCCAGCGTGCAGATTGAAGATGTAGCCAGTCCGGCTGCGGCCTACGTCGTGATGCCCATGCGTTTGTAATAGAAAATATCGGCCTGGCTTACTTGCCATTCTGGTCCCGGGCAGTGCTCGCCCCTGGTCACATACTTCAGTATGCTCCCAGGGCCTGCGCGCTGGCCGTGGCCAGACTGCCTGCGCCGCCAACGGCCTGGATTGTTAATGTTAGGCAACCCCCTCTGGCTGGATTGATTCATGGCTTTAACCCGCCTCCTGATTAAAGATTTTCGTAATATCGAGCAGGCCGATCTCACGCTGGCGCCGGGCTTTAATTTTCTCGTGGGTGCCAACGGCAGCGGTAAAACCAGCGTGCTGGAGGCGATTTATACGCTGGGCCACGGCCGCGCATTCCGCAGTTTGCAGGCCGGACGCGTAATTCGTCACGATCAGGACGCGTTTGTGTTGCACGGGCGGATTGAAGGCAGCGAGCGCGAGCTGGCGGTCGGCCTGAGTAAAAACCGCGCCGGCGACAGCAAAGTCCGCATCGACGGCAGCGACGGCCACAAAGTCGCCGAGCTGGCGCAGCTGCTGCCGATGCAGCTGATTACGCCAGAGGGGTTTACTTTGCTCAACGGCGGCCCCAAATACCGTAGAGCCTACATCGACTGGGGCTGCTTTCATGCTTATCCCGGTTTCTTTCTGGCCTGGAGCAACCTGCGTCGCCTGCTCAAACAGCGCAACGCGGCGCTGCGCCAGGTCGCGCGCTACAGCCAGATCCGGCCATGGGATCAGGAGCTGGTGCCGCTGGCAGAACAGATCAGCGCATGGCGCGCTGAATACAGCGCAGCCATTGCCAGCGAAATCACCGCCACCTGCAGCCAGTTTTTACCAGAGTTTGCGCTGAGCTTCTCCTTCCAGCGTGGCTGGGACAAAGAGAGCGACTTCGGCGATCTGCTGGAGCGCAACTTCGAGCGCGATCGCGCGCTCACCTACACCGCCAGCGGTCCGCACAAAGCCGATTTTCGGATTCGTGCTGAAGGCACGCCGGTGGAAGATTTACTCTCACGCGGTCAGTTAAAGCTGCTGATGTGTGCGTTGCGGTTAGCGCAGGGCGAGTACCTGACGCGCAGCAGCGGACGTCGCTGTTTGTACCTGATTGACGACTTCGCCTCCGAGCTGGATGACACCCGTCGTCGCCTGCTGGCGGAACGCCTGAAAGCCACGCAGGCTCAGGTGTTTGTCAGCGCCATTGGTGTCGAGCATGTAATCGATATGAGTGACGAAAAGGGCAAGATGTTCCGCGTGGAACAGGGTAAAATAGCGGTTCAACCTGAAGATTAAATGAGCGAGAAACGTTGATGTCGAATTCTTATGACTCCTCAAGTATCAAAGTCCTGAAAGGGCTTGATGCGGTACGCAAACGCCCGGGTATGTACATCGGCGATACGGATGACGGCACCGGTCTGCATCACATGGTATTCGAGGTCGTGGATAACGCCATCGACGAAGCGCTCGCCGGCCACTGTAGTGATATCGTGGTCACCATCCATGCCGACAACTCTGTCTCCGTACAGGATGACGGCCGTGGTATTCCGACCGGTATCCACCCGGAAGAGGGCGTCTCTGCTGCCGAAGTGATCATGACCGTACTGCATGCCGGCGGTAAGTTTGATGACAACTCTTATAAAGTTTCCGGTGGTCTGCACGGCGTCGGCGTATCGGTGGTGAACGCCCTGTCGCAGAAGCTGGAACTGACCATTCGTCGCGACGGCAAAGTGCATCAGCAAACCTACGTGCACGGTGTGCCGCAGGCGCCACTGGCGGTGACCGGTGATACCGACGCTACCGGTACGCGCGTGCGTTTCTGGCCGAGCCACGATACGTTCACCAACGTCACCGATTTTGAATATGAAATCCTGGCGAAGCGTCTGCGCGAGCTGTCATTCCTTAACTCCGGCGTGTCGATTCGCCTGGAAGACAAGCGCGACGATAAAAACGACCATTACCACTACGAAGGTGGTATCAAAGCGTTTGTTGAATATCTCAACCGCAACAAGAACCCGATTCACCCGAATGTGTTCTACTTCTCCACCGAAAAAGACGGTATCGGCGTTGAAGTTGCGCTGCAGTGGAACGACGGTTTCCAGGAAAATATCTACTGCTTCACCAACAATATTCCGCAGCGCGACGGCGGAACGCACCTTGCCGGTTTCCGCGCGGCGATGACGCGTACGCTCAACGCCTACATGGATAAAGAAGGTTACAGCAAAAAAGCCAAAGTCAGCGCTACCGGTGACGACGCGCGTGAAGGGCTGGTGGCAGTGGTTTCGGTGAAGGTGCCGGATCCGAAATTCTCCTCTCAGACCAAAGACAAGCTGGTCTCTTCCGAGGTGAAATCGGCGGTGGAACAGCAGATGAACGAACTGCTGAGCGAATACCTGCTGGAAAATCCGTCTGACGCCAAAATCGTGGTCGGCAAAATTATCGATGCCGCGCGTGCGCGTGAAGCCGCACGTCGTGCACGTGAAATGACCCGCCGTAAAGGCGCGCTGGACCTGGCGGGCCTGCCGGGCAAGCTGGCGGACTGTCAGGAGCGCGATCCGGCGCTGTCTGAAATCTACCTGGTGGAGGGTGACTCTGCAGGCGGTTCTGCCAAGCAGGGACGTAACCGTAAGAACCAGGCGATTCTGCCGCTGAAAGGTAAAATCCTTAACGTGGAGAAAGCGCGTTTCGACAAAATGCTCTCTTCACAGGAAGTTGCCACGCTGATCACCGCACTGGGCTGCGGTATCGGCCGCGATGAGTACAACCCGGACAAGTTGCGCTATCACAGCATCATCATCATGACCGATGCGGACGTCGATGGTTCGCACATCCGTACGCTGCTGCTGACCTTCTTCTATCGCCAGATGCCGGAAATCATCGAGCGTGGCCACGTCTACATCGCGCAGCCACCGCTGTACAAGGTGAAGAAGGGCAAGCAGGAGCAGTATATTAAAGATGACGACGCGATGGATCAGTATCAGATTGCCATCGCGCTGGACGGTGCAACGCTGCACACCAACGCCAGCGCACCGGCGCTGGGCGGCGAGCCGCTGGAAAGCCTGGTGGCGGAATACAACAGCACCCAGAAGATGATCAAGCGTATGGAGCGCCGCTTCCCGTCTGCGCTGCTGCGCGCGCTGGTTTATCATCCGACCCTGAGCGATCTCAGCGATCAGACGGCAGTGACCGCATGGCTGGAGAGCCTGGTGGCTTACCTGAACGAGCGCGAAGCGCATGGCAGCAGCTATGTGGCACAGGTGCGGGAAAACCGCGAACAGCAGCGCTTTGAGCCGGTGCTGCGCGTGCGTACTCACGGTGTTGATACCGATTATCCGCTGGACAGCGAGTTCATTGACGGCGCGGAATACCGCAAAATCTGTGCACTCGGCGCGCACCTGCGTGGTCTGATTGAAGAGGATGCCTACATCGAGCGTGGCGAGCGCCGACAGCCGGTTGCCAGCTTTGAGCAGGCAATTGACTGGCTGGTGAAAGAGTCGCGCCGCGGTCTGTCAGTGCAGCGCTACAAAGGTCTGGGCGAGATGAACCCGGATCAGCTGTGGGAAACCACCATGGATCCGGACAGCCGCCGCATGCTGCGCGTCACCATCAAAGACGCCATCGCCGCCGACCAGTTGTTCACCACGCTGATGGGCGATGCGGTTGAACCGCGCCGCGCCTTCATCGAAGAGAACGCGCTGAAAGCCGCCAACATCGATATCTGATATCGCAAAACCCTTCCCAAACGGGAAGGGTTTTTTGTTTTAATCGCCGTTATTAATTCCCTCCTGAGCACCAACCTCTTTGTTCGCAAAGCATCTTCCGCTGCCGATTAACTGGTCAATGTGAGCTGAATCGCGCTAGCATTAAAGCCAGACCCTGAATTAACCGAGGACGTTATGGCGATAAAACTGATTGCGATCGATATGGACGGCACGCTGCTGAATCCGCAGCACGAAATCACGGCGGGCGTCAAAGCGGCGATTGGCCGGGCGCGGGATAAAGGTGTGTCGATCGTGCTGGCCACCGGACGCCCGTTTGTTGGTGTGGAGCGCTACCTGATGGAGCTGGATCTGCGTCAGCCGGGGCAGTATTGCATCAGCAACAATGGCGCACTGGCGCACAGCGCGGACAGCGGTGAGGTGGTGGCCGAGAAGACGCTTGGCTTTGATGACTATCTCTACCTGGAACAGCTGGCGCGCGACCTTGGGGTACATTTTCAGGCGTTCGACAAATCCTTCCTCTACACGCCAAATAAAGACATCAGCGAATACACCATTCACGAAGCCAGCCTGACCGGCATTCCGGTGCGCTATCGCGCCGTAGAGGAGATGGACCCGGCGACGCGCTTCCCGAAACTGATGATGATCGACAAACCGGAGCTGCTGGATAAAGCCATCGCCGCCTTACCGGCGCGCGCCCGCGACAGTTATACCATTCTGAAAAGTGCACCTTACTATCTCGAAATCCTTAATCCGCTGGTCAACAAAGGCTACGGCGTAAAAATGCTGGCGGAGAAACTCGGCCTGCAGCCGTCAGAAGTGATGGCGATTGGCGATCAGGAAAACGATCTGGCGATGATTGAATACGCCGGCACCGGCGTGGCGATGGGCAATGCGATTGATTCCGTGAAGCAGATTGCGCAGTTCGTGACCAAGACCAATATGGAAGATGGCGTCGCGCACGCCATTGAAGAGCTAGTGCTGTAACCCTCCTCTGATGCGGGCGGCGTTCTGCTGCCCGTCACTTCTCTGCTGAATTTTTTGCTGCCAGTACGCTGGTGGGTTGTCTGTTTTGTGATCCGTATTGTAGTACAAACAATACATGTGGTACTACAATCTCCGCTACAGGATGCGTCAGGGATTGGGCTTTGCACTACGAAAGCAGTAATCTGATTTCTCACGCCTTTCATGGAATCGAACACGATGACGCAGGAACCACTGAGTAAAACAGAGCGCATCATCCAGACGCTGGGTGAAGAGATTGTTGCGGGAAAATATGTGCCGGGCGCCGCGCTGCCGGCGGAAGCGGAGCTGTGCGAGCGATTTTCAACCTCGCGCAATATTATCCGCGAAGTGTATCGCTCCCTGATGGCTAAACGCCTGATGGAGATGAAGCGCTATCGCGGCGCGTTTGTCACTTCACGTAACCAGTGGAACTATCTCGACAGCGATGTACTGCAGTGGGCGCTGGCGCACGATCACGATCCGCGCCTGATTGCGGCCATGAACGAGGTGCGCGTGCTGGTGGAACCGCAGATTGCGCGCTGGTCGGCCGAGCGGGCAACGTCGACCGATCTGGCGGCGATTGAGCTGGCCTACAACGAGATGGTGGCCAACCACCTCAACCGTGATGCCTTTAACGACGCAGATATCCGCTATCACGAAGCGGTGATGGCCTCGGTGCATAACCCGGTGCTGCAGCAGCTTAATGTGGCGATCAGCCAGCTGCAAAAAGCGGTGTTTGCGCAAACCTACATGGCGGACTCCGGCAACATGCCGCGCACGTTAGCCGAACATAAAGCGCTGTTCGATGCCATTCGTCACCAGGATGGCGATGCGGCGGAACAGGCGGCGAAGGCGATGATTGCCAGCTCAACCGCCCGACTCAAGGAGATTTTGTGACCGGTTATATCGCTATTGACTGGGGCTCCACCAACCTGCGCGCCTGGTATTACCGCGCCGGTGAATGCGTCGATGAGCGCCGTTCGGAAGCGGGCGTGACGCGCCTCGGCGACCGCACGCCTGCTCAGGTGTTTGCCACCATTACCGACGGCTGGCCGGTGGCCGAAGTCCCGGTGATCATGGCCGGTATGGTGGGCAGCAACGCTGGCTGGCTGGCAGTGCCTTATCTCGCCTGTCCGGTGGCGCTCAATGCATTAAGCGATCGCCTGACCTGCGTGGAAGGAAAAGCGTGGATTGTGCCGGGACTGAGCGTCGAACGTGACGACAACTACAACGTAATGCGCGGTGAAGAAACCCAGCTGCTCGGCGCGGTCACGCTGCAGCCCGCGCCGCTGTATGTCATGCCGGGCACGCACGCCAAGTGGGTGCAGATGGAGCAGGATCGCGTCATCGATTTCCGCACCGTGATGACCGGCGAGCTGCACCATTTACTGCTGAAGCAGTCGCTGATTGGCGCCGGTTTACCCGCGCAGGAAGCCAGTCCGGACGAGTTCCGGGACGGTTTGCAGATTGGCAGCCATGACCCATCCATTCTGGCGCGCCTGTTTGAAGTGCGTGCCGCCCATGTGCTCGGCGCGCGCGATCGGCGCCATATCAGTGATTTTCTCTCGGGCCTGTTAATCGGCCATGAAGTGGCACAGATGACGCAGCAGTTAACGCATAGCCGCCAGCCGATTGTCATTATCGCCGGCAGCGAACTGGCGCTGCGTTATCAGCAGGCGCTGGCCTTTATCGGCACAGATTCAGTTACGCTGGAGGGCGATCGCGCTTTCCAGCACGGAATAAGGAGTATTGCGCATGTCCTGGCCCACTAAACTTCCGCTGATCGCCATTCTGCGTGGCATCACGCCGGATGAAGCTGAAGCGCACGTCACGGCGCTGATCGATGCCGGTTTCGATGCGATTGAAATTCCGCTCAACTCGCCAGAGTGGGCGAAAAGTATCGGCGCGATGGTGCAAACCTTCGGCGATAAAGCGCTGATCGGTGCCGGCACCGTGCTGCAGGCGACGCAGGTCGATCAGCTGGCGGCGCTCAACAGCAAGCTGGTGGTGACGCCCAATACCGATGCTGCGGTGATTCGCCAGGCCGTGGCGCACGGCATGCTGGTTGCCGCAGGCTGTGCCACCGCCAGCGAAGCCTTTACCGCGCTGCAGGCTGGGGCGCAGGCGCTGAAAATTTTTCCGTCGTCGGCGTTTGGTCCGGGCTACATCAAAGCGCTGAAAGCGGTGCTGCCGCCGGAGGTGCCGGTCTTTGCCGTGGGCGGCGTCACGCCGGAAAACCTGCATGAATTTATCGCCGCCGGTTGCGTCGGGGCTGGCCTGGGCAGCGATCTCTATCGCGCCGGTCAGCCGCTGTCGCGCACCGTGGAGAAGGCCCGCGCATTTATTGCTGCCTATAAGGACGCTGTACGATGAAAATTACGAAACTGACCACTTATCGCCTGCCGCCGCGCTGGATGTTCCTGAAAATCGAAACCGATGAAGGCATCATCGGCTGGGGCGAGCCGGTGATTGAAGGGCGCGCGCGCAGCGTCGAAGCGGCGGTGCATGAGCTGTCGGAATATCTGATTGGGCAGGATCCGGCGCGGATTAATGATCTGTGGCAGGTGATGTATCGCGGCGGTTTTTATCGCGGCGGCCCGATTTTAATGAGCGCCATTGCCGGTATCGATCAGGCGCTGTGGGATATTAAAGGCAAAGCGCTGGGCGTGCCGATGTATCAGCTACTGGGCGGTCTGGTGCGTGACAGCATCAAAGCATACAGCTGGGTGGGCGGCGATCGTCCGGCTGAAGTGATTGATGGCATTAAGAAATTACGTGGTATCGGCTTTGACACCTTCAAACTCAACGGCTGTGAAGAGATGGGCATCATCGACAATTCACGTCAGGTCGATGCCGCTGTTAACACCGTAGCGCAGATCCGTGAAGCCTTTGGCAGTGACATTGAGTTTGGCCTCGATTTCCACGGTCGCGTCAGCGCGCCGATGGCCAAAGTGCTGATCAAAGAGCTGGAGCCGTATCGTCCGCTGTTTATTGAAGAACCGGTGCTGGCCGAGCAGGCAGAATACTATCCGCGCCTGGCGGCGCAGACGCATCTGCCGATTGCCGCAGGCGAACGCATGTTCTCCCGCTTCGAGTTCAAGCGCGTGCTGGAAGCCGGTGGGCTGGCGATTCTGCAGCCGGATCTGTCGCACGCCGGCGGCATCACCGAATGCTACAAAATCGCGGCGATGGCCGAGTCCTACGACGTGGCGCTGGCGCCGCACTGTCCGCTGGGGCCGATTGCGCTGGCTGCCTGTCTGCACGTGGATTTCGTGTCGCGTAACGCGGTGTTCCAGGAGCAGAGCATGGGCATTCACTATAATCAGGGCGCTGAACTGCTCGATTACGTGATCAATAAAGAGGATTTTAAAATGGATGACGGCCATTTCTATCCATTAAATAAACCCGGCCTCGGTGTGGAAATTAATGAAGAGCTGGTGATTGCGCGCAGTAAAAATGCGCCAGACTGGCGCAACCCATTATGGCGCTTTCCGGATGGATCGGTAGCCGAGTGGTAATAACCGTGGTATTTCGTCCGGTTGCTGCGTTTACCGCTTTATAACAGCGCCGATTATCAGGCGATTAAACATCTGACTATTTAAACCATGTGCGGAATATATAAGGCACAGGGCAGCGCTCAACCTGTTTTCACCGCGCTGCCAGTTTACCGCTGCTGCGGCTTTTATCTTCGATAACCTTACCCTGCGTTGGCTGCGGCGTGTTTCGGCACGTCCGCCAGCTGACATCTGACGGAGAAACACCATGGATCTCTCTGCTGTTCAGGCGAAACCTACGCGTCGCCGTTATATTACGCTGCTGATGATTTTTATTACGGTAGTCATTTGTTATGTCGATCGCGCTAATTTAGCCGTTGCCTCGGCGCATATTCAGCAGGAGTTTGGCATCAGCAAAGCGGAAATGGGCTATGTGTTTTCGGCGTTTGCCTGGTTATATACGCTGTGCCAGATTCCCGGCGGCTGGTTTCTCGATCGCGTAGGTTCACGCCTGACCTATTTTATCGCTATTCTCGGCTGGTCGGTGGCGACATTATTGCAGGGATTCGCCAGCGGCTTATTATCGCTGATAGGTCTGCGCGCCATTACCGGTATTTTTGAAGCGCCGGCTTTCCCGACCAATAATCGCCTGGTTACCAGCTGGTTCCCGGAACAGGAGCGCGCTTCGGCCGTCGGCTTTTACACCTCCGGTCAGTTTGTCGGCCTGGCGTTTCTCACGCCGCTGCTGATCTGGATTCAGGAACTGCTGAGCTGGCACTGGGTGTTTATCATCACTGGCGGGATTGGCATTATCTGGTCGCTGGTGTGGATGAGGGTTTACCAGGCGCCGAGCCAGAGCAAAGGCATCAATCAGGCCGAGCTGGATTACATTCGTGCCGGTGGCGCGATGGTCGACGGCGATGCGCCCGGCGAGATAAAAGCACGCGTTAAACTCACCGCGGCCGACTGGAAACTGGTGTTTCATCGCAAGCTTTGCGGCGTGTATCTCGGCCAGTTCGCGGTGACCTCAACGCTGTGGTTTTTCCTTACCTGGTTCCCCAACTATCTGACGCAGGAGAAACATATTGCCGCGCTGACGGCCGGCTTTATGACTACCGTGCCGTTTCTCGCCGCCTTTGTTGGCGTGATCCTCTCCGGGATGGTGGCCGATCGTCTGGTGCGCAGCGGCCGCTCGCTCGGCTTTGCCCGCAAGACGCCGATCATCTGCGGCCTGCTGATCTCCACCTGCATTATGGGCGCAAACTACACCAACGATCCGCTGTGGATTATGGTGCTGATGGCGCTGGCCTTCTTCGGCAACGGGTTCGCGTCCATCACCTGGTCGCTGGTCTCGTCACTGGCGCCGGTACGCCTGATTGGCCTGACCGGCGGCATGTTTAACTTTATCGGCGGCCTCGGTGGCATCACGGTACCGCTGGTGGTGGGGTATCTGGCGCAGGATTACGGCTTTGCGCCCGCGCTGGTGTACATCTCCGCGGTTGCGCTGATTGGCGCGCTCTCTTACATCCTGCTGGTGGGGGATGTGCAGCGCGTGGGCTAAGCTTCCGGGTGCGCATGCCTGCGCACCCGCATTAGCTGCTCAGCTTTTGCTTAACTGAACGGCATCACGTAATTTGTCCGGCAACGGTTACATCTGAGGTTGCCCCATGTCAGAAAAACAACTCACCTTTACTCAGCGCCATCATCAGCTGACCAATATCAACGTCTGGACCGCCGACAGCCAGTGGCTGGCATTTGATGTGCGGCCGTCCGGCGCCTCGTTTACCAGCCTGACCATTGAGCGCGTCAACGTGCACAGCGGCGCGGTCGAGGTGCTGTATCAGGCGCGCGAGGGCGCGCACGTCGGCGTGGTGACCGTGAGTCCGGATCTGCCGCCGCGCTATGTCTGTATTCATGGGCCGGAGCATCCCGATGCGCACTGGCATTATGACTTTCATCACCGGCGCGGCGTGATTGTTCAGCAGGGCATCGCAGAGAACCTCGACGCCTGCGATATCACCGCGCCCTATACGCCGGGTGCGCTGCGTGGTGGCTCGCACGTGCATGTGTTCAGTCCGGATGGCTCGCGGCTGAGCTTTACCTATAACGATCACGTAATGCATGAGCGCGATGTGCGTGACGACCTGCGCAACGTCGGCGTGGCGGTGCCGCTGCATCCGGTGTGTCCGCCAAAACAGCATCCGCGCGAATATGACGGCAGCCACTACTGCGTGCTGGTGAGCCACACCCGGCGCGATCCACAACCGGGCAGCGATCAGATTGACCGCGCTTATGAAGAGTGCTGGATTGGCGCGCGCGGCTACCAGAAAGCGGACGGCAGCTGGCAGCGCTGGGCCATCGCCTTTATCGGCGATACGCGCAATGCCAGTGGTGAGAAGGTGCCGGAAGTGTTTGTGGTCGATCTGCCTGAGGCGCTGGCGGACTATGCCAGAGCCGGCAATGCACCGCTGCAGGGCACGGCAGAGCAGCTGCCGGCACCGCCGGCTGGCGTGCAGCAGCGGCGCATCACGCACGGTAAAGGGCTGGCGCTGCAGCCGCGCCACTGGTTGCGCGCTGCGCCGGATGGCAGCGCAATCGCCTTTTTGCAGGCTGACGAGCAGGGCATTGTGCAGCTGTGGACAGTCTCACCCAACGGTGGCGCGGCGCGTCAGATCACCTCACTGCGCAGCAGCATTCAGTCTGCTTTCAGCTGGCAGCCGGACGGCGCAGCCATCGCCTTTATCTGTGATAACAGCGTGATGCGTTGTGAGATAGCCAGCGGACAGTGTACGCGCCTTACCGCGCGCAGCGCGCAACCGCCGGGCGGCGACGCGGTGGTGTGGTCGCCGGACGGGAAGCAGATCGCCTACATGCGCGAGGTTGACGGCTGGCGACAGCTGTTCTGCGTCAGTGCGATTCCGCCGGCATAGCCGCCGCGGTGGCCAGGCTGGCCTGGGTGCCAGCCATCTTCTCGCTCTGCAGCACGCGTTCGCGCGGCGAATCTTTGGTTTTATCGTCGTCGGCGCGGAAGTAATCCCACGGCAGCAGCAGCGTATCCATCACCGCCGAAAAGGGCAGATCGATCAGCGCCAGCGGTTTAATCGCCCAGCTGGTATTGTCATCGGTCAGCATCTCTGCGCTGGCGCGCGTGCCGGGGTAGTAACCCTGGCTGGCACCGGTATGCGACATCACGCTGGAGCAGCCTGATGTGGCACAGGCGCAGCAGACCAGCAGGCCGGTGAGCGGAAAGCGTTTCATCATTTTCATCATCATCATCCCTACAGTCATGGCATGGCCCTGGCTGGAGTGTGTCACCTGACATCCGCATAACTCTGTGGTTATGTCCTTCCCGTCAGGCGAAGCGTCCCCTGAGTGTATGCCATATCGTCAGAATTGCTGCAAAAAAAAGCGCATTGCCCCTTGAAAGCGACCTGAGCGCACCCATCTTTAAGCTACGGTCACGACGCGGTCGCCGACAGGGACACCGACGGGCCGGACAACCTGTCCATGGTGGAAGGTTGCCAAAACTTGCTGATTATCAGGAGTCTTATTATGCGTAACTTTGATCTCTCTCCGCTTTATCGTTCTGCTATTGGTTTCGACCGTCTGTTTAACCTGCTTGAGTCCAATCAAAACCAGGCCAACGGCGGCTACCCTCCGTACAACGTCGAGCTGGTAGACGAAAACCACTATCGCATCACCATTGCCGTCGCCGGCTTTGCGCAGAGCGAACTGGATATCACCGCCCATGACAACATGCTGGTGGTGCGCGGCGCCCACCCTGAAGAGCAGCAGGAACGTAAATACCTGTACCAGGGCATCGCAGAACGTAACTTCGAACGCAAATTCCAGCTGGCCGATCACATCGTGGTGCGCGATGCGCGTCTCGAACTGGGCCTGCTGAGTATCGATCTGGAACGCATCGTCCCGGAAGAGGCGAAACCACGCCGGATTGAAATCCTGAAATAAGGCTAACGAAGTAAAGAAAAACGCCGCTGCAACGCGGCGTTTTTTTATGGCTGCATCATCAGGTACGTACCAGCAGGCGCTGGCTCACCATACCGCCAAACACATTCACCAGCAGCCCGAGAATGATCACCGACGCGCCGAGAATCTCCTGTGCCGACAGAGTTTCGCCGAGGATCAGCGCGGCGCTGAGAATACCGACCACCGGCACCAGCAGCGACAGCGGCGCCACGCGCCAGGTTTCGTAGCGGCTGAGCAGATTGCCCCAGATGGCGTAGCCAATGATGGTGGCGAAAAACGCCAGATAGAGCAGTGCCAGCACCGTCTGCAGCGAAATATCCAGCAGGCTGGTGACAATGGCGGATTCGCCCTCGAACCACCACGAACAGGCAAAGAACGGTGCAATCGGCACCAGCGCGCTCCACACCACCAGCGACATCACCGGCACCTTGCGGTTGCGCAGGATAATCTTGTTAGTGATATTGCCCAGCCCCCACGACAGCGCCGCCGCCAGCGTCAGCATCATGGTGGTCAGCGTGATGCCCGCGGTTGTCTGGCCCTCCATACCGGCGGTTGCCAGCATAAACATGCCGAGCGTGGCGACCAGAATGCCGGCGATGTGGTTCCAGCGCAGCTTCTCGGCCAGCAGCAGCGCGCCGAGCAGCAGGGTGAAAAATGCCTGCGCCTGCAGCACCAGCGAAGCCAGCCCGGCTGGCATGCCAAGCTTGATGGCGAGGAACAGAAACGCGAACTGACCAAAGCTGATGGTCATGCCATACACCACCAGCCAGCGCAGCGGAATTGCCGGACGACGCACGAAAAAGATCGCCGGAAACGCCACCAGCGTAAAACGCAGTCCCGCCAGCAAAAAGGGCGGCATGCCCTGCAAACCCAGCTTAATCACCACAAAATTTACGCCCCACGCCACCACGACGCACAGGGCTAACAACATATCTTTCACGGACATACGCATTCCTCAGCGCGGCAATCAGGCGGTTGCCGTCACCGGTGTGGCGATCTCTGCACCGCAGTCGTCGCCGATCAGTCGAAAATAATCATCCACATCCAAAGCTACCGAGCGGTCCAGCGCGCCGGCGTTAAACCACAGCGTCCCGACATCACGCAGCCGCGCATCCACGCGCAGCGCCAGTCGGTCATCAAAACTAAACGGCGGCACCGCGCCCATCACGCACTGCGTCAGCGCTTGTGCCTGCTCAGGGGTGGCAAACGTCGACTTCTTACCGCCAATGGCACGTGCGGCGTGTTTGAAGTTGATTTTGCAGTCGCCGGGTACGATCGCCAGCAGATAGCGCGGCGCGGCGCCGTCCGGCATAGTGACTTCCAGCACCATCGCTTTGGCCGCCTGCTGGAGATCGTTTCCGCGGATAGCGCTGATCACCTCGGTCTGGCCGATGGCCTCATGCTCCACCACGCGGTAGCGGGCCTGCTGCGCATCCAGCAGCGCAATCACTTTGTCATAGGTTGTCATACTGTCTTCCTCGTCTAAGGCCGGGATTAACTCCAGGCAATGGCGTGCTTCATTTTTTTGTCGGTCAGGCCAAAGAAAAAGCCCATGGTGATGCGCGTGTCGCCCTCAACGCGATCGATTTCATGATAAAACGCGGGATTAAACAGATAGATATCGCCACTGCGCGGCGCGAACTCGCAGGTCTCGCTGCCGGCGATGACGCCGCTCTGGTAGCCCAGCTCGCCGGGCGTTTTAAAGCGCTCGTCTTCCGGCTGCCATTTCTTATTGAAGATGCGCAGCGCGCCGCCGGCGTTGCACTCCTGCAGGCACACGACGCAGCTCAGCTGATGCAGAATGTGCGTCACCGCCAGACCGCTGCCAGCGGCATCGCGCACGATGTTGTCGTTATGCAGCGGATTAGCGACGCCGTCAGCGTGGAAACGCACAATCGAGCCGGCGTAATCACCCAGTGCCGGTTCGGTGGCGGTTTGCAGACTCTCAAGGCGCAGCGCATGCTGCACCCAGTGGTAAATCTGCGCGCGCAGGGCGTGCAGCGAGGCCGGCAGCGCCGGCTGGATGTCGCGCAGTTCGGTGAAATAGTTTTCCGGCGCGGCGGTGTGCTTCGCCAGATACGGGCCGAGCGTGGTCAGCGCGCCATTTGGATAGTGAGAAACCCGTACCTGCTCGCGGCACTGCTGGAGATCAGCCACCACCGCGTTGCGCACCTCTGGCGTGAGGAAATTGCGCAGCACCAGCAGCGGCACGCGCGCGGTGACGATGTCATCCAGCCAGGTGCTTTCGACGAACATGTTGGGGTTAATGACGCGAATCTGATTGAAAATGGCCATGGGTTCACTCTCCAAAAGGAATTTCATGAAGTTCATGGTTGCTCATACGGTGCCATGCTGACGCCGTGCCCAGTGTTGAAACAGGTTCAGAGGAGATAAAGGTGCTGTTGTTCTGCTGACAACGATGCAGGGTGAAATAGTCGGGGTAAGGCGTGTCATCAGGATGCCATTGCCACGCCCAGGCCTTCTCGCGGGTGACGAAAATGGCGTTTGCCGCGCTGCCACCCGGCGCCACCCGGGCCATTTTTTCGCGCAGGTAGTCGCGGGTGAAATCGGCGGGCGTGACGCGGTCGACGATATATTCCAGATATTCAGCGGAATCAAAGCGCGACTGCGCCATGCCCAGCTGCGCATAGACGGTCGGCAAAAAGCCGTTGTGCATCATGTACCACTGGGTGGTGCCGCTGGTGCGCCGCAGCGGATGGGAGAACGCAATGCCCTGATTTTTGCTGAGCGTGGCGTGACGCACGTGCACCGCCAGAAAGCGGCTGTGCTGCATGCGCGTGACGTCAATGCCTGGCAGTGCTTCGGCAAAGGTGCCGGTGCCATGCAGCGTACGGATCTGACCGTGCTCCAGCCACAGGCAGCCCCAGCCGTTGGGATGTTGTTTAATCGGGCCATCGTGCGCGGCGGTTTCACCGCAGCTCATGGCGCGTGCGGCGTCCAGTACCGCAGCGGCGTCAAACTGGCCGTGTGCCAGAATCATTCTGCACATAGTAAATCTCTCCGTGAGGTCAAAGCGGGCACAGCAAGAAGGGCGTGAAACACCGCCAGAATTTCGTCGCGGCTGGCGGCAGGCAGACGCAGCGTGGCGAGAATCCCGGCGTGGCGCGTCAGATCGGCGTACAGCGATGAGCGTGGCGAGACCTCCAGCGCCGGTAAGTTGAGCGGCGGTAACAGCTGGCCGCGCTGATGCTCGGCAATCCAGCGCTCGGCGGCGTCATACTGCAGCCGCTGGCGCAACCGCAGCCGGCCGACGGCCTGTGACGGTGCGGCGAAGTGCAGTTCAGGCAGGCCGCGTCCGGCTTCAACCTGAAAGGCCACCTCGGCCCAGTTGATGCCGGTGACCTCTTCCACCAGGTTCACCACGCCCATGCCGGACAGGCGAAAGCCCATTTCGAGAAAGTGCGGCTCGCCGTTCACCATAATGAAATCAATGTGGAAAGCGCCGCGCCGGTAGCCGAAGGTTTCACAGCAGAAACTCATCAGGCTGGTGAAAGCGGCGGGCAGCTGCTGCGCCGCCATCGCTACATGGCCGGATTCGTAAAAGCTGATACAGCCGTCGGCCTCGGTATGCTGCTCAATCACCTTCTGGCAGCAGGTCAGCGCCACCGCGTGTCCATTCTCCACCACGCCCTGCAGCGAATATTCGTCACCGGCCAGCCAGCTTTCGACGATAAAGCCGGTAAAGCCGCGTCCGCCATAGTTCATGGTGTCGAGCAGCCGGGCAATCACCGCATCCAGCTGGCTGGCCTCTTCCACCAGCCAGATGCCCAGCCCGCCGCCGCCGTCGACCGGTTTGATCACGCAGGGGTAGAGCAGTGCATCCCGCGCGTCGCCAATGCTGAGCGGTGAGGCAAAGAAGCGAAACTCCGGTTGCGGAAAACGCGGCCAGGCTTTGCGCAGCGCCATGCGCTGTGCATATTTATCCGGCGGGATAAAACCCGGACCGGCATCCGGGCCGGCCAGCAGTTCACGCACCCGGCCAGCGCTGGCGTTGTAAGCCTCAAAACCGGCCAGCACCACCTGTGGATGCTCCAGCAGACCGGCGTGCAGACAGGCATTGAGGACATCCCACGGATTTTCCGGGCGATCGAGACGCACAATCAGATCGAACGGCAGGGCGATGCTGAGCGATTGATAGTCGACAAAATCCCCCATTTCGGCCAGTACGGTAAAATAGCCTTCGCGTTTTGCCACCGCGCAGTAGGGATTTTGCCCGTCGCGCGTGGCGCCAATCTGCAGAAAAATCTTTCTCATCGCGTCGCCTTACCGGGTTAACGCCCGGAAATCACTTCAGTAACGATGTCCTGTAACGCACCGTTGTTAACCTGAATCACCGCTTTGTGCGGGTCGAAACGCAACACGCGCGACAGCGCATCGCCGCGCGCGCCGTCCAGCAGCGAACTCACCGCCGCGCTGCGCCAGCAGTGCCGCATCTGTGCCACGCTGAGGCCAGACAGCTGCGTGAGCTGCTGCGCCAGCGCCACATCCTCGCTCTCTCCGCTCAGTAAGGCGCGCACCGCGGCTTCTTCCGGCGCGGCCGGCAAATGCAGCAGCCAGGCTTTCAGCTGCTGGCCGGCGGCGATAAACGGTGAATAGATCATGCATACCAGTTGGGTTTCACTGAGGCCGAAAGCATCGAGTGCGAACTGCGCGGCGCGCTGGCGTGCGCGGGCAATCGCGGCGTCATCCTGATAGCGCGCGGCCATCTCATCGATCAGCTGCGGCGGAAAGTCCTTCTGCACCATCAGGCCGAGCGCAAAGCGCACATATTCGCGAATGCCTTCGGCGTAGCTGCGCTGCAACAGCGTCTCCGCACGCAGACCGCGAATATGTGCCATTAACGTCGGGTTGCCGCAGTCCGATTCGGAGAAGCTGAACATCAGCTCGTCGAAGCGGAAATGCATGAATTCGGTCAGCAGCGCCCAGTGCGCGCCAGCCTCATAAGCGGTGTCCTGATAGATGTTGAAGAACAGCGGGTCGCGCGCCAGCTGCCAGGTAATGCGATGTGCCGGCGTGACCTGGTCAGCGCCGTAAATGTCGGCGAAGTAGCGCGCCGCCACGCCGTCCAGCGTGTGCAGAAAGCCGCTGAAGCCGCGCGACTTATCGGCCATTGGCGCATCAAACAGTTTTGACAGGTGGCGCGCCCACGCAAGGTAAGCGGTCTGTTCCTGCGGCGAATCGCCGGTGATGATCACATCGACGCCGCCATCGTAATGCGCCGCCAGGCCAAACGAATTCACCATACTCAGGTTGCAGGCGTTGCAGAAGGTGGAGCGCGCGTCGGCACGGAAGCGGTGACCATTCATCAGCACATCGTCGCGGTTCTGCTGGCGCACGCTCTGCGGCATCGGCAAATGGCGATCGAAGGGACGAATCTGCAGCCCGTCGGTCACCAGGCATTCGGTGAACGCGTCGTCATGGATACGCAGCGCGCGATAGACGCGGTCGATGTTTTCCATCACGCTGTCGTTCATGGCGGCATGGCGATTAGTGCTGATGCGCAGCTGAAACGTGCTGTTGCGCTGTTGCCAGATTAACCCCTGAATGTAACGTACGTAGGCCACCATATAGCTGCTGTCTTTGCCGCCGCCATAGGCCAGCAGTACGCGGTTACGTTCGGGATGGTCGGGATCGGGCAGGGCGGCGAGCAGTCGCTGAGCACAGTGCTGGGCGGAATCGAGAATCGCGGGCGTCAGGTATTCTTCAATTTCACTCATCATCGCGGACAGATTATTCATTTTTCACTTCATCCTTTGGCTAATAAAATCGCCGCTGCCGTGCGGGCGACAACGGGCTGGAAAACGGGCCACGAAGGTGCTGCGTGAAGCTGAATTAACAGATGCAGCCTAAAGTACTTTGAATGTAATCTGATGAATACGCACAGATCAGCACGATATGGGGTGGAACAGATGGCGGGTGAAACGCAGGAACAGGAGAGTCAGAGCAGTCGTTACCGTCAGATCGCTGAGCAGATAAAACAGGCCATTCATAGCGGATCGCTACCGCCCGACAGCCGTTTGCCGTCGGTGCGCACGCTGGCGACGCAGTATCGCGTCAGCATGACCACTGCGCTGAAAACATTACGCACGCTGGAGGATGAGCACTACGCGGTGGCGCGGCCGAAGTCTGGCTTTTTTGTCGCACCGCGTCCCACAGCGAAAAAAGTGCCGGCGGTATTCAGCGAGCAGCCGCGCGAAGTGGCGCCGCTGGATGAGCAAACCGAACTGCACCTGGCGATGCTGGGATCGGACTGCCGCGTGCGGCTCGATCTGGCCAACGGCGATATCTCACTCTATCCGGTGAAAAAAATTGGCCTGCTGATGCGGCAGATGGGTTACAGCAAACCGGCGCTGCTCGGTAATACGGTGAAAGGCACCGGCTATGCGCCGCTCAAGGCGGAAATTGCCCGGCGCGCGGTGGATTATGGCTGCAATATCAGCGCCGATGACATCCTGGTCACTAACGGCTGCATTGAGGCGATTTCGCTGGCGCTGCGCGCCACCACGCGGCCGGGCGATATCGTGGCGGTGGAGTCGCCGTGCTACTTCGTGCTGCTACAGATGCTGCATAATCTCAACCTGCGCGTCATTGAAGTGGAAGCCGGGCCGGAGGGTTACGTTAACGTCGCGAAACTCACCGGGCTGTTCCGGCGTAAAGCGGTGCAGGCCTATCTCACCATCAACAACATCAATAATCCGCTGGGCAAAAGCATTCCCAACGAGCAGAAGGCGTATATCGCGCGCCAGGCCGATGAGAATGATGTGGTGATCATTGAGGACGATATCTTTGGCGATACGGCTTTCGGCGAGCGCCGGCCGTTTCCGATGCGCGCCTTCAGTCCCAATGCCATCCTGTGCAGCGGCTTCTCCAAAACCGTGGCGCCCGGCATCCGTATTGGCTGGGTGCACAGCACCAAGTACATGCGCAAAATCGCCTCGCTGAAGTACACCACCAGCATGGGCACGTCGGTGCTGT
This sequence comes from Pantoea sp. SGAir0418, assembly GCF_043529865.1. Taxonomy (NCBI): domain Bacteria; kingdom Pseudomonadati; phylum Pseudomonadota; class Gammaproteobacteria; order Enterobacterales; family Erwiniaceae; genus Pantoea; species Pantoea sp. SGAir0418. The sequence goes on from NZ_CP027911.1 coordinate 21,673, forward strand.
CGCAGGCGGCGATTGCCGAACTGCTGCGCAGCGGCGGTTACGATGCGCACCTGCGCAAGCTGCGGCGCGAGCTGAAAAATCAGATTCACCATATGCGCCAGGCGGTGCTGCGCTACTTCCCGGCGGGCACGCGTGTGTCGGATCCGGAGGGCGGTTACGTGCTGTGGGTGGAGATGCCGCAACAGGCGCTGAACGTGCGCGCGCTGTTTCTCAAGGCGCGCAACGCGGGCATCGGCATCGCGCCCGGGCACATCTTCGCCACCGATCACCGCTACGATCACTGCTTCCGGCTCAACGCCGGTTTTGGCTGGAATGCCGAAGTCGAACAGGCGATTCAGCAGCTGGCGCAGTGGTGCCAGCTGTCGTTAAGCGCGGATTAAGCGTTCCAGGCGTTATCCAGCTCTTCCGCCAGAATCTGTACCGCACGCTCAATCTTGTTGCTGTCCGGTACGTAATTCATGCGCATGCACTGATGGGTGTGCGGCCAGGCCTGTTCCAGCCCCGGGAAGAAGAAGTGGCCCGGCACCATCAGCACGCCGCGCGCTTTCAGACGCTGATACAGCGCTTCGGTGCTGATCGGCAGGTCGCGGAACCACAGCCACAGGAAGATAGCGCCTTCCGGTTTGTGGATCAGGCAGCGATCTTCGCTGATATAGCGGCGAATAATCGCGATAGTTTCGCTAACTTTGGCCTGATAAAACGGTTTAATCACTTCCTGCGACAGGCGCAGCAGATCGCCACGCACAATCATCTCAGTAGCAATCGCCGGACCGATGCTGCCTGGTGCCAGGCTGATAATGCCATTCATGTTACCAATGGCACCGATCGTGCTCTCATCGGCAACGATAATCCCGCAACGTGCGCCCGGCAGGCCCAGCTTCGACAGGCTCATGCACAGAATGGTGTTGGGGTTCCACAGCGGACGTGCCTCACTGAAGATGATGCCGGGGAACGGCACGCCGTAGGCGTTATCGATTAGCAGCGGGACGCCGTGCTGCTGTGCCAGCGCATCCAGCTGCAGCAGTTCGTGGTCGGTGATGACGTTGCCGGTTGGATTGGTCGGACGCGACACGCAAATCAGGCCAGTCTCATCATTCAGCGGCAGATGGTCGAAATCGACGTGGTATTTGAACTGGCCTTCCGGCAGCAGTTCAATGTTGGGTTTGGCGGAGATGAACAGATCCTCCTCCAGCCCGGCATCGGCATAGCCGAGGTATTCCGGTGCCAGCGGGAACAGCACGCGCTTTTTGCTGCCGTCGGCGCGGCGGCCGGCAAACAGATTAAACAGGTAAAAGAACGCGCTCTGGCTGCCGTTGGTGAGCGCGATATTTTGTGGCGTCACCGGCCAGCCGAGTTCCTCGCGCAGTAGCGTAGCCAGCGCCTCCAGCAGCAGCGCTTTGCCGCGCGGGCCGTCGTAGTTGCACAGCGCTTCGTTCAGCTTGCCGTCCTGATGCATCTGCAGCAGCAGCTGACTGAAATAATCATTGATGGCCGGAATCTGCGCCGGATTACCGCCGCCCAGCATGATCGTGCCAGGCGTGCGCAGCCCTTCGCCCATATCTTCCATCAGACGAGAGATGCCGGAATGTTGCGTAAATTTGTCGCCGAACTGAGAAAAAGCCATAGGAGGTAAAAACATTGTTATCAGGGGGAAGACCACCATAGCGCCCGCAACCGGCAGGCGCAATGGCTAAAGCCGAGGGATCAAGCCTGGACCTGCGGGTTAACGCAGTTTTTCTCCACTTTACCGCTCAGCGCGGCGATCAGGTTGTCGACCGCATCGCGCGCCATGCCGTAGCGCGTTTCATGCGTGGCGGAGCCGATGTGCGGCAGCGCGACCACGTTCGGCAGCGTGAGGATTTCCGCATCGGCCGGTACCGGCTCGACTTCAAACACATCCAGCCCGGCGGCGTGAATAGTGCCGTCTTTCAGTGCGGCGGTCAGCGCCTGCTCATCGACCACCGGACCGCGTCCGGCGTTGATCAGAATCGCGCTCGGCTTCATCAGTTTCAGCTGTTCCGCACCGATCATATGGTGCGTCTGCTCGGTCAGCGGCAGGCTGATGCAGACAAAATCGCTCTCTTTCAGCAGCGTTTCCAGATCGCAGGCGCGCGCGCCAAAGCGGGTTTCTGCCTCTTCATGCTGGCGGCGGGCGTTGTACAGAATGTTCATGCCGAAGCCAAAGTGCGCGCGCTGCGCCAGTGCCAGACCAATGCGGCCCATGCCGAGAATGCCCAGCGTCTTGTGGTGTACGTCGATACCGAAGTGCTCAGCGTCGATACTCTTTTTCCACTCACCGGCTTTGACCCACTTATCCAGCTCGGTGACGCGACGCGCGGTGCTCAGCACCAGCGCCATCATGGTATCGGCCACGGTTTCGGTCAGTACGGTGGGCGTGTGCATCAGCAGAACGTTGCGCTGGTTGAGCGCATCAACGTCAAAGTTGTCATAGCCGACGGAGACGGTAGAACAGGCACGCAGTGCCGGCATGCTGGCCAGCAGCTCATCATTCACTTTGCCGCCGGAGCCCAGCAGACCCTGCGCTGCGGCGAACTGCGCCGCATGCTGTTTCACCGTCTCCGGCGAGACATCTTTCACTTCCGTGACGCTGAAGTGCTGGTCCAGCTTGGCACGCAGGTCATCGGGCAGGCTCTTATACAGAATCACAGCAGGTTTCATTATTTGCTCCCTGTAGAACGTGTGACGGGCGACCTGAGTCGCCCGGAAAAGTCATCGCTTACGCTTTCAGGCGTGCTTCGCCCCGTGAATCGGCGGCGGCGTTTTGTTGGCCGCCGGTTTAACAATCAGCGTCAGCCACACCGACGCCAGTAGCGCAGCACCCATAAAGACATAGGAGGCGGCAGGACTGCCGGTCGCCCCATTAAGATAGCCTACGATCCATGAACCGATGAAGGAACCCAGTGCGCCCATACTGTTAATCAGCGCCATGGCACCGCCGGAAACATTGCGCGGCAGCATCTCCGGAATGATGGCGAAGAACGGGCCATAGGGGGCGTACATTGCCCCGCCGGCAATCACCAGCAGCGCATACGACAGCCAGAAGTTGCTGGAGCCCACCATCCACGAGCCGAGGAACGCCAGTGCGCCAATCAGCAGCAGCGGCCAGACAAACAGCTTACGGTTTTGCGTCTTGTCCGACGCCCACGACACTACCAGCATGGCGATGGTCGCCACCAGATACGGTACCGCCGACAGCCAGCCCGCTTCGACCATGCCCATCTGCGTGCCGTTACGCAGAATCGACGGCAGCCACAGCACGAAACCGTACACGCCGATGCTCCAGGCAAAATATTGCAGGCACAGCAGGATAACGTTGCGGTTGCGGAAGGCTTCGCTGTAGTTGCGCACCGCTTTAATGTTCTCCTGCTCCTTCTGCAGCTGCGCCTGCAGCGCCGCTTTCTCTTCGTCGCTCATCCATTTGGCCTGGGCCGGTTTATCCTGCACCATAAACCACCAGGCAATCGCCCAGATCACCGCCGGGAAGCCCTCGATGATGAACATCTCGCGCCAGCCAAAGGAGTTAATCAGGTAGCCGGACACCACTGACATCCACAGCACCGTCACCGGGTTGCCGAGGATCAGGAAGGTATTGGCGCGTGAGCGCTCAGATTTGGTAAACCAGTTGCTGATGTAGATCAGCATCGCCGGCATCACCGCCGCTTCCACCACGCCGAGCACAAAGCGGATGGCGGCCAGCATCGGAATATTGCTGACGATACCGGTCAGCGAGGCGCAGCCGCCCCACAGAATCAGACACCAGAAAATCAGTTTTTTTACGCTGCGGCGCTCAGCATAGACCGCGCCGGGGATCTGAAAGAAGAAGTAGCCAAGGAAGAACAGGGCACCGAGCAGCGATGACATGCCTTTGGTGATACCGAGATCCTCATTTATCCCTGCGGCAGAGGCGAAGCTAAAGTTCGCCCGGTCCAGATACGCCAGACTGTAGGTGATAAACACGATGGGCATGATATACCACCAGCGTTTTGGCGCGATTGTCTGCGATTTCATGGGTGACTCCTCTGGTTGAGGCGGGCGCATTCTGTGGATGCGTCTCGAAATTAGGGTGTAGAGACAGTTTTTTTCGGTGCGCATGAATGCGCACCCTACGTTGGGTCGCCATTGATGGCGACCTGGTTTTAATAATCGCCGAGCGCTGCGCGCGTCGGCAGACCTTCGCTGTCGCCGGCAACCTGAATCGCCAGCGAACCAATTTTGTTACCGCGCAGAATCGCCTGCGGCAGCGATTTCCCTTCCAGCAGCGCGCTGATCAGCCCGACCGCAAAGCCATCGCCCGCGCCGACGGTATCCACCACATTCTCCACGTGGATCGGCGCAATCTGGCCCTGTTCGCCCGCGGCGGTTTTATACCAGGCGCCGTCGCTGCCGGTTTTGATCACCACCGCCCGCACGCCTTTATCGAGGTAGAAATCCGCAATCGCTTCAGGCTGACGGTAGCCGGTCAGAATCAGCCCCTCTTTTTCACCTGGCAGCACCCAGTCGGCGTATTCTGCCAGCAAATTCAGATGCTTACGCATCTCTTCTTCACTGCGCCACAGCACCGGACGGAGATTAGGATCAAAGGAGATGGTTTTGCCGCGCGCGCGCATCTCTTTCGCCGCATGTTTAGCCAGCGCCAGCGAGCTATCGGAAAGCGCGGCGGCCACGCCGCTCAGATGCAGATGGCGCGCGCTGCCGAAATAGCTTTCGTCGAAATCATCCGGTGACAGGTGGCTGGCGGCGGAGCCTTTACGGAAATACTCCACTTCCGGATCGGAGCCGTCGTCCACGCGCGCTTTGAGCTGAAAACCGGTGCGATAGCGGTTATCAATGGTCACGCAGCGGTGGTCGACATGCTCTTTCGCCAGCTGCTGCAGGGTAAAACGGCCGAAGCTGTCGTCGCCGACGCGGCTGACCCAGCCAACCTGCAAACCGAGGCGCGCCAGACCAATCGCCACGTTAAGCTCGGCACCGGCAATGCGCTTCGTGAACTGATCGGCTGCGGCGAGATCGCCGGTTTGCCCGGCAATAAACATCGCCATCGCCTCACCAATGGTGACGACATCCAGCTGAGAGGTGTGTGTCATGCTCAACTCCTTACACCGCGCGCAGCAGATCGACATAGTGGCGGGTCACCGCCAGTAAATCTGCGCCGGCTAATGGGAACTCAATACCGCGCGGTGCATCGGCCGGCAGCGCCTGCAGCAGCGTGCGCCAGCTGTCGTCGGCGTCATCCAGCGCAATGGCGCGGAAGCTGTCACCGTGCGGCACCGCCGCCTTAACATGAATGTAGCTCACGTAGCGACTGAGCTGCGCCGCTGCCTGCAGGGCGTCCTCGCCGGTCCAGCGCCAGTTGCCCATGTCGAAGGTCATATCCAGCGGCAGCGCGGCATCGCAGGCGTGATGGAAGAAGTGCAGCATCGGCGTGAGTTTGCTGTCGGGCGTCTGATCGTTCTCCACCACCAGCGTGACGTGCGAGCCGGCCAGCACTTCAACCAGCTGGCGATCGGCCAGCGAGACATAGTGACCCAGCGCCAGCTTGAGGCGCTGAGCGCCCAGCAGCTCAGCTTCCTGCAGGAACTGCGCCAGACGCGGATTGAGCGCACCGTCCGCCTGCCACAGCGCTTCCGGCACTGAATAGCTGACGCTGAGCTGATGCTGGCGCAGCGCGTCGCCGAGCGAATGCAGCTGGCACAATTCGTCGTCGCTGAACAGCTCGCGGCGGATCTCGACGCCATCGGCACCGGCCGCTTTAATCAGCGGCAGCAGCGCTGCCTGGCCGCCCAGTTCTGCCACCTTGTGCGCGCCGTAGGCGGCCGTGACCACAATAATTTCCGCTTTCGACATCTTTCCTCCAGCCTGTCTCGCTGTGCTGCCCGCCGCATCGTTATGCGCCGGACAGCACGTTAATGTGCTGTAAAAAGCTTAATGGAACCGGTTCCAAAGGAAAGTAGCAGAGTGCGGAATTATGATCCTGCTCACGAAGTGAGCCGTGAAAAGCGGGTTAGCGCAGCGGCTGGCTGGAGCCGCGCACAATCAGCTCACCGGAGAAAACCTGCTCGCGAATCGGCTGTTCGCTGCCTTCGATACGCGCGATCACCTGCTCCAGCGCGGCATAGCCGATCTGCCAGGTGGGCTGTTTCAGCGTGGTGATGCCGACGCCGGCCAGCGCCGCCCACTCCAGTTCGTCGAAGCCCAGCAGGCCAATGCTCTCGCCCCAGCGCAGCGTCAGGCGCTGTAACGCCCGCGCCACCTGTAGCGTCAGCGCACCGTTGGCGGCCATCACCGCGCAGCATTTGCCCGGATGGCGCTGATGAAACGCCTGCAGCACCTGTTCCAGCTGCGCCGGCTGATGCAACACCACTTCGGCATTCTCTGCCACCACCTGTGGCGCGCTGCTGATGGTGTCAAAGAAGGCGGCGAGACGTTCGCGGCGGGTATTGACGCTGCCGAGCGGCTCACTGAGAAACAGCAGCGCTTCGTAGCCGTTATCCAGCAGATGCCGGGTGGCGATGCGGGCGGCCTCCGGGTTGTTGAGCCCGACCACGTCGCAGGCGAAGTCGGGGATTTTGCGGTCAATCAGCACCATCGGCAGCATCGACTGCTGCAGACGGTTGAGCACCTCTTCGTGCATCCCGACTGCATTCACCACAATGCCTTCCACCTGATAGCTGCTGAGCAGCTGCAGGTAGTGCTGTTCGAGGTCAACTTCGTTGTTGGTGTTACACATCAGCAGCGTGAAGCCGCGCGCGCGGCAGGCGGCTTCAATGCCGCTCAGCACATCCACCGAGTAGGGATTGGTGATATCGGCAATGATCAGGCCTATCAGCCGGGTGCGGCCGCGTTTGAGTCCGCGCGCCATCTGGCTGGGGCGGTAGTTGAGGTCGGCAATCGCCTGTTCGATACGGGCTTTCAGATCCGGCGAAAGCAGATGAACTTCGCCATTCAGATAGCGGGAAACGCTGGTTTTACCGGTTTTTGCCGTGCGGGCAACGTCACTGATTGTGGCTCGTGGCGGCCTGGTTTTCATCACATACACCTGATTAATTGCATCAGGCGAAGACTATCACAGCGCGGCACCCGCGCAATCACTGTGCGTCAGAAGTGAGGCGCAGCATTGGCTGCCACAGCGTCTGTAACTGCGCGGGCGGCGCGCCTTCCAGCAGCAGCAGCACCATTTCGGCGACGCGTTCGCCAATCCGCTGCTGTGATGATTGCAGAATCGCGTTGACCGGTTGCGTGATAATCGAGTCGTGCGGCAGACCATCGTACACGTACAGGGGAATTGCCTGCGCGCCGCTCAGACGCCCGGCCTGCTGCAGGGCAATCGCTGCGCCTTCGCCGAGCGGGCTGCAGTCGGTGATGATGGCGTCAGGCTGGATAACGTGCGCCAGCCAGGCACGGGTTTGCTGATAGCCCGCGCGGCGCGAGGGCGGCAGCGCGGCCATCCAGCCAGCCTGCTGCGCGCATGGCGTGGCGGGCAGCGCGTCGATAAACCCCTGCCGGCGGTCAAGAATGTAGGTGCTGGGCTCGTTACCACCGAGATAAGCGATGCGCGTATAGCCCTGCTGCTGGCAGTGCTGCGCCGCCAGTAGCGTTCCGGCATGGTTATCATAATCAAACCAGGCGTAAGGCTGCGGCAGCTGACTGCGCCCCAGCGTAAGAAAGCGAAAACCCTTCTGCTGCAGGCGCTGCAATCGCACATCCTGCGGCGTGGTATGGGTGACAATCAGCGCGTCCAGCATGCCGCTGCGCAGCATGCGCAGCAAATTGCGCTGCTGATCCTGCGGTTTGTCGGGGAGCAACAGCAGATCGATCTCGTGCAGGGCAAGGCGCTGATCGAGCGTCAGCAGCATTTCACTGTAGTAGCTGTCGTTGAGTGAGGCATTGCTGACCGGAAACACCAGCCCGACCGCATTGGCACGGCCGGTCTTCAGGCGACGCGCGGCGGCATTCGGGCGATAACCGCGCCGGTCGGCTTCCTCTTCGATGCGTTTGCGGGTAGCAGCGGCGACATCATCAAACCCATTCAGCGCGCGGCTCACGGTGGTCACAGAGAGGCCAAGGGCGGAGGCGATAGCTTTGAGTGACATGATGGCATTCCACTGATCAAATTTTGATCACGCTAGCATAAACTCATCGCTGGCTCTATCGTCCGGCGACGTTTACGCTTATCTGCTGCTTTGCGCGTCAATAAGCGCGTAAAAACACGTCAAAAGCCGGCCTGCAGCGGCAGACCGGCCTGTGCCTTAGCCCAGCGGACTCAGGGTAATTTCGACGCGACGGTTTTGTGCTTTACCGGCTTCGGTGCTGTTGCTGGCGACCGGGTTATCCGGGCCCATGCCCTGGGTGCGCAGGCGGTTCTGCGCCACGCCCTGCACGATCAGCGCGCTGGCGACGCTTTCTGCACGCTGCTGCGACAGGCGCATGTTCAGCGCGCGCGTGCCGGTGCTGTCGGTAAAGCCGACCACATTGACGGCGGTTTTCGGATACTCTTTCAGCACCATCGCCACGCCGGTCAGCGTATTTGCGCCGGCCGGTTTCAGGTTGGCGCTGCTCGAGTCAAAGGTCACGTTATTCGGCATGTTCAGCACGATGTTATCGCCCTGACGCGTTACGCTGACGCCGGTGCCGCGCATCTTGTCGCGCAGTTTGGCTTCCTGCACATCCATGTAATAGCCGACGCCGCCGCCCAGTGCCGCACCGGACGCTGCGCCAATCAGCGCACCTTTACCGCGATCTTTCTTCGACGAAGAGAGCACGCCCACGCCAGCGCCCAGCACCGCGCCCAGACCCGCGCCGATGCCCGATTTCCCGGCCTGCGATTCGCCGGTATAAGGATTGGTGGTACAACCCGACAGCGCCACGCTGCCGCTCATTAACAAGGCCAGCGCCAGTACACGCTTTTTCATGAAAAAGTCCCTCATACGGAAACGGGGAAAATGCCCCAAAACGGCACTATTATGCCGCTCAATGATGGGGAAATTCGTGAGGCGCAGTCTTAATTTGTAAACTTTTGCCTTAAAGATTATCGGGATGGCAGAAACAGCTGGTTTGATGATCGTTTATCAGCCCGCAGGCCTGTAAAAAAGAGTGGCAGGTTGTAGGCCCGACGAATTTAAAACCACGCTTCTTAAGCGCTTTAGACAGCGCAATGGCCGGTTCGGAGGTGGTGGGCGCCAGTTTATAATCCGCATAACGGTGCAAAATCGGCTGGTTATCGACAAATGACCAGATAAAGCGGGAAAAGTCTTCACCGGTGGCCTCCAGCGCCAGCAGCGCTTTGGCATTATTGATGATGGCTTCCAGCTTGCCGCGATGGCGGATCAAACCGCTGTTCTGCAGCAGGCGCAGCAGATCGGCCTCATCCATCAGCGCCACCGCCTGCGGATCAAAATCATGAAACGCCTGGCGGTAGTTCTCGCGCTTTTTCAGCACGGTGATCCATGACAGGCCAGCCTGTTGCCCCTCCAGACACAGCATCTCAAATAAGGCGCGCTTATCGGTCTGCGGCACGCCCCATTCCGTGTCGTGGTACGCCAGATAAAGCGCATCCTGTGTTACCCAGCCACATCGCTGCATTGCATCACTCCCTAAGCATGAGGAAAAAGCGGTCAGTCGCTTGACGTTTGAAAGAATCGATTAATAGTTAATCAATGGGTGCCGATAATAACGTCATGGACGTTCGCGCTGCAACCGGGTGAACGCTTCAGGATCATCATCAATTTCAAGGCCAACCCGATCCCTTCCGGCTCGTCAGGAGTCTTTCATGTGGCAGAACAGTCAGCGGACCGGCCAGCGTCTCCTTGCGCTGGCCTTTAGCGGTGGGTGGCTACTGGTGGCGGCCCTGCCGGCGCACGCCTGGGATCAGGCCAGCGAGAGCAGCGCGCCGGATTACAATGCGATACTTGCCGAAAAAATTTCCAGTAATCATCTGATGTTGACAGAAAACCGCGAGAGCGATTTGCTTGATGCCGCGCTCAATCCGCCCGGCGGCGGCATGGCGCTGCACAGCGAAACGGCCAGCGTCGGCAACTCGCCGCTGGTGAACCGCTACTCGGCAGGCTGGAACCTGCCGATGAATGACCGCCTGCGCACCGGTCCGGTGGCGCAGTTTGCTGTCGATGATTCCACCCTGAGCTGCGCCGCCTGCGCGCCGGTCGATCGTAATAACGCCGAACACATCGCTTCACTGGGCTGGCGCGTGGATTCCAGTTTTGGCTGGATATCGCCGTGGGCGCAGGTGAGTTACAGCCATCAGCTCAGCTTCGACGGCACGGCCGCGCCACGCGATCGGCCGGAAGAGATGAACCGGGAAACGAACTGGATGGATGTCAGCGTCGGTGCCCGTCTGCCGCTCGGCCAGAACATGGCGGCGTTCGCCTCCTTCGCCCAGACCGGCGCGGTCAGCAGCGGCGAACAGTTCATTTACAACCTCGGTGTCAGCGCCAGCTTCTGAAGCGGCATGAAATGAGAAGTGGTGCCAGCCAGCGGAAATATAATAAGCGCGCTAATTATTTTCTGATTTGGTATCACAATGCGCGAAAACATTATTCTTATTAGCCGCGAACTGGCGGCCTTTATCATCAGTGGATTGGTGCTGGTCTTCTGTATGGCGATGGTCTACATCGACGTCAACTGGATGAACGATGCACTGCACGAAACCTCTTTCACCGAAGCGACACAGGAGCTGATGCTGGCGGTCATTGCCGCACTGTTCTTCTTCGCCGCCTGGCAGCGACCGCAGCAGCGCAGCGCGCTGATTCTGGTCGGTGGCTTCTTCAGCTGCATGCTGATTCGTGAAATGGATTTTCTGTTCGACGTGGTGCAGCACGGCGCATGGCTGTGGTTTGCGCTGGCAACGACCGCGGCCTCGCTGGCGATGGCGCTGCGTCAGCCGCGGCAAATCCTGCCGGGCCTCGCGGCACTGCTGCAGCATCGCAGCTGGCAAATGATGGCCGCCGGGCTGCTGGCGGTGCTGGTGTTCTCGCGGCTGTTTGGCATGCATGAGCTGTGGCAGCAACTGATGCTGGATGGCTATAACCGCGTGGTGAAAAACATGGCGGAAGAGGGCAGCGAGCTGTTTGGCTACAGCCTGTGTCTGGTGGCATCGCTGCGCTATCTGTGGCAAACCCGCCCGGCGCTGGCAACGGCCCACGCCAGCCGTCGCGTGGTCAGCATTGAGGCGGCTGAACCGCACTTCGCCTCGCGCTAAATCCGCGCGGTTTTATGGCGATCCCCGGTGCTAAAACAGGTACACTGACCGCTTAGCACCGGGTCGCCGGTGCACCGGGTGAGTCAACGTCAGGTTTCTTCATGTCAGTCAAAATCTTATCTTCAACGCTGGTGGGGCTGGACGGCTTTTGCCACGATCCCCTCACCACGCTGCAGCAGGCCGATAACGGCACGCTGGCGGTGCTGCACAACAATGTTCCGGCGTTTTACGCGATCACGCCGCAGCGCCTCGCGCACCTGCTGGCGCTGGAAGCGGCGGCGCAGCAGCCGAATGATGTCACGCTGGACGACAGCCTGTTTCACAGCGACGCCGCGCCGATCGCCGTGCCGGTGGGCAAGTTTGCCATGTATTCGGGCTGGCAGCCGGACAGCGACTTCCAGCGCCAGGCGGCGATCTGGGGCGTGGCGCTGAGCGAGCCAGTGACCGCCGCAGAGCTGGCGGCTTTTGTCGCCTACTGGCAGGCGGAAGGCCGGCTGTTTCACCATGTACAGTGGCAGCAGAAACTGGCGCGCAGCGTGCAGATGAACCGCGCCGCCAATGGCGGTCAGCCAAAGCGCGATATCACCCAGATCAGCAATACTGATTATGATATTCCCGATGGATTCCGAGGTGAGTAATGAAAACGCCGAACGATCTTTTCAGTCGCCTGAAAAAAATCATGCCCGCGGATGTGCAGCCGAAGTTTAAAAACGGTGCTGAACTGCTGGCGTGGAATCAGGAGCAGGGCCGGCTGCGCTCAGAAGCGATTGTGCGCGAAAACCGCGCCATGAAGATGCAGCGCATCATGGGCCGCTCCGGCATCCGTGAGTTGCACATGAACTGCTCGTTCGACAACTACCGCGTCGAAAATGACGGCCAGCGCAAGGCGCTCAGTCTGGCGCGTGAATACGCCGCCGGCTTTGAGAACAGCATCGCCAGCTTCGTGTTTTCTGGTCGTCCCGGCACCGGCAAAAACCATCTGGCGGCGGCGATTGGTAACGATCTGATTCTGCGCGGTAAAAGCGTGTTGATTGTTACGGTGGCCGATCTGATGTCGAGCATGAAAGGCACCTTCAGCGGCGGCAGCGACCTGACCGAAGAGCGGCTGCTGCAGGATCTCAGCCATGTCGATCTGCTGGTGATCGATGAGATCGGCATGCAGAGCGAATCGCGCTACGAGAAAGTGATCATCAATCAGATTGTTGATCGCCGTTCGTCGTCAAAGCGGCCGACCGGCATGCTCTCCAACCTCGATCCGGCCGGCATGAATACGCTGCTTGGCGAACGGGTGATGGATCGCATGCGCCTCGGTAATAGCCTGTGGGTGCGTTTTGACTGGGAAAGTTACCGCAGCCGCGTGCGCGGCGACGAGTACTGATACGCGGCAGAAGCGGTAAAAACCCGGTTTTACCGGCGATTAACCGCCGGTGCGGGCTGCTAAACTTACACCTATTACTCTTTGTCAGGTGAGGGTGCGATGAAAGCAGCCGGGAAAGGACCAGCGGTACTTCGACTGAACAACCTCAAGCGGGTGATGACGCAACTGCGTACCACCCGCATCACTTCCCGCCAGGATCTGGCGCTGGCGCTCGACCTGAGCAAAAACACCGTTTCCCTGATTATCGATGACCTGCTGGCGCAGGGGCTGATTCACGAGCTTGGCCCGGTCAGCGTGGCTGCGGCCGGTCGGCCCAAAATTGAGATCGAACTGCGCGCGGGTCAGCTGAAAAGCGCGGGCATCATGGTCGAGCGCCAGGCGATTCACTGGCGCGTGTGCGACTACTTTTCGCGCGTGGTGGCCGAGCAAACCTGGCGCACCGAAACGGCCGATGCCGACGGGCTGCTGCACGAACTGACGGAAGTGTGTCAGACGCTGCGCGCGGCGCATCCGGCGCTGCTGGGCGTGGCCATCGGTTTTCCCGGCATCATTGATTCTCAGCGCGGGCGGGTGCACTTTTCTGCGCCGCTCGGCTGGCAGGATGTCGATGTGCTGACGCCGCTGCGGCGTGGCGTTGAGCTGCCGCTGCGCATCATGAATAACGTCAAAGCGGCCGCGCTGCTGGCGGTGCAGCAGCTGGAGCTCAATAAAGCGCAAAGCCACTTCTATCTGCGCATCGCCGACGGCGTGGGCGGCGCGCTGGTGGAGCGCGGCGAGGTGTTCAGCGGCAGCAGCTGGACCGCCGGTGAGATTGGCCATCTGAGCGTGCAGCCCAACGGCGCGCGCTGCAGCTGCGGGCGACAGGGTTGTCTGGAGACGCTGGTCAGCCTGCCGGCGATCCAGCAGCAGCTGGCCCGGCGTAAGCCCGGCTTACGCTGGCAGTCTGGCGACAGCGAGCCGGAGATCGTGTATGAGCTGATGGCGCAGACCGGCCGCTATCTCGGCCATGCGCTGAGCCAGGTGATGCAGCTGGTCAATCCGGCCAGCATCATCATTGACGGCCCGTGGAATGCGCAACCGGCGTTTGTGCAGGCGGTACAGCAGGCGGCACAGGCCGGCACGCTGGCGTTTACCTTTGCCCATACCGCGCTGCACTTTCTGCCGCAGCGTATCGATCCGGCCAACGGTCTGGCGCTGGCGGTGATTGAGCACTATGAACGAGCGGTATGACCGGCGGAGCAGCGTTTCTTTTTTGACTCGCCAGCGGGCATAATACGTTGATTGACAGGCTCTCTTTGCGGACCGCGCAATGAAAACGCAGCGCATCACTCTGGACGATATTGCGACTCTCGCAGGGGTCACCAAGATGACGGTGAGCCGCTATCTGCGCACGCCGGAAAAGGTCAGGGCGGAAACGGCGGCGAAAATCGCCAGCGTGATGGCCGAAATCGGTTATATCGCTGAGCAGGAAAATACCGCGGCGTCGCGGCACAATCCGCCGCGCATCGGCGTGCTCATCCCCTCATTCAATAATCAAATCTTTGCCGATCTGCTGGCCGGTATCGAATCGGTCACCAGCGCCCACGGCTATCAGACGCTGGTGGTCAACTACGACTACAATCCGCAGCGCGAAGAGGAGCAGATTGCCACGGTACTGGCTTTTAACGTGCAGGGATTGATTCTGACCGAGTCGGTGCACACCGTGCGCGCGGAAAAGTATCTCAACGCGGCCACCATTCCGGTCGCCGAAGTGATGGGACTGAGCGAGACCCGCGGGCGCATTAACGTCGGCTTTGATAATTACCGTGCTGGCTACGACATGACTGCGATGCTGCTGGCCAGCGGTAAACAGCGGGTGATTTATTTTGGCTCGATGTCCGATCGCCGTGACCAGCAGCGCTACGCCGGCTATTGCGATGCCGTGGCGGCGGCCGGATTGCCGGCCGGACGCATCGTACCGAACAAAGTCTCTTCGGTGTCGATTGGCACCGGCATGATGACGCTGGCGCGCCAGCTCTATCCGCAGATGGATGCCATTCTCTGTACCAACGATGATCTGGCGGTCGGCGTGCTGCAGGAGTGTCAGGCGGCAGGCATTGCAGTGCCGCAGGCGCTGGCGATTGCCGGATTCCACGGACTGGAGATTGGTCAGGCGACAACGCCGCGGCTGGCTAGTGTGATTACACCGCGCTTTGAGATGGGCAAAGTGGCAACGGAAATTGTGCTGAAGAAGATTAACCAGCAGCCCACCATTGAACAGGTGGATTTGCATTATCAGCTGTCGATGGGCGCCACCATTTGATCGGAGGCGCTTTGGTGCAGGCGCGACGTGCGCCTGCATGATTAACGTTTAGTCGCGTGCAGCGGTGGGCGGCACAATCGACGGCTGAGCGTGATGGGTGCGCTTCAGGAAACGGCTCTCCAGCAAATTCCACGAGGTGTAAGCCAGCGCCAGCGTCATCACAATCGTCAGCCCCAGGCCAGCAAACGCATTGGCATCAAACACACCAAAATGCTGCAGTACCTGAATAATCGGCCAGTGATAGAGGTACATGCCGTAAGAGAGATCGCCGTACTGGCTGATTTTAATCTCTTTACACAGGCTGGTGCAGAACAGAATCACTACCGCCGAAAACGCCACCGGCTCAACGATAAACGCGTAATCCGTGCTCTTGAACAGCAGGAACACCACCAGCGACACAATGGTGATCTCTTTCAGGCGGTCAAAGGTTGGCTGATGCACCGCCAGCAGGCTGCCAAAGAAGAAGTAGGACGACAGCGCAATAAACTGCTTGGCCAGCGTATCGGCTTTCGGGCCGCTGTACAGCGCGGTGAAGTAGAAGTACCAGGCGCAGGAGATAATAAAAATCACGCTCCACACTTTCAGCGGGCTTCGCTTCAGCAACGGCACGATAAAGGGCAGCAGCACGTAGAGTGTCAGCTCGGCTTTGATGGTCCACAGTGAACCATCCAGCGGCTGATTGGGGTTGTTGGTAAACACGCCCGGCAGCGACGGCTGAATAAAGTTAAGAAACGAGAAGTTGGCGACCAGATATTTAAGGGTTTCTTTATTTTTCAGGAAATCCATCAGCGGCAGGGTAGTAAGACACATGCCAATCACAAAACACATGATGATGGTGAAAATATAAGCCGGCAATATACGTTGTGCACGCTTAATAAAATAGGAGGTCAGCGATTTACTTCTTAAGTAACTTTTTGCAATAAGAAAACCACTTATTGCGAAAAATCCTTTGACGGCAAAATCACTATTGAGAAAATGCGCCAGGAAACGGATATCGGCGTTTCTCGTCACCTCAGCGGAATGCACCAGCATTACGATAAAGGCGAGGGAAAGTCGTACGATGTCAAAATTGTTTTTTTCGTTCATGTCAGCATTCTTTCATTGAGTGACGACGTGCCAGGAAAAGCCATGAAAGACTTTGCATGGTTGCTTCGGAATATTCTTATCACAGGTGTTCTGCGTGAGCAGATGCAATCTATTAGAATTTTAATCCTCATAAAAAGCAAGCAATGTTCAGGACCAGTAAAATATTCGGATTTTCCCTGGATGACGATGAGAAAGGGCTTATTAATGAAAAAACGCTAACCAGTTGGCTAGCGTTATTTCTGGACCTAACGGAACAGCTGGAAGGTGCGTGATACCTCATAGCCGACAATCGACTGCTTGCTCGATACGGTGTTGTAGTAGAGATAGTACAGCACCATCAGAATGGTGACAGCCACGGCAAGCACCTTCTTCAGCTTTCTGGTTTCCCAGATACACAGCGAAATAAGCACCGGCTCCACCTGCAGCAAATAGTTCGCCAGACGACCACCAGAAGCGTAATCCTGTAGCGCCATCCTCAGGCCACTGCCGATGGCAAAAGTGATCACCAGAATGTAATAGGTATTAAACTTTTCCGGGTCGAAATTTTTAATTTTATCGCTCAGCAACATGTAGCTGAAGATAAAGACGAAGCCGATATTCTTCAGGTTCGACAGGGTCAGAATACCCTGTTCCTGGCGAGAATCGGCATCGGCATAGCCCATGGCCCTGTCGCCCAGCGCACCGAGGTGGCTGGAGAGCGCGGCGATCAGCGCTGAACTGCCGAGAAACGCCAGCGGCAGGCTGGCGACCACGATAGCAATCGGGATGTATTTGTTTTTACGCACAATCATCGCCAGCGGAATCAGCAGCGCGACAATCGCGGTGGCGTGGCTGATAAACGACAGGATGAAGGTGGTGATCATGCCAGACTTGCTGCGCCGCGACATGTGCCAGACGAAGCCCATTAAAAACGCCGAACATAAACCGAAGCGAATCTGGTTCATGTCTTTGTTGATAAACAGGTGCGCAGAGTAGACGGCGAGGGCCACCAGCGGCAGCGGTGTCAGCTTACGGAAGTAGTGCGCGTTGACACCAACAGCGATGACCGCGAAGACAAAGATGAAAATGTCCGGATTAGCGGTAAAGATGCGTGTCGCACCGGCAATGGCGTAAATGGCTGGTTCATAACGGAATTCCACGACAGCACGCCAGAAACCTTCGATAATAATTTTATCGATAAACTGGGCATAGAAGTCGCGATACTGGAAGTCATCAAGGCCGGTTCCCAGGCCACGAATACCGCCAAAAGTAAAAAGTACTACAACGGCAACAAAATAAAGCCACGTCCTGATTTGCGCTGTGTTTTCATTTTTACTTAACATGATTTCGACAATAGCGACGAAAGTCAGGCTAAGACTTATGATCCAGTAAATTCCCATGGTCACAGATTCTTATAGTTTAAAATTCACTTATAACATACGACCTTGTTAACGTAAACATGAGAAAAGTCTAATTTTTCCTGGTCCGATATTATATTGAATAGGTTTTGCCATATTTATTTGCTACCGTTTCCACAGACATTTTTCGATGAGTACGTTTTTTTCATTATCTCGCGGGGAGCCGGAGCGTCACTGAGCGATTTTATCCGCTCAGTTTGACTTTTGTTACTGTTTTTATTCAGGATTTGGAGCCAGTGCGATGAGAGGGTTGCGGATATTTAGCCTGTTTTTTTTACTGTATCTTCCGGCCGCGTTTGCCAATAAGGAAATTCCGATCTGGCCAGATGAAGTGTCAGCAAATAATAAATTTATTAATTTTAGTAAAAACCCGGCCATTAATAACCGGGCTGTTACCCACGTCGATGCGCCACAAATGATTTATGTTCCGGCAACAGGAAAAAATAATCATGCGGCGGTGCTAATCATTCCCGGTGGGGGTTTTTCTTATATTATGAAAGATCTTGAAGGGCTGGACGTGGCCAACGTGCTTAGCCAGCAGGGCTACGCTTCATTTGTGTTAATTTATCGTCTGCCACACGACGGTTCAGCGCAGTATCGCCAGCAGGCTTTTGCCGATACCCAGCGAGCGCTGCGGCTGATTCGGGCCAATGCGCAGCAGTACCAGGTAGCGCCTGACCGCATTGGCGTGATGGGCTTTTCCGCCGGCGCCTTTCTCGCCGCCAATCTGAGCAACACTCCCGATGAAGCTAACTATCAGGCGGTCGATGCGCAGGATAAGGTGTCGGCGCGCCCGGATTTCAGCGCGCTTATCTATCCGGTGCTGTCGCTGAAACAGGGCGTGACCCACCCAGGCACGCGCGCGGCGCTGTATGGTAAAGATCTCACTGCCCAGCAAATGGCGCAGCTTTCACAGGAAGATCTTGTCAGCGCACACACGCCGCCGACTTTTCTGGTGCAGGCGCTGAATGATGGCACCGCCTCACCGCAAAACGCGCTGGGCATGTTCAGCGCCCTGCGGCAGAACAAGGTCAACGTGGAGCTGCATCTGTTCCAGCAGGGCGGTCACGGCTTTGGCACCGGCCAGAAGCAACATCTGCCGGTGCAAAACTGGCTCACCCTGTTCCACGCCTGGCAAAGCAGCCTGGTGAAGCGGTAAGCGGGATGTTTATTGCTTTACAACACGATTGAACGGCAGCCAGCAATCAATGGCCAGCTGTAGCTGCTCGATACGCGTAGTCAGGCCAGCCAGACCCACGCTGAGCAGGTCGCCATCGTGCGCATCGACGCAGGCCTGCTCCAGCTGCTGGCAAAGCTGATTGATATCTGCCGCATAGATAATTTGCGCTGCGCCGGCCAGCCGGTGCAGCGTGCGTGCCAGCGCGGGCCACTGCTGCTGCGCCAGTTCCTGCTGGGCCTGTTGCAAATCGCGCTGATTCTCTTCGCATACCCTGAGCAGCAGTTTTGCCACCATATCGTCATCGTGGTGCACCATGGCGCGCAGCTGCGGCAAAGACAGCAATGCCGGCAGGGCAGCAGGCTGCGCCAGGGCAGCGTTAAGCTGATCCGGATGCAGCGGCTTAAACAGGCACGCATCCATACCAGCCGCGAGGCCGCGTTCGCGCGTCTCAGCCAGTGCACTGCCGGTAAGTCCGATGATTTTGTGACGATAACCACGGCGACGTAACACACTGGTCAGCGTAAAACCATCCATCTGCGGCATATGGCAATCGGTGATTACCGCGTCAATCTGCTGTGTTGCGATGATCTCAGCTGCGAGGTCAGGCTGGCCGATCGCGGTAACACGATGCTGCAGCGCTTCCAGCTGACGGGTCAGCAGCAAACAATTCGCCGGATGATCGTCAACCACCAGGATATGCAGTGCCGGCACGGCGGGCGGCGCATCAGTCGCGCACAGGGTTACCGGCGGCGGTGCGCGACTCGGTAGCGGCAGCGTGACGTGAACCAGGGTGCCTTCACCCGGCTCGCTGTGCAGGCGCATGCTGCCCTGCATCTGTTGCAGCAGCTGCGCGCTGATCACCAGTCCCAGTCCGCAGCCGGTTTGCTGACGACCGGCTGTGGTCTGCGCAAACGGCTGAAACAGCTGTTGCTGCTCCTGTTCACTGATGCCAATGCCGCTATCCTGCACTCCAATTTCCAGCACCAGTTCGCCAGTGGCGTTTTGCTCACCGCTGAGATACACCGCCACGTTTCCCTGCGGCGTGAATTTAATGGCGTTGCTGATGTAATTGGCGATCACCTGACGCAGGCGCGGCGCATCAACCCAGACTTCAAGATCAGGCAGCGTAGTGTGATAGCTAAGCGTAAGGTTTTTTTCATGCGCCAGCCCCTGATAGAGCTGCAGTACCGGCTGGCACAGGGTCGCGATGCTATGCCACTGCGGTGCCAGCGTCAGCTGCCCGCGCTCAATCTTCGCCATATCCAGAATATCGCCCACCAGGCCGCTTAATGCCTGTGCCGATTGCCATGCAGTCAGCAGCGCCTCGCTGGCACCGGCCTTACGCGCTTCCAGCGCCAGCAGGCCGATGATCGCGTTGACCGGATTGCGAATCTCATGGCTCACGGTAGCAACCCAGCGGCTTTTGGCCTGATTTTCACGATCGGCACGATCGCGGGCGATCTGCAATTGCCGCTGCGCCCGGCGGCGGCGGCGGATTTCCCGGCCGCGCTGATACACCCAGAGCAGGCAGGCGAGGGAGACGACGGCTGCCACGCCCGCCAGCGCATAAAATGGCGTGCGATACAGTGGCCAGCTGCTGGCCGTCACCTCGGGCGTACCCTGCCAGCGGCTGGTGAGCTGCGAGATCTCACTGGGTAATATTTCATTCAGGGCCTTATTCATGATGCTGAGCAGCTCGGGATCGCCAGCGTGCACGGCGAAACTGATGTGAGCGGGCTGGGTGCCGACGCGCTGGGCAATGCGCATCCGTCCGGAAAAATAGCGTTTGATCAGGTAAGCGGCGCCCAGCTGGTTATGCACCATGCCATCGGCTTTGCCTTCCAACACTTGCTGCATGCCGAGACTGGCGTTGTCCACCAGCTGTAGCTGTACTTCAGGATAGTGTTGCTGCAGCCAGCCAATGACCGGGCTGCCTTTCATTACGCTGATACGTAAGCCCGAGTGCAGCGCGGCGGGTGCACCCGCGGTAGCGGCAGTAATCAGCACAAACGGCGTGTGCAGCCACGGCTGGGTAAAACGGCCTGGCCACTGCGCGTTATAGGAGAGTGCGGCTACCATGTCGATTTTATGCTGTTGAAGCTGCATCAGGAGCGTGTCTTCGTGATACTCCGGCACGGCGACAAAATTGATACCGGTGCGCAGGTGGATTTGGTGCAGCAATTCGGCACTGATGCCCTGAAACTGGTTACGCCCATCCAGCAGTGCCAGTGGCGCAAAAAACGGATTAAAACCCACGCGCACGCTACCGTGCTGCTGTAGCCAGCGCTGTTCAGCAGCCGTAAGTGCCAGCGGTTGCTGCAGACGCCAGATGTCCGGGCGCTGTGTCCACTGGCGTGAGATCGCGCGATGCTGCTCTGCGGGGATCGCCGCGATGACGCGATTTATGGCACGCAGCAATACCGGCCTGCGCTGACTGACCAGTAGGCGACTGGCATCCTGTGCGCGTGGGGCGAGAATGTCGGCCAGCGCCAGCTGATTGAGGTAGTTGCGTTCAATTAAAAAGCTGGCGGAGGTCAGATTATCGAGCGCGTAATCCGCCTCGCCGGTCGCCAGCGCCGACAGTGCGACGCGACTGGAGGCATAACGCATGATGTGCGCCTGAGGAAATTGCGCCCGGATTACGCTGTCGCTGAGATAGTGCTGGTCCACCGCCAGTCTGACTGGCGCTGCATAAGGCACCGGCTGCATGGCGCGATCGCGCTGGGTTACCACCACCGGTCGGTTGATCAGCAGATTCTGTGAGGCGTCCAGCTGGGCGTTGGAAGGCACAGTGTTCCCGGCTTTGCTAAACAGCATATCAGCCTGGTCGGCAGCGATAGCGGCCAGCGCCGCGTCACGATCGGCATAGCGCAGCATCTCTATCCGCATGCCAAGTGCCTGGCTAATCAGCCGGGCGTAATCAGCAAATACGCCTTCCACGTTTTTTTCCTCGGATGACATATCAAGGAAGGTGAGATAAGGCGGAATATCAGGCGCCCACAGCGCAATGCGCAGCGTGGGCAACTGACGCAATACCTGCCAGTCGTCCTGCGACAGTTGCGGTATCAGCGGTGCCAGCGGTTCCCGCTCCAGCGGAATATAGAGCTGTGGCATCGGCTGCGCCACCGTGGAGCTGCAGCACAGCACCAGTCCGATCAACATCAGCAGACGGATCATGAGGCTTCCATTTGATTGCGGTGCACGAAAGCAAATAAATCACTCATGGTTTTGCAGTGAAGTTTATCCATTAACCGGCTTTTATAGGTACTGACGGTTTTATTACTGACGCCCATCCGCGCCGCGATGCGCATATTATTCAGGCCCTTAATAATATGATGAAAAACCTGAAACTCCTGTGGTGACAATGATTCAATCATTTTTTTCTCCGCCTGCGTGCTTTCCTGCTCCATTTGCTGCATAAAACCGCCCAGCGGGAAATAACCATAACCACGTTGTGTCGCCTGAATAGCACTGGCGATCTCTGGCATATCGGTTTTTTTACTGACAAAGCCATTGGCACCGCTGCGCAGGCTCTGCACAGCATACACGTTTTCATTTTTCCCGGAGATAACAATGATTTTTCCTGGAAAACTCTGATCGCGCAACGACTTAACCACTTCAATTCCGTCCAGCGACGGCAGGTCGATATCAATGATGACGATATCCGGCGGCTGCTGCTGAATCAGCGTTACCGCTTCCCGGCCATCGGCGCTTTCGGCCAGCACCGTATGTCCATTTTGTTCCAGCAAATAACGAACGGCCATCCGCGCGATCGGATGGTCATCAACCACAACGACCTGAGCCATAGTTAACCTTTTCCTGATGAGTGAATGACAGGTCAAACTTTAGCCGCTCGTTGAATTATATATATTGCGTATGATCAAGAACAACAAAATAATTATTTGTAGTCTATGTCCTACAAGATTAAATTAATTATAAAAGGGAAATGGTTATTCCGCCTGGAGGAGTTATCTTTCCTGGTGGGAAATAAATATTCCCTTTCTTTCACTCGGTTCATTAATTAATTAACTGATGCCCAATCGCCTTTTCACCGTAATTTCTTTTACTGTGGCGGTCTGCCTTTTCCCATTTGGCAGCCTGATTAACGCGGATGCCTGGTCAGGGCGTCATCCACGCTCAGCCGGGATAAATTGTTGCCGCCAGCGTGGTTTGCTACAGTAGCGGGAATTTCAGAGGAAACGTCCATGCCACGCGATAACCGCCTGTCCCGCTCGCTGCACGCGCTCATTCATCTTGATCGTCACGTTAAACGCGCTACTTCCGATGCCATGGCAAAAATGCTCGGCACCAATCCGGTGGTGGTGCGTCGCATGATGTCGGGGCTGCGTGAAAAGGGGTATCTGGTGTCGGAAAAGGGGCACGGCGGCGGCTGGGAGCTGCGCGCGGACCTGCGCGATATCACGCTGCTGGATGTGTACCAGGCCATCGGCTCACCGGCGCTGTTCAGCATTGGCCCGGCGGCCGATTCTTCGCCCTGCCTGGTGGAACATGCGGTGGACGCCCGGCTTGACCAGGCGCTGGGTGAAGCCGAAGCGCTACTGCTGCAGCGCTTCGGCCAGATTACCGTGGCGGACATCGCCGACGATTACCTGCAAAAAATGGCCAGCCTCGGGCTGGATCCGCACACCTTTCCGCGCTGCAGCGACTAACCCGCGCGGCCGTTAATCCTGCTTCTGCAATTTGATCTGCGCGTCATGCTTCATCACATGCGTGGTGACGGCGGCCTGAAACACTTTAAACATCATACCGCTGACAAACGTGGTCAGCGTCAGCGTGATAAAGGCTGTCATGATCCAGTCGACCAGCGGCCAACCGCTATTCAGCAGCGTCGGGTGGTAAATCAGCATAGCGGCAAACACCACCCAATGGCTCAGGCAATAGAAACAGTGAAACAGATGACCGAGCAAGGCGTGTTTGCGTGCGGTCCAGGCGCGCAAACCTGCAAACAGTTCGGTCTGTGTCATGGTCATCGCGATGCTGGCTGAGGCCAGCGCAATCGCCAGGCACACACCCATGTCAGAGAGTAAAAAGGCATGCATAGATTTTCTCCTTTGTGACGATTGGCGCAGCGGAAAGAACGGCGGCTTATCTTTCATGTAACTTACAATATTACATGATGTGCGCTGACGCAACAGCGTGTCCTCCCCGCCAGAGTAGTGACATGTAAATTGGCGAGATATCGCTATTTATTGGCTTTATGCGCAAACACAGCCAGTCGTCCTGTTTTTACAATGTCGCAGATTGAGTCGCACCACGGCATCAGGAGGAGAGGATGGATATTCACGCAGCCTTTATGCATCAGCTGATGATGTGGATAGAGGCGAATATTGAACAAAAGCTCATGCTGGAGACGGTCGCGCGGCGGGCCGGTTATTCGCAGTGGCATTTGCAGCGGCTGTTCCGCAGCTACACTGGCGTGGCGCTGGGAGCCTATATCCGTGAACGCAAGCTGACGGCTTCCGTCATCACCCTGCTCAGCAGTAATACGTCGCTGATGCAGATTGCGCTGCAGTTTGGCTTCGATTCACAGCAAACCTACTGCCGCACCTTTCGGCGCATGTTTGACCTGCCGCCCGGCGCGTTTCGCCGCAAATACCGGCACAGCCTGCCACCGATTGACGGTCCGGCTAGCCTGCTGATGCTGCATTCGCAGAGTCGGCTGGCGTCGTAAAGTATTTGCCTGGCGTTGAGCCGAAGGCGGCGCGAAACGAGCTGATATAGCTGCTGACGCTGTCGAAGCCCACCTGCCAGGCAACCTGCTGCACGCTGTGGCCTGCCGCCAGCCCTTCCAGCGATTTCAGCAGGCGCGACACCTGACGATATTTACTCAGGCTCATGCCAACCGCGCTGGACCAGTGGCGACTCAGGCTGCGCGCGCTTAGACCAGCCCACTGTGCCAGCTCCGGCCCGGTGCGTGTATCAGCCGGATCGTCCATCAGCAGGCGTGCAATCTGCCGCAGCCGCGGCTCTTCCGGCAGCGGCAGGGTGAGTTCCTGCGGCGTGGATTCGTACAGTTCATCAAGAAACACCTGACCCAACCGGGCATAGCGCGCGCTGCTCCACAGTTCAGGCTCCAGCACCGCCAGCCGTTCTGCCAGCGGCTCCAGCACGGTCGGGCAGGAGAGCAGCACCGGCCGATCAGGCAACGGCGCAGCCAGCGCTTCGTCAATCAGTACCGTCCAGCCCAGCACGCGCCCCGGCCCGACAAGGGCATGGTCAAACCACGGCGGAATCCAGCCGACCAGCCGCGGCGGATTAGCAAAAATGCCCGACGAGGTGTTCACCGTCATCAATCCCTGGCGCAGACAAAACAGCTGACCGGCGGCATGACGATGCGTGCGTCGCTCGCGATCCAGCTCCTTCGACAGTGACACGGCAATGACTTTGGGCGCATCCGGTCGCATCAGCCGTTGGCGCAGCTCTTCCTTACGCGGATCGCCAGAGAACGGAAGGTTGTCGGATGGATGGATGAGCATGGCTGGGCCTGAGTGGTGAGTGGCGGAAGATCACAGGAGTCGAACCTGCCCGGGACCGCTGGCGGCCCCAACCGGATTTGAAATCCGGCCGCCTCACCGGAGACGACGATCTTCCTTTGAAGATGCCGCGCAGTATAGCGGCAATTGGCGGCAAAATCTTGATCGCAGCGGGGCGTTATTGCACCTTCTCGCCGTGATGCTGCCGATACTCCTTTGGCGTGGTGGCGTAGCTTTTCTTAAACACCGAATAGAAGTACTGCAGGGAAGGATAGCCGCACATCTGCGAAATTTCATTAATATTTAATGAAGAGCAGGCCAGCAGTTCACGCGCTTTCTCCAGCTTCTCGCGGTGAATCATGGCGTGAATGGTGTCGCCGGTCTCATCGCGAAAACGCTTTTCCAGATTGGAGCGCGACATGCCAATCGCATCCAGCACCTGTTCGACCTTGATGCCTTTACAGGCGTTAAAGCGGATGTAATGCATCGCCTGAATCACCGCCGGATCGCGCAGCGAGCGAAAATCGGTAGAACGGCGGGCAATGACTTTCACCGGCGGCACCAGAATGCGTTGCAGCGGCAACGTTTGCCGATCGAGCAGACGATGCAGCAGTTTGGCGGCCTGATAACCCATCTGGCGCGTGCCCTGGGCTACCGAAGAGAGCGCCACGCGGGACAGATAGCGCGTCAGCTCTTCGTTATCGATACCGATTACGCTGAGCTTCTCCGGCACCGGAATTTTCAGGTGTTCACAGGCCTGTAGCAAATGACGCGCACGCGCGTCGGTCACCGCGATAATGCCGGTCTGCGGCGGCAGCGTTTGTAGCCAGTCGGCGAGGCGGTTTTGCGCGTGCTGCCAGTTTTCCGGCGCGGTTTCCATTCCCTGATACACTACGCCCTGATAGCGCTCGCGCATCACCAGCTGGCGAAACGCCTGCTCGCGCTCCTGCGCCCAGCGTTTGCCGCTGGCGGCGGGCAGGCCGTAAAACGCAAAGCGATGAATGCCTTTCTCTTTCAGGTGCAGAAAGGCACTCTCCACCAGCGCAGCGTTGTCGGTGGCGATATAGTGCACCGGCGGATAATCCTGCTGCCGGTGATAAGAGCCACCAACGCCGACAATCGGCACCGGCACATTGCTGAGCAGGCTCTCGATTGAGCTGTCGTCGTAATCCGCAATGACGCCGTCCCCCAGCCATTCGCGGATGTTGTCGATGCGGCAGCGGAAATCCTCTTCAATGAAGATATCCCAGTCGGTTTGCGAAGCCTGCAGATACTCGCCGACCCCTTCCACTACCTGGCGGTCATACACCTTGTTGGCGTTAAACAGCAGCGTAATACGGTAACGTTTTTCGTGCATCGTGGCGCGCTCCCTTAAACCTGTTGCGCATTGCATAGCACGGCGGAAAAGGCAGCAGAAATTGTTTGCGCCACATTGTGATCGCCCACGCGATTACACCCGGCGGCGCGTAGCCGTATCCATCCACACCGCCAGCAGTAAAATCGCCCCTTTGACGATGTACTGCCAGAAGGTCGGCACGTCCATCATGCTCATGCCGTTATCCAGAGACGCCATGATGAAGGCGCCCATCACCGCGCCGGCCACCGAACCGACGCCGCCCGCCAGGCTGGTGCCGCCAATCACGCAGGCAGCGATGGCGTCCAGTTCGGCAATATTGCCCGCCGAGGGCGAGCCAGCACCCAGACGTGAGCTGAGGATCAGGCCGGCGATAGCCACCATGACGCCGTTGATGGCGAACACCGCCAGCTTGGTGCGCGCCACGTTGATGCCCGACAGGCGCGCTGCATCAATGTTGCCGCCGATGGCGTAAATCCGTCGTCCGAAGGCGGTGCGCGTGGCCATAAACATGCCGCCGAGCAGCAGCAGTGCCAGCAGCAGGACCGGTGTCGGCACGCCGCGGTAATCGTTCAGTAACCAGATGGCACCCAGCACCAGAACAGCGGTAATCGCCTGGCGTGCCACCGTGCCGCTGGCGGCTGGTTGTGATAACCCCAGCTGCTGGCGACGCAGCCGCAGCCGCCATTGCCAGAGAATAAACAGTGCCAGACCGGCGAAGCCGAAGCCAAAGCCAACACCGCCGGGCAAATAGCTTTGCCCGATCTGCGACATCGCCGGCGTCGTTGGCGCAACGGTGGTGCCATCGGTAATACCAACCAGAATGCCGCGAAACGCCAGCATGCCCGCCAGCGTGACGATGAACGAGGGTACCTTACGGTATGCGACCCACCAGCCATTCCAGGTGCCCAATAACAGGCCAAGCACCAGCGTTACCACGATGGTCAGCGGCAGCGGCCAGCCGAGCCAGACGTCAAAGATGGCTGCGGCACCGCCCAGCAGGCCCATCATCGAACCGACGGAAAGGTCGATCTCCGCCGAGATAATGACAAACACCATGCCCACCGCGAGAATGCCGGTGATGGCGGTCTGGCGCAGCAGGTTAGAGACGTTGCGTGGGCTAAGCCAGGCACCGTCGGTGGTCCAGGTGAAGAACAGAGCGATAAGCACAATCGCTCCCAGCATCACCAGCACCTGCAGATTGAAGCGCGGAAACTTGCCCGGCGCTGGCTTGCCCGGGGTACCGGACAGGCTCTGGCTACTTTCAGTTTTAAGCATAATGTTCGCTCCGCAGGGCAGCTTCCATGACCTGCTCCTGAGTCAGGTTGTCGTTAATCAGATCGGCTTTGATTTGCCCTTCGTGCATCACCAATACGCGGTCACTCAGACCCAGCACTTCAGGCAGTTCGGAGGAGATAACAATCACCGCGATGCCCTGCTGCACCAGCGCGTTAATCAGCAGATAGATCTCCTGGCGAGCGCCGACGTCGATGCCGCGCGTCGGTTCGTCCAGAATCAAAATGCGCGGATTGAGCAGCAGGCATTTGGCGAGGATCGCTTTTTGCTGATTGCCCCCGCTGAGTCGGCCAATCGCCAGCTCGGGTGAAGAGGTTTTGACACGCAGACGGCGGATAGCATCGTTGATCGCCTGCTGCTCCTGCGCTTCATCCAGCGTGGAGAAGCGATGGCTGTATTGATCCAGCGCGGCCAGCGTGATGTTTTTCCCCACGCCCATCAGTGGCACGATGCCATCTTTTTTCCGGTCCTCCGGCACCATGGCGATGCCGTGCGCAATCGCTGCCCGGCAATCGTCGATCTTCACCTGCTGGCCATCAATCCAGATTTCGCCCTGCCAGCGACCGGGCCAGACACCAAACAGGCACTGGACCGTTTCGGTGCGTCCTGCGCCCACCAGCCCGGCAATACCGAGAATTTCGCCGCGCTTCAGGCTGAACGACACATTATTAACGCGGCGCACGTGGCGGTTGACCGGATGCCAGGCGGTGAGGTTTTCGACTTTCAGTACCGTTTCGCCGATCTCGTGCGGCTGGTGCGGATAGAGTGCGGTGAGCTCGCGACCCACCATCATCGTGATGATGTCATCTTCACTCAGCCCGGCCGCTGGCCGTGTGGCGATATGCTGACCATCGCGAATCACACAGATGGTGTCCGAAATCGCTTTGACCTCATTAAGCTTGTGGGAGATGTAGATGCAGGCAATACCGTGCTCGCGCAGGTTAGTGATAATCCCAAGCAGCACTTCGGTTTCCTGTTCGGTGAGCGACGAGGTCGGCTCATCAAGAATTAGCAATCGCACCTGCTTATTCAGCGCCCGCGCGATCTCTACCAGTTGCTGCTGGCCAAGGCCGAGCTCGCCAACTTTGGTGGCAGGCGAAACGTTAAGTTTGACCCGCTCCAGCAGCTGCTGGCAGCGCAGCGTCATGGTTTCATCATCGACCATACCGAAGCGACCGAGCTCGGCACCGAGGAAAATGTTCTCCATGACCGTAAGCTGCCGCACCAGCGCCAGCTCCTGATGAATAATCACAATGCCTTTGCGCTCGGTGTCGCGGATGGTTTGCGCCTCGATGCGATCGCCGGCAAAGCGAATTTCGCCGTCAAATTCGCCGTGCGGGTAAAGCCCGCACAGCACTTTCATCAGCGTCGATTTGCCCGAGCCGTTCTCACCGCACAGCGACATGACTTCACCGGCTTCGAGCCGCAGGCTGACGGCATCCAGCGCTTTCACCGCGCCGAAACGCTTGGTGATGTTGTTCATTTCCAGCAGCATCGATCTGCTCCTTCGCGTTTCAGGCGCTTAGAGTTCGCTCTGTTTATGGAACCCGTCTTTCACCACGGTACTTTCGATGTTGTCTTTGTTGACCGGAATCGGCTTCAGCAGGCGCGACGGCACCTCTTTCAGGCCATTATTCAGCTTGCTGTTGCTGGCGGGCGTTTTGCCATCGCCCAGTTCCACTGCAATTTTTGCCGCTTCGGTGGCAAGTTCGGTGATGGGTTTGTACACCGTCATGGTTTGCGTGCCGTTCATGATGCGTTTGATGGCGGCGAGATCGGCATCCTGACCGGAAATGGCGACTTTGCCCGCCAGTCCCTGCGCGCTCAGCGCCTGAATGGCCCCACCGGCGGTGGCATCGTTGGAGGCAACGACGGCATCAATGTGGTTGCTGTTAGCGGTCAGCGCGTTTTCCATGATTTTCAGCGCATTCTCTGGCAGCCAGGCATCAACCCACTGATCGCCCACCACTTTAATGCTGCCGTTATCGATGTAAGGTTTTAACACTTTCATCTGGCCGGCACGGAACAGACGTGCATTATTATCCACCGGCGATCCACCCATCAAAAAGTAGTTACCTTTAGGTACCTGTTTAACCAGACTTTCGGCCTGCAGTTCGCCGACTTTTTCATTATCAAACGAGATATAAAAATCGATGTCGGCATTATTAATCATGCGGTCATAAGCGAGGACTTTAATGCCTTCGCGTTTCGCTTCGGCCACCACATTACTCAATACCTGACCGTTATAAGGAATGATGACCAGCACATCGACACCGCGGTTGATCATATTTTCAATCTGCGAGATTTGCGTCTCTTCATTGCCGTTGGCCGACTGGACAAATACTTTGGCCCCAGACTTTTCCGCCTGGCTGACAAAAATGTCCCGGTCTTTCTGCCAGCGTTCCAGACGTAAATCATCGATCGCCATACCGATTTTCACTTCTTTCGCCAGCCCAGCGTGGCTGAACAGGGCCAGTGCAGCGCTGAGGGCTAACAGCGTGTGTCTCATTTTCATCATGGTCATCCTGTAGGTTGAGGCTATTGTCGTTGTAAGGCTATGAACCAGGGCGGATGAATTGTTGCCCTGCGACGTGAACAACATCAATTACTGATTTTTATCCTGCTATTACGTTTTTTTGTTTATTTGTGATTCTTTGAGCGCGATCGAAATTTTACGCGGCCATCTGTTAAATCTTGCAGCGGCGCTGCGCGCCGGCACGCGATGTAATTAAATACATGGATTTGCGAGCTGCCGCACAAATAATAATTATCTTAAGTTCAGTGTGAAATATCGTAATTGAGCTGAACGCTTACGCCTCCGCAAAATAACGCTTCACTGCTGACCATTCGGGTCTGATGCTAAGGAGCACAACATGCACGCTTATTTCGACCAGCTTGAGCGCGTTGGTTATGAAGGGGCCAATACCACTAACGCACTGGCGTTTCGTCATTACAATCCGCAGGAAGTGATTCTGGGTAAAACCATGGCGGAACACCTGCGTTTTGCCGCCTGTTACTGGCACACGTTCTGCTGGAACGGTGCGGATATGTTCGGCGTGGGGGCCTTTGATCGCCCGTGGCAGAAAAATGGCGATGCGCTGCAGCTGGCGAAGCTCAAAGCGGATGTCGCGTTCGAGTTCTTTTACAAACTCAACGTGCCTTATTACTGCTTCCATGATGTCGATGTGTCACCGGAAGGTGATTCGCTGCGCAGCTACCAGGAAAACCTGGCGGTAATGACCGATAAACTGCTGGAAAAACAGCAGGAAACCGGCGTCAGATTGCTGTGGGGCACCGCGAACTGCTTTACGCATCCCCGCTATGCGGCCGGCGCGGCGACCAGCCCGGATCCGGAAATTTTCGCCTGGGCAGCCAGCCAGGTGTGCAGCGCGATGCAGGCGACGCAGACGCTGGGCGGTGAAAACTATGTGCTGTGGGGCGGACGCGAAGGGTACGAAACGCTGCTGAATACCGATTTGCGGCAGGAGCGCGAGCAGATCGGACGCTTCATGCAGATGGTGGTGGAGCACAAGCATAAAATCGGTTTCCAGGGGATGCTGCTGATTGAGCCGAAGCCGCAGGAACCGACTAAACACCAGTATGACTTTGATGTCGCGACGGTCTACGGTTTCCTCCGGCAGTTTGGCCTGGAAAAAGAGATCAAAGTGAATGTGGAAGCCAACCATGCCACGCTGGCGGGTCACTCTTTCCATCATGAAATTGCGACGGCGATTGCACTGGGCATCTTCGGTTCGGTCGATGCCAACCGCGGTGACAGCCAGTGCGGCTGGGATACCGACCAGTTCCCGAACAGCGTCGAAGAAAACGCGCTGGTGATGTACGAGATCCTCAAAGCGGGCGGGTTCACCACCGGCGGCTTAAACTTTGATGCCAAAGTACGGCGCCAGAGCACCGACAAATACGATCTGTTTTATGGCCACATCGGCGCGATGGATACCATGGCGCTGGCGCTGAAAGTGGCGGCACGTATGGTGAGCGATGGCGAGCTGGATAAGCGCGTGGCGCAGCGCTATAGCGGCTGGAATGGTGAGTTCGGCCAGCAAATTCTGAAAGGCGAGTTTTCTCTTGCCTCGCTGGCGGCGCATGCTCAGCAGCTGCAACTCAATCCGCAGCATCGCAGCGGACGCCAGGAGCAGCTGGAAAATCTGGTGAATCACTATCTGTATAATTTCTAATCCATCGGGAGCGAAGCATGGTTATCGGGATCGATTTAGGCACCTCCGGCGTTAAAGTGGCGCTGCTGGATGCGCACGGCCAGGTTCAGGCCACGGCCAGCGCGCCGCTGCAGGTGACGCGTCCGCAGCCGCTATGGAGCGAACAGGATCCCGAAAGCTGGTGGCAGGCCACCGATAGTGCCATGCAGGCGCTGGCGCAGCAGCACGATTTACGCCACGTCAGCGCCATCGGCTTTAGCGGCCAGATGCACGGCGCGACGCTGCTGGACGCCGCGCATCAGGTGCTGCGTCCGGCGATACTGTGGAACGACGGGCGCAGCAGCGCGCAGTGCCACGAGCTGGAGCAGCGCGTGCCGACGTCGCGTCAGATTACCGGCAACCTGATGATGCCGGGTTTTACCGCGCCCAAATTGTTGTGGGTGCAGCAACATGAACCGGCGATATTTGCGCAGGTAGCAAAAGTGCTGCTGCCGAAAGATTATCTGCGCTGGCGGATGAGCGGCGATTTCGCCACCGATATGTCAGATGCGGCGGGAACGATGTGGCTGGATGTGGCACAGCGCGACTGGAGCGATGCAATGCTGGCGGCGTGCGGGCTGAACCGCAGCCACATGCCGCAGCTGTTTGAGGGCAACCAGAGCACCGGCACGCTGCTGCCGGAAATCGCAGCGCGCTGGGGGATGGAGCCGGTGCCGCTGGTGGCCGGCGGCGGCGACAATGCGGCTGGCGCTGTCGGCGTTGGCATGGTTGAGCCAGGACAGGGCATGCTGTCGCTCGGCACCTCCGGCGTCTATTTTCTGGTGAGCGAAGGCTATCTCAGCAATCCGCAACGCGCCGTGCACAGTTTCTGTCATGCGCTGCCGCAGCGCTGGCATCTGATGTCGGTGATGCTGAGTGCCGCCGCCTGTCTGGACTGGGCCGCTGCACTGACCGGCTGCGATGATGTGCCGCACCTGCTGGCCGAAGCTGAACGCGCCAGCGCGCAGGCCACGCCGGTGTGGTTTTTGCCTTACCTTTCCGGCGAGCGCACGCCGCACAATAATCCGCAGGCACAGGGAGCTTTCTTTGGCCTGACGCACCAGCACGGCCGGCCGGAACTGGCGCGCGCGGTGCTGGAAGGCGTGGGCTTTGCGCTGGCGGAAGGCATGGATGCGGTGCATGAGTGTGGCGTACTGCCCAACGCGGTGATGCTGATTGGCGGCGGTGCGCGCAGCGCGTACTGGCGGCAGATGCTGGCGGACATCAGCGGACTGACGCTGGATTATTGTCACGGCGGCGAGGTGGGGCCGGCGCTCGGTGCCGCGCGCCTGGCGCAGCTGGCGGTGGATCCGGCCAGCGAATGGCCGGCACCGGCGTTAGTGCAGCGCCATCAGCCGGACGCCGCGCAGCATCAGGCTTATCAGCCGCGCCGTGCGCGCTTTGCGCAGCTATACCAGCAGTTGTTACCACTGATGTCCTGATTTGGCTGACGCATGGCCGGATGAGGTCGCAAGGCGTGAACAGAGTCGGGTATGATGGGAAGAATCGCTGAAGATACGTGGCCGGATTTGGCTGCGCATCTTCGCCCATCGTTACCCTTCATCGCCTGAGGAACCCACCATGCCGCAGCCCGTCTATTTTCTTGTCCTGCCGGGCGTCATGGCGCTCGACCTCACCGGGCCGGCAGAGACGCTGCAGCTGGCGGGCGGACATTTTGCGCTGCACTACATCGGCCCGCAGGCGAGCGTCACCTGCTCGACCGGCATGACCATTGCTGATATTGCACCGCTGCCCGCCACGCTACCCGATAACAGTCTGCTGATTGTGCCCGGCGTGTTCGATTCCCGCATCTGGTTCGATACCGGGGCTGCCGGGCAGGCGCGCGACTGGCTGCGCCAGCAACGCAGCGCGATTCATACGCGGCGCATTACCCTCGTGTGTATTTGCTCCGGCGCGCTGCTCTCCGCGCAGGCTGGTCTGCTGGATGGCGTACAGTGCACCACGCACCATGATGTGTTGCCGCGCCTGAAAGCCGCCGCGCCGGCTGCGCTGGTGAAAGACAACCGTGTGTTTGTGGAAGATGCCGGCATCTGGACCAGCGCGGGGATTACTGCGGGTATCGATCTGGCGCTGCACCTGATCAACCGTCTGTGCGGCGCGCGGCAGGCGCTGACGGTGGCGCGGGAGATGGTGGTGTGGTTCCGCCGCTCGGGTGACGATCCGCAACTGTCGCCATGGCTGCGTTATCGTAATCATCTGCATCCGGCGATTCATCGCGCGCAGGACGCGATGATTGCACATCCGGAACATGACTGGTCGCTGGGCGCGCTGGCCGAACGTGCCCACGTCAGCGAGCGCCATCTGACGCGCCTGTTTCGCCAGCATCTGGGTATCAGCGTGCGGGAATATCACGAGCAGCTGCGGCTGGTGATTGCGCGCCAGCGCCAGCAGCAGGGGGAAGCGGCGGAAAAAGCGGCGCTGGCCGCCGGCTTCTCCTCGGCACGCCAGCTGCGCCGCGCCCGGCAGCGCTGGGACGATCAGCTCACCAGATGATGCTTGTCCACGCGTTTCAGCAACATCGCCAGCAGCAGGCTGCCCAGCAGGGTTACGCCAAAGACCCACGGCAGATCCAGCCACGGCCGCGACATATCGTCGTAATGATGGGTGCGCAGATAGTGAATGAATAGCGCATGGAAACCATAAATCGGCAGCGAATAGCGTGAAATGGTTGCCAGCAGCGGCAGCGGCCGGTGGTTCAGCACATTTTTAAACAGCACCAGCAGGCTTATCGCCGCGATAAACACCAGAGGGCCACAGTAAAGATACCAGGTGTCATTAAACGCGCCGTTAATCTTCAGCATCTGTCTGGTGCCAAGCGCGATACCGATGACGCAGGCGATAAAACTCAGCCCGGCCAGCCAGCTGATGCCGCGCCTGTCGGTATCCATCACGCCAATCGCCCGTCCAAGCAGCGCATACAGCAGGTAGTAAATCGAGTCGCCGCTGACATACAGATTGACAGGCAGCCAGTGGAACGGCCCCAGCGACTGGCTGACGGTGTTCGGATTGGCGATCACCGCGAGGATCAGCACCAGTAGCGCCACATAGCGCGGCGGCACGTTTTTCACCTGAATCAGCGGAGACAGCAGGTAGATGCCGATAATGGCGAAGAAGAACCACAGATGGTAGAACACCGGCTTCTGCAACAGCTTGAGCAGTGAGCGGCCTTCGCTGATTGGCGTCAGCCAGGTGATGTAGGTCAGCGCGACGGCACTGTAGAACAGCAGACACAGCACAATGCGCAGCAGATGACGGCCCTGCGCGCTGCGTTCGCCAAAGAACAGATAACCGGAAATCATGAAGAACAGCGGCACGCAGACGCGCGAAGCCGAGTTAAGCAGATTGGCGACGTCCCAGCTGGGGCCGGTGACTGCCATCGGTCCGGTGATGTACCAGGTGGTGGTGTGAATGACGATCACCATCAGACAGGCGACCGCGCGTAAGTTATCAATCCAGCAGATTTTTTGCGACATGGCTTCCTCGTGCGTACTCCGTGCGAAGAAGGGTAGCCAGTGCACAGCGGGCCAACAACCCCGCAGCCTGGTTTTCGGAGCTCTCTGTTAACCGCCGCACAACCGCACCCGCCTGCGCCAGGATTTCCGGCTGCACAATGCGCGGTCAAAGGGTATACTGTCGCACTCTTTTTAAATCCACCCGTATCGCGTGCGAATTCAACATGCAAAAGTTTGATACCAAGACCTTTCAGGGCCTGATCCTGACCTTGCAGGATTACTGGGCGCGTCAGGGCTGCACCATTGTCCAACCGCTGGACATGGAAGTGGGCGCTGGCACTTCTCACCCTATGACTTGCCTGCGTGCTCTCGGGCCAGAGCCGATGGCGAGCGCCTACGTGCAGCCATCGCGTCGTCCCACCGATGGCCGCTACGGTGAAAACCCGAACCGTTTACAGCACTACTACCAGTTCCAGGTGGTGATTAAGCCGAACCCGGACAACCTTCAGGAGCTGTACCTCGGATCGCTGAAAGAGCTCGGTATTGACCCTGGCGTGCATGACATTCGCTTCGTCGAAGATAACTGGGAAAACCCAACGCTGGGCGCCTGGGGACTCGGCTGGGAAGTGTGGCTGAACGGCATGGAAGTCACGCAGTTCACCTACTTCCAGCAGGTCGGCGGCCTGGAGTGTAAGCCGGTGACCGGCGAGATCACCTACGGTCTGGAGCGTCTGGCGATGTACATCCAGGGCGTGGACAGCGTGTACGATCTCACCTGGAGCGACGGCGCGTTCGGCAAAACCACCTACGGTGACGTGTTCCACCAGAACGAAGTGGAACAGTCGACCTACAACTTTGAGTACGCCGACGTCGATTTCCTGTTCAGCTGCTTCGAGCAGTATGAAAAAGAGGCACAGCAGCTGCTGGCGCTGGAAAAACCGCTGCCGCTGCCGGCCTATGAGCGCATTCTCAAAGCCGCGCACAGCTTCAACCTGCTTGATGCGCGCAAAGCGATCTCGGTAACCGAGCGCCAGCGTTATATCCTGCGTATTCGCACCCTGACGAAAGCCGTGGCGGAAGCCTATTATGCCTCCCGCGAGGCGCTCGGCTTCCCTATGTGCAACCGTAATAAGTAAGAGGCAGCCATGACCGATAAAACTTTCCTGGTGGAAATTGGCACCGAAGAGTTGCCTCCGAAAGCCCTGCGCAGCCTGGCAGAAGCCTTTGCTGCGCACTTTACCGCTGAGCTCGACAGCGCCGGTCTGGCGCATGGCGACGTCAGCTGGTTTGCGGCACCGCGTCGTCTGGCGCTTAAGGTGGCACAGCTGGCGGCCGCGCAGCCCGATCGCGAAGTAGAAAAGCGCGGCCCGGCCGTCGCTGCGGCGTTTGATGCCGAAGGCAAGCCGACTAAAGCGGCAGAAGGCTGGGCACGTGGCAACGGCATCACCGTAGAGCAGGCTGAGCGTATCAGCACTGACAAAGGCGAGTGGCTGGTGCATCGTGCTGCGGTAAAAGGCGAAAGCGCGCAGGCGCTGCTGCCGGCGATGGTCGCGACCGCGCTAAGCAAGCTGCCGATTCCAAAACTGATGCGCTGGGGCGCCAGCGACGTGCAGTTCGTGCGTCCGGTGCACACCGTGACGCTGCTGCTGGGTGATGAGCTGATTCCGGCCACCATCCTCGGTATTCAGTCCGATCGCGTTATTCGCGGGCATCGCTTCATGGGCGAGCCGGAGTTGACGCTGGACAACGCCGATCAGTATCCGCAGCTGCTGCAGGAGCGCGGTAAAGTGATCGCCGATTACGCCACGCGTAAAGCCAAAATCAAAGCCGATGCCGAAGCTGCCGCGCAGCAGCTGGGTGGTAAAGCCGACCTGAGCGACAGCCTGCTGGAAGAGGTGGCTTCGCTGGTGGAGTGGCCGGTGGTGCTGACGGCGAAGTTTGAAGAGAAGTTCCTCGCGGTACCGGCTGAAGCGCTGGTGTACACCATGAAAGGGGATCAGAAATACTTCCCGGTGTACGCCGAAGACGGCCAGCTGCTGCCCAACTTCATCTTTGTCACCAACATTGAATCGCGCGATCCGCAGCAGATCATTGCCGGTAATGAAAAAGTGGTGCGTCCGCGTCTGGCCGATGCCGAGTTCTTCTTCAACACCGACCGCAAAAAACGTCTGGAAGATAACCTGCCGCGTCTGGAAACCGTGCTGTTCCAGAAAGAGCTGGGTACGCTGCGTGACAAAACCGACCGTATTCAGGCGCTGGCCGGCTGGATTGCCGCGCAGATTGGCGCTGATGTCAATCACGCCACGCGCGCTGGCCTGCTGTCGAAGTGCGACCTGATGACCAATATGGTGTTCGAGTTCACCGACACCCAGGGTGTGATGGGCATGCACTACGCGCGCCACGATGGTGAAGCGGAAGATGTGGCAGTTGCACTTAACGAGCAGTACCAGCCGCGTTTCGCCGGTGACGATCTGCCGTCCAGCCCGGTGGCCTGCGCCGTGGCGATTGCCGATAAAATGGATACCCTGGCCGGTATCTTCGGCATCGGACAGCATCCGAAAGGCGATAAAGACCCGTTTGCGCTGCGTCGTGCCGCGCTGGGCGTGCTGCGTATCATCGTTGAGAAGAACCTGCCGCTCGATCTGCAAACCCTGACGGAAGAAGCGGTGCGCCTGTACGGCAGCAAGCTGAGCAACGCCAACGTGGTTGATGATGTCATCGACTTCATGCTGGGCCGTTTCCGCGCCTGGTATCAGGAAGAGGGCCACAGCGTTGACACCATTCAGGCGGTGCTGGCGCGTCGTCCAACCCGTCCGGCCGATTTCGATGCACGTATGAAGGCGGTTTCGCACTTCCGTACGCTGGAAGCGGCTTCGGCGCTGGCGGCGGCTAACAAGCGCGTGTCGAATATCCTGGCGAAAGCCACCGAAACCCTGAACGACAGCGTGCAGGCGTCCCTGCTGAAAGAGAACGCTGAAATTCAGCTGGCGACCTTTGTCACCGCGCTGGGCGACAAGCTGCAGCCGTACTTTGCGGAAGGCCGCTATCAGGATGCCCTGGTGGAGCTGGCGCAGCTGCGCGAAGCGGTGGATAACTTCTTCGACAACGTCATGGTGAATGCCGATGACGAAGCGGTGCGTATCAATCGCCTGACGCTGCTGGCGCAACTGCGCGAGCTGTTCCTGCAGGTGGCGGACATTTCGCTGCTGCAGTAAGCGATGGGCAGAAGTGAACCGAAGGGACGAGCAATCGTCCCTTTTTTTGTTTCAGGCGGCAGAAGAGGTGAACAGGCGCGCGTCGCGCAGCAGGTGATCGTTACCGCGACGGCGGGTAAAGCCGCTGCGGTCAAAGAATTCCAGAATCTGCACCGCGACTTTGCGGCCGGTACCCAGCTGGTTGCGGAAGTCGGCGGCGCTGGTGCTGCCTCCGGCGGCCGCACGCTGACGAATCAGATCGGCGAAGATCTGGATCTGCGCGCTGCGGTAGTAGCGATCGCGCACGATCGCTGTGATATGGCCGAGACGCGCCGCGGTGAGCAACAAACCACGAATCTGCTCTTCATCCTGCTGCAGCGTATCGGCAATGTCGCGCACCCACAGCGGCTGGTCGCTGAACAGCGGCTCGACCTGCTGCCACAGCGTGGCTTCCTGCGGATTAAAGCGCGGCGCGAAGTCGGGCAGGTGCAGCCAGCCCTGTTTCTGCCGCAACTCGCCTTGTGCCAGCATCTGGTCGATTAATCCCGGCACCAGCGGTGCCGGCGCATGCGGCAGCGCCACACGGCGCAGGCGATCGTGGCCGATGCCCGGCAGCTCCGGATGCTGCTGGTGGAAGGCGCTCAGCGCTTCCCGTAAACGCTGCTGCCAGGCGCTGGCCATGGTGTCGCTCATCAGGCTGGTCCCCAGCCGCACCGGATTCAGCGGCAGCAGCAGCGCGTCCAGCGCCGACGCAGTGAGCTGGCGCGCCCAGCCGAGCTCGTCATACGCGGCCGGTTGATACGCCAGATGCGCCTGCAGGCTGGCGCTGTCATCCCGCGCCGCGGCCAGCTGTTGCAGCCACTGCAGGTAGTCCGGCTGGCGTTTACCGCGCTTTTTGCTGTCGCACAGCAGTACGCGTCCGCCGCCCAGCGTGTGCTGCGCATTGCTGTCGCGAATAATTATCCGATCGTTTTCCGCCAGCCACAGCGGCTGGCTGAGCACCAGTTCAGCCACATCGTCCGTGAGCTGCGTTAAGCGGCCGGTGACGTGGCTGGCCGCGTGATGCAGATGCACCGGCTGTGAGGCCGTTTTCAGCGGCTGCAGCAGGCGCAGTGCGACGATCAGCCGCTGCGTGCCGGCGGGACGCGGCTGTGCCAGCAGCCAGTCGCCGCGCGTAATCTGTGCTTTCTCTACGTCACCGACGATATTCAGCGCGATGCGCTCGCCCGCCTGCGCGCGCGTCACTGGCTGGTTCTGCGCATGCAGCGCCCGCACGCGCAGCGGCAGGTTCAGGCTGCTGAGCCACAGCGTGTCGCCCACCCTGACTTCACCGCTCAGCGCGGTGCCGGTGACTACCAGCCCGGTGCCTTTCAGCGTGAAAGCGCGGTCGATGGCGAGCCGGAAACGGCGGCCAGGCTCAAACGCCGGTGCGTTCAGGCTGTTGAGGTGCTGGCGCAGCGTTTCAATGCCCTGCTGCGTATGGCTGCTGGTAACAAACTGCGCTGCCGCTGGCCAGCCGAGCTGCTGCGTGAGCTGCGCGACCTGCTGCTGCACCTCCGCGATGCGTGCGGCATCGACGCGGTCGGCTTTGGTCAGCGCCACGCTCAGCGGCGGCTGTCCGGCGAGGCTCAGCAGCTGTAAATGCTCACGGGTCTGCGGCATCACGCCATCGTCACAGGCCACCACCAGCAGCGCATGATGAATGCCGCCGATGCCGGCCAGCATGTTGGCGAGAAATTTTTCATGGCCAGGCACATCAATGAAGCCCAGCGTGCGGCCATCGGGCTGCGGCCAGTAGGCATAACCGAGATCGATGGTCATGCCGCGCCGTTTCTCTTCCGGCAGGCGATCGGCATCAACACCGGTCAGGGCCTGCAACAGCGCGGTTTTACCGTGATCGACATGTCCGGCCGTGGCAATAATCATGGTACTAAGGTCCGTATCAGGGCGGCTTCGTCATCAAGGCAGCGTAAATCCAGCCACAGTTTGCCCTCCTGCAGGCGGCCGATCACCGGGCGTGCCAGCTGGCGCCAGCGCTGCGCCAGGGCGTTGAGCTGGCTGCCGTGACCGTCGCGTGGCGTGAAGGTGATAGCAAAGCTGGGCAGACGTTCGACCGGCAGCGAACCGCTGCCAATTTGCGAGGAACAGGCAGCGATCGCCAGCGAAAAATCGGCGCTGAAGGCGTGCTCCAGCGCCGGCATCAGACGTTCAGCCTGTTGCAGAATATCGTGCGCGCTGCGCGTCAGCAGGCGCAGTGTCGGCAGCGCCTCGTGCAGGGTTTCCGGCTGACGGTAGAGCTGCAGCGTCGCTTCCAGCGCCGCCAGCGTCATTTTATCGACGCGCAGTGCGCGCTTCAGCGGATGCTGTTGCAGCTGGTCAATCAGCGCTTTTTTGCCGACGATAATCCCGGCCTGCGGGCCACCCAGCAGTTTGTCACCGGAGAAACTCACCAGGCTCACGCCGGCCGCAATCAGCTGCTGCGGCATCGGTTCAGGCGGCAACCCGTACGCCGTCATATCCACCAGCGAACCGCTGCCGAGATCGCTGATCACCGGCAGGCCGTGCGCGTCGCCTAACTGCACCAGCTCGGCTTCAGACACGGCATGGGTAAAGCCCTGAATCTGGTAATTACTGGTGTGTACCTTCATCAGCAGGCCGCTATCCCCGGCGATGGCGCCGCGATAATCCTTCAGATGGGTGCGATTGGTGGTGCCAACCTCCACCAATCGGCAGCCCGCCTGGCGCATCACGTCAGGGATACGGAATGCGCCGCCGATCTCCACCAGTTCGCCGCGCGACATAATCACGTCGCGACCCGCTGCCAGGCTGGCCAGCATCAGCAGTACCGCAGCGGCGTTGTTATTGACGATACAGGCAGCTTCGGCGCCGGTTAGCTCGCACAGCAGTGCGCTGACTGCGCGATCGCGATGACCGCGCGCCGCGTCGTCCAGCGCATACTCCAGCGTTACCGGCTGGCGCAGACAGGCGCTGACCGCCGCGATGGCGCGATCGCTGAGCTGCGCGCGCCCCAGATTGGTGTGCAGCACGGTGCCGGTCAGGTTAAACACCGGGCGCAGCGCGCTTTGCTGCTGCTGCTGTGCGCGGCGCAGCGCTTCATCCGGCCAGCTGGCGTGCCAGTGCGGTAACGATTGATGTTGCTGAATGTGGTCGCGCGCCTCCTGCTGCATGCCGCGCAGCTGGCGCGTGATAAAGGCGGTACCGGATTGTGCCAGCAGCGGCTGCAGCGCCGGATCGCGCAGCAGGCTGTCGATGGCAGGGAGCTGACTGTAGAGGGCTTTCATCACATCACTTAGTGGGTGGGCGGAACCGTACGGGCAAAGCTTTCCCGCTCGAACAGCGTTTCTGCCAGTTTAACCAGCGCCGGGCGATTGACGCACCAGTTGGGCAGCACGCGGCGAAAATTGAGATAGCCCAGGGTGCAGCCGGTGGCGATATCGGCGAGGTTGAGCGTGCCGCTGTTGAGCAACTCGCCCTGCGCGGCGGCGGTTTCCAGTGCGTCGAGGCCGCGTGCAATTTTCTCGCGATTACGCAGCAGTACCTCTTCCGACTGCCGATCGCCGGGACGCATCTGCTCGCGCACGATCATCACCGCTGCATCATTGATGCCGTCGGCCAGCTTCTCCAGCTGGCGGATTTGCAGGGCGCGCAGTGCGTCGTCGGGCAGCAGGGCAGGCGCATCGCCACGCAGTTCAATCACCTGAGCAATGATCGAGGAGTCAAACCAGGTCAGCTGCTGGTCATCAATGAAGGCCGGCACTTTACCCAGCGGATTGTACTGCGGGACGTGGCTGTCAGGCTCCCACGGAGAGTGGTTGACGAATTCAAACACCAGGCCCTTTTCCAGCAGGATCACTGAGATTTTGCGCACAAACGGGCTGGTATAGCTGCCAATCAGTTTCATCAGATGTCTCCGTTGCGATAAATGCCAGGCTCCACATTGTAGCGGCGCGATTTATCGCGCAGGGTTTGATGGTGCAAAACCGCGCGATAAATCGCGCCGCTACAAATCGCAGAATGAGTAAATTTACTGC
Organism: Pantoea sp. SGAir0418; assembly: GCF_043529865.1. Lineage (NCBI taxonomy): Bacteria > Pseudomonadati > Pseudomonadota > Gammaproteobacteria > Enterobacterales > Erwiniaceae > Pantoea > Pantoea sp. SGAir0418. Next base: position 64,326 of record NZ_CP027911.1, read on the forward strand.
ATCAATCCCCGGGAAACATAAACGGATTCAGGCTGCTGCGCGCGAATCCTTCCTGCTCCATGCGGGCATCCAGCACCAGCGAGGCGAGATCGTCGGCCACCGGTTCCAGCGCCGGATCTTTCTCCTGGTATAGCATCTTCAGGTAGGTACCGCAGTCGCCGCAGCTTTCGGCTTTCACGGCAGCCTGCTCGCTGTCCAGCGACCAGTAATGCAGATCGCGCGTTTGCTCGCAGTTCGAGCACTTGCTGCGCACCACGTACCACTCGCTTTCGCACAGATTACAATGCAGATAGCGCAGACCCTGCTGGCCAACGTCCATGTGCACCACGCTGGCGACCGGCACGCTGGCGCACACCGGGCAGAACTGACGGTGCTCGCCATATTCGGCCCGCGCTTTGCCGGGGATCATTGACGCCATCTGCGCCCAGTAAATTGACAGCGCCGCCCAGATGAACGGGGCTTTATCACTGCTGACCTGGGCGAATTCGCCTTCCAGCAGCGCGCTGGCAAGGGTTTCCAGCTCGGTTGACGAGGCCTTCTCCAGATTCTCCAGCACCGCCAGCGCCTGGCCGCTCATCTCTGGTTTCAGCTCGGCGATCAGCGAATGCAGCAGCCGCTGCCAGTGCACGTCGCGCGGATAAGTGTGGATATCCAGCGGCGGTTTGCCCTGCTGCGCGCTCTCGGCCAGCCGCTGATGCAGATCGATCTGCAGCGGATGGTCATACAGCACGATTTCCTGGGCCTGCGCGATCACCGCGGCAAAACGCAGGTAGTCGCCCAGCGGATTTTTCGCCGCCAGATCACGCAACCGCGCCGCACGGCGGCTGTAGAGATTTTTCAGCCGGGGGAAAAGTAACGGCGGAACTTGCTCCGCCGTGTTCTTTTCGCTCTTCTCCAGCTGCTCCTGCGGGATGATGCGAATACTCATCAGGGACGTTTTTCCTGTTGTGTTTGGCGTTGGCGCTGCTCGCGATACCAGCGTGGGTGATGTTTCTTCGCCCACGCGGCCGGTACCCAGCCCTCAACCATGGCGGTAATGGTGCCTTTCACCCACAGGGCGGCATAAATATGCACCATAATCGTCATGATCAGTGCCACAGCCGAGACCGAATGCACCACCAGCGCGGCGCGAATCAGCGGAATGGTGAAGTACCCGGCGAACCAGGGGCGCCAGATAACAATTCCGCTCACCAGCAGCAAGACTAAGCTGATGATAGCAGCCCAGAACACACACTTCTGCCCGAAGTTGTATTTGCCGGTATCGCCCACCTCTTCGTTACGCACAATTTTGCGGATATTTTTCGCCCATACCAGATCTTCGCGCTGGATAAGATTGTGCTTCCAGTAGCGTAAGAACATGATAATAAAGGCTGCAAACATCACCACGCCGACGAACGGGTGCAGGATACGCGCCAGCTGCGGCGTGCCGAGCACGTGCATCAGCCAGTTAAACGACGGGAAAAAGAAACCCAGTCCGCTGAGCGCGGCAAACACAAAACAGAACGCGACAATCCAGTGATTGATGCGTTCCGGCGCGCTGTAGCGCACCAGACGATCGCGCTTTTTCATCATTCGCGCTCCTCTTTTTCATGCAGGTTTTCGTCGTCGTCCTCTTCCACCCGGTTCGGACCGACACCAACGTAGTGGAACACCGCGGCGGCGAAGGTGGCGGCAAAGCCGATAGCAGCCAGCGGTTTCCAGACGCCTTTCCAGAAGGTGACCGCCGGGCTGATGCTCGGGTTGGCCGGCAGGCCGTGATACAGCTGCGGTTTGTCGGCGTGGTGCAGCACGTACATGACGTGGGTGCCGCCGACGCCAGCCGGATCGTACAGCCCGGCGTTAGCATAGCCGCGCGTATTCAGTTCGGCGACGCGATCGGCAGCCAGCTGCTGCATGTCGCTTTTGCTACCGAAATGAATCGCCCCGGTCGGACAGGTTTTCACGCACGCCGGTTCCTGACCGACGTTAACGCGATCGACGCATAACGTGCATTTATACACGCGGTTGTCGTCTTTATTCAGCCGCGGCACGTCAAACGGACAGCCGGCAATGCAGTAGCCGCAGCCAATGCATTGCTCCGATTGAAAGTCGACGATCCCGTTCGCGTACTGAATAATCGCGCCTTCCGACGGGCAGGCTTTCAGACAGCCGGGATCGGCACAGTGCATGCAGCCATCCTTGCGGATCAGCCACTCCAGCTTGCCGTTCTCCTCGACTTCCGAGAAACGCATCACCGTCCAGGATTTGGCGGTCAAATCCGCCGGGTTGTCATACACCCCGACGTTATGACCGACCTCGTCGCGAATGTCGTTCCACTCTGAACACGCGACCTGACACGCCTTACAGCCGATGCAGGTGGTGACGTCGATCAGTTTCGCCACTTCCTGCTGATGGTCACGCGCCTGCGGGGCAGGCGTGAAACCATTGGTGGCGGAGCGGCGGATAATGTCTTGCGATTGATAAGCCATCTTCGTTCTCCGTTACACCTTCTCGACGTTAACCAGGAACGCCTTAAACTCCGGCGTTTGCGTGTTGGCGTCACCGACAAACGGCGTCAGGGTATTGGCGATAAAGCCTTTTTTCGCCACGCCCTGATAGCCCCAGTGAATCGGGATGCCAATGGTATCGACAGTTTTGCCATCGACGTTGAGCGGTCGCAGACGCTTGGTGACCACCGCTTTGGCTTTGATATAGCCGCGGTTGGAACTCACCTTCACCGTATCGCCCTGGGCGATGCCGAGCTTGTTCGCCAGCTTCTCGCCAATCTCCACAAACTGTTCCGGCTGCGCGATGGCGTTAAGCAACGCGTGTTTGGTCCAGTAGTGGAAATGCTCGGTCAGACGATATGTGGTGCCGACATACGGGAACTGCTCCGCTTTGCCCATCGCCGCCAGATCGTCTTTGAACACGCGCGCGGCCGGGTTGGAGACCACGTCAGGATGCAGCGGATTGGTGCCGAGCGGCGTTTCAAACGGCTCGTAGTGCTCCGGGAACGGTCCTTCTGCCATTTTGTCGATGGCGAACAGGCGGCCCATGCCTTCCGGCTGCATGATAAACGGCCCGACGTTACTGCCCGGCGCGGCCGTGCTGTAGTCCGGAATATCCATACCGCCCCACTTGCTGCCATCCCATTTGAGGATCTGGCGTTTCGGATCCCACGGGTTGCCCTGCGGGTCAGCGGAGGCGCGGTTATACAGGATGCGGCGGTTCAGCGGCCACGCCCAGCTCCAGTTCAGCGTATTACCCAGCCCGCTCGGATCGGTGTTATCGCGGCGCGCCATCTGGTTACCGTCCGGTGTCCAGCTACCGGCGAAAATCCAGCAGCCGCTGCTGGTGCTGCCGTCATCTTTCAGATGGGCAAAGGTGCTGAGCTGCTGGCCTTTCTTCACCAGCAGCGTGCCTTTGTCATCGTAAATATCCGCCAGCGCTTTGCCGTTGCTCTCCATCGCCACCTCTTCCGAGGCCGGATTGTCGGGCGTCAGGTAGTTCCAGGTCATGTTCAGCACCGGCTCTGGCTGCGCGCCACCTTCGCGTGCGTACATCTCACGCAGGCGCAGATAGATACCGGAGAGAATCTCGCCGTCGTTGAGCGCTTCGCCCGGCGCATCCTGACCTTTCCAGTGCCACTGCAGCCAGCGGCCGGAGTTAACAATGGAGCCGTTCTCCTCGGCAAAGCAGGTCGACGGCAGACGGAACACTTCGGTCTGAATCTGCGCCGGATCGACATCGTTAAACTCGCCGTGGTTTTGCCAGAAGGTCGAGGTTTCGGTGTTGAGCGGGTCGATGGTGACAAGGAACTTCAGCTTCGACAGCGAATCGATCACTTTGCGCTTGTTCGGGAACGACGCCACCGGGTTAAAGCCCTGGCACAGATAGCCGTTAACCTTGCCCTGCGACATCATCTCGAAGTACTGCAGCACGTCGTAGCCTTTGTCCCACTTCGGCAGCCAGTCAAAGCCCCAGCTGTTCTCCGCCTGTGCTTTGTCGCCAAAGAAGGCTTTCATCATGCTGACGAAGAATTTCGGGTAGTTGCCCCAGTAATTCACCTGGCCCGGCAGCGTCGGCTTCGGCGTGTTCGCCGCCAGATAGCTGGTGAGATCGGTCTGTTTTTCCGACGGCAGCGTCATATAGCCCGGCAGGCTTTGCGACAGCAGGCCGAGATCGGTCAGACCCTGAATATTGGAGTGTCCGCGCAGCGCATTGACGCCACCGCCGGCCATCCCCATATTGCCCAGCAGCAGCTGAATCATCGCCATGGTGCGAATGTTCTGCGCCCCGACCGAGTGCTGTGTCCAGCCCAGTGCATACAGGAACGAGGTGGTGCGGTCGCGCGCGCTGGTTTCACCAATCAGCTCACAGACGTGCAGGAAATCCGCTTTTGGCGTGCCGCAGATGCGCTCAACCATTTCCGGCGTATAACGGCTGACGTGCTGCTTCAGCAGATTCCAGACGCAGCGCGGATGACTCAGGCTGTCATCGCGTTTGGCAAAGCCGTCGTCGCCCAGCTCGTAGTTCCAGCTGGTTTTGTCATATTTGCGATTGGCTTCGTCGTAGCCGCTAAACAGGCCATCGTCGAAATGGTAATCCTCCCGCACGATCAGGCTGGCATTGGTGTACGCCTGCACATATTCATGCTGGATTTTGTCATTCTGCAGCAGCCACAGCAGCACACCCGACAGGAAGGCAATGTCGGTGCCGGGGCGGATAGGCGTGTAAAAGTCTGCCACCGATGCCGTGCGCGTGAAGCGCGGATCGATAACAATCAGTTTGGCTTTGTTGTGAATTTTGGCTTCCATCGCCCAGCGGAAACCGACCGGATGCGCCTCAGCAGCGTTTCCGCCCATCACCACAACCAGATTGGCATTACGGATGTCGACCCAGTGGTTGGTCATCGCACCGCGACCAAATGTTGGAGCAAGACTTGCTACCGTTGGTCCGTGTCAGACGCGTGCCTGGTTGTCGACCGCCAGCATACCGAGCGATCGGGTAAATTTTTGCGTTAAGTAGCCGGTTTCGTTGCTGGAGGCCGAAGCGCACAGCATGCCGGTGGAGAGCCAGCGGTTTACCGTCACGCCGGCGGCGTTCTGCGCGATAAAGTTGGCGTCGCGATCGGCTTTCATCAACTGCGCGATGCGCGTAAAGGCGTCATCCCAGCTGATGCGCTGCCATTTGTCGGAGCCTGGCGCACGGTATTCCGGATATTTCAGACGGCTGTCGCTGTGGACAAAATCAAGCAGGCCCGCGCCTTTAGGACAGAGCGCGCCGCGGCTCACCGGATGGTCCGGATCCCCTTCGATGTGGAAAATGGTCTCTTTGGCGTTTTTCGCGCCATCGCCGAGGCTGTACATTAACAGGCCACAGCCGACTGAGCAGTAAGTGCAGGTATTACGGGTTTCGCGGGCACGCAGCAACTTATACTGCCGTGTTTCCGCCAGCGCGGCTTCCGGCGTAAAGCCGAGCAGTGCTGCCGTGGTTCCTGCCATACCGCCAGCGCAGATCTTGAAGAATTTTCTTCGGCTGACGTTCATGGGTAATCCTTGAGTCGACATTGCTGTAATAATTTTTTTGCGCTGGATGGAGCCGGGGTTCAGAATGGCTCCACGCAGGATTGCGTCAAAAGCGACCTGATATTACCACTACTTTAATGTGGTTGTTATGCGAGACGAGAGAAGTGAAAGCGAAACAGCAAAAAAGTAACCAGAATGTGAATGAGATCGCAGGACTGAGCCAGACCACCGTATGGCAGCGCCACTCGATTACCGAAGCGGAAAGCGACTGGCTGGCGCAGGAAGTGCCGGTGGCGCTGGTCTACAACGGCATTTCACACGTGGTGATGATGGCGACGCCGGATAATCTGCAGGCTTTTGCGCTCGGTTTTTCGCTCTCCGAAGGCATTATTGAGCAACCCGGCGAGATCTATGGCATGGATGTGGTGCCGGGCTGCAATGGGTTCGAAGTGCAGATCGAACTCTCCAGCCGGCGTTTTATGGCGCTGAAGGCGCAGCGTCGCGCCATGGCGGGCCGCACCGGTTGCGGCGTATGCGGGGTGGAGCAGCTGGATCAAATCGGCAAGCCGGTGCAGCCGCTGCCGTTTACGCAGACCTTCGATCTGGCCTGCCTTGATAACGGGCTGGCACAGCTGCGCGATTTCCAGCCCATCGGCAATCTGACCGGCTGTACGCACGCCGCCGCGTGGATATCGCCGCAGGGCGAACTGCAGGGCGGCTGCGAAGACGTGGGTCGCCACGTGGCGCTGGATAAGCTGCTGGGTCAGCGCAGCCAGCAGCACTGGCAGCAGGGCGCGGTGCTGGTTTCCAGCCGCGCCAGCTATGAGATGGTGCAAAAATCTGCCATGTGCGGCGTAGAGATCCTGTTTGCCGTCTCGGCCGCCACCCAGCTGGCCGTTGAAGTGGCCGAGCGCTGTAACCTGACGCTGGTCGGTTTTTCTAAACCGGGACGCGCCACGGTGTACAGCCATCCGCAGCGTCTGATCAACGGTTGATGTGCGATACATGCCGGGAATCTCACCGTTCGCGGCATGCGGCGTACCGGGAGGTGTCAGGCAATCTTATATTACGCTGCGCTTTTTCTGGTTAGCCTGCTAAATAATATGCATGCAATAGTTTTTAATGTGACATTCTTTTCGATAGGAATGAAGAAGTTGATGCGCTATCATTAACGTCTCAATCAATAATAATATATTCATTATGGCTTTAATTAAAAAGCTGCGGCAGCTGAATCGCAGGCGTAATTATTTAAAGAAAGAGATTAAATATTCTCTTGATCTTTATTTTGCAGCAAGGAAATGGAAAAAGACTTCAAGCCACAAACCGAATAGACAGGATATCAAATCCATTCTGCTGGTTCGCAATGAAGGTAAAATCGGCGATGCCATCGTTTCTACGTGTTTTCTCAGAGCGCTGTTTGAAGCCGGGTATCGTGTAGATATTCTGGCGGTAAAGGAGAATGAGAGCCTTTTCCGGCATAATCCGTATATTCACAACATCTATCTCTCGGAGAGTTTCAGCGATTGTCATCAGCGCGATAAATATGACACCGCCATCGGGAGTGAGGTCGTTACGCTCCTGAGAAACAATGCTTACGATTTATTGATCGATACGGCTATCTGGCAAACCGCGCTGTATATGCCCAAAATGATTGCCGATATCAATCCTAAAATGACGCTGGGTTTCAACAAGCCTGGCTGGCTTAAACCTTACGATATCAACATTCAGTTCGATCACCTTAATAACCACGTTAAAAATATCTATCGTGCGGTTCTTGACTATCTTCAGGTTGAGACGGTTGATGGGCTGAATTATGAAATATTTTATCCTGAGCGCATTGATGCCGAAATTCACCAGTCCGGCATGTTTTCCGCTGATGAGCACAATATTTTAATCAATATTTATGCCAGTCATGCCGATCGTGACCTCTCTGAGCAGCAGCTGAATGAGCTAATCGGGGCGATTGTCAGGCACAATGCGGCCACCAATATCGTGGTGCTCGATCACAAAGGCGCGCTGGAACAGGCGTCGCTGCACCCCGCGAAGTTATACCGCGTTCCCTCGCTGTATCACGCTTTCGCTGCGGTTAAGCAAAGTGATTGCGTGATTACTCCCGATACCGCCGTGGTGCATATCTCGGCGGCTTATAACAAAGCCCTGGTTGGCATCTATCAGGACTCACTGAAAAATAATCAGCTGTGGTCGCCTGGCTACAGTAACGGCCATCAGATATTTTCCGATGAGTTTGTTTTTAAAAATGACGGACGGCTGGTTGAGAAAATAAGCCAAAAAATCCACACGCTGGTTCAGCCATAATCGATGAGGTCACTGTGCCGTCAGTACGGTGACCGTGCATCGGGCAGTTCCTTACACCACCTGCACCGCTAACGCCTGCTGCAGAGCGCTGAGCGCACCAGGCTTTGCCGCGCCGCCGTCGCAAATCAACAGATCGATATCGCCGACAGGGGCGTACTGAGTACGGCTGATCACGCCGAGTTTGCTGTGATCCGCCAGCAGCAGGGTGCGGCTGGCCTGCTGTACCATGGCGTGCGCGATGGCAGCTTCATGCGGATGGAAGCTGCTGGCGCCGTTTCGGGCATCGATGCCGACCGGTGACAGCAGCGCCACGTCGGCGCGATATCGATAAATTTCCCCCACCGTCATTTCTCCCCGCGTCTGCTGCGCGCCGGCCATCATCATGCCGCCCAGCAGCAGCACCTGGTTATTCAGGGTTTCATGCTCTTCGGCCGCGCTGAGCGCCAGTGCCGCCTGCAGACTGTTGGTGATGATGGTCAGGCCGGACATGGTGCGCAGCTCTTCAGCCAGCAGCGTGGTGGTGGTGCCGGCATCGAGGAACAGCGTCTGGCCGGGCTGCAGATGTTGTACCGCCGCGGCGGCAATCGCGCGTTTCTCTCTGGCCTGTGCGTTACGGCGCACCTGCAGCGGCGGCTCCGGTGGGCTCTCCAGCGCCACCAGACCGCCATGTACGCGGCGCGCCAGCCCCTGCGCCTCAAGCGAAATGATATCGCGCCGTGCCGTTTCCCGTGAAATGCCCAGCTCTTTGATGATGCGTTCAGTGCTGAGCTGATGTTGCGTGCTCAGCAGCGCGCGGATGCGATGTAAACGGGTCTCCTGCAGCATGACGTTTCCCTGTGGCAGAGCGAAGCTGGGCCTAAGCTTACCTGAGTGTCATCGTGGCGTCATGTGTATTTGGTTGTATTTGTGTATTTGGTTGCATTTTTCACTAAAGCAGGCATGATGTTCGCAGAGATCAGGCTGCAAACACCCCTTTCACCTTCGCAACGGGAGTTACCATGGTTACACGTTCCACCATCATGGATACCAACAGTTTTCGCGCCGAACACGCCGACGCGCTGGATCCGGCCACCCGCACTCTGACGGACAAGCGCAGCAAAGTGCTGGGCGAATCGTATCGTCTGTTTTATCGCAAGCCGGTGCATCTGGTGCGCGGCGAAGGGCAGTATTTGTGGGATGCGGCGGGTAACAAATATCTGGATGTGTATAACAATGTGGCGAGCATCGGCCACTGCCATCCGGCGGTCATTGAGGCGGTGAATCAGCAGATGAAGATGCTGAACACGCACACACGTTATCTGCACGAGCGCATTCTTGATTACAGCGAAGCGTTGCTGGCGACCACGCCGGAAGCTATCGATCGCGCCATGTATATGTGTACCGGCTCAGAAGCCAACGATTTGGCGATACGCGTGGCGCGCGCCTGGAGCGGCGGCACCGGCATTATTGTCTCGCAGGAGGCGTACCACGGTACCAGTGATTTGACCTCTGGCGCGTCACCGGCGCTGGGTAGCGGTCAGCCGCTGGCCGCGACCACCCGCCTGGTGCCACCGCCAGATGCTTATCGTGTCGATGCGCCCGACCTTGGTGCATGGTTCGCCGATCAGATTCAGCAGCAGATTGATGACATGAAAGCGCACGGCATTAAATTCGCCGGTTTCCTCGCCGACTCGATCTTCTCCTCCGACGGCGTGCTGCCTAATCCGCGCGGATTCCTGCAGCAAGCGGTGGATGTGGTGCATGCTAACGGCGGCATTTTTATCGCTGATGAAGTGCAGCCCGGCTTTGCCCGTACCGGCGATGCCTTCTGGGGCTTTGCCCGTCACGGCGTGGTGCCGGATGTGGTCACCACCGGTAAGCCGATGGGCAACGGTATTCCGGTTTCCGGCCTGCTGGCGAAAAGCGACGTGCTGGCCGCGTTCAGCGATGAGATCCCTTATTTCAATACTTTCGGCGGCAATCCGGTGGCGATGGCCGCTGCGCAGGCGGTGCTGACGGTGATTCAGGAAGAGGGGCTGCAGGAGCATAGCCGCGTGGTCGGCGCACAGCTGCTGGCGGAGCTGCAGAAGCTGATGGACCGCCATGACTGCATTGGTGATGTGCGCGGTGCCGGGCTGTTTATCGGGTTTGAGCTGGTGCAGGATCGCAGCAGTAAGACGCCGGACAAAGCGCTGGCGCTGGATTTGATCGAGAAGCTGCGCGATCACCATGTGCTGACGTCGGTGGCCGGGCCGTACGGCAACGTGCTGAAACTGCGTCCGCCGCTGGCGTTCCAGAGCGGTGATATCGACTGGCTGGTGGGAGCGCTGGATAAGTCGCTGACCGAGCTGGGGCGTTAATTATTCAGATCAGGTCGCCATGAATGGCAACCCATCAGCACAATGTGCCAGATGCGCGTTGATGCGCATCTGGCAGGGCGTGAAAAGACATCACGCCGCGGCAGTTTCCTGCATAAAAATTTGCTCCATCTTCTGCCACGCCTGTGCCACATCATCGTCGAGATTGAACAGGCCGGAGGTGCCGACAATGAACACGTCGACGCCCGAGGCGGCAATCTGCTTAAAGGTGCGCGCATTGCACGACCCATCGATTTCGGTCAGATAGTGATAACCGTGCGTTTCCCGCATAGCGATCAGCTGGCGAATTTTGTTCAGCGTTTCCGGAATAAATTTCTGCCCGGCGAAACCGGGATCGACTGACATCACCGTCACTTTATCCAGCAGATGCGCATATTCACGAATGCTGTCGGCTGGCGTCGCCGGATTCAGCACCACGCCGCAGCGACGACCAGCCTCTTTAATTTGCGTCAGCAGGCGAAAAATTTTGTTATTCGCCGTCTCCGGATGGAAACTGATAATATCCGCGCCGGCATCAATGCACATCGGAATAATATCTTCCGGATGGTTCACCATTAAATGCACATCAATCGGCACATCGGTAATTTTACGCAGGTTCTCAATAAAGAACGGCGACAGCGTAATATTCTTAACATAGCTGCCATCCATAATATCGACATGATAGAACGAGGCGCTGGCGTTCATCGCTTCGATCTGCTCGCGGAAGCGGGTCAAATCCATGCACATCAGGGACGGTGAAAAGCGGGCGTTCATGCTGATTTCCTCATTACGCAAACAGCGCCCGCAGGCGCTGTCTGTGACATCAATGGAAGAACGAAATAATATGGCCGAGCACAATGCCGACGATACCGAAGTCCGCATCACCAAAGGTGGTGGACGCGAAGCCAAGGTCACCCATCAGCGGCAGCAGAATGGCGGGCAGGAAGGAGATCAGCAGCCCCTGGACAAAGGAACCGATGATGGCACCGCGCCGTCCGCCGGTGATGTTGCCGTAGACGCCGGCGGTCGCGCCGCAGAAGAAGTGCGGTACCAGGCCCGGCACAATCACGCTCAGACCGAACAGCGGGCACAGGAACATGCTGATCAGACCGGCGGCGAAGCTGCACAGGAAGCCGATGATCACGGCGTTCGGCGCGAACGGGAAGACCGTCGGACAATCCAGCGCCGGTTTTGCGTTCGGCACCAGTTTATCGGCGATGCCTTTGAACGCCGGGACGATCTCGGCAATCACCATGCGTACACCGGCAAGAATGATGTAAACACCCGCAGCAAAGGTGATTGACTGGATAATGGCAAAGACGATGAAGTTCTGGCCGCCGCTCACCTGGCTTTCGGTAAACTCTTTACCGGCGACCAGCACCAGCGCGACAAACAGAATCATCATGGTCAGCGAAATTGCCACGGACGAGTCGCGCAGGAAGTTGAGGGTTTTCGGTACTTTCAGCTCTTCAATTGATGGGCTGCCTTTGCCCACCGCTTTGCCGACCAGCGCCGACAGCAGGTAGCCGGTGGAGCCAAAGTGGCCCAGCGCCAGGTCGTCCGAGTTGGTGATTTTGCGGGTGAACGGCTGCAGAATCGCCGGGCATACCACCATCATGGTGCCGAGAATCAGCGAGCCGATCAGCACCAGCCAGAAGCCGTGCACGCCGCCCACCGACAGGATCACCGCCAGCATGGCCGACATATACAGCGTATGGTGCCCGGTCAGGAAGATGTATTTCAGCGGCGTAATGCGCGCCAGCACAATATTCACCAGCATACCGAACACCATGATCATCGCGGTTTCGGTACCGTAGTTTTTCTGTGCCAGCGCGGCCATCGCATCGGTATTCGGTACCACGCCCTGAATATTGAACGAGTGCTCGAATAGCTGGCTGAAGATGGTCAGGGTGGCCGCAATTAAGTTGGCCCCGGCGATAAGAATAACAAAACCCATGATGGTTTTTAGCGTACCGGAAATCACATCGGATACCGGTTTCTTTTGCAGTAATAAACCAATCAGGGAAAAAAGGCCGACAAGTATAGCGGGTGTTCCAAGAACATCCTTAATTATAAACTGCAGCATAAATTACTCCGTGTGAGTAAATTTCGTCGGGTCAATTACAGGTTGTCGGCGAGAATTTCTTTAATTCTGGCGTTATCCAGTAAATTGCTCAGGCCAAATACCTGTGCGCTGTGGCTCGAAAGCTGGTCAGCGATATCTTTAGCGCTGATAATGATGTCGGCCTGCTCGGATTTGGCAGAGGTTAAATCGGTATGACCCACTTCAGCCTCTTTACCCAGCTCCTTAATAATTTTCTTCACGTTCATTTCCACAATGAAGCTGCTGCCTAAACCGTTTCCACACACAATCAGTACTTTTTTCATTTTCAGGTTTCTCTGGTGATTAATCTTTAATGACAGCTTCAATCGCTGGCAGGGTCGATGCCGACAGCAACTGCTGCAGGCGGGATTCGTCGCTGAACACCTCAGCCAGCGCAGTGATCATCTGAATATGATCGTCGCCAGACAGGGCGCACAGCATAATAACGACAAACACCGGGTCGTTTTCATCGGCGGCAAAATTCACGCCTTGTTTTACGTGCAGCAGCGACAGGCCGTTTTTGCGCGCACCCTGTTCCGGACGCGCATGCGGCATCGCCAGACCCGGCGCCAGCACATAATAGGGACCCAGCTCAGCGTGCGACGTAAAGATCGCATCCAGGTAAGCCGGGGTAATTGCCCCCTCCGCCAGCAGCGGCTCGGCCGATAAACGCACCGCTTCCTGCCAGTCGCTAACGTCGTCTACTATCCGGATATGTTGCGGTGTCAGCCATTGAGTGAGCATCAGTAATTCCTGTTTATTCGTCGATGCGGTGCACTGTAGGTGATTTTATCGCCTGGGTTCTGTGATGTTGCTCGCAAAAGTTAGCGCTAACACGAACGATGTTAAAAAGTGTGTTAGCGATAACATTTTTGCGCGCGCAGTTTGTCTCGCTGGGGCCGGGGTGACATGCTCAGGCCAGCGAAAATCACGCAGCCAATGAGACATGCCCGATTCTGTGGTTTTTAACATGGCACCAATTTGCTTTTGGTTTTAAGCTGCGTGCGGATAAATCGAGCGCTACCCGGAACCAGCAGGGTAGAGACAGGAGAACGCATGACAGAAAAACGACGGCGCAGTACCGGCAAAAGCACGCTGGCCGATGTTGCCCGTTTGGTCGGTGTCAGCGCCATGACGGCGTCGCGCGCTTTGCGTATGCCGGAGAAAGTGTCGCCCGAAATTCGCGCAAGGATCGACGCGGCCGTCGCGGAACTGGCCTATGTGCCAAACGTGCAGGCGCGTAACCTGGCATCGGCCTCGTCGCGGCTGATCACCATGGTAGTACCTTCTTTTGCTACGCCGGGCAGCGCGATTGTGTCAGAGGCGCTGCAGGAGGTGCTGCGGCCGCAGGGCTATAACATGATGCTGGCCGAAGCCAATCATTCGGCGGCGGAGGAGAGCGAGCTGATCGAGATGCTGCTCTCCTACAACCCGGCCGCGATGGTGCACTTCAATTTCGATAATGCCGCCGAAGCGCAGCGCCTGCTGAGCAACTCCGGCCTGCCGGTGATGGACATCGGCGGCGTGCATCAGGATTCTGCCGGCATCAGCATCGGCGTGGACTATGCGAAAGCCATTCGTCAGCTGGTAAACAGCCTGGTGGAGCGCGGCTATCGCCATCCCGGCCTGCTGTGCACACAAACGCACAGCACTATTTTCCGTCAGCTGCTCAATGGCTGGCACAGCGGGATGCTGGCGCTGAATCTGGCACCGCACCGCGTAGTGACCTCACCAAAAATGCCCACCTTTGCCGCCGGCCACAGCCTGCTGGCAGAGATCCGTCTCACCTGGCCGGAACTGGACGTCCTGATCTGTACCAGCGATGAAGTGGCGTGCGGCGCCATCATGGCCTGTCACGCAGCCGGCGTCTCGGTACCCAGCCAGCTGGCAATAGCCAGCATCGGCGGTGGCCCGCTGGCGGCGGTATGTTCGCCGCCGCTGACCAGCATTGTGCTGCCGTACGAGGAGATGGGGCGCATGGCCGGTAAACGCCTGCTGGCGGCGCTCAACGGCGACGAGCCGCCTGCCATCAATGAGCTGCCGGTGCAGCTTAAGCTGCGCGCCAGTACGCACAAGGTGTAGCCGTGTGTGCGCACCTTTTGCCAGATTGATCAAATCCTTATCATTACTAAGGCATTGATAACCCTTTTCCGGATCATGATTTTAACTATAATGATCCGACTGCTTATGCGGCACACCAGCAAGGTTGTGCTGCCAAACACTAAATGGAGAGGAAGAACATGAGTTATTCACTGCCATCCCTGCCGTACGCCTACGACGCACTGGAACCGCACTTCGACAAGCAGACGATGGAAATCCATCACACTAAACATCACCAGACCTACGTTAACAACGCCAACGCGGCGCTGGAAGGTACCGAATTCGCAAACCTGCCGGTTGATGAACTGATCACCAAACTGGATCAGCTGCCAGCAGACAAAAAAGGCCCACTGCGTAACAACGCTGGCGGCCACGCTAACCACAGCCTGTTCTGGAAAGGCCTGAAAACCGGCACCACGCTGCAGGGCGACCTGAAAGCAGCAATCGAAAAAGATTTCGGTAGCGTTGAGAAATTCCAGGAAGAGTTCGAGAAAGCGGCCGCGACCCGTTTTGGCTCTGGCTGGGCGTGGCTGGTGAAAAAAGGCGACAAGCTGGCGGTCGTTTCAACCGCTAACCAGGACAACCCGCTGATGGGCGAAGCCATCGCTGGCGTGTCTGGTTTCCCAATCATCGGTCTGGATGTGTGGGAGCACGCTTACTATCTGAAGTATCAGAACAAGCGCCCTGACTACATCAAAGCGTTCTGGAACGTGGTGAACTGGGACGAAGCAGCGGCACGTTTCGCCTCGGCAAAATAAGTTCTGGCTTACGCTATGTGAATAACCGGTGCCTGCGTGCACCGGTTTTTTTATCGCCATCCTAAACCGCAGCTCAACAAACTCCACGTCATGACCAGGCTAAAGTGGTTATTAACGCGCCGTTGATAATTTGGGGCATACAGTAGCCTTCAGTTATCTCGCGACGTAAAAATAATCATGTCTATTATTACACATTCTGAGCCGGACTCCGTTTCGTCGGCCGCGCTGTTTATACCTTTAGTCAGTGGAAAGCTGCGGCCAAATAAGCTGTGGAATAGCCAGCAATTTCGCCTGAAATTTGCCTTAAGGTCAGCGGTATTTCCACTGACCACTTTTAATTATCTCCATCAGCTGGCCAGACTCTCTTTTCTGCCGCAGCTGTTAAGCAGCCAGGGCTTACTGCCGGCTAAGCCGCATCGCCCGTATTTGCGCGCCGGTTTCAGCGTGGCGCAGCGTGCGCAGGCGATTCTCGATCATTATCAATTGATGGATAAGCTGGCGAATAATCAGCTGCGCCAGTTGCTGCTGAGCCCGAGCGGTAATCTCCTTGCCCGCTTCAGCGGCAAAAACGAGGAGCAATTTGCGCTCTATTGCTGCTCCGGCCATTACGACCGGGAAGGGGAAATTACGCTGCTGCTTAATTATCAGGATATGACGCTGGCCTCGCTGTCATTCTCTATTATTCAGGAACAGCAGCAGCGCACGCTATTAATTGGAGGCTTGCAGGGGCCGCGGAAACATATTTCCAGTGACGTTATTCGCGATGCCACCAAAGCCGCGCACGGTGTATTTCCTAAGCGTCTGCTGATGGAAGCGGTATTTATTCTGGCGGCACAGTGCGGCGTACAGGCCATTACCGCGGTTGGCGATACCACCCATGTTTTCCGCAGTCTGCGCTACCGTCACAGCAAAGGTGACAAATTCTTTGCCAGCTATAGCGAGTTCTGGCTGTCACTGGGCGGGGAAATGCGTGGTGATGAGTTGTTTACGCTGCCGCTGAGCATGGCACGTAAAGATCTGGAAGAGATTGCCAGCAAGAAGCGCGCGGAGTATCGCCGCCGCTATGCCTTGCTGGATACGCTGGCGCAGCAGGTGCTGCAGGCTGCCGGGGCAGAACGCGACGTGGCCCACGCCGCGTAACGGCAATCAGAACGGCTGCTTCGCGTAGCCGGTCATCACCTTCAGCCCCATCTCGCGTCCCAGCGCGGTCATCGGGTGTACCACCACCAGGCCGCGCACGCTTTTCTTCAGCGCGCCCATGTTCGCCTGCTCTTTTTTGGTGATTTCACGGCTGAACGGCAGCTTTTTCAGCTGCTGCGCTTCTTTGCTCAGCTTCTCTTCGCGCACGTTGCGCAGACGCTCAATTTCCTGCACCAGCGTCTCTTTCTCTTTCAGCAGCGCGCCAAGCTTTTCGGCATCGCCCGCTTCCAGCAGCTGCGGTTCTTTGCGATTCAGCGCGTCCAGCTGGTCGCTGAGACGTTTAATCTCGGCTTTTTCTTGTTCTTTCATTGGGAAAACTCATTAAGGAAAACAGGCAAAGGATACATCAAATCCGCCCGCTTTTGCAGCGCAGCGACAACAGAGGCAACGGGATAATCGGGTGCAGCGCGGCGGGCGGGCAAAAAAATACCCAGCGCAAGGCTGGGTATTGACTGGAATTACAGAATGAAGCGGCTGAGATCTTCGTCGGCCACCAGTTCATCCAGATGCTGACCAACGTATTCAGCATCGATGGTGATCGATTCGCCGTGGCGATCGCTGGCGTCATAGGAGATATCTTCCATCAGACGCTCCAGCACGGTGTGCAGACGACGTGCACCGATGTTCTCGGTGGTTTCGTTCACCTGCCACGCCGCTTCGGCGATGCGACGGATGCCGTCTTCGGTGAATTCAACGTTAACGCCTTCGGTGCCCATCAGCGCTTTGTACTGTACGGTCACGGACGCGTTCGGCTCGGTCAGGATGCGTTCGAAATCATTGACCGTCAGCGCCTGCAGCTCAACGCGAATCGGCAGACGACCCTGCAGCTCCGGAATCAGATCCGACGGGCTGGCCACCTGGAACGCACCGGAGGCGATAAACAGGATATGGTCGGTTTTAACCATGCCGTGTTTAGTGGACACGGTGCAGCCTTCCACCAGCGGCAGCAGATCGCGCTGTACGCCTTCACGTGACACATCCGGGCCCGACGACTGGCCGCCGCGCTTACAGATTTTGTCGATTTCGTCGATGAACACGATACCGTGCTGTTCAACCGCGTCGATGGCGTCCTGCTTCAGCTCTTCCGGATTCACCAGCTTGGCCGCTTCTTCTTCAATCAGCAGCTTCATCGCATCTTTGATTTTCAGCTTACGCGGTTTCTGCTTCTGGCCGCCGAGGTTCTGGAACATCGACTGCAGCTGGCTGGTCATCTCTTCCATGCCCGGAGGCGCCATGATTTCAACGCCCATCGGCGCAGCAGCCAGATCGATCTCAATCTCTTTGTCATCCAGCTGGCCTTCGCGCAGCTTTTTGCGGAACGACTGGCGCGCAGCGGACGGCTCAGCGCTCTGTTCCGGCTGGCCCCAGTTGTTTTTCGCTGGCGGGATCAGCACATCCAGAATGCGATCTTCTGCCATCTCTTCAGCGCGGTATTTGTTTTTCTCGATCGCCTGGCTGCGCACCATCTTGATGGCGGAGTCCGTCAGATCGCGAATAATCGAATCCACTTCTTTCCCGACATAGCCCACTTCGGTGAATTTAGTGGCTTCAACTTTGATGAACGGCGCATTGGCCAGCTTCGCCAGACGGCGGGCGATTTCGGTTTTACCGACGCCGGTTGGGCCGATCATCAGGATGTTTTTTGGGGTCACTTCATGGCGCAGCTCTTCGTCAAGCTGCATGCGGCGCCAGCGGTTACGCAGCGCAATGGCGACCGCTTTTTTGGCGCCGTCCTGGCCGATGATGAAGCGGTTAAGCTCGCTGACAATCTCGCGTGGAGTCATCTCAGACATGGTTTTGGTCCTTACGCCTTAGACGGTAATTCTTCGTAGTTAATGTTGTGGTTGGTGTAGATGCAGATATCACCGGCGATATTCAGCGCTTTGGCTACGATATCGTGCGCACCCATCTCCGTGTTCTCCAGCAGCGCGCGGGCGGCTGCCTGGGCGTAAGGCCCGCCGGAACCGATGGCAATCAGGTCATTTTCCGGCTGAATCACGTCACCGTTACCGCTGATGATCAGCGAGGAGTTCTCATCGGCAACCGCCAGCAGCGCTTCAAGGCGGCGCAGCATCCGGTCAGTACGCCAGTCTTTCGCCAGTTCGACCGCGGCTTTCACCAGATGGCCCTGATGCATCTCCAGTTTGCGTTCGAACAGTTCAAACAGGGTAAAGGCATCTGCGGTGCCGCCAGCAAAGCCCGCGATCACTTTGTCGTTGTAAAGACGACGCACCTTTTTAACATTGCCTTTCATTACGGTATTGCCGAGCGTCGCCTGGCCATCACCGCCGATCACGACCCGGCCGTTGCGTCGTACACTTACTATTGTTGTCACGGGCAGACCCCTTGTTGCAGTGGAAAAAAGACACCGCGCAGCGGGCGCGGCGTATCATGCAACCAGATATGGGGTAATCCTGTGGGGTTTCAACCCCCGGCAATATCTGATGCTGCAAATTGCCGGGGGCGAGCAGGGAGGGTTAAGGCAGGGCGAGCGGGATACAGCTGCTGTGGCCGGAGCTGTGCAGGCGCTTCACCGTGCTGTCTGCGCTGCTGCGGTCTTTAAACGGTCCAATCACCACGCGATTCCAGCCGCCGCCAGTCGTGATGCGGCTTTCGAAACCTTCAAACGCCAGACCGGCGCGTACCGATTCCGCCTGATCGGTGCCTTTAAACGAGCCACACTGCACCATCCAGCGCTGGGTGCTCGCTTTCTCTTCCGTTTTGGCTTTGGCGCTCTCCTGCGGCTTCGCCGGCTCGCGAGTGATCGGTGCGGCCTGTTGCTGCTGCTGGCGTGCCGCCTGCTGCTGCAATTCCTGCTGGCGTTGCTGCTGCAACTGTTGCTGACGCTGCTGCTGCTGTAACTGCTGCTGCTGACGCTGCAACTGCTGTTGTTGCTGTTGTGCCTGCTGCTGACGCTGCAGCGTTTGCTGGCGCTGAGCCGGGGTTTGTTCGTTCCACGGCACTTCATTCAGCTGGGTTGGCTGCTGGCGCATATCGGCCTGCATCTGCTCCAGCAGCTGACGCTGTTCGTCGGTCAGCTGGGTTTGCGACTTGATTTCGCCACCGGCAGACGGCTCGGTGGGCGACGGCACGGTCACCTGACGATTTTCCAGCTCTTTGATGTACTTCCAGCGCTCTTCCGGCTTCGGCGGCAGGCCATTACCGTTGGCTTTATGATTCGGAATCACCGGTGTTTCTTCTTTTTTGTGATGCGAGATGAACCATAAACCACCGGCAAAGGTCACCAGCACTGCCACGGCCAGTACTATCATCAGCTTTGAAGTGCCGGAGCCGCCTTTGCTTTTCTTGCTGCGGCCTGCGGGTTTTTTGCGACGCGTCCCTGTTGAACGCCCGCGGCCTACGTAATCTCTCTGTGCCACTTTCGTTCTGATACCCTTCAAAAAAATGCCACTGGGCGTGTAAATGGGGTGTTAATTTTGCCCGGCAAGGAATGCGTCATGTTACTCAAGGGCTGGAACTTTGACCAGCACAGTCTGCCTTCAGAATCTGCTGAAAATGCAGGGTTCCCGCATTCATTTTTCGCGTTTTGCTGCCGGTGCGGTACTGCCGCGGACGCGGAGTTCGGCGTCGAGCAGGCGTGAACCGTTATTGACCCGTTTGCCCTGCAGCTCATCCAGCAGCAGCAGCATCGCTTCGCGGCCAATGGCAAAACGCGGCTGTGCCACGGTGGTCAGGGGCGGATCGTAGTATTGTGCCAGCTCGATATCATCGAAGCCGACCACCGACAGATCCTGCGGAATACGCATTCCCAGCTTGCGCGCCTGGTTCATCGCGCCCAGCGCCATCAGATCGCTATGGCAGAACAGGGCTTTCGGCGGCTGCGGCAGGCTCATCAGCTGCTTCAGCGCGCTGGCACCGGCTTCAAAGGTGAAGTCGCCGTGCACAATCAGCGTGGGATCGATGGCGATATTGCTGCGGCGCAGCGCCTGGATGTAGCCCTGCAACCGATACTGGCTGAGCGGGATATGTTCCGGTCCGGTGATGCAGGCGATCTGCCGATGGCCCAGCTGTAACAGGTGATTCACCGCTTCAAAGGCCGCGGTCAGGTTATCGATATGCACCGTGGGCAGCGCCATCTCCGGCGCGAACTCGTTGCCCATCACCATGGGCGGCAGATTACGCTGATCTTCAATGCCGGCGTCAAACGGCAGCTGCGAACCCAGCAGTACCATGCCGTCAATCTGGCGCGTCAGCATCAGGTTAAGGAAGGTTTTCTCCTGCTGATCCTGATGCGCGCAGTCACCAATCAGCACCAGATAGCCTTCCTGCGCGGCGGTCACTTCCACGCCGCGGATAATCTCGCTGAAGAAAGGGTCACAGATGTCCGGCACAATCACCAGAATGGTTTGCGTGTCGCCGCGTTTAGCGTTGCGCGCCAGACCGTGCGGCGCATAGCCGACCGCCTGGACCGCCTGTTCCACTTTCTGCCGGGTCGCGGCGGAGACTTTTTCCGGATTCATCAGCGCGCGCGAAACCGTGGCGGTGGAGACGCCAGCCTGCTCGGCCACATCTTTCATGGTGGCTGCCGATGAGGGTTGCTTCTGATCCAACGTTAACTCCTGACGCGGTACAGCGCATAGATATTCACACATAGCCGGCCCAGTGCCGGGACGGGCACTATTGTTAACCCAAGGCCGTGTGAGGTTGTTACTTAATTTGCATAAAAATTGTGACTTGTGCGACTTTTTTCGATCTGGCTCGCAGATGTGGCGCGGCTTAACTCTCGGTGGGGTCGATATCCAGCGTCCATTTGACTTTGCGCGCGGCGGGCAGGGTGGTGACCAGCGGCAGTGAACTGCTCAGCAACTGCTGCAGCCGCTTGCGCGACGGATGCTGTAACAGCAGTTGCCAGCGCCAGCGTCCGCTGCGCTTCGGTGCCAGCGCCGGCACCGGCCCCATCAGCCACATCGCCTCATCTTTGAGCGGGCTGGCTTCCAGCAGGTTCCGCAGCTGAGTAAGGAACTCCGCCGCCTGCGCGTTATCAAGATCTTCAGCGCGAAACAGTGCGTGGCTGGTCCACGGCGGCAGCTGCACTGACTGGCGCTCCAGCAGCGTCTGATCGGCAAACGCAAAATAGCCGCGATGCAGCAGCGTTTGCAGCAGTGGATGCTCCGGATGGTGCGTCTGTAGTAACACTTCGCCCTGCTTACCGGCGCGGCCGGCGCGGCCGGCGACCTGTGTGTAGAGCTGGGCAAAGCGCTCGGCGGCACGGAAATCGGCGGAAAACAGCGCGCCATCAACATCCAGCAGCGATACCAGCGTCACGTCCGGGAAGTGATGGCCTTTGGCCAGCATCTGCGTGCCGACCAGAATGCGCGCCCCGCCGCGATGCACATCGGCCAGATGCTGTTCCAGCGCGCCTTTGCGGCTGGTGGTATCGCGATCGATGCGCGACACCGGTACGCCAGGAAACAGCGTGCTGAGCTGCTGCTCCAGCTGTTCCGTGCCCACGCCGACCGGCAGCAGATGGGTGGAACCGCAGCCCGGACACTGATGCGGCAGCGGACGCTGGCTGTCGCAGTGGTGGCAGCGCAGCTGACGATGCTGCTGATGCAGCGTGTAATAACTGTCGCAGCGCTGGCACTCCGCCAGCCAGCCGCAGTCGTGGCACATCAGCGCCGGCGAAAAGCCGCGGCGATTGAGAAACAGCAGAACCTGATTATCCGCCTGCAGGTGCTGGCGCATCCTGGCCAGCAGCGCTGGCGCGAGACCGCCTTTCAGCTGCTGCCCCTTGAGATCGATTAGCTGCTGCAGCGCCGGTTTGGCGTTACCGGCGCGTTTGGTCAGGTTGAGCTGGCGATATTTGCCGACACGCACGTTGTGCAGCGTCTCCAGCGCCGGCGTCGCCGATCCCATCACAATCGGCACATCTTCTTCGTGAGCGCGGAATACCGCCAGATCGCGCGCCTGGTAGCGCCAGCCTTCCTGCTGTTTGTAGGAGCTGTCGTGTTCTTCATCGATGATGATCACGCCCGGCCGCGCCAGCGGTGTGAACAGCGCGGATCGTGTGCCGATGACGATGGCGGTCTCGCCGCTGCGCGCGCGCAGCCATACCGCCAGACGCTCGCTGTCGTTGAGTGCCGAGTGCAGCACATCAATCGGCGCATCGAAGCGTTCACGAAAGCGGGCGATGGTTTGCGGCGTCAGGCCAATTTCCGGCACCAGCACCAGCGCCTGTTTGCCGCGCGCCAGCACGTTCTCCAGCACGCTGAGATAGACCTCGGTTTTACCCGATCCGGTAATGCCTGCCAGCAGCCACGCGGTGTAATGTTCATCCTCGCTGCGAATGGCGCCCACCGCCATCGCCTGATCGGTATTCAGCCGCAGCCGTTCACCTTTCACCGCGAAACTGGCGCGCCAGTCGTGCTGCTGTGGCGCATGTTCGCGCAGGTCGCACAGGCCTTTGGCACGCAGCGCCTGCAGCGCGGCATCGGTAAAATCCTGCTCGCCGATCTGATGCCGATACAGCGGCCGCTGACGCAACGCCGCCAGCGCCTGCTGCTGTTTCGGCGCGCGCTTCAGGCTTTCCAGCGCCACTTCGCGCCCGGCTTCGTTCACCACCCACTGCCACAGCGGCGCTTCCTGGGCCGGTTTGCCCTGACGCAGCAGTACCGGCAGCGCATGGCTGAGCACTTCGCCGAGCGGAGAGTGATAGTAGCCGGCGGCCCAGTTGAGGATGCGCCACAGCGCCGGCGAAAACAGCGAGCGGTCGTCGAGCAACGCATCAATCTGTTTCAGCTGGGCAAGGGGGAGATCGCTGGTGGCGCGCGTGCTAACCACGATGCCCGTCATTTTCCGGTTGCCGAACGGCACGTTCACGCGCGCGCCGGCCACCGGCTGCGGCGCATCGGCGGGCAGCAGGTAGTCAAACAGGCGAGGCAGCGGAACGGGCAGGGCAACCTGAACAACGGGCATGTCGATCTCTATCCGGTTCTGTAAAAAGGAGAAGTAGTGTACACGCTGGCGTCACCCCCGTCATACTTCAGCGCGCGGCGGCGCTGGCTGCAGGCTTTTACCCGGAGTGACAGAGCACGGCGCATTGCGCGGATTTGATCAATGCGCTCATTTTCTGTATACTATGCCGCCTTTGATGAGATGACTCGTCAAAGATACACCATTTATTAACCGCGTGTGGTGCTGTGCAGGTTCGCCTGGCACGGAGAGCGACACGGCCTTTTATGAGGTTCTCCCATGAAACAAGGTATTCACCCGAAATACGAAGCTGTGACCATCACCTGCTCTTGCGGCAACGTGATCAACACCCGTTCAACCATGACTGGTACCCTGAACCTGGACGTGTGCGGCAAATGCCACCCGTTCTACACCGGTAAGCAGCGTGTTGTTGACTCTGGTGGTCGTGTTGATCGCTTCAACAAGCGTTTCAGCATCCCAGGCAGCAAGAAATAAGATTATTTGCCGGCGAATCTTCACGATTCGGTTGCAAGAAAAAACCCAGCCTCGGCTGGGTTTTTTTATTTCTGGCCTCAGTATTCCCAGCTGTCGGGATCGATGCCCATCTCACGCATAATCTGTTTTGCTTCTTCCGGAATCTCGTCGCTGCGCTCTTTACGCAGATCAACATCATTCGGCAGCGGTTGCCCGGTGAAGGCATGCAAAAAGGCTTCGCACAGCAGTTCGCTGTTGGTGGCGTGACGCAGATTATTCACCTGACGGCGGGTACGCTCATCCGTTAAAATCTTCAGCACTTTCAGCGGGATAGAAACTGTAATCTTCTTAACCTGCTCGCTCTTCTTACCGTGTTCAGCGTAAGGGCTGATATATTCGCCGTTCCATTCAGCCATGGGTTACCTTAATCAATAAAAAGTTGAATATGGGGAAATCCGTTGATTATGCCCGATTTTTCGATGCCTGACCGCTTAAACTGCCGGTTTTATGCTTACACATCGCGTTTCACAGGAAAGCGCGCTGAACACCAGGCGATGACGCGTAATTTTAGCGGGTATTGCGGCTTTGCTCAATCTATACGCAAAGACATTTAGATGTCCAGATGTATTGACGTCCAGTTGCGGAATGTTATTCTGTTGCCACTTTTTTATTACACTTCAGGAACAGTAAGCACCATGACGCGTAAACAGGCAACCATCGCAGTACGCAGCGGTTTGAATGATGACGAGCAATATGGCTGCGTTGTCCCACCGATTCACCTCTCCAGCACCTATAACTTCCTCGATTTCAACGAGCCGCGCGCGCATGACTATTCACGCCGTGGTAACCCGACGCGCGATGTGGTCCAGCGCGCGCTGGCTGAGCTGGAAGGGGGCGCGGGCGCGGTGCTGACCAACACCGGGATGTCGGCGATTCATCTGGTGACGACGGTGTTCCTGAAGCCAGGCGATCTGCTGGTGGCGCCGCACGACTGCTACGGCGGCAGCTATCGTCTGTTTGACAGCCTGAGCAAGCGCGGCGCTTACCGCGTGAAGTTTGTCGATCAGGGCGATGAAGCGGCGCTGGCGGCGGCGCTGGCGGAAAAGCCAAAGCTGGTGCTGGTCGAAAGCCCGAGCAATCCGCTGCTGCGCGTGGTGGACATTGCGGCCATCTGCGCCGCCGCGCGTGCTGCCGGTGCGGTGAGCGTAGTGGACAACACCTTCCTCAGCCCGGCGCTGCAGAACCCGCTGGCGCTGGGTGCCGATCTGGTGATCCACTCCTGCACCAAATATCTCAATGGTCACTCGGACGTGGTGGCCGGTGCGGTCATCGCTAAAGATTCGGCGCTGGTCACGGAACTCGCCTGGTGGGCGAATAACATTGGCGTCACCGGCGCGGCGTTTGACAGCTACCTGCTGCTGCGCGGCCTGCGCACCCTGGCACCGCGCATGGCGGCGGCGCAGCGTAACGCCCTGGCGATTGTTGATTACCTGAAGCAACAACCGCTGGTGAAAAAGCTGTATCATCCGTCTCTGCCAGAGAATGCCGGCCACCAGTTTGCCGCGCGTCAGCAGCGCGGTTTTGGCGCCATGCTCAGTTTTGAACTCGACGCCGATGAGGCGCGGCTGCGCCGCTTCCTGAAAGCGCTGCAACTGTTTACGCTGGCGGAGTCGCTGGGCGGCGTGGAAAGTCTGATTTCGCACACCGCCACCATGACGCACGCCGGCATGTCGGCGGACGCGCGTGCCGCAGCGGGCATTTCCGACTCGCTGCTGCGTATTTCTGTCGGAATTGAAGATCACGAAGATTTAATCGCCGACCTGGATAATGCATTCAGGATCGCAGCCGAGGGGTAACCATGACGATTTCAGCAGGCGCGGGAACGCCGATCAAGCAGTTGCATAAATTTGGTGGCAGTAGCCTGGCCGACGCGCGCTGTTATCAGCGCGTCGCCGGTATCATGGCCGATTACAGCCAGCCGGGCGACTTAATGGTGGTCTCTGCCGCAGGCAGCACCACTAACCAGCTGATTAGCTGGCTCAAGCTGAGCCAGAGCGATCGCTTATCGGCCCATCAGGTGCAACAGGCGTTACGCCGTTTTCACAGCGAGCTGATCGCTGCACTGCTGCCTGCTGAATATGCAGAAACCCTGACCGCAGCCTTCATCCGCGATCTTGAACGCCTGGCTGCGCTGCTCGACGGCGCCATCACCGATGCGGTGTACGCCGAAGTGGTCGGCCACGGCGAAATCTGGTCGGCGCGGCTGATGGCGGCGGTGCTCAGCCAGCGTGATATCGAAGCGGCGTGGCTGGATGCACGCGACTTTCTGCGTGCCGAACGTGCGGCACAGCCGCAGGTAGATGAAGGCAAATCCTGGCCGCTGCTGCAGGCGCTGCTGGCGCAGCATCCGCATAAACGTCTGGTGGTGACGGGTTTTATCAGCCGCAGCGAAGCGGGCGAAACCGTACTGCTCGGCCGTAACGGCTCTGACTACTCGGCAACGCAGATTGGCGCGCTGGCGGGTGTGAACCGCGTCACCATCTGGAGCGACGTGGCTGGCGTTTACAGCGCGGACCCGCGTAAGGTCTCCGATGCCTGCCTGCTGCCGCTGCTGCGGCTGGATGAGGCCAGCGAGCTGGCCCGACTGGCGGCGCCGGTGCTGCACACGCGTACGCTGCAGCCGGTCTCCAACAGCGACATCGATTTACAGCTGCGCTGCAGCTATCAGCCGGAGCAGGGCTCAACGCGCATTGAGCGCGTGCTGGCGTCCGGCACCGGCGCGCGCATTGTCACCAGCCACGACGATGTCTGCCTGGTTGAGATTCAGATTCCTGATAGCCACGATTTTGCCACCCAGCAGAAAGAGATCGATCTGCTGCTGAAGCGCGCGCAGCTGCGTCCGCTGGCGATGGGCGTGCACCCGGATCGCCGTCTGCTGCAGCTGTGTTACACCTCGGAAGTGGTTAACAGCGCGTTTAACCTGCTGCAGGACGCGGCGCTGCCCGGTCATCTGCAACTGCGCGACGGTTTAGCGCTGGTGGCGCTGGTCGGCGCTGGCGTGACGCGTAATCCGCTGCACAGCCATCGCTTCTGGCAGCAGATCAAAGACCAGCCGGTCGAATTCGTCTGGCAGTCAGAAGATCACATCAGCCTGGTGGCGGTGCTGCGCGTCGGACCGACCCAGCATCTGATTCAGGGACTGCACCAGTCGCTGTTCCGCGCCGAGAAGCGCATCGGCCTGATCCTGTTTGGCAAAGGCAATATCGGTTCACGCTGGCTGGAGCTGTTCGCGCGCGAGCAGGAGACGCTGTCGGCGCGTACCGGGTTTGAATTTGTGCTGGCGGGCGTGGCGGACAGTAGCCGCAGCCTGCTGAGCTATGACGGTCTCGACGCCAGCCGGGCGCTGGCCTTCTTTGATGATGAAGCCGAAGCGCGCGACGAAGAGTCGCTGTTCCTGTGGATGCGCGCGCACCCGTTTGACGATCTGGTGGTGCTCGACGTCACCGCCAGTGATTCGCTGGCGCAGCAGTATCACGATTTTGCCAGCCACGGCTTCCACGTCATCAGCGCCAACAAAGTGGCCGGCGCTGCCAGCGGCCAGAGCTGGCGTCAGGTACGCGATGCCTTCGCCAAAACCGGTCGCCACTGGCTGTATAACGCGACCGTGGGTGCCGGATTGCCGGTCAATCACACGGTGCGCGACCTGCGCGAAAGCGGCGACAGCATTCTGGCGATCAGCGGTATCTTCTCCGGCACGCTGTCGTGGCTGTTCCTGCAGTTTGACGGCACGGTGCCGTTCAGCGAGCTGGTCGATCAGGCGTGGCAGCAGGGCTTAACCGAGCCCGACCCGCGCGTCGATCTCTCCGGTCAGGACGTTATGCGCAAACTGGTGATTCTGGCGCGCGAAGCCGGTTACGACATCGAACCGGATCAGGTGCGGGTTGAATCGCTGGTGCCGTCACAGTGCGAAGGCGAATCCATCGACCACTTCTTTGAAAACGCCGACGAGCTGAACGAGCAGATGCTGCAGCGCTTCGAAGCCGCACAGGAGATAGGTCTGGTGCTGCGCTACGTGGCGCGTTTCGATGCCAACGGTAAAGCGCGCGTCGGCGTGGAGGCGGTGCGTCCGGAGCATCCGCTGGCGGCGCTGCTGCCGTGCGATAACGTGTTTGCCATCGAAAGCCGCTGGTATCGCGACAATCCGCTGGTGATCCGCGGGCCGGGTGCCGGCCGGGATGTCACCGCCGGTGCGCTCCAGTCTGATATCAATCGTCTCGCCCAACTGCTGTAAACCTGCTGCGCAGACGGCGTCCGCTGTCTGCGTTTTTCCCTCTGCTTCCCCGTCAGGTGAATCCCTTTCACTTTGGTTGAATATTTGTCACGCCCGGCAAGCAATTTTATGTTGACGCTAAGCTGAAGATCGTTCATTTTGTGCATCTGGACGTCTAAACGTATGGATGTTCGCGGTTCGCAAATTAATCGATATGTGATGATGAGGTAACAGGATGAGTTTCTTTCATGCCAATCAGCGCGAAGCGCTGAACCAGAGCCTGGCTGAGCTGAACGGGCAAATTAATGTCTCTTTTGAGTTTTTCCCGCCCCGCACCAGCGAAATGGAAGCAACCCTGTGGAACTCCATCGACCGCCTGAGCAGCCTGAAACCCAAATTTGTCTCGGTAACTTACGGAGCCAACTCCGGCGAGCGCGACCGCACTCACAGCATCATCAAAGGTATTAAAGAGCGCACCGGACTGGAAGCGGCACCGCATCTCACCTGTATTGATGCGACGCGCGATGAACTGCGCGCCATTGCGCGTGACTACTGGAATAACGGCATTCGCCATATCGTGGCGCTGCGCGGCGATTTACCACCGGGCGGCGGCAAACCAGACATGTACGGCAGCGATCTGGTGTCGTTGCTGAAAGAGGTCGGTGATTTCGACATCTCGGTAGCGGCCTATCCCGAAGTGCATCCGGAAGCGAAGAGTGCGCAGGCGGATCTGATCAACCTGAAGCGAAAAATTGATGCCGGCGCCAGTCGCGCGATTACCCAGTTTTTCTTCGACGTGGAGAGCTATCTGCGCTTTCGCGATCGCTGTGTGGCCACCGGTATCGACGTGGAGATCGTGCCGGGCATTCTGCCGGTCTCCAACTTTAAACAGCTGCAGCGTTTCGCCACCATGACCAACGTGCGCGTACCGGGCTGGATGAACGCCATGTTTGACGGGCTGGATGATGATGCGGAGACGCGCAAAATGGTCGGTGCCAACATCGCCATGGACATGGTGAAAATCCTGTCGCGCGAAGGGGTGAAGGACTTTCACTTCTACACGCTGAACCGCGCCGAGATGAGCTACGCCATCTGCCATACGCTGGGTGTTCGCCCGACGCTGGCGGCATAAGCGTGAAAGGATAAAAAAGAGAAGGGGGCCTCAGGGCCCCCTTCTTGCTGTGATGCGTGATGCGCCGCCAGCCGTTAG
The DNA here is from genome assembly GCF_043529865.1 of Pantoea sp. SGAir0418. Classification (NCBI taxonomy): domain Bacteria; kingdom Pseudomonadati; phylum Pseudomonadota; class Gammaproteobacteria; order Enterobacterales; family Erwiniaceae; genus Pantoea; species Pantoea sp. SGAir0418. The sequence goes on from NZ_CP027911.1 coordinate 93,534, forward strand.
CCAGTGTTACGCATGCCGGCCGCGACGCCAGCGATAGTGACCATCAGCGCCTGTTCTACGCGCGCATCAGGTTCATCGCCGCGCTCTTCCTGCGCACGCGCACGCTGCAGCAGTTCCGCCTGCAGCACGTTGAGCGGATCGGTATAGACGTTACGCAGCGCAATGGATTCGGCGATCCACGGCTGGTCCGCCATCAGATGCGCATCGTTCGCGATGGTCAGCACCGCTTTGATGTCGGCATCGAGCTGATCGCGCAGCTGTTTGCCGAGCGGCCACAGCGATTTATCCACCAGACGCTGATCGTAATACTCCGCCAGCCACAGGTCAGCCTTCGAGAACACCATCTCCAGCATGCCGAGGCGCGTGGCGAAGAACGGCCATTCGCTGCACATGGTTTCCAGCTGATCCTGATGGCCTTCGTCCATCGCTTTCTGCAGCGCCGCGCCGGCACCCAGCCACGCGGGCAGCATCAGGCGGTTCTGCGTCCAGGCGAAGATCCATGGAATGGCGCGCAGCGACTCTACGCCGCCGGTCGGACGCCGTTTCGCCGGGCGCGACCCGAGCGGCAGTTTACCCAGCTCCTGCTCTGGCGTCGCCGAGCGGAAGTAGGGAACGAAATCCGGATTTTCACGCACATAGCCGCGGTACATGGCGCACGAATAGGCCGACAGACCGTTCATGATCTCCTGCCATTCGCGTTTTGGCTCTGGCGGTGGCAGCAGGTTGGCTTCCAGAATCGCCCCGGTGTAAAGCGACAGGCTGGCGATGGTGACTTCCGGCAGGCCATATTTGAAGCGAATCATTTCGCCCTGTTCGGTCACGCGCAGGCCGCCTTTCAGGCTGCCCGGCGGCTGTGACAGCAGGGCTGCATGCGCCGGTGCGCCACCGCGGCCAATCGAACCGCCGCGTCCGTGGAACAGCGTCAGGGTAATGCCGGCTTTGTCGCAGGTTTTAATCAGCGCATCCTGGGCCTGATACTGCGCCCAGCTGGCTGCCATCACGCCGGCATCTTTTGCCGAGTCGGAATAGCCAATCATCACCATCTGCTTGCCGTTGATGAAGCCGCGATACCAGTCGATATTCAGCAGCTGGCTCATCACGTCATTGGCGTTGTTGAGGTCGTCGAGGGTTTCAAACAGCGGCGCCACCGGCATTGCGTAAGGGATGCCGGCCTCTTTCAGCAGCAGGTGCACCGCCAGCACGTCAGACGGCGTTTTGGCCATCGAAATCACATAGGCGGCAATCGAACCCTGCGGCGCTTCTGCCGCCACTTTGCAGGTATCCAGCACTTCACGCGTGTTGTCGCTGGGCTCCCACTGCCGCGGCAGCAGCGGCCGCTTGGAATTCAGTTCACGGATCAGGAACGCCTGCTTGTCGGCTTCTGACCAGCTTTCGTAGTCGCCCAGTCCGAGATAGCGCGTCACTTCGGCAATCGCTTCGGTGTGGCGGGTGCTCTCCTGACGGATATCGATACGCACCAGCGGCACGCCGAAGCACTTCACGCGGCGCAGCGTGTCCAGCAGCTGGCCGTTGGCGATGATGCCCATGCCGCACTGCTGCAGCGACTGGTAAATAGCAAACAGCGGCTGCCACAGCTGATCGTTAGAAACCAGCAGATCGGCCGGACGCGGCAGGCGCTCGCTCTTCAGGCGGCGCTCCAGATAGCTCTGGGTGCTCATCAGCTGGCTGCGGATACGTTTCAGAATTACACGATATGGCTCCAGCGCCTCCGCATCGCCACACAGTTCGCGCACTTCGTCGCTGCACTCGGACATTGACAGCTCGGACACCAGCACGCCGATGTCGCGCAGGAACAGGTCGGCGGCTTTCCAGCGGCTTAGCTGCATCACGTGGCGGGTAATCGGTGCGGTGACGTTCGGGTTACCGTCACGGTCGCCGCCCATCCACGAGGTAAATTTGATGGGCACAAAATCCACCGGCAGCTGGATGCCGAAGCTCTCTTCCACCTGCTGGTTCAGCTCGCGCAGAAACGCCGGTACGCCTTCCCACAGGCTGTTCTCCACCACCGCGAAGCCCCATTTGGCTTCATCTACCGGCGTCGGGCGATATTTACGGATTTCATCGGTGTGCCACGCCTGCGCCACCAGCTGACGCAGACGGCGCATGACCTGGTTGCGTTCGTAGTCGGTGATGTCGCTGTGGTCGAGCTGTTGCAGACAGCTGTTCACTTCGCCCAGCTTGTGGATCAGCGTGCGGCGGGTAATCTCGGTCGGGTGGGCGGTGAGCACCAGCTCCAGCGACAGCTCCTCAATCGCCTGGCGGATGGCCGGCTCGCTGAGATCGCTCTGCTGCTTCAGGCGCTCGAAGGTCTTTTTCAGCAGCTCCGGATGGTTAGCACCGTCGCCGCTGCGCGAAATGGTTTGATACTGCTCTGCCACGTTGGTGAGGTTAAGGAACTGGCTGAACGCGCGTGCCACCGGCAGCAGCTCGTCGTTAGACAGGTTTTGCAGCGTGGAGAGCAGTTCCTTACGATGAGTGTCATTTCCTGCACGGGATGACTTAGAGAGCTTGCGGATGGTCTCCACCCGATCGAGGATGTTCTCTCCCAGTGCATCCTTTATCGTATCCCCGAGCAGTTTGCCGAGCATACTGACATTACTTCGCATTGCGGAATATTGTTCGTTCATGTGACCCTGACACCCTTATCGTCTTAAATATAAAACCTCTATACCCAACGGGCATAACATCGTCTTTTATCTAGCCACGGTTCTTCCTGTTCGTCAATTGACTTAAATTGCCGGTATCGTGCTGCTAACTATCGGAAATTCATCGAATTTAATTGACAGGAGGTGGGATAAGTTATTCTTATTATCAAATCCCGGATAATGACGGGGCAATTTGCTGATTTCGCAGTGAAATGCCCCATCTTTTAATCATCAATGGCAAAAATGCTGCACAACCTGAGTGATAAGCGCATGAGTCGGCTTAATAAATGCGGTATCAATAAACTCGTCTGGCTGATGCGCCTGATTGATGGATCCAGGCCCTAACACCAGCGTCGGGCACAACTGCTGGATAAACGGCGCTTCGGTGCAGTAATTCACCACTTCTGTCGGCACGCCCAGTAGCTTCTCCACCACTTTGACCAGTTCATGATCGGCCGGGCATTCGTAACCGGGAATCGGCGGATGCAGCTCACCCACAGTCAGACGGCCTGGCCAGCGCGCGCTCACCGGTGCCAGCGCTTCATTGAGTAAACCGTCGAGATCGCTCAGCGTCAGTCCCGGCAGCGGACGGATATCCATATGCAGCTCACAGCAGGCGCAGATGCGGTTCGCCGCGTCGCCGCCATGGATATGGCCAAAGTTCATGGTCGGATAGGGAATGGCGAAGCCGTCATGGTGATAGCGCTCTTTCAGCGTATTACGCAGCTGCATCAGCTGAGTAATGGATTCATGCATCAGCTCGATAGCGTTCACGCCGCGCGCCGGATCGCTGGAATGACCGGACTGACCCTGAATGCGGATGGCGTGCGACAGGTGGCCTTTGTGGGCGCGCACCGGTTTCAGCGACGTCGGTTCGCCGATGATGGCGCAGTCCGGCCGCAGCTGGGTCGATTCAGAGAAGTATTTCGCGCCGGCCATCGTGGTCTCTTCATCGGCGGTGGCAAGGATGTACAGCGGTTTGCTGAGCTTCGTCACGTCAACGTCACGCAGCGCATCAAGAATAAAGGCAAAGAAGCCTTTCATGTCGGCGGTGCCTAAGCCGTACAGCTTGTTGTCGTGTTCGGTCAGGGTGAAGGGATCGCGCGTCCAGCGGCCGTCGTCATACGGCACGGTGTCGGTATGGCCCGCCAGCAGTAGGCCACCTGCGCCGCTGCCGCTGCGCGCCAGCAGGTTGAATTTGTGGCGTGTACCCGGCACCGGCTGGACTTCCACGCTGAAGCCGAGATCGCGGAACCAGCCCGCCAGCAAATTGATTAAAGTTTCATTGCTCTGATCCAGCGCGCTGTCGGTGGCGCTGATCGACGGTGTTGCAATCAGCTGGCGGTAGAGTTCGATAAAAGGTGGAATTTTTGTCTTCACTGTTGACGGTCCCTGGGTTAGGATGTATCAATATTAATGCATTAATAGTGAATAAAAATACATTAACGTCGTCTGCATGTGAACTGAAAAAAGCTGCAAACGGCATCGTGGGCAACGGGGCAATGCCGCGACCCGATACGTGTGACTGTAATAAGGTATACAGCCTGATGTTGAATACGCTGATCGTTGGTGCCAGTGGTTATGCTGGCGTAGAGCTTGCCACCTACCTGAATCGCCACCCGCATATGAACATAACCGCTTTGGCGGTTTCAGCGCAAAGCCCGGATGCCGGAAAGTTACTCTCCGATCTCCATCCGCAGCTGAAAGGCAGGGTCGATTTGCCATTGCAGCCGCTGGGTGATGCCGCAGAGTGGGCCGGCAAGGTCGATGTGGTGTTCCTCGCCACCGCACACGAAGTCAGCCACGATCTGGCCCCGGAATTCCTGAAAGCCGGCTGCGTGGTGTTCGACCTCTCAGGCGCGTTCCGCGTTAACGACGACGGCTTTTATCAACAGTATTACGGTTTCAGCCATCAGCACCAGGCGTGGCTCGACAAAGCCGTTTACGGCCTGGCCGAATGGAACCACGAGCAGATTAAAGACGCGCAGCTGGTGGCGGTGCCGGGTTGCTATCCGACCGCCGCGCAGCTGGCGCTTAAGCCGCTGATTAAGGCTGGCCTGCTTAATCCGGCTCAGTGGCCGGTAATCAATGCCACCAGTGGCGTCAGCGGTGCCGGGCGTAAAGCCAGCGTCACCACCAGCTTCTGTGAAGTCAGCCTGCAGCCGTACGGTCTCTTCAATCACCGTCACCATCCGGAGATTGTGGCCCATCTCGGCACGCCGGTGATCTTCACGCCGCATCTCGGTAATTTCCCGCGCGGCATTCTGGAAACCATCACCTGTCGTCTGAACGCCGGCGTGAGCCAGCAGGATGTGGCGGCGGCGTTCCACAGCGCTTACCACGATAAACCGCTGGTGCGGCTGTACGACAAAGGCGTACCGGCGCTGAAAGCGGTGGTTGGCCTGCCGTTCTGCGATATCGGCTTTGCCGTGCAGGGCGAGCACCTGATTGTTGTCGCAGCGGAAGACAACCTGCTGAAAGGCGCCTCCTCACAGGCGGTGCAGTGTCTCAATATTCGTTTCGGCTTCCCCGAAACGCTGTCTCTGATTTAACGGACGGATAACCTGACCATGAGCAATCCTCTGATCATTAAGCTGGGCGGCGTACTGCTGGATAGCGAAGAAGCGCTGGCGCGTCTGTTTGATGCCCTGCTGGCGTACCGCACGCAGTATCAGCGTCCGCTGATCATCGTCCACGGCGGTGGCTGCCTGGTGGACGAGCTGATGAAGAAACTGGCGTTGCCGGTGAAAAAGAAGAACGGTTTGCGCGTGACGCCAGCCGATCAGATCGACATTATTACCGGTGCGCTGGCCGGCACCGCCAACAAAACGCTGCTGGCATGGGCGAAGAAGTACGGCATTGGCGCAGTGGGTTTATGCCTCGGCGATGCCGGCCTGGTGAACGTGGCACAGTTCGATGAGGAGCTGGGGCATGTCGGCAACGCCACGCCGGGCAATCCGCAACTGCTGAATACGCTGCTGGACGCGGGCTATATGCCGGTGATCAGCTCGATTGGCATCACCGACGGTGGTGAACTGATGAACGTCAACGCTGACCAGGCTGCGACTGCACTGGCCGCGACCATCGGTGCCGATCTGGTGCTGCTGTCGGACGTCAGCGGTATTCTCGACGGCAAAGGTCAGCGCATCGCCGAGATGACCGCAGCCAAAGCCGAGCAGCTGATTGCCCAGGGCATTATTACCGATGGCATGATTGTGAAAGTGCATGCGGCGCTCGACGCGGCGCGTACGCTGGGCCGCCCGGTGGATATTGCCAGCTGGCGTCATGCTGAACAGCTGCCAACCCTTTTCAACGGCGTGTCGATTGGCACCCGGATTCTCGCATAATCAAGGATTACGACATGAGCACGCAAAACATCAAAAAAATCGTTCTGGCTTACTCGGGCGGTCTGGATACCTCGGCCATCATTCCCTGGCTGAAAGAGAACTACGGTGGTTGTGAAGTAGTGGCGTTCGTGGCCAACATTGGTCAGGATCCGGCCGATCTGGAAGGCGTAGAGAAGAAAGCGCTGCAGTCGGGCGCGTCTGAGTGCCACGTGGTCGATCTGCGTGAAGAGTTTATCAGCGAATACGTTTACCCGGTGCTGCAGACCGGTGCGCTGTACGAAGGCACCTATCTGCTGGGCACCTCAATGGCGCGTCCTATCATCGCCAAAGCGCAGGTTGAACTGGCGCTGAAAGTGGGCGCAGACGCGCTGTGCCACGGCGCAACCGGTAAAGGCAACGATCAGGTGCGTTTCGAAACCACCTATACCGCGCTGGCACCGCAGCTTAAAGTGGTGGCGCCATGGCGTGAGTGGAACCTGCGTTCGCGTGAAGCGCTGCTGGATTACCTGAAAGAGCGCAATATCCCGACCACCGCGTCGCTGGAAAAAATCTACAGCCGTGATGAGAACGCCTGGCACATCTCGACCGAAGGTGGCGTGCTGGAGAGCCCGTGGAACGCGCCGAACAAAGATTGCTGGGTGTGGACCGTCGATCCGCTGGAAGCGCCGGATCAGCCCGAAAATGTCACTGTCAGCGTGGAGAAAGGCCAGGTTGTCGCGGTGAACGGTGAGAAACTGAGCCCGTTCCAGTGTCTGGAAAAACTCAATGCGCTGGGAGCGAAACACGGCGTGGGCCGGATTGATATCGTGGAAAACCGTCTGGTGGGCATCAAATCACGCGGCTGCTACGAAACCCCTGGCGGCACCATCATGGTCAACGCACTGCGTGCGGTTGAGCAGCTGGTACTGGATCGCGACAGCTTCAAATGGCGTGAACAGCTGGGTCAGGAGATGTCTTACGTGGTGTATGACGGCCGCTGGTTCGCACCGCTGCGTCAGTCAATCCAGGCCGCTGCCGCATCGCTGGCAGAGCTGGTGAACGGGGAAGTGGTACTGCAGCTGTACAAAGGCCAGGCCACGGCGATCCAGAAAAAATCGGCGAACAGCCTGTACTCAGAAGAGTTTGCCACCTTCGGCGAAGACGAAGTGTACGATCACCGTCACGCGGGCGGCTTTATCCGTCTGTTCTCGCTCTCTTCACGCATTCGCGCGCTGAACGAGCAGAAGAAGTAACACCGGCGGCAGGCGACATATTTTGCAGGGGCGGCTTCGGGCCGCCCTTTGTTTAACAGATTCAGGAGCAAACAGATGGCACTTTGGGGCGGACGTTTTTCACAGGCGGCAGATCAACGGTTTAAACAGTTCAACGACTCACTGCGGTTTGACTACCGCCTGGCGGAGCAGGACATCATCGGTTCGGTGGCCTGGTCAAACGCGCTGGTAACGGTAAACGTGCTGAGCAGTGAAGAGCAGCAGCAGCTGGAAGCCGCGCTGAATGCGCTGCTGGAAGAGGTTCGCGCCAACCCGCAGCAGATTCTGCAGAGCGATGCCGAGGATATTCACAGCTGGGTGGAAGGCAAGCTGATCGACAAAGTCGGCGCGCTGGGCAAAAAGCTGCACACCGGGCGCAGCCGTAACGACCAGGTGGCGACCGATCTCAAACTGTGGTGTAAAACGCAGGTGGCACTGCTGCTGGAAGCCACGCGCGAGCTGCAGTCGGCGCTGGTAGCCACGGCTGAGGCCAATCAGGATGCCGTGATGCCGGGCTACACCCACCTGCAGCGGGCGCAGCCGGTGACGTTTGCCCACTGGTGTCTGGCCTACGTTGAGATGCTGGCGCGCGACGAGAGCCGTCTGCAGGATACGCTGAAGCGGCTGGACGTCAGCCCGCTGGGCTGCGGCGCGCTGGCCGGTACTGCTTATGAGATCGACCGTGAGCAGCTGGCCGGCTGGCTCGGCTTCGCCTCTGCCACGCGTAACAGCCTGGATACCGTGTCCGACCGCGATCACGTGCTGGAGCTGCTGTCTGATGCCTCGATTGGCATGGTGCACCTGTCGCGCTTCGCTGAAGACATGATCTTCTTCAACACCGGTGAAGCCGGCTTTATTGAGCTGTCCGATAAAGTGACGTCAGGCTCATCGCTGATGCCGCAGAAGAAAAATCCGGACGCGCTGGAGCTGATCCGCGGCAAGTGCGGTCGCGTGCAGGGCGCACTGACCGGCATGATGATGACGCTGAAAGGGCTGCCGCTGGCGTACAACAAAGATATGCAGGAAGACAAAGAAGGGCTATTCGATGCGCTCGATACCTGGCTTGACTGCCTGCATATGTCAGCGCTGGTGCTGGACGGCATTCAGGTGAAGCGTCCGCGCTGTCAGGAAGCCGCCGAGCAGGGTTACGCTAACTCGACCGAACTGGCCGATTATCTGGTAGCCAAAGGCGTGCCGTTCCGCGAAGCGCACCACATTGTCGGCGAAACCGTGGTGGAAGCGATCAAACAAGGCGTCGCGCTGGAAGCATTAAGTCTGGCGCAGCTTAAGCAGTTTAGCGCGGCGATCGGGGAAGATGTTTATCCGGTGCTGTCGCTGCAGTCTTGTCTCGATAAGCGTAACGCGCGCGGCGGCGTGGCACCACAGCAGGTGGCGCTGGCGATTGGCGAAGCGAAGCAGCGCTTAAACCTGGCGTAATGCGCGCCAGGAAATTTCTTTCGCAAAAAAGAGACAATTCTTGATCGGCCTGGCGTGAAGAGTTCTTAAAGTGTGCTCGCAGTTAATTTGGAGAACATAAATGAGCACTTCACGCTTTGGCTACCCTTTCTTTCCTCTGGAGCCGGCCGTTGAAAACCAGGTTCCTGTCACCTTCGATTCCGCCTCGGTGAATGACGGCGGTTTTATTGTCGATGGCGAAATCACCCGCGATACGCGCCCTGCGCTGAACGGCTATGCCGGCCGTGGCGTCACGCTTGAGTGTTACCATCACGGCGAGTTAGTGGGCAGCACGCTCAGCGATGCTCAGACCGGCTACTTCAGTTTTACGCTGCCTGCCGCGCTGGCGGGCGGGAGTCATCAGTTCGTGGCACAGGTGGCGGCAATGCCGCAGAGCGCCAGCGCGCCCTTCACGCTGATCGTCGAAGACGCTGGTTTTGTACCGGTCACGTTAACCGCCATGCACAGCGGCACGCAGTTTATCTGGCCGGAAGAGAGCACTACGCAAACCCAGCCGACTTTTTCCGGTAAAGGCCAGCCCGGCAGCCGGGTTGAGCTGTTTGATAACGATGAGCCGCTCGGCAGTGCGCTGGTCGATAGCGATCACAAATGGACCTTTACGCCGTCTCATGCGCTGGCCGCTGGCGAGCATCAGATCGTGGTGACATGCGGCGCAGGGAATGTCAGTGCGCCGGTCAGCCTGATTGTGGCGGAGGATGTTACGGCGGACGACGCGCGGCTGATGGAGCTCAGCGGCCTGCATCTGCACGATTTGCTGGCCAGCGTGCCGGTTAACCTGTTTCAGGACGCGGAGCTTAACCCGACTACGCAGCAGTATGAGCTGGTGCTGAATAATGACGATCTGCAGCAGGAGCTGACGCAGTCCGGTATCGTCGGCCACTCCCTGGTGCTGACGGAGCAGGATTTGCAGCAGTTGCTGGGTGATGTGCCACTGTGATGCAGAGGCAAAAAAAAGCGGGCTTTAAGTAGCCCGCCAACCTCTAGCTTCGGAATTACATATAGTTATAGGCACATCATCAAAGGGCTGGCACTCCCGGCCAACTCAGTGATTTCGTGAGCAGGTTGCAGGTGCTGCTCCAGATTGTTGTTGTTGCGTGTCTGCATTAGCCGCTTTAACAATCTGTGGTCTTAATCAGATGGCCGGTATTATTCCTGTTCACCGCTTGATAGGGCTAATCGTTCATTGCTATTCTATCTATCGCCACGGGCTATCGTGGTTTGGAGGCTATCAATGAACATTCGTGATCTGGAATATCTGGTTTCGCTGGCGGAACATCGCCACTTTCGTCGTGCCGCTGATGCCTGTCATGTCAGCCAGCCGACCCTGAGCGGGCAGATTCGCAAGCTGGAAGATGAACTGGGTGTGATGCTGCTGGAACGGACCAGCCGTAAGGTGCTGTTTACTCAGGCTGGACTGCTGCTGGTGGATCAGGCGCGAACCGTGCTGCGTGAAGTGAAGGTACTGAAGGAGATGGCTAGCCAGCAGGGCGAAACCATGTCCGGGCCGCTGCACATTGGTCTGATTCCGACCACCGGTCCCTATCTGCTGCCGCATATTATTCCGATGCTGCATCAGACCTTCCCGAAACTCGAGATGTATCTGCACGAGGCGCAAACGCAGCAGCTGCTGGCGCAGCTCGACAGCGGTAAGCTCGACTGCGCGATTCTGGCGCTGGTAAAAGAGAGCGAAGCTTTTATTGAAGTGCCGCTGTTTGATGAGCCGATGAAGCTGGCGATCTACCAGGATCACCCGTGGCACGATCGCGATCGCGTGCCGATGTCGGATTTGGCCGGTGAGAAACTGCTGATGCTGGAAGATGGTCACTGTCTGCGCGATCAGGCGATGGGCTTCTGCTTCGAAGCCGGCGCTGATGAAGATACCCATTTCCGCGCGACCAGTCTGGAAACGCTGCGCAACATGGTAGCAGCCGGCAGCGGTATTACTTTGCTGCCGTCGCTGGCGGTGCCGAATGAGCGCGTACGTGATGGCGTGTGCTATCTGCCGTGTTACAAACCGGTGCCGCAGCGCACCATCGCGCTGGTGTATCGTCCGGGATCGCCTCTGCGCAGCCGCTATGAGCAGCTGGCAGAAGCAATTAAAACCCACATGCAGGGTTACCTGGACCGTTCGTTAAAACAGGCGGTTTAAGCCGTTTAACGCCGCCACGCGGTAGGCTTCGGCCATGGTGGGGTAGTTGAAGGTGGTGTTCACGAAATACTCAATCGTGTTACCGCCGTTCTTCTGCTCCATGATGGCCTGGCCGATGTGAATGATCTCCGCCGCACGCTCGCCAAAGCAGTGAATACCCAGAATCTCTTTGGTTTCGCGGTGGAACAGGATCTTCAGGCTGCCGACGTGCATGCCGACAATCTGCGCGCGCGCCAGATGCTTAAACTGTGCACGGCCCACTTCATACGGCACTTTCATCGCCGTCAGCTGCTGTTCGGTTTTGCCGACGGAGCTGATTTCCGGAATGGTGTAAATCCCGGTCGGGATATCTTCAATCAGGTGCGCGGTGGCTTCCCCTTTGATGATCGCCTGCGCGGCAATGCGGCCCTGATCGTAAGCGGCAGAGGCCAGGCTCGGGTAGCCAATCACGTCGCCCACCGCATAGATATGCGGCTGTGCGGTCTGATACATACTGTTCACTTTCAGCAGTCCACGGCCATCGGCTTCCAGCCCGACGTTTTCCAGCGCCAGTGAATCGGTATTACCGGTACGGCCGTTAGCGTACAGCAGGCAATCGGCTTTGACCTTTTTGCCGGACTTGAGGTGCATGATGACGCCATCGCTGACACCTTCAATCTTCTCAAACTCTTCGTTGTGACGAATCACCACGCCGCTGTTCCAGAAGTGATAAGAGAGCGAATCAGACATCTCCTGATCGAGGAACGCCAGCAGGCGATCGCGGGTGTTGATCAGGTCAACCTTGACGTTAAGACCGCGGAAAATCGACGCATATTCACAGCCAATCACGCCCGCACCATAAATGATGACGTGGCCGGGTTCATGATGCAGGTTGAGGATGGAGTCGGAGTCGTAAATGCGCGGATGGGTAAAATCGACGTCCGCCGGATGATACGGGCGGGAACCACAGGCGATGACAAACTTCTCTGCGGTTAAGCGCTCGCGCGTGCCGTCTGGCTGTTCCACTTCGATGGTGTTGGCATCAACAAAATGGGCGTCGCCCTGATAAAGCTCACAGCGGTTACGCTCGTAAAAGCCCTGACGCATGGCAGTCTGCTGGCTGATGACGTTCTCAGTATGATTCAGAATGTCGGCGAACGAGGAGCGCAGGAGTCGGGTGTGATCGCTATAAAGAGGGTTTTGATTGAACTCGATGATACGGCTGACAGCGTGACGCAGAGCTTTGGAAGGGATGGTTCCCCAGTGAGTACAACCGCCGCCGATGTTGTGGTAGCGTTCGATCACTGCAATGCGCGCTCCCTGCTTCACCAGCCCCATCGCCGCACCTTCGCCGCCCGGACCGGAGCCAATCACAATGGCATCGTAATCGTAAGACTTTTGCATACCAGTACGTCCTATGTTTCTATACATTTTTACAACGAGATTCTAACATCTCGCCGCGCACATCTGAATTCTAACAGCGTAAATTGGCAAAGTTTGACAATCAGTGAGGTTAACAGGCGGTCACAAACTTTGCGCCGCTGTACGCTGAAAAGTTTGTTATAGTGCCTGCCTGATTACTCACAAGGCCGGGAAAATGGGCGTTCGAGCGCAACAAAAAGAACGTACACGACGTTCACTGATTGAAGCGGCATTCAGTCAGTTAAGTGCAGAAAGGAGTTTTGCCAGCCTGAGTTTACGCGAAGTGGCACGCGAAGCCGGCATTGCACCGACCTCGTTTTACCGTCACTTTCGCGATGTGGATGAACTCGGCCTGACGATGGTTGATGAAAGTGGCCTGATGCTGCGCCAACTGATGCGCCAGGCGCGCCAGCGCATTGCCAAAGGCGGCAGCATCATCAAAACCTCGGTCGCCACGTTTATGGAGTTCATCGGGAATAATCCCAACGCTTTTCGTCTCTTACTACGCGAGCGCTCCGGCACGTCAGCGGCTTTTCGTGCGGCGGTCGCGCGGGAGATTCAGCACTTTATCGCTGAACTGGCCGACTACCTTGAGCTGGAAAACCGCATGCCGCGCAGCTTTACCGAAGCGCAGGCGGAAGCGATGGTGACGATTGTGTTCAGCGCCGGCGCGGAAGCGCTGGATGTGGATATCGAACAGCGGCGCAAACTGGAAGAGCGTCTGGTGCTGCAGCTGCGAATGATCGCCAAAGGCGCGTATTACTGGTATCGCCGGGAGCAAGAGCGCCTGGCGGTTACCCTGGAAACCCCCGAAGAGTAATGTGATAAGGATAATGAAATGATTGAGCAAAACCCTCGCGATAAAGGAACGCTGTTACTGGCTTTTATCACCGGTTTAGCTATCAACGGCTCCTTTTCGGTGCTGTTCAGCACCTTTGTTCCCTTTTCGATTTTCCCGCTGATCGCCCTTGGCCTTGCCGCGTGGTGTCTGCATCAGCGCTATCTCAACCGCAATATGCCGGACGGCATGCCTTCGCTGGCGGCGGCATTTTTTCTGCTGGGGATTCTGGTGTACAGCGCGCTGGTGCGTGCCGAATATCCGGATATCGGGTCTAACTTCATCCCGACCATTCTGATGGTGGCGCTGGTGTTCTGGATCGCCATGCGCTTTCGCCGCGGCAAGAACAAGCACTGAAAACAATCACGGGAACCGCAGGGTTCCCGTTTTTTTTAGGCTTTGCGCGTCAGTAACACACCGCATTCCATATGGTGGGTGTAAGGGAACTGGTCAAACAGCGCCAGCCGCGTGATGTTATGCGTGGCACTCAGTACGCTGAGGTTGTCGCACAGCGTCTGCGGATTACAGGAAATATAGAGAATACGCGGATAGGCCTGTACCATCTTCACCGTCTCGTCATCCAGCCCGCTGCGCGGCGGATCGACAAAGATGGTCTCGCACTGATAGCTGTTGAGATCGATGCCTTCCAGACGGTTAAAGCTGCGCACGCCGTTCATCGCCTGGGTAAACTCTTCGGCTGCCATACGAATAATTTGCACGTTGTCGATGTGGTTGGCCGCGATGTTGTACTGCGCCGAAGCCACCGACGGTTTGGCGATTTCCGTCGCCAGTACGCGGCGGAAGTTACGCGCCAGCGCCAGCGAAAAGTTGCCATTACCACAGTACAGCTCCAGCAGATCGCCGCGCGAATCTTGCGTCACGTCCAGCGCCCACTCCAGCATCTGAATATTCATCGCCGCATTCGGCTGAGTGAAGCTGTTCTCCACCTGACGATAGATCATCTCCTGGCCGGCTACCGGCAGGCGCTCATCGACGTAATCGCGATCGAGACAGATTTTGGTTTTCGTGGCACGGCCAATCAGCTGCACATCAAACCCTTCTGCACGCAGGCTATCGCGCAGCGCAGTCGCGGCTTCGGTCCAGTCGGCTTCCAGCTTGCGGTGATACAGCAGTGAAATCACGATCTGGTTGCTGAGGGTGGAGAGATAATCGATCTGGAACAGTTTAAAACGCAGCGCGCGATTATCGCGGATCGCGGCGATCAACTTTGGCATCAGCGTGTTGATCAACTGGCTGGCCGCCGGAAACTGATCGACGCGGATACGCTGTTTGGTCTCTTGATCGAAGATGATGTGATAAAGATCGTCACCGTCGTGCCAGATGCGGAATTCGGCGCGCATACGATAGTGGCTGACCGGCGAGCGGAACACCTCCTCGTCGGGCGCTGCGTAGGGGGCCATCATCGCCTGTAAGCGGCTGACTTTTTCCGCCAGTTGCGCGTCGTATTGTTCAATCGGGAGTTGTTCGGGTGTCATCTTCAATCCTGGTGTTAAGCCTGCCTGCCGGGCGATTGTAGGCATTCACCTGCTGATGTCCAGTCCCAGACGGTGCAGGAAGGCTGGCAGTCTGGATTTCCGGCCTTCTTAAACGTAGACTGCGGCTGCCGGCCTCCTTGAGTTAAAAGGGAATCCAGTGTGAATCTGGAGCTGACGCGCAGCGGTAAAAGAATGTCGTGGTGATTGCAATTGCAGACACTGTCCTCGCGGATGGGAAGTCTTCACCACTTATGATTCCCAGCCCGAAGACCTGCCGGTGTGACGTCGCAACTTCTGAGATCATCGCGTGCTATCGATCCCGGACCTGCGGCATCCTGCTTCGTCTTTTGGATGCTATAACAATGAAAACAACACACGCTTCGCTGTTTGCCTTTAGTGCAACGGCGTTGTCGCTCTGGGCGCAATCTGGCTACGCGCAGCAGAATGATGATACGCAAATCGTTACCGCCAACCGGTTTTTGCAGCCGGTTTCCTCCGTTCTCGCGCCGACGACAGTCGTGACCCGCGACGATATCGATCGCTGGCAGGCGAAAAGCCTGACGGACGTCATGCGTCGCCTGCCTGGCGTGGACATCGCGCAGAACGGTGGCCTCGGCCAGTTGAGCTCGCTGTTTGTGCGCGGCACCAACTCCAGCCACGTACTTATACTCATCGACGGTATCCGGCTAAACCAGGCGGGTGTGTCCGGATCGTCTGATTTAAGCCAGATTCCGCTTTCTCTGATCCAGCGCATCGAATATGTGCGCGGTGCGCGCTCGGCGGTGTATGGCTCCGATGCGATTGGCGGCGTGGTGAACATCATCACCGGTCGTGATAAGCCGGGCACGACGCTGAGCGCGGGCGTGGGCTCGAAAGGCTATCAAAACTATGAAGGTTCTACCCAGCAGCAGCTGGGGGCAGCCACGACGCTGACCGTGGCGGGCAACTACACCTATACGCGCGGCTATGATGTGGTGGCGAACCTGCCGGATGTGTATGGCGATCCGGCGCAGAAAGATCGCGATGGCTTCATGAACAAGACACTGTATGGCGCGCTGGAGCATCAGTTCAGTGACGGGTTGAGCGGCTTTGTCCGCGGCTACGGTTTTGACAACCGTACGGCCTACGACGGCACCTACAGCTACGATAACAGTTTCAACATCAATGGATTAAACGATACCCGCCAGCTCTACAGCCAGACCTGGGACAGCGGCCTGCGTTACAGCAACGACATTTATTCGACGCAGCTGATCGCCAGCTACAGCCGCAGCAAAGACTATAACTATGATCCGCGTACAGGCCGCTACGGCCCGTCGACCACGCTGGATGACAGCAAGCAGTACAATGTGCAGTGGGGTAATACGTTGCAGGTGGCGCAGGGCAGCGTAAGCGCGGGCGTGGACTGGCAGAAACAGACCACGGAACCCGGCACGGCTTACGTGGCTGACAGTACTGAGCTGCGTAACACCGGCATTTATGCCACCACCCAGCAGCAGCTGGGCAGCGTAACGCTGGAAGGCGCGGTACGCGGTGACGACAACAGCCAGTTTGGCTGGCACGGCACCTGGCAGGGCGGGGCGTCATGGGCGTTTGTTGATGGCTATAGCGTGTTTGCCAATTACGCGACGGCGTATAAAGCGCCTCGTCTCGGCCAGTTGTATGGTTCTTATGGCAACAGCGACCTGAAGCCGGAAGAGAGTAAACAGTGGGAAGCGGGCTTCTCTGGCCTGACCGGGCCGGTAAACTGGCGCGTATCCGGTTATCGTAACGATATCGATAATCTGATTGATAGCGATCCCACCACGTATATCTATTACAACATCGATAAAGCGCGCATTAAGGGCGTAGAAGCCACGGCGTCGTTCGATACCGGTCCGCTTAGCCATCAGATTTCTTACGATTATGTCGATGCGCGCGATGCTGAAACCGATCAACCGCTGGTGCGCCGTGCGAAGCAGCAGGTGAAATACCAGCTCGACTGGACGATTTATGAGTTTGACTGGTCACTGACCTATCATTATCTCGGCGATCGCTATGATACGGATTACAACCACTCCTTTACCCCGCAGCGCGTCAAACTGGGCGGTGTAAGTTTATGGGATCTGGCAGTTTCGTATCCGGTCACATCACAGCTCACCGTTCGTGGTAGAATTGCCAACCTGTTCGATAAAGACTACGAGACAGTGTATGGCTATCAAACTCCAGGAACGGAGTACTATCTCAGCGCCAGCTACAGCTTCTGATTTGCGCCCCACCGTGCTGGTGTTTGATTCCGGCGTCGGTGGGCTCTCCGTCTATGATGAGGTCCGGCAACTGCTGCCGGGCCTGCACTATCTCTATGCCTTCGATAATGCCGGCTTCCCTTACGGTGAAAAAAGCGAAGAGTACATTGTTGAGCGGGTCGTGGCGGTGGTGGAGGCTATCGTGCAGCGCGTGCCGCTGGCGTTAGTGGTCATCGCCTGTAACTCCGCCAGTACTGTATCGCTGCCAGCATTGCGTCAGCGCTTTGAATTCCCGGTCGTTGGCGTCGTGCCTGCGATTAAACCGGCGGCCCGTCTGACGCGTAACGGCGTGGTCGGCCTGCTGGCCACGCGCGGCACGGTGAAACGACCTTACACCCATGAGCTGGTGGCGCAGTTTGCGCGCGAATGTAAAATCGAAATGCTGGGGTCGGCGGAACTGGTCGAACTGGCGGAAGCCAAACTGCACGGAGAAACGGTGTCGCTGGACGATGTGCGTCGCGCAGTACAACCGTGGCTGCGTATGAAAGAGCCGCCGGATACCGTGGTGCTGGGTTGTACCCATTTCCCGCTGTTACGTGAAGAGCTGCAGCAGGTGTTGCCTGATGGCACCCGGCTGGTGGATTCGGGCGCAGCCATTGCACGGCGCACCGCCTGGTTGTTAGAGCACGAAGCGCCTCAGGCGCGTTCCAGCGGACAGAATGTGGCATTTTGTACGCGTATGGATGACGAAGTGGTGCAATTATCACCGGTTTTGCAGCGTTATGGCTTCCCGCTGCTGGAAAAACTGGCGATTTGACGGGCTTTCGCCGAAAAAAACAGCACTCGAAAATTAATTTGCATTTAGCCCTTGTCAGCCCGAAAGAACTCCCTATAATGCGCCTCCACTGACACGGCACAACGGCTTACGAAGCGCCCTGTTAGTGAGGTGGCCCTTAACGGCAACCTTCAGAAAAGCAAAAATAAATGCTTGACTGAGAAAGCGGAAAGCGTAATATACGCATCCCGCGCCGCTTGAGAAATCGCGGCACTGCTCTTTAACAATTTATCAGACAATCTGTGTGGGCACTCGCAGGATTGATATCACAAGCCTACGGGCTTTAAAAAATATCAAGTCTTTGCTGAGTGAACACGTAATTCATTACGAAGTTTAATTCACAGAGCATCGCTGCACTCGTTGCAGCAAATCAAACTTTAAATTGAAGAGTTTGATCATGGCTCAGATTGAACGCTGGCGGCAGGCCTAACACATGCAAGTCGAACGGCAGCACAGAAGAGCTTGCTCTTTGGGTGGCGAGTGGCGGACGGGTGAGTAATGTCTGGGAAACTGCCCGATGGAGGGGGATAACTACTGGAAACGGTAGCTAATACCGCATAACGTCGCGAGACCAAAGTGGGGGACCTTCGGGCCTCACACCATCGGATGTGCCCAGATGGGATTAGCTAGTAGGTGGGGTAATGGCTCACCTAGGCGACGATCCCTAGCTGGTCTGAGAGGATGACCAGCCACACTGGAACTGAGACACGGTCCAGACTCCTACGGGAGGCAGCAGTGGGGAATATTGCACAATGGGCGCAAGCCTGATGCAGCCATGCCGCGTGTATGAAGAAGGCCTTCGGGTTGTAAAGTACTTTCAGCGGGGAGGAAGGCGGTGAGGTTAATAACCTCGCCGATTGACGTTACCCGCAGAAGAAGCACCGGCTAACTCCGTGCCAGCAGCCGCGGTAATACGGAGGGTGCAAGCGTTAATCGGAATTACTGGGCGTAAAGCGCACGCAGGCGGTCTGTTAAGTCAGATGTGAAATCCCCGGGCTTAACCTGGGAACTGCATTTGAAACTGGCAGGCTTGAGTCTCGTAGAGGGGGGTAGAATTCCAGGTGTAGCGGTGAAATGCGTAGAGATCTGGAGGAATACCGGTGGCGAAGGCGGCCCCCTGGACGAAGACTGACGCTCAGGTGCGAAAGCGTGGGGAGCAAACAGGATTAGATACCCTGGTAGTCCACGCCGTAAACGATGTCGACTTGGAGGTTGTGCCCTTGAGGCGTGGCTTCCGGAGCTAACGCGTTAAGTCGACCGCCTGGGGAGTACGGCCGCAAGGTTAAAACTCAAATGAATTGACGGGGGCCCGCACAAGCGGTGGAGCATGTGGTTTAATTCGATGCAACGCGAAGAACCTTACCTGGCCTTGACATCCAGAGAACTTAGCAGAGATGCTTTGGTGCCTTCGGGAACTCTGAGACAGGTGCTGCATGGCTGTCGTCAGCTCGTGTTGTGAAATGTTGGGTTAAGTCCCGCAACGAGCGCAACCCTTATCCTTTGTTGCCAGCGGTTCGGCCGGGAACTCAAAGGAGACTGCCGGTGATAAACCGGAGGAAGGTGGGGATGACGTCAAGTCATCATGGCCCTTACGGCCAGGGCTACACACGTGCTACAATGGCGCATACAAAGAGAAGCGACCTCGCGAGAGCAAGCGGACCTCATAAAGTGCGTCGTAGTCCGGATTGGAGTCTGCAACTCGACTCCATGAAGTCGGAATCGCTAGTAATCGTAGATCAGAATGCTACGGTGAATACGTTCCCGGGCCTTGTACACACCGCCCGTCACACCATGGGAGTGGGTTGCAAAAGAAGTAGGTAGCTTAACCTTCGGGAGGGCGCTTACCACTTTGTGATTCATGACTGGGGTGAAGTCGTAACAAGGTAACCGTAGGGGAACCTGCGGTTGGATCACCTCCTTACCTGAAGATACCTTCCCGCGAAGTGCTCACACAGATTGTCTGATAGAAAAGTAACGAGCAGAAAAAACCTCTACAGGCTTGTAGCTCAGGTGGTTAGAGCGCACCCCTGATAAGGGTGAGGTCGGTGGTTCAAGTCCACTCAGGCCTACCAGATTCGCACTCATGCGGCGTTATGCACTCGGTCGTTTACCCAAGTAAACTTCCCTCCTGCATGCCTTGCCTGAGCACGAATTGCCGTGGTTAAAACACGGAACTCCTGGTGAGTGGTAGTAGATGGTCTCTGCAGTGACTGTATGGGGCTATAGCTCAGCTGGGAGAGCGCCTGCCTTGCACGCAGGAGGTCAGCGGTTCGATCCCGCTTAGCTCCACCATTACAGTACTGAAACTTACTTCAGAGTATACCGGCGACGGTGTGCTGCGAAGTATTTGCTCTTTAACAATCCGGAACAAGCTGAAAATTTGAAACGACGCGTCGTATTCATTCTCCGTAATAAGAATGAAATCACGATGCGTTCGGGTCTCTCAAATGCTTGCAGTCTGCAGCGTTGCAAAACGCCTGTGGGTTGTGAGGTTAAGCGACTAAGCGTACACGGTGGATGCCCTGGCAGTCAGAGGCGATGAAGGACGTGCTAATCTGCGAAAAGCGACGGTAAGGTGATATGAACCGCTACAGCCGTCGATGTCCGAATGGGGAAACCCAGTGTGTTTCGACACACTATCGTTAACTGAATACATAGGTTAACGAGGCGAACCGGGGGAACTGAAACATCTAAGTACCCCGAGGAAAAGAAATCAACCGAGATTCCCCCAGTAGCGGCGAGCGAACGGGGAGCAGCCCAGGACCTGAATCAGCTTGTGCATCAGTGGAAGCGTCTGGAAAGTCGCGCGATACCGGGTGACAGCCCCGTACACGAAGATGCACAGGTTGTGAGTCCGACGAGTAGGGCGGGACACGTGGTATCCTGTCTGAACATGGGGGGACCATCCTCCAAGGCTAAATACTCCTGACTGACCGATAGTGAACCAGTACCGTGAGGGAAAGGCGAAAAGAACCCCGGCGAGGGGAGTGAAACAGAACCTGAAACCGTGTACGTACAAGCAGTGGGAGCCTACCTGTTAGGTGACTGCGTACCTTTTGTATAATGGGTCAGCGACTTATATTCTGTAGCAAGGTTAACCGCATAGGGGAGCCGAAGGGAAACCGAGTCTTAACCGGGCGTTAAGTTGCAGGGTATAGACCCGAAACCCGGTGATCTAGCCATGGGCAGGTTGAAGGTTGGGTAACACTAACTGGAGGACCGAACCGACTAATGTTGAAAAATTAGCGGATGACTTGTGGCTGGGGGTGAAAGGCCAATCAAACCGGGAGATAGCTGGTTCTCCCCGAAAGCTATTTAGGTAGCGCCTCGTGAACTCATCTCCGGGGGTAGAGCACTGTTTCGGCTAGGGGGCCATCCCGGCTTACCAACCCGATGCAAACTGCGAATACCGGAGAATGTTATCACGGGAGACACACGGCGGGTGCTAACGTCCGTCGTGAAGAGGGAAACAACCCAGACCGCCAGCTAAGGTCCCAAAGTCATGGTTAAGTGGGAAACGATGTGGGAAGGCACAGACAGCCAGGATGTTGGCTTAGAAGCAGCCATCATTTAAAGAAAGCGTAATAGCTCACTGGTCGAGTCGGCCTGCGCGGAAGATGTAACGGGGCTAAACCATGCACCGAAGCTGCGGCAGCGACACTATGTGTTGTTGGGTAGGGGAGCGTTCTGTAAGCCGCTGAAGGTGTGCTGTGAGGCATGCTGGAGGTATCAGAAGTGCGAATGCTGACATAAGTAACGATAAAGCGGGTGAAAAGCCCGCTCGCCGGAAGACCAAGGGTTCCTGTCCAACGTTAATCGGGGCAGGGTGAGTCGACCCCTAAGGCGAGGCTGAAAAGCGTAGTCGATGGGAAACAGGTTAATATTCCTGTACTTGGTGTTACTGCGAAGGGGGGACGGAGAAGGCTAGGTTATCCGGGCGACGGTTGTCCCGGTTTAAGCGTGCAGGTGTGAAGACCAGGCAAATCCGGTCTTCTTTAACACTGAGGCGTGACGACGAGCCGCTACGGCGGTGAAGTAACTGATGCCCTGCTTCCAGGAAAAGCCTCTAAGCTCCAGGTAACACGAAATCGTACCCCAAACCGACACAGGTGGTCAGGTAGAGAATACCAAGGCGCTTGAGAGAACTCGGGTGAAGGAACTAGGCAAAATGGTGCCGTAACTTCGGGAGAAGGCACGCTGGCGCGTAGGTGAAGGGACTTGCTCCCGGAGCCGAGGCCAGTCGAAGATACCAGCTGGCTGCAACTGTTTATTAAAAACACAGCACTGTGCAAACACGAAAGTGGACGTATACGGTGTGACGCCTGCCCGGTGCCGGAAGGTTAATTGATGGGGTTATCCGCAAGGAGAAGCTCTTGATCGAAGCCCCGGTAAACGGCGGCCGTAACTATAACGGTCCTAAGGTAGCGAAATTCCTTGTCGGGTAAGTTCCGACCTGCACGAATGGCGTAATGATGGCCAGGCTGTCTCCACCCGAGACTCAGTGAAATTGAAATCGCTGTGAAGATGCAGTGTACCCGCGGCAAGACGGAAAGACCCCGTGAACCTTTACTATAGCTTGACACTGAACATTGAGCCTTGATGTGTAGGATAGGTGGGAGGCTTTGAAGCGCGGACGCCAGTCTGCGTGGAGCCAACCTTGAAATACCACCCTTTAATGTTTGATGTTCTAACGTAGGCCCGTAATCCGGGCTGCGGACAGTGTCTGGTGGGTAGTTTGACTGGGGCGGTCTCCTCCCAAAGCGTAACGGAGGAGCACGAAGGTTGGCTAATCCTGGTCGGACATCAGGAGGTTAGTGCAATGGCATAAGCCAGCTTGACTGCGAGAGTGACGGCTCGAGCAGGTGCGAAAGCAGGTCATAGTGATCCGGTGGTTCTGAATGGAAGGGCCATCGCTCAACGGATAAAAGGTACTCCGGGGATAACAGGCTGATACCGCCCAAGAGTTCATATCGACGGCGGTGTTTGGCACCTCGATGTCGGCTCATCACATCCTGGGGCTGAAGTAGGTCCCAAGGGTACGGCTGTTCGCCGTTTAAAGTGGTACGCGAGCTGGGTTTAGAACGTCGTGAGACAGTTCGGTCCCTATCTGCCGTGGGCGCTGGAGAATTGAGGGGGTTGCTCCTAGTACGAGAGGACCGGAGTGAACGCACCGCTGGTGTTCGGGTTGTCATGCCAATGGCACTGCCCGGTAGCTAAGTGCGGAAGAGATAAGTGCTGAAAGCATCTAAGCACGAAACTTGCCCCGAGATGAGTTCTCCCTGACCCCTTGAGGGTCCTGAAGGGACGTTGAAGACGACGACGTTGATAGGCCGGGTGTGTAAGCGCAGCGATGCGTTGAGCTAACCGGTACTAATGACCCGTGAGGCTTAACCTTGCAACGCCAGAGGCGTTTTGGTCTGAGAGACCGAAAGAATTTTCAGCTTTGTTCACCGGATTACGTCCAGTGGATTTTGTGCTGTGACAAGGCGGCACGCGAGACGACGGGAAGGAGCATACACGAGTATGTGACTGAGCGGCGCGAGCGGGGCAACGCAGTCAGAGCGCGAAAGACGCGGACGAAAACAGAATTTGCCTGGCGGCAACAGCGCGGTGGTCCCACCTGACCCCATGCCGAACTCAGAAGTGAAACGCCGTAGCGCCGATGGTAGTGTGGGGCCTCCCCATGCGAGAGTAGGGAACTGCCAGGCATCAATTTAAGACCCATAATCGGGTCGTGACCTTCCCGGTGACGCGGAAAGGGCGAAACACCTGAAATCAGCGACGGTCTGATATCAGTACAGAATCGGTGGAGCGGTAGTTCAGTTGGTTAGAATACCTGCCTGTCACGCAGGGGGTCGCGGGTTCGAGCCCCGTCCGTTCCGCCACCCTAATTAGGGGCGTAGTTCAATTGGTAGAGCACCGGTCTCCAAAACCGGGTGTTGGGGGTTCGAGTCCCTCCGCCCCTGCCAGAAAATAATCCTTTGCTTCGGCAAAGGATTTTTTTTGTCTGAAATTCGGCACAGGCAAGAGCCTGAGTTTCATTTCTTCCACTCAAACTCCCTCAATTATTGCTTCAGTGAGTCAGGACCGGATATTTAAGCAGCTGCCGAATGTGTGCCTGTTGATCGCTATTCTGCAGCCATACCGCATATAACGGTCGCACTGCGACAGGTGTGTCTGGAATAACCATCAAATCGCTGTAAATGCCGTGCCAGAAATCAGGTAAAAAAGCGCAGGCTCCCGTGGTATGCAGCAATTCGCGGGTCACATGTGCTGAAGTGGTAGTTAATACCGGTACGTCATCACTGGAAAGATAACTTTCATGCTGATGGAAATCCGCGCCCCACTCGAGTTTGATGTAATCATATTTTTCACGCTTTTCAGTTTTGCGTGCGCGAAAGAGCGCGAGAGAAATATGACCGAT
Organism: Pantoea sp. SGAir0418; assembly: GCF_043529865.1. NCBI lineage: Bacteria > Pseudomonadati > Pseudomonadota > Gammaproteobacteria > Enterobacterales > Erwiniaceae > Pantoea > Pantoea sp. SGAir0418. The sequence continues at coordinate 117,638 of NZ_CP027911.1, forward strand.
CTGCTGGCTGGTGAGTTCATCCATTTTTGGCGCTTCAGTGGTGATCAGCAAATCGAGCTGACGCTCATGTAACTGCTTGACCAGCAAATGGCGCTGAGCAATACGTGCTTCCAGATGCAGGCTCTCCCGGTTCTCGTATAGCGTCTGCAGCCAGGGCGTAAGATACGCTTCCCAGAGCGATGCACTGGCACCGATTGATAGCTCATGGTGCTGCTGGGTATGCGAAACCTCCTTCTTTGCCATCAGCCAGGTACTCATCAGGCTCTCAGCGTAGGGCAATAAGCGCTCGCCTGCTGAAGTCAGCCGGATATTATTGCGGTGACGGGTAAAAAGATTAACGCCCAGCTGATTTTCCAGCTGACGGATGCGAAAACTAACGGCAGATTGCGTGAGGTAAAGCGCTTCAGCAGCACGCCCGAAATGACGCGTTCTGCTCACTTCGAGGAAAGTTTTCAGTAATTCCGTATCCACAGCATTCTCCCAAAAAATGTTTGTCGTACTGATTTAAATGTTTTGTTTTACACTCTGTCAAGCCTATCTAATACTCCGCGCCATAAATAGCACGGCCATATGAGAATCAGGAGCGTGTAAGATGGCGGACAGCTTCGCAACAACTAATCGTTTCTTTGATAACAAACATTACCCTCGTGGTTTTTCGCGTCATGGTGACTTCACCATTAAAGAAGCTCAGCTTCTGGAACGCCACGGATACGCTTTCAACGAACTGGATCTCGCTAAGCGCGATCCGGAGACCGAAGAAGAGCGTCTGTTTATTGAAGTCTGCCGTGGTCTGCGTGAGCCGCAGACTGAGGCTGAACGTGTCTGGTCAAAATACACTGCACGTATAAAGCGTCCGAAACGTTTTCATACCTTGTCCGGCGGTAAACCGCAGATGGACACGGTGGAAGACTTCAGCGATAGCGACGATTAACATGACGGGGCTGATTTCAGCCCCGTTGTCATTCCAGGCTTTTATGCAGGTAAATCAGTAAACGATCGATACTGCGATATCCCACCGCCTCCTGCAGATGCTGACGCGTAACCTGCCGTTCACCCGCTAAATCTGCGATGGTTCTCGCCACCTTTAAGATACGCTGCCACGCACGCACCGATAATCCCAGTGCATTCAGGATCTCCTCCAGCCATTCCGCGTCCTGCTGCTGTAACACACAATCACGGGCGATCTCCGGATTCGACAGCTGCGCATTCACCTTGCCCGCGCGTGCCATCTGTATCGCCCGGGCGGCCATTACGCGGGCGCGCACCTGCGCGCTGGTTTCGCTGTGCTGCTGCTTCTGGCTGAGCGAGCCGCCCGGTAGCAGCGGAATCTCCAGCGACAGGTCGAAGCGATCCAGAAACGGGCCAGACAGCCGGCTGAGATAGCGCAGCACCTGCTGCGGCGTGCAGCGATTATGATTCCCCTGATAATGGCCCGTCGGGCTGGGATTCATTGCACCAATCAGCTGAAAGCGCGCAGGGAAAGTGACTTTGGCGCGGGAACGGGAAATGGCGATTTCACCGGACTCAATCGGCTCGCGTAACGCATCCAGCGCTTTGCGCTCAAACTCGGGCAGTTCATCAAGAAACAGCACCCCATTGTGCGCCAGCGAAATTTCGCCCGGCCGCGGCAGGGATCCTCCGCCGACCAGCGCATACAGCGATGCGCTGTGATGAGGCGCTCTGAACGGCCGTCTACGCCACTGATGATGTAGCGTACCGCTGCTGACCAGGCTGGCAATTGCGGCGCACTCCAGCGCTTCCTGGTCATCCAGCGGCGGCATAATGCCGGGCAGTCGGGTTGCCAGCATGGTCTTACCGGTGCCGGGCGGGCCCAGCAGCAACAGGTTATGGCCACCGGCGGCGGTAATTTCCAGCGCGCGCCGTCCCTGCTGCTGGCCAATAATATCGCTCAGGTCCTGCTGCTCGTGCGGCACCGTTTCAGGCTGGTAATGGGCGACCGTCAGCGCCGTCTGGTTATGCAGGAAAGCGCAGATCTCCACCAGATGCTTGCCCACCAGCGTTTCACCCTGTTGTATCAGGCCGACATCCTGTTGATTCTGCTCCGCTAAGACCATCTGACGTCCGGCCTGCAGCGCCGCCATGGCAGCAGGAATCGCGGCCTGAACGCCACACAGCGCGCCGTTTAGCGCCAGCTCACCCAGGAACTCATAATGGGCCAGCTTATCGCCTGGCAGCTGCTCTGAGGCCGCGAGAATGGCGATAGCGATCGGCAGGTCGTAGCGCCCACCCTCTTTAGGTAAATCAGCTGGCGCGAGATTAATGGTGACGCGCTTCGCCGGAAAGGTGAAACCGCTATTGATAATGGCGCTGCGCACGCGTTCGCGGGCTTCTTTGACGGTGGTTTCCGGCAGACCAACCAGCGTCAATGCTGGCAGACCGTTGCTGATATGCACTTCAATCGTCACCAGTGGAGCCTGCACTCCGAGCGCCGCGCGTGTTAATACTTTCGATAAAGACATAACCGCTCCTTGTTGCCTTTATCCTTACTGAAAAAAAAACACACGGCGACCGCTGAAACTATCATCCTGAAGCGGTATTCAGGAAAATCGCTGCGCTTTTCATCCTGTTCATTAATTTTCGCAGCCAGATCGCAAAAGCAAAATAACGGTTGCGTCGCGGGCGTAATGAATAATTATCACAAATGCGAATAACCTTTTACTTACAAAGCGATAACGCACGTCAGCTGCGCGCGTCATAAAATTTTCCGATGAAAATTATTGTAAATCCCCTGCTAACTATGGTAACTCTGTAGGTATTACTTCGAACTAACGAAAAAACAGACGACACATGAAAGCCCTTCTACAAGTGATTAGCCTAGTCGTGATTAGCGTGGTGGTGATTATTAACCCACCGTGCGGGGCTACGCTTGGAGAAAGAAAGGCTTAAAAATCAAGCCTGGAATTCGAAAAACCCCCGCACCGTAAGGTCCGGGGGTTTTTTTTCGACCAGACGAAATATCAGCGAATCAGCGAGGAACAGATTATGAGCAGTAGCATAAAATTCTGTTGTTCCAGCAGGAATACAGGAGAATAACCATGACAGGTGCACAGTGGGTAGTTCAGGCTTTACGCGCGCAGGGTGTCGACACAGTGTTTGGTTATCCTGGCGGAGCAATCATGCCAGTGTACGATGCGCTCTACGATGGCGGCGTGGAACATCTACTGTGTCGTCATGAACAAGGTGCGGTGATGGCAGCGATCGGTTATGCGCGTGCGACCGGCAAAACCGGGGTTTGCATTGCGACTTCCGGACCGGGCGCCACCAACCTGATCACCGGACTGGCCGATGCGATGATGGATTCCGTTCCGGTTGTCGCCATCACCGGGCAGGTCTCTTCAGCATTTATCGGTACCGACGCCTTTCAGGAGATCGACGTTCTTGGCCTGTCATTAGCCTGCACTAAACACAGCTTCCTCGTTGAATCGCTGGATGATTTACCCACGGTGATGGCGGAAGCTTTCGCCATCGCGCAGTCCGGCCGTCCGGGACCAGTGCTGGTCGACATTCCCAAAGATATTCAGATTGCCAGCGGTGACCTGACGCCGCACCTGCTGCCGGTTGAAGAAGCACTGAGCCACTCACCGCAGCACATTGCCGAAGCGCGCGCGCTGATGGCGCAGGCGCAAAAACCGATGCTGTATATCGGCGGCGGTGTCGGCATGGCGCAGGCCGTCCCGGCGCTGCGGGCTATGGCGCAGGAGACCGGCATCCCGATGGTTTCTACCCTGAAAGGACTGGGCAGCGCCGAAGCCAGCAGCGATCTCTATCTCGGTATGCTCGGCATGCATGGCACCAAAGCGGCCAACCTGGCGGTGCAATCCTGTGATTTGCTGATTGCCGTCGGCGCACGCTTCGACGACCGCGTCACCGGTAAGCTGGATACCTTCGCGCCGCACGCCAGCGTCATTCATATCGATATCGATCCGGCGGAATTGAACAAACTGCGTCGCGCTCACGTTTCACTGCAGGGCGACCTCAACCAAGTGTTGCCGGCGCTGAGCATGCCGCTGCAGATCGACGGCTGGCGTACTGAAGTTAAAGCGATGAACGCGGAGTTCGCGTGGCGTTACGACCATCCTGGCGAGGCGATCTACGCGCCGCTGCTGCTGAAGCAGTTGTCAGATCGTAAACCTGACAGCGCGGTGGTAACCACCGACGTTGGCCAGCACCAGATGTGGGCGGCGCAGCACATGCGCTTCAGCGCGCCGGAAAACTTCATCACCTCCAGCGGCCTGGGCACCATGGGCTTTGGGCTGCCGGCTGCGGTAGGCGCGCAGGTTGCCCGTCCGGATGACACCGTTATCTGCGTGTCCGGTGACGGCTCAATCATGATGAATATTCAGGAGCTGGGCACCATCAAGCGTAAGCAGCTGCCGGTAAAAATCCTGCTGCTGGATAACCAGCGTCTTGGCATGGTTCGCCAGTGGCAGCAGCTGTTCTTTGATGGCCGCTATAGCGAAACCATCCTCACCGATAACCCCGATTTCCTCACGCTGGCCAGCGCCTTTGATATTCCGGGCCAGCGCATTAGCCGTAAAGATCAGGTCGACGCCGCGATTGATGCTCTGCTGAACAGTGAAGGTCCTTACTTCCTGCATGTTGCGATTGATGAGCATGAAAACGTCTGGCCACTGGTACCGCCGGGTGCCAGCAACGCAAACATGATGGAGAAAACCGTATGAACCAGCATCAATTGTCTATCGAAGCCCGCTTTCGCCCTGAAATATTGGAGCGCATTTTGCGCGTCGTGCGTCACCGTGGCTTCCAGGTCTGCGCGATGAATATGGCGTCCGCCGTCAATGCGGAGAACATTAATATCGAAATGACCGTTGCCAGCCAGCGCTCTGTCGATTTACTGTCTTCGCAGTTAAGCAAACTTATGGATGTCGCCTGTGTCGAGATCCAGCAACAGACAACACAACAAATCCGCGCCTAGTCGCCAAAGGAAATAACAATGAGTACGAAGAAAGCAGACTTTATCTGGTTCAATGGAGAGATGGTTAAGTGGGAAGACGCCAAGGTTAGCGTTATGTCTCACGCACTGCATTACGGCACCTCTGTGTTCGAAGGCGTTCGCTGCTACGACTCACACAAAGGTCCGGTGGTGTTCCGTCACCGTGAACACATGCAGCGTCTGCACGACTCCGCCAAAATTTACCGTTTCCCGATCAAAGCCAGCGTGGATGAGTTGATGGAAGCGTGCCGCGAAGTTATCCGCGTCAATAAACTGAAGAGTGCCTACATTCGTCCGCTGGCCTTTGTCGGCGACGTGGGCCTCGGCGTTAACCCGCCAGACGGCTTCACCACCGATGTGATCATCGCTGCGTTCCCGTGGGGGGCTTACCTGGGCGCCGAAGCGCTGGAGCAGGGCATTAACGCCATGGTTTCTTCCTGGAATCGCGTGGCGCCAAATACCCTGCCAACCGCGGCGAAAGCAGGCGGTAACTATCTCTCTTCCCTGCTGGTTGGCAGCGAAGCGCGCCGCCACGGCTATCAGGAAGGTATCGCGCTGGATACCCAGGGTTATATCTCCGAAGGGGCTGGCGAAAACCTGTTTGAAGTGAAAGACGGCATCCTGTTCACCCCGCCGTTCACCTCTTCAGCGCTGCCGGGCATCACCCGCGACGCAATCATCAAGCTGGCGAAGGATCTCGGTATCGAAGTGCGCGAGCAGGTGCTGTCACGCGAATCGCTGTACCTGGCGGATGAAGTGTTCATGTCCGGTACTGCCGCAGAAATCACGCCGGTACGCAGCGTGGACGGCATCCAGGTGGGTGAGGGCAAACGTGGTCCGGTGACCACCAAAATCCAGCAGGCGTTCTTTGGCCTGTTCACCGGCGAAACCGAAGACAAGTACGGCTGGCTGGATCAGGTGAATCCATAACAAGACAGTAACGCGGGTGCAGCAGCGCCCGCGTCATTTTTCAGACTGGAGTAAATAGAGCATGCCTAAGTACCGTTCCGCCACCACCACCCATGGTCGTAACATGGCGGGTGCCCGTGCCCTGTGGCGCGCCACCGGAATGACCGACGACGATTTCGGTAAGCCGATTATCGCCGTGGTTAACTCCTTCACCCAATTCGTACCGGGCCACGTGCACCTGCGCGATCTTGGCAAACTGGTCGCTGAGCAAATCGAAGCCGCGGGTGGTGTAGCCAAAGAGTTCAACACCATCGCGGTGGATGACGGTATCGCCATGGGTCATGGCGGCATGCTGTATTCACTGCCTTCACGCGAGCTGATTGCCGACTCCGTGGAATATATGGTGAACGCCCACTGCGCCGACGCCATGGTGTGTATCTCCAACTGCGACAAAATCACCCCCGGCATGCTGATGGCTTCGCTGCGCCTCAACATTCCGGTGATCTTTGTCTCCGGCGGTCCGATGGAAGCCGGTAAAACCAAGCTGTCAGACAAAATCATTAAGCTGGATCTGGTGGACGCGATGATTCAGGGTGCGAACCCGAACGTCAGCGATGCCGACAGCGAACAGATTGAGCGTTCCGCCTGCCCGACCTGCGGCTCGTGCTCCGGCATGTTCACCGCCAACTCCATGAACTGTCTGACCGAAGCGCTGGGCCTGTCGCAGCCAGGCAACGGCTCGCTGCTGGCAACTCACGCCGATCGTAAAGACCTGTTCATCAACGCCGGCAAGCGCATCGTTAACCTGACCAAACAGTACTACGAGCAGGATGATGCGCGCGTGCTGCCGCGTAACATCGCCAGCAAAGCTGCGTTCGAAAACGCCATGACGCTGGATATCGCCATGGGCGGTTCCACCAATACCGTGCTGCACCTGCTGGCCGCCGCGCAGGAAGGCGAGATCGATTTCAACATTTCCGACATCGATCGCCTGTCACGTAAAGTGCCGCACCTGTGCAAAGTGGCGCCGAGTACACAGAAATATCATATGGAAGATGTGCACCGCGCGGGCGGGGTAATCGGTATTCTTGGCGAGCTGGATCGTGCTGGCCTGCTGCACACCGACGTACGCAACGTGCTGGGCCTCAACCTGCGCGAAACGCTCGATCAGTACGACATCATGCTGACCAAAGACGAAGCGGTGAAGAAGATGTTCCGCGCCGGCCCGGCGGGCATCCGTACTACCCAGGCGTTTTCACAGGATTGCCGCTGGGATACGCTGGATGACGATCGTCAGGAAGGCTGTATCCGCACGCGCGAACACGCATTCTCTCAGGATGGCGGTCTGGCAGTGCTGTACGGCAACATGGCGGAAGATGGCTGCATCGTGAAAACCGCCGGCGTCGACAAAGAGATCCTCACCTTTAAAGGTCCGGCAAAAGTGTATGAAAGCCAGGACGATGCGGTGGAAGCGATTCTCGGCGGCAAAGTGGTCGCCGGTGACGTGGTGGTCATCCGCTACGAAGGGCCGAAAGGCGGTCCGGGCATGCAGGAAATGCTCTATCCGACCACTTATCTGAAATCGATGGGCCTTGGCAAAAGCTGTGCGCTGATCACTGACGGACGCTTCTCGGGCGGCACCTCGGGCCTCTCCATTGGCCACGCATCGCCGGAAGCGGCGAACGGCGGCACCATCGCGCTGGTTAAAGATGGCGACATCATTGAAATCGATATCCCGAATCGCGGCATTAAGCTGGCGGTACCGGATAACGAACTGCATGCCCGCCGTGAAGAAGAGGAAGCGCGTGGCGAAGCGGCTTATACGCCGCACGGTCGCGTGCGTCAGGTCTCCTTCGCACTGCGTGCTTATGCATCGCTCGCCACCAGCGCTGACAAGGGCGCGGTGCGCGATAAGTCTAAGCTGGGAGGCTAATCTCTGATGGCTGAGTCTCAACCGCTTTCCGCGTCGCCCAATGGCGCGGAGTATCTGCGCGCGGTGCTGCGTGCGCCTGTGTACGAAATTGCCCAGGTAACGCCGCTGCAAAAAATGGAAAAAATTTCGTCGCGTCTTGGCAACACCATTCTGGTGAAGCGCGAAGATCGCCAGCCGGTGCACAGCTTCAAGCTGCGCGGTGCCTACGCCATGATCGCCGGGCTGACGGAAGAGCAGAAAGCGCGCGGCGTGGTTACTGCTTCGGCGGGTAACCACGCGCAGGGCGTGGCGCTCTCGGCCAGCACGCTCGGCATCAGGTCACTGATTGTGATGCCAGTGGCGACGGCGGACATCAAGGTTGATGCAGTGCGCGCGTTTGGCGGTGAGGCTTACCTGTTTGGCGCCAATTTTGACGAGGCAAAAGCCAAAGCGATTGAGCTGGCGGAGCAGCAGGGTTACACCTTCGTGCCGCCGTTTGATCATCCGGCGGTGATTGCCGGTCAGGGCACGCTGGCGATGGAGCTGTTGCAGCAGGATGCGCATCTCGATCGCGTGTTTGTGCCGGTAGGCGGCGGCGGCTTAGCGGCGGGTGTGGCGGTACTGATTAAACAGCTGATGCCGCAAATCAAGGTTATCGCGGTCGAGTCGCAGGACTCTGCCTGCCTGAAGGCGGCGCTTGATGCCGGCGAGCCGGTGGATTTGCCGCGCGTCGGGCTGTTTGCCGAAGGCGTGGCGGTCAAGCGTATCGGCAGCGAGACCTTCCGCCTGTGCAAGGAATACCTCGACGACATCATCACCGTGGACAGCGATGCCATCTGCGCAGCGATGAAGGATCTGTTCGAGGATGTGCGAGCGGTGGCGGAGCCTTCCGGCGCGCTGGCGCTGGCGGGCATGAAGAAGTACATCCAGCAGCACGACATCAAAGGCGAGCGGCTGGCGCACGTGCTGTCGGGCGCCAACGTCAACTTCCACGGTCTGCGCTACGTCTCCGAGCGCTGTGAACTGGGTGAACAGCGTGAAGCACTGCTGGCGGTCACCATCCCTGAGCAGCAGGGCAGCTTCCTGCGTTTCTGCCAGACGCTGGGCGGCCGCGCGGTAACCGAGTTCAACTACCGTTATGCCGATGCCGACAACGCCTGCATCTTTGTTGGCGTGCGTTTAACGCGCGGCCTTGAGGAGCGCAGCGAAATCATCAGCCAGCTGGCTGAAGGCGGCTATCAGGTGGTGGATTTGTCAGACGATGAGATGGCGAAGCTGCACGTGCGCTACATGGTGGGCGGACGCCCGTCAAAACCGCTGCGCGAACGGCTGTTCAGCTTCGAATTCCCGGAAGCGCCGGGCGCGCTGCTGAAGTTTCTGCAGACGCTGGGCGCGCACTGGAATATTTCACTGTTCCACTATCGCAGCCACGGCACCGATTTTGGTCGCGTGCTGGCGGCGTTCGAGATCAACGACAAAGAGCCGGATTTCGACACCCACCTCAACGCGCTCGGCTATGAGTGGCACGACGAGGCCAGCAATCCGGCGTTTCGCTTCTTCCTCGCCGGCTAAACTACAGCAGGTGCCAGAAAGCATTGATCAGCGGCTCCCCGAGCCGCTTTTTTTGTACGCATACGCCGAGCTCCAGCGGCGCCACCGACTCGACATTCTCCAGCGTCAGCACGCGATTGCGCACCGGTTCCGGACTGTTTTCCAGCACCACATCCGGCAGCAGCGCGATGCCGCAGCCGAGCGCCACCATCGACACAATCGCCTCATGGCCAGACACCGTGGCGTAAATCTGCGGGTTGGCAATGCGGTGGCGGCGAAACCATAAATCAATACCGCGCCGCGCCGGCCCCTGATCCGGCAGGATAAAGGGAATCTGCGACCAGTCCGGCTGTTCCTGCGTCGCCTGGCTGCGCACCGGGCAGGGCAGCGCCGGGGCGATCAGCACCAGTGGGATCAAACCCAGTGGTGTAAAATCGATACTGGCGGGCAGCGACTCCGGCCGGCCGGCGATGGCCAGATCCGCTTCGCCGGACTGCACCATTTCAATGGCATCGGCGGCATCGCCGGTGGTGAGTTTGATCTCCACCTGCGGATGCTCCGCGCGAAAGCGGTCGAGAATCGGCGGCAGATGGCTGTAGGCGGCGGTTACCGAGCAGAACAGGCGCAGCTCGCCGCTCAGCGACGGACCGTTGAGGTCCATGACATGGCGCAACTGCTGATACTGCAGCAGGGTCTGCTGGGCGAACTGACGCAGCCGCTCGCCGGCTTCGGTCAGCGTCACGGTGCGGTTGTCGCGCAGGAACAGCGCGTGTCCGACATCCTCTTCCAGCCGCTGGATCTGGCGTGACAATGTCGACGGGCTGACGTGCATGGCGCGCGCGGTGCGGCCAAAGTGGCAGCTTTCCGCCAGGTGAAGAAACAGTTTCAGGTCTCGTAAATCCATGCGCGTTTTGCCCTCAGCGTGATGTTGCAAATTCTGCAATGTGACGTTGTTAATATATCAATTTAAGCAACAGATTTCCTGTCATATGATGGGGTCATTCGCGGCGCTAAATCCGGCGCCGTTACTGAACAAAAGCAAACACAACATCTGAGCGGAGTACCCATGGCTAACTACTTCAACACATTGAATCTGCGCAATCAGTTAGCGCAGTTAGGCAAATGTCGCTTCATGTCGCGCGATGAATTCGCGGATGGCGCTAGCTTCCTGAAAGGTAAGAAAGTGGTCATCGTCGGCTGCGGCGCGCAGGGCCTGAACCAGGGTCTGAACATGCGTGACTCTGGCCTCGATGTGTCTTACGCACTGCGCGCTGAAGCCATCGCTGAGAAGCGTGCGTCGTTCCGTAAAGCCACCGAAAACGGTTTTAAAGTGGGTACTTACGAAGAGCTGATCCCGCAGGCGGATCTGGTGGTTAACCTGACGCCGGACAAGCAGCACTCTGCCGTTGTGCAGGCCGTTCAGCCGCTGATGAAAGACGGTGCCGCGCTGGGGTACTCTCACGGTTTCAACATCGTCGAAGTGGGCGAGACCATCCGTAAAGACATCACCGTGGTGATGGTGGCACCGAAGTGCCCGGGTACCGAAGTGCGTGAAGAGTACAAACGTGGCTTCGGCGTTCCAACGCTGATCGCTGTTCACCCGGAAAACGATCCAAAAGGAGAAGGCATGGCGATTGCCAAAGCCTGGGCTGCAGCCACCGGCGGCGACCGTGCAGGCGTGCTGGAATCGTCTTTCGTGGCAGAAGTCAAATCAGACCTGATGGGCGAGCAGACCATTCTGTGCGGTATGCTGCAGGCCGGTTCACTGCTGTGCTTCGACAAGCTGGTGGCCGAAGGTCACGACGCGGCGTATACCGAGAAACTGATTCAGTTCGGCTGGGAAACCATCACCGAATCGCTGAAGTTTGGCGGCATCACGCTGATGATGGATCGTCTGTCTAATCCGGCAAAAATCCGCGCTTACGCACTGTCTGAGCAGCTGAAAACCATCATGGCACCGCTGTTCCAGAAGCACATGGATGACATCATCTCGGGTGAATTCTCTTCCGGTATGATGGCTGACTGGGCGAACGACGACAAAAACCTGCTGACCTGGCGTGAAGAGACCGGTAAAACCGCGTTCGAAAATGCTCCTCAGTTCGAAGGCAAGATCGACGAGCAGGAGTACTACGACAAAGGCGTGGTCATGGTCGCGATGGTGAAAGCGGGCGTTGAGCTGGCATTTGAAACCATGGTTGACGCGGGCATCATCGAAGAGTCAGCTTACTATGAATCCCTGCACGAGCTGCCGCTGATTGCCAACACCATCGCCCGTAAGCGTCTGTATGAAATGAACGTGGTAATTTCCGATACCGCAGAATACGGTAACTACCTGTTCTCCTTCGCAGCCGTTCCGCTGCTGAAAGAGTTCATGACCACGTTGCAGCCTGGCGACCTGGGCAAAGCGGTAGAAGGCACGCAGGTGGATAATGCGCAGCTGCGCGACGTGAACGAAGCGATCCGCCAGCATCCAATCGAAGCCGTTGGCCGCAAACTGCGTGGCTATATGACCGACATGAAACGCATCGCCGTCGCGGGCTAAGGCACGCGAGACACAGTTTTCAGCCCAGTCAAACCCCGGCTTGCCGGGGTTTTTTTATGTCTTATGTCTGGGGGCAGAAGGGTTTTTCTCACCCTCACCCTAGCCCTCACCCCGGCCCTCTCCCGTAAACGGGAGAGGGAGCGTCCGCGCGGTGTTGATGGATAAGTGCAGCAACATCAGCCCGCACCAAACGGTTCCCTCTCCCGCCAGCGGGAGAGGGAGTATCTGCGCGGTGTTGATGGATAAGTGCAGAAACATCAGCCTGCACCAAACGGTTCCCTCTCCCGCCAGCGGGAGAGGGCCAGGGTGAGGGAAACACCGTACCATCCCCACACCGCCAATAAAAAAACCCGGCCGGAGCCGGGTTCTGTCAACACGCAATCAATCACACCGCTTCATACAGCGTCTGGTGGCGCGTCTCTTTACAGGCAATCAGTGCGATCAGCGTCAGCACCGCCATGGAGGCCAGATAGAAGCCCACCGCCTGCAAGCCGTAGTTCGCATTCAGCCAGGTCGCAATATAAGGCGCCACCGAGGCGCCAAGAATCGACGACAGGTTGTAAGAGAACGACGCGCCGGTATAGCGTACTTCGGTCGGGAACAGTTCTGGCAGCAGCGCGCCCATCGGGCCGAATGTCAGACCCATAATACTCAGGCCGAGCAGCAGGAAGCCCATCACCAGAATCTGCGAGCCGGAGCCGAGCAGCAGCGGGAACATCAGCGCAAAGGCGATGATAATCAGCGTAATGGTGATCATCGTTTTGCGACGGCCAAAACGGTCCGCCAGCAGGCCGGCAATCGGCACCATCACGCCAAAACCGATGACCGCCACCATCAGCATCCACAGGAAGCTGTTACGCGAATAGCCGAGACCAACCGGCGCCGGCGCAGTGCCATAGCTCATCGAATACACCGTCATAATGTAGAACAGCGTGTAGGTCGCCAGCATGATAAACGTGCCGAGAATGGTCGCCGTCATATGCTTGCTCAGCAGCGTACCGATGGGGATCCGCACCTGTTTCTTCTCTTTCTGCACTTTGGCAAACACCGGGCTCTCATGCAGCGATACGCGCACATACAGACCGATAATCACCAGTACCGCAGAAAGCACAAACGGCACGCGCCAGCCCCAGTTCATGAACTGCTCATCGGTCAGCAGCCACGAGAGCAGCAGGAACGTGCCGTTTGCAAAGAAGAAGCCAATCGGTGCGCCCAGCTGCGGGAACGAGCCGTACAGCGCGCGTTTCTTCGCCGGGGCGTTCTCGGTGGCCAGCAGCGCTGCGCCGCCCCATTCGCCGCCCAGTCCCAGGCCCTGACCAAAACGCGCCAGCGCCAGCAGCAGCGGTGCCGCCACGCCAATGGTCTGATAACCCGGCAGCAGGCCGATCAGTACGGTAGAAACGCCCATGGTCAGCAGCGAGGCAACCAGCGTCGCTTTACGGCCCACGCGGTCGCCAAAGTGACCAAACAGCGCGGAGCCAATAGGGCGCGCAACAAAGGCGATAGCGAAGGTCGCCAGCGATTGCAGTGTGGCAACCGTAGCGTCACCCTGCGGGAAGAAGATATGCGGAAAAACAATTACCGCGGCGGTGGCATAGATATAGAAATCGAAGAATTCGATCGCAGTGCCGACCAGTGAGGCAACTACCACTTTACTGCGTGAGTTAACCGGTGTGCCGTCGTGTGGTTGGTCGGGTGTTTCGGAGATGGAGGCTTGCATAACTGTTTCTTAATTGTAAATGTAAACAAAGAATCTTACGCACCTGTTTTGCCGCATTCAATGACGAAAAACCGCGTCACACCGGGCTTTGGCGGCGAAAAAGAGGATAATTTCTGAGTTACGGCAATCGGCGGCGGATGGGAAGGGGAAGCGCGGCTTTTCTGGCGTGATTCTCTGCAAAAGGGCCAAATAAAAGTGACCCTCCAGCGTTTCCTGCTGGTTTTTGCTGCTTTAGTAGCCAGCAGGAAACATTTTTTGCTGTTGCGGCAAATGTAACTGAATTGTCGCGTTACGCCGAGTGATGCGGCTGCGACATCTCGGGATCATCCTTGTATTTTGCGGTGGCGATCCACGCAGCGCAGAACAGCGTCAGACGCGCGAAAAAGTAGAAGAAGGCCATCAGCCCCAGCACCGATCCAAAGGCGGCACCGGAGGGCGACGTCGCCAGCTTCGGCAGCGTCAGCGTCATGACAAACTTGATCACCTCAAACCCTATCGCCGCCAGCAGCGTACCGCGCAGCAGCGCTTTTTTGCGTGGCTTGTGGCGCGGCAGAATCCAGAAAATCCACAGGAACAGCAGATAGTTGGCGAAGATGGAAATCGACAGCGCGATGATGGTCATCGCCGGCCGCAGCCACTCGATATCGCCCAGCCCCAGCGCATTCACGATCGCCGCCTGCGCTGCGCCGGCAATCGAGGTCAGCGACAGCGTAATCACCAGCGCCAGCATCAGACCCAGCAGCGAAACCAGGTCGCGCAGATATTTCTTCCACCACTTCTCCTGGTCATCCGGCTTGCGTTCCCATACGTCACGCGACTGGGCGCGTACCGCTTCGCGCAGGTTACCCATCCAGTTAATGCCGGAGTAGAGCGCCAGCAGCAAACCGGTCAGGCCGACAGTCGCGCGCTGCTGAATCGCGGTATTGACGGTATTTTTCAGCGTGGTCGCCAGCGTCGGGTCGCTGATGCTGTTAACGATTTTGTTGATCAACTCGGAAAGCAGGTCCTGATTGGACGCCAGCACAAAGCCGACCGCCGCAAAGGAGACCATCAAAATCGGTATCAGCGAAAGAAAGGAAAAATAGGTGATCGCCGCACCAAACTGGCTGCCGAGGCGATCGTTAAAGCGCTCAAGCGCGCGCAAAAAGTGCGCCACTGCCGGGATCGCCTGAAACCAGGCGGCAAAGCGTGAGACGCGCCGGATTGAGCCATCTACGGTTTTGTTCCCGGTTTTGATATCAATCAGCGGCTTAGCTTCAGCCGCTGAGGCTTTTGTGGTTTTGTCCGTCATAGACCTTCTGCATCCTGTTCACAGCGAAAATAAAATTATAGCCTGCCCGTTCAGGTCACGTATTCCTGCAGCACCTGACTCAGCCACTCCATAAACACCCGCACGCGGCGCGCCACGTTGCGACGGTGAGGATAGAGCAGGGAAATCGGCATCGGTTTGGCCGGGAAATGGTGCAGCACTTCGACCAGCTGGCCGGATTCCAGCAGCGGCTGCACGCCAATCGCCGGTACCTGAATAATGCCCAGCCCGGCGATACAGGCGGCGCGATAGGTCTCAGTGCTGTTTACCGTCACCACGCCGCCGGTCTGCACGTAGTGGCACTGTTTGCCATCAAAGTACTCAAAGCCCGGCGAGGGCTGCCCCAGCTGTTGGGTATAGTGCACCATGGCGTGCTGGCCGAGATCGTCCAGCCGCACCGGCATGCCGAAGCGGGAAAGGTAGCCAGGGCTGGCGCAGTTGATCAAGGCGTGCGAGCCAATTTTTCGCGCAATCAGGCCGGAATCTTTCAGTTCGCCAACGCGTAACACGCAGTCAAAGCCCTCGCGAATCACATCAACCTGGCGATCGCTGCTGCTCAGTTCAATCTCCACGCCCGGATAGTGCTGCAAAAACTCCGGCAGGCGCGGCAGGATAAAACCGGTTGCCATCGCCACCGACATATCGACGCGCAGCTTACCGCTCAGCGTGGCAGGATCGTGCTGGAACAGGCTGTCCATATCATCCAGCATCGACAGCAAATCCAGGCAGCGATCGTAATACACCAGCCCATCCTGGGTGAGATGCACACGGCGCGTGGTACGGTGCAGCAGGCGTGTGCCCATCTGATTTTCCAGCGCCTGCAGCTGGCGGGACACGCTGCCCTTGGGTAAACCCAGACTCTCAGCCGCGCGGGTAAAACTGCCCATTTCTGCCACCCGCACAAACACCTGCATAGCGTGAATTTTATCCATGTTGTTCACCGATTGTTGTTGTTAGTGAAACAGTGCTGTGTATTCCCCTGCGTTTATAGATCAATTATTCGCGAATATCCTTAATCCGTGTTCAATTTTCCAACCGGAGCGAAACATGTCTCATAAAATTGCATTGATTACCGGCGGTAACCGCGGTCTGGGCAAGAATGGCGCGCTGAAACTGGCCGCTAAGGGCGTCGATATTCTGTTTACCTGGCGCGGTCATGCTGAAGAAGCGCAGGCGGTCGTGAAGGAGATTGAGGCGCTGGGCGCGCGTGCGGTGGCGCTGCAGCTGGATGTGGGTGACAGTAAGCAGTTTGATGACTTTGCGGCGCGGGTCAAAGCAACGCTGAACGAGACCTGGCAGCGCGATAGCTTTGATTATTTAGTGAACAACGCTGGCCACGGTCATTACAAGCTGCTGGCCGAAACCAGTGAAGAGGAGTTTGATGCGCTGGTGAATGTGCATTTTAAAGGGCCGTATTTCCTGACGCAGAAACTGCTGCCGCTGATCGCCGATGGTGGACGCATCCTGAACATTTCCAGTGGTCTGACGCGCATGACGCTGCCAGGTTCAGGTACTTACGCCGCCATGAAAGGGGCGATGGAAGTGCTGACGCGCTATCAGGCGAAGGAGCTGGGCGAGCGCCGCATTCGCGTCAACATTCTGGCGCCAGGGGCGATTGAAACCGACTTTGGCGGCGGTCGTGTGCGCGACACCAAAGATCTGAACGCGCATATCGCTTCAGTGACCGCGCTGGGCCGCGTTGGTCTGCCGGATGACATCGGTAATGCCATCAGCGCGATCCTGAGCGACGAAACCGGCTGGATTACCGCCCAGCGTATCGAGGCCTCCGGCGGTCAGGCACTGTAAAAACATCGCGCTGCGACCGAATCGTGTTAACGAACGGAGCAGCGCCCGTTTTACACCTCAATCGTGCCATCAATCAGGGTGACGGTTTGCCCGCCGATCCAGATTGTCTCACCGGCAAAACGCACCACAATGCGACCGGCACGCTGGATGGCGCTGCCTTGACGCGCGCAGTAATCCTGCCGCTGGCCCTGCGCCGCCAGATAGCGTGCCAGACAGGCGTTGGCGCTGCCGGTGACCGGATCTTCGACCAGGCTACCGTTCTCGACCAGCAGCGCGCGCACCTCGTACTGCGCCTCTGCGTCCTGCGGCAGCGGGCCAAACAGGGCGATGCCGTTCACACCCGCATGCTGCTGCAGCCGCAGTAAATCGTCCGCCTGGGTGACCACCTCCAGCACCGCCTGCGCGCTGCTCATCGGAATCAACAGCCAGCGAATCCCCATATCCGCCACGGCTGGCGTCTGGCTGAGGTCGAACGCGTCACTGTGCAGTGCGCTGCTCATCAGCGCATCGCTGAACGGCGTCAGGCTGGCGTCCGGCGCGGCAAAGGCCAGCGTACCGTCAGCGCCAATCTGCACCTCAACCAGGCCCACGCCGCACTCCTGCACAATCTTACCCGCTGTTTTCAGGGGCCAGCCGGCTTCCAGCAAGGCATGCGCGGTGCCAAGCGTGGGGTGTCCGGCAAACGGCAGTTCGCCGCCAGGCGTAAAGATGCGCACACGATAGTCGGCTGTGGCATCCTGTGGTGGCAGCACGAAGGTGGTTTCCGACAGATTGGTCCAGCGTGCGATGGCCGCCAGCTGTGCGTCGCTCAGACCCTGGGCATCCATAATCACCGCCAGCGGATTGCCGCTGAACGCGCCTGTGGAGAACACATCCACTTGTTTAAACGCCACCTGCATGTTTGCTCCTTTCCTCATTGAGGTTGTCTGAAATCCGGATTTACATCCTGCAGATTGCTTAAGGCGTCTAACAGGACTATGAATAGATTAACAATTCTGCCAGCGGAGTCCGCTATGTTAAAAATTCTGGGCCGTAACTCGTCAATCAACGTTCGTAAAGTGCTGTGGCTCTGTTCAGAGCTGGATATTGCCTGGGAGCACGAGCCGTGGGGCGAAGACCCGCAGTCGTTGCACTCACCGCAGTTTATGGCGCTCAATCCCAACGCCATGGTGCCGGTGATCATCGAAGATGACTTCGTGATGTGGGAGTCCAACGCGATTCTGCGCTACCTCGCCAACAGCAACGGCGGTGAATGGCTCTACCCGGATAATCCGCGCGCGCGTGCGCCGGTCGATCAGTGGATGGACTGGCAGGCCACCGAGCTCAACACCTCATGGCGCTATGCTTTTATGTCGCTGGTGCGCAATTCGCCAGCCCATCAGGATCCGCGCCTGCTGGCTGCCGCCGTCAAAGGCTGGAGCCACACCATGGGTATTCTTAATCAGCAGCTGGAAAAAACCGGGCGCTACGTCGCGGGCCGAAACTTTACCCTGGCCGATATTCCGGTTGGCCTGGCGGTGAACCGCTGGTTTGAAACCCCGCTCGACCATCCGGACTTTCCCGCCGTGCAAACCTATTACGAGCGGCTGACCGAACGCGAGGGTTACACCACCTGGGGCCGCAACGGTAAGCCCTGATCCTGACCCGGCGCGATACCGGTGATTTCACAGGCCAGCGCGCCGGTGCGTTTCAGTGCCCAGGTGTAACGCTCATCAAACGGATAGCAGCAGGAGAGACGCAGCGCATGGCGATAGCGATCGCTCAGTGAATAGAGCGCGCCCGGCGTGACGCAAATCTGCTCCTGCAACAGGCGATGGAACATCTCCACCGTGTCAACCTTGCCCGGCAGCTCGACCCAAAACACAAAGCCGCCGCGCGGCAGGGTAGCGCGCGTGCCCTGCGGGAAATGACGGGCAATGATGCCGCGCGCCGCATCCAGATTGGCGGCATAGCGACGCCGCAGCGAACGCAGATGGTGGTCATAACCGCCGCTGGCGAGAAATTCGGCCAGCGTTTCGCTCAGCAGTTTTGATTCGGTCATCGACGATACCGCTTTCAGCCGCGCAATCGCCGGGTGGAAGCGGCCGGCAGCCGTCCAGCCCACGCGAAAATCGGGCGCGACGGTTTTGGTGAAGCTGGTGCAGTAAATCACCCAGCCGTCGCGGTCAAAGGCTTTGACCGGCGGCGACAGCGGCCAGTCAAACTGCAATTCGTCATACAGCCCATCTTCCAGCAGCGGAACGTGGTAAGTATTCACTAACTTCGCGAGACGCTTTTTATTCTCCAGCGGCATCACGTAGCCCAGCGGATTCTGCGCGCCCGGCATGGCGATCAGCGCCTGAATGCGCTGCTCCTGTAGCAGCATCTCCAGCGCATCCAGCGACAGGCCGTTTTGCGGATCGGTGGGGATTTCCAGCGCCTTCAGCCCGAGTGAGGCCAGCAGCGGGAACAAAAAGAAGTAGGTCGGCGATTCCAGCCCGACGCAGTCGCCCGGCTTCGTCACCGCACGCAGCGCCAGCTGCAGCGCTTCCATGCAGCCGTGGGTCAGGGTGATGTCCGCGACAGTGAGATTCAGGCCGGTGTGCAGGCTACGGCGCGCAATCTCCTCCCGTAAGCGCTCACTACCCGGCGGAAGCGCGTAGCGACCAATGATGTCGTTATCGCGGCGAATAAGGGAGGCGGTAATGCGTCCCAGTTTCGCCGCCGGAAACAGCTCACTATCCTGCGGGCAGGCCAGCGAAATATTGGTGTAGTCGGGGTGATTCTGCGCGGCGAACACCTGCTCGATCAGTTCCAGTTTTTGCGTGCTGGGGTCATTAACGCTGGCGCTCATTGGCCTGAGCGGTCGCGTCACCGCGGGCAGCACGCCACGCACGTAGTAGCCCGACTGCGGACGGGCTTCTATCAGGCCGCGATCTTCCAGGATATGCCAGGCACTTAGCACGGTATTGATGCTGACCTGGTGCGACTGTGCCACGCGCCGGATGGCCGGCAGGCGCTTACCCGGCTTCAGCGTGCCCTGATGGATAGATTCGGCAAAACTGTCTGCCAGCTGCTGGTACAGCGTCTGGCCGGATGAGAGAGGAAGGGACACAAAAGCCTCCGCGCGCGATAGGTACAATTTAAAATTGCCTTAACTGTATCCATCACAATAGTCATTTTGTGTCTCTGTTGCCATCGTAATTTGCGCATTAGCATGGTGCTTCGTTGATTCTCAGGGAAACGCACCATGCTCGATCCATCCTTCTTTAGCTACGTTACGGTGATGTCGATTACACCGGGTCCGAACAATCTGTTACTGGCCACGTCCGGCGTCAATTTTGGCTTCCGGCGCACGCTGCCGATGCTGTTTGGCATCCTGCTCGGCTGTGCGTTACAGATGCTGCGGGCGAGCGTGGCGCTGGAGCTGCTATTGCACTGGATGGCGTCGGTGCGGTTGCCGCTGACGGTGGTGGGATGCAGCTATCTGCTGTGGCTGTCGTGGAAAATCTTCCGCGCCGGTGCGCCGCAGCTGCGCGAACGTCCGCGTCCGATGACCCTGCTGGGCGGCGTGTGTTTCCAGGCGGTGAATCCCAAAGCCTGGCTGATGGTCACCAACGTGGCGCTGATGTACGCCAACAGCAACGGTGTGCTGGCGGTGCTGCTCGGCTTTGCCGCCCTCAACCTGCCGTGCATTTTAATCTGGGCAGCGCTGGGCGATCGGCTGCGCCATCACCTGCAGATTGCGTGGAAACGTCAGGCGTTCAACACGCTAATGGCGCTGTCGCTGGTGGCGACCACCGGCTGGATGCTGTATGACGCGCTGCTAATGAGCTGATGCGACGGCGTTTGATGGCGCGATAAGCAGGAGCACAATATGTGGGGCTGGTCAGTTAACGAAGCCGTACGACGCACCCTGATGTAGCGGCGCGATTTATCGCGCAATGTGCAATGTATTGTGCCGCTAACAAACGCGCGCTTCCTGGTGAATAAATCCCTGGCTGAACCGTCAGGGATTGCGTCATCCAAAAGGCGACACCGTAATCAAAAAAAAGAGGCCGCTATTGCGGCCTCAGGCAGGTCTGTATTTACCGGTGAAGGAACAGGCGTCGCCGCTTACTTGCCCACCACATGGGCGGTTTCACGGCCTTCGTCGTTGGCAGCTTCCGGCGTGATGACCGGTGCGTAATCCAGCTGCAGCACGCGACTGGTTTCGGCCAGCACCTTCTCGGTCAGTGCCACGTCGCCGTTCAGCTTGCGGCCCCACGACGGGATTACCGCGCGGATTTTAGTTTGCCACTCGGGCGAGCGCATTTGCTCCGGGAACACTTTCGCCATCAGCTCCAGCATAATCGGTGCTGCGGTGGAGGCGCCCGGTGACGCGCCCAGCAGCGCAGAGATCGAGCCGTCGGCCGAGGTGACCACTTCGGTACCGAGACGCAGCACGCCGCCCTCTTTCTCATCATTTTTGATGATTTGCACGCGCTGACCGGCCGTGACCAGCTTCCAGTCTTCCTGTTTTGCCTGCGGCACATAAGCGCGCAGCGCTTCCATACGATCGTCATCGCTCTGCAGCACCTGATCGACCAGATATTTCACCAGATCGAAGCTTTTCAGCCCAACCTGCATCATCGGCAGCAGGTTACTGCTGTTCATCGCGCCGAACATATCCAGCAGCGAGCCCTGCTTGAGGAATTTGGTGGAGAAGGTCGCAAACGGGCCAAACAGCAGCACCTGCTTGCCATCCAGCACGCGGGTATCAACGTGCGGTACCGACATCGGCGGTGCGCCCACACTGGCTTTGCCGTACACCTTCGCCATGTGCTGCGCCACCACGTCCGGGTTTTCCGTGACGAGGAACGAGCCGCCCACCGGGAAACCAGCGTAGCCTTTTACTTCCGGGATGCCGGTTTTTTGCAGCAGCGGCAGCGCGGCACCGCCGGCACCGATAAACAGCTGGCGCGCAGTCAGCACCCGCGACTCACCGCTGGCGAGGTTGTGCAGGCTTACCTGCCAGCGCCCATCGCTCAGGCGCTTGATGTCGCGCACTTCCTGACGCAGACGCAGGCGGAAATTCTCTTTCTTCTCCAGCGCGGCAATCAGCTGGCGCGTCACTTCACCGAAGTTAACGTCGGTGCCCATGTCGGTCCAGGTGGCGGCCACTTTCTGCTTGCGGTCGCGCCCGTTCATCACCAGCGGAATCCACTCAGCGATTTGGTCACGATCTTCGGAGTAGTTCATGCCGCGGAACAGGGTGCTTTTCTGCAGCGCCTGGAAGCGCTTGCGCAGGAAAGCCACGTTGGCCTCGCCCCAGACAAAACTCATGTGCGGCGTGCTGTGAATAAAGCTTTGTGGATTACTCAGGTTGCCTTTCTGTACGTGATACGCCCAGAACTGGCGGGAAATCTGGAAGGATTCGTTAATCGCCACCGCTTTGGCAATGTCGATGCTGCCATCCGCTCTTTCGGGCGTATAGTTCAGCTCGGCCAGCGCCGCGTGGCCGGTGCCGGCATTGTTCCAGCCGTTAGAGGATTCGACCGCGACATCATCCAGCCGCTCGACCATCTCAATCGACCAGTCTGGCTCGAGATCCTGCAGCCAGGTGCCTAAGGTAGCACTCATCACGCCTGCGCCGATCAGCAGGACATCTACGTCTTTTCGTTCCTGAAGGTGTGTGCTTTCCATGCCAGCGGCGGCTAGCGCCAGATTTACCGCAGTGTTGCTCATGAGGCGACATCTCCTCTCTGTTGCCCTGAAGCTCAACAGGTTCGCAGGCGAAACAGCCACGCTTTTTGCAAGCGCGTTGCGCTATTTCTCAAAGGTTAAGACTCAGGTTTAAGCCATAGGTGTGATAACGGTTAACTGCACGTTATGCATATGCATTCGAATATAACATTCTCGTATCGGAATTAAACGTTTGTTTATTTTTTAAATGCAGAAATGATTCAGCATAAGAATTAATCAGCCCGACGGCGCTGTCATAAGGGATTTTTATCCCCTAATCAGGCAGTTATAGTAACGTAGTTGTTGCGACAGTGTGAGGGAAATGGAGAGGGTTGATTTCACAAGGTGAGCTGGGTCACAAATTAACGCATTGAAAAAGATAGGTTTTAGCGAAATTGATTTTTTATGCGGATTTTATGTTGCCTGATGTTTCGCCAGATCGTGTAAAAATAATGTTACATTTGTGTGACTTTTAATTTGGGCACCGTGTCAGGCGCCCGTCAGAAGAAAAATGCATCACGCGCAACACTCAGCGCAGCTGGAACCAGCGGCGCCAGACGAAGCGGATAATGAAAAACTCAACGGTACCCAGCAGCAAAAACCAGACGCAGAACACCATGGTGTACAGCTGATTCACATCCTGCAGATGCAGAGCCTGCTGCAGCTGTTTTGCCAGCGCTACGCCAAACGAAGGGGCGGGCAGCAGTAGCGCCGAAAGAAAGCCCAGCAGCAGAATGCCGCCCGGGATGATCAGCGTTTCAAACGGGTTTTTCATCGCATCATTCCAAATCAGTTAGCGCGGGCATTAGCGCATAAAACCGCGGCGCGGTGCAATCCCCGCAGTAGCGCGCGCTAAGAAATTTCTTCTATTCCATCCACTTAGCTGCAGAAATAGCGGCAGTTAAGAGTTATAGCCTTTGCTATACTTAAACCCATGATTTTGTTGTCTTTTTTTTGGCGGGTTGGCGTGCTAGACTGCGCGCACTTTTTCATTACTGAACCCGATATGCGGACAAAGTGCAGGCTTAATCGTCTTATTTCCCCGCATTGACTGAAAACCATGACATTTATCGCAACCCTGATTCTGGCCTTTGGTATGTCGATGGACGCTTTCGCTGCAGCACTGGGCAAAGGCGCGTCGCTGTATCGTCCGGGTTTCAAAGAAGCATTACGCACAGGGCTGATTTTTGGCGTCATTGAAATGCTGACGCCGCTGGTGGGCTGGGCCATCGGGCTGGCCGCCAGCCACTACATTATGGCGTGGGATCACTGGGTGGCATTTGGTCTGCTGGGCATTCTTGGCGGGCGGATGATCATGGAAGGTTTCCGTCAGACGGCCGACGAGCCGTGTGAAGCGCCGCAGCGCCACGGCTTTATGGTACTGGCGCTGACGGCGGTAGCGACCAGCCTTGATGCGCTGGCGGTGGGGGTTGGCCTCGCGTTCCTGCAGGTTAACATTGTGCTCACCGCGCTCACCATCGGTGCGGCTACCACTATCATGGCGACCACCGGTGTGCTGGTCGGCCGCTTTATCGGTCCGGTAATGGGCAAATGGGCAGAAGTGCTGGGCGGCGTGGTACTGATCAGCATTGGCTGCACCATCCTGATTGAGCACTTAGGGCTGTTCCGTTAACGTCTGGCACGATGGGGTGGGCGCGTTTTTGTGATCTGGTTCAAAAATAATTGCGTGAAAAATGCGCGGGCGTTATAATTTTCACGTAATTCTTCAACAATTTTTGTATCAGGTGCACCATGAAACGTTTTTTCCGCTCCGTGTTTCGCTCTTATGTTGAGACCTTCAAACACGTACCGCCGGGCGCCTTAAACTAAGCGCTCCGCCAGAAACCCTCGATAATCGCGGTCAGGGATCGACCTGTGGTTATCACTCGGCGCCGTTCCCCTCTGCGCATCTCTGTCACCAAAACTCACAAACATTAATTACTTTACCCTCAGGTCATACCGCTTTTCCGTCTGGCTTTTGATAACCTGCGCGCAAATTCTCTATAACATTGAGGCCATCATGCAGCTGTGCAGTTTTTCTCTTATTGACCAGGCAAGAAAAAGTTATGGCATCGTGCAACCCGACGGCGTGATCGATCTCGGTGCGCGGCTGGGCGACAGCTGTCCGGATTTGAAAACTCTGCTACAGCGCGGTGGCCTGAGTGACCTGCAGGTGTACCTGAGCGAGCCGGTGGACTATGCCTTCAGCGCGATTCGCTTCCTGCCGGTGGTGGAAAACCCAGGCAAAGTCTTCTGCGTTGGTATGAACTATGCCGACAAGCGCCAGGAGTTTGCCGCCACGCTCGACGCGCCGACGCTGTTCGTACGCTTTGCCGATTCGCTGGCAGCACACGAGCAGCCCCTGCTGAAACCGGCGACCACGGCTGAATTTGATTACGAAGGCGAGCTGGCGGTGATCATCGGCAAGGCTGCTTATCAGGTAAAAGCCGCCGATGCGCTACAGCATGTAGCGGGCTACAGCTGCTTTATGGATGCCACGGTGCGCGACATGCAGTTCACCTGGTTTACCGCAGGCAAAAACTGGCAGCAAACCGGCGGCTTTGGCCCGTGGATGACCACCGCCGACGACATCCCGGACCCGCAGCAGCTGGCGATCAAAACCTGGCTGAATCAGCGCGAAGTGCAGAACGATACCACGGCCAGCATGGTGCATCCGGTGGCGAAGATCATTGAATACATCTCGGCGTTTAGTCCGCTGTCACCGGGCGATGTCATCATCACCGGCTCACCGGGCGGCGTGGGGAAAAAGCGTACGCCACCGCTGTTTATGTTCCCTGGCGATGAGATCGAAGTGGAAATTGAGAAGATTGGCCGTCTGCGCCACCGCATCGTCTGACACGCTGTTACGCGGTGGCGAACGTTGCACAGCCACCGCGCTACCGCTTAAATAAATATTCAACAATACGAAATGTCCCGAATTTATATTTAAATGGCGCAGATTTAGTTATCAGGTTAAATAATTATTGTTAAGTTAATTTTCCTGCGAGGTATTGCGTAAATATTTTTGTGATCGCCAACTAATTCCCTCGCTTTGCTATAGTTAAAATTAAAAGCAGCGGCGTATTATCGTCCACTGCCGATTCCGGCATGGAAATAAGGGATGATAATGAAAACCATCAGTCGCGAGATCATTAACGATCTCATTGACCGCGTGGGCGGTCGGGAAAATATTCTGTCACTTTCGCACTGTATTACCCGCCTGCGCTTTGTGCTGCAGGATGTCGAGAAGGCCGATCCAGAGGCCATCCGCGCCACGCCCGGCGTTAAAGGATGCTTTAATTCTGCCGGACAGTTTCAGGTAATTATTGGAACCGAAGTTGACACTTATTATAAAGCGTTAGTTGAAGCACTAAATATTAGTGAAACCTCTAAGGAGCAGATTAAATCCGCGGCGCGCAGCCAGATGAAATGGCACGAGGCATTATTATCCCATTTTGCTGAGATATTTTTCCCATTATTACCGGCGTTAATTAGCGGCGGTTTGATTCTCGGTTTCCGTAACGTGCTCGGCGATATTGCCGTGGCGGATGATAAAACCCTGGTGCAGCTCTATCCCGGTGTGAAAGGGCTGTACGATTTCCTCTGGCTGATTGGCGAAGCGATCTTCTTCTATTTGCCGGTGGGGATTTGCTGGTCGGTGGTGCGCAAGCTGGGCGGTACGCCAATCCTGGGGATTGTGCTGGGCATTACGCTGGTTTCACCGCAGCTGATGAATGCGTATCTGATTGGCAGCCAGGTGCCGGAAGTGTGGAACTTCGGCTGGTTCAGCATTGATCGGGTCGGCTACCAGGCGCAGGTAATTCCGGCGCTGCTGGCCGGGCTGGCGCTGGCGAAAATCGAACTGGCGCTAAAACGTATCGTGCCCGCCTATCTGACGCTGGTGATGGTGCCGGTTTGTGCGCTGCTGCTGTCGGTTTTCCTCGCCCACAGCCTGATTGGCCCGTTTGGCCGTCTGATCGGCGACGGCATCGCCTTTGCGGTGCGTCACCTGATGACCGGCAGCTTCGCGCCGATTGGGGCCGCGCTGTTTGGCTTCCTGTATGCGCCGATGGTGATCACCGGCGTGCATCAGACCACGCTGGCGGTTGATCTGCAGATGATTCAGAGCATGGGCGGCACGCCGGTGTGGCCGCTGATTGCGCTGTCCAATATTGCACAGGGCGCAGCGGTGGTCGGCATCATTATCGCTAACAAAGATCGTGCTGAACGCGACCTCACCGTGCCGGCCGCTATTTCAGCGTGGCTCGGCGTAACGGAGCCGGCGATGTACGGCGTCAACCTCAAGTACCGCTACCCTATGCTGTGCGCCATGATTGGCTCTGCGCTGGCGGCGCTGCTGTGCGGCCTCAACGGCGTGATGGCCAACGGCATCGGCGTGGGCGGCTTGCCGGGCATCCTCTCGATTCAGCCACAGTACTGGACGGTTTACTCGCTGGCGATTCTGGTGGCGATTCTGGTTCCGCTGCTGCTGACCATCATCATCACCAAACGTAAAGCGGCAACCGCCATCATCAGCCAGGCCGAGGTGCAACATGAACAGGCACGCTGAATATCCCTGGTGGCGCCAGGCGGTGATCTACCAAATCTATCCCAAAAGTTTTCAGGACAGCGGGGCGCGCGGCACCGGCGATCTCAACGGTGTGATTCAGCGGCTGGATTATCTGCAGCAGCTGGGCGTCGATGCGCTGTGGCTGACGCCGATCTATGTGTCGCCGCAGATCGATAACGGTTACGACGTGGCGGATTACACCGCCATCGATCCCGCCTATGGCACCATGGCCGACTTTGACCACCTGCTGGCGGAGACGCACCGGCGCGGTATGCGCATGGTGCTGGATATGGTGTTCAACCACACCTCGACCGAGCATGCCTGGTTTAAGCGTGCCGAAGCCGGTGAACAGCCGTACGTCGATTTTTATATCTGGCGCGACGGGGTGCCCGGCACGCCGCCTAATAACTGGCAGTCTAAGTTTGGCGGCAGCGCCTGGGCGTGGAACGAACGGCGTCAGCAATACTATCTGCACCTGTACGCGCCGGAGCAGGCCGATCTCAACTGGGAAAATCCGGCGGTGCGCGAGGCGTTAAAGCAGGTGTGTCACTTCTGGGCGGATCGAGGCGTCGATGGATTGCGGCTTGATGTGATCAACCTGGTGTCGAAGCACCAGGATTTTAGCGACGATCTGCCCGGCCATGACGGGCGGCGGTTCTATACCGATGGCCCGCGCATCCATGACTACCTGCAGGAGTTCAACCGCGATGTGTTCACGCCGCGCGGGCTGATGACGGTGGGGGAAATGTCCTCGACCACGCTGGCCAACTGCCAGCGCTATGCTTCGCTGGCGCAAAACGAGCTGTCGATGACCTTTAACTTCCACCATCTTAAGGTGGATTATCCCCAGGGCGACAAATGGACGCTGGCGGCACCGGACTTCGTTCAGCTCAAGGCAATTTTTGCGGAGTGGCAGCGCGGGATGCACGACGTGGCGTGGAATGCGCTGTTCTGGTGTAACCACGATCAGCCGCGTATCGTCACGCGCTTTGGTGATGAAGGTGCGCTGCGCATCGCCTCGGCAAAATGCTTTGCGATGCTGCTGCACGGCATGCAGGGCACGCCCTATATCTATCAGGGCGAAGAGCTGGGGATGACCAACCCTCATTTTACCCGCATTGAGCAGTATCAGGACATCGAGAGCCATAACATCCACGCTGCGTGGCTGGCGCAGGGCAAGCCGGAGGCGGCAATCCTGGCGATTCTGGCCAGTAAATCGCGCGATAACAGCCGCTCGCCGATGCTATGGGACAGCAGCGCCAATGCCGGCTTCACGCGGGGTGAGCCGTGGATAGGCGTGGCGGATAACTATACGCTGATCAACGCGGCTAATGCGCTGCTCGACAGCAACTCGGTGTTCTATGGCTACCAAACGCTGATTCGGCTGCGTAAGCGTTACGCTATCTTCACCGAGGGCGATTATCAGGATCTGGCACCGGAAGCGTCACACATCTGGTGTTATCGTCGCAATTCGTCGCGTGAAAGCCTGCTGGTGGTGGCGAACCTGAGTCACAGCGCGCAGCCACTGCTGCTGCCGGAAGTTGAAGGCAACTGGCAGGTGCTGATGAGTAATTACAGTGAGGCATCGCCGCCTGGGGCATTGACGCACCTGCGGCCTTTTGAAGCGGTGTATTACTACCAGTCGTAACGGAGAAATCCGGCGGCGCGTTTCAGCATTGAGCAGAGCGCGCCGCCAGCACTCACTTCAGCGTGCCACATTCCGCCACGGCGAGATAATCGGTATACAGCTGCGGCGAACCGGAAAAGGACGCCAGCTGCTTCCACTCTTCATACATCTGTTTGGTATCCCGGTGCGCGCGCGCAAAGTCAGCCGCGCTGGCGGTGGCGATATCAGGCTGCGGATAAAACACATTCAGCGCCGCCTCACTCTCAATCTCCATCATCACCACATAGCCGTCCAGCCGGTTGCCGCTGTGGCCTTTCAGCAGATGAAACTTCCAGCCGGGATAATCAACGATACGCGCGGCATTCTGCGCGATGAATTGCTCAAATTCCTGCGGCTGCACGCCCGGTCGCAGCGCCAGATAGTGAGTACCGAGAATGCGCGCGGTGCCGCTGCGGGCATCAAAACGCGGGCCACCCGGCAGCGTACTGTGGGGATTCTCTGCCAGCAGATCGAAATGGGTGAAAATTGTCGGGCGCCGCGCGAAGGTTGCCAGCTGGCGCCACTCGCTGAGCAGCGCGTCCGCGTCAGGATGCAGATGCCAGAAGTGCTCTGCCTCGGCGGTAAGTTCACCGTCATCCTGCATAAAGCGCGCGCGCTGTGCCGCATCTTTCATTTCAAACAGCATCAGGTATTGATCGACGCGCTCGCCGCGCAGACCGCGAAACAGCGTCCAGCGCCAGCCGGGATAGCAGGGGAGATGCACGCCTTTTTCGCGCACGAAGGTTTCAAACTGTTCAGCGGTGACGCCCGCTTCGGTGTCGATGGCGATATAAAAAAAGCTATAAACAGACTGGGACATAACAGGCTCCAGGCACGCCGTCGCGTGCCGTTGAGAGGTAAGGGCGGTTTAGTCGAACTGGGTATTGATGATGGCTTCTACCAGCACGCGGCCGGCGGGGGTGAGCGTGACGTAGCGGCCATCGCTGTGCACTAACTCGCGCTGCTGCAACTCACGCAGCGCACGGGCGATGGTCGGCTGGGCAAACAGGCTGACGCCAAACTTCTGCTGAAACAGCACATCGTCGAGCGGAATCAGCGTTGACAGCGCCATCTTGCAGCCGTTGATGGCCTGCTGATCCGGCGACATACCGCGCACCGAGGCGATCGGCAGCTCACCGTTATCCAGTGCGCGCTGATAATCGGCGTAGTCGGTCAGGTTAATCAGCTCCGCGCCGGCACATTTGGAGCTGCCGCCAAGGCCAATCGCCACTTCCGGTGCCTGCTGGTCGAGATCGGTAATGATCGCTTTCCACTTCTCCGGCGGTGCGCTGCGATGGTGGAAATACATGGTGGGATGTTCAAGGTAATCGCCATCCAGCCACTGCTCGGCCAGCGCGCGCATCTGATACTGCTGACCCAGACTGGGCATCGCCGCATTCTTACGCTGCCAGGCATTTTCTCCCTCCGCCGACACGCCGGTGCGGCTCTCGGCGAACGGCTTCATGTGCAGCTTGGTGAACACCAGATGCGACAGGTCAAGCGCGCGCGTCTGCTGCAGATCGTCACGCACGTCATCCACCGTTTGTCCCAGCAGGCCATACATCAGATCGACGCTGACCAGGGCGAAGCCCAGCTCGCGCGCATCACGAATCACCTTGTAGCAGGCATCCGCGCTGTGCAGGCGACCACAGCCTTTGATCAGGCGGTCTGAGAATGACTGCGCGCCAAACGACAGTTTGCTGAAGCCCAGTTCGCGCAGCTGCGCGAGGAATTCGCGCGTCAGCGTGCCGGGCTCGCCTTCGAAGCGCAGCGTGGCCTCGCGGAAGTTGAAATGGTTGCGGTAAAAATCCATTAAGCGCCGCAGCTCATCCGGTGGCAGCAGCGAGGGCGTGCCGCCGAACAGGTTGAACTCACCCACCGGCACTTCACCCAGTGCCGGCAGCTGCGCCAGCCACAGTTTCGCCTCCTGAATGTTGCGATCGACGATATCGCGGAACAGCTCAGGCGCGCGCGGCGACTGCGGATTTACAATCACCGTAGGAAACTGGCAAAAGTGGCACTTGTAGCGGCAGGTAGGGATATACGCCCACAGATGAATTTGCGGCGCATGGCTCAGGCTGTGCTGCATGGCGCGGAAAAAATTCGGCAGCGGAAAATCGTCGATATCACCGGGAAACACATGGCAGCCAAAAGGATCATGCACCACGTATTCCAGCAAATCGGCGTTTTCCGGCCGGCTAAGCACCTCGCATATGGCCGGGCGAGGATAGTGACGATCGATATCCTGCAGGGATTGCAGCCAGGCAGCACGCATCAGAACACCCCGCCGTTTGCAAAGTAGTTATGCGCCTCACCGGATTCGCGATCTTCGCAGTAATACCAGACAAAGCGGGCGAAATCATTTTCCGTCACCCGGGCAAAGCAGGCCGGCAGCGGCGGTGGCTCGCCAATCTCTGCGCCGACGGCACGACGCAGCGCGGCAAACAGCTCATGGCGGAATTCAAAATAGAGGCGAAACGCCGGGGTTTTGTAGCTGTGAATCGGCAGGAAATCGGTCACGCTCATCTCCTGCATTATGCTGTGAATGCGGGCGAACAGGCGTTCAGCCACGTCTGGCGTGAAGAAATCAATCACCGCGGCATCGTCGCGCAGCAGCGACGGATTCAGCAACACCGGCAGCACCAGATTTTTTGGCACGTAATCTTTAATCGAGTAGTGCCACGCCTGCTGCGCCTGCTCTGCGCTGACATCGGTGAACGGCGTCAGTGCGGTGAGCGTGGGTCGCACATCTTTCATGATGATGGTGCCGTTATGGCCGTAGGCCACGCCTTCAATCACTTCGTGCAGCAGGTTATCCACCCGGCGGCTGTTGATCTGCACGCGGGAGTTGGGCGCATACACCGGTTTGCCGCCGGCCGCGATCACCTTGATGCCAAAATCCCAGTCGTCTGACAGATGTTCAACAAACTCACCGTTTTTCAGCTGGTAAAAAATCTCAATGCCGCCCACTTCGTCGTACAGCTGCTTTTCGACGCCAAAGCCTTTGCCGTCCGGAAAGCCGCCAAACAGGGAGAAGGAAGCGTGGCGGCAGCGCAGCGTTTTATCAATCTCTGCATACAGCCGCGGGCGCTCGTGGAAATCTGCGGTTTCGTAGTAGTAGTTACAGGTGCCCAGATCGCCGTTTTGCGCAATCATGGTGCCGACCAGTTCGTCGATCCACAGTGCATCAACGGTACAGTCCGCATCGGCCGAAAGGATGTAGTGCTTGCGCTGAAAACCGCTGGCCTCGTCGCGCAGACCGGCGCGCTGTGACGCGAAATCCATGCCTTTTTTCCGCGCCGAAGAGACGCCCTGCACCGTCTCCTGCAGCTGATGAATTGTCAGCTGCGGATGCTGCGCGGCAAAGGCTTCAATCAGCGCGACCGAATTATCGGTGGAATTATTATCCACCATGATCACTTCCAGATTATCAAAATTAAACAATCCGCCGGGTGAACGCTGCTGCAATATTGATTCCAGCACCGCGTTAATACGTGCTGCCTCGTTATAAACCGGCAGCACGACAGAAATAAAACAACGGTTATCCATAGTCACTCCTTAACTACACATTAAATATCTGCCGGAAGATGTGATCCGACAACAGGGATTTTCCTTTCTGATAATTGCGCGTGGCGATGGCGTGGCGGCGTGCGTCATCATGTAATAAGGCACTGACGCGCTG
The DNA here is from genome assembly GCF_043529865.1 of Pantoea sp. SGAir0418. Classification (NCBI taxonomy): domain Bacteria; kingdom Pseudomonadati; phylum Pseudomonadota; class Gammaproteobacteria; order Enterobacterales; family Erwiniaceae; genus Pantoea; species Pantoea sp. SGAir0418. Next base: position 149,983 of record NZ_CP027911.1, read on the forward strand.
AATAAAATCGGCATCCGGCAGGCCATCATGGCTGGCGGAAATCGCCATCAGTTCGCCTTCAAAACCGTACTGGCCATACACCTCGTGATAATATTCATAGCGGGTGGCGATATAACAGCGCTGATGGCTGATCGCCTCGCCAATCGGATTACCGTAGCTGTCGTAATCCCATGCGGTTAAAAACGACACCACATCGCAGGCGTGATAAAGATCCTGAATGGTGGTGGCCTGTGGATTACGCTCCATGAAGTCGTGATTTAACGCGCCAAAAAAGATGACGTAACGCTCCAGCTGGAATCGGCTAATTAACTGCTTTAATGCGTGATAATGCACGCTGTCTTCCAGCGGATCGCCGGCGACCATTAAATAAACGCGCTGTGGCTGATGCTGCGCGATAAGTTCACTGTTCAGCGCATGCAACAGGTGAATATCCCGATCGAGTCGCTTAGCCGGAATAATTCGCGTGGTGCGGGCAATCACCTTGTCCTGCGCCAGCAACCCAAACTGGCGGCGTAAATCTTTGCGCGGATGGCTTGGGTCAAAAGGATAGGTATTACGCATCACCTCGATTTCGACCTGATGTTCGCACCAGGCCGCCAGCTGTGAGGCCAGTGCCTGGTTCAGCGTGACGTAGGTGATATGCGGCGAGGGCTGCGGCCTGACGGCATGTGGCCAGGGCGCGCTGCCGTAACGCGATGAAGTGGATTCGCTGTTCCACATCAGGTCATGGTCGCGCCACAACACAAACCGGCCGAGCTGTTTTGCGGCGCCGTATTGCGCTATCGCCAGATAGAGCGCGCGGGTAAAAATAATATTATCCGGCAGCGTCCCGTTCTCAATGATTAAATAATTGATATCCAGCGCCTGCCATTTTGCGCACAGCGCGTTTGCCACCGCCTGTGCCATCTTTTCCGTCTGCTGCACCAGGATTTTTTCTGCGGCGGCATCCAGCGTCTGGCTATGATTAATCAGTACGTCATGAATATATTGCAGAAAGGCCGGGTTATAACCTTCCACCTGACGAATTTCATCGTGCCGGACTAATGTAAAATGATGCTTCAGCGAATTAATTTCACTTTCGGAATAGGGGCGTCCGAAGTTTCCCTTATCAATTTTTATGTCGTAGCCGATATCAAGAAAGGAAATGATTCCCTGCTCGCGTAAACGAACGGCAATTTTAGTGGCTTCTACCGTAATACCCGATAATGCCACGGCATCAAAAGAGATAAAAAGGGCCTTGCGTTGTAAATCCATTTGGTCACCACGCTCATACCTGAACATTAATAGTGACTGAACGGTAAGTTAAATTATGCGGTCAAACTTTGATCTAATCCACAAAAGTTTACTGTAGCTAATTAATTCACCTTCGTTAATGCATTAATGGGTAATAATGCACTGAGGATGGTGATTTATAATATTCGTCTTTGAGTTTTGTCTTAAAATAATAACTATTACCGGCGTGTTTAGCGGTATATTTTCCTTATTTTGGGCTTAATGGTGCTGGATAGTAATTGCCATCATGCAGTTTAATTTATCTGATCACACCCAGAATCAGGCGATAACGCGGCTGGAATACATGTGGCGGGCGGATGAAGAAAGGGTGCGCATAATCTGCGCACCCGGCGAAGAGCATTAAGCAGAAACCCTGGTGTTACACCCCATCGGTGATCGGTTTTCTGACCAGCAGCAGGTAAGCCAGCGCGCCGACCACCGTGACGCCAGCACATATCATTAGCGCGAGGCTGAACGATTTGGTGGTATCCAGCACCCAGCCGGTAATTACTGGCGCAAAAGAGGCGAAAACAAAGCTGGCAAAGTTCTGGATACTGCCCACTGACGCCGTCATGCGCGCTGTGACGTTAGCGTGGATCAGGCCCCAGCATGAGGTACCGGCAAAGTGAATGCAGAACAGCGCCATACCAATCAGCGTCACCGCGCTGGTGGTGTCGGTGGCGCGCGTCACAAAGGTGGTAAAGGCGGCGGAGAGCAGCATGCCGCTGACAATCGACACTTTACGTACTTTCACCGCGTCGAAACCGCGACGCACCAGCGCATCCACCACGTAACCGTTGAGCAGCATGCCCGCCGCGCCGAACAGGAAAGGAATGGCGGCCAGCAGGCCGGTGCTTTTCAGGTCCAGATGATAGGTCGACTGCAGATAGCCCGGCAGCCAGGCGATGTACAGCCACGCGGTATAGTTGATGCCGCTGAAGCCAATCATCATGCCCCACATGGTGCGCTGCTTAAACAGCCCACGCCACTCGGCGAAACTCAGCGGCTCTTTGCGTGATGCCACGCTGCCCGCCTGCAGATAGTGAATCTCTTCACCGCTCAGCTTGTTGTTATCCCGGTCGCGATAGGTGAGATACCAGCCAATGGCGAGAAACATGCCCAGCACGCCGATGGTGACAAACATGCCGCGCCAGCCCATCACCAGCATCATCGCCGCCAGAATCGGCGGTGCCACCGACAGACCAATCATCGACGCCGCGTTAAACATCCCCATCGGCATACCGCGATCTTTGATGTTGAACCAGTCGTTGATCACCTTCACGCCGCACGGGTTCATCGGCGCTTCGCCAATGCCCAGCCCGATGCGCACCAGCACAAACTGCGTGAAGTTATGCACCAGCCCGGCCGCCGCCTGGAACAGTGACCAGAAGAACATGCCGATGGCCAGCATAATGCGCGGGCCTTTGCGATCGAGCAGCGCGCCGCACGGCAGCTGGGCTAAACCGTAGGCCAGCGAAAACGCTGACAGCAGCACGCCAATCTCGGTGGCCGATAAGCCCAGCTCCTCGCGGATGGTCATGTTGGCTACCGACAGCGAGCTGCGGTCAAGGTAGTTGATGATGGCGGCGAACAGCAGCAACAGCATGGCGGTGATTTGAATCTTACGGATGCGCGGAGAGCGCACCACATCGGCGCGTGCCGGCACATAATCCTGCCCGGCGTGCTCGGGTGCTGGCGCGGTGGTGCCGCCGCGCGTTGATGTATTTTCCATTGCAACCTCCCAGGTTCGGGTACTTATCGTTATCAGTCTTGGGGTTCCTGCGGCAGCGAAACGGGCTGCCCTAAGGGGCTGCCTTCGAGACTAGAAGTAAACCGCGGGAGATGTTGCAAACATGTTTCTGATTCGTGCGGGCGCTTATGCTTTGTGGTTTTTAATCGGTTTTTAATTGTACTGCCGGATAGAGCGGATCATTGAGTGTTTGGCGGTTCTGAGATGCGCATGCAACGCGCACAGCGCGTCCACATCCTGGCGGCTGATGAGCGCGGTGAGAATCGCCATATGCTCCTCCAGCGCGACGATATTGCGTTGTTTCAGGTCGCTTTCATCCCACTGATAATGCGAGTGAAAAATCACAGAGATAATTTCCAGTGACTGATTGAAAAACGGGTTGTTGGCGGCGGAGAGAATCAGCGTATGCATCTCTTTATCCAGCGCGGCAAACTGGCGGTAGTTGCTGGCGATGGTGTCGCGCAGCGCGCGATGGCGATCCAGCAGATCGCGCGCCTGCACCCAGCGTTCATCACCGGCGGCGAGGTTAAGAAAGCGGGTCAGCGCGTGCGTTTCCAGCATTTCGCGCAGTTCAAACAGCTTTTCGGCGTACTCCTGATCGAATTTCTTCATCCGCCAGTGGCCACGTTTAACCGGTTCCAGCAGGTTATAGCGCATAAAGCGCAGCAGGAACTCGCGCACCACTACCGGGCTGACCCGCACCTGCTGCGCCAGCTGCAGTTCGGTGAAACTGTCGCCTGGCATCAGCAAACGCTGGTTAATCAGGTTAAAAAACGCCTGCTCAAACTGCACCGCCTGTTGGTCGATCGGTGGGCTGAGTACGCTAAACCCATCCTCCTCGCAGGGATCGCGCACGATCACGTAGGTCTCAGCCACTTTTTCCAGCACGCCGCGCTGATGCAGATGCTGCAGCGTGTGGCGCACCGTGGTGCGGCTGATATTAAACATCTCGGCCAGCGCCGCCTGCGGGGGCAGCGGCGAGCGCACATGGCGGCGGGCAATGGCTTCCAGCATTTGATTGATGACGTTCTGGCGCAGATTCTGGCTTCGGCTCATACGGCCCTCCGGTTTTTTATGCATTAAAAACCACACAAAGCCCAAAAAAATCGCGCTGCCTCACACTTCGCACAGCGCAACCTCCCGCCGCGGTCGATTTTCGCCATAACTGCGTGAACAGCCCAGGAGGAAACGATGACGAATATGAAAACGCTGGTGGTCGCCGAACCGCGCAGCATGGTGTGGCAGCAGCGCAGCGTACCGACGCCTGCCGCGCACGAAGTCCTGATTAAACCGATTGCCGCCGGCATTTGCGGCACCGATATTCACGCCTGGGCCGGCAATCAGCCGTTTTTCTCCTATCCGCGCGTGCTCGGTCATGAGCTGTGCGGTGAAGTGGTGGCGCTGGGTGCGGCGGCGCAGGGTTTTCAGCCAGGGCAGCGCGTGGCGCTGATTCCTTACGTGGCCTGCCAGCGATGCGACGCCTGCTTAAGCGGCAAAACCAACTGCTGTGAACAGATTTCAGTGATTGGCGTGCATCAGGATGGGGGTTTTTGCGAGTTTCTCAGCGTGCCGGACACTAATTTGCTGGCGGTTGACGATGTGGCGCCCGAAGCAGCGGCACTGATCGAGCCCTTTGCCATCAGCGCCCATGCGGTGCGACGCGCGGCGCTGGTCGCCGATGAGCAGGTGCTGGTGGTCGGGGCCGGACCGATTGGCCTGGGCGTCGCGGCGATTGCCGCCGCAGCCGGTGCGCAGGTGGTGGTGGCCGATACCAGCGCTCAGCGGCGCGCGCACGTTGCGCAGCAGTTGCAGCTGGCGACGATCGATCCGCTGGCGGCGGATTTTACGGCCGCGCTGCGCGCAGAGTTTGGCGGGCGGCTGGCCGCTAAAGTGATTGACGCCACCGGCAGTCCGGCGGCGATGAACAGCGCCGTGCAGCTGATTCGTCACGGCGGCACCATCGTGTTTGTCGGCCTGCACAAAGGCGATCTGGTGATCCCCGACACCGAGTTTCACAAAAAGGAGACCACGCTGCTGGGCAGCCGCAACGCCACGCGGGAAGACTTCGACAAGGTGCGCACCCTGATGGCCAGCGGTCAGCTGCGGGCCGATATGATGCTCAACCGCCATTACGACTTCTCGACGCTGGCCGAGACTTTTGAGCCCGGGGTGATCAACAACCCTGAGCTGATCAAAGGCGTCATCCATTTCGCCCGCTAGAGAGAGCGTCAGGCGCGCAGCGTGGCAAAAAAATGTTGCCGTACCGCCTCGGCATCAACGCCCAGACACAGCCGCTGGGCGCGCAGGCCGGCGAACGGATCGTCGCGCGAGGCGAGAGCGCTCACGCGCTGTAGCGTCTGGCCGCGGCTGATGCCTTCGGTCACCACGCGCACCGGCGCTGTCGTCACGCTGAACGCCTGCGGCAGCGCCAGCCACGACAGCGTCAGGGTATCGTGCAGTGCCATGCCATCAAACCCCTCTTTTTGCAGGCTGTAAGCCAGATAAGGCCGGCAGATGGCACTTAACACCGGCTGATTCAGCTGGCGCACTTCCTCTCCGCTGATCAGCACCTTGTGCGTCACATCCAGCGGCAGCATCACCACCGGCAGCGCCGAGGCCAGCACCTGATCGGCGGCATGCGGATCTTTCCAGATATTGAACTCGGCGAACGGCGTCACGTTGCCGGCGTGGCCGTCGGTGCCAAACGCGCCGCCCATGATCACCAGCTCTTTCACCAGCGGAATAATGTCTGGCGCCTGGTTGATGGCGCAGGCGATGTTGGTCAGCGGCCCGATTGCCACCAGGGTAATCGCATGCGGCTGCGCGCGTACGCTATCAATGATGAACTGCACCGCGCTGTCGGCGACATCGCTATACGGGTTATCGAAGGCATCGCCGAGACCGTCTGCGCCGTGCAGGGTGGCCGGTGCGGAAGGGGCCAGCGCCAGCGGACGCGCACAGCCACGATACACCGGCGCGCTGATGTTCATCTTTGCACAGAACAGCCGGGCGTTTTTTACCGCCTGGCCAACCGCGACATTACCAAACACCGTGGTGATGCCCAGTAGCCGCTGCGTGCGCGCCGCATACGCCAGCGCAAAGGCGTCATCCACGCCGATATCAGTATCAAAAATCAGGGTACGCATCGGAATCTCCTTGCTGATGATGTCTGCCACGGTAAAACATAATCGTTCCCGACGATACGCTGACGGCAGGTGAATATTGTCACCTCCGCCGCGCCAGCGTATTATCGTGCCTCTGAGGTGATGGCGTGCCACCTTACCCAACCGCCCTCTGGTTACAGACGGCTGATGACGCCTGACAACTTGCTTATCCCTGCGCGGGAGACGGCGGTGTGTCAGGTGTAGTTTCTGTCCTGCCGCGGCCCTGCGCGTATCTCAATTCAGGAGCTCCAGACTATGCTGAAGTCGCTGTTCGCGGTCATGATCGGTGGTGCCATCGGTTGCACGCTGCGCTGGCTTATCTCTTTGCGTTTCAATACGTTATTCCCCAACCTGCCGCCAGGTACGCTGATCGTTAATCTGGTCGGTGGCTTTATTATTGGTGCGGCAATGGCGTGGTTTGTGCGCAATCCGCACATCGATCCCGTATGGAAACTGCTGATCGTCACCGGCCTGTGCGGCGGGCTGACGACGTTTTCGACCTTCTCGGCCGAGATCGTGGTGTTGCTACAATCAGGAAAATACCTGTGGGCAATGTCGAGCGTGATGGTGCATGTCATCGGTTCATTGCTGATGACCTTTGCCGGTTTCGCCGTGGTGAACCTGCTGGGCTAAACGACACGCTTGAAATCACCCTTGAGAGGGGGATACTGATCAGGATGCTGTGCGGGTGGCGCACAGCCTCTGTCACCGCTTTATCCGGACGATTAAGGAGCTGTTGATGTCTGCAAACCCGAAATTCCTTAACCTGGTGCTGTTAAACGGTGAATCGGCGCATAAGCTGCAGGCGGCGCGTGCCGCCGGGTTCGATCAGGTTGAAATGTGGCGGGAAGAGGTTACTGAGCACACGGCGGCGCTGGCCGCGCAGCTAAGCCTGGGCTTTACCAATCTGCAGGTGCTGCGTGACTTTACCGGCGCGCCGGACAGCGAACGGCTGCAAAAGCGCGCCGAACTGCGTGATTTCATTCGCGTCGCGCAATCGCTGGGCTGCGATACCATTCAGGCGCCGGCGACCACGCGCGAAGACTGCGTTGCGGAGCGCATTGATGAGGATCTGCGCTGGCTGGCCTCGGAAGCCGCGCGCTATAACATGCGCATCATGTATGAACCGATGGCGTGGTGCAGCGTCGATAATACGCTGCCGCTGGCGTGGCAGCGTTTGCAGCGGCTGGATCAGCCCAATATCGGGCTGGTGGTCGATCTGTTCCACATCTGCGCACGCGGTGGCGATGCCTCTCAGCTCGACGGCATTCCGGCCGACCGCATTTATGAAGTGCAGCTGTGCGATATGGCGCAGATGCCACCGCAGGAAAAGCAGGCGCTGAGCGACTATGCGCGCCATCAGCGCTTACTGCCCGGCGACGGCATCATTGAAGTGGAACGCTTTGTCGATAAGCTGAAAAGTGCAGGCTATCGCGGTCCGGTGGGCATCGAAGTGTTTAACGACCGCCTCAAAGCACAGCCGCCGGAAGCGGCCGCGCGTCAGGCGTGGCAGGCGCTGCAGCGCTACTGGCCTTAATCCTGCAGGCACTGGGCGATGTAGGCCGCTGCCTGCATCGCGCCGTGGCTGGAAATGGTGTGACCGGTGACGGGTTCATACTGTGCGGTGACCGCGACGCCCGCGCTCTGCAGGCGCTGCGCGGCGGAGACGGTTTCGCTAAACGGGATGACCTCATCGGCTTTGCCATGAATCAGCAGCGCGGAGGCATGCGGCGGCGGCGTGAGCGCCTCGTCAAAGGCCAGGCGACCGGAGAAGGCCACCACACCAGCCAGCGGATAGCGTCCGGAGGCCAGCGCATCCAGCGCCATGATCGAGCCCTGCGAGAATCCCACCAGAATCACCTTTTGCCACGCGCCGGCCATCGCGTGCTGCGCCATCAGCTGCTGCAGCGTGGCGTCAAAGGCGTCGCGCGCAGCCCGTACGCGTGCCGGACGGTTTTCCGGCGTGATGCCGGTCAGGCTGAACCACTGATAGCCCATGGCGTGCTCAAAGGGAAAGGGCGCATCGGGCGCGGCAAATGCCACGTCGGGCAGCAGCGCTGACCAGTGTTGCCCCAGCACCGCCAAATCCGCGCCATTACTGCCGACGCCATGTAAAAACACCACTAACGCTTTTGCCATTGCCCTGCTCCTTAAAAACCGTAGTCCGCCATATCCGGTCCCGCTGGCACGATGCCGTTGGGATTCAGCGCTTTAATCGAATAATAGCCCTGTTTGATGTGGTCGATGTTCACCGTTTGCCGCACGCCGGAGACCGCCAGCACACTCTTCAGATAACGATCGAGCAGCGGGTAATCGCGCAGGCGGCGCAGGTTGCATTTGAACAGGCCGTGATAGGCGACGTCAAAGCGTATCAGGGTCACGAACAGGCGGATATCGGCTTCGGTCAGTCGTTCACCCAGCAGAAAAGTGCGACCATCTTTCAGCCGTTGCTCCAGCTCATCCAGCTGCTCGAATACCTCATTAAACGCCTGCTGATAGCTCACCTGGGTAGTAGCGAAACCGGTGCGATAAACGCCGTTATTGAGACGCGGATAGATCGTTGCGTTCAGCGCGTCGATCTCCGGGCGCAGATCCTCAGGGTAGAGATCGAGCCGGTTGTCAGCCAGATCGCCAAAGCCGCTGTTGAACATGCGCAGAATATCCGCCGACTCATTGTTAACAATGGTCTGGGTTTTTTTATCCCACAGCACCGGCACGGTGGCGCGCCCGGTAAAGTCGGCGTCGGCGCGGGTATACAGCTGGTGGAGATACTCAGCGTTGTTCAGCGGGTCGCGCTCGGCACCGGGATAATCGCCGAAGCGCCAGCCCTGCGCGCCAAGCTGCGGCTCAACCACCGACACGCTGACAATCTGCTCCAGCCCTTTCAGGCTGCGCGCAATGAGCGTGCGCGAGGCCCATGGGCAGATCAGCGCGACGTACAGATGATAGCGATCCGGCTCGGCGGCAAATTCGCTGCTGCCATCGGCGCTAATCCAGTGACGAAAGCTGGAAGTCTGGCGTACAAAGCCACCCTGTTTATCGGTGGCCTGAACCGGATGCCACTCTGCGCTCCACTTACCGTTTACCAACATCGCTCTGCTCCTCTAAAGTGATGTCAGCAGCTTACCGTGCTGCCGTTATGCTGATAATCCGGGCAAAACGGCTTTGATTGTTTCCATAATGGAAGGAATCAGCCGGGCGGATGCAGGCGGAAGTGCTCGGCCAGAAAGTCGATCAGCAGGCGGGTTTTCTGCGCCAGATGGCGCGCGGGCGGATACAGGGCAAACAGGCCCATGGCTGGCGGCGCAAAGTCCTCCAGCAGCGTGACGATTTCGCCCCGCTGCAGCGCCGGTGCAGCGATAAAACCGGGCAGACGTGCAATGCCGAGGCCGGCCAGCGCCGCCTGCAGGCAGGCTTCGGTATTGGAGAAGCAAAGGCGGCCGCGAATCGGCATGCTGACGCTGTCGCCGCACGGCGTGACGAACGGCCAGTGCCACGGATCGCGAAAGTTGGTATCGCTGATGCACTGATGCGTCGCCAGATCGCGCCAGTGCTGCGGCGTGCCGTGCTGCAGCAGATAGCCGGGCGCGGCGGCGAGGCGAATTGGCACCTCGCCCAGACGGCGCGCAATCAGGCTGCTGTCGTCCAGCTTGCCGATGCGGATCGCCATATCGAAGCCTTCATCAACGATATTCACGGCGCGGTCGGAGAAGTTGACGTCCAGCTCAATCAGCGGATAGTGACGTGCGAACGCCACCAGCACGCTGGCCAGTACCGCGGTGCCGAAGGTGCCGGGTGCGCTAATCTTCAGGCGGCCGGTGGGTGAGCGGGCATTTTCCTGCACCGTGGCATCCAGCGCGTCGAACGCCTCCAGCAGGGTTTTCACCCGCTCGTAATAGGCGCGGCCGATCTCGGTGGGCGACAGCGCCCGTGTGCTGCGCTTGAACAGCTGCACGCCAAGCTGCTGCTCCAGACGCGACACCAGCTTTGACGCCTGGCCGCTGCTGGTGCCGAGCCGGGCGGCGGCACCGGCAAAACTGCCGACTTCGAGTACGGCGACAAACATGCGATCACAATCAAGACGATCCATGGCATTTCCTGCAAGGGAAAAGGGTGAGTATACACAGGCGACGTGAAAAATCGTGGCACGGGCCGCGGCAGCAATGTGCGCAGCATGGCGCAACGATCCGCTTTACATTCAGTGCGCCGCACCTTTCGCACGGCGGCAAAACCTGCTGAACTAGGCATTCGCCTTAAGCTGGCCGGGAGCCACCAATGCCTTTGCTTCACCTGTCATCGCTGGCGGAGATCACCGCTGCCGAATGGGATGCGCTGTTACCTGACAATCAACCTTTTTTACGTCACGCCTTCCTGCTCGCGCTGGAAGAGAGTGGCAGCGTGCGCGCGGAAAACGGCTGGCAGCCGGATCATCTGCTGTGGCGCGAAGACGGCAGGCTGCGGGCAGCGCTGCCGGGCTACCGTAAACGCAATTCGTGGGGCGAATATGTGTTCGATCACGCGTGGGCCGATGCCTGCCAGCGTGCCGGCATCGCCTATTACCCCAAATGGCTCGGCGCCATTCCGTTCAGCCCGGTGACCGGTGCGCGTCTGCTGGGCGACGAGACGGCCATCATCCCGATGCTGGAAGCGCTGCCCGATGCGTTGCAGCGGCACGGCTTAAGCGGGGCGCATATCAACTTCACCACGCCGCACGCCAACGCGCTGCTGGCAACCCAGCCGGACTGGCTGGCGCGCCTCGGCGTGCAGTATCACTGGCACAATCGCGGTTACCGCGATTTTCACGACTTTCTCGACACGCTGATGTCGCGCAAACGCAAGCAACTACGCAAAGAGCGTGAACAGGTGGCCAGCAGCGGCTTTGCGTTTAACTGGTATCGCGGCGATGAGCTGCGTGAAGATCAGTGGGATTTTGTGTATACCTGCTACGCCAACACCTACGCGGTGCGCGGCCAGCGTCCCTATCTGACGCGCTCCTTCTTCAGCCTGCTGGCGGAGCGGATGCCGCAGGCGATTCGCGTGGTGATCGCCACGCTACAGCAGCAGCCCGCCGCCATGGCCTTCTGTCTGGTGGATGACGACACGCTGTATGGCCGCTACTGGGGCTGTCTGGCGGAGTTTGACCGGCTGCACTTCGAGACCTGTTTCTACCAGGGCATGGATTTCGCCATCGCCGAAGGGCTGCAGCGCTTTGATGCCGGTGCGCAGGGCGAGCACAAGCTGGTGCGCGGCTTTGAACCGCAACTCACCCACTCCTGGCACTATCTGTGCCATCCGGGGCTGCGTGATGCGGTCGGGGATTTTCTGCAGCAGGAGCGGGCAGGGGTACACGCCTGGGCACAGGAAGCGCGCGACGCCCTGCCTTACCGGCGCGGCGATTAATCGACGCCGACAAATCCGCCGGTCTGATGCTGCCACAGGCGCGCGTACAGCCCGCCGTGCGCCAGCAGTTCGTGATGGTTACCCATCTCAACAATACCGCCATTTTCCAGCACCACCAGCCGGTCCATTTTCGCGATGGTCGACAGGCGATGGGCGATGGCGATCACCGTTTTGCCCTGCATCAGCGTCTCCAGGCTCTCCTGAATCGCCGCTTCCACTTCAGAGTCGAGCGCCGACGTGGCTTCATCCATGATCAGAACCGGCGCATCTTTCAGCAGCACGCGGGCGATGGCAATACGCTGGCGCTGGCCGCCAGAGAGTTTGACGCCGCGCTCGCCGACGTGCGCATCCAGCCCGGTACGGCCCTGCGGATCGGAGAGCAGCGGGATAAATTCGTCGGCGCGGGCGCGCACAATCGCCGCCTGCAGTTCGGCTTCGCTGGCATCCGGGCGACCGTACAGCAGGTTTTCGCGAATCGAGCGGTGCAGCAGCGACGTATCCTGGGTGATCATGCCAATCTGACTGCGCAGGCTCGCCTGCGTGACCTGCGCGATGTCCTGATCGTCAATCAGAATGCGCCCGCCGTTGATGTCATACAGCCGCAGCAGCAGGTTCACGAGGGTCGATTTACCGGCGCCGGACGTGCCAATCAGACCGATTTTCTCGCCAGGCTTGATGTTGAGATTCAGGCGGTTAATCACCTGGCGGCCGCCGCCATAGTCAAAACGCACATCCTCAAAGCGGATCTGGCCGCGCGTCACCTGCAGCTTTTTCGCCTGCGGCGCATCCTGCACGCTGAGCGGTTGCGCAATGGTATTCAGGCCATCCTGCACCATGCCGATGTTTTCGAAGATGCCGTTCACCACCCACATGATCCAGCCGGACATGTTCACCAGGCGAATCACCAGCCCGGTGGCCAGCGCGATGGCGCCAACGCTGATCAGCGACTGGCTCCACAGCCACAGCGCGAGGCCGGAAGTGCTGACAATCAGCAGGCCATTGAGCGTCGACAGCGTGATATCCATGCTGGTCACCATGCGGCTGGCATGCTGGGTTTTGTCGGTCTGCTCCTGAATGGCGTCGCGCGCGTAGCGTTTTTCCAGATCGTTATGGGCAAACAGTTTCAGGGTAGCGATGTTGGTGTAACCGTCAACGATGGTGCCCATCAGCTTCGAGCGCGCCTCGGATGACACCACCGAGCGCTGCTTGACGCGCGGCACAAAGAAGCGCAGCGACAGACTGTACGCCACAATCCAGACGATCAGCGGAATCATCAGCCGCCAGTCGGCTTCCGCGAACAGCACCAGTGAGGTCACGGCGTAAATCACCACGTGCCAGATGGCATCCACCAGCTGGACCGCCGAGTCACGCAGCGAGTTACCGGTTTGCATGATGCGCTGGGCGATACGGCCGGCAAAATCGTTCTGGAAGAAATTGAGGCTCTGCCGCAGCACATAGTTGTGATGCTGCCAGCGAATCATGCTGGTCATACTGGGGTTAATGCTTTGATGCACCAGCATATCGTGCAGTGCGATCACCACCGGCCGCAGCACCAGCGCCACCGCCGCCATCCACAGCAGAATCGGCCAGTTATCGCTGAACAGCGTTGCGGGCGTGGTGTGATTGACCAGATCGATAATACGGCTGAGATAGCTAAACAGCGCCACTTCGATCAGCGCCTGCGCCAGCCCGACAATCAGCAGCGCGACAAAACTTGGCCACACCTGACGCAGATAATAGAGGTAAAACGGCCACACGCTGGCGGGTGGGGAATCGGTGGGGGCATCCTGAAAAATATTGATAAAACGTTCAAAACGACGATACAACATAAGGCCACTCTTTCCGATCGGTGAGAGTTAACAGCTTAGTGCAACTGAACAGGGATTATCGACATGGATTTGCAGATTCGCGGACGTGAACCGGGCGATGCCGCCGCCTATCAACGTTTATACAGTCATCCCGAGGTGTATCGCTGGACCACGCAGCTGCCGTTTCCCAGCGTCGCCACCTGGCAGAAAAAATTCGAGCCGATGAACAGCGAAGGCCATATCGGCTTTGTGGCGGAAATCGACGGGCAGATGGTGGGCGAGCTGACGCTGTTTACCGAACAGCGGCCGCGTACGCGTCACAGCATCAGTTTTGGTATTGGCGTCGATCCGGCGTTTAGCGGTCGTGGCATCGGCGAGCGGCTGATCCGCACCGGTATCGACTATGCCTTTAACTGGCTGGGCGTGATTCGCGTTGAGCTGGAAGTGTTTCACGACAACCAGCGCGCGCTGCGTCTGTATCAACGCCTGGGCTTTGAGCAGGAAGGCGTGAAGCGCAAAGCCTGCCTGCGCGAGGGCGAGTACCACGACATTATCGTCATGGCGATACTGCGCGAGTGATGGTTGCGTCGCTCTGTAACCAGGGCGCCCTGTAACCAGGTCGCCATAAATGGCGCCCCTTATATCCCGATCATTCTCCTCCGGGTATGATGATCCCCGACTGATCATCGGGAAGTTGCTGGTGAGATGGGGGCGCCCCCTGGGCATAAAGCCTGCTTCGTAGATTCATCCCCGGCAACTTAACTCCCGCCTTCAAGACCGGACGGTATCCTGTGCCCCGAGCACGCATCCATAAGGATGGTCATGGCGGTTTCCCTGTGCTGTTAAGGAGAATCTATGCAAACCCGTATGCCTGTCGGCATTGATATTGCCTCCGGAAAGTTTGATGTGGCCGTCTGGAAAGGCGACACGTCTTACAAAACCAAAGTCTTTCCCAACACCCCTAAGGGCTTTATCGCCCTGAAAAAATGGCTGGAGCCGTTCGGCTGCTGCCATATCTGCATGGAGGCTACCGGCGCGTACAGTGAGCCGCAGGCCACCTTCCTGCACGACGAAGGCTATGATGTCAGCGTGGAAAATCCCGCGCGCATCAGGCGCTTCGGACAGGCGGAGCTGAGCCGTAACAAGACGGATAAAGACGATGCGCGCATGATAGCGCGCTACTGTAAACTGCACGGCCCGTCGCTGTGGCAGCCGGCGCCGCTGAATGAACGCAGGCTGAAGGCGCTGGTGAAGCGCCTGACGAATCTTCAGGAAATGCGGCAGATGGAAGAGAACCGGCTGGAGGTCTCGGATGCGGTGGTGCAGCCCTCAATCCGCGTGGTCATTGCGGCGCTGGATGCGCAGATAGACGAAACGAAGCGGGCAATAAACGACCATATCGACAATGATCCGGGCCTTAAAAAGAACAGGGAACTGCTGGAGTCCATCCCGGGCATCGCGGGCGTGCTGAGCAGCACGATGCTGGCGTATCTGGGGGACATGTCGAGGTTCAGCAGCAGCAAGGCGCTTGTGGCGTGGGTGGGTCTGAATCCGATGCGGCAGGAGTCCGGTGAGTGGAAGGGCAAAAGCAGGATATCGAAGATGGGCAACAGCGCGATGCGCAAGGCCCTGTACATGCCTGCGATAGTGGCGATGAAGTGGAATCCGGCGGTGAGTGCGCTGAAGAAACGGCTGGATGCGGGTAAGAAAACGGGAAAAGTCGTGGTGTGCGCGGCGATGAAGAAGCTGCTGCAGCTGGCTTATGGCGTGCTGAAATCGGGTCGTCCGTTCGATGCCGAAATATGTCTTGCCAGGTAACCGGCAAGACGGTATCTACAATAAGCGGGATGACCTGGTGCATCACAGGGTGCGCATTGTTGCGCACCTGGGAAATCAGCACAGCTCCAGATGGACTTCGTGCTGTTCAATCACCTTCAGTACGCTTAACGGCGGGGTTTGATCGGTATACAGGTAATCAATCAGGCTCATGTTGCCAAGGTTAACCATGGCGTTACGGCCAAACTTCGAGTGATCCACCACCAGCATCACGCAGCGCGAGTTCTCGATAATGGCGCGTTTGGTGCGCACTTCGTGATAGTCGAACTCCAGCAGCGAACCGTCCATATCAATACCGCTGATGCCGAGAATGCCGTAATCGAGCCGGAACTGAGAGATAAAATCGAGCGTGGCTTCCCCCATGATACCGCCGTCGCGCGTGCGCACTTCACCGCCGGCAATAATCACGCGGAAATCCGGCTTGCCCATCAGCAAAATCGCCACGTTGAGGTTGTTGGTGACGATACGCAGATTGTTGTGGTTGAGCAGCGCATGCGCCACCGCTTCCGGCGTGGTGCCGATATCAATAAACAGCGTGGCGCCGTCCGGGATCTGGCTCGCCACGCGCTCGGCGATGCGTGCCTTTTCCGCCGACCACATCATTTTGCGATCCTGCCACGCGGTGTTTTCCGAGCTGGAAGGCAGCGCTGCGCCGCCGTGATGACGCTGAATTTTGTTTTGATCGGCCAGATCGTTCAGATCGCGCCGGATAGTCTGCGGGCTGACCTCAAAATGATCCACCAGCTCTTCCGTACTGACATACCCCTGACGCCGGACCAGATCGATAATGGCGTCATGACGTTGCGTCTGCTTCACATCTCTCTCCTCGGCTCAAGGCCGTGTTCTTTTTATCCTGCTGCTAGCGACGTGCGCGTTTGCGCGTATCAACGAACGCCATTGCCAACCCCACCAGCAAACCGGTGACGTGCGCAGCGTTCGCGATCGACAGGCCAAAGGCGCCGTACCAGCCAATCACCAGCCATACAATAGCGAAGCCAATCAGGCCGCGCTCGAGATAAATGCCACTTTCGGGATCGCGCTCGCCGCGCAGCCAGCAGTAGCCCATCAGCGCATAGACCACGCCGGACAGCCCGCCAAACAGCACACCGCTGAATTTCGCCTGCATCCAGCCGCTCAGCAGCGCTGAAATCAGCATGATAACGAACAGCTTGCCGCTGCCGAGGCGCTTCTCTACCGCACCGCCGAGATACCACCACCACATCAGGTTGAACAGAATGTGCAGCAGCGAGAAGTGCAGCAGCGCGTGGCTGAACCAGCGCCACACCTGAAAATACTGGGAGGAATCCGCCGGCCAGGCCAGCCAGCCAAGTACCACATCGTCGCCGACAATCTGCATCAGGATAAACACCGCTACGCAGGCGATCATCATGGTCAGCGTGAGCGGGCCCGCGCGTTCGCGAATGTTTGCCCAGATATTGCCACGCTCATAACGCAGACCGCTGTCGGTGGTACCGCTGTGCCAGCTCGCCGCCTGATAGCGTGGATGGTTGGGATCGCGCACGAACTGCGCGAGTTCGTTTTCGACCATCTCCAGCTTGCTGTCGTCATCCAGCACAATGACATAGTGGCTTTCGCGCTCAATACGCAGCGTGACGCCGCGCGTCGCCATGTAATCGACAAACGCCTGTGCCATGCGCGGCTGGTTAAACTGGGTAATGCGCATCATGCGGTGCTCTCCTTCCTTTTGTCGGTCGATCAGAGGCTGCCGGTCGCCACCTGCGTCGGAAACGCGGCGCGCCAGGCATCAAAACCGCCGTCGATGCTGTAGACGTCGCTAAAGCCCTGGCTTAACAGGAACTGCGCCGCGCCTTTACTGCTGTTGCCGTGATAGCACATCACCAGCACCGGCTGGTCGTGCCGGGCGCCGGCAATGAACGTCGCCAGGTTGTCATTGGTCAGATGTTGCGCACCGGTGGCATGGCCCATGGCGAAGCTTTGCGGATCGCGGATGTCTACCAGTTGCGCTCCCTGTGCCAGATGCTCGTTAGCCTGCAGGACGTTAATACACTCGAAGGTTTCCATGGGTCTCTCATTACCTCGTCATCAATTGGCGTTAGTTTACCCTGATAAGCCGCCGCGATAACCTGACAAATCCTGTGGATATGTGATTTTTTTCCTGCCGAAATGTTAGCTATATCACGCAAGAATGTTTTTATTGAGTTAAGCGCTGGCGTCAATGTTGGTTTCCGATTATTATTACGCTCGAAAACGAACATTTTAGAACTATTCCGAACATCGGAGGAGATGACGTGGAAACCAAAGACCTGATCGTGATCGGCGGCGGCATCAACGGTGCCGGCATTGCAGTGGATGCTGCAGGACGCGGCCTGTCAGTGCTGATGCTGGAGGCGCGGGATTTGGCCTGTGCAACCTCCTCTGCCAGTTCCAAGCTGATTCACGGTGGCCTGCGCTATCTGGAACATTACGAATTCCGTCTGGTGGGCGAAGCGCTGGCCGAACGTGAAGTGCTGCTGAAAATGGCGCCGCACATCGCCTTCCCGATGCGTTTCCGTCTGCCACACCGCCCGCATCTGCGTCCGGCGTGGATGATCCGCATGGGCCTGTTTATGTACGATCGCCTCGGTAAGCGCACTACGCTGCCAGGCAGTAAAGGTCTGCGTTTTGGCGCGGAATCGGCCCTGAAGCCTGAAATTACGCGCGGTTTCGAATATTCCGACTGCTGGGTGGACGATGCGCGCATGGTGGTGCTTAACGCGCAGGAAGTGGTGAAACAGGGCGGCGAAGTGCGCACCCGCACCCGCGTAACTCGCGCCTGGCGTGAAGCCGGTCTGTGGATGGTGGAAGCGGAAGACGTCGATACCGGCAAGACCTACACCTGGCGCGCCAAAGGGCTGGTTAACGCCGCTGGTCCCTGGGTGAAACAGTTCTTTGACGATGGCCTGAAGCTGAAATCGCCGTACGGTATTCGCCTGATCAAAGGCAGCCATATCGTGGTGCCGCGCGTGCACACCGAGAAGCAGGCTTACATTCTGCAGAACGAAGATAACCGTATCGTGTTTGTGATTCCGTGGATGGATGAGTTTTCAATCATCGGTACCACCGACGTCGAATACAAAGGCGATCCGAAAAATGTCAAAATCGATGACAATGAAATCAGCTATCTGCTGAAGGTGTATAACGCGCACTTTAAAAAGCAGCTGACCAGTGACGATATCGTCTGGACCTACTCCGGCGTGCGTCCGCTGTGCGATGATGAATCTGATTCACCGCAGGCGATCACCCGTGATTACACGCTGGATGTGCACGACGACAACGGCCAGGCACCGCTGCTGTCTGTGTTCGGCGGCAAACTGACCACCTATCGCAAGCTGGCGGAGCATGCGCTGGAGAAACTGGCGAAATACTACCCCGATGCCGGTCCGGCGTGGACCAAAAACGCCGTGCTGCCAGGCGGTGATTTCTCCGGTACGCGTGAAGATTACGCTGCCAGCCTGCGCCGTCGCTATCCGTTCATCAGCGAAAGCATGGCGCGTCACTTCGCCCGCACCTACGGCAGCCGTACTGAAGTGCTGCTGGAAGGCGCGAAGAGCCGTGAAGATCTGGGTGAAAACTTTGGCCACGAATTCTATGAAGCCGAACTGCGTTACCTGGTGAAACACGAGTGGGTGCGCGAGCTGGACGACGCCATCTGGCGCCGTACCAAACAGGGTATGTGGCTGAGCGAAGCCGAACAGGCGCGCATCCGCGACTGGCTGGCGGAAAACGGCCAGAAACCGGCGCTGTCGCTGGCTTCCTAATCGCCTTAAGCATTGTCCTCAACCCCGCCACCGCGCGGGGTTTTTGTTTTTTCTCTTTTGTGTTGGCGAGAGGTTATTCACACAAGATACTGCACCAGATCAATTCTCACCGCTCCGCTTACTGACTAAATAATCCGCGACTGGATTAACGGACTCGTCAGTAACAGGGAGCATAACGCATGGCTTTAGCCACTTTTCCGCTCAATATCTTCACCACACAGCGCATGTTTAATGACTATGGCGCTGACGATATGCGCTACGGCGATATCTGTGAACGCCGGATGAAAAACGAATTCGGCCTCACCCACATTTCCAATGTGGTCGACCCATGGAACATGACGCGGCTGCATCCCTTCCATAATCCCCAGTCGCGCTTTGCTGGTGCTTATGCGAAACCTGGCGAAAAGCTTTCACCGCTGGAGTGCGCCAGGCTGCTGTTTGCTGAGATGCAAACCACTTCATTACCTTTCGCGCTTGTTGGCCCGCAACGTTTCCTGATAAATAAGATGCTGGAGCATTTTATGCGCTCCAGCGGCCTGCCGTTTCGGGATTTGTCGCTGGATATGGCATATCGGGACAAAATTATGAACGACAGAAGCATAAACAGTACACACAAAGCCATAATTGATACGCTCAATGTTAATATTGATTATGGTATCAAAGGCCTGCCATTGAAAAATACAGGTGACATTAACTCTGCCATTAATAACTCGATCCTGCCAAAGTTCGATTCATTAATTATGGATAAAATAAATGGTCTAGGCATTACTGTTCATGATGTTTATGCTACCAAAATTGACATATTGAGTCTTGACGTTAATGGTGCGCGCTGGAGGGCAAAAATGCGCTTCAGCGGACAGGATCATTTCGGTCTGGATACGCATGATATTCACAAGCATAAATTCAGACAATTTCAGTTTTTTACGATATGGTTCACCTTACAACGTTATGATAAATTTGGCTTTCGTCCTTTTCTGACGAACATGGATGCTGTGATAGATATTGAAGGCGGCCGTTAATGAACAGGAAGATATGGGCAGGATTAATTCTGCTTATTGCATTAGCCAGTGGCATATATTGCTACCTGAACTTCAGGGAAGTTAACGTCATTGACGTTCACCAGGATTACTATTCTGCATCAATTATCGTCGATCACCTGCCTTACTCTGACGATAAAAAAATAAGGTGGTGGTTGATTCACCAGCCGCAAATAACGTCAAAATACAATATTAAAGCCTTTAATGATAATGGCCCCATTACCTATTATTTTTATGCACTAGGTGAGGGATATCAGTCATTAGAAAAAAAGGACCGCATTTGCTTTAAGCAAATGCACCCCCCTGCTAATTGTCTGGATAAAAATTTACTGATGAAAATTCAGCGGAAGCAGGATGGTGGCGTGATATTCTCACTGGATTCAGGAAATTACACAGTGAATAAAGACAACGAAATGAGTCAATTGCAGAGGAGCAATTGATACATAGCGCGATAAATCGCGCCGCTACAGTGTGTGCGGTCGATAATGACGAAAGTCACTGCCGCATTTACCGTAGCGGCGCAATTCATTGCGCTAATTAACACGCTAACTTACAGCCCGGCATTGTCACGAATATATTTACGGGCTTTCACTGCATATTCGAATGGGTTAGCGATGGCCGGATCCTGCTCCGCTTCGACCACCATCCAGCCTTTGTAGCCGTAATCATCGAGGATTTTGAATACCGGTTTGAAATCGATCACGCCATCGCCTGGTACGGTGAAGGTGCCTTTTTTCACCCCGTCGAGGAACGACAGCGAGTTTGCGCGCACCTCTGCCACCACGCTGTCACGCACATCCTTCAGATGCACGTGGAAAATACGCGGCAGATGCTGGGTCAGCACATCCAGCATCACCTGCTGTGATCCTTCGGAGTAGTAAATGTGGCCGGTGTCGTACAGCAGACCGACGTTATCGTGGGTCATTGCCATAAAACGGTCGATTTCGGCTGGCGTCTGAATGCCGGTGCCCATGTGATGATGCAGCGTCACGCGCATTCCTTTCTGCGCCGCGATCGCCGCCAGTTCGTTGTAACCTTCTGCCGTCAGGCGCCACTCTTCGTCCGTGAAAACCGGCTTCTGCTCCAGCACCGGCAGCGACGTGCCCTGAATGCTTTTGCTCTGTTCCGAGCAGCCAATCACGCGCGCGCCCATGGCGTGCAGGAAATTCATGTGATTGATGAACTGATCGATGGTTTTCGCTTTGTCACCGTTGGCAAAAAAGGTACTAAACCAGGCGTTACAAATCTGCATACCGCGGATATCCAGCATCGGCTTCAGCACCGCCGGATCGCGCGGATACTTGCTGCCCACTTCGCTGCCGGTGAAACCCGCCAGCGCCATCTCGCTGACCGTTTGCTGGAAAGTATTTTCGCTGCCGAGTTCCGGCATGTCGTCGTTGGTCCAGCCAATCGGCGCAATCGCCAGTTTGACGTTCTCTTGGTTCATTTTCAGCTCCCTGACACAGAGAGGCAGCGGTAATCCGCTGCCGTGGATAGGTTTAGCGCACGCGCCTGATTATTTCTGGTAAAACGCCGGACGCGGCGGCATGGCAACGGGCTCAATCGCACCGCTAGTTTGCGCCTTCAGGCAGGCATCGGCAGCCACCGACGCGGCAAAGCCGTCCCAGGCGGAAGGCCCGCTCAGCTGGCCCGCTTTCACATCATTGATAAACGCCTGCAGCTCAACGTCGTAGGCGTCGATAAAGCGATCTTTCCAGTCGGTCAGCAGCGCGTTGCCAAGGCGGGCATCTTTGCGCATTTGAATGGCCGACGGCTCCGGCAGTCTGGCGATGCCCTCTTCGCCCACCACTTCACACTGAATGTCATAGCCGTACGCGCAGTTCACAAAGATCTCCACATCGATGCGGATGCCCTTCTGCGTTTCAAACAGCACGATCTGCGGATCTTTCAGCTTCGCGTGTGACTTTGAGGTCGTGCGCGGGAACACCACCTGCACGCTTTTGTAATCGTCCTCGGTCAGCCAGCGCAGGACATCCAGCTCGTGAATCAGGGTGTTGGTAATAGCCATGTCGGTGGTGTAATTCTCGCCGACGCTCTGATTACGGTGTGCGCAGTGCAGCATCAGCGGCTCGCCGATGTCACCGTCGGTGATCACCTTTTTCAGCGCGCGATAGCCGGCATCATACGGGCGCATAAAGCCCACCTGCACCAGACGTTTGCCGTGCGCGATCTCGGCGTCAACAATGCGACGGCAGCCCTCTGCGCTCAGCGCCAGCGGCTTCTCGCAGAACACCGGTTTCCCGGCGGCAATCGCGGCCAGCGTGAACTCTTCATGCGTCGGGTCCCACGAGGTCACCAGCACGGCATCCACTTCCGGCGAGTTAATTACCTGATGACCATCCTGATACACTTCGGCCTGGATATTCAGCCGCTGCAGCGCCGCGCGCGCACCTTCCACATTGATGTCTGAAACCGCCACCACTTTTGCGCCCTGCAGCACGTTGTTGCAGCGACGAATATGTTCCTGACCAATTGCGCCGGTACCGATTACACCGAGTTTGAGCGTCATAATTACACCTGTAGAGTCGGATAAGTAGGGTAAAACGGGCCGGACAGCGCCGGCCTGAAAAGGGTTAGTACTTACGCGCCTGTTGAATATGCTGATTGAGCTTGTCGGCCACCTGCTGCGTCCGCTCTGAGGTGGAAGCCTGCGCCACGCCGACGTGCCACCAGCTGAAGTATTTGTGCACCATGGTTTTTGGCAGCACTTTGATGTCAATCAGGGTCGAAACCGTCTGCTGCTGCGCATCTTCCAGCGCCGCTTTCAGCTGCTCCAGCGTGGTGACACGGTAGGTTTTACAGCCGTAGCCGGCGGCTATCGCCGCGAAATCAACCGGCACGAAGCCGCCATCCAGCTTGCCGCCCTGCGGATTACGGAAGCGGAACTCGGTGTTAAAACTGTCCATGCCGTGTTCCATCTGCAGGTTGTTGATGCAGCCATTGGTCATGTTATCCAGCAGGATGACGTTGATTTTCGCCCCTTCCTGAATCGAGGTGACCAGCTCGGAGTGCAGCATCATGAACGAGCCGTCACCCACCATGGCGTAGACTTCGCGCTGCGGCTGTGCCAGCTTCACGCCCAGCGCGGCATTCACTTCGTAACCCATGCACGAGTAGCCGTACTCAACGTGATACGCGTTGTAATCTTTGGTGCGCCATACGCGCTGCAGGTCACCCGGCAGACTGCCGGCGGCGGCGACAATCACCGCATCCTTTGGCAGTTGTTCGTTTAAGGTGCCCAGCACGCTGCTCTGCGTCAGCACCGACTTTGTCAAACGCTCAAACTCGGCGAACAGCGCGGTGCGATCGATGTGGTCAGCGATTTCCGGAATAAAGTCGTCGGTGTTGAAAGTGGCGGCGTACACGCGCTGCGTCTCTTTCAGCAGCTTGCTCTGCGCCTGTTCAATCTGACCACCCCAGTGATTCTCAAAGCCGTTCAGTCCGGCTTCCAGCGCGGTTAATCCTTCGCGTGCATCCGCCAGCAGTTGCACGCCATCCAGCTTGTAGCTGTCGAAGTTGTTGACGTTAATGTTGAGGTAGCTGATTTCCGGATGCTGGAAGATCCATTTTGAAGCCGTGGTGAAATCGGTATAGCGCGTACCAATACCGATCACCAGATCGGCCTCTTTGGCCAGCAGGTTCGCCGCCAGACAGCCGGTTTCACCCACGCCGCCCACGTTCAGCGGATGGTCGGAAACGATGGTGCCTTTGCCGGCCTGCGTTTCGGCAAACGGAATATTGAAACGCTCGGCAAAGCTCAGCAGCGCCTGACCGGCATCGGAGTATTTCACGCCGCCACCCACTACAATCAGCGGCTTGTGCTTACGCGCAATCAATGCCAGCGCCGCGTCCAGCTGGGCCGCCGTCGGCAGACGCCGGTCAAGCAAATGCACGCGTTTCTGGAAGAAGTATTCCGGGAAATCCCAGGCTTCGCCCTGCACATCCTGCGGCAGCGCCAGCGTTACCGCCCCGGTTTCCGCCGGATCGGTCAGCACGCGCAGCGCATTGATACAGGCGGTCATCAACTGCTCCGGACGGCTCACGCGGTCCCAGTATTTACTCACTGCGCGGAAGGCATCGTTGGTGCTGATACTGAGATCGTGACTTTGCTCGATCTGCTGCAGCACCGGGTCCGGCTGGCGCGTGGCGAACACATCGCCCGGCAGCAGCAGCAGTGGAATCCGGTTGGCTGTTGCCGTGGCTGCCGCGGTAATCATGTTGGCGGCACCCGGTCCGACGGAAGAGGTACAGGCAATGATTTGACGGCGCAGCGACTGCCGGGCAAAACCGATGGCAGCGTGCGCCATACCCTGCTCGTTACGGCCCTGATACACCTGTAAATCGCCGCTGTCCTGCTCCAGTGCCTGGCCGAGGCCGAGCACATTGCCGTGGCCGAAAATAGCAAAGATGCCGTGCACAAATTTGGTTTCAACGCCGTCAACGTTCAGGTACTGGTTATCCAGAAATTTCACCAGCGCCTGTGCGGTAGTCAGTCTGATAGTGCCCATATGCTTCTTCCTTTACATGTGGTACCCGCTCAGGGGGTACGACGCGGTTCGGGTCGGCGGTGAAAACGCGCCCGACGCTAAGTGAAACGTGTGGCGATTATAAACAAATGTTTTTTCCATTAAACCTGATTACAGAAGAAACATTTCATTTTGCGATGAAGATCAAATTCGGCGCTGAAACGCGAGCGATGACGGGACGGGATGACAGCAAAGTGAAACAGCCTGCTGTGCCTCAGCCATCATAACGAAATTTCATTTCACGTCAGCAGCTTCCTCTCATCCGTCATCATTTCCTGCGAGCTGGCTCACAAGCCAGAGCACCCGCGAAACGGGCAAGCCGTAAAGGGCGGGAAAGGTGGCGGCACCAGAGTTTTACCTGGCTCACAAAATCGCGATGGATGTTTCATTTCATATTGTGTTTGGAATTTTTATTCCTCATACTGCCCACATAGCCAGTCAGGCACCCTGAGACCCCGGAAGCATTGCGCTTGATAGTGGGCGGCAGCGCCCGCCGTGTCTGCTTATCACAGAAGGAAACCATCAGTATGAGTACACAACAGAAGCGGCTTGATGTGATTTGTATTGGACGCATCGCCGTCGATCTTTACGGCCAGCAAATTGGCTCGCGCCTGGAAGATATGACCAGCTTTAACAAATACCTCGGCGGCTCTTCTGGCAACGTAGCCTATGGCACCGCGATTCAGGGGCTGAAGTCGGCGATGCTGGCGCGCGTCGGTGACGAACACAATGGCCGCTTCCTGCGTGAAGAACTGCAGCGCGTGGGCTGCAATACTGACGGGCTGATCACCGATAAGCAGCGCCTGACCGGGCTGGTGATTCTCGGCATCAAAGACGAAGAGACCTTTCCGCTGATTTTCTATCGCGACAACTGTGCGGATATGGGGCTGGTTCCCGAGGATATTCGCGAAGAGTTCATTACCTCGTCCCGCGCCGTGGCGGTAACCGGCACCCACCTGTCGCATCCGGACACGCGGGCGGCGGTGCTGAAAGCGCTGGATATCGCCCGGCGCAACGGCCTGCGCACCGCGCTGGATATTGATTATCGCCCGGTGCTATGGGGTCTGACCTCACTGGGTGACGGTGAAACGCGTTTCATCGAATCCGGCCAGGTGACGCAGCAGCTACAGGAAGTGGTGCACTATTTCGATCTGATCGTCGGAACGGAAGAAGAGTTCCATATCGCTGGTGGCAGTACCGATACGCTGACCGCGCTGAAAAATGTGCGTAAGGCCAGCAGCGCCACGCTGGTCTGCAAACGCGGGCCGCTGGGTTGTGTGGTGTTTGAGGGCGAGATTCCCGATAGCTGGGAACAGACGCGCCTGCACAGCGGCGTGCGCGTTGAGGTGCTCAACGTGCTGGGTGCCGGCGATGCGTTTATGTCGGGCCTGCTGCGCGGCTGGCTCAACGATGAGAGCTGGGAGCAGGCGTGCCGCTACGCCAACGCCTGTGGCGCGCTGGTGGTATCCCGTCACGGCTGTGCGCCGGCGATGCCAACCAAAGAGGAACTGGACGATTTCCTCAGCCGCGATAACGCGGTGAAACGCCCGGATCTGGACGCGCGCCTCAATCATCTGCATCGCGTTACCACGCGTAAGCAGCAGTGGCCGGAGCTGAATGTGTTCGCCTTTGACCACCGTAAACAGCTGGCCGATATGGCGCGCGAAGCGGGTGTCAGCGAGGAGCGCATTCCGCAGCTGAAACTGCTGCTGCTGCAGGCGGCACAGGAGGCGGCTAACGAAGCCGGTCTCAATGAGAAGAGTGGCATCCTGGCGGATACCACGTATGGCCAGAAAGCGCTCAACGCCATCACCGGCAAGCACTGGTGGATTGGGCGGCCCATTGAGCTGCCGAGCTCACGGCCACTGCGTCTTGAGCACGGCAATATTGGCTCTCAGCTGGTGGACTGGCCGGCCGAACACGTCGTCAAATGCCTGGTGTTTTACCATCCCCATGACAGTGCTGAACTGCGTAAAGAGCAGGACGAACTGGTTCTTGACGTGTGGCGCAGCTGTAACAAAAGCGGGCACGAGTTGCTGCTGGAAGTGATTCTGCCGGAAAGCAACCCGGACCGTAACGAGTCCTACTATTACGACATGCTGAGCCACTTCTATAGCCTGGGCGTTCAGCCGGACTGGTGGAAGCTACCACCGCTGACGGCGGAGAGCTGGCAGGCGATCGGCGAGCTGATTGAGCAGCAGGATCCGCACTGTCGCGGCATTCTGTTACTCGGCCTTGATGCGCCGGAAGAGAAGCTGAAAGCTGGCTTCGCCGCCGCCGCGCAGGCGAAGTGGGTGAAAGGTTTTGCCGTGGGTCGCACCATTTTTGGCCAGCCGTCACGCCAGTGGCTGAACGGTGAGCTGGATGATAAGGCGCTGATTGAGACCGTGAAAGGCAATTATCTGCGCCTGATTGGCTACTGGCGCGCCGCGCGCGGCTGACGGATTTGAAGAGGATGTACTGAGAAGCGGCCTGACGGGCCGCTTTTTAGTGTGTTGCGCGCGGATGCCCTCACCCCAGCCCTCTCCCACCGGGAGAGGGAGCCGTTCAGGCAGGTCGTTAAGCATTGTACCAGGCCTGTCAGACCGCTCCGGACTGTCCCCTCTCTCACTGAATGAAGAAGCAAAACCTTGCGACCCGCCTGATAAACCGCTCCGGACTGTCCCCTCTCCCGCCTGCGGGAGAGGGTTAGGGTGAGGGAAAGCCTTCAACCCCCTGAGTTTTGTGAGGCAATTCATAAACCGATGAAATAGCCTTCACGATAGCGTCAAACAAATGAAATTTTCCATCCATCTGGTACTATAGCGCTCATTATCCAGCCATATTTCCTTTTCTGACGGGCCGAAGTAATGACCAATAACCCAACGCAATTGACCTTGTTACAGGACGATATCCGTCGTCGCTACGAGACGCTGAGTAAACGCCTGAAGCAGGTGGCTCGTTATATCCTTGATAACAGCAACAGCATCGCGTTTGATACCGTCGCCTCTATCGCCCAGCAGGCGGATGTTCCGCCCTCCACGCTGATCCGCTTCGCCAACGCGTTCGGCTTTAGCGGCTTCAACGAAATGAAACAGGTCTTTCGTCAGCACCTGATGGAAGAGACCGTGAACTATACCGAACGGGCGCGCCTGTTCCGCCAGACGGCCACCGACGACAGCGCCAGCTCACCGGAGAGCCCGGTGGAGATCCTCAACGTCTTTACCATGGTCAACAGCCAGGCGCTGCAGCAGCTGGCGATGCAGGTGAATCCCGACCAGCTGAACAAAGCGGTGAAAATGCTCAATGAGGCGGAGAACATCTACATCATCGGTCTGCGCCGCTCGTTCAGCGTGGCCTCGTATCTGGTGTATGCGCTGCGCCATCTGGAGCGTCGCGCTTTTCTGATTGATGGCCTGGGCGGCATGTTCACTGAACAGCTCAGCATGGTGAATCCGAAAGACGTGGTCATCGCCATCAGCTACTCGCCGTATGCGCGTGAAGCGGTGGAACTGGTGGAGCTGGGCGCTAAACGTGGCGCGCATCAGATCGCCATCACCGACAGCCAGGTCAGCCCGCTGGCGGCGTTCAGCGATGTCTGTTTTGTGGTGCGCGAAGCGCAGGTAGATGGCTTCCGCTCGCAGGTGGCCTCGCTTTGCCTGGCGCAAACCCTGGCGGTGTCGCTGGCGCTGAATAACAGCAGCAACGAATAAACCCCGGGTACCGAATGGAACAAAGGCAGCCATCTGGCTGCCTTTTTTTATCTGTGCGCATTTCCGGCGACCGCGCGGAGACCCGATTAACGACGCGGATACTGCTCACTGTTCACCCAGGCGTGATCCTTCTCCCAGGTAAATTTCCACAGCCGTACCGGCCCGGCCATCACGTTCAGATAATAGTTATCGTAACCGGCCAGCGTCGCCACCGGATGATACCCGCGCGGCACCGTCACCACATCTCGGTTATACGGGGCCATACACTCGTCGAGCGAACGGTCGTCGGTGTAGACGCGCTGCATGGCGAAACCGGGCTCGGGATCGAAACGGTGATAATAGGTCTCTTCCAGATAGGTTTCGTCCGGGCTGTCCTTCTCATCGTGCTTGTGGCTGGGGTACGAACTGGTCGCGCCCTCGTCGGTATACACTTCCACCACCAGCAGGCTGTCGGCCGGTTGATTATCCGGCAGAATGTTATGCACCAGGCGCTGGTTGCGCCCTTTGCCACGGTGCTCCACGCCAACATCCTGCGGTGCAATCAGCCGCGCCGGCAGGTTGCCACTGCCCGGCGCACTGCATACCGCCAGCTCCAGATCGCTGTCGGCAGTGACTTCAACCTCATCATGATGCGGCACGTAAACCGAGTAAGGCGGCGTGCGCTCAAACGGCGACAGGCGCTTACCGATGCCAGGGAATTCTGCGTCGCGGGTTTTCACCGACGCCAGACCGGCCACCAGCACCAGGCACAGCTCTCTCTCGCCGCTGCTTAACCGCAGCGTCTGGCCCTTTTTCAGCAGATAAGCGTCAAAGCCCACATATTCCCAGCCGGCGCTCTCGGGCGTCACGTGCTGGATACGCCCGTGGCTGTCCGGCTGCTGCACTTTTGAAATCAGTGACATCCTGTTTCTCCTGTTGCGCGACATTAACCCAGCGTTGGCATGCTGAATTCAGAAACGGTCTGCTGACCGCTCGGCCAGCGCACGGTTGCCGTTTTCATGCGGGTGTAGAAACGCACCCCGTCCGGACCGTGCACGTTGAGCGCACCAAACACCGAACGCTTCCAGCCGCCAAAGCTGTGGAACGCCATCGGCACGGGCACCGGCACATTGACGCCCACCATGCCCGCTTCCACGTTATGCACAAACTCACGGGCGGTGTGGCCGTTGCTGGTAAAGATGGCGCTGCCGTTACCAAATTCGTGGCTATTTACCAGCTGCAGCGCGCTGTCGAAGTCGCTGGCGCGCATGATGCTCAGCACCGGTCCGAAAATCTCTTCGCGCCAAATCACCATCTCCGGCGTGACGTTATCGAACAACGTACCGCCAACGTAGTAGCCCTCTTCATGGCCCGCGACTTTCACGCCGCGTCCGTCAACCACCAGCGTCGCGCCTTCCTGCTCACCTTTGTCGATGTAGCCCAGCACTTTCTTCTGGTGCGCAGCGGATACCACCGGCCCCATTTCATTCTCTTCGGCACCCTGCTGCATGCCCGGCCCCACGCGCAGCGCTTTGATCAGCGGCGTCAGGCGCGAAATCAGTTTATCAGCCGTATCATCGCCAACCGCCACCACCACCGGCAGCGCCATGCAGCGTTCCCCGGCAGAACCGAAAGCACCGCCCATGATGGCGTTCACGGTGGCATCCAGATCGGCATCCGGCATCACGATGGCGTGGTTTTTCGCGGCGCCGAAGGCCTGCACGCGTTTGCCATGCGCGCTGGCGGTTTTGTAGATGTGCTCGGCCACGCCGGACGAGCCGACGAAGCTGACCGCCGCGATGCGCGGATCTTTATACAGCTGCTCGGCGTCTTCGTTTGAGGAGTGCACCACGTTGAACACGCCATCCGGCAGGCCCGCTTCTTTCAGCAGTTCAGCCATGCGTACCGAGGCAGAAGGATCGAGCGCCGGCGGCTTCAGCACAAAGGTATTACCGCACGCCAGCGCGATGGGGAACATCCACAGCGGCACCATCGCCGGGAAGTTGAACGGCGTAATACCCGCGACCACACCCACCGGCTGCATCAGCGAATAGCTGTCGACGCCGGAACCGACGTTCGGTGAGTTTTCCCCTTTGATCAGGTGCGGAATGCCGCAGGCAAATTCGATCACTTCGATGCCGCGCGTCAGCTCACCCAGCGCATCGGACCAGACTTTACCGTGCTCAGAAACAATCAGCGCCGCCAGTTCATCGCGATGTTTTTCCATCAGCGCTTTGAAGTTGAACATGACGCGGGCACGACGCAGCGGCGCCGTTTTCGACCATTCCGGAAACGCCGCATGGGCGACCTCAATGGCCTGCGCCACTTCTGCCGCCGTGCTTTGCGTCAGTTCGCGGATCACTTTGCCGGTCGCCGGATCGTAGACCGGAATGGTTTCGTTGCTGGCGCTGTGCGTGATTTTGCCGCCGATAAAGTTTCCTACGATAGTCATGTCGTTGCCTCTTTGATTTGTAAGGTCCCTGCAGGCCGCGGGTCAGTCTGGGTCGCGCCCGATCAGGCAATACGGAAAGCGTGCTATGAAGCTATTACAGTGAAATAAATTTTTCAAATAGTTCTTTTTGGAAAATTTACTTTTAGCGGCCTGGATCGCATTTTTCCGCCAGCGTCAGCGGACTGGCGCAAAGTGCGGGCCTGATGACAATGCCGATGCGGCCTGCACCCGTAATCAGCAGCAGTGAGATTAGCAGGACGATCAGTCAGCGAGAGGGTCAGCGCCGGAGCGTGGCTGGATGAAACGAAATATGAAATTTTTGCGAGGCAGATCCAATATCCGTTATTTCATAATTCAATTAAAACGAAATAAATGTTTTCTTTGCAGCATCTGCAGACAATGCGATGTGAAACGAACCCTTATCTGTGTCTTAGCGACACGCTTTTGTTAGTGTTGGCCTCGGTCGGAGGCCTTTTTTTCAGCTGTTTCCCCCATCCGATGCGTGATTGCCGCAGTGGATTGCCTGGTGCGCATCAATGCGCACCCTGCGGTGTTGGCCCCGTCGATTGCCCGGTGCGCATCAATGCGCGCTCTGTCATGCTGTAGGGGCGCCATTTATGGCGACCTGGACGCCGCGTCCCCGGCTGGCATCTCAGCCTGACGCTTGATCATCCGCAGGGTACAAAGCAGCGCAAATCCCACCAGCAGCGCAGTCAGCAGGTAGACCAGCTGTACGCCGGCGAAGCTCATGATAAAGCCCGCGATCGGACCGGTGATGCCGAGCGACAGATCCATAAACGCAGTGTAGGTGGCCAGCGCGCTGCCCTGGTTCTGCTGCGGCACCACTTTAACTGCGACCACGCCAATCGCCGGGAACACCAGCGAGAAACCGGCGCCGGTGAGAAAAGCGCCGAACTTCGCCATCCACGGATCGAACGCGCCCGCCACCAGCAGCAGGCCAATCGCCTCGACGGCAAAACACAGGCTGGCGACGCGCAGTCCGCCGAGCTTATTAATGGCGTTGGGAAACAGCAGGCGCATGCCGACGAACGCAGCGCTGAACAGCGTCAGCGCGAAGGCAGCACCGTCCCAGCCCTGCTCCTGATAAAACAGGGTGATAAAGGTGGCGATCACGCCAAAGCCCGCCGAGCCCATCGCCAGCAGCAGGCCAAAACCGTACACCTTACCGAGCACCGCGCGGAACGGCAGCGGTTTGGCCTTGCTGCCTTTCACCGGCGCACGGGGCAGCGCCAGCACTATCGCCAGCACGCTGATGGCGATAATCACGCTGGAGAGCAGCAGCAGGCCGCCGCTGCGAAAGATCATCACTCCAAGCGGTGCGCCAATCGCCATTGCGCCATAGGTGACAATGCCGTTCCAGGAGATCACCCGGCCAATATGCAGCGAGCCGACTTTCGCCACGCCCCACAGCGAGGTGCCGGTGCCGCAGAAACTCTGCCCGACGCCCAGCAGCACGCGCCCGAGGCATAGCAGCGCGAGGCTGAGCACCTCCTGCTCCTCTATCAGCGCCGACAGCAAAATACACAGCCCGCTCACCAGGCTGCCAAACAGCCCAAGCACCACCACTTTTTTGGGTCCCCAGCTGTCGGCATAGCGACCGGCATGCGGACGGCTCAGCAGCGTGGCAACATATTGCAGGCTGATCACCACGCCGGCCCAGAAAGCGCTGTAGCCCAGGCCGTCATGGACAAAGCCCGGCAGCACCGCCAGCGGCAGGCCAATGGTGAGATAGGTGGCGAAGTTGAACTTCACGATGGAGAGAATCTGTAAATTCAGACGAAAACGGCTGTATTCGGCCGCGGCGGGCTGGTCAGGCATGAGTGATTGCGCTCGTGTTTGACGGAATTTTTATAGCTGAAGCTTCACTATACGCCTTTTCTCGCCGTGCGCACCGTCGATTAGCGGCGGGCTGATGGCGGTATCTCCGGCGGTGCTTATCGGGTTCGCTTCGCTTACTCCTAAACAAACAATTACTTACTGGCGTTCAACTACACTTTCCACAGCGAACCACCATTCAGGAGAGGGAATGAACGAAAAGCCACAGGAGAAAATTGGCCAGAACATCCTGGTCAAGCTGGCGATGTTAGTGATTATTCTGGCGGGCATTCGTGCCGCGTCGGATATTCTGGTGCCCTTCTTACTCGCCAGCTTCCTGGCGATTGTGCTTAATCCGCTGGTGACCCTGCTGATGCGCCGGGGTCTGCGGCGCGGCGTGGCGATCTCGCTGGTGATCACGGTGATCTTCATTGTGATGCTGCTGCTGGTCGGGGTGCTGGCCAGTTCGGTAAGCGAGTTCAGCGATACCTATCCACAAATCCGCAGCCTGCTGGAACAGAAGCTGACGGTGCTGCAGCATTTCGCCGCACAGTTTCATATCAATATCTCCACCAGCGCACTGGCGGCACGGCTCGATCCCAATGTGATTATGAACATGGCCACCACGCTGCTGGCGCAGTTCTCCGGTGCCATGACCAACGTAGTGCTGTTGATTCTGACCGTGGTGTTCATGCTGTTTGAGGTGCACCATCTGCCGTACAAATTGCGCAATGCGATGATGAATCCGCAGATCCGCATCGCCGGATTGCACAAAGCGCTAAAGGGCGTCACGCACTATCTGGCACTGAAAACGCTGGTCAGTCTGATTACCGGGCTGGCGGTGTGGCTGGTGCTGATGCTGCTGGACGTCAAATTTGCGCTGTTCTGGGGCGTTGTCGCCTTTATCCTCAATTTTATCCCCAATATCGGCCCGATTATCGCCGGTGTGCCGCCGTTTATTCAGGCGCTGGTGTTGAATGATGTGTATGACGCCGTGCTGGTGGCGGCGCTGTTCAGTGCCATTCACATGGTGTTTGGCAATATGCTGGAACCGCGCCTGATGGGACGCGGGCTGGGGCTGTCAACGCTGGTGGTATTTCTGTCGCTGATTTTCTGGGGCTGGCTGCTCGGTCCGGTCGGGATGCTGCTGTCGGTGCCGCTGACCAGCGTCACCAAAATCCTGATGGAAACCACGCCGGGCGGCAGCCGGCTGGCGATAATGCTGGGTAATGGCCGCCCCAAACCGCGCCTGCGCGTCAAAAATAACCGGCCCGCGCCGCGCCCGTAACGTCTTACCACGCCACGATGCCAGACAATCGGTATTTGCCGATCGTCTGGCAGCTTCCCTGCGCAGTGACGCCGCCGCCGTATGGCGTCAGCGCGCATCGCCATGCCTGATGATTCTGGCGCAACATTCTTACTCATCTCGTGCCACAGGCTTTTTCCTGCCGGGAAATGCCAGTAACGGCAAAACATTGTCAATAAACGCAAAGCGCGAACCATAATTGACTTGTATCAGATTGGTGGAAAATCAAAACGCTAACATGCACGGCCGCGGGAAAGTGTTATGCTGCTGACGCCGTAACGCGCTCCCTGAATGCTGCTTAAACCGACCGAGGAAAGTCTGGTGCCTCTGCAAAAACGACAACGCGATTTTGGCTGGCTGTTGATTGTCTGTGCCGGGTTATTACCGCTGGTGCTGGGCATATTTTGCACAGCCATTGAGGCGCGCCATACGGTCAGCCAGCAGCAAATTGCCACCGCCAATGCCCTGCTGACGCAGGCAGAAAAGATGAGCGACAGCGCCTGGGATATGGTGACCCGCCTGCGTCAGTACCAGAATCGTCGCTGCGCCGATATTGATGAAGATTTGCAGCGCGCCGGCACCCTTAATGCCTATTTCCGCTCGATTGGTACCCTGCAGGGCAGCGAAATCACCTGCTCGTCGGCTTACGGGCTGCAGCACGACACGCTGGCCGGGATGATGATGCAGTCGCCGCCGGTGACCGGCAAAGCCTGGTGGAGCCTGTCGATTCGCGGCACCTCCGGCGTACCGGATCGTCCGGCGGTGATTTTCGTGCGTCACCTGCCGGACAGCAGCGGTTTCTGGGCGGTGATTGATGGCCAGTATCTGATGGACTTCATGCGCGCCATCGGCGAGTCGAACCGTTATCAGATGAGCCTGCGCTTCAACGGCGGCAGCCCCATCGCCAGCGGTCCGCACGACCAGCCAGAGCTGCTGTACCTCAGCAGCGCCAACTATCAGGCGGAGTCCAGCCGCTATCCAATCAGCGTCAGCGTGACGGTACCCGCCGCCGAGCTGATCAAAGCCTGGCGTCAGGCGCTGCTAATTTTCCTGCCAATGGCCGCCATCTTTTCGATTTTGCTGATGGTGCTGACCGCCAACTGGCTGCGCCGCCGCCTCTCATGGGCGGATGAAATTCGCCGGGCGATACGCAACCGTGAGTTCACGGTGCACTATCAGCCGGTGTACAGCACCGGGATTCAGCGCTGCACCGGTGCGGAAGCGCTGATGCGCTGGCAGCGGCCCAACGGCGAAATGATCCGCCCGGATATCTTCATCAGCCATGCCGAAGCGGAAGGCATGATCGTGCCGCTGACCCAGCATCTGCTGGCGATGATGGCGGAAGATATCCAGAGCTGGCAGGTTGAACCGGGCTTCCACATTGGCTTTAACCTCGCAGCTGAGCATCTGCAACACCCCGATTTTGTGCAGGACATGATGCGTTTTGCCCGCAACATCCGTGACAAACAGATGCTGATCACGCTGGAGCTTACCGAGCGCAGCCTGATCGAGGACGGCGACGCGGTGTCGCGCAAGCTGCGCTATCTGCAGTCGCACGGCATGAAGGTGGCGATTGACGACTTCGGCACCGGCCACTGTGCGCTCTCCTATCTGATGACCTTCCCGCTCGATTACCTGAAGATTGACCGCGGCTTTATCAACGCCATTGAAGGACTGGAGATCGAAACCCCGGTGCTGGATGCCATCATCAATCTGTGCCACAAGCTGCAGCTCGAGGTATTGGGTGAAGGGGTAGAAACCGCGTTGCAATTTCAGTATCTGCAGCAGCGTGGCGTGGTATTTATTCAGGGCTATTATTACGCCCGTCCGATGGACAATAACCAGCTTCGCGCCTGGCTTAATCAGCAGGGGCGCCAACCGCTTCCCGTTGAGGACCATCATGAGCCTGAACTGCATCATTCTTGATGATTATCAAAATGTTGCCCTGTCGCTGGCCGACTGGGCATCGCTGCAACCGCAGGTACAAACTAGCGCGCTGCACCGCCACTACGCCGACGAAGATGAACTGGTCGCTCACATCGCCCACGCCGACATCCTGGTGGTGATGCGCGAACGCACGCCGCTCAGCGCCCGGCTGATAGGCCGCCTGCCCAATCTGAAGCTGATTGTCACCTCCGGCATGCGCAATGCCTCAATCGATCTGCACGCCTGTGCCGAACGGCTGATTGCGGTGTGCGGCACCGCCAGTAGCAGCGCGGCGCCGCTGGAACTGAGCTGGGGGCTGCTGCTCGGTCTGGCACGCCATATCCCGGCGGAGAGCCAGGCGCTGCGCAGCAACGGTGCGTGGCAGCATACGCTGGGCATGGCGCTGCACGGCAAAACCCTCGGCCTGCTTGGGCTGGGCAAGATTGGCGGTGAGATGGCTAACGTGGCGCGCGCTTTTGGCATGCGCGTGTGCGCCTGGAGCCAGAACCTGAGCGAAGCACGCGCAGCGGCGTGCGGCGCAGAGAAGATGGCTTCGCTGCCGGCGCTGCTCGGGGCGAGCGATGTGGTATCGATTCATCTGGTGCTGAGTGAGCGCACCCGTCATCTGCTGGACGGCGCGGCGCTGGCGCACATGAAGCCGGGTGCGCTGCTGATTAACACCTCGCGCGCCGGGATTGTCGATCAGCAGGCGATGATCAGCGCACTGCAGTCTGGTCAGCTGGCGGGCGCCGGGCTGGATGTCTTTGAACAGGAGCCGCTACCGGCCGATCATCCGCTGCGTCAGTTGCCGAACGTGCTGGCGACGCCGCATCTGGGCTACGTCGCCGACACTAATTACCGCACCTACTTCAGCGAGGCGGTGGAAGATATTGCTGGCTGGCTGCACGGCGCGCCGCTGCGCTCGCTGCTTTAAGCCCCCGGCGCGTCGACAGCATCAGGGTTAGCTATGGCAGTACAGGCGCGGCAGCCCGGCATAATTAATCATCTGGTCGCCATTGGGCAGCTGGTACATCTGGTAATAATCGTTATTGCCCTCGCGCGCTGGCGAAAACACGATCTGCGCCGCCAGCGCGGGCGGTACGGTGTCGTCTGCCAGGATACGTACGTTGCGCGTGGTGCTGAGCATGAAATCGCCCTGGCGGCGCCAGGTGGTATCGGATACGCGATGCAGGCGATAGTGGCGATCGCGTACCGTGACGGTGCCGGTCAGCGTTGAGCTGCCGCTGCCGTCCGCCTTAAAGCGCGTGCGAATGGTGGCATCAATCGCGCCAGCCGGCGCGCCTTCATGATCAATACGATACGGTACCTCACACCACTCCGGCACCGGTTCTGCCGGCCGCAGCAGCAGCGCCAGCGCCCACGGCAGCACAAAGGCCAGCACCACTGCCGTTGTGATTATCGCTTTACGCATCGGGTATCTCCTGCGCTGACACCATCCATGAAATACATTCGTTGTCCTTCTGCGCGATCGGTTTGGCGCACAGGAAGGTGCTGGAAAAGAGTCGGGTGCGCACCGGGTTGATGTACACCATCGGTGGCGCTGAGCCATCCGGCAGGCGCGGCTGCCACTGCCGATAGCGCCGCAGCGCGTCCTGCACCACCCACGAATCGGCTTTCAGGTGGCTGGGGATAAACACCTGGCTGTTCTGAATGCGCAGCAGCGGCCGGAAATCCAGCGCATCGTGCTGCACCGGCGCAAACATCTGGCGTGCCAGCAGCGCCAGCGCGACATTCACCAGCAGCAGCGCAACGATTACCCAGCGCAGCACAGGCCGCTTTTTCTTTACGCTGGCCGGCGCGGGCGCAGGTTGCGGACTGACCACCGCTGCCGCTGGCGCAGCCACCGGCTCATCGCTCAGCGGCGCCACATCGACCTGATCGGCCAGCACGCAGCCAATCAGCGGCACCTGATGCACCAGCGGCCCCGGCGCGTGTGCCAGCAGCGCCTGCTGATTGATGGCGGCAATGGTGGCCGTCAGGCGTTCGGCGAACGGTGTGTCGCTGGGGACGCGCTGGAACAACGCATGCAGGGTCTGGTTGCGCACCAGTTTGCCATCCGCATCAATCACGCGCCGCAGAATAGCGGTTTGCAGCGGCGTCAGTGCCACGCGGTGCGCGGGCGACTGCACCGGGAAGAGGACCTGCTGGTCAACGTCAAAACAGAGACTTTTTGCAAATAAAACAAAGCGTGCCATGCGGCGCCCGATCTCCGGCAGAGAAACTGGCGCAAGTATAGATATTTTCGCTCGCCCGCGCATCTACGCTGCGGCCTGCGTCGCGATTCAGACAATTTTTTTGCCGCGATTGTGGACCAAAACGGCCATAGTTTTAGCCAAAAAATAGCCAGTTATTGGCGGAAACATGACAAATATCACATTTAAACGGTATACTCTGTCGCGGGATGCAATAATTACCTGAGTAATAATTGCTTTGGCAGGCCAGGGAAAAAACCACTTTCACGGCTATGCTTTAATTTTCTCAACGCCGCGGACTGAACGCTCCACCGAGTCCGCAGCGTTGAGGACTTTTTGAATTCCAATACAGGGTAACCTCATGAAATTACGTAGGAAGCGTGTAAAACCTATTGGGCTGGATGACGTCACGATTATCGATGACGCTCGTTTACGTAAGGCCATTACCGCCGCGTCACTCGGTAACGCGATGGAATGGTTCGATTTCGGTGTTTATGGCTTTGTGGCCTACGCGCTGGGTAAAGTGTTCTTCCCGGACGCCTCGCCTGGCGTGCAGATGATTGCCGCACTCGGGACCTTCTCGGTACCGTTCCTGATCCGTCCGCTGGGCGGCCTGTTCTTCGGCATGCTGGGCGATAAATACGGTCGCCAGAAAATCCTGTCGATCACCATTGTCATCATGTCGATCAGTACCTTCTGTATCGGCCTGATCCCTTCTTACGCCTCGATTGGCATCTGGGCACCGATACTGCTGCTGCTGGCGAAAATGGCGCAGGGCTTCTCGGTGGGCGGGGAATATACCGGTGCGTCAATCTTTGTCGCCGAATATTCGCCGGACCGTAAGCGCGGTTTCATGGGAAGCTGGCTGGACTTTGGTTCGATTGCCGGCTTCGTGCTGGGCGCGGGCGTGGTGGTGCTGATCTCAACGGTGATTGGCGAGCAGAAATTCCTCGACTGGGGCTGGCGTATTCCGTTCTTCCTCGCGCTGCCGCTGGGCATTATCGGCCTGTATCTGCGTCACGCACTGGAAGAGACGCCAGCGTTCCAGCAGCATGTTGAGAAGCTGGAGCAAGGCGACCGCGAAGGTCTGCGCGACGGCCCGAAAGTGTCGTTTAAAGAGATCGCCAGCAAACACTGGAAAAGCCTGCTGGCCTGTATCGGTCTGGTGCTTGCCACCAACGTGACCTATTACATGCTGCTGACCTACATGCCGAGCTATCTGTCGCATAACCTGCACTACTCGGAAGATCACGGCGTGCTGATTATCATCGCCATCATGATGGGGATGCTGTTTGTGCAGCCGGTGATGGGCATGCTGAGCGACCGCTTCGGCCGTCGTCCGTTCGTGATCGTCGGTAGTATCGCCCTGTTCTTCAGTGCGATTCCGGCCTTTATGCTGATCAACAGTAACGTACTGGGGCTGATTTTTGCCGGTCTGCTGCTGCTGGCGGTGATCCTCAACGCCTTCACCGGCGTGATGGCCTCGTCACTGCCGGCGATGTTCCCGACGCACATTCGCTACAGTGCGCTGGCCAGCGCCTTCAACATCTCGATTCTGATTGCCGGTCTGACGCCAACCGTGACCGCCTGGGCGGTGGAAGCCAGCAACAATCTGTATATGCCGGCTTACTATCTGATGGTGGTGGCGGTGGTCGGTCTGGTGACCGGTCTGTACATGAAAGAGACCGCCAACAAACCGCTGCGCGGCGCGACACCGGCGGCATCGGACCTCGAAGAAGCGCGTGAGATCCTGCAGGAGCATCACGACAACATCGAGCAGAAGATTGAAGATATTGATGAAGAGATCGCCCGCCTTGAGGCGAAGCGGAAAAACCTGGTGCAGCAGCACCCGGACATCAACGAGTAATTTGCCCTTTCACTCCCGCCACCTGGCGGGAGTTTTGTTTCTGCGGTTGCCGGGTGCGTGAGAATGTGTGTGCTGCGGTGAGGCTTCCAGGTGCGCATGAATGCGCACCCTACGGGTAACGGCGGGTTGGGATTCGGCGGTGGCCGGATGCGCTGTAGGGGCGGCATTGATGCCGACCGGCAACGACGCCCGGCCCGCACCGCACACAATCCTTCATGCTACCCGGCGAAAAGGGGTAAACTGTCGCCACTTTTTTCACCAGCATAAGTTAATCGAGCATGTCTGATTTCAATCTCATTCAGCGCCCAAGAAGACTGCGCAAAAGCGCGTCGATGCGCGAACTGTTCCAGGAATCCCACCTCAGCCTGAACGATCTGGCCCTGCCGATCTTCGTTGAAGAAGGCGTGGATGATTACGTGCCAATCAACGCCATGCCGGGCGTGATGCGCATTCCGGAAAAACGTCTGGCGTACGAAATCGAACGCATCGCCAAAGCCGGTATCCGTTCGGTCATGACCTTCGGTATCTCGCACCACACCGATGCCACCGGCAGCGATGCGTGGAACGAAAACGGCCTCGTGGCGCGCATGTCGCGCATCTGCAAAGACACGGTGCCGGAAATGATTGTCATGTCCGATACCTGCTTCTGTGAATACACCAGCCACGGCCACTGCGGCGTACTGTGCGATCACGGCGTCGACAACGACCAGACGCTGATTAACCTCGGCAAACAGGCGGTGGTTGCTGCGCAGGCCGGTGCCGACTTCATCGCGCCGTCAGCAGCAATGGATGGCCAGGTGAAAGCGATTCGCCAGGCGCTGGACGCGGCCGGTTTTACCGATACCGCTATCATGTCTTACTCCACCAAATTCGCCTCGTCGTTCTACGGCCCGTTCCGTGAAGCAGCGGGCACCGCGCTGAAAGGCGACCGCAAAACCTATCAGATGAACCCGATGAACCGCCGTGAAGCGATTCGCGAGTCGCTGATTGATGAAGCGGAAGGTGCAGATTCGCTGATGGTCAAACCGGCAGGCGCTTACCTCGATATCCTGCGTGATATCCGCGAGCGCACCACGCTGCCGCTGGCGGCTTACCAGGTGAGCGGTGAGTACGCGATGATCAAATTTGCCGCTCAGGCGGGCGCCATTGATGAACGTAATGTGGTGCTGGAGAGCTTAGGTGCCATTAAGCGTGCCGGTGCAGATCTCATTTTCAGCTATTTCGCCCTTGATCTTGCCGAGCAAAAAGTGCTCTGATCCTCTCGTTACGCTAAACAATCGCGCATTGCCGCGGTTGTTTAGTGCTCTCTGCCCCTGCGCGGGCACGACATCCGGTTTGCTGTAACACATCCATCATTAACAAGAGTTACGCGATGAAAGCACCTGCACTGCCTGCGGACGAATCACAGCGTCTGGCCCAGTTACGTGCGCTCAACATTCTGCACACACCCACAGAAGAGCGTTTTGACCGTTTAACCCGCCTTGCCCGACGTCTGTTTGATGTTCCGGTCGCGATGGTCAGTCTGCTGGAGAATGACTATCAATGGTTTAAATCCAGCGACGGTTTTGATCGGCCAACCACCGCGCGTAACATCTCTTTTTGCGGTCATACCATTCTGCAGGATGAGGTGATGGTGGTCGAGGACGCGCTGGCCGACAAGCGCTTCAGCGATAATCCGCTGGTTACCGATGCAGACAATCCGGTGCGTTTCTACGCGGGCTATCCGCTGCGCACGCCGTCTGGTGCCAAAGTCGGTACGCTGTGCATCATCGATAATCATGCGCGCCAGTTCAACGCGGAGGATCTGCACGCGCTGCGCGATCTGGCGGCCATGGCCGAAGCCGAGCTGGTAGCGTTTCAGACCGCGACGTCCGATGAGCTAACGCAAATCACCAACCGGCGCGGCTTTATGACGCTGGGTCAGATGGCGCTGAATGAGTGCCAGCTAAAACAGCTGCCCGCCAGCCTGACGTTTCTCGATCTCGACGGCTTCAAGGCCATCAACGACCGGCATGGTCACCGCGAGGGCGACCGCGCGCTGATGGACTTTGCCGATGCCATGAAGGTGAGTTTTCGCCATGCCGATATCTTTGCCCGGCTCGGCGGTGATGAGTTTGTGGTGCTGCTGAACGGCATTCGTCAGGATGAGGCGGAAGTGACGCTGGCGCGCTTCGCCCACTATCTGCATAAACAGATGCAGGATCTGGAGCGGCGCTACACGCTGCAGTTTTCATCGGGCATCGTGGAATTTGATCCGCAGCAGCCGCAATCGCTGGAGCAGCTGCTGGAAAGCAGCGACGCACGCATGTACGCCGCCAAGTACCAGAAAAGGCAGCCGCGCAGATAGCCGCTCCTTAATGCGCCAGGTCGTCAATCAACGTCTGATTAAACTTCGCTGGCGCTTCCATCTGCGGCGCGTGCCCCATGCCGGGGAACTCAATCAGCCGCGCGCCGGGAATCAGCTGTGCCACCTGTTTGCCCAGCACATTGTAATGGCCGAGCTGCGCTTTCACCGCCGGTGAAGCGATATCGCTGCCAATCGCCGTGGTATCGGCCGTGCCGATCATCAGCGTGGTCGGCACCTTCAGGTCTTTAAACTCGTAATAGACCGGCTGGGTGAAAATCATGTCGTAGATCAGCGCCGAGTTCCACGCCACTTTCTCATGCCCCGGTCCTTTATTCAGCCCGGCCAGCATCTGCACCCATTTGTCATATTCCGGCTTCCACTGGCCGCTGTAATAGGTGTGCTGCTCATATTTCTTAATACCCGCCGCGTCGAGCTTCAGCTCGCGCTGATACCACTGATCCACTGAGCGCCATGGCGCGCCCTTCGCCTTCCAGTCCTCAAGGCCAATCGGATTGACCAGCACCAGCTTCTGCGTCTGCTGCGGATACATCAGTGCGTAACGCGTCGCCAGCATACCGCCGGTTGAGTGGCCAACGATCACCGCGTTCTCAATGCCGAGCTGCGCTAACAGCTGATGGGTGTTTTGCGCCAGCTGCTGGAAGCTGTACTGATAGCGGGCGGGTTTGGTGGAGGTGCAAAAACCAATCTGATCCGGCGCAATCACGCGATAGCCCTGCTGGCTCAGCGCGTTGATGGTGTCTTCCCAGGTGGCAGCGCAGAAGTTTTTACCGTGCATCAGCACCACTGTCTGACCATTGGCCTGCTGCGCCGGCTTCACGTCCATATAGCCCATGCTGAGCGACTGCTGCTGGGAGGAGAAGGTAAAATGCTGCAACGGATAAGGATAGTGAAATCCCTCCAGCTGCTCGCCATACACGGCCTCTGCGGCCTGCGCGCTGAGCGTGCCGCACAGCATCGCTGACGTCAGCGCTACGCTGAGTAACGGTTTTAATCGAAAACGAAACGTCATGTGACCTCTTCTGTACAGGGGAAAAACCCTCAGTCTGGCACGAAAACCGCCGGTGGATATTGATGCGCCGTGCCGCCGCCCGGAACACCTTTGACTGTTAAGCCGCGCAAAGCGATAACCCATTTGCGTTAATAATAACGGCCGTAATTACGGCAACTATTCAACATCATCACAACATGTCGGTGATTAATTTCACGATAAACAAGACCAGTCTTGATGACAATTAATAAAAAAGCCATTTCCTGATAAAACTTTACGTTACGACAGTGCTTAAAAAGTTTAATTTAATTACACTGTGTCGAGTTATTGGAGGACCATAATGATGCAGCAAAAATACAACCAAGGGGTGATTGATTCGGTGACCGAATGGATTATGGCCAACCTGGATCAACGTTTGAGCATTGATGATATTGCACTGAAATCTGGCTATTCCAAATGGTATTTACAGAAACTGTTTGCCCGTTACCATAACGAAACGCTGGCGCGTTATATTCGCAAAAAGAAACTGATTTGTTGCGTGAATGAGCTGAAATTCAGCCGTACACCGATTATCAGTCTGGCGGTTAAATACCATTTCGAAAGTCAGCAATCCTTTACCCGCTCGTTTAAACAGGTGATGGGCTGCACGCCGCTATTCTGCCGCAAACGCCAGCTGAGCGATGCTGCCGAAGCCCTGTTGCGCAGCAGTGACGATCCCTGCGCGCTGTGTCGCAAAGTCGGGTTTAATCGCAGCGAGCAGGAAAAACCGGTTGTTAATCCGGTCAGCGAAAATAATGGGAAGTTTCCAGCGCGTATTAGCTGCGCGGTACGTTAATCACGTCTGATATTTCGGGAAAATATTTATAACCGCACAGGTTTAAGCGGCGCGATTTATTACGCTGATGTTAAGTGGCACCGTGCCCATTCAGGCATCGCGCAATAAATTGCGCCGCTACGGTACGTGCGAAAAGTCATTTCGGTGCCTGTCGACCGCACAGATTGTAGCGGCGCGATTTATCATGCTGATGTTCCGCCGCACCGTGCCCATCCGGGCATCGCGCAATAAATTGC
The DNA here is from genome assembly GCF_043529865.1 of Pantoea sp. SGAir0418. Classification (NCBI taxonomy): domain Bacteria; kingdom Pseudomonadati; phylum Pseudomonadota; class Gammaproteobacteria; order Enterobacterales; family Erwiniaceae; genus Pantoea; species Pantoea sp. SGAir0418. The sequence continues at coordinate 194,274 of NZ_CP027911.1, forward strand.
GCCGCTACGGTACGTGCGAAATATCATTTCGGTGCCTGTTGACCGAACAGATTGTAGCAGCGCGATTTATCGCGCTGATGTTCAGGTGCACCGTGCCCATCCGGGCATTGCGCAATAAATTGCGCCGCTACGGTACGTGCGAAATATCATCTCGGTGCCTGTTGACCGCACAGATTGTAGCGGCGCGATTTATCGCGCTGATGTTGAGTTGCACTGTGTCCATTCAGGACATTGCGCAATAAATTGCGCCGCTACGGTACGTGCGAAACGTCATTTCGGTGCTTATCAACCGCACAGATTGTAGCGGCGCGATTCATCGCGCTGATGTTCCGCCGCACCGTGCCTGTCCGGCCGGTGAAACCCTTTTATTCCTCAGCGCACCGGCTGGCCCGGCAGCAGCTTATCTGACATCAACTGGCGACAAACAAACGCGTCCTGCCGCGCCTGCTGCTGCTGTTGCGGCGACAAATCCTGCCATACCGTTTGCAGATGCTCCGCCAGCCCGGACTGGAAATGAATCTTCTGCAGCGCGTAATCCGAATTACCGCCTTCAATAATCTGCTGCATCGCCTGCGCGCTGTTATCGCGCCCGTCATGGGTCAGCGTACAAAAGGTCGCGATGTAATAAGCTTTGTCCTCATCACTGTAATGCGGCATCAGCCACCAGATCAGTGCACTGATAACCAGCAGCAGCGGCAGCAGGAATTTGATTTTTAACATGGATTTATTGACCAGCTGAAAAAGAAAACGCCGCGATCTTAACAGATTCGCCGCGCCATGCCGCACGCCATTTTCAGGCTTTTCTCCGGCAGATTGAGACGAGGCTTAACGGGGAATGCACCGATGTGCTTATAAAGTAGCCCGCTCAATTTTCCTCGTCATTCAGGGAATGGACATCATGAAAAAAAGCCAGCTGGCGCTGCTGATTAGTACCTTGTGCCTTAGCGGTTCACCCTATGCCGGGATTATGCGCCATGACATTGACGTGCAGGAATACCGCGATTTTGCCGAAAACCGGGGCAAATATGCTATCGGTGCCACCGATATTCCCCTCTATCGCAAAGACGGCACCTTTGAAGGCTATGTACTGGACGTGCCGATGCCGGACTTTAGCATGGTCAGCGACGAGGGTTTCAGCTCATTTATCGCGCCATCTTTTGTCACAGGTGCCAAACATGTTCGATATGTTCTGTCGCTGAATTTAGGCAAAAAAGCCAAATTTTCGCCGACTTACCGTGGCATTAACTACAATAATGATCCTACGCGAGACTTTCATTTACCGCGGGTTAATAAGGTGGTCGTCGAAAGCGCGCCTTCGCCTTACATCGGCGGTGAAGAATTATTAGCGAATCGCAGTCGCTATACCGTATTTGCCCGCCTGGGTGCCGGTTATCAGCAAATCGACGATCCAGAAAGCGGTAAATTGATACCTATCGATGGCGCCTACGTCTATAACACCGGTGGAACCTTTAAACCCGGCGCCATTACGAATTTTTATAAGGACTACATTAAGTGGAGAATTTTTTCACCTGATCACCCCTCATTTTCCCTGCTAAGTATTGGTACCCGTGGAGGTGATAGCGGTAGCCCGGTGTTTGCCTGGGACAGTGTTGAAAAACGCTGGGTACAGTTCGCTGTCCATTCTGGCGGCTATGGGGGTACTACCTACAATTATTCCTTTGCCAGTGAATTAATTAATGGAAAGCATGTGCAGGAGGTACTGGATTCCGTCAGGGATGCTGATGTTGAAGACAGCGGCAGCAGTATCCTCGAATGGCGCGGTGACAGCATTACGCAGGATGGCAAAAGCTGGCAATGGCACGGGCTTGAGCAGGCGCAGGCTGAAACCGCACCCGCCAGCGCCAGCAATGAACAGCTCGATGCCACCAAAGATCTGCGCTTCAACGGCGACGGCGGCATCATCGAGCTGGCGCAGTCGGTCAATCTCGGTGCCGGCCGCCTGCATTTTTCCAATGACTACACCCTGCGTGGCGCAGGCGACAGCAACTTCAGCTGGGTCGGCGGCGGCGTTGAGGTCGACAAGGACAAAACCGTGCTGTGGCAGGTTAACGGCCTGCAGGACGATGCGCTGCACAAAATCGGCGCCGGCACGCTACACGTTAACGCCAGCGGCATCAATCCCGGCGCGCTTAACGTTGGCGACGGCACAGTCATCCTTGACCAGCAGGCCGACGCGCAGGGACGTATACAGGCCTTCTCTACCGTCACCCTGTTCAGCGGCCGCCCGACCGTGGTACTCAACAGCGCCGATCAATTAAGCACCGACAACATCCGCTTCGGCTATCGCGGCGGTACGCTGGACGTTAACGGCCTCGATTTGACCTTCGACGATATCCTGCACAACGACAGTGGCGCGCGCATCGTTAACCGCAGCCAGACGCTGGCGCATCTCGATCTCACCGGCGATAACCGCCTGTTTCTCGGCGAGCTGGGCGAAGCGGACTCACGCGATAACCTCAACGTGACCACCCATCAGCGCTGGCAGCTGGCCGGCGGCGCGCAGCTTAATCAGCTGGCGGTGGCCGATGGTGTGCTAACGCTGAGCGGCGAACAGGTTGAGCATGCCGGGAAGGTGTTCTTTGCCAATGACTGGCAGGACAAAACGTATCACATCAACCAGCTGCAGGTGGCGCATGACGCCGCGCTAACCGTCGCTGAGCACGCTCACGTTACCAGCGACATCACGCTGGCCGACAAGGCCACGCTTAACGTGCTGGGCCGATCCACGCTGGCCGGCGACATCAACCTGAGCGGCACCGCTTCCAGCCTGATTGCCGATATCGCGCAGTACGTCAGCACGCTGGGCGAGCTGGCTTCCACCATCAGCGCCAATATCAGTGGCCAGGGCCGCGTGATTAAAAGCGGTGACGGCCGGCTGACGCTGAGCGGTGACGTCAGTAACCAGCAGGGCATTGAAGTGCAGCAGGGCGAGCTGGAAGTGAGCGGCCGGCTGCACACGCCGCTGAACATGGCCACCGGCACGCTGCTCTCCGGCGGCGGCGTCATCAATCATGCCAGCCTCGCCGATAACGTCACGCTGGCACCGGGCTGGAACAATGCGCCGGACAGCTGGTCAGCCATGCGCCTTGGCGATCTGCACCACGGGCGCGACACGGCGCTGGTGCTGAACTCCGCGTTCCGCAATAACGCCAGCGATCGCCTGCTGATCGATGGCGATCTGCAACAGCCGGACGATGCGCCGCTGTGGCTGACGGTAAAACCGCAGGCCAGCTGGATCGATAGCGATCGCAACCACAACGGCGCAGCGGATAACAATGAAGGTGTGTCGCTGGTGCAGGTCGGTGGCCAGGCGCACGCCGACAGCGTCCAGCTGGCCGGCAGCTATGTGGCGCGCGGCGCCTGGGCTTACGGTCTGTACGCCTTTGCACCGGGCCGCGCCAGTGGCGATGAGCGTCTGATGGCGGGCGAAGGGGATCAGTTCTGGGATTACCGCCTGCAAAACATTCTGCTGGCGGAAGGGGATAACCGCGAACCTTACCTGCCGGAGCCGGAGCCTGAACCGCAGCCCGAGCCTGAACCGCAACCCGAGCCTGAACCGCAGCCGGAACCGGAAAATCCGCAGGTGCCGCAGCCAGAGCCAAAACCGGAGCCAGGTAAGGTGCGCGCGGCGGTGATTCCGCAGGTGCCGGCCTACATCTCGCTGCCTGCCGCCTTCCACAGCGTGACGCATAACCTGCAAGCGCTGTTCAGCAGCAGCGCACAGCAGGCGAGCGCAGAGGGCCGTCCGGATCTGTTTGTGTCCGGCTACACCGGCGACGACCGCTATCACAGCGCGGGCGGCTTTATGGATTACGGCTACGATTTTCACAGCCGCTATCAGGGCTGGATGATTGGCAGCCGCTTCCCGCTGCAGTCCGCGCTGGCGCTGAGTGTCGGCGTCAATAAAGGCAATCTGAGCATCACACCGGAAGCGCGAGACGGCAATAGTCACGCCCGCATTGATACGCTGGGCGCCAGTGCGCTACTGAGCTGGCAGCCCGATCAGGGCCTACAGCTGGCCGTGCCAGCTGGCGTGATGCAGTACCGCGGCAGCGTCAGCACTGACCTGCGCGGTAACGTGACGCAGCTGAAAGCGCGCGGCGTGAACCTCGGGCTCGACAGCGGCTGGCGCTGGCAGTCCGGCGCGCATGCGCTAACGCCGGTGGCCGGTGTGAATGCGCAGTGGCTCGATATCAATGATTTCACCGACAGCGACGGCGCACAGGTGAGCTACGATAATCCGCTGCAATGGCAGCTCTCCGGCGGCGTAAAATACGACTTCCGCCTCAACGAGAAGCTGAAGCTGGGCGCGGAAACGCGCTACGTGCAGCACATCAGCCAGCGCGATCGGGTGGCGATTGGTGACGGCCAGCAGGCGGCGCACTTCGCCACCGGACGCGGCGGCAATAGCCTGCAGTACAGCGGTTACGCCGGCTGGCAGGTGCTGGACAATCTGGAGCTTAACACCCAGCTTCAGGGCCAGCAGCGCCTGACGCAGGAAGGCATCAGCGACTGGAATCTGCAGGCCGGTGTGAAAATCAGTTTTTAATCACGGCTCTCACCACGCATCAGCCCGGGACATGTCTTACCGGGCTTTTTTATGCTTTTCTGAAAAAAAACCAGACAAAACTTAATTGCCACGTTAGTCGGTCGCTTTAGGTTTGCGATTCTCGCTATTTTCATCCATGGAAGAGAATATGAAACTTACCCCGCTGACGCTGGTGATCAGTACGTTCTGTTATAGCCTTCCTGCATTCGCTGATGAGCGCTACCCTGCATTTTCCACATCACAAAATAATAACGTTAACGCTGCGAATATTCCGCATCCACCGGAAGCCTTTCATGGTCCATCAACCCAGGAAATCCCTGAGCTGCCGCTGATGGCGCAGGTCAGCCGCCAGACTGGCGAAGGGATTAAACAGCTTGGGAAAATGATCGCCCGCGGCTCATGGTTTGATGAGATCAATCCGGCAACCTCGGGCCTGGTGCGATCCAGCGTGCTGGCCGGCAATAACAGCCATCATTTGTGGTATTACCGGTTACAGACCATGGTCCTGACCGGGGAAAAAGATGAAGGATTGCCGAATATTAATAATCCCGGTGTCGTGGCTCCGATACCCGACCCCGGTAAAGGCGAAGCTGTCATATTGCCGCCGCCACCGCCGCCTGAGCCGGAACCGCCACAATTAGCACCCGCGCCACAAATCCCGACCTATCTCGCCCTGCCCAACATGCTGTATGCCCTCAACGACACCATGCAAACCCGCTTCCACTTCGCTGCCCGGCAGATGAGCCTGGATGATCATCACAACCTGTTTGTGTATGGCTATAGCGGCGGCGAGCGCTATCGCAGTGCGCAGGGCGATAGCGATGCCACCAGCCGCTATCAGGGCTGGATGCTGGGCGCGCGCTGGACGCCGGAAGCGGAACAGAGCCCGCTGGCCTTCAGTGCGGGCGTGCATAAAGGCGTGATGACTATGCTGTCGGATACGCCGGCGGGGCGCAGCCAGCTGCGTATGCAAACCCAGGGCATTAATGCGCTGATTGGCATTCAGCCGCCTGAGGGCTGGCAGCTGGAGATACCGCTGGGGCTGACGCATTATCGCGGCACTTTACGCCATGAAACCCAGGGGGAAGTGGCGCGGATCAGCGCCGTTAGCGGCAATATCGGCGCAGAAGCGGGCTGGCGCTGGCAGCAGGATGCGCATAGCCTGATGCCGCTGGCCGCAGCCGGTGTGCAGTGGCTGCATATTGCGGATTTTACCGAGCAACAGGGTGCGCAGGTGAACTATCAGCTGGCGCCGCAGTTCAGCCTGGCTGGCGGTGTTAAGTATGATTATCAGCCGCTGTCGTCAGTGAAGCTTGGGCTGGATGCGCGTTATGTCTGGCACAGCGGCAGGCAGAATACGCTGGATGCCGGCGATATGCGCGGATTACCGATTGAGCGCGCCCGCCACAGCGCCCAGCTGGGCGGTTACGTCAGCTGGCAGCTGCATGAAAACGTGGAGGTCGGCACGCAGTTGCAGGTGCAGCAGCGGCTGGATCGCCCCGGCGTGAGCGACTGGAATGTGCTGAGCGGAGTAAAAGTGGCGTTTTAAACCAGTAAAAGGATGCAGATTGTTGTAGCGGCACGATTTATCGCGCAATTTTAATTACCGCACCGCGGCGGAATGCGCAATAAATTGCGCCGCTACCACCCGTGCAGTTATCTGCGGCATCACATGGAAGGGATATCTGCGCGAGAAATCACGCCATCATGATTCATCGCGGATGCGATTTCTGCACTGTCCAGTCGCACGAACCGTAGCGGCGCGATTCATCGCGCAATTTCAATTACCGCACCGCGGCGGAATGCGCGATAAATTGCGCCGCTACAACCCGTGCGGTTATCAGCGGCATCACATGGAAGGGATATCTGCACGATAAGTCGCGCCATCTGCGGATGCGATCTCTGCACTGTCCAGTCGCACAAACCGTAGCGGCGCGATTTATCGCGCATTTCAATTACCGCACCGCGCCATCACGACGCCTGCAAATAATGCACTACCGACTGGTTCAGCGTATCCAGCTTCTCTTCCAGCAGCAGAAGCCCTTCGCGGATGACCTCCTGATCTTCAGCGCTTTGGCAGGCGCGCTCGATCTGCCCGCACAGATCATCGATCTCGCCGGCGTAAATGATCTGCGCCGATCCGCCCAGCCGGTGCAGCGATGAGGCCAGTGCCGGCCAGTCCTGTGCATCAAAATGGCGCCAGCACTGCTGCATATCGTTGCGGCTCTCCTCGCCGACCTTCGCCAGCATCTTCGCCACCATCGCATCGTCGTGATACACCATGGCGCGCAGCGATTCGAGCGACAGCAGCGAATCCAGCGCCGGCACTTCGGCGGCCGGCTCGTTGCTGCTCAGCAGCTCGGCCAGCTTGTCAATTTTCAGCGGCTTGAACAGGCAGGCATTCATGCCCGCTTCCAGACAGCGCACGCGCACGTCCGACTGCGCATTCGCCGTCAGACCAAAAATTTTCACCGCGTTGCCGCTGCGGCGCAGGGTCTGCGTCAGTTCGATGCCGCTCATGCCCGGCATATTGCAGTCGGTAATGATCAGATCGAACGCCTGATGCGCCAGCAGCGCCAGCGCCTCTTCGCCGCTGCTGGCTTCGCTGATCTGCTGGCCCAGCTCGCTGAGCTGGCTTCGCAGCAGCAGGCGGTTGGCCGGATGGTCGTCGACCACCAGAATATTCAGCTGCGGCAGCGCACGGCTGCGCGCCACGCGGGTTTTCTCCAGCAGCTTGCGCGCCCGGCGTGCCGGCATCATCACGTTAAGCTGAATCAGCGTGCCGCGTCCCGGCTGGCTGTTGAGGTTCATGGTGCCCTGCATCTTCTCCAGCAGCTGGGCGCTAATCACCAGGCCAAGGCCGGTGCCGGTCTGCTTGCGGCCCTCTTCGGTCTGGGCAAACGGCTGAAACAGTTTGGCCTGGTCGGCAGCGTTGATGCCCACGCCGCTGTCTTCGATCTCAATCTCCAGCTCCAGCGAACCGTCTTCCCACTCATGACCAATCACCCGCACTTCAACACCGCCTTCGTGGGTAAACTTGATGGCGTTATTGATGTAATTGGCGATCACCTGGCGGAAGCGTGCCGCATCGATAAACACTTCCAGCCCCGGCGGCGTGTCGCTGTGGTAGTGCAGCGTCAGATTTTTGCCGCTGGCCATGCCGTCAAACAACCGCACCACCGGCAGCACCAGCTGCTCGGTGCTGACCCACTCCGGCATCAGCTCCAGCTGGCCGCTCTCAATCTTGGCCATGTCGAGGATATCGCCAATCAGCCCCAGCAGCGTGTTGGCCGACTCGTAGGCGATCTGAATGGCTTCGTTATCGCGCTGTTTGCGCCCTTCCAGCTCCAGCAGGCCGATGATGGCGCTGATCGGCGTGCGGATCTCATGGCTCATGGTGGCGAGGAACGAACTCTTGGCACGGTTGGCTTCATCCGCCACCTTTTTCTCCGCCTGCAGCGCCAGCATCAGCAGTTCGTAGGCGGTAACATCCTGCCAGCCGCAGATCAGCCCGGTAATATTGCCCTGCGCATCGCGCTGCTCCTGCGCCCAGTGGTGCACCATGCGCGCTTCGCTGCCGTTTTCGATCTCAATTTCCAGATCCTGGGCGGTATCGCCCCACAGACTGTTATGCGCCAGCGCCACCAGTTCCGGATCGTTGACCGCTTCCGGGCTCATCAGCGGATAGAGTTTGCTGATGAGAGGCGACAGCGGATGGCGCTGATCGTAAAGCGAAAAACTCAGGCGCTGCGCGTCGACGCCGGCAAAAAAGCGCTGAAACGCACCGTTAGCACTGACCACGTTCCAGTTGCGATCCAGCACGTAGACCGGCGTTGGCAGGCCATTCAGCAGCGCATCACGAAAGCGCAGTTCAGCCTGCAGGTCAGCTTCTGCGCGACGGCGATGCTTCACCTCTTTGCCGCGATAGTTAACCCACGCCAGACAGGCGATCAGCAGCAGCGCGGTCAGCAGAGTGATGGCGTAAAACTGCGCGCGGTACAGCGGCCAGGTGGTGCGCGTAGTCTGCGGTGTGCCCTGCCAGCGGCTGGCAATCAGCGAGATTTCGCTCGGCTGAATGTCGGCCAGCGCCTTATCAATAATGCTCAGCAACTCCGGCTGATCGCGGCTGACGGCAAAGCTCAGCTCCACCGGCGGCAGCGCCAGACGCGACACGATCTTCAGCGGCTGCTGCGCGTAGCGCGCCAGTAATGTGTTCACGCTCAGCTGGTTATCGATCAGCCCGGCGACCTTGCCCTCCTGCAATAGCTGCAGCGCCAGGCTGGCGTTATCCACTTCAGACAACTGCAGCGTGGGGAAACGATCCAGCAGCGCCTGACGCGCCGGATTGCCTTTGACGATACTGAGCTTCATGCCGGGATAGAGAGCCTGCGGCGCATCAGGCTGGTCCGGCACCAGCAGCACCAGCGGCACCTTCAGGTAAGGTCGGGTAAAGCGCACTGCCTCCTGATGGCCGCCATCCTGCGCCACCGCTGCCAGCATCGCTACCTGATGCTGCTCCAGTTGCTGTACGCCGTCACGCCACGAATACGCCGGCACCGGGGTGAAAAACAGCCCGGTGCGCAGCTGGATCAGATGCAGCAGATCGGCGCTAATGCCCTGAAATTCACCCTGCTCATCCAGCAGCGCCAGCGGTGCGGAGAACGGATTGAACCCCACTTTCACCTGCGCATGCTGCTGCAGCCACTGCTGCTCGCGCGGCGTCAGGCTGAGCGGCTCCTGCAGGCGCCAGACGTCCGGCCGCTGCGTCCACTGCCGCGAAATCAGCCGATGCTGTTCGCCGGGAATGGCGGCGATGGTGGCATTCAGCGCTTTCAACAGCGGCTGATTATCGGCTTTCACCACCAGACGGCTGCCGTACAGCGCGTCTTGCGGCAAAATCGCTGCCAGCGCCAGCTGATTGACATAGCTGCGCTCAATCAAAAACGTCGCCGCCTGCAGGCTGCCGAGCGCATAGTCCGCTTCGCCACTGGCCACTGCCGCCAGCGCCGCCTGGCTGGAGGGATAACGCACTATACTGGCCTGCGGAAAACGCTGTTTGATTTGAGCATCGGTCAAAAAGCCTTCGCGCATGGCGAGGCGCAGCGGCGCATCGTAGGGCACCGGCTGTGAGGCCTGCTTCTCCGCAGCAATCACCACCGGACGATCGATGAGAAAACTGTCTGTCGCCCTGAAGGCCGCCGCATCGTGCAGTTCGCGCCCCGGCGAGCTAAACAAGGCGTCCGCCGCGCCGCTTTTCACCGCTGCCTGCGCCGCCGTCTGACTGGGATAACGCACCATCACCGCCTGCACGCCAAGATTACGCGCCAGCAGTTGCAGATAATCGGCGTAGATCCCTTCCACGCTGTTGCCGCTGCCCGCTGCCTCCTGAAAGATCAGATAAGGCGGCAGCTCCGGTGCCCACACCGCGATGCGCAGCTCATGTTTAATGCGCAGCCAGCGCCACTCGTCACCGCTCAACTCAATATGCATCGGTGCCAGCTTTTCACGGCTGAACAACTGAAATATTTCGGGCTGCGGCTGGGCGGCCAGTAGCGGGCTCAACAGCAGCAGAAGCAGAGTGACCAGGCGCAGCATCGCTACTCCATATGATTACGATTGGCAAAGGCAAAGAGATCGCGCAGGCTCTGACAATGCAACTTATCCAGCAGACGGCTTTTATAAGTAGAAACGGTTTTATTGCTAAGATTCATGCGGTTAGCAATGCGCATGTTATCCAGCCCCTTCAACAGGTAGTTAAATACCTGAAATTCCTGCGGCGACAGCGATTCCAGTAGCCGGATATCGGGATGAGTGCTGCTCTGTTCCGGTGGTGCATTAATACCGGCTAACGGAAAGTAGCCATAACCATTTTGTGCCGCCCGAATTGCGGTGATGATTTCCGGCAAATTGTCTTTTTTACTGATAAAACCATTTGCGCCACAGCGAATACTCTGTATTGCATAGAAACTCTGATTCTTACCTGAGACGATAATAATAATACCCGGAAAACTCCTGGCGCGCAGAGTTTTTACTACTTCAATACCATTTATCGAGTGAATATCAATATCCATTACGACGATTTCCGGGTAATGCTGATCAACCAGCTCGAGTGCTTCGCGACCATCATCAGTTTCGGCAATTAAGGTATGCCCTTCTTTTTCAAGTAAAAAAGTTACAGCCATACGCGCCATGGGATGATCGTCGACGACGATAAAGTTCGCCATGATTCATTTCCTGTCAGTAGCCAAATATAAACTTCCTCTATCCAACTATTAGACTAATAAATTCAACAAATAATCAATAATAATCAAATAACAAAACGTAGGCCACGTCCTACACGGCACCGATGAACAATCCCATATCTTTGTAAGAACATTAATCGTATGATCTTCATGTCGCAATTAATCACCCTGTAAACAATTTCACAAACCGTCATAAAATAAGAGCACAAAAATGGGAATGGATATTCTGTTCAACACTGGTGACGATAATAAATCAAAAAAAATCATTATTGCGCTAAGCTGCAATTTTGCACTGACGGGTTTACACGAGCTTTGCCGTTCACTCCCGGGATGTGAAGTGCAAACGATACTGGGTGCGCCAGAAGCGATATCAGATGAGCTCATGTTTAGTTATGCCGATTTAGTGATTACCGACCTGCCTCGTGATGCGGCAGGTCTGGCAGAGTTACTTCTCATTCCTGAATGGTTCAAAGGCAGCACGTTGATTTTATTGGATGAAGAAGCTAAGGCGATGCGTCGCACACTCTTGGATGCAGACTTCAGTGATGTAGTAATGAAAAAAGAAAAATTAACGACGCTGCATCAGGTAATACATAATCTGTTGCAAGCTAAACCTGAATCGGTTGAAGAACAGTTAATCGGGAAAAACGCCCTCATACGTGAAAAACGCGTCATTTGCGCTTTATTACGCGGAGTGAAACCGTCTTTGATTGCCCGAGAGATGGGACTGCACCCACGTGAAATCAGTCGTAGCAAAATTAATTGCCTGGCAAGAAGCGGTTTTTCATCGCTTAATGCCATGCTGGCGTGCGCATCAAGGACATCACAATGATGTCACTTTTAGTTAATAAAATTTTCTTGCGTTAACAGCGCTCGATTTTTGACACGGAGGGAATAATCCGATAACAACAAAATGCTAACTTTAACAGCGCGACAAAATTTTGTTGTAGCAGCATCCTTTCAGGCTTTAATTTCCCCTGCCATGGCGTGTCCAAAACAAATCAGACGTTAAATACAACCTATCCATACATCGCCTGTCTGGTCGAAAAGGAAAAATTTCCCGGCTGCAGGGCTGATCACCAGCCTTAGCTTACACCTTTGCGGCTGCAGCTCCCCCAGCGCCAGCGTGCGCGCGTCATTGAAATCCGTCACCAGCGCCGGAAAATGCGCCATGCCGTTAATCTGCGCCCGGTACTCGCGCATCATGCCGCGTCGCAGGTGCTGCACATCGTTAGTGAGCCAGCGCGGCAGGCTGTTCGCCAGCTGATGCGCTGCCACCGGCCCTCCGGTATAAGCCAGCAAACGCACGCGCGCCTGGCGCGGCGGCTGAATAAAGTGGTGAATGAACCAATCCATGTATGCGTCTTTCATCCCTGCGCTTCCCCTGTGCTGACCGGCTGGCCTCAGGCTATTTTAAGGACTGGCAGGTTTAAGGTTAATGAGACCAGGCCTACGCGCCGGTCAGTGCAGTCTGACAAATGGGGGAGATTCTTAGTCGTTTGGGTTTGGGTTTGCCCTCACCCCGGCCCTCTCCCGCAAGCGGGAGAGGGAGCGGTCCGCTGCGGGCGGGGAATGCCGTGCGTCACATGAGTTAACCAGGAAGGCGCTGCGGGTGAAAAGTGTGAAAGGTATGCACCGCCTAGTTTCCTCTCCCAACCGGCACCGGCCAGTTCCCTCTTCCGCTTGCGGGAGAGGGTTAGGGTGAGGGAAAAACCACTCTGAATTCAAACCATTAAACCGCCTGCGCGCACGCCCACGCTGAGCTCCACGCCCACTGGAAATTGTAGCCACCGAGCCAGCCCGTCACGTCCACCACTTCGCCGATGAAATAGAGCCCCGGCACGTCGCGCGCTTCCATGGTCTTTGACGACAGCTGCGAAGTATCCACGCCGCCCAGCGTCACTTCGGCGGTACGATAGCCTTCGGTGCCGTTTGGCTGCACGCGCCACTGGTGCAGCGTGGTCACCAGCTCGCTCTGCTGCTTGCTGTTGAGCTGCTTCAGCGTCACGTCCGGAATCTGCTGCAGCTCCTGCAGCACTTCCACCAGCCGCTTCGGCAGGATCTTCGCCAGGCTGTTTTTCAGGCTGAGGTTGGGATGCGCCGCGCGCTGCACCTCGATAAAATCGTCCAGCGCGGTCTCCGGCGACAGGTTGACGGTGACAAACTCGCCCGGCTGCCAGTAGCTGGAGATCTGCAGCACCGCCGGACCGGAGAGGCCGCGGTGGGTAAACAGCATCGCCTCTTTAAACAGCGTACCGTCCTGAGCGGTAATGGTGGTCGGCAGCGCCACGCCGGAAAGCGTGTTCAGTTGCTCCAGCAGCGGCTTATGCAGCGTAAACGGTACCAGCGCGGCGCGCGTTGGATGGACGCGCAGGCCAAACTGTTCCGCCACCTTATAACCGAACGGTGTTGCCCCCAGTCCCGGCATCGACAAACCACCGCTGGCGATCACCAGCTTGTCCGCGCGAACCGCCGAGCCATTCAGCTGCAGCGTGTAACCGTCGTCGTCGCGCGCCACGCTCAGCACTTCGCTGCGCAGTCGCAGCGTCACCTGGCCGGCTTCACACTCCTTCAGCAGCAGATCAACAATCTGCTGCGCCGAATCATCGCAGAACAGCTGGCCGAGAGTTTTCTCGTGCCAGGCGATGCCGTGACGATTAACCAGATCGATGAAATCCCACTGGGTGTAACGCGCCAGCGCCGATTTACAGAAATGTGGATTGTGCGACAGGTACGCCGCCGGTTCGGTGTAGAGATTGGTGAAGTTGCAGCGGCCGCCGCCGGACATCAGGATTTTGCGCCCTGCCTTCTTGCCGTTATCCAGCAGCAATACGCGACGGCCCAATTGCCCGGCCTGTGCCGCGCAGAACATGCCGGCCGCGCCTGCACCAATAATGATAACGTCAAACTTTTCCACTGCCTTAACCCACCTGATTGAAAGGCGCTGATTGTAGAGATCTGCGGCTTTTCGCGCCAGCGACAAAAAATTGCCGTAAATGTGTCATATTGTAACTTGCTCATTTTCCGGTCTTTTTGTCCTTAATTACCTGCCGGATGACAAATTTAAGACAAAAAAGAGCTATATTTTTCTTTCCCATAGCGCACGTTGTCGCAGATAATGCGCCGCGTTCATGTCCTCCAAAATGGCGTAACGTTTATGCTACATCTGTTTGCTGGTCTTGACCTAAGCACCGGCCTGTTATTGGTTCTTGCTCTGCTGTTTGTGTTGTTTTACGAAGCAATCAACGGCTTTCACGACACTGCCAACGCGGTCGCTACAGTCATTTACACCCGTGCGATGCGGGCGCAACTGGCGGTTGTGATGGCCGGTGTGTTCAACTTCTTAGGTGTGCTGCTCGGCGGTTTGAGCGTGGCTTATGCCATCGTGCATATGCTGCCAACCGATTTGCTGTTGAATGTCGGTTCGGCGCATGGGCTCGCCATGGTGTTCTCCATGTTGCTGGCGGCGATTATCTGGAACCTCGGTACCTGGTATCTCGGCTTACCGGCGTCCAGTTCGCACACGCTGATCGGCGCCATCATCGGTATTGGTCTCACCAATGCGCTGATGACCGGCACGTCGGTAGTGGATGCGCTGAACCTGCCGAAAGTCATCAATATTTTCCTCTCCCTGATTCTGTCGCCGATTGTTGGTCTGATCATTGCGGGTGGCCTGATTTTCCTGCTGCGTCGCTACTGGAGCAGCACCAAAAAACGGGCTCGCATCCACATGACGCCTGCTGACCGCGAGAAGATCGACGGCAAGAAAAAGCCGCCGTTCTGGACGCGTATCGCGCTGATTGTCTCCGCCATTGGCGTGAGCTACTCGCACGGTGCCAACGACGGTCAGAAAGGCATCGGCCTGATCATGCTGGTGCTGATTGGCGTCGCGCCGGCGGGCTTTGTGGTGAATATGAATGCCTCCGGTTATGACATCACCCGTACGCGCGATGCGGTGAACCATCTGGAGCAGTATTACCAGCAGCACGGCCAGTCGCTGACGCACATCGTGCAGATGGCGCCACCGGCGGTGCCGACGCCGGAAGAGTCGCTCGGCGGCCCGCAGGAGTTCCATTGTGATAGCTCCCGTGCGCTCGATGCGATTAACCGTGCGCAGGGTCTGCTGGGTAATCTGCAGAGCTACAGCGATCTCACGCCTGACCAGCGCGGTCAGATGCGTCGTCTGCTGCTATGCATCTCCGACACCGCGGACAAAGCCGCTAAGCTGCCGGAGACCAGCGCCGACGATAAGCGCTTCCTCAATAAGCTGAAAGGCGATCTGCTCGGCACCATCGAGTATGCGCCGGTATGGATTATCGTGGCGGTCGCGCTGGCGCTCGGCATCGGTACCATGATTGGCTGGCGCCGCGTGGCGACCACCATCGGCGAGAAGATCGGTAAAAAAGGCATGACGTATGCGCAGGGCATGTCGGCCCAGGTAACGGCGGCGGTGTCGATTGGTATCGCCAGCTACACCGGGATGCCGGTTTCGACCACGCACATTCTGTCATCGTCGGTTGCCGGTACCATGCTGGTAGATGGCGGCGGTCTGCAAAGCCGCACCATCAAAAATATCGCGATGGCCTGGGTATTCACCCTGCCGGTGTGTATTTTGCTGTCTGGCTCGCTGTACTGGATTGCGCTGAAGCTGATTTAACGCTTCAGCGTTGCAGGGTTCTGTCGTAGTGCGTTGCGAATACAACACAGCGCGCCGCGACAGAACCCGCTCCCCCTCTCAGTGCCAAATCGCTAAGGCGATCAGGCTCACCACCACCAGAAAACACAGCCCGCTGGTCAGAACAAACTGACCGCGCACCCGCTCGCAGCGACGAATAAATTCATCGTCGTGATGATCGCGATAGCGTTTCTCCCAGATATAGCGCACCAGCCGCACCTGCTTGCTCGGCTGACCGTGGGACGTAAAGAAACCGGCACCATCAACATACTGATACAGCAACGGATCGCACCCGCGCAGCACCGCCAGCAGTGAGCGCAACGATGAGAAGTAACGCGCCATATTCACCAGACAAACCACACACAGAGCCCAAAAAAGCGCGATAGTGCTGATCATGTTCCCCTCCCGGCTGGAGCCGCAATGACGTTACCTGCAGCGGGGAAAAGCTGCAGACGCCCCACGGGAAATAAGCCAGCCACAGATGAATCGAATTGCATTGTTGTTATGCGGACCTGAGCGCGCTACCCGGACGGGAGTGGCCCTCATTTTCAGTGTAGGAGATCTGTTTAAATTTTTTCCAGCGATGATTTTCGTTCAGCGCGAGCGAAAAAAGCGATAACCCATGATCTGACTCACAGCCGGGCTTCGGTTTGCAGCATTTGCTACCTACTCTGGCTATACTCGGGATATAACAATTATTCGCCTGCGTGGCTGACATTGTGGTTGGTGGCGCTTCATCGCCGTTACGCGCAAAGGATTACGCCAGCCGAACGGCAGGAATTCGGGTTGCCCCAGAATCTTGAGAAAGGAGTTTTATCATGGCTTATAAACACATCCTGATTGCAGTAGACCTTTCCCCGGAAAGCCAGTTACTGGTTGATAAAGCGGTATCACTGGCCCGTCCTTATGATGCAAAAATCTCGCTGATTCACGTTGATGTGAACTATTCAGATCTCTACACCGGGCTGATTGACGTCAACCTCGGCGACATGCAGAAGCGAATTTCGGAAGAGACACATACCGCGCTGCGCGAGCTCTCCACCAACGCCGGTTACCCGATTAGCGAAACCCTGAGCGGCAGCGGCGATCTCGGCCAGGTGCTGGTGGACGCGATTAAAAAATACGATGTCGATTTGGTGGTGTGCGGCCATCATCAGGATTTCTGGAGCAAGCTGATGTCGTCAGCGCGCCAGCTGATCAATACCGTGCATATCGATATGCTGATTGTGCCGCTGCGCGACGAGGAAGAGGAATAACCAGTAAAAAAGCCCCTCGGACCGAGGGGCAAAAGACTGCAATAACAGAACAACTACAACATGGCTTAGGGAAATGAGTGACGCTTACGGCTGTTGGTTCAGCGCCAGCCGTACGACGACCCGGCGATTCGGCGCGTTACAGGCAATCTGTGCGGCGCGCGATCCTTCACAATACTCCACCACCGGTTCACTGCTGCCCGCGCTGCTGGCGCGGATCACCGTGGCCGGCAGGCCGCCGTCAATCAGCATCTGGCGTACCGTAGCAGCGCGCTGCTGGCCGAGCTGGCGGTTGGCGCTGGCGTTACCAATCGGGTCGGTGTGACCAATCACTTCGAGGCTTTTCAGCTCGGCGCGATCGCGCTGCAGCTCGGCAATCAGCGCACCGACCGCGCGGCGGCCGGCGGCGGAGATATCGCCAATGGACGATTTGCCAAAGTTAAACAGCACGTCACCGGCCAGCACGTAGTCTTTGTAGCTGCGCGGCGCGAGGTTGTCACACTTCACTACCGATGATGCGCGCGACAGCGCGTGGATCTGCTGCTGCGCTCCGTTGAGTTCCCGCTCCGCCTGCTGGCGGCTGACCACCTGCGGCTGGCCAGTGGTGACGTTGCCGAGGCGCACAAAGTAGGTGGTGCCGCCGGCAAAGTTGTCGCGCCACGCCTGGGCGCGCTTGCCGCTGTAGCGCGGCGCGTCTTTCATGTAGTTATCCAGCGAGTGGCTGCCCGGTTTGAGGCAGAAGACGCTGAAGCCACCCGGCAGCAGCGCGGTCTGGAATTCGCCATCAACATACACGTGCGCCGCGTCTTTGCCCGTCTGGGCAAGGGTGCGGTAGTACACTACCTGAGTCTGCGATGCCGGTACGCCGCTCACCGGCTGATACAGTTCACCGAACGGTTTTGCTGCCAGCGCGGTATGACTAAAGGTGGCGGAACCGGCCAGCAGTGCGGCCAGCAGGGTAAGGCTGAAAGTTTTCATAACTCCTCCACGGGTGCCCACAAGGGCACCCGATTAGTATTGATGGTTAACAGGTTAAAAAAGCCACGGCTGATTAATGATTATCCAGTTCGACTTTTACCCCCTGCTGCACCAGCAATTCACCTTCCACTCCACTGTGACGATAAACGTCGTACACCTGACCGCCCTGGGTAATCGTGCCCGCCACCTGTGACCAGTCGCCGAGATCGGTGCCATCTTTAAGGAGATCAGATAGCATAAGGATAGTATCAGAGGGGGCATCTACTGAAACCACTGCAGAGATATTGATATGCAACTCATTTTCTTCAAATGAAACTATATCTTCCAAATCAATTTCGTTTAACTTGCCTAATTCAAGTTCTTTTTTTCCTTGATTTGATTTGTTAGTGACATTGACTTCATCGTCCATATTCTTTTGATAATCAAAAAGAATATCTTCAACTAAAGTTTCCACACTATCAGTCATTATCGATGTGGTCGCAACTTTCGAGCTCCAACGAATATCATCAACACCCAATCCTGCAGCGTCAACGGCTTTTATCTCAACATGCCCAATAAGGGTTCCATTTCCAGCAGAATAATTAAAGTGAGCTTCATCCCCCACACTACCTTTATATAACTTTTTAGAATATATTAATCCGCCGTTAACATCATAAATTTTTATATCAAGGTGTCCATCTCGACTGTCAAAACCAACAACTTTTAAACTAAAATCTGTTACTGCTTTATTATTACCAAAACTCAATGACAGTGCTTCATCCTCATGTATACCCATAAAGTTGGAAGCATAAACCCCAACACGTATTTGGTTACTAATATAAAAACTATTCCCTCTTAGCATATCAACTACCAATCCACTATTGAATATATAACCTCCTTCATACTTCCTTTGAGAAACATTATTGAAATTCTCAGACCCATTTGTCATTGTAAGATCTGGTTCGATTGTTATATTCCATTCAGGAGATTTTGCATTATTACCAGCCTTATCCGTAGCCTGCACATTAAAATTATGCGTACCGTTGCTTAACTCTGGTGATGGTGTAAATGTCCACTTACCATCCGCCCCCGCCGTCACCGACCCCAGCTTCGTGCTGCCATCATAAATGGTCACCACGCTGCCCGCTTCCGCCTTGCCCGACAGCGTCGGCGTGGTGTCATCGGTTTTACCGCCATTAGCCACATTACCGGTTTTGCTGCCGGCGTTGTCATACACCGTGTCGATAGTCGGGGTGCTGATCACCGTATCGACGGTGATATCCCACGTCTGAGCCTCACCGCTGCTATTGCCGGCGCTATCGCTGGCTTTGGCGCTGATGTGGTGCAATCCGTCCGACAGGTCGCTGAGCGGGATGAAACTCCAGTTGCCGCTGCCGTTGGCGCGGGTGCTGCCCACCGCTATACCATCAATATAAATCGTAACCAGGCTGTTAGCCTCGGCGGTGCCATTGAGGGTCGGCCGCTTGTCGTCAGTAAAGCCATTTTTGTCGATGTTGCCCTTAATGCTGCCGATATCATCTTCAATGGTGACAATGACCGGTGCGTTCGGTGCCACGGTGTCTACGGTAATGTTCCACGCCGCGGTCTGGCCGCTGGTGTTGCCCGCGGTATCGGTGGCGGTGGCGGTAATGCGGTGCAGACCATCGGCCAGATCGCTGCCCGGGGTAAAGCTCCAGTTACCGCTGCCATCGGTGCGTACGGTACCGGCAGGCGTACCGTCGATGTATACGGTAACGGTGCTGTTGGCCTCGGCGGTGCCGCTGATGGTCGGCCGCTTATCATCGGTAATGCCGTTGTTCAGCACATCACCGGTGATGCTGCCGGCGTCATCGTAGACGCGTACAATCGCTGGCAGGTTCGGCGCTACGGTATCAACGGTTATCGCCCACGGCTGGGTTGGGTAGCTGGTGTTACCGGCCGCGTCGGTGGCAGTGACGGTGAACTCATAGCGTCCGTCAGCCAGATCGCTGCCCGGCGTAAAGCTCCAGTTGCCGCTGGCATCAGCTTTCACCGAGCCTACTGCAACTTCACCAATGTAAATGGTCACCAGGCTGTCACGCTCGGCGGTGCCATTCAGCGTTGGCCGCTTATCATCGGTCGTGCCGTCGCGCTGAATCGGGCCGGTCACGCTGCCAACGTTATCCATAATGCTGGTGAGCACTACCGGATTCGGCGCCTGGGTATCGACAATCACCGGCCAGATGTCAGACGGTGCCGAACTGTTGCCCACCGGATCGGTCATCACCACGGTGAAGTTGTGCGTACCATCGTTAAGCGGCGTAGTCGGGGTAAAGCTCCAGCGCCCGTCGTTGCCAACGGTGGCTTCACCAATCGGCGTACCGTTATCGATGATGGTGACCTTATCACCTGGCGTACCGCGACCGGACAGGGTTGGCGTGGTGTCATCGGTATAGCCGCCTTTGTCAATTGGCCCCTGAACCGTGCCGACGTCGTCGCTGACGGAGTCAATCACGCCCTTGTTCGGCGCGGTGAGGTCAATCAGCAGATCGAACTGACTGGTTGGCTCACTTTCGCCGTGTGCTTCCGTGGTCGCCGTCACGGTCAGGGCGTGCGAACCTTCGCTGAGCGCTGTGCCCGGCGTGAAGTTCCACTGGCCCTGCGCGTTAGCGCTTACCTGACCAATCAGCTTGCCGTTGTCATAAATTTTCACCAGCGCGTTCGGCGTCGCGGTGCCGTACAGCGTTGGCGTGGTGTCATCGGTGGCCTGACCGGAACTCAGATCGCCTCTGACACTGCCAGCGTTGTCTTCCACGCGGGTCAGCGCTACCACCACCGCAGAAGTGTCGACGGTAAAGTCAATCGCCCCGCCAATCGGGCCCTGGTTACCGGCGAGATCGACCGGCTGCGCGGTGAAGCTGTGCTTGCCATCTGTCAGCGGCGTGCCCGGGGTAAACGTCCAGTTACCGCTGTCATCGGCGACCGCTCTGCCCAGCTCTTTGCCATTGTCGCGCACGATTACCGTAGCGCCCGGCTCAGTTTTACCGCTAAAGGTCGGCGTGGCATCGTCGGTGGTCTCGCCGCTGCGAATCGGCCCCTGTACCTGGCCGACATCATCGGTCAGTACCGGATTGATGATGTTGCCTGGCGCCGTGGTATCCACTTCAATCGGATAGACGCCGGTTTCCGGGCTGACGTTGCCGGCAGCATTGGTGGAAGTCGCGCTGATGTTATGCACGCCGTCACGCAGATCGCTGGCTGGCGTATAGCTCCAGTTACCGTTGGCGTCTGCCGTTACCGTGCCCAGCTTAATGCCGTCTGCATAAAGCGTAACGAGGCTGTTCGGCTGTGCGGTACCGTTAATGGTTGGTCGTGCATCGTCGGTGACGCTTCCCTTCTGCACCAGGCCCTGAATGTCTCCCACGTTATCCATTACGCTGGTAATCGCCGGCGCATTTGGCACACCGCCGCTGATCAGGCCAAACTCAAACTTGTCTGACGACTCGCTGACGTTACCAGCGGCATCTACCGCTTCTGCTGTCAGCGCATGGGCACCGTTGGCCAGCGGTAACGGTGGCTCGAAGCTCCAGTTGCCTTTGCCGTCAGTGCGGGTTGAGCCTATCAGCACGCCATTGTCATAAATATTCACCAGACTGTCGGCTTCAGCGGTACCGCGTACCGTCGGTGTCGCATCATCAGTGGTGTCGCCTGCAGCGATTGGTCCACGGCGATCGCCCTGATCGTCATACACTTCAGTGATCGCTGGCTTATTCGGTGCCTGCGTATCCACATTCACTACATAAGGATCCGACGGCTTACTGCTGTTGCCCGCCGGGTCGGTGATCACGGTTTCAAATTTGTGCTCACCGTCGTTGAGCGGAGTTTCCGGCGTGAAGGTCCACTTGCCATTCTCGCCAATTACCGCGCTGCCGATGGTTTCACCGTTATCGATAATGGTTACCACGTCGCCCGGCTTACCGCCGCCAGTCAGCGTTGGCGTGGTATCGTCAGTCGCGCCGCCGTTGTCCACGGTGCCCTGCTCTGTACCCACGTCATCACGGACATCCTCAATACCCGCGTTGTTTGGCGCCGTGATATCAATAGTGATATCGAAGGCGGCTGTGGCCTCACTCTCGCCGTGTGCCGGCGTGGTGGCGGTCGCCGTCAGGCTGTGCGGCCCTTCGCTCAGCGCAACGCCAGGCGTAAAGCTCCAGCTGCCGTCTTTGGCTGCCACCGTGCTGCCAATCAGCTGGCCATTGTCGTAAATTTTCACCAGCGCGTTGCCGGTTGCGGTGCCTTTCAGGGTCGGCGTGGTGTCATCTGTCACCTGACCGGACGTGAGATTACCGGTAATGCTGCCCGCATCGTCATACACCTGAGTGATAGCAATCACCACTTTGGAGGTGTCTACGGTGAAGTCAATGGCGTCAGTTTCCGGCCCTTTGTTACCGGCCTTATCCACCGGCTGAACGGTAAAGCTGTGGTCGCCATCCGCCAGCGGCTGATCCGGCGTGAAGCTCCAGTTACCGTCTTTATCAGCTACCGCGCGACCCAGTTCATTACCGTTATCGCGCACGATTACCGTGGCGCCCGGCTCGGTTTTACCTTTAAAGGTGGGCGTCGCGTCATCGGTGATGTCGCCGCTGTTAATCGGACCCTGCACCAGGCCAACGTCGTCAATCAGCTGATTACCTTTGCTGGCTTCTGGCGCGGAGGTATCGATATCAATTGGATACGCCCCGGTTTCCGGACTGATATTACCGGCCGCGTTAGTGGCGGTAGCGGTGATGTTGCGCACACCATCCGCCAAATCGCTGTCCGGCGTAAATGACCAGTTCCCGGCGTCATCGGCCTGGGTGCTGCCCACAGCTTTGCCATCAACCAGCAGCGTAACGATGCTGCCCGGCTGGGCGGTACCGTTGATGGTCGGACGCGCGTCGTCGGTCAGACCGCCTTTCTGGATTGCACCCTGAATGTCACCTACGTTGTCCATCACGCCAGTGATAGCCGGTGCCGTTGGCTTACCGCCGGCTGCCAGCGAGAAGTCAAACTTCTCTGATGGCTCGCTAGCGTTGCCCGCCGCGTCGATCGCTTCCACGGTCAGCGAGTGTGCGCCGTTAACCAGCGGTTTGCCCGGTTCGAAGCGCCAGTTGCCCTGCCCGTCAGCGCGCACGCTACCGATCAGTTCACCGTTGTCATAAATCTTCACCAGGCTGTTGGCTTCCGCAGTGCCCTTCACGGTAGGAATGCTGTCATCGGTGGTATCACCGGATTTCAGCGCACCGGTGCGATCGCCCTGGTCATCAAACACTTCGGTAATCGCTGGCTTGTTCGGCGCCTGCGTATCAACAGTCACAATGTACGGATCGGACGGCTGGCTGCTGTTGCCGGCCGGATCGGTGATCACGGTTTCAAATTTGTGCTCGCCGTCGTTGAGCGGGGTTTCCGGCGTGAAGGTCCACTTGCCATTCTCGCCAATTACCGCGCTGCCGATGGTTTCACCATTGTCGATAATGGTCACCACATCGCCCGGCACGCCTTCACCTACCAGCGTTGGCGTGGTGTCGTCAGTAATGCCACCGTTGTCGACCGGGCCCTGCACCGTGCCCACGTCATCCAGTACGCTATCAATACCGCCCACGACTGGCGGGGTCAGATCGATGGTGAGGTCAAAAGGTGACGACTCGGCGCTGGTTCCGGCGGCGTTTGTCGCCGTCGCCGTAAAGTGATGTTCACCTTCCGCCAGCGCAACATCCGGGGTAAAGCTCCACTCGCCTTTGTAGTTGGCTTTTGCGGAACCGATGAGCGTGCCGTTGTTATAGATGTGAATCAGCGCGTCTGGCGTCGCCGAACCGTTGAGGGTTGGCGTAGTGTCATCGCTGACCGCACCGCTGGTCAGGTTGCCCGTGACAGAACCTGCATCGTCATAAACGCTATTGATGGTCACCAGCACCGCAGAGGTATCGACAATGAAGTCAACTGGCTGGCTTTCCGTACCTTTATTACCGGCTTTATCAACTGGCTGCGCAGTGAAGCTGTGATCGCCATCCGCCAGCGGCTGGTCCGGCGTAAAGCGCCAGTTACCGTCTTTGCCGGCGACCGCGCTGCCAATCGGCTGGCCGTTGTCGCGGATAATAATGGTCGCACCCGGCTCGGTCACACCGCTGAAGGTTGGTTGCGCGTCATCCGTAGTGTCGCCGCTATTAATCGGCCCCTGAATGTCGCCAACGTCATCCGTCAGCTGATTGTCGCTGCTGGCATCTGGCGCGGTGGTGTCAATCACAATCGGGTAGAGTCCGGTTGACGGGCTGATATTACCGGCCGCGTTGGTCGCGGTGGCACTCAGATTGCGCAGGCCTTCGGCCAGATCGCTATCCGGCGTGAATGACCATTTGCCTGCGGCATCGGTCAGGGCGGTCCCCAGCACTTTACCATCGGCATACACGGTGACTACGCTGTCCGGCTGCGCGGTACCGTTAATGCCAGGACGAACGTCATCGGTCACGCCGCCTTTTTCGATGGTGCCCTGCACATCTCCGACGTTGTCCACTACGCCAGTGATCGCCGGTGCGGTCGGCGCGCCGCCGGCCTCCAGCATGAAGTCAAAGCTGTCGGACGGTTCGCTAATGTTACCGGCCGCATCAACTGCTTCCACAGTGAGTGAATGCGCGCCGTTCAGCAGCGGTCGGGTTGGCGTGAATTCCCATTGGCCTTCAGCATTCGTGACAGCTGAACCCACCAGTTGGCCATTGTCATACAGGTTGACCAGGCTACCCGGCTCCGCTTCGCCGCGCACGGTCGGCTGGGCGTCATCCGTCACCTCACCCGGATTGAGTGCACCCTGCTTATCACCTTGATTATCATATACTTCTTTAATTACAGGTTTTTCTGGCGCCTGCGTATCCACGATAATGGTGTAATCGTCAGACGGTGAGGATTCATTACCTGCCGGATCGGTCACGATGATGCCGATATTGTGTTCGCCGTCTTCCAGCGGCTCTTCCGGGGTAAATTCCCACTTGCCATCGTCACCGATCACGGTGCTGCCGATTGGATTACCGTTATCGATGATAGTCACTACGTCACCCGGTGTGCCGCCACCGCCGATGGTCGGCTGCGTGTCGTCGGTTGATTCGCCGTTTTCGATCGGCCCGGTTTCGTTACCGACATCGTCAATGATATCGCCGATTTCCGGTTTCACTGGTGGGGTGGTATCCACGATGACAGTGTAAGGATCGGATGGTTCGCTGGTGTTACCCGCCGGATCGGTGATTACGGTTTCAAACTTGTGTTCACCGTCGTTGAGTGGTGTTTCTGGCGTGAATTCCCACTTGCCGTCATCACCGATGACGGTACTACCGATGGTTTCGCCGTTATCAATAATGGTCACCACGTCACCCGGCGTGCCGCCACCAACCAGCGTTGGCGTGCTGTCATCAGTCACCTCGCCGCTTTCGACGGGTCCCTGAACGCTACCTACGTCATCCTGCACCTCGTCAATGCCATCGTTGCCCGGGGCAGTGATATCAATGATCAGATCAAACGGTGCGGTCGGTGCGCTGACGCCATTGGCTTCGGTCGTCGCCGTGGCGGTAAAGCTGTGTTCGCCTTCATTCAGCGGCTCCGCTGGTGTAAATGACCACTCGCCCTTGTAATTTGCCAGCGCGGAGCCAATCAGCTCACCGTTGTCATAAATATGGATCAGCGCACCTGGCGTCGCTGAACCATTGATGGTCGGCGTAGCATCATTAGTCACGCCACCTTTTTGCACGTAGCCAGCTTCGCCTGCGTCGTCATAGACGTTGATAATCGTCACTTCAACACCAGAGGTATCGACGATGAAGTCGACTGGCGCGCTTTCTTCACCTTTGTTACCGGCGTTATCTACCGGTTGTACGGTAAAGCTGTGATCGCCTTCGGCCAGCGGTTGTTCCGGGGTGAATGTCCAGTTACCGTCTTTGTCCGCGACAACGCGGCCAATTTCTTCACCGTTATCACGGATGATCACTACAGCGCCTGGCTCAGTTTTACCGTCAAAGGTTGGCGTGGCGTCATCAGTGGTATCGCCACTGTTAATTGGGCCCTGGATCGCGCCGACATCATCAGTCAGGGTGTTGTCGCCGCTATTTTCTGGCGGGGTAGTGTCAATGATGATCGGATACACGCCGGTCTGCGGACTGATGTTGCCCGCCGCATCGGTAGCAGTAGCGGACAGCTGATGTTCACCTTCCGCCAGATCCACTTCCGGTGTAAAGCGCCAGCGGCCGTTTTCATCAGCTGTGGTGGTGCCCAGCAGCACATCACCGTCATAAACGGAAACGATATAGCCTGGCTGCGCCGTGCCATGCACGGTTGGGCGAGTGTCATCGGTGACACCATTTTTCGCGACGTTGCCCTGATTATCACCCACATCGTCCAGCACACCAATAATCGCCGGCGCGCTTGGCACACCACCGGTAATCAGCGTGAAATCAAAGCTGTCAGACGTTTCGCTGACGTTACCTGCCGCGTCCGTTGCTTCTGCCGTGAGAGAGTGTCCGCCATTGCTGAGCGGTTTGTTTGGAGTCAATTCCCAGTTGCCTGCGTCGTCTGCACGCGCGGAGCCAATCAGCACGCCATTGTCATAAAGATTAACAATGCTGCCAGCTTCAGCCTCGCCTTTTATGGTCGGGAGCGCGTCATCGGTCATATCGCCCGGCTGCAGTTCACCCTGCTGTTCACCCTGATTGTCGATAACCGCAACAATGCGCGGCTTATCCGGTGCCTGGGTATCGACAATAATGGTGTAATCATCTGAAGGTGCAGACTCGTTGCCGACCGGATCGGTGATGATGATACCGATGTTGTGCTCACCGTCTTCCAGGGGTTGTTCCGGCGTAAACTCCCACTTGCCGTCATCACCCACGACAGTGCTGCCAATCGGCTTGCCGTCATCAATAATGGTTACCACGTCGCCAGGCGTGCCGCCGCCGCCGATGGTAGGAGTCCTGTCGTCGGTGCTGCCGCCGTTGTCTACCGGTCCGACAATGCTACCCACGTTGTCAGTGACTTCACCAATGCCCGGATTTACCGGTGCCTGCGTATCAATAGTGATGATGTGAGGAGCAGAGGGCAGGCCGATATTACCAGCACGGTCGGCAGCTACCACGGTGAATGCGTGCTCACCATCAGCCAGTGCCGTTGCAGGGGTGAAGGTCCAGTTGCCGTTGGCATCAGTCAGTGCTTCACCGATTTTTTCACCGTTGTCGTAGATCGATACGGTACTGTACGGTTCCGCTTTGCCGGAGAGGGTCGGCGTATTGTCATCGGTGGCCTCGCCGTTGCCAATCAACCCGGTGAGCGAACCGTGATCGTCGAATACGCTGTCCAGCGTAGCCTGTGCTGGCGCTTTGAGATCGATAATTAGCTCAAACGGTTCGGAAGGCTGGCTGGTGTTACCCTTACCGTCGCGTTCAATCACCGTGAAGCTATGGTCGCCTTCAGCCAGCGCCGTGCCTGGCGTAAATGTCCAGTTACCATCCTGATCGACAATGGCTTCACCAATTTTTGTGCCGTTATCCCAGATCTCAACAGTATTACCAGGATTGGTGCCGGTGCCGCTCAGAGTTGGCGTCGCGTCATCGGTATAGTCGCCGCTGGCCAGCGGTCCCTGAATGGCGCCCACGTTATCCGTCACCGCATCAATGGTTGCGCCTCGCGTGAATACCGGATCAGGCAGATTCCCGCCTTCACCCTCACCTGACTTACCGTGATCTTTTTTGTGATTGTGATAAATGATGCCTGCCGCTGCACCAATCGCGCTCAGTAAACCCAGACCCAACAGCATCGGGTTAATCAGACCATTTTCGGCAATCAGCAGATTATCCAGCCCCGGGACGGATTCTGACCCGAGCACCAGCGCCGAATAATCGCCATCAGCAAGCGCTGCAGCTTCGTGATCATCACGCGCATCAGAGGCGATGTATTCATGGAAAGCGTTATCTTCTGCTTTACCAACCAGCTGACCAGGGTAGACAAAAAAATCCTCAATGATGAGATCGGGTTTATCCAGATCGCCATCCTCCAGGATAACCCAGAGACTTTTGCCTACGCGCTTGACGGTGATGTTTTCAGGTGCAACACCCTTCTCACCTTCAGCAAGGATATATTTCCCATTGGCAATGGCTTTGATTTTTACTGGTTTTCCATTTTTACCGTTGCGAAGCACCTGCGCTTCGACAACCGTTTTTTTGTCTACAACGGCGACATTAACGGGGATGGCGTTCATAATTTATTTAGTCCATGTATTTTAATAGTCACGCTAAACAACCAGGTTAGCGTTGAGAAATTTCCCGGATGAGAGAGCACAATGAAAGCTCCATCCTTAACGCGGAAATAATATCAACAAGGACCGCACTTTCTTATTGAGACATGTCGCAAAACAAATCCAGATAAAAAATACAGATAATTAATTTTATCAATGACTTAAATAAATATTAAGATTAATCTCTTAGGGGAAAAATCTTATATAGTCGGATGTTTATCAGTAATTTCACCCTTAAAAATAAAAACCATAAAAATAGCAATACTGATATCAAAAAAATAACGGAAATATACTTGATGGGTTAGCATAAGTCTGGAAGGAGTGAATTTCCGGGCGGAAGACAGTAAAGATATGAGTTTTAACCAGTTAACTTATGGCTATGCACAATCCACGTTATGCATCGTCATGATATGAAATTATATGGCTTGCAGCGACGCGATGATTCACGCCGCTAAGCCATAGTGACTGCTTACGACAACGGCGGATAAATATCGAAACGGTGGCTTTTGGTCACCACCGCCGATTGAGTGGCGACGCCGGCCAGCGGCGGTGCGTAATCCGGGCGCTTCACCACGATGCGCTTCTTCGCCAGACGGCGCGCCGGTTCGAGCAGCGCATCGGCATCTTCGTCCGGCCCCACCAGCGACTGAAACACCCGCATCTCCTTCTTCACCAGCGCGCTTTTCTGCCGGTGCGGATACATCGGATCGAGATACACCACGTCCGGTGCCGGCGTGATATCACTCAGCGCCTGCTGGCTGACCACATGCAGCAGCGTCAGGCGCTCGCGCAGCCAGCCGCCGATCTCCGCATCTTCATAGCCACGCCGCAAACCATCTTCCAGCAACGCCGCGACCACCGGATGACGCTCCAGCATACGCACGCGGCAGCCCAGCGCGGCCAGCACAAAGGCATCGCGCCCCAATCCCGCCGTCGCGTCCACCACGTCGGGCAGGTAATCCCCTTTGATGCCCACCGCTTTCGCCACCGCTTCGCCGCGTCCGCCGCCAAATTTGCGGCGGTGCGCCATCGCGCCGGAAACGAAATCGACAAAGATGCCGCCGAGCTTCGGCTCGTCCACTTTACGCAGCTCCAGATGCTGCGCTGTCAGCACCAGCGCCAGCGTGGCGCTGTCGTCCTGCTCCAGCCCCCAGCGCTGCGCCAAATGTAATAAGGCGCCGTCTCCGGCGCCTGTTTCATCCACTAAACCGATCTTCACAAGCAGGCTTATCCCTGAATTCCGTAGTGTTCCAGCATCGCATCCAACTGCGGTTCACGGCCGCGGAAGCGTTTGAACAGCTCCATCGGCTCTTCGGAACCGCCGCGTGTCAGGATGTTGTCGAGGAACGACTGACCGGTCTGACGGTTGAAGATGCCCTCTTCTTCGAAGCGCGAATACGCATCGGCAGCCAGCACGTCGGCCCACAGATAGCTGTAGTAACCCGCCGCGTAGCCACCGGCAAACACGTGGCTGAAGGCGTGCGGGAAGCGGCCCCACTCCGGGCTCGGCACCACGGCAACCTGCTTTTTCACTTCACGCAGGGTTTCGAGGATTTGCGCGCCCTGCGCCGGATCAAACTCGGTATGCAGACGGAAATCGAACAGGCCGAACTCCAGCTGACGCAGAATGAACAGCGCCGCCTGATAATTTTTCGCCGCCAGCATTTTATCCAGCAGCGCTTTCGGCAGCGGCTCACCGGTTTCGTAATGGCCGGAGATGAACGCCAGCGCTTCCGGCTCCCAGCACCAGTTTTCCATAAACTGGCTCGGCAGCTCGACCGCGTCCCACGGCACGCCGTTGATGCCGGATACGCCCGGCGCTTCGATGCGCGTCAGCATGTGGTGCAGGCCGTGGCCGAACTCGTGGAACAGCGTGGTCACTTCATCATGAGTGAACAGCGCCGGTTTGCCCTGGACCGGGCGATTGAAGTTACAGGTCAGGTACGCCACCGGCTTCTGCAGGCTGCCATCGGCTTTACGCATCTGCCCGACGCAGTCATCCATCCACGCGCCGCCGCGCTTGTGCTCGCGCGCGTAAAGGTCAAGGTAGAAGCTGCCACGCAGCTCGCCGCTCTCGTCGAACAGGTCGAAGAAACGCACGTCCGGATGATAAACATCCACGTCGGTACGCTCTTTGGCGGTGATGCCATAAATACGCTTCACCACTTCAAACAGGCCGTTCACCGCGCGTGATTCCGGGAAGTACGGACGCAGCTGTTCGTCGCTGATGGTATACAGATGCTGTTTCTGCTTCTCGCCGTAATAGGTGAGATCCCACGGATTCATGTCATCCACGCCAAACTCTTTTTTGGCGAAGGCACGCAGCTGCGCCAGCTCTTTTTCACCCTGCGGGCGCGCGCGTCTGGCGAGGTCGTTCAGGAAGTCGATCACCTGAGACGGGCTTTCCGCCATTTTGGTTGCCAGCGATTTGTCGGCGAACGAGTCAAAGCCCAGCAGCTCGGCCAGTTCGTGGCGCAGCGCCAGCTCTTCCGCCATGATTGGGCCGTTGTCCCATTTACCGGCGTTCGGGCCCTGATCGGAGGCACGAGTGGAATAAGCGCGATACATCTCTTCACGCAGCGCGGCGTTGTCGCAGTAGGTCATCACCGGCAGATAGCTCGGGATATCCAGCGTCAGCAGCCAGCCTTCCTGCTGTTTGGCTTCCGCCTGCGCTTTGGCCGCGGCCAGTGCGCTCTCCGGCATGCCCGCCAGCTCGGCTTCGTCGGTGATCAGTTTGCTCCAGCCCATGGTGGCATCCAGCACGTTGTTGCTGTAAGCCGATCCCAGTTCGGAGAGGCGCGCGGCGATCTCGCCATAGCGTTTCTGTTTCTGTTTATCGAGGCCGATACCGGACAGCTCAAAGTCGCGCAGGCTGTTATCCACCGCTTTCTTCTGCGCGGTATCCAGCTGCGCGTAGCTCTCGCCCTCACGCAGGTTGCGATACGCCTGATACAGGCCTTCGTGCTGGCCCACCCAGGTGCTGTATTCGGACAGCAGCGGCAGCGTCTGCTCGTAGGCTTCGCGCAGTTCCGGGCTGTTTTTTACCGAGTTGAGATGGCTGACCGGCGAGAAGATGCGGCCCAGGCGATCGTCCACTTCCGCCAGCGGCTGGACTAAATTTTCCCAGGTGTAAGGCGCGCCCTGCGCCACTACGCGCTCCACCGCTGCGCGACAGTCGTTCAGCGCTTCAGTTACAGCGGGAACCACGTGCTCAGGTTTGATGGCGGAAAAAGGCGGTAGCGTAAAAGGCGTGAGTAACGGATTGGTCATAAGCGCAGTCCTTTCATCATGGAGTGGGGCCGCGCGCAGGGGCGCGGCGCAATTTTACTAACATGCGGCCAGACGAGGGGAAAATCAATGCCACCCGCAAGGGCAGAGAGAAAAACGCGCGATGAATCGCGCCGCTACAATAAGTGCACGTATCAGTAGCGACGCGATTTATCGCGCATTGTTGAAAAAAAAGCCCGCCAGACGGCGGGCCAGAGGTTATTTGATGGTCAGCTGATAATGGATCACATCATACGGCGCGACCCACGGTGGCAGCGGCTCGCGCTCGTAAATATCTTTCGCCAGCGCCCAGCCTTCCACTGCGCCGCCTTTACCGGTCAGTGACATGCCCTCCTGCAACAGTGGCGGCAGGCTGTCGTTGAACGGCACCTGATCGTGCGAAAAATCATTGATTACCTTGCCGCTCAGGGTGGTAACGCGGACGCTGACCGCCGCCTGCTGGTCCGGCAGCAGTTTGCCTTTCACGCTTTTCACCGCAAACCACTGCATGCCGAGATCTTTCTTCAGCGCTTTACGCTTCGCCACTTTCTTGTCCAGCTGCGCGTAGCCTTTTTCAATCAGCGCGTTCAGTCCTTTGCCAATGGAAGCCTGCATGGTGGCGTAACGGCGCGCCATCTCTTCTCCATCGAGCAGCGAATCACCGCTTTGCAGCTGGGTGGTTAAGCCGGCAATCAGCTGATCCATACTGATGCTGAGGCCGATGTCTTTGACCATCTGCAGCTGCACCACCGCATTGCTGGCGATGAACTGACCCAGCGTATAACCATCGCGTTCGGCATCGCTTTTCGGGGCAGAAAGTTTCGGCGCGGCGGCCGGTTGCTGCTTCGCTGCCTCCAGTTCCCGCGTCAGCTGCGCCAGATTGTGCGCCTGCTGCTGTTTTTCGCTATCCAGCGCAGCGAGTTGTTTTTCACGCTCGGCCTGCTGCGTCTGCAGTGCGGTGAGCTTCTTCTCGCTTTCCGTCTGCTGAGACTGTAACGCTTTCAGCTGCTTGTCGCTTGCAGTCTGCTGCGCGGCCAGTTTTTGGGCGCTCTCAGCCTGTTGTGCGCTGAGCTGCTGTTTGCTTTCAGCCTGTAATGCCGCCAGCTTTTTATCGCTTTCCGCCTGCTGGGCGCTGAGCTGCTTTTTGCTCTCAGCCTGCAGCGCCGCCAGCACCTTCTCGTTTTCTGCCTGTAAGGCCGCCAGCTTTTTGTCGCTTGCCGCCTGCTGGGCGCTGAGCTGTTTTTTGCTCTCAGCCTGCAGTGCCGCCAGCGTTTTCTCGTTTTCGGCTTTCAGCGCTTTGAGCGCGTCAGCGCTCTGGGTGGCCGCCGCGCGCGCGTCGCTGAGCTGTTTCGTCAGCTGGGCGCTGCCGGCGCTTTGCTGCTGCTGTGCCTCTTTCAGCGCCAGCTGCAGCGTGGTGATGTTTTTCTCCTGCTGCTGCTTCTCCGCGCTGAGCGCTGCCAGTTTTTTGTCGTTCCCGGCCTGCTGGGCGCTGAGCTGCTGTTTGCTTTCAGCCTGCAGCGCCGCCAGCGCCTTGTCGTTTTCCGCTTTCAGCGCTTTAAGCGCATCGGCGCTCTGGGTGGCCGCCGCGCGCGCGTCACTGAGCTGTTTCGTCAGCTGGGCGCTGCCGGCGCTTTGCTGCTGCTGTGCCTCTTTCAGCGCCTGCTGCAGCGTGGCGATGTTTTTCTCCTGCTGCTGCTTCTCCGCGCTGAGCGCCGCCAGTTTTTTATCGTTCCCGGCCTGCTGGGCACTGAGCTGCTTTTTGCTCTCAGCCTGCAACGCCGCCAGCGCTTTGTCGTTTTCCGCTTTCAGCGCTTTCAGCGCGTCGGCGCTCTGGGTGGCCGCCGCGCGCGCGTCGCTGAGCTGTTTCGTCAGCTGGGCGCTGCCGGCGCTTTGCTGCTGCTGTGCCTCTTTCAACGCCTGCTGCAGCGTGGCGATGTTTTTCTCCTGCTGCTGCTTCTCCGCGCTGAGCGCTGCCAGTTTTTTGTCGCTGGCAGCCAGCTGCGCCTTTAACGCATCGTCCGCTTTCACCGCAGGTGCCGCAGACAGCTTTTCCAGCTCCGCCACGCGCGCGCGCAGACGCGTCAGTTCCGCACTGTGATCGGGCGCTGTTGCGGCTTTTTTCTCTGCCTTGCTGACGGTTTTCGCCGCCGGTTTAGCGGCCGGTTTTGCAGGTGGCTGTGGTTTTGCTGCCGGTGCCGGCGGCAGGGTGCGCGCTGCTTCGCTGAACGCGCGCAGCATGTCATCATCAGCCGCTGACGCGGCCTGTCCGGGTAGCAGTAAGGCCGCGCTAATCAGCACCGCCAGCAGATGACGCTGTGTCATCAAAACCTCCAGTCGCGGCTCCTTGCCGCTAAGAAAACAAAAGGCCTCATCTCAATATGTTAATTGAGATGAAGCCATCCACCGCGCGAGGTTGTCGCGCTGTTAAAAAAGGGGTCGGCTTGCGCCGTTATTGTTAACCGGCCTGGCGAATAATCAGCTGTGACAGACGGGTTTTAATGCGGAAGCACAGTTCACGGATCTGGAACTGATAGCGCGGCATGACTAAATCGTTAATATCCGCGCCAATCGAATCTTTAATCTGCAGATATTTGTTGGTCTGCGCGCCAATTTTCTGGAACTCCGCCTGGTAGCTGTCGTAAGACGCCTGGCTGTAGAGGCGCATGGCATCCAGCTCTTTACGGCACTGCTGAATGTTGCTGGCGCGATCGTCAGCGAACGAGGCAGCGGCCGGCTGGGCTGGCGCTTCGGTTACAAACGGCTGGCCGTCAGGCCGTGCAGCAGATTCAGCCATCGGCTGAGCGTCGGCGGCGGGCGGCGTTACCAGGCTATGAACAGGCTGTTGTTTCGCGCAGCCGGCCAGTGCCAGCAGGCTTGCCACCGCGATACCAGTCATTTTTTTCATTATTGTCACCAGGAGTTATTAAGGATGCTTGAAGCAAAAAATTATACGGCCATGGCCGAAAAGTTTCCTTGCCAGAGACGCATTCCTGGCATTTCGCTCGCGACCGCTTCGTTTTCGGCTACTAACTTACTTAATCTGCGGTAAAATTTCGAGAGTCGAATTATCCCTACGTGAAATTAGTTCTCTACCAGACCGGTCGCATTCCGCTAAAGCGACCCGCGCGCTGAAAACTTAAGCGGATGGTAAAACGTCAGCAATTTTTATGCGGCGCGGCTATAATCGCGCCACACACGATCTATTCGACTTCATTGATCCAACCGCGGACCCCTCTTTTTTATGCTGAGTTATCGCCACAGTTTTCATGCCGGCAACCACGCCGACGTGCTGAAACACACCGTTGAAAGCCTGATCCTCACCGCCCTGATGGAGAAGGAAAAACCTTTCCTCTATCTGGACACCCACGCCGGTGCCGGACGTTACCAGCTGAGCGGTGAGCACGCCGAACGTACCGGCGAATATCTGGAAGGCATTGCGCGTATCTGGCAGCAGCCGGACGCACCAGCGCTGCTGAAGCCCTATCTGGCGGCGATTCGCAACCTCAACCCAACCGGTACGCTGCGCTATTACCCTGGCTCGCCGCTGATCGCCCGCCATCTGCTGCGCGACGAAGATAAGCTGCAGCTCACCGAACTGCATCCGACCGATTACCCGCTGCTGCGCAGTGAGTTCAGTAAAGATGCGCGCGCCCGCGTTGAACGCGCGGATGGCTATCAGCAGCTGAAGGCCAAACTGCCGCCACCGACCCGTCGCGGCCTGATCCTTATCGACCCGCCGTACGAAATGAAAAGCGATTATCAGGATGTGGTGAAAGGCATTCAGGAAGGTCACAAACGTTTCGCCACCGGCGTCTATGCACTGTGGTATCCGGTGGTGTTGCGCCAGCAGATCAAGCACATGCTGAAGGATCTGGAAGCCACCGGCATCCGCAATATTCTGCAGATCGAGCTGGCAGTGCGTCCGGACAGCGATCAGCGCGGCATGACTGCGTCCGGGATGATTGTCATCAACCCGCCGTGGAAGCTGAAAGCGCAGATGGAAGAGCTGCTGCCGTGGCTGCACCAGAAACTGGTGCCCGCCGGCACCGGTCACTACAGCGTGACGCAAATCGTGCCGGAATAAGCGCTACACCTCAAATATCGCAAAATCGTGAGCCAGTTCGGTGGCCGGAAACACCGACTGGCACTCTGCCAGTAGCCTTTCCCGATCCTGTGACAAATAGCGCGAGCTAAAGTGCGTAGCGATCATGCGTTTTGCGCCAGCGCGCTGTGCCACGCTGGCCGCCTGCACCGTAGTGGAGTGGCCGCGCCCGTTGGCTTTTTCCGCCATCGCCGCTTCCAGCGTGGTTTCATGCACCATCACATCGGCGTTCGCCGCCAGCTGCAACGCCACCTCGGTGGGGCCGGTATCGCCGAAGATCGCCAGCACTTTGCCTTTGGTGGCCGGGCCAAGATAGTCGGCGCCGTTGATCTCGCGGCCATCTTCCAGCGTGATGCGTTTGCCCTGTTTCAGATCCTGATACCACGGGCCGCGCGGCACGCCTTCCGCCTTCAGGCGCGGTGCGTCAAGGAAGCCCGGCTTATCATGCTGTTCGATGCGGTAGCCATAGCACTCGACCACGTGGTTTAGCGCATAAGCAGTGACGCGAAACTCACCGTTATCCAGCACCGGACCGGCTTCGATCTCGACAATCTCCAGCGGATAGCCGGTATAAGAGCCACTCAGGCTGAGCGCAGTGTCGACAAACTGGCGCAATCCTTTCGGACCGTACAGCGTCATCGGCTCGGTCAGGCCCGCCATCGAACGGCTGGTGAGCAGACCCGGCAGGCCAAAGATGTGATCGCCATGCAAATGGGTAATAAAGATTTTTTCCAGCTTGCCGGGCTTAAGCGCCGATCGCATAAACTGATGCTGCGTCGCTTCACCACAGTCGAACAGCCAGGTCTCGCCGCGCTTCGACAGCGTCAGCGCAATGGCGGTGACGTTGCGCTGCAGGCTGGGCGCGCCCGCGCCGGTACCAAGAAATGTCAGGTGCATGATAAGTTCCTTTGAGCCAACCCCTTGCCGGCATTCAACCCTATTACATACATAGGTGCAAACTTTGCGCCGGTAACTGAAGCGGCGTTACACTCTATGCCAGTTTTCCTCCAACAGATGGACACAACGGATGACCAGACATTTTGATTACCTCGCCATTGGCGGCGGCAGCGGCGGTATCGCCTCCATTAACCGTGCGGCGATGTATGGCCAGAAGTGCGCGCTGATCGAAGCGAAAGAGCTGGGCGGCACCTGCGTCAACGTCGGCTGTGTACCGAAGAAAGTGATGTGGCATGCGGCACAAATCGCCGAAGCAATTCACCTGTACGGTCCGGATTACGGCTTTGATACCACCGTTAATCGCTTTGACTGGTCAACGCTGGTGAAAAATCGCAGCGCCTACATCGACCGTATCCACACCTCATACGACAACGTGCTGGGTAAAAACCAGGTGGAAGTGATCAAAGGGTTCGCGCGCTTTGTCGATGCCCACACGGTGGAAGTGAACGGCGAGACCATTACTGCCGACCATATCCTGATCGCCACCGGCGGGCGTCCCAGCCATCCAAAGGTGCCGGGCGCAGAGTACGGCATCGATTCCGACGGCTTCTTTGAGCTGGAGGCGCTGCCAAAACGCGTTGCGGTGGTAGGCGCAGGCTATATTGCGGTAGAGCTGGCCGGCGTGGTGAATGCGCTGGGCGCAGAAACTCACCTGTTTGTGCGTCAGCATGCGCCGCTGCGCAGCTTCGACCCGCTGATTGTTGAGACGCTGGTTGAAGTGATGCAGGCGGAAGGTCCGACGCTGCACACCGAATCGATCCCGAAAGCGGTGATCAGGAATGCTGACGGCAGCCTGACGCTGCAGCTGGAAAACGGCCAGCAGCAGACGGTGGATTGCCTGGTATGGGCAATTGGCCGCGAGCCCGCTACCGATAACCTCAACCTGGCGGTGACCGGTGTGGCGCTGAATGACAAAGGCTACATTCAGGTCGACAAGTTCCAGAACACTAACGTCAAAGGCATCTATGCGGTAGGTGATAACACCGGTGCGGTCGAGCTGACGCCGGTGGCCGTGGCGGCAGGCCGTCGCCTGTCCGAACGCCTGTTTAATAACAAGCCGGACGAGCATCTCGACTACAGCAACGTTCCCACCGTGGTGTTCAGCCATCCGCCGATTGGCACCGTCGGTCTGACCGAACCGCAGGCGCGTGAGCAGTATGGCGACGACCAGGTAAAAGTGTACAAATCGTCGTTCACCGCCATGTATACCGCGGTGACCCAGCACCGTCAGCCGTGCCGCATGAAGCTGGTATGCGTGGGGCCGGAAGAGAGGATTGTGGGTATTCACGGTATCGGCAACGGCATGGATGAGATGCTGCAGGGCTTTGCGGTGGCGCTGAAGATGGGCGCCACCAAAAAAGACTTCGACAACACCGTGGCGATTCACCCGACGGCGGCGGAAGAGTTCGTCACCATGCGCTAACACCGCCTCCGCGCCATCATCGCAGCCCCCGCCTGGGGGCTTTTTTGTTTGCTGACTACTCAACAGCGCGCATACCCGCTATGATTTTTGCTTTGCTGGCGCGGCGGCCAGCGTTTTGCGGTAACGGGACGACGTCAGCACGTGAATATCATCAGCATAATTATGGAGTCGGGCAAAGCTGCGGTCGACGTCGCGCTTTACACTCTGATTCCCATCATGGTGGTGATGCTATTCATCATGAAATACCTCGAAGTGAAAGGCGTGCTGGATTTTGTCGTGCGCCACGCCACGCCGTTACTGAAGCCGCTGGGGATTACCGGCCTGGCGCTGTTCGCACTCATCCAGTTGAATTTTGTCAGTTTTGCCGCACCGCTCGCCGCGCTGGCGATCATGGAGAAGCGCGGCACTTCAGACCGCCATATGGCGCGATGCTGTTTGCGATGGGCCAGGCCAACGCCTTTTATCCGCTGATTCCTGACGGGCTCAACTGGAGCGCCGCGCTGCTGTTCTCCATCAGCGGCGGCGTGCTGGCGGCCGCCTCAACCTATCATTTTTTTGCCCGCAAACTTTCCGACGTCGCGCTGCGCGATGAAGACCAGGGCGTGGAGAACAGCGACACGAAGCCGGGACTGATCGCCATCATCAACACCTCGGGTGCCGACGCCATTCGCCTCGCGCTCGGTTCGCTGCCGATGCTGATCCTTTCCTTGTCGGTAGTGGGCATCCTGAAGAGTGCCGGCGCCATTGAGCTGCTGACGCAGCTGCTGGCACCGCTGTTACACAAACTGCATATCGCCGAGGTGTATGTGCTGCCTGCGCTGACCAAATGCCTGGCCGGCGGTACCGCCTATTACGGCGTGGTTGCCGGACTGGTCGAACAGGGGCAGTACAGTGCGCACAACATCAACGCCGCGGCAGGCCTGCTGATTCAGACCTTCGACCTGCCCGGCATCGGCATTTTCCTCGGGCTCTCCAGCCGTTTTCCGCGCCTGTTCCGCTTCGCCGTGCCCGGCATTTTGCTCGGCATTGCGCTGCGCGCCACGGCGCACAGCCTGCTGTTCTGATGCCCAACGCTTAATATCGACGTGATTCAGGCCGCTTTGAAAACGGCCATCCCGACTCACGTAGCGAAAAATGACAATATTACATCCAGAGCAGCTCAGGCTTATTGAAGGTAACAAATTTCTCGGTAAAGAACCGACACTCATCAATAGCCAGATTAATTTTCATGGTAAGAACAATATTCTGATATGTGAGGAGGGCGTAGTCCTGCAGGATTCCGTAGTGGATTTTCGGGCGGATAATTCAATCATTTATTTGAGCCAAAGTGCGATACCCTACATCGTTAAAATAATTGCATTCTCAAATTCGGTCTGCTTCATCGGCAGACATAATTACTTCAATGAAAAGTTAACGCTGATTCTCTCAGAAGAAAAAAATATCATCATTGGCAATCATTGTTGTCTCTCCTTTGGTATCTGGATGCGAACCGCCGATCCTCATCTGATATATAACATTGCGGATAATCAGCGCATCAATCATTCCCGTAGCATTTATATCGGCGATCACGTGTGGATCGGACAAAACGCGATGGTTTTAAAAGGTTCATCGATCCACTCCGGCAGCGTAATTGGTGCCATGAGTCTGGTGGCGGGGAAAACGATACACTCCAATAGCTGCTGGGGCGGGAACCCAGTGAGAATGCTTAAAGAGAATATTGCCTGGTCCGGAGAAAGCGTTCATCACTGGACAGAAGCGACAACGCGTGCCTTTAACATGTGCGATACCGAACCAATGCAGTTTAACCATGACGACCATGCATTAAATATTGCGGTGCTTGAAAAGGGGTTTAAAAATGCCCGCAATGTTGTTGATAAATGCCAATATCTATTGAAGCATATCGTTAAAAACGAAAATAAAAATCGTTTTTATGGTTAAGGTAAATAAAAGAGACAACGATGTCAGCCAGTCCGTGTTAACCAGCCGCAGACCGCCATTAATAACGGTCTGCGCAACCAGGTTACACGGCAAAGTTACGCATCCGCGCCAAACGCCAGCGCTCTCTGCGCGCGCAGTTCTGCCAGCCGGGCTTCCAGCGCGGCTTCGATGTGCTGATAGGCCGTGCTGCCCAGCGCCAGCCGCAGCGGCATCGTTTCCTGATCCAGCGTCGCCAGCGTGGCCGCCACGCATTTTCCGGCATCACCCAATATAGCAAAGTCACCCGCTTCAATCGCCCGACGGAACTGACCGGATGCGTTATCACGATAGGCGTCGAGCGGCGCGGCGATATCCAGCCCGCTGGCGAAGTTAGTGACGGTCGGGCCCGGCTCCACCAGCAGCAGCTCGATGCCAAAGCTGGCGACTTCCTGGCGCACCGCTTCGACAAAACCTTCAATGCCCCATTTGCTGGCGTGATACAGGCTGAAATTGGGATACGCCACCTGGCCGCCTTCGGACGAGATCTGCGCAATGCGGCCACCGCCCTGCTGGCGCAAATGCGGGATGACGGCGCGAATCAGCTGGATCGATCCGGTGAGATTGGTGGCGATCTGGCGTGCAATCTGCGCGTCGCTGAGCTCTTCCGCCGCGCCAAACAGACCGTAAGCGGCGTTGCTTACCACCACATCAATACGCCCGACGCGGGCAAAGGCGGTGGCGATGGCCGGTGCGATACTGGCCGTTTCGGCCAGATCCAGCCGCATCACCAGCAGCCGATCGCCATATTGCTGCTGCAAATCTTCCAGCGCCTGCTCGCGGCGCACCGTTGCCACCACGCGATCGCCGCGCTCAAGTAAACGTTCACTCATCAGTCGGCCCAGTCCGCTGCTGGCACCGGTAATTAACCAGGTTTTCATTTTGCGCTCCTCATGTTGAAAACCTGATGATAGATCGCTTTACTGGTGGTCATAATCTCCCCAATCGCACATGACCTGGTGAGGAAATACCACCAATGAAACGCCCTTCATGGCACGAACTGCAGGCGATCAAAACGCTGGGCGAGCAGCGCAGCTTCCGGCGCGCTGCCGAGCTGCTTGGCCTGAAGCGATCTTCGCTCAGCCACCTGGTGAAAACGCTGGAGCACAACCTCGGCGTGCAGCTGTTTCAGCGCACCACACGCAGCGTGTCGCTGACCGACGCCGGTGAGCAGCTATTACAGCGCCTCGCGCCGCTGCTCAATCAGATGGATGAGGTGCTGCACGAGGTCAGCCTGAGCCGCCAGCAGCAGTACGGTACGCTGCGCATCAGCGCCAGCGATGTGGTGATTGGCCTGCTGCTGGATCAGGTAGTGCCCGAGTTCAGCGCGCGCTATCCCGGTATTCAGCTTGATTTCGCCGCTCAGGGCGCGCTGGTGGATATCACCGCTGCCGGGTTTGATGCCGGTATCCGGCTGATTGAAGATGTGCCGCAGGATATGGTGGCTATTGCGCTCGGCGGCCCGCTGACCTTCGTTACCGTGGCCTCGCCCGACTATCTGGCGGTGCACGCGCCGGTGCGTCAGCCGCAGGATTTACTGCAGCAGCAGTGTATTCGTCATCGCCTGCCCGGGGGCAAACGCTATCGCTGGGAGTATCAGAGTGCGGAAGAAAGTCTGGAGATTGACGTGCCGGGTACGCTGACGTTAGACAATAACGCGCTGATGGCACGCGCGGCCATCAACGGTTCAGGGATTGCGTTTGTGCCTTCGCTGTACGTTAGCGAGGCACTGCAGCAGGGGAAATTAGTGGAGCTGCTGGCCGACTGGCGCATTCAGTCGGCGGGAATCGCGCTGTGGTTCCCGCCGAACCGGCATCAGTCGATGGCGCTGCGGCTGTTTATCGACGCATTGAAAACCCGCCTGCCGCACTACCGCTGAATCAGCCCTGACGCTGCGGCGCTTTGTGCACCATGGTGTAGGCGTAGTCGACACCCATGCCGTAGGCACCGCTGTGCTCACGCACCAGATCCATCACCGCATCATAGGTCTCTTTGCGTGACCAGTCGCGCTGGTACTCCAGCAGCACCTGCTGCCAGGTCACCGGCACCGCACCCGCCTGCACCATGCGCTGCACGGAACGTTCGTGCGCATCAACACTGGTGCCGCCGGAGGTATCGGTCACCACATACACTTCGTAACCGGCTTTCAGCGCCATCAGAGCCGGGAAGGTCAGGCACACTTCGGTCCACAGCGCCGAGATGATCAGTTTTTTGCGGCCGGTTTTCTCTACCGCCTCGACAAATTTCGCGTCTTCCCAGGAGTTCATGGAGGTACGCTCAATCGGCTTCGATTCCGGGTGCACCGCCAGCAGTTCTGGCCAGATGTAGCCGCTGAAGCTTTCCGTTTCTACCGAGGTGTAAATCACCGGCACGTCGAAAATTTTCCCCGCTTTCGCCAGGGCGACGGTGTTATTTTTGAGCTGCTGGCGGTCAATATTGGCGACACCAAACGCCATCTGTGGCTGGTGGTCGATGAAGATCAGGGTTGAGTTCTGTGGGTCAAGCAGGTCGAGTTTAGACATGATAGTTTCCTCTAAAGTGGTTTTAAATTTGTGTGTTGTGCTGCTGGAATAAACTTTAGAGAAAGCGCGGACAAAGAGATAACGCAAAGAATTTTACAACTTGTTCAAAGCGTTTTTAGAAGCTTGATTTAAATAGGTTAATTCGCCCAAGCGCAGCGTTTTTGCTGGTTAAACAGCGGCTCACCGGCGTTGATTCTGCGCCTGCGACGGGCGTAATCTGTGGCGACAAAATCATAAAAAACACCATCGCAAAATGATCGTACGTCCTCATCAACACTGGTTTCTCCGGTTGTTTGACTGGCACGGCTCAGTGCTGTCTCGCATTGCGTTCCGCCTGTCGCTTAACCTGCTGATGTCAGTGATCGCCATACTGGGTTATCCCTGGTATTCCACGCTCGGCATTCACCTGACCACCGCACCGTTCAGCCTGATTGGCGTGTCGATTGCCATCTTTCTTGGCTTTCGCAATAACGCCAGCTACGCGCGCTTTATCGAGGCGCGCACGCTGTGGGGCAATATGCACATTACTCAGCGCTCGCTGCTGCGCCAGGTGAAAACGCTGCGCGGACTGCGTGCGGAACAGGTGCAGGAGTTTATCGGGCTGCAGCTGGCATTTAGCTGGAGCCTGAAACACCGGCTGCGTAAAACCGATGCCCAGCCCGATCTGCAGCGGCTGCTGCCGCCCGCGTGGCACGCCGCGGTGCTCGGCCATCCGATGCCGACCTCGCAAATCATGTTATGCATGGGCGAATGGCTGGCGCAGCGGCGTGATGAGGGATTAGTGACGGATATCGTCTGGCAGAGTATTGATGACAACCTCAATCATCTGTCGGCGTATCTGGGTGGCTGCGACCGGCTGGCCAGCACACCGATTCCCTTCGCCTACAGCCTGATTCTGCACCGCACGGTGTATCTGTTCTGCACCCTGCTGCCGTTCGCGCTGGTGGCCGATTTGCACCTGATGACGCCGCTGGTGTCGGTGTTTATTTCGTACACCTTTTTGTCGCTGGAGTCGCTGGCGGAGGAGCTGGAAGATCCGTTCGGCACCGCGCCCAATCACCTGCCGCTGGATGCGCTGTGCGTGAATATCGAACGCAATCTGAAAGCGATGAACAACGATTTCCCGCTGCCGGCAGCGAGCCAGCCGGACAGGTATTTTAATCTGACGTGACGGCACGGGCTGATTCAATCGCCATGCCCGCTGAGCGCACCGCATCGTAGCGGCGCGATTTATTGCGCTAATCCGACCGCTGCGCCGCTGTTTTTTTGCGCAATAAATTGCGCCGCTACGGTTTGTGCGGAAGGTTATTGCAGCGCCGTTGCAAGCGCTCCTGGATTGGGACCGGTATTTTAATCTGACGTGACGGCACGGGCTGATTCAATCGCCATGCTCGCTGAGCGCACCGCATCGTAGTGGCGCGATTTATCGCGCTAATCCGACCGCTGCGCCGCTGTTTTTTTGCGCAATAAATTGCGCCGCTACGATTCGTGCGGAGGGTTACTGCAGCGCCGTTGCAAGCGCTCCTCGATTGGGACCGGTATTTTAATCTGACGTGACGGCACGGGCTGATTCAATCGCCATGCTCGCTGAGCGCACCGCATTGTAGCGGCGCGATTTATCGCGCTAATCCGACCGCTGCGCCGCTGTTTTTTGCGCAATAAATTGCGCCGCTACGGTTTGTGCGGAGGGTCATTGCAGCGCCGTTACAAGCGCTCCTGGATTGATGCGCCAGTAAAGAAATTATCCCAGCTTATCCAGCCAGCGGACATACGCCTGGTCCCACAGCGCGGCGGGGGTGCCGGCTTTACCGAGGCCAAAGCCGTGGCCGCCGCTGCTCAGTTCAATCAGCTCAACCGGCACGCGCATACGGCGGCAGGCGTCGCGCATCAGCTCGGTGTTATGAGGGTTGGAGGTATGATCGTCCTCCGCCTGCGCCAGAAAGGTTGGCGGATAGGCGCGGGTGACGTAATTTTGCACTGACCAGTTGGCTTCCTGGGTCGGCGTGGCGTCATTGCCCACGATCATCTGGTGAGTACGGGTGTGCTGATACGGCGCTTCAAGGGTGATAACCGGGTAAATCAGCCCGACGCTGTCTGCGGTTGGCCGGATGTCATCCAGCGAATCCTGCGGTGAATAGGTGACGAAGTCAGGCCGCGCTGCCGCCATGCCGAGCAGATGGCCGCCGGCCGAAAAGCCCAGCAGGTGCAC
Source organism: Pantoea sp. SGAir0418 (assembly GCF_043529865.1). Lineage (NCBI taxonomy): Bacteria > Pseudomonadati > Pseudomonadota > Gammaproteobacteria > Enterobacterales > Erwiniaceae > Pantoea > Pantoea sp. SGAir0418. The sequence goes on from NZ_CP027911.1 coordinate 238,707, forward strand.
CTTGTTTTCCATCGCGCGCACCATGCGAATCGCGCGCTGCGCATCCTGCAGCGGCGCCATTCTGCCGGCCTGCCACTTTTCACCCGGCAGTCGGTAGCTCAGCACGTAGGCGGTATACCCGTTGGCATTAAGCCAGCGCGCGACCGGCCAGGCTTCGCGCCCCATGCCGATAAAACGGTAGCCGCCACCAGCCGCAACGATCACCGCTTCACCGTTGGGATTCTCCGGACGAAAGCGCTGAATGGCGGGAGAAACGATATTGGTCCACGAACCGTTAGCGCTGACTTTCAGCAGGCCAGACGGACCGCCGCCACCCGGTGGGTCGTCCGGCCAGAGCGGAATAATGTCATCCCGGGCAAACAGTTTGCCCGCAGTCATGGAGAGTACGGTTGCTCCGCTAGCCAACAGAAAACGACGCCGTGTAATCATCTTGCCCAGTAGCCGGTATGGAAAATGCGCCAGCCCGGAGGCGGCGTCTCATTATGTGATGCAGGTCCTGTTTCAATCTGGCGATAATGTACGCATTTCGTACAAAAAAGCCATAAAAAAACGCGCCAGAAAAGGCGCGTATTCACGAAGAGAAGGGAAAATTAATCCTGCTGCTGGAATTGAGTCATCACCGTCTGCTCACACTGCTGCTGATCGTGACGCAGCTTCGCCCGCTCTTCTTCGCCCAGCTCCAGCCAGCCGTTGACCACTTCCTGCGCGGTTTCCTCGTTAAAGGAGGGTTTGTTCATGGCCGACGGTGACTGGCTGGCCGCCAGCTGTGACTTCATTTTCTCAGTGTAACTCTGCATGTCACCGGTTTTCTGCTCCCCGCTAACAATGTGGCACAGCTGGCTGGCGTAGATATTCTCCTGCGCGTCGGCATCCGTATCATCCGCCAGCGCGCTGGCAGACAGCGACAGCCCTACCAGGGCGATAAGCAATGCTTTCATAATAAGCTCCCGTTATTTCCAGAAAATCACGTTTCGTCTTGCTGCGCGCGTGCCGCCTGCCGGGCAGCACGCCAGTTCAGTAGCGGCGTCACCGTGATGCCGTGCAGCACAATGCTGCACACCACCAGCGTCAGCGCCATGTCCATCATCTGTTCCGCCTGCGGGCCCTGCAGGCCGTGCACCCAAGCATAAGCAATATAATTGATACTGCCGATGCCGCGAATCCCCAGCCAGCCAATCAGCATCCGCCGCATAAACGGCATCTCGCAGCGCCAGGTGGTCAGCCATACCGCCAGCGGTCGCACCACCACAAACAGCAGCAGCGCCAGGCCGATGCCGGTGAGATTCCAGTGATGCGCCAGCGTAATGCCCAGCACCACCATCATCGCTGCCGCCAGCAGGCGTTCGATAGTATCACCAAACGACAGCGCATCGCCGACCACCAGGCCGACCGATTTCACCGGGCTGCCGCCCCCCTGCTTCAGTCGCTGGTTAGGATTGACCAGCACCTCTGCCGGCAGGTAGCGCTTCTCTTCCGGTAAATCTTCCAGTGGAAAGCGTTTAGTCACGCGCAGCTCGGCGCGGCGTAAGCCAACGCCTGCTGCAAAAGTGGCAAGGAAGCCAGACGCATCCACCGACTGCGCCGCCGCGTAGCTCAGGGCGATCAGCGCCAGCGCGAGGAAATCATTGGGCGCCACGTCGTGATGCGCGCTACGCAGATGGGTCGCCAGCTGGCCGATCAGCCGGCCAAGCAGATAACCAATCGCCAGCCCGCCGCCAATCGCCCACACCACATCGCGCGCTGCCCAGCCGCCCAGCAGCTCCAGACTGAAGGCGCCCGGATGCATCAGCAGCAGCGCCAGCATCAGCAGCGGCAGCGCTGAACCGTCGTTCATGCCGGCCTCGCTGGAGAGCGCCACTCGCAGCGCATCGTCATCGCGCGCATCGTTAACGGAGATCAGGCTGGCAAGCACCGGGTCGGTCGGGGCAACAATGGCACCAAACGCCAGCGACAGCGGCCAGCCAAAGCCGGTAATCCAGTGAATCAGGCAGGCCATGCCGCCGACGGTCAGCAACATCGCCGGGAATGCCAGCCGCAGCCCGACGCGCCACGCGTGCGCGCTCATCGGCAGACGCAGCTTGAGCCCGGTGATAAACAGCGAGGCGGCCATGGTGATTTCGGTAATATGGGCGGCGAGCTCGGCGTGGCCGATAATGTCGATTTGCAGCAGATTAAGCATCCACGGGCCGCACAGAATGCCCGCGAACAGGTAGAGACCAAACGACGTCACCGGCCCCCGGTGAATCCAGCCGGAAGCCAGTGACATCAAAAGTAGCAGACCGCCAGTGAGGGCGGTCCAGGCCAGGAAGTTCATAACGCTCCGTTTTTAAATAACATTCTCCTTTAAGCCTGGCACAGGATCGTGAATTAGTTTTGCAGATGGCGACTGGCGAGACGAATCAGCAGCGCAAGCACAGCGGCAGCCGTCGCAAGGCTGACCACGCCATTCCAGCCGAAATGGGCCAGCGCCAGGCTGCCGAGCGCCGCGCCGGTCGCCATACCGATAAACACCACGGTGAACATCAGCGCATTGAGGCGGCTGCGCGCTTCCGGCGCCAGGCTGTAGACCAGCGTCTGATGCGCCACCAGCGTGGCCTGCACGCCAAGGTCAAAGCCGATGGTGCTGAGGATAATCAGGCCAAGCTGCGCCGGCACCGGCAGCACCGGCAGCAGGAACATCAGGGCAAACGACACCATTACCAGCGTGGCGCCATACTGGGTGACACGCGCCGGGCCGATGCGGTCGGCAAAACTGCCCGCCAGCGGCGCGGCCAGCGCACCGGCGGCACCGGCCAGACCGAAGGCCCCAGCCACGGCGCTGTCGAGATGGAAGCGATCGCTCAGCATCAGCGCCAGGGTAGACCAGAAGGCGCTGAAACTTACCGACAGCAGGCCCTGCGACAGCGCCGCGCGGCGCAGCGTCTGGTGATGCTGCCACAGATGCGCCAGCGACAGCAGCAGACGCGGATAGCTCACCGTGGTGCCCGGCGTAAAGCGTGGCAGCGCGCGCCACAGCGCCAGACTGCTCAGCAGCACCGCCGCCGCCGCCATCATGTACATGGTGCGCCAGCCCAGATACTCCGCCACCACGCCGCTCACCACGCGCGACAGCAGAATGCCGACCAGCAGCCCGGTCATCACCGTGCCGACGGTTTTGCCACGGCTGCGCTCCGGTGCCAGCGCCGCTGACGCCGGCACAATGTCCTGCGCCACGGTAGCGGTTAATCCGGTAACAAAGCTGGCGATCAGCAACGCATTGATGCCGCCGGAAAAGCCGCACAGCAGCAGCGCGGCGACCAGCAGCAAGCCTTTAACCAGAATGATAGTGCGGCGATCGTGGCGGTCACCGAGCGGGGCCAGCAGCAGAATCCCCAGCGCGTAACCGGCCTGGGTCAGCATCGGTACCATACCAACACTGCCGATGCCGACATTGAACTGCTTACTGATGATATCCAGCATCGGCTGACTGTAGTAAATCGAGGCCACGCTGAGACCGGCACCGGCCGCCAGCGTAAACACCAGCGGCGCCGGCAGCTTTTCAGCAGGCATGGCAGAAGATTGAGACATGGCAGACATAGTGGTTTTCCCCCGTGATAATGCGCTTATTAAAGCGCGTTGCGGCCATACGCGGTAGACTGCTATGACACAGAACTGTTATGCATGGTACGTATGAGCACACTCACCAGCGTTGACCGCATCGAACTGATGCAGACGTTTATCCGCATTGTTGAAAGCGGTTCGCTGTCGGCGGCCGCGGCGCAGCTCGGCACCACCCAGCCCACCGTGAGTCGCCGTCTGCAGGCGCTGGAGCAGCGGCTCGGCCTGAAACTGATTTTACGCACCACCCATGCGCTGAAACTCACCGACGACGGGGAACGCTGCTATGCCCAGGCGCGGCAGCTGGTGGCGACCTGGCACGCGCTGGAAGATGAGTTAACCGGCGCGAATGACGACCCGATCGGCACGCTGCGCGTGCGTGCGCCGCATGCATTTGGTCAGGATCAGTTGATTGCGCCGCTGATGGATTATCTGCAGCGCTATCCGCGCCTGGCAGTGGAGTGGATGCTCAACGACCGCACGCCGGACTTTGTCAGTGAAAACGTTGACTGCGCCATTCAGGTCGGCGCGCCCACCGATCCGTCGGTGGTGGCAGTGCTGCTGGCGGAAGTGCCGCGCTTTGTCGTCGCGGCACCGGCGCTGCTGGCGGTTCATGCGCCGGTGAAAGAGGTTACCCAGCTGACGCAGCTGCCGTGGCTGGCGCTGACCAGTTTTTATCGTAACGAAATTGCGCTGCAGCGTCTCAGCGACGGCCAGCCGATCAACCTGGCGATTGCCCCGCGCCTCGCCAGCGATAGCCTGTACGCGGTGCGTAAAGCCGCGCTGGCGGGCATGGGTGCCGCGATTGTGTCGTCATGGGTGGTGCAGGAGGATTTAGCCAGCGGCGCGCTGGTGCAGCTGGTGCCCGACTGGCAGGCGCCGCCGCTGCCGGTGTGGCTGACCTACCCGTGGGCCAGTTATTATCCGGCCCGCCTGCAGCATTTTTTCGCGATGATCAGGGACGTGATGCCGCAGCTGACCGGCACGCAGCCGGTGCGGTAAGGGGCCAGGTCGCCATTCGGGTTTTTGTAGGGTGCGCATTCATGCGCACCTGGTACGACTGGTCAGGTCGCCATGAATGGCGACCCTACGGGGCACTGCAGGGTTTTTACAGGGTGCGCATTGATGCGCACCTGGTGCAATCGGTCAGCTCGTGCGTGAAGGTCACGATTTCTTTTCAACCTTCGACATATTATCCAGCCAGCCCATCACAAAGGCCGACAGCACGAAGGTCAGGTGGATAATCACGTACCACATCAGCTTTTCGTTGGCGACGTTGCGCGCATCCATAAAAATACGCAGCAGGTGAATCGATGAGATCGCCACAATCGAAGCTGCCACTTTGTTTTTCAGCGAGCCGGAATCCATCTTGCCGAGCCAGCTCAGCTTCTCTTTGCTTTCATCGATATCCAGCTTGGAGACAAAGTTCTCATAGCCGGACAGCATCACCATGACCAGCAGGCCACCAACCAGCGTCATGTCCACCAGCGACAGCAGCAGCAGAATCAGATCGTTTTCCGCGATGCTGAGAATGTTGGGCAGCAGGTGAAAAATTTCCTGAAAAAATTTAACCGTCAGCGCCAGCAGCCCCAGCGAAAGTCCAATGTAAACCGGTGCCAGCAGCCAGCGCGATGCATACATCAGGTTTTCGGTAAAACGTTCCATAAGTTCCCATTTATCAACAGACAAGCCATCGAGTATAACCGAACTTATGTGAAGTTATTTCAGTGCTTCTTCAGAAATTTCAGGCGCGACTGGCAGCGGCAGCGACAGGCGAAACACCGCCCCGCCCTGCGGCCGGTTTTCCGCCCAGATGCGACCGCGATGTGACTCAATAATGGTTTTGCTGATGGCCAGCCCCAGCCCGACGCCCGGCACGGCCGACTCCTTGTCGCCGCGGGCAAACTTGTCAAAAATGCGCGTCAGATTCTCCGGCGCAATGCCCGGTCCGTTATCCCATACGGCGATCTCCAGCCGGGTTTTATCGCGCCAGGCGCGAATGCCGTGCTGCGCGGCATTGCCGGCATACTTCAGGCTGTTTTCGATCAGGTTAGTAAACACCCGCTCCAGCATCGCGCTGTCGCCTTTGATCAGGACCAGCTCCGGCGGTAAATCCAGCGTAAAGTCGTGCCCTTTGAGCGACGGTCCCATGCTGCTTAGCGCGCCGCCAATCACCTCGTCCAGCGCCACCCACTCTTCGCGCAGATTCAGCCCGCCGGACTGAATGCGCGCCATATCCAGCATGTTACTCACCAGCCGGATGGTGCTCAGCGTCTGTTCGCGGATCTGATTGGCCTGGCCAACGTATTTCGACTGCTCGCTGGCGAGGTCCAGCATCAGCATCTCAGCCTGGCCAAACAACACCGTCAGCGGCGTGCGCAGATCGTGGGACAGCGCCGACAGCAGCGCATTACGCAGCTGCTCGCGCTCGGCGGCCAGCCGTGACGCGGCTTCGCTGTGCGACAGCGCCATGCGTTCCAGCGCGTTGGCAATCAGCACCGTAAAGGTCTCCACCAGCCGCTGCTGTTCGGGAATCATCAGCTGGCGCAGGTTGTCCGGCTCAACCACCAGCAGGCCGCGGCAGTGCGCCCCGCTTTTCAGCGGCAGAATCTGGTACGGCACCGCCGGTAACGTATCGGTGCCGGCACCGGCCGGTTGCCCTTTGCTGTAGCTCCATTTGGCGATGCCGAGGTCGGGCGGCGTCCCGATGGTGCTTTCACCCGCCGACTGCAGCTCACCTTGTTCGTCGGGCAGCAGCAGCTGGCTGCGCGCCTGCAGCGTCACCTCAATGACGCGCTGGCTGGTAGCAGCGATATCCTGCGGCGTCAGCGCGCTGCCAAGCGATTTCGCCATCTCATACAGATGGCGCGCGCGCTGTTCACGGTAGCGCGCCACCCGCGCCTGATAGCGCACGCCGGCGGTGAGATTGCCGACAATCACCCCGACCGCCAGCATCACCGCAAAGGTCACCAGATATTGCAGATCCGATACCGCCACCGTGCCGGTGGGGGCCACAAACACCAGGTCGAAGGCCAGAATATTGATTACCGTGGCGAACACCGACGGCCAGCGGCCAAAGCGCAGCGCCACCAGCACCACCGCCAGCAGATAGATCATCACCGCGTTGGCGGTATCAAACTCCACCAGCCACCAGCGGCCAATTAGCGTCACCAGCACGCACAGCGCGATCGCCATCAGACACCCGCGCAGGTGCAGCCGCCATTTCTCGCCGCTGGCACGCTGGCCGCTCAGGGCCGCTGGCACATCGCGCACCGGCTCATCGAGCGCCACTACCAACAGGTCGAGCTCCGGCCCCAGCTCGCCGAGACGCTGGGCAAAGCTGTCGCGTCGCCAGCGCCGCTGCGGCTGCCGGCCGGTAACAATTTTGCCGAGATTGTGCTCGCGCGCATAGCGCTGCACTGCGCGCGCCTCGTCCGGATCGGACAGCGTGGCGGTCTCCGCGCCCAGCTCCTGCGCCAGCTGCAGCGTGCGCAGAATGGCGCGCCTCTGCGCTTCTGGCAGTCGGTTGAGGCGCGGCGTTTCCACATACACCGCATGCCACTCGCTGCCGAGACGGGCAGCGAGACGGGCGGCGGTGCGCACCAGCTTTTCACTGCCGGTGTCGTCACCGATGCACAGCAGAATCGCGTCGCGCGTGTGCCACACTTTGTCGCGCCCCTGCTGATCGCGCCAGGCGCGCATCTGATCGTCTACCCGGTCGGCCGTGCGACGCAGCGCCAGTTCACGCAGCGCGAACAGGTTGCCTTTGCGGAAGAAATTTTCGATGGCGCGCTCGGCGCGGTCGCCGACGTACACTTTGCCCTCTTTCAGCCGCTGACGCAGATCGTCCGGCGGCAGATCCACCAGCACCACTTCGTCGGCGCTGTCGAAAAAGGGATCGGGTACGGTTTCGCGCACCTGAATGCCGGTGACGCCGCCCACCACGTCATTCAGGCTCTCCAGATGCTGCACGTTGACGGTGGTAATCACGTCGATACCGGCATCCAGCAGCTCTTCAATGTCCTGCCAGCGCTTGGGATGGCGCGAGCCCTGTACGTTGGTGTGCGCCAGTTCATCCATCAGGATCACCGCCGGATGGCGCGCCAGCGCGGCGTCGAGGTCGAATTCCGCATGGCGCGACCGACCAGTGGCGCGCCGCGCCAGCACCGCCAGTCCCTGCAGCAGCGCGGCGGTCTCTTCACGGCCGTGGGTTTCGACCACGCCAGCCAGCACGTCCAGCCCCTGCGCACGCAGGCGCTGCGCCTCCTGCAGCATGGCGTAGGTTTTCCCTACGCCCGCGCAGGCGCCGAAGTAGATTTTCAGTTTACCGCGATGGCTGTCGCTGTGATTGAGCAGCAGGGCATCGGGATCGGGGCGCGGTAATTCGTCGTGTATGTCGTTCAAATATTGAGTTCCGTACGAACAATGAAACGGTCGCCATAAATGGCGTTACGCTGTGGTGCGGGCATCGAAACGGTCGCCATGAATGGCGACCCTACGTTTGTAGGGTGCGCATTCATGCGCACCGAATTCACCTCATCCCTGCAAATCATCCAGCGCCATATTCAGCCGCAGCACGTTCACCGTTTCTTCGCCGATAAACGGCAGCAGCGGACGCTCGGTGTTGCGCGCAATCAGCGCCTCGACGTCTTTCAGCGTCATGTTGCGCGCTGCCGCGACGCGCGGTGCCTGCCACAGCGCGGCTTCAGGGGAGATGTCCGGATCCAGGCCGCTGCCTGAAGCGGTTACCAGCTCCACCGGCACCGCTGCCGGCGCCTGCGGATTGGCAGCGCGCAGCGCAGCCACCCGCTCCGCCACCGCTTTATCCAGCGCCGGATTACTGGCGGCAAGGTTGCTGCCGCCTGACGCCTGCGCGTTGTACGGCACGTCGCTGGTGGCCGATGGACGGCCCCAGAAGTGGCCTGGCTGGCTGAACGCCTGACCGATCTGCTCTGAGCCACGCACCGCGCCGTCGCGCTCAATCAGCGAACCGTTGGCCTGCGACGGAAACCACCACTGCGCCAGGCCGGTGGTCAGCAGCGGATAGACCGCGCCGGTCAGCAGGGTAAGCAGCACTAACAATACTATAGCCGGACGTAACTGACTCATTTCTCTTCTCCTTACACCAGGCCCGACAGCGTCAGCAGCAAGTCGATCGCTTTAATACCAATAAACGGCACCACTAAACCGCCTGCGCCATAAATCCACAGATTGCGCCGCAGCAGCGCTGCCGCGCTCATCGGCCGATAGCTCACGCCTTTCAGCGCCAGCGGAATCAAAAACACAATCACCAGTGCGTTGAAGATCACCGCCGACAGAATCGCCGAGGCCGGTGAATGCAGCGCCATCACGTTCAGCATATTGAGCTGCGGATAGGTCACGGCAAACGCCGCCGGGATGATGGCGAAGTATTTCGCCACATCGTTGGCGATACTGAAGGTGGTAAGCGAACCGCGCGTCATCAGCATCTGTTTGCCGATGTGCACCACTTCCAGCAGTTTGGTCGGGTTTGAGTCAAGATCGACCATGTTGCCCGCCTCTTTCGCCGCCTGGGTACCGGAGTTCATCGCCACCGCCACGTCGGCCTGCGCCAGCGCGGGCGCATCGTTGGTGCCGTCGCCGGTCATCGCCACCAGGCGCCCTTCCGCCTGATACTGGCGAATCAGTGCCAGCTTGGCTTCCGGCGTCGCTTCCGACAGGAAGTCATCGACACCGGCTTCCGCCGCAATCGCCGCGGCGGTTAACGGGTTATCACCGGTGATCATCACCGTTTTGATGCCCATCTTGCGCAGCTCGGCGAAACGCTCCTTAATGCCGCCTTTAACGATGTCCTTCAACGCCACCACGCCCAGCACCTGCGCGCCTTCAGCCACCACCAGCGGCGTACCGCCGGCGCGCGCCACCTCTTCCACCCGGGCATTAACCTCAGCCGGGAAGCTGCCGTGGCTGGCTTCGATATGACGGCGTACCGCGTCGACCGCACCTTTGCGGATCAGGCGATCCTGCACGTTGACGCCGCTCATGCGCGTCTGCGCGGAGAACGGGATAAAGCTGGCGCCCATGCTGCTGAGATCGCGTTCGCGCAGGTTAAATTTCTGCTTCGCCAACACCACGATGCTGCGCCCTTCCGGCGTTTCATCGGCCAGCGATGCCAGCTGCGCCGCGTCGGCCAGCTGCTGCTCGCTGACGCCCGGCGCGGGCAGGAACTGCGTCGCCTGGCGGTTACCGAGCGTGATGGTGCCGGTTTTGTCCAGCATCAGCACATCCACATCACCGGCGGCCTCCACGGCGCGCCCGCTGGTGGCAATCACATTGGCTCCCAGCATGCGGCTCATGCCCGCCACGCCAATCGCCGACAGCAGTCCGCCGATGGTGGTGGGAATCAGGCACACCAGCAGCGCCACCAGCACCGTCACGCTAACCGGCGTGCCGCCCCAGGCGGAAAACGGCCACAGCGTGGCGGTCGCCAGCAGGAACACAATGGTCAGCGACACCAGCAGAATGGTCAGGGCGATTTCGTTGGGCGTTTTGCGGCGTTTAGCGCCTTCCACCATGGCGATCATGCGGTCGAGGAAGGTTTCGCCCGGATTGACGCTGCACTGAATCACCAGCCAGTCCGACAGGATGCGCGTCCCGCCGGTCACCGAGGCAAAATCCCCGCCGGATTCACGAATCACCGGTGCCGATTCGCCGGTGATGGCGCTCTCATCCACTGACGCGCCGCCCTCCAGCACTTCACCGTCGCACGGGATGATGTCACCGGCTTCCACCAGCACCACATCGCCTTTGCGCAGCGTATCGGCCGCCACCGGCCGCCACTGCGCACCGTGAAACGGTTCCGCCAGTTTCTTCGCATCGCTGTGCTTGTTCACCCCTTTCAGGCTGTTGGCCTGCGCCTTGCTGCGCCCTTCCGCCAGCGCTTCGGCGAAGTTAGCGAACAGCACGGTAAACCACAGCCAGATGGCGACCGCCGCGGTAAAGCCGGCGCTGCCGTTCAGCTGCCCCGCCGCCATACCGATGGCCAGCAGCGAGGTGAGCACGCTGCCGATCCACACCAGAAACATCACCGGGTTGCGAAACTGTACGCGCGGATCGAGTTTTTTCACCGCATCCAGCATCGCGGTGCGCGTCAGCGCCGCATCAAACAGCGCCAGTTGTTGACGACTCATGATTCCGTTATCCCTGAATAAGTTGCAGATGTTCCGCCACCGGGCCAAGCGCCAGCGCGGGAACGAAGGTCAGCGCACCCACCAGCAGCACGGTGCCCACCAGCAGTGCGATAAACAGCGGGCCGTGAGTCGGCAGCGTGCCGTTGCCCACCGGCTGAATTTTCTTCGCCGCCAGCGAACCGGCAATGGCCAGCACCGGAACGATGATGCCGAAGCGGCCGACCAGCATGCAGAAGCCCAGCAGCAGGTTCCAGAACGGGGTGTTGGCGCTGAGACCGGCAAAGGCGCTGCCGTTGTTGTTGGCCGCCGACGATACCGCATACAGCACCTCACTGAAGCCGTGAATGCCAGGGTTGGCCATACCGGCGCGTCCGGCTTCGGTCATCATCGCCAGCGCAGTACCCAGCAGCACCAGCGTCGGCGTCACCAGAATCGCCAGCGCGGTCATTTTCATCTCCCACACATCGATCTTTTTGCCCATGTACTCCGGCGTACGGCCAATCATCAGACCGGCGATAAACACCCCAAGCAGCACGAACAGCAGCATGCCGTACAAGCCGGCACCGACGCCGCCGAACACCACTTCGCCCAGCTGCATCAGCCACATCGGCACCATGCCGCCCAGCGCAGTGAAGGAGTCATGCATGGCGTTTACCGCACCGCACGACGCCGCAGTGGTGATCACCGCAAACAGGCTGGAGTTGAGAATGCCGAAGCGTGTCTCCTTGCCTTCCATGTTGATCGCGCTATCGGCGCCCAGGGCCAGAAAGTGCGGATTGCCGCGCAGCTCAGCCCACATCACCGCGACCACCGCCAGCACAAACATGATGCTCATGGCCCACAGCAGCATATGGCCCTGACGGCGATCGCCCAGCTGCTGACCAAAGGCAAAACACAGCGCGGCCGGGATCAGGAAGATGCTCAGCATCTGCACAAAGTTGGTCAGCGCCGTGGGGTTTTCAAACGGATGCGCCGAGTTGGCGTTGAAGAAACCGCCGCCGTTGGTGCCGAGCATTTTGATCGCTTCCTGCGAGGCTACCGGCCCGAGCGGCAGCGTTTGCTGCGCGCCTTCCAGCGTGGTGAAGGCATGATAGGGTTCAAAGTTTTGAATGCTGCCCTGGCTGACAAAAAACAGCGCCATCAGCAGGCTAATCGGCAGCAGCACGTAGACGGTGATGCGCGTCAGGTCGCGCCACGCGTTGCCGAGCGTTTCCAGCGAACGGTTGGCAAAACCGCGCATCAGCGCAAACGCCACCGCAATACCGGTTGCCGCCGAGAGGAAGTTTTGCACCGTTAAGCCCGCCATCTGGCTGAAGTAACTCAGCGTGCTCTCGCCCGCGTACGCCTGCCAGTTAGTGTTGGTGACAAAACTGATCGCCGTATTGAGCGCCAGATCCCAGCTCAGGCCAGGCAGATGCTGAGGATTGAGCGGCAGCGCGCCCTGCCCCATCAGCATCGCCAGCAGCAGCACAAAGCCGAGCGCGTTAAACAGCAGGATGGCCAGCAGATAGTGCGGCCAGCGCATCGCCGCGCCGTCAACGCCGGCCAGACGCCACAGCACGCGTTCGCTGCGCGTTAGCAGGGGTTTATCCGCCACCATCAGCGCCAGCAAGCGGCCCAGCGGCTGCGCCAGCACCATCAGCACCAGCAGATAGCACGCAATCAGTAAAAACGCATTCGCCGCCATCAGAATGCCTCCGCATTAAGCAGGGCATAAATCAGGTAGCCCAGTAATAAAAATACCAGCACGATGCCGGCTATCACGCCCACACTCACAGCAACCTCCAGAGGATTTGGTAGTGCAGCAAGCATGCGCGGCGCGGCATAAAGAAGGGGTAAAAAGGCGCAGAGCGGGCGTAAAGAAAGTATAAAAACGCGGGCAGATCAGGCGCTTTCCAGCGCCCAGATGCGGTTCAGGTCAACGTTGTGCCACAAGCCGCTGTCCTCAGCGCCGGTGATGGTATCGGTGCAGAAGCTGTCGCCGAGGTCCAGCGCTTCCGGTTTGACCTCGCGCTGCGAATGCAGCGACCAGAACACATGCACTTTGGGCTTCAGCAGCGATTTTTCTCCGGCCTGCACCACCAGCGCCACGCGCCCGGAGGCCAGCCGTACCAGCGAGCCCACCGGATAAATACCGATGGTGCGCACAAACGCGTGCAGCAGCGCACTGTCAAAGTGGCCGCGCCAGCTCAGCATATTGTGCATCGCCTCCGCCGGCGTCCAGCCTTTGCGATACGGACGATCGGAGGTCACCGCGTCGTAGACGTCACACACCGCCGCCATGCGTGCGTACAGCGAGATCTCTTCGCCCTGCAGCCGATGCGGATAGCCGCTGCCATCGAATTTTTCATGGTGATGCAGCGCAATATCCAGCAAATCTTCATCCGCATGGGCTTCCATCAGCATTTGCGCACCGACGATTGGATGCTGGCGCATAATCGTAAACTCTTCGTCGGTGAGCTTATCCGGCTTGTTGAGGATGGTCAGCGGCACCGCGGCTTTACCGACGTCATGCAGCAATCCGCCCATGCCCACGCGACGCAACTGCTGCTCATCCAGCCCCATTTTCTTGCCCAGCGAAATCATCAGACCGCACACCGCCATGGAGTGCAGGTAAGTGTAATCGTCATGATTTTTCAGCCGCGCCACGCTGAGCAGCGCGGTTGGCTCGCGGGTAATCGATCCGGCAATTTCATCGACCAGCTCAAGGGTAAAGGCAAGATCGAGGCCCTGCCCCATGCGCGCTTCGTTGAACATCGCCAGCACCTGCGGCTTGCCCTGGTTGAAGATGCACTGCGCCTGATCCATCTCGCGGAAAAACGGCGTCTGTGGAATGTCTTTTTTCGGCTGCGGCGTGGCAGGCGCGCGCACCGACCGCTCGGGATCGATCCATACCTGCTGGATCCCCTCGTTACGGATCAGGGCGATCTGACGCTTATCGGTGATCAGCATCTGGTTGCGAATGCGTTTGTCCTTGATCCACCAGACCTCAAGCTTGTGGATAAACATGCCTGGCCGCAGCTCGTCAACGGTAATCAGCTTTATCACGATATCGCTCCTTAATATCAGTGGATGGTAAGGAGTGATATCGGCAGCTGAGCAAAAAATCTTCAGGGCGGCGTGACTGGTCGGGTCAGGTTCAGGCAACCTGCGTGCCGCGCTGGGCTAAAAAGGCACTCAGCGTCATGACACGGCTTAACTCCTCCTGCGTTCTGGCGTCATTTTCCACTTCCCACTGATCGAGATGACGCTGCAGGTTAAGCCAGAATTCAATCGAGGTGGCGAAAACCCGTGCCAGCCGGTAGGCCATCTCAGTGCTGAGTTTACGGTTGTTATTCACCAGCGCGCTGACGGTGTTGCGATGCACATTCAGCATCTCCGCCAGATCATTCACTTTGAGGTTGAGCGGTTCGAGAAATTCATACTGCAGGACGTCCCCCACGCTGGTGGGTTTGCGCATTGCTTGTTTCATAAGGTGCTCTCTTTGGTACGGGTAGCGGGCCAGAAGGGATCGTTAGCGCTATTTTTTGTAGCGGTGCGGATCCAGATACAGATCCCAGGCTTCGCCTTTTGCCCACTGGAAAATTAGCCGATACTGCGCGTTAACCCGAATCGAATAATAACCCAGCAGCGGCGGCTTTAACGCTTCAAAACGGTTACCCGGCGGCGAACGCAAATCCTGATGCGAAGTGGCGGCATGAATGATATCCAGCTTACGCGCCAGCGCTGATTCAATCGCACGCGGAATCTGCGCATGCGGTGTCCCATGGGTATAAAATTGTGCCAGCCAGGCCTGACGAAACGCCCTGATTGAACCCATCCTGCTTCCCTGCCTGTCTTACGAACCAGCAGGTAAAATAGTGCACTCATGCACAGTGCTCAAGTGCACTTTTTAACATCATAGTTTATTTCCGATCGGGATTCCAGATCGGCAACCTCAGACCGATCGCCTACGCGTTCAATCGGGCCCATCACCAGCAGGAACAGCAGTGCCGCGACGACACAGTGCGCACCGACGAACACCAGGCCGATGCTGTAACTGCCGGTCAGGCCAACGATCACGCCAAACAACAGCGGCGTGATAAAGCCCGCCATGTTGCCGATGCCGTTGAAGATCGCCCCGGCGAGGCCAACCGCCTCTTTGGGTGCCGTATCGCTGACCACGGTCCAGGTGCCCGCGCCCGCCGCCACGCCTTTGCCGAAGAAGGCAAACGACATGATGGCGATAATGCCGGCGTTGGAAGGGATCACCGCCGCCAGAATCAGCGAGGCGGCCATCAGCATGCCAACGATGTACGGCGTTTTGCGCGCCCACGACAGGCTCCAGCCGCGCGCCAGCAGCTTATCTGAGATGTAGCCACCGCTGATGCCGCCCAGAAAGCCAAACAGCGCCGGTGCAATGGTGGCGAAACCGGCATCCAGAATGTTCATGCCGCGCGCCTGCACCAGATAGATCGGGAACCAGGTAATGAAGAAGTAGCTAAGCGCGATGGTGCAATACTGGCCGAGGTAGGCGCACCACAGCATGCGGTTGGTGAGCAATGTTTTGAACATCGCTTTGCTGACCGGCGGCCGTGCGCGCAGCGTTTGCGCGGCGTCGATATCCACCAGCGCGCCGCCCTGTTCAATGTAATGCAACTCGCTGGCGGAAACGTGCGGATGCTGACGCGGGCTGCGCATATAGCCCGCCCAGACAAACACCGCCAGCACGCCGATGCCGCCGAGCACAAAGAATGGCCATTCCCAGCCATAACGCGACACCAGCCAGCCGGAGAGCGGTGAGAATATCGCCACGGCAAAGTATTGTGCTGAGGCAAACAGCGACGATGCGCGTCCGCGTTCTGCGCCCGGGAACCACATGATGACTGCGCGGGCGTTGGCGGGAAAGCTCGGCGCCTCAATCAGGCCCAGCGCGAAGCGCAGCGCAAACATCAGCGTCAGCGCCATGGTCATGCCACTGGAAAACTCACCGACAAATCCCATCAGCAGGGTCGAAACCGACCACAGCGCCAGCGTCACGCCGTAGACCTTTTTGGTGCCGAAGCGATCGAGAATCAATCCGCCGGGGATCTGACCGATAACATACGCCCAACTAAAGGCCGAAAGGATCAGGCCGAGCTGGATCGCCGACAGGCCAAACTCCTGTTTGATCGCTGAGCCGGAGATCGACAGGATCGAGCGATCGGCATAAGCGACCACTGACAGGAACAGAATCAGGCAAAGGATCCAGATACGCACGTGGCTGTTCTGGCTGCGGTTTTTGCGTTGCAACATAGGCTGAATTCCTTGATGGAGGAGCATCCTGCCCCGAAGCGATGATGTTCAGGAATACCGCGCAGATTTCCCTGTTCAGCAACTATAGGAAGCCAGTGTTGCTCTGGTCATTGTGCGAATGAAGGAATCCGCGCGGCGAAACGGCGCGGGTTTTGGTCGCTGACACAAAGCCGGGTGCGGTAGCGCACAAAATCTTTAATCCGTGCTGGCTTTCGCCGCGGAATGTGCGCCAGCGCTGAGAAAAGAGTTTGCGCGATCACTATGAGCAGGCAAAGCATCCATGCGCGTCGGGCAAATTGTGCGCTGCACAGCAAATTACTACGCAGCAGATTGCCAGCTCTGCTGCCGGCTCGTAGGCTGAAAATGATTTCATTGAGCCATTTTTAACACCAATGAAAAATTTATTCTAATAAACAGCTTACTCTGGAGTCTGCAATGAAAACCCTCAAGGCGATACTGTTACTTGGCCTGCTGACCAGTTCGGCCTCCGCGCTGGCGGAGAAGATCGGCGTGTCGATGGCCTATTTTGACCAGAACTTCCTTACCATTATTCGTCATGCCATCGATAAAGAAGCCAAAGCGCGCGGACTGGATGCCCAGTTTGAAGATGCGCGCGGCGACGTCGGCCGCCAGACCGACCAGGTGCAGAGTTTTATCAGCGCCGGCGTGGATGCCATCATCGTCGATCCGGTGGATTCTGCCAGCACACCGCAGCTGACCAGACTAGCGCAGCAGGCGAAAATTCCGCTGGTGTACGTCAACCGCACGCCAGGCGATAAAACCCTGCCGCCCGGCGTGGTGTTTGTTGGTTCGGACGAACGCGAATCCGGCACGCTGCAAATGGAGGCGCTGGCTAAGCTGGCAAATTATAAAGGTAACGTGGCGATCATGATCGGCAACCTGACCGATGCCGGCGCGCTGCAGCGCACCAAAGATGTCGAGCAGGTGGTGGCGAAATACCCGGGCATGAAAGTGGTACAGAAGCAGCCAGCAAACTATGCGCGCAACGAAGGCATGGATCTGATGCTCAACTGGATTGGCAACGGGGAAGCGATCGATATCGTTGCGGCCAATAACGATGAGATGGCGATTGGCGCGGCAATGGCGCTGGCAAAGAGCAATAAAAAGATTCTGGTGGGCGGCATCGACGCCACGCCGGACGGCCTGAAGGCTCTGGCGCAGGATAAGATGCAGGTGACGGTGTTTCAGGACGCCATCGGTCAGGGCAAAACCTCGGTAGACGTGGCGCAGAAGCTGATTAAAGGCGAGAAAGTGGCTTCACACGTGTGGATTCCGTTCGAGCTGGTGACCAAAGAGAATATGCAAAAATACGTCGAGCGCAGCCAGTAGCAGGCGGACACTGCCGGGGCGCGATTGTGGCGAGCTGGGTTGCCTGGTGCGCATCAATGCGCACCCTACAGGTAGTCTGTGAACACTGTAGGGGCGCCATTTATGGCGACCTGGGTTGCCTGGTGCGCATTAATGCGCACCCTACGGGTAGTCTGTGAAATTGCAGGGGCGCCATTTATGGCGACCTGGGTTGCCTGGTGCGCATGAATGCGCACCCTACAGATATTCTGCGAACACTGTAGATACCGTCTTGCCGGTTACCTGGCAAGACATATTTCGGCATCGAACGGACGACCCGATTTCAGCACGCCATAAGCCAGCTGCAGCAGCTTCTTCATCGCCGCGCACACCACGACTTTTCCCGTTTTCTTACCCGCATCCAGCCGTTTCTTCAGCGCACTCACCGCCGGATTCCACTTCATCGCCACTATCGCAGGCATGTACAGGGCCTTGCGCATCGCGCTGTTGCCCATCTTCGATATCCTGCTTTTGCCCTTCCACTCACCGGACTCCTGCCGCATCGGATTCAGACCCACCCACGCCACAAGCGCCTTGCTGCTGCTGAACCTCGACATGTCCCCCAGATACGCCAGCATCGTGCTGCTCAGCACGCCCGCGATGCCCGGGATGGACTCCAGCAGTTCCCTGTTCTTTTTAAGGCCCGGATCATTGTCGATATGGTCGTTTATTGCCCGCTTCGTTTCGTCTATCTGCGCATCCAGCGCCGCAATGACCACGCGGATTGAGGGCTGCACCACCGCATCCGAGACCTCCAGCCGGTTCTCTTCCATCTGCCGCATTTCCTGAAGATTCGTCAGGCGCTTCACCAGCGCCTTCAGCCTGCGTTCATTCAGCGGCGCCGGCTGCCACAGCGACGGGCCGTGCAGTTTACAGTAGCGCGCTATCATGCGCGCATCGTCTTTATCCGTCTTGTTACGGCTCAGCTCCGCCTGTCCGAAGCGCCTGATGCGCGCGGGATTTTCCACGCTGACATCATAGCCTTCGTCGTGCAGGAAGGTGGCCAGCGGCTCACTGTACGCGCCGGTAGCCTCCATGCAGATATGGCAGCAGCCGAACGGCTCCAGCCATTTTTTCAGGGCGATAAAGCCCTTAGGGGTGTTGGGAAAGACTTTGGTTTTGTAAGACGTGTCGCCTTTCCAGACGGCCACATCAAACTTTCCGGAGGCAATATCAATGCCGACAGGCATACGGGTTTGCATAGATTCTCCTTAACAGCACAGGGAAACCGCCATGACCATCCTTATGGATGCGTGCTCGGGGCACAGGATACCGTCCGGTCTTGAAGGCGGGAGTTAAGTTGCCGGGGATGAATCTACGAAGCAGGCTTTATGCCCAGGGGGCGCCCCCATCTCACCAGCAACTTCCCGATGATCAGTCGGGGATCATCATACCCGGAGGAGAATGATCGGGATATAAGGGGCGCCATTTATGGCAACCTGATTCCTGGTGCGCATGAATGCGCACCCTGTGATGCACCAGGTCATCCCGCTTATTGTAGATACCGTCTTGCCGGTTACCTGGCAAGACATATTTCGGCATCGAACGGACGACCCGATTTCAGCACGCCATAAGCCAGCTGCAGCAGCTTCTTCATCGCCGCGCACACCACGACTTTTCCCGTTTTCTTACCCGCATCCAGCCGTTTCTTCAGCGCACTCACCGCCGGATTCCACTTCATCGCCACTATCGCAGGCATGTACAGGGCCTTGCGCATCGCGCTGTTGCCCATCTTCGATATCCTGCTTTTGCCCTTCCACTCACCGGACTCCTGCCGCATCGGATTCAGACCCACCCACGCCACAAGCGCCTTGCTGCTGCTGAACCTCGACATGTCCCCCAGATACGCCAGCATCGTGCTGCTCAGCACGCCCGCGATGCCCGGGATGGACTCCAGCAGTTCCCTGTTCTTTTTAAGGCCCGGATCATTGTCGATATGGTCGTTTATTGCCCGCTTCGTTTCGTCTATCTGCGCATCCAGCGCCGCAATGACCACGCGGATTGAGGGCTGCACCACCGCATCCGAGACCTCCAGCCGGTTCTCTTCCATCTGCCGCATTTCCTGAAGATTCGTCAGGCGCTTCACCAGCGCCTTCAGCCTGCGTTCATTCAGCGGCGCCGGCTGCCACAGCGACGGGCCGTGCAGTTTACAGTAGCGCGCTATCATGCGCGCATCGTCTTTATCCGTCTTGTTACGGCTCAGCTCCGCCTGTCCGAAGCGCCTGATGCGCGCGGGATTTTCCACGCTGACATCATAGCCTTCGTCGTGCAGGAAGGTGGCCTGCGGCTCACTGTACGCGCCGGTAGCCTCCATGCAGATATGGCAGCAGCCGAACGGCTCCAGCCATTTTTTCAGGGCGATAAAGCCCTTAGGGGTGTTGGGAAAGACTTTGGTTTTGTAAGACGTGTCGCCTTTCCAGACGGCCACATCAAACTTTCCGGAGGCAATATCAATGCCGACAGGCATACGGGTTTGCATAGATTCTCCTTAACAGCACAGGGAAACCGCCATGACCATCCTTATGGATGCGTGCTCGGGGCACAGGATACCGTCCGGTCTTGAAGGCGGGAGTTAAGTTGCCGGGGATGAATCTACGAAGCAGGCTTTATGCCCAGGGGGCGCCCCCATCTCACCAGCAACTTCCCGATGATCAGTCGGGGATCATCATACCCGGAGGAGAATGATCGGGATATAAGGGGCGCCATTGATGGCGACCAGGCCGCAGCGGCACGCCTTTTTTCACTGCATCTTCATTTCCCTGTCGCTTTTTTCAGCGTCCCCGGCTTAACTTACTCTTTCAGATTTGCGCTTGCCCGTGTTTACCGTTTCGGATGCAAAGGGATGCACTATGTCGCCGCTAAAATTCAATAAAACCCGCTTTGACGCCGCGCTGACCCGCCAGTGGCAGCAGCTCGGACTGACTTCCGCCCGGCAGATTACGCCGCATCAGTGGTGGCAGGCGCTCAGCCGGGCGCTGATGGAACTGCTCGCCGCACAGCCGCCCGTGCCGCCGAAAAGCGCTCAGCGCCACGTTAATTATCTCTCAATGGAGTTTCTGCCCGGCCGGCTGACCGGCAATAACCTGCTCAATCTCGGCTGGTATAACGAGGTGGCCGCCGCGCTGGCAGAGCACCAGGTTGAGCTGAATGAACTGCTGGAGGAGGAGGTCGATCCGGCGCTGGGCAACGGCGGTCTGGGACGGCTCGCGGCCTGCTACATGGATGCGATGGCGACGGTCGGCCAGCCGGCGATGGGGCACGGCCTCAACTATCAGTACGGCCTGTTTCGTCAGTCGTTTGTGGCCGGACAGCAGCACGAAGCGCCGGATGACTGGCAGCGCGATCGCTATCCGTGGTTCCGCCACAACGCGGCGCTGGATGTGCCGGTGGGGCTGGGCGGTAAGGTTAAAAAGCGCGACGATGGCAGCGTCGAGTGGCGTCCGGCACAGCAGCTGATCGGCCAGGCCTGGGATCTGCCGGTAATCGGCTATCGCAACGGCATCACGCTGCCGCTGCGTCTGTGGCAAGCCACCAGCGCGCAGCCGTTTGACCTGACGCTGTTTAACGCCGGGAAGTTCCTGCAGGCGGAGCAGCCGGGCATTGAAGCCGACAAGCTGACCAAAGTGCTCTATCCCAATGACAACCATGCGCCAGGTAAACGTCTGCGGCTGATGCAGCAGTATTTCCAGTGCGCCTGCGCGGTGAGCGACATATTGCGTCGTCACCGGCTGGCGGGCCGTGCGCTGCATACGCTGCCGGATTTCGAAGTGATTCAGCTTAACGATACCCATCCCACCATCGCTATTCCGGAGTTGCTGCGTCTGCTGCTGGATGAGCATGGCCTGAGCTGGGACGACGCCTGGCACATTACCAGCCGCACCTTTGCGTATACCAACCATACGCTGATGCCGGAGGCGCTGGAGCGCTGGCCGGCGAGCCTGCTGCGCGAACTGCTGCCGCGCCATCTGCAAATCATCAAACAGATCAATCGCCAGCTGAAGCAGCAGGTCAAACAGCGCTGGCCGAATGATAGCGCTCTCTGGCACAAGCTGGCGGTGGTGAGCGACGGCGAAGTGCGCATGGCCAATCTGTGCGTGGTGAGCTGTTTCGCCGTCAACGGTGTGGCAGCGCTGCACTCGCAGCTGGTGGTTAACGATCTGTTCCCGGAATATCACCAGCTGTGGCCGCACAAGTTTCATAACGTCACCAACGGCATTACGCCGCGCCGCTGGCTGAAGCAGTGCAACCCCCTGCTGTCCGCGCTGATTGACGCCAGCCTGCAGGTGGAGTGGGCCAACGATCTCGACGCGCTGGAATGGCTGGCGCCGCTGGCGAAGAAGAAAAGTTTTCGCCAGCAGTTCCGCACCATCAAGCAGCAAAACAAACTGCGGCTGACGGTGTACATCAAACGCGTGACCGGCATTGATATCAATCCTGACGCGCTGTTTGATGTGCAGATCAAGCGCCTGCACGAATACAAACGCCAGCATCTCAGTCTGCTGCACATCCTGCACTGCTATCGCCAGCTGCGCGATAACCCGGACAATCCCGACTTCGTGCCGCGCGTCTTTCTGTTTGGCGCCAAGGCGGCGCCCGGCTATTTGCTGGCAAAAAACATCATCTGTGCCATCAATAAAGTCGCGGAGGTGATCAACAACGACCCGCTGGTGGGCGATCGCCTGAAGGTGGTGTTTGTGCCGGATTACCGGATTACCGCCGCCGAGCTGATGATTCCGGCAGCCGATCTCTCGGAGCAGATCTCCACGGCCGGTTACGAAGCCTCCGGTACCGGCAACATGAAGCTGGCGCTCAACGGCGCGCTGACGATTGGCACGCTGGACGGGGCTAACGTGGAGATTGCCGAGGCGGTCGGTGAGAAAAATATCTTTATCTTTGGCAACACGGTGGATGAGGTAAAAGCACTGAAGGCCGACGGTTACAGTCCGAAGAAACTGCGCAAGCACGATCGCTATCTCGACGGTTTGCTGAAGGAGCTGGAGAAGGGCAAATTCAGCGACGGCGACCGGCAGGTATTTGCGCCGCTGCTGGAGAGCCTGAGCAAACAGGGCGATCCGTGGCTGGTACTGGCCGATTTCGCCGCTTACATCGCGGCGCAGCAGCGCGTCGAAGCGCTGTGGCGCGATCCGGAAGCGTGGACCAAAGCGGCGATTCTCAACACGGCGCATACCGGCCGCTTCAGTGCCGATCGTTCGATTCGCGATTATCAACAGCGTATCTGGCAGGCGGCGCGCTGAGCCGCCGGAAAATGACGCTGCATGCGTAATGTGCGCACGGCAACGAAGGAGACAACATGGCCATGAAGAAACTGGATCAGGCTGCACGGGATGCCGGTATCGCACTGAGTTTTATCAACAATAAAGGTGAGTCACAGACCATCAGCGACGACACCAAACGCGCGCTGCTGGCGCTGATGGATGCCCCGACGGGCAACGCGCCACCGCTGCCGCCGGTGCTGGTGTTCACGCCGCCCGGGCTGCCTGAACTGACGCCGCAGGGCAGCGACGACTACCGCTGGCAACTGGTGAGCGAGCAGGGGCAGCACTATGACGGCACGCTGAGCGCGGGAGAAAGCCTGGCGCTGCCGGCAGAACTGCCCGAGGGCTACCATCAGCTCACGCTGAGCACTTCACGCCAGCAGTGGCAGACGCGCATTATCATCGCACCGGCGCGCTGTTATCTGCCGCCAGCGCTGGCGCAGGGGGAGAAGCGCTGGGGCGCGCTGGTGCAGCTCTACACGCTGCGCTCGGCGCGTAACTGGGGCATCGGCGACTTTGGCGATCTGATGCAGATGCTGGAGCAGGTCGCCGCTCACGGCGGCGATTTCATCGGTCTCAACCCGCTGCATGCGCTCTATCCGGCGCAGCCGGAGCACGTCAGCCCGTACAGCCCGAGTTCGCGCCGCTGGCTCAACGTGCTGTACATCGACATCAATCAAATCGACGAATTCACCCACAGTGAAACCGCCCAGCGCTGGTGGCACAGCGCGCCAACGCGCAAAGCGCTAAAACAGGCGCGCAGCGCAGCGTTTGTCGATTATCGCGCGGTGACGACGCTCAAGCTGACTGCGCTGCGTTTTGCCTGGCAGCACGCGCAGCCGCAGCTGACACAGCAGCCGGCGTTTCAGCAATTTCTTGCGGAAGGCGGCGATGCGCTGCGCTATCAGGCGGCATTTGACGCCATCGTGGCAGCGCGCAGTCAGCAGCATCCCGACGAGTGGGGCTGGGAAAAGTGGCCGTCAGGCTGGCAGCAGGCGCAGCAGCCAGAGGTGCAGCAGTGGTGCGCACAGCATGAGGACGACATTCTGTTCTGGAGCTGGCTGCAGTGGCTGGCGCAGCAGCAGTTCGCCGCCTGCTGGCAGCGTAGCCAGCAACTCGGGATGGCGGTCGGGTTATATCGCGATTTGGCGGTTGGCGTGGCACAGCACAGCGCGGAAACCTGGCAGGATCCGCAGCTGTATAAGCTGGGCGCGTCGGTGGGCGCACCGCCGGATCCGCTTGGCCCGCTCGGGCAGAACTGGGCGCTGCCGCCGCTCGATCCACATGTACTGCGCGCGCGGGGCTATCAGCCGTTTATCGATCTGCTGCGCGCCAATATGCGCGATTGCGGGGCGCTGCGCATCGATCACGTTATGGCGCTACTGCGTTTGTGGTGGATTCCCTATGGCGAAAGTGCCGATAAAGGCACGTATGTCGCCTATCCGGTGCACGACCTGCTGGCGATCCTTGCGCTGGAGAGTCAGCGTCAGCGCTGCATGGTGATCGGTGAAGATCTCGGCACCGTGCCGCAGGAGATCGTCAGCCTGCTGCGCGACCGCGGCATTTTTTCGTGGAAGGTGCTGATGTTCGAGTGCGGGGAGGACGGGCAGTTCCGGCCACCGGCAGCCTATCCGCGCCAGTCGATTGCCAGCGCCAGTACCCATGATTTGCCGACGCTGAGCGGATTCTGGCATGCCGCCGATCTGCAGTTGCGCGAGCAGCTGGGGCTGTTTACTAAACGCAGCATGCTGAAGGCGGCCATCGCCGAACGCGATGGGCAGAGAACCGCGTTGCTGAACGCCCTGAGCGAGGTGCAAGCCATTGATACGCGCAGCAAAAACCGCGCCGGCCAGCGTCTGACGCCTGCGCTGAATCAGGGCGTGCACCGCTTTCTGGCGTACACCGACAGCGCCCTGCTGGGGCTGCAGCCGGAGGACTGGCTGGGAATGGAGACGCCGGTCAACGTGCCGGGCACGGTAGCCGAATACCCCAACTGGCGGCGCAAACTGCGCGTACCATTGGAGAAGTTGTTTAGTTACCGGAAAGTGCAGCAGCTGCTGGCGATCGTCAATGAAGGGCGTAAGAAGCCGTAAAACACGCGGCAGCCGGGGTGGCTGCCGCATCTTCTATCAGTAGTAGGAGTGCTCGCCGCGCTGATGCTCGGTGAGATCGCGCACGCCTTTCAGCTCAGGGAAGGCGGCCAGCAGCTCTTTCTCGATGCCGTCTTTCAGCGTCACGTCAATCATCGAGCAACCGTTACAGCCGCCGCCGAACTGCAGAATGGCGTAGCCTTCGTCGGTGATCTCCATCAGCGAGACGCGACCGCCGTGGCTGGCCAGCTGCGGGTTGATCTGCGCCTGCAGCAGATACTCCACGCGCTCAACCATCGGCGCATCGTCCGACACTTTACGCATCTTAGCGTTCGGCGCTTTCAGCGTGAGCTGTGAGCCGAGGTTATCGGTCACGAAGTCGATTTCCGCATCTTCGAGGTACGGCGCGCTCAGCTCATCAACATAGGCAGACAGCTTGTCGAACTTCAGTTCGGTATCGGTGGCTTCGACCGCGTCCGGCGGGCAGTAGGAGACGCCGCACTCGGCGGTTGGCGTACCCGGGTTAATAACGAATACGCGAATCTGGGTGCCATCTTCCTGTTTTGACAGCAGTTTTGCGAAGTGCTCTTGCGCAGTATCAGTAATACGGATCATGGCGATTGCTCAATAGTTGACTAAAATACCTGGTTATAATACGCCCAACGCCGACGCTCTACAAGGTACGGCACAGGCATCCTATGTGTACGCTGGCCGCGCCCTGCGCCAGTAATAAGCGGCTGATTTCCCCCACCGTGCTGCCGGTGG
This sequence comes from Pantoea sp. SGAir0418, assembly GCF_043529865.1. Classification (NCBI taxonomy): domain Bacteria; kingdom Pseudomonadati; phylum Pseudomonadota; class Gammaproteobacteria; order Enterobacterales; family Erwiniaceae; genus Pantoea; species Pantoea sp. SGAir0418. The sequence continues at coordinate 264,246 of NZ_CP027911.1, forward strand.
TCACCACATCATCGATAAGCAGGATGTGGCGTCCGCGCACCGCCATTTCAAGGCGAAACGCGCCACGCAGATTGCTTTTCCGGGCGCGGGCGCTGAGCACATGCTGCACCGCACCGTGTCGCACCCGGCGCAGACCTTCGCGGTATTCACAACCGAGCCAGCGCGCCAGCGGTTTAGCCAGCAGCGCGGCCTGATTATACCCGCGCTGCCAGGCGCGGCGGCGATGCAGCGGCACGCTCAGCACCAGATCGATACGCGGCTGCTGGCGGCGCTTTGTTAATAATTTTAACAAAAGCAGCCGTGCCAGCATCACCCTGAGTGCGGTTGCGCGCGAGAATTTGAGCCGCTGCACCCATTCGCTCAGCGGCGGCACATAATCACTCACGCAAGTGAGAGCGTGCCACGGCGGCGGCCGGCGCAGGCAGCGTCCGCACGCTTGATCGCCGCTGGCCGGCAGTCCGCAGCAGGGACAGAGCGCCGGCAGCGCCGGTAGCTGGCGCAGACATACGCTGCACAGGCCGTGCCGGGCGATACGCAGCGGCAGACGGCATAGCCAACACAGGGCAGGGATTGCTAGCATAGCGACCTCCTTTTCACTTTTCGGGAGTGTAACCGATGAGTTCGCTTTACTGGCACACCACAGGCACAGGCGATCGCGATCTTGTGCTGCTGCACGGCTGGGGACTGAACGCCGAAGTGTGGCAACACATTGTTCCGCGACTCAGCCCGCATTTTCGTCTGCACCTGGTGGACCTGCCGGGATTTGGCCGCAGCCAGGGATTTGGGCCGCTGAGCCTGGCGCAGATGGCGCAGCAGCTACTACCGCAGTTGCCAGCGCGCGCTGTGCTGCTTGGCTGGTCGCTGGGCGGCTTAGTGGCCAGCCAGCTGGCGCTGAGCCAGCCCGATCGCGTGGCGGCATTAATTAGCGTGGCCTCGTCGCCGTGCTTTACCGCCCGGGATGAATGGCCCGGCATTCAGCCTGAGACGCTGGCGACGTTCCAGCAGCAATTGAGCAGCGATTTCCAGCGCACGGTGGAGCGTTTTCTCGCGCTGCAAACCATGGGGACGGAAAATGCGCGTCAGGATGCGCGCCAGCTGAAAGAGGTAGTGCTGTCGCAGCCGATGCCGTCAGTGGCGGTACTGGAAGGGGGATTGAACATTCTGCGCCACGATGATTTGCGCAGCGCACTGGATGGGCTGACGCTGCCGTTCCTGCGTATCTATGGCGCGCTGGATGGCCTGGTGCCGCGCCGCATTGCGCCGCAGCTGGATGCGCGCTGGCCGCATTCGCAGTCGGTTGTCATCGCGAAGGCCGCGCACGCGCCGTTTATTTCGCACCCGGAGGCGTTCTGCCAGCAGGTGCAGCAGTTCATCCACGCAGCCACATAAACTGCCAGGCGGCCAGCACCAGCGGCTGGCTGCCATCCACGCGCTGCCCGCTGATCACATCCTGAAAAGGGCGCGCCTGCGGCAGCGTAGTGCTGATCTCGCGGCTGCTGAGATTGAACACGCACAGTAACCCTTCGTCGCTGTCCGCGGCGTGACGGCGCAGCAGCAGCACCGCGTTGTCGCTCTCCAGCAGCGTCATCGGATTGTCCGGATGGAACGCCGGCTGCCGGGTGCGCAGCTGAATCAGCGCGCTAAGCCGCTCAAACACCTGCTGACGCAGCGGGTTGCCGCCGCTGATTTGCTGTTCGATATCGCGCAGGCTGTACTTCTCACGGTTGATGGCGCGGTTGTGCCCGGCAGCGCGCACGCCCTCGTTGTCATTGCGCGAGCCGAGAATACTTTGAATATAGATGGCGGGCACGCCGGGAAAGGCCAGCAGAATCGCGTGCGCCAGCAGGAAGCGACGCAGGCGCGTCTCGTCATCGTCGGTCTGGTGATTGAGCGCATCCAGATACGTTACGTTGATTTCATACGGGCTGGTGCTGCCGTCCGGGTTGTTTTTATAGGAGACCAGCGCGCCCTCCAGCGCCAGTTCACGCACCAGCGCCACAATCTCGACTTCTGACAAAATTCCGCGTGCCGGATTGAGGCCAATGCCGTCGTGCGAGGCGAGAAAATTGAAGAAGGTGGTGCCGCCATCACCGGGCTCAAGCGTGCTGGCCCACTGGCGCAGCGCGCGCGCCGAGCCGGAGTGAATGGCGTGCAGCACCAGCGGTGGCAGCGAAAACTGGTAAACCATCTGCGCTTCGTCGTGGCCGTTGCCGAAATAGCTGATGTTATCCTGATGCGGCACGTTGGTTTCGGTCACGATCACCGTACCTGGCGCGACTTCGTTGGCGATGGCGCGAAACAGCTTCACCAGCTGATGGGTTTTGGTCAGATGGATACAGCGTGTGCCCGGCGTTTTCCACATGTAGCCCACCGCGTCCAGCCGCACGTAATCCGCGCCTTTGTTGAGATAATCCAGCAGCACGCCCACCATGCGGATCAGCACCTGCGGATTGGCGAAGTTGAGATCGATTTGGTCGGCGCTGAAGGTGGTCCAGATAAAGCGCGTGTCGCCGTTAGCGAGGGTAAACGGCGTCAGCAGCGGTGAGGTGCGCGGGCGCGTCACGGCACTGAGATCGGTGGCGGGCGGCATGCTGATAAAAAAGTCGTCCCAGCCGGCATCCTGCGCCAGAAAGTGGCGAAACCACGCGCTGTGCGCCGACATGTGGTTACAGACGAAATCGAACATCAGCCGGGTTTCGCTGTGCAGCGCCGTGATGTGCTGCCAGTCACCGCAGATCGGGTTCACTTTGTGGTAATCGATAACCGAGAAGCCATCGTCGGACGAGTAGGGGAAAAATGGCAGCAGATGCACCAGACTGAAGGTGGACTGCAGATGCTGCTGATAAAAGCGCGTAAAGCTGGCGAGCGTGGGCTGCTCGGGTTCGCGGAACTGGTCGGCGTAACTGATCAGCACCACGTCTTTTTCATCCCAGTGCGCTTTACGCGGCAGCTTTACCGTGTCGCGCGCCGCGCGGATGTGCGAAAGCAGGCGCTCGCGCGCCGCGACGGGGAAGCTACCTTCATAAATCTCATCGAGCAGGAAGTTGATAATGTCCATCGGATCGCCGGGTTACGCGGAAGGTCATTTTTTCACACGGTTTTTTCAGCGTAGTCCGCCAGGACAATTTATCAACCTCCTGTACTCGCGCGCCGCTTAGCGTTTCTTCCCAAACGCGGCCGCCAGCGCATCGCCCATCGCACTGTTACCGACGCTGCTGCTGGCAGGTTTGCCGCGGCCTTTGGCACCGGCGGCCGGCCGCGCGGCCTCTTTGCCTGCGCCGCGTTTGCCGCCGCTGCGCGCGTTGCTTTCACCCGGCTGCTCATCCAGACGCATGGTCAGCGCGATACGCTTACGCTGCAGATCGACTTCCATCACCTTCACTTTGACGATATCGCCGGCTTTCACCACCTGATGCGGATCGTCTACGAATTTGTCCGACAGCGAAGAGATATGCACCAGGCCGTCCTGATGCACGCCGATATCGACGAACGCGCCGAAGTTGGTCACGTTGGTCACCGCACCTTCCAGCACCATGCCCGGCAGCAGGTCGTTGAGCGTCTCCACGCCTTCGGCAAACTGCGCGGTTTTGAACTCCGGACGCGGATCGCGGCCCGGTTTCTCCAGCTCTTTGATGATATCGGTGACGGTCGGCAGCCCGAAACGCTCATCGGTGAAGTCGCGCGCATTCAGGTCGCGCAGGCTACCCGGATTGCCCATCAGTTCATTAAGCGCCTGTTCTGTAGCGGCGAGAATGCGCTCCACCAGCGGATAGGCTTCCGGATGCACCGTTGAGGCATCCAGCGGATTATCGCCGTGGTTGATGCGCAGGAAGCCGGCGCACTGTTCAAAGGCTTTCGGCCCAAGGCGGCTCACCTTCAGCAGCTGCTGGCGGTTCTGGAAACGGCCGTTTTCGTCACGCCAGCTGACAATGTTCTGCGCCATCATGCGCGTCAGGCCGGCGACGCGCGTCAGCAGCGCCACCGAAGCGGTATTCAGATCGACGCCCACGGCGTTCACACAATCTTCCACCACCGCATCGAGTTTTTTCGCCAGCTGGCTCTGGCTGACATCGTGCTGATACTGGCCGACGCCAATCGATTTCGGGTCAATTTTGACCAGCTCTGCCAGCGGATCCTGCAGACGACGGGCGATAGACACCGCACCGCGCAGCGAAACGTCGAGATCGGGGAACTCCTGCGCCGCCAGTTCGGAAGCGGAATAGACCGATGCTCCGGCCTCACTGACAATCACTTTTTGCGCTTTGATTTGCGGGAACTGCTTCTGTACGTCGAGGAAGAAACGCTCGGTTTCACGTGAAGCGGTGCCGTTGCCGATCGCCACCAGTTCAACCTGATGTTTCGCGCACAGTGCCGCCACCGAGGTTGCGGCTTTGGCCGCCTGGCCGGTATGCGGATAGATGGTATCGGTCGCGACCAGCTTGCCGGTGGCATCGACCACCGCCACTTTGACCCCGGTGCGCAGGCCCGGATCGAGGCCCATGGTGGCGCGCATGCCGGCGGGAGCCGCCATCAGCAGATCGTGCAGATTACGGGCAAACACGTTGATCGCTTCGTCTTCCGCCCGTTCGCGGATGGTGCCCATCAGTTCGGTTTCGAGGTGCAGCAGGACCTTGATGCGCCAGGTCCAGCTGACCACGGCTTTGCGCCAGCTGTCGGCCGGTGCGTTGTTCAGGCGCAGGCCAAGGTGGTCGGCGATCAGCGTTTCACCGTAGCTTTCGCGCGGCGCTTCATCAAACTGCGGATCGGCGTTGAGCGACAGCTGTAAAATGCCTTCGTTACGGCCACGGAACATGGCCAGCGCGCGGTGCGACGGCACGCTGCTCAGCGCTTCGTGATGATCGAAGTAGTCGCGGAATTTAGCGCCTTCTTCCTCTTTACCTTCGACGACGCGCGCAACCAGATGGGCGTTCTTCCACAGGTAATCACGCACTTTCGCCAGCAGCGTGGCGTCTTCGGCGAAGCGCTCCATCAGGATATAGCGTGCGCCATCCAGCGCGGCACGCACATCGGCAACGCCTTTGTCCGCGTCGACATAACGCGCTGCCAGCTGCTCTGGGTCCTGAGACGCATCGTTCCACAGCGTCTCAGCCAGCGGTTCCAGCCCGGCTTCGATAGCGATCTGCCCGCGCGTGCGGCGCTTCTGCTTATAAGGCAGATAGAGATCTTCCAGCTCGGTTTTGTTCAGCGTGCCGTTGATGGCAGTGGCTAATTCCGGCGTCAGTTTGCCCTGGTCATCAATGGATTTCAGAATCGACTGGCGGCGTTCCTCCAGCTCACGCAGATAGCCGAGACGGCTCTCCAGCGTACGCAGCTGGGTATCATCCAGCCCGCCGGTCACTTCCTTACGATAACGTGCGATAAACGGCACGGTGTTCCCTTCGTCCAGCAAGCGAATGGCGGCGTCAACCTGGTCGGCGCGTGCCTTCAGCTCACCTGCGATAATCTGGCTCAGCGAATCTTTCATCATCAGTAACGGTCTTGCTTACACAGGGTTAGAAATAGGGGACAGTTATACGGACTGAGGCCGCAAATTGCCAGCCGCTGACCGGTGAATCCGTCTTTTTCTGAATGCAGCGCGCAACTCAGAGAAACTTAGCCACCTATGTGTTAAACCCCAGCGCAATGGCGTGCCGGTTGCTGACAGGCTCGCCCCGCCTCTGCCCTATAATCCGCGGCAAACCACGGAAGGAGGGTGAAGCAATGATCAAATTACTGCTGCTGCTGGCCGGACGCGAGCTGCTGGTGCGTTATCGTCTGCTGATTTATGGCCTGGCGCTGTGCGGCGTGCTGCTGGCCGGCATGATCGTGGCGGACGTGCTGGTCGATGGGCACATCAATCTGTCGCTACAGGTGCTGGCGCTCTTACTGTCGCTGTCGCTGCTGTTTAACCTGCTGAGCGGCGAGGTGTCGCTGCAGCGCTGGCTCAATCTGCTGTTTTCCCTGATTTTTGTCGGCACGCTGCTGGCCGGCGCGCTGTGGCACGGTGATGAAAGGCAACTGAAGAAACTGCTGCTGACGGTGATGGAAATCTGCCTGTTGTTTAACGGCCTGTTTCGCTGTCTGAGCGCGGCGCTGATTCAGCGTCAGCGCTGGGTGCGACATTTTATGCTGGGCTGCGGCGAGATGGTTCTTAGCGTGGTGCTGTTTTTCAATGACAACCTGCATACCTGCCTGTTGCTGGGCAGCTGGCTGGTGCTGTTGCTGCTGTCGTTCAGCCTGACGGTGTGGCGCGTCTGGCGCCAGTGGCAGCGCCTGCCGGCGGGTCAGTCCGTTACGCTGCTGCCGTGGTTTTGTCGCGGCCATCGTCATATTGCGCGGCTCCGGCCGTGGCAGCAGGCCCGCTTTCCGCCGGTCGCCGCGGCATTTCCTCTCTGTGTCCACGTCTGGCAGGCGCAGTCTGAAGCCAGTCAACAGCCGAAGCGCTATGTGATTGACCGTTACATCGGCGTGATTAACGGTGAAGGGCACTTTTGTACCGGCCACGCGGCACTGAGCTTTGGCGAGTGCGGCTACATCAGCCTTTATCCGCAGCAGGAGATCGATCCGCAACCGCACGAGCTGCCGCGTCTGCTGCTGGCCGGACAGATTAACGATCGCCCCGGCCGTTTTCTCCCCTCGCTGGCGGCAGAGATTGCCGACTGGCGCAGCCCGGATTTAACCTTCAGTTTTCAGCACTACAACGGGCAGGCGCTCGCCAGCTACTGGCAGGCCAACCGTGGTGACAGCCTGTATAATCTGACGGCAAAAAACTGTTCGACCACCGTGGTGGATGCGCTGGACGTGGCGTTTGAAGGCTATTACGGCCAGCGGCTGCAGCAGGTGTTTGCGCTGCTGCTGCTGCCGGCATTCTGGGGCGCCTGCGTGCTGCGCGAACGGGCAGAAATCATGACCTGGACGCCCGGCCTGGTCGCCGATTATGTGCGCCTGATGAAAAAGACGCTGGGTGCCTGTCCGGGCAGGTAAGGCTTTGTGATAGCCTCTGTGCAGTGAACAGGGCTGTAACCACGAGTGAAGCGATGAAAACCCAACTGATTACCCGCGAAGGCTATAACAAGCTGCGTGCTGAGCACGAGCATCTGTGGAATGAGAAGCGGCCGGAAATCACCCGCATTGTCTCCTGGGCCGCCAGCCTGGGCGATCGCTCTGAAAACGCCGATTACACCTATAACAAGCGCCTGCTGCGCCAGATCGATCGGCGCGTGCGCTATCTGCGTAAATGCCTCGCCGAGCTGAAAATCGTTGATTATGCGCCGCAGCAGGAGGGCAAAGTGTTCTTCGGTGCCTGGGTGGAAGTGGAGAATGAGCAGGGCGATGTGAAGCGTTTTCGCATCGTCGGACCGGACGAGATCTATGGCGATACGGTGAAAGAGTACATCTCCATCGACTCGCCGATGGCGCGCGCGCTGATCAAAAAAGAGGTGGATGACGAGGTGACGGTGAACACGCCGGAAGGACAGAAGGTGTGGTTTGTGAACCGCATTGAGTACGTCACGGAAAGTGAGGAAAAAAGAGGCGGAGAGTAATGGCCTGGTGAAACAAGCCGGGGCGCAACTTATTCTCCGCTGGCGAAAGGGCTGGCAGTATAAGAGGGGGAAGCGCCGCAGCCTTGCCGCGCCAGATAAGCGTTATTTGCCCGGCGTGGTCGCCGTGGTCGTTGAGGTGCTGCTGCCGCCGTGATCGCCGCCGCCCATGGTGGCCAGCGCGACGCCGAGCAGGGCTCCCACCGCACCGATGCCGATAGCATCGGAATTACCTTTGGCCGTGGTCGACGCCTGTGCGCCGGCGGCTTCGCCCGCTGGCGTAGCGGCCTGAACCTGTGTGAGGCTGGTGAGTACCAGAGCGCTCAGCAGAACAACGGTTTTTTTCATCTTTCTTCTCCACATGAACTCAATAAGCAGGTACCGATGCAGTGTCGGAGATCATTTGCGCAGAGGAAAGGGGAGTTTACTGACTGATTTAAATCACTTTATTTAACGCTGGCCTTATTTTACGCGCGCACTGGCACTGTTCCGAGCGCGGATGCGCAGTCAGCGGCGAAAACGCGATATTTTATGCTGCTGAGCGCGGCCGCTGGCTTATCCTGCAGGCGAAACTTAAGCCAAATGGCGCGCCCCGCCTGACGGCGGAAGCGGGACGGCCCGGCTGGACCACTCGCCGGCAGAAAACGGCGCTGATTTTCAGACAAGCGCTAAACGGCGTCAAAATCAGTCAGAAAAGCGCGAGCGGAGCCGCAGTTCGCGGTTAAAATTAAAGATAAGCTGCTGTTTAATATGCTTTGTAACAATTTCGGCTAGAATATAAACCATTAATGACTGTCACAGACAGGCATCTTTTTTACACAATATCGGCTCAGGCAATGGCGCCTTTGGGAGTTGAACATGCAAGAGAACTACAAAATTCTGGTCGTCGATGATGATATGCGTCTGCGCGCACTGCTCGAACGCTATCTCACCGAACAGGGCTTTCAGGTGCGCAGCGTCGCCAACGCCGAGCAGATGGATCGTCTGCTGACCCGCGAATCATTCCATTTAATGGTGCTCGATTTAATGCTGCCGGGCGAAGATGGTCTGTCAATTTGCCGTCGTCTGCGTAGCCAGAGTAACCCGATGCCGATCATTATGGTCACCGCGAAAGGTGAAGAGGTCGATCGTATCGTGGGGCTGGAAATCGGCGCCGATGACTACATTCCAAAACCGTTCAACCCGCGTGAGCTGCTGGCGCGAATTCGTGCTGTGCTGCGTCGTCAGGCCAATGAGCTGCCGGGCGCGCCGTCGCAGGAAGAAGCGGTCATCGCCTTCGGTAAGTTCAAACTGAACCTCGGCACGCGCGAAATGTTCCGTGAAGATGAGCCGATGCCGCTGACCAGCGGAGAGTTCGCCGTGCTGAAAGCGCTGGTGAGCCATCCGCGTGAGCCGCTGTCGCGCGATAAGCTGATGAACCTGGCGCGCGGGCGTGAGTACAGTGCGATGGAGCGTTCTATCGACGTGCAGATCTCTCGTCTGCGCCGCATGGTCGAAGAAGATCCGGCGCATCCGCGCTACATCCAGACCGTCTGGGGCCTTGGCTACGTATTCGTTCCGGACGGCAGTAAAGCATGAGGCGATTGCGCTTCTCACCCCGCAGTTCGTTTGCCCGCACCCTGTTGTTGATCGTTACCTTGCTGTTCGTCAGCCTGGTAACGACCTACCTGGTGGTGCTCAATTTCGCCATTCTTCCCAGTCTGCAGCAGTTCAACAAAGTCCTCGCCTACGAAGTGCGTATGCTGATGACCGATCGGCTGCAGCTGGAGGATGGTACGCAGCTGGAAGTGCCGCCGGCCTTCCGGCGCGAAATTTATCGTGAACTGGGCATCTCGTTGTACACCAACGCGGCGGCGGAAGAGAGCGGGCTGCGCTGGGCGCAGCATTACGAATTCCTCAGTGAACAGATGGCGCAGCAGCTGGGCGGGCCGACCGACGTGCGGGTTGAGGTTAACAAAAACTCGCCGGTGGTCTGGCTGAAAACCTGGCTGTCGCCGGATATCTGGGTGCGCGTACCGCTGACCGAAATCCATCAGGGCGACTTCTCGCCGCTGTTCCGCTATACCCTGGCGATAATGCTGCTGGCGATTGGCGGCGCCTGGCTGTTTATCCGTATACAAAACCGACCCTTAGTTGATCTCGAACACGCTGCGTTGCAGGTGGGGAAAGGCATTATTCCGCCACCGCTGCGCGAATACGGTGCTTCGGAAGTGCGTTCGGTGACGCGTGCCTTCAACCAGATGGCGGCGGGCGTGAAGCAGCTGGCCGATGACCGTACGCTGCTGATGGCCGGCGTCAGCCATGATTTACGCACGCCGCTGACGCGCATCCGTCTCGCCACCGAGATGATGGGCGAGGAAGATGGCTACCTGGCCGAGTCGATCAACAAAGATATCGAAGAGTGTAACGCCATCATCGAGCAGTTCATCGATTACCTGCGCACCGGGCAGGAGATGCAAACCGAGCGCGCCGATCTGAATAGCGTGCTGGGCGAAGTGGTGGCGGCGGAGAGCGGTTACGAACGCGAGATTGAGAATGCGGTGATGGACGCGGAGCTGATGCTGGATATTAATCCGCTGTCGATTAAACGCGCGGTGGCGAATCTGGTGGTTAACGCGGCGCGCTACGGAAACGGCTGGATCAAGGTCAGCAGCGGTCAGGAATTGAATCGCGCGTGGTTCCAGGTGGAGGATGATGGTCCGGGCATTAAGCCGGATCAGTTACAGCATCTGTTCCAGCCGTTTGTACGCGGCGATAGCGCGCGCAGCACCAGCGGCACCGGTCTGGGCCTGGCAATTGTGCAGCGTATTATCGATGCGCATGACGGATCGCTGGAGATTGGCGACAGTGAACGCGGCGGATTACGTATCCGTGCGTGGTTACCGATTCCGGAAAACAGCGCCACGACGGCAGTAAGCAGTAACGTTAGTTAAATTTCCGCACCAACCGTCGCGGCGCAATCTATTGCGCATCCATCAGCGATATTACCGCTGCAGGCATGCGCGATAAATCGCGCCGCGACGAAATGTGCCTTAGCTAAGCCGCCGTTGTGGCGGCTGGGCTACTTCACAGCTGCGGGCCGGCCTGCACCAGCGCCTTGCCGGCATCGTTATCGGTGTACTTCTCGAAATTGGTGATAAAGCGCTGCGCCAGCGCTTCGGCAGCCTGCTGCCAGGCGGCGGCGTCAGGCCAGCTGCGGCGCGGATCGAGAATGGCATCGTCCACCTGTGCCAGCGTGGTGGGCACCTGCAGATTAAACACCGGCAGCGTCACGGTCTCCGCTTCATCCAGCTCACCGGCCAGAATCGCGTTGATGATAGCGCGCGTGTCTTTCAGCGAAATGCGCTTGCCGCTGCCGTTCCAGCCGGTATTCACCAGATAGGCCTGCGCGCCGGACGCCTGCATACGTTTCACCAGCACATCCGAGTACTGCGTTGGATGCAGCGTCAGGAACGCCGCGCCAAAACAGGCGGAGAAGGTTGGGGTGGGCTGCGTCACACCGCGCTCGGTGCCAGCCAGCTTGGCGGTAAAGCCGGACAGGAAGTGGTACTGGGTTTGCTCCGGTGTCAGACGCGAAACCGGTGGCAGTACGCCAAACGCATCGGCGGTCAGGAAGATGACCTTCTTCGCGTGGCCGGCTTTCGATACCGGCTGCACGATGTTTTCGATGTGCTCGATCGGGTAAGACACGCGGGTGTTTTCCGTCTTGCTGGCGTCGGCGTAATCGACCGTGCCGTCGGCGCGCACCACCACGTTCTCCAGCAGCGCATCGCGGCGAATCGCGCGGTAAATCTCCGGCTCGGCCTGCTCTGACAGATTGATGGTTTTGGCGTAGCAGCCGCCTTCGAAGTTAAAGACGCCGTCGTCATCCCAGCCGTGCTCATCGTCGCCGATCAGCTGGCGATCCGGATCGGTAGAGAGCGTGGTTTTACCGGTACCGGACAGGCCAAAGAACACCGCCACGTCGCCCGCTTTGCCGACGTTGGCCGAGCAGTGCATCGAGGCGATACCCTTCAGCGGCAGCAGATAGTTCATGATGGCGAACAGGCCTTTTTTCATCTCGCCGCCGTACCAGGTGCCGCCGATCAGCTGCATGCGTTCGGTCAGGTTAAAGGCGACAAAATTCTCTGAATGCAGCCCCTGCGCCTGCCAGTCCGGATTGGTGCACTGCGCTGCGTTCATCACCACGAAATCCGGCGTAAACTCAGCCAGTTCGGCTTCAGTCGGACGGATAAACATGTTTTTGACGAAATGCGCCTGCCACGCCACTTCCATCACGAAACGCACGCTGAGGCGGGTGTCCGGGTTGGCGCCGCAGAAGGCGTCAATCACAAACAGACGCTTGCCGGAAAGCTGTTGCGTGCAGCGATCTTTCAGCGCCTGCCAGGTTTCCTGTGACAGCGGCTGGTTGTCGTTCTTGCCGTTGCCAACGTCGTTCCACCACAGCGTGTCACGCGTGGTGTCATCCCGCACGATGTATTTATCTTTCGGCGAACGTCCGGTGAAGATGCCGGTATCCACGGCAATGGCACCGCTCTGCGTCAGGGTGCCGCGCGCGTAACCTTCCAGCTCCGGGCGGGTTTCTTCCTGAAATAACGTGGCGTAATCAGGGTTGTACACCACCTCGGTGGTGCCGCTAATTCCGAGCGTTTCGAGGTCTTGCGATGTCAGGCCGTTAACGCGCATGTGACTGCTCCTTAAATCGGTACTTCATGGCATTTTTTATGAGGGTTTCTGCGTCCTGCTGCGCATAGCCGCACAGGGCAGATCGCGCGCAGTGTACACGTCTGAGCGAGGTGGAAAAGTGAAGAGAGTTAAAAATGCGAGCTGGAACGTGACAAGTAGAGAAATCTGCCACTTATGAAACTAAAGTTAGCGTAAATTAGTTAATTTCCGTGAAAAATCATAGCGCTACGCCGGCGGAAAATACGGGCGGCGTCACCGCCCGTTTGCTGATTAATGCAGTTGATCGCTATTGCCGGAGGGAGCGTTACGAATGGCCGCAATATCCACGGCGTCGTACACATAGTGCGTGCCGCAGTAGTCGCAGTGCATATCGATTTTGCCGTCTTCGGCCAGAATCTCATCCACTTCCTCTGGCGGCAGCGTTTTCAGCACTTCACCGCAGCGCTCGCGCGAGCAGGTGCATTTGAAGCTGACCGGCGCCGGGTCGTAAACCGTGGCTTCTTCCTGATGATAGAGACGCCACAGTACGTCAGTAGCGGGCAGCTCAATCAGCTCTTCGCTCTTCACGGTTTCGGTTAACGTGGCCAGATGGTTGAAGTCATCCAGGTTGGGCTCCTGCGCGGGCAGCACCTGCAGCAGAATACCGGCTGCGCCTTTCTCGCTGGTGCGAATGAACAGGCGGGTTGGCAGCTGCTCGGAACGCATGAAGTAATCTTCCAGACAGCCCGCCAGCGTATCGGCTTCCAGGCCAACCACGCCCTGATAGCGCTCGCCTTTCTCAGGCGAAATGGTGATCACCAGATAGCCGTTACCCACTATCTGCTTTAGGCTGCTGCCGGCGGCAATCTCCGCATCCTCTTTCAGCCGCGCCACGCCGCGCAGCTCCTGGCGGTTATTTCCGTTGATCACCGCCATGCTCAGCGGGCCATCGCCCTGCAGCTGCACGGTGATGTCGCCGTCAAATTTCAGCGTAGCGGTGAGCAGGCTGGTGGCGACCAGCAGTTCGCCCAGCAGCGTTTTGACCGGCTCGGCGTAGTCGTGGTTCTGCACGATGTCGCGCCAGGTTTGAGATGCGTTGACCAGCTCGCCGCGCACGGCGACGTTTTCAAACAGGTAACGATGCAGTTGATCTTGAACAGACATAAGGTTTCTCTCGTGGGGGCGCGAGTTATTCATCGCCCGACAATTTAAATTTCAGCAGATCGCGGCGCTCTTTTTTATCCGGGCGACGATCGGGATGCGGCATGGTCAGGGCATTCATTTTGCGCGCCAGCGCGTTCTTTTCGCGCTTTTCGATGCTGGCGGCCGTCTCCGCGTACATCTGCTGCGCTTCGCTGGCCGGACGCCGCTGGTCGCCGATGGCGGTGATGATCACCGTGCGCTCATCGTTGCCCTGACGCAGCGTCAGTTCGGCCTGCAGTTCGACCACTTTGCCCGGTTTGCTGCGCTGGCCGTTGTAATGCACTTTGCCGCCTTCAATCATGTCGCGAGCCAGCGCGCGGGTTTTATAGAAGCGCGCGGCCCACAGCCATTTATCAAGGCGGACGCCTTCACTGGTTTTCTCTTTCATTGCGGCTCCTGCTGTTACGCTGCGTCGCGCCGTGTGGCGATCGGTCGCACACGGTCGCATGACGCCGGAAAAATGGATCGGGCCGGTGCCGGATACCCAAAGGTATGGGTACAACGTGATAAATCAAGGGCGAGGTGCCGTTGCGGGCTGCCGATCCATCGCCAATCCCTTAAGCGTAATCGGCATTTTGTTTTCCGCCCTGAAAAACAGGGCGACAGGGTAGCACAGAAGGCGGAGGGTCAGAACAGCGAGCGCACGCTCTGCATAGTGCTGAGGTTGTGGTTAAAGCACTTGTCGTAATACTGCTGAATCTGCGCCATACGCAGGCGGTTGCGGTGGATGCGGCGCAGCGCCAGCAGGCCGTTGCTGACGGCGCTGACAATCAGCACCAGCATCAGCAGCGCGGTGCCCAGATAGCGCCACTGCGCCATGGCATCGGGCTCGTTGTGCAGGGCGATGTGGCGCGTGCCGTTGGCATCGGTGGTAATGCTGGTAATGATACCGCTGGCGGCAAACGGCGTGTGCAGCAGCATGCCGGACAGGCGCTGCAGTTCGTGCCATTGTGAAGGGGCGTCGAGATCGAACAGCGCCACCGACGGCTGCGGCTGGTTCACCATCTGCCGGCCTTCATCGCTAATGATCAGGAATCCGCCCGGCGGCGGGCTGTTAAGGGTTTCCGCCGCGCGACGCGTCTCCCGCGAGAAGAAGGTCGAGGTGGCGGTATTCACCAGATTCTCCAGCGCTTCGGCGCTAACCGGGCGCAGTAGCACATTCATGCCGTTGAGCTTGCCGGAATCCGCACGGTGAATCAGCGTATCCCAGTCTTTGGCGTTACCGAGGTTGACCAGCGCATTTTTCAGGCGCACGCAGTCCTGCTGCTGGCTGCACAGCTGCTGGGTTTTCAGCACCAGATCGGAGAAATCATCCAGCAGAATCATGCCTGATTTCTGAATCGCCGACGCCAGCTGCGGGTTCAGTTTCGGGTCGGTGTTGGTTTCCGGATGCAGCTGCTGCGTGGTGGTCTCCAGCAGCGCGGCGGCTTTGTCAATGATGTCGGACTGCGGCAGCGGCAGCGGCGCAGCGTTGTTCCAGTAAATCGCCGAGCAGTCGAACGGCATGTAGCCGTAGCTGCGGTTGCTCTGGTAATTGCCCGGAACCGAGCACATGCCGGTGCCGCTCACTTTCAGGCTATCGCCAATGTGCAGCGGCAGGGCAGTGAGTTTATCGACGCTGTTCACTTCCACACTTTCGGTGCCTTTCAGCCAGGCGAGGCTGAGTTTGATCGGCATGCTGAGCGGAATCCAGCTCACCAGCATCACCAGCACCAGCAGCGACCCGCACGCCAGCACCAGGTTTTTACGCCAGCGCTGTACCGGGAAGTTGCGGACTTCATCCTGTAACGACAGGAAGCGCCCCTGGCGTACCACCTGACGATTCAGGTAGATATCCACATCCGTCACCTGGCCCAGGTCGTGCGCCACATAAGGCTGCCAGTGTGCCGGATAGATTAAGTCGATGATGCCGAGCGAAATGTTGCTCTGCTCCTGATTGGATTCGCCAAACAGGCCCCAGCGCTTCGGTGCGCCGCGCAGACAGTGCACATCGCGCAGCCCTTTTTCACCGGGGAATCGGTACATAAACCACAGGCTGACAGCGACGATCGCGCCGGCGGGCAGCGCAATCCACAGCATCAGGCTGCCGGGCAGCACCAGGCTGAGGAAAAACAGCAGGAAGGCGCAGCAAATGGCGCTCGCTTCACGCGTGCCGTCGGCGCGCGACAGCTGATACTCTTCCGGCGACTCTTTGCGCACCTGCAGCAGCTCGACGTTTTCGCTCTCCTCTTTACGAATCGAGGCGTTGGTCGACATCGGCCGCACCAGCGGCGGCAGCGCCGGTTGTTCCACCGCATAGTTCACCAGCGAGTGGCCGTTGAGCGAGATCACCAGCGGCAGGGTCTGGGTGCGGATCAGCTCGACGTAGTTTTCTTCAGCGATGTACTGCTCCCACAGCGGCGGCAGATGCACCTCGACTTCATCCAGGTAGTAGCGCCATTTGTGGGGATCGTCAGTGGAGAGGCCGTAACGGGTGATGGAGCGGGTAACGGGATAAACATTATTGCTCTGTGCGGTCAGCGCCAGCGCTTCGGGTTCCCGTGACGATCGGGTCGATCGCCCGCCGCTGTGCTGACGTGCTTTACCCAGCGACGCAATATACTTCTCAACGGCAGCGCGTTCTTCATCGGTGAGTTTACGGCAGGGCGGACTGATAAACGGCAGTGGTTTCGCCAACGGCGGACGATGCCGCATAGCGTACCAGTAGCCGATTCCGGCCACTAACGAACAGGCCAGCATGACAGCCAGAATGACGATAAGAGTGCTCATGCTTTGCTCAATCCAGCCAAAAAACTGCCGTCACGTTTACGATGTGCTCCCGGTAAAACCTGCAATACGAGTCAATTTTGGCGAGCAGAAGTCATTCTGACAAGAGGCAAATGAAACAAAATACCGCGCAAAATCATTGTATTATAAATTTGTTAGATTATTCCTTAACGGGATGGTACTCACAAGCCCCTCAATTAAACATCGGTATTATCCGAATTTGCTGCTACCCCGTTGACTTATTGTGAAAATCTTACTGTGCAGATAACAAGAAGTTGTTAGCGGCAGCGGACAAATGTATGTCACCATGATTGACCCGCGCTGCGTGTCGCACAATGCCGCGGGCTTCGGTATGCTGACGTCATCGCGTTTCACAAGGCTGTGCTAAGTTTGAGGCTGATATGACCACTCCCCTGAAAAAACCTGACATCCTCAACGTGGAAGCGGTGGCCCGCTCCCGCCTGTTTACCATCGAAGCGGTTGATCTCGCCTTCAGCAACGGTGCGCGTCGCGTCTATGAGCGCATGAAGCCCTCCGATCGTGAAGCGGTGATGATTGTGCCGATCATTGGCGATGACGTGATCCTGATCCAGGAGTACGCCGTCGGACTGGAAACCTATGAGCTGGGCTTCCCGAAAGGTTTAATCGATCCTGGTGAAAGCGCTTTTGAAGCCGCCAACCGTGAGCTGAAAGAAGAAGTGGGCTTTGGCGCGCACCAGCTGGACGCGCTGGGCAAACTCACCATGGCGCCGTCCTATTTCTCCAGCAAGATGAATATCGTGGTAGCTGAAGGGTTATACGAAGAGAAGCTGGAAGGGGATGAGCCGGAGCCGCTGATTGTACGCCGCTGGCCGCTCAGCAATCTGCTGGCGCTGCTGGAAGAGCCGGATTTTCGCGAGGCGCGTAACGTCAGCGCGCTGTTCATGGTGCGTGAGTGGCTGGTGAAGCAGGGGCGGTTGAGTTATTGAGGACACCTGGCGGCGCAATAAAAGGCGCGGAAAGTCGCACGGGGTAAAAACAAAAAGCCGGGGATTTCCCCCGGCTTTTTTGATCAAAATAGTTCGTGGCTTTCACCGTTGTCCATGATGGTGGTGCCCACATCATGCACCGAATACTCGGTCGGCTGGGTGCCGTTAATGAAGTACTCCTGACGGGTGTTGCCGCCACCGTTTGCCAGCTTGCCGGTGCTGCGGTCAATGGTCACCGTCACCACGCCGTCCGGTGGTGTCAGCGGCTGCACCGGCACACCATCCAGCGCCACTTTCATGTAATCATCCCATGCCGGCTGCGCACTCTTCGCGCCGCCTTCGTAGCCGGAGATCTGATCCGGAATCGCACCCGATACCGTGGTGCGACCCAGCGCGCGCGAATCATCAAAGCCAATCCACACCGACGTCACCACGCCCGGACCATAACCGGAGAACCAGGCATCTTTGGAACTGTTGGTGGTACCGGTTTTGCCGCCGATATCGTTACGCTTCAGATCGCGACCGGCACGCCAGCCGGTTCCCATCCAGCCCGGTTCACCGAAGATGTTAGAGTTCAGCGCGCTCTTGATCAGGAACGCCAGCGGCGTGTTGATCACGTGCGGCGCATACTGCTGATCGCCGGCCGGCTGCGGCTGAGCCGGTACCTGTTCCAGCTCGGGCTGCGGCACGGTCTGATTCTGCTGCTGATTCGAGGTGGCGACGTTTTCCACGCTCTCTTCATTCAGCGCCACCGACTTTTTGGTGTCGCCATAGATCACCGGCAGATTGCACTGCGGGCAGGCGATCTTCGGCTGCGCCTGGAAAATCACGCCGCCCTGTTCGTTCTCAATCTTCGCGATGAAGTAAGGATCGACCAGAAAGCCACCGTTAGCCATCACCGCATAGCCGCGCGCCACCTGCATTGGCGTGAAGGATGCGGCGCCCAGTGCCAGCGACTCGGTATGGATAATGTTCTGCGCCGGGAAGCCAAAGCGCTGCAGATACTCAGCGGCGTAATCAACGCCCATGGCACGCATCGCGCGCACCATCACCACGTTTTTCGACTCACCCAGCCCCTGGCGTAAACGAATCGGACCCGCATAAGTCGGCGGCGAGTTCTTTGGTCGCCAGTCTGCGCCGGCACCGGCATCCCAGCGTGAAATCGGCACGTCGTTGAGGATGGAGGCCAGCGTCAGGCCGCGGTCCATGGCGGCGGTATACAGGAACGGCTTGATGTTCGAGCCGACCTGACGCAGCGCCTGGGTGGCGCGGTTGAACATACTCTGGTTGAAGTCAAAACCGCCCACCAGCGCGCGTACCGCACCGTCTTCCGGATTAAGCGACACCAGCGCCGAATTCACCAGCGGTACCTGTCCCAGCCACCACGCGTCACCGACTTTGCGTACCCAAATCTGCTGGCCAGCCTGCAGCACCTGAGTGACGCTGCGCGGCGTCGGGCCCTGCAGGGTGTCGGATTTATACGGACGCGCCCAGCGCACGCCGGCTAAGGTCAGCGAAACGCTGCTGCCATCTTTCAGCATGGCGGTGGCTTCGTCGGCGCTGGCGCTGGTGACCACGGCGGCATTCAGCGGACCGTAGACCGGCAGATTTTTCAGCGTATTGACGATGCGGGCGTGATCCCAGCTGGCTTCACCCACTTTCCACAGCACGTTGGTCGGGCCGCGGTAGCCGTGACGCATATCGTACGCCATCACGTTGTTGCGCACCGCCTGCTGTGCGGCTTCCTGCAGATGGCGGGTCACGGTGGTATATACCTTGTAGCCATCGTCATAGGCGCTGTCGCCGTAGCGTTTCACCATCTCCTGACGCACGAGCTCGGTGAGATACGGTGCAGAGAAGGCGATTTCCGGGCCGTGATAGCTGGCGGTCAGCGGCGTGTTGCGCGCGTCGTTATACTGCTGCTGCGTGATGTAGTTCTGATCCAGCATGCGAGCCAGCACCACATTACGGCGCGCCAGCGCACGGGCGTGTGAATAGAGCGGGTTAAAGGTCGACGGCGCTTTCGGCAGGCCGGCGATCATCGCCATCTCACTCAGCGACAGCTGATCGACCGGTTTACCGAAGTACACCTGCGCCGCCGCACCGACGCCATAAGCGCGATAGCCGAGATAGATTTTATTCAGATACAGCTCAAGGATTTCATCCTTACTCAGCAACTGCTCGATGCGAATCGCCAGGAAGGCTTCCTTGATTTTACGCATCAGCGTGCGTTCAGGGCTGAGGAAGAAGTTACGCGCCAGCTGCTGCGTAATGGTACTGGCGCCCTGCGAGGCGTGGCCGGAGACCAGCGCGATGCTGGCGGCGCGGAAAATCCCCACCGGATCGACGCCGTGATGCTCATAAAAGCGGCTGTCTTCGGTGGCGATAAACGCTTTGATTAGCTCAGGCGGCATCTGTTGCAGGGTGAGCGGGATACGGCGCTTTTCACCGTACTGGGCGATCAGCTCGCCATCCGCGCTGTAAACCTGCATCGGGGTTTGCAGGCGCACATCTTTCAATGTGTTCACATCAGGCAGCTGCGGCTCTATGTATTTGTACAAACCATAAACCGTGCCGGCTCCCAGCAAAATGCAACACACTGCAAGGATCAATAAATACTTTACGAACTTCACCTGAGAATTCCCATCTGTTGGCGTTTGGGCAGTTTATAAACAATCGCGCGGTAGTATAAAGGCAAGCCTGACGCTTTGATATACCCGTCATTCTTCATGCAATGCGGGTAATCATCCTTTTTCCTGTAACGATAAGGAGATCGCGCGCATGGCTTTTCAGCGCTGGCAAATTGGACTGGACATCCAGAACGGGCAACTCTGCGCCCTTGGCATTGAACGACGCCGTCACGGATGGCAGCTGCGACACTGGTGGCAGCAGCCGCTGCCGCACGATACGTTACGCAACGGCGTGTTGCAAACCTCGCCAGTGTTACAGGAGATGTTGGTGCGCTGGCAGCGTCATTTACCCAGGCGCTACTCACTGCGCGTTGGCCTGCCGCCGCAGCTGGTGCTGCAGCGCACGCTGCCGTTGCCGCAAACCTCACTGCGCGAGCCGGCGCTCAGCCGCTACGTTAACGCGTCCGCATCGCGTCTGTTCCCGGTCGAAGCCGCCTCGCTGTCGCTGGATTACCGGCTGGGCGGCAGCGCCAGCCAGCTGCACGTCACCGCCGCGCGCCGCGACGTCATCGCCCAGTGGCTGGCGCCGCTGGAGCAGGCCGG
This sequence comes from Pantoea sp. SGAir0418, assembly GCF_043529865.1. Lineage (NCBI taxonomy): Bacteria > Pseudomonadati > Pseudomonadota > Gammaproteobacteria > Enterobacterales > Erwiniaceae > Pantoea > Pantoea sp. SGAir0418. The sequence continues at coordinate 284,622 of NZ_CP027911.1, forward strand.
ACTGCGCCCCGACGTGTTTGAGCTGAGCAGTCTGGCGCTGACGCAGATCGCTATGCGCGTTCCGCTGCGCCCGCATCAGCTGCTGATCCATCCGCTCTGCGACCACTGGCTGTGGACGCTGGCCGGCGAAAATAGCGCCTGCGGCGCGGCAACCGAACCCCTGACGCTCGCCCATCTGCGTGACACCTTTCCCCAGGCACAAACGGTGTTCTGCACCTCACCGCAGGCGTTGCCGGAGGCGGAAGTGCAGCGCTGCAAACCACTGGCGCTGCTGCACTATCTGCAACCGCCACTACCGGCAGAGGCGGGCGCGCTGGCGATTGCGCTAGGCCTGGCGCTGCGTCCGGAGGATTACTGATGCTGGCGGTCAATTTGCTCCCGTGGCGGGCACAGCAGTTGCTGCTACGCCGCCAGCACAGTGTGGCGTTGCTGGTTGTCGTGCTGCTGGTAACGCTGTTACTCACGCTGCTGCTGTGGTGGCGCGCTGAACAGCGGCTCCAGCATGCAGTCCGGCAGCACACCGATATGACCATTCAGCTCCAGCAGATACAGCAGCGGCTGGCGCAACAGCAAACGCTGATGGCGCAGCGGGATGATCTGTTACGCAGGCAGCAGGCGCAGCAACAGCGGCTGCAGCAGCATCAACGCTGGCAGCAGTTCTGGCAGCAACTGCCCGCACTGATGCCAGAGACGCTGTGGCTGAGTCGCGTGGAGCGGCGTCAGGGGCAACTGGTGCTGGACGGTCTGGCGCAAAGCCTAGCTGATGTCAGCGCGTTCCGCCATCAACTGCAGACGCAACCGCTATTTGCGGCGGTGAAGCAGGGCAGCGTACAGCGTCAGGCGCAGGGGGATTACCGCTTCGCGCTGCGCGCCCGGCTGCAGGAGGCGACCGATGAATGAACTCATCCAGCGCTGGCTGCAGCTGGCACTGACGTGGCGAATAGCCAGCCTGCAACTGCTGGCGCTGCTGCTACTCGGGCTGGCGTGGCTACTGCTGCTGCGTCCGCAACAGCAGCAATTCAGCACGCTGCAACAGCAGCTGTCACAACTGGCGCAGCAGCACCAGCAACGTCAGCAGCAGCTGGACGCGCGACCGGCCATCGGACAGCTTCAGGCGGAGATCGCAACGCTGCAGCCAGCGGCAACGGCGGCGTCCGTATCGTTAGAGCAACTGGTGGCGGCGCGCGGCAATCTGCTCGAGGCATGGCATCCGGACAGCCAGCCACAGCAGCTGGCGCTGCGCCTGAGCTGGCCGCAATTTCTGCCGCTGTTCAGCGGGCTGGCTGCGACGGCATTAGCGGTGCCACAGCGTTTTCAGCTGCAGGCGGAGCAGGGCGTGTTACACAGCGAATTCTGGCTGGAGAGTGACGATGCGGAGTAGCGCACTGGTGTTACTGCTGTGCAGCAGCTGGGCGCTGGCGCGCGATCCGTTCCAGCCGCTGGCTGCCAGCCAGTGTCAGGTCCCCGCTGCCGTACCGCAGGGCTGGCGATTACAGGGCATCATTGGTCGCGCGCCGCACTTTGTGGCCTGGCTGGTTTCACCGCAGGGCAAACGTCAGCGGCTGAGCGCACCGGCTGCTTTTCCGGTGGCACCGTGGCAGGTAACGCAGCTCAGTGCACATACGCTGGTACTGAGCGCCCCGCAGAGCTGCCCGCCGCAGCACATCACATGGGTAATAAAAGGAGGATTTTATGAAAAGGATGACGCTGCTGCTGTGGCTGGCGCTGAGCAGTCCGCTGCACGCCGCTGATCAGCCCCTGAGCCTGGTATTTGATGATGCGCCGGTCGAGCGCATTCTGCAGGCGCTGGCTGACTATCAGCAAACCAACCTGTTGATCGCGCCGGGCGTGGAGGGGCGGCTGTCGCTGCGACTCGATAACGTCGGCTGGGAGCGTGCACTGGCGCTGGTCACGCGGCTGGCGAAACTCACGGTGATCCAGGAGGAGGGCGTGCTGCTGGTCTATCCGGAGAGCTGGCAGCAGCGACAGGCACAGCAGGCACAGGCGGAGCGTGAAGAGAAGCAGCTGCAGGCGCCGCTTGAGCAGCGCACCGTCACGCTGCACTACGCCAGCGCCAGCGATGTCTACCGCAGCCTGCAGGCGGAACGCTCGCTGATGACGCCGCGCGGCAGCGTGACGGTGGATAGCCGTACCAACAGCCTGTTGCTGCGGGACAGCGCGCAGGCGCTGCGCGACACCGAGCGCTGGCTGCAGGCGCTGGATCTGCCGCTGGAGCAGGTTGAGCTGTCAGCGCACATTGTTACCATCAATGAAGAGCATCTGCGCGAGCTCGGCGTCAGCTGGAGCACCGCACCCGGCGATGTCGTCACCGGGGCGCTGCGCAATCCGCAGCTGCTGGTGCCGCTGGCGGTGAGCAATCCGGCGATACGCGCCGGCGTCACGCTCGGACCGATGAACGGCGAACTGCTTAATCTGGAGCTGAGTGCGCTGGAGCAGGAGAACCAGATCGAAATCATCGCCAGCCCGCGGCTGTTTACCTCGCACCAGCAGACCGCCACCATTAAGCAGGGCACCGAAATTCCCTACGAGGTGAAATCCGGTAACAGCGGTGCGACGGCAATTGAGTTCAAAGAGGCGGTGCTGGGCATGGAGGTGACGCCAGTAGTATTGGGCAACAGGCGTATTCAGCTCACGCTGCGGCTGAGCCAGAACATGCCGGGTCGCAGCCTGACGATGGGGGAAAGTCAGGTGCTGAGCATCGATAAGCAGGAAATCGCCACTCAGGTGACGCTGCGTGACGGTGAAACGCTGGCGCTGGGCGGTATTTTCCAGCAGCAGCGCACCCAGGGCGAAAAGCGCGTGCCGTGGCTGGGCGAGGTGCCGCTGCTCGGCAGTCTGTTTCGTCAGCAGACCGACGAGCGCAAAAAACGTGAGCTGGTGATCTTCATCACGCCGCGACTGGTCAGGGAAGCAGCGCTTACCGCCGGATAAAGCGGAAAATTCGCTCCATATGACCAACTGCGTTGACGCAGGGCAGGAATTAGCATACAAGGTTTAGCGATTTTAAAACGGTGTAACGGAACGCGGCAGGATAACCTTCCGGCGGGTGTCAGTGACAAGCGATACTGGCATCGAAAGAAATATGCCCGAATTTTGGGTGGTACAGGACGTCAGCAACGGCACCTATTCCACAGTTTACGCAGGTAAGCTGTCGGGAGCGACAGGCCCAGCCAGCGCACCTGTAGCGCGCACAAGGATGGCAAAAAAGGAAGAGCGTTACCGTCTCGCGAACCACAGACCGGTCCTGTTTGAAGGTCGCCGGGGGCAATTTATTCGGTTGCCAAACGGCCATGAGTGTTGAGATAATTTTCCGTCTGACTCTTGCTAACGCTCATGAGGTCTCAGTTCCTGTCCCGCCAGCAATGTGCTGAACGCGGGGTATCATCAACGAATTCTTAGTAATACCGACAAAATGGCAGAGAAACGCAATATCTTTCTGGTTGGGCCGATGGGTGCCGGCAAAAGCACTATTGGTCGTCAGTTAGCTCAGCAACTCAATATGGAATTTTTCGATTCCGATCAGGAAATTGAGCGACGTACCGGAGCGGATGTAGGCTGGGTATTTGATGTGGAAGGCGAAGCCGGTTTTCGCGATCGTGAAGAGAAAATCATCAACGAGCTGACCGAGAAACAGGGCATTGTCCTGGCGACCGGTGGCGGCTCCGTCAAATCCCGTGAAACCCGTAATCGTCTCTCCGCCCGCGGTGTGGTCGTCTACCTCGAAACCACCATCGAAAAGCAACTTGCCCGCACTCAGCGTGATAAAAAGCGTCCGCTGCTGCAGGTTGACGAACCGCCGCGCGAAGTACTGGAAGCGCTGGCTGGCGAACGTAATCCGCTTTATGAAGAGATCGCTGACGTCACCATTCGCACTGACGATCAAAGTGCAAAAGTTGTCGCCAATCAGATCATCAACATGCTGGAAAAAAATTAATCCAGCACCCTGAGGGCTCAGCAATAGGTATCGGTCATCATGGAGAAGATCACTGTCTCACTGGGGGATCGCAGTTACCCCATCACCATCGCTGCCGGACTGTTTAACGATCCGGCTTCTTTTTGGCCGCTGAAAGCCGGCGACAATGCCATGCTGGTGACGAATCAGACGCTGGCACCGATCTATCTGGACAAACTCGCGACGCTGCTGAGCAACGCCGGGGTGAAAGTGGATCAGGTGATTCTGCCCGACGGTGAGCAGTACAAAACGCTGGCGGTGATGGACGAGGTTTTCACCGCGCTACTGCAGAAGCCGCACGGCCGTGACACCACGCTGATTGCGCTGGGCGGTGGCGTGATTGGCGATCTGACCGGCTTTGCTGCTGCCAGCTACCAGCGCGGCGTACGCTTTATTCAGGTGCCGACCACCTTGCTGTCGCAGGTTGACTCCTCGGTTGGGGGCAAGACTGCGGTGAACCATCCCCTCGGTAAAAACATGATCGGTGCTTTCTACCAGCCGGCTTCGGTGGTGGTTGATACCGACTGCCTCACTACGCTGCCGCCGCGCGAGCTGGCCTCCGGTCTGGCGGAAGTGATCAAATACGGCATCATTCTCGACGGTGAATTTTTCCAGTGGCTGGAGCAGAATCTTGATGCGCTGCTGGCGCTGGATAACACTGCCATGGCTTACTGCATTCGCCGCTGCTGCGAGCTGAAAGCCGACGTGGTGGCGGCCGACGAGCGTGAAACCGGCCTGCGTGCGCTGCTCAATCTCGGTCATACTTTTGGTCATGCGATCGAAGCGCATATGGGTTACGGCAACTGGTTGCACGGTGAAGCGGTCGCGGCGGGCATGGTGATGGCGGCGCGCACTGCTGAGCGTCTGGGTCAGTTCAGCGCTGCCGACACTGACCGCATTATTGCGCTGCTGCAGCGTGCTGGCCTGCCGGTTAACGGCCCGGCCAGCATGACGGCAGAAGCTTATCTGCCGCACATGATGCGCGATAAAAAAGTGCTCGGCGGCGAGCTGCGTCTGGTGCTGCCTCTCGCTATTGGCCGCTCCGAAGTGCGCGGCGGCGTGGCGCATGATATGGTGCTGGCTGCGATTAACGATTGCAAAGTATCTTGATTATCCCCGGACTACGTCGGGCTGCCGTCCGGCGGGGGAACAGTGAGCAGTGATGCGGCACGTGGGAAGCGTGCCGTTTTACGGAGGAGGCTAAATGGATGAGTTCAAACCGGAAGACGAGTTAAAACCTGACGCCAGTGACCGCCGTCCCACGCGGCCTCGCAAATCGTCTTCTGCGCCGAAAGCGAAAGTACCGGTTTCCCGTCAGCATATGATGATGGGTATCGGCATTCTGGTGCTGCTGATTCTGGTGCTGGGCATTGGCTCCGCGCTGACCGGCCCGGACGAGAAAAAACCGGCCAGCAACAGCGCCAGCACCGGTAGCGCGGCACCAGCTGGCGGCGGCAGTGAAAAGAATATCGACCTGTCAGGTTCAACCGCCATGAGCGGCCAGCAGAATGCCACGCCGTCAGCTGAGGGCAGTGCGCCGCAGAATACCGCCGGTAACGCCGCACCCGCCGGCAGTGACGGTCAGTCAATCTCCATGCCGTCTGTCTCCTCCACGCCGACTCAGGCAGCACCGGTTGACACACCGGCCAACCAGCAGCGCGTAACGCTGCCGGGCGATCTCAATACCGCGCTGAACAATCAGCAGGGTTCCGTTGATGCCGCGGCGCAGGGCGCACAGGGCAACAGTTCGCTGCCTACCGCACCGGCAACGGTCAGCGGCAGCGCCGGCAAAGCGGTCACGCCGCCGGCGGTACGCGCTGAGACGCCACCGCGCAGCCCTGGTGCCAGCAGCGGCAGCAGCCACAAAACCCCGGCTGCCAGCAAACCGGCCGCAGTGAAAGAGAACAAAACGCACACCACCACCGCGCACAACAGCGCATCGGCCAGCAGTGGCGGTGCCAGCAAGTCGCTGCCATCGGGCGGCAACTACACGCTGCAGCTGAGCGGTGCGTCGAAAGAAGCGAGCCTGAACGCCTGGGCGAAGAAACAGAATCTGAGCGGTTATCACGTGTATAAAACCACGCGTAACGGCCAGCCGTGGTACGTGCTGGTGAGCGGCGCTTATGCCACACCGGCCGAAGCCAAACGTGCGGTAGCTTCACTGCCGGCAGAAGTGCGTGCGGCGAACCCGTGGGTTAAACCGCTCAGCCAGGTGAAGAAAGAGAGCCAGTAAGTGATGTGGGGCCGCGTTGCTGCGGCCCCGTTCTAAGCGCAGATCTGCTGTCGGTTTCGCCACAGCCAATAATTAAGATGTAATAGCCACGACAGCATGAAGAAAAATCGCGCTTTCCTGAAATGGGCCGGAGGGAAATACCCGCTGCTTGACGATATCCGTCGTCATCTGCCACAAGGTGATTGTTTAATCGAACCTTTTGTCGGCGCCGGTTCCGTATTCCTCAACACCGATTATGACCGTTATCACCTGGCGGACATCAACGGTGATCTGATCAATCTCTATAATATCGTCAAAACTCGTACCGCCTCGTTTATTGAAGACGCGCGCCAGCTGTTCAGCGCCAGCGGCAATACGGCGGAAACCTATTACGCCCAGCGTACGGCGTTCAACGCCAGCACGGATACCTATCAGCGCGCCGTGCTGTTTCTTTATCTTAACCGCCACGGTTACAACGGCCTGTGCCGTTACAATCTGCGCGGTGAATTTAATGTGCCCTTTGGTCGCTATCGTAAGCCGTACTTCCCGGAAGCCGAACTGTTATGGTTCGCCGAGCGGGCGCAAAAAGCCACCTTTGTCTGTGAATCGTACGATGTTACTCTGGGCAACGCCCCTGCAGGCTCAGTGGTTTATTGCGATCCGCCGTACGCGCCGCTGTCGGCGACGGCTAATTTTACCGCTTACCACACCAACAGCTTTAGCCTGCGCGAGCAGCAGCATCTGGCGGAACTGGCCAGTAAGCTGGCGCAGGAGAGCCGCATCCCGGTACTGATTTCAAACCACGATACCCTGCTGACGCGCGAGTGGTATCAGCATGCGGATTTACACGTAGTTAAAGCCCGGCGTTCCATCAGCCGAAGCATAAGTGGTCGCACTCAGGTTGACGAACTGCTGGCGCTTTTCCGCTAGCCTGTTTCGTCCGCGACCAACGCATCACGCCAGCTCCGGCTGGCGCACAAAATTGGGAGATTCGGATGAAACAATTTTTACTGGCCCCATCAATCCTTGCCGCTGATTTTGCCCGCCTGGGCGAAGATACCGCTAAAGCGCTGGAAGCCGGTGGCGACGTGGTGCATTTCGATGTGATGGATAACCACTATGTTCCCAATCTGACCATGGGGCCAATGGTGCTGAAAGCGCTGCGCGATTACGGCATCACCGCGCCCATCGATGTGCATCTGATGGTCAAACCGGTCGATGCGCTGATCCCGGAATTCGCCAAAGCGGGTGCCAGCTTCATTACTTTCCATCCCGAAGCCAGCGAGCACGTTGACCGTACGCTGCAGCTGATCAAAGAGCACGGCTGTAAAGCCGGTCTGGTGTTCAATCCGGCAACGCCGCTCAGCTATCTCGATTACGTGATGGATAAGCTCGACATCATTCTGCTGATGTCGGTCAACCCCGGCTTCGGTGGCCAGTCCTTTATTCCGGGCACGCTGGATAAACTGCGCGAAGCGCGTCGTCGCATTGACCAGAGCGGTTACCAAATCCGTCTGGAAGTGGATGGCGGCGTGAAAATCGATAACATCGGTCAGATCGCGGCGGCCGGGGCTGATATGTTTGTTGCCGGCTCGGCGATCTTCGGTCATCCGGATTACAAGAAGGTGATCGATGAGATGCGCAGCGAACTGGAGAAAGTTAATGGCTCATTTCACTGATATCCGCGCGCTGGCGTTCGATCTCGATGGCACGCTGGTGCACAGCGCGCCAGGCCTGGCACAGGCGATCGATCTGGCGCTGGCCGATTTGCAGCTGCCGCCCGCAGGCGTTGAGCGCGTCTCAACCTGGATTGGCAACGGTGCGGACATCATGATGGCGCGGGCGCTTACCTGGGCGCTGGGCCGTGAGCCGCAGGCCGACGAGCAGCGCGACGCGCGTGCGCTGTTCGACAAACATTACGCCGCAACGGTGGAAGCCGGCAGTACGCTTTTTCCACAGGTGCAGGAGACGCTGGCTGCGCTGCACGCCAGCGGTCTGCCGCTGGCCATCGTCACCAACAAACCCACACCGTTTGTTGCTCCGCTGCTGCAGTCGCTCGGCATTGCCGACTACTTTTCTCTGATCATCGGCGGCGACGATGTGGTGGTGAAAAAACCACATCCGGCGGCGATTTTTCTCGTTCTCGGCCGTTTCGGTGTGCTTCCAGGACAATTGCTGTTTGTCGGTGATTCGCGCAATGATATTCTCGCTGCCCAGGCGGCGGGCGTGCCAAACGTTGCGATGACCTTCGGCTACAACTACGGTGAGCCGATTGCCACCAGCCAGCCCGATTTAACTCTCGATACTTTTAGCGAACTTTTGCCCGTTCTCGGGCTGTGATTATCAGGACATAACATGAGCAAACCCATCGTTTTCAGCGGCGCCCAGCCTTCCGGTGAACTGACCATTGGCAACTACATGGGTGCGCTGCGTCAGTGGGTGCAGATGCAGGATGATTTCCACTGCATTTACTGCATCGTCGATCTGCACGCCATCACCGTTCGTCAGGACCCGGCCGCGCTGCGCAAAGCCACGCTGGATACGCTGGCGCTGTACCTTGCCTGCGGTATCGATCCGGAAAAAAGCACCATCTTCGTGCAGTCGCATGTACCGGAGCACGCCCAGCTGAGCTGGGTACTGAACTGCTACGCCTACTTCGGCGAACTGAGCCGCATGACGCAGTTCAAGGACAAATCGGCACGTTACGAAGAGAACATCAACGCCGGTCTGTTCGATTATCCGGTGCTGATGGCGGCCGATATTCTGCTCTATCAGACTAACCAGGTGCCGGTCGGCGAAGACCAGAAGCAGCACCTTGAGCTGAGCCGCGATATCGCCGCGCGCTTCAATGCGCTGTATGGCGACGTGTTTAAAATTCCTGAGCCGTTTATTCCGAAGTCCGGCGCGCGTGTGATGTCACTGCTGGAGCCGACGAAGAAGATGTCGAAATCCGATGACAACCGCAACAACGTGATTGGTCTGCTGGAAGACACCAAATCGGTGGTGAAGAAGATTAAGCGTGCAGTGACCGACTCGGAAGAGCCGCCGGTGGTGCGCTACGACATCAAAGAGAAAGCGGGCGTGTCTAACCTGCTGGATATCCTGTCAGGCGTGACCGGTAAGTCGATTGCGCAGCTGGAGCAGGAGTTCGAAGGCAAAATGTATGGTCACCTGAAAGGCGCGGTGGCAGATGCTGTGTCTGAGATGCTGACTGAGTTGCAGGAGCGCTATCATCGTTTCCGCAATGACGAAGCGTTCCTCAACCAGGTAATGCGCGATGGCGCAGCGAAAGCCCGTGCGCATGCCCAGGAAACGCTGAAGAAAGTGTATGACGCCGTAGGCTTCGTGGCGCAGCCATAAGCCGGTTTGCCGGGGCGCAGCACAACGCGCCCCGCAGGCTTTACTTCACCCGATGCAGCGTCAGCTCTGCGCCATCCCAGAATAGCCGCGCATTGCCGTCGGCCAGCACGCTCAGTACCGCGCCCGGTGCCGGTCCCCACGCCTGATTGCCACAATGCACGTTGAAGCCATAGCGAAAGCTGAAATCACGATCCTGTCCGGCCCCGCTGGCGGCGCTCAGGCGCGGTTTTCCCTGGCAATTGTCGGTCGCCGGATTGATGCCGCGTTCGGCAGTGCCGCGCGTCCAGCTGATCGCATTGGGTTTAAACGCCACGCGCGCGCCCATAAACTGCGGATCGTTTTTGATGTAAATCTGGCCGTTCTCCTTTTTCGGCGTCACGGCAACCACCTGCCATTCGCCCGTGACCGTTGACCACGTCACCGGGGCGGCACTCACCGCCACGCTCAGCGGCATCAGCAGCGCCGCGGCCAGAGAAATAATGCGCATGGAAACTCCTTGTGATTGATTTGGCTGCTCAGTCTGGCGGCAAAGCGCAGTGCTGTACAGTATTTTACCGCATCAGAACCAGCGCAGCTGCGTGCGCAGGCTGACCACGCGGCCCACAATGATCAGCGCCGGACTGGCAAACTGCTGTGCCAGCGTCGCCAGCTCCTGCAGCGTGGCGCAGGCGACGCGCTGCTGCGGCGTGGTGCCGTGCTGCACGATAGCCACCGGCATCGCTGCGTCCATCCCGTGCCGTAACAGCTGCTGCTGAATGTCGGCCGCCTGGCTGAGGCCCATATAAAACACCAGCGTCTGCTGCTCCGCCGCCAGTTTGCCCCACTCCATTTCGCCGTGCTGCTGCAGATGGCCGGTGACGAAGCGCACGCTCTGGGCATGGTCGCGGTGGGTGAGGGGAATACCGCTGTAGGCGGCACAGCCGGAGGCGGCGGTGATGCCCGGCACCACGCTGAACGGGATGTTATGCTGCGCCAGCACCTCCAGCTCTTCGCCGCCGCGGCCAAAAATAAAGGGATCGCCGCCTTTGAGGCGCACCACACGCTTGCCGCGCTGCGCCTGCTCCAGCAGCAGCTGGTTGATTTGTTCCTGCGGCACGCAGTGATGGCCCGCCTGTTTACCCACGAAGAGGCGTTCGGCATCGCGCCGCACCAGATTAAGGATCGGCTCCGACACCAGCCGGTCATACACCACCACATCAGCCTGCTGGATAGCCTGCAACCCTTTTAGCGTCAGCAGACCGGCATCGCCCGGCCCGGCGCCGACCAGCACGACTTCGCCCTGCTGCGTCAGCGGCGCCGCAAACAAGGCATCGACCTGTGCGGCAGCGCGTGCCCGATCGCCGTTGGCCAGCGTTTGGGCCAGCCGATCGCTGGCAAAGAAGCGCTCCCAGAAGGCGCGGCGTGGCGCCATGGCGCTAAAATGCTGCTTCACGCGCTCGCGCAGTGAGCCCGCCAGCGCAGCCAGTTCGCCGAGATGCTGGGGCAGCATCGCCTCCAGCTTCTCGCGTAGCAGACGCGCCAGCACCGGCGCGCGGCCACCGGAAGAGACGGCGATCATCAGCGGCGAGCGGTCGATGATCGACGGCATAATGGCGCTGGCCTGCTGTGGCGCATCCACCAGGTTACAGAAGAGGCGGCGCTGTTCGGCGGCGTCAGCCACCTGCTGATTGACGGCATCATCATTGGTGGCCGCAATCGCCAGCCAGCATTCATCCAGCCAGTCATCGGCAAAGGCGCCGTGCAGTAACGTCACTTTTCCCTGTTGAGCCCACAGCTGAAATGCCGGGGAAAAATCCCGCGCGCCGACGTACAGCTCTGCGCCGGCCTCCAGCAGCAAACGCGCTTTGCGTTCAGCCACATCGCCTGCGCCAACCAGTAAACAACGCTTGCCTTGCAGCCGACAAAACAGCGGAAAGTAATCCATAGCGAATCCTGAAAAAAAGCCCGCACGGTGCGGGCTGTGGAAGGGATTATACCGATTTCAGCGGCGAAGCCTGGGCTTGCGTCTGCGGGCGCTGCGCCTGCGGCGTGGCATACCAGTAGCCGAGGCCCATCAGCACCATGCCAGAGAACATATTGCCGAGCGTCACCCACAGCAGGTTGTGGCCGATGCCGCGCAGCGTCAGGTCGGCGCTGTGCTGACCAAACCACGACAGCGCAAATACCGTCATGTTGGCGATGGAGTGCTCGTAACCGGAGGCGATAAACGCCAGCAGGCACCACCAGATAGCGATGAACTTCGCGGCCCCTTCGCTGCGCACCGCCATCCAGATCGCCAGACACACCAGCCAGTTGCACAGCGCGCCTTTAAAGAACAGCGCCATCGCCGTCTGCGTGGTTTTTGCCAGCGCTACGCTGTGGATCAGCGAGCCGGCGTTCGGCAGCAGCGCACCAGCGGCGTAGTAGTAGAGCAGGGCGACAAACACTGAGCCGATCAGGTTACCCAGCCAGGTTTGCGGCAGCACGCACCACATCTGGCCGTGGCTGATGGTGCCGGCTTTGACGCCCACGGTGAGGAACATGGTATGACCGGTAAACAGCTCGGAACCGGCGATGATCACCAGCGTCAGGGCAATACCGAAGGTGGCGCCCATCAGCAGTGGACGATATGCCGGGTCCGCCAGGTTACCGAGGGTGAAGATCAGGATGATCGCCAGGCCAACGTAAGCGCCGGCCATCGCCGATCCGATCCAGAAGGCCAGCGGGCTGTGCTGCGCGGTGCGTACAATGCGCGCCGCATTGGCGGCGCAGGTGTTCAGGGTGTCAGAAAACATAGTGACGTCTCATAAAGTGTAGGAATTCTGTCAGGCGCAGACTTCGACCTGGCCGTTGCTGACGCGCACCGCATAGCTCGCCACCGAGCGGCTGTCATCTTCCAGACAAACGCCATCGCTCAGGCGAAAACGCTGTTTTTTCAGTGGGCTGGCGACCCACAGCGTGTGCTGGTGTTCGGCGATCAGGCCGCGCGATAACACGCTGGCTTCAGCAAACGGATCGATGTTGCTCAGAGCGTACAGCTGCGCATCGTCGCGCGGGCGAAAGATGGCGATCTGCTGGCCGTTAACCAGCGCGCACACGCCGGTAGCGGGCAGGATTTGTGTGAGTTCACACACGGTGTACCACTGGCTCATGCGTCAGCCTCCTCGATCAGGGTAATAGCGATGCGCTCCGCCGGACGCGCCGGGCGATGCTGCTCGCGTTCACTGACGTGCTGCACCAGCGGGTCGCGCTGCGGGCTGTTAATAAACGTGGCAAAGTGCGCCTGCTGCTGCGGGTCGTTAACCGTGGCGGTCCATTCACAGCGGACGTCAGCGCGCAGACGCGTCAGCTCCTGCTCCAGCTGCGCGTTAAGGCCGAGCCGGTCGTCGATAATCACGCTGCGCAGATAGTCGATGCCGCCGTCCAAGCTCTCCAGCCACAGCGAAGTGCGCTGCAGGCGGTCGCCGGTGCGGATGTAAAACATCATGAAGCGGTCGAGATACTGCAGCAGCGTGTCGCGGTCGAGGTCAGCCGCCAGCAGATCGGCGTGGCGCGGTTTCATGCCGCCGTTGCCGCACACGTACAGGTTCCAGCCTTTTTCGGTGGCGATGACGCCGACATCTTTGCCCTGCGCTTCGGCGCATTCACGGGTACAGCCAGAGACGCCAAACTTCATCTTGTGCGGCGTGCGGATGCCTTTGTAGCGGTTTTCCAGCTCAATGCCGAAGCCGAGGCTGTCGCCAACGCCATAGCGGCACCAACTGCTGCCGACGCAGGTTTTCGCCATGCGCAGCGCTTTGGCATAAGCCTGTCCGGTTTCAAAGCCGGCGGCAATAAGTTGTGACCAGATGGCCGGCAGGTCGTCGCGCTGCGCCCCAAACAGGCCGATGCGCTGTGAGCCGGTGATTTTGGTGTAAAGGTTGTACTGCCGCGCCACTTCGCCCAGCGTCATCAGCCCCTGCGGCGTGATTTCACCGCCGGCGGTGCGCGGAATCACCGAGTAGGTGCCATCTTTCTGGATGTTGCCGAGATAGAGATCGTTGCTGTCCTGTAGCGGCGTGTGCTGCGGCTTGAGGATGTATTCGTTCCAGCAGGAGGCCAGCAGCGATCCGACGGTCGGTTTACACACTTCACAGCCGTAACCCTGGCCATACCTCGCCAGCAGCGCGTCAAACGACTTGATCTCCTCCACGCGGATCAGGTGATACAGCTCCTGGCGCGAATAGGCGAAATGCTCGCACAGGTGATGATTGACTTCGATGCCCTGACGGCTCAGCTCAGCGTTCAGCACTTGCGTAATCAACGGGATGCAGCCGCCGCAGCCGGTACCGGCGCGGGTTTCGGCTTTCAGCGCCGCCACGGTGTGGCAACCCGCCTGCACCGCGTTAACGATATCGCCTTTGCTGACGTCAAAGCAGGAGCAGATTTGCGCGCTGTCCGGCAGCGAATCGACGCCCAGCGCCGGTTTTTCGCCGCTGCCCGCCGGCAGAATCAGCAGCGCCGGGTTTTCCGGTAAGGCGATGTGATTGAGCGCCAGCTGCAGCAGATTGCCGTAGTCGCTGGTGTCGCCCACCAGCACCGCGCCGAGCAGAGTTTTGTTGTCTTCGCTGACGATCAGGCGCTTATACACGTGCTGCTGTTCATCGAGCCAGATGTAACTGCGCGCGCCCGGCGTGCGGCCGTGCGCATCGCCAATGCCGCCGACGTCCACGCCCAGCAGCTTGAGTTTGGCGCTCATATCGGCACCGGCAAAGACGCTGTCACGCCCGACCAGCGCATCGCTGGCGACCTGCGCCATTTTGTAGCCCGGCGCCACCAGACCGTAAATCCGATCCTGCCAGGCGGCGCATTCCCCAATCGCGTAGATCGCCGCATCGCTGGTCTGGCAGCGATCGTTGATGGCAACGCCACCGCGCTGGCCGAGCGCCAGGCCGCATTGTTGCGCCAGCTTATCCTGCGGACGAATGCCGGTGGAGAACACGATGAAGTCGACGTCGAGCGCGCTGCCATCGGCGAACGCCAGCGTTTTACCGCCCTTAGCGTGGTGCACAATCTGCCGGGTATTTTTGCCGGTATGGACCTGCACGCCCATCTGTTCGATCTTACGCCGCAGCTGTTCGCCGCCCTGCGTATCCAGTTGTTCCGCCATCAGCACCGGCGCAAACTCAATCACGTGCGTTTCAATGCCGAGATTTTTCAGCGCGCCCGCCGCTTCCAGTCCGAGCAGACCGCCGCCAATCACCGCACCGCGTTTGCTGCGGCGCGCGCAGGCTTCAATGGCGTTGAGATCTTCGATGGTGCGATAGACAAAGCAGTCGCTGCCCTCCGCGCCGGCGATCGGCGGGATCCACGGATAAGAACCGGTGGCCAGAATCAGCGTGTCGTAATGCACCGCACGACCGGTGTTGGAGTGAATCAGCTTTTCCTCACGGTTGAGGGTAATGGCGCGCTCGCCGAGCAGCAGATTGACCTGATGCTTTTCGTAGTAGCCTTCGCGCACCAGTGAGAGTTCTTCGGCGGTGTGGTGGGAAAAATAGGCGGAGAGATGGACGCGGTCATAGGCGACGCGGGGCTCTTCACAGAAAACGGTTATCGCGAACTGCTCAGGGGCGGCTTTGTCGATCAGTTCTTCGATAAAGCGGTGGCCAACCATGCCGTTGCCAATAATAACGACACTGTGCTTGCTCATGCTTGCCTCAAAATTTGCGGGATCTGCGCCTACCTTAGCGCGCTGTTTCTGGCGCTTATTGACGTACATCAACTGCGGCTTTATATACCCATTTAGAGGTATGTTGCTGATTTTACGCGTTTTTATCTAAGTCTTTTATTTGGTTGAAAATTACCCAATGGCGGCAGAAAAGTTGCCAGCGGCGCGGCCGTTTTTCGTGCTAGCTTAAGATGTTGCGTTTTCAGCGGAGAAGGATATGACCCAGCAAGCGTTTAAGTGGATAAACAACCTGCGCCTGGCAGGCCAACCGGGTTTATGGCAGATCGAAATTCGCCACGGCAACATCAGCGCCATTATTCCGCAGCCGCCGCACGCGGCCGCCCAGCCGGATGCGCTGGATGCCGCCGGTGGCCTGGCGAGCGCGCCGTTTATCGAGCCGCATATTCATCTCGACACCACGCAAACCGCTGGCGAACCGGCGTGGAATCAGTCCGGCACGCTGTTTGAAGGCATTGAGCGCTGGGCTGAACGCAAGGCACTGCTCAGCCATGAGGATGTGATGCAGCGCGCGCGGCAGACGCTGAAGTGGCAAATTGCCAACGGCATTCAGCACGTGCGTACCCACGTGGATGTGTCCGATCCCACGCTGACCGCCTTAACCGCGATGCTGGAGGTGAAAGCGGAGATGGCGCCGTGGATCGATATCCAGATCGTGGCCTTTCCGCAGGAGGGCATTCTCTCTTATCCCAACGGCGAAGCGCTGCTGGAAGAGGCGCTGCGCCTTGGTGCCGATGTGGTGGGCGCGATCCCGCATTATGAATTTACCCGCGAATATGGCGTCGAATCGCTGCACAAGGCATTTGCGCTGGCGCAGCGCTATGACAGGCTGGTGGACGTGCACTGTGACGAGATTGATGATGAGCAGTCGCGCTTTGTCGAGACCGTGGCGGCGCTGGCGCACCGCGAAGGCATGGGCGCGCGCGTCACCGCCAGCCACACCACGGCGATGCATTCGTACAATAACGCCTATACCTCGCGGCTGTTCCGCCTGCTGAAGCTGTCGCAGATTAACTTTGTCGCCAATCCGCTGGTGAATATTCATCTGCAGGGACGCTTTGACAGCTACCCGAAACGGCGCGGCGTGACGCGGGTGAAAGAGCTGCTGGAGGCGGGTATCAACGTCTGCTTCGGCCATGATGATGTGTTTGATCCCTGGTATCCGCTCGGCACCGCCAGCATGCTGCAGGTGCTGCACATGGGGCTGCACGTCTGTCAGCTGATGGGCTATGAGCAGATCGACAGCGGTCTGCAACTCATCACGCACAACAGTGCCAAAACCATGCAGCTGGCGGATTATGGCGTGCAGGTGGGTAACGCGGCCAGCCTGATTATTTTGCCTGCCGATAACGGGTTTGATGCGCTGCGCCGTCAGGTGCCGGTGCGCTATTCGCTGCGTAAGGGCGTGCTGGTGGCGGCCACACAGCCGGCAAGCAGTGAAATTTATCTCGGCGCTACCGAAGCGGTGACGTTCCGGCGTTAAGGGAGCGGGAAGGGGAATAGCGGCGCGAGGCTTCGCGCCGCTCGGGGATCAGGCAGTCTGGTGAGCGTGCTGGCGATGTTTAGTGACAAAGCCGAGCAGCACACACATCACGAACACCACCGCGTACAGCGCGTTCGCGGTGGACAGCGCCGCGTGCGCACCGCCTTTCGCCACAATCGGGCCGGTGACCACGAAGGTCAGCATGGTGCCGACGGTGCCGCAGGTGAGGATGAAGTTCACCAGCTTCGGCGATGACGCTTTGGTCTGCAGCGAGCCCAGCGTGATGATGGTGGTGTAAATGGCGCTGGAGAAGAAGCCAAGCGACATAATGATCCAGTGCAGCATGCTGGCATCGGTGGTTTTCACGAACCAGAACATCAGGCCGGTGGCCAGCAGCGCCAGCACCACCAGAATGCGTTGCAGGTCGAAGAAGCGCAGCAGGAAGCTGAACGCCCACATGCCGACCATATAGGCGGTCCAGAAGTTACCGACCAGCTGACCGGCGGCGGCGATATCCATGCCCATTGATTTGGTGGCGTATTCCGGTACCCAGGAGATGAAGCCGAGCTGGCCGAGGATGTAGCACAGTGCCGCGATCGACAGGAACAGCACGCCGATGCCCCACTTCTCTTTTTCGCCGCCCTGCACCGCGGCTTCGCTCTTCAGCACCGGGAACTCGACCATCAGCGTCAGGATAAAGATCGCCACATAGATCACGCCAATGCAGGCGTAAACCCAGTACCACGGCAGCGCGCGCGCCAGCAGAATGCCCGCGATAATCGGGAAGATGGTGCCGGCCATGCTAAAGAACGAGTCGGTAAACAGCAGACGGGAACCGCGCTGGCGACCATCGTACAGATGGGTAATCAGGAAGGTGCCGATCGACATGGTGATACCGCTGACCACGCCGAGCACGAACATGCACAGCGAGAACACCGTGAGGTTATGGCTGGTCATCAGCCCGGCCACGGCGAGGATCATCAGCACAAAGCCAAAGATCAGCTGGCGCTTGAGTGGCACAATCACCATCAGCCAGGCGTTCAGGAACACCGCCGCCAGAATACCGGCGTTAAGGAAAGTGAAGGTGTTGCTCATCTCTGAGATGGGCAGCTGGAAATACTGGGCAATATTATCCAGCACCATACCGGTAACGATCACCAGTGCGCCGGTGAGCGCATAGGAGAAAAAGCTGATCCAGGTAAGGCCAATGCGATTACGGTTTGTCATGTTCTGAACCTGTGATGCGCCGACGTGGCAAAAAGTGTCATGAATTGTAAATGGATCTGTGATCGTAATAAACAAGCAGTGAAACGTGCGAGAAATATTTCATTAATAGTGTGATTTTCGTCACGCAAATGATTGCGCGACGGGAAAAGTATGACGATAGCAACATCAGCGTAAATATAGGTAAAACGCTGGCTCTTGTATTACATGCTCTTTACAATCAATCTCGTTTTTGAGCTTGCTCTCCAAGGTAAGGAATCTTTCATGCTTAAACGAACTTTGACAGCGGCGGTTGCCCTGTTAGCGCTCTCTTCTGTATCTGCTTCGGCTCTGGCGGCGAAAGGGGATACGCACGTGCTGCTCACCACCTCTGCGGGCAATATCGAACTTGAACTGGATAATCAGAAAGCCCCGGTTTCAGTAAAAAACTTTGTGGATTACGTGAATAACGGCTTCTATAACAACACCATTTTCCATCGTGTGATCCCGGGTTTCATGATTCAGGGCGGCGGCTTCACGGCGGATATGCAGCAGAAGCAGACCAACGCGCCGATCAAAAACGAAGCGGATAACGGCCTGCGCAACCTGCGTGGCACCATTTCCATGGCGCGTACCGCTGAGAAAGACAGTGCCACCAGCCAGTTCTTCCTGAACGTGGCGGACAACGCTTTTCTTGACCATGGCCAGCGTGACTTCGGCTATGCGGTGTTTGGTAAAGTAGTGAAAGGCATGGATGTGATCGACAAGATCGCCCAGGTGCCGACCAAAGATGTCGGGCCATACCAGAATGTGCCGTCAAAACCGATTGTTATCACTTCCGCGAAAGTCCTGCCGTAATCCCTCTGCGCGCCACCCCTGGGTGGCGCCGTCTGCCGCGCTCCGGCAAAGCTGAAATTTGCTCTTATACTTAGGGCACATCCTGCTTGCCGGAGGCGCTATGAGCAGCAAACTCACCGAAAAACAGAAAATCACGTTGTGGCAGCAAACCCGTGCGGCCAATTATCAGGCCAGCTGCAAACTGGCCGGTTATACGCTGAATGAACCTGCCGTCGAGAGCGCCCAGGCGGACGATCGTCTGGCATCGCTGAGGAGGCAATATGGCGGATAACAGCCTGGCGGTGCGCGATCCCTATTTGTGGCACAACGATGACGTGCTGAAAAACCTGCTGGAAATTCACGACGTGGCGCAGCTGCGTAAAGCCGAGCTGGCATTCAGCGCGGCGCGGCTGGCCACGCTGGCGCTCGGACCGGCCACGCCCGGCCTGCCGCACCTGCGTCATATTCACCGCACGCTGTTTCAGGATATCTACAGCTGGGCCGGCGAACTGCGTACTATCGACATCTGGCGCGACGACACGCCCTATTGCCACTGCGAGTACATCGAGAACGAGGGCAATGCGCTGATGAGCGCACTGGAAGAGGAAGAGGGCCTGTGCGACCTCGACCCGCAGACCTTCGTGGCACGCATCGCGCACTACTACTGTGAAATCTACGTCCTGCATCCGTTCCGTGCCGGTAACGGGCGGGCACAGCGCATCTTTTTCGAACAGCTGGCGCTGCACGCGGGCTATCTGCTGAACTGGGATACGCTGGAGCCTGAAAGCTGGCACCAGGCCATCATCGCCGGCGTCGGCGGCGATCTCGCGCCGCTCAACGCGCAGTTTGCGAAAGTGGTGAGTCCGGCGCGTTAAAATGCGTAGAATAGCGGCGGTTTTACTGGCCTGAGGGCATTATGCTGCTGCTAATTGATAACTACGACTCCTTTACCTGGAATCTCTACCAGTACTTCTGTGAACTGGGCGCGCAGGTGCGTGTGGTGCGCAACGATGCAATGACGCTGGAAGAGATGACGGCGCTGCCGCTGAGCCATCTGGTGATCTCGCCGGGCCCCTGCACGCCGGATCAGTCCGGCATCTCGCTGGCAGCGATCCGCCACTTTGCCGGACGGCTGCCGATTCTCGGTGTCTGTCTTGGCCATCAGGCGATTGCGCAGGCCTACGGTGCGCAGGTGGTGCGCGCGCGCCAGGTGATGCACGGTAAAACCTCTGCGGTGCAGCACACCGGCCAGGGCGTGTTCCGCAACCTGAATAATCCGCTAACCGTCACGCGCTATCACTCGCTGATTGTGGCGCGCGACACGCTGCCGCCGGAGTTTGAAGTCACCGCCTGGAGTCTGCGCGATGGCGTTGCCGATGAGATCATGGGCTTCCGCCATCGTACGCTGCCACTGGAGGGCGTGCAGTTCCATCCGGAGAGCATTCTCAGCGAGCAGGGGCATCAGCTGCTGGCGAATTTCCTCAATACGTAACTTCCGTTTGCCATTGCATGATTTTTTATGCATATTTTGTGATTATAATTTCACATCAGCTCAACAAATAACCCGATGAGGTCATCAATGGCAGCGGAAAATCTAGCGGTAAGCCGGGAAACGTTCGATAACGTTATTTTGCCTGTTTATGCACCTGCGCAGTTTGTGCCGGTCAAAGGCAAAGGCAGCCGCGTGTGGGATCAGCAGGGCAAAGAGTATATCGACTTCTCCGGTGGTATCGCGGTCACCGCGCTTGGCCATTGTCATCCGGCGCTGGTGGAAACGCTGAAAAGCCAGGGCGAAACCCTGTGGCACACCAGTAACGTGTTCACCAATGAGCCGGCACTGCGCCTCGCCAGTAAACTGATCGCGGCGACCTTCGCCGAGCGGGTATTCTTCGGTAACTCCGGTGCCGAAGCGAACGAAGCGGCGTTCAAACTGGCGCGCTACTACGCCTGCAAAAAGCACAGCCCGTTCAAAAGCAAAATTATCGCTTTCCACAACGCCTTCCACGGCCGCACGCTGTTCACCGTCTCGGTGGGCGGTCAGCCGAAATACTCCGATGGCTTTGGTCCGAAGCCGGCGGATATCGTCCATGTGCCGTTTAACGATCTGGCAGCGGTGAAAGCGGTAATTGACGACCACACCTGCGCGATTGTGGTGGAGCCGATTCAGGGGGAAGGTGGCGTGATGCCGGCAACGCCGGAATTTATGCAGGGATTGCGTGCGCTGTGCGATCAGCACAACGCGCTGCTGGTGCTGGATGAAGTGCAGAGCGGCATGGGCCGCAGCGGTAAGCTGTTTGCTTACGAACACTATGGTATCAAGCCAGATATCATCACCACTGCTAAAGCGCTGGGCGGCGGTTTCCCGGTGAGCGCGATGCTGACCACCCATGAAATCGCCTTGGTGATGGCGCCGGGCGTGCACGGCACCACCTACGGCGGCAACCCGCTGGCCTGTGCGATTGCCGAAACCGCGCTGGATATCATCAATACGCCCGAGGTGCTGAATGGTGTTGACGCGCGCCGTGAGCAGTTTGTCTCGGCGCTGCAGAAGATCAATCAGCAGTTCGACATCTTCAGTGAAATTCGGGGCAAAGGGCTGCTGCTGGGTGCCGTACTCAACGCGCAGCACGCCAGCAAAGCGCGCGATATCCTCAACGCTTCCGCCGCTGAAGGCCTGATGGTACTGACCGCCGGCAGCGATGTGATTCGCTTTGTGCCGTCGCTGGTGATTGAGCCGACCGATATCGCAGAAGGCATGGCGCGCTTTGCCCGGGCGATCGCGAAAGTCCTGAACTAACCTTTCGGCTTCAGCACGCTGAGCCAGCGGCCGTGATGCGGGCGCTGGCTCCACGCCAGTGAAGAAATGGTGTGCATCACATTGAGGTGCTGCAGAATGCGCTTCACATGCTGTTCGACAATCGTCACCGGCCCCTCATTCAGATTCTCCGGCGCTTCCAGAATATTGCTGTCGTTGCCCGGCCCGTCGTAAGCCAGCCGCTGCTGACAGCGCTGCAGCGCGATTTCACAGGACTGCAAATAGCGCTCCGCCAGCTTTGGCGTCAGCATGGTGTGCTCGCGCGCCAGAATGGTCATGGCGTTGATGTGCTCGACGATAAACTGGCTGTGAGTCACCCACAGGCGCATATCTTTCAGATACTGAAAGTTAAAGCCCGGTTCGGTGGACGCCTGGTTGAGCGAGTTAAACAGCGCGTTGTGCGCCTGGTTAACCTTGACGCGCTGATACGCCAGCTTCTCCGGCGCCTGCTCCGGACCGAGCAGCAGGCGCAGCGCCTCCTGATAAGCCTCCAGCGCATCGTGCGCATTATTGCGCAGCAGCCCGCTCTGCCACTGCGGCCATAGCCAGATCATACCGGCGAAGGCAATCAGGCAGCCCATCAGCGTATCCATCATGCGTGGCAGCAGGAACTGCGCGCCATTCAGTGACAGCAGCTGCAGCGAATACACCGCCGTCACCGTAAAGCCAATCATCGACCAGCCATAATATTTACGCGTGATCAGATAGCTGGCGAGCGTGATGACCAGCATGGTCAGCAGGGCAATCGACTCCGGAACAGCAAAGCGCAGCGACGCCGCGGCGATCAGCAAGCCGGCGAAGGTGCCGAGCGCCCGGTGCTGAATGCGCACGCGCGTGGCGCTGTAGCCGTTCTGGCTGACAAACATGATGGTCATCAGAATCCAGTAAGGCTTGGGAATATTGAAGAACAGCGCCAGCGCGCTGCCGAACATTAGCATCACCGCGAAGCGCGCCGCCGTCCGCAGCGCGGCAGATTTCAGCGACAGGTAGCTGCGCAGCGCCGGCAGCAGCGGCAGGCGGCGCTGGCGATCGGCCATCAGGTCGCGGGTGTACAGTGGCTTCTGCGTGCGCAGCACGCGGGCGATGCGGCTGAAATGGTAGAGGCAGAAATTACCGACCGGATTATCCGGGTGCTGCCGGGCAATTTTCTCCAGCGCGCCGAGCGGCTTCTCCATGTGGAAGCGTTCCGGCAGCTGGTGATAGAGAATGGCATCGGCCAGCACGCGCAGCCGTGCCGAAATGATTTTCGCGTTCCAGCGGATCACCGCCTCGGCGTGGCTCTGCTCCACCAGCTTTTGCACCTCTTCCGGCTGGTGCAGGCTGACCGAGATATGTTCCTGCAGATCGAGCGCGACCTGGAAAGCGCGCGTCAGGCGTTTATGGCTGTTATCACGGCTGGCGGACAGCATATGCATCTGCTGGTAGCAGGTGGTGATCAGATCGACCGCTTTCTGCTGGCGCGCCAGTAGCGGCGGCAGCGCTTTTTCCGGATCGGTCAGCTGCGTCAGCAGGGTGTATTTGGCGTCGCAGTAATCGGCCAGCTCGCGGTACAGCAGGCTGAGGGTCTCGCGCATCGGCTGCTCTTTCCACAGCCAGAACCAGAACCAGTTAAACAGCCCGTACCACAGCGTCCCGCCGATATACAGCAGCGGCGGGACCCACATCGGCATACGGCCGACGAGGCTTAAGGTAAAGATGGCGGCGATCAGCGTGCCGGGCAGCAAACGACCATGCAGCGGGCTGATTTCACCGGTCACGCCCACCAGCAGCGGCAACACCAGCAGAATCAGCGGCAGCGGCACAGCGTAAGCCGTGAGGTACTGAATCAGAAAACTGCCGCTGGCGAACAGTGCGCCGCCGACAATCAGCCGTTTGAAGAACCGCTTGTGTGGCGTATCCAGACCGGCGATGTTGCAGCAGGCCGGCACCAGGGAGAACAGCAGCCCTTTTTGCAGATCGCCAAACAGCCAGCCGAGCGCCACAGGCAGGCACAGCACCAGCGTTTGCCGCAGCGCATAGTTAACTTCCGGATGATAGATGATTCGACGCCACATCAGCTCATCGTAAACAGAAACGGCGCGATGTTGCCATCACGCCGTAGGTGAGAAGAAATCAGCGGGTGCCGTAAACGACGATGGTTTTGCCGTGTGCAGAGATCAGGTTCTGATCTTCCAGCATTTTCAGGATACGACCCACGGTTTCGCGTGAGCAGCCCACGATCTGACCAATCTCCTGACGGGTGATTTTGATCTGCATACCGTCCGGGTGGGTCATGGCATCAGGCTGTTTCGCCAGGTTGAGCAGCGTTTGCGCGATACGGCCGGTCACATCGAGGAAGGCAAGGTTGCCGACTTTTTCAGATGTTACCTGCAGGCGACGCGCCATCTGCGCCGACAGGCGCATTAAAATATCCGGATTGACCTGAATCAGCTGACGGAATTTTTTGTAGGAAATTTCAGCCACTTCGCAGGCGGTTTTCGCACGTACCCAGGCGCTACGCTCCTGGCCCTCTTCAAACAGGCCGAGCTCACCGATGAAATCCCCCTGATTGAGGTAGGAGAGAATCATCTCTTTGCCTTCTTCATCTTTAATCAGTACCGCGACGGAACCTTTCACGATGTAGTACAGCGTTTCCGCTTTCTCACCCTGATGGATGAGGGTGCTTTTGGATGGATATTTGTGAATATGGCAATGGGACAGGAACCATTCGAGTGTAGGGTCTGTTTGCGGTTTGCCGAGAACCATTCGCTATTATCCTCTGTTGTAATCGTGCCCAAAATACAGGGGGCAGTTTTCCCTGTCAGGCGGTGAAATCGTCCAGCGTTTCCCGTGAGGGACAGTTATTCGGGGGTGGATTCGTAAGCGATGCTTTTGATTCGTCCCGCTTTCGTCTTTCGTGACGAAAATATTTTCAGCACTGTTTGTAGCATAGCTTTTGCAACCTGTCTCCTGTTGTCTCGCTTCAGCAGGTGGGGGATGCGTCTGCATTGCTGTTTGTCAGGTGAAAGCGTACTCTGGCGGCAAAACCGCCGCTTCAGGAGAAAGAATAATGCAGGCACGAGTGAAATGGGTGGAAGGGCTGACCTTTCTCGGAGAATCCTCATCCGGTCATCAGGTATTAATGGACGGCAATTCCGGTGATAAAGCGCCCAGCCCGATGGAGATGGTGTTGATGGCTGCGGGCGGCTGCAGCGCGATTGACGTGGTGTCGATTCTGCAAAAGGGGCGCAACGATGTCGCCGATTGTGAAGTCAAACTGACCTCGGAACGCCGCGAAGAAGCGCCACGCATTTTTACGCATATCAATCTGCATTTTATTGTCAGCGGCAAAGCGCTGAGCGATAAAGCGGTAGCGCGCGCGGTGGATCTGTCCGCGGAGAAGTACTGCTCGGTCGCGATCATGCTGGGCAAGGGCGTCGAGATAACGCACAGCTACGAAGTGGTGGAGCTGTAATCCAGCCGGGAGCGCGGCCCTGCGCTCCCGATCTCAGTTCCTCACGGCGAAACTGGCGTATTAGCCTGCGCTATTCAATACGTTTTCCTTCAATCAACCGCTGCACCAGCGGCGTCATGATCAACTCCATCGCCAGTCCCATCTTGCCGCCCGGCACCACCAGCGTATTCATGTGGGAAATAAACGAGCCCTGGATCATCGCCAGTAAATAAGGAAAAGCGATGCCCTCCAGGCCGCGAAAATGGATCACCACAAAGCTCTCATCCAGCGACGGGATTTCACGCGCGGCAAACGGGTTCGAGGTATCCACGGTCGGCACGCGCTGGAAGTTGAGGTGCGTGCGGGAAAACTGCGGCGTGATGTAGTTGATGTAGTCTTCCATCGAACGCACCACCGAATCCATCACCGCTTCGCGCGAATGGCCGCGCTCGCTGGTGTCGCGTACCAGTTTCTGAATCCACTCCAGATTAACAATCGGTACCACGCCAACCAGCAGATCGACGTGTTCAGCCACGTTATGCTGCTGCGTCACCACGCCGCCGTGCAGGCCTTCATAGAACAGCACATCGGTGTTTTCCGGCAGCGGCTGCCAGGGTGTAAACGTGCCCGGCACCTGATTCCACGGCACCGCTTCATCGTAGGTGTGCAGATATTTGCGCGACTGGCCGAGTCCGCTCTGACCATAGTCGCGGAAAGTCTGCTCCAGCAGGCCGAAGTCGTTGGCTTCCGGGCCAAAGTAGCTGATGTGACGCCCGAGGTCGCGCGCCTTACGAATCGCCATGTCCATTTCCGGACGGGTATAGCGATGGAAACTGTCGCCTTCTACTTCCGCCGCGTGCAGATCCAGCTGCTGGAAAATTTTACGGAAGGCGAGACTGGTGGTGGTGGTTCCGGCGCCGCTGGAACCGGTAACGGCTATGACTGGATGCCTGGCTGACATAACAGCGCTCCCTGTGAAGTCCGGCGATGAGCATTGTTAACACGAATTGCCGCCTGACGCATTAGCCGCGAAATTCACGCCGCGGCATAATATTGACCGATTCATGCAATTCTGACCACACCAGTACCACCTCGCCCTGCTCGAGCTGGCGGCGCACGTCGGCCACTTTCTGCGTCAGGCTGCGCTCCTGCTCGCCATAATCGGTGCCTTCACGCAGCACAAAACTTTCTATCAGGTTTTCCAGCGTTGTCGGGTCGAGTTCTTGCCAGGGAATAATCACAGTTACATATCCAGATAAGTTGAGAGCCAGTCCGGCACGCGCTGCTCCAGCCACATTTTGGGTCGCAGCAGGCTGCCGCCCACGAAGCCGACGTGACCGCCTTGCTGCGTCAGCTGATACTCAATTGTGGCAGACAACTGCTGCGGCTGCGGGATCACCGCATCGGTCATAAAGGGATCATCTTTAGCATGGATGATCAGCAGCGGCTTGCGCACGCCGGTCAGCAATGGCATGGCGCTGGCGCGCTGATAATAGTCGCGCGCATCAATAAAACCGTGGGCGCGGGCGGTAATCGCATCATCAAACTCACGCAGCCGGCGGAAGGCGCGCAGCTGCGTCAGATCGACCGGCAGCGTGCCCGGCCAGGCGCGCAGTTTGCGCGTGGCGTTTTTCTTCAGCTGGGTCAGCAGGTAGTGCTGATAAAAGCGTGAAAAGCCCACGTCCAGCTTCTGGCTGCACGGCTCCAGCGCCAGCGGCGCGGAAATGGCGACCGCGGCATCCAGCGGGGCCGACGTGCCCTGCAGCCCCAGCAGACAGGCCAGCATATTGCCGCCAAGCGAAACGCCGACCGCGGCAGTCGGCACCGTGCCCCATTCGCGCTGCAGCCAGTGCAGAAAATAGGTCGCATCTTCAGTTTCACCGGAGTGATAGATGCGCTGCAGACGGTTAGGCTCGCCGCTGCAGCCGCGGAAGTGCATGATCACCGCCAGCCAGCCGCGCGCCTGACACGCCTGCATCAGCCCATGGGCATACGGGCTGCGGAAACTGCCTTCCAGCCCGTGGAACAGCACCATACGCGGCTTGTGACGTGCCTGTGCCGGATCTTCGCTCCACGCCAGATCGACGAAGTCGCCGTCCGGCAGATCGAGGCGCTGCCAGTGCGGGCGCAGCGTGACGCGCCGGCGCAGCAGGCGCGGCAGCAGCGTTTGCAGATGCGCATTGCCGAAGCCGCGCAGCGGGGTAAAGCGCTCGCCGCTCGGGCGATCAAAATAGCCTGGGATAGTACTTGTCTGATGCATAACTCGCTGATAGCTTCGATGGGTTGTTCGCTTTTCTGGGTGAGGAGCACCCGAATATACATGGAACTGAGTCTTTTTTTATCAATGCTGGGCTTTCTCTGGGTCGCGGCCATCACGCCAGGGCCCAATAATATGTTACTTACCGCCTCAGGTGCTAATTTTGGCTTCCTGCGCACCTTTCCACTGCTGATTGGTATCATGATTGGCATGCAGGTGATGTTGCTGATGGTGGCGTTTGGCATCGGCAGCCTGATTCTGCTCTATCCCTCACTGCATCTGGTACTGAAAGTGGCCGGTAGCCTCTATTTGCTGTGGCTGGCGTGGAAAATTGCCACCGCCGAATACGAAACGCTGGAGACCGACGATGCCAGCGTGAAGCAGATGCCTTTCTGGCAGGGCGGGTTACTGCAACTGATCAACCCGAAAGCCTGGCTGATGGCGCTGGGTGCGGTCGCCAGCTTCAGCCTTGCCGGCAGCGCCTATCTGCATTCCGTGGTGGCGATCAGCCTCGGCATGGCGCTGGTGAACGTGGTTTCCGGCGTGATCTGGATGGGTTTCGGCTCGCTGATTGGCCGCCTGCTGCGCAGCCCGCGCGCGTGGAAAATCTTCAACCTCGCCATGGGTGCGCTAACCGCAGCCTGCGTGCTGTTGATCTGGCACTGAGTCAGCTGGAGGCGCGCTCAATGCGCGTCCACGGCAGCACTTCATGCACCACTGCCGCCTGACGCTGGCGGATGCGTGCCAGCAGCAGCTGCACGCTGCGGGCACCCATCTGGTTCATCGGCTGGGCAATGGTGGTCAGCGGCGGGTTGATGCTGCTGGTGAACGGAATGCCGTCAAAGCCGACCACCGCCAGATCCTCTGGCACGCGCAGTCCGGCTTCCAGAGCAGCGTGAATCACGCCAACCGCCAGCACGTCCGATACCGCAAACACCGCATCCGGCCGCTCTGGCTGCGTTAGCAGTTCGCGCAGCGCCGCGCTGCCCGCTTCGCAGGAGATGTCGCTGGCGTAAGCGACGCCGTGCCAGTCAAGCCCCAGCTGCGTGATGGCGTCGCGATAGCCGCTTTCGCGCTGGTGCGAATAGAGATAGCGCATATCACAGTTGACCAGCGCAATGCGCTGACGCCCTTTGCCGGCCAGATAATGCACCGTGTCATAGGCCGCCTGACGGTTATCGATGGTGACGCTGGAGGCGTTAACCGAGGGATCGTACTCCGCACACTGCACCCACGGCGCATCACCAATCAACTCTTTCAGTCCCTGCAGACAGGCCGCGGCGTCCATGGTGATCACCCCATCCACCACTTTGCCGGCCAGCAGTGCCAGATAGGCGGTTTCGCGCCGCAGCTGTGACGCGGAATTACATAACAGGATGTGATAGCCGTGCGCTTCGGCCTCCGCCTCGATGCCCTGCACCACCCGTGAACAGAACGGATTGGTGATATCGGAAATCAGCACCAGCAACATGTTGCTTTGCGCGGTACGCAGCTGGCGCGCCAGCAGGTTGGGCTGGTATTCGCACACATTAATTGCGGCCAGCACCCGTTTACGCGTATCTGGCCGGACGCCAGGATGCTGGTTCAACACCCGTGAAACCGTGGCTTTCGACACGCCCGCGAGGCGCGCAACTTTCTCAATCGACATGGAGGCCAGTACCGCTGTAAAAGGGGGAAAAAATCAAGACGAGATCAATACCACAGTCGGCATGTGAGCGCCTGACATATTTGTTCCACACCAGCGGTTTTGTATTTGCACTTTTTGCATAGCGTTACCCGATGTTGATCTAAGAACCGATTTTTATTAGGGATAATTTTTAATTCCTTTATGAAATCATTGCTGCTGGCGACACTGCCGTCACGACTCAACATTGGGGTGCATGATGATGGCAGTAACCAAAACAATAAGCGCGGTAGCAGCCGCGTTAGCGCTGATGACCTTTCAGGCGCAGGCGGTCAATGTGACCGTGGCTTATCAGACGTCGGCGGAACCGGCCAAAGTGGCGCAGGCTGACAATACCTTTGCCAAAGAGAGCGGTGCCACGGTTGACTGGCGCAAATTCGACAGCGGCGCCAGCGTCCTGCGTGCGTTAGCCTCGGGCGATGTGCAAATTGGCAACATTGGTTCCAGCCCGCTGGCGGTGGCCGCCACGCAGCAGCTGCCGATTGAAGCTTTCCTGCTGGCTTCACAGCTGGGCAATTCTGAAGCGCTGGTGGTGAAAAAAAGCATCAGCTCGCCCAAAGATTTGATCGGCAAACGCATTGCCGTTCCCTTCATCTCCACCACCCATTACAGCCTGCTGGCCGCGCTGAAACACTGGGGCATCAAACCCACCCAGGTGCAACTGGTTAATCTGCAGCCGCCGGCGATCATTGCTGCCTGGCAGCGCGGTGATATCGACGGCGCCTATGTCTGGGCGCCCGCCGTCAATGAACTGGAGAAAGACGGCAAGGTGCTGACCGACTCGTCGCAGGTCGGGCAGTGGGGCTCACCGACCCTCGACGTCTGGGTGGTGCGCAAGGATTTTGCCCGGCAGCATCCTGAAGTGGTCACCGCTTTCGCCCGCAGCGCGATTGCCGCGCAGCAGGCTTATATCGCCAACCCGGAACAGTGGCTGCAGCAGCCGGATAATCTCA
This sequence comes from Pantoea sp. SGAir0418, assembly GCF_043529865.1. Taxonomy (NCBI): domain Bacteria; kingdom Pseudomonadati; phylum Pseudomonadota; class Gammaproteobacteria; order Enterobacterales; family Erwiniaceae; genus Pantoea; species Pantoea sp. SGAir0418. The sequence continues at coordinate 314,536 of NZ_CP027911.1, forward strand.
GCAAGCTGTCGCGCCTGAGCGGCGTGCCGGAAAGTGACGTCCCCGGACTGGTGAAAGGCAATACCTACCTGACGGCGCAGCAGCAGGTGGAACAGCTGGGCAAACCGGTCAACAAGGCGATTGTCGATACCGCACAGTTTCTGAAAGAGCAGGGCAAAGTGCCGGATGCCGCCAGTGACTACAGCAGCTTTGTCACCACGCGCTTTGTTGCCCCCTTAGCCAAATAACGGAGGCCTTATGCTCAGCATCACCCATCTCAACGCACGTTACGCCGGGCAACCGGCGCTGCAGGATATCAATCTGCAGCTGGCCAGCCGCGAATTGCTGGTGGTGCTGGGGCCGTCCGGCTGTGGCAAAACCACGCTGCTGAACTTGATCGCCGGCTTTCTGCCACTGGAGTCCGGCAGTATCACGCTGGATGGCAAGCCGGTACGCGGACCGGGCGCAGAGCGCGGCGTGGTCTTTCAGAACGAAGGGCTACTGCCGTGGCGTAATGTCATCGATAACGTGGCGTTTGGCCTGCAGCTGGCGGGCATGGCAAAAGCTGAACGGCACGCGATCGCCCGCCGTCTGATCCGTAAGGTCGGGCTCGAGGGCGCAGAAAAGCGTTTTATCTGGCAGCTCTCTGGGGGTCAGCGTCAGCGCGTGGGGATTGCCCGTGCGCTGGCCGCTGATCCGCAGCTGCTGCTGTTAGATGAGCCGTTCGGTGCGCTGGATGCCTTCACGCGCGAGCAGATGCAGACGCTGCTGCTGACGTTATGGCGCGATACCGGCAAGCAGATTCTGCTGATCACCCATGACATCGAAGAAGCCGTCTTTCTCGCCAGCGAACTGGTGCTGCTGTCGCCGGGTCCGGGTCGCGTAGTGGAACGCCTGAAGCTCGACTTTGGCCAGCGCTTCGCCGCAGGCGAGCCGTGCCGCAGCATCAAATCCGATCCGGCATTTATCGAACGACGTGAGTATGTCCTGAACCAGGTGTTCGCGCAGCGGGAGGCGTTTGTATGAGTGCCGTTATTGATGACAAGCGCCGGACGTCCCGCGTTCGTCGCCTGCGCTGGCCGTTTTCCCGCCAGCTGTCGCTGAGCCTGCTGAGCGTGGCCGTGCTGCTGCTGCTGTGGTGGGGCGTGACCGCGCTGGGGCTGATTGCGCCCTTGTTTCTGCCGCCGCCGCAGCAGGTGCTGCATAAGCTGCTGGTTATTGCCGGTCCGCAGGGCTTTATGGATGCCACGCTATGGCAGCACCTTGGTGCCAGCCTGACGCGCATGCTGGTGGCGCTGTTCTTTGCCGCACTGATCGGCATTCCGGTGGGCATTGCCATGGGCCTTAGCCCGGCGGTGCGCGGGCTGCTCGATCCGCTGATTGAACTCTATCGACCGGTACCGCCGCTGGCCTACTTGCCGCTGATGGTGATTTGGTTTGGCATTGGCGAAACTTCAAAGATTTTACTGATTTATCTGGCAATTTTCGCGCCGGTGACTTTGTCCACTCTGGCCGGCGTGAAGAATACGCAGCAGGTGCGGATCCGTGCCGCTCAGGCGCTGGGGGCGACGCGCGGGCAGCTGCTGCGTTTTGTCATTCTGCCCGGAGCGTTGCCGGAGATTCTTACCGGCCTGCGCATCGGTCTTGGCGTGGGCTGGTCCACGCTGGTGGCGGCCGAACTGATTGCCGCGACGCGCGGGCTGGGCTTTATGGTGCAGTCGGCTGGGGAGTTTCTCGCCACCGATGTGGTGCTGGCGGGCATCGCGGTGATCGCCCTGATTGCCTTTAGTTTAGAACTGGGTTTACGTGCGCTACAGCGCCGACTGACGCCCTGGAATGGAGAACAGCAATGAACGAACGAGTGAATTTTACCGCGCTGGGTCCGCATATCGGGGCGCAGGTCAGCGATGTCGACCTCAGCCGTCCGCTGAGTGACGCGCAGTTTGAGCAGCTTTATCACGGTCTGTTGCGTCACCAGGTGCTGTTTCTGCGCGATCAGCGCATTACGCCGGAGCAGCAGCGCGCGCTGGCGATCCGCTTCGGCGATCTGCACATTCATCCGGTTTATCCGCATGCCGAAGGCGTGGAAGAGATTATCGTGCTGGATACGCATCAGGATAATCCGCCGGACAACGATAACTGGCATACCGACGTCACCTTTATTCAGACCCCGCCGGCGATCGCCATTCTGGCCTCAAAGCTGCTGCCGGAGAGCGGTGGCGATACGCTGTGGACCAGCGGGATTGCCGCTTACGAGGCGCTGTCAGAGCCGTTCAAACAGCTGCTGAGTGGCCTGCAGGCGGAGCACGACTTTAAGAAATCGTTTCAGGAGTATAAGTACCGTAAGACGGAAGAGGAGCATCAGCGCTGGCAGCAGGCTGTGGCGAAGCATCCGCCGGTGCAGCATCCGGTGATCCGCACCCATCCGGTGAGCGGACGCAAGGCGCTGTTTGTTAATGAAGGTTTTACCACCAGGCTGCTGGGCGTAAGCGAGAAGGAGAGCGAGGCGCTGCTGGGCTATCTGTTTGCGCACGCCACCAAACCGGAGTTTCAGGTGCGCTGGCGCTGGCAGCTGAACGACGTGGCAATCTGGGATAACCGCGTGACGCAGCATTATGCCAACGCGGATTATTATCCGGCGCGACGCGTGATGCATCGCGCGACGGTGTTAGGGGATGTGCCGGTGTGATTTCGGAGCGTTGATTGCCCTCACCCCAACCCTCTCCCGCCAGCGGGAGAGGGGGCCGACCGTGCGTAGCAGGTAAGGCGGATTAAGGTTTGTTCCCTCTCCTGTGGGAGGAGGCTGTTCCAGCGCGGGAGTAAGGTTTGTTCCCTCTCCCTATGGGAGAGGGTCAGGGTGAGGGCATCATCGCGCACCCTCTATGACATCATCGCGCTCCTTTACCCCGCGAGCATCTGCTCAAGCTGCTCCTGCGCCTCCAGCCACGCCATTTCGACCTCTTCCAGCGCCGATTTGCTCTCCGCCTGGCGCTGCAGGGCGGCGGTTAAATCGGCCTTACGGTTTTGCTCGTAAATGGCGCTGTCGGCCAGCTGTGCTTCGGCTTCGCTGAGCTGTGTCTGCCATTTGGCCATCTGCTTCTCCAGCTTTTCGATCTCTTTGCGCAGCGGCTGCGTCTGCGCACGCAGTTCGGCGTCGCGGCGCTTTTGATCTTTGCGGGACTGCGCGCTGTTGGCGTTGTCCTGCTTTGGCGCGGCATCCTGCTGCGTTTCCTGCTTCTGCAGGTCGCTCAGCCACTGCTGATAATCATCCAGATCGCCCTCGAACACATCCACTTTGCGGTCGTGCACCAGGTAAAGATCGTCGGTGGTCGAACGCAGAAGATGACGATCGTGCGACACCACCACCAGTGCGCCTTCAAAGTCGATCAGCGCTTCGGTCAGCGCCTGGCGCATATCCAAATCGAGGTGGTTGGTTGGTTCGTCGAGCAGCAGCAGATTCGGCCGCTGCCAGACGATCAGCGCCAGCACCAGTCGCGCTTTCTCGCCGCCGGAGAAACGCTCGGTGGCTTCGCTGACTTTATCGCCCTGGAAACCAAAGCCGCCCAGGTAGTCACGCAGCTGCTGCTCCAGCGTTTTCGGGGCGATGCGCGCCAGATGCTGCAGCGGCGACTCATCGGCGCGCAGATACTCAAGCTGATGCTGCGCGAAGTAACCCAGCTTGATCCCTTTCGCCAGACCCACTTTGCCCGCCAGCGGGTCCAGCTCGCCCGCCAGCAGTTTGATCAGCGTGGATTTACCGGCGCCGTTACGCCCCAGCAGGCCGATGCGCGAACCCGGCACCAGGTTGAGTTTGATGGCATCCAGAATCACCCGCTCACCGTAACCCGCCGAAACCTGCTCCATTTTCAGGATCGGGTTAGGCAGGCTTTCTGGCGCGCGGAAGCTGAAGCTGAACGGGTTATCGACGTGCGCCGGGGCAATCAGCTCCATACGCTCCAGCATCTTGATGCGGCTCTGCGCCTGTTTGGCTTTGGTGGCCTGCGCGCGGAAGCGATCGATGTACTTTTGCAGGTGCGTGACTTTTTCCTGCTGGCTCTGGTACAGCGCCTGCTGCTGCGCCAGTTTGGCTACGCGCTGACGCTCGAACGAGCTGTAGTTGCCGGTGTATTCGAACATCGTCTGCTGTTCGATATGGATGATTTTGTCCACCACCGGGTCGAGGAAGTCGCGGTCGTGCGAGATCAGGATCAGCGTGCCGGTATAGCTCTTCAGCCAGCGCTCCAGCCAAATCACCGCGTCGAGATCGAGGTGGTTGGTCGGTTCATCGAGCAGCAGCAGGTCGGAACGGCATACCAGCGCCTGAGCAAGGTTGAGACGCATGCGCCAGCCGCCGGAGAAATCGCTCACCGGCCGCATTAATTGTTCCTGGCTGAAGCCCAATCCGTGCAGCAGACTGGCGGCGCGCGCGTGTATGCTCCACGCCTGAATAGCGTCCAGCTTACCGTGCAGCAGCGCGATAGCGTTGCCATCGTCGCGCGCATTGGCCGCCGCTAATTCGGATTCGAGCTGACGATATTCGCGGTCGCCGTCGATAACATATTCCAGCGCGGCTTTACTCAGCGCCGGGGTTTCCTGGTTGACCCATGCCAGCGCCCAGTTGCCGGGAAAGGTCACGGTGCCGGCATCGCTGCTGATTTCACCCTTCAGCAGGGACAGCAGCGTGGATTTACCGCAGCCGTTTTTACCCACCAGGCCGACTTTTTGCCCCGGGTTAATGGTGGCCGTTGCGTTATCCAGCAGCACATTAGTGCCGCGACGGATTTGTAATGCGGAAAAGACAATCATAAGCGCCGTATCGTCAGAATATGTTAATTTATCGGCAACATAATTCGATAATGTTTGTTGCGTCGAGCATGGTAGCGGAATTCCGCCGCGGTGACGACGCTTTGGAGGGGAACGATGTCGCAGCCGCCCAAAATATTGCTGCTTTACGCCCATCCGGAATCACAGGATTCGATTGCTAATCGGGTTTTGCTGCAGTCGGCTATGGAACTGGACCACGTCACGGTGCACGATTTATACGCCCACTATCCGGATTTCTTTATTGATATTCATTACGAGCAGCAACTGCTGCGCGACCATCAAATCGTGGTGTTTCAGCATCCACTTTATACCTATAGCTGTCCGGCACTGCTGAAAGAGTGGCTGGATCGCGTACTGTCGCGCGGCTTTGCCAGCGGTCAGGACGGTAATGCGCTGGAAGGTAAATACTGGCGCAGCGTGGTAACCACCGGTGAGCCGGAGACGGCGTATCACCACAGCGGCCTCAATCGCTACCCGATGAGCGACATTATGCGACCGTTTGAGCTGACGGCGCAGATGTGTCGCATGCACTGGCTGACGCCGATGGTGATTTACTGGGCGCGTCGTCAGACACCCGAGGTGCTGCGCAACTTTGCGCGCGCCTATGGCGACTGGCTGGCGTCACCGCTGCCGAACGGAGGAGTGTGATGCAAGGCGAAACGTTACTCACCGCTGGCGTGATTTATCTGGTGGCGGCGGTGCTGGTGGTGCCGATTGCCGCCCGGATCGGCATTGGTGCGGTGCTGGGCTATCTGCTGGCCGGTATCGCCATCGGCCCGTGGGGGCTGGGCTTCATCAGTGATGTGGACGAGATTCTGCACTTCTCGGAGCTTGGCGTGGTGTTCCTGATGTTCATCATCGGACTGGAGCTGAACCCGGCCAAGCTGTGGGCGCTGCGGCGCTCTATTTTTGGCGTCGGTGCCGCTCAGGTACTGGTATCGGCAGCGATTCTCGGCGTGCTGCTGTGGCTGACCGACTTCAGCTGGCAGGCCGCGGTGATTGGCGGTATTGGCCTGGCGATGTCCTCGACCGCCATGGCGCTGCAGCTGATGCGCGACAAAGGCATGAACCGCAGCGAATCGGGCCAGCTGGGCTTCTCGGTGCTGCTGTTTCAGGACCTGGCGGTGATTCCGGCGCTGGCGCTGGTGCCGCTGCTGGCCGGCAGCGACAGTGGCCACGTCGACTGGCTCAAGGTGGGCATGAAGGTGCTGGCATTCGCCGGTATGCTGGTGGGCGGACGCTATTTGCTGCGGCCGATTTTCCGTTTCATCGCCGCGTCCGGCGTGCGGGAAGTGTTTACCGCCGCCTCGCTGCTGCTGGTGCTCGGTTCGGCGCTGTTTATGGATGCGCTGGGCCTGTCGATGGCGCTGGGGACGTTCATCGCCGGTATTCTGCTGGCAGAGAGTGAGTATCGCCACGAACTGGAAGTCGCCATTGAACCGTTTAAAGGGCTGCTGCTCGGGCTGTTCTTTATTTCGGTGGGCATGGCGCTCAACCTCGGCGTGCTTTATACCCACATCCTCGAAATTCTGATTGGCGTGGTGCTGCTGGTGGCGGTGAAAACGCTGGTGCTCTACGTGCTGGCGCGCATTTATGGTCTGCGCAGTTCGGAGCGCCTGCAGTTTGCCGGCGTGCTGAGTCAGGGCGGTGAATTCGCCTTCGTGCTGTTTTCGGCGGCGTCGTCGGCAAAACTGTTCAGTGGCGATCAGCTGCCGCTGCTGCTGGTCACGGTGACGCTGTCGATGATGACCACGCCGCTGCTGATGCAGGGCGTGGATAAGATTCTGGCGCGCCGCTTCAACGAACCGGAAGAGGACGGTGAAAAGCCGTTTGTCGAGGACGATCAGCCCCAGGTGATTGTGGTGGGCTTTGGCCGTTTTGGTCAGGTGGTCGGGCGTTTGCTGATGGCCAACAACAAGCGCATCACCGTGCTGGAGCGCGATATCTCGGCGGTCAGCCTGATGCGCAAATATGGCTACAAGGTTTACTATGGCGATGCCACCGAGCTCGAGCTGCTGCGTGCCGCCGGGGCGGAGAATGCGCAGTCGATCGTCATCACCTGTAACGATCCGGAAGATTCGATGACCATCGTGCACTTGTGCCAGCAGCACTTCCCGCAGCTGGAGATTCTGGCGCGGGCGCGCGGTCGTGTCGAGGCGCATGAGCTGCTGCAGGCGGGCGTCACGCTGTTCTCGCGTGAAACCTTCTCCAGCGCGCTGGAGTTAGGCCGCAAAGCGCTGATATCGCTGGGCATGCATCCGCATCAGGCGCAGCGCGCGCAGCAGCACTTCCGCCGGCTGGATATGCGCATGCTGCGTGAACTGGTGCCGAGCCACGACGACAGCGTGCAGGTTTCACGCGTGCGTGAGGCGCGACGCGAGCTGGAGGACATTTTCCAGCGTGAAATGCAGCATGAAAAACGGCAGTTTGACGGCTGGGATGATGAGTAAGGCTACACTTAACGTATCCGTTCTGATAACGGGCAGGAAAGACTATGCGTAAACGTTTTATTGCCGGTGCGGTTTGTCCGCACTGTCAGGAGAAAGACACGCTGGCGATGTGGCGTGAAAACAATGTCGATGTGGTGGAGTGCGTGAAGTGCGGCCACCAGATGCGTGAGGCGGACAAGCAGGCGCGCGATCAGGTTCGCAGCACTGAGCAAGTGATTGGCATTTTTCATCCGGAGTAGCGCGATGGCGCAGCTTTTTTTAAGCTTAGCCTTACAGCGGTATTGAATTCCGCTACAATCGGCGCCATTAACGCTGAGCAGTATGGTCCAACAGCACTGTTGGCATCCTCAGTACTGAACCTTTCTGGTTGGTTATTGCACGCGAGAATAGACCAATGAGACGGGATTCTTTGTTCTCAACGGTTAGGAGATATCATGAAAGTAGCAAAAGACCTGGTGGTGAGCCTGGCGTATCAGGTTCGTACCGAAGACGGTGTGTTGGTTGACGAGTCACCGGTGAGTGCGCCGTTGGATTATCTGCACGGTCATGGTTCCCTGATTTCTGGTCTGGAAAAAGCGCTGGAAAATCACGCGGTCGGCGACAAGTTTGACGTGCATATCCCGGCAAACGACGCGTACGGCCAGTACGATGACAACCTGGTGCAGCGTGTACCGAAAGACGTGTTCATGGGCGTTGACGAGCTGCAGGTTGGCATGCGCTTCCTGGCAGAAACCGACCAGGGCCCGGTGCCGGTCGAGATCACCGAAGTGGAAGATGAGCACGTGGTGGTTGATGGTAACCACATGCTGGCGGGTCAGAACCTGAACTTCAATGTGGAAGTGGTTGCTATCCGTGAAGCCACGGAAGAAGAGATCGCTCACGGCCACGTTCATGGCGCTGACGGCCATCATCACGATCATGACCACGACCATGGTCACGATCATGAGCACGGTCATGGCGGCTGCGGCGGCCACGGTGGTTGCGGCTGCAACCACTAAGCGTAAAAAGGCCACCTGCGGGTGGCCTTTTTATTGGGCAGCAAAGCGCGCGACATTAATAGTGCGGCGGCGGGGTCTCTTCCGCTTGCGAAGCGACCATGGACGGGGCGGCGGCCTTCACTTTATCCACCAGCAGACGCACCTGCTCACGCAGTTTACTCATTTCCAGCTCGTGCTGAACCACCGTCTGATTGAGCTGCTCAATGGTATGTTCCTGGAAAGCCAGCTTGCTCTCCAGCGCCTCAAGGCGTTGATCCCATTCTGGTTGTTGCATCATCACTCCTCCTGTCACGGTGCTGCGCGTTGATCTTGTCGGGCGTGATTCTACGGTCTTTCGTGTCAGAATCACCTGATATTTCACCTTCGGTCTGGCGTATGCATTGAATTCCCGCGTTGCGCCTATATCTCTGATGAAACTTCCTGAAGCAAAAAAGGTCGGAGGTTGACCGGGTAATTACACTGTGGGAGTGTTCGCCACTGCCACGTAAAGTTATAGTGTGGGCCACTGTCCGCAATGATTCCCGAGGTTTTGAAGCTTCGGTTTTGGAGAAAGGATGAAATCACTGTTTAAAGTCACATTGTTAGCTACCACCATGGCCGTCGCGCTGAATGCACCGCTGGCAATGGCAGCAGAAACCACTGCGGCACCGGCTGACGCAGCGCAGGCTGCGCCACAGGCGCCGAAAAATGCTGCCTTCAAAAACGAAGACCAGCAGTCAGCCTATGCGCTGGGCGCCTCCCTGGGTCGCTACATGGACAACTCTCTGAAGGAGCAGGAGAAACTGGGTATCAAACTGGACAAAGACCAGCTGATTGCCGGTGTTCAGGATGCGTTTGGCGGCAAGAGCAAGCTGTCTGACGAAGAGATTGAGCAGACGCTGCAGGCGTTTGAAGGCCGCGTGAAAGGGGCCGCTCAGGCGAAGATGGAAAAAGACGCGAAAGAGAATGCCGACAAAGGCACCGCTTACGCAGACAAGTTCGCCAAAGAGAAGGGCGTGAAGAAAACCGAATCTGGCCTGCTGTATCAGGTAGAGAAAGAGGGCAGCGGTGAGACCCCGAAAGACAGCGATACCGTAGTGGTTAACTACAAAGGTACGCTGATTGACGGCACCGAGTTCGACAACTCTTACACGCGCGGCGAGCCGCTGTCGTTCCGTCTGGACGGCGTAATCCCGGGCTGGACCGAAGGTCTGAAGCACGTGAAGAAAGGCGGTAAGATCAAGCTGGTGATCCCACCGAACCTGGCTTACGGCAAAAACGGCGTGCCGGGTATTCCGGCCAACTCAACGCTGGTGTTCGATGTTGAACTGCTCGACATCAAGCCGGCGCCGAAAGCCGATGAGAAAGCGCAGGCTCCGGCCGCTGCTGACAAGAAAGCGCAGTAAGCTGACTTGCACCGCCGCCTTCGGGCGGCGGTTTTGTTTTCGCTCATCCTGAATTTGCGGCGCGATGAGTAAAGCTCTGGCTAAAAACGGCGACATTTGCCAGACTAGCGCCTGCACAATGATCATAAGATGAGTCTGCCCCAATGCTGTCGAGACAGGCTCCAGCCATTTAGGGTAATGTCTTCGATGTCTAATCCATTCAATCCCGGCGAACTGACTGACTTCGATTTACTGGAGCAGCGTCCGTTCGAACAAGCAGACTACGATATTCTTAAATCCTACGAAGCGGTGGTCGACGGTCTGGCGATGCTGATTGGCTCGCACTGCGAAATCGTGCTGCACTCTCTGGAAGATCTTAAATGCTCCGCCGTGCGTATCGCCAACGGCGAACATACCGGCCGCAAAGTGGGTTCCCCGATTACCGATCTGGCGCTGCGCATGCTGCATGATATGCACGGTGCGGAGAGCAATGTATCCCGCGCCTACTTCACCCGGGCCAAAAGCGGTGTACTGATGAAGTCGGTAACCATTGCGATTCGTAACCGGCAGCAGCGGGTGATTGGCCTGCTGTGCATCAATATGAACCTGGACGTACCGTTTTCGCAGATTATGTCGACTTTCATGCCGCCGGAAACGCAGCAGGTGGATTCCAACGTCAACTTTGCCAGCTCGGTAGAGGATCTGGTCACCCAGACGCTGGAGTTCACTATTGAAGAAGTGAGCGCCGATCGCAACGTGTCGAATAACGCCAAGAATCGCCAAATCGTCCTCAATCTGTACGAGAAGGGCATTTTCGATATTAAGGACGCCATTAACCAGGTGGCCGATCGCCTCAATATTTCTAAGCACACCGTGTATCTGTATATTCGCCAGTTTAAGAGTGGCGATCTGCAGGGGCAGGATCGCTAATGCGCTACACGCTGCTGGTGACCGGGCCGGCTTACGGCACACAGCACGCCAGTAGCGCGCTGCTGTTTGCCCGTGCGCTGCTGGCGCAGGGACATCAGCTGGAAAGCGTGTTCTTTTACCGCGAAGGCGTGCTGAATGCTAACCAGCTCAGCGCGCCGGCCAGCGATGAAGTGGACATGGTGCGCGCCTGGCAGCAGCTGCGCGACGACAGTGGCGCGGCACTGAATATCTGTGTGGCAGCCGCGTTGCGGCGCGGCGTGACCGATGCGCAGGAGGCAGCGCGCCTGCAGCTGGCGGGCAGCAATCTGCAGCCCGGATTTACCCTTAGCGGCCTGGGCGCACTGGCGGAAGCCGCCCTGAGCTGCGATCGCCTGGTGCAGTTCTGATGAACCGCGTGGCGTTTCTGTTTACGCAGGCTCCGCACGGCAGCAGTGCTGGCCGGGAAGGGCTGGATGCCGTGCTGGCGACCGGCGCGCTGAGTGAGGATATCGGCCTGTTCTTTATTGGCGACGGCGTGCTGCAGCTCAACCGCGATCAGCAGCCGGCGCAGATTCTGGCGCGTGACTATATTGCGACCTTTGGCGTGCTGGCGCTATACGACATCGATCGCTGCTATATCTGTCAGGCGTCACTGCTGGCACGTGGCCAGAGCCTCACGGCAGCGCGCGTGCTGGATGCGCAGCTGCTGGAACCTGCCGCGCTGCGCCAGACGCTGGCAACTTATGACCGTATCCTCCGTTTCTGAGAACTGACCATGCTCTACACCCTGCTGCACTCTCCCTGGCAATGCGATTTCGATAGCCTGCTGCTGCTGTTACAGGAGGGCGATGACGTGCTGCTGTTACAGGATGGTGTGACGGCCGCGCTGGCAGGCAGTGAGAAGCTGCAGCAGCTGCTGGCGTCGCCCGCCACGCTGTGGGTATTAGAAGAAGACGTGATGGCGCGCGGGCTGACTGCGCAAATTTCGACCAGTGTGTCGCGTCTGAACTATACTGGTTTCGTTACGCTGACGACGAAGCATCCACAACAAGTGGCCTGGTGAAGGGTAAAACCTGGTTATTTCTTGACACCCTATGGGCACAGCCCTAAAATTCTGCCTCCTCGTAGTAATACGAGGCGATTTATTACGTGTTTACGAAGCAAAAGCTAAATCCAGGAGCTATTTAATGGCAACAGTTAACCAGCTGGTTCGCAAACCACGCGTTCGTCAGGTTGCTAAAAGCAACGTGCCGGCGCTGGAAGCTTGCCCGCAAAAACGTGGTGTTTGTACTCGTGTTTACACCACTACCCCGAAAAAACCAAACTCCGCACTGCGTAAAGTCTGCCGTGTGCGTTTGACTAACGGTTTTGAAGTCACCTCCTACATCGGCGGTGAAGGTCATAACCTGCAGGAGCACTCCGTGATCCTGATCCGTGGCGGTCGTGTAAAAGACCTGCCAGGTGTGCGTTACCACACCGTTCGTGGCGCGCTGGACTGCTCAGGTGTTAAAGACCGTAAGCAGGCTCGCTCCAAGTACGGCGTGAAGAAGCCAAAGGCTTAATGGTTCTCCGTTAAGTAAGGCCAAACGTTTTAACTTTAATGTCAAAATAAACTCGTAGAGTTTTGGACAATCCTGAATTAACAACGGAGTATTTCCATGCCACGTCGTCGCGTCATTGGTCAGCGTAAAATTCTGCCGGATCCTAAGTTCGGATCAGAGCTGCTGGCTAAATTTGTAAATATCCTGATGGTAGATGGTAAAAAATCTACTGCTGAATCAATCGTCTATACCGCACTTGATACCCTGGCTCAACGTGCTGGTAAAGATGGTCTGGAAGCTTTCGAAGTTGCACTCGAAAACGTACGTCCGACTGTCGAAGTTAAGTCACGTCGCGTTGGTGGTTCAACCTACCAGGTTCCAGTTGAAGTCCGTCCGGTTCGTCGTAATGCCCTGGCAATGCGTTGGATCGTAGAAGCTGCTCGTAAACGCGGTGATAAATCGATGGCTCTCCGCCTGGCGAACGAACTTTCTGACGCTGCAGAAAACAAAGGTACTGCAGTGAAGAAACGTGAAGACGTTCACCGTATGGCTGAAGCCAACAAGGCGTTCGCACACTACCGCTGGTAATCGCCACGTAGTTGTTGTTAAACCAGCGGGCGCTCATTCAGCCAACCCGCTGGGGTCGACTTACATTGAACGTCCGAGAATCAGAGGAATCAAATGGCTCGTACAACACCCATTGCGCGCTACCGTAACATCGGTATCAGCGCACACATTGACGCCGGTAAAACCACTACCACCGAGCGTATCCTGTTCTACACCGGTGTTAACCACAAAATCGGTGAAGTGCACGATGGCGCTGCAACCATGGACTGGATGGCGCAGGAGCAGGAGCGTGGTATTACCATCACCTCTGCAGCGACCACTGCGTTCTGGTCAGGTATGGCGAAGCAGTTTGAGCCGCACCGCATCAACATCATCGACACCCCGGGACACGTTGACTTCACCATCGAAGTAGAACGTTCTATGCGTGTGCTCGACGGCGCAGTAATGGTTTACTGTGCAGTAGGTGGCGTGCAGCCGCAGTCTGAAACCGTATGGCGTCAGGCAAACAAATATAAAGTTCCACGTATCGCGTTCGTTAACAAAATGGACCGTATGGGTGCGAACTTCCTGAAAGTTGTTGGTCAGATCGAATCACGTCTGGGCGCAACTCCGGTTCCACTGCAGCTGGCTATCGGCGCAGAAGAGAACTTCACCGGTGTTGTTGACCTGATCAAGATGAAAGAGATCAACTGGAACGACGCCGATCAGGGTACTACCTTCGTTTACGAAGATATCCGTGCTGAGTTGCAGGAACTGGCTGAAGAGTGGCGTGGCAAGCTGATTGAAGCAGCTGCTGAAGCTTCTGAAGAGCTGATGGAGAAATTCTTTAGCGGTGAAGAACTGTCTGAAGAAGAGATCAAATCTGCTCTGCGTAAGCGCGTACTGAACAACGAGATCATCCTCGTGACCTGTGGTTCTGCATTTAAGAACAAAGGTGTTCAGGCGATGCTGGATGCAGTGGTTGAATATCTGCCAGCACCAACTGACGTTCCGGCGATCAACGGTATCCTGGACGACGGTAAAGATACCCCGGCTGAGCGTCACGCAACTGACGACGAGCCGTTCTCTGCGCTGGCGTTCAAAATTGCCAACGACCCGTTCGTAGGTAACCTGACCTTCTTCCGCGTTTACTCGGGTGTGGTTAACTCGGGCGATACCGTACTGAACTCCGTGAAATCTGCACGTGAGCGTTTCGGTCGTATCGTTCAGATGCACGCCAACAAACGTGAAGAGATCAGCGAAGTTCGCGCAGGCGACATCGCTGCAGCAATCGGTCTGAAAGACGTGATCACCGGTGATACCCTGTGTGATCCCTCTAACCCGATCATTCTGGAGCGTATGGAATTCCCTGAGCCGGTAATTTCTATCGCCGTTGAGCCGAAAACCAAAGCTGACCAGGAAAAAATGGGTCTGGCTCTGGGTCGTCTGGCGAAAGAAGACCCGTCATTCCGCGTATGGACTGACGAAGAGTCTAACCAGACCATCATCGCTGGTATGGGTGAGCTGCACCTCGACATCATCGTTGACCGCATGAAGCGTGAATTCAACGTTGAAGCGAACGTCGGTAAACCTCAGGTTGCTTACCGCGAAGCGATTCGCTCTAAAGTTACCGATATCGAAGGTAAACACGCCAAGCAGTCTGGTGGTCGTGGTCAGTACGGTCATGTTGTTATCGACATGTACCCACTGGAGCCGGGTTCGAATCCGAAAGGCTACGAATTTGTCAACGATATCAAAGGTGGTGTGATTCCTGGTGAATACATCCCTGCGGTTGATAAAGGTATCCAGGAGCAGCTGAAGTCTGGTCCACTGGCCGGTTACCCGGTAGTTGATCTGGGCGTGCGCCTGCACTTCGGTTCTTACCATGACGTTGACTCCTCTGAGCTGGCGTTTAAACTGGCCGCTTCTATCGCCTTCAAAGATGGCTTTAAGAAAGCACAGCCGGTTCTGCTTGAGCCAATCATGAAGGTTGAAGTAGAAACCCCAGAAGAGAACACCGGTGACGTTATCGGTGACCTGAGCCGCCGTCGTGGTATGCTGAAAGGTCAGGAATCTAACGCGACTGGCGTTCAGATTCACGCTGAAGTTCCGCTGTCTGAAATGTTCGGATACGCGACTCAGTTGCGTTCTCTGACCAAAGGCCGTGCTTCTTACTCCATGGAGTTCCTGAAGTACGATGATGCGCCGAACAACGTCGCTCAGGCCGTTATTGAAGCTCGTAGCAAATAAGGCTACGGTTTAAAAATTGTGAACTGATGCCTTCATCACTGATGAAGGCATAACGTAAGGATTATCGCCATGGCGAAAGAGCAATTTCAACGTAACAAACTGCACGTAAACGTGGGCACCATCGGTCACGTTGACCACGGTAAAACCACCCTGACTGCAGCCATCACCACCGTTCTGGCTAAAACCTACGGCGGCCAGGCTCGTGCATTCGATCAGATCGATAACGCGCCAGAAGAGAAGGCTCGTGGTATCACCATCAACACCTCTCACGTTGAATATGAAACCCCGACCCGTCACTACGCACACGTTGACTGCCCAGGCCACGCCGACTATGTGAAAAACATGATCACCGGTGCTGCGCAGATGGACGGCGCGATCCTGGTTGTTGCTGCGACTGATGGCCCAATGCCACAGACCCGTGAGCACATCCTGCTGGGCCGTCAGGTTGGCGTTCCTTACATCATCGTGTTCCTGAACAAGTGCGACATGGTTGATGACGAAGAGCTGCTGGAACTGGTTGAGATGGAAGTGCGCGATCTGCTGTCTCAGTACGACTTCCCAGGCGACGATACCCCAATCGTACGCGGTTCTGCGCTGAAAGCGCTGGAAGGCGACGCTGAGTGGGAAGCGAAAGTCGTTGAGCTGGCTGGTCACCTGGATACTTACATTCCAGATCCAGTACGTGCTATCGATCTGCCGTTCCTGCTGCCAATCGAAGACGTATTCTCAATCTCTGGCCGTGGTACCGTTGTTACCGGTCGTGTTGAGCGCGGCATCGTGAAAGTGGGCGACGAAGTAGAAATCGTTGGTATCAAAGCGACTGCTAAATCTACCTGTACCGGTGTTGAAATGTTCCGCAAACTGCTGGACCAGGGTCAGGCAGGCGAGAACTGTGGTGTTCTGCTGCGCGGTATCAAGCGTGAAGAGATCCAGCGTGGTCAGGTTCTGGCTAAGCCAGGCACCATCAAGCCACACACCAAGTTCGTATCAGAAGTGTACGTACTGTCTAAAGACGAAGGCGGCCGTCATACTCCGTTCTTCAAAGGCTACCGTCCACAGTTCTACTTCCGTACTACTGATGTGACCGGCAACATCGAACTGCCAGAAGGCGTTGAGATGGTAATGCCAGGCGACAACATCAAAATGACCGTTGAGCTGATCCACCCAATCGCGATGGACCAGGGTCTGCGTTTCGCAATCCGCGAAGGCGGCCGTACCGTTGGCGCGGGCGTTGTTGCTGAAGTTCTCGCTTAATTGCGTTAATAACGGTGGTAACTCCGGTTGCCACCGCAGCATGAAAAAGAGCACTTCGGTGCTCTTTTTTCTTGCTTTGCATTGACCGGCACGCCTAATCCCACACAAAAGCTACGTTGAAATAAAAACCATTCTCATTTACACTTTGATCAGAAATTGTACTGGAGTGGGCTGTAAATGTACGTCTGTCTGTGTAATGCCGTAAGCGACCGAACCCTGCGTGAAGTTGTCCGCCGTTATCAACCCAAATCGATTCAGCAACTGCGCCAGCTGGTGCCTATCGGCAAGCAGTGCGGCAAGTGTATTCGCGTGGCGCGCGAGATTATGGATGAAGAAATGCAAAACGTACCGCTTTACAAAGAGATAGCGTAACTGCGCATCCGCTTCGCCTGAATAACCCCAAAAACTGTCGCGTTTTTTTGACTTCTTTTTATCCGCATCTACGCTCTATTTATCTGCAAGCGGAGGAAGCACAATGAAGGGCGACGGCAAAATCATTACTCACCTCAATAAATTGCTGGGAAATGAACTGGTTGCAATCAACCAGTACTTTCTACATGCGCGCATGTTCAAAAACTGGGGCCTGATACGCCTCAACGATGTCGAATACCATGAATCCATTGATGAAATGAAACATGCGGACAAGTACATCGAACGCATTTTGTTTCTCGAAGGCATTCCAAATCTGCAGGATCTCGGCCGGCTGCGCATTGGTGAAGACGTACCGGAAATGCTGCAATCGGACCTGACGCTCGAACTGGAAGGGGCGAAAGACTTACGCGAGGCGATTGCGTACGCCGATAAAGTTCATGATTACGTTAGCCGCGACATGATGATCGAGATTCTGGCGGATGAAGAGCACCATATCGACTGGCTGGAAACTGAGCTCGACCTGATTCAGAAATTGGGTCTGCAAAACTATCTGCAGGCCCAGCTGAAAGAAGAGGGCGATAAGTAGCGTTTGCCGTGCCGTTCCACCTGTTGATTGCAGCCCGCCCCGTGCGGGCTTTTTTACCGGCGCGCGCTTTTGCGGTTAAAAACGCAGCATGGGTTGCTTCCTGAACAGATTTGCGTATAATGCGCGGGCCTGCCGATATTGGTGTGGCGCGATTCGAGCAGAATCGCAGGCGATAGCGATTAGTGTATCGCCTGACAATACTCCCGATTGGGGAGTTATATGCTGAACGATTACACTCCCCCATCAATCGTAATGGGTGCGGGTAGTAATTTTTTTCGTTTATAAAATGTTTGGAGCCTTGGTCTCATGTCGAACCAAAGAATCCGTATCCGTCTTAAAGCGTTTGATCATCGCCTGATCGATCAATCAACCGCGGAAATCGTCGAGACTGCCAAGCGCACTGGTGCGCAGGTACGTGGTCCGATCCCGCTGCCGACTCGCAAAGAGCGCTTCACCGTTCTGATCTCTCCGCACGTTAACAAAGATGCGCGTGATCAGTACGAAATCCGCACTCACAAGCGTCTGGTAGACATCGTTGAGCCAACTGAAAAAACCGTTGATGCTCTGATGCGTCTGGATCTGGCTGCCGGTGTTGACGTGCAGATCAGCCTGGGTTAATCAGGTCATCGAGCGATTGAGAGGTTGATACAATGATTGGTTTAGTCGGTAAAAAAGTGGGCATGACGCGCATCTTCACTGAAGAAGGCGTTTCAATCCCAGTAACCGTAATCGAAGTTGAAGCAAACCGCGTTACCCAGGTCAAAGGTCTGGAAAACGATGGTTACCAGGCGATCCAGGTTACCACCGGTGCAAAAAAAGCAAACCGTGTTGGTAAGCCGGAAGCAGGTCATTTTGCTAAAGCTGGCGTTGAAGCTGGCCGTGGTCTGTGGGAATTCCGCACCGAAGGTGAAGAATACTCTGTTGGCCAGAGCATCAGTGTTGAAATTTTCGCTGACGTTAAAAAAGTAGACGTTACCGGTACCTCTAAAGGTAAAGGTTTCGCAGGTACCGTTAAGCGCTGGAACTTCCGTACCCAGGACGCTACACACGGTAACTCCTTGTCTCACCGCGTTCCGGGTTCTATCGGTCAGAACCAGACTCCGGGCAAAGTGTTCAAAGGCAAGAAAATGGCTGGTCAGCTGGGTAATGAGCGCGTAACCGTTCAGAGCCTGGAAGTAGTACGTGTTGACGCTGAGCGCAACCTGCTGCTGGTCAAAGGTGCTGTCCCGGGTGCAACCGGCAGCGACCTGATTGTTAAACCAGCTGTGAAGGCGTAAGGGGATAGCAATGGAATTAGTACTGAAAGACGCGCAGAGCGCGCTGACTGTTTCCGAAACTACCTTCGGTCGTGATTTCAACGAAGCGCTGGTTCACCAGGTTGTTGTTGCTTACGCTGCAGGTGCTCGTCAGGGTACTCGCGCGCAGAAAACTCGTGCTGAAGTAACTGGTTCAGGCAAAAAGCCATGGCGTCAGAAAGGCACCGGCCGTGCGCGTTCAGGTTCTATCAAGAGCCCGATCTGGCGTTCAGGTGGCGTGACCTTCGCTGCGCGTCCACAGGACCACAGTCAAAAAGTTAACAAAAAGATGTACCGCGGCGCGCTGAAAAGCATCCTGTCCGAGCTGGTACGTCAGGACCGTCTGATCGTTGTCGAGTCGTTCTCTGTTGAAGCGCCTAAAACTAAGCTGCTGGTACAGAAACTGAAAGACATGGCGCTGGAAGACGTGCTGATCATCACCGGTGAACTGGATGAGAATCTGTTCCTGGCTGCGCGTAACCTGTACAAGGTTGACGTGCGTGATGCAGCGGGTATCGACCCAGTTAGCCTGATCGCCTTCGACAAAGTCGTTATGACTGCAGAAGCAGTTAAGCAAGTTGAGGAGATGCTGGCATGATCCGTGAAGAACGTCTGCTGAAAGTACTGCGCGCGCCGCACGTATCTGAAAAAGCATCAACCGCGATGGAAAAAACCAATACCATCGTTCTCAAAGTTGCCAAAGACGCGACCAAAGCAGAGATCGTTGCTGCTGTTGAGAAACTGTTCGAAGTAGAAGTGAAAGACGTAAACACCCTGGTTGTTAAGGGTAAAGTTAAGCGTCACGGACAGCGTATCGGTCGTCGTAGCGACTGGAAAAAAGCTTACGTCACCCTGAAAGAAGGCCAGAACCTGGACTTCGTCGGCGGCGCTGAGTAAGTCGGAGGAGAAAGACAATGGCAGTTGTTAAATGTAAACCGACATCTCCGGGTCGTCGTCACGTTGTTAAAGTGGTGAACCCTGAGCTGCACAAAGGCAAGCCTTTTGCCGCGCTGGTTGAAAAAAACAGCAAATCCGGTGGTCGTAACAACAATGGTCGTATCACTACCCGTCATATCGGTGGTGGTCACAAGCAGGCTTACCGTATTGTTGACTTCAAACGCAACAAAGATGGTATCCCGGCAGTTGTTGAGCGTCTTGAGTACGATCCGAACCGTTCTGCGAACATCGCACTGGTTCTGTACAAAGATGGCGAGCGCCGTTACATCCTGGCCCCTAAAGGCCTGAAAGCTGGCGACCAGATTCAGTCTGGCGTTGATGCTGCGATCAAAGCAGGTAACACCCTGCCGATGCGTAACATCCCGGTTGGTTCAACCGTGCATAACGTAGAAATGAAACCAGGTAAAGGCGGTCAGATTGCCCGTTCTGCTGGTGCTTACGTGCAGATCGTTGCGCGTGAAGGTTCCTACGTTACCCTGCGTCTGCGTTCAGGCGAAATGCGTAAAGTCGAAGCTGACTGCCGCGCAACCCTGGGCGAAGTCGGTAACGCTGAGCACATGCTGCGCGTTCTGGGTAAAGCCGGTGCAACCCGTTGGCGTGGTGTTCGTCCTACCGTTCGCGGTACTGCGATGAACCCAGTCGATCACCCGCACGGTGGTGGTGAAGGTCGTAACTTTGGTAAGCACCCGGTAACTCCGTGGGGCGTTCAGACCAAAGGTAAGAAGACCCGTAGCAACAAGCGTACTGATAAATTTATCGTACGTCGCCGTAGCAAATAATTTTAGAGGATAAGCCATGCCACGTTCTCTCAAGAAAGGTCCTTTTATTGACCTGCACTTGCTGAAGAAGGTAGAGAAAGCGGTGGAAAGCGGTGACAAGAAGCCCCTGCGCACTTGGTCCCGTCGTTCAACGATCTTCCCTAACATGATCGGTTTGACCATCGCTGTCCATAATGGTCGTCAGCACGTTCCTGTCTTTGTTTCCGACGAAATGGTCGGCCACAAGCTGGGTGAATTTGCACCGACACGTACTTATCGCGGCCACGCTGCTGATAAGAAAGCCAAGAAGAAATAAGTAGGAGGAAGAGATGGAAACTATTGCTCAACATCGCCATGCTCGTTCTTCTGCTCAGAAGGTTCGCCTTGTTGCTGACCTGATTCGCGGTAAGAAAGTGTCGCAGGCTCTGGATATTCTGACTTACACCAACAAGAAAGCGGCTGTACTGGTTAAGAAAGTCCTGGAATCTGCCATTGCTAACGCCGAACACAACGATGGCGCTGATATCGACGATCTGAAAGTTGCGAAAATTTTCGTAGATGAAGGCCCTAGCATGAAGCGCATTATGCCGCGTGCTAAAGGTCGTGCAGATCGCATCCTGAAGCGCACCAGCCACATTACTGTGGTTGTGTCCGATCGCTGAGACTCTGGAGACTAGCAATGGGTCAGAAAGTACATCCTAATGGTATTCGCCTGGGTATTGTAAAACCATGGAACTCTACCTGGTTTGCGAACACCAAAGAATTCGCTGACAACCTGGACAGCGACTTTAAAGTACGTCAGTTCCTGAACAAAGAACTGGCAAAAGCGTCTGTATCTCGCATCGTTATCGAGCGTCCGGCTAAGAGCATCCGTGTGACCATTCACACCGCTCGCCCGGGTATCGTTATCGGTAAAAAAGGTGAAGACGTTGAAAAACTGCGCACGGTCGTAGCGAACATCGCTGGCGTTCCTGCACAGATCAATATCGCCGAAGTCCGTAAACCGGAACTGGACGCAAAACTGGTTGCTGACAGCATCACTTCACAGCTGGAGCGTCGTGTGATGTTCCGTCGTGCGATGAAGCGTGCTGTACAGAACGCAATGCGTCTGGGCGCTAAAGGTATCAAAGTTGAAGTTAGCGGCCGTCTGGGCGGTGCTGAGATCGCACGTACCGAATGGTACCGTGAAGGTCGTGTACCGCTGCACACTCTGCGTGCTGACATTGACTACAACACCTCTGAAGCGCACACCACTTATGGTGTAATCGGCGTTAAGGTATGGATCTTCAAAGGTGAGATTCTGGGTGGTATGGCTGCTGTTGAACAACCGGAACCGGCTGCTCAACCTAAAAAGCAGCAGCGTAAAGGCCGTAAGTAAGGAGAGTCGCTGATGTTACAACCAAAGCGTACGAAATTCCGTAAAGTGCACAAAGGCCGTAACCGCGGTCTGGCGCAGGGTACGGATGTTAGCTTCGGTACTTTCGGTCTGAAAGCTGTTGGCCGTGGTCGTCTGACTGCTCGTCAGATCGAAGCAGCACGTCGTGCTATGACCCGTGCAGTTAAGCGTCAAGGTAAGATTTGGATCCGTGTATTCCCGGACAAACCAATCACCGAGAAGCCGCTGGAAGTGCGTATGGGTAAAGGTAAGGGTAACGTGGAGTATTGGGTTGCCCTGATCCAGCCTGGTAAAGTCCTGTATGAAATGGACGGTGTACCGGAAGAGCTGGCCCGTGAAGCATTCAAGCTGGCAGCAGCAAAACTGCCTATCAAAACCACCTTTGTAACTAAGACGGTGATGTAATGAAAGCAACTGAGCTGCGTGAAAAAAGCGTTGAAGAGCTGAACACTGAGCTGCTTAACCTCCTGCGCGAGCAGTTTAACCTGCGCATGCAGGCAGCATCTGGCCAGCTGCAGCAGACCCATCTGCTGAAGCAAGTTCGCCGTGATGTTGCACGCGTTAAGACTTTACTGACTGAGAAGGCGGCGTAATGACCGATAAAATCCGTACTCTGCAGGGTCGTGTTGTTAGTGACAAAATGCAGAAATCTGCTGTTGTTGCTATCGAGCGTTTCGTGAAGCACCCGATCTACGGTAAATTCATTAAGCGTACGACTAAGCTGCACATCCATGACGAGAACAACGAGTGTGGTATTGGTGACGTGGTTGAAATCCGCGAAACCCGTCCACTGTCCAAGACTAAGTCCTGGACTCTGGTTCGCGTTGTAGAGAAAGCGATTCTGTAATAGAATCCGCTTCCTCTAAAAACAAAATGAACGGCTCTATGGAGCCGTTCATTTTTTCTACCCATCTGCGAGAACCGGTGTTATAATGCCGCGCCCTCAATTATGGGGCTTTTTAACGACCTGAGGTTTGGGTCCCGAAGTAGTAGTTGACATTAGCGGAGCACTAAAATGATCCAAGAACAGACTATGCTGAACGTCGCCGACAACTCCGGTGCACGTCGCGTAATGTGTATCAAGGTTCTGGGTGGCTCGCACCGTCGCTACGCAGGCGTCGGCGATATCATCAAAGTGACCATCAAGGAAGCAATTCCGCGTGGCAAGGTGAAAAAAGGTGATGTCCTGAAAGCGGTAGTGGTGCGCACCAGGAAGGGTGTTCGTCGCCCGGACGGTTCTGTCATTCGCTTCGATGGTAATGCATGCGTTATTCTGAACAATAACAGCGAGCAGCCTATCGGAACGCGTATTTTTGGGCCGGTAACTCGTGAACTTCGTACTGAAAAGTTCATGAAAATTATCTCTCTGGCACCAGAAGTACTCTAAGGAGCGAACAATGGCAGCGAAAATCCGTCGTAACGACGAAGTTATCGTGCTTACCGGTAAAGACAAAGGTAAACGCGGTAAAGTAAAGAATGTCCTGACTTCTGGTAAGGTCATCGTTGAAGGTATCAACCTGGTTAAGAAACACCAGAAGCCGGTTCCGGCTCTGAACCAACCAGGCGGCATCGTTGAAAAAGAAGCTGCTATTCAGGTTTCTAACGTTGCAATCTTCAATGCGGCAACCGGCAAGGCTGACCGTGTAGGCTTTAGATTCGAAGACGGTAAAAAAGTCCGTTTCTTCAAGTCTAACAGCGAAACTATCAAGTAATTTGGAGTAGTACGATGGCGAAACTGCATGATTACTACAAAGACGAAGTAGTCCAGAAACTCATGACAGAGTTTGGCTACAATTCTGTCATGCAAGTCCCTCGGGTCGAGAAGATCACCCTGAACATGGGTGTTGGTGAAGCGATCGCTGACAAGAAACTGCTGGATAACGCAGCAGCTGACCTGGCAGCAATCTCCGGTCAAAAACCGCTGATCACCAAAGCACGCAAATCAGTTGCAGGCTTCAAAATCCGTCAGGGCTATCCGATCGGCTGTAAAGTAACTCTGCGTGGCGAGCGCATGTGGGAGTTCTTTGAGCGTCTGATCACTATTGCTGTACCGCGTATCCGTGACTTCCGTGGTCTGTCCGCGAAGTCTTTCGACGGTCGTGGTAACTACAGCATGGGCGTTCGTGAGCAGATCATCTTCCCAGAAATCGACTACGACAAAGTCGATCGCGTTCGTGGTTTGGATATCACCATTACCACTACTGCGAAATCTGATGATGAAGGCCGTGCTCTGCTGGCTGCCTTTGACTTCCCGTTCCGCAAGTAAGGTAGGGTTACTTAATGGCTAAGCAATCTATGAAAGCACGCGAAGTTAAGCGTGTGAAATTAGCAGACAAGTTCTTCGCAAAACGCGCTGAACTGAAAGCGATCATTTCTGATGTGAACGCATCCGACGAAGACCGTTGGAACGCCGTTCTCAAGCTGCAGAGTCTGCCGCGTGATTCCAGCCCTTCACGTCAGCGTAACCGCTGCCGTCAGACAGGTCGTCCGCACGGTTTCCTGCGGAAGTTTGGGTTGAGCCGTATCAAGGTCCGTGAAGCCGCAATGCGCGGTGAAATCCCGGGTCTGAAAAAGGCTAGCTGGTAATTGTCACCATTTGAATCACGGGAGTAACACAGATGAGCATGCAAGATCCGATCGCGGATATGCTGACCCGTATCCGTAACGGTCAGGCCGCGAACAAAGTTGCGGTCTCTATGCCTTCCTCCAAGCTGAAAGTGGCAATTGCCAACGTGCTGAAGGAAGAAGGCTATATTCAAGATTTTAAAATCGAAGGCGACATCAAGCCGGAACTGGAACTGACTCTTAAGTACTTCCAGGGTAAAGCTGTTGTAGAAAGCATTCAGCGTGTTAGCCGTCCAGGTCTGCGCATCTATAAGAAAAAAGATGAGCTGCCAAAAGTTATGGCCGGTCTGGGCATTGCTGTAATTTCTACCTCTAAAGGTGTCATGACTGATCGTGCAGCGCGCCAGGCTGGTCTTGGTGGCGAAATTATCTGCTACGTAGCGTAATCGGAGGATAAAATGTCTCGTGTTGCAAAAGCACCTGTCGTTGTTCCTGCCGGCGTAGAGGTAAAACTCAACGGTCAGGAAGTTTCGATCAAAGGCAAAAACGGCGAGCTGACTCGTACTATCAACAGTGCTGTAGAAGTTAAGCATGCAGACAACGCCCTGACTTTCGCTCCACGCGAAGGTTATGCGGATGGTTGGGCACAGGCAGGTACTGCCCGTGCGCTGCTGAACGGCATGGTTATCGGTGTTACCGAAGGCTTCACCAAGAAGCTGCAACTGGTTGGTGTTGGTTATCGTGCAGCTGTTAAAGGCAACTCTGTGAGTCTGGCCCTGGGCTTCTCTCACCCGGTTGACCATGCACTGCCGGCCGGCATCACTGCTGAATGTCCAACTCAGACTGAGATCGTGCTGAAAGGCGCTGATAAACAGCTGATTGGTCAGGTTGCAGCTGATCTGCGCGCCTACCGTCGTCCTGAGCCTTACAAAGGCAAGGGTGTTCGTTACGCCGACGAAGTCGTGCGTACCAAAGAGGCTAAGAAGAAGTAAGGTAACACTATGGATAAGAAATCTGCTCGTATCCGTCGTGCGACCCGTGCACGTCGCAAGCTCAAAGAGCTGGGTGCTACTCGCCTGGTGGTACATCGTACCCCGCGTCACATTTACGCACAGGTAATCGCCCCGAACGGTTCCGAAGTTCTGGTTGCTGCTTCTACTGTAGAAAAAGCTATCGCTGAACAACTGAAGTATACCGGTAACAAAGACGCCGCTGCAGCTGTAGGTAAAGCTCTGGCTGAGCGCGCTATCGAAAAAGGCATCAAAGATGTTTCTTTCGACCGTTCCGGTTTCCAATATCATGGTCGCGTCCAGGCACTTGCAGATGCTGCTCGTGAAGCTGGCCTTCAGTTCTAAGGTAGAGGTCTAAGATGGCACACATCGAGAAACAAGCTGGCGACCTGCAGGAAAAACTGATCGCGGTAAACCGTGTCTCTAAAACTGTGAAAGGTGGTCGTATTTTCTCCTTCACCGCTCTGACTGTAGTGGGTGATGGTAACGGCCGCGTTGGTTTTGGTTACGGTAAAGCGCGTGAAGTTCCAGCAGCGATCCAGAAAGCGATGGAAAAAGCTCGTCGCAATATGGTTAATGTCGCGCTGACTCACGGCACCCTGCAGCACCCGGTTAAAGGTGCGCACACGGGTTCTCGTGTGTTCATGCAGCCGGCTTCTGAAGGTACCGGTATCATCGCCGGCGGTGCAATGCGCGCCGTTCTGGAAGTCGCTGGAGTTCATAACGTTCTGGCTAAAGCCTATGGTTCCACCAACCCGATCAACGTGGTTCGTGCAACTATCGACGGCCTGGGCAATATGAAGTCTCCGGATATGGTTGCTGCCAAGCGTGGTAAATCCGTTGAAGAAATTCTGGGGTAATCACGATGGCTAAGACAATCAAAATTACACAAACCCGTAGCTCAATCGGCCGCCTGCCTAAGCACAAAGCCACTCTGGTTGGTCTGGGTCTGCGTCGTATTGGTCACACCGTTGAGCGTGAAGACACGCCAGCTGTACGCGGTATGATCAACGCGATTTCTTACATGCTGAAAGTGGAGGAGTAAGAGATGCGTTTAAACACTCTGTCTCCGGCCGAAGGGTCTAAACACGCTTCCAAGCGTCTGGGCCGTGGTATCGGTTCTGGCCTCGGTAAAACCGGCGGTCGTGGTCACAAAGGTCAGAAGTCTCGTTCTGGCGGTGGCGTACGTCGTGGTTTCGAGGGTGGTCAGATGCCTCTGTACCGTCGTCTGCCGAAGTTCGGCTTCACCTCGCGCAAATCATTCGTGACTGCAGAAGTGCGTCTGTCTGATCTGGCGAAAGTGGAAGGCGGTATCGTCGACCTGAACACGCTGAAAGCAGCTAACATCATCGGTGTACAGATTGAGTTCGCGAAAGTGATCCTGTCTGGTGAAGTATCTGCACCTGTTACGATTCGTGGTCTGCGTGTCACCAAAGGTGCTCGTGCTGCAATCGAAGCTGCTGGCGGTAAAATCGAGGAATAAGTAGCAGATGGCAAAGCAACCGGGATTAGATTTTCAAAGTGCCAAAGGTGGCTTTGGTGAACTGAAGCGCAGACTATTGTTTGTAATCGGTGCACTGATTGTCTTCCGTATTGGCTCTTTTATTCCAATCCCCGGTATCGATGCCACTGTACTTGCCAAACTGCTTGAGCAACAGCGTGGCACCATCATTGAAATGTTTAACATGTTCTCTGGTGGTGCTCTCAGTCGTGCCTCAATCTTCGCGCTGGGTATTATGCCGTATATTTCGGCCTCTATTATTATCCAGCTGCTGACGGTGGTTCATCCCGCGTTGGCCGAGATTAAGAAAGAGGGTGAAGCTGGTCGTCGTAAGATCAGCCAGTACACTCGCTACGGCACACTGGTTCTGGCTATATTCCAGTCGATCGGTATTGCTACCGGTCTGCCGAATATGCCTGGAATGCAGGGCCTGGTATTAAATCCAGGCTTTGCTTTCTACTTTACCGCTGTTGTAAGTCTGGTTACCGGAACTATGTTCCTGATGTGGCTTGGCGAACAGATTACTGAACGAGGTATCGGTAACGGTATTTCGATCATTATCTTCGCGGGTATTGTTGCGGGTTTACCGCCGGCCATTGGCCATACCATCGAGCAAGCGCGGCAAGGCGACCTGCACTTCCTTCTGTTGCTGTTGGTTGCAGTTCTTGTATTTGCAGTGACGTTCTTTGTTATTTTCGTTGAGCGTGGCCAGCGCCGCATTGTGGTTAACTACGCTAAACGTCAGCAAGGTCGTCGTGTATATGCTGCACAGAGCACACATTTACCGTTGAAAGTGAACATGGCGGGCGTAATCCCAGCCATCTTTGCTTCCAGCATTATCCTGTTCCCGGCGACGATAGCATCCTGGTTCGGGGGCGGTACCGGTTGGAACTGGCTGACAACAATTTCGCTGTATTTGCAGCCAGGACAGCCGCTTTATGTGCTACTCTATGCGACTGCAATCATCTTCTTCTGTTTCTTCTACACGGCGTTGGTTTTCAACCCGCGTGAAACAGCAGATAACCTGAAGAAGTCTGGTGCATTCGTACCGGGAATTCGTCCGGGAGAGCAAACGGCGAAGTACATCGATAAAGTAATGACACGTCTGACCTTAATCGGCGCACTGTATATTACTTTTATCTGCCTGATCCCGGAGTTCATGCGTGATGCCATGAAGGTTCCCTTCTACTTTGGCGGCACCTCGCTGCTGATTGTAGTGGTTGTCATCATGGACTTTATGGCTCAAGTGCAAACTCTGATGATGTCCAGTCAGTACGAGTCTGCATTGAAGAAAGCTAACCTGAAAGGCTATGGCCGTTA
Source organism: Pantoea sp. SGAir0418 (assembly GCF_043529865.1). Lineage (NCBI taxonomy): Bacteria > Pseudomonadati > Pseudomonadota > Gammaproteobacteria > Enterobacterales > Erwiniaceae > Pantoea > Pantoea sp. SGAir0418. The sequence goes on from NZ_CP027911.1 coordinate 342,411, forward strand.
ATTCAGTAGCTTGAGAAGTTACGGAGAGTAAAAATGAAAGTTCGTGCTTCCGTCAAGAAATTATGTCGTAACTGCAAAATCATTCGTCGCGACGGTGTCGTACGTGTGATCTGCAGCTCCGAGCCTAAGCATAAACAGCGCCAGGGCTGATTAAGTCACATATTTTTCTTGCAAAGTCGGGTTGAGCTGGCTAGATTAGCCAGCCAATCTTTTGTATGTCGATGCGTTTCCATTTGAGTATCCTGAAAACGGGCTTTTCAGCATGGTACGCATTTATTTAATTATAGGAGTGCATAGTGGCCCGTATAGCAGGCATTAACATTCCTGATCAAAAACATACCGTTATCGCATTAACTTCGATCTTCGGTATCGGCAAAACCCGTTCTAAAGCCATCTGTGCTGAAACGGGCATCGCTGAAAATGTTAAGATCAGTGAGCTGTCTGAAGAACAAATTGATCAGCTGCGTGAAGCAGTTGGTAAATTCGTTGTTGAAGGTGATCTGCGCCGTGAAATCACCCTGAGCATCAAGCGTCTGATGGACCTTGGTTGCTACCGTGGTTTACGCCATCGTCGTGGTCTGCCGGTGCGCGGTCAGCGTACTAAGACCAACGCACGTACCCGTAAGGGTCCGCGTAAACCGATCAAGAAATAATCGGGGTGAGTAAATAATGGCAAAGGCACCAGTTCGTGCACGTAAGCGTGTAAGAAAACAAGTCTCAGATGGCGTGGCTCATGTCCATGCGTCTTTTAACAACACCATCGTTACTATTACTGATCGTCAGGGTAACGCACTGGGTTGGGCAACCGCCGGTGGTTCCGGTTTCCGCGGTTCACGTAAATCTACTCCGTTTGCTGCTCAGGTCGCTGCAGAGCGCTGTGCAGAAGCCGTGAAAGATTACGGTATTAAGAACCTGGAAGTTATGGTTAAGGGTCCGGGTCCAGGCCGCGAATCTACTATTCGTGCTCTGAACGCCGCTGGTTTCCGCATCACTAATATTACTGATGTGACTCCGATCCCTCACAACGGTTGTCGTCCGCCGAAAAAACGTCGCGTTTAACGTTCCGTTTTTTAGGTTAGTTGGAGAAAGAAAATGGCAAGATATTTGGGTCCTAAGCTCAAGCTGAGCCGTCGTGAGGGCACCGACTTATTCCTTAAGTCTGGCGTTCGCGCGATTGATTCCAAGTGCAAAATTGAACAAGCCCCTGGTCAGCATGGTGCGCGTAAACCGCGTCTGTCTGATTACGGCGGCCAGTTACGTGAAAAGCAAAAAGTTCGTCGTATCTACGGCGTGCTGGAGCGTCAGTTCCGTAACTACTATAAAGAAGCAGCGCGTCTGAAAGGCAACACCGGTGAAAACCTGTTAGCTCTGCTGGAAGGTCGTCTGGATAACGTAGTTTACCGTATGGGCTTTGGTGCCACTCGTGCAGAAGCACGTCAGCTGGTTAGCCACAAATCTGTAATGGTAAACGGTCGCGTTGTTAACATCGCTTCTTATCAGGTATCTCCGAATGATGTCGTAAGCATCCGTGAGAAAGCCAAAAAGCAATCTCGCGTGAAGGCCGCTCTGGAGCTGGCTGAGCAGCGTGAAAAGCCAACCTGGCTGGAAGTTGATGCGACTAAGATGGAAGGTGTGTTCAAGCGTATTCCTGAGCGTACCGATCTGTCTGCGGACATTAACGAACACCTGATCGTCGAGCTTTACTCTAAGTAAAGCTTAGTACCAAAGAGAGGACACAATGCAGGGTTCTGTGACAGAGTTTCTAAAACCGCGCCTGGTAGATATCGAGCAAGTAAGTTCGACGCACGCCAAGGTGACCCTTGAGCCGTTAGAGCGTGGCTTTGGCCATACTCTTGGTAACGCACTGCGCCGTATTCTGCTTTCTTCCATGCCGGGTTGCGCGGTGACCGAGGTTGAGATTGATGGTGTGCTGCACGAGTACTCCACCAAAGAGGGCGTACAGGAAGATATCCTGGAAATCCTGCTCAATCTGAAAGGGCTGGCGGTAAGAGTTCAGGGTAAAGATGAAGTCATCCTCACTCTGAATAAATCTGGCATTGGCCCTGTGACTGCAGCCGACATTACCCACGACGGTGATGTCGAAATCGTCAAGCCGCAGCATGTGATCTGCCATCTGACCGATGAAAACGCGTCTATTAGCATGCGTATCAAAGTTCAGCGTGGTCGTGGTTATGTGCCGGCTTCTGCCCGAATTCATTCGGAAGAAGATGAGCGCCCAATCGGCCGTCTGTTGGTTGACGCTTGCTACAGCCCTGTAGACCGTATCGCCTACAATGTTGAAGCAGCGCGTGTAGAACAGCGCACCGACCTGGACAAGCTGGTCATCGAAATGGAAACCAACGGCACAATCGATCCTGAAGAGGCGATTCGTCGTGCGGCAACCATCCTGGCAGAACAACTGGAAGCTTTCGTTGACTTACGTGATGTACGTCAGCCGGAAGTCAAAGAAGAGAAACCAGAATTCGATCCGATCCTGCTGCGCCCTGTTGACGATCTGGAATTGACTGTCCGCTCTGCTAACTGCCTCAAGGCAGAAGCTATCCACTACATCGGTGATCTGGTACAGCGTACCGAGGTTGAGCTGCTTAAAACGCCTAACCTGGGTAAAAAATCTCTTACCGAGATTAAAGACGTGCTCGCATCACGTGGTCTGTCTCTGGGCATGCGCCTGGAAAACTGGCCACCGGCAAGCATTGCTGATGAATAACCGGATCGCAGGTTAAGGTTTCACTGAGAAGGATAAGGTCATGCGCCATCGTAAGAGTGGTCGTCAACTGAACCGCAACAGCAGCCATCGTCAGGCTATGTTCCGCAACATGGCTGGTTCTCTGGTTCGTCATGAGATCATTAAGACGACTCTGCCGAAAGCCAAAGAGCTGCGTCGCGTAGTTGAGCCGCTGATTACTCTTGCCAAGACCGACAGCGTAGCTAATCGTCGTCTGGCATTCGCCCGTACTCGTGATAACGAGATCGTGGCAAAACTGTTTAACGAGCTGGGCCCGCGTTTCGCGAGCCGTGCCGGTGGTTACACTCGCATTCTGAAGTGTGGCTTCCGTGCTGGTGACAACGCTCCGATGGCTTACATCGAGCTGGTTGATCGTCCAGAAGCTCAAGCAGAAGCTGCTGCAGAGTAATTTGCAGTAACGTAAAAAACCCGCTTCGGCGGGTTTTTTATTGCCTGTCATTTCTTCCCATTTCCCCTCCATTCGCTATGCTGTTGGCAGACATGCCTGCAGGAGGTTTCTATGTGGCTTATCGATCAGCTGGCTGAGCAACACATCCGCGCCGCGCAGGAAAAGGGTGAGCTGAGCAATCTGCCTGGTGAGGGTGCGCCGCTCACGCTGGACGATGACTGTGGTGTGCCGGCGGAATTGCGCAGTGCCTGGCGACTGCTGAAAAACGCCGGCTATCTCCCACCGGAACTGGAGATGCGCCGCGACGCGCTGGCACTGAGCGATTTGCTTCGCGAACTCGATCCTGATGACAACGAGGCGCGCGAACTGGCCAAGCGCCTGACATTGCTGGAAATGAAACTGCAGCAGGCCGGCATGAGCACCGATTTTCTGCGTGGCGAATACCGCCCGGCGATCGGTCAGCGGCTACAGCAGGAGAAATAGTATGTATCGCATTGGCCAGCTGGCAAAACTGGCGGACGTGACGCCGGATACCATTCGCTTTTATGAAAAGCAGCAGATGATGGATCATGAGGTACGCACCGAGGGCGGCTTCCGCCTGTACAGCGATAACGATCTGCAGCGCCTGCGTTTTATCCGTTACGGCCGGCAGCTTGGTTTCAGCCTGGAATCGATCCGCGACCTGCTGTCGATCCGCATCGATCCAGAACATCACACCTGTGAAGAGTCAAAAGCGATCGTGGCGAAACGGCTGGATGAGGTGAACAGTATGATTGGCGAACTGCAAACCATTCAGCGCTCACTGCAACGGCTGGCGGAAACCTGTTGTGGCGACCGGCACAGTAGCGCCTGCTGTTCGATCCTCGAGGCACTGGAAACCGGTGAAGATCCGCATCCTGAAATTTGTTGTAGCAAGGATTGAATTCTGGCGTGCAGGGACTATAGTTGCGCCATCACTAACCGGAGGACGATATGAGTCACTATCAGCATCGAAAAGGCAAAATTAACGATAACGCCCTGGAAGCCCTGTTACACGATCCGCTGTATCGCCAGCGTGTTGAGCGTAATCAGAAGGGGAAAGGCAGCTACCGGCGTAAAGATAAACACGCGAAGGGAGCGAATCAGGAGGCCAGCGGTAAGCAACAGTGTTTACCTCTGGCCTTCTGCTTTAGTGACAAAAAAGCCGCCTGAACAGGCGGCTTTTATTCATCACACTTTATTATTTTGTTGCTTAAGCAGGTCGCGAATCTCGGTCAGCAGCACTTCTTCATTAGTCGGTTTAGGCGCTGGTTTTTCCACTTCTTTCTTTTTATACAGTTTATTCATTACTTTGATGGCAATGAAGATAGCAAACGCCACGATAATGAAATCAAATACCGTCTGAATAAAGTTACCGTATTCCATCACCACCGCTGGGATATCGCCTTCTGCTGGCTTGAGTACCCATTTAAACTGCTTAAAGTCGACGCCGCCAATCAGTAAACCGAGCGGTGGCATAATGATGTTTGCAACCAGTGACGATACGATCTTACCGAACGCAGCACCGATGATCACACCAACCGCCAGGTCCACCACGTTACCGCGCATCGCAAAATCACGAAACTCTTTGAATAAACTCATTGTTATCTCCTTGCCTTGGCCAATGGCTAAAGTCTAACAAACCTTCGTGTAATTGCCATTATAACAATGGATTAAACACCACTCTCACTTCAGCCCAATCACAACGCGTTACAGGAAGAACGGGCTCGGCTGGAACAGACGCTCAACGTCCGGCACAAACTTTTTGTCGGTGAGGAACATGATCACGTGGTCGCCTTGCTCAATACGCACATTATCATTGGCGATGATCACGTCATCACCACGCACCACCGCGCCGATAATTGTGCCCGGCGGCAGTTTAATATCTTCAATCAGGCGGCCGACCACGCGCGAAGTGGTTTCATCACCGTGGGCGATGGCCTCGATGGCTTCCGCAATACCGCGGCGCAGTGAAGAGACGCCGACAATATCGGCTTTGCGCACGTGGCCAAGCAGCGCAGAAATTGTGGCCTGCTGCGGTGAGATCGCAATGTCGATCACGCTGCCCTGCACCAGATCGACATAGGCGCGACGCTGGATCAGTACCATCACTTTTTTCGCGCCCATCTTTTTGGCCAGCATCGCTGACATGATATTGGCTTCATCGTCGTTAGTGACGGCGATAAACAGATCGACCTGATCGACATGCTCTTCTGCCAGCAGTTCCTGATCCGAGGCATCGCCATAGAACACGATGGTATCCTGCAGATGTTCAGCCAGTTCAGCCGCGCGCTGCTGATTACGTTCTATCAGCTTAACGCTGTACTGCTTCTCCAGCCGCTGCGCCAGGCCAAAGCCGATATTGCCACCGCCGACCAGCATAATGCGTTTATAGGGCTTTTCGAGCCGCTGCATCTCGCTCATCACCGCACGAATATGCTGACTGGCGGCAATAAAAAACACTTCATCGCCAGCTTCGACAATCGTCGATCCCTGCGGGCGGATCGGGCGATCCTGACGGAAAATGGCGGCTACGCGGGTATCGATATGCGGCATATGTTCACGCAGGATCGACAGCGGATTGCCCACCAGCGGTCCGCCGTAATAGGCTTTGACCACTGCCAGGCTGACTTTGCCCTCGGCAAAATTCACCACCTGCAGCGCGCCAGGGTACTGAATCAGCCGATAGATGTTGTCGATCACCAGCTGTTCGGGCGAGATCAAATGGTCGATGGGTACCGCTTCCGGCACGAACAGCTTTTCCGCATCGCGCAGATAATCGGCGGCGCGGATACGGGCAATGCGGTTTGGCGTGTTAAACAGCGAGTAAGCAATCTGACAGGCAATCATGTTGGTTTCGTCAGAGCTGGTCACCGCCACCAGCATATCCGCATCTTCGGCGCCGGCTTCACGCAACACGCGCGGGTGCGAACCATGGCCCTGCACCACGCGCAGGTCAAACTTATCCTGCAGCACGCGTAAGCGTGAGGGATCGCTATCAACCACGGTGATGTCATTGTTTTCGCCCACCAGGTTTTCAGCGAGCGTGCCGCCCACCTGGCCGGCGCCGAGGATAATAATTTTCATGGATACGTTGCTCTTGTCACTGTGCGCTGCACTATTTTTTCATCAGCTTAGCGTAGAAGAAACCGTCGCCGCCATCGATGGCAGGGAAAACCTGCCAGCCGTTAAGTTGCCCCTGTGGCAATGCCTGCGGCACCGCATCGTCATGCGTCGCGAGGAAAGCCTCGATCTGCTGCTGGTTCTCCTGCGGCAGCACTGAGCAGGTGGCATAAAGCAGCGTACCGCCCGATTTCAGGCGCGGCCAGATGGCCGCCAGAATCTCACGCTGTAGCGCGGCGAGTTCGTCAATATCGCGATCGCGGCGTAGCCATTTGATATCCGGATGGCGTCGAATAACGCCGGTGGCCGAGCAGGGCGCATCCAGCAGGATGCGGTCGAATTGCTGCTCGTCGCACCAGGCCGCTGGCGTGCGGCCATCGCCCTGACGCACGTCAGCCTGCATCCCCAGACGCTGCAGGTTTTCCGTCACGCGCGACAGGCGCTGCGCATCGATATCCACCGCCATCACGCGGGCCTGTGGCGCAATTTCGAGAATATGGGTGGTTTTGCCGCCGGGCGCAGCGCACAGGTCGAGAATGGTTTCGCCGTTTTCCGGCGCCAGCAGCAGGGCACAACGCTGAGCAGAGAGATCCTGCACCGTCACCCAGCCCTGCTCAAAGCCTGGCAGCTGACTGACCGGAGCCGGTGCTTCAAGACGCAGCGCATCCGGCGCGTCAGCACTAAACGCATTTTGATTCTGCTGGGTTAATAACGCCAGCCAGGCGTCACGGCTGTGATGCTGACGATTCACGCGCAGCCACATTGGCGGTCGCTGATTGTTTGCTTCCACAATTTGCTGCCACTGCTCTGGCCACGCGGTCTGCAGCCGTTTCAGCAGCCAGCCCGGATGCCAGTAGCGCTGCGGGCCCTGATTTACCTCCGCCAGCAGTGCGTCCTGCTGGCGCTGGAACTGACGCAGCACGCCGTTAAGCAAGCCTTTCAGATTTGCCCGCTTCAGTGCTTCAGCCCCGGCCACGGTTTCTGCCAGCGCGGCGTGCGGCGGAACGCGGGTATACAGCAGCTGATACAGGCCCACCATGATCAGATAGTGCAGTACGCGCTGTTTGCCGGTTAACGGCCGCGCCATCAGCTTATTAATCAACGCTTCCAGCTGCGGCAGCGTGCGCGTCACGCCAAAACACAACTCCTGCAGCAGCGCGCCATCGTTGTTTGCCAGCGTTTTTTGCGCAGCGGGCAGAATCGCGCTCAGCGATTCCCCTTTATCCACCACGCGTTCAATCAGTTGCGCGGCAAGGCTGCGCAGGTTGGTCGCTTTTTTCATATTCATTCATCAAACAAAAAGCCCGGCGGAGACCGGGCTGGAGAATCAGGCCAGAACGGTGCCGGGTGTAAACCATTCACGACGCGAATTGAGCAGATCCTGCGCCGCCATGGCTTTTTTGCCGGCAGGCTGCAGTGAGAGCAGATTCAGCACGCCGTCAGCGGTCGCGATCTGGATGCCGTGTTTGTCAGCCTGCAGAATTTCTCCCGGCTGGGCGCTGCGGTGCGGTAATACGCTGGCCTGCCAGACTTTGACCGGCTGATCGTCGATGAGGAAATAACTCACCGGCCACGGATTGAAGGCGCGAATGCACCGTTCCAGCTGAACAGCGGAGAGCGACCAGTCAAGACGAGCCTCTTCTTTGCTGAGCTTTTCCGCGTAAGTTACCAGGGTCTCATCCTGCACTTCGGGCTGCGCGCTGCCGGCGGCCAGCAGACTGAGCGTGGTCAGCATCCCCTGCGGGCCCAGTTGCGCCAGCTTGTCGTACAGCGATGCGCTGGTATCGTCGGCATTAATCGGGCAGGTTATTTTGTGCAGCATATCGCCGGTATCCAGACCCACGTCCATCTGCATGATGGTCACACCGGTTTCGTTATCGCCGGCCCACAGTGAGCGCTGAATCGGCGCCGCACCGCGCCAGCGCGGCAGCAGCGAGCCGTGTACGTTGATGCAGCCAAGGCGCGGCATCGTCAGCACCGCCTGAGGCAGGATCAGACCATAAGCGACCACCACCATCACATCGGCCTGTAGCCCGGCAACCAGCTGCTGATTCTCTTCCGGCTTCAGGGACTTTGGCTGAAACACGGGAATATCATGCGCCTGAGCCAGCACTTTTACCGGGCCCGGCGTGAGTTTGTTGCCACGTCCGGCAGGGCGGTCGGGCTGAGTAAAGACGCCAACCACCTGATGCTCAGAAGCAAGCAGCGCGTCGAGATGACGCGCTGCGAAGTCAGGAGTACCGGCAAAGATGATTTTTAACGGTGCAGACACAGTTCAACCTTCTGTTCGCTCTCAGGATGCGCGCGCATTCTGGCGGGCCAGTTTTTCCAGTTTCTGTTTAATACGCTGACGCTTCAGCGGCGACAGATAATCAATAAACAGTTTACCGTCAAGATGGTCGATCTCATGCTGAATGCAGATCGCCAGCAGACCGTCAGTTTCCAGCTCGAAGCTGTTACCGTCGCGATCCAGCGCGCGCACTTTGACCCGCTCGGCACGCGGCACAAACGCCCGCTGTTCCGGGATCGACAGGCAACCCTCTTCGATACCGGTTTCGCCGCTTTTTTCCAGCAGCTCCGGGTTAATCAGCACCAGGCGCTCTTCGCGGCTTTCAGAAACATCAATCACGATGATGCGCTGGTGAATATCCACCTGCGTCGCCGCCAGACCAATGCCTTCTTCGGCGTACATGGTCTCAAACATATCGTCGACAATACGCTGAACGTCAGCATTCACAGCCGCAACGGGTGCAGCAATTTTGCGAAGGCGATCGTCAGGGAAATGTAATACCTGCAAAACTGACATAAATATCCAGATCTGTATGCGTTAAAGAAAAGATTACTGCCTCATATTGTAGACTTTTTAGGGCCTGATTGACAGCATTGTGCCGCATCAGAGCACGGCTGACAGGGAGCGCAGCATGGAACGCAGTGAAAGGATTATCAGGCTGACTTACGTCTGGGGTTTAAGCGGTGAGCGCGCCCGTCAGTTCATCATGGCGCTTCTGGCCGCCAGCCACATTGACGACGCGTGGCTGCAGCAGCACGGGCTGGACGACACGCAGCGGCAGCAGTTTCTCGCCCTCTGTCCACGCCAGCTGGAAAAAACGCAGCGCTGGCTGCAACAGGCGCAACATCATCTGATCGCCTGCAGCGATGCACATTATCCCGCCCGGCTGCGGGAAATCAGCCGCTATCCGGCTGCCCTTTATATAGCGGGTGACCTCTCTGCACTCGCGACACCGCAGCTGGCGGTGGTCGGCAGTCGTCACTGTTCACCGTATGGCAGAGAATGGGGCAGCTGGTTTACCCAGCAGCTGGCGCTAAGCGGTTTGACCATCACCAGCGGGCTGGCGCGCGGTATTGATGGCGTGGCGCATCGTGCCGCGCTGGAAGTGCAGGGCAAAACCCTGGCCGTGCTGGGCAGCGGGCTGAATCATCTCTATCCGAAAAGCCATCAGCCGCTGGCACAGGAGATTATCGCCAACGGCGGCGCGCTGGTTTCAGAACTGCCGCTGTCAATGGCGCCCCATGCGGTAAATTTTCCGCGGCGTAATCGTATTATCAGTGGCCTGAGTCATGGCGTGCTGGTGGTTGAAGCGTCACTGAAGAGTGGCTCGCTGGTAACGGCGCGGTATGCGCTGGAACAAAACCGTAACGTGTATGCGCTGCCTGGCGCGCTGGGTAATCCTGGCTGTGAAGGCACGCACTGGCTGATTCAGCAGGGTGCGCTGCTGGTGGCGCATCCCAACAATATCCTTGAGGATTTGCATTCTGCCCTGCAATGGTTGCCGGCCAGCATCTCAGAAACAATATATTCACAACTCAGTGATGATGTGCCATTGCCATTTCCCAGCGTGTTGGCTAACGTAGGTGATGAGGTTACACCTGTTGACGTCGTCGCTGAACGTGCCGGCCAACCTGTGCCAGTTATCGCAGCGCAATTGCTGGAGCTGGAGTTAGCAGGATGGATCGCAGCTGTACCCGGCGGCTATGTCCGATTGAGGAGGGCATGCCATGTTCGACGTACTTATGTACTTGTTTGAGACGTATATCCACAACGAGGCTGAAATGCGCGTTGACCAGGATAAATTGACCGATGACTTAACCGATGCCGGTTTTCATCGCGAAGATATCTACAATGCGTTGAATTGGCTTGAGCGGTTAGCGGATTATCAGGATGGCCTGGTCGCGCCAGTGTTGCTGGCTAACGACCCGCTCTCCATGCGAATCTACACGGAAGAAGAGAGCCAGCGTTTAGATGCCGAGTGTCGTGGTTTTATTCTGTTCCTGGAGCAAATCCAGGTGCTGAATATGGAAACGCGCGAAATGGTCATCGAACGGGTTATGGCGCTTGATACGCTGGAATTCGATCTGGAAGATCTCAAATGGGTGGTGCTGATGGTGCTGTTTAACATCCCCGGGTGTGAAAATGCCTATCAGCAGATGGAAGAACTGTTATTCGACGTCAATGAAGGTATGCTGCATTAATTTGCGATTAATGCATTCGGTAATATGAGTAAACCAGCACTATTTACCGTGCGTAAACACGATCCCTGCCCCGCCTGCGGGGCAGAATTAGTGATACGTGCCGGCAAACACGGGCCTTTTCTCGGCTGTGTTAATTATCCAACCTGCGACTATATTCGCCCGCTGAAAAGTCAGGGTGATGGCCATATTGTCAAAGTGCTGGAAGGTCATGCCTGCCCGCAGTGTGGTGCGGACAAAGTGCTGCGCCAGGGGCGATTCGGCATGTTTGTCGGCTGTAGCCACTATCCGGAGTGTGATTACACGGAAACCATCGATAAGCCGGACGAAACCGCAATTGCCTGTCCGCAGTGCGCCAGCGGCAAGCTGGTGCAGCGCCGTTCACGCTATGGCAAAACCTTCCATGCCTGCGATCGATATCCCGACTGCCAGTTCGCGATCAACGCCACGCCGCTGGAAGGTGTCTGCCCCCATTGCCAGTTCCCGTTATTAATAGAAAAGAAAACCGCACAGGGCATGAAGCGCTTCTGCGCCAGCAAACGCTGCAGTAAGCCCATCGCCCAGGATGAAGAGTGATCATGAACCAGAGCCAGCATGCACCCGGAAGCCTCGACTTCTGCATCGAACAACTTCAGCAACAGCAAGTGATTGCTTACCCTACCGAAGCCGTATTCGGCCTTGGCTGCGATCCGGACAGCGAAAGCGCGGTGATGGCCCTGCTGGCACTGAAACAGCGCCCGGTGGAAAAGGGTTTGATCCTGATCGCCGCTGATTATGCGCAGCTCGAGCCTTATATTGCCGATCGCGAACTCACCGTGCTGCAGCGCGAACGTATGTTTGCCAGCTGGCCGGGTCCGGTCACCTATGTGGTGCCTGCTTCGCCGCATACGCCGCGCTGGTTAACCGGCCGCTTTGATTCGCTGGCGATTCGCGTCAGCGATCATCCGAAGGTTCAGGCGCTGTGTCGCGGATTTGGCAAGCCGCTGGTCTCAACCAGCGCGAATTTAACCGGTCAGCCGCCGTGCCGCAGCGCCGCCGAAGTGGCAGAGCAGTTTGGCTCGCAGTTCCCGGTGTTGCAGGCGGCCACCGGCGGTCGCCTGAATCCTTCTGAAATCCGCGATGCTATTAGCGGTGAACTCATTCGTCAGGGCTGATTATGGAAAAGTTTGCCGTTTTTGGTCATCCCATCGCCCACAGCAAATCTCCGTTTATTCACGCCGCTTTTGCTGAGCAGACCGGTATTGAACATCCCTACGGACGCATCTGCGCACCGCTGGAAGGGTTCCCGCAGGCGATAGAGGCGTTTTTTGCGGCTGGTGGCAAAGGCGCCAATGTTACGCTGCCGTTTAAACAGCAGGCATGGGAATTCGCGGATGAGCTCAGCGAACGCGCGGCATTATCCGGCGCGGTAAATACCTTAAAGAAGCGAGCCGATGGTTCGATTCTGGGTGATAACACGGACGGCATCGGCCTGCTGAGCGATCTGCAACGGCTGCAGCTGATCCGGCCGGGCGATCGTATTCTGCTGGTGGGCGCGGGCGGCGCGGCGCGTGGGGTGATCCTGCCGCTGCTCTCGACGGGCTGCGCGCTGGTGGTGGTTAACCGCACGCCGGAACGCGCGCAACAGCTGGCTGAGCTATTCCAGCACAGTGGGGCGATCCAGGCGATGAGCTTTGATCAACTGGCCGGCGAACGTTTTGATCTGATCATCAATGCCACCTCCAGCGGCGTAGCGGGCGACGTGCCGCCGCTGCCGGTTACGCTGATTGATGCGCAGGTGCGCTGTTACGACATGTTTTATCAGCAGGGGCTGACGCCATTTCTGGCGTGGTGCCAGCAGCACGGCACACAGCAGCTGGCGGATGGACTCGGCATGCTGGTGGGTCAGGCGGCGCATGCGTTTCAGCTGTGGCATGGCGTTATGCCGGAGATCGCGCCGGTCATCGATCAACTTAAACAGGCGATGCAGGCATGAATCAGGCTATCCAGTTTCCCGATCGGGAAAGCTGGGACGCAGTCCGGCAGGCGGTGCTGTTCCCGGTCTTGGTGAATGGTATGGGACTGACCTGCGCAATATCGCTGCCGGCGCTGCAGCAGCGCTTTGGTGCCGGAGAGGCGATGGCGCTGTTTAGCGCGCATCGCTGGGATCTGGAGGAAGAGGCCGAGCAGCTGCTCCGGGCGGAGCAGGCCGACGATCAGGGCTGGCTGTGGCTGCCCTGAGCCAGATATTCATCTTTCCAGCCGACATAATTACTGGCCGAATAAAGCAGTCCGGCTATTTCCGCTTCGCTTAGCGGCCGAATCTGCTTCACCGGGCTGCCTAAATAGAGATAGCCGCTTTGCAGGCGTTTACCGGGTGGCACCAGGCTGCCGGCGCCAATCATCACCTCATCTTCGACGATCGCGCCATCCAGCAGGATCGAGCCCATACCCACCAGCACGCGGTTGCCAATGGTGCAGCCGTGCAGCATTGCTTTATGGCCCACCGTCACGTCTTCACCGATGATCAATGGAAAGCCATCGGGATTACTGCTGGATTTATGCGTAACGTGCAGCACGCTGCCATCCTGGATATTGCTGCGTTTACCAATCACCACTTTATTCACGTCACCGCGGATTGCTACCAGTGGCCAGATGCTGACATCATCAGCCAGCTCGACTTCGCCAACGACCACGCTGCTGCTATCCACCATCACACGTTCGCCGGTGTGGGGAATATGTTGCTTATAAGGGCGCAGGGCTACAGACATTCTATTTCTCCTTTTCTGATGTTTCCCGCTAGCCTGCGGCTTCCGGTGCGGGTAAACAAGCTGATTTTTGCGCGGATCGCTCGCGATCGCAGCGAAAAGAGTGAAAACTCGCCAGTCGATAAAAAAGATCGAAAAAAGGGGTTGTGCAAAAAATCCGGATCCCTATAATGCGCCACCACTGAGACGGCAAAGCGGCAACGCAGGCGGCTCAGCAGGGCGTGAAGCGATTCACCCCGCCGGAGAAAAACGCTGAAAAAAGTGTTTGACTCTGAAGGAGGAAAGCGTAATATACGCCACCTCGCGACAGCAGGCCGAACGCCGCGTCGCACCGCTCTTTAACAATTTATCAGACAATCTGTGTGGGCACTCGCAGGATTGATATCACAAGCCTACGGGCTTTAAAAAATATCAAGTCTTTGCTGAGTGAACACGTAATTCATTACGAAGTTTAATTCACAGAGCATCGCTGCACTCGTTGCAGCAAATCAAACTTTAAATTGAAGAGTTTGATCATGGCTCAGATTGAACGCTGGCGGCAGGCCTAACACATGCAAGTCGAACGGCAGCACAGAAGAGCTTGCTCTTTGGGTGGCGAGTGGCGGACGGGTGAGTAATGTCTGGGAAACTGCCCGATGGAGGGGGATAACTACTGGAAACGGTAGCTAATACCGCATAACGTCGCGAGACCAAAGTGGGGGACCTTCGGGCCTCACACCATCGGATGTGCCCAGATGGGATTAGCTAGTAGGTGGGGTAATGGCTCACCTAGGCGACGATCCCTAGCTGGTCTGAGAGGATGACCAGCCACACTGGAACTGAGACACGGTCCAGACTCCTACGGGAGGCAGCAGTGGGGAATATTGCACAATGGGCGCAAGCCTGATGCAGCCATGCCGCGTGTATGAAGAAGGCCTTCGGGTTGTAAAGTACTTTCAGCGGGGAGGAAGGCGGTGAGGTTAATAACCTTGCCGATTGACGTTACCCGCAGAAGAAGCACCGGCTAACTCCGTGCCAGCAGCCGCGGTAATACGGAGGGTGCAAGCGTTAATCGGAATTACTGGGCGTAAAGCGCACGCAGGCGGTCTGTTAAGTCAGATGTGAAATCCCCGGGCTTAACCTGGGAACTGCATTTGAAACTGGCAGGCTTGAGTCTCGTAGAGGGGGGTAGAATTCCAGGTGTAGCGGTGAAATGCGTAGAGATCTGGAGGAATACCGGTGGCGAAGGCGGCCCCCTGGACGAAGACTGACGCTCAGGTGCGAAAGCGTGGGGAGCAAACAGGATTAGATACCCTGGTAGTCCACGCCGTAAACGATGTCGACTTGGAGGTTGTGCCCTTGAGGCGTGGCTTCCGGAGCTAACGCGTTAAGTCGACCGCCTGGGGAGTACGGCCGCAAGGTTAAAACTCAAATGAATTGACGGGGGCCCGCACAAGCGGTGGAGCATGTGGTTTAATTCGATGCAACGCGAAGAACCTTACCTGGCCTTGACATCCAGAGAACTTAGCAGAGATGCTTTGGTGCCTTCGGGAACTCTGAGACAGGTGCTGCATGGCTGTCGTCAGCTCGTGTTGTGAAATGTTGGGTTAAGTCCCGCAACGAGCGCAACCCTTATCCTTTGTTGCCAGCGGTTCGGCCGGGAACTCAAAGGAGACTGCCGGTGATAAACCGGAGGAAGGTGGGGATGACGTCAAGTCATCATGGCCCTTACGGCCAGGGCTACACACGTGCTACAATGGCGCATACAAAGAGAAGCGACCTCGCGAGAGCAAGCGGACCTCATAAAGTGCGTCGTAGTCCGGATTGGAGTCTGCAACTCGACTCCATGAAGTCGGAATCGCTAGTAATCGTAGATCAGAATGCTACGGTGAATACGTTCCCGGGCCTTGTACACACCGCCCGTCACACCATGGGAGTGGGTTGCAAAAGAAGTAGGTAGCTTAACCTTCGGGAGGGCGCTTACCACTTTGTGATTCATGACTGGGGTGAAGTCGTAACAAGGTAACCGTAGGGGAACCTGCGGTTGGATCACCTCCTTACCTGAAGATACCTTCCCGCGAAGTGCTCACACAGATTGTCTGATAGAAAAGTAACGAGCAGAAAAAACCTCTACAGGCTTGTAGCTCAGGTGGTTAGAGCGCACCCCTGATAAGGGTGAGGTCGGTGGTTCAAGTCCACTCAGGCCTACCAGATTCGCACTCATGCGGCGTTATGCACTCGGTCGTTTACCCAAGTAAACTTCCCTCCTGCATGCCTTGCCTGAGCACGAATTGCCGTGGTTAAAACACGGAACTCCTGGTGAGTGGTAGTAGATGGTCTCTGCAGTGACTGTATGGGGCTATAGCTCAGCTGGGAGAGCGCCTGCCTTGCACGCAGGAGGTCAGCGGTTCGATCCCGCTTAGCTCCACCATTACAGTACTGAAACTTACTTCAGAGTATACCGGCGACGGTGTGCTGCGAAGTATTTGCTCTTTAACAATCCGGAACAAGCTGAAAATTTGAAACGACGCGTCGTGTTCATTCTCCGTAATAAGAATGAAATTTACGATGCGTTCGAGTCTCTCAAATGCTTGCAGTCCGCAGCGTTGCAAAACGCCTGTGGGTTGTGAGGTTAAGCGACTAAGCGTACACGGTGGATGCCCTGGCAGTCAGAGGCGATGAAGGACGTGCTAATCTGCGAAAAGCGACGGTAAGGTGATATGAACCGCTACAGCCGTCGATGTCCGAATGGGGAAACCCAGTGTGTTTCGACACACTATCGTTAACTGAATACATAGGTTAACGAGGCGAACCGGGGGAACTGAAACATCTAAGTACCCCGAGGAAAAGAAATCAACCGAGATTCCCCCAGTAGCGGCGAGCGAACGGGGAGCAGCCCAGGACCTGAATCAGCTTGTGCATCAGTGGAAGCGTCTGGAAAGTCGCGCGATACCGGGTGACAGCCCCGTACACGAAGATGCATGAGTTGTGAGTCCGACGAGTAGGGCGGGACACGTGGTATCCTGTCTGAATATGGGGGGACCATCCTCCAAGGCTAAATACTCCTGACTGACCGATAGTGAACCAGTACCGTGAGGGAAAGGCGAAAAGAACCCCGGCGAGGGGAGTGAAACAGAACCTGAAACCGTGTACGTACAAGCAGTGGGAGCCTACCTGTTAGGTGACTGCGTACCTTTTGTATAATGGGTCAGCGACTTATATTCTGTAGCAAGGTTAACCGCATAGGGGAGCCGAAGGGAAACCGAGTCTTAATTGGGCGTTAAGTTGCAGGGTATAGACCCGAAACCCGGTGATCTAGCCATGGGCAGGTTGAAGGTTGGGTAACACTAACTGGAGGACCGAACCGACTAATGTTGAAAAATTAGCGGATGACTTGTGGCTGGGGGTGAAAGGCCAATCAAACCGGGAGATAGCTGGTTCTCCCCGAAAGCTATTTAGGTAGCGCCTCGTGAACTCATCTCCGGGGGTAGAGCACTGTTTCGGCTAGGGGGCCATCCCGGCTTACCAACCCGATGCAAACTGCGAATACCGGAGAATGTTATCACGGGAGACACACGGCGGGTGCTAACGTCCGTCGTGAAGAGGGAAACAACCCAGACCGCCAGCTAAGGTCCCAAAGTCATGGTTAAGTGGGAAACGATGTGGGAAGGCACAGACAGCCAGGATGTTGGCTTAGAAGCAGCCATCATTTAAAGAAAGCGTAATAGCTCACTGGTCGAGTCGGCCTGCGCGGAAGATGTAACGGGGCTAAACCATGCACCGAAGCTGCGGCAGCGACACTATGTGTTGTTGGGTAGGGGAGCGTTCTGTAAGCCGCTGAAGGTGTGCTGTGAGGCATGCTGGAGGTATCAGAAGTGCGAATGCTGACATAAGTAACGATAAAGCGGGTGAAAAGCCCGCTCGCCGGAAGACCAAGGGTTCCTGTCCAACGTTAATCGGGGCAGGGTGAGTCGACCCCTAAGGCGAGGCTGAAAAGCGTAGTCGATGGGAAACAGGTTAATATTCCTGTACTTGGTGTTACTGCGAAGGGGGGACGGAGAAGGCTAGGTTATCCGGGCGACGGTTGTCCCGGTTTAAGCGTGCAGGTGTGAAGACCAGGCAAATCCGGTCTTCTTTAACACTGAGGCGTGATGACGAGCCGCTACGGCGGTGAAGTAACTGATGCCCTGCTTCCAGGAAAAGCCTCTAAGCTCCAGGTAACACGAAATCGTACCCCAAACCGACACAGGTGGTCAGGTAGAGAATACCAAGGCGCTTGAGAGAACTCGGGTGAAGGAACTAGGCAAAATGGTGCCGTAACTTCGGGAGAAGGCACGCTGGCGCGTAGGTGAAGGGACTTGCTCCCGGAGCCGAGGCCAGTCGAAGATACCAGCTGGCTGCAACTGTTTATTAAAAACACAGCACTGTGCAAACACGAAAGTGGACGTATACGGTGTGACGCCTGCCCGGTGCCGGAAGGTTAATTGATGGGGTTATCCGCAAGGAGAAGCTCTTGATCGAAGCCCCGGTAAACGGCGGCCGTAACTATAACGGTCCTAAGGTAGCGAAATTCCTTGTCGGGTAAGTTCCGACCTGCACGAATGGCGTAATGATGGCCAGGCTGTCTCCACCCGAGACTCAGTGAAATTGAAATCGCTGTGAAGATGCAGTGTACCCGCGGCAAGACGGAAAGACCCCGTGAACCTTTACTATAGCTTGACACTGAACATTGAGCCTTGATGTGTAGGATAGGTGGGAGGCTTTGAAGCGCGGACGCCAGTCTGCGTGGAGCCAACCTTGAAATACCACCCTTTAATGTTTGATGTTCTAACGTAGGCCCGTAATCCGGGCTGCGGACAGTGTCTGGTGGGTAGTTTGACTGGGGCGGTCTCCTCCCAAAGCGTAACGGAGGAGCACGAAGGTTGGCTAATCCTGGTCGGACATCAGGAGGTTAGTGCAATGGCATAAGCCAGCTTGACTGCGAGAGTGACGGCTCGAGCAGGTGCGAAAGCAGGTCATAGTGATCCGGTGGTTCTGAATGGAAGGGCCATCGCTCAACGGATAAAAGGTACTCCGGGGATAACAGGCTGATACCGCCCAAGAGTTCATATCGACGGCGGTGTTTGGCACCTCGATGTCGGCTCATCACATCCTGGGGCTGAAGTAGGTCCCAAGGGTACGGCTGTTCGCCGTTTAAAGTGGTACGCGAGCTGGGTTTAGAACGTCGTGAGACAGTTCGGTCCCTATCTGCCGTGGGCGCTGGAGAATTGAGGGGGGTTGCTCCTAGTACGAGAGGACCGGAGTGAACGCACCGCTGGTGTTCGGGTTGTCATGCCAATGGCACTGCCCGGTAGCTAAGTGCGGAAGAGATAAGTGCTGAAAGCATCTAAGCACGAAACTTGCCCCGAGATGAGTTCTCCCTGACCCTTTAAGGGTCCTGAAGGGACGTTGAAGACGACGACGTTGATAGGCCGGGTGTGTAAGCGCAGCGATGCGTTGAGCTAACCGGTACTAATGACCCGTGAGGCTTAACCTTACAACGCCAGAGGCGTTTTGGTCTGAGAGACAGAAAGAATTTTCAGCTTTGTTCACCGGATTACGTCCAGTGGGTTTTGTGCTGTGACAAGGCGGCACGCGAGACGACGTGAAGGAGCATACAGAAGTATGTGACTGAGCGGCGCGAGCGGGGCAACGCAGTCAGAGCGCGAAAGACGCGGACGAAAACAGAATTTGCCTGGCGGCAACAGCGCGGTGGTCCCACCTGACCCCATGCCGAACTCAGAAGTGAAACGCCGTAGCGCCGATGGTAGTGTGGGGCCTCCCCATGCGAGAGTAGGGAACTGCCAGGCATCAAATTTAGTGTGCTGATATGGCTCAGTTGGTAGAGCGCACCCTTGGTAAGGGTGAGGTCCCCAGTTCGACTCTGGGTATCAGCACCAGTTATGGCATGAGTTCGGTTTAAAAGAATTTGCCTGGCGGCAACAGCGCGGTGGTCCCACCTGACCCCATGCCGAACTCAGAAGTGAAACGCCGTAGCGCCGATGGTAGTGTGGGGTCTCCCCATGCGAGAGTAGGGAACTGCCAGGCATCAAACACGAAAGCCCTGAACATCTGTTCAGGGCTTTTTTGTTTTCTGCCATGACCTTTATCGCAATAAAAACCCTCAATAAAATCCACAGGCATAAAAAAAGCCCCTGCCATGCTGGCAAGGGCTGAATGATGCGGCGAATCGTGTTCGCTTAGTGGATAACCTGCGACAGAAACGCCCGGGTCCGCTCGGATTTCGGATTCGCAAAGAACTCCTCCGGCGGCGCCATCTCCACTATTTCACCGCGATCCATGAAGATCACCCGATCGGCAACCGTACGCGCAAAGCCCATCTCATGCGTCACACACAGCATCGTCATCCCGTCTTCCGCCAGACCGATCATGGTATCCAGCACCTCTTTAACCATCTCAGGATCGAGCGCGGAGGTGGGCTCATCGAATAACATAATCTTCGGCTTCATACACAGCGAACGGGCGATGGCCACGCGCTGCTGCTGTCCGCCAGAGAGCTGCCCGGGAAACTTATGGGCATGCTCAGCAATGCGCACGCGCTGCAGATAGTGCATCGCCAGCTCTTCGGCCTCTTTCTTTGGCATCTTGCGTACCCACATCGGTGCCAGCGTGCAGTTCTGCAGAACGGTCAGATGCGGGAAGAGATTGAAGTGCTGAAATACCATGCCGACTTCAGTGCGCACGCGTTCAATATTGCGCACATCATCATTCAGGTGGATGCCGTCTACGACAATCCGTCCCTGCTGATGCTCTTCCAGATGGTTGATGCAGCGAATGGTGGTGGATTTACCGGAACCCGAAGGGCCGCACAGCACGATACGCTCGCGCGGTTTCACCTGCAGGTTGATATCTTTCAGCACGTGGAATTGACCGTACCATTTGTTCACGTTTTCGAGCGTAATCATCATGGCGTTAGCCGCCGTTGTCATTGTTTGTGTCATGTAAAACCTCAGTGCGATTTACGCCCGGTGTGGAAGCGCTTCTCCAGATACTGGCTATAGCGCGACATGCTAAAACAGAAAATCCAGTAAACCAGTGCAGCGAAGACATAGCCTTCGGTCGACATACCCAACCATGTAGGGTCGACGGTTGCCTGCTGCACGCTACTGAACAGATCGAACAGGCCGATGATGATCACCAGGCTGGTATCTTTAAACAGCGCGATGATGGTGTTCACCAGACCGGGAATGGTCAGCTTGAGCGCCTGCGGTAAAATCACCAGCGCCTGGGTTTTCCAGTAGCCGAGCGCCAGCGACTCTGCCGCTTCGTACTGGCCTTTAGGCAGGGCCTGCAGCCCGCCACGTACCACTTCGGCGACATACGCCGACTGGAACAGGATCACGCCAACCAGCGCACGCACCAGTTTGTCTATCGTGGTGCCTTCCGCCATAAACAGCGGCAGCATCACTGAAGACATGAACAGTACGGTAATCAGCGGTACGCCACGCCAGAACTCAATGAAAATCACCGACAGGGTGCGCACCACCGGCATTTTAGAGCGACGGCCCAGCGCCAGCAGAATGCCGAGCGGCAGCGCCCCGGCAATGCCGACAGATGCGATAATCAGCGTCAGCGTCAGGCCGCCCCACTGGCGCGTTTCCACGCGGTCCAGCCCGAAATAGCCGCCATACAGCAGCAGCCAGACGACGACCGGATAGAGCACCGCCCAGCAGGCGATATAGCGGCCGCGGCGCGGCATGGATTTGATAAACATCGGCACAATCGACAGCAGGCCAATCACCAGCGCCAGATTGATGCGCCAGCGCAGCTCATGCGGATAGAGCCCGTACATGAACTGGCCAAAGCGCGCGTGGATAAAGACCCAGCAGGCGCCCGCTTTCGTACAGTCCGCTCGGGTTTCGCCAATCCAGTTAGCCTGGAAGATCAACCAGTTCAGCGCCGGCGGGATAACGCTCCAGATAATCCACAGGCTGAGTAACGTGAGCAGCGTATTCAGCCAGCTGGAGAACAGGTTTTTACGCGCCCAGAGCCAGGCTTTACCCAGTGGATTGCCCGACACCGGCGGCGTTTCGTGTGTGGTCACAGACATAATGGTTCCGTTCTCTTAACGCTCAACCAGCGCAATTTTGCGGTTATAGAGGTTCATCAGCAGCGAAATGAGCAGACTGATAATCAGATAAACCGCCATGGTGATGGCAATGGTTTCAATTGCCTGGCCGGTCTGATTCAGTACGGTGCCGGCAAACAGCGACACCATATCCGGATAGCCTATCGCGGCCGCCAGCGAGGAGTTTTTTACGATGTTAAGGTACTGGCTGGTGAGCGGCGGGATAATCACGCGCATCGCCTGCGGAATGATCACCTGACGCAGCGTAACCGGGTTGGGCAGCCCGAGCGAACGTGCTGCTTCGCTCTGACCATGCGGTACTGACTGAATCCCGGCGCGAATCACCTCAGCAATAAAGGAAGAGGTGTAGATCGACAGTGCCAGCGTCAGCGCTGCCAGTTCCGGAATCATGGCAAAGCCACCGCGGAAGTTGAAACCGCGCAGCTCGGGCACATCCCAGTGCGTGGCGGCACCAAACAGCGTATGGGCGATCAGCGGCAGCAGCACAATTAAACCGGCCGCCGCGGGCCAGGTGCGGCGCAGCTGACCGGTTTTCAGCTGATGCTTGCGGTTGAAGCGGAACAGCGCGGCGCTGGCGGCGATGGCAATCGCCAGCGCGATCAGGAATGGCCAGGTGCCGGGCGCATACTCCGGCCACGGTATATACAGACCGCGGTTGCTGACAAAAGCCAGATCGAACGCGTTCAGCGCCTGACGCGGGCCCGGCAGATTGCGCAGCACGGCAAAGTACCAGAAGAAGATTTGCAGCAGCGGCGGGATATTACGGAACGTCTCGATATAAATGGTCGACAGCTTGCGCAGCAGCCAGTTATCCGACAGGCGCGCCAGACCGATGGCGAAGCCGAGGATGGAGGCGAAGACAATACAGAGCGCGGAGACCAGCAGGGTGTTGGTTAACCCGACCATAAACACGCGCGCGTAGGTATCGCCTTCGCTGTAATCGATCAGATGCTGGACGATGCCGAAACCGGCGTTGCGCTCAAGAAAGCCAAAGCCGGAGGTGATACCGCGATTGGCAAGGTTGATCACCGTGTTGTGGATCAGATAACCCACCACAGCAAACACCGCCACAATCGCGACAATCTGGTAAAGCCAGGCGCGAACCGTAGGATTACCGAACGAAAAATCCCTTTTCACGGTTGGGCGTTGCGACATGTTAAAACCTCAGTGAAGAATACGCGTGGGCACCGCAGGATGCGGTGCCCGACTGGCAGGAGACAATTAACGCACTGGTGGAGCGTACTGGATGCCGCCCTGGTTCCAGAGCGCATTCTGGCCGCGTGCAATTTTCAGCGCGCTGTCTTTACCAACGTTACGATCGAACACTTCCTGATAGTTGCCAACCTGCTTGATGATGTTGTACGCCCACTTGTTGTCGAGCTTAAGGTCTTTACCGAAATCACCTTCTGCGCCCAGCAGGTGTGCCATATCTGGCGTGGTTGGTTTCGCCGCCATCTCATCAACGTTCTTCGAGCTGATGCCCATCTCTTCCGCATTCAGCATGGCGAACAGCGACCATTTCACGATGGTGAACCAGTCATCATCACCGCGACGGACGACCGGGCCCAGCGGCTCTTTCGAAATCACTTCTGGCAGTACGATAAAGTCATCCGGCTTGCCCAGCTTGATGCGCAGCGCATACAGCTGTGACTGGTCAGAAGAGAGGGTATCGCAGCGGCCGCTATCCAGCGCTTTAGCAGACTCATCAGAGCGGTCGAAGGTGACCGGCGTGTACTGCATTTTGTTAGCTTTAAAGTAGTCGGCCACGTTCAGCTCGGTATCGGTACCGGCCTGGATACACACGGTGGCACCATCCAGCTCTTTGGCACTTTTCAGACCGGCTTTCTTATGGGTCAGGAAGCCGATGCCGTCATAATAGTTTACGCCGGCGAACAGGAAGCCCATGCCGCCATCACGTGATGAGGTCCAGGTGGTGTTACGCGACAGGATATCCACCTCGCCTGACTGCAGCGCAGTGAAGCGTTCTTTAGCGGTCAGCGGGGTGTATTTTACTTTGCTGGCATCGCCGAAGACCGCAGCAGCAGCGGCGCGGCACACGTCAACATCGATACCGGTGAATTTGCCGCTGGCGTCAGCGTAGGAGAACCCTGGCAGACCATCGCTGATACCGCACTGTATAAACCCTTTCTTCTTAATGGCGTCCAGCGTGGTGCCTGCGTGCGCCTGCTGGGTCACGGCGAACAGCGAGGCGGCAGCAATCAGGGTGGAAAGCATCATCTTTTTCATAAAGCATCCTGTGTGGCGAGATCGTGTGTTGTTATGTTTGCGCGCACTTTACTGTGCGCTTATTTCTTTCTGTGGCGTTTAGCCATCCACGACACTGCAAAGCTGATGCCAGGTTTGCAGAATCCTGAATTCACTGGAAAGATCTTTTAATAAACGGACGTATCCGGAAAGTTGTCGCTACTATCGCGCACCAAAAGGCAGCATGACGAGTCGCCACGATCACAAATAGTGCAAAAAGTTTCACTATATGGAAGCAGTGTGAGCTAACGCTCATGAACAGGTGTACGGCAAAGTGGAATTACCGCTGAAGCGGTTCAGGATCACAAACAAAGCGGGCTGAGGGGCGATCGGAAGGATTTTTTCTGCGCAAAAACAGGGCAGGGCAGCGGCCCTGAGAGAGATGAGCTATCACGCCGGCGATTGCAACTATCGTTACCATTTTGACGATAATCGTTTCACGCGGTGTTAACGCACAAACAGCAGCAACAAAAACGCCAGCCCAAAGGCTGGCGTTATCGCAGCAAGGAACCAGAACGCTTAGTTCATGCCGTATTTTTTCAGCTTCTTACGCAGCGTACCGCGGTTGATGCCCATCATCAGGGCAGCGCGGGTCTGGTTGCCACGGGTATACTGCATCACCATGTCCAACAGAGGCTGCTCGACTTCAGCCAGTACCAGCTCATACAGGTCACTTACATCCTGACCGTTCAGTTGAGCAAAATAGTTCTTCAGTGCCTGTTTAACCGAATCACGCAGAGGCTTTTGCGTCACCTGATCCTGTGAGTTAACGGTAGAAACGGTCAGTACGTCAGAATTTACGCGTTGTTCGAACATAGTTCTTTCAGCTCTTTATTTCGTTTACGCAAGATTTTCGAAGTATGCCTCCAACGCCTCCAGCTGTTCGCTGGCATCCTCTATGGCGTTGAATGTGCGCCGAAACTGGTCGTCAGGGGCACTTTCCTGCAAATACCAGGAAACGTGTTTTCGGGCAATACGGTATCCCTTGCGCTGACCGTAAAAGTCGTGCAGCTCCCGTATGTGTCCAATCAGCATATGCTTCACTTCAGCCAGCGGCTTCGGTGCCAGCAGCTCCCCTGTGTCCAGATAATGCTGGATTTCCCGGAAGATCCACGGTCTTCCCTGAGCAGCGCGTCCCACCATCAGAGCATCGGCTCCGGTGTAGTCGAGCACTGCCCTGGCTTTGTGCGGGTCAGTAATGTCACCATTCGCGATAATCGGAATAGCGACGCTCTGCTTAACTGTCCGAATGCTGTCGTATTCAGCTTGCCCTTCAAACAAACAGGCGCGCGTGCGGCCATGAATGGTCAGGGCCTGAATACCACAGCGTTCAGCCAATTGGGCAATCTCTACACAATTACGATTTTCTTTGTCCCAGCCGGTGCGAATCTTCAGCGTAACCGGTACATCGACTGCGTTCACCACCGCACGGAGGATTGACTCCACCAGCTGCGGATGCTGCAGCAGCGCTGAACCTGCCATCTTACGATTCACTTTTTTAGCCGGGCAGCCCATGTTGATGTCGATAACCTGTGCACCGGACGCAACATTAATGCGCGCGGCGGCGGCCATCTCATCGGGATCGCAACCCGCAATTTGCACGGCGCGAATACCGGGCTCGTCACTATGCACCATACGCAAACGCGATTTGTCACTGGCCCAGACTTCCGGGTTCGATGACAGCATCTCGGAGACAGTCATACCGGCGCCGTTGTCATAACACAGAGTGCGAAATGGCTTGTCGGATACTCCGGCCATAGGCGCAGCGATGAGTCGATTACGTAGCTGGTGATGTCCAATGCGCATGAAAAAGAAGTGACCCTAACTGTTCGCAAGGCGGCGTATATTACGCATTTTTTCCGGAAGATGAAAGGCCAAACTTTGAACAATTCGCCGTTTAAGATCAGGGAAATGGGGCTTAGCAGCGGGGTATTAGTCATTACTTGTTTAAATTCAGTGTATTACAAAAATACGCTGAAATTGTGAGCAAAAGTTTTTCCAAAAATATGCGCTGAATCACAACATAAAAACCGCCACTTCCGCGAATCGGCAAGAGAAATGGCGGTGATTTGATTGAAAAGTGAACGCTTTATTTACGTTTGGTGAGTATTTCGTTACTCAACCACCAGCCGGCCATTGAGCGGCTGCACCGGGCGGCTGTTACCGTGTTCACCCAGCACCGCGCTAAAGGCCTGCAACTGCTGTGCGGAAGCCGTTACCGGTTGCTTCATCACCAGCCAGCGCACGCCTTCACTGCACGGTGGCGTGGTGAGTGAACCGCTGAAGCG
The DNA here is from genome assembly GCF_043529865.1 of Pantoea sp. SGAir0418. NCBI lineage: Bacteria > Pseudomonadati > Pseudomonadota > Gammaproteobacteria > Enterobacterales > Erwiniaceae > Pantoea > Pantoea sp. SGAir0418. The sequence goes on from NZ_CP027911.1 coordinate 368,623, forward strand.
GTAGTAACGGCGATCGGCGGGTAGCAGTGGCGTAATATCGACATCCTGCTGCAGCGTAGCCGGCTGATTGACCTGCGCCGGCAGCGTATCCAGCAGCGTCGTCAGCACCGGATTTGCCGCACCGGCTTCGAACATCACCCCGATCACCGCCAGCTGCTGCTGCTCGTCACTGAATACAAAGTGGCCCTCAAGCGGATAGCGTTTGCCGTCGATCAGGTTTTCGCTCGGGGTGTGGAAGTGAAACTGCTTCAGCGTGAAGGTCTCGCCGTCCAGCGTCAGCGTATCGCCCTGCTGCAGGTTGATCTGCACGGTGTGGCCGTTGTTAACAATGGCGGCCTGGCGCGCCTGCAGTTCCAGCGTCAGCGCCGGCAGACTGGCATGCAGCGCCTGGCGAATATCAATCGGCGACTGATTCACGCCCTGCTTGCAGACGTGAAAATCAGGGGACAGGTCGCCCCACTGCTGTGGCTGAGCATAATCCCAGGCGGCAGCCTGAACGTGAGCAAAAGGCGCTGCTGCCAGCAGCAGAGCGATCAGTGTGTGTTTGCTTTTCATCATCATTTATTCACTAAGCGATATATCAGTGTTATGTGCCGCGCACGGCACGGTTAACAGGGATAGCGCTATCGCCTGGTGCAGCAGTCTACTGATTTCAATGTAAAGAAACGGCAGGAAAACGGGGCTGGCGGGGATTTGAGACAGGTCTCAGGCGGGGAAAATCGGGCCAGCAGTCGCTGGCCCATGCGTCGGTTAGCGGCGCACGCCAGTGATGCGACACCACTCTTCTTTTTCCGCCACGGCGTCCAGCGCAAAGCGCTCCGCATAGGCTTCACACACGCTTTCCGCCTGGCTGGCCAGCACGCCGGACAGGCCGAGATGGCCGCCGGCTTTCGGCAGCACGCCAATCAGCGGCGCCAGTTCGCGCAGCGGACCGGCGAGGATATTGGCGACCACCACATCCGCCTGCAGGTTTTCCGGCTGCTGGTGCGGCAGATACAGCGACAGGCGGTCGGCCACGCCGTTGCGCTCCGCGTTATCGCGGCTGGCCTGGATCGCCTGCGGATCGATATCAATGCCGATCGCCTGAGCTGCGCCGAGTTTCAGCGCGGCGATGGCCAGAATGCCGGAGCCACAGCCGAAATCGATCACCGTTTTGCCCTGCAGATCGAGACCATCCAGCCAGCTCAGACACAGCGACGTGGTGGGATGGGTGCCGGTACCAAAGGCCAGACCGGGATCAAGCATCACGTTGACTGCATCCGGATCCGGCACGTCGCGCCAGCTTGGGCAGATCCACAGGCGTTCACCGAAGCGCATCGGATGGAAGTTATCCATCCATTCGCGCTCCCAGTCTTTATCCTCGATCTGTTCGATCTTATGGCGGAAACCCGATCCCAGCAGCGGATGCTGGCTCAGTTCAGCCACAACATCATCCATGGCGGTTTCCGCGTCGAACAGGCCAATCACATCGGTATCGCCCCACAGGCGGGTTTCACCGGGCAGCGGCTCATATACCGGGTTGTCGTGCGTGTCCTGAAAGGTGACTGACACCGCACCGGCGTCCATCAGCGCATCACTGAGGGTTTCGGCGTGCTCGCCGGTGCTGTTAATTTTGATTTGAATCCATGGCATAGCGTTTCTCTTTTATTCCAGGGCAGCATCGCGTGCGTCAGGCGCGCTGCCGAACATATTACCTACCAGGAAGGCCAGCAGGCTTAATGTCAACGATGGCACGATAGGGTGAAAGCCCCACAGTTCGATTTTCAGGCTGGCAAGCAGCGTATAACATCCGGCTCCCACCAGCATGCTACTGATGGCGCCCGCCGCATTGGCGCGCTCCCAGTACAGTCCCAGCACCAGCGGCCACAGAAAGACCGCTTCAAGGCCACCGAACGCCAGCAGGTTGAGCCAGATAATCATATCTGGCGGATTCCAGGCCGCCAGCAGCAGCAGCAGGCCGAGCACAAAGGTGATGGTGCCGGAGAGCAGCCGCAGACGCGCCTCGTTCTCGCTGTGCTGCGGCGCGATACGCAGGTAAAGATCTTTGATCAGCGTAGCGGACGATTGCAGCAGCTGCGCGTTAATCGTCGACATGATCGCCGCCATTGGCGCCGCGAGGAACACGCCAGCCGCCATCGGTGGCAGCACGGTGATCATCAGCGTCGGGATCACGCGATCCGGAATCGCCAGATCCGGCAGTACCGCGCGGCCGAGTGCGCCGGCCAGATGCATGCCGAGCATCAGGATCACCACCACGATGGTGCCAAGGATGATACCGCGGTGTAGCGCTTTGCTGTCTTTGTAGGAAATACAGCGCACGGCGGTATGCGGCAGCCCAATCACGCCAAAGCACACCAGCACGGCAAACGAGCTGAGGAAGGTCGGATTGATGACGTTGCCGACGCCTTCCGGTGACACCAGCTGCGGATCAATGCTGCGCAGTTTGGTGACCGCCGTTTCCAGTCCACCTGCCTGATGGATGACGGCAAACAGTAGCAGGAAGGTGCCAATCAGCATCACCAGCCCTTGCATGGCATCGTTGAGCACGCTGGCGCGAAAGCCGCCAAACGCGGTATACAGCGCGATGGTGCCGCCAAAAATCAGCAGCCCGGTGTCATAAGGAATACCGGCGGCCGTCTCCAGCAGGCGCGCGCCGCCGATGAACTGTACCGTCATGGCACCAATAAACGCCACCAGCAGGCTGATACTGGCCAGCCAGATGAGCAGCGGGCTGCGGTAGCGGCCATACAGCATGTCGTTGAGCGTCACCGCGTTGTAGCGTCGTGCCAGAATCGCGAATTTTTTGCCCAGCACGCCGAGCGACAGCCAGACCGCCGGCACCTGAATCATCGCCAGCAGTACCCAGCCCAGCCCGTATTTATACGCCGCGCCCGGCCCACCAATAAATGAGCTGGCGCTGATGTAAGTGGTGGTGATGGTCATCGCCAGCACAAAACCGCCCATCGAGCGACTGCCGAGAAAATACTCACTCAGAAAGTTGCCCTGACGCTGCTTGCGCATGGCAAACACTGACAGCCCGGCGATCACCACCAGATAGGCCAGCAGTGGCAGAATGATTTCAGTTTCCATCGTGGTCCTCCAGAGACATATCGCGGAACACCACGCGCACCATCAGCCAGCACAGGCCGATGAACAGCACGGGCGCGAACACGCAGGAGAACTCAAACCAGCGCGGTAAGCCGGTGATACCGCTTTGTGTGCCGCCGAGCCAGGCGGACACGCCCCAGACGGCGAGGTACGCCAGCGTCAGGTACAGCGACCAGCGCGCCTCTTTGTTAGCTTGCAAAAAACGCCCATCCATCATGCAACCTCAAAGGCAACAAAAATGAAAAAGGCCGGTTTAACCGGCCTCTGCATTGCTCTGCGCTGCGCTTACTTCTCGTGCAGGCCGAGTTTCTTCTCCAGATAGTGGATGTTAGTACCACCCTGCTGGAAGTTTTCGTCGGTCATGATGCGCATCTGCAGATCGACGTTAGTCTTGATGCCGTCGATGATCAGTTCCGCCAGCGCATTTTTCATGCGCGCGATAGCCACGTCACGGTTTTCGCCGTAGGTGATCAGCTTACCAATCATTGAGTCGTAATACGGCGGCACGCTGTAGCCGGCATAGATGTGCGATTCCCAGCGCACGCCAAAACCGCCTGGCGCGTGGAAACGGGTGATCTTGCCCGGGCTCGGCAGGAAGGTGTTCGGGTCTTCGGCGTTGATACGGCACTCGACCGCATGACCGCGCACCACCACATCTTCCTGTTTGATTGACAGCGGCTGACCGGCAGCAATACGCAGCTGCTCTTTGATCAGGTCGACGCCGGTGATCATCTCGGTGACCGGATGTTCCACCTGAATACGGGTGTTCATCTCGATGAAGTAGAACTCACCGTTTTCATACAGGAACTCGAACGTACCGGCACCGCGATAGCCGATCTCCACGCAGGCGTTAGAGCAGCGCTCGCCGATGTAGCGACGCAGTTCTGGCGTGATGCCCGGTGCTGGTGCTTCTTCGACCACTTTCTGGTGGCGGCGCTGCATGGAGCAGTCACGTTCGGCCAGATAGATGGCGTTGCCCTGACCATCGGCCAGAACCTGAATCTCGATGTGGCGTGGATTCTCGAGGAATTTCTCCATGTACACCATGTCGTTGTTGAAAGCCGCTTTGGCTTCCGCTTTCGTCATGTTGATGGACTGCTCAAGATCCTTGTCGCTGCGTACAACGCGCATACCGCGACCGCCGCCGCCGCCAGAGGCTTTGATGATCACCGGATAGCCGATGCGCTTAGCGATGGCACGGTTTTTCTCCATGTCGTCGGTCAGCGAACCGTCAGAGCCTGGTACGGTCGGTACGCCGGCTTTTTTCATCGCGTTGATTGCTGACACTTTGTCGCCCATCAGGCGAATGGTGTCGGCTTTCGGACCGATGAAGATAAAGCCAGAGCGTTCAACCTGCTCGGCGAAATCGGCGTTCTCAGAAAGGAAGCCGTAGCCCGGGTGGATCGCAACCGCGCCGGTGATTTCGGCGGCGGAGATCAGCGCCGGGATATTAAGATAACTTTTGACCGACTGCGCCGGGCCGATGCAGACGGTTTCGTCCGCCAGCAGCACGTGCTTCAGATCGCGGTCTGCCGTGGAGTGAACCGCCACAGTCTTGATGCCCAGTTCTTTACAGGCACGCAGAATGCGCAGCGCAATCTCACCACGGTTAGCAATGACAATTTTATCCAGCATGCTTCGCCTCGTTATTCGATGACGACCAGCGGCTCGTCGAATTCAACCGGCTGGCCGCTTTCCACCAGGATCGCCTTCACAACGCCGGATTTATCGGCTTCGATCTGGTTCATCATTTTCATCGCTTCAACGATGCACAGGGTGTCGCCAGCGTTCACTTTCTGACCCACTTCCACAAACGCTTTGGCGTCCGGGCTTGGGGTGCGATAGAAGGTACCGACCATCGGCGAACGCACGATGTGGCCGCTAACTTCAGGTTTGGCCGCTTCTGCAGCGACAGGCGCAGCAGCAGGTGCAACCGCAGCAGCCAGCGCAGGCTGTGGAGCCGGAACAGCATAAGCCTGCTGCATCATAGGGTAACCGACATTGGCAGGTGAACGGCTGATGCGAACCGACTCTTCGCCTTCAGAGATTTCCAGCTCAGCGATGCCGGACTCTTCAACCAGTTCGATCAGTTTCTTAATTTTACGAATATCCATGAGTGTGGTTCCGTACTCTGTTTAATTGGAATGTGACAGGCGTTTTACGGCCGTTTGTAAAGCCCACGAGTAGCCGTCGGCGCCCAGTCCACAGATGACGCCGGCAGATACATCGGAAAGATAGGAGTGATGTCGGAACGGTTCGCGTGCATGCACATTTGAGAGATGCACCTCAATAAAAGGAATGCTAACCGCCAACAGCGCATCGCGCAGGGCAACGCTGGTGTGCGTAAACGCAGCCGGGTTGATGATGATGTAATCGACGTTGCCGCGGGCTTCGTGAATACGATCAATCAGCTGGTATTCCGCATTCGATTGCAAATGACTCAATTTCACATGGTGCTGGTCGGCCTGTTGCGTCAGATCGCTGACAATCTGCGCCAGCGTGGTGTGACCATACTTGTCAGGCTCGCGCGTTCCCAACAGGTTCAGGTTGGGTCCGTTTAACAGCAGTATGTGAAATTTATGCGCCATCTTGCGGCTATCTCCTGCAATCAGTGAGGCATCGCGTAAAATACCGCGACATCCTTCATTTGTCACTCTTCAGAGTGAAAAAGAAGACTTCGCTTGCAATAAAGCCGGGCATTATATCCGTTTCGAGGCAATTCGCAGCAAAATACTGGTCTTATCTGCGAAGTTGATCCGGCGAGGCCCGAAGGCCACACCTTTTAACAGATCTCGCAGCAGGAAAACAACCTTGCGGGGATTATCGGCGCAGAAGTTTACGCAACTTATTGTAACGCCAGCCTAACAGCGCCAGCGCCAGCAGGGCATAAATCCACGGCTGCGGTGACAGCACTTTTACTGACCAAAGATAGTGGACAGGCGCGAGGATCGCGACCAGATAGATGCCGTTGTGCAGCGTTTGCCAGCGGCGTCCCAGTTTACGCTGGGCGCGCTGAAAAGAGGTGATGGCGAGAGCAAACAGAATAATCCAGCTGATCATGCCCAGTAACAAATAGGGGCGCGAGACAAGCTCACTGCCGAGTAATCGCAGATGATCGTAACCCAGTTCCAGCAGATAGTAGCTGGTGAGATGCAGACAGGCCCAGGCAAAGCACCACAGGCCGAGCAGCCGGCGGGTACGAATCAGCAGCGGCTGCTTCAGATAACGCGTCAGCGGGCTCACCAGCAGCGTCGCCAGCAGCAGCTTCAGCGCCATGCGGCCGGTAAAATGCTGGATATCTTTCGCCGGATCGGCGCTCAGCCAGCCCTGGTTTGCCGCAAGAAACAGGTACACCAGCGGCAAAAACGCCGCCAGATGCAGCACCACTTTCAGCAGCGTAACGTGGCGTAATGTCAGGCGCACTCAGTAGTTCTCCCGTAAATCGAGACCGCGATACAGCGAGGCCACCTCTTTAGCATAACCGTTGAACAGCAGCGTCGGCTGACGTTCCACCTTGAGAATGCCGCCCGCACCGATAAAGCGCTCAGTGGCCTGCGACCAGCGCGGGTGGTTAACGTGCGGATTCACGTTAGCATAGAAGCCATATTCATTAGCGGCGATCTGGCTCCAGGTGGTGGGCGGACGATCGTGCGTCAGGGTAATTTTGACGATCGACTTAATCCCTTTGAAGCCATATTTCCACGGCACCGTCAGGCGAATCGGCGCGCCGTTTTGCGGCGGCAGCGCTTTGCCGTAAACGCCGGTGCTGAGCAGCGTCAGCGGATGCATCGCTTCGTCCAGCCGCAAACCTTCAACATAGGGATAATCCAGCCCGCCGCCGATAAAGCGGTCCTTTTGTCCCGGCATCTGATCGGGCGCGTATAGCGTCTGGAAGGCGACATAGCGGGCATTGCTGGTGGGTTCAGCCAGCTTCAGCAGTTTATTGAGTTCAAAGCCTACCCAGGGAATCACCATCGACCAGGCTTCAACGCAGCGCATGCGATAGATACGCTGCTCCATGGCGAAGCGTTTGAAGATGTCGTCCATATCCAGCGTCATCGGCTTCGCCACTTCGCCCTCAATGCGCAATTGCCACGGGTCAGTTTTCAGCGTGCCGGCATTGGCGGCAGGATCGGCTTTGTCGAGACCAAATTCGTAGAAGTTGTTGTAGCCAGCGACTTTATCAAACGGCGTCAGCGGCAGGTCCGCCTGCCACTGGGCCGGTTTACTGAACTGCAGATCGCGTCCGGCAGGCGCCGGCGGCCTGTCATTGCCCTTAAACCAGCTCAGCACATCGGCCTGTGCGCCGCCGGGCAGGCTGGCCGCGGCAGCGCCAAGCCCCAGCGCTTTCAGCACCTGGCGGCGGCGCAGATTAAAAATGCTTTCCGGCGTAACATCGGCTTCGGTAAGGATGTGCGTGCGCTTCATGGCGTTCTCCGGCAAATCGATTAACTGCAGCTAGCATGATCAAACGCTGCCCGGCGCGCCACTTTCGCTGGCAAAATGTGAAATTTCCTGGCCGGTGCGTTCTGTTGAGAATAGGACGAAAAAGCCGCCCCGGAAGGCAGCGCTTCACACTTTGACGTTATACTCGCGCCGCAGGGTGGCGAAACCCGGCGCCGGGCGGGCGCTGATTTGGATCGGTAATTGTGATAATTTGCTCAGGTTTGCACCAGCGCGGCTGGCGCGAACCGTTGGCTGGCGTTCATAAACCGCAGTGATACAGGCACAGGGATGCGATTAACAACCAAGTTTTCTGCGTTTATTACCTTATTAAGCTTACTGGCGATGTTACTGATGCTGGTAGGCTGCGCTTTTAGTTTTATCTGGCTGTCGCAGCAGCGCGTAGAGAACCGTGTACAGACGCTGGCGACGGAAGTCGATAAAGCGCTGGCCAGCCAGTCACCGCAGGAACTGACGCAGTGGCTGACGCGCCTGATGCCCGTCATCAATGCCGAACAGCTGGAACTGCATCACGATGATACCGTGCTGTTCCGCCTCGCGCGCCATGAAAATCCGATGCTGGAAGACGAGCCCAATCGTTTCATTCAACTGGATGTGCCGCTGGTGCACGCGCCGGGCATGGCGCTGCGCGTGGTGGTGCTCGATCCCGCCAAAACCTGGTTCCGCTCGTTCACCGGTGCCTACACGCTGATTATCCTGCTGACGGTGGTGGCGATCATGTCGGCACTGCTGGTGATGACGCACCGCTGGCTTAACCGCCGCTGGCAGCATATGGAGCGGCTGGAGGCGCGCGCGGAGCGTATTCTGGCTGGCGAGCGCGCGCCGCGCAGCGATACCATCGCCGAATGGCCGCCGAAAGCCAGCCGCGCTATCGATCTGCTGCTGGGGGATTTACAGGAAGCCGGTGAGCAGCGTCTGCGTATCGACACATTAATCCGCACCTTTGCCGCGCAGGATTCGCGTACCGGCCTGAATAATCGCCTGTTTTTCGATAACCAGCTGGCCACGTTGCTGGAAGACCAGGAAGACGTTGGTACGCACGGTGTGGTGATGATGGTGCGGCTGCCGGACCTCGACACCCTACATGAAACCCTCGGGCCGACGCTGGTCGATGAATACCTGTTCGACCTGGTGAACATGCTCTCCACTTTCGTGCTGCGCTATCCGGGTGCGCTGCTGGCGCGCTATTTCCGCAGCGACTTTGCCGTACTGCTGCCGCACCGCACTTTGAAAGAGGCCAACAGCATTGCCGACCAGCTGATCAACGCGGTGGATTCATTGCCGCCGATGCGCATGGTGGATCGCGATGACCTGATCCACATTGGCATCAGCGCCTGGCGCAGCGGCGAGTCGGTGTCGCAGGTGATGGAGAATGTCGAACTGGCCACGCGCCGGGCGGCGCTGCAGGGCGGCAACAACTGGTCGGTGGGCGAGGGCAATACGCTGGAGATGGGGCGCGGCAGCGTGCGCTGGCGCACCCTGCTGGAAAACACCGTGAACCGCGGCGGCCCGCGTCTGTACCAGAAACCGGCGGTGCTGCTGGACGGCAAAGTGCATCACCGTGAAATGCTGGCGCGCGTGTTCGACGGCGATAAAGAGGTGGTGTCGGCAGAGTTCATGCCGCTGGTGCTGCAGCTTGGCATGGCCGACAGCTGGGATCGCCAGCTGGTCATGCGTATTGCGGCGCTGTCGGAGGTCTGGCCGGATGAAACGCTGGCGCTGCCGGTGAATATCGATTCGCTGCTGCAACGGCCGTTCCAGCGCTGGCTGCAAAAATTGCTGCTGCAGTGCAGTAAATCGCAAAGAAAACGATTTTTATTTGAACTTGCTGAGGCGGATGTTTGTCAACACATCAATCGTTTAGTGCCGGTTTTCCGCATGCTGACCGCGTTTGGCTGTCGGATTGCGGTAGATCAGGCCGGATTAACGGTGGTGAGTAGCGCTTACATCAAGCAGTTCCCGATTGAGCTGATCAAGCTCGATCCGGGCCTGATTCGCAACATTGAGCGCCGTACAGAAAATCAGCTGTTCGTGCAAAGTTTGCTGGAAGTGTGTAAATCCACGCCCACCAAAGTCTTTGCCGCCGGTGTACGCACGCGCGCGGAGTGGCAAACGCTGGCCGGGCTGGGCGTCGCGGGCGGCCAGGGCGACTTTTTTGCCCCTTCGCTGCCGGTGAACAGTAATGTGAAGAAACACTCGCAACGTTACCGGATTTAGCGCGTCAGCCACAGATACGGCAGCAGGCGGCTATTTTTCGCCTTTATGCCGTGCGCAGCCGGCGCGATCGGCGGCGGGAAATGTTAGATTTTATGTCGGAATTCACCCGCGACCGGCGGGTGAATTTGCGTTTAGAGCGGCAGCTTAGCGCCGTTTAACGCCGGTGTCGGACGGCAGCACCGCCGCGAAAAATTATTCAGCCTGGTTTTTCACCGAAGCAGAACGTTTTTGCGCCTTGTAGCGGCTTCGCGTGGTTGGTAAAGTAGGCGGATTTTATTTTCCGCCCCCAGCTTGCAGGATTATCCCTTAGTATGTTTAAAAAATTTCGTGGCATGTTTTCCAATGACTTGTCCATTGACCTGGGTACCGCGAATACCCTGATTTACGTAAAAGGACAAGGCATCGTGCTGAACGAGCCTTCTGTGGTTGCCATTCGTCAGGATCGCGCCGGCTCCCCAAAGAGCGTAGCGGCTGTTGGTCATGATGCAAAGCAGATGCTTGGCCGTACGCCGGGTAACATCGCAGCAATCCGTCCGATGAAAGATGGCGTTATCGCCGACTTCTTCGTGACTGAAAAAATGCTCCAGCACTTCATCAAGCAAGTGCACAGCAACAGCTTTATGCGCCCCAGCCCACGTGTGCTGGTGTGCGTGCCGGTTGGTGCGACCCAGGTTGAGCGTCGTGCCATCCGCGAATCGGCGCAGGGCGCCGGTGCCCGTGAAGTGTTCCTGATTGAAGAACCCATGGCCGCGGCAATCGGCGCGGGTCTGCCAGTGTCAGAAGCGACCGGCTCGATGGTGGTGGATATCGGTGGCGGTACGACCGAAGTCGCGGTTATCTCCCTGAACGGCGTGGTTTACTCTTCTTCTGTGCGTATTGGTGGCGATCGCTTCGATGAAGCTATCATTAACTACGTGCGCCGTAATTACGGCTCGCTGATTGGTGAAGCCACCGCTGAGCGTATCAAGCATGAGATCGGTTCTGCTTATCCGGGTGACGAAGTGCGCGAGATCGAAGTGCGCGGTCGTAACCTGGCTGAGGGCGTGCCGCGTGGCTTTACGCTGAACTCGAATGAAATCCTGGAAGCGCTGCAGGAGCCACTGACCGGTATCGTCAGTGCCGTGATGGTCGCGCTGGAGCAGTGCCCGCCGGAGCTGGCGTCTGACATCTCCGAGCGCGGTATGGTGCTGACCGGTGGCGGTGCGCTGCTGCGTAACCTGGATCGTCTGCTGATGGAAGAGACCGGTATTCCGGTGGTAGTCGCAGAAGATCCGCTGACCTGCGTAGCGCGCGGCGGCGGTAAAGCACTGGAAATGATCGACATGCATGGCGGCGATTTGTTCAGCGAGGAGTAATTCCTCTCCGGCTGAGACCGTGGTCAAATTGCGCAGGGAATAGCGACGATACCCAAAATCAGCACAACGGCAGGACGATGACCATCGCATGCCGCACGGCAGCCTCAGCAGCAGGCACCGGGCAGCAGCGGCACAACATCGTCACTGCGGTTTGCAGGATGCGGGGTAACTGGCGACGCTGCGCACGACGGCGTATAGCGTCCAGCCCTGGAGGCGTGAGTGCTGACACTCACGCTTCTTCCCTGATGTCGAGGAATTCGCAGAATTTATGAAGCCGATTTTTAGCAGGGGACCTTCCCTGCAGTTGCGCCTGTTTCTGGCCGTGATTGTGGCTATCGCGATTATTGTCGCCGATAGCCGGATCAGCACGTTCTCCCAGATCCGCAACTACCTGGACACGTCGGTCAGTCCATTTTACTTCCTGGCCAACGGGCCACGACAGCTTCTTGACGGCGTTTCCGAAACGCTGGCCTCGCGCCAGCAGCTGGAGCTGGAAAACAAAGCGCTGCGCCGTGAGCTCTTCCTGAAAAACAGTGACCTGCTGATGCTGGGGCAATACAAGCAGGAAAACGCGCGTCTGCGCGAGCTGCTCGGCTCGCCGCTGCGTCAGGATGAGCACAAAATGGTGACCCAGGTGATCTCCACCGGCACCGATCCTTACACCGATCAGGTGATCATCGATAAAGGCAGCGTCAACGGCGTGTATGAAGGCCAGCCGGTGATCAGCGATAAAGGCGTGGTCGGCCAGGTGGTGGCGGTAGGGCAGATGACCAGCCGCGTGCTGCTGATCTGCGATGCCTCGCACGCCCTGCCGATTCAGGTGCTGCGTAACGATATTCGCGTCATCGCCGCCGGTAACGGCTGCAGCGAAGATCTGCAGCTGGAGCATCTGCCGGGCAATACGGATATTCGCGTCGGTGATGTGCTGGTGACGTCGGGCCTGGGCGGACGCTTCCCGGAAGGGTATCCGGTCGGCGTGGTGTCGTCAGTGAAAGTGGATACGCAGCGTGCCTATACCGTGATTCAGGCGCGTCCGACCGCCGGTCTGCAGCGTCTGCGCTACCTGCTGCTGCTGTGGGGTGCGGATAAGAACGGCGACATGCCGATGGCACCGGACGAAGTGCATCGCGTGGCCAACGAACGCCTGATGCAGATGATGCCGCAGGTGCTGCCGCCCGCGGGCGAAATGGGGCCGCCGGCACCCGCCATGATGCAGCAAAATCAGCAGATGGGGCCGCCACAGCCCGCCGCCAGCAGCCGTTCGCAGGGTAATCCGGCGAACTCGCGCGGAGGCCAGCCTTGAGTCGATATCGCAGCCAGGGGCGTTGGGTGATCTGGCTGTCCTTCCTTGTTGCGCTTATCCTGCAAATCATGCCGTGGCCGGATCAGATTTACATGTTCCGGCCATCGTGGCTATTGCTGATCCTGATCTACTGGGTGCTGGCGCTGCCGCACCGGGTCAATGTGGGCACCGGCTTTTTCCTCGGCGCCATTATGGATCTGGTCGCCGGCTCAACGCTGGGCGTGCGTGCGCTGGCGTTCAGCATTATCGCCTATCTGGTGGCCTTTAAATTTCAGCTATTCCGTAATCTGGCGTTGTGGCAGCAGGCATTAATGGTTATGGTGCTGTCGCTGGCGGTTGATGTGATTGTTTTCTGGGCAGAATTTCTGGTCATCAACGTCTCCTTCCGCCCGGAAATCTTCTGGAGTAGCGTGGTCGACGGTATCCTGTGGCCCTGGCTATTCTTACTGATGAGAAAGATTCGCCGTCAGTTTGCTGTGCAATAAGGAATACAATGATAACCCTCTACCTGGCTTCCGGCTCACCGCGTCGGCGCGAGCTGTTAACGCAGCTTGGCCTGCAGTTTGAGCGCCTGATTACCGATGTTGAAGAGCAGCGTCAGCCGGGCGAAGCGGCGGAGTCTTATGTGCGGCGTCTGGCCAGCGATAAGGCGCGGGCCGGCGTGCAGATAGCACCGCAGGATCTGCCGGTGCTGGGCGCTGACACCATCGTGGTGCTAAATGGCGAAGTGCTGGAGAAACCGCGCGATGCGGCGCATGCCGCGCAGATGCTGGGTAAACTGGCCGGGCAAACCCATCAGGTCATGACGGCCGTGGCGCTGGCCGATGCGCAGGGCGAGCTGGATTGCCTGGTGACCACAGACGTGACATTCCGCACTATCACGGCAGAGGAAATTTCGCACTATATCGCCAGCGGCGAGCCGATGGATAAAGCCGGCGCGTACGGAATTCAGGGCCTGGGCGGCAACTTTGTGCGCCGCATCAATGGAAGTTATCACGCCGTAGTGGGATTGCCGCTGGTGGAAACCAGCGAACTGCTGAGCCATTTTCAGTCGCTGCGTGCGTTAAGGGGACAAGATGACGGCTGAACTGCTGGTAAATGTGACACCTTCTGAAACCCGTGTTGCCTATATTGACGGCGGCATTCTGCAGGAAATCCATATTGAGCGCGAAGCGCGGCGCGGTATTGTCGGCAATATCTACAAAGGGCGCGTCAGCCGGGTACTGCCGGGCATGCAGGCGGCGTTTGTCGATATCGGGATGGACAAAGCGGCCTTTCTGCACGCCTCGGACATCATGCCGCACACCGAATGCGTGGCGGGTGATGAGAAGAAGAACTTTATCGTGCGCGATATCGCCGAGCTGGTGCGTCAGGGACAGGATTTAATGGTGCAGGTGGTGAAAGATCCGCTCGGCACCAAAGGCGCCCGTCTCACCACCGATATTACGCTGCCGTCGCGCTACCTGGTCTTTATGCCGGGGGCTTCGCACGTGGGCGTCTCACAGCGCATTGAAAGCGAAGCCGAACGTGAGCGCCTGAAAGCGGTGGTTGCCGCTTACTGTGACGATCTCGGCGGCTTTATTATTCGTACCGCCGCAGAAGGCATTGGCGCAGAAGAGCTGGCGCAGGACGCGGCATTTTTAAAGCGCCTGTGGACCAAAGTCAGCGAGCGTAAGAAGCGTAACCAGACGCGCTGTCTGCTGTACGGCGAGCTGGCGCTGGCGCAGCGCGTGCTGCGCGATTTCGCCGGCGCAGCCCTGGATCGCATTCGCGTCGATTCGCGCCTGACCTGCGATCTGCTGGTGGAATTTACCAGCGAATATATTCCGGAGATGGCCAGCAAGCTGGAGCTGTACAACGGCAAGCAGCCGATTTTCGATCTCTATGATGTGGAGAACGAGATTCAGCGCTCGCTCGAGCGCAAGGTGGAACTGAAATCTGGCGGTTACCTGATTATCGACCAGACCGAAGCCATGACCACGGTGGACATTAACACCGGTGCGTTTGTCGGCCACCGCAACCTCGACGAAACCATTTTTAATACTAATATCGAAGCCACGCAGGCGATTGCGCGCCAGCTGCGGCTGCGTAATCTCGGCGGCATTATCATCATCGACTTTATCGACATGAATAATGACGATCATCGCCGGCGCGTGCTGCACTCGCTGGAGAGCGCGCTGAGCAAAGATCGCGTTAAAACCAGCATCAACGGCTTCTCCGCGCTGGGGCTGGTCGAGATGACGCGCAAACGCACGCGCGAAAGCATTGAGCATGTGCTGTGTGCCGATTGCCCGGTGTGCCAGGGACGCGGTTCGCTGAAGACGGTGGAGACCGTGTGCTATGAAATCATGCGTGAAATCGTCCGCGTCCATCACGCTTACGACTCCGACAGCTTCCTGGTGTACGTGTCACCCGCAGTGGGTGAAGCGCTGAAAAGCGATGAGTCGCACGCGCTGGCCGAAGTGGAAATTTTTGTCGGCAAGCAGGTCAAAGTACAGGTTGAACCGCTCTACACGCAGGAGCAGTTTGACGTTGTCATGATGTAAGTCGTGAGGTTGAACGCCGTAACCCAACGGAAAGCAAGGAGAGGTGTGTGAGGCGGTTGCCGGGGATTTTGTTACTGCTGCTCGCCGCAATCATCGTCATTGTGGCGCTGCTGGTCAGCGGGCTGCGCCTTGTGATGCCGCATCTCAACAGCTATCGCGGCGAGGTGCTGCACACCCTTTCGCGCGTCAGCGGCGTCACCATCGATGCCAGTGAAATTCAGGGAAAATGGGAGAATTTTGGCCCGACCCTGCAGGTGCGCGATCTGCGTATCGACATGGATAAAGATGGCGAGCTGCAGATTGGCCGCGTTACGCTGGCGCTCAATGTGTGGCAGTCGCTGCTGCACTGGCGCTGGCAGTTTCGCGATCTCACCTTCTGGCAGCTGCGGCTGGCAACCAACCGTCCGTTGCTCACCAGCGACGAGCAAAAAAACAGCTTCAAACCGGCCCAAATCAACGATCTGTTCTTACGCCAGTTTGACCATTTCGATCTGCGCGACAGCAGCATCCGTTTTCTCACGCCTTCCGGCCAGCATGCCGAACTGGCGATTCCCCGCCTTACCTGGCTGAACGAGGACAACCGCCATCGCGCCGAAGGCGAAGTGAGCCTGTCCAGCTTCACCGGCCAGCACGGCGTGGTGCAGGTACGGCTCGATCTTAACGATACCAACGGGTTACTCAACGACGGCCGTATCTGGATGCAGGCCGATGACGTGGACGTGCGCCCGTGGATTGGCCGCTGGCTGCGAGATAATACCAGCCTGCAAAGCGCGCGTTTCAGCCTGGCTGCGTGGGTCAACCTGCGCGACGGTGAGGTGTACGCGGGCGATCTGCTGCTGAGCAAAGGCGGCGCACGCTGGCGCGGCGAGCAGGGTGATCATCAACTGCAGGTGGATGGCCTGACCGCGCATCTGGCGCGCTACCAGAATGGCTGGAGCCTGACGGTGCCGCAAACCCGGCTGATGACTGACGGCGTGGCCTGGGATGCCGGCCATATCGCCCTGCTGTGGAAGCCGGAAGATAAACAGATGATCGGCGCGAACAGTGCAGCGGAAGTGCGGGTGCGCGCCACCCGGCTCGATCTGCAGCGTCTGGCACCGCTGGTGCCGCTGTTTGCGCCGCTCTCGCCCACGCTGCTGGACAACTGGCGGGCGCTGCAGCCGCGCGGCTATATCGACGCGCTGGCGCTGGATATTCCGCTGGCGCAGCCGGAGCAGACGCGTTTGCAGGCGCGCTGGCGCGATCTGGCGTGGCAGCACTGGCAGCTTTTGCCGGGCATCAGCAATCTGAGCGGCAGCGCCAGCGGCAGTCTGAACCACGGCCAGCTGGATGTGCAGATGGGCCAGGCGGAAGTGCCGTACGGCGATATGTTCCAGGCGCCGTTACAGATTCAGCAGGTCACCGGCAGGATTAACTGGCTGCGCGATGCTAACGGCCTGACGCTGGATGGCCAGCAGCTGGACGTGCAGGCACGTTCGCTGTGGGCGCACGGCGATTTCCGCTATCAGCAAAATGTCGGTAAAGCGCCGCGCCTCGACATTCTTGCCGGGATTCGCGTCACCGACGCCGGTGATGCCTGGCGCTACTTCCCCGAGCCGCTGATGGGCCACGATCTGACGCAGTATCTCAGCGAAGCGGTCAAAGGCGGCCAGGTGGAGAATGCCACGCTGCTGTTTGCCGGCGATCCGCGTCTTTTCCCGTTTAAGCACCACGACGGCATGTTTGAAGTGGCCGTGCCGGTGCGCAATGCCACCTTCCAGTTCCAGCCAGGCTGGCCGGCGCTGCAAAACCTCGATATCGACCTCGATTTTATCAACGATGGTCTGTGGATGAAGGCGGCGCAAACCCGTCTGGGCGCGGTGGACGCGCGCAACGTCAGTGCGGTAATCCCGGATTACCTGAAAGAGAAGCTGATCATTGACGGTGATTTGAGCGGCGAAGGTAAAGATATCGCCGACTATTTCGCCCGCACGCCGCTCAAATCCACGCTGGGTGCGGCGCTGGAGCAGCTGCAGATTGGCGGCAACGTGCGTGGTTCGCTCAACCTGGATATTCCGCTGGATGGGGAACTGGTGCACGCCAGCGGTAACGTGGTGCTGAATAACAACAGCCTGCACATTAAGCCGCTCAACACCACGCTGAAAAACCTGACCGGACGTTTCCGCTACAACAACGGGAACCTGGAGAGTGAAGAGCTGCAGGCCAACTGGTTCGGTCAGCCCACCGGCGTGCGTTTCAGCACCACGGAAAATCCCGATGATTTTGGCGTTAACGTCAAACTGCTGGGCGACTGGCAGCCGGCGAAACTGGCCATGCTGCCCGCCAGCGTGAGCAGTAAGCTGGGCGGCAGTCTGGCGTGGCAGGGCAATGTCGACATCACGCTGCCGCATCAGGGTGGGGCGCGCTACAAGGTTGATATCAACGGTGACGGCAAGACAGTGAGCAGTCACTTACCTCCACCGCTGGATAAAGAAGCCGGTGAGGCACTGCCTATCGCCATTAATGCCAGCGGCGATTTGCACAGTTTTAACCTCAGCGGCAGCGTGCGTGAGCACCATCGCTTTAACAGCCGCTGGCTGCTGGAGCCGCAGCTGCGCGTCGATCGCGGTATCTGGCTGAATGATGCCAAAAGCACGCCGGCGCTACCGGAGCGGCGCGGGATGGTGCTTAATCTGCCGGCGCTGGACGGCGAAGCCTGGCTGGGGCTGATGACCGGCACGACGGGTTCACGCAATGCGCAGGGCGAGACGGACATCGGCGGCGCACTGCTGCCGGGCGATGTGACATTGCGCACTCCGGCCCTGACGCTCGGCGGCCAGCAGTGGCACGATGTTAATGCCACGGTGACCCAGGGCGCGGGCGGCAGCACGCAGCTGCAGCTGGAGAGCCGCGAAGCGCGCGGCAGCCTGCGAACCGCACAACACGCGCCGTGGCAAATCGACCTGAGCTATCTTTATTACAATCCGCAATGGAGTGATGGTGAAGCGGGCAAGGCCTCCTCGCCGTTCAGCGGGGACAGTGGCATTGATTTCCGCAGCTGGCCAGCGCTGCAGCTCAACTGCGCAGAGTGCTGGCTGCGCGGGCAGAAGTTCGGCCACATTCAGGCCAGGCTCCAGCCGCAGGGAGAGACGTTAGCACTCACTAACGGCAGCGTCGACACCGGCAGCTCGAAGCTCAATGTCGCGGGTGAATGGGTGAACAAAGCGGGCGAGCAGCGCACCTCGCTAAAAGGCAGCCTGAGCGGCAAAAATATCAATGATGCCACCAACTGGTTTGGCATGAACACGCCGCTGCGCGATGCGCCGTTCAAAATTGATTATGACCTGCACTGGCGCTCCGCACCGTGGCAGCCTTCAGAAAAGACGCTGAGCGGCACGCTGAAAACCCATTTCGGCAAAGGGCAGATTGCGGATGTGAACACCGGTCGTGCCGGACAGTTGTTGCGGCTGGTGAGCTTCGATGCCCTGCTGCGTAAGCTGCGCTTCGATTTTAGCGATACCTTTAATGAAGGTTTCTGGTTTGATTCGATCAACGGCACGGCGTGGATTGAAAACGGCGTGATGCGCACCGATAACCTGCTGGTGGATGGCCTCGAAGCGGATATCGCCATGCAGGGCAAAGTAGATCTGGTGCAGCGGCAAATCGACATGGAAGCGGTGGTGGCACCGGAGATCGGCGCCTCGGTTGGCGTGGCCACCGCGTTTGTAATTAACCCGGTGGTCGGCGCGGCGGTTTTTGCCGCCAGCAAGGTGCTGGCACCGTTGTGGAATAAGATTTCGCTGCTGCGCTATCACATCAGCGGACCGCTGGATAAGCCGGAAATCAATGAAGTGCTGCGCAAACCGCGCGAAGCCGATAAGAAGTGAATTTGACGCCGTCGGGGAATTGCCGCAGGCTATGACTATCCGAGCACATAATGAGTGAGAAACGATGACTCTGAATCTGGTAAGTGAGCAGTTACTAGCTGCGAACAGCATTAATCAGCAGGACCTTTTTTCCCTGTTAGGGCAGCTTTCAGAACGTCGTCTGGACTATGCCGATCTCTATTTTCAGTCCAGCTTCCATGAATCCTGGGTGCTGGAAGACAAAATCATTAAAGATGGCTCTTATCATATCGATCAGGGCGTGGGCGTCCGCGCGGTAAGCGGCGAGAAAACCGGTTTTGCCTATGCCGATCAAATCAGCCTCAACGCCCTGCGCCAGTCGTCCGAAGCGGCGCGCAGTATCGTGCGCGAGCAGGGCAATGGCAAAGCGCACGCGCTCTCCGCGGTGCTTAACCGTTCGCTGTACGCGCCGGTCAATCCGCTGGACAGCCTGACGCGCGAAGACAAAATCGCGCTGCTGCACCGGGTTGATAAAGTGGCACGCGCCGCCGATCCGCGCGTGCAGGAAGTGAATGCCAGCCTGAGCGGCGTCTACGAGCAGGTGCTGGTTGCCGCCACCGACGGTACGCTGGCGGCGGATATTCGTCCGCTGGTGCGCCTGTCCATTAGCGTTCAGGTGGAAGATCAGGGTAAACGCGAGCGCGGCGCCAGCGGCGGCGGTGCGCGTACCGGCTACGAATTCTTCCTCGCCGATGAGAGCGGCGACGTACGGGCCGATGTCTGGGCGCGCGAAGCGGTGCGCATGGCGCTGGTTAACCTGTCCGCCGTCGCGGCGCCAGCCGGTACGCTGCCGGTGGTGCTGGGTGCGGGCTGGCCAGGCGTGCTGCTGCACGAAGCGGTGGGCCACGGTCTGGAAGGGGATTTCAACCGCCGCGAGACCTCCGTCTTCAGCGGTAAGCTGGGCCAGCTGGTGGCGTCCGAACTCTGCACCGTGGTTGACGACGGTACCCTGCAAGGGCTGCGTGGTTCGCTGGCGGTGGATGATGAAGGCGTGCCGGGACAGTACAACGTGCTGATCGAAAACGGCGTGCTGAAAGGCTATATGCAGGACAAGCTCAATGCGCGTCTGATGGGCGTGCCGCCTACCGGTAACGGTCGTCGTGAATCCTATGCGCACCTGCCGATGCCGCGCATGACCAACACCTATATGCTGGCGGGCAAATCGACGCCGCAGGAGATCATTGAGAGTGTGGAGTATGGTCTCTATGCCCCTAACTTTGGCGGCGGCCAGGTCGATATCACCTCCGGCAAGTTTGTGTTCTCGACCTCCGAGGCT
The DNA here is from genome assembly GCF_043529865.1 of Pantoea sp. SGAir0418. NCBI lineage: Bacteria > Pseudomonadati > Pseudomonadota > Gammaproteobacteria > Enterobacterales > Erwiniaceae > Pantoea > Pantoea sp. SGAir0418. Next base: position 388,776 of record NZ_CP027911.1, read on the forward strand.
TATCTGATCGAGAACGGCAAAGTCACCAAACCGGTGAAAGGCGCGACGCTGATCGGCTCCGGCATTGAGGCGATGCAGCAGATTTCCATGGTCGGGAACGATCTGGCGCTGGATAAAGGCGTCGGCGTATGCGGGAAAGAGGGCCAGAGCGTGCCGGTCGGCGTAGGTCAGCCCACGCTGAAGCTGGATAAAATTACCGTGGGCGGAACGGCTTAATAATCATGCTGGTGCGCATCAGTGCGCACCCTGTCAAAACCGCGCAATGGGTTTGTACAATGCTTGTCAGTTATGAGTAAACAGCACGCACACTTTGGTAGCGGCGCAATTTATTGCGCGAAGCATGGATGGGAACGGTGCTGCTAGTAGTACGCGCGATTAATCGCGCCGCTACGAAATCTGCGGTAATTGAATTTGGTACTTAACTGATCGGCATTACGCAATTGTTTTGCCAGGTCACCTTTCAGGGTGACCTGGCATGCATAACTGCCCCGCATTTTCCCGTATGCGCCCTTCAGGCCGACCACACCAGCGCCAGACGGCGGCTAACTTTTGCGGTGCTGCTGATACTGCCTCGCCACCTGCCTGAAATACTCGGTCAGATAATTGATACACACCTGCACCTTGAGCGGCAGCTTATCCTTCTCGGTATAGACGGCATACACCGGGCGCGGCTCCGAGTGATATTGCGGGAACAAAATATCGATCTCACCGGCGTTGATCTCATCAATCACCCACATCAGCGGCACATAGGCGATACCGCAGCCCGCTTTCAGCCAGCGAATCAGCGTCTGAGAATCATTGGTGACAAAACGCCCCTGCGGCGTCAGGCGCGTCACCAGGCCTTCCGGCGCCACCAGCTCGAAGGTGTTATCCGGGCGCACGCTGTACTCCAGCCAGGAAAAGTTGTCGATTTCAGCCGGCTTTTCCGGCGTGCCGTGCTGGGCCAGGTAGCTCTTCGCCGCGCATACCACCATCGGCATGGCGCCCAGCCGGCGCGAGAACAGGTTGGAATCCTGCAGCTCACCGACGCGTATCACCACATCCAGCCCGTTAGCAATCAGGTCCGGCGCCGGTATGCCGGTCATCAGGTTGACGCTCAGTCCCGGGTATTCGTGCAGCATCTCGCTGGTCATGGCGGACAGGACATTTTGCGCCATGGTGGTTGAGCAGCCGATGCGTAAAATCCCGATCGGCGTGTTGTTGAAGGCGTACAGCTGTTCGTGCACCTGCGAGGCCTCTGCCAGCATGCGGCGGCAGCCCTGATAATAAATCTTACCGGCTTCGGTCAGGCCCAGACTGCGGGTGCTGCGGTTAAGCAGCTTCACCTGCAGCTCATCTTCCAGTCTGGCAACAATCTGGCTGATTGACGAGACGCTGAGCTGCAGCTGGCGTGCGGCGGCGGTAAATGAGCCCAATTCAACCACTTTGGCGAAAATGGACATGCCTTTGAGTCGTTCCATTGTTTACTCTGGCTAAAAAGTGATTTAGCTCACAATATGTAGAAAACGTATAGTCAAGCGCGTTACTATACGCACGCTGGGTCTCTTCACCGCACCTGAACACGGCAGTGTTTACCCGATGATACGCTATGATTAGCTCAACGCGGCCTGAATGTTGTCATCAGATTATCCGTCACCCCACTATCATCAACCCGACGTGCCAGAGGGCATGAGGGCAGGTATCGGTGCAATCCGGCAAGGTCGAACTAAGGAACCGAAATGAGTGTGCTTCCGGTATTTGTCGTATTCGGGCTGTCTTTTCCGCCCATCTTCATTGAACTACTGGTTTCGCTGGCGCTGTTCTGGCTGGTGAAACGCGTGCTGACGCCCAGCGGGATTTACGATCTGGTGTGGCATCCGGCACTTTTTAACACAGCGCTGTATTGCTGTGTGTTTTACCTTGTATCCCGTCTATTCGTCTGAGGTTTTAAGTGAAAGCGCTTATAAGAAAAATCGCGCGTTACGCCATTACGCTCCTGCTGGTTATCATCGCTGTTGTTATCATCTTCCGCGCCTGGGTGTTCTATACCGAGTCGCCGTGGACGCGTGACGCCAAATTCTCCGCCGACGTGGTGGCGATTTCTCCGGACGTGACCGGACTGATCACCGACGTCCCGGTACACGACAACCAGCTGGTGAAAAAAGGCGATACGCTGTTTATCGTTGACCGTCCGCGCTACCAGAAAGCGCTGGATGAGGCGCAGGCGGATGTCGAATATTACCAGGCGCTGGTCAGCGAAAAACGCCGTGAAGCGGCGCGCCGTAACCAGCTCGGTACCAGCGCGATGTCGCGTGAAGCCATTGAGCAGTCGAACAGCGACCTGCAGACCAGCGAACATCAGCTGGCCAAAGCGGTGGCGACGCGCGATCTGGCGGTGATCGACCTCGATCGCACCACCATCAAAGCGCCGTCCGACGGCTGGGTCACCAACCTCAACGTCTATCAGGGTGAATTCATCACGCGCGGCTCGGTGGCCGTGGCGCTGGTGCAGCAGCACTCATTCTACGTGCTGGCCTACATGGAAGAGACCAAGCTGGATGGCGTGCGTCCCGGCTTCCGCGCGGAAATTACTCCGCTGGGCAGCAACACGGTGCTGCGCGGCACGGTTGACAGCATCGCGGCTGGCGTGACCAACAGCAGCAGCAGCGTTGACAGTAAAGGCATGGCCACCGTGGACTCCAACCTCGAGTGGGTGCGTCTGGCGCAGCGCGTACCGGTGCGTATTCGCCTTGACGATCAACCCGGCAACCGCTTCCCGGCGGGGACCACCGCCACCGTGGTGATCACCGGTGATAAAGACCGCCAGACCAAAGTGTCGCCGATGGCACAGCTGTTCAACCGCCTGCGTGAGTTTGGTTAAGCGGGGGCGTTATGATTGAGTTTTTGCGTTTCCCGGTAAAGCTGACCTTCGCGCTGGTGGCGGCGCTGATGATTGGCTTTCACTTCAATCTGGAAACGCCGCGCTGGGCGGTGATGACCGCCGGCATCGTGGCTGGCGGCACCGCCTTTGCCGCGGGCGGCGATCCCTACTCTGGCGCGCTGCGCTACCGTGGCGTTCTGCGTATTATCGGCACCTTTATCGGCTGTATCGCTGCACTCACCATCATGATTGCGACGGTGCGCGCGCCGGTGGTGATGCTGCTGCTGTGCTGCCTGTGGGCCGGCATGTGCGTCTGGCTCTCATCGCTGATTAAAGTCGAAAACTCCTACGCGCTGGGCCTCGCCGGCTACACTGCGCTGATCATCGTGGTGACCGCGGATGCCAGCGGCGGCCTGACGCTGGCGCCGCAGTTCGCCGTGGAGCGCTGCAGCGAAATTGTGCTCGGTATTCTGTGCGCCATTCTCGCCGACATGCTGTTCTCTCCGCGCTCGATCAAGAAAGTGATTGATGCGGAAGTGGATGCGCTGCTGGTAGCGCACTACCGCCTGCTGCAGCTGTGCGTGGCGCACGAGGATAAAGAGGAAGTCGACAAAGCCTGGAGCGCGCTGGTGCGCCGCACGACCGCGCTCAACGGCATGCGTAGCCAGCTGCTGATGGAGTCGTCGCGCTGGAGCAACACCAGCCGCCGGCTGCAAATGCTCAACACGCTATCGCTGACGCTGATTACTCAGGCCGCTGAGACCTTCCTGATTCAGAATTCGCGCCCGGATTACATCCCACCGCAGTATCGCCTGCTGATTGAAAAAGAGGTAACCAGCGTCAGCGACGTGCATAAGCGCATGAAGCTGATGCGCCGCGTTATTGGCGTCAGCAGTAAAAGCGTGCCGTTTACCCTGGCCAGCTGGGTCGGCGCGGCGACCGAATATCTGCTGCTGATCAATGGCGTCAAAAGTAACAGCCGTATCACCACGCTGGAGGAGAGCATTCTGCAGCGTGAAGTGGTGATCCAGGCGCGCTCAGCGGAAACGCATCATGCGATGATCAATGGCGTGCGCACCTTTGTCGCTACCGCGCTCGGTTCGCTGTTCTGGCTATATACCGGCTGGACTTCCGGCAGCGGCTGCATGGTGATGCTGGCGGTGATTACCGCGCTGGCGATGCGTATGCCGAATCCGCTGATGATGGCGAAAGACTTCTTCTACGGCATGGCCTTTGCGGTGCCGCTGGGCATGCTCTACTTCATCTGGGTATTGCCGGGCACCCAGCAAAGTGCCTTGCTGTTGTGTATCGCGATTGGCGCACTCGGCTTTATCGGCGGCATCTTTGTACAGCGGCGGCAGATTGGTACGCTGGGCGCGCTGATCGGCACCATCAACGTGCTGGTGCTGGATAACCCGATGAAGTTTGAGTTCAACGTGTTTCTCGACAACGCGCTCGGTCAGTGGATTGGCAGCTTTGTGGCGATGATGGTGATTTTGCTGATTCGTGACAAATCCAAAGCCCGCACCGGACGCAAGCTGCTGAATCGCTTTATGTATGCTGCGGTGGCCGCGCTGACCACCAATCAGGCGCGTCGGCGTGAGAACCATTTACCGGCGCTTTATCAGCAGCTGTTCCTGCTGCTTAATCTGTTCCCTGGCGATATCGACAAATACCGGATTGCGCTCACGCTGATTATTGGTCATCAGCGCCTGCGCAACGCGGAGGTACCGGTCAATGCCGATCTGTCGGCGTATCACCGCCAGCTGCGCGCCACCGCCGACCGCATTATTGCGGCCAGCAGCGATGATAAACGGCGCTACTACTTTGAGCGCCTGCTGCAGGAGCTGGACGTTTATCAGCAGAAGCTGCAGCACTATGCCGCCCCGGCCAGCGTGACGGAACCGGTGAAACGGCTGTCGATGATGCTGGATAAGTACCAGAACACCCTCATCCAAATCTGAAACTGGCCGCTGCCTGGCGCAGCGGCTGGCCTGATGCCACGCTGACCCTCATTGCCCGATTATTGCCATCTATACTTTCCTGACAGGATGCTCACTGACAGGAGAATAACGATGTCCACTTCCCTGCAACAACACGAACTGTTCAACACTGGCTACTTCGCTGACGGCCAGTGGCACACCGCCAGCAGCACCTTTGATGTCACCAATCCGGCCACCGGCGAGGTACTGGCGCAGGTGGCGAAAGCCGGCAAGGCTGAAACCGAACAGGCGATTGCCGCCGCACAGCGCGCTTTTCCGGCTTGGCGCGACAAAACCGCCAAACAGCGCAGCGAAATCCTTTATCGCTGGTACCAGCTGATCATTGAGCACAAAAGCTGGCTGGGCCAGCTGATGACCGCCGAGCAGGGCAAACCGCTAAAGGAAGCCGAGGGGGAAGTAGAGTACGCCGCCAGCTTTATTCAATGGTTTGCCGAGCAGGCGAAGCGCGCCAACGGCGAAATTATCCCGCCGGCCAAAGCCGGTTCACGCATTCTGGCGACGCGCGAGCCGATTGGCGTGGTCGCTGCCATCACGCCGTGGAATTTCCCGATGGCGATGCTGACGCGCAAACTCGGCCCGGCGCTGGCGGCCGGCTGCACCGGCATCATCAAGCCGGCCAATAACACCCCGCTCAGCGCCTTTGCGCTGGTGGCGCTGGCACAAAAGGCGGGCGTGCCGGACGGCGTGCTGAACGCGGTAGCCGGCGACACGCACGCCATCAGCGACGCCATTATGGCTTCCCGCGCGGTGCGTAAAATCTCCTTTACCGGTTCCACCGCGGTGGGGAAAACGCTGATGCGGAACGCGGCCGAAACCATGAAGAAAGTCTCGATGGAGCTGGGCGGCAACGCGCCCTATATCGTCTTTGACGATGCCGATATCGACGCGGCGGTGCAGGGGGCTATCGCCAACAAATTCCGCAACGCCGGCCAGGTGTGCGTCAGCGTTAACCGCTTCTATATCCACAACGCAATATACGACCGCTTTGTGCATCAGCTGGCTGAGGCGGTGGGCAAACTGAAAGTGGGCAATGGCGTGGAGCCGGGCGTGGTGGTCGGGCCGCTGATTGAGGCGTCCGCGGTGGAGAAAGTGGAAGAGCATGTCAAAGATGCGCTGAGCAAAGGCGGGAAACTGCTGGTGGGCGGCGAGCGCCATCCGCTGGGCGGCAACTTCTGGCAGCCGACGGTGATTGCCGATGCGCATGAAGAGATGCAGCTGGCGCAGGAAGAGACCTTCGGTCCGGTGGCCGCCTGCTTCCGCTTTGACGATGAAGCTGAGGTGATCGCGCGCGCCAACAATACCGAATACGGTCTGGCGGCTTACTTCTATACGCAGAATCTGCAGCGCGTGTTCCGCGTTTCGGCGGCGCTGGAAGCCGGCATGATTGGAATCAATGAGTGCGCGGTCTCGACCGAGCTGGCACCGTTTGGCGGCGTGAAAGAGTCCGGACTGGGACGCGAAGGATCGGTGCTGGGCATGGAAGAGTATCTGGAAGTCAAAGCGCTGCACCTCGGCGGTCTGGCGTAGCGAGAGGATGTCACCATGAGAACCGAGCGTTTCGACTTCAATGAAATCGTCGATCAGGCTCATTTCTACCGTCAGTTTTGCGAACGTTTCGCGCTGGCGGATCGCACCATTCACGATCTGGACGATCTGTGGGAAATGATCATCGGCGAGCAGATCCCGTTGCCGCTGGAAATTGCGTTCATCAATCTGGGGAAAGGGCAGAAACGCCGCTATGGTGCGCTGATATTGCTATTCGATGAGGCAGAAGAGGAGCTGGAAGGCCAGCTCCGCTTTAATGTTCAGTAGCACAACCAAAAAGGGCCCCGGCAGGCGGGGCCAAAGGGTTCGTCAGAATTGACGAGGAATTATTTGTACAGCTCTGCAGTCAGGTGATAGCTGTCACCAGTGCGCGCTTCAATCACTTTATACGCGCTGGCACCCTGCTCATCGGCTTTCTGAGAAAGCTGAGCGCGGTAATCCATAGGTGAGCCGCCTGTTCCGCTAACGGTAATGGTCTGGCCGGTAGATTGCAGATTCTGCGCGGATTCATCCGTTACCAGTTGGGCAGCCGAAGCGCCAAAAGCGAACAGAGAAAGCAGCGTAGCGGTTGCGATGGTTGTTTTGATTTTCATAATTCGTCTCCTCATTAGAATCAACAACCTGCGGCACGAAGAGGGTAAGCGGGTCGTCGATCTTCTCCCGGCGACTGCATAACGCCGGATCGATAGTTAAAGTTTATTTGTACAGTTCAGCCGTCACGTGGAAAGTGTTGTCCTGATTGTTCTCAATGATGCGGTAATGGCTGGCACCCTGAGCATCGGCTTTCTGGGACAGTTCCTGACGGATATTGGTCTGGTCGCCATCGACGCCGCTCACGCTAATGGTCTGATTCAGCGGCTGCAGATTTTCAGCCTGGGTGTTTGTTACCAGGGTGGCAGCACTGGCGCCAAAAGACAGAACGGAAGCCAGACTCAGTACAGCAATAGATAATTTGGTTTTCATGATTCACTCTCCTGAAATGGGGTGGGCAACCTGAGAGGCAAACGCCTCTCAAACGGGTCGCCGTTCACACTGCATCTTGTTCCGGCAAACTTATTTATAAAGTTCCGCGGTTGCGTGGTAGCTGTTGTCGTTATAAGCCTCAACAACGCGATAGGCTTTAGCACCTTGCGCTTCAGCTTTGGCGTTCAGCTGCTGATGGATATCCATCGGTGAGCCGCCAATGCCGCTGACGCTAATGGTGCCGACCGGCTGCAGGTTCGCTGCCTGTTCGGCGTTGATAGAATCTGCGGCGAAAGCACCAAATGACAGGGCAGATAGAACACTCAGGGTGGCGATAGTAGTTTTAACGTTCATGGTATTTTTCCTCGTCTTCTGTTTTTCTCTTTTTGATTTCGTGTGATTTGCATCACGAAAAGAAGTATAGATCTAATCACCCATGAAATTAATATCCCGCTAATAATGATTGGTTGTAATTCTTTATCCTTATGGCACATTTTTATAACGCAAAGTTATTAAAACCGCCTGGATCTTAACCAGGAGGGTGTATTTTCATGCAAAAACAATGATCTGCATCAAATTATCTTTTTGTGCGAAACAATGTGGTTGATCAAGCTGGCTGCGAGCTAAAAGCAAGAGATAACCGCTAAGCACTAATTGTAAAGCAGCGTAAAATAGCGCAAAGGGTTAAGCAGGCGAAAAGGTCGTACCAATAGTTCCCCGCATTGAGAACCCGGCGGAATATGGCTAAGCAGTTATTTTGTAAGGTGTTGGCGATAAAACAGCGGGATAAGCGCGGGCGGGCAGGCAAGGTTACCGGCAGGTGAACCGCCGGTAACAGACAGGGTTTTATAGTTCCTGTTCGAATAACACCAGCACGGCGTCATACAGCTGCTTCACCGTAAAGGCGCGCGCTGGCGTAATAAAGATGGTGTCGTCACCGGCGATGGTGCCGAGGATGCCTTCGGCTTTGCCGAGGGAGTCGAGCAGGCGGGCGATCAATTGGGCTGCGCCCGGGCTGGTATGAATCACTACCAGCGCATCGTTATAGTCGATATCCAGCACCAGATTCTTCAGCGGACTGGTGGTGGTAGGCACGCCCAGTTCGGCTGGCAGGCAGTACACCATCTCCATTTTGGCGTTACGCGTGCGCACCGCGCCAAACTTGGTCAGCATACGAGAAACTTTTGACTGGTTGATGTTGCCGAAGCCGTCTTCCTGCAGCGCCTGGACAATTTCGCCCTGAGAGCTGAACTTTTCTTCTTTCAGTAAGGCTTTGAACGCCTTTATCAGATCGTCTTGTTTAGATGGGTTTCGCATAAGCTACCAATAAAAGAGGGTTGCAGCAGGCAACAGGCCCGTCGCAGATAAATTATTATGCATTTAGATGAATTTTTATGCAATAAGCGGATGCGTGAATTCACGGCATGCGCGTGTGGGGCGGGCATGATAACAGAGTTTTATCCTGCACCAAAATCGCGCGCTGGCGCGCAAAGCGAAGGTTGCAAAGTTGTTATATTATTGAAGTGGTAACAACAAAACGATGATCATTGCCGTCCATAGTCTTCTGGCTGCGACTGGATCATTCAGGCGACTTCTGAAGTGGAGATGTCTCGGGAGCCGATTGCGGCGTAATGTTATTGCGCGACAGGTGTGTCGCTATCGCCTGAGAAGTTGATTAAACTCGTAACCTGATGGATTTCCGGCATATCTCTGCCCCACCTTAATAAGGAGTTCAGGATGAAAGTTGCCGTTCTCGGTGCAGCTGGTGGTATTGGCCAGGCACTCGCTCTGCTGCTCAAGACCCAATTACCCGCAGGTTCAGCCCTCTCACTGTATGACATTGCCCCGGTGACGCCAGGCGTCGCGGTTGATCTCAGCCACATTCCTACTGCCGTGAAAGTCGAAGGGTTCAGTGGCGAAGATGCCACGCCGGCTCTGCACGGCGCCGATGTGGTGCTGATCTCGGCCGGTGTGGCACGCAAACCTGGCATGGACCGCGCCGATCTGTTTAACGTCAACGCCGGTATCGTGCGTAACCTGATTGAACAGGTGGCGACCACCGCGCCAAAAGCGCTGATTGGCGTCATCACTAACCCGGTAAATACCACGGTGGCGATTGCCGCCGAAGTGCTGAAAAAAGCCGGTGTGTACGATAAAAACCGGCTGTTTGGCGTCTCAACGCTGGATGTGATTCGCGCCAACACCTTTGTCGCAGCCCTGAAGGGCAAACAGCCTACGGAGATTGAAGTGCCGGTGGTCGGCGGGCATTCAGGCGTGACCATTCTGCCGCTGCTGTCGCAGGTTAAAGGCGTCAGCTTCAGCGAGCAGGAGATCGCCGACCTGACGAAACGTATTCAGAATGCCGGTACCGAAGTGGTGGAAGCCAAAGCCGGTGGCGGCTCGGCGACGCTGTCGATGGGCCAGGCGGCGGCGCGCTTTGGTCTGTCGCTGATTCGTGCACTGCAGGGCGAAGCCAATGTCGTAGAGTGCGCCTATGTGGAAGGCGACGGCGAGTACGCGCGCTTCTTCTCGCAGCCGCTGCTGCTGGGCAAAAACGGTATCGCCGAACGCCGTCCGCTCGGGCCGCTCAGTGATTTCGAACAGCAGGCGCTCAACGGCATGCTGGATACGCTGAAAAAAGATATCGCGCAGGGCGAAGAGTTTGTGAAGTAACCCGCGCGTAAAGAAAAAACGCCCGGCGCATGCCGGGCGTTTTGTTTTACAGGCCACCGGATTTGAAAGTCCGGCTGGCAGCCGAACCGTTGCTGGCGGGCGTTTTGCGCCCCAGCGTTTCCATCCGTACCTGGAAAGGCGGGAACGGCATCTCAATGCCATGCTCTTCAAAGCCGCGCAGAATCAGCTGATGCAGCTCATGACGCAGCGGCATACGATGGCCCATCTCCGCCGCGTGCACGCGCAGCTCAAACAGCTGAATGCCCTGCTGCAGATCCACCAGGAACACATCCGGCGCTGGCATATCCAGCACGTAGGTACAGCGATCGGCCGCCTGCTTCAGGATGGTCGTCACCTCTTCGCTGTTAACGTGGGCCGGTGCCGGAATGGTCAGCACCACGCGCGTCACCGAATCCGACAGCGACCAGTTGACGAACTGCTCGGTGATAAAGGCCTTGTTCGGCACGATAATCTCTTTGCGGTCCCAGTCGGTAATGGTGGTGGCGCGAGTATTGATGCGGGTGATGCTGCCGGTCAAATCGCGAATGGTCACGGTATCGCCAATACGAATTGGTTTCTCAAACAGGATGATCAGGCCGGAGATAAAGTTAGCGAAGATCTCCTGCATCCCAAAGCCCAGCCCCAGACCCAGCGCCGCTACCAGCCACTGCAGTTTTGACCACTCCACGCCAATAATCGAGAAACCAATCAGACCGCCGACCAGCATCAGCGCGTATTTGGTCAGGGTGGTAATGGCGTAACCGGTACCGGGCGACAGGCTGAGGTGTTGCAGCAGCGCCAGCTCCAGCAGCGCCGGCATATTGCGCACCAGCTGGGTGGTAATGATAAAGATCAGGATGGCGATCAGCACGGCACCCAGCGTAATGGGCTGTACGCTCTCGACGCCCTGCACCGTGGTGCTGGCATCCCACAGCGGGATGTTGTCGAGGAAGCTGAACGCGGAGTGGATCTCAGACCACAGCACAATCACCGACACCAGCGCAATCAGCGTCAGAATCGAGCGGACCAGCCGCAGCGACTGCGCGCTGATCGCATCCAGATCGATAATCGGCTCTTCGACTTCCACGGTATCGGTGCTGACGGCAGACTGCTGCTCTTTTTCCTCTTCGCTGCGCGCGCGGTTGGCCAGCATATCGGCACGACGCTGGCGCGCGCGGTCAAAGGCGATGCGGCGGCGCTGAATCAGCATCCAGCGGCGAATGATGTGGTAAATCACCAGCAGGAAGAACCAGATGCCGACCGAGGTTTCCAGACGCGCCAGCAGCGCCTGCGCGGTGGCCAGATAGCCAATGCAGGAGGCCAGCGCTGCCACCAGCGGGATGGCGATCATCAGGTTCCACAGGATCCGGTTAACGAAGTTGTCGCCGTCGCCCTCTTTATCTAAATAGAGCGGGATACCGGCGCGTTTCAGGCTGACGGTGACAATGCTCAGCGCCCCGCAGATCAGAATAAAGCACAGGCGCCCCAGCGTAGCGGAGAACTGCGGATCGTCGAGGTTGGCGAAAGCAATCAGCAGCATAATCAGCGGTACGATCAGGCCGACCGTCAGTGAGTAATAACGCATGGCACGCGCGACCCGCGCCTGCGGCCAGCGGAAGTGCACGACAAACAGGCCGTCAGGACGGGCAAAAGCCGCGCTGATCATGAATGCCCACAGCAGCGGCAGGGTGGCAGTGATGCCATCGCCAATCGCTACGGCAAACGGGTAAGGCCAGGCGTGCTGCAGGCCAAAGCCGAGCGCGGCCCACAGCACCGGCAGCGGCACCGCGACCAGAATCGACCAGAAGACGGTGCGCAGCGTCAGGCTGAAGCGGTCCTGCGTCACTTTCCCCACGCGGCTGGCCGCACGCGCCATAAAGGCGTTGTAGTGACGACGTGTGCTGATGCTAAAGCCCACCAGCAAAATGGCGCCAATAATCGGCAGCACCGTTTCGCGGTTAGTGAACATCATCGCCAGCGCTTTGCCCAGCTGGCCCAGCGTGTCCAGCGACAGCAGGCGCGTCAGGTCGGTGGCCACGTCCAGCGGATATTTCAGGCCAACCGGACTAACGTCGGCGGTCCAGAACAGATAGCGGTGCGTCGCCTCTTTAACTTCACTCAGCGCGTCCTGCAGCTGCGTATTGGAAACCTTCAGCTTGGTGATTTCCAGAATCAGCGTGTCGCAGCCGGAAATCAGTGAGTTCAGCAGTTCACGCTGGGTTTTCAGCTGGGCATCCAGAATGCGCGTCTGTTCACTGGTGAACGGCGTGCCGTCCGCCTGTTTCTCTTTGCGCAGCGCCTGCTGGCGCTCCAGCAGGTCTTCATAATGCAGCCGCTGCACGCGCAGCTGGCCCATTTCACTGTCGATCTGCTGGGATTTCGGCATCTCCGGCAGGCGCGCCACCTGCGCGCGCAGCGCTTCACCCAGCAGATTTGACACGCCCAGCCACTGTGACTGCTCGCGCAGCGTGCTCAGCGCCTGGCGCACCTGCAATGTCTGATTGGTGGCGAGACGCTGCTGCGAGGCCACCAGATCCATACGCTGCGCCTGCTGATTCAGATCGGCGGAGAGCTCGCGGTTAACGCGGAACTGATCGCTGATGGAGGCCGGCAAATCGCCGCTGTTTTCCGCCAGCTGTTCGGTGCGCTCCAGTGCCAGTTCGGCTTCGCGCTGGCGCTGGTTGTTGAGCTGATTGCGCAGCGCCTGCAGATAGTTATCCAGCTGGGTGGCTTTGCGCTGATGCACTTCCGCGCGCATGCGCGCCAGCTCCTGACGGTTATTGGCGGACAGCTGCGCCAGCTCCAGCTCATCTACCCGCGCTTTACTGGCAGCGCTCTCGGTCTGACGCGCATAAATCTGCGCCTGTGCCAGCGGGGTAGCGGCAGCCGCCACGCCCTGTGCGCGCCGTTCGCTTTCGGTCATGGCGCGCCGCGCATCGGTCTGCTGCTGCGGCAGCTGCGACAGAGAATCGCTGATTTCGCGGGCGCGATCCTGCTCCTGCTGCGCCTGGCGGCTCTCCTCCAGCAGCTGGCTGCTAACCTGCAGGATCTCCTGATCCAGCTCGGCATTGCTCATGTTGCTACGCACCGGCTTGCTGCTGTCGGTCAGCGTGGCGATTTGCTGACGCAGCTCGCGGGCCAGCCGCGGGAAATCATCGATTACCTGCTGATACTGTTTCGCCCGTTCCAGCGAGTCGTCGCGTTCGGACAGGAAGTTAATTGCTGCTTCCAGCGCCTGCACCTGTTCGGCCTGGCTGGGCGAGCTTTTCGCGGATTTCGCCGTTTCCAGATCTTGTTTCAGCTGGCTGGCGGGTGGAACGGTGGCGGCAAAGACGGTGCTGCTGAGCACCAGGCTCAGCAGCAGAAAAAGAGAGGCGCGCACGGCGGTGTTTCCCGGAATTAGTCGATGAGCGGAGCGCTGTCGCCGGGCTGCGGCAGGGCGATAGCCAGCGGCTGACCCAGGCGGGTTTTGCTTTCGGCTTCAAGGCTTTCAGCCAGCTTAACGCGGTTCGGCGCAAACAGGTTGATCACCGTCGAGCCCAGCTTAAAGCGGCCCATCTCCTGACCTTTCAGCAGCACGACCGCGCCATCATGATCGGCCGATGGGTAGCGCCAGCGTTTGATCACCCCTTCGCGCGGCGGCGTCACGGTGCCGGCCCAGACGGTTTCGATGCTGCCGACGATGGTGGCGCCCACGAGGATCTGCACCATCGGGCCGTGATCGGTATCGAATACGCAGATCACGCGTTCGTTACGGGCAAACAGGTTCGGGATGTTGCGCGCGGTCAGCGGGTTAACCGAGTAGAGATCGCCCGGCACGTAGATCATTTCGCGCAGGATGCCGTTACACGGCATGTGCACGCGGTGGTAGTCGCGCGGCGCAAGGTACGTGGTAACGAACTCACCGTCGACAAATTTTTCCGCCAGATCGTCATTGCCGGCCAGCAGCGCCTGCAGCGAGTAGGTGTGGCCTTTGGCCTGGAAGATCTGATCGCCAGCAATACGGCCCAGCTGGCTGATGGCGCCATCCGCTGGCAAGGCCAGCAGCGAAGCGTCCGGATCGATAGGGCGTGCCCCCTCTTTTAACGGGCGTACAAAGAAGTCATTAAAGGTGCGGTAGCTGCCGGTGTGCGGCTTGCTGGCTTCCGCCATATCCACTTTGTAGAACCAGACAAAAATGTCGATGACCGCTTTGGTCAGCCAGCCAGCGCGGCGGCTGGCGCCCCAACCGGCGAGCTCGGTCAGCGCTTTTTTAGGCAGAATGTGATTCAGGCCGAGTTTAAAACGATCAAACACCGTTGCCTCCTGGCTTAATAACGTTTGGTTTACACAAAAGGGGGCGGATTGTAGCAGCGCCCCGGTCAGTTGGCGAATGTGCCGTTGTACCCGTTAATCTTCGCTGGCGGAAAAGTTTTTACGCGTTTTTACCTGCGCCATACTCTCCAGAATACGGTGGTAGTTATCGAAGCGTGAAATGTCGATGATACCGTTCTCCACCGCTTCGCGGATGGCGCAGCCCGGGTCGTTGTCGTGCTTGCAATCGCGGAACTTGCAACCGCCGAGAAACTCTCGGAATTCGACAAATCCCTGGGTAATTTGTTCCGGCTCCAGATGCCACAAACCGAACTCGCGTACGCCGGGTGAATCGATGACATCACCGCCGTGCGGGAAGTGATACAGCCGTGAGGCGGTAGTGGTGTGCTGGCCGAGGCCGGACACGTCCGACACATCATTGGTCAGGATCTCATCACCTGCCAGGTCGAGGCCGAGCAGGTTGTTCAGCAGGCTGGATTTGCCCACGCCGGACTGGCCGGCAAAAATGCTGACGCGGCCGGTAAGCGCCGCTTCCAGATCCTTCAGTCCGTCTTTGGCGCGGCTCGACACCATCAGTACGCGATAGCCAATGTGGCGGTAGATATCCATCTGCTCGTCGACAAACGCCCGCGCGTCCTCATCCAGCAGATCGGTTTTATTCAGAACCAGCAGCGGCTCCACGCCAAGCGTTTCGCTGGCCACCAGATAACGATCGATAATGTTAAGCGACAGCTCCGGCAGGATCGCCGACACAATAATGATCTGATCAATGTTGGCGGCGATCGGTTTCACGCCGTCATAGAAGTCCGGGCGCGTCAGCACCGTCTGGCGCGGGTGCACGGCTTCAACAATACCTTTGCCACCGTTTTCGCCGGCGGCGCGCCACACTACGCGGTCACCGGTGACCAGCGAGCGAATAGTGCGGCGAATATTACAGCGATGCACCTCGCCGGCGCTGTCTTCCACATCCGCGTGCATGCCAAAGCGGCTGATTACTACGCCCTCAGAGGCTTCACCAAACAGGCTGTCGTCCGGTTCCGGCTTTTCGTTCCGTTGCTGCAGACGACGCTGATGGTTGGCGCTGACGCGACGTTGTTGACCCTTCGACAATTTATTTTTGCTCACGCATCCTCTCACGCTTTCGCCAGGCTTCGCCCCGCTGGGCAAAACGTCTATGATACACCTTAATTCAGGCTAATGACGACTTTGGCAACAGGCGGGAAATGCATGACAGCGGGAAATGAAAACAATCTGATTTGGATCGACCTGGAAATGACCGGACTGGATCCGGAGCGCGATCGCATTATTGAGATCGCCACCATTGTAACGGACGCCAACCTCAACATTCTGGCCGAAGGTCCGGTACTGGCGGTGCATCAGTCCGATGCGCAGCTGGCGCTGATGGATGACTGGAACGTGCGCACCCACACCAATAGCGGGCTGGTTGCGCGCGTAAAGGCCAGCCAGCATGACGATCGTGCGGCGGAGCAGGCGACGATTGCGTTTCTGCAGCAGTGGGTTCCGGCCAACACCTCACCGATTTGCGGCAACAGCATTGGCCAGGATCGCCGCTTCCTGTTTAAGTACATGCCGGAGCTGGAAGCCTATTTCCACTACCGCTATCTGGATGTCAGCACGCTGAAAGAGCTGGCGCGCCGCTGGAAGCCAGAGATTCTGCCAGGCTTTAAAAAGGCCGGTACGCATCAGGCGCTGGACGACATTCGCGAGTCCATTGCCGAGCTGGCCTACTACCGCGAGCACTTCCTGCAGCTGTAAATCAACGCGGGTGCGCAGGAAAGCAGCAGTTTGCCGATTAAAACAGCAAACGCGCGCAAAGCGCAAAATTTTGCTTTGCAACGCTTGCGGCGGGAAGGATTTCTCGTATAATGCGCACCCCGTACCGGTGAAGAATTTACAGCAGGTACGGAGCAGTAAAAGTAACAAATGTTCTGAATCAGGTAGTTCAGTTGCGCTAAGGCGGTCAGCGCCGCAGCAGATTGAAAGACAATGATGCGGGAATAGCTCAGTTGGTAGAGCACGACCTTGCCAAGGTCGGGGTCGCGAGTTCGAGTCTCGTTTCCCGCTCCAGAACGTGCAATAAAAAGTAATGCATCAGAATCAAGGATTTCAGCCGCGTCCAGGCCGTTAACGCCGCAGCGCAATGAAAGACGACGATTATGCGGGAATAGCTCAGTTGGTAGAGCACGACCTTGCCAAGGTCGGGGTCGCGAGTTCGAGTCTCGTTTCCCGCTCCAGTCTCTGTTGCAGTACGCCATCCAAATCACGGATTTAGTCTTTTTGCGGTTGTTGTGACTTAAGAATGCCGGTACATAATCGAGTATTTGAGTTTGCAACAAGGCGGCAACTGAGCGAATCCCTGGGAGCTTACACGAGTAAGTAACCTGGGTGAGCGAAGGCAGCCAACGCCGTGGCAGACTAAAATACGAAGATTATGCGGGAATAGCTCAGTTGGTAGAGCACGACCTTGCCAAGGTCGGGGTCGCGAGTTCGAGTCTCGTTTCCCGCTCCAGATTTTCATATTCACTAAAGTTATTTGCCCCCGGGCACAATCAGACATACAACTGCTGCAGTCGTTTTACCTGTGCGGTTCCGTTTGTTATCTGGAAATTTTGCACGCCGCGTGAGTGCCGAGGATGTCTGCGTCTGTTGCAGTAATCTTACAGGTTATCCACAATGCGCCCGCAACGTGCTGACGGCGTTTTACCCTATCTGCAAAACCGTTTTGAACAGAGTTATCCACAAGCTCTGGACAAGCCCCTGCGCGCAAAACCCGACGTAAATGTTTACAGTAATTATCTAACCCTATGTTTTTTATTGGGTAAATGATATTTCAGACTGTGAATGCCCCTTTTAGACGAAATAACGATCCACGTCACTATTCGGGGAAATAATTTTATTCACAGCATGTGGAAAAGCATAATATCCTGCGCGATTGCTCAATCATGCATCACGCGGTAACCCTTTCTCGACGGCGCGCACCAGCCGCTGCTGCTGTGCCGATTGCACCTCTACCACCTGCGCCGCGCGCTTTTGCCGCTGCTGCGCTATCGCCCAGTCAATGTGCTCATCCAGCAGCGGATGTTCACCGCGCCGCTGTTCTAATGCCGTGAGATTCGCGGGTGCCCAGGGCGCATTACCCAGCGCCACCGCTACGTTACGCAGCCAGCGCAGATGGCCGATGCGGCGAATGGCGGAGCCTTCCGTGACGCGCAGAAAACGGGCTTCATCCCAGCCGAACAGTTCGACCAGCTGCGGCGCGTGTAGCACCGCGCGCGGCGAAAAATCCTCTTCGTCGGTCAGCTGACCATAGCGATTCCACGGGCAGATCAGCTGGCAGTCGTCACAGCCGTAAATGCGGTTGCCGATCAGCGGGCGCAGCGCTTCGGGAATGGCGCCTTCCAGTTCAATGGTGAGATAGGAGATGCAGCGGCGCGCATCGACGACATAAGGTTCGACGATGGCGCCGGTCGGGCAGATGGTCATGCAGGCGACGCAGCGGCCGCACTGCTCTTGCTGCGGCTCATCCACCGGCAGCGGTAGATCAATCAGCAGTTCGCCGAGGAAAAACCACGAACCGGCTTCGCGATTCAGCACCAGCGAATGTTTGCCGGTCCAGCCAAGTCCGGCTTTGACGGCAATCGGCCGCTCCAGAATTGGCGCGGAGTCGACAAACGGACGAAAATTGAGTTCGCCGCAGTGGGCCTGGATTTTTTCTCCGAGCTTTTTCAGTCGATTGCGCAATACTTTGTGGTAATCGCGGCCCAGCGCGTAGCGGCTGACATAACCCAGCTGCGGGTTTTTTAACGTGCTGGCAAACGCGGCTTTGGCCGGAAGATAGTTCATGCGTACGCTGATCACGCGCAGCGTGCCGGGCAGCAGTTCATGCGGACGGGCGCGCATCATGCCGTGACGCGCCATCCAGTCCATCTCGCCGTGATACTGTTTCTCCAGCCACTGCTGCAGTTTCGGCTCTTCGGCGCTCAGGTCGGTATCGCAAATACCCACCTGCTGAAAGCCGAGTTCGCGCCCCCACTGTTTAATCTGTTGAGCGAGCTGTTGAAGATCGAGAGGGTATGACATGAGAGACCAGGCAATTGAAGCAAACGCACGCAGTTTACCACACTCTGTCTGGCCTGCGCAGGCCATGCCGCAACTGGAGTGCGACGCCGCCGATAGCCTGGGCCTGACGCTGTATGAACTGATGCAGCGCGCCGGGCAGGCCAGCTATGAACGGATTCGCCAGCAGTGGCCGCAGGCGCAGCACTGGCTGATTTTATGCGGCCACGGTAATAACGGCGGCGATGGCTACGTGGTGGCGCGGCTGGCGCATGCCGCCGGGCTGAGCGTGACGCTGCTGGCCTGTGACAGCGAACGTCCGCTGCCGGAAGAAGCACAGCAGGCGCGCGACGGCTGGCTGGCGGCGGGCGGCATAATTCATGCCGCCGACGCTGCCTGGCCGGAACACATCGACGTGATTGTTGATGCGCTGCTGGGCACCGGGCTGAATCGCGCGCCTGCCGCGCCTTATCAGTCGCTGATCGAACAGATCAATGCGCACGCCGCGCCGGTGTTTGCCGTCGATATCCCTTCCGGGCTGGTGGCGGCGACCGGCACCACGCCAGGGGCGGCGGTCGTGGCGGACTGTACGTTAAGTATGATTGCGCTGAAGCCCGGTCAGCTCACCGGCAAAGCGCGTGACCACGTCGGCGTGCTGCATTGCGCGACGCTTGGTCTGGACGCGTTTCTGGCTGGCGAGCCGGCGCCGATTCATCGCTACGCTGCAGCGGATTTACCGCGCTGGCTGAAGCCGCGTAAAGCCACCTCGCACAAAGGCGATCACGGCCGTTTGCTGGTGGTTGGTGGCGACAGCGGCACGGCCGGCGCGATCCGCATGACCGGCGAAGCGGCGCTGCGCAGCGGTGCCGGGCTTGTGCGGGTGTTAACGCATGAAGATAATATTGGTCCGATTCTCAGCGCACGACCGGAGCTGATGGTGGATGCCCTGAGCGACGCGCGGCTGGACGACGCGCTGGCGTGGGCGGATGTCATCGCCATCGGCCCCGGTCTTGGCCAGCGTGAATGGGCTCAGAAGGCACTGAAAAAGGTGGCACTGAGTGAAAAGCCGATGCTTTGGGATGCTGATGCGCTTAACCTGCTGGCAATCAATGCAGATAACCGTCAGAATCGCATCATTACGCCGCATCCCGGCGAGGCAGCACGCCTGCTCGGGGTGAAAACCGCAGAGATTGAGAGTGACCGCTTACACGCCGCGCAGACCCTGGCAAACCGCTACGGCGGCGTGGTGGTGCTGAAAGGTGCTGGTACGGTAATTGCCAGCGCGACGGGCGACATGGCGATTGCGGATGTCGGCAATGCAGGCATGGCGTCCGGCGGTATGGGCGATGTGCTGAGCGGTATTATCGCCGCCCTGTTGGGCCAGCAGGCCACGCTGTTTGACGCCGCCTGTGCGGGCTGTGTCGCGCACGGTGCCGCGGCGGATGCGGTAGCGCGACAGCGCGGGACGCGCGGCATGTTAGCCACTGATTTGTTCGCACTGCTGTGGCAGTTTGTTAATCCAGAGATGATCCAACAATAAAGCATGAAGACCTGTGTTATTCCTTTGCCCGATGAGGCGGCAACCCTGAATCTGGGTGCGCAACTGGCCCGCGTTTGCAGCAGCGCGGTGGTGATCTATCTGTATGGCGATCTGGGTGCCGGTAAAACCACCTTCAGCCGCGGCTTTTTGCAGGCGCTTGGCCATCAGGGCAACGTCAAAAGTCCAACCTATACGCTGGTTGAGCCCTATCAGCTGGGCGACCGCAGTCTGTACCATTTCGATCTCTATCGCCTCGCCGACCCGGAAGAGCTGGAGTTTATGGGCATCCGTGACTACTTCAGCGGCGACGCGCTGTGCCTGGTTGAGTGGCCGCAGCAGGGCGCGGGTGTGCTGCCAGAGCCGGATCTGGCACTGACGCTAAGCTACGTTGCCAGCGCGCGCGCAGCGGAAATCAGCGCGCATTCGCCGCTGGGCGATACGCTGCTGCAGCAGTTTCAGCAGGGCAGGGAACCGGCATGATGTCACGCGTTACCGGGATGATGCTCGCCCTGCTGTGTCTGTTCTCCTCGTCGGCGCTGGCCGCGACACTATCGGATATCAAAGTCGATAACGGCGACAGCCAGGCGACGGTGACCCTGAGCTTCAACGGCCAGCCGGTGTATGGCTTCTTTCCGCTGCACAACCCGAACCGGGTGGTGCTGGATATTCGCCAGAGCGGCAATATTCAGGGGCTGCCGCTCAACTTTAGCGGCGAAAACATCGTTAAACGGATTCGTAATAGCCAGCCGAAGGATAAGCAAAGCATCCGGCTGGTGTTTGAGCTGACCCAGGCGGCGAAAACGCGCGCCAGTACGCAGCGCGACGGCAATCAGTACCGCGTGGTCTTCACCATCAGCGGCACCCAGCCGGCCAGACGCACCACCGCGGCGGCACCGGTGACGCGTGCGCGCCAGAGCGACAGCGCCACAACCAGCCAGGGCAATCCGTTCAACGCCAATCCGGTGACGGCGGTGACCAGCAGCAACACCACGGTACGTCCGGGCGGTGCTGTCAGCCGTAATGATGCGGTGATCGTGGCGATTGATGCCGGACACGGCGGTCAGGATCCTGGCGCGTCGGGCCAGCACGGCTTACATGAAAAGAATGTCACCATCGCCATCGCGCGGAAGCTCAAGGCGCTGATGGATCAGGACCCGATGTTTAAACCGGTGCTGACGCGTAACGGCGACTACTTTATTTCGGTGATGGGCCGTTCCGAGGTGGCGCGTAAAGAGAACGCTAACCTGCTGGTATCGATTCACGCCGACGCCGCACCGAATCACTCTGCTACCGGGGCTTCGGTTTGGGTGCTGTCCAACCGTCGCGCCAACAGCGAAATGGCTAATTGGCTGGAGCAGAAAGAGAAACAGTCTGAGCTGCTGGGCGGCGCGGGCGATCTGCTGGCGAACAGCCAGGCCGATCCCTACCTGAGCCAGGCGGTGCTGGATCTGCAGTTTGGCCATTCACAGCGCGTCGGCTATGACGTGGCGGTTAAAGTGCTGCAGCAGCTGCGCGGCGTAACGCCGTTGCACAAACGTCTGCCGGAACATGCCAGCCTCGGCGTGCTGCGTTCGCCGGACATCCCTTCTTTACTGGTTGAAACCGGCTTTATCAGTAACGCCGGGGAGGAGCGGCTGCTAGGCAGCAGCGCGTATCAGGAAAAGATTGCCCAGTCGATTTACAAAGGACTGCGTAACTATTTCCTCGCGCATCCGCTGCAATCGGTCCCAAAGGAGGAAAACCGGCCGCTGGATCGCGCACCAGCGGTTAGCGTCGCCAGCAACCCGGCCACCGGCACCGTGCAGTATACCGGTGCTACCCAGCGCCATACCGTGACGCGCGGCGAGACGCTATCCGGCATTGCCGCGCGATACGGTGTCAGCATGGCAACGCTGCGCGAGCTGAATAACCTGAAGCGCGATGTGGTGTGGGTCGGCCAGCGGCTGAAAGTGCCGGCCGGTTCCGGCGTCAGCACCGCGGCCAGCCGTCCGGCGCGGCACAAAGTGGTGCGCGGTGATTCGCTGACGGCGATTGCCGCGAAGTACGGCGTCAGCCCGAAAGCCATCATGCAGGCGAATAACATGAAGTCGAGCAACGTAATGCTGGGGCAAAATTTAAAGATTCCACAATCCTGATGAGGGGCTGCGCGCAGCCCATACCTGATAAGGATCACCACCATGCCAATACAGATTTTACCGCCTCAGCTGGCGAACCAGATTGCCGCTGGCGAAGTGGTTGAGCGCCCGGCCTCGGTCGTAAAAGAGCTGGTGGAAAACAGCCTTGATGCCGGAGCGACGCGCATTGAGGTCGATATTGAGAAGGGCGGTGCAAAGCTAATCCGCATCCGCGACAACGGCTGCGGCATTGCCAGAGATGAACTGGCGATGGCGCTGGCCCGCCACGCCACCAGCAAAATCGCCTCGCTGGATGATCTGGAGGCGATTGTCAGCCTCGGCTTTCGCGGCGAAGCGCTGGCGAGTATCAGCTCGGTGTCGCGCCTGACGCTAACGTCGCGCACTGCCGATCAGCAGGAAGCCTGGCAGGCCTATGCCGAAGGGCGCGATATGGCGGTGACGGTCAAACCCGCCGCCCACCCGGTGGGGACCTCGCTGGAAGTGCTCGATCTGTTCTACAACACGCCTGCCCGCCGAAAATTCATGCGCACCGAAAAGACCGAGTTCACCCATATTGATGAGGTGATTCGCCGCATTGCGCTGGCGCGTTTCGACGTTGCGATTTCGCTGACGCACAACGGCAAGCTGGTGCGTCAGTATCGCGGCGTGACGCAGGAGGCGCAGCGCGAGCGGCGTCTGGGCGCCATCTGCGGGACGCCTTTCATGCAGCACGCGCTGCGCATTGACTGGCAGCACGACGATCTGGCGCTGCGCGGCTGGGTGGCCGATCCGGCGGGGTCGCGTCAGGTTACCGACCTGCAGTACTGCTACGTTAACGGTCGCATGATGCGCGATAAGCTGATTAATCACGCCATCCGCCAGGCCTATCAAACCCAGCTCGGTGAAGATCAGCAGCCAGCCTACGTGCTGTATCTGGAGATTGACCCGCACCAGGTGGATGTCAACGTGCATCCCGCGAAGCATGAGGTGCGTTTTCATCAGTCGCGTCTGGTGCATGACTTTATCTGGCAGGGCGTGATGAGCGTGCTGCAGGCCAGTCGCAGCGCCGAATTGCCGCTGGCCCATGCCGAAGAGCCGCCGCCGCAGTGGCAGCCAGAGAACCGCCAGGCCGCCGGGGCGAATCACTTTGCCCAGCCGGCAACCGGTGCGCGCAGCGGTGGCAGCGCGGCATCCGGCGGCACGGGCGGCCAGTGGCAGCCGAAAGAGCCGGGCTATCGCGCGCGTGAAGGGGCGGTTTATCAGCAGCTGATAAAAACGCCGGCGGC
This sequence comes from Pantoea sp. SGAir0418, assembly GCF_043529865.1. NCBI lineage: Bacteria > Pseudomonadati > Pseudomonadota > Gammaproteobacteria > Enterobacterales > Erwiniaceae > Pantoea > Pantoea sp. SGAir0418. The sequence continues at coordinate 412,151 of NZ_CP027911.1, forward strand.
GGAAGCGCCACGCGCACCGGCCGCTGAACCCGCGCCCGCGCCACGCCCGGCACCCGCGCGTGAAGCGCCGCTGGCCGCCCACACGCAAAGTTTTGGCCGGGTGCTCAGCGTGATACGCGAGCGCTATGCGCTGCTGGAGCGCGGGGAGACATTGCAGCTGCTGTCATTAAGCGTGGCGGCGCGCTGGCTCAAACAGGCCCAGTTGCAACCCGGCGATGAGGGGCTCAAACCGCAGCCGCTGCTGATCCCGGTACGGCTGAAAATCGCTCACGAAGAGTTAAGCGTGATTGACGCCCAGTCGGCGCTGTTAAGCCAGATGGGCATTGATTTACAACGGGAAGGACAGCATGTGACGCTGCGCGCTGTCCCTTTACCGTTACGAACACAAAATTTACAAATCTTGATTCCAGACCTGTTAGGCTATCTCGCCCGGCAGCAAGAGGTTTCTGCTTCCGCACTGGCCCAGTGGCTGGCGCGACGCGACGATGCGGCAGAACCTCACTGGAATCACTCGCAGGCGATCACGCTGCTGGCAGAGCTCGAACGGCTCTGTCCGCATCTGCTGAAATCGCCGCCTTCAGGTCTGTTACAGACCCTTGAGATTGAGAGCGCGCTAAACGCGTTGAAGCATGAGTGAACTGAACCAGGCTAGCCGGCCAAAGGCAATTTTTTTGATGGGGCCGACCGCCTCCGGTAAGACGGCATTAGCCATTGCGTTGCGTCAGCAACTTCCGGTGGAACTTATTAGCGTTGACTCTGCCTTAATCTATCGCGGGATGGATATTGGCACGGCGAAACCGTCGGCACAGGAGTTGGCGCAGGCACCCCATCGCTTGCTGGACATTCGCGACCCGGCGGAGAGCTATTCCGCTGCTGAGTTTCGTCGCGATGCGCTGGCAGAAATGGCGGAGATTACCCAAAAAGGTAAGATTCCGCTGCTTGTTGGTGGAACCATGCTTTACTTCAAAGCGTTGCTGGAAGGATTGTCGCCGCTGCCCTCGGCCGATCCGGAAGTGCGTCAGCGAATAGAGCAAATGGCGGCGGAAAAAGGCTGGGAAGCCCTGCACCGCCAGCTGTGTGAAATCGATCCGGTCGCCGGTAGTCGTATTCATCCGAATGATCCGCAGAGACTTTCGCGAGCACTGGAAGTTTTTTTTATTTCGGGTAAAACTTTAACGGAACTGACAAAAACGGCCGGTGAAGCGTTACCCTACGATGTGTACCAGTTTGCTATCGCTCCGGCGAGCCGTGAACTGTTACACCAGCGCATCGCGTTGCGTTACGACCAGATGTTAGCGTCAGGTTTTGAAGCGGAGGCTCGGGCACTGTTTGCACGAGGTGATTTGCATACGGACATGCCTTCCATTCGCTGTGTTGGTTACCGTCAGATGTGGTCTTATCTGTCTGGCGAAATCGATTACGACGAAATGGTTTATCGGGGAATTTGCGCCACCCGGCAGCTCGCTAAACGCCAGATGACCTGGTTACGTGGCTGGCCCGACGTCCACTGGTTAGACAGTGACGCGCCAGAATTAGCGCGTAATGCGGTGCTTCAGGTTGTTAGTGCGTAGCAGGGATGATTGTGTACAATTGGTCCGTTATCGTGCGCAAATTTTTACGCAGTTTTTCTGAACCACGGTTCACAAAGTAACAAACAACAAGCATATAAGGAAAAGATAGAATGGCTAAGGGGCAATCATTACAAGACCCGTTTTTGAACGCATTGCGTCGTGAACGTGTACCGGTTTCGATCTATTTGGTGAATGGTATTAAGCTGCAGGGACAAATTGAATCCTTTGATCAGTTCGTCATTCTGTTGAAAAACACGGTAAGCCAGATGGTGTATAAGCACGCCATCTCTACAGTGGTTCCTTCTCGTCCGGTTTCGCACCATAGCAACAACGCGGGCGGCAGCGGTGGCAGTAACTACCACCATGGCGGAAGCAACCAGGGCGCTCAGTCGCAGCCACAACAAGACGGCGATAACGCAGAGTAATTCTGCACGGCCGTAAAGCCAGGGCTGGGGAGCGAGTGCGTTTTCCCGTCCTGGTTATTTTATTTTAGCGAGGTTATAGCTTGTTTGACCGTTATGATGCCGGTGAGCAGGCCGTACTGGTACACATCTGGTTCTCCCAAGACAAAGAGCTGGAAGATTTGCAGGAGTTTGAAACTCTTGTCTCTTCTGCGGGCGTCGATGCGCTGCAAGTGATTACCGGCAGCCGTAAAGCGCCACATCCCAAATATTTTGTCGGTGAAGGAAAGGCAGTTGAAATTGCCGATGCGGTGAAAGCGAGTGGAGCATCGGTCGTTTTATTCGATCATGCCTTATCCCCTGCTCAGGAACGTAATCTTGAGCGGCTGTGCGAATGTCGCGTAATCGATCGCACCGGCTTAATTCTCGATATTTTTGCCCAGCGCGCCCGTACCCATGAAGGGAAATTGCAGGTCGAGCTGGCACAGTTACGCCATCTTGCCACCCGTCTGGTGCGCGGATGGACTCACCTTGAGCGGCAGAAAGGCGGTATCGGCCTGCGTGGACCGGGTGAAACCCAGCTGGAAACCGACCGTCGTTTACTGCGCGGCCGCATCAGCCAGATTCTGTCCCGCCTTGAACGCGTGGAAAAACAGCGTGAGCAGGGACGTCAGGCGCGCGCGAAAGCCGATGTGCCGACCGTCTCCCTGGTGGGCTACACCAACGCCGGCAAATCCACCCTGTTCAACGCCATTACTTCAGCCAACGTGTATGCTGCCGACCAGCTGTTCGCCACGCTGGACCCGACGCTGCGCCGCCTCAACGTGGCCGATGTCGGCGAAGTGGTGCTGGCGGATACGGTAGGCTTTATCCGTCACCTGCCGCATGACTTAGTGGCGGCGTTTAAAGCCACCCTGCAGGAAACCCGTCAGGCGTCGCTGCTGCTGCACGTGATTGACGCCGCGGATTTGCGCGTCAATGACAACATCGACGCCGTAAACGAAGTGCTGGCAGAGATTGAAGCCGATGAGATTCCGGTGCTGCTGGTGATGAACAAGATCGATATGCTGGATGGCTTTGAGCCGCGTATCGATCGCGACGAAGAGAACCGGCCGACGCGCGTGTGGCTGTCGGCGCAGAGCGGTGCCGGTTTGCCGCTGCTGTGGCAGGCGCTGTCCGAGCGCTTAGCCGGTGAAGTGGCGCAGTATGATTTACGTCTGCCGCCGGAAGCGGGCCGCCTGCGCAGCCGCTTCTATCAGCTGCAGGCGATTGAAAAAGAGTGGAATGAAGAAGATGGCTGCGTAGGTTTGCAGGTGCGAATGCCGATTGTTGACTGGCGCCGCTTGTGCAAGCAGGAACCGCAGCTCGCCAGCTATATTGTTTGACCGTTGCCCAACTCATTTACCCCAAGACGTGCCCGGCACGTGGCAGGGTAAACTTATATACAATAAATGGAGTAGAGACATGGCGTGGAATCAGCCCGGAAATAACGGACAGGACCGCGACCCGTGGGGAAGCAGCAATAACCAAGGCGGCAACTCTGGGGGAAATAAAGGAGGTCGCGATCAGGGACCTCCTGATCTGGATGATATCTTCCGTAAGCTGAGTAAAAAACTCGGCGGACTGGGCGGTGGCAAACAGAGCGATAACGGCCAGCGCAGCGGCGGCAGCGGTGGCAAACTGGTTGGCATTGTCGCCGTGGCGGCAGTGGTCATCTGGGCAGCCAGTGGTTTCTACACCATCAAAGAAGCGGAGCGCGGGGTCGTGACGCGTTTCGGCAAATTCAGCCATCTGGTTGAGCCTGGCCTCAACTGGAAACCGACCTTTATCGATCAGGTGCGGGCCGTCAACGTCGAAGCGGTGCGTGAGCTGGCGGCATCTGGCGTGATGCTGACTTCGGACGAGAACGTGGTGCGCGTGGAGATGAACGTGCAGTACCGCGTGACCGATCCGGAGCGCTACCTGTATGCGGTGACCAGTGCCGATGACAGCCTGCGTCAGGCTACTGACAGCGCGCTGCGCGGCGTGATTGGCCGCTCGACCATGGACCGTATCCTCACCGAAGGCCGTACCGTCGTGCGTAGCGATACCCAGCGTGAAATCGACGAAACCATTCGTCCTTACAACATGGGTATTACGCTGCTTGACGTCAACTTCCAGGCGGCGCGTCCACCGGAAGAGGTCAAAGCCGCGTTTGACGATGCGATTGCCGCCCGCGAAAACCGCGAGCAGTACGTGCGTGAAGCTGAAGCGTACGCCAACGAAGTGCAGCCGCGTGCAAACGGCCAGGCGCAGCGTATTCTTGAAGAGGCGCGAGCCTACAAAGAGCGGACTGTGCTGGAAGCGCAGGGTGAAGTGGCGCGGTTCGCGCGTCTGCTGCCGGAGTACAAAGCCGCACCGCAGATCACCAAAGAACGTCTCTACATTGAAAGCATGGAGCGCGTGCTCAGCCATACCCGCAAAGTGCTGGTTAACGACCGCGGCAATAGCCTGATGGTGCTGCCGCTGGATCAGCTGATGCGTGGCGGCCAGGCAGGCGGCCAGAGCGGTCAGAACAATGCCAATCTGATGAAGTTACCGTCGTCACCGGGCAGCAATGCCGGCCGCGGCGACACTTCATCCTACAGTCCGGACAGCATCATGGATCAGCGTCGCGCCAATGCGCTGCGTAACGATACCCAGCGCGAAGGGAGGGAGTAATCGATGCGTAAGCCAATCATCGCCGTAATTATTGTTGTTCTGGTGGTGCTGTACGCCTCACTGTTCGTGGTGCAGGAAGGCCAGCGCGGTATCGTGCTGCGCTTTGGTAAAGTGCTGCGTGATGATGAGAACAAGCCGCAGGTGTACGCACCGGGCCTGCACTTCAAGATTCCATTTATTGAAACCGTGAAGTCGCTGGATGCGCGCATCCAGACCATGGATAACCAGGCGGATCGTTTCGTCACCAAAGAGAAGAAAGACCTGATTGTGGACTCTTACATCAAGTGGCGCATCAGCGATTTCAGCCGTTACTACCTCGCGACTGGCGGTGGCGATGTATCTCAGGCGGAAGTACTGCTGAAACGTAAGTTCAGCGACCGTCTGCGTTCAGAAATGGGCCGTCTTGATGTGAAAGATATCGTCACCGACTCGCGTGGCCGTCTGACTACCGACGTACGCGATGCGCTGAACACCGGCAGTGCCGGCAATGACGACGAAGTGCAGACGCCAGCCGCTGACGATGCGATTGCCAGCGCGGCTGCCCGCGTTGAGCGCGAGACCAACAGCAATGAGCCAGCGCCAAACCCGAACAGTATGGCGGCGCTGGGTATTCAGGTGGTCGACGTGCGCATCAAGCAGATCAACCTGCCGACCGAAGTGTCGGACGCGATCTACAACCGTATGCGCGCCGAGCGTGAAGCGGTAGCACGTAGCCAGCGCTCACAGGGTCAGGAAGAGGCGGAAAAACTGCGCGCCCAGGCCGATTATCAGGTAACCCGTACGCTGGCAGAAGCGCAGCGTCAGGCGCTGATCAGCCGTGGTGAAGGGGATGGTGAAGCGGCCAAGCTGTTCGCCGACGCTTTCAGCCAGGATCCTGATTTCTACGCCTTTATCCGCAGCCTGCGTGCCTATGAGAACAGCTTCGCGGACAATCAGGACGTGATGGTGCTGAGCCCGGATAGCGATTTCTTCCGCTATATGAAGGCGCCAACTAACGTCTCGCGTTAATAACTGTTATAACCTTGAGGCCGACACTGATGTCGGCCTTTTTTTTGGGAAAACAGAATGAACACAACCGTCTGGATGGCGCTGGCTTTGGTGCTGGTGCTGGAGGGATTAGGACCGATGCTGCTGCCGCGCCTGTGGCGTCGCATGATTCTGGCGATGACGCAGTTACCGGACCGTATACTGCACCGTTTTGGCGGCGGGCTGGTGGTGGCGGGCGTGGTGATTTACGCCATGCTGAGCACGCACGCGAATGGCTGAGCAAAAATCTGCGCGCTGCCGCCCGGCTAAATTGTGTCTGCTGCAGAGCATTGCCCCCAACATGTTGTAGTGATCAAAACTCAGGCAAAAAACAGCGCAATCGTATGCTAAAAGTGCTGAAAGAGTGAAAATCCGATGGTAGAATCCATTTTTAAGCAATCGGTGATTTTAGAAAATGGGTAAGAACGTCGTCGTACTGGGCACCCAATGGGGTGATGAAGGTAAAGGTAAGATCGTAGACCTTCTGACTGAACGCGCGAAATATGTTGTGCGTTACCAGGGTGGCCACAATGCAGGCCATACACTTGTCATCAACGGTGAGAAAACCGTCCTCCACTTAATTCCCTCTGGCATCCTGCGTGAAAACGTCACCAGCATCATTGGTAATGGTGTTGTGCTGTCGCCTGAAGCCCTGATGAAAGAGATGAACGGTCTGGAAGCGCGCGGTGTGCCGGTACGTGAACGTCTGCTGATCTCTGAAGCTTGTCCGCTGATTCTGCAATACCATGTGGCGATGGACCTGGCGCGTGAAAAAGCGCGCGGTGCCAAAGCTATCGGTACCACCGGTCGTGGTATCGGCCCAGCCTATGAAGATAAAGTTGCCCGTCGCGGTCTGCGCGTCAGCGACCTGTTCAACAAAGAAACCTTCGCCGTGAAGCTGAAAGAGATCGTTGATTTCTACAACTTCCAGCTGGTGAACTACTACAAAGAAGATGCAGTAGACTACGATAAAGTGCTGAGCGATGTACTGGCGGTGGCCGACATCCTGACCGGCATGGTCGTCGACGTGTCTGAACTGCTGGACGGCGCACGTAAGCGTGGCGACCTGATCATGTTCGAAGGCGCACAGGGTACGCTGCTGGATATCGACCACGGTACGTATCCGTACGTGACTTCGTCCAACACTACTGCTGGTGGCGTGGCGACCGGTTCAGGTATCGGTCCACGTTACGTGGATTACGTGCTGGGCATCGTCAAAGCTTACTCCACCCGCGTCGGTGCCGGTCCATTCCCGACCGAACTGTTTGATGAAACCGGCGAGTTCCTCTGTAAGAAAGGTAACGAGTTCGGTGCCACCACCGGCCGTCGTCGTCGTACCGGCTGGCTGGATGCGGTTGCAGTGCGCCGCGCGGTGCAGATCAACTCCCTGTCCGGCTTCTGCATGACCAAACTGGACGTGCTGGATGGCCTGAAAGAGGTGAAAATCTGCGTCGGTTACCGTATGCCGGATGGCCGCGAGATGACCACCACTCCGCTGGCGGCAGAAGGCTGGGAAGGCATCGAGCCGATTTATGAAACTCTGCCGGGCTGGAGTGAAAACACCTTTGGTGTTAAAACACTGGAAGGCCTGCCGCAGGCAGCACGTGATTACATAAAACGTGTTGAAGAAGTGACTGGCGTGCCGATTGATATTATTTCAACCGGTCCCGACCGTAGTGAGACCATGATTCTGCGCGATCCGTTCGACGCTTAATCACGTTTTGCAGGCCGGACACTGTCCGGCCTTCGTTTATCTGCTCTTTGACTCCGCTCACTTCATTTTTTCCTGCTGGTTTCGGGAGTTGCAGGAAAAAAGCGCTCCGGGTTTTCCACACTGGTTTATCATCAATGTTAATCGAAGCGCTCACGGGCGTTATAACAACAATATCGATGATTCACTGAGGTACATGTGCAGCTAACAAGTTTTACCGATTTCGGTCTGCGCGCCCTGATTTACATGGCGACATTGCCGCAAGGTCAGCAGACCAACATTACCGAAGTCACCGATACCTACGGGGTATCGCGTAACCATATGGTTAAAATCATCAATCAACTGAGCCGGGCCGGCTTTGTTGCCGCGACACGCGGTAAAAACGGCGGAATTCGTTTAGGCATGGACCCGGAAAAAATCGTCATTGGCGATGTCGTGAGAAAAATGGAGCCTTTGCAGCTGGTAAACTGTAAAGAGTGTGCGATAAATCCCGCCTGTCGCCTGCGTAGCGCGCTGAATAATGCGGTCCAGCTGTTCCTGCAGGAACTGGATAAATATACGCTCGCCGACCTGGTGCAAAACAACGATTCGCTTTACCACATCTTATTGTCCGAACCGCCGGTGGCAATTCCACATAAATGACATCGGAGGAACCGTAATGTCAAAAGATCCCTTTCAGGATAGAGAAGCTGAAAAGTACGAAAATCCTATTCCCAGTCGGGAATTTATCCTCGCGCTATTAGAAAAGCGTGAAAAGCCGGCGAGCCGCGAAGAGATCGCCGAAGAGTTAAACATCACCAGCGAAGATCAGCTTGAAGCGCTGCGTCGCCGCCTGCGCGCCATGGAGCGTGACGGCCAGCTGGTGTTCACCCGTCGCCAGTGCTACGCCCTGCCGGAGCGTCTGGATTTACTGCGCGGTAAAGTGATTGGCCATCGCGATGGCTACGGCTTCCTGCGCGTTGATGGTCAGAAAGATGACTTCTACCTCTCGGCTGAGCAGATGAAGTTCTGCCTGCACGGTGATGTCATCCTCGCCCAGCCGGGCGGCTCCGACCGCAAAGGGCGGCGTGAAGCGCGCGTGGTACGCGTGCTGGAACCGCGCAACAGCCAGATTGTTGGCCGCTACTTCACCGATGCCGGCACCGGCTTCGTGGTACCGGACGACAGCCGTCTGAGTTTTGACATTCTGATCCCGGCGGAAGAGACGCTGAATGCGCGCATGGGATCGGTGGTTGTGGTGGAGATCGTGCAGCGCGCGACGCGCCGCAGCAAAGCCATCGGCAAAATTACTGAAATTCTCGGCGACAACATGGGCACCGGTCTGGCCGTGGATATGGCGCTGCGCACCCATGAAATTCCCCACTCATGGCCGGAAGAAGTCGAGAAAGAGATTTCCAGACTGAAAGAGCAGGTACCAGAATCGGCGAAAAAAGGCCGCGTCGACCTGCGTGAACTGCCGCTGGTGACCATCGACGGTGAAGACGCGCGTGACTTCGATGACGCCGTTTACTGCGAGAAAAAACGCGGCGGCGGCTGGCGCCTGTGGGTAGCAATTGCCGACGTCAGCTATTACGTGCGTCCCGGCACCGCGCTGGATAACGAAGCGCAGCAGCGCGGCACCTCGGTCTACTTCCCGTCGCAGGTGATACCGATGCTGCCGGAGATCCTCTCGAACGGCCTGTGCTCGCTCAATCCGCAGGTGGATCGCCTGTGCATGGTGTGCGAGATGACCATCTCGGCCAGCGGTAAACTCACCGGCTTCAAACATTACGAAGCGGTGATGAACTCACATGCGCGTCTGACCTACAACAAAGTGTGGAGCATTCTGCAGGGCAACCCGGAGCTGCGTGAACAGTATGCGGCGCAGGTGAAGCACCTCGAAGAGCTGCACCGCATGTATGAGGTGCTGGAAACCGCCCGCGAACAGCGCGGTGGCATCTCGTTTGAAACCGACGAAGCCAAATTCATCTTCAACGCTGAGCGTCGCATTGAGCGCGTGGAGCGCACCGTACGTAACGATGCGCACAAGCTGATTGAAGAGTGCATGATTCTGGCCAACATCGCCTCCGCGCGTTTCGTTGAGAAACATCAGGAGCCGGCGCTGTTCCGCGATCACGATCGCCCGAGCGAAGACAGCATCACCAGCTTCCGTACCGTGCTGGGCGAGCTGGGCCTCAGCCTGCCGGGTGGGTCGAAACCGCAGCCGATCGATTATGCCGATCTGCTGACGCAGATTGCCGACCGTCCGGATGCTGAAATGCTGCAAACCATGCTGCTGCGTTCGATGAAGCAGGCGGTGTACGATCCGGAAAACCGCGGTCACTTTGGCCTGGCGCTGGCGTCGTATGCGCACTTTACCTCGCCGATCCGTCGCTATCCGGATCTGCTGCTGCACCGTGCCATCAAGTACCTGCTGGCTAAAGAGCAGGGCACGGTAAAAGGCAACACCACGCCAACCGGTGGTTATCACTACGATATGCAGCAGATGCTGCAGCTGGGTCAGCACTGTTCGATGACCGAACGCCGTGCCGACGAAGCGACGCGCGATGTGGCCGACTGGCTGAAGTGCGACTTTATGCAGGATCAGGTGGGTAACGTATTCAACGGCGTGATCTCCAGCGTGACCGGCTTTGGCTTCTTTGTTCGCCTCAACGATCTGTTCATTGATGGCCTGGTGCACGTCTCCACGCTGGACAATGATTACTACCGCTTCGATCCGGTGGGCCAGCGTCTGATTGGCGAATCCGGCGGTCGCACTTACCGTCTGGGTGATGCGGTGGAAGTGCGCGTTGACGCGGTGCACATGGATGAGCGCAAGATCGATTTCGCGCTGATCTCCAGCAAACGCGTACCGCGCGGTGAAGGAAAAACCGCGCGCGAGCGTGAGAAGCGTGGCGGCAAGCCACCGGCGAAGCGGCGCCGCGACGCGGGTCGCAAGGGCAACTTTGAGCCGGACGCCGCTTTCCGCGGTGAGAAGCAACCGCCTGCGGCGAATAAAAGCGAGAAAAAAAGCAAAAAAGTCTCCGAAAAAACCCGTAAAATCGCCGCCGCAACCAAGGCGAAGCGCGCAGTGAAGAAGAAGGCCAGCGAAGCCTGATGGCCTCTTCACCCGCCAGCGGCCAGGTGCGTCAGCGCTGACGCACCTTGCTCAACCCTGTTTCGCAGGCTGCGCCCCAACGCGCAGCCTGATTAATGTTCTGTATTCAACGATTTACATCCAACCTTGAGCAAAGTAATGAGTGAAATAATTTTTGGCATTCACGCCGTGCAGGCGCTGCTGGAGCGTGATCCCCAGCGTTTTCAGGAAGTCTTTATCCTTAAAGGCCGCGATGATCGCCGCCTGCAGCCGCTGATCGCCGCACTGGAAGCTCAGGGAATTGTGATTCAGCTGGCCAACCGCCAGTGGCTCGACGGCCAGGTCGAAGGCGGCGTGCACCAGGGCATCGTGGCGCGCGTTAAGCCGGGTAAAAACTATCAGGAAGGCGATCTGCCGGATCTGCTGGCCTCACTGGATCAGCCGTTCCTGCTGATTCTGGATGGCGTCACCGATCCGCATAACCTGGGTGCCTGCCTGCGCAGCGCCGATGCGGCGGGTGTGCATGCGGTGATCGTGCCGAAAGACCGTTCGGCACCGCTCAACGCCACGGCGAAAAAAGTCGCCAGCGGGGCGGCGGAAAACGTGCCGCTGATTCGCGTCACCAATCTGGCGCGCACCATGCGTCTGCTGCAGGAGTACAACGTCTGGATCGTCGGCACGGCCGGTGAAGCAGACCACACGCTGTATCAGAGCAAAATGACCGGCGCGATGGCGCTGGTGATGGGTGCGGAAGGAGAAGGCATGCGCCGCCTGACGCGCGAACACTGCGATGAGCTGATCAGCATCCCGATGGCCGGCAGCGTCTCTTCCCTCAACGTTTCGGTGGCCACCGGCGTTTGTCTGTTCGAAGCGGTGCGTCAGCGCCAGGCGTGATCGCCGCCGCAAAACCTCAGCTGTACCAGGCATAACTGCACATCCTCTCCATACTTATAGCCACATCAGTACGGGCAACAGGAGAGGAGAGTGCCATGGCCTGGACCACTCACAGCGTATTCAATCAACCATCTCCGCTCAGCAACAGCAATCTCTTCACCGGCGACAGCGCGCTGTGCGATGCGGTAGTGCGTGAAGGGGCCGGCTGGGACCGCGAATGGCTGGCGTCCGTCGGCCTGCAGCTCGGTAGCGCGGAGTCACTGGAATTAGGTCGCCTGGCCAATGCGCAGCCGCCGGAGCTGCTGCGTTACGACGCGCGCGGTGAGCGACTCGACGAGGTGCGCTTTCATCCTGCCTGGCATCTGCTGATGCAGGGCGTGTGCGCCAGCCGGTTACATAACCTGAGCTGGCAGCCTGACGTGCAGGGCAGCGCCATGGTGGCGCGCGCGGCGCGTTTCATTCTGCATGCGCAGGTGGAAGCCGGTTCACTTTGCCCGGTAACCATGACTCACGCCGCGATCCCGCTGCTGCAAACCCATCTGCCCGCTCCCTACGCCGACTGGCACGATCGGTTGCTGAGCGATCGGTATGATGCGCATCATCTGCCCGGCAGCCAGAAGCGCGGCCTGCTGATTGGCATGGGCATGACGGAGAAGCAGGGCGGCACCGATGTGCTGAGCAACACCACACGCGCCGAACCGCCTGGCACGCGTACGCCGGGCGAACCCTGGCGCATCACCGGCCACAAATGGTTCTTCTCGGTGCCGCAAAGCGACGCGCACCTGATTCTGGCGCAGACCGCCGCCGGGCTGAGCTGCTTCTTTCTGCCGCGCCTGCTGCCGGACGGCACGCGCAACGCCATTCGTCTTGAACGCCTGAAAGACAAGCTGGGCAACCGCGCCAGTGCCAGTGCCGAAGTGGAGTTTCAGGATGCCTTCGGCTGGTTGATGGGTGAGGAGGGCGATGGCGTGCGGCTGATCCTGAAAATGGGCGGTATGACGCGCTTTGACTGTGCGCTCGGCAGCCACGGCCAGATGCGACGCGCGCTGGCGATAGCGCTGCATCACGCCGGTCAGCGCCAGGTGATGGGCAAAAACCTTAGCGATCAGCCGCTGATGCGCGCGGTGCTGGCGCAGCAGGCACTGCAGCTGGAGGGACAAACCGCACTGCTGCTGCGTCTGGCGCGCGCCTGGTCAACGCCAGCCAGCGCGCATGAACGGCTGTATGCACGCCTGTTCACTCCGGCGGCCAAGTTCGTGATCTGCAAAGCCGGTATGCCGTTTGTGGCTGAAGCCATGGAGGTGCTGGGCGGCATTGGCTACTGCGAAGAGAGTGAACTGCCGCGCCTGTATCGCGAGATGCCGGTGAACAGCATCTGGGAGGGCTCGGGTAACGTGATGTGCCTGGATGTGCTGCGTGTACTGGGACGGCATGCGGAGGTGCTTAGTATGCTGCAGGATGAGTTTGATGCAGTGAAGGGCAGCAATCGCCACTTCGATCGCTGCTGGCGTCAGCTGCGGTTGCAACTCGGCAACCTGCGCGAAGAGCAGGGACGGCAGGTCAGCGATATGCTGATTCGGCTGGCGAGTGCCGCGGTGCTGCTGAAAGCGGCAGAACCGCCGCTGGCGGACAGCTGGTGCGCGCGTTATCTTTCATCGCGCCCGGCACAGGCGCTGAGTGATGATCTGAGCGCACGCTTACTGCAGCGTGCTACTGCCGCCTGAGGGCGCGCCGTACAGAATGGCGGTGGCATACCAGAAGCCAGGCATGGTGGTCTCATCGACCATCAGGATCTGATAGTAAACCGCACCGCTCTGATTGGCGCGTGCAGCGATTGCACGCTGCACATCATCCGGCGAGCCGCGTGAATGGGCGCTGACGGTGCCAAGCTTCGGCAGGCCATAGCTTTGCGCGCGGGTGATCTCCTGCGCCTGAGTGGTGGGCGCTGGCGGGGGTTGTGGCGTGGTGTGCAGTGCGGCACAGCCGCTCAGCAGCAGGCCCAGCAGCAGAATAAGCGTACGCATGGTGGCTCCGGAAAACAGGCAGATGACTCAAGTGTAAGCCATCTGCCCCGGCTCATCAGTCGTTGAGGCGGAAAATACTCACCAGCTGGGTCAGATGATGGCCTTTCTGACTCAGGTGCTGCGCCGTGTGCTCGGACTGGTTAATCATGTCGCTGCTCTGATGGGTCGCATGGCTGATGTGGTTCATCGCCAGATTGACCTGACCAATGCCCGCGGCCTGCTCCTGGGCGGCGATATTGATTTCCCCCATCAGGGTTTTCACCTGTTCGATATGGCTGACAATATGGCTCATGGCGTCACGCGTTTGTTCCGAGAGCGCATGGCCGGCGGCCACTTTGTCGATCGAACTGGCGATCAGCCCGTCAATCTCCTTCGCCGCATTGGCGCTGCGCTGCGCCAGTGCACGCACTTCCGCAGCGACAACCGCGAAGCCTTTGCCGTGCTCACCGGCGCGCGCCGCCTCAACCGCAGCGTTGAGTGCCAGAATATTGGTCTGGAAGGCAATCGACTCGATCACGTGGGTAATGTCGGCGATGCTCTGAGAGGCAATGCGAATCTCCGCCATGGTCTCTACCGAGCGCGCCACGGTGCTGCCGCCCTGGCTGACGGTGCTGGCGGCTTCACCGACCAGCGCCATCGCCTGACGCACGTTAGCGGCGGTTTGCGCCACGGTTGCGCCAAACTGCTCCATGCTGGCCGAGGTCTCTTCAACGCTGCTCGCCTGGCGGCCAATCTGCTCGCTGATGCTGGAACTGCTGGCCGCAATGGTGTCGGTGCCGTCGCTGATCTCACGCGCGGCGGCGCGTACCTGGCCTACCACTTTCTCCAGGCCGTCGCCAATGCCGTTAATCGCGCTCACCAGCTGGCCGATCTCGTCGCGGCGTGCTGAGTCGAGGTGCGCCTGCAGATTACCTGCCGCATATTGCTCGGCCAGATGGATCACCTGCTGCAGCGGCCGGGTAATGGCGCGCCGGCTATACAGCACAAAGCCAATGGCAAAGGCGAGCACCAGCGCCAGGCCAATCAGCATAAACAGATTGCGGCTGTGGGTGATCGGTGCCAGCAGGCTGGCGCGGCTGACTTCACCGGCGATAATCCAGTTCCAGCCCGGCAGTTGCTGCCACGCCAGCAGGCGGGTTTCGCCCTGATGCGCGATCTCCAGCAGGCCGTGCGGCTGCGTCAGGATCTGCTGCTGTACGCTGCGATCCCAGTCCGGCAGCTTGCCTTCTGACTGACGGGCAAACAGATACTGGCCCTGTGCGCTGCCCGGCGTGCCGTTCAGCACGAAGAAGCTGCCGCTGTCGCCGAGACGTCGCGCCAGCACTTTCTCTCGCATCAGCGCGTACTGTTTATCAATCTGCACGCCAACAAACAGAATGGCGATCACTGCGCCGCTGTCGTCCTGCACCGGCTGGTATTGGGTGATGTAGCGATGGCCGAACAGCGTCGCCAGGCCGCGATACACTTCGCCCTTATTCACGCTGCGCCACGCCGCGCTGCTGCGATCAAGCTGGGTGCCCACCGCGCGGCTGCCATCCTCTTTCTTTAGTGAGGTCGCGATGCGAATGTAATCCTCGCCGTCGCGCACAAAAATGGTGGAGACTGCACCGGTACGATCGAGAAAATCGTCCACGGCGATCTGATCGAGGTTGAGGGTTTTCAGCCCGGCACGCAGCGTCGGCGTGCTGAACGATCCCACCTGAATGCGTGAGCTGTCGTCACGGCTGAATCGCTTGGGTAAAAAGCTCTGAAACAGCCGGGTATAGTTCGCCACTTCTTCCGATAAGGTCGCGTTAAACATCGTGGCCATTTCATTAATGCCGAGCACCTGGTTTTGCATATCGTCGACAGCCAGCTGCTCCAGCTGGCGCGCGGCGTTATGGCTGAGCGTTAACGTCAGGGCAAACAGCACGATTGCCACACTGAAAGACGTCAATACAGACAGCTTAATTCCGAGACTCATGGCGCTGAGAGAGAGACGCTTCATAAAGTACCTTTAATAAATAACTGGAGGGGTACAGGATCAACGGCAAAATGCGGCAAATGTTTAGGGCAGAAATTAATCGAAATAAATGTGATGTGGCTCGCGTTTTGGCCGGCAGCACGTACACTGAGACCAGTGATAATCATTCTCAACGGAGACGGTATGATTGAGTTGGCAACGGAGAACCTGGCGGGCATTGAGTGTATTCACGCGGCACCGGCCGGACAGCGGCTGGCGCGCTTACCCACCATCCTGTTTTATCACGGCTTTACCTCATCGAAAGAGGTGTACAGCTACTTTGCCGTGGCGCTGGCACAGGCCGGTTTCCGTGTGGTGATGCCGGATGCAGAGATGCATGGCGCGCGCTACAACGGTGATACCGACGCGCGCATGACGCACTTCTGGGAGATTTTGCGCCAGAACATCGATGAAGTGCCGCTGCTGGAAGCAGCGCTGCGCGACAACGATTGGGTGGCGGATGAGCGTTTCGCCATTGCCGGCGCCTCAATGGGCGGCATGACCGCGCTGGGCGCGATGGCGCGCTATCCACACCTGCACAGCGTTGCCTGTCTGATGGGCTCCGGCTACTTCATGCAGCTCAGTCAGACGCTGTTCCCGCCGCTGGTGGCGCACACGCCAGAGCAAAAAGCGGCGTTACAGGCGCGGCTGGCCCCGCTGGCAGCCTACGATCCCTGTCAGCAGCTGGCGCAGCTGGCTAACCGGCCGCTGCTGTTATGGCACGGTGAAGCGGATGAAGTCGTACCGTTTGCCGAAACGGTACGACTGGAGAAGGCGTTGCGCGAGGCGCAGCTAGACAGTCGGCTCACTTTTCTGGCAGAAAAGCAGATCGGGCACAAAATCACGCCGCCAGCGCTCACCGCGCTGGTCAGTTTCTTTAAACATCATTTGTAAAACGGAACGGGCTGGCGGCGCGGAGCACGCCAGCCCTAAAGACAGGCCGGACTACAGTTGTGACGACAAGCGGTCGGCGGCGCTGGTGTTCGCGCTGACCGGGTTACCGCCTGGCGCATCCAGCCGGTTAACGTAGACATAGCCTGAAGCCGCTTTGCTGCTGTTACTTCTCATCTGCAGCGCCTGGTCAGCGGAGCTGGCAAGAGCGGGGGTAGACAGGAAGAGACCCAGTAAAGTGGCGATAATGACAGCTTTCATAATCGACTCCTCACTCCAGGGATTTCACTCTCAGGCGCGCTGATTAAGCCAAACCGTTGCGCCTGTAGAGAGTTTAGTTCTTCACCAGTACGACGCCAGATCGTCATGCTGAACGCCTCGTTCAGGGATTTTGAACAATCTCTGACTAACCTGCTGAATCTCAATCCTTAGCACGAAAGGTGTCCCCGCCTGGCACGGCAGCGACAATTTGATGAATTGTGCGCTTGAGTTTCCCCGGCGAGGTCAGTATGATTACGCGTCAATTTTTCAGCTGCATTCAGAGGTGTGTTTCATCTTTTGGGTGATTCGCAACCTATAACGTTCCTTGCTTCCGTGGGCCGCAGCTGACCCTGACAGGAGGCTGAATAATCCGTAAGGAGCTATCGATGCGTCATTACGAAATCGTATTTATGGTCCATCCTGACCAGAGCGAGCAGGTTCCGGGCATGATCGAGCGTTACACTGGTGCTATCACTGGTGCACAGGGCACGATCCACCGTCTGGAAGACTGGGGTCGCCGTCAGCTGGCTTACCCGATCAACAAACTGCACAAAGCACACTACGTTCTGCTGAACGTAGAAGCACCGCAGGAAGTGATCGACGAGCTGGAAACTAACTTCCGCTTCAACGACGCCGTTATCCGCAGCATGGTTATGCGCGTTAAGCACGCGGTAACTGAAGCTTCTCCGATGGTTAAAGCGAAAGACGAGCGTCGTGAGCGCCGCGAAGACTTCGCTAACGAATCGGCAGAAGACTCAGATGCTGGGGATTCTGAAGAGTAATCCACGATGACGGCCAATCGGCTGCGCCTGTCTGGCACCGTGTGCAAGACGCCAGTTCGAAAAGTCAGTCCGTCAGGGATTCCTCACTGCCAGTTCGTGCTTGAGCATCGTTCTGTGCAGGAGGAAGCCGGGTTTCACCGGCAAGCCTGGTGTCAGATGCCGGTGATTATCAGCGGCAGCGCCCATCAGGCGATTACTCAACATATAACGGTCGGCACGCAACTCACACTCGAAGGTTTTATTAGCTGCCATCAGGCACGCAATGGCCAGAGCAAACTTGTGTTACATGCCGAGCAGATTGAATTGATAGATTCTGGAGACTAGCCAAATGGCACGTTATTTCCGTCGTCGCAAGTTCTGCCGTTTCACCGCGGAAGGCGTTCAAGAGATCGATTATAAAGATATCGCAACGCTGAAAAACTACATCACTGAAAGCGGCAAGATTGTTCCAAGCCGTATCACCGGTACTCGTGCAAAATACCAGCGTCAGCTGGCTCGTGCTATCAAGCGCGCGCGTTACCTGTCTCTGCTGCCGTACACTGATCGTCATCAGTAATCGGCAACTGTCCATTAACGACTTTAAGAGGATAAGGTAATGCAAGTTATTCTGCTTGATAAAGTAGCAAACCTGGGCAGCCTGGGTGATCAGGTTAACGTTAAAGCGGGCTACGCTCGTAACTTCCTGGTTCCACAGGGTAAAGCTGTTCCTGCTACAAAGAAAAACGTTGAGTTCTTCGAAGCGCGTCGCGCTGAACTGGAAGCCAAACTGGCTGACGTTCTGGCTGCTGCTAACGCACGTGCAGAGAAAATCAATGCACTGGGCACCGTTACTCTCGCGTCTAAAGCAGGCGACGAAGGTAAACTGTTCGGTTCCATCGGTACCCGCGACATCGCTGATGCAGTTACTGCAGCTGGCGTTGAAGTGGCGAAGAGCGAAGTTCGCCTGCCAAACGGCGTTCTGCGCACCACCGGTGAGCACGAAGTTGACTTCCAGGTTCACAGCGAAGTATTCGCGAAACTGGTTGTGAATGTAGTAGCTGAGTAATTTTTTACTTAGTTTGAAAGCGCCGGCCTTGTGCCGGCGTTTTTGTTTCTGTTGCTTACTGCGCGCGGATAAAGCTGCCGTCCGGCTGGCGGGTAAACAGCACCGGACCGTTACTGCTCTCGACCGTTAAGCCGGTCACCACGCCCTGCGCGTTCTGACGAATCTTCACCTGCTGACCACTCTGCAGCGCGCTCAGCGGCTGCCCATCGCCTTCCACCCGCGCCATGGCAAACACATCATTGACCGGCAGATTATTGTCACGGAACAGCTGCGCCAGCGTCTGGCCCGAGGCCACGGTATAGCTGTGCCATTCGCCCTGGGCATCACTCTTTGGCGTCGTATTCTGCGGCGGCTGCGCATTGTTATCGTAGATTTCCGCCTGCATCGGCACCTCTTTGCCGCTGCTCTCTGCCGGACGTTCCACCGGATACTGCGGTGTGCTGGCAGGCCAGAGAAACGCCAGCAGCATCACCAGCAGGGCAATAACGATACCGCGTCGGTGCAGCGGCGGCAGCGGATCCATCCAGCGTACGTTATCCAGCAGATGCCAGATGCGCTGCAGCACAGCGGGTATACGCGACGGGGTTTCAGAAGCCATTCTTTCCTCCTCCTCGCTGGCGGTCGTGACGCGCCTGTCAGGCAGCCAGCGTTGCAACCGGGAAAATAAGGTACGCGGTGCGCGCGTCCTGCGACGTCGTGGGGCGATTTGGCCCATGGATGCTCTCTTGTTCTATAGTATTGGCAAAGCGGGCGCGAAGTGCCTGCCAGCATTGAAAAATTTGACCTGCATATTGTTTCTCTTTCCCCGGGAAATGTCATCCGCGGCGCGCGAGATTTTACGCCAGCCGCCTGCGCTGTTATGCTGCCGGTTCTATTTTCTCCGGGATTAAGGAAACAAGATGACGACCCCTTCATTTGACAGCGTCGAATCACAAGCAAGTTACGGTATCGGTTTACAGGTTGGTCAGCAGCTGCAAGAGTCTGGACTGCAGGGTCTGCAGCCAGAAGCGCTGCTTGCGGGCCTGCGCGACGCGCTGGAAGGGAACTCACCGGCAGTTCCGGTTGACGTGGTACACCGTGCGCTGCGTGAAGTCCACGAGCGTGCCGAAGGCGTACGTCGTGAGCGCGTCGAAGCCATGGCGGCCGAAGGTCAGCAGTTCCTCGAGCAGAATGCACAGCGTGAAGGCGTGAGCAGCACCGAATCCGGCCTGCAGTTCAGCGTCATCACCCAGGGCGATGGTCCGATCCCATCACGTCAGGATCGCGTACGCGTGCACTACACCGGTAAGCTGATTGACGGCACCGTGTTTGATAGCTCCGTTGCCCGTGGCGAACCGGCTGAATTCCCGGTCAGCGGCGTGATTGCTGGCTGGATTGAAGCGCTGACCCTGATGCCGGTTGGTTCGAAGTGGGAGCTGGCCATTCCGCACAATCTCGCTTACGGCGAGCGCGGCGCGGGTGCCTCTATCCCGCCATTCAGCACCCTGATTTTCGAAGTCGAGCTGCTGGAAATCCTGTAATAAACAGCGGGCGCCGTGTCTGGCGCCCCTGTCACTACTTCTTCTCTGCCTGCTTCTGTAAATCCACCTGCCAGATTGCAAAGCCCGTTTCATCACTGCCGACGGCTTTCATCGGATAATCAGCATACTTCTCAATAAACTGCGTGGCTTTTGCGCCCGGCGCGGTCTCAAAGCGAATATCCAGCGGCGTTGCACTGGCGATCGGTGCCAGCCGCCAGTTGTGATCGGCCTGTGGCTGCACCGCGCCGTGGGCGCGGGTTTCGCTGCTGATGTAGGCGGCCACCACCGAGCGGTTCTCATCCGGCGAGGCAAAGGCGACATACTGCTCGCCGGTACCGGCAAATTTGCCGCCCCAGGCACGGTAATTATTGGTGGCAACGAGGAAGGTCGCTTTGGGATCGATCGGTTTGCCCTGCCAGCGCAGATCCTGAATACGTGATGCCGCCGGGTTAATCAGCTGGCATTCGGCGTCGTAGCGCGCCGGTTGCGTCACATCGATCTGATACTGCACGCCGTCGATCACATCAAAATTGTAGGTGCGGAAATCCCAGTTGATCAGCGACTGCGGCTGACGACGATGCACGTCGATCTGATTAAACTGCGCCGCCGAGCACTCCAGCCACTCTTTCACCTGCGCGCCGCTGACTTTCATCACCACCAGCGTATTCGGGTAGAGATAGAGATCGGCGGCATTACGGAAGGTAAGATCGCCTTTTTCCACTTCAACGTAGCTGGCCGGATCGTTCTTACGGCCGCCGGCTTTAAACGGTGCCGCTGCCGAGAGCACCGGTAAGCGGCCCAGATCGGGATCGCCCTGAATGAAGCGTTCGACGTAAGCACGCTGCGCATTATTGACGATCTGCACGGTGGGATCGTCCTGCACCAGCGACAGATAGCTGTACATCACATCCGCCGACTTGCCGATCGGTTTTGCCACAAATTCACGCGTAGCGCGATGATCGTCGGCCAGCACTTTCACCAGATCGGCATCTTCCGCCGCCAGCGATTTTTTCGCTACCGCATCGTAAACTGGCCGTGCCTCGGCTTTACCCTGGGTCACCTGCCAGTTGCCGCCGTCATTTTTCAGCACCAGGTCAACCACGCCGAGATGATCGCCCCACATGCCGGGCATCACCGCCGGTACGCCGTTAAGCGTGCCCTGAGCGATATCCGCGCCTTTAATCGCCGCAAACTCTTTGCCGGGAAACACCGCGTGCGCATGGCCGAACATGATGGCATTGATACCTGGCACCTGACTGAGGTAATACACCGAGTTTTCCGCCATGGCATGGTACGGCTCACTGCTCAGACCGGAGTGCGGAATAGCGATGATTATTTCAGCACCTTTTGCGCGCATTTCCGGCACATAGCGCTTCGCTGTCTCGGTGATGTCATCAACGCGCACTTTACCCTGCAGATTGTTGCGATCCCACACCATAATCTGCGGTGGTACGAAGCCGATATAGCCGATTTTCAGCGTATGCGGCTTGCCGTCGCGGTCTTTTACCGTGGTTTCTTTAATTAAATAGGGGGTAAACAGCGGTTTGCCACTGGTTTCATCGATAACGTTGGCGTTGATGTAGGGAAAACGTGCCCCGGCAATCGCCTGCTGCAGATAGGGCAGGCCGTAGTTAAATTCGTGGTTGCCGAGATTGCCTACCGCGTAATCCAGCGTATTAAGGGCTTTATACACCGGATGGATTTCACCCGGCTGCAGGCCTTTGGCCGCCATGTAATCGCCCAGCGGGCTGCCCTGAATAATGTCGCCGTTATCCACCAGCACGCTGTTTGCTACTTCGCCGCGCGCCTGCTGGATAAGCGTGGCGGTGCGCACCAGGCCAAACTTTTCGGTCGGCGTGTCTTTGTAGTAATCGAAATCCATCATGTTGCTGTGCAGATCGGTAGTTTCCAGAATGCGTAAATCCACCGTGGCAGCCTGCACCGTGGCGGCTGCAACGCACAGTGCCAGTAACGACATGCTCGCTTTGAACATGGCTTGCTCCTTGTTCGCTTTAATGGGCCTCTCAAAATAATGTAAAACCATGACGAATTATCATTTCAATTTGTGATGGGGCTCGGGATTTTGCCTCTTTCCTGCGTAAGCTGACGGAGTGCCTGCCATTCAGCATTGCGCCATAGCCGCCACGACCGAACTATGATATTGATAATCAAAGCGAATACGCTTAGCTGCGGCTGTCACAGCGCACCTGCTAAAATATCTGGAGACGGGCTGCCGGGGTTTCAGCGGCAGCATCAGCCGAAATGAGGTGAACAATGTTAGATAAAATTTGCCAGCTGGCGCGCAGCGCAGGCGATGCCATTATGCAGGTCTACGATGGCGCACAACCGCTGGACGTGACGCGTAAATCGGATGATTCACCGGTCACGGCGGCCGATCTGGCGGCACATCAGGTTATCGTGCAGGGCTTAGCGGCGCTGACGCCTGACGTGCCGGTGCTGTCGGAAGAGGATCCACCCGGCTGGGATGTGCGTCAGCACTGGCAGCAATACTGGCTGGTCGATCCGCTCGACGGCACCAAAGAGTTCATCAAGCGTAACGGCGAGTTCACGGTCAATATCGCGCTGATTGAGCACGGCAAACCGGTGCTGGGCGTGGTGTACGCGCCGGCGCTGGGGGTGATGTATTCTGCGGCCGAAGGCAAAGCGTGGAAAGAAGAGGGCGGCCACACCACGCAGATCCACGTACGTGAAGCGCGACCGCTGCTGGTGGTAGTGAGCCGTTCGCACGCTGATAAAGACGAAGAGCTGAAAGAGTATCTGACCCAGCTGGGCGAGCACCAGACCACCGCTATCGGCTCCTCGCTCAAGTTCTGCCTGGTGGCAGAGGGCAAGGCGCAGCTCTATCCGCGCTTCGGGCCGACCAATATCTGGGATACCGGTGCCGGCCATGCGGTAGCCATTGCCGCTGGCGCGCACGTGCATGACTGGCAGGGCAAAACCCTCGACTACGCGCCGCGCGAGTCGTTCCTGAATCCGGGCTTCCGCGTCTCGCTGTTCTGATACGCTATGCGCGCCACCCGCTGTGGCGCGATCACGCCTGCAGCAGCTGATGGATCAGTTTCATCGCCTGCTGCACTTCATCCTGCGTCAGCGGACCGTCTTTGGCGTAACGCACATGGCCGGTCTTATCCAGAATCACAATTGCCGAACCGCCTTTCTCCAGCTGCCACGCCTTGCGCGCGTTGCCGTTGCTGTCGACAATGAACTGCGACCACGGATATTGCTGTTTATTGCTCTCAATGCTGCTGCGCACAAACATCCCGGTGCCGGGAATGGCATCATCGGTATTGACCACCGTGGTGGTCTGATAGCGGTCGTGCGGCAGCTGGGCGGCTTTGATGGCTTCAATCAGCGCGGCGTTCTGTTCTTTGGCTGACGAGCGTCCGGCAATATGCAGGATGACCCGCACTTTGCCACTCAGCTGGGCGCTGTTCCAGGGCTGGTAGCGAAACTTCTCCTGCTGATACAGCAGTTCTCCTTTGTCGTTAACGCCGACTGCCGGTACGCGTTCGCCAACCTTAAACGCGTGGGCTGAGGCAAGGCTGGGCAGCAGCAGCGCCAGGGCTATCACGGAATGTGCCAAACGCATGGTAATGCTCCTTAGTGATCCGACCAGTTATTCATGTTTTTGCAATATTAGGCGTGGATGATGCGCCTGTCGCGATGAGATAGCAGCTTTGTAACCCATGCCACAATTCCTTAACCAATGAAGGTTTATACTGGATTTTGTGATCGTTATGACAGAGTTCTCTGTAATGATGTGTCAATTCAGTAAAAAATCCATTTTTTCGGAACATCGGCAAGGAATCATGTTCTATAGTTATGCCTCATTTGCGCTTCAAGGGCTCGTACCGAATTTGGCAATGGCGAAGCGTATTACATCTGTTCAGGAGTTAAACAGCATGAAGATCTTCCAGCGCTATAATCCGCTGCAAATTGCGAAATATGTAAAGACGCTATTTAAAGGAAGGTTGTACATCAAGGATGTTGGCGCGTTTGAGTTCGACAAAGGCAAAGTCATGTTGCCGCGCGTCAAGGATAAACAGCACCTTAGCGTGATGTCAGAAATCAACCGCCAGGTGCTGCGGCTGCAAGCCGAGTACAACTAAGCAAAAGAAAGGGCGCCGCTGGCGCCCTGAATCTTTCTGTAACCGCACGATCACTGCTATGCGGCAGGCCCTTCAGACTCATCCAGCGTACTCTTCGACACATTCAGCACCGGCGGGCGGTCATCAATGCGCGTCACCAGCAGCTGGTCGATGCGGTAGCTGTCGATATCCACCACCTCGAATTTGTAGCCGGAGAATTTGACGAAATCGGTGCGTTTGGGGATCTTACGCAGCATATACATCATGAAGCCGCCGATGGTCTCGTAGTTGCCGGACTGCGGGAACTCGTCGATATCCAGCACGCGCATCACGTCATCAATCGGCGTACCGCCTTCCACCAGCCAGGAGTTCTCGTCACGCGCTACAATCTGCTCTTCCAGCCCCTGACCGACCAGATCGCCCATCAGCGTGGTCATCACGTCGTTAAGCGTGATAATCCCGACCACCAGCGCATATTCGTTCATGATCACCGCGAAGTCTTCGCCGGCGGTTTTAAAACTCTCCAGCGCCTCTGACAGCGTCAGCGTATCCGGCACAATCAGCGCCGAACGAATCTGCACGCCGCTGTTGAGCGTCATGCTCTGGTTGCCCAGCACGCGCAGCAGCAGCTCTTTGGAATCAACGTAACCGACGATATGGTCGATATCGCCGTCGCACACCAGAAACTTCGAATGCGGGTGTTGCGCGATTTTGGTTTTCAGGCTGGTTTCGTCTTCGTGCAGATCGAACCACACGATATTTTCACGCGAGGTCATGGACGAAGGCACGGTGCGTGATTCCAGCTCAAACACGTTCTCGATCAGCTCGTGCTCCTGCTTGCGCAGCACGCCGGCCAGCGCGCCCGCTTCTACCACCGCGTAAATGTCATCTGAGGTGATGTCATCTTTACGCACCATCGGCAGCTTAAAGATGCGAAAGAACACGTTGGCCAGGCCATTGAACAGCCATACCAGCGGGCGGAAAACCAGCAGGCAGAAGCGCATCGGATTGATGATGCGCAGCGCGATGGCTTCCGGCGCGATCATGCCGACGCGTTTTGGCGTCAGGTCGGCAAACA
The DNA here is from genome assembly GCF_043529865.1 of Pantoea sp. SGAir0418. Taxonomy (NCBI): domain Bacteria; kingdom Pseudomonadati; phylum Pseudomonadota; class Gammaproteobacteria; order Enterobacterales; family Erwiniaceae; genus Pantoea; species Pantoea sp. SGAir0418. Next base: position 437,242 of record NZ_CP027911.1, read on the forward strand.
GAATAAACAGGCTGGTGACGATGGTGAAGGAGCAGATAAAGCTGAGCTGATCCGCCAGTTCCGGCTCCATAAAGCGGTTGAACAGGCTGCTGAAGGCGGGCGAAAACGCCGCATCGCCGACGATACCGCCGAGAATCGCGACGGCGTTGAGGCCAATCTGTACCACGGTGAAGAACATGCCAGGCTGTTCCTGCATCTTCAGCACGCGCTGCGCGTTGATGTTGCCTTCATCGGCCAGCAGTTTCAGTTTGATCTTGCGGGCAGCCGCCAGCGAGATCTCCGACAGAGAAAAAAATGAACTGATTACGATCAGTAAAAGAATGACAAGCAGGCTATCAAGCATAAAAGATCCGTTGGGTTAATCACTTGTCATTTTTGGCCTGGGCAGCGCGAAGAGGCGTACATCCGGTACTTACCCGTCAAACAGGGCTATCCGTGCCAAAAATGTCTGCGCCAGTTCGACAAAGTCACGTTAACGTCGGGGCAGAAATGCGTGCAGGCGAGGCCTGCTGGTCGCTGATTATAGCAGCAGCGCTATTGCTGCCGCCAGCGGCGTGATTGGCCGGCTCGGATTAATCCGAGTGGCGGCTGGCGGTGCGCAGAAGCGCGGCTTCGTTGTTGTATCGGTCCGCACATTTACCGACAATAGCAGTCGATTTGGCTTAGCGGCCGTTTTTACGCAGCCGCTCGCAAAAAAGAGCGGCTATGCTGATGGGTATGCAAGGTGTGGTGATACCCTTTCCACCAGAGTTAACGCCCCTGCGGAATAGGGGCAGGCATTATTAACAGGAGTACGCGTGCCGCGATTTCATGCTTATTGCTTGGCCAGCCTGCTGCTTGCCGCACCTGCTGTTGAGGCAGCCAAAGTGCGACTGCAGCTGGAAGGCCTGACCGGGGAGTTACAGAAAAACGTCAGGGCGCGCTTGTCCACTATCGGCAGTGACGAGGTGTCGAACGATGGCCGTTTCCAGGCGCGCGTGGCTGCCGCGATCAAAGAAGGCCTGCGCGCGCTCGGCTATTACGAGCCGCAGATCGACTTTGAATCACGCCCGGCACCGCCGCAGGGTGGCCGTCCGGTGCTGATTGCCCGCGTCACCGCCGGTGAGCCGGTGAAGATTGGCGGCAGCACCATTGTGGTGGAAGGTGCCGCAAAAGACGATCCTGATTATCAGGCGTGGGTGAAGCAGGGCAGGCCGAAAGTCGGCAGCCAGCTCAATCACGGCGACTACGATAAATTCAAAAACGGCTTCTCCAGCCTGGCGCTGCGTAATGGTTACTTCGACGGTGACTTTAAGCAGAGCCAGCTTGGTGTCTCGGTAGAACGGCGCTTAGCGTTCTGGGATATCGACTACGACAGCGGCCCGCGCTATCGCTTCGGCGATGTCAGCTTTGAAGGCTCGCAAATCAATGAAGCCTATCTGCGCAACCTGGTGCCGTTCAAAAAGGGCGATCCCTATAGCTCACGCGATTTGGCCGAACTCAATCGGCGCCTCTCCGCCACCGGCTGGTTTAATTCTGTCGTCGTGGCACCGGAGTTCGATAAAGGGCGCCAGACCAAAGTGCTGCCGCTCAGCGCCGCCGTGTCGCCGCGCGTGGAGAACACCATCGAAGCCGGTGTCGGTTACTCGACGGACGTCGGACCGCGGCTGAAAGGCACGTGGAAAAAGCCGTGGATCAACGACAGCGGCCACAGCCTGACCTCCAGCGCCTATATCTCCGCGCCGGAGCAGCAGCTTGATCTCAGCTATAAAGTGCCGCTGCTGAAAAGTCCGCTGGAGCAGTACTACACCTTCTCCGGCGGCCTGAAACGCACCGATCTCAACGACACCAAATCGGACACCACCACGCTGGCGATGTCGCGTAACTGGGACAGCAGCTCCGGCTGGCAGCGCGCGATTAACCTGCGCTGGAGTCTCGACCACTTTACTCAGGGCAGCGTCACCAACACCACCATGCTGCTCTATCCGGGCGTCAGCCTGAACCGCACCCGTTCGCGCGGCGGCCTGATGCCGACCTGGGGCGATTCACAGCGCTACTCGGTAGACGTGTCGGACACCACCTGGGGCTCGGACGTCGACTTCCTGATCTTGCAGGCGCAGAACGTGTGGATCCGCACGCTGGGCGAAAAGCATCGCTTTGTGGCGCGCGGTAACCTTGGCTGGATTGAAACCAACGACTTTGAAAAAGTGCCGCCCGATCTGCGCTTCTTCGCCGGCGGTGACCGCAGCATTCGCGGTTACAAATACAAAGATATCTCGCCGCGCGACGACGAAGGCAAACTCACCGGTGCCTCAAAGCTGGCCACCGGCTCGCTTGAGTATCAGTACAACGTCTCCGGCAAATGGTGGGGTGCGGTATTCGTCGACTCCGGTGAAGCGGTCAACGACATCAAGCAGAGTAACGTTAAAACCGGTGCAGGCTTCGGCGTGCGCTGGTCTTCTCCGGTAGGGCCGATCAAGTTTGATATCGCGCGCCCGATTGGTGACGACAAGGAGCATGGATTGCAATTTTATGTAGGACTGGGGCCTGAACTATGAAGCTGTGGAAAAAGGTCCTGATCGGTATCGGTATTTTCCTGCTGGTGCTGCTGGCCAGCGTGGCGTTTCTGGTGGGCACCACGCCCGGATTGCATCTGTTGTTTAAAGGTGCCGATCGCTGGGTGCCGGGCCTGTCGATCAACAAGGTGGAAGGCGGCTGGCGCGATCTGACGCTGAGCGGCGTGAAGTACCAGATGCCGGGCGTCAGCGTGGATGCCGGGCGCTTCCATCTGGCGCTCAACCTCAACTGCCTGCTGCACTCCTCGGTGTGCGTGAACGATATCGCGCTGCAGGATGTCAGCGTGGTGGTCGACAGCAAAAAAATGACGCCCGCCAGTGCGCCGCCGCCGGAAGAGGAGAGCGGCAGCAGCAATCTCAGCACGCCATACCCGATTACGCTGAGCCGGGTCAGCCTGCATAACATCAACGTCAAAGTCGATGACACCGCCATTTCGCTGCTCGACTTCACCAGCGGCCTGCAGTGGCAGGATCGCGCGCTGACGCTCAATCCCACCCATATCCAGAGCCTGCTGATCGCGCTGCCGAAGGCGGCGAAAGTGGCGGACGAACAGGTGGTGCAGCCTAAAGTGCAGCAGCCGCAGCCGGATGAGAAACCGCTGGGCGAAACGCTGCAGGCGATGTTTGCCGAGCCGCTGCTGCCGGCACTGCCGGATTTCCAGCTGCCGCTCGACATCAATGTGCAGCAGCTGTTGGGTGAGCAGTTGCGCATCACTGGCGATACGGATGTGGCGATTACGCGTCTGCTGCTGAAGGCCAAAACTACCGACCGGCATGTGCAGCTGGAGACCTTTGACGTCGACTCGCCGCAGGGACAGATCAACGCCAGCGGCGATGCCCGGCTGGCGGATAACTGGCCGGTCAATTTTGTGCTCAACGGCTCGCTGAATCTCGATCCGATTAAAGGCGAGAAGATCAAACTGAACCTCGCCGGGGCAATGCGCGACGAGCTGAAGCTGGGCCTGAATCTCTCGGGGCCGGTGCGTGCCCAGCTGGACGCCGCCGCGCAGCCGGCGGTCGCCGGTCTGCCGCTGTCGCTCAAACTCACCAGCCCGCAGCTGCGCTGGCCGCTGACCGGTCCGGTGCAGTATCAGGCGGATAATCTCGACTACCAGTTCAGCGGCAAAGCCACCGACTATGTGATGTCGCTGCGCACCGCGGTGAAGGGCGAAGCGGTGCCGCCGGCCACCATTGCGCTGGACGGTAAAGGCAACGTGCAGCAGTTCAGCCTGGATAAACTTCGCGTGGCGGCGCTGCAGGGCAACATTGACCTTAGCGCGCTGGTGGACTGGAGCAAAGCCATCAGCTGGCGCAGCGAACTGACGCTGGCGGGCATCAATACCGCTAAACAGTATCCTGACTGGCCGGCAAAGCTCGACGGTAAAATCACCACGCGCGGCAGCCTGTACGGCGGTAGCTGGCAGCTTAGCGTGCCGCAGCTGGCGCTGAAGGGCAATGTGAAACAGAACGCGGTGAGCGCCGAAGGCTCGCTGACCGGCAACAGTTACAATCAGTGGAAAATCCCCGGCATTGACATCGCGCTGGGGCGCAACCATCTCGACGTGAAGGGCGAACTGGGCGACGCGCTAAATCTGGATGCCAGTGTCGATGCACCGCATCTGGATAACGCGCTGCCGGGCCTCGGCGGCGTAGCCAAAGGCACCATCAAAGCGCGCGGTACGCTGCAGGCGCCCCAGCTTCTGGCCGATCTTACCGCCAGCGGCCTGCGCTGGCAGCAGTTGCAGATCCGCCGTGTCACGCTGCAGAGCGATGTGAAATCCAGCGATCAGGTCGCCGGTAAACTGCAGCTGCGCGTGGAGCAGCTACAGCAGGACGCGCTTAAGATCGGCCTGCTGACGCTCAACGCCGACGGTAACGAGAAGCAGCATCAGCTGAAACTCAACGTGCAGGGCGAGCCGGTCTCCGGCCAGCTGGCGCTCAACGGCAGCTTTGACCGCCAGACGCAGCGCTGGCAGGGTAATCTCAACAATACGCGTTTTGACACGCCGGTGGGCGAATGGCGCCTGACGCGCGCGATGACGATTGACTACCTGAACAGCAAACAGAGCGCCACCATCGGGCCGCACTGCTGGCAAAACCCCAACGCGCAGCTGTGCGTGCCGGAGCCGATCGAGGCCGGTGCCAGCGGCCATGCGCACGTGGTGCTGAACCGCTTCGATCTGGCGATGATCAAGCCGTTCCTCACCGATGCCACCCAGCTGAACGGCGTATTCAGCGGTGATGCACGCGTGAACTGGACCGCCGACGGCGCGCTGCCGACCGGCACGGTATCGCTTAAAGGAAACGGCGTAAAAGTGGTGCAGGATGTGCAGGGGAATAACCTGCCGATCGCCTTCGACACGCTCAACCTGAATGCGGCGCTGCGTAATGGACGCGCGCAGCTCGACTGGCTGATTCACATCGTGAATAACGGTCAGCTGAGCGGTAACGTGCAAATCGCCGATCCGGAGAATCGCCGCCAGCTGTCAGGCAACATCGGCATCAGCAACATTTCACTGGCGATGCTCAACCCGGCGCTGATGCAGGGCGAGAAGATCAAAGGCAACCTCAACAGCAATCTGCGTCTCGGCGGCACGCTGCAGCAGCCGCAGATCTTTGGTCAGCTGGGGCTGAGTGATGTTGATGTGGATGGCAGCTTTATGCCAGTCGATCTCACCTCGGCTAATCTCAACCTGGTGTTTAACGGCATGAGTTCCACGCTCAACGGCCTGATCCAGACGCAGCAGGGTAACCTCAATCTGGGCGGCAACGCGGACTGGAGCCAGCTGGATAACTGGCGCGCGCGCGTCACTGCGCAGGGCAGCCGTATTCGCGTGACTGTTCCGCCGATGGTACGAATGGACGTTTCGCCGGACCTGGCGTTTGAAGCCACACCGGCGGCGTTCAACCTTGACGGCAAGGTTGATATTCCGTGGGCGCGCATCACGGTGCAGGAAGTGCCGGAGAGCGCTACCGGCGTGTCGTCGGATGAGGTGATGCTGGATGAGAACCTCAAGCCGATTCAGCCGAAAACCGCCGCGATCCCAATCAACAGCAATCTGGTGATCCACGTCGGCAACGATGTGCGCCTCTCGGCCTTTGGCCTGAAAGCGCGCCTCAACGGCGATCTCAAACTGGTGCAGGATAAAACCGGCCTGGGCTTAAACGGACAAATCAATATTCCTTCCGGCCGTTTCCACGCGTATGGTCAGGATCTGATTGTGCGTAAAGGCGAGCTGCAGTTCGCCGGTCCGCCGGATCAGCCGTACGTCAACCTGGAGGCGATTCGTAACCCGGAAGCCACCGAGGATGATGTGACAGCCGGTCTGCGCGTCACCGGGCTGGCCGACGAGCCGAAAGTGGAGGTCTTCTCCGACCCGGCGATGTCGCAGCAGGAGGCGCTGTCTTACCTGTTACGCGGTCAGGGACTCAGCAGCGATGGCGACAGCAATGCCTTAACCTCGGCGCTGGTTGGACTGGGGGTTGCACAAAGTGGTCAGGTTATGGGTAAAATCGGCGAGACCTTCGGCGTCAGTAACCTTGCGCTTGATACCACCGGTGTCGGCGACAGCCAGCAGGTGCAGGTGAGTGGTTATGTGCTGCCGGGTCTGCAGGTAAAATACGGTGTTGGCATATTTGATTCACTGGCGACGCTCACTTTGCGTTATCGCCTGATGCCCAAACTCTATTTGGAAGCCGTGTCGGGTCTCGATCAGGCACTGGATTTGCTCTATCAGTTTGAGTTTTAGCAATGCGAATAATTGTCTACGGCAGTTTACGGCGCAAACAGGGAAATAGTCATTGGATGACCAATGCGCAATGGCTCGGCGACCATCAGATTGAAGGGTTTGCGCTCTACAATCTCGGTCACTATCCGGGCGTGGTTGAGGGGGACGGCACGGTGTACTGCGAAGTGTATCGCATCGACGCCAGCACCCTCGGCGAACTGGATGCCTTGCGCAGCAAGAACGGCGAGTATAAGCGCCAGCTGATCCAGACGCCCTACGGCAGCGCCTGGCTGTACGTGTATCAGCGTTCGATTGCCGGTCGCACCCGCATCGCGAGTGGCGACTGGTTACGGCGCGATGACGCCGCAGAAGCGTAAATAAAAACACCGCCCAGTGGGCGGTGTTTTTTTATCTGCCGATCGCCATACATAGCGATGCGACAGCGCTGACAGAAAACTTACTTCTTCTGTGCGCGCTCGAAAGAGGAGATGATTTCAGCTTTAGCCGCTTCCGCGTTGTCCCAGCCGTCAACCTTCACCCATTTGCCTTTTTCCAGATCTTTGTAGTGCTCGAAGAAGTGGGTGATCTGCGCTTTCAGCAGTTCTGGCAGGTCGTTCACATCTTTAATGTGATCGTACTCTTTGCTCAGCTTGGTGTGCGGAACCGCTACCAGTTTGGCATCTTCACCTGATTCGTCGGTCATCTTCAGCACGCCCACTGGACGGCAGCGGATCACTGAACCTGGCTGCAGCGGATACGGGGTTGGCACCAGTACGTCAACCGGGTCACCATCCAGAGACAGCGTGTGGTTGATGTAACCGTAGTTGCACGGATAGAACATGGCGGTAGACATGAAACGGTCTACAAACAGGGCGCCAGACTCTTTGTCCACTTCATATTTGATCGGATCGGCGTTGGCCGGGATCTCGATGACGACATAGATATCTTCTGGCAGATCTTTACCTGCAGGCACCTGGTTCAAACTCATCTGGCTTTCCTTCATTAGTCGTAAGTTGAGTGACGGCTATTATAGCCAACTGACTCTGAAAGTATGCCCCCTTTTTGGCGTTTCGGAATGGTCCAGCAGGCTACTTCGTGGTGACAAACAGCGACACAATCCCTGCGGCGATTAGCGGCCCGACCGGCACGCCGCGAAAGAACGCCACACCAATCACCGTGCCAATCAGCAACCCGCCAATCACCGACGGCTGCACGCTCATTAAACTGACGCCGCGACCGCCGAGCCAGGCAACAAATACGCCAACGATAATCGCCACAATGGATTGCCAGTTAGCAAAGGATTTCAGCAGCGACGAGGCCGGCAGCGTGCCGCTTGCCAGCGGTGCCATGACGGCCACGGTGAGAATAATGATACCAATCTGGATGCCTTGCTTTTCGACGTAGGGAAAGAACTGTGCCAGCGGCGTGAGCTTAATCACCAGCAGGATGAGAATCGAAATGGTAACGGCGCTGTTGTGGACGAAGTAGCTCAGGATGGCGAGGCAGATAAGAATGAGGGTCGAGGCGTAGGCAGCCATGGTTTCTCCGTGAATAATGGGCGCGCTGACCGTGGCCAGCGCTAAGCGTGTTTAACGCCCCCATTTATCAACAATCATCGGGATTGGCGCAACTGCCTTTGTTGATTGATTGCAGCATCAGTGCCTGGTTGCGCACCAGACTGACGCCCTGCGCGCCCACTGACAGCGCCGCCATGGAGCCCTGACTGCTGAGGAAATAGCTGCGGCTGGCATCGGTCCAGCTATCACGGTAGGCCAGCCAGGCGCGCTGCGCATTGCGCAGTTTGTCTTTGGGCTCACCGGTTAATTTCTTCATCAGCTGGCTATATTGCGCATTCATCTCTTTGTCCCACGCCTTATTGGCCGAGCTGTAGCACTGCGACATGCCGGCGGTGCTGGACTCTTTATTCAGGCATTGATTGAGCTGCTGATCGATAGGGTTTTGCTGTGCCATTGCCACGCTGGACGCGAACAGACAGGCGAGCGGAAGCCATTTTTTCATCGTTACATTCCTTGCTTTAAGCGCTACGAACTTCAGGAAATCTGAAGCGTAGATGATCGTAATCAGGTTGACCATCAATGAAGGATAAAGTTTCCCCCGGTCACTGCCGATAATCTCTCCGTTTTAGGGCTACTGGATTCTCCCTTTTTTAAAGCGCACGGGAATTATCATGATCACACAGCTATCTATACGCACGGCTTTACTCTCTCTTCTGGCCTTTATGACGCTGCTGCTGCTGGCAGTGAGCGCTATGGGCATCTACGCCATCAATTCCGGCAACCAGTCACTTGACGCCATCAACCGTATTCAGGGCATTGAACTCAACAGCCTGTATCAGAGCAACGCCGATCTGATGCGTGCCCGCGCCAGCGCCGCGCTGGCGGTGCGCAAAATCGAAATCGGCCTGCTGGATGAGGGCGCCACAGTTACTAAACAAGCGCAGGCAGATGTCGCCAGCTCGCAACGCCATCTGACCGCGTTTATTGATGCCGGTACCGTCACCGCGCAGGGCAAAAGCCTCGCCGATGCGGTCGCGGCCGCGTTCAACGCGTATCAGAAAGGTGCCATGGCACCCATGATGGATGCGCTGCAAAAGCAGTATACCGATGAGTATTACCAGGTGCTGGAAGGCAACCTGTCGCAGCTGGCGGCTAACTATTCGAAGGCAGTGAACGACTTCAGCCTGTATGCCGACGAAGTCTCTGCCGCACGTCTGGCGGCAGCGGCGCACAATGAACTGCAGATGAAGATCATGATTGGCGTCGCCGTCGCGCTGACCCTGTTGCTGATTGCACTGGCCTGGCTGCTGCTGCGCCGCGCGCTGCTGCGTCCGCTGGACGGGGCGATCCAGCATCTGGAGCAAATTGCAGCCGGCGATCTGTCGCAGCCGCTGCCGGCAGCGGCCAATAACGAAATTGGCCGTCTGAATCAGGCGCTGACGGGAATGCAGCTGGCACTGCGCAACTCGGTCAGCCAGGTGCGTGAAGCCAGCCTGCAGATTGACGTCGGCAGCCGCGAGCTGTCCGCGGGCACGGTGCATCTGTCGCAGCGCACGGAAGAGTCGGCGGCCTCGCTCGAGCAGACTGCTGCCAGCATGGAGCAGCTCACGGCCACCGTCCGGCTTAACGCCAGTAACGCACAGCAGGCCAATCAGCTGGCCAGTAGCGTGTCCGATACCGCCGATCGCGGTGCAGAAGTGGTGTGCTACGTGATGGAGAAAATGCGTGAGATCACCCACAGCTCCGATCGGATCGCCGATATTCTCAGCGTGATCGACGGCATTGCGTTCCAGACCAACATCCTGGCGCTCAACGCTTCGGTGGAAGCGGCGCGTGCCGGTGAGCAGGGGCGCGGTTTTGCCGTGGTTGCCAACGAAGTGCGCACCCTGGCCGGGCGCAGCGCCAGCGCCGCCAAAGAGATTCGTGAGTTGATCAGCGAATCACAGACGCGGGTCAAAGAGGGCAGCGACATGGCCACGCGCGCTGGCGAAACCATGGATGAGATCTCCAGCGAAGTGATGCGGGTCACCGCGCTGATGAAGGAGATCTCCATCGCCTCGGAAGAGCAGAGCCGCGGTATTGAACAGGTTAACCAGGCGGTGACGCAGATGGATGAAGCCGCACAGCAAAACGCCGCGCTGGTGGAGCAGGCCAGCGCCGCTACGCAGTCGCTGGAAGCGCAGTCGCAGCAGTTGCAGGCATCCATGGCGCAGTTCCGCGTGGCGACAGCATAATCAGGGTGGGGTCAGGGATGACCGGTAACGTTGCCTGCGTTCGCCCTGATGGATGGCGACGCGGGAGAAGATAACGCGGTAATTTACGCGGTGCGTCTTATGGTGCACCGCTGTTCAGACCGGCGGGAAACGCCAGAATCATGGCGGCCAGCCGATCATCTTCCGCCAGAAAATAGGCTGCCGGCACTTCCAGCACCTGCGCCAGTAATTGCAGCGTTAATAAGTCCGGTTTATGCACGCCCAGTTCATAGCGATTAATACGCGCGCTGGCAGAAAACTCTTCGATCCCTGCGGCAATACCCAATCCTTTCTGCGACAAACCTTTCGCCAGACGCGCTTGTTTCAGGCGTCGACAAAAAGTGTCTTGCAGCGAGGAGGTCGGTTTCATGACTACGAGAATCGTAGATTTAGCGCTTGTCAGATACTACGAGTAACGTAGTATCGTTACGGGAATGGATAAGCGAACTAAGGAGAGTTGCGTGAATAATGCGAAGTCAGACTGGCATCCGGCCGATATCATTGCGGCGCTGCGTAAAAAGGGAACCTCAATGGCGGCGTTATCCCGACAGGCGGGATTATGTTCCACCACGTTAGCCAACGCGCTGGCGCGTCCGTGGCCGAAAGGGGAATTAATTATTGCCGAAGCAATTGGTATTTCGCCGGCTGAGATCTGGCCGAGTCGTTATTATGCGGAGAATGGTGAATTAATTAATCGTCAGGCAAGAATCAGAAATAAAAAATAATTAAGCCTGGGCGCCGGCGTAATGCCGATTAAGTGGCAATTAATTTCTGTATGCCGGTGCGCATTCATGCGCACCCAACATAAACCGTGCCATCGACCTGTAGGGTCGCCATTAATGGCGACCGAAAATCATTTACTGACAGGCATCACACACGCAGGCATTTTAACTGCCCGCTTACTTACGCCTGATGTTCGTCCGGGAACTCACGCATAAAGCGTTCAACGTCGTCGACCATCGCATCATTACCGCAGAAGAACGGGCAGCGCTGGTGCAGCGTTTCCGGCTGAATATCAAGGATACGGTTTTTACCGTCGCTGGCTTTACCGCCCGCCTGTTCGGCGAGGAAGGCCATCGGGTTGCACTCATACAGCAGGCGCAGCTTGCCTTTCGGGTGGCTGGCGGTGCTGGGATAGAGATAAATGCCGCCTTTCAGCAGGTTACGGTGGAAATCCGCCACCAGCGAACCGATGTAGCGCGAGGTGTAAGGGCGCTTCGTTGAAACATCTTCTTCCTGGCAGAACTTCAGGTACTTTTTCACGCCCTGCGGGAAGCGGATGTAGTTCCCTTCGTTGATCGAGTAGGTGTAGCCTTTTTCCGGGAAGGTCATGCGTTCGTGGCTCAGGCAGAACACGCCGAGCGACGGATCGTAAGTGAAGGCATGAACGCCCACGCCGGTGGTGTACACCATCATGGTTGAGGAACCGTACACCACGTAACCTGCGGCAACCTGCTTGTGGCCTGGTTGCATGAAATCGGCTTCAGTGATTGGCGTGCCTGGCTCACTAATACGATGATAAATCGAGAAAATGGTGCCGACGGAAACGTTAACGTCGATGTTCGAGGAACCATCCAGCGGGTCCATCAATACTACGTACTTACCGTTCTCCGAACCTTCAAAGATGACAAACTCATCTTCTTCTTCGGAAGCAATCCCCGCGACCACACCGCGCGCCTTCAGTGCCGCTTTCAGCTTTTCGTTAGCGAACAGATCCAGCTTCATCTGCTGCTCACCCTGCACGTTCTCTACGCCGCTGGCACCGAGAATATCCACCAGACCCGCTTTGTTGATGTCGCGGTGGATGATTTTTGCGCCCAGCTTGATGGAGGAAATCAGCGCCGTCAGTTCACCTGTGGCGTGAGGAAAGTCGTGTTGCTTCTCGACGATGAATTCGCCTAACGTTTTCATAACACATTCCCTGAATCTACGATGGAGTGGCAGCAGCTGTAACAAGCTACCAACGTATGCGTACGCAGTTTAGCCGATTGAACTTCAAAAACCATAGTCCTAATCCGTTTCTTCCCTCCGGACTCGGCGTTACACTGTGCGCCGAACTTTTGAGTAATGGATCTTTTTATGCGCATTCACATCCTTGGGATTTGTGGCACTTTTATGGGCGGACTGGCGATGCTGGCCCGCTCGCTCGGACACGAAGTGACCGGTTCAGATGCCAATGTCTATCCGCCGATGAGCACGCTGCTGCAACAGCAAGGCATTGAATTAACTGAAGGTTACGACGCCTCGCAGCTGGAGCCGGCACCGGACCTGGTGATCATCGGCAACGCCATGACGCGCGGCAACCCGTGCGTGGAAGCGGTGCTGGAACGCAACATTCCTTACCTCTCCGGACCGCAATGGCTGCACGATTTCGTGCTGCGCGATCGATGGGTACTGGCGGTGGCCGGTACCCATGGCAAAACCACCACAGCCGGCATGGCAGCGTGGATTCTCGAGGCCTGCGGCCTGGAACCAGGCTTTATTATTGGTGGGGTGCCGGGTAACTTCGACGTATCGGCAAAATTAGGAAAAAGTCCATTCTTCGTCATCGAGGCGGATGAGTACGACTGCGCGTTTTTCGACAAGCGTTCCAAGTTTGTACACTACTGCCCGCGCACCCTGATCCTCAATAATCTTGAGTTCGATCATGCCGACATCTTCGACGATCTGCGGGCGATCCAGAAGCAGTTCCACCATCTGGTGCGCATCGTGCCGGGTCAGGGCAAGATCCTGCTGCCGGAACACGATCACAACATTAAGCAGGTGATGGCGATGGGCTGCTGGAGCGAGCAGGAGAGCGTGGGCGACAATGGTCGCTGGCAGGCGAAAAAGCTGGTGCCGGATGCCTCGCGCTGGGAAGCCTGGCTCGACGGTGAGAAAGTGGCGGAAGTGAACTGGGCGCTGGTCGGCGAACACAACATGCACAACGGCCTGATGGCGATTGCCGCCGCACGTCACGTTGGCGTGAAGCCGTGCGATGCCGGTGAGGCGCTGAACAGCTTCATTAACGCGCGTCGTCGCCTCGAGCTACGCGGCGAAGTGAACGCGATTAAGGTGTATGACGATTTTGCCCATCACCCAACGGCGATTCTCGCTACGCTGGCGGCGCTGCGCAGTAAAGTCGGCGGCACCGCACGCATTCTGGCGGTGCTTGAGCCGCGCTCTAATACCATGAAGATGGGCGTGAGCAAGAACGAACTGGCCCCTTCGTTAGGGCGTGCCGATGAGGTATTCCTGTTCCAGCCGCACCACATTCCGTGGCAGGTCGCGGACGTTGCGGACGCCTGCATTCAGCCGGCGCACTGGAGCGCGGACATTGATACGCTGGTGGAGATGGTGGCTAAAGCGGCGCAGCCGGGTGATTCGATTCTGGTGATGAGCAACGGCGGCTTTGGCGGGATTCATCAGAAACTGCTGGAGCGGTTAGGTAAGTAATGCGTGGCCGGTTAAGGCCGGCCCTGGGCCGAGAGGCGATCTGCCCTCATCCCAGCCTTCTCCCGCAGGCGGGAGAAGGGGCCGTCCGGTGCGGACGTCACATTCAGCGCTCGTCCTCCGCTACCTCAGCACAATGCTTCAGCTACCCCAACACTGCGCTTCAGCTACCTCAGCACTGCGCTTTATATCCCCTCTCCCGCCTGCGGGAGAGGGTTAGGGTGAGGGCAGGGCAACCGTCCGCAGCGGACTTACGCTTCAGCCAGCTCGCGCAGGTACTGGAAAATCTGGCGGGCGGCTTTTGGCGGCTTACTGGCGGCTTTCTCTTTCTGCGCGTTGCGGATCATACTGCGCAGCTGCTGACGGTCGGCGTGCGGATAGAGATTCAGCACTTCCGCCACCGCGTCATCACCCTGTTCAATCAGCCGATCGCGCAGCTGCTCCAGCTTATGGAACAGCGCAACCTGCTGGTTGTGGCGGTTCTTCAGCTTATCCAGCGCCAGGCGGATTGGCTCTTCGTCGCGCTGACGCAGCATTTTACCAATCAGCTGCAGCTGGCGGCGGCGGCCTTCCTTCTTAATGCGCTGCGCCAGTTCAATGGCGTCACGCAGCTGTTCATCAAGCGGGATCTTATCCAGGGAGTTTTTCCCTAAATCCACTAACTCGGCGCCCAGGCGTTTCAGCTCCTCGGCGTCGCGTTTAATTTCACTTTTACTGACCCAGATAATCTCTTCGTCTTCTTCTTCCTGATTATCCGGCACATCGTCGAGCCAGTCTTCGGGCTGCTTCGTCATCTGTTGGCTCCCTAAAAAAAGAGGCTAATCCTACCAGTTTATCGGGCGACTGCGAAATTGTTCTCTGAGTCTGATAGACTCAATAAATTCATACTTAAGATTAGACGGCAGGTCGATGAACGTATCTACTCAGGTTGCAGAACAACGTAAAGTGTTGGAACAGGCTGTCGCGCAGGCGCTGGAACTGGCGCAAGCCAGCACCGACGGAGCAGAAGTGGCGGTCACCAAAACCACCGGAATCGGTGTCAGTACCCGCTACGGCGAAGTGGAAAACGTCGAATTCAACAGCGATGGCGCGCTTGGCATCACCGTCTATCACCAAAACCGCAAAGGCAGTGCTTCCTCGACCGATCTCAGCCCGGACGCGATTAAACGCACCGTGCAGGCGGCGATCGATATCGCGCGCTACACCTCGCCCGATCCCTGTGCTGCGCCGGCCGAGCGCGATCTGCTGGCGTTCGAGGCGCCGGATCTCGATCTCTATCACCCGTGGGAGATCGACGCCGATCGCGCCATTGAGCTGGCCGCGCAGGCCGAGCAGGCCGCGCTGCAGGCTGATAAGCGCATCACCAATACTGAAGGTGGCAGCTTTAACAGCCACGTCGGCATCAAAGTCTTTGGTAACAGCCACGGCATGCTGCAGAGCTACTGCTCGAGCCGGCATTCGCTGTCGAGCTGCGTCATTGCCGAGCACAACGGTGACATGGAGCGCGACTACGCCTACACCATCGGCCGCGCGATGGGCGATCTGCAAAGCGCCGACTGGGTGGGCGCGGAGTGCGCGCGCCGCGTGCTGTCACGTCTTTCGCCACGTAAGCTGCCGACCATGAAAGCGCCGGTGCTGTTTGCGCCGGAAGTGGCCACTGGCCTGTTCGGCCATCTGGTGGGCATGATCAGCGGCAGCAGCGTTTACCGCAAATCCACCTTCCTGCTCGACGCGCTGGGCCAGCAGATTCTGCCGTCGTGGCTGACGATTGAAGAGAAGCCGCACCTGCTGAAAGGGCTGGCCTCGACGCCGTTCGACAGCGAAGGCGTACGCACCGAAGCGCGCGAAATCGTGAAAGATGGCGTGCTGCAGAACTGGCTGCTGACCAGCTATTCGGCGCGTAAGCTTGGCCTGCAAAGCACCGGCCACGCGGGCGGCATTCATAACTGGCGCATCGCCGGTCAGGGCCACAGCTTTGACGATCTGGTGAAGCAGATGGGGCGCGGTTTGATCGTTACCGAGATGATGGGTTCCAGCGTCAGCGCCATGACCGGCGACTACTCACGCGGTGCGGCTGGCTTCTGGGTTGAAAACGGTGAAATTCAATACCCTGTGAGCGAGATCACAATTGCGGGCAACCTCAAAGATATGTGGCTCAATATGGTAACGGTCGGTAACGACATTGAAACGCGCAGCAATATACAATGCGGATCGGTGCTGCTGCCGGAGATGAAAATCGCCGGACAATAAAGACATCGCTTGATGAAAGCAGCCCACAGCGGCTGCTTTTTTTTCGCCTGATAATAATTAAAGGAAAACGTTATGCGTAAGCATGTGATTGCTATGTTGTCTTTGTCGTTGCTGTTCTCTTCAGCCAGCCTGTTCGCGGCTGACCTGGAGCAGGATATGGATACCCTGAAAGACGGGCTGAGTGTCGTTAAGAAAACCTCTGACGCCCAGGAAATGCACGCTGCACTGGGCAAGATGCGTGCCGCTGCGCAGGATGCAAAAAAATCCACGCCGGAAAAACTGGAAGGTCAGGGCGCTGACAGCGCACAGATCAAGGATTACCACGCCGGTCTGGACTCACTGATTGCCCAGATCGACGTTGTCGACCAGCTGGCGCAGGCTAACAAGCTGGACGAGGCGAAAACCGAAGCGAAGAAACTGGAAGGCATCCGTAACGCCAACCATAAGAAATTCCGTTGATAAACCGGGCCAGCCTGCAGGCTGGCCTTATTCCTGCCGCGGCCTCGCGTCATTCCACCGTTTTTATCCCGCTTTTTACCTCATTTCATGCATTTCGTGAGCGAACTCGCATAGTTCGTGCATCGTGCGATCTGGCGCACAGTCGCCCGTGGGATTTCCACTTTGAGGTGGAAATGTTGCGTCTCCACACTCCCAGGCAGACAGCGTAATTTCTTCTCAACGCGAATTATCTGACATTGTCCGCTGTAAACAGGAGTAACAAGGTGAGGAGTGATGCTGTCCCGCTGAAACCGAGCACGCCGGAGGCAATCCAGGCGCTGGCGGATAAGGTGATGAATCAAATCGCGGCGCTGTATGCCGCGCACCACATTGCAGCCAATGCGGTGCAACAGCAAATGCTGGCCTCACATGTCCGCGCCATGGCGGCTCGCTCTCTCACCGGAGAGGCGCTGCCGGACGTCGAAGCCGAACTGTTTGAGGACATCTCGCCTGAGACCATGGCGCTGGCGCAGCAGGTGGTGGATCTGTTTGGCAATTTGCCTGTCGAAGAAGCCTGGCTGCTGTCGGTGCATATCGAAGTGGCGAAATCGAACGAAGCATGAATTGAGAGAGGAACGGAATATGGTAACGGTAGTGATTGGCGATCGTCTGGGTAAAGGACAGAAAGTGGCAGCTGGCGTGGAAAAAGCCGGCGGCCGGGCAGTAGTGGTGCCGGGCGTGGCGGCGGATATGAAACTGGGCGATGTGATGAAGGCGGAAAACGCTGATTTCGGCATCTCCTTCTGCGGCAGCGGCGGTGCCGGTGCCATCACCGCGCAGAACAAGTACGGCTACAAAGCCAAACACGGCATGCGTTCGGTTGACGAAGGGGTAACCGCCATCAACGAAGGTGCCACCGTGCTCGGTTTTGGCTTCATGGATAAAGAAGAGCTGGGTGAGCGTCTGGTGCAGGCCTGGAATAAAAAACACGGCAGCTAAGCATGAAACAACAGTATGAGACGCAGGTCACGGTGCAGGGCAAAGGCGACAGCAAAGCAAAAGCCTTCGCCGATGCGCTCAGCAAGGTGCAGCAGCAGGTGCTGCGCACCAGCCAGAAAATTCTGTTGCGCATTGAACCGCTCGATGTGCGGGTGCTGCGCGCGCAGGAGAGCGTGCGGAAGGAGAAATTTCTGTTCTTCTTCCTCGCGCGTGAACGGCGGAATTACAGCGTGGAGCTGGAAATTACTGTCAGCGTCACTGTGATCGACACCGAGAGCGTGACCTTCACAGCAACGTAAGAATAACGACAACAAGGGTAACAATATGTTTTTAATCATTTTGTTTAAGTCGTTGATCATCGGTGGATTAGTCGGCGTGGGCGTTGGAGCGGGCGCGGCGCGCATGTTCCACGCGCCCGTCACGCAGGGGATGGGTGCCTTCCGTACGCTGGGCGAGCTCAACTCCTGCGAGGGCGATCCGGCTTCGCACTTCTCCTTTGGTCTCGGCTTCTTCTTTAACGCCTGGGCATCCTCCGTTGCCGCGGGCTCCTTCACGCAGGATGTGGATCACCGCATTCTGCCGAACTGGGGCGCGGCCGCACTGATGGTAAAGAACCGCAACGTCGCGGAAACGCTGCATAACCCGAAGCGCATGGCGATTGCCTGCGGCATCATCGGCATGATCGTGGTGGCCTTCCTGAACAGTACCGCTTCTGCCGTACCGGCTGCGCTGCAGGTGACCGCGGTAAAAGTGCTGGTGCCGGCGGCGAATCTGCTGGTGAACACGGTGATGCCGGTGATCTTCTGGCTGGCGGCGATAGATGCCGGTAAGAAATCGGGCTTCTGGGCAACCATTTTTGGTGGTCTGGCGCAGTTGATCATGGGTAACGCCGTGCCGGGTCTGGTGCTGGGCATTCTGATCGGTAAAGGCGTGGAAGAGAGCGGCTGGAACAAAGTCACCAAAGTGATGATGGCTGCGATTGTCCTGCTGTTTGTGCTGAGCGGCTTCTTCCGTGGCTTCGATGTGAAACTGCTGCAATCCTTCCAGCTCGGCATCCCTGGCTGGCTCGACATGATCCACAACAGCCTGAGTGGCAAATAAGGAGCCTTCAGTATGAACGAGAACGAAAACAAAGGGTTCTGGTACGCCGACTGGTCTTTTCCGCTGTTTGTCGGCCTGCTCTCCTCCGGCGTATTCGCCGGGACGCACATGTACTACCTGTACGGCATCGGTGCTTTTAACGAAGTGGCATTCGTTTCGATGCTGCGCTCCGGCATGGAGACCGGCGTGTACGGTGCGGTGGCGGCGTTTGGTGCCAGCTTCTTGTTTGCGCGCATCATTGAAGGCTCGCTGGTAGGGATTCTGGATATCGGCGGCGCGATTCAGACCGGCGTCGGCCTCGGTGTGCCAGCGCTGCTGCTGGGAGCCGGTATCGTGTTTCCGGTGGCGAACTTTGCCGCCTCGCTGGCAACCGGGCTGGTGATTGGCGTGGCGATTGGCTACGTGATTATCCTTGCACGCAAATTCACCATCAACCAGAGCGATTCCACCTACGGCGCGGACGTAATGATGGGCGCCGGGAATGCCTCCGGTCGCTTCCTTGGTCCACTGATTATTCTGTCCGCTATGGCGGCGTCGATTCCGATCGGCCTCGGTTCGCTGGTCGGTGCACTGCTGTTTTACCTGTGGAACAAGCCGATTACCGGCGGCGCAATTCTCGGTGCCATGGTGCTCGGCGCTATCTTCCCGGTTTCGCTGTAAGCGCGAAATGGCTGCACAATCCCGTAGCGGCGCGATTTATCGCGCAATAAATTGCGCCGCTACGGCATGTGCGCTCTGTAAATGGGGGTTTTATGTTTGATCTGATTCTGCGCCGCGCGCGTCTGTGTGATGAACAGCTGGTGGATATCGCGATTCGCGCCGGCAAAATCGCGGCGGTCGGTAAGGTGGACGGCGCCGCGCAACAGGAGCGCGATCTCGGCGGCCGTTACTACGTCAGCGCCGGCTGGATTGACAGCCACGTACACTGCTATCCCAAATCACCGATTTACCACGACGAAGCCGACGCGATTGGCGTGGCGCAGGGCGTCACCACCGTGGTGGATGCGGGCAGCACCGGTGCCGATCACATCGACGACTTTTATCAGCTGACGCGCAGCGCGAAGACCGAAGTGCGCGCGCTGATCAACATCTCGCGCACCGGCATCGTCACGCAGAACGAACTGGCCGACATGGCACAGATTGATGGCGAAGCGGTGGTGCAGGCGGTACAGCGTCGCCCGGACTTTATTGTCGGCCTGAAGGCGCGCATGAGCAGCAGCGTGGTCGGCGACAACGGCATTCAGCCGCTGGTGCGCGCCAAAGCCATTCAGCAGGCGGCGGGCAATCTGCCGCTGATGGTGCACATCGGTAACAACCCGCCGGTGCTGGAAGAGATCGCCGCGCTGCTCACTTCCGGCGACATCATCACTCACTGCTTCAACGGCAAGCCGAACCGCATTCTGTCACCGCAGGGCGAGCTGAAAGCGGCGGTTAAGCAGGCGATCGCGCGCGGCGTGAAGCTGGATATCGGCCACGGCAGCGCCAGCTTCAGTTTTGCGGTGGCGCGCGAGGCGATTGCCCAGGGCATTCTGCCGGACACCATCAGCTCCGATATCTATTGTCGCAACCGCATCAACGGCCCGGTGCACAGCCTGGCGCACGTGATGTCGAAATTTTTCTCCATCGGCATGACGCTGCCGCAGGTGATCGCCTGCGTCACCGTTAATGCCGCAGCGGGTCTGCGTCTGGCCGGTAAAGGTCATCTGACCGCCGGTTATGACGCCGATCTGACCATTTTTACCGTCAAAGAGGAAGCCCGCCCGTTCGTCGATGCTGAAGGCGAACGGGTCACGGGTGAGCAACATTTGCTGTCGCTGGCCGTGGTGATCGCGGGCCAGTGGCATCTGACTGAGGAAGGGAAAGCGCATCATGTCTTCGATTTATGAGAAATATGACCTGAAACAGGTGATCAACGCCTCCGGCCGTATGACCATTCTCGGCGTGTCGACGCCGTCCGCCGACGTGGTGGATACCGTCAGCTACGGCCTCAATCACTACTTTGAGATCAAAGATCTGGTCAACAAAACCGGTGCCTACATCGCGCGCCTGCTGGAAGTCGAAAACGCGGTGGTGGTTTCCTGCGCCTCGGCCGGTATTGCCCAGTGCGTAGCGGCGGTGATCGTCAAAGATAACGACTGGTTGCTGGATAACCTGCACGCCGCGCCGCTCAGCGTGCCGCACGACATCGTGGTGCCGAAAGGCCATAACGTAAACTACGGCGCGCCGGTAGGCAGCATGGTGGCGCTGGGCGGCGGACGCCTGATTGAAGCCGGTTACAGCAATGAGTGCTCGCCAGAACAGCTGGCGGCGGCCATCACGCCGACCACCGCTGCGCTGCTGTACGTCAAGTCACATCACTGTGTGCAGAAAAGCCATCTCAGCGTCGAACAGGCTGCGGTAGTCGCGCGCAAACACGGTATTCCGCTGATTGTCGATGCGGCGGCCGAAGAGGATTTGCAGTGCTATTACCAGATGGGAGCCGACCTGGTGATCTACAGCGGTGCCAAAGCGATTGAAGGGCCAACCAGCGGCCTGGTGATTGGCCGCAGCCAGTACGTCGAGTGGGTAAAACGCCAGAGCAACGGCATTGGCCGCGCGATGAAAGTCGGCAAAGAAGGCATTCTCGGTCTGACTCAGGCGATTGAAAACTACCTGCTGCAGAACAAAACCAGCGGTGCCGACATGGTGGCGAAGATGACGCCCTTTATCGATAACCTCAACACGCTGAACGGCGTCAGCGCGCGCGTGGTGTGGGATGCCGCTGGTCGTGACATCGCCCGCGCCGAGATCAAATTTGATGAAGCGGTGACGGGCTGGCCAACCGGCGAGCTGGTGCAGGCGCTGAAAAACGGCGACATCGCCATCTATTTCCGCGGCTATAAAGCCAACGAAGGCATTATCGAAGCGGATGTGCGCAGCGTCAGCGCGGAACAGCTGCACATCATCTTTAGCCGCATCCAGGCGCTGCTCAGCGGAGGAAAACGCGCATGAATCTCAACCCCAATTTCTATCAGGGCCGTCTGTGCCTCAACGTGCTGGCCGGTTCAAAGCAGAATGCGCAGGCGATCTGGCAGGCGGCAGAAGGGCATGTGCTGGTCGGCGTTTTGTCGAAAAACTACGCCTCGAATGAGGCCGCGATTGCCGATATGCGCGAGTACGCGGCGCTGATTGATAATGCGCTGTCGGTCGGGCTGGGCGCGGGCGACCCGAATCAGTCGGCGATGGTCAGTGAAATCTCGGCAGAACTGCAGCCGCAGCACGTTAATCAGGTCTTTACCGGCGTGGCCACCAGCCGCGCGCTGCTCGGACAGCCACACACTATCGTGAACGGTCTGGTTTCACCAACCGGCACGCCGGGCAAGGTGAAAATCTCCACCGGTCCGCGCAGTTCGCAGGCGGCGGACGGCATTGTACCGATCGCCACGGCGATCGCCATGCTGCAGGATATGGGCGGCAGTTCGGTGAAGTATTTCCCGATGGGCGGCCTGAACGCGGTGGAGGAGTATCGCGCGGTGGCGGACGCCTGTGCGCGCCATGATTTCTGGCTGGAGCCGACCGGCGGTATCGATCTCAATAATTTCGAAGAGATCGTGCGGATTGCTCTGGAGGCCGGGGTCAGTAAAGTCATCCCGCACGTTTACAGCTCAATTATTGATAGCGCCAGCGGCGACACGCGCATTGACGATGTGCGTCAGCTTCTGGCAACGTGCAAGAAACTGCTGTAACAAATGAGTAACAGGTGAGGCTCCGTGAGATTTCCCAATCAGCGTTTAGCTCAACTCTTCGCGGCGCTGCAAAGCGAAACGCTGCCACAGGATGAGCTGGCGCGGCGTTTTTCCGTTTCAACGCGCACGGTGCGCACCGACATCACCGCGCTCAATGCGCTGCTGGAACAGCACGGCGCTCAGTTCGTGCTGGCGCGCGGCGCGGGCTATCAGCTAAAAATCGACGACGCGGTGCGCTTCGGCCGCCTGCAGCAGGAGAGTGCGGCACCGCTGCGGGTGCCGCGCACCTCGCAGGATCGGGTGCGCTATTTGCTGAGCCGCTTTCTCACCGCCGCGTATTCGCTCAAGCTGGAAGATCTGTCGGAAGAGTGGTTCGTCAGCCGTGCCACGCTGCAGAGCGATATGGCGGAAGTGCGCGAGTGGCTGGGCCGCTATCATCTCAACATCGAAACCAAGCCGCGCTACGGTATGAAACTGTTTGGCAGCGAGGCGGCGATTCGCACCTGCCTGACCGATCTGCTGTGGCAAATCGACCAGCAGACGCCGGACAGCCCGCTGCTGACGGTCGAGGCGCTGCACAGCGGCATGCTGGCGCAGCTGCAGCCGCTGCTGGCGCAGTGCTTCACGCAGCATGCCATCCGGCTGAGCGATGAAGGCGAGCGCTATCTGCTGATTTACTGCGCGGTGGCGGTGCGCCGCATCAGCGAAGGCTTCCCGCTCAGCGATCCCGGCGCGGAGGATGTCGGCGAGGAGATACGCGAGGCGGCGCACGATCTGGTTAACCTGATGCGCCCGCTGGTGGGTAAAGGCATCTCGCAGGCGGAAGAGAACTGGCTGCGCGTTAACATTGCGGCGCGGCAGATTCAGGCGCTGGCCCCCAGCACCATCAACGCCGATGACGCGGATGCGCTGGTGGATTACCTGCTTAACTACATCAACACCCATTACAACTACCGGCTGCAGCAGGATGAGCAGCTGCGCGCCGATCTGCTCACGCACATCAAAACCATGATCACCCGCGTGCGCTATCAGATCCACATCCCTAATCCGCTGCTGAGTAACATCAAGCAGCACTATCCGATGGCCTACGATGTAACGCTGGCGGCCGTCACCAGCTGGGGCAAATACACGCCGTATACCATCAGCGAAAACGAGATTGGCTTTCTGGTGCTGCACATTGGCGTCGGGCTGGAGCGACATTACGATGTCGGCTATCAGCGACACCCGCAGGTGTTGCTGGTTTGCGACAGCGGCAACTCCACGCTGCGCATGATCGAGGCGCTGCTGCTGCGCAAATACCCGCAGCTGGTGGTGACGGCGCGGCTGTCGCAGCGTGACTACGAAGTGCGTGCGCACATTGATGAAGATTTTGTTATTTCAACCGCGCGGCTCAGCGAGAAGAACAAGCCGGTAGTGATGATGTCGCCGTTCCCTACGGAGTTTCAGCTGGAACAGCTCGGCAAGCTGGTGCTGGTGGATCGCACCCGGCCTTACATGCTGGAGAAGTACTTCGACGCGCAGCATTTCATGGTGCTCGACCGGCCAATGAGCCAGTCTGCGCTGTTCCGCCTGCTGTGCGATCGGCTGGAGGCGGAGGGCTATGTTGACGCGGATTTTTATCCTTCGGTCGAAGAGCGTGAAGCGATTGTCAGTACCATGCTGGGCGAAGGGATCGCGCTGCCACACTCGCTGGGATTACTGGCTAAAAAAACCGTGGTTTATACCGTGCTGGCGCCGCACGGCGTGAGCTGGGGCGATGAGACGGCTTCGGTAATTTTTCTGCTGGCGATCAGTAAGAGCGAATACGAGGAGGCGATGGCGATTTACGATCTGTTTGTCACCTTCCTGCGCGAAAGGGCGGTGACAAGATTGCGCGACTGCGCTGATTTCGTCAGCTTTAAAGCGGTGGCGATGGATTGTCTGAGCCGGTTGTGAGGGGGATGGGTGCGGTTTGTCCCTCACCCTAACCCTCTCCCGCAAGCGGGCGAGGGGACCGACCCAGCGGCGTGTGAGTTCAGGCGCTGATTCTCAGCGCCCGGTGGATTGACTGAATTCTGGCCCTCAAACCATGCCCGGACGGCTCCCTCTCCCGCGTGCGGGAGAGGGCTGGGGTGAGGGCGAAAGGCCGCCAGCACCAGAAATCAGCCGCGTTTCGCCAGCAGTTTCGGAATCTCACGCAGGCACCAGGCTTTGGCTTCACCCATGCTATCGCGGCGCCACGCCATAATAATATCCACCTCACGGGTATACTCGGCGCTAACAACGCGCAGGCGGCCTTCGGCGATATCTTTCTCTACCATCGGATAGGGCATGGTCGCTACGCCGAGACCGGCCAGCAGCGCGCGGCGTTTATCATCCATGCTGCTTACCGTCAGGCGCTGCTGTTTGTCCAGCAGCTGCACCGTCAATACCGGACGTTCGCGCGCGGTGTCCGCCACAGCGATGCCGCGATACTTAACGCGCGTGACCTCGGACAGCGGCTCGGCTTCCTGATGAATCGGGTGATCCGGACTGGCAACATACACGCTCATAATGCTGTACAGCTTGCGTGTGTTGATCTCGGTGGAGGCGCGAAAATGCAAATCCGGCGCGATCACGATGTCGGCGCGGCCCTGCTCCAGTCGCTCCCACGCGCCCGCCAGCACTTCAGTGACCAGCGAAATCTGCGTATTGGCTTTCTCGGCCAGCTTCTCTACCAGCGGGAACAGCAGCTCGGTCGGGATCAGCGCTTCGGCCACGATGGTCAGATGGGTTTCCCAGCCGCGCGCCAGCGCTTCGGCATCGGTGGTGAGTTTATCGGCGGCTTCCAGCAGCACGCGGCCGCGTTCCAGCAGCATCCGCCCGACGTTGGTGAATTTGGTGCGATGGCCGGAGCGGTCAAACAGCACCACATCCAGCTCCTCTTCCAGCTTCTGCATGGTGTAGCTCAGCGCCGATGGCACGCGTCCCAGCTCGTCGGCCGCCGCGGCGAAGCTGCCGCGACGGTCAATAGCATCCATCACACGTAAAGCTTCCAGGGTTAACGCGCGCTCTTTAGCCATGCCGACTCTCTGTCAGTAAATTTGAATATGCCAGGCAGATTAACTGGCTAACAATCCGGCGTCCAGCCTTTTACCATTGACGTATAAAGCCTGTGGTGGATTCTCACCGCAGTGCGTCGGAGGTAAAGCATGATGACAACCCGCTGCGCGTCCGCATGTGGCCAGGCCGATTTCGGTTGGTTGCAGGCGCGCTATAGCTTCTCATTTGGCCACTATTTTGATCCCCAGCTGATGGGCTACGCCTCGCTGCGCGTGCTAAATCAGGAAGTGCTGGCACCCGGTGCGGCATTTCAGCCGCGCACCTATCCGCAGGTGGATGTGCTCAACCTGGTGCTGCAGGGTGAAGCCGAATACCGCGACAGCGAAGGCAATCACCTAATGGCGCGCGAGGGCGAAGCGATGCTGCTGTCGGCCCGCCAGGGCGTCAATTACAGCGAACACAATATCAGCAAGGATCGCCCACTGACGCGCATGCAGCTGTGGCTGGCCGCCTGTCCGGAACGGGAAAATCCGCTGCTGCAAAAACGCGCGCTGCCGCAGCAAACCCATGTGCTGATTGCGTCACCGGATGGCGCGGACGGCAGTTTGCAGCTGCGCCAGCAGGTGTGGGTACATCAGGTCACGCTGGCACCGGGCGAGCAGTACAGCCTGGTGCTGCACGGACCGCGCGCCTATTTGCAGTCGATTCACGGTGCGCTTGAGGTACGGGCCAGCAGTGCGCATCAGGAGCAGCTGCGCTGTGGCGATGGGGCGTTTGTCAGTGAAGAGGCGCAGATTACGCTGCAGGCGGAAACGCCGCTGCGTGCGCTGGTAATTGATATTCCGGTGTAAAAAAGGCGGCCCTGTTGGCCGCCTGTGGCATTATTTCAGAATGGTAAAGGCGGTGGTGACGTGCTTCACGCCGCTGACACGGCTGGCGATATCCGCTGCTGCCTTGGCTTCTTCCTGCGTTACCAGACCCAGCAGGAACACTTCCCCGTTCTCAGTGGTGACTTTCACGTTGGACGATTTCACCTGATCGCTGCCCAGCAGCTGCGAGCGGATTTTGGTGGTGATCCACGTATCCGATGAAGACGTGCCAAGGCTCACTTTCTGCCCGGTGCGAATCTCGTTATACACCTCTGTCGCGCCATCAACGCCCATGGCGATCTGTTTTGCCCGGCTGGCGAGATCGGCTGACGGTGCCTGACCGGTCAGCAGTACTTTGCCCTGATACGCGGTCACGACCACGCGCGCCTGATTTTTGATCTGCTCATCTTTTGCCAGCGCGTTAGTGACGCGCAGCTCCAGCGTGCCGTCATCAACCTGCGTGCCCACGGTACGTGGGTCGGTGGCGGTTTTGGTGGCGACCGCAGCGCCGCCGGCGACAACCGCCACGCAGCCCTGCAGCAGCATGGCGGTTAACAGAATGGCGATAGCGTTCAATGCTTTCATTTGAGCTCCTTCAGTCATTCCTGGTGTGGGAACAAGGTGTTATCAATCAAATCGCACAGGCAGTTCAGCGTCAGCATATGCATCTCCTGAATGCGTGCGCTGCGATGTGACGGAATGCGAATTTCCACATCGTGCGGACCGAGCAGGCCCGCCAGCTCACCGCCGTCATGGCCGGTCAGCGCGACGATAGTCATATCGCGGGTAACCGCAGCTTCCACCGCTTTAACAATATCGCGGGTGTTGCCACGGGTGGAGATAGCCAGCAGAACGTCGCCGGCCTGTCCAAGCGCACGAACCTGCTTGGCATAAATTTCGTCGTGCAGACGGTCGTTACCGATTGCCGTCAGCATCACATTGTCCGCACTCAGCGCCAGCGCCGGCAGGCTGGGACGCTCGGTCTCAAAACGGTTAATCATGCTGGCGGCAAAATGCTGGGCGTTAGCCGCCGAGGCGCCGTTACCGCAGCTGAGGATTTTGTTGCCGTTCAGCAGTGACTGCACCAGCGTCATCGCGGCGCGGGAAATCGCATCTGGCAGCGCTTCGGCTGCGGCGATTTGCGTCTGAATACTTTCGGTAAAACACGCTTTAATTCTGTCCTGCACAAGACCACCTGGTTCTATTCATCCGCACGAAAGGCATCGGCCAGCCACACCAGTTCGCGCCCGGTGATGGCGATGATGTCAAAACGGCAATTCACCGTATCAAAACTGCCGCCGCGTGCCAGCAACCACAGCGCAGCGGTACGCAGCAGCTTTTGTTGTTTCTGGCGCGTCACGCTGGCAGCCGCGCCGCCAAAACGTGCATCGCGCCGATAGCGCACTTCAACAAACACCCAGCAATCCGCGTCGCGCATAATCAGGTCGATTTCCCCGCTGCGGCAGCGCACATTGCTGGCTTCCCACTGCAGTCCGGCGCGCTCAAGGTAGCGACGCGCCTGCTGCTCCTGCTCAGCGCCGAGGCGCTGGCGGTTTACTGCACCGGAACGATTTGTCCCTGACGATACTGGTTCCATGCCAACTTCCTGTTGATCACGCAATCCGAGTCGGCGCTCAGCTTGCCGGTGTTGCCATCAATGGCGAAGCCCGGTACCTGACGCATCTGGTTAAACTGGTTCGCCAGCGTCCAGGCATCAATGCCCATCGCATAGAGGCGTACCAGCGAATAGTCGTTGTTGAAACTGCGCGCCGCCTGCTGCATCAGGCCAGGATTGGCGCCGGACAGCAGCGGAATATCGCTGAACTGCAGGCCATCCATCTCCAGCCGGAAGTCCGGACCGGCACCGGCCTGCGCACTGCGCGAGCTGGCATACAGGGCGATGTTATTGCGGCTGCTGGTGCGCATGGCAATCATCGGCTTGATCAGCTGCAGTTCGTCCTGAGTGGCAATAATGTAAACCGCATCAACGCTGCCGCTGCTGCTGGCGCTCTCAGGTGCCGGAGCGCTGGTATGCGGTGCCGGAATCGTCAGACCGGCGACCGCCACGCCCTGCGGCTGGTCCGGCTGCACCGTCAGCGGTGTGCCGCTCAGTGCAATACCGGCACCGCTGTTGATGCCCTGTTTCAGCTCGCCCACGCCGCCGAAACGCTGCTGCAGCACGGTTGCGCCGCCCAGCTTCTGCCACTCCTGCGCAAACGCTTTGCCCACGCGGTCGCCATAGCTACTGCGCGGCATCAGCAGCAACGGCTGGCGTTTGCCCTGATCCCAGATATGGTGCGCGGCATCGCGCGCTTCGTCTTCAGGAGAAAGCGCAAAATAGCAAATATTCGGATGGTTCTGGATCTGCTCTGGTTCGTTGAGCGCCAGCACGTTCAGCGGTGTCTGGCTGTTGGCGACCTGTTCCACGTTATTTTTCAGCAGCGGACCAACCACCAGGGTGGCACCATCCTGCTGCGCCTGCTGCATCACCTGAGCAATCGGCTGGCTGCTGGTGTCATACACTTTCACCTGGGCGCTGCTGGCAGGCTGCGCGACGGCTGGCTGTGCGGCGGGCTGCTGCGGCTGTGCGCTGTCTGACGGCGTGATGGCCGCGGCCGCCGGACTGACTACCGCGTTGGCATCGCCATTGGCTGGCGTTGCCGTGCTGGCGGGCTGTTGCGTGGAGGCGCTGGCATCGCTGCTGGCCGGTGCGGCAGGGGCTGCTGGCGCAGTCAGCACACCGTTTTTTGCATCGTTAAAGCCTTTCTGGATGGCACTGGCGAACACCTGCGCCTGACCATTAAGCGGCAGCAGCAGCGCGATTGTGCTGGTCGAGGCTTTAGTGAAGTTCTGCACCTGGCTGAGCTGGGTCGGCAGGGTTTTCGCGCCAGGGTTTTGCGGATAGCGCGTCTGCCAGTCGCTAATGGCGGCTTTCAGCATCTGGGCATCCTGGCTGTTGGCGTGCCAGGTATTCAGCAGGTCAAGCCAGCCCTGCAGCGTATTTTCGTCGGCGTTGATCACCACGCTGTTGAGCTGATCCTGGGTTAGCTGGGTCAGCGCCTGCCAGGTGGCGTCAATATTGCTCTGGTGATCGGCGCCTTTCAGCAGCGTTTCCTGAGCAATATAGGCGCGCAGCAGCGCGAGCGACGGACGATTTTGCGCAGCGGCAATCTGCAGCGCGTAGTAGCGCACCTGCTGATCCTGCGACAGGTCAGCGGCTTTTATCTGTCCCAGCAGCTGCTGAGCACCGTTGAAATCCTGCTGGGCAATCTGCAGCTGGGCGCGCAGCAGCAGCAATTCCTGCTGTTGTACGTCAGAGAGCTGCTGTGGCAGCTGACCGAGCTGATTTTGCGCCTGCGGATACTTTCCTTCCTTCAGCAGGGCACGGATGGCAAGTAATTGCCAGTCGGTCTTGCTATCATCGCTGCTTTGCTGCACCTGCTGCAGATAATAGTCAGAGCGGCCCGTGGCAGGACCCTGCACGTTTACGCTTGAGGTTTGCTGCGGTCCCTGGCCGCTACAGGCGGCCAGAATCAGGCCCGCGAGCAAAACAGGGACCAGGCGTCCTGCTTTATGACGTACGACTTTCGAAGGAAGCATACTGTATCCAGTGATGTTTTTTTCAAGATGCTCAATATTAAATCGGCAATTCGGATGAAACAATGAAACAACTCGATCGGGCAGAGATTTCTGCCAGCACGCTCTATATCGTTCCTACCCCGATCGGTAACCTGGGTGATATCACGCAGCGTGCGCTGACGGTGCTTGCGAGCGTCGATCTGGTCGCTGCGGAAGATACACGTCATACCGGGCTGTTGCTACAACATTTCGCCATCAATGCGCGACTGTTCGCACTTCACGACCATAACGAACAGCAGAAGGCCGACGTGCTGTTAGCGAAGCTGCAGGAGGGCCAGAGCATTGCGCTGGTTTCCGATGCGGGCACGCCGTTAATCAACGATCCGGGCTACCATCTGGTGCGTCGCTGCCGCGAGGCCGGGGTGCGCGTGGTGCCGTTGCCCGGCGCCTGCGCGGCGATCACAGCATTAAGCGCGGCGGGATTGCCGTCCGATCGTTTCTGTTACGAAGGGTTTCTGCCGGCCAAAAGCAAAGGGCGCTGCGATGCGCTGCGTGCGCTGAGCGAGGAGCCGCGCACGCTGATTTTCTACGAATCCACCCATCGCGTGCTGGATACGCTGCAGGATATGGTCAGCGTATGGGGCGCGGCGCGCTACGTGGTGCTGGCCCGTGAGCTGACCAAAACCTGGGAGTCGCTGCACGGTGCGCCGGTCGGCGAGCTGCTGGCGTGGGTACAGGCGGATGAGAAC
This sequence comes from Pantoea sp. SGAir0418, assembly GCF_043529865.1. Lineage (NCBI taxonomy): Bacteria > Pseudomonadati > Pseudomonadota > Gammaproteobacteria > Enterobacterales > Erwiniaceae > Pantoea > Pantoea sp. SGAir0418. The sequence continues at coordinate 467,457 of NZ_CP027911.1, forward strand.
CGCCGCAAGGGCGAGATGGTGCTGATTGTCGAAGGCCATAAAGCGGATGAAGAGACGCTGCCGGCGGAAGCGCTGCGCACGCTGGCGCTGCTGCAGGCCGAGCTGCCGCTGAAAAAGGCGGCGGCGCTGACGGCGGAAATTCATGGGGTTAAGAAAAACGCCCTGTACAAGTACGCGCTGGAGCAGCAAGAGGCGTGACAAATGCCGGCGGATCGCCTATCATCCCGCGCCGAAGCTGACCAGACAGTCGCCGCTTTGTCGTCGTCCCTTTCGGGGGAGACGGGCAGAGGGGAGGAAAGTCCGGGCTCCATAGGGCAGGGTGCCAGGTAACGCCTGGGGGGCGTAAGCCTACGACCAGTGCAACAGAGAGCAAACCGCCGATGGCCCAGTAATGGGATCAGGTAAGGGTGAAAGGGTGCGGTAAGAGCGCACCGCGCGGCTGGCAACAGTCCGTGGCACGGTAAACTCCACCCGGAGCAAGGCCAAATAGGGGTTCACATGGTACGGCCCGTACTGAACCCGGGTAGGCTGCTTGAGCCAGTGAGCGATTGCTGGCCTAGATGAATGACTGTCCACGACAGAACCCGGCTTATCGGTCAGTTTCGACTTTTTTATAAAGACGCCCGCAGGTGAAAATCTGCGGGCGTCTTGTTTTTGGGGGAGGGTGCGTGCTGCCCCTCATCCTAACCTTCTCCCGCAAGCGGGAGAAGGGACCGATTGTGCGTGGGATGAGTTGAGTATTCGGCCTCCAACACCACACTTAACTATTCCCTCTCCCCGTGGGAGAGGGTTAGGGTGAGGGCTGAAAACCGCACGTAGCCAGATAAAACAGCACAAAACCCCCATTTCTCTGCGTAAAGAAACGCAAATCCGCAAAAACATTCTTTTCCCTGTGCCAGAATAGGCGCGTGTTCAACTACTGAGGACAATTTTTCATCCACACCGGGAAAAGCAACAACGTGGATAAGTTGTAAAATTATGGATAACCATTTCGTTACACTTTACGTATTAACCTCTTCACCCACCTGCGTTTTCTCCTGCTCACTGAGCGATCGGCACTGGCGCTTCGCGCTGTAGTTTTTTCTCTCCTTATTAGCTTTTTATCTTTTTCAGCTATCACGCTGCTGTTTGCGCGTGGATGGCGTTTATTTCTCACAGGAGAGAAATCATGCTGTACTGGATTTTATTAGCGTTAGCGATTGCTGCCGAAATTACAGGCACCGTGTCAATAAAATGGGCCAGCGTCAATGGCGGCAGCGCCGGCTATATTTTTATGCTGTTGATGATCGCCCTGTCATACATCTTCCTCACCTTTGCCGTTAAACGTATTGCCCTTGGCGTGGCTTATGCCATGTGGGAAGGTGTCGGTATTCTGTTTATCACCCTGTTCAGCGTGATGCTGTTTGACGAGGCGCTGTCGGTGATGAAGGCGGCGGGTTTGATCACGCTGATCGCGGGTATCGCGCTGATCAAAGCGGGGACATTCAGCCGTAAGGAACTGCGTCATGACCACGCTTAACGTCGTGCATCTGGCCTGGCTGGCGCTGGCCATCGTGCTGGAAATTGTGGCGAACATCGCGCTGAAATACACCAACGGCTTCCGTCGTCCGCTGTATGGCGTGGTATCGCTGGTGGCTGTCCTGGCGGCATTTAGCGCCCTGTCGCAGGCAGTGAAGGGGATCGATCTCTCGGTGGCCTACGCCTTGTGGGGCGGTTTCGGTCTGGTGGCTACCGTAGCGGCAGGCTGGATCCTGTTCGGACAACGCCTGAACACCCGCGGCTGGCTGGGCGTGGCGCTGCTGCTGGCCGGGATGGTGTTGATCAAATTTGCCTGAGGCAGCGCAATACTGCCTGCCTTGCTTTCCCAATAGTGGGAGAGAAGGGCAGGCATGCGTAAGCCAGTCAGCGCTTAACCGCGGCCGTGCGGCTCATCCCAGTCAAAAGCCGGTCCCAGCGAAATAACGCCGTTCGGATTGATGGTCTTGTGGCTGCAGTAGTAGTGATGGCGGATGTGCGGCAGGTTCACCGTATCGGCAATGCCCGGCATCTGATAAATATCGCGCAGGAAGCCGTTCAGGTTACGGTAATCGCTGATGCGGTGACGATCGCACTTAAAGTGGGTCACGTAGACCGGGTCAAAGCGCACCAGCGTGGTCCACAGGCGCAGATCGGCTTCGGTGAGGCGATCGCCGGTCAGATAGCGATGCTGACCCAGAATCTGCTCCAGCCGTGCCAGCGAATGGAACAGCGCGGTTACGGCTTCATCATAAGCCGACTGTGACGTGGCAAATCCGCTTTTGTAGACGCCATTATTGACGGTGTCATAAATCCAGCCGTTGAGTTCGTCGATCTTGTCACGCAGCTCGGGCGGGTAGTAATCGCCGGCGCGAGCGCCCTGCGCGTCGAAGGCGCTGTTAAACATACGGATGATATCGGCGGATTCATTACTGACAATAGTGTGCTGCTTTTTATCCCACAGCACCGGCACGGTCACGCGCCCGCTGTAATGCGGATCGGCATGCAGATAGAGCTGATAGAGGAATTCGTTCTGATACAGCGAATCGCCGGTCGCGGCGGGGAAGTCATCGTCGAAGGTCCAGCCGTTCTCCAGCATCAGCGGGTGCACCACTGACACCGAAATCATCTCTTCTAACCCCTTCAGCTGACGCATCAGCAGGGTGCGATGCGCCCACGGGCAGGCCAGTGAAACGTATAAATGGTAACGATCGCGCTCGGCGGCAAAGCCGGCTTTCCCGGTTGGCCCGGCGCTGCCGTCTGCCGTGATCCAGTTACGCCAGACTGCTTCTGTGCGTTTGAAGCGGCCACCGGTTGACTTCGTATCGTACCAGGTGTCATGCCAGACACCGTCAATCAGTTGTCCCATAAGCCCTCCATAAAAAAAACGGGGCGAGGAAAATCCCCGCCCCTGCTATTCAGTATATGTGCTGTTGCACGGCTTGTGTGCTTAGCGTGCGGTAGCAGGCATAAAGCGCTGACGAATCAGGCGGTCAATGCTGTAGGCGCCCGGACCCACCAGACCCAGCACCAGGAAACCACCGGCGATGGACAGGTTTTTCATGAACATCAGCTGGTTAACGCCTTCCGCAAAGTTACTGTGGAACAGGAACGCGGTCAGCAGCGTGAAGCCAGCGGTGAACAGCGCGGTGAAGCGCGTCAGGAAACCGAACAGAATCGCCAGGCCGCCGCCCAGTTCCAGCAGAATCACCAGCGGCAGCAGGAAGCCGGGCACGCCCATCGCCTGCATGTACTGTGCGGTGCCCGCATAGGCGGTGATTTTGCCCCAGCCGGCAGTAATAAACAGGATGGTCATTAATACGCGTGCCAGCAGCAGGCCTGAGTCTTCGAATTTTTTCATCATTTACTCCAACAAGGTTTTTGGCGCAGGTTGTTGGCCTGCCGGTTTATTTTCCCGCTAAACCGCGTAAAACAGTTCGTCGGGCTGATGGAGGGAGATGATAGTCGCGCGCAGCAATAGTTGTAAGCGAGATAAACTGTCGATGTTATTCAGGAATTCTGAAGGAGGAAAACCGAACCTTTTCGATCCGGTTTAAGGTGAGGAAGTTAGCGTGGCGGCATCGCCGATTTGATCATGCGCCAGGTGCTCCACAGGCCGAGTCCGCGTTTGGCCCAGCGCATGATGCGGTTGGGGCTGCGGATCGACCAGATGGCCAGCGCGCTGCTGCCAATCGCCAGATAGCGGCGCAGGCTGAGAAACGTCAGCCAGCCGCGATCGTACTGCGCGGTGCTTTCCAGCCAGTCGCGGCGAGCAGCGCTGAGATCCAGCCGCTGCTGCTGTACCTGATTAAGCAATTCATGAATGCGTGCTTCTCGTTCACGCTGACTCATGAGCGATGCTCCTCGAGTAAGGTGCGATCGGTGTCCAGCTCTTTGCGCGTATGGCGCAACAGCGTGGACTGCCGGGATTTACGCAACGTCCATAAACCAAAAATCAGCGCCAGCGCGAATAGCACGCCGGTGGTGATGGCAATCGCCATCAGCCGGTACTGCGCATCCACCGCCCAGATAATCAGCACCATCAGGCTCATCAATCCGAAAGCGGTAAACAGCATGGTCAGGCCTATCATGATCAGCATCTGGATCAGATTGGCCTTTTCCTCTTCCAGCTCGGCAACGGCCAGCCGCACGCGTGTCTCGACCATGCCAACCAGCGTTGTCACCACGCGCTGACCTACATTGAAGACCCCTTTGCCTGGGCCGTGGCTCTGATTCTCGCTCATATCAACGACGTGAAATCAGGATGCCGATCAGCACGCCGACTGCTGCGCCGATACCCACGCCGTGCCACGGATTTTCACGCACGTAGACGTCCGCTTTCTCCGCCGCTTCACGCGTGGTCTGCGCGATGCGTTCGCCGGATTCGCCCAGCCGCTCGCGTGAACTCTCAATGGCACCGCGTGCTTTGTGACGCAGTTTATCCAGCTCGCTTTTCGACTTATCAGCCGAGCTGCTCAGCACTTCTTCCAGGGTGTCGGCAAGGTTTTTCAGTTCCGCACGCAGATGTTCAGATGTGGTGTCTTTAGCCATGGTGTTCTCCATTACATCATTTATTTAAGTCCGATTAATAAGGCTCGGCCTGCAGCTTTTTCAGCTCCTGGCGTGCCTCTTCCAGCTTCCGTTCGCGCTTACCGATCTTCTCCTGGTCTTTGCCTTCCTGGCGATCCTGCTGCAGTTCGTGCTCGCGCTCAGCCACTTTATGCTGCTGGGCTTCAATGCGTTCAGCGTGGGCGGATTTCAGTTTCTCGTCAGTGCAGTTGGCGCGGACTTCAGTCAGCGCGCGTTCCAGTCCGGTGACCCGGCGCTGGTTGTCGTGCTGTTTCGCCATCTCAATTTCGCGCTGAATATCCTGCTGTTTTTGCTGACACAGCGATTCCGCTGCCAGCAGTGAACCCGAGAGAGAGAAAAGAATCGCACCCAGCAGTAGTTGTTGTTTCATCAGGTTTTTACCTTCCATTGTTGACGACCTGTCGCAAACCGGACAGGAGGGGCATCCCAGCTTGTCGTCTGCTCGCGCTTACTTAAGAATAGACAGCAGACGAAAAAATTCAAAAAACACGCGGGGATAGCGAGGATTGAGGTGCCGCCGGGCGGTGAACCCGACGGCGGGGATCAGCTATAGGTGGGGCGATTAGCGTCCACCACCTGCTGTGACGCCTGCGGACCCGCCGCCACGACAAAGCCCTGTGGCAGCAGGCGGCGCAGTACTTTCTGCGCGGCCAGGCTCTGCTCTTCATTCTCAAAATGAATGACCAGCGCATCGCCTGCCGAGGTAATGCTTTTAATCCGCACGCCCTGCGCCGAAAGCTGCTGGTAGAGATAAAAGCCGTCCGGCAGATTGGTGCCGCTGTGTGCCACGCGGATCTTCACCACCGTTTCATGCTGCATCAGTTTGGGCACAATGCCGATAGCCAGCAGCGCCAGCACACCAGCGCACAGCCAGGGGAGTAAACGCCTGGGGAAATTACGCAACCCTGTCATTACTGTGACTTCCCGTTCTGACCCGCCTGACGTTTACGCCACAGCACTACCAGTGAACCCACCAGACCGATGACCAGCAGCACCAGCGGCAGCAGCATCAGGCAGAACATCAGCTCATCTTCATAGCGGCGGAAAATGGGGGTTTTCCCCAGCGCAAAGCCGAGCACGGTAAGAATCAGCACCCACAGGAAGCCGCTCATCCAGTTAAAGAACTGGAAGCGGGCATTGCTCAGGCCAGAGAGGCCGGCAATGGTCGGCAGCAGGGTACGGACAAAGGCGATAAAGCGGCCAATCAGCAGCGCAGACAAGCCGTGGCGGTGGAACAGGCTGTGGGCGCGCTGATGATACTGCGCGGGCAGATGGGAGAGCCATTTCTGCACCGTCGGCGTATTGCCAAGCCAGCGGCCCTGAATGTAACTGACCCAGCAGCCGAGGCTGGCACCGGTGGTCAGCACCAGCAGGGTCAGCGGGAAGCTCATGGTGCCTTTCGCGATCAGCACGCCGACCAGAATCAGCAGACTGTCACCAGGCAGAAACGCGGCGGGCAGCAGGCCATTTTCGAGAAACAGAATCATGAACAACACGCCATAAATCGCCCACACCAGCGTGGGGTCGGAGAGCATTTCGTAATCCTGCTGCCACAGGGCATGCAGCAATGCTTGCAAAATATCCATCAATCATTCCTGAACATCATTGTTAAACGTGCCCGTGAGGGGCTTAGGCGCAGGCGGGTTAAGTTATACATTTTAGGTATGCCACCTGAGCAGGATTTCCGGATCCATCCAGAATTGATTGTTAAATCAGCGACTTTTTATAGCCCTGTCGCAAAGGGTAAGAAAAGGGCGATAACTGTAACAAAAATCGCGGGATTCAGACAGTGTAAAGTCGCGGTCGCACAGGAGTTTTACCTTTTGACGCAGATGGTCAAAAGGAGCTTTACACGAGCTGACACTATTGCAGATTAACTGACTTTTTAGCCTGAAAATGCAGCGTTTCTGCCATCGTGGCTTCAGGGCAGGATCACCGGATTTTCTGCGAACATGTAGCGGTCGACGTTGAATTCAAAGTCATCGGCGGTGGCGTCGAACAGCATCTGTTTAGTATTTTCCAGATGCTGCCACATCGCCAGTTTGCTGGCGGCGGGATCTTTACGCATTAACGCTTTTAAAATCTGATCGTGATCGTCGCACCAGCTGGTGATATGGCGTGCGTCAATGTGCTCGTGCAACTTGAGCCAGTAAGGATTATGCAGCCGGTGCCGCCACATTTTCTCTACGATGGCGGCCAGCGCGCTGTTTTGGGTGGCCTGGGCAATGCGCACGTGAAACTCCATGTCCCATGTCGAATCGCGCGCGTGATCTTCCTGCCGGGCTTTTTCCTGAATTGCCAGCAGCGCCACGATGTCCTGTGGACGGATCTGCGTGGCGGCAAATTCGGCGACATTGCTCTCAATCAGCTGGCGCGCCTGCAGCAGTTCAAAGGGGCCATAGCTGGCAAACTCCAGCTGATCGGCGGCGCTGTCGCGCGGTTGTGGCTGGTCGCTGATCACATGAATGCCGGACCCTTTGCGCACCTCCACGTAGCCTTCCACCTCCAGCATGATGATCGCTTCCCGCACCACGGTGCGGCTCACATGGTGCGCCTCCGCAATCATCCGCTCTGCCGGTAACTTTGCCCCCACGGCATAACTGCCCGCTTCGATGCGCTGCTTAAGTTCGCTGGCGAGTTGCTGGTAGAGGCGGCGTGATTCGTTCAGGTCCATGATTATTCGGTTCTGTGAAAGACGGTAAGTTGTTATACCACTTACCCTGCGATGTCGCAAAGCGCTGAAGCTGTTATACCATCTGGCAAGTTAAGAACCTGCGCGCCTGCTCAGGTTTGATGTTTAATTGATAGAATATACATATAGTTAAGCTGGTGGGAATAAGAGGCACGCCGGCTTTCGCCGTATGGCAATGATGGATAATGTGACGCAGTTGGCAAACAAATCTCCCTTTCGCTGAAATTGGTATGATAACTTTTGCGCATTAGCTGACCGATTTCATCTTCAAGGAAGCGACATGTTGCGACTCAACCGCCGCGATTTCCCCGGCGCACGCTATAGCGAACGCGTGATCCAGTTCGGCGAAGGCAACTTTTTACGTGCCTTTATCGACTGGCAGCTCGACTGGCTCAATGAACATCAGGGCACCGATGCCGGCGTGGTGGTGGTGCGACCGCGCAACCGGATGCAGACGGAGACGCTCAATCAGCAGGATGGCCTCTACACCACGCTGCTGCGCGGCCTGAATGAAGCGGGGCAACCGCTCAGTGAAACCCGGCTGATCCGCAGCCTTAATCGTGAAATCCAGCCTTATCAGCAGTTCGATGAATTCCTGGCTCTGGCACGCGCGCCGCAGATGCGTTTTGTGTTCTCCAACACCACCGAGGCCGGCATCGCGTATGCCGAACAGGATCGGCTGGAGGATCAACCCGCGTCGTCGTTTCCCGGCAAACTGACGCAGCTTTTGTGGGCGCGTTATCAGCACTTTGCCGGTGCCGCCGATAAAGGCTGGCTGATCGTGCCGTGTGAGCTGATCGACCATAATGGCGACACGCTGCGCGCGTTAGTGCTGCGTTATTGCCAGCAGTGGCAGCTGCCAGCGGCCTTTGCGCTGTGGGTGACGCAGCACTGCGCCTTTTACAACACGCTGGTGGATCGCATTGTCAGCGGCTATCCGCCGGATGGCGCACAGATTGCAGCGCAACTGGGCTATGTCGACCGCTATCTGGTGGCCGGGGAGCGCGACTATCAGCTGGTGCTTCAGGGACCGGATACGCTGATGCACGAGCTGCAGCTGACGGCGCTGGCACCTGCCGTCAGGCGGGTGGATGACATCACGCCGTACAAAGCGCAGAAGGTGGCGATCCTCAACGGGGCGCACACTGCGCTGGTGCCGGTGGCGTTTCAGGCCGGGCTGGCGAGCGTGGGCGAGGCAATGAACGATGCGCAGCTGGCCGCTTTTGTCGACGCCCTGTTGCGCGAAGAGGTGATCCCGACGCTGGATTTGCCGCGCGCCGAGCTGCACGCCTTTGCCGATGCGGTGCAGCGCCGCTTTCGCAATCCGTTTATTCACCATGCGCTGCTGGCGATTGCGCTCAACGGCATGACCAAATTCCGTACGCGCCTGCTGCCGGCGCTGTTGCAGGCGCAGCAGCAGCGTGGCGACTGGCCGCCGCGCCTCACCTTTGCCTTTGCCGCGCTGCTGGCGTTTTATCGCGGCCAGCAGGATGACCGGCAGTGGCCGCTGCAGGATGACGCGCACTGGCTGCAGCGTTTTGCCCGGCTGTGGCCGGCGGTCCTCACCGATCAACTCACCCCGCAGCAGCTGGTGAGCGACGTACTGAGCGACGCGCAGCACTGGGGCGAAGATTTAACCCAGCGGCCCGGCCTGGTCCCGGCGGTCAGCCAGCAACTGCACAACATTCTCGTCCACGGCATGCGGACGGCCCTTAGCCAACTGAGATAACGCGATGCAACAGGCAATCAAAATACATTCACGCGACAACGTCGCCGTCGCGCTGCAGGATCTGGCGGCTGGCATCCAGGTTATCGTCGCAGAACAGCGGATTACGCTGCAGCAGGATATCGTGCGCGGCCACAAGTTTGCGCTGCAACCGCTCAACAGTGGCGAGCAGGTGATTAAGTATGGGTTGCCGATTGCCCATGCCACTCAGCCGATCGCCGTCGGCGAGCTAATTCACTCCAGCAACGCGCGCACCAATCTGAGCGATGTTGATAAGTATGAATACCAGCCGGAACACATTGCGCTGCCGGCGCAGGCGGCGGATCGTGAGGTGCAGATTTATCGTCGCGCCACGGGCGAGGTTGGCATTCGTAACGAGCTGTGGATTTTACCGACCGTCGGCTGCGTGAACGGCATCGCCCGGCAGATTGTGTCACGTTTTCTGCGGGAAAGTGACGACGCGGCCGGCATCGACGGCGTGCACCTGTTCAGTCATCCCTTCGGCTGTTCACAGCTGGGGCAGGATCACGAAAATACCCGCACCATGCTGCAAAATATGGTGCGTCATCCCAATGCCGGCGCGGTGCTGGTGATTGGACTCGGCTGCGAAAACAATCAGGTCGATATCTTTCGCGACACGCTGGGCGACTTCGACAGTCAGCGCGTGCAGTTTATGGAGTGTCAGAAACAGGATGATGAAGTGGAAGCCGGCCTGCAGCGGTTGCATGCGTTGTACAACGTGATGCGTCACGACCGCCGCCAGCCGGGCAAACTGAGCGAGCTGAAGTTTGGTCTCGAATGCGGTGGCTCGGACGGCTTTTCCGGCATCACCGCCAATCCGCTGCTCGGCTGTTTCTCTGACCAGATGATCGCCAACGGCGGCACCACGGTGCTGACCGAAGTGCCGGAGATGTTTGGTGCCGAGCGCATCCTGATGAGCCGCTGCCGTGATGCGGCGATTTTCGACAAAACGGTGGCGATGATTAACGATTTCAAGCGCTACTTTATCGATCATCAGCAGCCGATTTATGAAAATCCATCGCCGGGCAACAAGGCGGGCGGCATCACCACGCTGGAGGAGAAGTCGCTGGGCTGTACGCAAAAAGCCGGGCAGAGTCAGGTGGTGGATGTGCTGAAATACGGTGAGCGGCTGCGCACGCCGGGGCTCAATTTGCTCAGCGCGCCCGGTAACGATGCGGTCGCCACCAGCGCGCTGGCCGGAGCCGGCTGCCATATGGTGCTGTTTACCACCGGACGCGGCACGCCGTATGGCGGCTTTGTGCCCACCGTGAAAATCGCCACCAACACGCCGCTGGCGGAGAAAAAGCCGCACTGGATTGATTTCAATGCCGGACGGCTGCTGGAGGGCACCAGCATGGAGGCGCTGCTGGCGGAGTTTGTTGAGACTATTGTGGCGATTGCGAACGGCCAGCCGGCGCGCAATGAAGATAATGATTTCCGCGAGCTGGCGATCTTCAAGAGTGGCGTGACGCTTTAAAGCGGCAGCGGTTAAAGCGCGGCACCGGTGGGTGCCGCGACGCGGGTTAACCGGCGGTACGCGGCTGACGTTCCGCTTCTGCCTGACATACGGCGGCGGTAAACAGAATGTCGGTCGAGGAGTTGAGTGCGGTTTCGGCGGAATCCTGCAGTACGCCGATGATAAAACCGACCGCAACCACCTGCATCGCCAGATCGTTAGGAATGCCAAACATGTTGCAGGCAACCGGAATCAGCAGCAGCGAACCGCCCGCCACGCCGGATGCGCCACAGGCACACAGCGAGGCGACAAGGCTGAGCAGAATAGCGGTGGGGACGTCCACGGCAATGCCCAGCGTGTGCACCGCGGCCAGCGTCAGTACGGTAATGGTGATTGATGCGCCCGCCATGCTGATGGTCGCGCCCAGCGGAATCGATACCGAATAAGTGTCTTCATCCAGATTCAGGCGTTTGGCCAGCGCCATGTTGACCGGAATATTCGCGGCCGAGCTGCGGGTAAAGAACGCCGTTACGCCGCTTTCGCGCAGGCAGGTAAACACCAGCGGATAAGGATTGCGGCGGATTTTCTGAAACACCAGCATCGGGTTGACCACCAGCGCCATAATCAGCATGCAGCCAATCAGCAGCGTCAGCAGGTGGGCATATTGCCACAGCGCGCCGAAGCCGGTTGAGGCCAGAATCGATGCCACCAGGCCAAAAATGCCCAGCGGCGCGCAGCGAATCACACAGCGCACCACCCAGGTCGCGGCATTCGACGCGTCATTCAGAAAGGCTTTGCTGCTCGGGCTGGCATGACGAAACGCCAGGCCAAGACCAACCGCCCACACCAGAATGCCAATGTAGTTGGCGTTCATCAGCGCTTCAATCGGATTGGCGACCATGCTCATCAGCAGGCCGTGCAGCACTTCGGTGATGCCGGACGGCGGGGTGATTTCGGTCGCGCCGACGTCCATCGACAGCGTCTGCGGGAACAGATGGCTGAAAATCACCGCGACCACCGCCGCGAAGAAGGTACTGAGCAGGTACAGCATAATGATCGGGCGAATATTGGTTTTTTGCCCCTGCTGATGGTTGGCAATCGAGGAGATCACCAGCACCAGTACCAGCAGCGGTGCCACGGCTTTCAGCGCGCGCACGAACAGTTCACCCAGCAGGCCCACGGCCAGCGCGGCATCGCGTGAAAGCCACGCCAGCGCCACGCCGGCAATCAGGCCGATCATGATTTGTTTTACCAGGCTTCCTGAGAACAGCGCACCCAGCGGTCGAAGAAGATTATTTAGCATATTACGGTCTTTTTATCGCGGTATGAGTGTTGTGCGCGGTTGCTCCGCGCCAAACGGTTTGCCCGGCGGAGTATAAGGAAAAGAGCTGACGAGAAAAGAGATAATTCTGCCGGTGCGCGCCAGATCGGTTTTTTGATCTGCTGATGACGGGAAGTGTGACAGAGATATGAAACGCGAAGGTTGGCACTGGCGAAACAAAGCAGGGGCGATTAGCGCCCCTGCAGAAGATTATCGTGAGATGCCTTTCTGGTCGTTTCTGTGGTTTACCCAGGCATTGATCAGCAGCGTACCGCCGAGAATCACGCCGACCACCGTCAGCGAGATCGCCACCGGAATGTGGTAGAACTCGACGATCAGCATCTTGATACCGATAAACACCAGCACGATCGCCAGACCGTACTTCAGCATCGAGAAGCGCTCTGCCACGTTGGCCAGCAGGAAGTACATAGCGCGCAGGCCAAGGATGGCGAACAGGTTAGAGGTCAGCACGATGAACGGGTCGGTAGTGACGGCAAAAATAGCCGGAATACTGTCGACAGCGAAAATAACATCGCTCAGCTCCACCATAATTAGCACCAGCAGCAGCGGTGTGGCAAACAGCACGCCGTTTTTGCGGGTGAAGAACTTTTCGCCGTGCAGTTCATCGGTCATGCGCAGATGCTTACGCAGCCAGCGCACCACCGGCTTATCGCCGACGGCAGCGTCATCGCCCTCTTTAGCGAAGGCCATTTTGATGCCGGTAAACAGCAGGAAAGCGCCGAAGATGTAGAGGATCCAGCTGAACTGTGTGACCAGCCAGCTGCCGGCAAAGATCATGATGGTACGCAGCACAATCGCGCCCAGCACGCCGTAAATCAGCACACGGCGCTGAAGATTAGACGGAATGGCGAAGTAGCTGAACAGCATCAGCCAGACGAAGACGTTATCGACCGCCAGCGCTTTTTCCAGTACGTAACCCGTCAGGAAAGCCAGGGTTTGCGCCGTCGCGACTTCGCGCCCGGCGCTGCCGTCGAGATACCACCAGAACGCGGCGGCAAACAGCAGAGAAACGGAGATCCACACCAGCGACCAGACGGCAGCCTGTTTGAATGACATGGTTTGTGCGCCGCGTCGTCCCTGTAAGAAGAGATCGATCGCCAGCATGATGAGCACGACGACAGCGAAGCTGCCCCAGAGTAACGGTGTGCCTACAGAGTGCATAGTCGTATCCTGTCCTGAAAATGAAAAAACGGCTGAGTCAGAAGACGTCAGCCGCTTTATAGAGCTGCAAGCAAACCTCGCCTTCCGGCAAGGTCTCACTTACAACACAGAATCAATTCCGGGTTGCCTGACGACCGGATGCGCTACGCATCGTAATGACGATCGGTCAGCTTACAAGTTACTCCCCTTTGCTGCGGCCAACATACGTGCAAGCGCGAGCAGATTCAATGGGGGAGCTGTAATATTTTGCAATATTTACACTTCTTTCCGATCCGCCGGAAACACCACGCCGGTCTGGCGACGAATCTCTGTCAGCAACCGGGCGGTAATGCGTGACACCTCCAGCGCAGGGTGCTCCACCTGGCGCGTTTCCACCAGCCGGGCGAAGGTCTCTGCTTCATACAGCATAGTATTGATGTGCTGTGGCTGCGTCAGGTTCTGGCTCTCGCCGCCGCGCGGAATCAGGCGCAGCTGCTGGCACTCAGAAATTTTTTCTATCACCAGCGAGCCGGCTTCGCCCTGGATTTCGCTGGGAATCAGGGAATCACTGACTTTCGAGTGCAGCAGCGTGACGTCGAAATCGCCGTAGTCCAGCACTACCACGCCGTGCGCATCGACGCCGCTTGCCAGCAGCGAGGCCTCAGCTTTCGCCTGCTGCGGCGCGCCCCACAGAGTAACGGCAGCGGCGAGACAGTAGTAGCCAATGTCCATGATCGAACCGTTGGACCAGCGCGGGTTGAAGGTATTCGGGTTCTCACCGTCGAGATAGCGCTGATAGCGTGACGAGTACTGACAGTAGTTGAACAGCGCTTTGCGCAGTGTGCCCAGCTGCGGCAGCGCCTGTTGCAGGCGCAGGAACGTCGGCAGACTGGCGGTTTTGAACGCCTCAAACAGCACCACCTGATGCTGACGCGCACAGCCAATCATCGCCTCAGCTTCACGCAGGTTAGAGGCCAGCGGTTTTTCGCAGATGACGTGTTTGCCGTGCGACATGAACAGCAGCGCCTGCTCACAGTGCAGCGCATTGGGGCTGGCGATATACACCGCGTCGATTTCCGCACTTGCCGCCAGCGCCTCCAGTGAGGTAAAGGTCAGCGGACAGGGATAATCCGCGACAAAGGCGTCGGCCTGCTGCTGGCTGCGTGAATAGACGGCGCTCAGTTTCATTTTGCCGCTCTCATGCGCGGCGTCGATAAACTGGCGGGTGATCCAGTTGGTTCCCACAATGGCAAAACGTATCACGGCTGGCTCTCCTGCACTCTGAAAGCGGCAGAGTAGCATGTTCCCTGGCGGCGCAGGCAGGCGAAATTTGATCCTGCGATCCGCATTCCAATATGATGATGCCAAACCCTTTTTTAACCGACATGCGGGGACGCCGGGTGAGCGGAAGCAAACACGCACTGAACTGGACCACACTGCTGATCGCCATTCCGGTGGGCCTGGTGGCCTCACTGGTCACGCTGGCGTTTCGCGGCATCATCGATCTCATCAATCATTTGCTGTTTCACAGCGACAGCGAAATCACGGTCGCGATGCACGTCTGGCCGTGGATCTTCTGGCCGCTGCTGGTGGGTGCGGGCGGGCTGCTGGCCGGCTGGTTCCTGCGCTACGCGGTGGCGATTGAGCAGCAGGAGACGGTGAAAACCGATTACCTTGAAGTAATTAACGCGCGGCTGGATGCGGTGCCCACCAAAACCTCGCTGTTTCGCGCGCTGTCGTCGATTGCCAGTATCGGCAGCGGGGCGTCGATTGGTAAAGAGGGGCCGATGGTGCAGCTGTCGGCGCTGAGCGGCAGCCTGCTGGGGCGCTGGCTGCCAGCGTCCCTCAATATGCGCAACAGCGACATCGTCGCGATGGCGGCCGCCGCCGGTCTGTCGTCGGTGTATCACGCCCCGCTGGCGTCGGCGATTTTTGTCGCGGAAATTGCGTTTGGTATCTCTGCGCTACAGCGGCTGATTCCGCTGATTATTGCCTCGGCAGTGGCGGTGATGACCATGTGGTCACTGGGCTTTCGCAGCGCGCTCTATCCGCTCTCCGACACGCTGTTTCAAATGGATCTCACCAGCCTGCTGATGACGGTAATCATTGGTTTTGCTGCGGGCGTGGCGGGCTGGCTGTTAATCAAGCTGATTGCACGCAGCAAAGCGTTGTTCAGCCGCGTGCGCTCGCTGCCGCTCAGGCTGGGCGCGGGCGGCTTTGCGGTTGGCTTACTGGCGCTGATCTCCACCGATATCCTTGGTAACGGCTATGAAGTGATCGTGAAAATCATTGAAGGAAATTATCTGCTGGCCGGTTTGCTCGGCCTGCTGGTGCTGAAAATGCTGGCGACCACGCTCTCGGTCGGCTCCAACGCGGTAGGCGGCCTGTTCACGCCCTCATTATTGATTGGTGCGCTGCTCGGCGTGGCGCTGGCGCAGACTGGCGTGCTGCTGCATCTGCCGGTGGGCAATACGCTGCTGTATGCGGCGGTGGGTATGGCGGCGGTGCTGGCGGCGGTCAGTCAGGCGCCGCTGATGGCGATGCTGATGGTGCTGGAGATGACGCTCAACAGTAGCCTGCTGTTCCCACTGATGATCGCTTCGGTACTGGCGTCAATGCTGGTCTACCGGCTGCAGTCCGCCAGCACCTATCCGGTGGTAAGCCATCACCTTAATCGTTCAGAAGCGAAATATGATTTTGATAATATGCGGGTTGATCAGCTGATCATCCCCGGCGCGGCGCTGCAGCCGGCGGAATCGGTCGGGCAGGCGCTGGCGGTGAGTTCGCTCAAGCGCGAGCGCTACGTCTACGTCATTAATCAGGCCGGTCAGTTTCTTGGTGTGGTATCAATTCATGACATTTCGCGCAAAGTGCTGGCACAGGAGATCACGCTGGATTCGCCGGTCAGCAGCGTGATGGATGATAATTTCCCCTGCATTTACCAGCACCAGAGCATGCGTGAAGGCTGGGAGGCGTTTGCGCGCGTGACGCTGGAGCGTTTACCGGTGCTGAATAATGCGCAGGAGCGTCGCTTCCTCGGCGCATTGACCAAAACCAGTCTGATTCAGAAAGCGCAGGAGTTTCTTTAGGCCGCGTTGCCGCGCAGCGCCTGTTCGGTCATCCACAGGCGCGCGTCGAACTCCAGCTGGTGGTAGTCCGGTTCCATGTGGCAGCACAGCTGATAAAAGGCTTTGCTGTGATCTTTCTCTTTCAGGTGCGCCAGTTCGTGCACCACGATCATGCGCAGAAAGGGTTCCGGCGCGAGGCGGAAAAAGGTCGAGATGCGAATTTCGGCCTTGGCTTTCAGGTTACCGCCCTGCACGCGGGAAATGGCGGTGTGCAGGCCAAGAGCATGCTTCATCACTTTGATTTTATTATCCCAGATGACCTTGCTCACCGGCGGCGCGCTGCGCATATAGCGGTTTTTCAGCGCCTGCGTGTAGTCATAAAGCGCGCGGTCGCTGACGACGTCGTGCGTATCGGGATAGCGCTGCTGCAAAAAGGCGGCTAATCGCTGATTATCAATCAGCACTTGCACCTGTTCGAGGATGTTTTCAGGGTAACCCTGCAGATAGATTAATGACATTGGGATTCCCGACGAAAGACAGTATACTGCGCCCCCTTTTCAGGGCGAAAATCGCGCAAAGTGTACCACGCCGGAGATTCCATGAGCCAACTTGAACTGACCGATCGCACGCTGACGCTTCAGCGCTTCCCGCCGATGCGCGAAGAGAGCCCGCTACAGGCGTGGGACGCCGCAGATGAATATTTGCTGCAGCAGGCGCTGCCGGCAGGCCCGGTGCTGGTATTCAATGACAGCTTTGGCGCGCTGACCTGCGGGCTGAACGATCGGGAAATCTGGCACGTCAGCGACTCGTGGCTCAGCCAGCAGGCCGCCCGGCAGAATCTGCGTCTCAACGGTCTGGATGAAGCGTCGGTACACTTTCTTGATAGCCTGGCGCCGTTGCCGGCTGCCCCGGTGGCGGTACTGATTAAGCTGCCCAAAGCGCTGGCGCTGCTTGAACACCAGCTGCGTGCGCTGCGGACGGTCGTCACGCCGGATACCCTGATTCTGGCGGCCGGTAAAGCCAAAGATATCCATAATTCCACGCTGCAGCTGTTTGAACGCATTCTCGGTGAGAGCAAAACCTCGCTGGCGTGGAAAAAAGCGCGTCTGATTTACAGCCATTTCAGCGCCCCGGCGCTGGCGGACGTGCCGGCGACCACCGTGTGGCCGCTCGACGAGACGCCGTATCACATCCACAACCACGCCAATGTGTTCGCCCGTGCCGCGCTGGATATTGGCGCGCGCTTCTTTCTGCAACATCTGCCGCACGATATTGAGGGCGAAATCGTCGATCTCGGCTGCGGTAACGGCGTGATCGGCCTGCAGGCACTGGAACAGAATCCGCAGGCCGAGGTGCTGTTCGTCGATGAATCTTACATGGCGGTGGCTTCCAGCCAGCTTAACGTTGAGCTCAACCGGCCACAGGATCTGGCGCGCTGCCAGTTTCGGGTTAACAACGTGCTGAGCGGTTTTCCGTCGGACCGGCTGCATGCGGTGCTGTGCAATCCGCCGTTCCATCAGCAGCACGCGGTGACCGACCACCTGGCGTGGCAGATGCTGCGTGACGCCAAACGCTGCCTGCAGTATGGCGGCGAGCTGCGCATCGTCGGCAACCGCCACCTTGGCTATCATCAGAAAATGAAGAAGCTGTTTGGCAACTGCGAGCTGGTGGCCTCTAACGCCAAATTTGTGGTGCTGCGTTCGGTCAAGCTGCGTTAATCACAGGCTGAGCGCCAGTTCGGTGGCCTGAGCAATGGCGCGCCGTGCATCCAGCTCCTGCGCGACGTCGGCACCGCCGATCAGCCGCACGGCTTTGCCGCGTGCGGCCAGCGCCTGCGCCAGCGTACGCAGCGGTTCCTGACCGGCGCAAATCACGACGTTATCTACCGCCAGCGTCAGCGCTTCCCCCTGATGGCGCAGGTGCAGCCCGTCATTATCAATCTTCAGATACTCGACATCGCCCCACATCTGCACGCCGTGCGCCTGCAGGCTGGCGCGATGGATCCAGCCGGTGGTTTTCGCCAGTCCGGCGCCCGGTTTGCCGGATTTACGCTGCAGCAGCCAGATCTGGCGGTCGGCAGGAGCCGGCTGTGGACGCACTAAACCGCCGCGCGCCTGCAGGCTGCGATCGATGCCCCAGCTTTGGTAGAAGTCTTCCTCGCGATCGGCGTGCTGCAGCAGAAACTCCGCGGTGTCGAAACCAATGCCGCCGGCACCGATAATCGCCACGCGCTGGCCAACCGGTTTTTTGTCGCGTATCACCTCGAGATAGCTCAGCACGCTGGGGTGATCGATGCCCGGAATCGCCAGCTGGCGCGGTGTGATGCCGGTCGCGATGATGACTTCATCCGCCTGTTCCAGTTCGTCGGCGCTGACGCGATGATTCAGGCACAGCTCAACACCTGCGGCTGCCAGCTGATGGCGGAAATAGCGCAGCGTTTCGCTGAACTCCGCCTTGCCGGGGATCTGGCGGGCAATATTAAACTGGCCGCCAATCTGCGCATCGGCTTCATACAGGGTGACGTGATGGCCGCGCTGCGCCGCCTGCAGCGCGAACGCCATACCGGCCGGACCGGCACCTACCACCGCCAGGCGTTTTGGCTGCGCGGCGGCGATGACCGGCATCAGCGTTTCATGACAGGCGCGCGGATTGACCAGGCAGGAAGTGACCTTGCCGGCAAAGATTTGATCGAGACAGGCCTGATTACAGGCGATGCAGGTATTGATGGCGTCGGGCTGGCCCGCCTGCGCTTTGCTGACAAACGCGGCATCGGCAAGAAATGGCCGCGCCATCGACACCATGTCGGCAATACCGTCGCGCACAATCTCCTCCGCTACCTGAGGATGATTGATACGGTTGGTAGCGATAACCGGTACGCTGACGTGCTGGCGCAGATGCTGCGTGACCCAGGCGAAACCGGCACGCGGCACGCAGGTGGCAATGGTGGGAATGCGTGCTTCATGCCAGCCAATGCCGCTGTTGAACAGCGTCACGCCGCGTTGCTCCAGCGCCGTGGCAAGCTGCAGCGTCTCCTGCAGTGAGCTGCCGTTATTCACCAGGTCGAGCATCGACAGGCGAAAAATAATGATGAAGGCTTCGCCGACGGCGGCGCGCACCGCCTGCGTCACTTCCAGTGCAAAGCGCTGCCGCCGCGCCACATCACCGCCCCAGCCGTCGTCGCGCTGATTGGTATGGGCGACCAGGAACTGATTAATCAGGTAGCCTTCGGAACCCATGATTTCGACACCGTCGTAACCGGCCTGCTGCGCCAGCCGGGCGCAGCGCGCGAAATCCGCGATGGTTTGTTCAATCTGCGCTTCGCTCAGTGCCTGCGGTGTAAACGGGTTGATGGGCGCCTGTAACGCCGAGGGCGCCACCAGATCGCGCTGATAGCTGTAACGTCCGGCGTGCAGGATCTGCAGCGCAATTTTGCCCCCCTGTGCATGTACCGCATCGGTTATCTGGCGGTGCCAGCCGCACTGGGTTTCGTCTGTGAGCATGGCTCCGCCCTGCGCCACCACGCCCTGCGCATTGGGCGCGATGCCGCCGGTCACAATCAGCGCAACGCCTTCCCGGGCGCGCTCGGCGTAGAAGGCAGCGAGGCGCTGAGCGCCATCAGCATGCTCTTCCAGACCGGTGTGCATTGAGCCCATCAGGAAACGGTTTTTCAGTTGCGTAAAGCCCAGATCCAGCGGGGCAAACAGATGCGGATAACGCTCAGTCATGATCACTTACTCAGTGAGTGGTCGGATGAGTGAACTCTAGCGGGAAAAGTGCGGGCTGGAAATTTGCGGCGCTCAGCCTGTGAGAAACATCAAAAAAAAGCAGGGCGGCAAGTCGCAGACGAAAGTATCGGACCACTTTCGCCAGGCACGGGAAGAAACCTGCGCGCCCTGTAATGGCATGAAGATTGGGCTAATAAATTAGCTCTGTGGTTATAAATTCCTGTATGACTCAATCTCTATAACAATCCCGGGTGAGGACGAGGTGATGATGCCATGCCTCAGTCGAATTAATCCGCAAGACTGGTCTTGATTTTGGCTTCAGCAGGCACCGTTTCGCCGTGCCAGTTCGATAATATCGACCAGATTCTTTGATTCGAGCTTTTGAAAAATTTTAGTTTTATAAGTACTGATAGTTTTGTTATTTAATCCTAATTCACAGGCAATGATTTTATTGGATTTTCCCTGCGCCAGCTGACGTAAAATAAGCGTTTCCCGCTCGGTCAGGCGCGACAGCATATCCTGTTCATTAACATAACGCTGGCGCCGGTCAAGAATATCGCCGGGCAGATAATTTACATTGTTAAATACGCAGCCAATGGCGGCGATCAGCGTCTGAATCGGATCGTATTTCGACACGAAGCCGTTAGCACCCTGACTAAGCGATTGTATAAGCAGGTGATTGTTACTGCTCTGACTGAGCAGAATGACTTTCATCCAGGTTTTAGATTTTACGATATCGCGTAAAAAGGCGATGCCATTTTTCTCTTTGAAATCAGGATCTAAAATCAGGATGTCGATGTGCTGATGAATAACATCGTCAATACCATCATTAATTGTGTTTGCTGTAGTGACACAATTAAAGCCATTCATTAATAATAAAGCCTGCACCCCAGCCGCAACAAGGCGATGCTCATCAACGATGAGAATTTTTGCATTAAACATAGATCTCCCTTTTACGACACCGATATGATGGCGCTGGCGGACATTATGTCTGGCGGCTTATCCCGGCGAACCGAGAAATGTCTTGATAAGATTATGTTTTTATAAAACCTGCTGATTTTTCAGCCGATATTGTTCAAAGATAATTAATGTTTCATTGACGGCGTTAATTTCGCACGCGATGGCGGCAATCAGCTGCGCGACATCGTGTCCTTCCTGCTGGTGTTTCTCCAGCTTGCGCCCCAGCTCCATCAGCGCGCTGGCATTAAGAATACTGGCACCGCCTTTCAGCTTATGGCCAAGCTGTGACAGCGCGTGAGCATCAGTGGTTTGCTGCAGCGCCGCCAGCAATTCATCGTGGCTGGTGCGAATACTTTCCAGCAGGGTGATGCAGCTGGCGGGATCGCGCTCAGCCAGCTGCATCAGCAGCGGCGCAAAAGTCGGAACCGCCACAGGGGCCGGCAGCGCGGCGACGGCGGTATCAGCAACAGGTTGCCCGGTTACGCCGGCTGCAGCCTCGCTGTCAGGAGCGTTTGGCGTGCGGCGCGGACAGTGGGTGATTTGCGCCAGCAACGTATCCAGATTCAGCGGCTTGAACAGACAGTCGTTCATGCCAGCCTGCAGGCAGCGCTGCATGATGTGCTGCTCGGCGGAGGCGGTCAGGCCGTATAGCGTGATCGGCGGCAGATGATGGTGGCGTTCATGCTGGCGCAGCGCCTGGGCAAATTCAAACCCGTTCATACCGGGCATATTGCAGTCGGTAATGATCAAGTCAAAGCGCAGCGGATCCTGCTGCCACAGTTTCAGCGCTTCGACGGCGCTTTCGCTCACCACCACCTGATGGCCCGCCAGCTCCAGCTGTTTACCCAGCAGCAGGCGATTAGGCGCATGATCATCAATCACCAGCACTGACAGCTTGTCGGTGACCAGCGGCTGTGACAGATGCGGTTGGGTTTGATCGCGCGGTTCGCCGGCCGGCGCGCGGAAGTAGAAGGAGAACACCGATCCTTCACCTGGCGTACTCTCCACAATCAGTTCGCCATCCAGCAGCTCTGCCAGATTGCGGCAGATGCTCAGGCCAAGACCGGTGCCAATCTGCTGCTGCTGACGTTCACCGACCTGGACAAATGGCTCAAAGATCGCCTGCTGCTGCTCCTCAGTCATGCCGCAGCCGTCATCGCTCACTTCTATGACGAACTCACAACCTTCCTCTTCCTGGCCAATCCCCTGCATCAGCACCACGGTTACGCTGCCGCGATCGGTAAATTTAATGGCGTTACTCAACAGGTTAGACAGGATCTGGTTGATCATCAGCGGATCGGTCTGTACCCAGTAGGCCGCGATGTCCATCTCTACGCGCAGATCGATCCCTTTGCTTTCGGCCTTGTTGCGGAACAGCGTCACCGCCTGATCGATCACATCCGGCAGGTAAACGGTTTCCGGCGTGGGTTGATACTGGCCAGATTCGATCTTTGACAGATCGAGGATATCGCCGATCAGCGACAGCAGCGCACGCGCCGAACTGTAGGCGACGCGAATATTCTCTGACAGCGTCTCACACGGCTGCGAGCGGGTTTCCAGCTCCAGCAAACCAATGATGGCGTGCAGCGGCGTGCGGATCTCATGGCTCATGCTGGCGAGAAACTCACTTTTGGAGCGGTTGGCTTTGTCTGCGGTGTCCTTGGCCAGCTGCAGCTCCTGCAACAGCGCGTTACGTTCGGTGACATCGACCCAGCCGCCGATCACCCCGGCAACTTCCCCCAGCCGATCGCGAAACGGCAGCGTCCAGTGGTACAGATGGAAGGCCTGCTGGCCAAACATCAGCTGGACGTCGCGCATTACCGCTTCACCATCCAGCAGCGTTTGCTGGTAACCATCTTCAATGGTATGAATGCTGGCGTTATTGGTGTTGAACACGTCCGACAGTCGTTTACCGATTACCTCGTCGCGTTTGATGTGCAAAAAGCGCAGATAGGCATTGTTACAGTCCACCAGCCGCGTTTGCTTATCGCGGATGTACATTGCCACCGGCGAGTCATTAAACAGCGTGTGGGTAAAATTGAGCTGATTTTTTAGCGCATTCTCTGCCTGCATACGCTGCTGAATCACTTTGCGCAGATGGTGGTTCCACAGCAGGATCAACAGAATCAATCCCAGCGATACCGAAACGATCAGCAGAATCGTTTGCTTATAGTTCTGCCACGAGCTACTGAGAAACGGCGGTTCCGCCTGACGCCACTGCGCCATCAGCTTAAACAGCGTTTCCGGCGGGATGGCCAGCAACGCTTTATCGAGAATGCTGATCAGCGTCTCATTGCCTGGCTCTACGCGCATCACAAAGCGTGCGGGATCGGCGCCCAGCGTACCCTCGACGATCAGCCCGCTGCCAAAATGGTTGCGCAGATGATAGTCGGCAAAAATTTTCGGCACGATCACCGCATCGACCTTGCGCGCCAGCAGCTGGCGCAGCGCATCCAGCGGACGATCGGTATCGCTGACCGACAGGTGCGGATAGTGCTCCTGCAGCCAGCTTTTCATTAGCGGATTTTTTAGCATCAGCGCCGAACCAAACGGAAAGGTGTCGCGCGCCATAATGTTTCCCGGCTGCTGATTGCGGATGATCACCCAATGCGAAACCAGCCACGGACGCGTAATCAGAGCCGGTTGTGCTTCGAACTGTGGCTCCAGAATTTCCAGCGGAAACAGCTTTGGCAGAGGACGTCCGCCGGGGTGTTCATTACTGGCGTGCGCCACAAAATTCAGGCCGGTCTGGCTGGTGATCAGCTCCAGCACGTCCGGCGCCATGCCGCGAAACTGCTCTGCCGGCGTCCGGCTACTGAGCGGTGCCTGTGCCAGCGGCAAGGTGGTCTCGATGTGTATGTTGTTTTGCAGCCACTGCTCTTCGTCGGCGGTCAGCGCCAGCGGATTGCGTTGTAGTACATGATGGGGATCGAGCTGCCAGCGTTTGGCAATCTGCATGCGGATAGACAGCGGAATCTGCGGCAGCGCCTGGTTGATGGCGTCGGCCAGCGCAGGATACAGCGGACTGATGCCGAAACCGACGTTGAGCGGAATCGTATGCTCATCGGCCAGAATAGTAAGCGCGTTGGCAAACAGATAGCGGTTGAGGTGTGTCAGCGTCGCCGCATTTCCCCAGACGCGCGCCGTCTGACCATAAACGGTGGCGGCGACGGCATCATAGTAGCCCGGGAAACGCACCAGCTGCGCGTTTTCGTATGTCTCTTCCAGGTACTGGCGCTGCAGCGGCGTGCCTGACCAGGCGATTTGCTCGGGCATGCCGTTATTGAGAAAAAGGTCGCTGTCGGTCTTCAATCCCATCACGCTGTAATCCAGCATCCACGGGGCGCTGGCCAGCAGCGGCTGCGACTGTGACGATGGCTGGGCGACGTAAATCGCCAGCATATGCATTTCGCCTTTCAGCACCGCCTGCTGCGCGGCGCTATGACTCGGGAAGTGATAAAGCTCAATACTGGTCTCCAGCATGCTTTGAATCAGCGACAGGTAGTCGGCGCTCAGGCCTTCGAAGCGGCGCGTATCGGTATCCATATATATTGGTGGCTGTGATTTACCGGCCACTGCGACTTTAATCACTTTATTTCGAAAGGCAGAAGAGATGGGCTCAGCCAGCTGCAGCGCGGGCTGTGCGGTATCGTAACGCGCTAAAAGCTGCAATGGTTTGACCTGCGCCTGCAGCGCGCCGGCAAAAAAAATAAACAGGACCACGCCCGTCAGACGGATGAAATTAACAGGATTAAACACCGTGCGTTCCTGAAGAAAATAAAGTCATTAATGCCGATAAGGGAAAAGGAGTATAAAGAGATTTTTCCCGCCTGCCTGATCTAATGCCGCATTAAGGATATTTTGCGACCATTCTCGAATGTTTAACTTATTATTAACATCCGTGGTTTTTTTTAGATATTGCTTTTGCTTTGATTTCAAATATTTCAACGGTTTATCCATAAAATGACCTTTCAAGACAATTCTTATGTGGTCCATTCGCAGAGTTACGTCAGAATTTTCGCAGTTTTTCCGGGGCCGCTAACCGCTGCTGTCCATTCATCTGGTAAAACTACCTTTTAATTAGCGGTAATAAGTTAAACGCGTAAGCAAAATTCTAATTTTTGTTAACCTGGTGACGTTTGGTTTAAACCGTTGCAAGCGATTTTCCCGGCAGCGGTCAGCGCATACTTTCAGGTCATTTTCACTGGTGTGGTTATCAGTACTGGACAAAATTGAGACTGTAATAAAGGAATAAAAGAATGGTATATGCACATAATAAACAGGTGCGTGTCGCTGTCCTTGATGATCACCCGATGGTTCGTACCGTTTTCGAGTTATGCCTGAAACACGAACCCGATATTCATCTGGTCGGGACCTGGTCTTCAAGTAATGAATTGTTTAGTCAGCTGCGCAGCACTACGGTGGATGTGCTGGTGCTGGACTTTTTGCTGGGCGAGCGGGAACTGGATGGCCTGGCCCTGGTGAAACAGCTGCGAAATCACTATCCGCAGCAAAAGATATTGATCTCATCGTCCATGGAGAGTCCGGCGATTGTCAAAATGGTGCTGAGCGCCGGCGTTAAGGGCTTTATTGGAAAAAGCCACAATATGCAGGAGATCGTCCAGGCGATTCGTCAGGTGGCGCAGGGGCGGCTATTCCTGTCACAGGAAGTGGCGTACGAGGTGGAAAACCTCTACGTGATGAATGAAGACGCCATCAACGAAAACCTCGATCTCTCCAGCAAAGGCAATATGTATGAGAAGGTCAAAACCCTCAGCCCGCGCGAAGTAGAAGTGGTGCGCTGTTTTCTGGATGGGCTCAGCGTGTCGCAAATTGCCGTGAAGTTTAAACGCAGCCGCAAAACCGTCAGCGGACAAAAGCAGTCGGCGCTGAAAAAGCTCGGCCTGCGCTCAGATTCGGAATTGTTCAAATACAGCCACGACCTGATGTCGGGCAGCTAATCCTTCTTTAAGGCGGTCAGGGATGGCCGCCGTCTGCTTTTCCGCCTCTCTGCATCACGTTCCCGGTAACAGCCGTTTTGTAACATCGCTTTGAGTGATGTTCGTCACAGTTTCGCCGGCCGTATCCCGCTGTGATAGCCCCCATTGCTACAGCACTGAAGGGGCTACGATGAACATTGAAACGCAATCCTGCGTCATTACCGGCAAAAAACAGGTCAGCGTCGCACAGCAACAGGTGCAGTGGGACGGCACCGGCACGCTGGTGCGCATCACGCGCGGCGGCATCTGCGGGTCCGATCTGCACTACTATCAGGAAGGTAAAGTCGGCAGCTTTGAAGTGAAGATGCCGATGATCCTCGGCCATGAAGTGATCGGCTACGTGGTGGAGAGCGACGATCCGCAGCTCCAGCCCAATCAAAAAGTGGCGGTCAATCCCTCAAAGCCGTGCGGCAGTTGTAAATACTGTCTGCGCGAGCAGCAAAATCAGTGCACCTCAATGCGCTTTTTCGGCAGCGCCATGTATCTGCCACACGTGGATGGCGGCTTCACGCAATACAAGGTGGTCGATAGCGTGCAGTGCGTGCCGTTTCCGCAGGAGGCCGATGACAGCGTAATGGTGTTTGCTGAACCGCTGGCCGTGTGCATCCACGCCACGCAGCAGGCGGGCGATCTGAGCGGCAAAACCGTGTTCATTTCCGGCGTCGGGCCGATTGGCTGTCTGATTGCCGCCGCTGCCAAAGCCCGTGGAGCTGCAGAGATTATTTGCAGCGATATCAGCGAACGCTCGCTCAGCCTGGCGCAGCAGATGGGCGCGACCGGGGTGATCCACGCTGCTGACGGTGATTTCATGCCTTACCTTGCAGATAAAGGCTTCTTCGATGTCGCTTTCGAGGCTTCCGGCCATCCATCTTCGCTGCAGCGCTGTCTCGACGTGGTGTGCGCCAAAGGCACGCTGGTACAGGTTGGCATGGGCGGTACGATTCCGGATTTCCCGCTGATGATGCTGATCGCCAAAGAGATCAATCTGGTCGGTTCTTTCCGTTTCACCCACGAATTCAACACGGCGGTTGACTGGCTGGCAGGCGGCGTGGTCAATCCGCTGCCGCTGTTCAGCGGCGAGTATGACTTACAGGATATCGACGCGGCGCTGCAGTTTGCCGGTGATAAAACCCGGGCGGCGAAAGTCCAGTTAACGTTTTAAGGAGTCAGTATGAGTCAGCTATTTTCCCTGGCGGGCAAGCGTGTGCTGCTCACCGGTTCGGCGCGCGGCATCGGTTTTCTGCTGGCGCGCGGTCTGGCGGAGGCGGGCGCGGAGGTGATCATCAACGCCACCACCGAGTGCGGCGCAGAGCAGGGCGCGGCGAAACTGCGCGAGCTGGGTTATCACGCACGGGCGAAGGCCTTTGACGTCACGCAGTCGGCGCAGGTTCAGCAGGCGGTGGAGGAGATTGAAAGTCAGTGGGGCGCGATTGATATCCTGGTGAACAATGCCGGCATTCAGCGCCGCCGGCCGTTTCTCGAGTTTCCCGAGCAGGACTGGAACGACGTGATTGCCGTCAACCAGACAGCGGTGTTTCTGGTGTCACAAACCGTGGCGAAAAGAATGGTGCAGCGTCAGCGCGGAAAAATCATCAACATCGGCTCAATGCAGAGCGAACTGGGCCGCGACACCATCACGCCCTATGCCGCCTCCAAGGGCGCGGTCACCATGCTGACGCGCGGCATGTGCGTGGAGCTGGCACGCCACAATATTCAGGTTAACGCCATTGCGCCGGGCTATTTCGTCACCGAGATGACCCAGACGCTGGCTGACGATCCGGCCTTCACCGGCTGGCTGACCAAACGTACGCCGGCTGCGCGCTGGGGCAAGCCGGAAGAGCTGATTGGCGCGGCGGTGTTCCTGGCGTCGGGCGCATCTGATTTCGTCAATGGCCATCTGCTGTTTGTTGATGGCGGTATGCGCGTCGCCGTGTAATGGCGTGGCGCGGCTGGCGTAATTGCCGGCGCGCGCCTAAACCTTAAACACCCCTCTGTATTCCTAAGGATAATAAAAAATGCCAATAACCATAATTGTGCTGGGTGTGATACTGCTGCTGGTTCTGATGATTGTCTTCAAGGTCAACGGCTTCATTGCGTTGGTGTTTGTCTCGGCGGTGGTAGGTATCGCCGAAGGCATGACGCCGCTCAATGTGATGGCCTCGATTCAGAAAGGTATTGGTTCCACGCTTGGCGGCCTGGCGATGATCCTCGGCTTTGGTGCCATGCTCGGGCGGCTGGTGTCCGATACCGGCGCTGCCCAGCGGGTGGCCACCACGCTGATTGCCGCGTTCGGTAAACAGCGGCTGCAGTGGGCGCTGGTGGTCACCGGACTGATCGTCGGTCTGGCGATGTTCTATGAAGTCGGTTTTGTGCTGCTGCTGCCGCTGGTGTTCACCATCGTGGCGGCAGCCGGACTGCCGCTGCTGTACGTCGGCGTGCCGATGGTGGCAGCGCTGTCGGTGACGCACTGCTTCCTGCCGCCGCATCCCGGTCCAACCGCCATTGCCACCATCTTTGGTGCCAATCTCGGCACCACGCTGCTGTACGGCTTAATCATTACCATCCCGACGG
The DNA here is from genome assembly GCF_043529865.1 of Pantoea sp. SGAir0418. Classification (NCBI taxonomy): domain Bacteria; kingdom Pseudomonadati; phylum Pseudomonadota; class Gammaproteobacteria; order Enterobacterales; family Erwiniaceae; genus Pantoea; species Pantoea sp. SGAir0418. The sequence continues at coordinate 495,763 of NZ_CP027911.1, forward strand.
TGATCATTGCCGGCCCGATCTTCTCAAAATTCCTCAAAAGCTTCGAAAAGTCGCCGCCGGAAGGGCTGTATAACCCTAAAATTTTCACCGAAGAGGAGATGCCGGGCTTCTTTATCAGCATCTTTGCTGCAGTGATTCCGGTGGTTTTGATGGCGATTGCGGCAGTTTGCGAACTGACGATGCCGAAAGAGAATGCGCTGCGCCAGTTCTTTGAATTTATCGGCAACCCGGCGGTGGCGCTGTTTATCGCCGTGGTAATTGCGGTGTTCACCCTCGGTCTGCGTAACGGGCGCAAAATGGAGCAGGTGATGGATATGTGTGGCGATTCGATTGCCGCCATCGCCATGATCGTCTTTATCATTGCCGGCGGCGGCGCCTTTAAGCAGGTGCTGGTAGATAGCGGTGTCGGTAATTACATTGCCGATCTGATGAAAGGATCGTCGCTGTCACCGCTGCTGATGTGCTGGACGGTGGCGGCAATGCTGCGCATCGCGCTGGGATCGGCCACCGTCGCGGCGATCACCACCGCCGGCATCGTGACGCCGATCATTGCCGCCACCCATACCGATCCGGCGCTGATGGTGCTGGCCGTTGGTTCGGGTAGCGTGATCGCCTCGCACGTGAACGATCCGGGTTTCTGGCTGTTCAAAGGCTATTTCAACCTGAGCGTGGTTGAAACGCTGAAAACCTGGACGGTAATGGAAACGCTGATCTCCATCCTCGGCCTCGCCGGTGTGCTGGCGCTCAACGCCATCATTCACTAAGGCCCGCGCTTCACAGGGAGGTGAAGCGTGCTTACGCGCGGCGGCGAATCCACGAGAAACGTGACTGATAGCCGCTGTCAAAATGGGTGTTATAACGATAGCTCGATCCCGCCTCCGCCATGCAATAAGTACACACCGCCACGCGATCAATCTGCGCCGCCGGGATGCCGCGCTGTAACAGCAGGTCCTGCGCCAGCTGAGGCAAATCAAACCATACTCCCTGATGATGCCCCCGCGCCTGAGGTCGGATTGCCTGCGGATTATGCGGCTGTTGCTGTGACCAGCTTAGCGCCGGCAGGTCCGGGCGCTGCTGCATCTGTGCGATGCGATCAACGCCCAGCTCATAGCAGCACGGGCCGATTGCCGGACCGATCGCCACCAGCAGGGATGCCGGTGTCGCGCCACCCGCCAGCAGCTGATCGAGGGCACTGCTCAGCACGCCGCCGAGCGTACCCTGCAAGCCGGCATGTACCGCCGCCACCTGATGCGTTTTCACATCGGCAAACAGCACCGGCAGACAGTCAGCGGTGTAAACCGCAACCGGCTGATGATCGTCACTGATCACCCCATCGGATTCACAACTTTTCGGCGGCCGGTTTTGCCCGGCCAGCACCACTTTTGCGCTGTGCCGCTGCTGTCCGTACGCCGCAGCGGCCGGTGCCGGCTGACCGGCAGGCTGAAAGGCATACTCCAGCCAGCGTTGACTCTCCAGCAGCGCCGAGCGCGGCCCGCGATTATCCATAAGTGTCTCCTGTGACCTGACCCCGGTTTTCCTCTGCCCACAGCTTACGTTAACTGCTACATTTTTAAAGCTTTACAAAAACTGACCATAATCACTTAAGGACGACATGATGAAAAACACCTCCTGGCTGGCCGCGGCAGGCTTGATTGCCCTGACGCTCACCGGCTGTGCCCAACCGCAAAAACAGCAGGCTCAGCAGCAACTCGGTCAGCAGTCAGTGCTGGCAGTCAACTGGTTCCAGCAGTCTGGCGAGTATCAGGCGCTGAGCTGGCAGGCGTTCAACACGGCACGCATGGCGTTCGATAGCGCCCCTTCGCTCACCGGCAAACCCAAAGCGGTGATTGTTGATCTGGATGAAACCATGATCGATAACAGCGCCTACAGCGCGTGGCAGGCAAAAAACGGCCAGCCGTTCTCCGGTAAAACCTGGTCAGCGTGGACGCAGGCGCGCCAGGCGACCTCGGTGCCCGGTGCCGTCGAATTTGCCAACTACGTGAATAGCCACGGCGGCACCATGTTCTACGTCTCGAACCGCGATCAGAAAGACTACGCGGCCACGGTCGATAACCTCAACAAGCTGGGCTTCAGCGGCGTAAGCGACAAAACCGTGCGTCTCAGCACCGGCAACTCCAACAAACAGGCGCGTTTCGACGCGATTAAAAACGCCGGCTACAACGTGGTGCTGTACATCGGCGATAACCTGAATGACTTCGGCGGTGCCACCTGGCATCAGGGCAACGCGCAGCGCCAGCAGTTTGTCACGCTCAACCATCAGCGTTTTGGCACCCAGTTCATTGTGCTGCCAAATCCACTGTACGGCGACTGGGAGAGCGGCATGGCTGAAAACTACAATAAGTTAACCCCGGAACAGCAGCTGCAGGTGCGTGAATCCCGCATGAAAGCCTGGAACGGTAAATAATTCGTCAAGCGAAATAGCGCCTGCCCTGGCGGGCGCTTATCGCAGGCAGTCAGCGCCAGTGATATTTACGTTTCTTTGTAATTATTATTCTGCTTATCATTTTCCCGATCTCTTACTTAATCCTTCCGCCGCCTTCAGTGAAATATCATCGCAAATAACGTTAAAACCAGCTGATAACACTATTCATAAATTTAGTAATTAGGATTTTTCTCAGCGAGCAGAGCATAATCCACCATACCAGCGTAAAGGCGCAAAAGTTTTACGTGTATATATTTGTCAGCGCATCCGAAAGGCGTTTTAAAAATTAATTTTAATAATCTGATTATATTGATTTTTAATAAGGGACTCTCTTTTTGCGTCACTTGCATTAACTTACTTTGCCATGACATTTGCTGACACTTATTTTACATAAGGTCGCTTCTTCTGCCTGGCTGAAATATTCCTGGTGCAAATAAATTCATAAGCGTCTATAACCAATTTCTGTGAGAAAGCGCCGTATTCACCTGCCACAGAACGCTAAAACCGTGCTGCGCCATGCATTTATTTGCCCGGAAGCGCTATTTGCGGATACAGAGAGAAGATAATTGTGACGACCCTTAAACCCTTATTAGCGAAAAATCGCAGTTGGGCACTCCAGCGCCGCGAGCGTAATCCAGATTACTTTGAACAATATCTGCATCAGCAGAAACCCCACTCCCTGTGGATTGGCTGTTCCGACAGTCGCGTACCGGCAGAAGTGCTGACCGGCTCGCATCCGGGCGAGCTATTCGTGCACCGCAACATCGCCAATATGGTGCTACCGGACGATGACAACTTTCTCAGCGTACTGCAGTACGCGATTTTTTATCTCGGCGTCGAGCGCATTGTGCTGTGCGGTCACTACGGTTGCGGCGGCGTGCAGGCGGCGCTGGGTCTGCCTGCCAGCCCGTTAGCGCAGGAGGATTCGGCGCTTGCCCGGCGCATTGCCGCGCTGCGCCGCGCGTTGCAGCACGGGCTGGTGGCCTACCACGCCAGTCCCGCGCAGGAAGAGGAGAGCAGTAAGCTTAACCAGCTGGTTGAAGCCAATGTCATCGCCCAGTTTAGCCAGCTGGTGCGCTGCGAGCCGGTGCAACAGGCCTGGCAGGCCGGACAGCAGCTGGATGTATTTGGCTGCGTGTATGACCTGCAGTCCGGCCATCTGAAAGAGTTAATCCAGCAATCGTCAGAGGAACCCTCATCATGAATCTGCAAACGCTTCGTCAGGATATTCCTGCTGGTCTGGTGGTGTTTCTGGTGGCGCTGCCACTGTGTCTGGGCATCGCGCAGGCCAGCGGTCTGCCGCCCTTTGCCGGTCTGCTCACCGGAGTGATCGGCGGTCTGCTGGTTACCGCGCTCAGTCCCTCGCGCTTTGCCGTGAGCGGCCCGGCGGCGGGGCTGGTGACCATTGTTGTGGCCTCAATCCAGACGCTCGGCAGCTTTTCCGCGTTTCTCACCGCGCTGATTCTGGCTGGCGTGCTGCAGTGCATGCTCGGCCTGCTGCGCGCCGGTCGTTTTATCTCACTGGTGCCAGGCAGCGTCATCAAAGGGATGCTCGCGGCCATTGGCCTGCTATTGATTATGCAGCAGATTCCGGTGGCGCTGGGCGCAGCAAGCGATGCCGGTCTGCTGTCGCTGGTCAGCGGGGAGTTTTCGTTTTCGCTCAGCGCAATGCTGGTGGCCGGTAGCGGGCTGCTGATTCTGTGGCTATGGACCACGCCCGCGATCAAAGCGGTTAAAGCGCTGAGCTGGATGCCCGGACCGCTGGTGGCGGTGCTGTTTGGTTGCCTCGCCACGGTGTTGGGCGATCGCCTGTTTCCCAGCCTCGGCGAAGGCCTGCCGCGTATCGTTCTGCCGGCGTTTGACAGTATGTCGGCGCTGGTGGCGGAGCTGGAAACCCCTGACTGGCTGGCGTGGCAGAATCCGTCGGTGTGGGTGGTAGCGATTACGCTGGCGCTGGTGGCCAGCCTTGAAACGCTGCTCAGCCAGGAGGCGCTGAAAAAACTGCGTCCGCAGCACCCGGCGCCGTCACCGAATAAAGAGATGTTCGCGCAGGGCATCGGTAACCTGACCGCCGGCTTGCTCGGTGCGATGCCTATTACCGCGGTGATTGTGCGCAGTTCGGTCAACGTCAGCGTTGGTGCCCAAACCAAACTGTCGATTCTGCTGCACGGCGTGCTGCTGCTGATTTGTGGCTTGTGGTTCAGCGCTCTGCTTAACGCGATTCCGCTCGCCAGCCTGGCGGCGGTGCTGCTGTATACCGGCTATAAGCTGGCAACGCCGCGCCTGTTCGTCGAACAGATTCGCATGGGCGCGCAGCAGTACGTGCCGTTTCTTGCCACCATCGGCGGTATCATTGTGTTTGGCATGCTGGCCGGGATTGGTATCGGTATCGCGACGCAGATTCTGTGCAGCATCTACCAAAGCCATCGCAACGCGCTGCAACTTACCCGCTATGACGACCATTACGTGCTGCGCTTTCAGCAAAACCTGACCTTTATGCACAACCCGAAGTTGCAGGGGCTGCTGGCGGAGATCCCGGAAAATAGCGTGGTGATTGTCGATCACGATAACGCCGAGTATATGGATCCGGACGTGAAAGCGGTGCTGCAGGATTTCGGGGATAGCGCCGGTGAGCGCGGCATCCGGCTGAGCCAGTGGCCGGTGGCGGTGAAATAACGTTCCCGCGCGCAGTCATGCAGTTTTTTTCGCCAGAATCGGATATCCCGGATATCCGATTTTTTTATTTATACGGCATAATTGCCGATCACAGCGCCTGCCTGTTTCACTCCCTTTTGGCAGGGCTGGTAGCTCGTCTCTGGCTTTCATGGCAGAGTGAGCGCCGCTCAGTCGCAGAGCAGGGCGACGAACACCGGTTTAATTAGCGAATTATCGCACGGATTTTTCAGGTTAAATGATTGCTGATGCCAGCGACGGATGGCAGCGATTTCAGGTTACAAGGTTCAGACGTATGCGCGTTAAGCTGTTTGAAGAGAATAATGTTAAAAAGAATGCTCTTTCGCTGTGTCTTATTACGCTGTTCTTCTGCTTTATTGGCAGCCACCTGCGTATTCCCGAAGAGTTTTCCCTGTTCTGGCCAGTGAATGCCCTTATCGCCGGGTTGATGGTGCGCAACCCGTTTTTACACACCACCTCCAGTTATCTGGTGTGTTTTGCCGCCATGATTTTCAACGATACGGTTTTTTCCGGCTGGGCACTGCCAGCGGTGACGATTAATTTTGCCAATATCCTGTTTATCCTGGTGTCAGTCAGCATGCTGATTAAGCATCTGCAATCGCCAACCGCAAACAGCCAGGTGTTCAACGCCATGCGCATCTTTCCGGCGTGCCTGCTCGGCGCGGCAGCGTGTGCCACCTGGGGTGCGTGGGCGCAGGATATCGACTTCAACGCGCGCTTTGTGGTGGCGTGGGCCGACTGGTTCAGCGAGCAGTTCTCCACCTCGCTGATGCTGCTGCCGGTGATGCTGACGCGTCCGTTGCGCAGCGTGCCGCTGCGGACGCTGGTACACCCGGCCAGGCTGCTGCCGCTGCTCGCCGTGGCGCTGTCGCTCACGGTGGGGGCGCTGATTGGTGGCGCGGGCAGTCTGACTTTCCCGGTGCCGGCGCTGATCTGGTGTGCCATTGTTCTGCCGATTCCGATCACCAGCCTGGTGATTCTGTTCACCGGCATCACCGAGATCGTGCTGGTCTCGCACGGCGTGATGAATATTCAGGGCGATGATTCGCTGCTGCCCATCAGCCATCTCACTTCCGCACGGCTCGGTGTGGCCACCGTAGCGCTCAGCCCGCTGCTGGTGGCGGTGAGCATGGACGCCATTCGCCAGCTTAACCATCGCCTGGCATTGCGCGCCAATTATGATTTCCTCACCCAGCTACTTTCGCGCTCCGGCCTGTATGAAAACCTGCGTCAGCAGCCGTTTTCCCTGCAGCGTGAGGCCGGCGTGATTATGCTGGATGTCGACTACTTCAAAGCCATTAATGACAATTTCGGCCATGATGCCGGCGATAGCGTGCTGGAGGAGATTGCGCGTCGTATTCAGCACGTGGTCGGCAGTCGTGGCCTGGTGTGCCGCTTTGGCGGCGAAGAATTCGTGGTGGTGGTGTTTGATTACACCCACAGCCAGCTGTTTCAGCTGGCTGAAGTGATTCGTCAGGCAATGGTGAAAGAGAAGTTCTGGATTCAGGGCAACACCGTGACCGTGACGGTCAGCCTCGGCCTGGCGCGCGGCGGTGCGGTTAACGAACGTGAATGGCCGGGGGTAATCAACCGGCTGGTGTCAGCGGCTGATAAACACCTTTACGTTGCCAAGCGCAACGGCCGCAATCAGACCTCACCGGCAATCGCGCCGCGCAGCATGGCGCATGACGTGGCCTGAGCCACGCCATCGCAGGTTACACGCTGCTTTTCAGCTGGCTGGATTGCTGATGCCGCTGCTGCGCCAGCTCAATCAGGCGGGTAATCAGATCGCTGTAGCTCAGGCCGGCCGCCTGCCACAGTTTGGGATACATGCTGATGTTGGTGAAGCCGGGTAAAGTATTCACTTCGTTGACAATAATGTCGCCCGTTTCGGTGAGGAACACATCGACGCGCGCCATGCAAAAGCACTCCAGCGCCTGAAACGCGGTAATCGCTACAGCCCGAATGGCCTCGCTGGCTTCCGCACTGATGTCAGCCGGTACCACCACCTGCGCGCCGCTCTTGCTGATATATTTGGTGTCATACGAGTAGAAGGCGTCGTGCACCACAATTTCACCGCACGGGCTGGCTTCTGGCGCCTCGTTACCCAGCACCGCACACTCAATCTCACGGCCGCTGATGCCCTGTTCAATCAGCACCTTGCGGTCAAAGCGGAACGCCAGATCCAGCGCCGCGTCGAATTCGTCCGGCTGCGTCACTTTGCTCACCCCAACGGATGATCCCTGATTGGCTGGCTTGATAAACAGTGGCAGGCCAAAGCGCGCGATCACCGCCTGCACATCCAGCGCTGCGCGCTGCGTCTGGGTGACGCTCAGCCACGGTGCCACTTTCAGGCCGGCATCGCGCAACAGGCGTTTAGTGAAATCTTTGTCCATGCTGACCGCGGAGCCCAGCACATCCGACCCGACAAACGGCAGATTGGCCATGCGCAGCAGTCCCTGCAGCGAGCCATCTTCGCCCAGCGTGCCGTGCACAATCGGGAAGATGACATCCAGCTGCGACAGTGGCTGCGCCTGCTGCCGCGTAATCAGCTGTTCCGCGCGGCTGCCGGGCACCAGCGCCACGTTTTCACCGGAGCGGTTCAGGGCAATCAGCGCCGGATTGTCGGCGTTGAGCAGAAAGCCTGAAGCGTCATTGAGATGCCACTCGCCCTGTTTGTCGATCCCCAGCAGGACCACGTCGTATTTGTTTTTATCGATCGCCTCAAGAATATTTTTGGCCGACTGTAACGACACTTCATGTTCGGCCGACTTGCCGCCAAATACGATACCTACCCGCTGTTTTGCCATTGCTCTTTGTCCGGTTGCAGTAAAGCGAGCAGCTAAGATAACACGCCCAGGACAGCGCTCAACAGCGCCGCGATTATTCTGCAATCGATCGGTCGCCAGACCGCATTCAGTCGGGCTTTCTCCGCTTTATTCATAAATATTCTCCACCGTTTGAGACAAGTCTTGGACGGCCTGAAAGCTGCCTTCTGTCAGAATTTTCCCAATTCAAAGAAAAGTCTGCGGTGGACGATGCGTCCACCGTTTTTTGTCAGGTTTACAGGAGTCGGGAAATGATGGACCAGAAGCAGAATGCCGTGGAGCAGGATGCGCGTTCTGTTGCTCGTATCGAAACCACCGTGGATGACACGCTGTTAAAAAGCGTGGCGTGGATTTGCAAACACTACAAACGCGAGAAGAGTGAAGAGGCGCTGGTCGCCGGTCTGCCAAAAGCGACGCTGCTGTCGCCGTCGCAGGCGATGACCGCTCTGGAGAACGCTGGCATTACCGGCGGCATGGTCGAACGCCGCCTGCAGGATCTGCCCGAGCAGCTGATGCCGATGATACTGCTGCGGCAGAACGGCGGCGGCTGCATTGTGCTGTCGCGGCGCATTCACACCAATGAGGACAATCAGCGCGAGCTGCGCTTCCAGCTGATCATGCCGGAGGTGAGTGATAAAGCGGTGGAGATGAGCCTGGCGGAGCTCAACGAGATTTACGCCGGCTTTGCGGTGATGGCGAAACCGGCGGCGGTACTGGATGAGCGCGCCAGTGAAATGCTGCCGGAGGTCAAAGGTCACTGGCTGTTCAGCACCCTGTGGCGCTACCGCCGTTACTACCGCAGCGCCGCCATCGCCGCCGTGCTGATCAACGTACTGGCACTTTCCAGCATCTTCTTCACCATGAACGTCTACGATCGCGTGGTGCCGAACCAGGCGTTTGTTACGCTGTGGTCGCTGGCGATTGGCGTCACCATCGCCATGATCTTCGAAGCCATTACCCGCTTTGTGCGGGCGCATCTGCTGGACATGGCGGGCAAAAAGGCCGACCTGGTGCTGGGCAGCATGCTGTTCCGTCAGGCGTTGTCGATCCAGATGGAGCACAAGCCGGCCTCATCAGGCACTTTCGCCAACCAGATCCGTGAATACGAATCGGTGCGCGATTTTGTTGCTTCGGCGACGCTGGCGGCGATTTCGGATCTGCCGTTTATCCTGATGTTCGTCGGCGTGATCTTCTTTATCAGCGGTCCGCTGGCGATTATTCCGTTGATGATGATCCCGCTGATCATCATCGTCAGCGCCGCGATCCAGTGGCCGCTGGCGCGCATCATGAAAGAGAATCTGCGCGATGCGTCGCTGAAACAGGGCGTGCTGATTGAGTCGGTTGAAGGCATGGAAACGCTGAAAGCCGTGGGCGGTGAAGCGCATATGCAGCGCCGCTGGGAGAACTTCAGCGCGCTGCAGTCGGCTAACTCAATGAAGTCAAAACGCTATTCGACGCTGGCAACCGGCGTGGTGACCTTTCTGCAGCAGTTTCAGACCGTGATGCTGGTGGTGGCCGGGGTTTATCTGATCAACGCTGGCACCTTCACCATGGGTGCGATGATCGCCACCGTGATGCTGGCCAGCCGCGCCACTGGCCCGCTGGGTCAGGTGATTGGTCTGGCGGTGCGTTATCAGCAGGCCAAAGCGGCGCTGACCTCGCTGAATAAGCTGATGAAGATGCCGGTCGATCGCGACAGCAGCAAAACCTACCTGACCGATCCGCCGCTGACCGGCGAGATCTCGCTGAGCAATGTCAGCTTCTCCTATCCGGCACCGCCGATGAAGCCCAATCCGGAAATCCTCAAAGATATCTCGCTGACCATTAAGGCCGGTGAGCGCGTGGCGATTCTTGGCCGCATCGGTAGCGGTAAATCGACGCTGTTACGCGTGATGGCGCGTCTGTATCAGCCGGTGAAAGGGCAGATCTCCGCCGACGGACTCGATGTTAACCAGATCGATCCGGCCGACTGGCGCAAAGCAGTGGGCTTCGTCAGCCAGGATGCGCGCCTGTTCTACGGCACGCTGCGCGAGAACGTGATGATTGGCCGGCCGGATGCCACCGCGAATGAACTGCTGCGTGTGCTGAATCTGACCGGTCTCGATCACGTGGCGGCGCGCCATCCGAGCGGCATCAACCTGTCGGTCGGTGAGGGCGGTGAAGGGCTGTCGGGCGGTCAGCGTCAGTTAGTGTCGCTGGCGCGAACCCTGCTGACGCGGCCCAAAGTGCTGCTGATGGATGAACCGACCAGCGCCATGGACAGCATGACCGAAAGCCAGTTCCTTGCGCATCTGCGTCGCGCCAGCGAAGGCCACACGCTGATCGTCGTGACGCATCGTCCGTCAATTCTGGCGCTGGTCGACCGCATCATCGTGGTTGAGGAAGGAAAAATTGTCGCGGATGGCCCGAAAGAGCAGGTGCTGGCCGCGCTGGAAGGTAAAGGTAAAACCCGCCAGCCGCCGCGTCAGGCGGTAGAGCAGGCGGCGCGCGCACCCGCGCCGGCTAACGATGCTTCGGCAACGTCAGAGCCCGCCGTCGCCGCGGCAGAGGAGGCCGCAGTATGATCAAGTTAATGCCATGGCGCAGCCGCAGCAAAAATCTCTCAGCTGCGGATGCCGAATTCATGAATGACGTGCAGGCGTCCCTGCTGTCGCAAACCACGCCGGGATCGAAACTGGTGATGTGGATCATCATCGCGGTGATTGGCATCGGTCTCACCTGGGCAAACTATGCGCGGGTAGAGGAGATCACCAAAGGCGACGGAAAAGTGATTTCCCGCAGCCGCGAGCAGGTGATTCAGAGTCTGGAAGGTGGCATTCTCGCCGAAATGAACGTGCGTGAAGGCACGGTGGTCAACCGGGGCGACGTCCTGCTGAAAATCGATCCGACGCGTGCGCAATCAAGCTATCGTGAGGCGCTGAGCAAGGTGATTGGCCTGAAGGGCAGCATTGCGCGTCTGCGTGCCGAAGCCTACGCGCAGCCGCTGACGTTTGACGAGCAGGTGAAGAGCGATCCCGCCGTGGTTGCGCAGGAGACCAAAGCCTATGAATCACGCAAGCGCGCGCTGAACGACAGCATTAACTCACTGCAGCGCAGCTATGCCCTGTCGATGCGTGAAATTCGCCTGGCGGAGCCGCTGGCGGCGAAAGGATTACTGTCTGAGGTTGAACTGCTGCGCATGCAGCGCCAGGCGAACGACATCCAGGCGCAGATTGTCGAGCGGCGTAACCGTTACCAGTCTGATGCCAACACCGAACTGGCGCGGCTGGAGCTGGAGCTCAGCCAGGTAAGCGAAAACCTGATTGGCCGCGCGGACGTGGTCGAGCGCACCACCATTACCGCACCGGTGCGCGGCACGGTGAAAAACGTGCGCGTCAACACCATCGGCGGCGTCATTCAGCCCGGTGAGCACATCCTGGAAATCGTGCCGCTGGAAGAGCAACTGCTGGTGGAGGGGAAAATCCGTCCTTCTGATGTCGCCTTCCTGCGTCCGGGGCTGCCGGCCAAAGTGAAAATCACCGCCTACGACTTCGCCATCTACGGTGGACTGGATGGCCATGTGGAATACATCAGTCCGGATACGCTGAAAGACGATCAGAAAGCCGCTTCCGGCCGCCCGGATGACACTTATTACCGCGTGTTGATCCTCACCGATAAAAGCACGCTGCACGCAGGCAATAAAGATCTGCCGATCATTCCCGGCATGGTGGCCACGGTGGAAATCCGCACCGGCGAGAAAACCATCCTTGATTACCTGCTGAAGCCGGTACTTAAGGCGAAAGAAGCCTTCCGCGAGCGTTAATAACCATGAAAAATAATAATATGCACCGTCGCGCAGCGGCGCGGCGCCTCTCTTTGCTTGCCGGTTGCATTACGGTCATGATGGCTCCGGCCATCAGCGTAATGGCCGATTCGACCAGTGAACTGATGATGTTTGCCGAGATGAGCGGACATCGCCCGGCCGCCCCCGCTGCGGCACCGGTACGCAGCGTGCCGGTACAGCGCGTGCCCGTTGCGCCAGCCCAGCGCTTTGCAACCGCGCCGGCACCGCAACCGATGTTTACGCAACCTCAGGCCGCGCCGGTTGCACCACCGGTCGCCGCGCCACGCGCTCAGCCGGCACCAGCGCCGGCACCTTCACCGGCCCCAGCGCCAGCAGCGCCGATTGCACCACCGCCAGTGCAGCCGGTACAGGGCGGCGGTTTTCTGACGGAGGAGCAGCGCCAGCCGGAACCCAGGCAGACGAATCCGCTGCTGAAATCGGTACGCACTTTCAACCCACAGCAGCCTGCGCCGGTGCCGGTGAATGAAGCAGAAGTAAAAGCACAGAGCGAGTTCAGTTATGTCAGTCCGCCAGTAGCGGAAACCAGAACCACTGCCGCCGATGCCGCCGTGGCGCGTTCACCGGTCAGCCTGAGCGGCGCGGTGGATGAAACCGTGGCTGAATCCGAGCTGCGGCAGAAATTCCTCTCGGCCGCGCGCATCACCTGGCGCATCAGCCCGGCGCTGAAATCGTCCGTGGCGCAGACCGATGCCGCCGCCGCCAGCGTGGATGAGGCGAAAGGGCAGCGCTGGCCGCAGCTGGATGTCAGCGCCAGCTCGGCGACCAAAGAGTTTGGTGGCGGGGTAAAAAGCGACGGTAGTCAGAGCAACGTGCCGGCGCTCGGCGTGTCGATGGCGACCAACCTGATTGATTTCGGTCAGACCAGCCGCACCATCGAGAGCCGCGAAGAGCGCGTGACCTCGGCGCAGCAGGCGGCGCAGGCGCAGCGTGAAGAGCTGGCGATGCAGGTCAGCAACGCGCTGATTGAGTGGAACAAGCAGCAGCGGATCATTGCCATCAGCCAGCAGTACGTGGCGCGCATGACCGAACTGACTACCATGCTGAGCGGCATTGTGCAGTCGGATACAGGCCGCCGCAGCGAGCTGACGCAGGCCAAAGGCCGATTGCTGCAGGCGCAGAGCTATCTGGAGAATGCCGAGTCGCGCGCGCGCGATGTCGAGATCACGCTGAACCGCCTGATGGGCAACAGTCGCGTGACGCTGCCAGCCAGCGATCGCTGGGCGATGAATTTTGGCGATCTCAATCGTCAGCTGGCCAGCCTGGATTATCATCCGCTGATCCTGCGCGCCAGCGCGGAAACGCGAGCGGGGTTTAAAGAAGCGGAGGCGATTAAAGCTTCCGGCCTGCCAAAACTCAACTGGACGGTAACCAAAAGCACGCGTGAGGATCAGCTCGGTCGCCAGCAGGCGTGGCAAACCGGCATCAACGTTAGCTGGGGCCTGTTCCGCGGTGGTTCAACCAACGCGCAGGAGATTGCGGCGATTAAACGCGCCGAAGCCAGCCGTCAGCAGGTACAGGAGCAGCGACGTGATCTGGAAAATCGCGTGCGCGCCGCCAGCCAGGATGCACACTCCATGGCCGATCGCGCCGCGCTGTATAAGAGTCTGATTGTCGAGTCTGACCGCATCCGCAAAGACTTTTTCGATCAGTGGTATCACCTCGGACGCCGCTCGCTGCTGGATGTCCTGAGCGCCGAGAGCGATCTGTATAACAACCAGGTGAGCGAAGTGAGCAATCGCTTTGACAGCTACGCGGCGATCATTCGCGGCTACTCCAGTGCCGGCATCCTCAGCCGCTGGCTCACCACCGGACGTTAAGCGTCAGCGCGCTGTGGCGGGTTAGCCGGTATCAGAAACAGCAGCGCAACCGGGATGGCAGCGAACGGCAGCAGGGCTGTGGCGGCGCTGCTGCTGTAGATCTGCGCAAAGAGTATCGCCCCGACAATTTGCCCAATCGCCAGCGTCAGAAACGCCGCCGCCACGCCAGAGGCCGCATTCTGTGGCGTGGCGGCGGCACCCGCAACCAGCAGAATACCCGACAGCGTGACATATCCCGCGCCGCACAGTGCCGCCGCCGGTACCAGCCAGTAGCTAAAGTGGGTGAGTGCCGCCAGCAATAGCAGCGGAACGGCCATCGCCAGCTGCGCCAGCCAGTATACCTGACGCATACCGATGCAGCGTGCCAGCGGGCCGGTCAGCGCGCCGAGAATGCCGGCCGCGCCGCTAACCAGCCACAGCATACTGGCGTGGCTCTCGTTCAGGTGGCTGTGCTGGCGTAACACATCCGGTCCAAAACACCACCACGCCGCGCTGGCGACACCGCTAAGAAAAGCGATGATAATCACCCGCTGCAGCGCATGATTGTGCAGCCGATCGCGCCAGCCAACCGGCGATCCCGGTGGATCGGCACGACCGGCGGGCAGGCAATAGCGTGCCAGCAACAGGCTGATTAACGCCAGCGCGGCAAAACAGCAGCAGGCCGCGCGCCAGCCGCCGGGCATCAGCATAAAAATGGGCACTGACACAATAATGCCCGCGCCGGTGCCGGCGTTGATGAGCGTATTAGCGGCGGTTTGCCGCGACGCGTCAATTTGCCGGCTCACGGCACTGGCGAGCGCCGGCGAAGCCAGTCCGGCACCGAGACCGGCGATAAGCAGCCCACCGGCAATCAGCCATGCGCTGCTGGCAGCGGCCAGCAGCAGTAAGCCGAACATAGCCGTCAGCGCTGCCAGTATGGCGGTGCTGCGCACGCCCCAGCGCGCCAGCAGCAGCGTGGCGCCGGGCGTGGCCAGGCAGTAAGCCAGATAGCTGCAGGCGGCCAGCATGCCCGATGCGCGCGGGCTGAAGCTGATCTGCTGCGCCACCTGCGGCATCATCATTCCCCAGGCAAAACGTGCCAGTCCGTAGGTCACGGCGATCAGCATAAAGCCGCTTAGCGTCAGGCGGAGTGAAGCTTTCATGGCGTATTCGCCATCAGTTGCTCAGCCGCCAGACGCGCAGTGACCGCGGCCTGCGGACCGTCAACCAACCCGGCCATAATCGCCCCTTCAAACAGTATCCAGATGGCATCGGCCAGCGCTGACGGCGAATTTCTGTGCGAGTGCGCCACGCAGGCACGGATGTAGCCGCGCTGCCAGTAGCGATAATCCAGCGCCTGCGCCGCCAGCTCAGCATCCTGCTCCGCATACTCACCGTACGCTTTGGCAAAAAAGCAGCCGAGCGATCCTTCCGCCTGCATCCACTGTTCCAGCACCGAAAACAGCTGGCTGATGGCTACCGGATCGTCTGGCTCTGACAATAAATCGGCAAAGCGCTGCCGGCGCGCGGTCATCACCGCGGCAGTTAACCGCTCGCGCGACGGAAAGTGCTGATAGAGCGTACGCGTGGAGACCTTCGCCTCACGGCAAATGTAATCGGTGCTGGTGGCATGAAAACCGTTGTTGTAGAACAGCCGCTCGGCAGCGTTCAGGATGTGTTGTTTTTTACGCATACCTTAAAAAGTAAACCGATCGTTTTACTTTTGCAAAGTTGCGGGAGCGAAAAACGGGTGCGAGGCGGTTAATCACCGCCTGTTTCGAGGATGCAGCTTTGAAGAAATTATCAATCAGGAAACGCGCTTAGCCCAGTCGGGCGATGCGCGATCGGGCCTCATCCAGATGCTGTTGTAACGCGGCTAGGCAGGGCACAAAATGATCGGAGAAGCCATCGCAACTGTTCGCCAGAGACAAAAATTCCTCCGCCAAAGCCAGCGCTTCCCGCCATATATCGCTGCTGACCACTTCCGGCAGGGACGCAGGCCGCAGCGTATTCACGATGGCGCCGCCCGCTCTGGGCGCAAAGCCCATCGGCAGAATGTCGTAAGCTGGCGCGAGGTGATAAGGACGGCCATGGCGACTGATGAATGACAGGTTACCGGCGTGCATGTCGGTATTGCCGATCAGCATGCCGAATGCCCAAAGCCGGGCCGTGCTATTAGCGGCCTCACGCACCCGTCTACCGGGCAGCCAACCAACAGTGCCGCAATCGGACAGTGTGCCACGCAGGCCACGGCGCTGGCCGCGAAATACTCGCCCGCCATAGGTTAATCACCATCACTTTTAGCCCGCTAACTCAGCGGGTTTTTTTATGCCTGTCACCAGACCGCACAGAACGCCTTCAGAGCGCCGCACAGACGCAACCATTCGACGTATTACCCTCAAATGGATCACCCGCACAGCGTGGCGCTGGTGCAGCCACAGCCCGACAAAATAAAAGTCTCACCGACTAAAACGGCGCTACATCGCACCCGCCTGCGGGTTTTGCATCATAAAAATTTTTCAGTTTTATTTTTCTACAAACCGATACGGCTGAGCGCGCTGCTTCTGGCTTTCTGTCGGAGTTCCGCAACTGAAAACTTTGAAAGGAATTTCAGGACTTTTCAGTTTTTATGCATCACCGATGGATCTAAATAAAAATGTATGATCATGAAATTAAAGGGTAATTTATATATTGCGTCGCGCATTGGATCTTAAATGGATCTCAGTTGGTGGAAAGTTATTATCCAAAAAATCCAGCTTTGGCAAGGAGTTGGGGAATTTCAGAGCGCTAGGGGCAACTGAAAAGCATGAAAGCAAATTTCTGTTATTATATACAGTTGTTAGTTTTGTAAGAGGGCAACAGAATGAAGAGGATTTCCATCAACGGCGGACTTTTTTTGTTCATGTCGCGAGGTGAAAACTAACTTAAGATGCGATCTGGAATGAAGCATTGGGGCCACACAACAGGTACGTGCTTTGGCCACGGGGTGATTACTGGGATGTAAGATTCAAAAAAGTTGAAAATGGTAAACTGGAATGGTTACCCGTTGCAAATGAACCATTTGAGAATGAAAGTGAGGCTTGGCAAGCAGCTTATTCACATTCCAATGAGCTGCCCTTATATCATCAAATAAAGATTTTATAGTTAACTATTGATGGCTGGTTGCTTTTTCAAAGTCTTTATAACAGTACTCTCTGGTTTTTATTGCACTTAGATTCACTAGCCACGCGTAATGTGTTGGATGACCGATGAAGTCAAGTAAGGCTGGCAATTTGTATGATTTAAGTGACTATCGAATACTGAAAAATAAACCCACCGCAATAGGGTGGGTTGAAAAAATACACATAAACTAAATCTCTATCTAGGTTCTAAAAACAAAGCTAGTGATTTATTATGTAATTCATTCATTTCATGATCCCATTTAGATTGACTTTCTAATATGGTTTTTAGGTCAGCGTAATCTTGATTAGAATGCAACGCAAAAGAAACAAAAGCAGAATAAGGTTTATCTGATTGGCACGACTCTAACAAATTAGCTATCGCATTTCTTAAAGCAGTTAAATCATGCGTGTTATTAGCTAACTCTGCTAACTGCCTAGTAATTTCATTTGATGCTAAAAATCTTGGGTAAACAACTCTTCTGTCATCATTAAGATGTAGTTCTTTTATAGTAGTCTTTCCCTTAGTATCTTTGCCGTATAGCCTGAACGCTTGCTGCTTTAAGTGAAGCTTAGGCTTATCTTCATAAGGATTAATAATTGGGTTAACAATAACATCAAGCGTCCCTTTTTTACCATTGCACCGTTGACATGAAGGAAGAAGATTATCCCAATTAACCACGTCATCTTGGTATCTATCTTTATCTTTGAAATGTTCAACTTGCATATATGAATCTTTAATTTGCAATTCGCACTCGCAATATGCACATTTATAAGCACTGCTTTCTAAAAGGCTACCTCCAATTGATCGCGCCTTCCAAACAGTCTTAGTATTATCTTTTTTGAACTTTTCAGTTAATTCTTTGACTTTTGAGTCTGTAAGAAATTTTGGCTTCACTCCTCTTTCAAGTTTAATCATTTCTACCATCCTGAATCTGATTAAGTTGAATTTCAAATACAGGTCGGAGGGGATGCTGAGGATGAAGCATTTTATCTAGTTCTTGATAAGCTTTTGTCGCTTCGACTTTATCTTCGTTCTCGAGGGCAATATCGAATAAGCTCTTCGCAAAATTAAAGTTTTTAGTCCTTAAGTCTTGCATCCCCATTATATCTTCAAGTATTTCTTCGATAGTCCAACCCTGATAACCATATCTTGAAGTTGGAAGCGGCCTTTTTATAACATTACCATTAATTTTCTCTAAAGCAATAACTTCACCGTAAGCGGCTGTCTGAACTACATGAGGGCTGTGAGTTGTAATAAAAAACTGAGCTTTAGGGAATATTTCTTTTAATATAGAACAAATTCGGCCTTGCCATTCTGGATGTAAATGCAATTCTATTTCATCAATTAAAATGAGCCCCTCGTAATCCTCTGCAGCTATTCTGTTATTTTCATAACGATAGTCTATTTCTTTAATTATACCTAAGAGAATGAAAATGCTGGATTTGAACCCAGAGGATAGGTATTCAAAATAAATTTCACCACTAGGTGAATTAATAAATATTTCATTTTTAGTATCTAACCTGCTGAAACTGTAAGTGGAGTCAAAAACACTAAAGCATTTCTTAGATAACTCGAGGTTTTTTAATTGAGTATCTGTCAAATGATTTTTATGCATGCTATGCAAGACCCTATTTAACAACCAATCCTTAATGTCTTGGTTATCTAAACCGGATGTATTATTTCTCGCTCGATTAGAAGCATCAGGGTCTGAGTTTATCGCGGGAACTTTTTTATAATTGATGTTTCTATTTGTTTTAAGATACAGAATTTTATTTTTATTATCTTTAATTGCGTTAGGGTTGAGATATGAATCTACATTATTTGGTTCAAATCTTTTTATTTCAACTTTGAGATTGAATTTCAATGGTGCTATGTCTTGTGTTGCAGTAAGTAGTACTGAACCAATCTCAGAACCTGACTTTTTACTTACTACGTTTTTGTCCCACTCACTAAAACACGCACAAATTGAATCTAATAAATTGGTTTTACCAACACCATTCTCACCACAAATTATATTAATCTGTGGGTTAACCTCTCTCAAAACGAGGTGTGAAATCCCACCAACATTAGTTATTTCAATACTTTCAATTTTCATGTCGATCCTTTTTATTTTAAGCGACTTTTAAATCACTAAAATTTTCATCGAAAAAAACTACTAACAATTCATTAATAATGATAATTCGGCATGATTTCATAAAGCGTAACTCATATGACACGTAAAAAAAACATACTCAAATAGCTACAACCCCTGCGTCAAACCATAGGTATTAAGATAAACCCTAAAAAAGAAAGTGTGAAGTTTAATCGTAGGAGGTGAGATTTGGGGCGTTTAGTGGGTGCTAACGTACTGTAAAAAAAAGCGTGCGACAATTTTGCGACACTTTAGAAATGAGAAACAAAAAAGCCACCGTCGTTGGTGGCTTAACTGCATGATTTAAATCACTAAATTTGGTGGCCCCTGCTGGGTTTGAACCAGCGACCAAGCGATTATGAGTCGCCTGCTCTAACCACTGAGCTAAGGGGCCAGCGGAGCGGGGATTATAAAGTATCTCGGTGGGGCGATCCAGCGTTGCTCAATCGGTTGGTGAAAATTCCCGCAATCACTGAGTCCTTGATCTCACAGCAAAAAATCCCGGAACCCTGGCAGATGCGGGCAATAAGCGCTCGGCGTTGGTGTGTTTTTGAGACAAGGCTTGCTGCTGCCTTGTCTCAGGATGCGCAGGCTCAGCGATAGCGAGAGGCAGGCTTATTCAGCGAGATAAACGGCAGGATGGCGCCGCGCGCCTGCTCAAAGCTTTGCCACAGGCCCATATCTTCTACCGAAGGAATGGTGATCGCTTCGCCGTCATCAAGACCGCGCAGCGCGGCGGCGACTAAGTCGTCGACCTCCATCACCATCTCTGCCGGCAGGTCATCCACCGAGCGCCCGGTGCGCTGAAAGATCTCGGTGCGCGTCAGGCCCGGCAGCAGCGCCTGCACGCGTACGTTGTGGCCCGCCAGCTCACGCTGCATGTTACGCGTCAGCGAGAGCACAAAAGCTTTCGTCGCATTGTAGGCCCCGTTTGCCTGCTCGTTGACCAGCGCCAGTACCGACGCCACGTTCACGATGGTGCCCGCGTTGCGGCTGCGGAAAACCTGCGCAGCCGTGTGAGAGAGCTGCGTCAGCGCCACCACGTTCAGTGTCAGCATGGTTTGTGTCTGGTCGATGCTGGCGTCGATAAACTCGCCTTCCACCGTCATGCCCGCATTGTTGATCAGCGTGGTAATACGCGTATTGTTCCGCAGCTCGCTATCAATACGCGCCAGATCCTCATGGCGCGTCAGATCCGCAGCCAGCACGCTGACTTCCACGCCGTGCGCTTCGTGCAGCGACTGCGCCAGCGCGCTCAGACGTGCAGCATCGCGCGCCACCAGAATCAGGTCGTTGCCGCGTGCGGACAGCTGTTTAGCGTAAGTTGCGCCGATACCGCTGGAAGCGCCGGTGATTAAAGCCAGTTGATGTGACATGGGAAAAGCCCTCTGTATGATGGTCGTCATATTGGTGTGCTGATAATATGACGACCATCATATCTATCGTCAAGCTGGAATATGACGATCGTAATAATTACACTGATTGCCATTAACGATGAGCAGGGTAACAACCGATGGAAAAGCTAAGCCATAAGGCGCGCACGCGGCAGCGCATTCTGGAAGAAGCGGCGGTAGTGATGCGCGAATGCGGCACCGAAGGCATTGGCGTGGCAGCGCTGATGAAGCGCGTTGGCCTGACGCACGGTGGGTTTTATGCGCACTTTGCCTCGCGTGAAGCGCTGGTCGAAGCGGTGATTAGCGAGATGTTTGCCGACTCGGCGCAGCGTTTTGCCGCCGTGCTGGCGATGGAGGATCCGGCTGAACGGCTGAACCAGTGGATCGATCGCTATCTGTCGGACCAGCACTGTGGCGCGCCGGGCGAGGGCTGTCCGATACCGGCGCTGGTCAGCGAAGTGGCGCATTTACCGCCGGATGCGCGGGCGCTGTTTTCGGCGAAGCGCGAAGCGGTGCGGCGCCAGCTGGTGCAGGCGCTACAGCAGCTGGGACATGCGCAGGCGGAAAGTATCGCCAGCAGCATGCAGGCCGAAATGGTCGGTGCGCTGGCGCTGGCGCGTGCCTGCACCGATGAAGCGGAAGCGCGCCAGATGCTGGAGGTGACGCGTCAGGCAGTCAAACTGCGCGCCGGGCTGGTGACAGCATGAGCGATCACGACATCCGCGACATTATCGCGCCCGATTTGCAGGTGCTGTTTTGCGGCATCAATCCGGGCAAATCCTCGGCGCATACCGGCTTTCACTTTGCGCATCCCGGCAACCGCTTCTGGAAGGTGATCCATCAGGCCGGATTTACCCGCGAACAGCTGCTGCCGGAGCAGGAACAGCGGCTGCTGGAGACCGGCTGCGGCATCACCATGCTGGTAGAGCGCCCCACCATTCAGGCCAGCGAGCTGGCGGGCGCGGAGCTGCGTGACGGCGGCGCGCGTCTGCAGGAAAAGGTGCTGCGCTTTCAGCCGCGGGCGCTGGCGGTGCTGGGTAAGGATGCGTTTCAGAAGGCGTTTCGTCAGCGCAATGTGGCATGGGGCGAGCAGCCGCAGCTGCTGGGCGAAACCCGTTTATGGGTGCTGCCCAATCCCAGCGGATTAAACCGCGCTTCGCTGGAAGAGATGGTCGCCGCTTATCGCCAGCTTCATGATTGGTTACAGAATAAGGCGTGAGCTGGCTCTGTTTCATCAGGTAATAACGTTGTTCATCGTTTTGTTTCTGGCTACACCGGATGCTCCACGCAAAAAAAGGAGCAGGGAGATGAAGCAACGCACCATGGTTCTGGCGGCACTGCTACTGGCGGCGCAACCGGGCGTCCAGGCCGCAACGCTGAAGGTATTCAGTTCCGGCGGTATGTACCCGGTGATTGAAAGCCTGAAGCAGGATTATCAGCAGCAGAGCGGTGACAGCATTGAGCTGGAAGCGGCGCCGTCGATGGGTGATACGCCGCAGGCGATTCCTAATCGCCTTAAACGCCATGAAAGCGCCGATGTGCTGGTAATGGTGGATTACGCCATCAAGCCGCTGGAGCAGGCCAAATGGGTGGACAGCGCCAGCCATCAGGTGCTGGCGCACTCGTATATTGCCATGGCGGTGAAGCAGGGCACCACGCCGCCGGATATCAGTACCGTCGCGAAGTTCAAACAGGTGCTGACCTCTGCCTCAAGTATCGCCGTGTCTGACAGCGCCAGCGGCAAATATATTCAGAGCAAGATGCTGGATAAGCTGCAGCTGGGCCCGAAAACGGCTGCGAAGATCACCGTGATTCCGGCCACGCCGGTGGGTGAGGCGGTCGCGCAGGGCAAAGCAGAGCTGGGCTTCCAGCAGAACAGCGAGCTGAAGGCGGTAAAAGGCATTACTATCGTGGGACTGATTCCGCCAGCAGCACAGCAGGATACGCTGTACGGTGCGGTGATCACGCGCAGCAGCCAGCAGCAGCAGGCCGCGGCGAAGTTCGTGAAATACCTGCAGAGCGACAAAGCGCGCAGCGTGATGCAGGAGAAAGGGCTGACGCCATACTGAAGGCAATAAAAAACCCCGGCAAGCCGGGGTTTTTACTGACCACGACGATTAATCGTCGAGGAAGCTACGCAGCACTTCCGAGCGGCTCGGATGGCGCAGTTTACGCAGCGCTTTGGCTTCAATCTGACGGATACGCTCACGCGTAACGTCAAACTGTTTGCCCACCTCTTCCAGCGTGTGGTCGGTGTTCATATCGATACCGAAACGCATACGCAGGACTTTGGCTTCACGCGCGGTCAGGCCAGCCAGCACATCGTGGGTGGCAGAACGCAGGCTTTCCGAGGTCGCGGAATCCAGCGGCAGCTCCAGCGTGGTGTCTTCGATAAAGTCGCCCAGATGCGAATCTTCATCATCACCAATCGGCGTTTCCATGGAGATCGGCTCTTTAGCGATTTTCAGCACCTTACGGATTTTATCTTCCGGCATCAGCATGCGCTCGGCCAGCTCTTCCGGCGTTGGCTCGCGGCCCATCTCCTGCAGCATCTGGCGCGAAATACGGTTGAGTTTGTTAATGGTCTCAATCATATGCACCGGAATACGGATGGTACGCGCCTGGTCGGCGATGGAACGGGTGATAGCCTGACGGATCCACCAGGTGGCGTAAGTTGAGAACTTATAGCCACGGCGATATTCAAACTTATCCACCGCTTTCATCAGACCGATGTTGCCTTCCTGAATCAGGTCGAGGAACTGCAGGCCACGGTTGGTGTACTTCTTGGCGATGGAGATCACCAGACGCAGGTTAGCCTCAACCATCTCTTTCTTCGCACGACGCGCTTTGGCTTCGCCGATCGACATACGACGGTTGATGTCTTTCACCTGCTCAATGGTCAGGCCGGTCTCTTCTTCAATCTGCAGCAGTTTCTGCAGCGAACGCATGACGTCTTCTTCCACTTCCTGCAGTTTTTCTGACCACGGCTTGTTCATGGCCAGTGCCGCTTTGAACCAGCTCTCACTGGTTTCATTACCGGTAAACAGGGTGATGAAGTTTTTCTTCGGCATTTTGCACAGTTCAACACACAGCTTCATGATCAGGCGCTCTTGCGTGCGCACGCGCTCCATCATTTCACGCATGTTGTTCACCAGGTAATCGAACTGCTTCGGTACCAGGCGGAACTGTTTGAACACTTCAGAGAGATTGTTGATCTCGGCCACGGCGTCCGCATGGCTGCGGCCTTTGGCTTTGATCACGTTGCGCGTAGTTTCGTATTGCGTACGCAGGTCGTTAAACTTCTCGCGCGCCAGTTCCGGATCGATAGAGTTATCGTCGTCGGAGCTGTCGTCGTCGCTCTCTTCGTCTTCCTCTTCGTCGTCGTCGCGGTCTTCTTCTGACAGCTCAGAACCGACGTGGGTCGCGGTCGGTGCCAGATCTTCCTCGGCGTTCGGATCGACGAAACCGGTGATCAGGTCAGACAGGCGTGACTCGCCCGCTTCAACGCGATCGTACTGATCGAGCAGGTAGGTGATTGCTTCCGGGTATTCGGCGACAGAGCATTGCACCTGGTTGATACCGTCTTCGATACGCTTGGCGATGTCGATTTCGCCTTCGCGCGTCAGCAGCTCAACGGTACCCATTTCACGCATGTACATGCGCACCGGGTCGGTGGTACGGCCAATTTCAGATTCAACGCTGGATAATACCTGAGCGGCAGCTTCCGCGGCATCTTCGTCAGTATCGGTGCTGTTTTCATTCAGCATCAGATCATCGGCATCCGGGGCTTCTTCCACCACCTGAATACCCATATCGTTGATCATTTGGATGATGTCTTCGATCTGATCGGAGTCGACGATATCTTCCGGCAGATGGTCATTGACCTCAGCATAGGTCAGATAGCCCTGCTCCTTACCACGGGTGACAAGCAGCTTAAGCTGTGACTGCGGGTTTTGCTCCATAAGACGGTATCCACACTTCTGTTAATTAGATTGGTGTCGGTCGGCAGCGAGCCAACTATAACAGTGAAGGCGTTGTGTTTTTGCCGCTGCCTTCAACGCGGCCAGGGCTTTGGCCCATCGTAAATCGGCACTTAAGCCGCTTAATATTCTGTCCGGCGCTAACTCACTTGCCATTTTCAATGCTGGCAGTGCTCGCAATCCCTTACGTACGCCAGTACGCTCCGGTTGCTGCGTGCTGGCAGCCTTGAAACTGACAGCGACGTTAACGCCTATGGTATGTATGCATTGCTTCCGGCTTCGCTTACAGCGTCCATAAACCAGAAACATCAGGCAAGAAGGGTGGCGTTATCAGCCTTCATCATTCTGACCCGGTAAAATCTTATTTTTTGGCTAATGCCTGGCTTAATGCCCAGAATTCACGGCGTTCGGCGGCGCTCAGGCCCTCAGTCCGATCGCGCGCAATCAGTGCTTCGAGGCGCTGCTCCAGCGCAGCATCATAGATGCTTGCCAGCGAGTCCTGGAACACTTCTTCCGCTTCGTCATCTACGATCATGTGGTTCCAGGTGGCCAGTGTTTCAAGGGGCTGGCTAAATTCTGTCCCGCGATATAACTCTAGTAGCTGTCCGGTGGTCAGGCCAGGATTCTCAGTACAACGGCGGACTAACTCCACAAACAGCGGCAATCCCGCTAATTTAGACTGCTCCAGCCCGTCCAGCGCAGGCACGATGGCGGCAAATTGCGGATTCTGCACTAACAAAGCAATCAGCACGCGCATAGTGGTGCGTTTCATCGGCGGCGCCACCGGCGCGGTACCGCTTTCCGCCTGCTTCGGCATCAGCTTGTCTAACTGGTTATCGTCCAGAATGCCGAGTTTATTACCCAGCGTCTGACGCATATAAATCCGCAGCGTTTCGCCCGGAATCTGGCTGATCAGCGGCAGCGCCAGCGTCGCCAGCTTGGTACGGCCATCGCGCGTACTCAGATCCACCTGCGGCATCAGGCTGTCGAACAGAAACGTGGAGAGCGGCATGGCCTGCTCCATCCGCGCTTCGAACGCTGCTTTGCCCTCTTTACGCACCAGGGTATCCGGGTCTTCGCCGTCGGGCAAAAACATAAAGCGTAGCTGACGACCGTCATTCATGTAAGGCAATGCGGTTTCCAGCGCACGCCATGCAGCTTCACGACCGGCGCGGTCGCCGTCGTAGCAGCAGATCACGTTATCGGTCGAGCGGAACAAAAGCTGGATATGTTCCGCCGTGGTCGAGGTGCCCAGCGAGGCGACAGCATAATCAATGCCGAACTGCGCCAGCGCAACCACGTCCATATAGCCTTCCACCACCAGCAGACGCGCCGGTTGCGGATGATTTTTTTGCGCTTCATACAGGCCGTACAGCTGGCGGCCTTTATGGAAAATCGGTGTTTCCGGTGAGTTCAGGTACTTGGGCGTATCGTTGCCCAGCACGCGGCCACCAAAACCAATCACGCGTCCGCGCTTGTCGCGAATCGGAAACATCACGCGATCGCGGAAACGATCGTAGGTGCGGCCGCTGTCATTGCTGACCAGCATGCCCGCTTCCATCAGCGATTCACGATCTTCTTTCTGCTGACCGAAACGCTTCAGGACGTTGTCCCAGCCGGCTGGCGCATAGCCAATAGCAAAGTGATCGATCACTTGCTGGCTCAGCCCGCGTGTGGCGAGATACTGTTGTGCTGATTTCGCCTGCGGATTGCGCAGGCTCTGCTGATAAAAGCTGTCTAAACCTTCCAGCAGCTGATACAGGCTCTGGCGCTGGTGGCGCTCCATCGGGCTCGGACCGTTGCCCGCTTCGTACGGCACTTCTAAGCCGTGCTGCGTGGCAAGTTCCTCTACGCTCTCGACAAAATCCAGACGATCGTGATTCATCAGGAAGTCGAT
Source organism: Pantoea sp. SGAir0418 (assembly GCF_043529865.1). Classification (NCBI taxonomy): domain Bacteria; kingdom Pseudomonadati; phylum Pseudomonadota; class Gammaproteobacteria; order Enterobacterales; family Erwiniaceae; genus Pantoea; species Pantoea sp. SGAir0418. The sequence continues at coordinate 521,932 of NZ_CP027911.1, forward strand.
GGCGTTGCCTTTGGCACCACAGCCAAAGCAGTAGTAGAACTGCTTTTCGCCGCTTACGGTGAAAGAGGGGGTTTTTTCGTTATGGAAAGGACAGCACGCGTGATAGTTCTTACCCTGCTTTTTCAGCTTAACGCGGGCATCGATAAGATCCACGATGTCCGTGCGGGCAAGTAAATCATTGATAAATACGCGTGGAATTCGTCCAGCCATAAGCCCCGGTTTTTCAGCTCATAAACGGCAACAAGCCGCGCTTCCTTTCGGAAAGCACGGCCTCTTACTTGACTCTGTCTGCGTTTAACACGCGGCGGAAGCGAACTTCCGAAAGAAATTAGTACAGACGAGTGCGGCGTGCGTTTTCGCGAGCCAGTTTCTTGGCGTGACGCTTAACAGCAGACGCTTTAGCGCGCTTACGTTCAGTCGTTGGTTTTTCATAGAACTCACGACGACGAACTTCAGCCAGAACGCCTGCTTTCTCGCAGGAACGCTTGAAGCGACGCAGTGCTACGTCGAATGGCTCGTTTTCACGTACTTTAATTACCGGCATGTAACTCTCACCTCGATAAAATTCGGTTTTTGCTGCTGACTGCGGCGCCAGCACTTTTCAAAATGGTGCAGCATTTTACTCCAGGCGCGGCTGGCTTGTAAAGCACCATGGACAATTTAGAACCAACAGGAGCGTTTGCCTGTGCGGCTGCCGGTTTTTTCAGGCCGTGGAGTATAGCGCACTCTTTGCGCGACAGAAAAACACTTTTTCGCGTGCGGAAGGGGGCAGGCGTCAGCCGGCCTGTGCTACACTGCGCGCCGCAAGAAGAGGGTGATAAAGCTATGCGAGTTCTGGGTATTGAAACGTCCTGCGATGAAACCGGCATCGCGATTTATGACGATGCGTCCGGTCTGCTGGCGAATCAATTATATAGCCAGGTAAAATTACATGCCGATTACGGCGGCGTGGTGCCGGAACTGGCCTCGCGCGATCACGTGCGGAAAACCGTGCCGTTGATTCAGGCCGCGCTGAAACAGGCGGGCTTGCAGGCCGGAGAGATTGACGCCGTGGCGTACACCGCCGGTCCCGGCCTGGTCGGTGCGCTGCTGGTTGGCGCCACCATTGGTCGCGCGCTGGCGTTCGCCTGGAACGTGCCGGCGGTGCCGGTGCATCACATGGAAGGCCATCTGCTGGCGCCGATGCTGGAAGACAACCCACCGGAATTCCCGTTCGTGGCACTGCTGGTCTCCGGCGGCCACACGCAGCTGATCAGCGTCACCGGTATTGGTGAATATACGCTGCTGGGCGAATCGATTGACGATGCCGCCGGGGAAGCGTTCGATAAAACCGCCAAGCTGCTGGGGCTGGATTATCCGGGCGGCCCGATGCTGTCGCGCATGGCGCAGCAGGGCACACCGGATCGCTTTAAGTTCCCGCGTCCGATGACCGATCGTCCGGGACTGGACTTCAGCTTCTCCGGCCTGAAAACCTTCGCAGCGAATACCATTCGCGAACATGACGGTGACGAACAGGCGCGCGCCGATATCGCCCGCGCCTTTGAAGATGCGGTAGTAGACACGCTGATGATCAAATGCAAGCGTGCGCTGGAGCAGACCGGCTTTAAACGCCTGGTGATTGCCGGCGGCGTGAGCGCCAACCGCACGCTGCGTGAACGCATGGCAACCATGATGAGCGCGCGCGGCGGCGAGGTGTTTTATGCCCGTCCGGAGTTCTGCACCGATAACGGCGCGATGATTGCCTATGCCGGCATGGTGCGGCTGAAAGGCGGCACGCGCGGTGAGCTGGGCGTCAGCGTGCGGCCACGCTGGCCGCTGGCGGAATTACCGGCCATCTGATGATAAAAAACCGGCCGCGCGCCGGTTTTTTTATTTCTTCTTTTTACGCTTCCACACGCGGTTTTCCTGACCGCGCCACAGGCGCTGAATATTGTCGTGATGGCGCAGTAAAATCAGGCATGACAGCATCGACACCGGAAAGGTGAACTGCGGCTTAAACCACCAGACGTAAAACGGGGCAATCAACGCGCTGACGATCGCGCCCAGCGATGAGTAACCGCTGAGCAGCACCGTCAGCAGCCAGGTGCCGGTCATCAGGCCGGTCAGGTCCCAGCCAATCGGCGCGATGGCCCCAAACGCGGTGGCCACACCTTTGCCGCCGCGAAAGCGGAAAAACACCGGATAGATATGGCCGAGGCAGGCGGCGATGGCCGTGAGACCAAGATACATCGGCGTGACGTGCAGCCACCAGGCGATCCACACCGGCACCATTCCCTTCGCCACGTCGAAAATCAGTACCGCGGCAGCGGCGGCTTTACCGCCAATACGTAACACGTTGGTGGCGCCTGGATTGCCAGAGCCTGCGCTGCGGGGATCGGGTAAACCAGCGAGTTTACAAACCAGGATCGCACTGGAAATCGAGCCGCAAAGATACGCGAAAATAATCATACCAAGCGCGATAGCACTCATAGCTTCGTACCGTTCCTTTTGGGTCGTTTTGTTCTCGATAAGCGTGGATAATACGCATAATCCGCCGGAAGTGGTATCCGGCTAAGCCAAAAACAGAGAGTGACATCATGGATATCGTATTTATAGAACAACTCACCGTGTTCACCACCATTGGCGTTTACGACTGGGAACAGGGCATGCAGCAGAAGCTGGTGCTCGATGTCGAAATGGCGTGGGACAACCGTCAGGCGGCGGTGAGCGACGATGTGAACCACTGTCTGAGCTACGCCGATGTCACCGAAGCGATCCTCAATCATTTACAGGGACAGCGTTTTGCGCTGGTCGAACGGGTGGCGGAAGAAATCGCCGATCTGTTGATGAATCGTTTCAAAACGCCCGGCGTGCGCGTGAAGGTAGGTAAACCGGGGGCTGTCGCCCAGGCGGCGAGCGTGGGCGTGAGAATTGAGCGCGGGACTATTCCTAAATAAATCCTGCGTGATTGCCATCACAATGAAACCAAACCAAATTATGGTGTGTCTCAGTGGAGGCCGCTGCGCTGATGAAGGGGAAGTGACCGAAATCCTTAAGGTTTCCTTCAGCAAGGTGCAGGCATAATTTCAGGCGGTAGCGGTGCGCGACCGCCTTTTTACTGTTTAAAACGGATAGAGGGTAAAATTTGATGGCAGACATTCATCAGCTATGGGTAGCTGCAATCCTGGGGGTTGTGGAAGGCCTTACGGAGTTCCTGCCGGTCTCATCCACAGGCCACATGATTATTGTTGGCCATTTGCTGGGGTTCGAGGGTGAGAAGGCGGAAACCTTTGAAGTGGTGATCCAGCTGGGCTCAATCCTCGCCGTAGTCGTGATGTTCTGGCGCCGGCTGTTTGGCTTGATCGGCATTCACTTCGGCCAGGAGCGCCACGAAGGTGTCGGCAGCGGAAAACTGACGCTGATTCACATCCTGCTGGGTATGGTGCCGGCGGTAGTGATTGGCCTGGTACTGCATGACCAGATTAAAACCCTGTTTAACCCGATCAACGTGATGTACGCGCTGGTGGTGGGCGGCGTGCTGCTGCTGGCGGCGGAATATCTCAAGCCAAAGCAGCCGAAAGCGGTCGGTATCGATGACATCACCTATCGCCAGGCGTTTATGATTGGCTGCTTCCAGTGTCTGGCGCTGTGGCCGGGCTTCTCGCGTTCCGGCGCCACCATCTCCGGCGGTATGCTGATGGGCGTCAGCCGCTATGCGGCGTCCGAGTTTTCCTTCATCCTCGCGGTACCAATGATGATCGGTGCTACCGGACTCGATCTCTACAAGAGCATGGGCTTCCTGACGATGCAGGATTTCCCGATGTTTGCCGTGGGCTTCGTGACCGCCTTTATTGTCGCGCTGCTGGCGATCAAAGTGTTCCTTGAGCTGATCAAACGTATCTCGTTTGTGTCGTTTGCCATCTACCGCTTTATCGTCGCGGCAGCGGTTTACGCCATCTTTATGTAATGCGCGAGGCGCGGCCGGTTACGCTGGCCGCGCGTCGATTAACCCTTCCTGCAACGCCAGCACGCGCCGACGCGTCAGCTCTTCCCGCACCGCCGCGCCTGTGAAACCGGCCTCGACCACCGCTTTGGTGGGCACCGCCTGCGCCAGCGCAAACGCGCGCCGCAGATAATCGCCCTGCGGATAAGCCATGCTCTCCAGCGTCGTACGCCCGCGTGCATCGGCTTCGCTGGTCAATGCCATCTTTTCCACGCGATCGGGCTTGCGCCAGGCGTCGATGCGGTCAAACAGCGCCACCAGCGCGTCAGCCGGCTGGCGTTCAATGGTGTGCACCACATCGTGAAACTCCGTCACCACCAGGGCCAGATCGCGCACCTGGTTCGGCACGCGCAGCCGCTGGCACAGCGCTTCAACAATCGGAACACCGGCCGGGCCGTGGCCATGATGGCTCGGCCATTTCTCTGGCGGCGTCAGCGCTTTACCCACATCGTGGAACAGCGTGGCAAAGCGCACGTCAAGCTGGTCGGAGAGCGCTGCGGCCATGGTCAGCGTCATCAGCGCGTGGACGCCGGTGTCGATCTCCGGATGCCACTTAACGGGGGCCGGAATGCCGTACAGGTTGTCGATTTCCGGGAACAGCACCTGTAATGCATCGCAGTCGCGCAGCAGCTGGAAATAGACCTGAGGATTGCGCGTCAGCAGCGCTTTTTCCGTCTCTTTCCATACCCGCTCTGCGGTGAGGTGCGCCAGTTCACCGCTGTGCGCCATCTCGCGCATCAGCGCCTGGGTTTCAGGTGCCACGCGGAAATTGAGATGGGCGAAACGGGCAGCAAAACGCGCCACGCGCAGCACGCGCAGCGGATCTTCATTAAAGGCTGCCGACACGTGACGCAGGGTGCGCTGCTGCAAATCCTGCTGGCCATGATAAGGGTCGATCAGCGTGCCGTCAGCGGCCTGCGCGATGGCATTGATGGTCAGATCGCGACGCTGTAAATCCTGCTCCAGCGTCACGTCCGGCGCGAACTGGGTCACGAAGCCGGTATAACCGTTGCCGCTTTTGCGTTCGGTGCGCGCCAGCGCATACTCTTCGCGGCTTTCAGGATGTAAAAAAACCGGAAAATCCCGGCCCACCTGCTGATAGCCCTGCGCCAGCATGCTGTCGGGCGTTGCGCCCACCACCAACCAATCTCTATCTTTTACCGGCAAACGCAGTAAGGCATCACGCACTGCGCCACCGACCAGAAACGTCTTCACTCAACCACTCCAGAGGCAATCCACTTTTGCGTGCCGCGCACGCTTGTTACGTTATTGTTGCATACTTTGGCGAAAAAGCGGGCATGCCAAAAGGGGCATCTTACGATCCCCTCCAGGCAAACCACAAATGGCGTGGCGGCTTTAATTCATCCAGCGATCGTTTTTCTTGCGGCGCGGCACCATGTGCGGCAGCAGCAGACCGAGCAGCAGACCGACGCCGAGCACGCCGCCGCCATACATAAACCACTGCATGATGATGGTGCGCTGTTTGTCATCCAGCTGAACGTTAGCGGCGCTGACCTTCTTCTGCGCGACAATCAGCTCGTTGCGCAGCTTCTGATTCTCTTCTTTCAGGCCGTTGATGGTGCCGTCGCTGTTGGCCACCTTGTTCTGCATCTCTGACGTACGCTGATTCCAGCTGTTATCAATGTTCGCCAGTTTGTCGGTCAGCTCTTTGACCTGCTGCTCCAGCTGCGGCACGCGGGTGCGCAGGCTGGGAGAGGCACTGAGCTGCGACAGCGGAATCCAGTTAGTTTTGCCTTCTGCATCGCGGATTTGCGCGTACTGCGAGTCATTATTGGTTTGCAGCAGTGTGACTTCTTCCCCGGCATTCAGCTTGCCAACCAGGCGATACTGATCGCCAGGGCCGCTGCGTACCCAGGTGGATAATTCGTCGGAGATATAACGTTTTTCATCGGCCGCGTGGGCCGGTGCGATGGCGCTGAAAGCCAGCAAAGAGAGAGCGGCAAGTGTGATTTTTTTCATTCGATATCGTTTTTTCATGATGGGCGTAAATTTACCGGCACAGTCTGGAGTCGCTTCGCATAAATCTGAATGAGAACTATCCTGGTCTCAATGCGGTGCGAAAAGGGTCGTAAAAGCACAAGAAAGCAGAGACAGCAGGCTTGCGGTGCATTACTCTTCGCCAGATTAAACTCGTAAGTGCCAGCAGCGTATTGAATAAAAAATTATGACCATCGAAATCGAATTAAAGTTCATTGCCACCCCGCAAGCCGCCGAAAAACTGGTGCAGACGCTTGCCGCCTGGCCACATCAGCACCACGCCGCGCGTGAGCTGACCAACATCTATTACGAAACCGATGACAACCAGCTGCGCCGCTGGGATATGGGCCTGCGGATTCGCGGCGTGGATCAGCGCTATGAAATGACGCTGAAAACCGCCGGCAAAACGCTGGGCGGCCTGCATCAGCGTCCGGAATACAATGTCGACCTCAGCGAACCGCAGCTGGACATTGCCCGCCTGCCGGCAGAGATCTGGCCGCAGGGGACCGATATTGCCGCGCTTCAGCCGCGTTTGCAGCCGCTGTTCAGCACCCATTTCCAGCGTGAAACCTGGCTGGTGAGCGTTGGCGACAGCGAAATTGAAGTGGCTTTCGATTGCGGCAGCGTTGCCGCAGGGGAGCTGAGCGAGCCGCTGTATGAAGTGGAGCTGGAGCTTAAGCGTGGAGCGCGCAGCAATATGCTGACCTTCGCCAGCGCGCTGATCGCTACGGGCGGCCTGCGCCTTGGCAGCCTGAGCAAAGCGGCACGCGGTTATCAGCTGGCGCAGGGCAACGCGCCGCGACCATTGCGCGCGCTGCCGCTGCAGAAAATTGCCGCCAAAGCCACGGTGGAGCAGGGCATGGTTCATGCCATGAGCGCGGCGCTCGGCCACTGGCAGTACCACGAAGAGGTCTGGCTGCGCGGTAACGAAGACGCCCGGGCACGGGTAATTGAAGCGCTGGAAACGCTGCGTCAGGCGTTTTCCCTGTTTGGCACACTGGTGCCGCGCAAGGCCAACAGCGAACTGCGTCAGAAGCTGACCCGGCTGGAAGAGCTGCTGGCGGACAGCGAGGCCAGCGCAGAAACCGTCTGCTTCTCACCGACCTCAGTAGAAGCCCAGTTAGCACTTACTCACTGGCTGGTAGAGTCGCAGTGGCAGCCGTGGCTGGACGAGAAGAACAAAAGCAAGCTACAGGGCTCGTTTAAACGCTTCAGCGACATCATGCTGGGGCGCATCGGCGCGGATCTGCGTGAAACCTTCGTCGACGTGCAGCTGTTTAATGAATTTCAGGACAAAGCCACGCGCCTGAACCGCCAGTTGCTGGCGGTGCACCTGCTGGCGGGTGCGTATCCGGCTGAAGAAGTCAGCCAGTGGCTGGCGGGCTGGCAGGAGTTGCAGCACGCCATTCGTGAAAAACAGGAGCGCGGTCTGATTCAGCTGGTCAATCTGGCGATCCGTCAACCGCCGTTCTGGCTGAATAACGGTGCGAAACGCTAAGGCTACGGCACCATCAATCATCAGGGAGGGAAGATGTCGTTACCGTTACCGACGCTGATGCAGGCGCAGCTCGCCAGCGTGGCAGAACGTCTGGGCCTGCCGCTGACGGCCATCACGCCGCAGCAGGCTGGCGCACTGACCTTTAGTGACTTTATCGTAGACAACCTGCAGCAGCATCCGGCGTGGTGGCAACAGCTGCAGCAGCAACCGCCGCAGCCCGAAGAGTGGCAGCACTATGCGGCCTGGCTGGCAGCGGCGCTGCAGCCGGTGGATAACGAAGCCTCCCTGATGCGCGAACTGCGCCTGTTCCGCCGTCATATGCTGGTGCGCATCGCGTGGATGCAGGCGCTGGAGCAGGCCAGCACCGGGCAGAGCCTGACGCAGCTCAGCACGCTGGCGGAAGTGCTGATTACCGCCGCGCGCGACTGGGTGTGGCAGGATTGCTGCCGCGATTTCGGCACGCCGTGCAACGCCGCCGGTGAAGCGCAGCCGATGCTGATTCTGGGTATGGGCAAGCTGGGCGGCGGTGAACTCAACTTCTCTTCCGATATTGACCTGATCTTTGCCTGGCCGGAAAACGGCGTCACCCACGGCGGCCGGCGCGAGCTCGACAACGCCCAGTTCTTCACCCGCATGGGGCAGCGCCTGATCAAGGTGCTGGATCAACCTACCGTCGATGGCTTTGTTTATCGCGTGGATATGCGCCTGCGCCCGTTCGGCGACAGCGGTCCACTGGTGCTGAGCTTTGCCGCGCTGGAGGATTACTACCAGGAGCAGGGCCGTGACTGGGAGCGCTACGCGATGGTGAAAGCGCGCCTGATGGGCGACGACGGCGGCCACTGGAGCCAGGAGCTGCAGCAGATGCTGCGCCCGTTCGTCTATCGCCGCTACATCGATTTCAGCGTGATCCAGTCGCTGCGTAACATGAAAGGCATGATTGCCCGCGAAGTACGGCGGCGCGGCCTGAAGGACAACATCAAACTCGGCGCTGGCGGCATTCGCGAAACCGAATTCATCGTCCAGGTGTTTCAGCTGATTCGAGGTGGACGTGAGCGCTCACTTCAGCTGCGCTCGCTGCTGCCGACGCTGCAGGCCATCGGTGAGCTGGCGCTGTTAACACCGGAGCAGGTTGATCATCTGCGCGCCGCCTACCTGTTTTTACGCCGGCTGGAGAATCTGCTGCAGAGCATCAACGATGAGCAGACGCAGACGCTGCCGGAAAATCCCCTCGACCGCCAGCGCCTGGCCTGGGCGATGGGCATGGCGGACTGGGCGACGCTGCTGGCACAGCTGGAGCAGCACATGGCCGGCGTGCGCCACATTTTCGACGAGCTGATAGGCGATGATGCGCCGGATGTCGACGATCAGCCGCAGCTGGCGGAGTTCGCCAGCCTGTGGCAGGACGCGCTGGAAGAGAGCGATTTGCTGCCGGTGGTACCGCAGCTGCAGGCGGAACAGCGCCATGCGCTGTATCGGGCGCTGAATGATTTCCGTCAGGATGTCAGTCGCCGCACCATCGGTCCGCGCGGCCGGCTGGCGCTCGATCAATTAATGCCGCGCCTGCTAAGCGAAGTGTGCGCACGTGACGACGCCGATGTGGTGCTGGCACGCCTGACGCCGCTGCTGCTTGGCGTATTAACGCGCAGCACCTATCTCGAGTTGCTGACCGAGTATCACGGCGCGCTGCGCCACCTGATTCGCCTGTGTGGCGCTTCGCCGATGATTGCCAGCCAGCTGGCGCGCTATCCGCTGCTGCTGGATGAACTGCTCGATCCGGCCACGCTGTATCAGCCCACCGCCACCGACGCTTATCGTGACGAACTGCGCCAGTATCTGCTGCGCATTCCCACCGATGATGAAGAGCAGCAGCTGGAAGCGCTGCGCCAGTTCAAGCAGGCACAGCATCTGCGTATCGCCGCCGCCGACATCGCCGGAACCCTGCCGGTGATGAAAGTGAGCGATCACTTAACCTGGCTGGCGGAAGCGATCATTGAATCGGTGGTGCAGCAGGCGTGGCAGATGATGGTGCAGCGCTATGGCCGCCCTTCGCACCTCACCAGCGACAGCGAGCGCGGCTTTGCCGTGGTCGGCTACGGCAAACTGGGCGGCTGGGAACTGGGTTACAGTTCGGATCTCGATCTGGTGTTTCTGCATGACTGTCCGGACGATGCCGAAACCGACGGTGAACGCGTTATCGACGGGCGCCAGTTTTACCTGCGTCTCGCTCAGCGCGTCATGCATCTGTTCAGCACCCGCACCTCGTCCGGCATTTTGTATGAGGTGGACGCGCGCCTGCGCCCTTCTGGCGCGGCCGGCATGCTGGTCAGCACCTTTGCCGCCTTTGACGACTATCAGCGCCATGAAGCCTGGACGTGGGAACATCAGGCGCTGGTGCGCGCGCGCATCGTGTTTGGCGAACCGGCGCTGTGTGAGCGCTTCGATGCGATCCGGCGCGGTATTCTCTGCCTGCCGCGTGAAGGCGCGAAGCTGCAAACCGAAGTGCGTGAGATGCGTGAGAAAATGCGTGCGCACCTCAGTAACAAGCACAAAGGCCGCTGGGAGATTAAAACCGATGAGGGCGGTATCACTGATATTGAATTCATCGCGCAGTATCTGGTCTTAGGTTACGCCGCCAGCCAGCCGGCGCTGACGCGCTGGTCGGATAACGTGCGCATTTTCGAACTGATGGCGCGCCACGGCATCATGGCTGATGAGGAAGCGCAGGCGCTGACGCACGCTTACGTCACGCTGCGCGATGCGCTGCACCATCTGGCGCTGCAGGAACTGCCGGGTCATGTCGATCCGGCATCGTTCGCTGACGAACGCGCCGTGGTGCACGCCAGCTGGCAGCGCTGGCTGGCCGCGAGCGATGCGGATGACACGGAGCAGTGAGCCTGGCGGCTTCTATGCTATTATCCGCGCATTATTTTGACTGAACGTTGAAGTCTGGAGTCTCTGCATGAAAGTAACACTGCCCGCGTTTGGCAAGGCCGCTGTGCTGGTTGTCGGCGATGTGATGTTAGACCGCTACTGGTACGGCCCGACCAGCCGGATCTCACCGGAAGCCCCGGTGCCGGTGGTTAAAGTGGATACCATTGAAGAGCGTCCGGGCGGCGCGGCCAACGTGGCGATGAATATCGCTGCACTCGGTGCGGACTCGCGCCTTATCGGTCTGACCGGTGCAGATGACGCTGCGCGCGTGCTGCGCGAAACGCTGGCGCAGGTGAAGGTTGAGTGCGATTTCGTCGCCCTCGATAGCCATCCGACCATCACCAAACTGCGCGTGCTGTCGCGTAACCAGCAGCTGATTCGCCTCGACTTTGAAGAGGGCTTTGAGCAGGTCGATCCGCAGCCGATTCACGATCGACTGCGTCAGTCGCTGGCACAGGCGGGCGCGCTGGTGCTGTCTGATTATGCTAAAGGCGCGCTGAGCAGCGTGCAGACCATGATTCAGCTGGCGCGTGCGGCGCAGGTGCCGGTACTGATCGACCCGAAAGGTACCGATTTTGAACGCTATCGCGGCGCGACGCTGCTGACGCCCAATCTGTCCGAGTTCGAAGCGGTGGTGGGCAAGTGCAAAAGCGAAGAGGAGATTGTCAGCCGCGGTATGCAGCTGATTGCCGATTACGATCTCTCCGCGCTGCTGGTGACGCGTTCGGAAAACGGGATGACGCTGCTGCAGCCGGGCAAAGCGCCGCTGCATCTGCCCACTCAGGCGCAGGAAGTGTATGACGTCACCGGTGCCGGCGATACGGTGATCGGCGTGCTGGCCGCAGTGCTGGCTGCCGGTGAAAGTCTGGAAGATGCCTGCTTCCTCGCCAACGCTGCGGCTGGCGTGGTGGTCGGCAAGCTCGGGACTTCAACCGTCAGTACCGTGGAGCTGGAGAATGCGATTCACGCGCGGCCGGACAGCGGTTTTGGCGTGATGACCGAAGCCGAGCTGAAAGTGGCGGTGGCGCAGGCGCGCCAGCGCGGTGAGAAAGTGGTGATGACCAACGGCGTGTTCGACATTCTGCACGCCGGCCATGTCTCTTATCTGGCCAACGCGCGCAAACTGGGCGATCGCCTGATCGTGGCGGTCAACAGCGATGCTTCCACCAAACGTCTTAAGGGCGAAACCCGCCCGGTGAACCCGCAGGAAAACCGCATGATCGTACTGGGTGCGCTGGAAGCCGTAGACTGGGTGGTGCTGTTTGAAGAGGATACGCCACAGCGGCTGATTGCCGAAGTGCTGCCGGATCTGCTGGTGAAAGGCGGAGATTATAAGCCGGAAGATATCGCGGGCAGTAAAGAGGTGTGGGCCAACGGCGGTGACGTGCGCGTGCTCAACTTTGAAGATGGTATCTCCACCACCAACATCATCAAAACCATTCGCAATCAGTAAACACGTAGCCGGCGGGAGCGAACTCCCGCCGCGTAAACCTTATTGAGGCGTATCGATTTTGCCTGCCGGATCTGGCGTGATCACCGCCGGAGCCGGGGCCGCCGGACTTTCACTTTCCAGCTTCGCCAGACGCTGCTCCAGCGCCGCCAGTTTTTCACGCGTGCGCAGCAAAACCTGGGTCTGCACGTCAAACTCTTCACGATTAACCAGATCCATGCGGGTTAACTGCGCCTGCAATACCTGACGAATTTTCTTTTCCACATCGTCGCCAAAGTCGCGAATACCTTTTGGCATCGCTTCGTGCACCTGGCGCGCCAGTTGTTCAATTTTTTTCGTGTCGATCATGGTTGTTTCCTGGTTACGGTGGCTGATAACAGCGCGTGTTCCGACTCATCAAACATTAAGTGTAATGCCAGAAACGAAAAGGTTAAACCCGAAATCCGCAACGCATGAAGTGCAAAAGCATTTGCACTTTTGTTGATTGCCCGACCAGGTGATTGGCGCTATAGTAATTTCGCTTATTCTCAGGGCGGGGCGAAATTCCCCACCGGCGGTAAATCAGCTTCGGCTGAAAGCCCGCGAGCGCTTTCGCTGTACAGTGAAAGGTCAGCAGATCCGGTGTAATTCCGGGGCCGACGGTTAAAGTCCGGATGGGAGAGGGTAACGACATCAGCCGGGCTGCGCCCGCGTCACGTTATTGCCATGTGTTTTCTACGCACTCCTAAGCTCGCCCTGGTTCTGGTAACTCATATTTTATTAATAAGGTTTTTTTACCATGAATCAGACGCTTCTTTCTGAATTTGGCACGCCGGAACAGCGTGTAGAACGCGCCATCGATGCGCTGCGCAACGGGCGCGGCGTGATGGTGCTGGACGATGAAAATCGCGAAAACGAAGGCGATATGATCTTCGCCGCCGAAACCATGACCGTTGAACAGATGGCGCTGAGCATTCGTCACGGCAGCGGCATTGTCTGCCTGTGCATTAACGAAGCGCGCCGCCAGCAGCTGGATCTGCCGATGATGGTAGAGAACAACACCAGCTCTTACGGCACCGGTTTCACCGTGACTATTGAAGCGGCCAGCGGCGTGACGACCGGCGTATCGGCCTCCGACCGTATTACCACCATCCGGGCGGCGATTGCCGATGACGCTAAACCGTCCGATCTGAATCGTCCCGGCCACGTATTCCCGCTGCGCGCGCGCGACGGCGGCGTGCTGGCGCGCGGCGGCCACACCGAAGCGACGCTCGATCTGGTGACGCTGGCGGGCTTCAAACCTGCGGGTGTGCTGTGCGAACTGACCAATGATGACGGCAGCATGGCGCACGCGCCGGAAGTGATTGCGTTTGCGAAGCAGCACGCCATGCCGGTGGTGACCATTGAAGACCTGGTGGCCTGGCGCCGCCAGCATGAAACCCGTCAGGCCAGCTAAGCCGACGTGAAATAAATAAGGCCGGATGTGATGCATCCGGCCTTTTTTTATGATTAACGGCTGGCGTAAAAAACGTGATTGCCTATCACCACGGTACGCTGGAAGGCGTGGCGCCACGCCGGTCTGGCGCTGTGCGCATGAAAGAAGGTCGCGCCCTTTGTCACATCCGCCAGCTTACCCTCGACAATCCGCTGGGCCAGGCGCTGCGCGCGCTGCCAGCTTTTGTCATGCTGCGGCGGATGGCGATGGGGATGTTTGTGCAGAGACGTCCAGGAGAACTGTTTGGGTGCGTACACCACCGGACAGATCTCTTTGACGTCCCAGTTAGCCCGGTTCATGGTGACAGTGCCGACGGCAATCTGTCCCTTTACCGGTTCGCCGCGCGCTTCATGATAGATATTCATCGCCAGGCATAAAATGGCTCCCTGAATTAACATAACACTCCACTGCTTTCTAAGAGTCGCGTGGAGTGTAATGAGCCCGCCGTCGGGTGTTAACAAGACCCGTCTCGACTACGCCTTAACAAGCCTAATCAATTGATAGATAAGGCCTAATTTGTGGCGAATGAGACGAATCTCGCGTCAGCCTACCCCGCTGGTTTGCAGCAACGTCAGGCTCAGGCCCATCACTGTCATGCCGCACAGCACGCCGTAGCTGGGATTGTTATGCGGATCGATTTCGCGCGCCAGCGGCATCAGTTCATCCACGGACAGCGCCACCATAATGCCCGCCACCGCCGCCATAATCGCCGCAATCATCACCGGTGAGACCGCCGGCCCCAGCAGCAGAAAGGCGATGATGCCACCAAGAATCTCCGCCATGCCGGACAGGCAGGCCCAGAACAGCGCTTTGGCTTTCGAGCCGGTGGCGGCGTACATCGGTCCGGCCACCGCCAGCCCTTCCGGAATATTGTGGATCGCGACGGCCAGTGCGATGCCCAGCCCCAGCTCCATATCGCTGCTGGCGGTGACAAAGGTGGCAATGCCTTCGGGAAAGTTATGCAGGCTGATACCGAGCGTCAGCAGGATCGCGGTACGTTTCAGGTTAGTGGGGCGGCGATTGACCGCCATCAGATCCTGCGGATGCTGGTGCGGCAGCAGGCGATCCATGGCGAAATAACCCAGCAAACCGAGCATGAACATGCCGTAGCCGAGCACCGGCGACATGCCTTCCGCATGCAGCGCGGCGGGCAGCATCTCCATCAGGGAAATCAGCAACATGATGCCGGCGGCAAAGCCGAGCGCAAAGGCCAGTACGCGGTTCGACGGCTTTTGACCGAGCACGCCAAAAATCGCGCCGACGAAAGTGGCACCGCCAGCCAGGATGGTTAGCAGCAAAGGTACTGACATGATGGGCTCCTTAATGATAATGATTACCAGTTACAATATAGTTAACCCCATAAAATATCGAGTTATTTAGCGTAAAGTTATGTCGGCAAAATCTTGTTCAAATTTGCTGATAAACATCATCACGCTTATCAGCGTTTTTCCCCTGGCGAAAGCGCGTATCGTGACAGTCATTAACGCGATCCCGACGCCAGAGGATGAATAATGACCCGCATGCCCGCTCTGTTTCTCGGCCACGGCAGCCCGATGAACGTATTAGAAGACAACCGTTATACCCGCGTATGGCAGCAGCTGGGCGAAACCCTGCCGCGTCCGCGCGCTATTCTCGCCATCTCGGCGCACTGGTACACGCGCGGCACGGCGGTGACGGCGATGAGCAATCCGCGCACCATCCATGATTTTGGAGGCTTCCCGCAGGCGCTGTTCGACGTACGCTATCCGGCGCCGGGTTCGCCTGCGCTGGCACAGCGCGTTATCGATCTGCTGGCGCCGGTGGCGGTGCAGGCCGATCAGCAGTGGGGCTTTGATCACGGCTCGTGGGGCGTGCTGGCGAAGATGTATCCACAGGCGGATATTCCGCTGATTCAGCTCAGCATCGATGGCACCCAGCCGGCGGCGTGGCATTTTGCGCTGGGACGTAAACTGGCGGCGCTGCGTGACGAAGGCGTGATGCTGGTGGCCAGCGGCAACGTGGTGCATAACCTGCGCATGATTTGCTGGCAGGGTGCGGAAAGCGCTTATCCGTGGGCGGAGAGCTTCAACCAGTTTGTGCGCGATAATCTGGACTACGAAGGCGAGGCGGCACAGCATCCGTTGGTGAATTATCAGCAGCATGAAGGCGCGCAGCTGGCTAACCCGACGCCGGAGCACTATCTGCCGCTGCTGTATATTCTCGGCGCGCGAGCTGAAGGTGAGGCGGTGAGCATCCCGGTGGAAGGCATGGAGATGGGTTCGATCAGTATGCTGTCGGTGCAGGTTGGCTGACACCTGTGCCGCCCGCAGACCGGGCGGCACGTGCGTTACGCAATAAAGGTGTGCGGATAGAAACGCGACAGATCCTGGGTGATCAGCGCGCGATCTTCACGCAGACCGATACCGGCAGGCTGATCGTCAATCAGCCAGCTGCCAATCAGCGTATAGCTGTCACCAAACTTCGGCAGCGGCCAGAACTGCTGGACGATCATGCCCTCTTCGCCATAGGGGCCGTCGGCGCGCGCGATTTCCTGACCGTTTTCCACGATGGTGATGTTGGCACCTTCGCGGGAAAAAAGCGGTTTCACCACATATTTTTCCATCTGCGGCGCGCTGGCATCATCGGCAAACCAGGCGGGCAGCAGGTTAGGATGGTTGGGGAACATCTCCCACAACAGCGGTAGCAGCGCTTTGTTGGAGAGAATGCTTTTCCACGCCGGCTCCAGCCAGCGCACGCCGGCATCGGCCAGCTTGGTCGAGAACATCTCGCGCAGCATGAATTCCCACGGATAGAGCTTGAACAGGTTACTGATCACCTGATCGTGCTGATCGGTAAACTGACCTTTTTCGCCCAGCCCGATCTCATCAATGTAGAGAAATTCACTCGGCAGACCGGCTTCAGTGGCGCAATCCTGCAGATACTGTACCGTGGCGCGATCCTCTTCCGTATCGCGACAGCAGGCAAAGTGCAGCCAGTTAAAACCGTGCTGCTGGTGCAGCGTGGCGAAGCGCTCAATCAACTGCTCCTGCAGGCTGTTGAATTGATCGCTGCCCTGCGGCAGGTTGCCGGCGTTGAGCTGATCCTCCAGCCAGATCCACTGGAAAAACGCCGCTTCGTACAGCGAGGTTGGCGTATCAGCGTTGTTCTCCAGCAGCTTGATCTCGCCTGTGCCATCCCACGCCAGATCGAGACGTGAATAGAGCGACGGCTGACGCTGCTGCCAGGATTCGCGCACAAAATCCCAGGTGTGTTTCGGAATGCAGAAACGGGTGAGCAGCGCTTCGCTGTTCACCACTTTTTCTACCGCCTGCAGGCACATCTGGTGCAGTTCAGCGGTGGCCGCTTCCAGCTGTTCAATTTGCGCCAGAGTAAACTGGTAATAAGCGTCTTCGCACCAGTAGGGTTCGCCATACATGGTGTGAAACTGAAAGCCGTACTCGGTCGCCTTTTCGCGCCAGTTCGGACGTTCGCTGATAGCAATACGTTGCATGCGCGGGCTTAGCCTCCCAGCGAGCGGCTGCCGGTGCTGGTGGCACTGCTGCGCTGCATGGTGTTCTGTTTGGCTACCGTCTCACCAAAGCCGCCACGGGTGATGGTGGACGTAGTGGCCGGTTTCGGCGCCAGCGCGGTTTTCGGCACGTTTACCGTCCGGCCGGAGGTGGCCGCACCGTAGTTCTTACCGGAAGCATCAACAAACTGGCCGTTTGCCGGGCTGTTAGGGGTTTTTGGCGAGAACAGCGGCTGCTGCGCAAAGCCGGCACCGCCGCCCATCAGACGACCCATCATGTAGCCGGCCATCAGAGGCATCCAGAAGCTGCCGCTCTGCTGCGCTTCAGCGTTGTTCGCCGTGGTACCGACGCCCGCCTGTGCCGGGGTTTGCTGACACTGGTTTTCGCCGAATTCCGCGACGCAATCTTCACGCGTGGCGTATTTTGGCGCGGTGCGCTCAGCCTCTTTCAGCGCGTTGTTGTAAGCGGTGGTGCACTGAGCGCTCTGGCCCGGATTGGCTTTCGCACAATCATCGGCGTTCTGGTACATCGAAACCGTTTCATCGCTCTGTTCGCAGCCTGCCAGCATAAACACGGCGGTGACCGCCAGTGCGACCGGCGTTAAATGGCGTGCCTGCCAGCTTTTACGGAAAGCGGCATGACGAATATTTTTTGTCCGTTTCATTATCTTCATCCTGTGCCCAAAGGTGGGGCTTAGGATAGGTGATGAGTGGTGGAAAATGAAGCGGGAAGCCGGGTGGCAAGGGGATCTTTACGTTGTTATACGTTTGAATGCGAAAGGGGCCGCAAGCGGCCCCTTGAAGGCTTAATTAGCGAAAGGATTGGCACTGTTACGTGCCGCGGCCGGACGGGCCTGAGCGGCGGCGGAAGCGGAGGTCGCTTTCGGACCATTATCCACTCGCGTGGCCTGCTGGCTGTTTTCCGGCGCGACCACTTCTGGCGAGGTCGTCACTTCTTTGCCCAGCGTGCTGTTCAGCTGCTGCAGATCCTGCTCGTTCAGCGTGCCCAGCGCATATTTGATGTTCAGCTGGTTGATCAGGTAGCTGTAACGCGCATTCGACAGCTGCTGTTTAGCGTTAAACAGCGTGGTGGTCGCGTCTAACACGTCAACGATGGTACGCGTACCCACCTGATAACCGGCTTCCGAGGCATCTAATGAGCTCTGCGCCGAGATTACCGACTGTTTGTAAGCGTCGATGCTGCTGATCGAAGCGTTCACGTTATTGAACGAAGAACGGACGGTCTGGATCGCGCTACGATGCGCGCCTTCCAGCTGCTCGCTAGCGGCGACAAAGTTATACTGCGCCTGTTTCACCTGCGAGGTCACTGAACCGCCGCTGTACAGAGGCAGTGAGAAACTCAGGCCAACCTGGTTGGAGCCGGTGATCGAGTCGGTGGTACCGGCGCTCTGATTAGCGCGGCTGCCGCCGTATTTGCTGTTCGACAGACCGGTAGAAGCGGTCAGATCCAGCGTCGGCATGTGGCCGGACTCGGCGGAGCGAATCTGCTCACGCGCCAGATCCTGGCTCAAACGGGCAGACAGCAGGTTGAGGTTACGGCTCTCAGCCTGTTTCAGCAGACTGGACACCGCTTCCGGACGCGCCGTTTTGAAACGATCGATATTCAGTGACGCCAGCGACAGATAATCCATGCCGGTGATCTGACGCAGCGATTCCACCGCGTTATCCAGATCGTTACGCGCTGTTACTTCGTTGGCCAGCACGCTATCGTATTGAGCACGGGCGTTCTGCACATCGGTGATGGCCACCAGACCGACGTTAAAACGCTGAGTGGTCTGATCCAGTTCGCGGTAGATCGACTGTTTCTGCGCTTCAGTGTAAGAAAGCGTATCAATGGCCTTCAGCACGTTGAAATAGGCGGTTGCGGTGTTCAGGATCAGATCCTGCTGCGCTACCTGATAAGTAACGTCCTGAATGCCGGCCGTTTTTTCCTGCAGCGTCAGCGCACGCCATTTCGACATGTCGAAAATCGTCTGCGTTAATTGCAGCGAGGCGCTGGTCGTGTTGGAATGGAGACCGCTGTTGTCGCGATAGCCGCTGTTATAGGTATAATCTGCACCCAGACCCAGCTGCGGCAGCAACGGGCTACGCGCTTCGTTAATTTTCTCAAAAGCAGCGTCGCGATCGGCGGCTGAAGCACGCAGATCCGGGTTGCTGAGGCGCGCCTGCTGGTAGACCTGCAACAGGTTTTCTGCCTGGCTGGCAAGGCTGAAACCGCCCAGGCTCAGTCCAATAAAAAGTGGGAGCAGTTTTTTCATTTGCATTCCTTGTGTTGCAGCAAATGCACAGAGAGTGTGCTGCAGGTAAGCCAAAAAATAATCGCCGATTCTACAGAGGCGGCGTCAGAGATAAGTTGGCTGAACGTGCCTTCTCCCCCTAATTTACGTAAATAATTCAGAAAGAACCACTCGGACGGAGCACAAGGGTTGGCTTTTCTTCGCTCCATCCCAATCTGCATAAGGAACCAGATGATGGCGGGTGAAAAAAAATCCCCTGTGACTTTCACAAAAAACGATGTAGAAATTATTGCACGCGATACTCGCTACGATGGTTTTTTTTCCATCGTCAGCTACCGCTTCCGCCATCGCCGCTTTAACGGCGAGATGAGCGGTGAAGTGGTGCGCGAAGTTTTTGAGCGCGGACACGCTGCCGTGCTGCTACCCTATGATCCCCTGCGCGACGAAGTAGTGCTGATCGAACAGATCCGCATCCCGGCCTATGATTCCAGCGCCACGCCCTGGCTGCTGGAGATGGTGGCCGGCATTATTGAACCGGGCGAAACGCCGGAAGATGTGGTGCGTCGTGAAGCGGTCGAAGAGGCTGGCCTCAAGGTTGGCCGCGTCAAACCGATAGTGAATTACTTAGCCAGCCCCGGCGGAACCTCTGAGCGTTTGTCGGTGCTGGTGGGCGAAGTGGATGCCAGCCAGGCAGAGGGAAATCACGGGCTGGAGGAAGAGAATGAGGATATTCTTGTGCATGTGGTAAGCCGCGAACAGGCTTATCGCTGGGTGGAAGAGGGGATTATTGATAACGCGGCATCTGTCATCGCTCTGCAATGGCTGGCGTTGCACCATGAGAAACTAAGAGAAGAGTGGAAGCCAACATGAAACAGCGCTATACCCCTGATTTCCCCGAAATGATGCGTCTGTGCGAAACCAATTTCGCTCAGCTGCGCCGCCTGCTGCCGCGCAGTGACGAGGCAGGTGCGTCGGTGATGTATCAGGTGAACGGCGCCAGTTATCAGCTGACTATTGAAGAGTCGACGCGCTATACCACGCTGGTGGAGATCCGCCAGGTGGCACCCGCAGTGAGCTACTGGAGCCTGCCGTCCATGTCGGTGCGGCTCTACCATGATGCGATGGTGGCTGAAGTGTGTTCCACTCAGCAGATCTATCGCTTCAAAGCGCGCTATGATTATCCTAATAAAAAATTGCATCAGCGCGATGAAAAACATCAGATTAACCAGTTCCTTGCCGACTGGTTGCGGTACTGCCTGGCGCACGGCGCGATGGCCGTGCCGGTGTGCTGATAGCGATACCCTGAATCCGCACGGGTATATAACGCAACGATAGCGTGGAGAGAAAGGAAACGCTTTGGATAGCCTGCTAACTCTTCCTGCGGCAAATGGGTCCGATATCAGGATTTTACAAATTACGGATACCCATCTTTTCGCGGGAAAACATCAATCGCTGCTTGGAGTGAATACCTGGTCGAGTTTTGATGCGGTGCTGGACGCCATCGCGGCGCAACAGCGCGATTACGATCTGATTATCGCCACTGGCGATCTCGCCCAGGATCACACCGTCGAAGCTTATCAGCATTTTGTTGCGGGCATTGCGCGTCTGCCGAAGCCGTGCGTCTGGCTGCCGGGCAATCACGATTTTCAGCCAGCGATGGTGGATACGCTGGCACAGGCCGGCATCGCCGCGGACAAGCATGTGCTGCTCGGCGAGCACTGGCAGCTGGTGCTGCTGGACAGCCAGGTTTTTGGCGTGCCGCACGGCATGCTGAGCGACTATCAGCTGGAGTGGCTGGACCGCACGCTGCGTCAGTTCCCCGATCGCTACACGCTGGTGCTGCTGCACCATCATCCGCTGGCCTGCGGCTGTACCTGGCTTGACCAGCACAGCCTGCGCAATCCGCATCAGCTGGATGCGGTGCTGCAAAACTTCCCGCTGGCGCGCCACCTGGTGTGCGGCCACATTCATCAGGAGCTGGATCTCGACTGGCACGGCCGCCGCGTACTGGCATCGCCTTCGACCTGCGTCCAGTTTAAACCGCACTGCACCAACTTCACCATTGATACCGTGGCGCCCGGCTGGCGCTGGCTGACGCTGCAGGCGGATGGCACGCTGCACACCGAAGTGAATCGTCTGCAGAGCGATCTATTCCGTCCGGATCTGGATTCCGAGGGCTACTAAACCATGGCGGCGCTGATTTATCTGCACGGATTCAACAGCTCACCGCAGTCGGCTAAAGCGACGCAGTTACAGCAGTGGTGTCAGGCGCAGCATCCGCACATTGAGGTGCTGGTGCCGCAGCTGCCGACTTTTCCCGCTGAGGCTGCTGCGCTGCTGGAAGAGTTGGTGATGCAGTATGCCGGGGAACCGCTCGGGCTGGTGGGGTCATCGCTCGGTGGTTATTTTGCCACCTGGCTGTCGCAGTGTTTCATGCTGCCGGCGGTGGTGGTGAATCCGGCGGTGCGGCCGTTTGAACTGCTGGTGGATTATCTGGGTGAAAACCGGAATCCCTACACCGGCCAGCAATATGTGTTAGAGTCTCGCCACATTTACGATCTGAAAGTGATGCAGATTGACCCTCTGGAAGCGCCCGATCTACTCTGGCTGCTGCAACAAACCGGCGATGAAGTGCTCGACTATCGCCAGGCGCTGGATTACTACAGCGCGTGCCGTCAGACGGTAGAAGAGGGCGGCAATCATGCCTATATCGGATTCGAACGCCATTTTGCGCAGATGATTGATTTTCTGGGACTAAATACTCCCTGATGCTGCGGGATGGGCCCATTTTCCTATTGCTAATCAGACTGTTACGATGAGCCAATCTAGCTATAATGCTGACGCCATTGAGGTTTTAACCGGCCTCGAACCGGTACGTCGCCGTCCGGGCATGTACACCGATACCACACGCCCTAACCATCTGGGCCAGGAAGTGATCGATAACAGCGTCGATGAGGCGCTGGCCGGTCACGCCAAACGCGTGGAAGTCATCCTGCACGCCGATCAGTCGCTGGAGGTGATCGATGATGGCCGTGGTATGCCCGTCGATATCCACCCGGAAGAGGGCGTGCCAGCGGTCGAACTGATTCTCTGTCGCCTGCACGCCGGCGGTAAATTCTCCAACAAAAACTACCAGTTCTCCGGCGGCCTGCACGGCGTGGGGATTTCGGTGGTCAACGCCCTGTCGAAGCGTGTGGAAGTCACGGTGCGCCGCAACGGTGAGATTTACCAGATCGCCTTCGAAAACGGCGATAAAGTGCAGGATCTGGCGGTGATTGGTACGGTAGGTAAACGTAACACCGGCACCAGCGTTCACTTCTGGCCAGACGAAAGCTTCTTCGACAGCCCGCGCTTCTCGGTCTCCCGCCTCAAGCATCTGCTGAAAGCCAAAGCGGTACTGTGCCCGGGCGTCGAAATTGTCTTTAAAGACAAGGTGAACGATACCGAGCAAACCTGGCTGTATCAGGATGGCCTGACGGATTACCTGAGCGAAGCGGTGAACGGCCTGCCAACGCTGCCGGAAAAACCGTTTGTCGGCAGCTTTGCCGGCGATGTGGAGGCGGTCGACTGGGCACTGCTGTGGCTGCCGGAGGGCGGCGAGCTGCTGACCGAAAGCTACGTCAACCTGATCCCGACTATGCAGGGCGGAACGCACGTTAACGGCCTGCGTCAGGGCTTGCTCGACGCGATGCGCGAATTCTGTGAATACCGCAATATTCTGCCGCGCGGCGTGAAGCTGTCGGCGGAGGATATCTGGGATCGCTGCGCCTATGTGCTGTCGGTCAAAATGCAGGATCCGCAGTTTGCCGGACAGACCAAAGAGCGTCTCTCCTCACGCCAGTGCGCGGCGTTTGTCTCGGCGGTAGTGAAAGATGCCTTCAGCCTGTGGCTCAACCAGAACGTGCAGGCCGCCGAAATGCTGGCCGAGCTGGCGATCTCCAGCGCACAGCGTCGTATGCGCGCGGCGAAAAAGGTGGTGCGTAAAAAGCTGACCAGCGGACCGGCGCTGCCGGGCAAGCTGGCCGACTGTACCGCGCAGGATCTGAATAAAACCGAGCTGTTCCTGGTGGAAGGGGATTCTGCGGGCGGCTCCGCCAAACAGGCGCGCGACCGTGAATATCAGGCGATCATGCCGCTGAAAGGCAAGATCCTCAACACCTGGGAAGTGTCGTCGGATGAAGTGCTGGCGTCGCAGGAAGTGCATGATATTTCGGTGGCGATCGGTATCGATCCGGACAGTGAAGATCTCAGCCAGCTGCGCTACGGCAAAATCTGTATCCTCGCGGATGCCGACTCCGACGGCCTGCACATTGCCACGCTGCTGTGCGCGCTGTTTGTGAGGCACTTCCGCTCGCTGGTGCAGCAGGGCCACGTCTATGTGGCGATGCCGCCGCTGTACCGCATCGACCTCGGTAAAGAGGTGTATTACGCGCTCGATGAAGACGAAAAAGAGGGTGTGCTGGAGCAGCTGAAGCGGAAAAAAGGCAAGCCGAACGTGCAGCGCTTTAAAGGTCTGGGTGAGATGAACCCGCTGCAGCTGCGCGAAACCACGCTCGATCCCAACACCCGCCGTCTGGTGCAACTGACGGTCGACGAAGAAGACGTCGAGCAGACGTTACGGATGATGGACATGCTGCTGGCGAAGAAACGCTCGGAAGACCGCCGCAACTGGCTGCAGGAAAAAGGCGACCTCGCCGACCTCGAAGTGTGATGCAAACGGGACGCTGCGGCGTCCTTTTTTATGCCGGCAACCGTGCCATCGCTGCCCGTCCCGATCTGTCCCATCGCCGCATGCCCGTTAATAAAAACCGCGTGTGCGCGGCACAACCAGGCCGCACCCGGGTCAGTGATAATCCCTGGGTTTTACTGCATTGTGGTATCCTGCCGCTGCTGAACGTGGAGCAATCTACCTCAGCAGCCGTGAGAACGAGGCTAAGACCGGTCTCGAAGTAGCAATGCGCTGAGGTAGGAAGAGTGAAAATCACACTGGAAGAGTTACGCGCCTGGGTCGCGGTGGTGGACACCGGTTCGATTACCGCCGCAGCGGAACAGCTGGATCAAACCAGCTCCGGCATCAGCCGGGCGCTGAGCCGCCTCGAAAGCAAACTGCAAACCACACTGCTGCACCGCACCACGCGTCGCCTGGCGCTGACCGAAGAGGGGCTGATTTTTCTCGATCACGCGCGGCAAATCCTCGCGTCGGTGGAGCAGGCCGAAGAGCATATCGCGCAGCGGCGCGACATTCCCTCCGGACGGCTGCGCGTCAACGCCAATACGCCATTTACCCTGCATGTTATCGTGCCGCTGGTTGCCGAATTTTGCGCGCGCTATCCGCAAATTCAGCTGGAGCTGAACACCGATGACATTGTCATCGACCTGCTTGAGCAGCAAACTGATATCGCTATTCGCATTGGTGAACTGCGCGACTCCACGCTGCGCGCGCGCGTGCTGGGCAGCAGCGCGATTCGCCTGCTGGCCAGTCCGGCCTATCTGGAAAAAGCCGGCGCGCCACAGAGCGTGAAAGATCTGCTGACGCACCAGCTGCTGGGATTCAGCCAGCTGGACGCGCACAATGTCTGGCCGGTATGGCAGCGTGAAGGCGAGTTTTTGCGCATCAAACCCACGCTGTGCGCGTCGAGCGGCGAAACCCTGCGCCAGCTGGCGCTGGCCGGCCAGGGCATTGTGCGGCTATCGGATTTTGTCAGCCGCGAGGATCGCGCCAGCGGCCGGCTGGTGCAGGTGCTGGAAAATGACACGCGCGAACTGCGCCTGCCGATTCACGCGGTGTACTATCGCAACCAGTCGCTCAGTTCCCGCATCACCTGTTTTCTGGATTTTTTACGGGAAAAAATTCAGGAAAATCATCTGTTATAGTCCTGTTCTGTTTGAATAACCTTTCCTGTTATGTTCTGCCCTCATCGATAAAAACGCTTTAATTCAATCGGTTAATGATTTAGCTATCTTTCGGCCGCCCATTTAAGAATTTTTTCCTAACGGGACATTTCTTATGTCTCGGATTTATCTCTTTCCGGATTATGTCGCAACTTTGAGCCCATCCGTGGGCAGAGCCAGGGAGATTGCGGCGCTTGCCTGCAAACGCGCAGTCAAAATTAATCGACGGAAGGAAGAATCATGAACGTTTCACCCGTAAGTGTGGCGGTTATCGATAAGAAAACCATAACCAAAGCGGAAGTGCTGCGCGCCGGTAAAGACGGCAAAGCAGTGAAGATTCAGGCAATTACCAACGGTAAATATCTGCTGACGCAGAACCAGGACGGCACCGCGCCTGAAAACATCACCGTTAAACGCGCAGGGAAAAACCTGCTGGTGATGCTGGAAGGCTCAGACGCCAGCAAGCCGGATCTGATTATCGAAGATTTCTTCGCTAAATCCGGCACCTTAGTGGGTAAAGCGGAAGACGGCGAAATGCACGCTTACGTCGCGACGGACGGCAATGCCGACCACGAAGCGGCCGCGCTGGCCGACGGCGAAACCACCGCGCTGGCGCTGGGTGAAGGCAGCGTTGATGATAATTCCGGCTACGCACTGGCCAGCGGCTTTGAATGGTCGCCGGCACTGATTGCGCTGGGTGGCCTGGCGGCTATCGCAGCAGCAGCGGGCCTCGGCTATGTCGCGGCGAAACACCACTACGACAATAACGACGGCAGCCACAGCGGCAAAGGTGAAGGCGGCGGTGGCAGCGGCGGCGGCGATATCAGCAAGCCCACCATCAGCGATGTGATTGATGATATCGGCGACGTGACCGGTTCGGTAGCTAACGGCGGCCGCACCGATGACACCATGCCCACCTTCAACGGCACCGGCACGCCGGGTAACACCATTGAAATATGGGATGGTGAGACGCTGCTGGGTGAAGTGCTGGTGGATGACGAGGGTAACTGGACCTTTACGCCGGAAAAACCGCTGGCGGCTGGCAATCACAGCATCGTTACCGCCGAGCGTAACGCCGAAGGCGTGGTGGGTGAAGAGAGCGATCCGTGGGAATTCATCATCGATCTGACGGCGCCAGCCAAAGGCACCATCGGCAGCGTGATGGACGATATGCAGGATCCGCCGGTGCTGATCGAAAAAGGCGGCGTGACGAAAGACAATACGCCAACGCTGACCGGTAAAGCTGAAGCGGGCTCGACGGTAGAAATCTGGAACGATGGCGTGAAGCTGGGCACCGCAAAGGTGGACGCCGAGGGTAACTGGACCTTTACGGCTCCGGCGCTGCAGGATGGGCGACACGAGCTGAGCATCGTGGTGGTCGATCAGGTGGGTAATAAATCACTGCCATCCGATCCGTTCATCGTTGATGTGGACACCGTGGCGCCGGAAAATCCGGGCATTGGCGTGATCAAAGACAGCGAAGGTAATCCGCTGGAAGACGGTTCCACCACAAAAGATCTGCGTCCGACGCTGGAAGGCACCGGTGAAGATGGCGATATCGTGGTGATTATCGACAACGGCAAGCCCATTGGTTCGGTGATTGTAGAAGACGGCAAGTGGACCTTCACGCCAGAAAACAATCTGAAACCGGGCGAGCACGAGCTGGAAATCGTGGTGCGCGATCCGGCCGGTAACGAATCGCCGGCCTCAGAAAAGGTCACGATTGGGTTTGAAGGCGATACGCAAGAGCCGGGCGATCCTGATCCTGTCGACGGCCTGCCCGATCCGGACGTTCCGGTTTCTGGCATGATTGAGCATATCTTTAAAGACAACAACGACGCCGGCGTGCGTACGCCAATCGAAAACGGCGGCGCGATGAACGATCCGAGCATTATTGTCGCCGGTAAAGGCGTGCCGGGCGAGCTGGTAACCATCTACATTGTCGGTCTGGAGAATAGCTACAGCTTCACTACCACGATTGGGGCTGACGGCAAATGGGAGCTGACGACGCCGGATCTGGCGGATGATGTTTATCAACTGCGCGGCGTGTTCTCCAGCGATGGCGAAGTGACCGGCAAAACAGACATTTATGAAGTGGAAGTCGACACCATTCCACCGCCGCCGCCGGAGATTAATGCGCTTGAGCTGGCCGGTCTTGATATTTCCGCTCTGCTTTCCCTGGACAATCATGAACTGTTCAATGAGGCCGACGATCAGCCGCAGCCGATTAATGCGGAATTACTGCAGCTTAATAACGATGCGTTTAATGACTGGAATAATCAGGAAAGCCAGAGTGGTGTGATAGCTGAAAATAATTCCCAATCAGATGCGCTGTTCTTACAGAACGAAATCGAACAATTCTAATTTATCTGGAGCATACAGGTGCAATTTATTGCACCTGTGAAACTTAAATGAAAATTGCAAAAAAATTACTTTTAGCTTCACTGGTGTGTGCGCCAGTATTCACGACTTTTTCAACCCAGGCGCAAAATTCATTTGGTGCCGCATGGCGTAGTTTATCGCCGGTATCGGCAGAGCAGGCGCGGGTGGTTTATTATCGTCCGGCTTCATTAACCGGGGAAAAACCGGCGAATATTTATGTCGACGGTGAATTCCATACGTCGTTACTGGCCGGTGGCTATACGGTGTTTTGTGTTGCGCCGGGAACGCATTCGCTGGGCAGTTATGTCAACGACGCGCCAGATTATCAGGGTAAACGCGCGCAATCGTGGACTGATAAACTGGCTGCCGGTAAAACCTACTACATTCGCGCTAACCTCGATAACAGCGGTCGTCCGCTGGTGGTCAGCCAGCAGCAGGCGCAGCAGGAATTGCTGAGCACCAAACGTCAGGCTCATCTGCTGTCACGCGCATCGTCGGTACAGCGCTGTCAGGAAGGAACAACTGAAGCTTATGATAACTATGCGTTTTCATCTGACCTGCTGTTCCGCTTTGGCAGCGCCAACAGTAACGACATCTCCGCACAGGGGCGCGAAGCACTCAGCAGCTTTGCCGGCATGCTGAAAAAGGAAAATGCCGCTCAACGCCACATCATCGTCACCGGCTTTACCGATCCGATTGGCAGCGACAGCAGCAATATGGCGCTCGGCCAGCGCCGCGCCGAGGCGGTGAAAGCACTGCTAATCGCTCAGGGGATGAATGCGGCTAATATCACCGCGCAGAGCATGGGTGAGTCTCAGGTCGAAACTAATTGTTCAGGCAGCCTGCAGGAGCAGAAAGCATGCTATGCCAGCGAGCGCCGGGTTATTATCAGTGTAGAAAATAAGTGATCTGATTTAATTATTTTAGCAGCACATTCTCACATCTCATATTGATGAGGTGTGAGGCACTGTGCCTCGATAAAGTTATTAAGGGTTCATATAACTTAATCGATTAAGACGTTTCTCGTATTGTCTGCAGGCATAAAAAGCGAAATTAAACCTGTATTCGGCTGGAAATCCCGAAACATTATTTAACGTAAAAGGAATGCACATCATGGCTAATATTCAAGGTAAATTAGAGAACGCCCGCGTTATCTCGACCAAAGATCAGTTTTATAATTGGATCGATAAGGAAGTAAAAAATGCCAACGGCGGCAAGCTGGAAATCACAATTGATGGTGAAGTGCACATTGTTGATATCAGCGAGGACGGCAAATGGTCATTCGACCCGAAAACCAGCTGGTTAGACGGCACCCATGTCATTCAGCTGGTATCGATTGATAAAGCGACTAATCCGAGCGACCCGGCTATCTATATTCTTGATATGGATACAACGCCTCCGGCGAAACCGGAAATCTGGCGCGTAATTGATAATGCGGCGGAAGATCACTATCTGACGCCGGGTGATGCCACCAGCGATAAAACGCCGGCGCTGTCCGGTGTGGCAGAGCCTGGCACCATTGTTACCCTGTACGATAACGGTGAAGAGATCGGTTCAGTGGTAGCAGACAAAATGGGTGCATGGAGCATCACGCCGGAGCTGGCAGACGGCGAGCACAAACTGACCGTGATGGCGAAAGATAAGGTTGGCCATGAAAGCCCGGTTTCTGATGCTTTCAACCTGACGATTGCCGACGGTGTGATCACTAAGGCAGTGAACGAAGCGGTATCTGAAACGCCGGCAGAATCAATCACTATGGACGCGGATCCGTTTCCGGGTAAACCCATTAAAACCATCAATAAAAACATTATCTCGTTGAGTGCTGATAATGCTGAACCCAATGCATTAGTACAGATCGTTATTGATGATACAGTTTACACTACCCGTGCTGATGCCAGCGGCAAATGGCAGTTTGAGTCACCGGAGCTGAAAGAGGGTTTGCACGTTGCCGGCATTCGTTATCTGGACCGTGCGGGCAACTGGGGACCATCGACTCAGCTTATCCGCAATATCGACACCTCTGCACCAGAAGCACCGCAGATTATGCGCGTGATCGATAATGAAGGCAGCGCGGATAGCTATCTGACGCCGGGCAACTACACCAACGACAAAACACCAACCCTGTACGGTGTTGCTCAGCCGGACAGCGTAGTAAAAATCTACGATATTCGCTCCAATGTGATTGGCAGCGTAAAAGCCGGTGCCGATGGCCGCTGGAGCTTCACGCCGGAACTGACCACCGATGGCACCCACGTGTTTAGCGCCAGCTACACTGACCGCTTCGGCGCCGAGAGCCCGCGTTCTGACAACTTTACGCTGTCGCTGGATACTTCCGTACCGGGTACGCCAGAGCTGGCTCAGGTTTACGATGATGAAGGACGCGTTACCGGTCCGCTGAAGTCAGGTGACATCACCGATGACAAAACCCCAACCCTGTCGGGCGTGGCAGATGCGGGCGTGATTGTGCGCGTGTGGGATGGCGACAAACTGATTGGCTCTACCGTGGCGAACAACCGCGGTCAGTGGAGTCTGGATATTGAGCTGGGTGAAGGTGAGCACTCGCTGGTCGTGGATTCCATCAGCAAAGGCGGCACCGTTTCTGAGAAAACCGATCCGTTCAAACTGGTTATCGACAGCAACATCCTGCCGGCACCGGTGGTGGATGAGATGGTCGCCAACAACGGTGATGAAGAGCGTGTTCTGCAGCCAGGCGATTCCACTAACGACACCACGCCAGTGCTGCGCGGTGAAGGCAACGACGGCGACATCATCTATGTAATTGTTGACGGCGAAAAAGAGCCGGTGGCTTCAACTGTCGTTAAAGATGGTAAATGGGAAATTGAATTGCCAGAGCTGGCGGAAGGTTCACACGATATTGAACTGATCGCTAAAGATCCATCCACCGGCAAAGAGTCACCGACCTCAGATCCAATTAACGTGATTATCGATATTACGCCTCCGGATCAGCCGCAACCACCAACGATTGTCGATAACGAAGGTGACAACACCGGTCCGGTTGAACCAGGTAAGCCAATTGATGACAACCGTCCAGGTTTCGGCGGCGAAGGCGGTACCCCTGGCGACAAAGTGGAAGTCATCATTGATGACGGTAAAGGTAATCCGGTGGTGATTGGTACCGGTATCGTGGGCGAAGACGGCAAGTGGGAAGTGAAACCTGAGAACCCAATCGATGACGGTAACTATCAGGTTATCATCGAGATCACCGATCCGGCCGGTAACGAATCGCAGCCATCCGATCCTATCGATCTGATCATCGACACCAAAAAACCAGGCTCAATGGAAGGTTCGTACATACTGGAGGATAACGTCGGTCCTATCCAGGGTGAGATCGAAAATGGCACGGTCACCGATGACAAACAGCCAACGCTGAAGGGCACGTCACCGGATCTGTCGCAGGTCATCATCTACATCGACGATCGGGAACCTGTCGTGGTTGATGTTAAGGATGGCAAGTGGAGCTACGAGCTGCCAGAACTGGGCGAAGGCAACCATAAAGTTGAAGTACAGCCAGTGAGCCAGTCCGGTGTGAAAGGTGATAAAGAGGCCGCCATTAACTTCGAAGTTGATACCACCATTCCTGAGCCGGTTGAAGGTGGCGCAGGTGCTAACTTTGAAGGCGTGTTTGCAGATAAAACCGGCACTGAAATCCCGGTGCGCCCGGACACCAACGATGACACCCTGATCTTCAAAGGTAAGGGCTCAGAAGACGGTACTATCGTGATGATTTGGGGCGACGAAGCGCGTACCCAGCTGATCGGTTCTACCGTGGTAGAAAACGGCGTGTGGCGCTATGAGTCAGACAAACTGGCAGAAGGAGATTATGCCTTTAACGTCACGGTTCGCGATGCAGCCGGAAACGAACTGGTCATCGACCATACCGTTAAGACCAACGTCGACGTCACCCCGCCGCCGCCGCCAGAAATCAACTCGATCTTCGCTGCGGGTGCTACGGATGTAGAAGGGCTGATGAGCATGTCGCTCAACGACATCATGACGCAGGGTCAGGATTCACTGTTTATCGACAACGGCAAGTCACAGCTGGTAGTGAACGCTAAACAGGGCGAGGCGCTGACGCTGGAAGACATCCTGCCAGCCGGTGAAGATGCCAGTTCCTGGCAGCAGGCGACCGGTACCGTCACCGTCGGCGGCACCGAGTACAACGTCTACAGCAACGGTGATGCGGAACTGCTGGTGCAGAACCTGCACAACGAACAGCACTGATCATTGATTAGCTGCTAAACAAAAGCCCCGGTCGCAAAACCGGGGCTTTTTTTATGCCTGCAGCGGAAAAATCAGGCGGTCGGTTCCAGCACCAGAATTTTCACGTCCACCACGTCATCTTTGATGGTGGCGCGGTGCGCATCCATGTGCGGCATCTGCTGATGCTGCTCCAGATGGCGCAGCGATTCCCACTGCTCAAGCATAAAGATCGAGTCTGGCGAGTTCTGCTTCCACGGCACCTGCGCCTGGTGATCGACCAGCGCATCGTACTGATGGCAACCCTCTTCTTCCAGCACGACAGGGATCAGTTTATTAATCGCCTCCAGTACCTGCTGACGGCGGCCCGGCTTAACGCAAATTTCTGCAACCACAGTTAACATAACGCTTCCTTCTGTTTTTTCCCGGTGTGCTTATAGTTAAGCAAAGATCTGGCTGAGATGAGTCCGATAACGTGCGATATCGCGCGGCACGTCCGGCTGTTTAATCACGTCGTTACAGATAAAGGTCGGCAGACTTTCCATACCGAGGAACTGATTGGCTTTATGGAAGTGCAGGTACAGGCCGTCCACGCCGACGCCTTCAAAAAACTGGTCGGGGTCGGTAAAGGCTTCCAGCGGGGCGTTCCAGGTCAGCGACAGCATATATTTTTTGCCCTGAATCAGGCCGCCGGAACCGTATTTTTTGCTGGCATCGCTGCGCGAACGGCCATCGCTGGCGTACAGCGCGCCGTGGCCCAGAGTAAACACCTCATCGATGTACTTTTTCACCGTCCACGGCTCGCCCATCCACCAGCCCGGCATCTGATAAATCACCACGTTGCTGTCGAGGTATTTCTGCACTTCGTCCGCCACGTTGTAGTCGCTATCAGCAACGGTCACCTGAACCTCATGGCCCAGATCGCGCAGCTGGCTGGCCGCCACTTCGGTCAGGGTATGGTTCAGCTCGCCTTTGGAATGGGCAAAGGTCTTGCCGCCGTCGATAATCAAAATCTTGCTCATGGATAATTCGCTCCGTTTCTCGTAGATGCCGCCCACTCTACGCGCGCGCGCGGGGCAAAAAAATGCGTGATTGATCACAAGACTTTTGCTCTCAAAGCAATAATGCCGTCACTTATGCAACAATCCACACGCAAACCAACATCCACTTAAAAAGAACACACCATGAAAACTGTGATACTGAGTGCTTTACTTCTGATGGCCGGCGCGGCTCAGGCGCAATCCCACCTTGATGACGTTCGTCAGAGCAAAACCCTGAAGGTCTGCACCACCGGCGATTACAAGCCTTACACCTTTCTGCGCAGCGACGGCCAGTATGAAGGGCTGGATATCAGCATGGCGCAGTCGCTGGCCGCCAGCCTCGGCGCAAAAGTAGAGTGGGTGCCGACCACGTGGAAAACCCTGAGCGAGGATTTCTTAGCGAAACAGTGTGATATCGCGCTGGGCGGTGTCTCCGTGACGCTTAAACGTCAGCAGATCGCCTGGTTCGCCCAGCCGCTGGGCGTCGATGGCAAGATTCCGCTGGTGCGCTGCGCGGATAAAGCGAAGTACCAGACGGTTGAGCAGATCAACCAGCCGCAGGTGCGGGTAATCGAGCCGGCCGGTGGCACCAACGAAGCGTTTGTGCACAGCCATCTGCCGCAGGCCAGCCTGCAGCTGGCGGAAAACACCGGGATTTTCCAGCAGCTGGTGGATAACAAAGCCGACGTGATGATCACCGATGCTTCCGAAGCGCTGTTCCAGCAGCAGCACTATCCGTCGCTGTGTGCCATCAATCCGCAGCAGCCGATGCAGTATGGCGAGAAGGCTTACATGATCCCGCGTGATGATATGAGCTGGAAGCTGTATGTCGATCAGTGGCTGCACCTCAGCACTTCCACCGGCGAATATGCGCAGATCGCCAGACAGTGGCTGGGCGTAGTGAAGTAATCGTTAGCGATAAAGGGTATTACGACAGGCGTTACCGTCCCGTAGCGGCGCAATTTATTGCGCAATCAGCAGCAGTGCGGCGGGTGAATACGCGCGATAAATAAAGCCGCTACGGCATGTGCAACTGACATCCTGTACTTGCGTAGCGGCCCTATTTATTATTTTGAAATCAACGATACAACCCGGCTTTACCCAGCCCGCCAAACAGATTCATCTTGTAGCGAAGCACCGCTTTCGCGGCGGCGATGGCGTCCGGATAAATCACATTCGGATCCCACCAGCTCTCCCGCGCGAGGATCTCGCGCAGTCGGGCGAAATAGGCAAACTTCATGTCGCTGGAGATATTGATCTTGCCTACGCCTAGCGTCACCGCCTCGGCGATCTCCGCGTCCGGATTGGCCGAACCGCCGTGCAGCACCAGCGGAATGTCTACGCGCTGGGAGATATCCTTCAGAATGTGCATCTGCAGCTCGGGTTTCATATCTTTGGGATAGATACCGTGCGCGGTGCCAATCGCCACCGCCAGCGTATCGACGCCGGTGCGCTGCACAAAATCTTCCGCCTGCGCCGGTTCGGTGTAGATCACCTTGCTCACGCCGCCTTCCACCGTGGTGCCGGTATCGCCGATGGTGCCGAGCTCGCCTTCCACCGACACGCCCACCGCGTGCGCCAGCTTCACCACCTCTTTGGTCAGCGCCACGTTCTCTTCGTACGGCAGCAGCGAGCCGTCAATCATTACCGAGGTAAACCCGCACTGAATAGCGCGCAGCACCTGCGCAATTGAAGCGCCGTGATCGAGGTGAATGGTAAACGGCACGCGGCTTTTCAGAGTGCGTTCGCGCACGTAGCCAAAAAATTCATCAGTGACAAATTCCAGTTCGCTCGGATGGATAGAAATAATGGCGGGCGTGTTGGTGGCTTCGGCTTCTTCCACCACGGCCCGGATAAAGCAGCTGTCAGCGACGTTAAATGCGCCGATGGCGAAGCGATGTTCACGGGTCGGGGCCAGCATCTCTTTCATTGAAATCAACATGTTTATGTTTCCTTAGCGTGAGTTTTACCAGAGCCGGCGCACGCGCCGGCCCGATGAGGGATAAGAAGAAACAGTTGGAAATTGCGCCGCGATCGGGGCGGCGCGCCGTCAGTAGCGGTTTGCCGACCCTGACCAGCTCAGATATTCAATAACCACTTCGCGACAGGCGGATTCCATCAGCGCCAGCACATCAGCCAGCTCAGCCTGCGGGTGCTGGCGCAGCGCCTGCTGCACCGCGTGCTTACCGGCATCGAACACCGCAGCGCCGACGTTGATCTTGGCGACGCCACAGGCGCTGACGCGGCGTATATCCTCCGCCGAAGTGCCCGAGCCGCCGTGCAGTGCCAGCGGCCGCGTCGTCACCGCGTGCAGCTGCTGCAGTCGCTCGAAGTCGATCTTCGGCTTTACGCCCGGCGGATAAAGCCCGTGCGCGGTACCGACCGAAATCGCCAGCAGGTCGATGCCGGTCTGCTCAATAAACGGCAGCACGTCTTCCACCCGCGTCATCTTCACGGCGGCATCGGCCAGTTCATATGTGGGCGCATCGGCGATATGCCCCAGCTCGCCTTCAACGCACACGCCAGCGGTATGCGCCATCTTCACTACCGCTGCGGTCTGACGAATATTGTCCGCCAGCGGCTCGGCCGATGCGTCAATCATCAGCCCGGTAAAGCCGGCACGAAACGCCTGACCAATCAGCGGAAAAGCTTTGCCGTGGTCGAGCGCCAGAGCCACCGGCACCGCAGCCTGAGCCGCCAGCGCCTGTACCAGCGGCGCCGCCACCGCCGGCGGAAAATGCGCGCTGTGTCCCTGATACACGTTGAGAATCAGCGGCGCGCGCTGCTGTTCCGCCGCCTGAATCGCCGCGCGGGCGGTTTCGAGGTTGAAGCAGTTGATCGCCAGCACCGCGTACTTGTGCTGGAAGGCGGCCTGAATCAGGTCATTCATCATGGCAAACATGCGGGCTCCTTATTCCAGAGTGAATTTGATCTCTTCATCGCGGACGCCGGGCGCTTCCACGTCATCGAACTCTTCATCCTGCTGCGTGACCGGTTTTTTCATCACCGACAGCATCACGCCGCACACCACGGTGCCGATGCCGAGCGCCAGGCAGAACAGCCACGGTTTGGTGAACAGCGGCACCACAAACATGCCACCGTGCGGCACCGGCGCTTCCACGCCCCACACCATAATCAGTCCGCCGGCCAGCGCTGAGGCCACCACGCAGCTGGCTACCACGCGCAGCAGGTCGCGTGCCGCAATCGGAATCACGCCTTCGGTAATCATGCAGATGCCCATCGGGAAGGCGGCTTTCAGCGCCTCTTTCTCTGCTTTGGTGTATTTGTGGCGCGTCAGCAGATACGAGAGAGTGATGCCGAACGGCGGAATGATGGAGCCGACAAACTTCACCGCTTCCGGACCGTAAATGCCGTCGACCAGCATGCCGTCGGCGAACAGCGACATGGTCTTATTGATCGGCCCGCCAAAGTCGAAGGTGGCCATCGCGCCGAGGATGGCGCCCATCACGAACTTTGAGCCGCCCTGCATGGACTCCAGCAGATGAATCAGCGTCTTTTGCAGCCAGACGATCGGCTGGCCGATAAAGGTCATCATCAGCAGCCCGGCGATAATGGTGCTGAGCAGCGGCAGCACCATGATCGGCATCAGCCCCTGCATCGACTGCGGCAGCCTGATCACCCGGCGCAGCAGCAGCACGGTATAGCCGACGAGGAAACCGCCCAGAATGCCGCCGATAAAGCCGGTGCCGATCTGGCCACAGATAAAGCCGACGATCAGGCCAGGCGCAAAGCCGGGACGATCGGCAATTGAGTAGGCGATGGCGGCGCTGATCAGCGGCACAATCAGCCCCATGCCCCAGCCGCCGATCTGGTTCAGCATCCACGCAATGCTGCCGGTCTGCTTGCCGACGTCCGGCCCGCCAATCACCTGGCCGAGCGCAATGCAGATGCCGGCGGCGACGATCAGCGGGATCATCCATGAGATGCCGGTAAGCAGGTGGCCTTTGATCTCCTGGCCGTACTGACGTTTGTGATCGCTCATGATCGATCTCCTCAGGCGCGCGCCAGTGAATCCGCCACTTTTTCGAGGAATTTCACCGGTGACTTGATCACCACTTCGGTTTTCACTCGCACGATGGGTTTGCCCTGAAAGCGCTCTTCGCCGTTGATCTTGACGTCAACCGCGAGGATCACCACGTCAGCGGCGTCGATCTGCTCACGCGTCAGCGGCGTTTCAGTGCCGATGGTGCCCTGGGTTTCGACGTGGATGGTGTGGCCCAGCGCGTGAGCCCCCTTAATCAGTTTTTCGCGCGCAATGTAGGTATGCGCGATGCCTGCGGTGCAGGCCGCTACACAGACGATATTCATGTGGCACCTCAAGGTGTTGGGTGTTAACAGAGGTCGGTTTCGGCGTACTGACTAAACAGCCGGATGATATTGCCGGGGTCATTCTCCGCCAGCAGTCGGGCTATCACCTCATCATCGGCCAGCGCGCTGGCCACCTGCGACAACAGGCGAATATGGGTGGTGTTCTGATCTTCCAGCCGCACGGCGAACAGGATGATGCAGCGCACCTGGCTGCCATCCAGCGTTTCCCACGGAATATCCTGCTGGGTGCGGCCGATGGCGAGCGTGGTTTGTCTGACCGCCGACGATTTGCCGTGCGGAATCGCGATATGGTTTTCGAAGCCGGTCGAGCCTTCTGCTTCACGCAGCCAGACATCGGCAATAAACGCGGCGCGATCGCTGATGGCGCCGTCGCTCACCAGCAGATCGGTGAGTTCGTTGATCGCCTCTTCTTTACTGGTGGCGCTGAGCGCCAGGTTAACGCGGCGCGGCGTCAGAATGCGGGAAATGTCCATGGTTGCTCCTCATTCAATCAGTGTGCGGCCAACGCGCAGGGCGTGCCGTTGGGCAGCTGGCTGCCAATCATGGCGTCAGTGACCCGCCGGATATCGTCATCATTAAAAAAAGCGCTGACATACACGGCCGGAATGGCACCGGCGTCGAGGTGGATGGTGGTGATCACCAAATCCACCGCGTGGTGCTGACAAAACGCCGCCTGATTGCTGGCTGACACCACGCCGGCAATTTCCCAGTCCGGAAAAGCGCGTAATATGCGGCTCTTGAGCAGGTGCGAGGTACCCACGCCGCTGGAGCACACCACCAGGATGCGTTTGTGGGCGATCTGCCGCTCCAGTGCCGCCTGGAAATGGACGCACAGATAACCAATTTCATCCTCAGCCACCGGCGACAGGGCGAAGGTGCGCGCGGTCAGCTGCATTGCCTGCTGGGTCAGAGAAAATATCTCTTTCATTTCCTGTTTAATATCATCCAGCAGCGGATTGCGAATATGAATGTGATATTTAAGCCGGTTTAATAATGGCTTTATATGCACCAGTAAACCGTCAAATAATAAACGGTCCTGAGATAAATCCTGCTGAATAAACGCCGAGAAACGATCAATTAATTCGCAGGTTATTTTAACCGACTCGGCAGTGGAAAATTGATTATGCAGCGTCACCTGATCGCCACGCTCTTCCACCACAATGCCGGAGGAGACGATATATTGATAAATAAAACCGACTTCATCGGCCGGCAATGCACAGCCGATGCGTTGCTCAATGCGCGCCACCATCTGCCGGGCAATGGTGAGAATCGACTGATCCAGATCGTGCGCGGTGGTGAGAATGTTCAGCGCCAGCGCGTTGCCCTGCGCCATGCGGTGCATCATGATCAGGATGTGCGTGCACAGATTGAGATACCAGGCATCGCCCAGCGGATAACTCAGCTGCTGCTCCATCTGTTGCAGCAGCGTCTGCACAAAAGCCACATCCTCTTCGCCAAAATAGTGCACCAGCGCCTGCTGGCTGCCGGGATCGAGCCGCGGCAGCAGTGGCGTACCGGCGACCTGTTGCTGCATCACATCATTGATCAGCGACACCATCGCCTGACGCAGCGCCTGCTCATGGCCCTCTATATGCGTACCGCCCGGGCCGCGCTGCAGCGTTAATCCCAGCGGCTGCAGCCACTCTTCTATCACTTTCAGGTCGTTCACAATCGAGGCGTGGCTGATAAAGTAGCGCTCGGACAGCTTGCTGATTGATGTGGCACGCGGCGCATCGCTCAGTAGCTGGGAGGCGATTTTTATCCGCCGGCTGTTATGACTGAGCGCGTCGCCGGCCTCGTCGCCGTTCAGCTGTTGCTCCAGCTGCAAACGCTGCTGCATATCCTCAACCCTCAGCCGCACACCGCGGCCAGGGGTTTTCTCCAGCGTCAGCGCCCAGTTGCTGAGCCAGCTCTCCAGCCACTGCAGGTCGCGCTGAATGGTCTTTCCGGAGACACCGAGCTGTAACGCCAGCTGACCAATCGGCTGCGGCGCCGCCTGTTGCAACAGCAATTTCACTAACCGGTGTTGTCGCGAAGTTAGTATTTGCATTCGGTCACCCTTTATTTTGGTAAAACCTAATGGGATTTTTCCTTGTGGCATTTATTTCATTGCCAGCAAGCCGTCGCGAAAAAGGTGTGTCTTATGGAGTATGAATTTAGGAAAGGATGGCGGCTGCAACAATACTAAATGTTGTCCCGTCAGGCGGACAGTATTAATACACCGAGATGACAGGAAATTAAATGCGAGTTTGCTCACACAATAACGCGCTAAATAAGTGTGATGATGCTCTCAATCCTTTTTATTTTTTCAACCGGTGTCACGTTATTTAAAGTCGGGAGATTCTTTCTCTCCTCAACGGCTTCCCTGTGACTAAATCCCGCGAATAAGGTACTATCCTCGCCAAATGACCGCCGGATGACCCGCCGTTGCGGGCCACGAAGTGAGGATGCCAGCTTAATGAGTGAAATGACACAGGATGGCGCAGAGCGTCTTGCCCTGCACAAGTTTACTGAAAACGCGTACCTGAACTACTCCATGTACGTGATTATGGACCGTGCGCTGCCGTACATCGGTGACGGTCTCAAGCCGGTGCAGCGCCGCATTGTTTATGCCATGTCCGAGCTGGGGCTTAACGCCAGCGCAAAATTCAAGAAATCAGCGCGTACCGTGGGTGACGTGCTGGGTAAATACCATCCGCACGGCGACAGCGCCTGCTACGAAGCGATGGTGCTGATGGCGCAGCCGTTCTCCTACCGTTATCCGCTGGTGGATGGTCAGGGCAACTGGGGTGCGCCGGACGATCCGAAATCCTTTGCGGCGATGCGTTACACCGAATCGCGCCTGTCGAAATATGCCGAAGTGCTGCTCAGCGAACTGGGGCAGGGCACGGTGGATTACATCCCGAACTTCGACGGCACGCTGCAGGAGCCGAAAATGCTGCCGGCGCGCCTGCCGAACATCCTGCTCAACGGCACCACCGGCATCGCCGTGGGTATGGCGACCGACATTCCGCCGCACAACCTGCGCGAAGTGGCCGAAGCCGCAGTGCGCCTGATCGACAAGCCCAACACCACGCTGGATGAGCTGCTGGAGATCGTGCAGGGGCCGGACTTCCCGACCGAAGCCGAGATCATCACGCCGCGCGACGAGATCCGCAAGATCTACCAGAACGGCCGTGGTTCAATCCGCCAGCGTGCGGTGTGGAAAAAAGAAGACGGCGAGGTGGTGATCACCGCGCTGCCGCATCAGGTGTCGGGTGCGCGCGTGCTGGAGCAGATCGCCAGCCAGATGCGCAATAAAAAGCTGCCGATGGTGGAGGATCTGCGCGATGAATCGGATCACGAAAACCCGACGCGGCTGGTGATTGTGCCGCGCTCCAACCGGGTGGATCTCGATCAGGTGATGAACCACCTGTTTGCCACCACCGATCTGGAGAAGAGCTACCGCGTTAACCTCAACATGATCGGGCTGGATAACCGTCCGGCGGTGAAAAACCTGCTGGAGATCCTCTCGGAATGGCTGGTGTACCGCCGCGATACCGTGACGCGCCGTCTCAATCATCGTCTGGAACGCGTGCTGCGTCGTCTGCATATCCTCGAAGGTTTGCTGGTAGCGTTCCTCAATATTGATGAGG
Source organism: Pantoea sp. SGAir0418 (assembly GCF_043529865.1). Lineage (NCBI taxonomy): Bacteria > Pseudomonadati > Pseudomonadota > Gammaproteobacteria > Enterobacterales > Erwiniaceae > Pantoea > Pantoea sp. SGAir0418. The sequence goes on from NZ_CP027911.1 coordinate 562,548, forward strand.
TGATTCACATCATCCGCAGCGAGGATGAGCCGAAGCCAGTGCTGATGTCGCGCTTTGACATCAGCGAAACCCAGGCCGAAGCGATTCTGGAACTGAAACTGCGCCATCTCGCCAAACTGGAAGAGATGAAGATTCGCGGTGAACAGGCCGAGCTGGAAAAAGAGCGCGATCAGCTGCAGGCGATCCTCGCCTCTGATCGCAAAATGAGTAACCTGCTGAAGAAAGAACTGCTGGCGGATAGCCAGACCTACGGCGACGATCGCCGTTCACCGCTGCACGAACGTGAAGAAGCGAAAGCGCTGAGCGAGAACGAGCTGGTGAGCGCTGAGCCGGTCACCATTGTGCTGTCGCAGATGGGCTGGGTGCGCAGCGCCAAAGGTCACGATATCGATCCGGCAGGATTAAGCTACAAAGCCGGCGACAGCTACCGTGCCGCCGCGCGCGGCAAGAGCAACCAGCCGGTGGCGTTTATCGACTCCACCGGCCGCAGCTATACGCTGGATCCGACCTCGCTGCCGTCGGCACGCGGGCAGGGCGAGCCGCTCACCGGCAAGCTGACGCCACCGCCGGGTGCGGTGATTGAGCAGGTGCTGATGGAAGCGGACGATCAGAAGCTGCTGATGGCCTCCGATGCCGGCTACGGTTTCATCTGTACCTTTGCCGATCTGGTGTCGCGCAACCGCGCTGGTAAAGCGCTGCTGACGCTGCCGGAAAACGCCAAAGTGATGACGCCGCTGGCGGTGCACTCTGGCGACGACATGCTGCTGGCCATCACCCAGGCGGGGCGGATGCTGATGTTCCCGGTGGCCGATCTGCCGCAGATGTCGAAAGGCAAGGGCAACAAGATTATCTCGATTCCGTCCGCAGACGCCGCCGCAGGCGTGGACAAGCTGCAGTGGCTGCTGATTCTGCCGCCGGGCAGTTCCATCACTATCTACGTCGGCAAGCGTAAGCTGATCATGCGTGATGAAGATCTGCAGAAAGTGCGTGCTGAGCGCGGCCGTCGCGGTAGCGTATCGCGCGGACTGCAGCGGATCGATAGCGTGGAAGTGAATGCGCCAGCGCGGCCAAAAAGTGACGCGAATAGCGAAGAGTAAGACTGAAAAGGCGAAGGACTGCCACATTTGAGGAAGCTATGTTACTAATTTTACGCACGTTGATCGTTGTGATTTATTCGATTCTGGTTTGTATATTTGGCAGCATCTGGTGTCTGTTTTCACCGCGTAATCCGCGCCACGTGGCGACCTTTGGTCACATGTTTGGTCGTCTGTCGACGGTGTTTGGCGTCAAAGTCGAACTGCGTAAACCGGCGGATGCCGAAAGCTACGGTAACGCGATTTACATCGCTAACCATCAGAACAACTACGACATGATCACCGCTGCCAATATCGTGCAGCCGACCACGGTCACGGTGGGCAAGAAAAGCCTGCTGTGGATCCCGTTCTTCGGCCAGCTCTACTGGCTGACCGGTAACCTGCTGATTGACCGCGATAACCGCGCCAAAGCGCACGGCACCATCGGCGAGCTGGTGGCGCAGTTTAAAAAGAAGAAAATTTCCTTCTGGATGTTCCCGGAAGGGACGCGCAGCCGCGGACGCGGTCTGCTGCCGTTCAAGACCGGCGCGTTCCATGCGGCGGTGGCGGCGGGCGTGCCGATCATCCCGGTGGTGGTCTCTAACACCCACGGCAAAATCAAACTGAATCGCTGGAACAATGGCTTAGTGATCGTGGAAATGCTGCCGCCAGTGGATACCACGCAGTTTGAAACCACGTCGGTACGTAAACTGGCGACCCACTGCCGTGAATTAATGTCTGCTAAGCTGGAAGAGTTGAACGCTGAAGTCGCCGAACGCGAAAAAAACGGTAAAATCTAGCCGGCAAAAAATGGCTCACCCGCAGCGCTATGGCTCGATCTGTCGGGTGCATTGATGTGCTGCGGATCCCGCCATTTGTAGGGTGCGCATTGATATGCAGCAGGTCTCGCCGTTTGTAGGGTGCGCATTCATGCGCACCGGGTCCCGGATGCGCATTGACCTAACCCGGACACACAGCCGCGCCTGTCGGGCGCTTCACAACACGATTAAAAATAACAACATGGACACGGCGTCTTCACGCCACGCTCAAAAGGTCTGAAGTTTTATGTCTTGCAGCAGACGTCAGTTTATTCAGCTTTCTGCCGGTATGGCGCTGGCTTCCAGCGTTATGCCTTACGCCGCCCGCGCCGCCGCGCCATTGGGCGATGTGCCTTTGCCGGTGCCGCCGCTGATCGAATCACGCCGCGGTCAGCCGCTGTTCCTCACGCTGCAGCGCAGCCACTGGTCCTTCAACGGCAACAGCAACAAAGTGCCGGTATGGGGCATTAATGGCCTGTATCTCGGCCCGACGGTGCGCGTTTACAGCGGCGATGATGTCAAACTGATCTACAGCAACCGCCTCAATGAACCGGTGGCGATGACCGTCAGCGGTTTGCAGGTGCCGGGCGCGCTGATGGGCGGTGCGCCGCGCATGATGTCCGCCGGCGTAGACTGGGCGCCGGTGCTGCCGATTCGTCAGGGCGCGGCCACGCTGTGGTATCACGCCAACACGCCGAATCGCATGGCGCCGCACGTCTACAACGGCCTGGCGGGCATGTGGCTGATCGAAGATGACGTCAGCAAAGCGCTGCCGCTGCCGAAGCATTACGGCGTCGATGATTTCCCGCTGATTATTCAGGACAAGCGCCTCGATAACTTTGCCACGCCGGTTTATAACCCACCGTCGGACGGCGGGTTCCTCGGCGATACGCTGCTGGTTAACGGCGTGCAAAATCCGTATGTCGAAGTGTCGCGCGGCTGGGTGCGTTTGCGCCTGCTTAATGCGGCCAATGCGCGCCGTTTCGATCTCAGCTTTAGCGACAACCGGCCGTTTACGGTGATTGCCAGCGATCAGGGCTTCCTGCCCGCGCCGGTAGCGGTGCAGACGCTGTCGCTCGCGCCGGGTGAACGTCGCGAAGTGCTGGTGGACATGTCGCAGGGCGATGAAGTGTCGATCACCGCAGGCACGGCGGCAGGCATTATGGATCGTCTGCGCGGGCTGTTTGAGCCGTCATCGATTCTGACCAATACGCTGGTACTGACGCTGCGCCCGACCGGCCTGCTGCCGCTGGTGACCGACAACCTGCCGATGCGCCTGCTGGCGGATCAGATTCTCGATGGCGTGGCGGTGCGCACGCGCGAATTCCGCCTCGGCGACGGCACGCCGGGCATTAACGGTGTGCTGTGGGACATGAACCGCATCGATACGACGGTGCAGCAGGGCACCTTTGAGCGCTGGATCATTCACGCCGACCGTCCGCAGTCGCTGCATATTCAGGGCGTGATGTTCCTGATTAAGAGCGTCAACGGCGCGCAGTCGATGGGAGAAGATCGCGGCTGGAAAGATACGGTGTGGGTGGATGGCGATGTCGAACTGCTGGTGAGTTTCCCGCAGAGTTCGTCAGAGCATTTCCCGTTTGTCTATTACAGCCAGACGCTGGAACTCGCCGATCGTGGCACGGCAGGGCAGATGGTGGTGAATCCGGTCGGGTGAGGTGCGTTTCTTTTCCCTCACCCTAACCCTCTCCCGCTGTACAGTCCGGGGACATGGCAGACAGGTGTTCGGGGACATAGTGAACACTTTTTAACATCCTTTACCCATGGTGATCGACTTTTTCTTCAGGTCGATCACCCCCACTTTTGTGCTGTACCACCACACCTCGTAATAACCGTCTTCCCCCGTCTCCTTCAGCCCGACACGCTCTCCCCTGAACGCCTTTCCCGCCTTCAGGCTGAGTCCTTTTACGCTCAGCTTCCCGCTGATATCCACCTTCCTGACCATCACGCCCTCGTCGTATTCCGGTGGCGCTACGCGGACGCTGTACTGCCGCGATGAGGGCTGATAGCGCGACGCCGGCACCGCCATCTCCAGCGCCTCATGCGGGCGCTCGAGATTGTAGACCGTCCGCCAGTGGTCGAAGGCGCGCTGCAGCTCACCGCTGTCCGCGAACCACTTCCCCTGCAGCACTTCCGCCTTCAGGCTGCGGTGAAAGCGCTCCAGCTTCCCCTGCGTCTGCGGATGATACGGCCGCGAGTGCCCCACCCGGATGCCGTGGCGCATCAGCCACAGCTCCACTGCCGTCCAGGTGCCGGTGGTGTCGCCCCACGGCGAGCCGTTGTCCATCGTCATCCGGTCCGGCAGGCCGTAGCGCTCAAAGACGCTGACCAGCTGCTCCTGTACCGTCTCACGCCGTTCGTCAGCGCAGTGCACCAGGCACAGCGAGAACCGGGAGTGGTCGTCCAGCAGGGTAAGCGGGTGGCAGCGGCCGCCGCCAAAGGGAAAGTGGCCCTTAAAATCCATCTGCCAGAGCCGGTTCGGGGCCGCATGCTCAAACCGGCCGGTGGCCGGGACGCCCGGCGCTGCGCCCGGCAGCAGGCCGTGGCGGGCCATCAGGTTGTGGACGGTGCTGAAGGCCGGCATGCCGTGCCCGCGGTCTTCGAGCCAGCGCTTAATCTTGCGGGCCCCCCAGTGCTGATGAAGCTCGTGCGCCATACGCAGAAGGTCAGTGATGTCGTCAGATGAGCGGCTGGGTGAGTGACGGGGCGCGCGGGAGCGGTCCTGAAGGCCGGACGGTCCTTCCTCCTCCCAGCGGCGAAGCCACTTGTAGCCGGTGGCGGGAGATATGCCGTAGCGGCGGCACAGCTCGCGGATGTTCGCCCCGTCTTGCGAGGCGAACAGAACAAACTCAGTACGTAATGACATGGTATCTCTCGCATCCCAGGGCATAAGCGACTCCATAAACGGGTTCTTATGCCTTAGTTGTAAGTGTCTACCATGTCCCCGAACAAGTGTTCACGATGTCCCCGGACTGTACACCCGCCAGCGGGAGAGGGAACCGTTTTGTGCAATATTACACACTGGCACACCGTTTCAGATTTGCGCGGACATCTCCCTCTCCCGCGTGCGGGAGAGGGCCGGGGTGAGGGTGCCTGGTTGCACAGTGTTACCCACTGGCACACCGCTTCAGACTCGCGCGGACATTTCCCTCTCCCGCGTGCGGGAGAGGGCCGGGGTGAGGGGGCAAACCGCACCCTTCACCCATCGCATCCTTAACCCACGTCACCCATTAAACTCTTCCGGATCCGGTCCCAGTCGCTTGCCTTTATCCAGCTTCGCGATCTCGCTCACTTCTGACTTATCCAGCCGGAAATCAAACACCTGGAAGTTCTCCTGAATGCGTGCCGGCGTCACCGACTTCGGAATCACCACCAGGCCGCTGTCCAGATGCCAGCGAATTACAATCTGTGCCGGCGTCTTACTGTACTTCTTCGCCAGCTCGCGAATGATCTCCTGATCAAACACGCCTTCACCGCCCTGCGCCAGTGGGCTCCACGACTCGGTCTGAATCTGATGCAACGCATTCCACGCATGCAGCGTGCGTTGCTGCAGCATCGGATGCAGTTCGATCTGATTCACCACCGGCGACACGCCGGTTTCATCAATCAGCCGCTTGAGATGCGCTTCATGGAAGTTACACACGCCGATGCTTTTCGCCAGGCCCTGCTGCTGCAGTTCCACCATTTTCTTCCACGCATCGACGTAGTGGTCTTTCTGCGGGCACGGCCAGTGCATCAGATACAGGTCCACCTGCTCCAGCTGCAGCTTCTTCAGGCTGGTCTCCATCGCCTGCTCAACGTTCTGCTGGTCATCATTCCACAGTTTGGTGGTGATAAAGATCTCATCGCGCGCCACGTCGGTTTCCTGCAGCGCCTGGCCAATCGCCTCTTCATTTTTATACGCGGCGGCGGTATCGATGGAGCGATAGCCGACCTTCAGCGCTTCCAGCACGGCATTGCGCGCTTCATCAATGCTGGCCTGCCAGACGCCAAGGCCGAGTTGCGGCATCATGTTGCCGTCGTGCAGTTTAATCCGGGGTTGCTCTGCCATAGTGACTCCTTATCGGTTGCAGTGACTTACCGTAAAAACGATGTGCTTAAGTCTAGTCAACAAACCTGACCTGAGGATCATTGTGGCAACCGAACGGCACTTTCGCCCGGTGCAATCCTGCAAAAATCTTGCCTGATTCTCCAGCCATCTGGAGCTTTATGCAGCAATGCGGCACACTGCGTTTTTTGCTGCCCGAGAGAGTGCCATGCCGAACGATGCCCTTTGCCGCCAGCTGGCGCAGCGCGTGATCACGCTGATGCGCGAGCCACAAAAGCCGCTGTGTGCGGTGGAAAACGTGCGGTTGATCTATGCAGAGGAACCGCTGCCGCGTACGCCGATGTTGTATCCGGCGGGCATCGTGATCCTGTTTCAGGGACACAAAACCGGCTACCTCGGCAGCACGGTGTTTCGCTACGACGCCACCAAATACCTGATGCTCACGGTCACGCTGCCGGTCGAGTGCGAAACTGACGCCACGCCGCAGCAGCCGCTGGCCGGCATGAGTCTCACCGTGGATCCGGCCAGTTTGCAGGATCTGCTGTTAAGCATCGGCGATGACGAGCAGTTTCAGCCGCAGCCGCAAACCTCCGGCATTCACTCTGCGTTCCTGAGCGAGGAGATGCTGTGCGCCGCGGAACGGCTGCTGGATGTGATGGATAAACCGCGTGATGCCCGCGTGCTCGGCCCGCAGCTGGTGCGTGAAATCATCTATTACGTACTGACCGGGCCGATTGGCGGCGCGCTGCTGTCGCTGGTCAATCGCCAGACGCAGTTCAGCCAGGTGGCCCGGGCGCTGCGCCGCATCGAGAACCACTTTGCTGAAAGCCTGAGCGTGGAAATGCTGGCGGCGGAGGTCAACATGAGCGTCTCGGCGTTTCACCATAACTTTAAGGCGGTGACCCAGACCTCACCGCTGCAGTATCTCAAGCGTTACCGGCTGCATCAGGCGCGATTAATGATGCTGCAGGATGGGCTGAAGGCCAGCGCCGCCGCCGTGCGCGTTGGCTATGAAAGCCCGTCACAGTTTTCGCGGGAGTTTAAACGGTACTTTGGCGTGACGCCGGGAGAAGAGGCGAGCCGCGCGCGCCAGACCGGGGCGCTGCTGCCGTTTGACGCCGCCTGAAGCGGCGGCGCTTTACAGAGGTCAGGCTTTCTGGCGACGCTTTTTCCAGATCACCACAATGCTGCCGCCGAGGCCGAGAAACAGCAGCACAATAGGCAGCACCATCAGGATCGCCATCACCTGATCTTCGTGGCGCTTGATAAACGGCACCTGGCTGATGCCGTAGCCCATCGCCACTACAATCCCGACCCACAGTGCGCCACTCAGCCAGTTGAAGAACTGAAAACGCCCGTTCTGCAAACCCGAAATGCCCGCCATGGTCGGCAGCAGCGTACGCACAAAGGCCAGAAAGCGGCCAACCAGCAGTGCCATCAGGCCGTGGCGGTTGAACAGGTGCCAGGCGCGCTGATGGTACTGCGCTGGCAAATGCATCAGCCAGCTTTTGACGATTTTAGTATTACCAAGCCAGCGCCCCTGCAGATAGCTCAGCCAGCAGCCGAGGCTGGCAGCGGTGGTCAGAATCACCATGGTCGGCACAAAATCCATCACGCCTTTGGCGATCATCGCGCCTGCCAGCAGCAGCAGGCTGTCGCCGGGCAGGAACGAGGCAGGCAGCAAACCGTTTTCCAGGAACAGCGTCAGAAACATCACGCCGTAGACAATCCACACTACATCCGGATTGGCCAGCGCGGCAAAATCCTGATGCCACAGCGCCTGGACAATCTCATGTAAAACACCCATCAGCTATCCCATCGAGTCACAAGGCTTGTATTTTAACCGTCCGGGACGGCGTAATCGTTGATCTCCGCTACGCCGCACCGGATGGTTTAAGTTTGGTTTATCTTTTTACGCTTTCAGGCGGGCAAAACCGGCTTTCAGGTCATCCAGCAGATCGTCAACGTGCTCGAGACCGATATGCAGACGCACCAGCGTGCCGTCAAAATCCACGCCGCCCGCCGGACGAATTGCCGCCAGCTCTTCCGGCTGGTTCGCCAGAATCAGCGATTCAAAGCCGCCCCACGAGTAGGCCATACTGAAATGGTGGAAGCGATCGAGATAATTTGCCAGCTGCGCCGGGGTGAGTTTTTCATGCAGGATGAATGAGAACAGCCCGCTGCTGCCGCTGAAGTCGCGCCGCCAGAACTCGTGGCCTTTGCACTGCGCCAGCGCCGGATGGTTGACGCGCGCCACTTCCGGCTGCGCCGCCAGCCACTCGGCCACGCGCAGGCCGCTCTCTTCGTGCTGACGCAGACGCGTAGCCAGCGTGCGCAGGCCGCGGCTGGCCATGTACGCGGTGTCTGCATCCACCATCTGGCCCATCAGGTAGGAGTTTTCGCGCAGCTGCGCCCAGCAACGTTCGTTGGCCACCGCAGTGCCGATCATCGCATCACTGTGGCCGATGATGTATTTGGTGCCGGCCTGGATCGAAATGTCGATGCCATGCTCCAGCGCGTTAAACAGCACGCCCGCCGCCCAGGTATTATCAATCATGATCACCGCGTCTGGCGCTTTGGCGCGCACCGCCGCGACAATCGCTGGGATATCCTGCACTTCCATGGTGATGGAAGCCGGTGATTCGAGGAACACCACGCGGGTGTTCGGCTGCACCAGTTCGCCGATTTCACTGCCGATGCAGTGCTCGAACCAGGTGGTGGCGACGTTAAGCTTCGCGAGAATTTTGGTGCAGAAATCCTGGGTGGGTTCGTACACCGCGCCGCTGACCAGAATGTGATCGCCGCTGGTGACAAACGCGAGGATGGCATTGGCGACCGCGGCCGCACCGCACGGATAGAGCACGCAGCCGGCGCCGCCTTCCAGTTCGGTCATCGCATCCTGGAAGGAAAAATGGGTGAGGGTGCCGCGCCGGCCATAAAACAGTTCACCGCTGGCGCGTCCGGCGGTGGCGCGTTGTTTGTCCGCGACGGAGTCAAAAACCAGTGAGGATGCGCGCTGAATGACGCTGTTAACCGAGCCCTGAGTGTAACGTTTGCTGCGTCCCGCGGTGACAAGCCGGGTATCAATTTTTTTCGTTGCCATCACTGCCTTTCCTGACACGTCTCACAAAGCATTCAACTTACCACGAATCGCGGCGCGGGGTTGAGCCCGTTTGCCGAATATCAGAGTGACGCCAGCACAATCGCGGAAAGAGGCTGGTTGTGGCTTTTATTACGCGGCGGAAAAGCAAAGCGCAATAAATTGCGCCGCTACGACCCGTGCGGGATGTTCGTCCGCGCCAGTTGCTCAATTCCGCAAACCGCACCAAACCGTAGCGGCGCGATTCATCGCGCAACCGTGCCTGCTGCTCCATCCCACAGACCGCACCAAACCGTAGCGGCGCGATTCATCGCGCTAAACATTGCGCCGTATCAATTCAGCGGGTTACAGCTTTGTAAATAGTAATGAGAACCACTATCACTTCGGTCGGTTTTTTTGCTATGATCCGCGCTTCAATCGTGAACGGTGCAACAGAAGTCGGAGACGCAGCGTGGTAGCCAGTGACTTGATGCAAACGGACCTCTCCGTTTGGGGCATGTATCAGCATGCCGATATCGTGGTAAAAATTGTGATGATCGGCCTGTTGCTGGCCTCGGTCGTTACCTGGGCGATTTTCTTTGGCAAATACGCGGAGCTGAGCGGGGCAAAACGTCGCCTGAAGCGCGAACAGCTGGCGCTGGGCGAAGCGCGCTCACTGAATGACGCGTATCGCGCTGCCGAAAACTTCAAAGCCAACAGCCACAGTGCCGTGCTGCTTGCCGACACGCGTAACGAACTGGAACTCTCCGCCGGCAGCGAAGACCTTGACGGCATCAAAGAGCGCACCAGCTTCCGCCTTGAGCGTCGCGTCGCGGGCTTCAGCCGCCACGCCGGTCGCGGTAATGGTTTCCTCGCCACCATCGGTTCCGTCGCGCCGTTTATCGGTCTGTTCGGCACCGTGTGGGGTATCATGAACAGCTTTATTGGTATCGCGAAAACCCAGACCACCAACCTCGCGGTGGTGGCACCGGGCATCGCGGAAGCGCTGCTGGCGACGGCGATTGGCCTGGTAGCGGCAATCCCGGCTGTGGTGATCTATAACGTCTTCGCCCGCATGATCGCCAGCTACAAAGCGTCGCTCGGCGACGTGGCGGCGCAGGTACTGCTGCTGCAGAGCCGCGATCTGGACCTCGGCAACGTCGATACCGCAAAAGAAGTTAACCGTCCGGCGGCGGCCCAGAAACTGCGCGTAGGGTAAGTATTATGGCGATGCGTTTAAACGATGATGCGGTCGGCGATGGCGAAATGCACGAAATCAACGTAACGCCGTTTATCGACGTCATGCTGGTGCTGCTGATCATCTTCATGGTCGCCGCGCCGCTCGCCACGGTGGATGTGCGCGTCAATCTGCCTGCTTCCACCAGCGCGCCACAGCCGCGTCCGGAGAAGCCGGTTTATCTGTCGATCAAAGCGGATAAACAGATTTACATCGGTAACGATGCGGTGACCAAAGAGACGCTGGTGAATGCGCTCACCGCGCAAACCGAAGGCAACAAAGAGACCACCATCTTCTTCCAGGCGGACAAATCAGTCGATTATGAAACGCTGATGTCGGTGATGGATCAGCTGCGTGAAGCGGGTTATCTGAAGATTGGTTTAATGGGCATGGAGACGGTGAAGAAATAGTTTCACCGGCGTAATACCAGCACCATATCTGTAGGGTCGTCATTCATGACGACCTTTTTTATTATGGCGGCCAGAGCAGGCCGCCATGTCATTATGCGGTGGCGAACCGCGGTTAAACCAGATTCACCGTTACGCCGTCCTGCACCAGCAGTTCCGCGTCGCCGTGGCTGAACACATGGTACTGGTTGCCAGCGATGGTCACGGTGCCGGTTTGCTGCGTCCAGCCGCTGACCGCTTCGCCTTCCGGCAGGATGTCGCTAAGCTGCACTGTTTCGCAGGCATGATTATCAATCATTAACTGCGTCTTACCATCATCGATAAACTGATCCTGTTGTCCTTGCTCAAGGATTTCATCTGGATCAATTTGTAATAAACTATTGATGGCATCGTCATGTTGTTCATCAATCTGATTAATCGTTGTATTAACAATCGGAACGGCTTTTTGCCATATAAAATTATCTAAATACAATCCTCCTAAGTCACGCACCTCAATATCAAACTTAGTAAATAACCCTTCATCGATAGAGAACTTATGGTGCAATACCCCTTCTGGTACGGAAACTTTTTCTGAATGTATGATGTTATTATCTTTGTCATAAAAATTTATTATGTAATAGCCTTTATTTCCACCTATAACGTTAAATTCTAAAATTTTCGATGGTGGGACAGTGAACTCTGCTTTAGAGTTTTCTCTCATTATAAGATTATTGCCCGTGTAAGCTTGATTGCCGACATAATAATAGTGGTTTGATAGTTGTACAACTCCGGCTAAAGGCTTCATAGCAAAATCACTTTTGAAATTATATTTGCTGTATAAGTTAAATTGACTGCCAACCCCTACACTAGGATAAGGTTTAGGTATGTGGCTTCCTAAAGATGATGGTAAACCCTCAAAATTACAACCGCTATTAACGTAATTGTATTGCTGTATATTTATAACATAGCTATCGCTGGTTTTATCGCTATCTATCGTCGAGACCGTAAACGCCCACGAGCCGAATTTAAGCGGTGGAGGGGTATAATTCCAGTCGCCTTTGTCGTTTGAGAAGACAGAAACTGTAAATGTGTCCTTACCGTCTGTATATTTGATAACCACAGTACTGTTTGCTTCCGCAACGCCAGAAAGAGTGGGAGTTCGGTCATCGGTTTCCCCGCCATTACGGATTATGCCTGTTGATGTTCCCTCATCATCCCAAACAGATATAATTTTCGGCACTATTGTGCCAGATGTTATAATCTGCAATTCGAAGGTTTTACCAGAGGGAGTATATGTGGCGGAAGTCCCTGACTGGAATTCATAAAGGCCTTCTGTCAAATTTTTACTTTCATAAGTCCATGTTCCATCTGCTTTAGTTATTACGCTACCCAATAAGTCCCACATGCCGGTTAGGTTGCGGTAGTGTATATAGACAATATTATTAGCTTCGGCACGGCCGTATAAAGTAGGAGTAGTATCGTCTGTAATCGCACCAGAACCGAGCATACCGGTAGACGGACCAAAATCATCGTAAGCATGAGTAATCTCAGTGCGAGTTGATGCCGATAGATCAATATTAAGTATGAACTCGTCAGTCCAGCCGCTACTATCATTGGCTCGGAACTCCCAGGTACCTGCACTCAGCGCCGGATTCGGTGTCCAGCTCCAGCGGCTACCGTCCATCACTGCGTTGCCTGCATCGATCCATTCGCCATTATCATTTCGATACTGGATTCTCACCGTGCTACCTGCTGGTGCGTTACCGCAAAGCTCTGGTGTGGTGTCATCAGTCAGTCCGCCACTTTTCAATTCGCCAGTTGCATTGCCGACATTATCTATTGCGTGAGTGATTTCCAGAATGGCGCCGGGATCGGGCGGGGTTGAGCCATCTTTTCCGATGATGATACTAAAAGCATCCGAAACCTCACCCTCGCGCACCTTACCGGCAAAGGTTTCATTCGCCACCAGCGTCAAATCATGCTGGCCGTCGGTAAGGTCAACCTCCGGCTCGATCTTCCACATCCCGGTATTTTCATCCGCCTTCGCGCTGCCGATAACCGTATTGCCTTCTTTCAGATAAACAATCACGCCTTTTTCCGCGATACCGGTCAGGGTGGGGCGGCGGTCGTCGGTCATCTTGCCAGAATCGAAGCTGCCGGTGATGTCACCCTGATCGTCGTACATGTTCAGCAGCGTCGGCGCTGCTGGCGGCGTGGTATCAACAATCAGCGTACGCAGACTGGGCGTACTGACGTTGCCGGCCTTATCAACCGACTGGAAAGACATGTTGTAGTAACCATCCTCCAGCGGCGTTGCAGGTGTCCAGCTCCAGTAGCCGTTGGCAGGGTCGATATCTACCGTAAAGGTCTCTTTGCCGACGGTAATCAGCATGGTGCCGCCCTTACCGATTTCTGAATTTGCATAGCCAAAAAACGTGGGGGTGTTGGTGTCGCGCTCGAGGTATTTCACCTCTTCATAATTGAACAGTTCCATGGAGATTATTCCTGTGTTTTTTTACGTCGGGTCCACCGCAGCGAGGGCCGCTGCGCCTTGTTACAAAGAGCGCATTTTGTAATAGATGATGTAACACGCCGTATGAGATACGTCCCGAAGGGAGAAAAATCCGAACGGATTAAAAACAGAGGAAAAGGAGAAGTTGATGCCGTGCTGCGCGCACGGCATCGGGGGATTACACCAGCTCGATTTTCACGCCGTCCTGCACCAGCAGTTCCGCGTCGCCGTGGCTGAACACGTGGTACTGGTTGCCGGCGATGGTGACGGTGCCGGTTTGCTCGGTCCAGCCGCTGACCGCTTCGCCTTCCGGCAGGATGTCGCTGAGCTGCACGCTGTCGCCGGCCTGGCCGCTGACGCGCAGCTGGGTTTTGCCGTCGTCAATGAACAGGCCCTGCTGACCGGCTTCCACCACGTCGCTGAGCGTCAGGCCGAGCGGGGCGAGCGCGTTGATTTCCACCTCGCCCGGCGGCGTGGCGTCCACGACGATGCTGTACGCCGGCAGGCCAGCGTCGTAAGCGCCGTAGCTGACGCTGAGGCTGTGCGAGTCGTCGCTGAGCTCTGGCGTGATAAAACGCCAGTTGCCGTCTGCGCCGACCTGCACGCTGCCGATCAGCGTGCTGCCATTGTAGACGTTGAGCACGCTGTTAGCCTCAGCAACGCCGCTCAGCTCCGGCTGGCGGTCGTTAGTGATGCCGCCGTTACTGACTTCGCCGATGTACAGCGCCACGTCGTCGTACACGCTGAGGATCTCCGGCGTGTGCTGGCCGCCCGGCATCAGGACGAGCTCGAAGGTATCGCTCCACTGGCTGTTGCCCTGCGCCTGCGCGGCAAACGACCAGACGCCGTACTCCAGCGCCGGCGGCGTGAAGCTCCAGTTGCTGTCCGCGCCCACTGTCACCACCACGGAATGGGTGAACTCGCCAGCAATGCCGTAGCGCACCACCACGTTGCTGTTGGCTTCGCCGCGCCCGCTAAGGGTTGGCGTGGTGTCATCGGTGAGCGCACCGCTGAGCAGCGTGCCGGTGACCGGCCCGAAATCGTCGGTGGCGTGGGTCAGCGTGGCGTGCAGCGCGTCGCTGCCGGCGAAGGCGATATCGAGCGTAAAGCTGTCGCTCCAGCTGCCTTCCTGACCGGCGCGGAACTCCCAGCTTCCCGCTTCCAGCTCAGCTGGTGGCGTCCAGCTCCAGCGGGTGCCGTCCATCTGCGCCGCGCCGCCGTCAACCCACTCGCCGCTGGCGTTGCGGTACTGCACGAAAACCGTGCTGCCCGCCGGGGCGCTGCCGTGCAGCTGCGGCGTGGCGTCGTCGGTGAGCGCGCCGCTCAGCAGCGAACCGGTGACCGGGCCGGCGTCGTCCACCGCGTGGGAAATCACCGTGGCGGCAGCGCCGTCGCGGCCAATCAGCAGCTCAAACGGCGCAGACGGTTCGCCCTCGCGCAGCTTGCCGTTGAAGGTTTCGACCGCCACCAGCGTCAGCTGATGGGTGCCGTCGCTGAGGTCGGCGTCCGGCTCCAGCGTCCAGATGCCGGTTTTGGCGTCGGCCTGCGCGCTGCCAATCACCGTATCGCCCTCTTTGAGGTACACCACGGTGCCCTTTTCCGCGACGCCGGTCAGGGTCGGGCGACGGTCGTCGGTCATGCGCCCGGCGTCGAAGCTGCCGGTGATATCGCCCTGGTCATCGTACATATTGAGCAGGCGCGGCGCGTCCGGCGCCGTGTAGTCGACCACCTGGATGAACTGGGCGGGGTCACCGATGTTGCCGGCGGCATCAATCATGCGCACCGACACGATGTGTTCGCCTGGCGTCCAGTCGGCGGGCGGCGTCCAGCTCCAGCGGCCCTCTGCATCGACCTTGACGGTGTACGGCGGCTGGCCATCAATAGCGATTTCCGCGAAGCCGTTGCGCGCCTGCGGACTGGTGCCGCTGTAGCCGCGGCGCGGATCGTCGGTGTAGCGGTAAGATGCATTAAGAATCTGGTTCATGATGGCTCTCCCTTACACCAGCTCGGTTTTCACGCCGTCCTGCACCAGCAGCTCAGCGTCGCCGTTGCTCCAGACATGGTACTGGGTGCCGGCAATGGTGACGGTGCCGGCCTGCTCGGCCCAGCCGTTTTGCTCACTGCCCTCAGGCAGGAT
Organism: Pantoea sp. SGAir0418; assembly: GCF_043529865.1. Lineage (NCBI taxonomy): Bacteria > Pseudomonadati > Pseudomonadota > Gammaproteobacteria > Enterobacterales > Erwiniaceae > Pantoea > Pantoea sp. SGAir0418. The sequence goes on from NZ_CP027911.1 coordinate 577,856, forward strand.
ATCTTCGAGGCGTACGGTATCGCCCTGGTTGCCGTTAACCATCAGCTGGGTTTTGCCGTCGTCGATGAAGAGATCTTTTTGACCGGTTGAGAGTAGCTCTTTAAGGCTTAATGATATAACGCTGTCTACATCATCATTCAAATCCATAATTACTGTGGCTTCGTTAGACATTGTTTTAGTTGACGGATCATTGTTAGTCATACCAGGTGTCCAACTGAAATTGTCAATGTACATTGCACCCGGATCGTTTGTCTCTAAAGTTACATTATAAATAAGCTGTCCTCCTGCAGAAAATTTATGGCGATAAATGTCATACATATAACCTCCAGGAGGTTGAATGGTTTCAGTCCCAATAATTTCACCGTTAATGTTATAGTAAGTTGCTTTTATTTTTCCTGGGTTTTCGCCTCCAGTGCCACTACCTAATCCTGACATGTCGAATGAGAAGTCTAAAACGCCTTTGAACTTTAATTCAAAGGTGGTGTCCGGTTCGACTCGTATATAATGGTTTCCAAGATTCGGGCGAAGGTTGTTGTCTGTTGTAAAATCAGAGGCCATGCCGTGAATGATATTGATGGAAATATTTTTTGAAAATTCAAATTCATCTCCGGCAGTAAGTGTGGGCATTCCACCGTTATATTCATGGCTAGTGCTTTTAAATTCTATAGGGCTGATTTCTAATTTTTTAGTTTCACTCCATGCGGTATCACTTTGCGCTTTCACATTAAAAGACCAATTCCCATAATCCAGTGATGTAGTTGGGGTAAATGTCCAGTTTCCTTGTGAATCAGCAACAACAGTGGCTGTATATACAGCGGGATCGTTCTCTAACTGATATTTAACCATTACAATATTGTTAGGCTGTGAGTATCCTTTCAATGTTGGCGTGCGATCATCCGTATAGCTGTCATAGACAGCTCCCTGATATTGACCATAATTATCCCATATGGAATCAATCATAGGTAGTGCTTTGATTCCTGGGGTCCAGTGAAAGTTATCTATATATAACGATCCTGGATCGTTCACTTCAATCAATGCACCGAATATAAGACCTGAATTTGATGAGAACGTATGTGTGTATATTTTGTTTTGGTATCCAGTAGGAAGGTTTACAAGCTCATGTCCAATTACATTTCCATTCTTGTCAAAATAAGTGACTTTAAAATTACCAGGATTGGTTCCAGCCATTGTCGATCCAATACCATAAGTATCAAATGTGAAATCCTTAACGCCTTTGAATTTCAATTCAAATGTGGTCTTGTCTTCCACTCTGAGCTCTTTTTTTCCCAAGATTGGATCAAGTGAGTAGCCGGTTTCATGCTCGGATATTTTTCCGGAAATAACTTTCATTGTGAAGTTTTCCAGGAAATTAATGCTCTCGCCAGTTAAAAGTTCAGTTATTCCACTTTCATAGTTAAACTTATTAGTGCGAAATTCATTAGGGTTGATTTCCAGTATAAAGTCACTACTCCAGTCATAGCCATTTTCAGCTTTGGCCTTAAATGTCCAGTTGCCGTAATTTAAATTGTCCGGTGGAGTAAAGCTCCAGTGACCGTTACTGTCGGCGGTTACGGAAGCGGTATAAATGCGAGCATCATTGACTTTTTGATATTCGATTACAACTAATCCATTAGCTTCTGCCAGGCCTTTCAGGGTAGGTGTTTGATCATCAGTGTAACTATCACTGATTTTGCCATGAAGCATGCCAGAGTCATCCCATGCACCTTCAATGACAGGAATAGTGCTGCCTGGTGCAACAATTTTTAAGCCGAATGGCTTACCGCTACTGTCACGAGTTGCTGACGTCCCCGCCTGGAACTCATACGTACCCGGCGTCAAACGATCCGACTCATATTCCCAACGCCCATCGGCACCAGCAGTCACGCTGTCCAGCAGAGCCCATGCGCCTGATGCGTTGCGATAGTGGATATACACCAGGCTGTTGGATTCGGCGCGGCCGTGCAGGTTTGGCGTGCGGTCATCGGTGATGGCGCCGTTGCCCAGCGTGCCAGTGAACGGGCCAAAGTCATCGTAAGCGTGGGTGATTTCCGTTTTTGCCGCCGGTGCGAGATCGATATCCAGTTTAAACTCATCGGTCCAGCCGCTGCCGGCATTGGCGCGGAATTCCCAGTTACCGGCACCCAGCGCCGGGTCTGGCGTCCAGCTCCAGCTGGTGCCGTTCATTACCGCATTGCCGCCGTCGATCCATTCACCTTTATCGTTACGGTACTGAATACGCACCACGCTGCCTTCCGGCGCGCTGCCGCGCAGCTCTGGCGTGGTGTCATCGGTAATGCCGCCGCTTTTCAAAGAGCCGGTCAGGCTGCCGGCATTGTCGATCGCCTCAATGATTTTGGCCACGCCGCCCGGATCGCTCGGCACGTCGCCGTCTTTTCCGATAGTAATGTTAAACTCATCGGATACTTTGCCCTCACGCACCTTACCGGCGAAGGTTTCCGCAGCCACCAGCGTCAGGTTGTGACGACCATCCGCCAGATCCACCGTCGGCTCCAGCGTCCACAGGCCAGTTTTCTCATCGGCTTTGGCGCTGCCGATCACGGTGTTGCCCTCTTTCAGATACACCACGGTGCCCTTTTCGGCGATGCCGGTCAGGGTCGGGCGGCGGTCATCAGTCATTTTACCGGCGTCAAAGCTGCCGGTGATGGCGCCCTGATCGTCGTACAGGTTGAGCAGCGTCGGTGCGGCCGGCGGCGTGGTGTCGACTATCAGCGTGCGCTGCGTCGGCGTGCTGAGGTTACCGGCGGTATCGATGGTCATAAAGGAGAGGCTGTATTCGCCGTCGGTCAGCGCTTCCGGTGGCGTCCACTTCCAGCTGCCGTCCTGCGGGTTGATGTCGACAAAGAAATTCCTGTCGCCAAGCGTAATCATTACCTGGCCGCCTTTACCCACTTCTGAATCGATTTTACCGAAAAACGTTGGGGTGTTGGTGTCGCGCTCGAGGTACTTCACCTCTTTAAAATCAAACAGATCCATGGAGATTATTCCTGTGTTTTACGTTGGGTTTATTGCAGCAAAGCCCGCTGCGCCTTGTTATAAAGTGCGCATTTTGTAATAGATGACGTAAAACGCTGTATGAGACCTGTCCCGAAGGGAGAAAAGTCCGAACGGGTGAAAAGCCGGGAAAAGAGGGCAGGGTGATGCCGTGCTACGCGCACGGCATCGGGGGTTACACCAGTTGTAATTGCACGCCGTCCTGCACCAGCAGTTCAGCGTCGCCGTGGCTCCAGACGTGATATTGCGTACCGGCGATGGTCAGGGTGCCGGTCTGCTGCGTCCAGCCGTCGACCGCTTCACCTGCCGGCAGAATATCCTGCAGCTGCACGCTGTCGCCCGGCTTGCCGTTCACCAGCAGCTGGGTGCTGTCATCCTCAATGAACAGCCCTTTGCCACCTTCGCTCAGCAACTGGTGCAGCGTCAGCGCGTCCGGCTGGGCTTCATCCTGCGCCTGCTGATCGAACGCGGCGTCAGGGCTGACGTCGAGCACGAATTTGCTGCTCCAGTTGCTCTTCATCTCACCGGTCGAGGCGCGCGCCTGATATTCCCACACGCCAGGCTGATGCAGATAGGGTGAGGTGAAGCTCCACTTGCCGTCGGCATCGACCTGCACGCTGCCGGCGTGGCGCAGGCCTTCACCCTGCACGCCATATTCGATCTCAATCACCTGGCCCGGCGTGCCGCTGCCGTGCAGCGTTGGCGTGGTGTCATCGGTTGAGTCGTGCTGATAAACCGGCCCCTGCAGCGGGCCCGCGTTGTCCCAGGCGTAGTCGATGGTCGGTTCCAGCGGCGCGCCGGGGATCACCAGCAGCTCGAACTTATCGCTCCACGCACTGGCTTTGCCATCGGCCACGCCGCGCGAGCGGAAACCCCATTCGCCAAAATAGGTGAGTTCGAAGCCGGCGAACTGCCAGTTGCCCTGCGCATCGACCGTCACGCTGCCCGCGCTGTGCCAGCCGCTGTTACTCAGGTTGTACTCAATCTCAACGATGCTGCCCGGCGCACCGCGACCTTCCAGCACCGGCGTTTTATCGTCGGTGGTGCCGCGATGGTACACCTGGCCGGTATGGGCGCCGGTATCGTCACGCGCACAGTCGATAGCCGGACGCAGATTCTCCAGCGCCGACATATTAAGGCTGAAATCCGGGCGGTAGTCGTCTTTGCTGTTCTCGTAGGAAGCGTAGAAGGTGTAGATGCCGTCACCGCTGATCATCGCGCGTGACTGAATCACCCAGTCACCGTTGGCATCGGTTTTAACGCTGCCTTTATAGCCGATGCCGCCGTGATCGTTCTGCGCGAACAGATAAACGATGCTGTTCGGCTCCGCGCGGCCCACGATCAGCGGCGAGAAGTCGTCGGTGGTGGAACCGCTGGCGAGCTGGCCCTGTACGGTGCCGACATCGTCAATGGCGTAGCTGATGGTCGGCGGCACCGGTCCGCTTTCAACCACAGTGATGTCGAAATGTTCAGAAGGTTCGCTGACACGGCCAAACTCGTCGGTCGCGGTGACGGTTAGCTGATGGCCGCCCGCGTCCAGCAGCGGCTCCAGTGACCATTCGCCGCTTTTACTGGCCACGGTGCTGCCAATCAGTCTGTCGTGATCGTACAGCCGCACCGTGCTGCCCGGCAGCGCATAGCCCTGCACTTTGGGCGTGGTGTCATCAATGGTGTGTCCGCGTCCGACCGGGCCGGTTTCGCTGCCGACATCGTCAAACAGCGCGGTGATCGCCGGTTTGTCCGGCACCGAGAGCGCGACGTCAACAGAGAACGGATGCGGTTCGCCGCTGTCGCCGATGCGCGCCATCATGTCGTGGCTGCCTTCGCTCAGCGAGAACGGCGGCTGAAATGACCAGCTGCCGTCGGCGGCAATCGGCGTGCTGTAGTGGTGATCATTGATAATGAATTCAATGATTTCACCGGCCTGCGCCGGCAGGCTGCCGCTCAGCAGCGGATAAGGTGTGCCCACTCGCAAGGTATTAATGGATGAAAAGGGGTCAAAGCTGAGAGGTGTTAGCATAAGTATTCTCCACCAAAATCAACAACGGCGTGATTACCGTTGCCTGCCCAGCATAAAGGGGGAGGGGATGGCGGCATGTACCAGAATCGTCTCGTTTCTAAGACTGATCTTAATAAGTTCTGCTAATGAAAAAGGCATTAAAAAGAGTGGGATATGGCTCATGATATTGTTTGTTGGGGATTGATATCGCTGAATTTATACCACTCGTAAAGTCGATAGTCTGTGCTGCACCTGTCACCTGGAAAGCCCAGAATTATTAACTTTCCTCATAAGCTGATCGGACCGGTCGTGTTAACTGTTTGTTACCTTTGTTTGTACTTTTGTAAAGTGCAATGGTGAACAGGATCACATCTATTCACGCGCCGGCAGGCTAAAACAGGAGAAAAACCAGGAAGGACGATATGAGCTCAAGTCACGCTTTACAAAAGTCATCGCAGGGCGGTGCCAAAACCATCTTTAGCGTTACCAGCGGTAACTTTCTTGAGATGTACGATTTTATGGTGTTTGGCTACTACGCCACCGCCATTGCAAAAACCTTTTTCCCGGGCGACGATCCGTTTGCTTCGCTGATGCTGACGCTGATGACCTTTGGCGCCGGCTTCCTGATGCGTCCGCTCGGGGCGATTATACTGGGGGCCTACATTGACCATCACGGCCGGCGCAAAGGGCTGCTGCTGACGCTCGGCCTGATGGCGCTCGGTACGCTGACTATCGCGCTGGTGCCAGGCTACGCCACGTTGGGCGCGGCGGCACCGATCCTGATTCTGCTTGGCCGCCTGCTGCAGGGCTTCTCGGCGGGCGTGGAGCTCGGCGGCGTTTCGGTTTATCTGTCTGAAGTGGCTCCCAAAGGCCGTAAAGGCTTTTACGTCAGCTGGCAGTCAGGCAGCCAGCAGGTAGCGGTAATCTTTGCCGCGCTGCTGGGGCTGGGGCTTAATCATCTGCTGGCGAAGGACGCGGTGACCGAATGGGGCTGGCGTATTCCGTTTGTGGTCGGCTGTCTGATTGTGCCGTTCCTGTTCTGGATTCGCCGCATGCTGGAAGAGACCGAAGCGTTCAGCCAGCGTAAATCGCACCCGTCGATGGGCCAGATTGTGCGTTCAGTGGGACAGAACTGGGCGCTGGTGCTGGCCGGCATGCTGATGGTGGTCACCACCACGGTGATGTTCTACATGATCACCGCATTCACCCCGACCTTTGGTAAAACCGTGCTGATGATGAGTGACAAACAGAGCTTCCTCGTGACGCTGTTTGTCGGCATCTCCAACCTGTTCTGGCTGCCGGTGATGGGCGCGCTATCGGACCGCGTCGGAAGGCGACCGCTGCTGATTACTTTTACCGTGTTGATGATCCTGACGACCTGGCCGGTGCTGCACGGGCTGGTGGGATCGCCGACCTTTGCGCACCTGGTTGAAGCGGAGCTATGGTTATCGTTCCTGTACGCCAGCTATAACGGCGCGATGGTGGTGTATCTGGCGGAGATCATGCCGGCTGAAGTGCGCGCTTCGGGCTTTTCGCTGGCCTACAGCCTGGCGACCGCGCTGTTCGGTGGTTTTACGCCGGCGATTTCGAGCTATCTGATTCATGCTACTGGCGATAAAGCGATGCCGGGCGTCTGGCTGTCGTTTGCCGCGGTGTGCGGCCTGGTAGGCACGCTGCTGATCGGCCGCATGGTGAAACAGTATCAGGCGCGGCACAGCGCAACGGTAGTGGGCGCGTCGCTGTAGTTCGAGTGCGCGCGCGCTGGACTCACCCTGACTTTCTCTCACTGGCCCTCACCCTAACCCTCTCCCGCACGCGGGAGAGGGAACCGCTCGGTGCGGTTATGCAAATCTGCACTTCACCTCAACAACCGAGCGATCGGCTCCTTCTCCCATTGGCGGGAGAAAGCGGGGGATGAGGGCGCAAGCCTGCTGCTGCTCTGCGCGCTGGCCCTCACCCTAACCCTCTCCCGCACGCGGGAGAGGGAACCGTTCAGTGCGGTTTTGCAGACCTGCACTTCACCTCAACGCCCGCGCGGTTGGCTCCTTCTCCCGCTGGCGGGAGAAGGCGGGGGATGAGGGGGCAAGCGAGCTCCCGTCTGCGTGCTGGCCCTCACCCTAACCCTCTCCCGCACGCGGGAGAGGGAACCGCTCGGTGCGGTTTCGCAAACCTGCGCTTCACCTAAACATCCACCCGGTCGGCTCCTTCTCCCGCTGGCGGGAGAAGGCGGGGGATGAGGGGCAAGCCAGCTCCTGCTCTGCGCGCTGGCCCTCACCCTAACCCTCTCCCGCTGGCGGGTGTACAGTCCGGGGACATCGTGAACACTTGTTCGGGGACATGGTAGACACTTACAACTAAGGCATAAGAACCCGTTTATGGAGTCGCTTATGCCCTGGGATGCGAGAGATACCATGTCATTACGTACTGAGTTTGTTCTGTTCGCCTCGCAAGACGGGGCGAACATCCGCGAGCTGTGCCGCCGCTACGGCATATCTCCCGCCACCGGCTACAAGTGGCTTCGCCGCTGGGAGGAGGAAGGACCGTCCGGCCTTCAGGACCGCTCCCGCGCGCCCCGTCACTCACCCAGCCGCTCATCTGACGACATCACTGACCTTCTGCGTATGGCGCACGAGCTTCATCAGCACTGGGGGGCCCGCAAGATTAAGCGCTGGCTCGAAGACCGCGGGCACGGCATGCCGGCCTTCAGCACCGTCCACAACCTGATGGCCCGCCACGGCCTGCTGCCGGGCGCAGCGCCGGGCGTCCCGGCCACCGGCCGGTTTGAGCATGCGGCCCCGAACCGGCTCTGGCAGATGGATTTTAAGGGCCACTTTCCCTTTGGCGGCGGCCGCTGCCACCCGCTTACCCTGCTGGACGACCACTCCCGGTTCTCGCTGTGCCTGGTGCACTGCGCTGACGAACGGCGTGAGACGGTACAGGAGCAGCTGGTCAGCGTCTTTGAGCGCTACGGCCTGCCGGACCGGATGACGATGGACAACGGCTCGCCGTGGGGCGACACCACCGGCACCTGGACGGCAGTGGAGCTGTGGCTGATGCGCCACGGCATCCGGGTGGGGCACTCGCGGCCGTATCATCCGCAGACGCAGGGGAAGCTGGAGCGCTTTCACCGCAGCCTGAAGGCGGAAGTGCTGCAGGGGAAGTGGTTCGCGGACAGCGGTGAGCTGCAGCGCGCCTTCGACCACTGGCGGACGGTCTACAATCTCGAGCGCCCGCATGAGGCGCTGGAGATGGCGGTGCCGGCGTCGCGCTATCAGCCCTCATCGCGGCAGTACAGCGTCCGCGTAGCGCCACCGGAATACGACGAGGGCGTGATGGTCAGGAAGGTGGATATCAGCGGGAAGCTGAGCGTAAAAGGACTCAGCCTGAAGGCGGGAAAGGCGTTCAGGGGAGAGCGTGTCGGGCTGAAGGAGACGGGGGAAGACGGTTATTACGAGGTGTGGTGGTACAGCACAAAAGTGGGGGTGATCGACCTGAAGAAAAAGTCGATCACCATGGGTAAAGGATGTTAAAAAGTGTTCACTATGTCCCCGAACACCTGTCTGCCATGTCCCCGGACTGTACACCCGCACGCGGGAGAGGGAACCGTTCAGTGCGGTTTCGCAGACCTGCACTTCACCTCAACACCCGCGCGATCGGCCCCTTCTCCCGCTGGCGGGAGAAGGCGGGGGATGAGGGGAAAAGCCAGCTCCTGCTCTGCCTGCAGGCCCTCACCCTAACCCTCTCCCGCATGCGGGAGAGGGAACCGTTCAGTGCGGTTTCACCAACCTGCGCTTCACCTCAACACCCGCGCGATCGGCCCCTTCTCCCGCTGGCGGGAGAAGGCGGGGAATGAGGGAATCAGCCACTCCTTACCCGCCCGCTAAAACGCCACATCCACCACCACGCTATCGCTGTAATTGCCCGCTGCGGGCGTATTCTGCGTAGTCAGAATCTGCGCCGTATAGGTAAAGTTGCGCGTCACGGTATCCGCGTTGAGCGATGTCGAGGTCGCGCTGCTCCAGCGGTCGCTGCCGCTCGGGCCCCAGCGATTGGTGGTGGTGGTGCCTTTATAAATATCGTACGCCAGCCGGTTGGTGCCGCTCGCCATCTGGCGCGTGGTGCCGCTGTAATAGCTGCCATTACTCAGTCCTACCGTATACGTGCTGCCCTTTGAACACACCACGTTAATTGTCTGCTGCACGGTAGAAAAACTACCGACCAGCGGGGCACTGCCGAAGCTGACGTTCGGCGCCGTAATGGTGGTGCAGTCGTTGGTGATCACCATATTCACGGTGATCGGCATCGCCGTCCCGCTGCTGCTCTGCACCGTGCCGACGCACGCGCCAGCTACGTTCAACCCGGCGCACACGTTATAGCTCACCGTCAGCGTGATGGTGGTGGTGTAACTGCCGGCGGCAATCACCTGGCCAGGCACGGTGCGGAAATAGAGTGGAATGACAAAATTGAGGCTGTTGCCAAGCGCCAGCAGCGCGGAAGAGTTCCAGCGATAGCTGCCGCCCTGGCGCAGTTCGGTGGCACAGGCGCTGTCGATGCACAGCTGAATCGGCACGTTATCGGTGCCGCTGGCCGATGCCTTCATGGTGGCGCGCGTGCCGCTCAGGTAGTTGGCGGTGGTAAACGCATAGGCGACGTAATCGCTGCCCAGCAGGTTGAGCGTGCCGGTGCCGCAGTTAACGTTGGTGTTACTGGAAGTATTGACCGCCGTCGACTGCACGTAAAACGTGGTTTGCGTGCCAAAGCTGGCGCTGGGGGCCGAAAGCGAACAGAGCGCGTAGCTGCTGGCCGGCAGCAGCCACAGCAGCAAGAACAGAAATTTCCTCATGGTGAGATCCCTGACTGTGAGTTGTTGGCGGCATTCACGGCCGTACCGGGCGCGGCAGGCGGCAGCGGGCAGGTGAGTGGACCGTAAGTCTGCAGCGCTTTAGGCTGACCCTCAGCGATAGCCAGCGTGGTCTCGCACTGGCGGCCGTCCGGCGTCACCACGCGCATCGGGTTGCTGGCGCTGAGATCTTCCATCCACACGAGGCCGTCCCAGCCGACATATTCGGTGGCGCGATCGCGGCGCAACACCTGGCTGGAGACTGGCAGCGGCTGGCCGTCGCTGTCGTGCAGGATCACGCTGGCGGCGCGCAGGCGCTCCACCGGGAAATTCAGCAGATAGCCACTTTTGCGCTTCACCGCGAAGCGCTGCTCCACTTTGGGCGCGGTCATGTCAGCCGGCAGATCGAGGGTATCGATATCGTACTTCGCGCCGTAATAGCTGCTGATGGACGGCACCAGCAAATAGCCGGCGTCATCGGTGCGGCCCATCGTCTGGTTTTCGTAGCGCACCGTCACGTCCGGATAGCGGGTTTTCACCACCACAAAGGCATCGTTGATGTTGTTGGCGGCGAACACATGGTTGTCCATCAGCACCAGCGAGCCGGTGAAATCGGCCCACTGCGTGGTGTTGTCATCATCGCCGTAAAAGCCAGCGGAAGTATCGATCTTGTTGTTGCGATAGCGCAGGCTGCCCTGACGATAATCGCCGCTGTCGCCGCCCTGATGCGCCCATGACGCATCGTAAGCAAAACCGCCGTCGCTCGGCATGGCGCGCGACACGTACAGGCGCTGATTACTTTGTCCCTGCTGATCGCGCTCGACGCTGATCGATGCGCTGCTCTGTTCGCCAAACGGAATCACCAGCGAAATCGCGCCGCTCCAGTCGCCCTGTTGCTGGTCGCGGCTGGCGGAGATGTACAGGCTGCTGTTGCCCCACAGGTTTTTACTCCACGATAAATTCCACAGGCGGGTGCGATCGCCGCTGCCGCCGGCAATGTCCAGATACGCCAGACCGAGGCTGCCGTACTGGCTGAGCGACAGGCTGGCGGTGTACTGCGCGCTGCGTCTGGCGAGCGAATAGCTGGTATTGGCGCTGTCGCCGCGGCTGCCGACCAGCGCCAGGTTGCCGAAATCCGCGCTGCGCAGCGTGTGCTGGGTGCCGAGGCTGAACCAGCTGTTGTTGTACTGGTAACCCCAGCTGTACTGGGTGCCGGGCCTGCCGTCCAGCTGGCTCTGCGCCAGCGCGGCGTTGATGACGCCCAGGCTGCCCAGCTTCACCAGCGCGCCGGCACCGCCCATCGCCACGTCGCTGCTGCCTTCGGCGTGCGATTCCAGCGTCAGCCAGTCGCGCAGGCCGTAGCGATAGGAGCCGCTGGCCGCCGCTGCGCCGTAATCAAAGTTTTTGATGCCGTAGTTCTCGCGAATCGCCCCGGCGGAGAAGGCGTAATCGGACAGACCGGTTTTCAGCAGGCTGCTGGAGACGTAGAACGGCAGCGTCGTCGTCACCTGACGGCCGACCGCGTCGGTGGTGGTGATCACCGCATCGCCCGCCCCGTTAACGAATGGCACATTGGTCAGCGACCACGGTCCCGGCTGCACGTTGGCCTGCGCGCTGCGGTAACCATTGATAAACAGATCGACTGACGACGGCACCGCCGCCTGGCCGCTAAAGGCCGGCAGCGGGTAGGTGACCAGATCCGGTCGCACGCTGAAGTCACGCGCGATCTGCACGCCGCCAAGGCGCACGCTGTTGCTCCAGCCCAGCGCATCCGTAATCAAATCCCCGGCGCGCCAGCTGAGCGCGGCATTCTCGTTCTCGTTGCTGTACCAGGTGTCGTAGCGAATGTAACCCTGCTGCTGGCCGCTCGTGTCGCCCGCAAGCTGCTGAATATAGACACCGTTGCTGGAGAACTGGCCGGCCGGGCCGAACAGACGCAGCTCGTTCCAGCTGGAGAGACGCGAACCGGCGTTGTCGGTGCGCGTGGCGTAGAGGTCGTAGTTGAGCAGCGCGCCGTTGCTGGCCTGGCCGGGGTAGCGCGGGCCGTTTTGCGGCTGACCAAGCGTCTGCTCCGGCAGCCAGGCGGGCGGTACCGTCAGCAGCAGGCGCTGACGGCGTTCATCGTATTCCACTTTAACCTCACCCAACTGACCGGGAGCGACCTGTTCGCCAGCCAGCTTCGCCGCCGGAATGCCGGCGCGCTGCAGATCGCCGCTGCGCAGCCAGAACTCACCGTCGCGCCGCTCGACCGGCACAATCTCGCCCCGTTCGCGCTGGTTCACCACCAGTTCCAGCATGTATTGCTGGCCGCTGGCGCTGTGGCTGACGGCAGGCGGCGGTGGCAGCTCAGAGAAAGTCTCTGCGCTGCTCAGCGGGGAAAAACACAGCACGCTGGTCACCGTCAGCGCGCAGGGAGGCGGCGTCAGCTTCATCAGCGCGCGGCAGCGCTGCGCCAGTGAGTTTTATTCACCTCGGCCGCGAGTTCACCGCTCACCGGGCTGTTCAGCGGCCAGCGGTGGCTGCTGTTAGCCAGCACATAGCCAAACAGGCCGTTGCCGAGCGCGCGACCGCCGACGGTGACGTTGCTCAGGCGCGCGTGGCCGTTGCCGCGATTGGTCAGCTCCAGCCAGCGTTTGCCGTCGCGGCTGACCTGACGCCAGCTGAGATCGGCTTTGGCGCTGTCGCGCGTCAGGCCATCGCCATAGACAAACAGCGGCACCGAGTAGCGCATCTGAAAGGTTAGCCCGGCCTGATTCTCGCCCGGCGAGCGCGGCGTCGGGATCTCATCCAGCACCACACGATAGGCTTGCTCCACGCCCGCGGGCGGCGCGCTCTGGCGAATCAGGCGCACCAGCTGCTTCTGCCCCGGTTCCAGCCGCACCATCGGCGGGCTGGCGACCACCTGCTGCTGCGTTTGATACTGTTCCTGGCCGTCAATCTGCTGCCAGTTGAAGATGCGCACCTGCATGATGGTGGTGGCGTTACCGCGATTCTCCAGCCACAGTTCGCTGGCTTTTTCCTGCGGATTGATGGCGGGATCGATCGGCCAGATCATCAGCGAGTTGGCAGCGAAGCTGGCGGGCGACAGGGCCAGAAGAAACCACAGAAGCAGGGCGCGCAGGCTCATCATCTTTCATCCTTTTTATGCTGCCGTCACCAGCTCAGGGTGACGGTTAACGTATCGGTATAGGTCCCGGCGCGCGTCGGGCCGGGCAGGGTTAACAGGCCATAAATCGGCAGCACGATGTTATTGGCGTTGCTGTAACTCAGCGCCACCGGCGAGTTAACCGGAATCGCAGTAGTGTGCGCTGCGTTGGTATACAGGCTGTACGCCACGGTATCGGTATTACTGGTGTGTTTGAGATTGCGGCTGCTGGTGTAATTGCTGCCGCCATTGATACTCATGCTGAGGGCGGTACCCGGCGTGCAGGCGAGGGTGAGGGTGGTGCTTTGCACGTAGCTGGCACTGACGCTGCTGCTCGCCACGCCCGACTGGGTGCCAAAATTCAGCGTGCCAAACACGCCGGTATTGGTACCGGAGATCACGCAGCCTGCCACCACTGACGCAGAGACCTGGAAGGTGGCCGTCGGCAAACTCCAGGCCGGGACGCTCCCTATCAGCAGGGCCAGGCTGCCAGCACGCAGCAGCCAGACCATCCTTCTTACCCCACCGCTGGCGTCAGTAGTTCACCGCCACGTTAATGGTATCGGTGTAGGTACCGGCCGGAATCAGTGGGTTAAAGCCGCCGCCGACTACCCGACCGTAAATGGCATAGTTGGTACCGAGCGTCGGATCGGTGGTGCCGCTGGCGGCAATGTTGGTGTTGTTGGCGATGGCGGTGGTAAACGCGGCGTCGCTGTACAGCGTGTAAGCAATGCCCTGCGTATTGTTGGAGCCGAGAATCAGGTAACGCGGCTGGCCGCTCACCGTACCGTAAATGGTGGCCGGTGCCGGATTACTGCTGGTGACCTGCACGTTGAAGGTCTGGCCGGTGGTGCAGCGGACAAAAATGCCGTTCCCGGATGCGCCCACCAGGGTGGCGTTTAAGGTATCAAAGGTTGCAGCGCTGCTACCGAAGTTCAGGGTACCGAAGTTAACCCCGCTGGTGGCGGACTGACCGTTCACCAGACAGCCGGTGGTGAGCGTCAATGTGGCATTGATGGTTCCCGTTGTGGTGGCAGCAAAAACCGTTGCAGGGGCGAGCGCGGCGCTCAGGCTGGTAGCCAAAAGAAAAAGCTTGAGTTTCATAATCAATCCTTACTGATTATCCAATGTCAGTGCTTTTTCGCCTGGTGATTTATTAATGAAACGAACCCGTAAATAACAAGACGCCGCGATCGGCAAACGAACTTAATGCCCTGTCACCTAAGAAAATTCTTAAAGGCTGAGTTAGTGATTTATATCAGTTTTATTTACTATAGATCACCCTTTTGCCGCTTGTACAACGCACCGGAGAATTTTCGCTAATCAATTTCTCCTTTTCCCCGTTAATGCAGTCATAACAAGGGCTGGCGGCCCGTTAAAAAAACCAAACGGCAAGTGATTCCCCCCTCTACCGCGACTTCAGGTTCAATGCTATGTTCATGCATTAATCAGATATCATTACTTTTCCCGGCCGCGACAGACGATGAGAATAAAAAATAGCCGTGCAATACCTCCAGTTATTTATGGATCTGTTTTTGTGTTGCCGCATCGCTGGTGGTCATTACCTGCCTCTCATTGATGTTTTCACTTTTTCTGTTGTTAATTGACGATACCGCACCTGCGCCGCCGCGGGTTGAGTTGAGGAGCGCACATGTTGCTGGTTACCTGGGATAGCGTTCTGGTTGCCGTTTCGCTGATTGTGGCGTTTATCGCGGCGTTTACGGCGCTGGATACCGCCGGGCGCGTCGCCGTGTCGCGCGGCCTGCTGGCGAAGCTGTGGCTGGTGGCCGGCGGCACGGCGATGGGCATTGGCATCTGGGCGATGCACTTCATTGGCATGCTGGCGATGATGATGCCGATGACCATGCGCTATGACATTCCGCTCACCGCCTTCTCGCTGCTGCTGGCAATTCTCACCAGCATCTTCGCCTTTGCGCAGGGCCTGCAGGGCAGCCATCTGACGCGCCGCCGGCTGCTGCGCGGCACAGTGATCCTCGGTAGCGGCGTGGTTGCCATGCACTATCTCGGCATGCTGGCGCTGCTGATCGAACCCGCCATTCACTGGGATTTGCGCCTGGTGGCACTGTCGGTACTGATTGCCTACGGCGCATCCGGTGCCGCGCTGTGGCTGGCATTCCATCTGCGCCATGGCGAGAGCCTGCTGCTGATGCGCGCCTGCGCGGCGCTGGCGATGGGGGTGGCGATTGCCGGCATGCACTACACCGGCATGGCGGCCGCGCAGTTCAGCGCGCCCGGCAGCATGCAGCATCATGGCATGGGACAGGAGGGGCTGGCGGTGTGGGTGACCATCATCACGCTCACCATTCTTGGTCTGACGCTGCTGATCTCGATGCTGGATGCCCAGCTGCGCGCAGCGCGTCTTGCCGCCCGGCTGCGGCGCGCCAACAGCGAGCTGCGCCAGCTGGCGCTGCACGATAATCTCACCGCACTGCCCAATCGCGTCATGCTGGACCAGCAGCTCAGCACGCAAATCAAACAGGCGACGCTGTATGACCAGCCCTTTGCCCTGATGTTTATGGATCTCGACGGCTTCAAAGCGGTGAACGATACCTGGGGGCATCACGTCGGCGATCGTTTACTGGTCGCCGTGGCGGAACGGCTGCGCACCCAGCTGGATGCGGACATTTTGCTGGCGCGCCTCGGCGGCGATGAGTTTGTCATGCTGTGTCCGCAGTACGCGGCAACCCAGGCTGAAGCGCTGGCGCAGCGGCTGGTGCACAGCATTGATGCACCGTTTGAGCTGGATCGCTACTCGCTGCGCGTCTCGCTCAGCATCGGCATTGTGATCTTCCCGCAGCATGGCCGCAGCCCGCAGGAGATGATGTTCAACGCGGACTCGGCCATGTACCACACCAAGCACAGCGGGCGTAATGGCTGGAGCCTGTTTGAACCGGTGATGAGCGCGGTGGCGCAGCATCAACTGGCGCTGGCCAACGATTTATGGAACGCGCTGGAGTGCCAGGAGATGCGCCTGTTCTATCAGCCGAAATTTCGCGCGGGTGGGACCATTCTGATGGGTTTTGAGGCGTTACTGCGCTGGCAGCATCCGCGCCGCGGCTTGCTGATGCCGGATATGTTTCTGGCGCGCGCCGAGAAAACCGGCCAGATCGTGGCGCTCGGCAACTGGGTGATCAACGAAGCCTGCCGTCAGCTGCGGCAGTGGCAGGACGAGGGCAACCGCGACTGGAGCGTCTCGGTTAACCTCTCCGCACTGCAGTTTCATCAGCGCGATCTGATCGACACGCTGCGCCAGACGCTGCAGCGCTACCAGCTGCCGGAAGGCGCGCTGATGCTGGAAATCACGGAAAACATCGCCATGCGCGATCCGCAGTTCAGCCAGCAGCGCATCGCCGAACTGCAGCGGCTTGGCGTCAAAGTGGCCATCGACAACTTCGGCATTGGCTACGCCAATCTGCTGCACCTCAAGCATCTTGAAGCCAGCGAACTGAAGATTGATCGCGCCTTTATTAACAGCCTGCGTGCCGACAGCGAGGATGCAACCGTGGTAACCGCCATGCTGACGCTGGCGCAAAGCCTTAACCTGCGCATGGTGGCGGAGGGCGTGGAGACCGAAGAGCAGCAGCGCCTGCTGACCGGTCTCGGCTTTGACACGCTGCAGGGGTATCTGCTGGGCAAACCGACGCCGGCGGAGCGCATCGGCGAATTCACCGCGTCAACGCCGATTGCGCCGCACTTTCCTGACAACGTGCTGCCGCTCACCGGCGCCTGACCAGCAATTTTTGTTCTCCTTCACATCGGAAGCTTTCATCGTTCAGTGACTCATATCGGCAGCCGGTCTGCCGATAATTTCAATTATAAAACCAACATTTTCTTTTTCATTTCAACAACACCACAGCTGATTTAACACAGCTTTTTTATATGGGAAATCACTATGTTAGTGACTTCGTACGATGCGTTTACCGTTCTCGTTTCGATACTGGTAGCGATGCTGGCCTCGTTTACCGCGCTGGATATGGCGGGGCGCGTCGCTTCCTCCACCGGCCGGGTGGCGCTGGTCTGGCTGCTGGGCGGCGGTTTCGCCATGGGCGTGGGCATCTGGGCCATGCACTTTATCGGCATGCTGTCGATGAGCCTGGATATGGTGATGAGCTACGATCCGCTGCTCACCGCCGCCTCAATGGTGGTGGCGATTCTTGCCTCCATCTTTGCCCTGTGGCTGGTGTGCTCGTCCGGCGACTTGCCGTGGCGACGGCTGCTGGGCGGCGCGCTGGTGCTGGGATCCGGCGTGGTGGCGATGCACTACACCGGCATGGCGGCGCTGATGTTTGAACCGGGCATCAGCTGGAACTGGGGCTGGATTGCGGTTTCGGTGCTGATTGCGCTGGTGGCTTCCGGTGCCGCGCTGTGGCTGGCGTTCAACCTGCGCGAAGGGCATGACCGCGTCACGCTACTGCGCGTCGGGGCGGCCGTGGTGATGGGCTGCGCCATTGCCGGCATGCACTATACCGGCATGGCGGCGGCGAACTTCCCGATGCACAGTCACGCCACGCATCACGGTGTGAACAGCGACTGGCTGGCGATGCTGGTCACGGTGGTGACGCTGGCGATCCTCGGCATTACGCTGCTGGTTTCGATGCTCGACGCGCGTATGCAGGCGCGTACCTCGATCCTCGCGCGCTCGCTGGCAGAGGCCAACCGCGAGCTGGCGCAGCTGGCGCTGCACGATAATCTGACGCGACTGCCGAACCGCATCCTGCTGGAGGATCGTCTCGAGCAGGCGATCAACAAGGCCAACCGCGAGCGCTCGCAGTTTGCGCTGATGTTTATGGATCTCGACGGTTTCAAAGCGGTCAACGATGCTTTTGGTCACCACGTCGGCGATAACCTGCTGATTGCGGTAACCGAGCGCATGACCGACCAGATGAAAGGGCACTACACGCTGGCGCGGCTGGGCGGTGACGAATTCGTGCTGCTGATTGAGATCGGCGATCCCAATGATGCCGCAGCGGTGGCGGATGCGCTGGTAAAAGCCGTGGATCGCCCGTTTAGCGTGTCACGCTACGAGCTGATGGTGTCGCTGAGTATCGGCATCGCCGTTTATCCCGGTGATGGCAAGGACGAGCGCGAGCTGATGTTTAACGCCGACGCCGCGATGTATCACACCAAGAACAACGGCCGCAACGGCTACAACTTCTTCCAGCCGTCCATGAACACGCTGGCGCAGTCGCAGCTGCAGCTTAATAACGACCTGTGGCAGGCGCTGGATAGCAACGAGCTGCGTCTGTTCTATCAGCCTAAGTACTGCGCGCCGAGCGGGCCGATCATTGGCTTCGAAGCGCTGCTGCGCTGGCAGCACCCGACGCGCGGCCTGCTGACGCCGGACAAGTTTTTGCCGATTGCCGAGAAGACCGGCATGATCATTAATATCGGCAACTGGGTGATCAACGAAGCCTGCCGCCAGCTGCACATCTGGCACCAGCAGGGCCATCCGCACTGGTCGGTGGCGGTGAACCTCTCTGCCTTGCAGTTTGAGCAGTGCAACCTGGTCGACACCGTGACGCAGGCGCTGGAACAGCACCAGATCCCGGCGGAGCTACTGACGCTGGAGGTCACCGAAACCACGGCGATGCGCGATCCGGAAGAGAGCGTGCGCATCCTCACCGAGCTGACCAGCATGGGGGTAAAAGCCTCGATTGATGACTTCGGCACCGGCTACTCAAGCCTGCTGTATCTCAAGCGCTTACCGGCCAGCGAGCTGAAAATCGACCGCGCTTTTGTTAACGAGCTGCAGGCGAAATCGGAAGACGCAACCATCGTCTCCGCCATCGTCGCACTGGCGCAGTCGCTGGATCTCAAAGTGGTGGCCGAAGGCGTGGAAACCCAGGATCAACAGGCGTTCCTCACCGGGCTCGGCTGCGACACCCTGCAGGGCTTCCTGCTGGGCAAACCGCTGCCGCCAGAGCGCATCAGCGAGCTACCGGACTTTGTTAAGGACAAACCCGTGGCGCTGACAGCGGAGTAGGGGCATAGCGGCACATCATTCCCCCTCTCCCACGTGCGCGCTGTGTGTCTTTTCTCCCTCTCCCGCGTGCGGGTGAGGGCCAGACCGCACCCAACCCAACAAAAAGTCGCAGCATCCCCGACACCTTCGCTCAGCTTCCAGTCGTACGGTGCAACATCAGTTCTGAATGTCTCTGAGGACGCGATATCCTCTCCGAATCAATCCATGTAAACTGGCGCGCGACATTTCCGCAGCGGAGGCGCCATGGCCAAATACCAGCAGCTGGTAGATCAGCTACGTACGCAAATCGAAGCACGCATCTGGCCGCCGGGGGAAAAGCTGCCGTCGCTGCGCCAGCAGGCGGAGCAGAGCGGGTTGAGCCTGATGACGGTGATGCACGCTTACGAAGTGCTGGAGAGCCAGGGCTGGATTGTGTCGAAGCCGCAGTCGGGCTATTACGTGGCACCGCGCGCGGCGGAGAGCCGTCCGCGTTTGCCAACCCAGGCGATCGCTAAAACCGATCAGGCCGATACCAACAGCTTCGTGTTCGATGTGCTGCAGGCGACGCGCGATCCGGCCATCATGCCGTTTGGTTCTGCTTTCCCCGATCCGGAACTGTTTCCCCAGCGCCAGCTGATGCGCTCGCTGGTGAAGGTCTCGCACAATCTTAAACCCACCGATGCCCTGAATAATCTGCCGCCCGGTAATGAAGCGCTGCGAAAAATCCTCGCCCAGCGTTATGCGCAGCAGGGCATTACGCTGTCGCCGGATGACATCGTCATTACTAACGGTGCAATGGAAGCGCTGAATCTCAGCCTGCAGGCGGTGACCGAACCGGGCGACTGGGTGGTGATCGAAAACCCTTCATTTTACGGCGCGTTGCAGGCGATTGAACGGCTTAAGCTGAACGCGATTGCTATTGCCAGCGATGTGGAGCAGGGCATCGATCTGGATGAGCTGGAGCAGGCGCTGCAGCGCTGGCCGGTGAAAGCCTGCTGGCTGATGACCAACCGGCAGAATCCGCTCGGCTTCACGCTCAGCGCCGGGCGCAAACAGCAGCTGGTGGCACTGCTGACGCGTTATCAGGTGGCGATGATAGAGGACGACGTCTACAGCGACCTGTATCACGGCCACGATAAGCCGTTGCCGGCCAGAGCGTTCGACCGCGAGGGTTACGTGCTGCACTGCGGCAGCTTTTCGAAAAATCTGGTAGCGGGATTTCGCGTGGGCTGGGTCGCGGCGGGACGCTATGCGCAGCGCGTGCAGCGTATTCAGATGATGAGTACGCTCTCGACCAGCGCGCCGATGCAGCTGGCGCTGGCGGATTTTCTCAGCACCCGCAGCTACGATACGCATCTGAAAAAGCTACGTCAGACGCTGGCGAAGCGCAAACAGCTGGCACAGCAGGCGCTGCGCCGCGTGCTGCCCGCCGAGGCGCACATCAGCGATACGCCCGGTGGCTACTTTTTGTGGATTACCTTACCAGAGCAGATCAACGCTACGCAGCTGTATCATCTGGCGCTGCAACAGGGCATCAGTATTGCGCCGGGCCAGCTGTTTTCCAGCAGCGAGAGTTTCAGCCACTGCTTCCGTTTCAACACCGCCTGGCCATGGGATGCACGCGCCGAGGCGGCGGTAGAGACGCTGGGGGCGTTAATTGGTCAGCTGGCGCAGGGCGTTGCGGTAGAGAAGTGAGTGGTTTTTCCCTCACAACACCCGCAGCATTCTCACTTCGCAATCCACGTGGCCGGTACAGCCCATCGCGTCCGCAATCTGTTCAAAGCCCAGCGACTGATAGAGCTTAATGGCGCGCGTCAGGCTGCCGGTGGTCTCAAGGTAGCAGCGCCGGAACCCGCGCTGGCGGGCAAAATCCATTGCGCGCAGCGCCAGTTCGCGCGCTAAACCCAGCCCGCGCACCGACGGCAGGAAATACATCTTCTGCAACTCACAGATATCCGGTGCGCTGCAGGCGAGCGGTGCCACGCCGCCGCCGCCGACCACCTGACCTTCATGCTCCACGATCCAGTAGGCGCTGTCCGCCGCACTGTACAGCTCAAACAGCCGATCGAGCTGCGGGTCGGACACGGTATAACCTTTATCCGCCGTCAGGCCGAACTCGGCGGAGACATCGCGGATCACCTGCGCAATCCGCGGATTATCGGCGGCGATAATCGGGCGCACCTGCAGGTTAAGTGGCGTGGCGGTGGTCATCATAATTTTCCGATAGAAAAAAGCCGGGCAGTGCCCGGCTTCGATTAAGCGTCAGGACTGAAGCGCTTACAATGCCGCAATCACGCCCTGCTGTTCAATCAGTTTTGCTTTTGATTGCTCCAGCTCGGCTACGCGCTCGCGCTCTTTCGCCACCACCGCTTCCGGTGCGCGCGATACAAAGCCTTCGTTAGCCAGTTTGGTCTGAATCTTTTCGATCTCGACATCCAGCTTCACCAGCTCTTTCGCCAGACGCTCCAGCTCGGCTTCCTTGTTGACCAGATCTGCCATCGGGATCAGCAGCTCTGCGCCATCAACAATCTTGGTCACCGAGACCGGACCTTTCTCGCCGGCTGGCAGAATGGTCAGGCTTTCCAGACGCGCCAGGCGCGACAGGAAGTTGCGGTTCTCTTCAACACGACGCTGCGCCGCCGGCGAGCAGTCGCGCAGCAGCACGTCGAGCGGCTTGCTCGGCGCGATGTTCATTTCGGCACGGATATTACGCACCGCCACAATCGCCTGCTTCATCCACTCGATATCGGCCTTCGCTTCCGCATCTTCCTTCGCCGCGTCATACTGCGGGAACGGCTGCAGCATGATGGTATCGTGGTCGATGTTCTTCAGCACTTTCACGCGCTGCCAGATGGTCTCGGTAATGAACGGGATGATCGGATGCGCCAGGCGCAGTAACGCTTCCAGCACCGTCACCAGCGTGTTGCGCGTGCCGCGCAGCTCCGCTTCGCTGCCGCTGTTCATCACCGGCTTGGTCAGCTCCAGGTACCAGTCACAGAACTGGTTCCAGGTGAAGTCGTACAGAATGTTGGCAGCGATATCAAAGCGATAGCTATCCAGCGCTTCACGGTACGCTTTCACGGTGCTGTTGAATTCCGTCAGAATCCAGCGATCCGCCAGCGACAGCTTCAGCTCGCCGCCGTTCTGGCCGCAATCCTGATCTTCGGTGTTCATCAGTACGAAGCGGCTGGCGTTCCACAGCTTGTTACAGAAGTTGCGGTAGCCTTCCAGGCGCTTCATATCCCAGTTGATGTCACGACCGGTGGACGCCAGCGCGGCGAGGGTGAAGCGCAGCGCATCGGTGCCGGAAGGCACGATACCGTCCGGGAACTGCTTCTCGGTGCGTTTGCGAATCTTCTCAGCCAGCTGCGGCTGCATCATGTTGCCGGTGCGTTTCTCCAGCAGATCTTCCAGCGAAATGCCGTCCACCATATCCAGCGGATCGATGACGTTGCCTTTCGACTTGGACATCTTCTGGCCTTCTTCATCGCGGATCAAACCGGTCATGTAGACGGTTTTAAACGGGACCTGCGGCTTGCCGTTTTCATCTTTGATGAAGTGCATGGTCAGCATGATCATGCGCGCAATCCAGAAGAAGATGATGTCGAAGCCGCTCACCAGCACGCTGGTAGGATGGAAGGTGCGCAGCGCTTCGGTATTCTCCGGCCAGCCCAGCGTAGAGAACGTCCACAGGCCGGAAGAGAACCAGGTATCAAGCACGTCGTCATCCTGGCGCAGCGTCACGTCGGTGGCCAGATTGTTTTCCTGACGCACTTCTTCTTCGCTGCGGCCAACATAGACGTTACCGTTGTTGTCGTACCAGGCCGGAATGCGGTGGCCCCACCACAGCTGACGTGAGATGCACCAGTCCTGGATGTCGCGCATCCACGAGAAGTACATGTTTTCATATTGCTTCGGCACAAACTGGATATCGCCGTTTTCTACCGCTTCCACCGCGACTTTCGCCAGCGGTGCCGTGCGTACGTACCACTGATCGGTCAGCATCGGCTCGATCACCACGCCGCCGCGGTCGCCGTACGGCACCGTCAGATCGTGTGGTTTGATTTCGTCGAGCAGGCCGAGCTCGTCAACGGCCGCGACAATCGCTTTACGCGCGGCGAAACGCTCCATCTTCTGGAACTGCGGCGGAATTTCATCGGAACAGGCATCGCTGACTTCACCGTTGGTGTCGAACACTTCCGCACGCTCGCGGATGTCGCCATCAAAGGTCAGGATGTTGATCATCGGCAGCTTGTGACGACGGCCCACTTCGTAGTCGTTGAAGTCGTGCGCCGGGGTGATCTTCACGCAGCCGGTGCCTTTCTCCATATCGGCGTGTTCGTCGCCGACGATCGGAATACGACGGTTCACCAGCGGCAGGATCACTTCTTTGCCGATCAGATCTTTATAACGCGGATCTTCCGGGTTGACCGCCACGCCGGTATCGCCCAGCAGGGTTTCCGGACGGGTAGTGGCCACCACCAGGTAATCTTTGCCTTCGGCAGTTTTCACGCCGTCCGCCAGCGGATAGCGAATGTGCCACATTGAGCCTTTGCTCTCGCGGTTTTCCACTTCGAGATCAGAGATCGCCGTGCGCAGTTTCGGATCCCAGTTCACCAGGCGCTTGCCACGGTAGATCAGGTTTTCTTTGTACAGACGGACGAAGACTTCTTTCACCGCGTTGGACAGGCCTTCATCCATGGTGAAGCGCTCGCGCTCCCAGTCAACCGAGTTGCCAAGGCGACGCATCTGGCGGGTGATGGTGCCGCCGGATTCAGCCTTCCACTGCCAGATTTTTTCGATAAAGGCGTCACGACCGTAATCCTGACGCGTTTTGCCCTCTTCAGCGGCGATCTTGCGCTCAACCACCATCTGCGTGGCGATACCGGCGTGGTCCGTACCTGCCTGCCACAGGGTGTTTTTACCCTGCATGCGCTGGTAGCGGATCATGGTATCCATGATGGTTTGCTGGAAGGCGTGACCCATATGCAAGCTACCGGTGACGTTCGGCGGCGGGATCATGATGCAAAAGCTTTCCTGGCTGGTATCGCCATTCGGTTTGAAGTAGCCCTGCTGTTCCCAGTGCTCGTAGAGCGGCTGCTCGATATCTTGCGGGTTATATGTCTTTTCCATATCTGCTATGTCGTTTGCGGCGGGGGTGGCGTCGCCGTATTCAATTGGAAACCAACGCTGCGATACGCTTTATAGCGGTCGCGCGCCAGTTGTTTCAGGGATTCTTCATAAGGTACGAAGTCTATCACTTCATGGAAACCGGTAGCAAAATCTGCGAACTGCGGCAGCAGGCTGATCAGCAGATCGCGCGGCGCACTGCCGCGTCGCTGCGGCCAGGCCAGCTCAACCGGCGCGCCATAGCGCGGGCCTTCGCCGGCCAGGTTGTGCGGCACAAAGGCGTTGGCCGGACGCTGCCACAGTGCTTCATCCAGCCGATTGGCCTGCTGTTCATCTTCGCAGGCAATCAGGATGCGCTTACCGTCTCGCCAGCGGCTGGCGGCCAAATCGCACACCAGCGCTTCGATGGCGCTTAAGCCGTCGCTGGCGCTTTCAGACTCCATGACGAAGAAGGTGGCGTTTTTCATGGCAGGTTATTTCCATCAATGACAGTGGGGCGCATTGTGCGACAGTAAGATTGCGGCGTCCAATAATAAGGTCGCCATCAATGGCGACCCTGTAAACCGTGCGGCTGATAATCAGGTCGCCGTGAACGGCGACCCTACACCGTAGGGTGCGCAGTGATACGTATCATTACACCCGTAGGGTGCGCATTCATGCGCACCGTTCCAATGGCCGCACGGTATTTAACGCATTTATACGCACCATCACACCCGTAGGGTGCGCATTCATGCGCACCGTTTCAATGGCCGCAGGGTACCAAACGCATCCATACGCACCGTTGCAGCATTCGCCCCGGCTCTTAATCGTCGCCGTTCAGGCCAGCGCGGTTCAGCAGGAACTGCGACAGCAGCGGCACCGGACGGCCGGTCGCGCCTTTGGCTTTACCGGAGCGCCAGGCGGTGCCGGCGATATCCAAATGCGCCCAGTTAAATTTGCGCGCAAAGCGTGCCAGGAAGCAGGCGGCGGTAATTGCGCCGCCCGGACGGCCACCGATGTTGGCCATATCGGCAAAGTTAGATTCCAGTTGCTCCTGATACTCATCGGCCATCGGCAGACGCCAAGCGCGGTCGCCCGACTGCTCTGATGCGCTGATCAGCTCGTGCGCCAGCGGATTGTGGTTCGACATCAACCCGCTGACGTGATGGCCCAGCGCGATCACGCAGGCGCCGGTCAGGGTAGCGACGTCAATCACCACTTCCGGATCGAAGCGCTCAACGTAGGTCAGCGCATCGCACAGCACCAGACGGCCCTCGGCATCGGTATTCAGCACTTCAACCGTCTGGCCGGACATGGTGGTCAGCACGTCGCCCGGACGCATCGCGCGCCCGTCCGGCATGTTTTCACAGCCCACCAGCACGCCGACCACGTTCAGCGGCAGATTCAGCTCCGCCACCATGCGCATCACGCCGTACACCGACGCCGCGCCGCACATGTCATATTTCATCTCATCCATCGCCTCGGCAGGTTTGATGGAGATGCCGCCGGAGTCAAAGGTCAGCCCTTTACCTACCAGCACGATAGGGCGCGCATCGGCGTCGCTGCTGCCTTTGTACTCAATCACCGACATCAGCGACTCATTGTGCGAACCGGCACCGACCGCCAGATAGGCGTTCATGCCCAGCTCTTTCATCTGCTGTTCGCCAATCACGCGGGTGGTAACGTTTTTGCTGTACGCATCGGCCAGCTGACGTGCCTGCGATGCCAGATACGCGGCGTTACAAATATTCGGCGGCATATTGCTCAGGTCTTTCGCCGCTTTGACGCCGGCGGCAACGGCCAGACCGTGCTGAATAGCGCGCTCACCGCTGGTCAGCTCACGGCGGGTCGGCACGTTGAACACCAGCTTGCGCAGCGGACGGCGCGGCTCAACTTTGTTGCTTTTCAGCTGGTCGAAGTTGTACAGCGCCTCTTTAGAGGTTTCTACCGCCTGGCGCACTTTCCAGTAGGTATTGCGCCCTTTAACGTGCAGTTCGGTCAGGAAGCACACCGCTTCCATCGAACCGGTATCGTTCAGGGTATTGATGGTTTTCTGAATCACCTGTTTGTACTGGCGCTCATCCAGCTCGCGCTCTTTACCACAGCCGATCAGCAGGATACGTTCGGACAGGATATTTGGCACATGGTGCAGCAGCAGCGTCTGACCCACTTTGCCCTCCAGCTCACCGCGGCGCAGCAGCGCGCTGATGTAGCCATCGCTGATCTTATCCAGCTGCTCGGCAATTGGTGACAGACGACGCGGTTCGAAAACGCCAACCACAATGCAGGCGCTGCGCTGTTTTTCCGGGCTACCGCTTTTTACACTGAACTCCATGCACTCTCCTGAATCTTAAAGACAACGGCCTTAGCTGTCGTTAGAATGTAGCGCGTTCGTAACCCATTAATTTGTTGCGACGCCATGACAATTTAACGCCGGCGGCCATAATGAGTGGGGTGACAATGTGTTGTTTTTTCACCACCCTAACGCGTTCGTCATACTATTTTAGCTACCATGACGGCCATTGATGAAGAAAAATGGCTGATAAGCGTTGAAACTAGCGATTTTCCTGCAAAAAGACAAGTTTTCACAGGCGTACTAAGCGTGATCATCATTAGATATCTGGTTCGGGAAACGCTCAAAAGCCAGCTGGCTATCCTGTTCATCCTGCTACTTATCTTCTTTTGCCAGAAGTTAGTCAGGATTTTGGGTGCGGCGGTGGATGGCGAAATCCCAACAAATCTGGTTCTGACATTGTTAGGACTTGGCGTGCCTGAAATGGCACAACTTATCCTGCCCCTAAGCTTGTTTCTGGCGATTTTAATGACCCTTGGGCGGCTGTACACCGAAAGTGAAATTACGGTGATGCACGCCTGCGGGCTGGGTAAAGGCGTCCTGATTAAAGCGGCGATGATCCTGATGCTGTTCACCTCGCTGGTGGCGGCGGTCAACGTGATCTGGCTTGGCCCGTGGTCCTCGCGCTATCAGGATGAAGTGACACAAAATGCCAAAGCCAACCCGGGAGCGGCGGCGCTGGCGGCGGGGCAGTTCCAGACCTCCAGCGACGGCAACACCGTGCTGTTCGTCGAAGACGTGAAGGGCAACAAATTCGGCAGCGTGTTCCTGGCGCAGCTGCGGCCGAAGGGCAATGCACGGCCTTCGGTGGTGCTGGCCGACAGCGGTCACATGGAGCAGCACAAAGATGGCTCGCAGACCGTGACGCTGGACAAAGGCACGCGCTTTGAAGGCACGGCGCTGCTGCGTGACTTCCGTATTACCGACTTCGTCAATTATCAGGCGCTGGTGGGATACAAAGAGGCGGTGCTCGATCCCAACGATGCCGATCAGGCCGATATCAGCACGCTGATAAAAACCAAAACGCCACAGTTCCAGGCGGAGCTGCACTGGCGTCTAACGCTGGTGTTCGCTGTGCTGGTGATGGCGCTGATGGTGGTGCCGCTCAGCGTGGTTAACCCGCGTCAGGGCCGCGTGCTGTCGATGCTGCCGGCAATGTTGCTCTACCTGATCTTCTTCCTGCTGCAGAGCTCACTGCGCTCTAACGCGGCGAAAGGCCGGTTTGATCCGGCGATCTGGATGTGGGTGGTCAACCTGGCGTATCTGGCGCTGGCGGTGGCGCTCAACGTATGGGATACCGTACCGATGCGCCGTTTCCGCGCGCGCTTTAGCCGTGGAGGATCCGTGTGATGTTTAAGGTCCTTGACCGCTATATCGGCAAAACCATCTTCAACACCATCATGATGACGCTGTTCATGCTGGTGTCGCTGTCGGGCATCATTAAGTTCGTCGATCAGCTGCGTAAAACCGGGCAGGGCGCTTATACCGCGCTGGATGCCGGTTACTACACGCTGCTCAGCGTGCCGAAAGATATCGAGATCTTCTTCCCGATGGCGGCGCTGCTGGGCGCGCTGCTGGGGCTGGGCACGCTGGCGCAGCGCAGCGAACTGGTGGTGATGCAGGCCTCCGGCTTTACCCGTCTGCAGGTGGCGCTGGCGGTAATGAAAACTGCGATTCCGCTGGTGCTGCTGACCATGGCGGTGGGCGAATTTGTCGCCCCGCAGGGCGAGCAGATGGCGCGTAACTACCGGGCGCAGCAGCTGTACGGCGGCTCGCTGGTTTCGACGCAAAACGGCCTGTGGGCGAAAGACGGCAACGACTTTATCTACATTGAGCGCATTAAAGGCGACAACGAGATCGACGGCGTCAGTATCTATCGCTTTACCGACCAGCGGCGTCTGCTGAGCGTGCGCTATGCCGCCACCGCGGTCTGGAATAAAGATCGCAAACTGTGGGAGCTGTCGCAGGTGGATGAGTCGGACCTGAAAGATCCGAAGCAGATTACCGGTTCACAGAGCCTGAGCGGCGAATGGAAAACCAATCTGACGCCAGACAAGCTCGGCGTGGTGGCGCTGGACCCGGACGCGCTGTCGATCAGCGGTCTGTATAACTACAGCAAATATCTCAAACAGAGCGGCCAGGAATCCGGGCGCTACCTGCTGAATATGTGGGGCAAAATCTTCCAGCCGCTGTCGGTGGCGGTGATGATGCTGATGGCGCTGTCGTTTATCTTTGGTCCGCTGCGTAGCGTATCGATGGGCGTGCGCGTGGTCACCGGCATCAGCTTTGGCTTCCTGTTCTACGTGCTGGATCAGATCTTCGGGCCGCTGAGTCTGGTATACGGTTTACCGCCGGTGCTGGGCGCGATTCTGCCCAGCGGCGCGTTCTTTGCCATCAGTTTGTATTTGTTGCTGAAACGGCGGTAGGGAGTGTTGCAGGGCCGCGATTCAGGGCGCCCCTGTCATTCCCGCACCGTTACCGTAGGGTCGCCATTCATGGCGACCTTTTTTATTCATGGCGACCAGGTCGATGCCCGCACCGTTAGCGCAACGTCTGCAGCCAGCCCGGCAGCTGCGACAGCAAAAACAGCACCA
Source organism: Pantoea sp. SGAir0418 (assembly GCF_043529865.1). Classification (NCBI taxonomy): domain Bacteria; kingdom Pseudomonadati; phylum Pseudomonadota; class Gammaproteobacteria; order Enterobacterales; family Erwiniaceae; genus Pantoea; species Pantoea sp. SGAir0418. The sequence continues at coordinate 606,891 of NZ_CP027911.1, forward strand.
GGCCAATGGTACCGCCCACCAGCGTGCCGTTGATGCGGATAAACTGCAAATCACGGCCAATGTTCAGCTCAATCTGTTGCGACATTTCGCGCGCATCCCAGCTTTTCACCGTATCGCTGATATGGCGGGTGAGAAACGCCGCAAACTCCGGCGCGACGCTGCGCGCAGCGTCTTCCAGATGCTGATTCATTGAAGTACGCAGTGCTTCATCGGCGGCGAGCGTTTCGCCCAGCCACAGCGCCGCCAGCCGCACCCGCTCCTGCACGCGCGAATCATCACTGTTGAGGTCGCTCTTCAGCCAGCGGCGCAGGTCCTGCCACAGCTCGCCAATGTAACGGTTAAACGACTCATCCTCTTTCAGCCAGTGTTTGATGGTCTCAGCGCGTTCGGCCATCTCCGGATCGCTTTTCAGTCGCTCTATCAGGCGCTGTACCGCGCGGTTAAAACCGAGGCGAAATTCGTGGCCCTGGTCGCGCGCCACTTCATCGAGAATCGAATCCACCGCGTTGGCGACCAGCTCGGCGCTGTGTTCGCCCAGCCATTCGGTCGGCAGCACTTTGGCCTTGATCGGATGTTCGCGTTTCAGCCAGCGCACAATCTGCAGCGCGATAAACTCGCGTGTGCCGGGTTTGTGCAGCAGACGCAGCAGCTGTTGCACAGCAGCGTCCAGCAGCTCCTGATGGCGATTGTTTTTGGTCAGGCTGTCCAGCAGCAGCGCGCTGGACTGGGTCAGATCGACCTTATCCAGTGCGCGATGCACCGCGCGGCGCAAAAAGCGCTGAATACGCTGATCGTCAGTGAGATCGAGGAAACCGCGCATCACCTGCAGCAGGTGGCGACCAATGCGATCGGCGTTGCCCGGCGTATTGAGCCACTGCGCCAGCAGCTGTGACGGATCGTGGCGGCGAATCAGTGCCAGCAGCGAATCGGTATCGAGAAACTTCTCCTGCACGAAGCGGCCAAGATTCTCGCCGATGCGATCTTTGTTGCGTGGAATGATTGCCGTATGGCGCGAGATGAACGGCACCGGCACGCGACGAAACAGCGCCACCACCGCAAACCAGTCGGCCAGCGCGCCGACCATCGCCGCTTCGGCAATCGCCTTCAGCCCCAGCACCCAGAACGTGGGCGGCAGAAACAGCGTCACGACAAAGGTCGCGGCGGCAATCAGCAGCAGCGACAGGGCCAGACGCTTGCTCCGTTTTAATTGTTGATATTTATCCATACCACGATCATAGCAGAGGGCGATTAACGGCGGCGTCCACCGAGCAGACTGCCCAGCACGCCGCGGATGATCTGATTGGTCACCTGGCGCGCCGCGCTTTTCGCCACGCTCTGCACTACGCCGTCGCGCTTGCCGCCGCGCGGCCCGGTGCTGCCGAACAGAATCTCTTTCAGCCCGCCCAGAATACCTTCATCCACCGCCACGCTATTGCCTTTGCTGGGCGGCGCATCGGCCTGCTGCGGCGCGGCCTGTACGCCTTGCTGCAACATTTCGAACGCCGATTCGCGATCGACGGCACTGTCGTATTTGCCGTACAGCGGCGAATGGTTGATCAGGCTGTTGCGTTCATCAGGAGTGGCCGGCCCCATGCGCGAGCCCGGCGCGATCACCATGGCGCGCTGCACCATCGACGGGCTGCCTTTCTCATCGAGGAAAGAGATCAGCGCCTCGCCGGTGCCCAGCGCCTGAATCGCCTCCACGGTATTAAACGCCGGGTTGGCGCGCATGGTTTCGGCGGCGCTTTTCACCGCTTTCTGGTCTTTCGGCGTGAAGGCACGCAGCGCATGCTGCACGCGGTTACCCAGCTGACCGAGCACATTATCCGGAATGTCCGCCGGATTCTGCGTGACAAAGTACACGCCAACGCCTTTCGAGCGAATCAGGCGAATCACCTGTTCTACTTTCTCCAGCAGCACCGGCGGCGCGTCGTTAAACAGCAGATGCGCTTCGTCAAAGAAGAACACCATCTTTGGTTTTTCCAGATCGCCGGCTTCCGGCAGCTGTTCATACAGTTCCGCCAGCAGCCACAGCAGGCTGGTGGCGTAGAGTTTCGGCTGCTGATAAAGCTTTTCCGCTGCCAGGATATTGATGAAACCTTTGCCGTCAGCGTCGCAGCGCATCCAGTCACGGATATCCAGCATTGGCTCGCCAAAGAAGTGTTCAGCCCCTTGCTGCTCCAGCGCCAGCAGGCCGCGCTGAATGGCGCCCACCGAGGCGCTGCTGATATTGCCGTACTGCGTCTGAAACGCTTTGGCGTTATCACCGATGTATTGCGTCATGGCGCGCAAATCTTTGAAGTCCAGCAGCAGCAAGCCCTGATCGTCGGCGATACGGAAGATAATTTGCAGCACGCCGGACTGCACCTCGTTGAGGCTGAGCAGCCGCGCCAGCAGCAGCGGGCCGAGATCGGACACCGTTGCGCGCACCGGATGGCCCTGCTGGCCGAAGATATCCCACAGCATCACCGGATTTTTCTGCGCCTGCCAGTCGGTGACGCCAATCTTCGCCAGCCGCGCCAGCAGCTTTTCCGAGCCATCGCCCGCGGCCGCAATACCGGAAAGATCGCCTTTGACATCGGCCATAAACACCGGCACGCCGATGGCGGAGAAGGATTCAGCCAGCTTTTGCAGCGTCACGGTTTTACCGGTGCCGGTCGCGCCGGTTATCAGTCCGTGACGGTTAGCCATGGCGGGCAGCAGATGCAGTTGAAGGTCAGGCGTCTGGGCGATCAGCAGTGGGGTAGTCATAATGGTTGCGCTCTCCGGCATTGCGTAATGACTCAAAGAATAGCAAGCGGTGCGCGGGAGAGAGAGGGATATTTGGGTGAAAAATAAGGGGAGTTCCGGTTGCTGCCCGCGTGATCGGCCCTTCTCCCGCGGGCGGGAGAAGGCTGGGATGAGGGGCAGCGCGTACCGACCTACCTCTTCTCTACCGCATCGAAAAACAGCAGGCTCACGCCGATGCCCTGCTGCACGTGGCTGACGTTATTACGCACCGCCACCTGCTGTGCGCCCTGTAGCATCACCACGAACGGCGAATCCTGCTGTACGCGCTGTTGCAGCGCGGTATACAGCGCGCGGCGCTGGCTGGCGTCGCTCTCACCAGCTGCGGTGCGCGTCTGTGCGCTCAGTTCGGGAATCTCCCAGCCGACGCGCCACGCCAGCGTTTTAGAGCCGCCCGGCACGTTATAGGCAAAGGCGCTGGCGTTGGTATTCGGATCCACATAGTCGGCGCCCCAGTAAATAAAGATCGACTGGAAATCACGTCCGCGCATTTTGCTCCACAGTTCCGATTCCGCCACCGGCTGCAGCTCAATCTGCACGTCGGCTTTGGCAAAGCTGGCCTGCAGCGCCTGCGCCACGTCGATGTACGGCGGCTGGTTGATCACCGTCAGCGAGAATTTGCTGCCGGGCCTGATACCGCCCTGCGCCAGAATCGCTTTGGCTTTGGCCACATCATAATGGAACGGCTGATTCTCCAGCGCGCCGTCAAAGCCCTGCGGCAGGAAGCTCTGGTGAATACGGTACTGGCCTTTCAGCAGATCGCGTGAAATGGCGTTGTAATCCACCAGCCAGCGCGCCGCCTGCCACAGCGCCGGATTACCCAGCGCCGGCTGCGCTTTGTTTTGCGTATTAAACGCCAGGTAATAGACCAGGCTCGACGGGAAGGCTTCAATGCGCAGCTGCTGGTCGTTTTTCAGCGCATCGATCTGGTCCGGGCCCAGCTGGTAAGCCACATCGACATCGCCCTGCTGAATCAGCAGGCGGCGCGCACCGGCATCGGCCACGCCTTTCAGCAGGATGCGTTTCAGCTGCGGCTGCGGGCTGGCGTGCGGATTTGCGCTCAGTACCAGCGCCTGTTGCGGCACATATTGCTGGATGCTGAATGCGCCGCTGCCCGCGGAGTGAGTGTGCAGCCAGCCGTTGCCTCTATCGTTGCCAGTGATGTGCTGCTGCACGGTTTTGCTGTCCACCACCGAGGCCACCGGTGCGGTCAGCAGGCGCAGCGCCAGGTCCTGACCAATCTGCGCCGGCCACTGAATCTCCAGCTGATGATCGTTCACCGCCCGCAGCTGGCTGGCGATGTTGTCCGCCGTCCAGCCAAACTCAGCGAGAATAAACGACGGGGCTTTATTGAGCTGCACCGCGCGCGTCAGCGAAAACACTACGTCCTGCGCGGTCACCGGGTTACCGCTGACGAAATGCGCATCCGGTTTCAGATTGAACACCAGGCTGTGCGGCGTGCTGCCGGGCTGCCATGAGGTGGCGAGCAGCGGCGCGAGTTTTTGTGGCGCATCGCGATCGGCCTCTACCAGCGTCTGATAAATGTTGCGCTGCACGCTGTTACTGACGGTCTCAAAACTTTCTGCCGGGTCGAAGCTGATAATGCCGTCGAGCGGCACGGCCACCACCAGTGTGTCTTTTGGCGTGGCGGCCTGCAGGGCAAAGGCGCTGCTGAATAAGGTGAAGAACAATAAGAGTGCTCGCATCATGATTATCCTGAGTAATTGATGCGACGACTTTATCGCTGTCGCGCTGCTGGCTAAATGCCGGTTTGTTCTGAGCTGTGCCGGAAATAACAATTAATACCGGCAATTAACTAATCGGTTATTTTGTGCGCGCGCTGTCATATTCAGGAAATAAATCGCTCAGACGTTGCGCATTGAGCCAATAAGCGGTTATTGATAAGAATAAGCTCTGGTATGGAAGTATGATTTTTTCTGATTAATTAAGCTGAGCGACTATTTCTCACGCCGATTTGTTTCAGTCATTTGCCCAGTCTCTGGCGCTAATCTCCTGGCATTTGTACGGTTAAAAGCGCAATTCCCGCTGCGAAAGCGCGTCCACAGCGCCTGGCGACTTTTTGTCAGGTTGATGGTTTCTCATCAAAACACATTTAAAATTTAATTCTTACATCCTGAAATATCTGTATCCATAAGATTGCCAGCTTGTTTGCCGATTTATAAATCTATTAACAAAAATAATTCCCTTTCTTAGCAAGTGAGAGTCGTCGCGCCATGCTTTTAGAAAAACCGACCACCAGACGTAAGTTTTTACTTGGGTCGTTGCTGGCTTTGCCATTAAGCGACCTGGTTTTAAAAGGACTGACTGCAGCCCAGGCTGCGGAAATGGCAGCACCGGACCTTGCCGACTATAAACCGATCTTTTTTAGCGCTGAGGAGTGGCAGTTTATTCTGGCCGCGACCGATCGCCTGATCCCCGCCGGAGGCAACGGCAAAGCGCCGGGTGCGCTGGAAACCAACGTGCCGATCTTCATTGACCAGCAGCTGCACAGCCCGGAGTTCGGCGCAGAGATCTACCTGCAGGGGCCGTTTGACGTGCACGCGCCCGCCACCATGGGCTACCAGATTCCGTTCACGCCGCAGCAGATGTATCGCACCGGCATCAAACTGGTGGAGCAGTGGACGCAGAGCACCTACCACAAAGCGTTCACTCAGCTGACGCTGGCAGAGAAAGATGCGGTGCTGACCAGAGTGAATAAAAACGACGGTATCGACTTCGCCGCGCTGGGCGAACCGAACCTGAAAGCCTCGCAGTTCTTCAGCCAGCTGCTTTCCGATACCAAACACGGCTACCTCGCTGACCCGATGTACGGCGGCAACAAAGGCATGAAAGCCTGGATCGCCATCGGCTTCCCGGGGGCACGCGCCAGCTTCACCGAGTGGGTGAAGCAGCACAACGTGCCGTATCCGCTCGGACCGGTCAGCCTGATGGGCGAACGCGCCTGAATCCCCGTATTTGGTATGTGAGACAGAAAAACATGGCACAGATTATAAAGAAAGAAGTCGACGTCGTGGTGTGCGGCCTCGGCTGGGCCGGCTCGCTGATGAGTATCGAGCTGGCAATGGCCGGACTGGACGTGCGCGCCCTTGAGCGCGGCGGCGAGCGCGACTACCCGGATTTCGCTTACCCGAAACCGGCCGATGAGTACGCCTATAATGTGCGCAACAAAGTGTTCGCCACGCCAAAAGAAGTGGCGGTCACCGTGCGTTACAACATGGACCAGACGGCGCTGCCAACCCGCAAATGGGGCGCATTTGCTCCAGGTACCGGCGTCGGCGGCGCGGGCATGCACTGGACGGCGGTACTGATTCGCCCCACGCCCACCGATATCAAACTGAAAACCTACGTCGATCAGGCCTATAAGCCCGGCATCCTGCAGGATGACATGCGCGTGATGGATTTCCCATTCACCTGGGATGAGATCGAGCCGTATTTCTACAAGTTTGAGCTGATTTGCGGCCAGTCGGGCACCACCGGCAACCTGCGCGGGCAAATTCTGGAAGGCGGCGATCCGTTTGAAGGCCCGCGTTCTGAGCCGTATCCGTTGCCGGCGCTGGACGATACGCTGAACAACGTGATGTTCAAAGAGGCGGCGAAGAAGCTGGGCTATCATCCGTTCCCGAACCCATCAGCCTGCGTCTCGCGCGCGTGGAAAAACCCGTACGGCAACCAGATCGCTCCCTGCAACTACTGCGGCTACTGCTCGAAATATCCGTGCCTGAACTACTCAAAAGCCTCACCGCAGACGGCAGTGATGGACGCGCTGAAGCGCATGCCGAATTTCTCCTATGAAGTACATGCGGAAGTGTACAAAGTGGTACTGCACGACGACGGCAAAACCGCGAAGGGCGTGCTCTATTTTGACGCCGACGGCAACGAAGTGTTCCAGCCGGCGAAGATTGTGGTGCTCTCCAGCTTCCAGCTGTATAACGTGCGCCTGATGCTGCTGTCCGGCATCGGCAAGCCCTACAACCCGATCACCGAAGAGGGTGTCGTCGGGCGTAACTATGCGTTTCTCTCCAACGGCGGCGCCACGCTGTTCTTTAAAGACAAGAACTTCAATGCTTTCGCCACCGCTGGCGCGACCGGTCAGATGTTCAACGACATCTCGCCCGGCAACTTCGACGGTCCGGGACTCGGCTTCCTGGGTGGTGCCAAAATCCACAGTTCGCAGGCAACCGGTACGCCGATTGGCACCGCGCTGCCGAAAGGCACACCGAGCTGGGGCATGGGGTACAAAGAGGGGCTGGAGCAGTGGTACAACCATTCGATGAAGATCAGTATTACCACCACCTGCCAGTCGTACCGCGATATCTATCTGGATCTGGATCCGCACTACACCGACCATCGCGGTCAGCCGCTGCTGCGCATGACCTTTAACTGGAAACAGAACGAGCTCAAGCTGCAGCAGCACCTGAAAGGCATCGTTGGCGACATCGCCAAAGAGCTGAATCCGGACAGCATGAGCATGAGCTTCCTGCCGATGGGCGCTGACTTTGATCTGACCAAATACGTCTCTACCCACAACGTGGGCGGCGCGGTGATGGGCGACAACCCGAAAACCTCGGCGCTGAACAAGTACCTGCAAAGCTGGGATGTGCACAACGTGTTTGTGCCGGGCGGTAACGCCTTCCCGCAGAACTTCCAGGCGAACCCGACCGACACCATCGGCGCGATTACCCTGATGGCGGCGCAGGCTATCAAAGAGCACTATTTGCAGAATCCCGGCCCACTGGTACAGGCATAAGCACATGAAATTAAAATCATTGTTAATCGCTCACGCGGTGCTGCTGGCAAGCTGTGCGGTGCAGGCGCAGGCAGCAGATGACGCATCACTGATTAAAAAGGGCGAGTATCTGGCGCGCCTTGGCGACTGTATGGCGTGCCATACCGTGGCGGGCAAAGCGGATTACGCCGGCGGGCTGGCGATTGAGTCGAACCTCGGCACCATTTACTCCACCAACATCACGCCGGATAAACAGCACGGCATCGGCAACTACAGCGAGCAGCAGTTCTCGGACGCGGTGCGCAAAGGCGTGCTGCCGGACGGCTCGCGCCTTTACCCGGCGATGCCGTACCCGGATTACGCCAAAATCAGCGATGAAGACCTGCACGCGCTGTACGTCTACTTCATGCAGGGCGTGAAGCCAGATAGCGCGCAGCCGCCGGAAACCAAGCTGAGCTTCCCGTTCAGCCAGCGCTGGGGCATGCGTTTCTGGAACTGGGCGTTTACCTCAGATAAGCCGTTCCAGCCGATTGGCGGTGCGTCAGCGCAGGTTAATCGCGGTGCTTACATCGTGGAAAGCCTCGGCCACTGCGGCAGCTGCCACACGCCGCGCGGCCTCGGCATGAACGAGAAGGCGCTGGACAGCAGCGACGATCGCTTCCTCGCCGGCGGCAGCCTGAATAACTGGGAGGTGCCATCGCTGCGCGGTGTGCCACGCTGGAGCGAGCAGGAGATTGTCGATTATCTGCAAACCGGACGTAACGATAAAGCCGCGGTGGGCGGCGAGATGACGTCAGTGGTGGAGCACTCCAGCTCGCACATGACGGATGCCGATCTGCAAGCGATTGCCGCTTACCTCAAGTTCCTCGGCGGCAATCCGCCGCTGCAGGCGTACGACGTGCAGGCGCAGCAGAAGACCGAGGCGAAGCTGACGGCGGCGAAGAATCTGAGCGAAGGCGAGCGTCTGTATCTCGACAACTGCGGTGCCTGTCACTTTGTCACTGGCAAGGGCGCGCCGGGGATCTTCCCGGAGCTGGATCAGGCCACTATCGTCAATGCGCAGGACCCCAGCGGGTTGATTCACACCATTCTGGCCGGTGCGCAGCAGCCCTCAACGGAGAAAGCGCCGTCGACGCTGGCGATGCCGCCGTTTGCGTATCGTCTGACCGATGATGAAGTGGCGCAGCTGGCCACCTTTATTCGTCAGGGCTGGAGCAACCACGCGCCGGCAGTGACGAAAGAACAGGTGGCGGATGTGCGGAAAACGCTGCACTAAAACGTAGCGGCGCGTTCTGGCGCGCTGTCCTGATGGCAATGCCCGGCGTCGCGAGATGGCGGGCATTGCGCGATGAATCGCGCCGCTACAGTACGGTGCGATTTTTTATTGTTTAATGAAAGGTGTGCGCCACTTCCAGCACGCCGTTGATGACAAACTGCACGCCCATACACACCAGTAAAAACCCCATCAGGCGCGAAATCGCTTCGATGCCGCCTTTGCCGACCAGCTTCATGATGGCGCCGGAGCTGCGCAGCGAAATCCATAAAATCACCGCCACCGCCAGGAACGTCAGCACCGGCGCGATGGCTACCACCCACGCGGGGAAATCGACGCCGGCTTTCACCGTCGAGGCCGAACTGATGATCATCGCGATGGTGCCCGGTCCGGCGGTGCTCGGCATTGCCAGCGGCACAAAGGCGATATTCACCGTTTCGCGCGGGTCGTCGCTGGCGTCGAGTTCATCCAGCTTGTGTTTGGCCTCCACCGAATGCCCGACCGGTTTGGCGGGGAACAGCATGCGAAAGCCGATAAAGGCGACAATCAGCCCGCCAGCCATGCGCAGGCCGGGAATCGAGATGCCAAAGGTGTGCAGCACCGCGTTACCGGCATACCAGGCGACCATCATAATCAGGAACACGTAGATCGACGCCTGCAGCGCCTGGCGATTGCGTTCCTGAAAATTCATGTCACCCGCGAGGCCGAGAAACAGCGCCACGGTGGTTAACGGATTAGCAAGCGGCAAAATCACCACCAGGCCAAGCCCGATGGCTTTGAACAGTTCCAGCATGATTTATTCCACATCCAGGTGCGCCCATGATGGCGCGGTTAACAGGCACATCATTCAGACGCGCTCTTATTGCACCCAACCCGTAGCGGCGCAATTTATTGCGCATCAGACAGCGATGCGGCTGTTCAGGGCGCGCGAAAAATCACGCCGCTACAGAATGTGCCATTAACGGGGGCAGACTCAGTCATCTGCATATCCCCTCGTGGCGCAAAGCATTCAGACGCGCTCTTATTGCACCCAACCCGTAGCGGCGCAATTTATTGCGCATCAGACAGCGATGCGGCTGTCCAGGGCGCGCGAAAAATCGCGCCGCTACATAATGTGCGATTAACGGGGCAGAATCAGTCATCGGCATTCCCTGTCGCGGCGTAAAGCATCAATGCTTCGGCGTTTCCATCGCTTCCAGCAGCTCGGGGAAAAAATCTTCCAGCAAATCCGGCGTCATCAGCTCGGGATAATGAATCAAATGCTCGCGAATGCGTTCATTCACGTCTGGCAACAGGCGCTGGGCGGCGTCGCTGGCGCTGATTTTCTTCTGCTTCATCAGGCGCAGCACGTTATCTGGCAGGTTATCCTCATCTTCCTCGCTCTCCACGCCTTCCAGATCGTCCAGCTCATCCAGCAACTCCATCAGCGCTTCAATCTGCGGCGTGCGTGACTGATACTCTGCCGGCTTCTCGTTCTCCAGATAGCGCAGCAGCGCGCGCACCGGCGAGCCGTCTGGCGTGGCGGGCGGCTCACTGGCGAACCAGCTGAGCAGCGCATGCTGGCTCACCTGATGTACGTGATAACCGTTGTCCACCAGCTCATCGGCGAGGATATCGGCGGTGTCGTGCTCAATCAGGCAAATGTGGGTGCGACCCGGCGTGAACTGCTCCAGCCACTGATAGATCTCCTCAATCACGCTGTCGGCGTAATGAAACGTCTGGCTGAGGTAGCTGTCATCCGGCTGGTGAACGCAGATGCGAATCAGGTCGGGATCGAAGTAAATCGCAATGTTGATGCCTTTCATGCGCGGTGTCCTGTGTGGTGCAAAACTTCACTATAGCGTCAGGGCGCGCAGAAAAACATGCTATCGCCAGCAGCCGCAGCCACTGGCGATAAAAATTACCGCAAATCAGCACGATCCAGCCCGTAAGCGCTGTCGAGCGCGCCGGGGGCCATCTGCGACAGGATCATCAGCCGGTTCCAGGTATTGATCACCGCGATCTTGAAGGTCAGCTCGCTAATCTCCACCTCGGAGAAGTGCGCGCGCAGCTCGCCGTACAGCGCCTCGTCAACGCCGTGCTCACCAATGCGCGTCAGCGCTTCGGTCAGGGCAAAGGCAGTTTTCTCCCGCGCGCTGAACAGCGGCGATTCACGCCAGATCGCCACATGGTGCAGCCGCAGCTCGTGCTCGCCGTCAATCGCCGCCTGCTTGATGTGCATATCGAGGCAGAACGCGCAGTGGTTGAGCTGCGAGGCGCGGATATCCACCAGATGCCTGAGCGACTTCTCCAGCGACGTGCTGGCGACGCTGTTCGACAGATCCGACATCGCTTTGGCCAGCGCCGGGGTGGTTTTGAAATGGTTAACGCGTTGAGTCATGATTTTCCTCCGTCAAAACAGACGTTCAATGGTTTCGAGTGCTTCGGGTAACGCGCGGGCACGGCTGAGCGGGTCGTGCGTGCCGTCGACGCGGATAAACTGCACATCGCTGATGCCGATGTACGCCAGTGCCGCGCGCACGTACGGCGTGAACTGGTCATCCTGCATAAAGGGCCCGTGGGCAAACACGCTGCCGCTGGCCATCACGCAGTAAACTTTTTTGCCGCTCACCAGCCCGACTTTGGTGCCTTCAGGCGTAAAGGCGAAGGTGCGGCCGGCGCGGGTAATATGGTCGAACCAGGCTTTCAGCACCGACGGCAGCCCGAGGTTCCACATCGGCGATGAGATAACCAGGGTGTCGCAGGCAAACAGCTGATCCACCAGCTGTTCCGAGGTGCGAATGGCGTTACGCTGCGCTTCCTCACGCGCCTCCGGTGGGGTAAAAAAAGCCCTGATGGTGAAGGCATCCAGATGCGGCAGCGGCTGTTGCGCCAGATCCAGCACCGTCTCGTGCAGATCGTGATGGCGGCTGCGCAGCTTTTCGATCAGACGTGCCGAGGCGATGCGCGACGCCGATCCCGCCAGATCCGGGCTGACTTTAATGTGCAGCACATTCATGCAGTGATTCCTCATACGATAGAGCGATAAAAATGCAGGCCGAGCGCCTGATAGCCGCAGCGCTGATAAAACGCCTGCGCCCGGGTATTACTGATTGCGGTATCCAGCACCATGCGGCTGCAGCCGTACTCACGCGCCAGCACCGCTAAGCCGTCGAGCAGCGCGGCGCCGAAGCCCTGACCGCGCAGCGCGGGATCGCTCACCAAATCATCGACGTAGCAGAAGCTGCCATGGATAAAATTCTCCAGCAGGCGATAACCGGCCAGCACCGCCGGCTGTCCCTGATGTTCGATACCGGCGAGGCGATAACCCTGCGCCTGCTGACGCTGCGCCTGGGCGATAAACTGCGCCTCATCCGCCAGCCGCCCGCGCAGCGCACGCATCAGCGGGTAGCAGCGCGCGAGTTGTTCTGCGGTGGCGTAATGCACAATCTTCATGGCTGTCATCCGTATTGCGGGGGGAATGCCTGCATCTTAAACTGCTATGTCTGAGTGAACAGGGCCATTACGCGTGAAAAAAGGTAGGACATAGCGCAGTGGCTGAGAAAGGAGTGACGCGTGGGTTACAAAGAGATTTACCAGCGCTTTCGGCAGCAGATTCTTGCCGGACAGCTCCGGCCGGGCGATCGTGTACCGGCGATCCGCGTGCTGGCGGGCGAGCTGAAGGTGGCGCGCAAAACGGTGGAGGCCGCCTATGAAATCCTCATCGGCGAAGGCTATTTTGTCAGCCAGGGCGCGAAGGGCACGCGCGTCAATCCGCAGCTGAAGCTGGCGAGCGCAACTACGCCACCGCGCGCACCGGCGACGACGCCCGCGCTGCTGCCGGTGACCGAGAGCAAAGGCGAGCTGCGGCTCGGCATCCCGGCGCTGGACGAGTTTCCGCACAAAAAGTGGCGGCTGCTATCGGCGAAAGCGGCGCGCAGCCTGCGGCCGGACGAGATGATGATACCGCCGGTGATGGGATATGCGCCGCTGCGGGCGGCCATCGCCAGCTACCTGAACATTTCGCGCGGCCTCAATTGCCAGCCGGAGCAGATCTTCATCACCAGCGGCTACCGTGCCAACCTGCGACTGATTCTGGCGGTGCTGGCGCAGCCGGGAGACAAAGTGCTGTTCGAAGATCCCGGCTACTTCTTTGGCCAGCAGCTGCTGAAGCGCATCGCACCCAACCTGCACTATGTGCCGGTGGACGGGCAGGGCGTGGACGTGGATTATCTGCTGCGCTATCACGCCGACGCGCGCTTTGCGGTGGTGACGCCAACGCACCAGAGCCCGCTGGCGGTCAGCCTGTCGCTGCCGCGCAAGCATCAGCTGCTGGCGTGGGCGCAGCAGCATGACAGCTGGATTATTGAGGATGATTACGACGGCGAATTTCACTACACGCGTAAGGTGATTCCGGCGCTGAAAAGCCTGGATGTGCATGACCGGGTGATTTACACCGGCACCTTCAGCAAAACCATGATGCCGGCGATGCGCATCGGCTATCTGGTGATGCCGCAGCACACGCTGGCGCAGTTCGGCGAGCTGGGCGAGATTCTGGAAACCGGCCTGCCGCTGCTGCCGCAGAAAATCCTCGCGCAGTTCCTCAGCGAAGGGCATTTTTATCGCCACATCAAGAAGATGCGCATCCTGTATCAGCAGCGTCGCCGCATGATGCTGGAGGCCATCGAAGCCTGTTTTCCGGGGCTGTTTACCTTTGAACTGACCGACGGCGGTATGCACATCGTGGCGTTTCTGCGGCGCGGCACGCAGGACGTGGCGCTGGCGACGCTGTGGGCGCAGCAGGCGCTATACGTGCGGCCGCTGTCGGGCTGGTACGCGCAGACGCAAAAGCGCTATGGCCTGGTGATTGGCTACACCAATATTCAGTCGTTTGAGCAGGCGCGGGCGCTGCTGGCGCGGGTGGCGGATGCGACGCGGACGTTGCTGGCGGTATAGCGGCAGCGTGGCGAGAGAAGAGGGCGCGGGGGACAGCCCGCGCCGGCTGGCATAAGGTGAGCGGCGATTCGGACGGCAGGAAGGCGGCCTCTGAACCCGCGCGAAGGAATCACATGCCGATGTATTTTTTGCCCTGCTTCAGCACCACATCGCAGGCTTTGGTTTTCAGCTTCTCACCCATTGGCGAGTTGCTCAGGCTTTGCAGATTCAGCTGCTGACCGTTGCCGGTGTTCAGCAGGCCCTGCAGCCCTTGCTGGTAATCGGTTTTCTGCTGCTGCGCGGTGGTGCTGCTCAGGCCCAGCTTGCTCAGCACCTGATCCTTCACCGATTTCACGTTGTTATCCACCACGTTGTGCTGCACGCAATATTCCATCACGCCGGCGGCGTTAGTCATGCTGTTGGCGCTCACCGCTTTATCGCCGCCGTTCAGCAGGCCGCTAAGCGAAGAGAGCGACAGCCCGCCGTTCTGCGTGTTGCTGGTGGCGGTGTTGCCGCTGTTCTGCTGCGACAGCTGCGATGCGGCGCTGCTCAGCTGATCCTGCCAGCTCGCCGCCGATGCGCTACCGGCCACCAGTGCCGCCGCGATACCCAATCCCCAAACTAACCGTTGTGTTGCTTTTTTCATCTCAACCTCGTTGTGCTTATACGTCTGACTGCGTCAGTTGTGGTTAAGAGGCATGTGGTGGCAGAAAGTTCCGGAGAAGTGGCCGCCGCGCGCGAGTTTGGGAGTGTTCCGGAGGCGATTGCCGGGGTTTTGCGCAGCGATTTTGGCAGCGCTGCTTTTTTCGACGCTTAGCGCACATCCCCATCGATTCCGGTTGCGCCGCAAGCGCGTAACGGTATAATCGCCCACGTTTTCCGCATCCTCTTCAGTGCCGAAGTGGCGAAATCGGTAGACGCAGTTGATTCAAAATCAACCGTAGAAATACGTGCCGGTTCGAGTCCGGCCTTCGGCACCAAGCTCTCTTCCAAAGCCTTCCGAGAAAGTCCAGTTTCCCTTTTAAAATCAATTGCCATGGCCATTTTTCGTCCTGAGCCTTCCGAGGTGTTCCGTTGAAATCCGGATGCTATTGGGGGCATAATTGGGGGCATCTTATCTTCGATTAGAAATGTGCCCCCAAATGAAGCTCAACGCCAGACAGGTAGAGACCGCAAAGCCAAAAGATAAAACCTATAAAATGGCAGATGGTGGCGGTTTGTATCTCGAGGTTTCGGCCAAGGGTTCTAAATACTGGCGTATGAAATACAGACGACCCTCTGACAAAAAAGAGGATCGCCTCGCTTTTGGTGTTTGGCCTACGGTGACGCTTGCACATGCTAGAGCAAAGCGTGATGAAGCCAAGAAGCTGTTAGTGCAGGGCATTGACCCTAAAGCCGAACAGAAAGAAGCTCAGGCCGAGAATTCGGGGGCATATGCTTTCGAAACCATCGCTCGTGAATGGCATGCAAGTAACAAGCGCTGGAGTGAAGACCATAGATTGCGCGTTCTTCGCTATCTTGAGCTTTATATCTTCCCTCATATCGGTTCGTCTGATATTCGCCAGCTCAAAACCAGTCATTTGTTAGGCCCGATTAAAAAAGTTGATGCCTCGGGTAAGCATGATGTTGCGCAGCGTCTTCAGCAGCGCGTTACGGCCATCATGCGTTATGCTGTACAGAACGATTATATTGACTCAAACCCGGCCATTGATATGGCTGGCGCGTTATCAACAACCAAATCGCGACATTACCCGGCATTACCTTCCCGCCGTTTCCCTGAATTCCTTGCTCGTCTTGCAGCATACCGTGGCCGTGTAATGACACAGATTGCGGTTGAGCTATCGTTGCTGACCTTTGTTCGTTCAAGTGAGTTACGGTTTGCGCGCTGGGATGAGTTTGACTTCGAGAAAGCCCTATGGCGCATACCGGCAAAGCGGGAAGAAATTAAAGGCGTACGTTACTCATACCGTGGCATGAAGATGAAAGAGGAGCATATCGTTCCTCTTAGTCGGCAGGCTATGGTTTTGCTAGAGAGACTTAAGCAGATTAATGGTGATAAGGAGCTGCTGTTTCCTGGGGATCACGATGCAACTAAAGTCATGAGCGAGAACACGATTAACAGTGCCTTGCGTAAAATGGGGTATGACACGAAAACTGAAGTCTGCGGTCATGGATTCAGGACGATGGCACGTGGTGCGTTGGGTGAGTCAGGGTTATGGAGCGAAGATGCCATAGAACGCCAGTTGAGCCATTCTGAACGTAACAATGTGCGTGCGGCCTACATACACACCTCTGAGCATTTAGATGAGCGTCGTTTGATGGTGCAATGGTGGGCCGATTTTCTTGATCAAAATCGAAAAGAAAAATTAACGCCTTTTGAGTATGCTAGGTTAGGTAAGGCGATATAACATATTGATTTTATTTATTTATAATCTGATTTTTGTTTTTTTTTGTAAAAAAAAGGAATGATTTATTAAAAAATCCTGCTAAGTTATCTCATTTTAAGATTCCTCTGCTACCGGAGGGTGTTAATTGGAGATAGAGATGGACGATCGTTTGCTTGTTGTAAAGGATGAGAATCATTCTGCAAATCCTGATATGGGACTAGTGATACCCTTATCTCATTATAATTTAGATGGAAGCCTCACTGACATACAACCCGCAGAATTTCCAAATGGAGCTATATTTGTCTCCAAGAATTTTATCAATATAAATCAATCATTTAATAGCGATGAAATATTTGTTCTTAATGAGTATTTTGAAAGCGACGATGAAGACTGGAAAAGAAATTCAAGACTTCAAAAACACTATACCGTAGGTAGCAAAAGCGAGCGTTTAGAACGACATTTATTTGTTCCTATTTTAAATATTAATCTTCCTGATATTGCTACTGGTTTTGTTGATTACGCGTTTGATTTTCCGAGTAATTATTTTTTTACGAGTGATAAAGAATATGTATATGGTCCTTTTAAAGCTACAAAGCAGGAGGATAATTGGCTTCTTTCCCCATTAACAACACCCTCTCCCTTACAGCTTAATACAGATTATATAGCTAAAATCCCTTTTTTAGAAATGTCTGAAAAGAACCTTATCGCAAGGGTAAAAGTTAAGGGATCAGAGAAAATATTTATTAAAAATCTTAAGGATATTTCAACTGTAAGCTATGATCAGATAGATTATATATCTGATGTAAGGTTGATATCATACTTTACAAAAAACAACTTCGGGAAAAATAAAAATTCATTACTAGGTAAAAGCGAGGCTCAGCGCCTCTCGCAGGGAATCGAGGAATATGTTAAGAAAAACAAAGCTATAAGTAATAACGAAAGGCTTGAACGATTAAAGAATTTGCTATCTAATTTCTTGGATGAAAGTGATTATGGCAATGAAATTATAAACGAATATTTGACTGACAATAGAGAAGGGAGCTTGTATCTCAACAGCTACTTCGAAAAAAATCGAGAGTTCTTACTAAAAGAAAAAAATGCAGAGTTGGAAAAGAACTTTGCAGATAAAAAGAATGAATTGAATTCAGAGCTAAAAGAGATAGAAAAGCAAGTTCATCAAAAAAGAGAGGAGCTTGCCAACGAAAATATCAAAATTGAGCTTGAGAAGAAAAAAGCTAAAGAAAGGATAGAAGAGATAAGAAGACAATCGGATGAGGATGCACACCAAGCTCTTCTCGAAAAGCAACGAGAACTTACTGAAGATAATCTTAAATTAGAAAAAAGCATCAATGATAATAAAAAGGTTATCGACTCATTTTTGTCTAAACACGAGGCCATCAACGAATTTAATTCCCTGCATAAAGAGCTGGATTATTTAAAGCGTCGTAAGCAGGAAATGGAAACAGAGAATCGTGTTATTGAAAATGCTTTTATTACTCAAAAAGCAATGCTTGAATCACCACAATTACCTGATAAGTTGGCTGAAATCAGTACACTTACAACGATTTTACGTGGTGATAAAAAGAAAAGTGAGACACCACATATAATTACAAATAAAATTAAAAAGTCAAACATTTCTCTAGAGAAAGATAGTAGAGCAGACTATATAAATTATTTGATCGAATGTTTTGACGCTGATGGGGGCAGAACTTTCTCATTTGACGAGATGGCTAATCTTGTAATCTGTACTTCACAATCACTAATGACTATTTTAGCTGGGCCTCCAGGTACTGGGAAAACATCAACAGCAATCCGTTTTGCAAGACATTTAAATCTAACTGAAGATGATTTTAAGTTTAATGGAACAAACTTCTTAAATATAGCTGTTGGAAGAGCTTGGGTTTCAGGTAGAGATATCCTTGGTTTTTACAACTCACTCAAAGATTCATATCAACCAGCCAGGACAGGCTTGTTTGAATTTTTAAGAAACGATAAAAATAATGAATTCATGAAGCTCATTTTATTAGATGAAGCTAACTTATCTAGTATTGAGCACTATTGGTCAGACTTTTTGGGGATGTGTGACCCTGAAGGTGTAAATAGGGTGTTGGAGACAGGAATACCTAATATCGATGATCGCTATTTAAATGTGGGTGCAAATGTCAGATTTATTGCAACTATTAATAATGATTCAACTACAGAAAGATTGTCCCCTCGTTTAATTGATAGGGTGCCAGTGATAACAATGGATCATAATTTCAGTTTTAAAGGTAATGTACAGCAGCATAATGATTATGATGGAGCTGTAGACTTTTTAAAAATTGATGAGAGTTTTAACATTTCATCTACTGATGCATCCTTTACCCAAGATGAGCAGAATATTCTAAATAATATTATTGAGACACTTGCTGCGCCAATAAAAAGGACAACGTCCATCAGAGTAAGTCAGCGAAAAATTAATGCTATGAAAAGGTATTGTTCTATAGCTAATGAACTTGAGGGTATGCATACACCACCACTTGATTATGCAGTTAGTCAACACATCCTTCCTTTAATAGAGGGGTATGGAAGTGCCTTCAAAGAAAGATTAATAGACTTGGAACAAAAGTTGAGTGAATATGATTTCACTATTTCAAAAGCATCTCTGAACAATATAATAAATCAAGGGGATATTTTTGGCGATTCTTACTCATTCTTCTAAATGGTGGGCTGATGCTTGAATTTTATATATTAAATGGGGCACGGAAAGGGAGCACGTTTGTGCTCCAATTTATAGATGATGCTCAAAACCCTGCACCTTATCTTCTCGAAGATGAAGCTGTGATTGTAAAATTAAGGAGTAAAAAAGATTATTCGCGTGTTACGTTATATTTGCACGAGAATGAGATGGATTATACACAGTGTGAATATGATTCGGTTTTATGTGAATGGGTCTACTCATGGATTCCTAAGCGATATAAAGGAAGCTTTTATGAAAGTTTTTTTCATAATTTCTTTGGGATGGCTGAGTTGACTGTTGTTTTGTCTAATGACAGTGAAAATAAATACGTGAGTTTTGAGCGTTTAGACGTTTTGGCGAAAAAAATAAATGCTAGTCGTGTAGAAAATATGTTGTCGTTTCTGTCTAAGCATAATAGCGATGCGTTGTGCGCTTTTTTTAGAGTTACGAGAAGGAATGCTGGGTATCAAAGTGGTGATACGCCTGCAGATATTTTTTTAGAATGGATTGAGCATAACGCCAACTTACTAAATAAGTTAGTCGATGATGTAATCGTAGAACCAGTAACCAAACTAATTTCAACTTATAAAATAATAACGCCAACATCTAGCTCAAACATAGATGACAGAACTTTGGCATGGCTCTGTGACAATACCGAAGAATTGTTCGAGGTTGATGATGAGTTAGGTGCAATTATTCATTTTGATGATAGTTATTATGGCAGTGCTAAAATTAGGGAGAATGTTCTAATAGATGACACCGACATATATGAAAACCAAGTTATTCATGGTTTTGTACACACGCTTAAAATTGCTGTTTCAAGCTTGTTAGCAGGTTATGATACCGATTCATCATACAAGGAAGTCAGGATTGTAAATGAGGGTTATGTCAGCTTTTACAATCAGGTCAAGGTATTCCAACGCAGGATAAATGAACGCAAAATAATCAAGTGCAATGAAGTTTTATTCTTATTGAATTTAATCCAAAATAAAATAAAAAAAACAATACCAGTCAAAAGGAAGGTGGTAGGAGTTCCTTCTTTAACAATGAAGGCTAAATACAATCGAGCTTATCTTGCTATTTTTAATAAGGTAATAAGTTGGTATCGGTTTGGGAGTCCAGATTGGAGTAAGCAAGATGAACTTTTGTCAATTAAAAGTATACCTAAGTTATTTGAGTATTATTGTTTGTTTTATCTAAAGGAACAGTTGGATAATGTTTTGAAAGTGCAACCTTTATTAGAGGGTAATGGGGGAGAGCTGAGTTTTTCTTATCATATTGACGGATGTGAGCTTTCTCTACAATATGAGCCTAAGTATTGGATGCCTCTAAATAAAAATGCGGTCTCAGAGGATTTGGTTAATACAGAAGCTTGGAGTTACTATAATGATGCTTTGCGTGAAAGGGGGCATCATAACAAGTTTTCACATCGTTCCCCTGATTACGTTATCAAAGCCAGGAAAGATAATGATGTTGTTCATTATGTCTTGGATGCAAAATACACAACTCCTAAAAAGGCTTTTGCTCATTATTTGCCTGAATTAACATTGAAATACATGCATGGGTTACATAAAAGAAATGGTGAAAGTTCTTTTTTAGGGCTAACTATAATCGCTCCTGATGAACAGTCGCAAGTCAATCATTATCATGGGGAGGCTTTTAACTTATTATCATCTAATCCAGTAATACCTGCCTTGAACATAGCTTTAGTAAGTCCTGGTGATGAATTTTTAATGGATGGTGCATTTGAAAGGGTTGTTGAAAGAGTGGTGCATTTATTGCTAGAAAAAGTTTCACCTGAATATAACGTTCATCTAATGAGATTAGCATAGTTCCTTGATGCAAAGTCATGGCGCGCGCTCGTACCCCCGCCACGCCTGCCCGCTTTATGCAGTGGTTTTCATGCACCTGCATGAATGGTGCCGAGCCGCACCCGGCATGGCCTGAGCGGACATAAGCGAGGTGCAAAAACTCATGCGTTTTCATGCAGCATAGACATGCACTCAAGAGCAGAGAGGCCAGCCAGGAAAAAGAGGCGTGAAAAAACCGGCGCAGTGGCCGGCTCAGGGAAGGATCGGACGGCTTCAGGCAGGTGACTGCTGCCGGCTGGACAGTTTACTGGCAGAACCGTAGCGGCCCAGCGTCTGCGGCTGGCGCGCCGCGCTCAGCGCTTCCGTTTTGGGTTCCGGCCCGGCAGGCTTCTGCGGCTTCACGATGATTTTCTCGACGCTCTCCAGGGCGGTGAACGTGCAGGAGCAGTCGAGTTTCTGGCACTGATACCAGGTGCGCTTGACGGTCGCAGACTCGTAGGCGCTGGTGCGTGTGTGTGCGGTGGTGCCGCACTCCGGGCATTTCAGGGCCATTACGCGTCCTCCTGCGGCAGCCGGCTGAGGCGCTGCGTAAAGCGCTGGTGTTGTGCCGGCGTGTAGCTGCCCTCACAGTCGCGCATCATCCCGGCTTCCGGATAGAGGCCCGTTTCGGCCAGCGCGTCCTGATAAGCCGCTGCCACCGCCGGGCGCGCACGCTGCACCTCACGGGCCACGGCGCTGCGCAGCAGCCGGGCGGCTACCTCCAGCCCGCCGGGGCCGTTTAGGAACGGGGCCAGCGCCGAAGTCAGCGCCGGGCCGTGCTCGCGCATAAAGGCGCTGAGCGCGTCCTCCGTGCAGGCTTCCAGCACAATCCGCTGCGCATATACGCCCTCTCGGGCGGCGCAGTTAATCTGCCAGTCCAGCACCGCGATGCGCTCGCGCAGCGCCGGCACCCGTTCACTGTAATCAGCCTGCTTTTCACCGGCCGACAGCAGGGCGCTGAGCGCCGTTTCCGCGTCCTGACGCGCGGTCAGGTGCGCCTGCCACCGGCTGCGGGCGGCGCGAAACTGGTCCAGCGCCTGTGCGGGTGTGGTTGCAACGGTCATTGTGCCTGCTCCTTCTGCACCATTTCGCGGCGGACCAGCATTCTGTGACGCGCTGCGGGCGAGGGGCTTTTTCTGAAGTCTTCGTGCGCCCCGCGCGCCGGGAAGATACCCGCCAGCTTAAATACGGCGTCTTCCTCCGGCAGGGCGTCGCGCATCAGCGCCGGGTCGGTGATGTGGCGCGTGATAAAATTTTTCAGCACCGTTTCCGGATCGTTAACGGCGTGCACCGTGCCGGTTCCGTCGCTGGCCTGGCGCCCCAGCGTGATTTTTAGCAGGCTCAGCGTCTGAATCAGCTGCCGGCCGTGCGCCTCCATAAACGCCTGCCAGAGCTGCATGGCGCGAAGGTTCACCAGGTCATTGTGGGCGCTGATGTAGTCTCTGGCGAGGTCGGCCGTCTCCCACGGCAGGCGCTCATTTTCCTGCGCGTGCAGCGCCAGCAGGGCGTCGAACTCCTCCAGCGCCTCGCGGTCCAGCGCCACCTCCGCGCGCAGCTTCTTCATCTCCGGCGTCATCACGCCGCCGCTCTCGCGGAACAGCCGCCGCCATTCGTCGTTCTGTGCGGCCGCGTTCGTCTCGGTTTCGGCGCGGCGCTGACGGATGGTGTTCCCCTGTGAGGCGGCGGCCTCCTGCTTACTGCGTGCATCAAGCCATGCGGCCTTTGCGGTGCTGACTTTTTCCAGCGCGGCCTGCGTGCTGGCGGGAAAGGCGGTGATATCGGTCATAACGGGTTCCTGTCAGGTCGGTTTTTGTAAGTCAATTGTGCCGGGGCTGGCACAGGCGCTGCTACCTGACGGCGTTGTGTGACGGACCAGACAAAAGCTTTCCTTCTGGCGAGCCAGGAAAAGGTCTCACGAAAGCCTGTTATCCGATTTCAGTTTTATATAAATCCTTCACCATCCTTCACTTGAAAGAAAAAGAGAGTAAATACAGTAAATTAAGTGGTGAAGAATCAGATAATGATTGTTCACCCGCTGTTCACCATTCTTCACCAGCCTGATTCCGGCGACCCGGAATGATTAATGTTTATTGCTATTAATAAATTATTTTTGAGAGTCTGAGGCTATATGAAAAGCCGGGCCCGGCACTATCTGGTACTACCCGTTACTACTCGTTAAGAGTGGTTAACACTGTGCGAAATTCAGGCAGATTGTGTCAGCCACAGCACGCGGCCGCCCTGTTGCGCTGGCCGTAAATATGCTGAAAATAAAGCGCTACCCGACGCTGCACGTAACCGTGCGGCACTTAATGGACTCAGAAAGAGGTAGCTTATGCACACGGCTTTATCCGCGCACTCATCCGCCCCGGCGGCCCCCGTTATGCCGGCCATTGCCCCGGTTCAGGAGCGCTTTATGCGCCTGCCGGAGGTTATTCACGTCTGCGGCCTGTCCCGCTCGACCATTTACGACCTCATCAGCCGCAGCGCCTTCCCGGCGCAGGTGTCGCTCGGCGGCAAGAACGTGGCGTGGATGGCAAGTGAGGTCAGCGCCTGGATGAACGAACGCATCGCCGCGCGCGGTCAGGAGCGTGCAGCATGATCCGGCTGAACATTGGCGGCACGTCGCACGACCTGTCCGTGGAGGACGCAAAGCAGCTGGCGCTGGCCATTGCCGCTGAGGTGGATATGCCGGGCCAGCCGCAGCGCTTTCGCGGCACGGGCATCGCCTTCAGCATTGAGCGCAGCACGGCCCCAGCAGACCCGCAGTCTCCTTCCCGCGCCGGCATCACCCTCACGAACTGCTGAGGTGCGTATGTCGCTCGCTTCCCTCACTCCCGGCTTGCGCGCCGGGGGCTTTCCCTGGTACAGTAATTCCGCTGCCGCAAAATCGGCAGCCGGGATTGGCGTCCTGAGCAACTCAATGGCGACACCAGACGCGCCTTGCGTCTTTTTTTGTGTCTTAGCCTCAGTGCACCCATTTTTCGGGCGGCGGTTGTGTTTACGCTGTGCCTGTCGAGTAATGGTGGCCCGGGCGGGGGCTTCTCACGAAGCGCCGGTATCCATTGAGGCCGGTTACGCCAACCCCGTTCGGGCTACCACCAGTGAAATTGGCGTTTCCGGTGGTGGCGTTAACCGCTACTCAGTGGAGACTGCCCTTATGGCTACCGTCTTTCATTCCCCGCACCCTCAGTTTGTCTTCGTTTTCGCCGCCGTGCGCCGCTGTGAGCGTCACAGCCGCGTGCTGATGCTTCGTGCCACCGCCGCAGACGAGCACGCCGCGCGCCGGCTGCTTGCCCGCGACTACGTGCTGTCTTTTGCCTGCCGCCTGCCGGTGACGGAGGTGAGCGCATGAGCCCCATTACGATTTCCGACAACGACCTGATGCGCCTGGAGCACCTGCGCAACGCCGGGCGCTTCGTGTCCGACATGACCCGGCTTCAGGACTGCCACGAAGCGCCGCCGCCCGCGCAGCGCGCGCAGCTGGCCTCGCTGGTCTTCCTCATCACCGAACAGCTCGACGGCGTGGTAGCCCGCTGCCACGACAGCCTGATGAACAACGGAGTGACATCATGAAAATCCGCACGCTTTCCCCCGACCTCCGCGCCGCGCTGAGCCGCCGCGCGGTCGCCTGCGCCTGGCTCACCCTGTGCCGCGAGCAGCAGCGCTACCCCGGCCTGACGCTGGCGCGCCTTGAGCACGCCATCGAGACCGAGCTGGAGGGGTTCTATCTGCACCAGCACGGCCGCCGGCGCGGGCAGGAGATTGCCTGCGCCCTGCTGGACGACCTGCTGGCCGCCGGGCCGCTGAAGTCGGCCCCGTGCCTGAGCTTTTTAGGCCAGGTGGTGATGGACGAGCTGAGCGGGCGCATTCACGACGCGCGGCCGCTGCACTGAGGGACAACCGAATGAAAATGACCGTATCAGACGCGGCGAAGGCCGCGCGGGGCCAATGGCCCCGCATCCTGCCCGCGCTGGGCGTGAAGGTGGTTAAAAACCGCCACATGCCGTGCCCGGTGTGCGGCGGAACAGACCGCTTCCGCTTTGACGACCAGGAGGGGCGCGGCACCTGGTTCTGCAACCAGTGCGGGGCCGGCGACGGCATGGACCTGGTGAGAAAGGCGCTCAGCATTAACCTGACCGAAGCCGCCGAACGCGTGAACGCCCTGACCGGCAGCCTGCCGCCGGCGGATGCGTCCGCTGACTCTGTCGCTGAGGCCGGGGATAAGGACGCCGCCCGCGCCGCCGCCGCGACGCTCGCGGAGCAGCTGGTCAGCGCCGCGCAGGAGGTCAGCAGTAATGCCTACCTGTCGTGTAAGGGCTGGCCGGCGCAGCGCAGCCTGACGCTCGCGAAGCCGCAGAAAGTGGCCCTGACGACCTTCCGTCCCGGCGACCTTATCGTGCCGTTGCAGGACATGGCCGGCGCGCTGGTCAACGTGCAGCTGATTAACGCGGAGGGCGTCAAGCGCACCCTGAAGGGGGGACAGGTAAAGGGGGCGCGCCACGTGTTCGGCAGCGACGGCAGTAATGGCAGGCGCATCTGGCTGGCCGAGGGCTTTGCCACCGGCCTGACGGTGCACAACCTGACTGGTGACGAGGTGTGGGTTGCGCTGTCGTCCGCGAACCTTCTTTCCCTGGCCGGCCTCGCCCGTGAAAAGCACCCGTCGCTGCCGCTGGTGATTGCCGCCGACCGCGACCTGAGCGGCGACGGTCAGCGCAAAGCGCAGCAGGCCGCCGCGGCCTGCAACGGAGCCGTGGCGCTGCCGCCGGTGTTCGGCGACTGGAACGACGCGTATATACAGCACGGTGAAGCCGCAATCCGGCAGGCGCTGACGGAGGCCGCCGCGCCGCCCGCTGCCAGCCCGTTTGACGTCATGAGCGAGGCGGAGTTTTCGGCCATGAGCGCCAGCGAAAAGGCGGAGCGCGTGGCGGAGCACTACCGCAGCAGTCTGGCCGTGGACGCCAGCGGGGAAATTCTCTGCCGCTACGAGGCCGGGGCGTGGAAGGTGATTTCCGGCAACCAGTTCGGGCGAGACGTGGCGAAGCTGTTCCAGCGCCTGCGCGCGCCGTTCTCGGCGGGCAAGGTGGCGGGCGTGGTGGACACGCTGAAGCTGATGCTGCCCCAGCAGGCCGCGCCGCAGCGCCAGCTTATCGGCTTTCGCAACGGCGTGCTTGACACCCGCACCGGCGCGTTCAGCCCGCACCGCCGGGAAAACTGGCTGCGCACCGTCAGCGACGTGGACTACACCCGCCCGGTGGCGGGCGAAACGCTGGAGCACCACGCGCCGCACTTCTGGCAGTGGCTCGACCGCGCCGCCGGACGCAGCGCGGAGAAGCGCGACATCATTCTGGCTGCGCTGTTCATGGTGCTGGCGAACCGCTACGACTGGCAGCTGTTTCTTGAGGTCACCGGCCCCGGCGGCAGCGGCAAGAGCATCATGGCGGAAATCGCCACCATGCTGGCCGGGCCGGACAACGCCGTGTCGGCCACCATCGAAACGCTGGAATCCTCGCGCGAGCGCGCGTCCGTTATCGGCTATTCGCTCATCCGCCTGCCCGATCAGGAGAAGTGGAGCGGCGACGGCGCGGGCATCAAGGCGATTACCGGCGGCGACGCGGTATCGGTGGACCCGAAGTACAGGGACGCCTACTCGACCCACATTCCGGCGGTGATTCTGGCCGTGAACAACAACCCGATGCGCTTCACCGACCGCAGCGGCGGCGTGTCCCGTCGCCGGGTGATCCTGCACTTCCCGGAAATCATCCCGGCGAACGAGCGCGACCCGCAGCTGAAGGAGAAGATACAGAACGAGCTGGCCGTTATCGTCCGCCAGCTGATGCAGCGGTTCAGCCAGCCGCAGGACGCCCGCACGCTGCTTCAGTCGCAGCAGAACTCCGGCGAGGCGATGCGCATCAAGCGCGACGCCGACCCGATGGTGGACTTCTGCGGCTACCTGTTTGCGACGGCTGAGCCAAACGGCCTGCACATGGGCAACGCCAGCATCCGCCCCCTGCAGCCGAAGCGCTACCTGTATCACGCCTATCTGGCCTACATGGAGGCGAACGGCTACCGTAACCCGCTCAGCATGAAGTCGTTTAGCCAGGCGCTGGAAAGCATCCTGCGCGAGTACGGGCTGAACTACCTGAAGCGGCGCACGAAGTCAGGCATCCAGACCAACCTTGACCTGACCGATGAAAGCAGCGCCGACTGGCTGCCAAAATGCGACGACCCGGCAGCAGCCTGACTGACCCGAACCGGCGAAAGCCGGTTTTTTTACGCCCATGCTTCATCGCCGGTGAAGAATATGCATCACCCTTCACCCACTCATCATCACTTAACATACTGTTTAATATAAATAAAATTGAAAGGTGTAGAGTATGAAGGATTATTTATAAAATCTTTTTTATTTGGCTATTCCGGTTAGGTTCCGTTTTACGGAACCTAACCGGAATAGATTTCCAATGAAAGTTAGATAAGACGATTGGCAGCGAATCGGGCGAAATATGAAAAATAATTTGGGGGCACAAAAAGGGGCACTTAAAGGTTTTGCTTTTATTTTTGTTTTGTTAGACAGATGTTTGCATTGCCTTTCGAGTCCGGCCTTCGCACCATTTAGCATTAACCGTTCATCTATCCTATTTAGTGCCTAAAAAGCATGAATCCCGAACCTGCTACGCCCTCAAATAATCGCGCAATTTAAGCGCATAATCACCCCCGCTGATTCACAGCAAAAATCATCACCGCGCTTTACTCTCCCTCAAAACTCCGCAAGATCCATCAGGCCCACTCCCAGCCACAAGGGCATACTCATTCCCCAGAGAGGATGCTATGCCAGTAAACAAAAACCATCACCGCGAGACCTACCGCAAGCGCTTTGACAAGGTGTTCGACTATATCGAACGCCATCTTGATGAAGCGTTGCTGCTGGAGCAACTGAGTGAAGTGGCGCACTTTTCGCCGTACCACTTTCACCGCCAGTTCAGCGCCTGGTGCGGCATGCCGCCGGGGCGTTACATCCAGCTGATGCGGCTCAAACGGGCGTCGTACCGGCTGGCATTCAATCCGCACGAGAAAATCATTGAGATTGCGCTCGATGCCGGTTTTCAGCATGCCGAATCATTCAGTCGCGCCTTTAAGCAGGTATTTGACGTGACGCCGAGTGAATTTCGTCAGCAGCCGGTGTGGATGACCTGGCATCAGCGCATGCCTCAGCCACCCGTCAAACGGAGAGAGAGTATGTCAGTTGAGATTAAAATGTTTCCCACCACGCCGGTGGCGATGCTCACGCATAATGGCGATCCGCAGCGCATCAACGAAACGGCGGCACAGTTTATTGCCTGGCGCAAAAGCAGCGGCGCGTCGCCGGTGCGCAGCAGCCAGACGTTCGGCGTCGCGCCGCACGATCCGGCCAGCACGCCAGCCGGGGATTTTCAGTATCACCTTTGCGGTTCGGTGACCACACCGATTAACGAAGACAACGCCTTTGGCGTCGTCAACAGCACCATTCCCGGCGGACGCTACGCGGTGCTGCGTCATCACGGCTCGCACAGCGCTCTGACCGAGCTGGCGCGTTCGCTCTACAGCGAATGGCTGCCGGCCAGCGGTGAAGAGCTGCGCGATTTCCCGCTGTTCTTCCACTATCACAACTTCGTGCATGAAGTGGCGGAACACGAATTGCTGACGGATATCTATCTGCCGCTTAAGTGATAAGGGTCCCGGTAGCAATGGCTACCGGGATTTTTATGCAGGATTGCGATACGTATTCACGGCTGACATTTTTTTCCTCCTGCCTCGCGGCAAGGCATGGCAAAATGCCCTGCGATCCTACCAGCACAGGCGAAGAGGCGACGATGACAGAGCAACTCGAACAGCGTATCTATGAACTGGTGCGGCGCTATGACGGCGTGTATCTGTTCAAGCAGAAAACGCTCACGCCGCAGATTGATATCGACAGCGATCTCAACTTCGAGCGCGACGAAGCCGCCGCGCTGATGGAGGAGTTTTTCAGCGAGTTCGCGGTCGATCGCGCGAATTTCGCAATTGAAACCTACTACCCGGACGAACCGTCGCTGGCGCAAATCCTCAACCCGTTCAACAAGCGTGAAGTGCCGGTGGTGCCGGATTTCACGCTGGGCATGCTGATTGCGTCGGCGCAGGCGGGACGCTGGCTGTTTGAATAATGCGGCAGCGCGCCGCTGCGGGTTTGGCGGCCTGCGGCTCAGCGCGCCACGTGCACGCCAAATCCGCGCTCGCCTTCCGCAAGATCCTCGCGCAGCGTCAGCGCCGGAATCGCATATTCACCGCCGTTCTGGCGACGGAAGGCAATCGGTTGATCCTGCGCTAAGCGATCCAGTCGTTGCGCCAGCGCGGCGCACCAGCCAGCATAGCGTTCCTGCGCCGACTTCTGCACGCGATACAACACAAGCGGTGGTAAAACGCTGAAGCCGGGATAGAACAGCATGCCGTGCTGGATCGGGAACAGCAGATCCTCAATCGGGCCGTTGATGCCGCGCGGCGCGTAGTGCGACTCCCAGCCGCCGGTGGTCACCACCAGCATGGCGCGCTTGCCGGCGAGCGTGCCTTCGCCGTAGCGATCGCCCCAGTGATGATCGTTGTGCTCGCCGACGCCATAGGCAAAACCGTTGGCATACACGCGATCAAACCAGCCTTTCATGATCGCCGGCATCGAAAACCACCACAGCGGAAACTGAAAAATCACCGTGTCTGCCCAGCGCAGCTTCTCCTGCTCGGTGGCAATGTCCGCTGCCTGCAGCTGGTTGTCGTAGGCGAAACGCGAATCCAGCGTGGCATCAAAATGCGCGCCCACCGGGGGCGCCAGTGTGTCGGCGGCATCCAGCGGCGCTTTCCACTGCATGGCGTACAGATCTGAAACCTGCACCTGATGGCCCGCCTGCTGCAGATGATTCACGGCAAAGTCTTTCAGCGATCCATTCAGCGAGCGGGGTTCCGGATGGGCATACACAATTAAAACATTCATGGCGGTATCCTGTGAGATGAAAACCGCTGCAGGTTAAGCCAGCGCTGGCTATAGTAGAAATCAATTACTAATATCTCAGGTATAGCTAGCATGAATATGCACTCGCTGGATTTGAATCTGCTGCACACCTTAGACGTGCTGCTGGTGGAGCAGAACGTGACGCGCGCGGCGCAGCGCCTCAATCTGTCGCAGCCGTCGGTAAGCGCTCAGCTGGCGCGCCTGCGGGTGCTGTTTGACGATCCGCTGCTGTTGCCCGGTCCGCGCGGCATGTTGCCCACCGCCCGCGCCGAGGCCCTGCGCGAACCGCTGCGTCTGGCGCTGGAAGCGCTGGAGCGCGCGGTGGCACCGCCGGCAGCGTTCGATCCGGCGCGCGCGGAGCTCACCTGGCGCATTGCCGCCACCGATTACATGTCATCGGCACTGATCCTGCCGGCGCTGAAACTCATTCGTGAAGCGGCACCGCGCAGCCGCATGGCGGTGTTTGCACTCAATCCGCCACAGGTGGCGCAGCAACTGGAGAAGGGCGAGCTGGATATAGTGTTTCACACCGGCGACAACGCGCCGCCGACGCTGCATCAGCGCCGCTTGTTCAGCGAGCGCTACGTGCTGGCCGGCCGGCACGATCATCCGCAGCTGCAGCAGCCCCTGACGCTGGATCGCTTTTGCCAGCTGGAGTTTGTGATGGTTTCGCCGGATGGCGGCGGCTTCAGTGCAGCCACCGATCGCGCGCTGGCAACGCTCGGCCGCACGCGCCGCGTCGCGCTCTCGGTGCCGCATTTCCTGTTTATGCTCGATACGCTGGCCAACAGTGATTTGGTCGCCGTGCTGCCGGAGCGCCTGGTGCGAAACGCGCCGCAGCTTCGCGTGCTTGCACCGCCGCTGCAGATTGAAGGGTTTGACATCCTGATGCTGTGGCACGAGCGCCTGCATCGCGATCCCGCCCAGCAATGGCTGCGCCAGCAGATTGTGGCGGCGCTGTAAACCTGAACTCTCGCCGAATAAGTCGCGGTCTTCATGCCCTCAGGCCTTATCCGTCAAGGCTTGCTCCTGCATTGCTGATGCGATTAGCGCCACCGCTCCACAGCACGCATCATATCAACACGACGAAACACTCGCGTTTTAACGTGCAGGAGAGAAGACCATGCAGATATTTGTCACCGGGGCCACCGGCTGGGTAGGTTCAGCGGTGGTGGAAGAGTTGATCGCGGCGGGCCATCAGGTGACAGGGCTGGCGCGTTCGGCGGAAAAAGCCGTGGCGCTGGCCGTCACTGGCGCACAGGTTATTCGCGGTTCGCTGGAGGACGCTGACGTACTGCGTGACGCCGCGCAATCCGCGGACGCCATCATTCATACTGCGTTTAACCACGATTTCTCGCGCTTCGTGCAGAACTGCGAGCAGGACCGCCAGGTGATCGAACTGCTCGGCGAGGCGATTGCCGGATCGGATCGCATGCTGCTGGTGACGTCCGGCCTGTCCGGTATGGCGCGCGGGGCGACGGAGCTGGATCAGCCGCAGCCGGTGTCACCGCGTCAGTCGGAAGCGGCGGCGCAGGCGCTGTCGCAGCGCGGCGTGCACGTGGCGACGGTGCGGCTGGCGCCGTCGGTGCATGGCCTCGGCGACCACGGTTTCGTGCCGATTCTGGTGCGGCTGGCGCGTGAGAGCGGGATTTCCGCCTGGTGCGGCAGCGGTGAGAACTGCTGGTCCGGCGTGCACCGTCGCGATGCGGCGCGCGTCTATCGGCTGGCGCTGGAGCAGGGCGTCACCGAACGCGTTTATCACGCGGTGGCCGATGAGGCGGTGCCGTTCCGCGCAATCGCGGAGAAGATTGGACGCCAGCTCGGATTGCCCAGTGGCGAGCGCGACCGGGCTCATTTTGGCTGGTTCGCCAATATGGCGGCGGGCAACATGGCGGTCTCCAGCCAGCGTACGCGCACGCTGCTGGACTGGTCTGCAACCCGCCCGGACCTGCTGAGCGAGCTCGATACGCCTGCCTATTACACCCATCTCTGATATCACGCTGCCGCTGCGCGCGGCAGTTTTTCTGGATTATATCGATGAAAAATAATGTATTTATCACCTTGCTGCCGGTGACGCTGGCGGTGTTTATCGCTTTTCTCACCATGGGGATGCAGCTGCCGGTGCTGCCGCTGCATCTGCAGCAGAACCTCGGCATGGATACGCTGGCGATCGGCACGGTCATCGGCGCGCAGTTTGTCGCGTCGCTGCTGACGCGTTCGTGGGCGGGCAACTTCGCCGATATGCGCGGCGCGAAACGTGCGGTGCTGGCCGGGCTGTTGGTGGTTGCAAGTTCCGGCGTGATCTACCTGATTTCGCTGCTGTTCGTTGATCGGCCTGCCAGCTCGGTGGCCATCCTGCTGCTGGGGCGTGTGGTGCTGGCGCTGGGCGAGAGCCTGCTGGCCACCGGCGCGCTCGGCTGGGGGCTTGGGCTGGTGGGACCGGCCAATGCCGGTAAAGTAATGGCGTGGATCGGTATCGCGATTTACGGCGCCTGGGCGCTGGGTGCGCCGCTGGGCGTGGCGATTTATCACGGCTGGCACTTCACCGGCATCGCCATGGCGATCATCGTGGTACCGCTGCTGCCGCTGATGTTTATCACCCAGGTGCGCGCCGTCGCGCCGACCTCGACCAAACGGACACCGTTCTACAAAGTCATGGGCGCGGTGTGGCGGCCGGGACTGGGTCTGGCGCTCGCCAGCGTCGGTTTTGGCATGATCACCGCGTTTATCGCGCTGCTGTTTGCGGCCAGGGCCTGGGGCAACGCGTCGCTGGCGTTCACCGCGTTTGGCGTGGCGTTTATCGCGGCGCGCCTGTTCTTTGCCCATCTGCCGGATAAGCTGGGCGGCGCGCGCGTCGCGCTGGTATGCGTGCTGATTGAAGCCTGCGGTCAGCTGCTGATTTGGCGCGCTGATGACGCGACGCTGGTTTATCTCGGCGCGGCGCTGACCGGTTTTGGCTATTCGCTGGCCTTTCCGGCGTTCGGCGTGGAAGCGGTACGCCGTGCGCCGCCGCACACCCGCAGTCTGGCGATGGGGGCTTACGTGGCGTTTCTCGATATCGCGCTGGCAGTCACCAGTCCGCTGGCGGGCGCGCTGGCCGCCCACCGCGGCGTGGCTTCGGTGTATCTCGCTGGCGCGATTGCCGTGGCGCTGGCGATGCTGGTGGCGCTGAGCCTGATGGCGCGTCAGCCACAACCACAGGCAGCGATGGAATAAGACCCGCCGCAAAAAATTCACTTCTCCCGCGCCGCAAAAATCATCACACTAGCCACCTTTACCATTAGGGAGAGATGGCATGAAAAGCCGATTGCTGCTGGCGCTGACGCTGTTCGCCAGCCTGAGCACGCCGTTGTGGGCCGACGAAGGCGTCTCGTTTAGCCATAAAGACTGGGAGCTGGCTTGTGATAATACGCTGACCTGCCGCGCCGCCGGCTACAGCGCCGAAGAGGGCGCGGGCGGATCGGTACTGCTGACGCGCGCCGGCGGGCCAGACAGCCTGACGCACGGGCGCGTGGTGCTGGCCGATACCGGCGACGATGATGCGCAGCAGGTAAATGCGCTGGCGCTGTGGATTGACGATCGCGCGCTGGGCGAAGTCAGCAAAGCGGAGAACGATGAGTGGACGCTAAGCGACGCGCAAACCGAGGCGCTGATCGCCGCTATTAAAGGCAGCGCCAGAGTGGAGTTTCGCGGTGCGGCCGAGCCGTTTGAGCTCTCCGGCAACGGGGCCTTTGCCACGCTGTTAAAAATGGATGAGGCGCAGGGACGGCTGAACACGCCGGGCGCGCTGTTGCGCAAGGGTAATCAGCCGGAAGCCAGCGTACCGGCGGCAGTGGCGATGCCGGTGATCCAGCAGGTCCATGTGCTGAAAGCCGCACCGCGCCCGCTGACGCCGGACGAACTGGCACAGGTCAAGCCAAAGCTGATTGCCTCGCTGACCGATGACGACAGCTGTGACAATCTCGCGCCGTCCGACGATCAGCCAGAAGAGGGCGCAGAACCGCCTACGCTGACGCCGGTGGATGCGCAGCACGTGCTGATCGCCGCGCTGTGCTGGCGCGGGGCTTACAACGAAGGCTATGGTTTCTGGCTGCTGGATAACGCGCTGCAGGGCACGCCGCAGCTGATCACCGATTCCGGATCTGATTATCACGACGGCATGATCAGCGAAGCGCAGAAAGGGCGCGGCATTGGCGACTGCTGGAGTACCGCTGCATGGGTGTGGGACGGCCGCCAGTTTGTGCAGAGCAGCGAGGCCACCACCGGCATGTGTCGTGCCATCCGCGCCGGCGGCGCATGGCAGCTGCCAACGCTGGTCACCGAAGTCAAACCGGCGGGGTAATGTTCAGCGTGCGTCGCCAGGCGGCTGGGTCACTTAATCCGTCACGGATTTTGCCGCATCCCACACAGCCATGACGTGGGCGATGGCGGTGTCGATCTGCGCGCCGTTGATGCCATCGCGCACCAGCACCGACACGCCCAGCAGAAAAGCGTCGAGGGCGATGGCGATGGCGGCGGCATCGGTGTCGGCGCGCAGCTCGCCGCTGTCGATGCCGCGCTGCACGCAGGCCGTCATGCCTGCCAGCGTGCGGGCACGTGAGCGCGCCAGCGGCTGCGTGACGTCCGCGTGTTCGGCGGAAGGCGCACTCATCACGCCCAGGCCGACCATACAACCCAGCGGATGGCCGGCCTCACACTGCATGCTGGCAGAGCGCCGCAGCGCGGTCTCCATTGCGGTACGGGGCGGCAGACTGTTATCCCACAGCGACTCCACTACCTGCGCGTAAGTCGACAGATAGCGCTGCACACACTCCTGAAACAGCGCCTGCTTCGAGCCAAAGGCCGCGTAAAAGCTCGGTGCGGAAATACCGCCGGCAATTCCCGCCTTCAGCTGCGTTAACGATGTCGACTCATAGCCGTGCTGCCAGAAAATCTTCATCGCCTGTTCAATGGCCGCATCACGATCGAACGTACGCGGCCGTCCCATGGTGGCCATCTTAGTGCTCCGTTAAGCTCAATGCTTAAATACTAATCGATACATAAGTCGTTGACAATGATCTCGTCCGTCAACTAATGTATCGATCAGTATATATTTGTGCCTGCGGGCGGCGGATAGCGTATCCGCGGTAGTGTGTTCTTAAGCCGTAACGGGTTATCGCACTTCGCCAGTTTATATACTGATCGGTACACATAATTTTAACGACCGGCGCGCGCCTCACCTGCACGCTGATGACATCGGGAACGCTGATTGTGACGACTTTGAATACCGCCGCGGATAAAACCCGGCCGCTACCGCTGGGCGCGCTGCTGGCGCTGGCCATGACCGGTTTTATCTGCATCATCACCGAAACCTTACCGGCCGGACTGCTGCCGCAGATGGCGGCGGGCCTCGGTATTTCCACCGCGCTGGCCGGGCAGACCGTAACCGTTTATGCGCTTGGCTCGCTGCTGGCGGCGATTCCGCTGACCATCGCTACCCAGGGCTGGCGCCGCCGTAACGTGCTGTTGCTGGCTATCGTCGGTTTTCTGATTTTCAACTCCATCACCACGTTCTCGACCCACTTCGCACTGACGCTGGTGGCGCGCTTTTTCGCCGGCGCAGCGGCGGGACTCGCCTGGAGCCTGCTGGCCGGCTATGCGCGGCGCATGGTGCCGGTCCATCAGCAGGGCAAAGCGCTCGCCGTGGCGATGGTCGGCACACCGATTGCGCTGGCGCTGGGCGTTCCCGTCGGCACCTGGCTGGGCACGGCGGTGGGCTGGCGCACGGCGTTCGGCATCATGTCGGCGCTGACGCTGCTGCTGATCGGCTGGGTGCTGCTGCGGGTGCCTGACTATCCGGGACAAAGCAGCGATCAGCGTCTGCCGCTGCACACGGTGTTCATGACGCCAGGCGTGCGCCCGGTGCTGGGCGTGGTGCTGGCGTGGATGACGGCGCACAACATTCTCTACACCTACATTGCGCCGTTTGTTAGCCAGGCGGGTCTCGCCGGGCAGGTGGACAGCGTGCTGCTGGTGTTTGGCATCGCGGCGCTGGCGGCTATCGGCCTGGCCGGTCGCCTCGTCGATCACCACCTGCGCGTCGCCGTGCTCGGCAGTCTGGCGCTGTTTGCGCTGGTCTCGCTGCTGTTCATCTGGCTGGCGCGCTTGCCGCTGCTGGTTTATGTCGGCGTGGCGCTGTGGGGGCTGACGTTTGGCGGGGCGGCCACGCTGCTGCAAACGGCACTGGCGGATGCGGCGGGCGAGGGCGCGGATGTGGCGCTGTCGATGAACGTGGTGGTGTGGAACAGCGCGATTGCCGGCGGCGGTCTGGCCGGTGGCGTGTTGCTTACTCACTGGGGCGTGGCGTCCTTCCCGCTGGCGCTGCTGTTGCTGCTGGCGGTTGGCTTCCTCATCGCACTGCAGGCGCGTCAGCACGGTTTCCAGGCCGGCGCGCGGCACCAGCGCGTACAAGGTCACTGACCAGCCGTGCGTACATGAAAATTTAATTCACTGTTTTAAATGGCATTATCACAAAATGGAGATCAATCACGTGTTCAAAAAATTACTGTTAACCCTGCTGCTCGCCTCGGCCGCGCTGTTTTCCGCCGCCGGCACCGCCGCGGATGAATTCCCGCTGCCCGCCGGTTTCACCAGCAGCTATCAAACTGTGGATGGCGTACGCCTGCATTATGTGAAGGGCGGCAGCGGACCGCTGGTGTATCTGGTGCACGGTTTCGGACAGACGTGGTACGAATGGCACCAGCTGATGCCGGAACTGGCAAAAAACCACACCGTCGTGGCGGTGGATCTGCCGGGGTTGGGGCAGTCTGACGTGCCGCATTCGTATCGCGCCACCGATGTTGCACCGCTGCTTTATCAGCTGGCACAACAGTTCGCCGGCGGCAAAAAGTTCGATCTGGTGGCGCACGATATTGGCATCTGGAATACCTATCCGCTGCTGGTGAAACATCAGGACAACATCCGCCGCGCCATCTTTATGGAAGCGCCGATCCCGGATGAAAGCATCTATCAGTTCCCGGCCTTTACGCCTGAAGGCGAATCCCTGGTGTGGCACTTCAGCTTCTTTGCGGCGCAGGGACAGCTCGCTGAGCAGCTGATCGCCGGTAAAGAGCGCCTGTTCTTCGAGCATTTCATCAAAGAACATGCCGCCAACAAAGCGGTGTTCACCCCGGCGCTGCTCGATCTCTACAGCAAATCCTATGCAAAACCGCACAGCCTGAATGCCGCCTTTGAATATTACCGGGTGCTGAATCAGGGAGTGGCGGACAATAAAGAGCTCTCCCGCGAGAAAATTGCCGTGCCGATGCTGGCGATTGGCGGTGGCGGTCACGGCGGACTGGGTGCCTATGAGCAGCAGGTGGTCAGCCGCTACGCCTCGCAGGTCACCGGCAAAGTGTTACCTGGCTGCGGTCACTGGTTACCTGAAGAGTGCCCGGCGCCGCTGAATGCGGCGGTGATGGAGTTTCTCGCGTCCGGGAAATAACGCGGTGCGCAGGCCAGTTTTAGCGCTGGCCTGCATAGACGTGAACGTCTCAGGCTTTATTCAGGCAGCACTGCTTAAACTTTTTGCCGCTGCCGCACGGGCAGGGATCGTTGCGGCCGGTTTTTTCACCGGCAAAATGCGGCAGCTGCGGGGCCGGATCGGGCTGCGCCATGCGCTGTTCCTGCCAGTATTCGTGAAGTTCCAGCGCCGCCGGACGAATCGCCTCGATGCTGGCCTCAAACGCGTCCGGGGTGAAGCCTTCACGCTGCGCCAGCTGCTCTTCACTGCCGTGCAGCGCAATCGCCTGCAGCGCCGGTTGCTGTGCCGCCGGCAGCTGCGCCCAGTCCGCATCCAGCGCCACGCCGCGCATGTAGCCGTAGCACCAGTCTTCCACCACGGTAAACAGCTGGCCTTCCATCTCCTGCTCGCCGAACAGCGGATCGAACTGTTCCGGGTACTCCGCCAGCCGCTCGGCGATGTCGTTAAAGTGCTGGAAGGTCAGCGCCATGAAGCGGTCCATTTCGCGCGCGTTCGCCCACTGAGGAATCTTCTTCTCACCGCCCCAAATCGCCACCAGCCATTCGCTCGGTTCGATATCGTTCGGGCCGGAGAGCAGGGCGGTCAGCATGCCGTCCAGTTCGGCGGTGTCCACCACGGAGTGTTCGTTGCCATATTTTTCCAGCATGTCATCAAGCCAGTTCAGCTCTTTTTCGGTTAACGGACCCTGATTCATCCGGCGTCTCCTGCGGTGTGCATTGGTGGGCAAAAATTGCTGGGCGCGATTATAGCGGCAGCGCGCCTGATTTACCGCTTTTTGCATATCGATAGCCGAAGTGCGCCTAAAAAGGAATCGCCATAACTTATCGCGCAACAGTATTGGCGGGAAACGGCGGCGAATGTCAGCGTAAACGCAGGATTTACCGATAGCGAGGAGACAACATCATGGCGGATACCCTGCCAGTACTGGATCTGGCCCTGCTGGAATTACCGGACGCTGAGCAGGCAGCTTACCTGGCGCAGCTGCGCGAGACCGCGCGTGACGTCGGTTTCTTCTATCTGGTCAATCACGGCATCAACCCGCAACTGCTGCACAACGTGCAGAGTATCACGCGGGCGTTTTTTGCCCTGCCGCAGGCGGAGAAGCAGCGCGTGGCAATGATCCACTCGCCGCATTTTCGCGGCTACAACCACGCCGGCGTGGAATACACCCGCGACCAGCGCGATCAGCGTGAACAGTTTGATATCGGTGCCGAACGCGCGGCGCTGACGCTGCAGCCGGGCGATCCGGCGTGGAAACGGCTGCAGGGGCCTAACTTATGGCCGGAGGCGTTACCGCAATTGCGTCCGGTGATGCACGCCTGGCAGCAGGCGATGACCGCCATCGCGCTGCGCCTGCTGCGGGCCTTTGCCAAAGCGCTGGCGCTGCCGCCGGATGCGTTCGACGCGCTGTATGGCACCCAGCCCAATGAGCACATCAAGCTGATTCGTTATCCCGGTCAGGCAGCAGAAGCCAGCCAGCAGGGCGTCGGCGCGCACAAAGACTCCGGCTTCCTCACCTTTTTGCTGCAGGACGATCAGCCCGGTTTACAGGTGGAAGTGTCGCCCGGTCACTGGGTGGATGCGTTGCCAAAACCGGGCGCGTTTGTGGTCAACATCGGTGAACTGCTGGAGATTGCCAGCAATGGGTATCTGCGCGCCACCGTGCACCGCGTGGTATCGCCGCCGGCTAATCGTGAACGCGTGTCGATCGCTTTTTTCCTCGGTGCGCAGCTGGACGCCGAAGTACCACTGTATCAGCTGCCGCCGCAGCTGGCGGCCGAAGCTCACGGCCCGACCAGCGATCCTGCCAATCCGCTGCTGCGCGAAGTGGGCTGGAACTACCTCAAAGGGCGTCTGCGTTCCCATCGCGATGTGGCGCAGCGCTATTACGCTGATGCATTAAGCACAGTGAAATCATAAGAAACCGAAGGAAAGCCGATGCAGAAAACGATGATCGCCTCACTGGCCCTGATGGCCCTGTTCAGCAGCGTGGCGTCCGCCGCGGCACTGCGCGTGGCCGCCGATCCGGTGCCGCACAGTGAAATCCTCAACCACATCCAACAAACCGACAAACAGCTCGATCTGCAGGTGATCGAGCTTAACGGCAACTTAAACGCCAACGAACTGATGGCGCGCGGCGACGTCGATGCCAATTATTTCCAGCATGTGCCTTATCTGCGCGATCAGGAAAAAGCGCTGGGCGAAAAATTTGCCGTGGTGGCGACCGTGCATATTGAGCCGCTCGGCATCTACTCGCACAAAGTGAAATCACTGAAAGATTTGCCTGATGGCGCGCAGGTGGCGGTGCCCAACAACGTGACTAACCTGAGCCGCGCGCTCTATCTGCTGCAGGCCAGCGGCCTGATTACGCTGAAAAGCCGCAGCGCCACGACGCTGGTGACCACGGCGGACATCAGTGACAACCCGCACCATCTGAAGATCATTGAGGTTGAAGCGCCGCAGCTGCCGCGCGCGCTGGACGATGTGCAGCTGGCGATTATTAACGGTAACTATGCCCTGCAGGCCGGGCTGGTGCCGTCGAAAGACGCGCTGGCGCTGGAGCAGGCAAAGGATAATCCGTATGCCAACGTGCTGGTCACCACGCCAAAGCTGGCTGATGACCCGCGCATTCTCGCGTTAGCGAAAGATCTCGAATCAAAGCAAACTGCTGAATTTATCAACCAGCACTATAAAGGATCGGTTATTCCGGTTAATCAATAATGCCCGGCGCCACCTGCGGCTGACAGGTGGCGCACCCGCTGTTCTGTGGTATATTTCGCCACCAACACCAGTGGCACCTGCTGCATAACATAAAAAATAACTTATCAATCGATGGCTATTTCCCGCTTCGTCAGACTTCAGCGACTGACGCTTTCCCGCGCGCTGTATCGCCTGTTACTGCCAGCCCTGTGTCTGCTGCTCAGCGGCTGCGGGACACTGTCGCAAACGTCCGCACCGGTGAGCGATCGCGTGTACCTGTCCCACGCCACCTTCCATGAAAACGTCGATGACATTGTGCGCCACTACATGCAGCAGAAGCAGGTGACGGGCATCAGCATCGCCATCATTCACCAGCGCGGCGCGCCGCAGTTTTACAGCTATGGCGTCACCGATGCGCGCCAGCGTTATCCCATCACGCCGGATACGCTGTTTGCGCTGGGCTCGCTGAGCAAAGGCGTTACCGCGGAGGTCATTATCGGGCTGGTGGCGCGCGGCGAGCTGCACTGGAACGACACGCTGACCACGCTGCTGCCGCGCGGCGTGCCGCTGAGTGAGGATGCAAAACGTATCACGCTGCTGCAGCTGGTCACACACACCTCTGGGCTGCCGCGTCAGGATATGGATCTGCCGATGTTCCTGAAATTTATGGCTTACCTGCGCAGCGGCGAAAATTTTTACGGCAATCTGGATAGCGATGCCGTGCTGAGTTATCTGGCCGATTTCAGCGCCCCCGCGCACCCGGCGGCGCAGTATTCAAATCTCGGCTATGCGCTGCTGGGCTATATTCTGCAGCATCGCCTGCATCAGGACATTGAAACGCTGGCGCAGCATCAGCTGTTTGGTCCGCTCGGCATGACCAGCAGCAGCTTCCATCCGCAAACCCTGCGCGGCTATCCGTGGCGCGCGCTGGGCCACGCCGGCGATCAGCCGAAACTGATCGCGCGTGGTCAGCTGACGCCGGACTGGGCCTTTCGCGGCAATATGGTGGCGGCCGCCAGCCTGTACAGCAACGCGCGCGATCTGATTCGCTACCTCGATGCGCATCTCCACAGCGATGCACAGGGCGCGCTCAGTCAGGCGCTGGCGCAGGTCAATTATCCTTATGAGCAGCATGGCAACCAGGCGCAGAATATCGCCTGGGTAACCGATACTTATGGTCAGCAGCAGATCACTTATCAGGTGGGGTATATTGGCGGTTATGCCAGCTTTA
This sequence comes from Pantoea sp. SGAir0418, assembly GCF_043529865.1. Classification (NCBI taxonomy): domain Bacteria; kingdom Pseudomonadati; phylum Pseudomonadota; class Gammaproteobacteria; order Enterobacterales; family Erwiniaceae; genus Pantoea; species Pantoea sp. SGAir0418. The sequence continues at coordinate 648,034 of NZ_CP027911.1, forward strand.
TTGGCTACGATCGCGCCCACGGCAATGCCATCGTGGTGCTGCAAAATGCCTTCAACTGGAGCAACTATCTCGGCATTGCGCTGCTGCGTGATTTGGCGCGTAAAGATCGCCGGATGCTGAACACGGTTGCTTGCAATTTTGCTGCTCAGCAAAGCGCGCCGCCTGAGGTATGCTGTGGAGCGAAATTTGACGCGCTAAGCGCGGCGCGGGAACCTTCCGCACGTGGCGCTTGTCAGTAAATGGGACAGTTAAATAATTAACCAGAGTGGAAATCACCAATGCGCAGGACACACGTCACCCTTCTTTCAGCAGGAATTTTTCTGGGCGCTTTAAGCCTGACGCCAGCAGCGCTGGCAGAAGGTGAGCAAACCGATAGCGTACCGATGCCGCCGCAGGTGCAGCAAACCGCACCGGACGCCTCAGCGCCAGCGGCCACCAGCGATGCGCCCGCCAGCAGTGAACCGGCAGAATCCAGTGGCGATGTCGCGCCGATTCGCCCGTCACAAAACGGTCCGGGTGAAGCGCCATCCGCCGCCAATAATTACGATCTGCACACCATTATCATCGATTACAAAGAGTATAAAGTCGGTGACGTCGTGCCGGATGAGTACCGTAAAAAGCAGTACACCATCGTTGAGTGGCAGCCGCGCCACCTGCCTGCACCGCAGGAAGGCACGCACTGGGCTTACATCAACGCCAACTACATCCTGATCACTGACGACAGCGGCAAGATCGTGATGGGCAAATCCGGCGACATTTTCTTCAAGGGTTAATGCCCGGCAGCAGTCGCGCTAACTGCGCCACGCCTGCCATTATCTGACTGGTGCTGGTATTACCGTATCCCAGCACCAGTCCCTGCTGTTTTTGCCCGCCCAGATAAAAGCCGGACAGCGCGCCAGGCGCATAGCCATGGCGAAACAACTGCGCCATCAGCGCCACATCATCCACCGTATCCGCCAGCGGCAACACCAGATGCATACCGCACTCACCGCCCAGCAGCGGCACCTGAGCACCAAACGTCTCCTGGAGCGCAGCCCGCAGCGTGGCCTGCCGCTGACGATACAGACGGCGCATTTTGCTCAGGTGGCGATTAAAATCCCCGCTGCGTAGAAACAGCGCCAGCGCCTGCTGTTCCGGCCGGTTACCGCCGCGTAACAGCTCATGCAAGGCCGGCCGCAGCCGTGGCAGTAGCGGGGCAGGCAGCACCATGTAGCCGATACGCAGCGCCGGAAACAGGGTTTTGCTGAAGGAGCCGATGTAAATCACCGGCGTCGGCTGCGCCATGCCCTGCATCGCGGCGATGGGCTCGCCGCTGTAGCGAAAATCGCTGTCGTAATCATCTTCGATAATCCACGTCTGATGCCGCTGTGCCGCCGCCAGCAGCGCCAGCCGGCGCGCGGCGCTCATGATCGCGCCGGTGGGATACTGATGCGTCGGCGTGGTGTAAATCAGCCGCGGCGGGCGCTGCTGCCAGTCCTGCGCTGTCGGTGCCAGTCCCTGCGCATCCACCGCAATCGGCTCGATCTGCAGATCGCCCAGGCGCATCGCTGCTTTGGCGCCGCGATAGCCCGGCTCCTCCACCCAGCCGGTGTCGCCACGATTGGTGAGCAGCGCGACGCACAGCGTCAGCGCCTGCTGCGCGCCTTCGGTAATCACAATCTGCTGCGGCGCACAGCGCACGCCGCGCGCCAGCGCCAGATGCTGCGCCAGCGCCTCACGCAGCGCCAGCTCACCCAGCGGATCGCCGTAGCCCAGCAGCTGTGCCTGCTGCGCGGTTTGATTGAGCGCGCGACGCCACTGCGCCAGCGGGAAATGCGCCAGCGCCGGCGTGCTCGGGCGCAGCGCCAGCTCCTGGCTGGAGAGGCGATGCAGCGAATGCAACCCGGCAGCGCGCGCGGAAACCGGCCAGTCGGCGCTGTCGTCGGACGCCTGCGCTGGCAGCGGCGTGTGCGCCAGTCGGCTGACGCGGCTTCCCTGGCGGTCGCTGAGGATAAATCCTTCCGCCTGCAGCTGTGACCAGACGGCGATCACCGTATTGCGCGACACCTGCAGTTCAGCCGCCAGCTGGCGGGTCGCCGGCAGGCGCGTGCCCGCCGCCAGCTGACCATTCAGTATCGCCTGGCGCAGCCGCTGATACAGCTGCTGTTGCAGCGTCAGGCTGCCGTCGGCCTCTAACGGTGCCAGCAGCAGCGAATGCCGGTTTAATGCGCGCATTGGCGCCTCCGTGGATCTATCGATTTGTCACATTGTGGCGCTTTTTCCTGAACCAGCAAAGTGGCACGCTGCACGCTGTCACTCTCACACAGAAGGAATCGCCGTATGTCATCGCAGACCAATCGTTATGGACAACCCATCGGCCCGGCGCTGGAGGCGTGGCAGCCGCGCCCGCTGCCGCAGGGGCAGATTTTCACCGGACAATATTGCCGGCTGGAGCCGCTGGATGCCGCACGTCACGGTCACGAGCTGTATGCGGCTTATGCGCTGGCGGAAGATGACCGCGACTGGACCTGGCTGCCGGTCGGGCGCTTTGACGATGAAGCGTCTTATCTGGCGTTTGCGCAGCAGTGCCAGCAGAGTCCGGATTACCTGCACTTCGCGGTTATTGACCGGCAAAGCGGGCAGGCGGTCGGCTCGCTGGCGCTGATGCGCCTTGAACCGCAGCACGGCGTGATGGAGGTCGGCTTTGTGGTGTTCTCTCCGTTGCTGAAGCAAACCCGCATGGCCACCGAAGCCCACTATCTGCTGATGCGTTACGCCTTCGAACAACTCGGCTATCGTCGCTACGAGTGGAAATGCGACAGCTGTAACCAGCCGTCGTACAACGCCGCACTGCGGCTGGGCTTCCGTTATGAAGGCACGTTTCGTCAGGTGGTGGTGTATAAAAATCGCAGCCGGGATACCGCCTGGTTCTCTATCATCGACAGCGAATGGCCGCAGGTGAAGCTGGGATTTGAGCGCTGGCTGGCGGCAGATAACTTCGACGCCCGCGGCCAGCAACGCGCCAGGCTGGAGACATTACGTCAGGCCTGACGCTCGCGCGCCGGGCTGGCTACCCGGCTAACCGGCAAAAATATATTTGGCGGCTGACAACACAAAGGCGCTTGCCATCGCCATCATCAGCCGCCGATGCCAGAGATTATCGCGTTTGAGCTCATTGAAACCGAGCTGCATGCGATGGTCGAGATCCAGCAGGCGCTCATCCACTTTTTCAAAGCGTTTATCAATTTGCCTGAATTGCTCATCCATCTTTTCAAAGCGTTTATCAATTTGCCTGAATCGCTCATCGATTTGTTCAAAACGCTGATCGATTTTCCTGAATTGCTCATCGATTTGTTCAAAGCGTTGATCGATTTTCCTGAATTGCTCATCGATTTGTTCAAAGCGTTGAGCGATTTTCCTGAATTGCTCATCCATCTTTTCAAAGCGTTGATCAATTTTCCTGAATTGTTCATCGATTTGTTCAAAACGCTGATCGATTGTCCTGAATTGCGCATCCACTTTTTCAAAGCGTTTATCGATTGATCTGAATTGCGCATCCACCTTTTCGAAGCGTTGATCGATTTGTTCAAAGCGTTGATCAATTTTCCGGAATTGCTCATCGACGTTATCAAACCGCAGCTCAATGGCTTTAAACGTATGGCGGACCTCATTTTCAAAATGCCTGAGGCTCTGTGCCAGTTTATCGACACGCTGCGCGGTGGCGTGATTTGCCCGCATCACGCCTTCCATGGCCTGCGAAAGGTGCGTTTTGGTCAGGCTGTTTTCCTGCTGCATTTCGGCAAAAATGTCGACCATCACTTCGGCCTGGTGATCGGCCACGCCCGCCTGCTGCAGCGCTTTGAATGCCTTATGGGTGTTCATCATCGTCGGTATCATCCCTGTTGCTCCTGGTCGCCTTTCCTGTTGCCTGCAAGGTTATCCAGGTGGTGATAGTTGCACCATGTGATGATGTGGATTTTGCGCGACGTCTCGAAAAATATCAATTCGTACAAAGAGTAACGCTAAGCGGCAATAAAAAGGGCCTGCACGCTGGCAGGCCCTGGTCTGGCACGCATTTCTATCAATTTTCGGGCTGCGGAATTATTTTTATCTCCGCCATGCCGATACCGAGTTTGCGTGGATCCTGACCGGTAATGTTGCCGAGATTAGACAGCTGTGGTTCTGGCGGCGTGATGATCAGGTTGCGGCTGGCGCCGGGGTTGGTGAAATGCAGCGTTTGCGTGGAGAACGCGTCACCCAGATTGAGCTGCTGCACTTGCTCGCCGACGCGCACCGGAATCGGTCGATGGGCGTTAGCCCCATAGGCGCGTGCGGTGATCACTACGTCAAAACGCGCCGGCAGCGGATCGACATATTCAATGTTCACCTCCGGCGCGAGGTTGGCGTTCGACCAGCGTCCCCAGCTTTCCGGCCGTGAAATACCGCTAAAGCGCTTCACGCTGGCCGGCGCGCCCGGCACGGTCAGCAGGAAGCTGTCCGCCTGGTAGCGAATGGCATTATCCTCGATGCGCATTTGCTGTTCGTTGAGCTGATAGGTCTCCGCGCTGACTTTCACCTGCGGGAACTGCGCTTTGCCCTGCCACACCGGCTGGTCAATGCGCGTCACCGTGGGCTGTCCGCCGGTCTGGCCCATCGCCAGACAGAGATTGGTCGACAGCGCCAGCGCCGGCTGCCACAGCCGGCCCATTTTGAAGCAGCGATCGACCCAGACAAACTTATCGCTGGCGGCAAAATCGGCCAGCTGGAAGCGCAGCGGCGCGGCGTATTCGCCTTCCGGTAGCGGCTCTACCTGATGATCGGATACGCGGAACAGGATCGGCAGCCTGAACGTCGCGCCCGAGAAGCTAAAGGTATTTTTGGGCTGGTCGATGGTGAACGTCTTCATCTGGCTGGGGAAATTCCACAGCTGAATGATATCGGCTTTCCACGCCGTGACCTTCTTCGCCATGTCATCGAACTGGCTGGAGAGCGAGGCCGAAGACAGCCCGCTGCGGCCAAGGCCAATCGCGTTATCCCCGCCGAGAATATCCAGCACCGTGGCGCCGTTATCCAGCGTGCTGCGCTTGCCGTCCAGCACCTCGGCCTGCGGCTGATCGCCACGGATCACCATAAACAGATCGCGGCGCGGCTGCTTGATCAGATACTGATGCGCCGTGTTATTCATCGCCAGATGATCGGAACTCACCACAATCACGGTGTTTTTAAACCACGGCGAGGCTTTGATGCGGGCAATCAGGCGCGCCACGTGCTCCTGGGAACAGGCCACCGCGCTAAACGACTGATTGGGTTTGCCGTCATAGCTGTAACTTTTGCGCTGACAGCTGCGCGAAATAAAGCCGTCCGGATGATGGGTGTCCACGGTGAGCGTAAACAGCGCAAAGCGTTTCTGCTGACGCGACAGCTCCTCATACTTTTCAAACACTTCATCCATCACCGTATCGTCGTAAAAGCCCCAGTTGTTACGGTAGCTGGGGTCGGCGACGCGGCTCTTCAGCTCCTGCGAGCCGTACATGTTGGCGGCGTCAAAACCGTGTGACAGCAAAAAAGTGTCTTTACCGGCAAAGCGCAGGTCTGCGCCCTGAATAAACCAGTTCTCATAGCCGGAGTGTTTGAGGATATCGCCGAGGCAGATATTTTGCGGATAGAAGCTGGAAAGCGAAGCCGAGGCGTTGCCGTCGAACGGCGCAAACAGCGGAATCCCGCACTGCGACGCCACCATGCCGGCGATGGTGTAATCGGTGCCGGGCAGTTGCTCGGTGTTGCTGAAGTCAATGCTGTGATCTTTTTCGCGGCTCAGTTCCGGTGCCAGGCCGGGAAAAGCCTGTTGATCGAAGTAGGTGCGCTCAAGGCTTTCGCCGTAGATATACACCAGGTTGAGCTTCGGCGCGTTAATCTGCTTGTTCGGCGTTTTGTAATAGGTTTCGAAATCCGAATCGGCCTGACGCGCGTGAGAAGCGATCAGCTCTTTTACCTGGCGAAACGCCGGCGTGGTTTGCACCGAGCCGGCAGCACAGGCGATCGCCAGCAGGCTCCAGCCGAGATGATGCGGACGTTTATGCCGGCGCAGCACCCAGGAGAGAAAACAAAACAGTAAAAACAGGCCGATGATCAAGCCAAGCGCCGGTACCACATATTTGCTCACGCCCGCGCCGGTCAGGCTATTGGTCAGGGTATAGAGCACCGCATCGTTGATGCCATCGCCGGTAAAATAGTTGCTGGCATACAGCGTGGCGTTGAGCACGATGAACAGGGTGAGCAGCAGCAAGATCAGGATAAACCAGAATTTATTTCGCCCGGCTTTATACGAATAGACTGCGATCGCAGCCAAAAAGAGCACTATTGAAAGCAACTCCAACGGCAGATCCTCACATTAAGTAAAAAGAACGCGTTACCTGCGTCTGCGGCCCTCTGCGGGGGTTTTGCGTCAATCTATATTGGCTGTCACAGGGCTGCAACACATCCAACCAGATTTGTGCGATGCATTGCGAATCGTTTAAGGCGGGTTTAGGCGGAGTCTGATTTAGTCTGGCAGCAACCGGCAGCGCTGCTGCCAGCCAGGGCGGGCGCGGGTGTTACAGCTTACCGGTGAGATACTGCGCTTCGCCGTCGGCAAAGCTCCAGTCACCTTTGCTGTTGGTGATAAAACTGATCATCAGATCGTTGCCCTGCACGCCACAATTCTCCCGCAGCTCGCGCGCTAACTCTGCCATGAAGTGCGTTTTCTGTTCTTCACTTCTTGGGCTGGTGTACACGCGCACCATCACCAGATTGTCGCTGCGCGTAAAGCCCAGCCCGGTATCCTGAAAGACCATCTGATAACGCTTGTTTTCATGAACAATCTGATAACGATCGCGCGCCGGAACCTTAAATGCCGTGAGTACCGCGCGATGCGCGGCGTCGAGTAAGGTGCGAATCTCTGCTTCAGAACGGCCCTGAATAACATCAAAAGTCAGTAACGGCATCAATAAATCCTCGTTTTTGCCCACGCGGAAAGAGTAGGATGAAACGCTATGCTGCCGCTTGCTGCCGGAAAGAAAAAGCGCGCTGATTAAAATGATTATTTATTATTTTGAACAATCATGATGAAAGAAATTAAAACCGATGCACTCTGGGTGCATTTGCACTGGCTGACGGTGCTGGCGGAACAGGGCAGTTTTACCCGCGCGGCTGAACGCCTGGATGTCAGTAAAGCGGCGATGAGCCAGAAAATCAAAGAGCTGGAGCAGATGGCGGGCGTGGCGCTGGTGCAGCGCACCACGCGCAGCGTGCGGCTGACGTCGGCCGGTGAAAAGCTGGTGGACGACCTGCGTGAGCCGTTTGCGCGCATCGCGCAGAGCTTCTTTAGCGTGCGTGACGAAGCCGGGCCGGTGCGCGGTCTGGTGCGCATCAGCGCGCCGGTAGCGTTTGCCCGGCAGCAGCTGGTGCCGATTATCGGCGACTTTCTGCGCGACTATCCGCAGGTGCGGTTGCAGCTCAACGTCAGCGATCGGCTGGTGTCGCTGGGCAGCGAAGGATTCGATCTCGCCATTCGCCACAGTCAGCAGCTGCCGGAAACGCACGTCGCGCTGCCGCTGTGTGAAACGCGCACGCTGCTGGTGGCCGCGCCGGACTATCTGACCCGTCACGGTACGCCAGATACGCCGCAGGCGCTGCAGCAGCATAACTGCCTCTATTATCCGCGCGGGCTGGAGTCGCCGCAGTGGCGCTTTCGTCTGCACAGCGATGACAGCGAAACGGTGCAGGTGAAGATTCAGGGTAATTTCGCCACTAATAACAGCGAGTCGATTCGTGACGCTGCGCTGCAGGGGCTGGGCATTGCTATGCTGCCAGACTTTAGCGCCAGCGCGGCGCTGGCCAGCGGCACGCTGCAGCAGGTGCTGCCGGAGTGGCAGGCGGTCGATGCCTTTGCCGACCGCCTGTGGGTGGTGCGGCCCTACGCAGCGCAGGTGCCGCGTGCCGTCACCACCTTTATCCACTGGCTACGCACGCGCTTTGTTGATGGGTGAGGCCAGCGGCGCGCTGAGCGGTGTACTAGGCTGCATCATCGCTCCCAGCAGGCTGCGACGGTTATAGTTACCGAGACGCAGATTGAAGTCGAGATGCAGCTGCTCAATGCCGCTCAGCTTGATCACCGGCGGCGGCGTATGCGGGCGCTGATGGAATAGCACCGTGTGCGCAAAGGCGTCACTTTGCCAGTTGCTCAGCCGCTGATAGTAATAGGCGTTGGCCTCGCATTTACGCAGATACAGGTTCACGCGGCGATGTTCGCGCATCGCCGCCTGCTGCGCCAGCGAACCCAGCTGCTGTGCCGGCTCGGCGATTTTCTGAGTCAGCAGGGCAAAATCATCGCGCTTTGCCAGCTCATTAAAATAGTTGTGCGCCCCCAGATGCTTGATCGGCGCGTACTGTTTTTGCCACTCGCGAATAAAAGGATTATTGGGCGCAGCGGCGAGAAACCAGTTTTCAATCACCGGTGCCAGATAGTTGACGGTGGCAATTTCGCGGTAATAGCCAATCACATCCATGCGGCGTTCCTGATGCGCACGGTGCACCCAGCTCAGGTCTTCAAATAACAGCGTGCTGCAGTCAATCGCAATACCGCCGTAGCGTAATAATAATTCGAGGCGAATGACTTCACTTTTTTGCTGCTCGCTTAATTGTGTCGAGGTAAAAATAAAATCCGGCAGGACTTCTTTAAGCGTTAAACGGTTTAATACATACACCTGATGGTCGGGATTATCCTGACGCAGCTGCTGGATATTTAACGCCATCGATTTCGGTAAATATTCATTGTCCCAGTACATCCAGATTTTTTTGGGTATTTCCGGCAGCGCTTTCTCACCCGAAAGCAACACGATATTGTCCTCTTCGCTGGGATCATATTCCGGCGCGCAGAGCGCAGTATGCTGTTTGTTCTGCAGTAATGTCTGGCCGGTGAAGGCGATTCTCTGCCAGTGTTGCCAGAGCGTAAGGGCTGGCTGGAAACGTTTTTTTGTCATGATGCACCTGATTATTGTGATTATGGGGAGCAAAGATTCCCTGATGCTGGCGGCTTGAGCGCGCTTATGTGTCCTGACGGCTGTGTGTAAAAAGACTACCCTTGCTTAATAATCGATCCGCAGCGGCAAGGCTACGAATTTTTTTCGCTTTCAGATTTACCGGAAACGCCGGGATCCGGGATGGCTAAAAAGAGGTATCAATAAAATGATGGGGGACGGCGTTTTTTATTTTTGCTCGATTAAGACTATTCCTAATAAAATAACCCTCTGCAGGCGCAGGCTGCGGCGCGGAATAAAAATGAGCGATCGGCGGTCCGTTAACCGCGCTGTATTTTCCTCTGGCCTCGCCGCCGCTTGCCCAACGCGGAGGCAGGTTAGCTACGCTTAGAGCAGGCAACGAAAAAAAGGAGACACTATGCAGCCACACAAGCGTGGGTTACTGGCGGTTGATAAGCAGGGCAACCGCGTGCTGTTTCTCAATCCCGACAGCTTCGCCGTTGAGCAGGAGCTGAATGCCTTACCGCCGCGACCGCATGAGCTGCTGATGCTGCCCGCGCTGGAGAAGGCGTATGTGCCGATCTACGGTGATGGCGTCCACGGCGACAATCCGCATCCGGGGCACAAGGTGGCAATTATCGATTTGCGCCGCCGGCAGATTCGCGGCTTTATCGATCTGTCACCGCTCAAGGCGCCGCACAGCGGCCAGCTGGGACGCGATGGCAAAGTGTATCTGTGCTGTGAACACAGTGCCGCGGTGGCGGTGATCGATCCGCACAGCGACACGCTGGAGAAAACTATCCGGCTGCCGTCGCACAACGCGCACCGGCTGACGCTGTCGCCCAGCGGCCGCAAGCTGTTTACTGAAAACGAAGAGGATGCCAGCATCACGGTGGTAGATCTGTGCGAGGCGGAAGGGCGCATCATTGATAACATCCTGCTGCCGGGACCGATTGCCGGCATTGCCGCCTCGCCAAAGCACCCTTACCTGGTGGCCAGCGCGGCAGACGCGCCGCTGCTGTACGTGGTGGATCGTCAGAGCCATCGTATCCGCCAGCGCATCACGCTGCCCGGCCATCAGCAGCCGTGCCAGGTGGTGCGCTTCAGCGCCAACGGTGAGCGGCTGGTGGCGATTGGCGACGGGGAAGGAGTGGTGACGCTGTTTGACGACTTGCTTAATCCGTTGGGTGACGTTGCGGTCGGCAATCAGCCGATGGATGGCTGTTTTAGCGCCGATAACCGCAGCCTGCTGATCGCTAATCAGGGTGACGGTTCGCTTAGCCTGATCGATCTGACGCAGATGAAGGTCATCGCCACGCCGCAGGCTGGCACCGGCTGCGAAGTCCTGAGCTACTTTCAGCTATCGTCCTGAGTGCGAAGGCCGCCATCAAATAAACGGCCGGTGATAAATCGCGCTGCTCCAGTGGCGGCTGCTGGCGTGTTTTTCTGCCTGCCAGCCGCGTTTGCGCAGTTGGCGCGCAATCAGTTTGTTCATAATACCGTGGCCCACCAGCAGCACCGTGCCCTGTTGCGACAGGGCTATCAGTTTGTCTGCCGCCCGCTGCGCGCGCTGCCGGGCATGCTGCACTGATTCCACGCGTCCGGCGTAACCGCACAGCCACAGCAGGCGCAGCAGCGCCAGCCACAGCGTCAGCGGCAGATGCAGGCGCGCGAACGGCAGCAGCGGCATCGCCACTTCACTGAACACCTCATCCACGTCCTGCGCCTGCAGACCGAGCCGCGCCAGCGACGAACGCGCGCGCGGCAACGGGCTGCAGGCAATCACGCTGGCCATGCGCGCAATCGCCATACTGCGCGGCGGCGGCGCATCACAAATCACCGCCTGGTCGTAGCCTTCACACCAGTCCGCCAGCGCCCGCGCCGTAAAGCGCCCGCTTACCGGATGGTCTGGCTTGCCGTGTCGCATGAGGATAATGGTCATGATGCTCCTGAGTGAAGGTCATCCAGTCTACTGCAGGCGCGCAGGATTTCGCGCGGCCCGGGCGGTTTTAAGAATAATGCCCGGGTGTCATCAAAACTTAACTGAAATGTGCGAAAACGGCGCGGTGAAAGTTTGGTCGCCGTTTTTGCCAATGATAAGCAATAGTCGTTAATCACGCAGCGTGCGTGGATTTTTTAATGACGCTGGCTGTAATGTAATGTCATGAATTAACGCCGTTTTTATCTTTTTATCCTGCACCATTGTGAAGATAAGTTAATTATTTTCCTGTTGATCACTTGATTTATCTACGCGCGTAGATAGACTGTCTTCACAGTGACAACTCACGGTGCCAGAGACGAAGTTGGCCTTGAGATGACCCAGTTACATTTGCCGTACTAATGCGATCGATGAAAAAAACATCGGCGAAATCAGGCAAATAGATGAATTCCAACACCAGGGAATTCCTTACTGACCTTTCATCCAGGTTTGCCTACTGAACGTCGCCACCGGGGAGTTCCGCTTGTTGCAAGGGAACCGACCCACGGATGGGCGTTTACTGTTTTCACCTCTTTCAGGGAAATGGTTATGACGGTACATCATTCCGTTACGCAACAAGGTTCACCCGCTTCCGCCGCCGATGCGCGGCTGGAAACCACCTCCGGGCGCAAAGATTTCTGGCGCGCCACCTTCTCCTGCTGGCTGGGCACCGCGATGGAATACGCGGATTTCGCCCTGTATGGCCTCGCTGCCGGCATCATTTTTGGCGATGTATTCTTCCCCGAAGCCACCCCGGCGATGGCGCTGCTCTCCAGCTTTGCCACCTGGTCGGTCGGCTTTATTGCGCGCCCGATCGGGGCGCTGCTGTTTGGCTGGATTGGCGATCGCAAGGGCCGCAAGGTAGTGATGATCAGCACCATCATTCTGATGGGCGCTTCGACCACGCTGATCGGCCTGATTCCTTCCTATGCAACGATTGGCCTGTGGGCGCCGGCCTGCCTGGTGCTGCTGCGTTTCACGCAGGGGCTGGGCGCCGGCGCAGAGCTCTCGGGCGGCACGGTGATGCTGGGTGAATACGCGCCGGTTGAGCGCCGTGGCCTGGTGTCGTCGGTGATTGCGCTTGGTTCCAACAGCGGCACGCTGATTGCGTCGCTGGTGTGGCTGGCGGTGATTCAGATGGATAAAGCCACGCTGCTCGACTGGGGCTGGCGTATTCCGTTCCTCAGCAGCGTGCTGATTGCTGCGGTCGCGCTGTGGATTCGCCGTCATCTGCGTGAAACGCCGGTGTTTGAGCGTCAGCAGGCGGAACTGCAGGCGCAGCGCCAAGAAACGCTGGCGCAAAGCGCGACGCAACCCGACAGCCGCAGCTTCTGGCAGCGCAGCCGCGCCTTCTGGACCATGGTGGGCCTGCGCATCGGTGAGAACGGCCCGTCCTATCTGGCACAGGGCTTTATCGTCGGCTACGTCGCCAAAGTGCTGATGCTGGACAAATCGGTGCCGACCACCGCGGTGTTCATCGCCTCGCTGCTCGGTTTCCTGATCATCCCGTTTGCCGGCTGGCTGTCGGACCGCTTTGGCCGACGCATCACCTATCGCGGCTTCTGCCTGTTACTGATGGTTTACGCCTGGCCCGCCTTTAGCCTGATGGACAGCCGCGAGCCAGCCATCGTGATTCCGGTGATTGTGGTGGGGATGGCGCTGGCGTCGCTGGGCATCTTTGGTGTGCAGGCTGCGTGGGGCGTGGAGATGTTTGGCGTCAAACACCGTTACACCAAAATGGCGGTTGCCAAAGAGCTGGGGTCTATCCTTTCAGGAGGCACCGCACCGCTGGTGGCGGCGGCGCTGCTGTCGTTTACCGGCCACTGGTGGCCGATTGCCGTGTACTTCTCGGCCATGGCGACCATCGGTTTCCTCACCACCTTCGTGGCACCGGAAACGCGCGGACGCGATCTGAATCTGCCGGAGGATGCTATCTGACGCGCAGGATCGTGCAACATTCTTTGATTACACTGGCCGGTACTCCCGGCCAGCGGCATTAACGCAGAGGCAATATTGGCGAAATCCCCAACCGGAAATGTGACACGCAGTGACGTCGCCAAAGCCGCCGGAACCTCGGTGGCGGTGGTCAGCTATGTGATCAACAACGGACCGCGTCCGGTGGCCGAAGCCACGCGTCAGCGCGTGCTGGCCGCCATCCAGCAAACCGGCTATCGCCCGAATGCGGTGGCGCGCGCGCTGGCCTCCGGCAGTACCAAAACCTTTGGCCTGATCGTGCCGAATATCGCAAACCCGTTTGTCGCCTCAATGGCGCACGTGCTGCTGCAGGAGTCGCTGAACCACGGCCACGTAATGCTGCTGGGCGATGCCGGCGACGATCGCCAGCGCGAGCTGGAGCTGATCCAGGGTTTGCTGAATCGTCAGGTTGATGGCCTGTTTTACACCAGCGTCGATCGCCATCCCTATATTGATGTCATCCAGGCGAGCGGAACGCCGCTGGTGATGCTGGACCGCATCGAACCGCGTCCCGGCGTCAGCATGCTGTGCGTTAACGAACGTGAAGCGGCGCGTCAGGTCACGGCGCATCTGCTCAGCCACGGCTATCAGCAGGTCGGCATGATCAGCGGTCCGCGCGAGATGCTCAACGCGCAGGATCGTATTCAGGGCTGGCGCGACGCCATGGCGCAGCACGGGCTGACAGTAGATGAAGCGCTGATTTTTCCGGCCGGCTATTCACGCCAGGGCGGTTACGACGCCGGGCAGCGCATGATTGCCAGCGGCCGGGTGCCGCGCGCGCTGTTTACCAGTAACGAAGGGCAGGCGATTGGCTGTATCCGCGCGCTGTCCGAACACGGTCTGCGCGTGCCGCACGATGTCGCGCTGGTGTGTTTCAACGGTACCGAGCAGTCGGCCTTTCATGTGCCCACGCTCACCACCGTGCGCCAGCCGCTGCGCGAAATGGCACGCAGCGCCATCGCCATGCTGAAAAACGGTCATGGTGAGGCGCAGCTGGCCGAATTTCCTCACTATCTGGAGATCGGTGAGTCCTGTGGCTGCCAGCTATCTCAACAAAAATAAATATATAACATTATGAAAAGACTAATTATTGATTGTGATCCGGGGAATGGTATTGCTGGCGCTAACACCGATGACGGGCTGGCACTGGCCTTAGCGCTGGCGTCACGCGCGCTGGCCGTTGAGCTGATCACCACCGTGAGCGGCAACACGCCGAGCGCGGTGGGAGCGCGGGTGGCTAAAGATCTGCTGCAGCGGCTCGGACTGAACATTCCGGTAGTGCAGGGCGCGCTGCAGGCGCTGCGCGAAGATCCGGCGCCGTGGCGCGCGCGGCTGGATAACGTCGCCGACCCGGCGCTGGGCGAACTGTGGCGCGGCGTGCGTCAGCCACAGACGGTGGCAGCGGACGGCAACGATGCGGCGGGCGTGATGGGCCAGCTGATTTGCGACAATCCCGGCGAGTTTACGCTGGTGGCGATTGGCCCGCTGACCAATGTGGCGCAGGCGCTGCAGCGCTATCCGCAGATGGCGGATTGCGTAGCGGAGATCGTCATCATGGGCGGCGTATTTGCGCTGGATGACTACATCAAAGACACCAATTTTGGCCTCGATCCGGAAGCGGCGCATCAGGTGCTGCACAGCGGCGCCACCATCACGCTGGTGCCAATGGATGCCACCACGCAGACGCTGCTGACCCATCAGGATCTCACGCGCCTGACCGCCTGCGATCATCCACTGCCGCAGTTTGTGCGCGAAACGCTGCGACCGTGGATTGATTACTCCATCCGCACCCGCCATCTGCCGGGTTGCTGGATCCACGATGCGCTGGTCATTGCCTGGCTGCTCAACCAGCGCGTGGCGGACGGCGTGGATTATCACGTCGATATCGAGCTGCGTCCCGGTGCCACGCGCGGCAAGACCTGGCGCTACCGCACGCCGCTGCGGCTGGACGTCGGCGTGCCGGCGGACGCGGGCGCGCTGGTGCATGTGATGCAGAACGTAAACAATCCGCTGCTGCTGGAAGTGATTGAGCAGACGTTCAACGGATTGAAACGCTGAGATTTTGCTGCGGCGCGCGGTCTCCCGGCCGGAGTACCGTGCGCCGCTTTCCTGCCGACACGCTTCCTTACATCGCGAATCACTCGCTGACAATTCCCCGCCGCGCGGCGCCTTTCTGACATGCTATATACAAATGGTTAACACAATAATAACCAGTGCAACCATTCGCTGGATAACGTTCCAATAAAAATCTGGCCGCGAGCCGGAAGCAATCAGACAGGATACCCTTATGTTTAACTGGACTGCGACCCAGCGCAACGTGGCTTTCGCCAGTTTCGCCAGCTGGACGCTGGATGCGTTCGACTTCTTTATTCTGGTGTTTGTGCTCAGCGATCTTGCGCGCTACTTCAACACCAGCGTCTCCGATGTTTCCATTGCCATTATGCTGACGCTGGCCGTACGACCGGTGGGCGCATTGATCTTTGGCCGGCTGGCGGAAAAATATGGCCGCCGGCCGATCCTGATGCTCAACATCGTGCTGTTTTCGCTGTTTGAATTGCTGTCGGCATGGTCACCCAACTTTGCTGCCTTCCTGACCTTCCGCGTGATTTACGGCGTGGCGATGGGCGGTATTTGGGGCGTGGCCTCTTCGCTGGCGATGGAAACCATTCCCGACCGTTCGCGTGGCCTGATGTCCGGCATCTTCCAGGCCGGTTATCCGTGCGGCTATCTGCTGGCGTCGATAGTGTTTGGCCTGTTCTTCGAACAGGTGGGCTGGCGCGGCATGTTCCTGATTGGCGCGCTGCCGATTCTGCTGCTGCCGTTTATCTATTTTAAAGTGCCGGAATCGCCGGTATGGCTGGCGGCGCGCGAGCGTAAAGAGAATCACGCGCTGCTGCCCATCATCCGCCAGCACTGGAAAATCTGTATTTACATGGTGCTGCTGATGGCCTGTTTTAACTTCTTCAGCCACGGCACGCAGGATCTCTACCCGACGTTCCTGAAAGTGCAGCACCAGTTTGACGCCCACACGGTGAGTATTATCGCCATCGGCTATAACATCGCGGCGATGCTCGGCGGCATTACGTTCGGCTCGCTGTCCGAGCGCATCGGGCGTAAAAAAGCCATCATGCTGGCGTCGTTTCTGGCGCTGCCGGTGCTGCCGCTGTGGGCGTTCTCCAGCGGTTCCTGGGCGATTGGTATCGGCGCGTTCCTGATGCAGTTTATGGTGCAGGGCGCATGGGGCGTGGTGCCGACCTACCTGACCGAGCTGGTGCCGGCCAATGCGCGTGCGGTACTGCCAGGCTTCGTTTACCAGCTGGGGAATTTAATTGCTTCGGTCAACGCCACGCTGCAGTCACGCATCGCCGAAGCCCACGGCGGTAACTACGGGCTGGGCATGGCGATTGTCGCCGGCACGGTGGCGGTGCTGATTTGCGTGTTCGTGGCGTTTGGCCGCGAGACGCGCGGCATCGAAATATCCGGGGCGGTGGCGAAAGAGACGCGTTAACGCGCTTCGCAGACGTCAATCCATTTCGCCGCCGTGAGCTCAGCCATGCGCTGCGGCGAAATGCGCACCGCGCTATGAATCGAGCCGGCCGCAGGTAACACTTCATCGAAACTGCGCAGCGACACATCGCAATAGACGGTCAGCGGATTTTCCAGCCCGAACGGGCACACGCCGCCGACCGGATGGCCGGTCCAGTTCACCACTTCATCCACGCTCAGCATGCGCGCTTTTGCCCCGAGCGCTGCCTTCAGCTTGCGGTTATCCAGCCGGGCGTCGCCGCGTGTGACAATCAGCACCACGCTCTCTTTCACTTTCAGCGACAGGGTTTTGGCGATTTGCCCCGGCGTCACGCCATGTACGCGTGCGGCCAGTTCTACGGTGGCAGTGCTTTCCGGCATCTCGATGATGTCGATATCCGGTGCGTGTTCGGCAAAGAAGTGCCGTACCGACTCCAGGCTCATTTTTTTCTCCGGTAAAAACAGAGCGTAAAAGCTGCCATAAGGCGGGAAAGCTGTAAACGGGAGAAACGGAGAATCTGTAACAGAATACGCCGCGCTTACACGGCATTTAACGTGCAGTTACCGCAGCGTTCGACGTCCGGAATGCGATAGCGCTGGCAGCAGCTGCGGCGCTCCATCGCGCCGTTGCGCGGGATCATGGTGCGATACAGCGGATTATCACTGCCGTCGGACAGGGATTTGCTGAAAAACAGCGCCTGTTCCAGTTGATGCCGGGTAGCCGCAGGCAGCTGCTGCTGCAGTTCGCCGAGGAACCAGTAAAACGAGAAGCCTAAGTTGTTCCAGATTAGCCGCGCGTTGATGTCACCGTGCTGCGCCATGCCGTTGACGGCGGGGATCAGGCTGTGCTGAATCAGGCGTTCGATACGCTGCTGCGGAGTGAGATAGCGCGCATCCTCATCCTCCTGCACATCAATCCAGAAGGCGCAGGGATGGCCGTTTTCGTGGAACTCAACGTGGATGCGCTGCGGCGAGCAGTCGAGCGCGCGCGGCTCCTGCAGCAGCGCCAGCATTAATGGTGGCAGCAGCAGGCCAAAATACCACTGGGCCCACAGCGACTGCAGCGGTTTGGCTTCCTGCGGAACATCGGGATGGTGGCGATAGAGATAGTCGCTGTAGCGCTGCGTCAGGCGGCGATAGTGAAACGGTGTGGACCATTCGGCCAGCGTCAGGGTTCCTGCGGGGGCCGGCTGGCCCAGCTTCACGTTTTCCCGCATGTAGCTGCGCTGGTCGCACATCAGATCTTCCAGCGCGCTGGCTAAGCTGCGATCGCTCTGCATAAAGATCAGCGGATGCGCGCTAAAGCGATGATCCTGACGCGTGATGATGGCCATGCGGCTCCTGAGTGAAACGGGAAGCGAAAAACAAATGATAATCGTTCCCGATTCACTGAGCAAGATGCCAGCAGCGCTCACTGCCTGGCCACCGCGCATTTTGCGTGAAATCCCCCGGAGCGGGCGCGGCGTTGTCGCCGCACCGCTTACACCAGATCGCTGCTTACCGGCGCCAGCTTCGGTAAATCCTCCCACGCCAGAATGGTGTTACGTCCCTGATTCTTCGCCACATACAGCGCGCGGTCGGCGTTGGCCACCGCCTGGTCGAAGTCTTCTGCGAAAATCGGCGCGATACCGGCGCTGATGGTCACGTGGGTCGAGACTTTATCATTGAAGCGGTGGGGAATTTCCAGATCAACCACGTACTGGCGGATGCGTTCGGCCAGCTTCATGGCAATCGAGGCGTTAACGTTGGTCATCAGCACCAGAAACTCTTCGCCGCCGTAGCGCGTCACCACATCGCGCGAGCGCACCGCATCGCGAATCGCAACCGACACCCGCGCCAGCGCCTGATCGCCCATGGCATGACCGTAGTTATCGTTGTAGGCCTTGAAGTGATCGATATCCAGCAGCAGCACAAAGTGGCTGCCGGCATGATTTTCCATGATGGTATCCAGCCGGTTCTTCAGCCCGCGCCGGTTATACAGGCCAGTGAGCGGATCGAGCATGCTCAAATCGCTAAAACTTTGCTTCTCCTCATACAGCTGGCGCACCAGCCGCAGGGTGAAGGTGTCGAAGCGGCGGCGCATCAAGTGGTGCAGCGAGAAGCCGATCAGCGGCAGCGTAATGGTGAACAGAATGGTCATTAAATGCTGACCATCATCCAGTAACAGTACGGTTAATACCGGTGGCGTAATATGTAAACAGAACGCAAGCAAATAATCACTCAGGGCAATCGCGCTGATAAAAAATACGCTCAGCAGACTGATTATTAAAAAGCTACCGTCAAAATAAAACACCAGATGGTAACGATGATTGATATGCCAGGCCCATAGCGCGCCTAATAGCAATGCGACAGGATTTAATAACGGGAATTTTAGATTCGGCGCGATTAAACATAGCGCCAGCAGCGTGGTGCTAAAGCCCGCCACCAGCGTCACCGGCAGCGAATTGATGGGATTATCCGTGCCGAAAAACGGCAGCAGACAAAAAAGCGAAACGGCGACATTCAAAAACAAAAATAGCATCAGCGACAGCCGATACTTGCTGTGTTTCAACTCATCATAAGATTGTAATTTCATTATTATTACTCGTGACAGCCCTGAAATATCAAAGCGCTACCCGCAGGAAATAATCCCACAACGCGGATAGTGAGCACGTTTTTGCTGTGTTATCAAAATAGTTATCGGCGGCAATCTATCATTTTCCAGTAATTCTGTCATCCGGCGCGGGCAGGGCAAAAAATTCGCTGCAAGATGAGAAGTATTGTCATATGATAATAGGAATATTTATCATTTGAAGGGTTGCGCGATGATCATGGCGATGATGGCCGCCTGCGGCTTGTGGGGCGTAAGCTGGGTGATGGGAAAACGTCTGGATAGCGGATGGGGCGTATTGCTGCCCTGTGCGGCCATGCCGGTGTTTGCACTGTGGGAGCCGAGTTTCAGCCAGTGGCGCTTAGTGATGATCGTTGCACTGCTGCTTACCGTGGTGATGCTGTTCCACCATCGTCTGCGTCATTATCTGCTGCTGCCTTCCTGCCTGGCGCTGGCTGGCGGTCTGGCGGCTATCTCAGTGAATTTTCACGTCATTTAACGGCGAGCAGAAACGACAATATCACGCAAAGGCGTGATAGCAGCGGTAACAATCAATAGGGATGTACTGCAGAAGAAGTGTGACAACGTTGGTGCGAAGAGAGGGACTTGAACCCTCACGTCCGTAAGAACACTAACACCTGAAGCTAGCGCGTCTACCAATTCCGCCACCTTCGCATCGTAGTTGTCTGTTTATATCACCGCATGGTGCGAAGAGAGGGACTTGAACCCTCACGTCCGTAAGAACACTAACACCTGAAGCTAGCGCGTCTACCAATTCCGCCACCTTCGCGCAGTGCACGCGATATAAACTCTGTGATTATTGGTGCGAAGAGAGGGACTTGAACCCTCACGTCCGTAAGGACACTAACACCTGAAGCTAGCGCGTCTACCAATTCCGCCACCTTCGCCTGCCTGCAATACATTACAGTATTGCTAACCACGGAGGCGCATTTTAGAGATTTTACTCATTGCGTCAACACATATTTTGCGACGGTGAAACGACTGCTGCAAAAAGCAACGTTTTCCCCGTCGCATCGCGGGTTCTACTACGCTTAGCGCGCTTTCGCGCCACGGCCATATACGGCGCGATACACTTTGAAGCGGCCGGTCTGCGCCAGCACTTCATGGTTACCGAAGGTTTCATCCAGCACCTGCGGATAAGGCAGGAAGGCGTTGGCCACGATGCGCAGCTCGCCGCCGCTGTTAAGATGCTTCACCGCACCGCGAATCAGCGTGTGGGCGGCATCAAGGCTGGTTTGCAGACCGTCATGGAACGGCGGGTTAGAGATGATCAGATCAAAACGGCCGCTGACGTCTGAGAACACGTTACTGGCAAACACTTCGCCTTCCAGACCGTTAGCGGCCAGCGTGGCTTTACTCGCCTCGATGGCGGCGGCGTGCACATCGCACAGCCACAGCCGGACTTTCGGCGAATGCTGCGCCAGCGCGGCGGCTAATACGCCACTGCCACAGCCGATATCCAGCACTTTGCCTTTGGTGTGCGGCGTCAGCGTGGAAAGCAGCAGATCGCTGCCGATATCCAGCCCGTCGCGGCTGAACACGCCCGGCAGGGTATGAATGGTGAGATCGTCCAGCTGATAGCGATTGCCGAACGCGCTGGCGTCAAAGCTGGCCTGCTGCGTCAGCTGACCGTGATACAGCCCGCAGCGGCGCGCGCTGTCGATCTTCTCCAGCGTGGCCCAGCTCTCCAGCATGCCTTCAGCGCTGCGCACGCCGCTGCGGTTTTCACCGACGACAAAAATATCGCAGCCCAGCGGCAGCAGCGACAGCAGGTTTTGCAGCTGGAATTGCGCTTCCGGTTTGTTCTTCGGCCAGAAATAGACCAGCGTGTCGCAACCGGCTACGTCGGCCGCACCGGCCACCAGCCCGTACACTGCCCGTTCACCGAGGCGGCGGCTGAGGTTCTGCCAGTGATGGTACTGCTGAGTGTGCACGCGGCTCGACGCGGTCTCCAGCTGGGCGGGCAGGTCATCCTGCAGGTCGCCGGCGAACAGTACGTGGCGGGCGGTAAATTCATCACTGTGGCGCAGAATCACTTCGCTGGCCGGGGTAAAAGCAGACATGGAACGCTCCTGTTAAATCAGAGCGGCGATTATAGTGCTTTGTTGGCGCATGTTCGATGGGTTTGCTAGCATAGCGTCGCATTCTGGCAGGATTACAGGTAACAGCATGAGCACAAGGCGCGACTGGCTTCTACAGCAAATGGGGATTACGCAGTATCAGCTGCGACGTCCGCGCGTGCTGCAAGGCGAAATTGCCGTCACGCTAACGCCGGACACGCGGCTGGTACTGGTCGCTGAGCAGGCGCCGGATCTGCAGGAGCCGCTGGTGCGCGACGTTCTGCGGACGCTGAGCATTCAGCCGGGGCAGGTAATGACGCTGACGCCAGAACAGCTGCCGATGCTGCCAGAGCAGGTCGACTGTGCTGGCTGGCTGCTGGGCGTGACCAGCGATCATCCTTTTAACGGCATCACGTTCACCAGCGCCGTTTTCAATGAATTAATCGGCAGCGGCGCGGCCAAACGCGCGCTGTGGCAACAGATGTGTAACCATGACAGCCATCTCTTTCATCACCCCTGATTTACAGCCGCGGCTGCTGGAGATCGAGCGCCGCGCGCATGCGTTTCCGTGGAGCGAGCAGACCTTTGCCAGCAATCAGGGCGAACGTTACGTCAATCTTTGCCTGCACGCGGACGGCCAGCTGGCCGGCTTCGCCATCACCCAGGTGGTGCTGGATGAAGCGTCGCTGTTCAACATCGCGGTCGATCCCGCGTTCCAGCGCCGCGGCTATGCGCGTCAGCTGCTACAGCAGCTGATTGCCGAACTGGAGCAGCGTGCGGTGATGACGCTGTGGCTGGAGGTACGCGCCTCCAATCAGCCCGCCATTGCGCTGTATCAGCAGCTGGATTTTCATCAGGTCAGCGTGCGGCCAAACTACTATCCCACCGCCAGCGGGCGCGAGGATGCCATCATCATGGCGCTCACGCTCTGACGTTATTCAAAAGGGGCACTATGTTAAACGACTGGGACTGCATCCTGTTCGATGCGGATGACACACTTTTCCACTTTGACGCCTTCGCCGGCCTGCAGCGCATGTTTGCCAGCTACGACGTGCACTTCAGCGATCAGGATTACGCTGATTATCAGGCCGTCAACAAACCGCTGTGGGTCGATTACCAGAACGGCACTATTTCAGCGTTACAGCTCCAGACGCGCCGCTTCACGCTGTGGGGCGAAAAACTGCGCGTGGCGCCGGAAGTGCTTAACAGCGACTTTCTTAATGCGATGGCCGAGATCTGCCTGCCGCTTGATGGCGCAGCCCGCCT
Organism: Pantoea sp. SGAir0418; assembly: GCF_043529865.1. NCBI lineage: Bacteria > Pseudomonadati > Pseudomonadota > Gammaproteobacteria > Enterobacterales > Erwiniaceae > Pantoea > Pantoea sp. SGAir0418. The sequence continues at coordinate 670,444 of NZ_CP027911.1, forward strand.
GCTGGATACGCTCAAGGGCAAGGTAAAAATCGCCATCATCACCAACGGTTTTACGGCGCTGCAGCAGGCGCGCCTTGAACGCACCGGTTTCCGTGACTACTTTGACGCGCTGGTGATCTCCGAACAGGTGGGCGTACCCAAGCCGGACGCGGCGATTTTTGACCATACGCTGCAGCTGCTGGGCAATCCCGATCGCCGCCGGGTATTAATGGTCGGCGACACGCCGGAATCGGATATTCTCGGTGGTATGAATGCCGGCGTGAAAACCTGCTGGATCGATCACGGCACGCGTCCGCTGCCGGCGCACATCACGCCCACCTGGCAGGTGAAAACCTTGCCTGAGCTGCAATCTATTCTGACTGCTTAACAATCCCGATACCTGCTATTTTAGCGAATTAAACCAGCCTGGTCCGCCTGGCTGGTTTTTTTCACTGCCAGTTTGTCTTTATCACCCCTTTTTCACCGCCTGCCTGGGTTTTATCGCGCGCAGACAAAATGCGTGCCGCTCAGCGCCATTTTTTTTATGACAATTTTTAATGATCGCGCGAGCAAAATTTCATCTTTCATTTACAATCTTTCACAGTTTTAATGGATTGCTAAGAATAGTCTTAGGTTTACGGGCAAAAGTGACGCAAATTTGCATTAAAAATATTTGTTAACCTTTACTGAACTAATTTCCTCTGCTAGCGGCGCGTTGAAATTTTGTCAGGCTTCTGTAAACTTCCGTCAGACATTAACAAATGGATTGTGATTGCATGCTCACGGGCAGGTTTTACCTGGCTCGTGCGGTAGCTATGATGTTTCCAGTCTTTTATATGTTGTTGATATATCTCAATAAATAGCAATACTGTCAGCGAATGCCGTAAGTTGTTGCTGTTATCCTCTTAATCGTTACCGATTAACCAGATTCATTGAACGTGATAGTTTTTAACCCAGGGATGGCATAAGAGAAACCGAGGTTTGGCTGTGGCCGACCCCTTCGCTTAGCAAAAATTGATCATGTTGCTGATCGTTTGTGAAACGATCAGAATTCTTCCGACATCATCCCTGTCACTAATGTTGCATTTTTAATACTTAATTCAGACTGATCAATTTTTGCCTCGCTGGCGCGATGCGTTAGCCACACTCATTAAAGGGTCAACTTTTTAACTGGTACTGAATCGACGCCGGCTCCCGCCGTGCGCACGGTTCATTTTGCTCTTAACCGGCCTCTGGCCACTTTTTAGGCGTTAATGGAACTAAACATGAAGAAAATGGTGAATCTCCGTATGGCGTTGGGCCTGATGTTTGTTTTCGCAGTGGCTGGCTGTAAAGCACCGCCAAAGATGACAGACGACACTATTGTCAGCAGCACCGTTGACGGCGTCACGCTGTCGCACCGTTATGCCGTCCAGCCGCCGGCACAGTTCAGCCCGGTGAACGAGGCTTATCGCGCGCTCTATCCGGCTTCGATCATGACCCGCCCCAGCTTCGGCGGCAAAGTGGTGGATACGCTGAAAAGCGGTGAAACCTACACCGTGATTGGCCAGGTTGAAAACAACTGGCTGGCACTTGGCGAGTCGGCGCAGGCCGCAGACGAAGCGCAGCCTGAGACTGCACCGGCCGATGATAAAAAAGCGCAGCAGCCGGCGGCTCAGCCTGCGGTACAGCTGATCGGTTATGTCCCGTTCCGCGCGGTGGTGAAAAGCGCGCTGTATGAGCAGACCATCAAAGCGGACCAGCCGAAGCGTCGCGCCCGCGCCAGCAGCAAGAAAAAGACCTGCGTCGCGGTGGATGGCGACAGCAAAGCGTGCCAGAACAGCAACAGCGGCACCTGGATCATCAACTAACACGGTAAGCAGGGAGGGCTGAATGATGACGATGATTTCTCTCCGCCGCGCCGGATTACTGCTGCTGGCTTGCCTGCTGGCCGCCTGCAGCAGCAACAGTCCGGCGCCGGTTGCACGCTACAATCTCGACTTTCAGGCGCATCCGCAGATCAACGCGGGTGCGCCGCTCAAAGTCCGGGTGATGTTGCTGACCTCCGATGCGGAATTCATGTCCGCTGATTTCTACTCCCTGCAGAACCAGCCCGCCACCGCGTTGGGCAGCACGCTGCTCAACAATCAGCAGTTCTTCCTGATGTCAGGTCAGCTGAGTAAAACCCTCAGCGCGAAAAGCCTGCCGGAAGCGCGCTTCATCGGCATCATGGCCGAGTATCAGGCGCTGGACGGTAAAGTCTGGCGCCTCGCGCTGCCCTTCCCGGATGGCGACGACAGCGCATTCTGGCAGTTCTGGAAAAATAACGATGGTGAGTTGAATGCCCGCGTCGTGGCGGATATCAACGGCCTGCGCGTGGTTAAGCAGTAAGGATGCCTATGAACCGAGCCGAAAAGGTTGTCTGGACCGAGGGGATGTTCCTGCGCCCTCACCATTTCCAGCAGTCGGAAAATTTTCTACACAGCACCCTGCGCGAGTGGGGGCAGTCGCAGCGCGCCTACACCTGGGGTTTTTTTGATCTCGAATTTGATGAAGCGCTGCTGCGCCAGGGAAAACTGGCGCTGAGTGCCGCCAGCGGATGTCTGCCTGACGGCACCTTTTTCTCTTTCAGCCAGCCACAGCACGGTCCGGCCCCGCTGGATCTGCCGGCGAATGTCGATCGCAGCAAAGTGGTGCTGGCGATCCCGGCCCGGCGCAACGGGCGCGAAGCGGTGGCGTTTCAGGAGACGCAGGATTCACTGGCGCGCTATCTGGCGTGGGAAGCCGAAGTCGAAGATGACAACGCTCAGGCGGTCGGCGCTGCCACCGTTCAGTTCGGAAAACTGCGCCTGCGCCTGATGCTGGAACAGGATCTCACCGCGGAGTGGACGGCGATGGGCGTGGCGCAGGTGATTGAAAAACGCAGCGATAACCACGTGCGCCTCGACACCGATTACATTCCGCCGATGCTGACGCTCAACGCCAGCCGGCCGCTGCAGAGCATGCTCAATGACCTGCACGGCCTGATTCAGCAGCGCAGCCAGCAGCTGAGCCAGCGCACGCCGGGTACCGGCCGTTTTAACAGTGCCGACATGGTCGATTTTATGCTGCTGACCTTACTCAACCGTCAGCTTGGCCTGCACGCGCACTTACAGCATCTGCCGCTGCTGCACCCGGAAACGCTCTACAGTCACTGGCTGCAGCTGGCCGCTGAATTGAGCAGCTGGATGCCGGCGCGCACCCCGGACGCGCTGCCGCTGTATGACCATGACGATCTGTACAGCTGCTTTACCCGCTTAACGCTGCTGCTGCGCCAGGGACTGTCGCAGGTGATGGAAGAGAGCGCCATCCAGCTGCCGCTGACGCAGCGCTCGCACGGCCTCAACGTGGCCACGGTGCCGGAAAGCAGCATGGTGCGCGAGTTCGGCTTTGTGCTGGCGGTCAAAGCCAGCGTGCCGGCCGAGGCGCTGAAAACCCACTTCCCGGCGCAGATGAAAGTCGCGCCCGTCACCAAAATCCGCGATCTGGTGCAGCTGCAGCTGCCGGGACTGGCGCTGAAAGCCATGCCGGGCGCGCCGCCGCAAATCCCGTGGCATGCCGGCTACAGCTATTTCGAGCTCGATAAGAACAGCGAGCTGTGGCAGGAGATGGAGCGCTCAGGTGCCTTTGCGTTGCATCTGGCCGGTGAGTTTCCGGGCCTGAACATGGAGTTCTGGGCCATTCGTAGTCAGTCAGAATAATCAAAACTGAGCACGCCGCATGATGCAGGAACAACAGAAACCGAACAGTGACGTCACACAGCAGGATGTCAGCCATCAGAATGTGCTGGTCGCCGCGGCGAATCCGCTGATTAACGCGATCCCGCAGATTCGCCACTCCGTCTCGCACGACGATCCGGCGCGGCTGCGCCAGCAGCTGATCGATCAGATCCGTCGCTTTGAGCTTAGCTGCCAGCAGTCGGGGCTGAGTTATGAAGTGATCGTCGGCGCGCGCTACTGCCTGTGCACCGCGCTGGATGAAGCGGCGGCGCTGACGCCGTGGGGCAGCCGCGGCGTGTGGACCAGCAACGGCCTGCTGGTGACGTTTCACAATGAAACCTGGGGCGGTGAGAAGTTCTTTCAGCTGCTGGCCAAGCTGTCGCAAAATCCGCGTCAGCACATCCTGCTGCTGGAGCTGATCTATTTCTGCCTGCTGCTCGGCTTTGAAGGGCGCTACCGCGTGCTGGATAACGGGCGTTCGCAGCTGGAAACCATCAAACAGCGTCTGCTGCAGATGATCAAAAGCGTGCGCGGCAGTTACCCGGCGGCGCTGTCACCGCATCCCACCGATCAGCCGGTGCTGCGCAAGCTGTGGCGGCCGATGATTCCACTGTGGGCCTGTGCGGCGGTGGCCGGCTTTGCTGCCTGCCTGTTCTACATCGTTCTGAACTGGCGTCTCGGCGACTACACCTCGCCGGTGCTGGCCAGCATCTATCAGACCGCGCTGCCGGAAGTCAAAATCAGCAATCCGGCACCGCCGCCGCCCGCCACGCTGAACCTGAAAGCGTTCCTCAAGCCGGAAATTGATGCCGGCCTGGTGGCGGTGCGCGATGAAGCCGACCAGAGCGTGGTCACCCTGAAGGGCGATGGCCTGTTCGCCTCGGCATCCACCGAAGTGCGTGGTCGCTACGATGCGGTGATTCAGCGCATTGCCGCCGCGATGAATAACGTCAGCGGGAAGATTCTGGTGATTGGCTACAGCGACAACGTGCCGATTCGCAGTGCCCGCTTCGCCTCCAACTATGAACTCTCGCTGGCGCGCGCGCAGTCGGTGCAAACCCTGCTGCAGCAGCAGCTGGCACAACCGTCGCGGGTTAAAGCCGAAGGGCGTGGCGAAAGCCATCCGCTGGTGCCGAACACCAGCGCGGAGAATCGCGCCCGCAACCGTCGCGTAGAAATTACTCTGCTGGTCGCGCCGGATGCGACGCAAGCGGAACTCAACGGCCTGGCGAGAGGGAACTAATCCATGCTGAATATGCTTTTTGCGGTGCTGACCAGCCGCCTCGCCTGGGGTTTTGTCGGCATTACCGCGCTCTCCTTTATCATCTGGGTGATTGGCCCGGTGTTTTCCATTGTCGACTCGCGGCCGCTGGAGCCAGAGCAGAACCGTATTATCAGTATTGCGCTGCTCTATCTGGTGTGGGGGCTGAGCCAGGCGATTCCGCGCCTGTATAACTTCTGGCTCAACCGCAAACTGATGTCGAGCCTCGAAACCAGCAAAAGCGATGCGCCGGAGCAGGACCGCAAACGCCTGACCAATGAAGAACAGGTGCTGGCGAGCCGTTTCTCCGAAGCCACCGACATGCTGAAAAAAGCGCACTTTCAGCGCGCCAGCAGCAAGGGCGCGCCTTTCTGGGCGCAGCGCTTCAGCCATCAATACCTCTACCAGCTGCCGTGGTACATGATCATTGGCGCACCGGGTGCCGGTAAAACCACCGCGTTGGTCAACTCCGGGCTGCAGTTCCCGCTGGCGGACAAGTTCGGCAAAGCGGCGCTGCGCGGCATCGGCGGCACGCGCAACTGTGACTGGTGGTTCACCAACGAAGCGGTGCTGCTGGATACCGCTGGCCGCTATACCACCCAGGAAAGTCAGCAGGAGCGCGACGCCAGCGAGTGGCATCACTTTCTCGACCTGCTGCGCAAATATCGCGGCCGTCAGCCCGTCAATGGCGTGATTGTCACGCTCAGCGTCTCCGATTTACTGACGCAATCGCCGGAAGCGCAGCGCAATCAGGCGATCGCACTGCGTCAGCGGCTGATGGAGCTGCACGATCGCCTTGGCATTCGCTTCCCGGTTTATGTGCTGGTCACCAAAACCGACCTGCTCAAAGGTTTCCGCAGCTACTTCGCTTCGCTGGATAAAACCCAGCGCGAGCAAATCTGGGGCTTTACCTTCCCGTGGGCGCAGGCATCGACCGCAGAGTTTGAGCTCAACAGCCAGTTTCAGCAGGAGTATTCACTGCTGCAGCAGCGTCTGGATGCCGGTATGGCCGATACGCTGCTGGCGGAAAGCGATGCGCAGGCACGGGCGGAGAGCTATCTGTTCCCGCAGGAGTTCGCCGCGCTGCGCCCGCTGCTGGCGGAGGCGCTGGATACGCTGTTTGCCCGCTCTGATTTCGAAACCCAGTTCGCGCCGCGCGGTATCTATTTCGCCAGCGGTACTCAGGAAGGGCTGCCGTTTGACCGCGTGATGGGCGAGCTGAGCCGCGCCCTGCATCTGCCGGGACAGCGCAGCGGCGAGTCCGGCAGCTGGGACCAGGTCGACAAAGAGTCACCGATCCCACCGAACAAAGGCCAGAGCTTCTTCCTGAAAGGCGTGCTGGAAAATGTCATCTTCCAGGAGTCGGGCCTGGCGGGCAGTAACCGCTGGTGGGAGCTGCGCAATCGCGCCGGATTGTGGTCCGGCTATCTGGCGCTGCTGGTGCTGGTACTGATTGCCGGAGCGCTGTGGCTCACCAGCTACAGTAAAAACAAAGCCTATTTGCAGGAGATGGCGGGTAAAACGCCGCAGGTGGAACAGCTGGGACAACAGCTGGAACGCCAGGGCAATGGCGATCTGTTTGCGCTGGTGCCGTATCTCAACACGCTGCTGCAGCTGCCGAAAAGCGCCGACTTCTCGCTGGAAGATCCCCCGCTGACGCGCCGCATGGGGCTGTATCGCGGTACCGAAGTCAGCGACGCCACGCGCACCCTGTATGACAAAGCGCTGAAACAGCTGCTGCTGCCGCAGGTGGCGCAAAACATCACCCGCTGGCTGCGCAACGACAACGGCAGCGATGCGGATTACAGCTACGAAGCGCTGAAAGCTTACCAGATGCTGTATCAGCCAAAACATTATGACGGCAAATTCCTGCATGCCTGGCTGATGCTGAATATTAGCCGCGAACTGCCGCAAAACGTGACGCAGCAGGAAGTGAAACAGCTGGCGTGGCATCTGCAGCAGCTGCTGGAGACACAGATTCAGTCCTCGCCGTACGCGAAGGATGACGCGCTGGTAAAGCGCGAGCAGGCGCTGATTAATCAAATGCCGCTGTCGCAGCGCGTCTACGGACGTCTGAAGCGCCTGCTGCAGCGTGACGGCAGCCTGCAACCGGTCACCCTCGCGGCGCTGGGCGGGCCGCAGAGTGAGCTGGTGTTTTCACGCAAAAGCGGCAAATCGGTCAATGACGGCGTGGCCGGCCTGTTCACGCCAGACGGTTACTGGCAGCACGTCGATAAACAAATCGCACCGGTCACGCAGGCGCTATTCCAGGATGATGTCTGGGTGCTGGGCGGCGTTGCGTCGCCGGAGAACAGTCAGCAGACCGATCTCGCGGTACGCCAGCTCTACGTGCAGGATTACATCCGCCAGTGGGAGCAGTTCCTCAGCGATATTCAGCTCAACAGCAGCGCGGATTTGTCGCAGCGCATCAACACCGCACGTCTTCTGTCGGGCAACCACTCGCCACTGCGCCAGCTGGTGGTTAACCTTAGTAAGCTGCTGACGCTGAACCGCGCACAGCCGGATGAGCAAAGTACCCAGGCACAGCCGGCGACGGGCAACAGCGCCACGCGCACTTTAGAAGCGCTGTTCAGTTCCTCCAAAGCCAGCGCGGCGCTGGGCCAGGGCGCAGCCCAGCAGGCACCGGAGCAGGCGGTGGCGGTGCACTTTGCGCCTGTGCTGGAGCTGGCACAGCCGCTGCAGCAGGGCAGTAAAGTGCTGGCGGTGGATGATTTTCTGCATCAGATCGACGATCTCTACCGCTATCTGACGGCGGTGCAGGACGCCGCCAATAGTGGCATGCCGCCGCCTTCCGGCGATGCCATCAGTCGTCTGCAGGCCAGCGCCGGTCGCTTACCGGGTTCGCTGCAGAATATGGTTTCCAGCATGGCCGTGGGCGCCAGCAGCGATGCACAGCGCCGCGATATGGATAACGTGCGCAAGCGCATCACCATGGAAGTGGGCAGCTTCTGCCGCCAGGCGATTGCCGGCCGTTATCCGCTGGTGCGCAATGCGCGCAGCGAAGTGACGCCGGACGATCTGGCGCGCATGTTCGCGCCGGGCAGCGGGCTGATGGACAGCTTCTTCCGCGACAATCTGGCCAGCAAAGTGGATACCACCAATACGGCGTGGCGTTTCACGCCAGGTATCGACGGCAAAACGCTACCGGGCGGTGAGGCGCTGCTGCGTCCGTTCCAGCAGGCGCAGTCGATTCGTGATGCCTTCTTTGCTAACGGGGCGACCACGCCGTCGTTCCGCGTCACGCTGCGTACGGTGAAGATGGATAACGACATTCTCAACCTGACGCTCGACGTCGATGGCCAGATTCTGCGTTACAGCCACGGCCCGCAGGCGGTGCAGATGGTGAGCTGGCCCGGACCGGGCGGCACCAGCCAGGTGCGGATGCAGCTTGGCCTGACCAACGGCACCACCTCAACGCTGGTGACCAGCGGTCCGTGGGCGCTGAACCGCTTCTTTGATCGCGCTCGTTTGACCGCGGTCGGTGGCCTGACCCGCGAGGCCAGTTTTAACGTCGATGGCCATCAGGTCACGTTGTCGTTCACCCCTGGCAGTATTCGTAACCCGTTCCAGCTTCCCGGCTTTAGCTGCCCCTGAAACAGGACCTGATAATGACTCATTACGCAGCACCCGGCTGGTACGGCAAATTGCCCAGCTCGGGTGACTTTGTGAAGCGACGCTTCCCCGATGTGCTGTACCGGCAGTGGTCGAACTGGTTTCAGGTCGGACTGCATCACTGGCAAACCAGTGAAGAGAGTAAAAACGCCCCGTCGCGCGCCTTTCTCAAAGCGCCGGTGTGGAATTTTGTCGTGCCGCCGATGCTCGGCAGTCAGCTGATTCAAATGGGCTGCCTGATTGCCGCCCGCGACAGCGTCGGCCGCAACTATCCGCTGTGCGCGCTGCGCCATTTTACGCCTGCCGAGTGGTCACCGGCGCTGCTGGCCCGCTCGGGCGAGTGGTATCAGCAGGTCGGCAATATGCTGCTGCGCGTGGTGCAAAACGGCGGTACGCCAGAGCAGCTCGACCAGGCGCTGCTGAGCATTCCGCAGCCCCAGCAGCCGCAAACTGACGGCGAACAATCGGACATTTTACAGGTGATTGGCGACGGCGAGCCGTCGACGCTCAACTGGAAACTGCCGGGTGACAGCTTCGACCCGCAGTTTTACACCAGCTTCTGGTGGACAAACCAGAGCGACGGCTTCCCGCTTTACACCCAGGTGCACAGCGGCAACTTCACCGCACAGCTGTTCTCACTGCTGTTCGACCCGGCCGGCGGGGCAAAACCCGGACGAAACGGACTTTATCCTCCGATGTTTGAATCCTGAGGCCAACCGCTATGACGATGAATATTGACGCGCTGCTGGCGCCGGTCAGCAGTGATAACCCCTGCGGCGACAACCTGGAGTATCACGCGGATTACCAGGCGATGGAGCAGGCCAGTACCGGTAAAGCCGAACAGCAGTTTGGCGAGACCATTATCCCGGCTGAATCTGCGGACTGGAATAAAGTCGAAAAGCTGGCGATTGACTTGCTCAGCCGCAGCAAAGACCTGCGAGTGATGTTAGCGCTTACTCACGCCTGGACCGAGCTGAAAGGGCTGCCGGGCTATGCGCAGGGGCTGAAGCTGATTGAGCAGGCGCTGCTGCTGTACTGGGAGCCGCTGTGGCCGCGACTGGAAGAGTACGGCGAACAGGATCCGTTTTACCGCATCAACGCGGTGGCGCTGCTGGGCGATAAATCAGCGCTGAGCAGCGCGGTACGCCAGAGCTGGCTGCTGCGCTACGCCTCGGATGGCATCACGCTCCGCGATGCCGCAGCGCTGTGCGACGGCAGCAAGACCGAAGTCGCGGACTATCCTGGCGGTCTGCCGCGCCTGACCGATGAGCTGGCGCGCGGCGAGCAGCCCGGTATTGAAGCGGTGCTACAGATAAGTGAGCGTTTGCAAACTATTACCGAAACCCTGACCGAACAGCTGGGTGAAGCGGCGGTGCCGGAGCTGTCGCAGCTGCGCAGGCAGATCGCTATGATCGCCGAACGCTGTCAGGCCACTGACCTCAGCACGCTGCAGCCGGCCGTGGTAACAGAGCCGCCGCCGGAACCGAGCGTCGCCGCGCCCGCAGCAGCGGTTCGCACGGCTGACTGGCGCAGCGTGCAGCTCAGTTCGCGCGCCGATGCGCAGCTGATGCTGGAGAAGGTGAAGCACTACTTTGCTCAGCACGAACCCAGCCATCCGGCACCGCTGATGATCGACCGCGTACAGCGGCTGATTGAGCTCGATTTTATGGACATCATCCGCGATCTGGCGCCAGACGGCGTGCATCAGCTGGAAAATATCTTTGGACGCCGCGACTAAGCGAGCGTAACAACTCAACGCAGCGAGACCTGCGCGCCTCCTGCGAAACTTTACCCGCGCACCCTTAATGGAGAAAACCATGGCACCAACGAAATCCAGTGGGCAGAAGTTCATTGCCCGCAATCGCGCGCCTCGCGTTCAGATTGAATACGACGTGGAAATTTATGGCGCGGAACGCAAAATTCAGCTGCCGTTTGTGATGGGCGTCATGGCGGACCTGGTCGGTAAACCACTCGAGCCGCAGGCGAGCCTTGATGAGCGTAAATTCCTGGAAATTGATATCGATAACTTCGATGAGCGCATGAAAGCGCTGAAGCCGCGCGCGGCGTTTCAGGTGGATAACACGCTCAACGGCGAAGGCAAACTTAACGTCGAACTGACCTTTGAGAGCATGGACGATTTCTCACCGGATGCGATTGCCCGTAAAGTCGAACCGCTGAGCAACCTGCTGGAAGCGCGTACCCAGCTTTCGAATCTGCTGACCTACATGGACGGCAAAAACGGTGCGGAAGAGCTGATCGGTAAGATTCTGCAGGATCCAACGCTGTTGAAAGCGCTGACCCACCTGCCGAAGCAGGATGCAAACGCTGAAGGTAAGGAGGAGTAATCATGACCCAGTCTTCGCATCAGCAGCAACAGGGCGCCTCGCACTACAGCGAGAATGAACTCAGCGCCCTGCTGAACAAAGAATTTCGTCCAACCAGCGATCAGGCGCGTGCAGCCGTCGAAAGTGCCGTGAAGACGCTGGCGCAGCAGGCGCTGGAAAACACCGTCACCATCTCGAATGATACCTATCGCACCATCCAGGCGCTGATCGCTGAGATTGACGACAAGCTGTCACAGCAGATCAACCAGATTATTCATCATGAAGAGTTTCAGCAGCTGGAGAGCGCGTGGCGCGGTCTGAGCTACCTGGTGAATAACACCGAAACCGACGAGATGCTGAAAATCCGTTTCATGAGCATCTCCAAGCAGGAGCTGGGACGCAGCCTGAAGCGTTTTAAAGGCGCTGGCTGGGATCAGAGTCCGCTGTTTAAGAAGATTTATGAGCAGGAGTACGGTCAGTTCGGTGGTGAACCGTTTGGCTGCCTGGTGGGCGATTACTATTTCGATCACAGCCCGCAGGACGTGGAGCTGCTGGGCGAAATGGCGCGTATCAGCGCGGCGGCACACTGCCCGTTCATCACCGGTACCGCGCCGACCGTCATGCAGATGGAGTCATGGCAGGAGCTGGCGAACCCGCGCGATCTGACCAAAATCTTCCAGAACACCGAATATGCCGCCTGGCGCAGTCTGCGTGAATCGGAAGATGCCCGTTATCTCGGCCTGGTCATGCCGCGCTTCCTGGCGCGCCTGCCGTATGGCATTCGCACCAATCCGGTGGATAGCTTTGATTTTGAAGAGCAGACCGATGGCTCAAATCACAACGGCTACACCTGGAGCAACGCCGCCTACGCCATGGCAGCCAACATCAACCGCTCGTTCAAAGAGTACGGCTGGTGCACCGCGATCCGCGGCGTCGAGTCTGGCGGTGCGGTTGAAAACCTGCCGTGCCACACCTTCCCGAGTGATGACGGCGGCGTAGACATGAAATGCCCGACGGAGATTGCCATCAGCGATCGTCGTGAAGCCGAGCTGGCGAAAAACGGCTTCATGCCACTGGTGCACCGCAAAAACTCCGACTTTGCTGCCTTTATTGGTGCGCAGTCGCTGCAAAAGCCTGCGGAATACCATGATGCCGATGCGACCGCCAACGCACGTCTGGCTGCACGCCTGCCGTATCTGTTTGCCTGCTGCCGCTTCGCGCACTACCTCAAGTGCATCGTGCGCGACAAGATCGGTTCATTCCGCGAGCGTGATGAAATGGAGCGCTGGCTGAACGATTGGGTGATGAGCTACGTCGACGGCGACCCGGCGAACTCGTCACAGGAAACCAAATCGCGTAAGCCGCTGGCTGCCGCCGAGGTGAGCGTGGAAGAGCAGGAAGATAACCCGGGCTACTACGCCGCGAAATTCTTCCTCCGTCCGCACTACCAGCTGGAAGGCCTGACGGTGTCACTGCGTCTGGTATCGAAACTGCCTTCACTCAAATCGAATGAGAATTGATTAACTGCATCAGGCCGTCATGTATGGCGGCCAGAATGCTCACAAAGCTTTGCAGTTACCGTGCAGACGCAAAACGCTTATTTGCGAGCCGGCTCCACGTTTCGATATTAATATTGAGGAACTAAAAGATTCACTATTTTTTATTGCTCCATCCAGTGGGACAATAAAAACACTCTCTGAATAAACCATGTAGCGATATTCAGAAAACGAGGCAGAGGTAAAATATGGACTGTTTTATTCAGCCCCATGCTTTCCTGTTTGCCATAACGATGCTTTATCAAAGCAGAACGTAAATCAAGCAAGAGAAGATAATTATGGCTATTGATATGTTTTTAAAAGTTGATGGTGTGACCGGCGAGTCTAAAGACTCTAACCACACCGGCTGGACTGATATTACCTCTTTCAACTGGGGTGCTAACCAGCCGGGTAATATGTCTGTTGGCGGCGGCGGTGGTGCAGGTAAAGTAAATTTTGCTGACCTGAGCGTAAATGCACTGATTGACAAATCCACCACTGCAATCCTGAAAAATTGCGCCAGCGGTAAGCATATCAGCAAAGTAGAGCTGTCCGTATGCAAAGCAGGCGGCACACAGATTGAATACGCACGTATCACACTGGAAGATGTGCTGGTGTCAAAAGTTGATTATACCGGTGCTGCTAATGGCGATACCCTGAGCGTGACTTACGCGTTCCAGGCTGCCAAAGTGAAGCAGCAATACTGGGAGCAGAGCTCTTCAGGTGGTAAAGGCGCTGAAAGCAGCGCTGGCTGGAACATCAAAGAAAATAAAGAAGCGTAATTGCTTTATTAAGCGGCCCTGTGGGGCCGCTATAAAGATTTCAGGAAAGTTATCTGAAAATATAATTGATCGGGATACAACTTACAGAAGAGATGTTAATAAGATTGTCTTTTAACTAAATAAATATTTAACTGCAAAAGGAGATTGTGATGACAGGTAAAACTTCCATCGAACCGGGATTTTGTGTAGTGCAACGCCCTGGAAGCCTCACCGAGCAAGCGATGTGGCTGTACGGTACGCGCAACATGCCGGCGGCAAATTACTTTTTGCAGTTAAATGCTGATGTCGCATGGGCTAAACCGGGACAAATCCTGATCGTTGCTGATCCGGAAGGAAACAATCATCCTGCGGCAATGAGTGCCCTGGCAACGGCAAAAGCGACAACCAACAATAGTCTGGCACATCTATCCGTTGATGAGGCGAGTTTTTTTCATCAACATTATAAATCCATCGCAGCAATTACAAATTTCATGGATACAGCGTCTGGTTTAATTAGTGATGCAGGCGAAAAGTATTTCAATGAAATTAGCAAAAAGTTAACCGCTATAGAAGTCGCTTATCAAAATCAATATATAACTTCGGGTTCGCTTATCAGTGAGCAGTTTTATGCGGAAAGAAGGCGGTTGTTTTCAGAGCTTGATAGTTTATTAAATAGATTTTCAAGATTGATTATTAATTTAAGACCCTACGATAAGCTTAAAAGTGCCCTCAACCTTTCGAGTTCTTCGATTGTACATGATTGGCAAACTGCGGGGGTTGGTGCTATTCGTGGTTACTCAACATATGTAGACGGTGCTGCAAAAGCCGCAAGGATTATCAAGACAGGCGGTTGGATAGCGGTAGGTTTCAGCGCTTTGAATACCTCAAACACCGTGTATGATGCATGTACAGTTAACCGTAAAAACGAGTGTTTGCAAGTTGCAGTTACCGAATACTCTGCTTTTGTTGGTAGCACATTTGCCGGATTATACGGTGCTATGGGTGCAAGTATCGCTATGCGAGGTGCTTGTCTGGCGTTTGGTGTTGCTACAGGGCCGGTAGGTTTTTTAACGTGTAATGTGGTAAGCTCCGTTGCTGGCGGGTTAATTGCGTCTAAAGGCACTGAAAAAATAGTAAAAAAGGTTATGGAGAAAATCCTATGAATGGAGCTGATTTTTTTCTTTATTTAGCTTTCCTATTGATTTTCTTTGCGTTAATTATGCAGGTTTTTTCATACTACATCTTTAAAAAGAATGAACGTAAATACGTTGAGTTGATCAGTGAGTTTAGACGCCGTAATCTCGACCTGGATATAGTAACGAATATCTATTCTTTTTTGGGGCCTCTATTTAATGCCAACAAGATAGTCTATTTTATTGATCTTTATAATGGGAGGGCGATGAAGTTAGCGAAAGGAAAGCCTGTAAGTAAGAATGCATACAATTTCATGCAGTCACAGCCTAAAGAAAATATATCATGGATGCTGAGGCTTCATAATTTAAATCTTATCAGTTTTTTTCTGTTGTTTTCAGGCGTGGGTATCGGTTTGATTATTGGCTTTATTTAATAAGCTAAATATTTTTTTCGCGAACTTTAATAATATAATACCGCAAAAAAATTTCTGACGTTTGTATAGTGATCAACGGAATAAATAATGAATCATGCTTTATGAATCTTTCAGATTTTTTAATTTCTCTATCTGTATTTTATTTTCTTTTATCGATCGTTTTACAAATTTCTGGTTATGTGATTTTTAGAATAAATATCAAGAAATTCGAAGTTATTTTGTCTGAATTTCGACAGAGAAATCTTCAGCTAGACATCACGACGAACATTTCCTCTTACTTTAGCGCATCCTTTCATCCACTTAAAATAGCTTATTTTGCTTATCTTTATAAAGGTGTCATGCTCTATCATAAAAGGAATGAAAGGGTAAACAAGGAAACCTATGAGTTCATTCAGTCCCTGCCTAAAGAAAAAATAAACTGGTTGCTGCGTCTGCACACTTTAAACCTGGTTACTGCCTTTTTCATGATTGGGGGAGGCGTGGGGTTTATAATCTGGAGGCACTATTATAGTTAATCATTCGCAGCATCTGTGATGGACATAGCTCCTGAAGCTGGGACAGTCATGATTATGGAAACTACTGTGGACCTATTACTATCAATATCAGCTGCTTTGATAGGCTCGGGTTGCATTTTGCAAGTATGGGCATTTTTCCTGTTCAAGAGTAATCAGCGGAAATTTGATTTTATAATGAGTGAGTTTCAGCGTATTAACCTGCAGATAGATATTACCACGCAGGTTGCTAATCATTTTCCATCATTATTTCATCATAATAAGGTCTCATATTTTGCACGGCTTTATAAAGGTGTGACCATGTATCATAAGAAAAATGAGCGGGTTGGTGCGGAAACATATAATTTTGTGCAGAATCTCCCATCTGAAAAGATAAAATGGTTGCTCATAGTGCATAACCTAAACTTAATCAGTGCGCTGCTATTATTTTTAGGTGCCGTAACTATTTTAATTTATAAGCGGATGCACTGATTTCTTCAGTATACTGAATGAAGTTTTCAGAATTATATATGTCTGCTTTCATTGTTTATATTGAATAAATCAGTTATCGCTACATCCCGGCTAATCGTCTCGAACCGGTGTACTGACACAGCACCGCGCACATATTGTAGCGGCGCGATTCATCGCGCAATAAATGGTGCCGCTACAAAATTGCAATCATTTCAAAGCCACCGACAAACTAAATAGCAAATATGAAACAACGCATCGCGTTTTAAAGCACAGCCTCAATCACCTGATATCGCACACAGCATCGTATTACCCGCTTCCTATATTCCGCGTCTTTCCCGGAGAGCCGCGCAATATAGATGCCGAACCGCTAACCGCAGGAACCCGTTATGCGCTTTACGATAATAACGACTAAACCCGGCCACCAGCCGCCGCAAACCCGCTGTGACTTTATGCCGCCCGGCGGCACCATTGGCCGCGGAGTAGACAACAATCTGGTGCTGCCGGATGACGATCGCACCATTTCTCGCCTGCAGGCGATTGTGCACATCACCGCCGCTGGCGAATGCCGCCTCACCAACCGGGGCAACGTGACGCGCGTGCTGCTCAATGACATCCCGCTGGAGCGCGGGCGTCAGGTGGAATTACAGGATGGCGACGTGCTGGGCATCGATGATTACCAGCTGCTGGTCAACGATCTCAACGGCGCGCAGCAGCCGCAGGCCGCCACGCTGGCACCGCAGCCGGTGGTGCAGGCTCCGGTAATGGCTGATGTGCCACCGGCGGAAAAAGATGCCAGCACCGCCGCGATCCCCAGCGAGATCTGGGACAGTCTCGCCAAAGAGTTTTCGATCTCCGACGATCTGTCGAAGCGCAAAGCAGCGGCCGAGGTGCTGCCGGAGGCCAATCCGCTCACCGCGCCGGCCAGCCTCGATCGCAATCCGGAGGATCCGCTGGCTCAGCTGGTGAACGATGCGCCGCTGGATATTGGCCAGCAGCCGAAAAACACCAGCCTGTTCGATGAAGGCGATGCGCTGTTCGCGCAGGAAAGTATCTTCGACGATCGTACCCCCAGCACGCTTTCGGCGCAGCAGAATGCCGCCGCGCAGCCGCAGGTCGAAAGTGCTACCGAGCTCGATCCGCTCAGCCTGTTTGGCAGCCAGAGCAGCAGCGACGTGCGCAATCACGACGATCCGCTCGGCCTGATGATGGGTAATGCGGTTCCGCTGACGCAGCCGGAGATTGCGCCGACACAGACGGTACAGCCGCAGCCCGACGTCCAGCTGGAAACGCCCAGTGAACCCTCGCCGGAGACGGCACCGGTCGAGCTGGCGGATCTCAGCAGTTCGCCACTGTTTGATGACACCGAAACCCAGGCCACGCCGCCGCTGATCGAACCGCAGGCGGAGCAGCCAGAGACGGTCGCGCCGCAGATGGATTACGGCGGCATTACGCTGCCCACGCCGCAGGCGGTGCAACGTGTACCGTCGCCGACGCCGAAAGGGCGGCTACGTATCGATCCGGTGGCTTCCAGCCATCAGAACGCGGCACCCGCCAGTCAGGCGACAGCCAGCCACAGCAGCGGCGACGCGCTGAAAGGCGAACTGCTGGATGCACTGCTGGAAGGCATGGGGTTGCGCGATCTGCAGCCCACGCCGCAGTTCGACCGCGAGCAGATGCTGCAGTTTGGCCAGATGCTGAGCATGTTCTCGCAGGGCACCGTTGCGCTGCTGTCGTCACGCTCGATTCTTAAGCGTGGCGTTAAAGCGGATATGACGGTGATCCTCGACGACGCCAACAACCCGTTCAAACTGCTGCCGTCCGGCAAAACCGTGCTGATGCAGATGTTTGGCAGCCGCATGCCGGGCTTCATGCCGCCGCGTCAGGCGGTGCGTGATGCGCTGATCGATCTGCAGGCGCATCAGCTCGGCATGATCGCCGGGATCCGCGCCATTATCGCTTCGATGCTGCAATCCTTTAATCCGGATCAGCTGGAAGAGGAAGCACGCCAGGCGGGATCGCTGTCGCGCCTCGGCCTGCCTGGCAGCCGCAAAGCCGCGCTGTGGGAGCATTTTGTTGAGCGCTACGGCGAGACGGCGGGCGAGATTGAGGACGATTTCCATACCCTGTTCGGCGAAGCTTTCCTGCATGCCTACGACCTGGAAGTTAATCAGTACAAAGATTCACAAACCCACACGGATGACGCATGAATATCACCATTGCTTCCACGTCGAATCAGGGCGACCGCGCCAGCAATCAGGATCAAACCGGTGAGGTAATCGGCGAACGCTCAGCCTGCTTCGTGGTGTGCGACGGCGTAGCAGGATTTCCCGGCGGCGACGTGGCCGCCCGCATCGCGCGCAGCAGCCTGATGGAGGCGTTCGACGGTAACGCGCACCTGGATGCGCAGTCGATTCGCAACTACGTCAACCACGCGAATCACGCGATTCGCCAGCAGCAGAAAGCCAGCAGCGAGCACAGCCGCATGGGCACCACGCTGGTCAGCCTGTTTGTCGACCGTGACTACGAGCTGGCCTACTGGGCGCACGCGGGCGACAGCCGGCTGTATCTGTTTCGCCGCGGCTACCTCTACCACGTGACTACCGACCATAGCCTGGTGCAGCAGATGAAAGATGCCGGTCACCAGACCGAAGGTATCAACAGTAACCTGCTCTATTTTGCCCTCGGCATGGGCGATGAGCAGCGCGACGCCAGCTACAGCGATGTGGTGGAAATAGAAGACGGCGACGCCTTTTTACTGTGCACCGATGGCTTCTGGCACGGCGTGACGCTGGAGCAGATGCAGCAGTCGCTGCACATGGTCAATACGCCGGAAGAGTGGCTGACGCTGATGCAGCAAATCATCCGCAACGGTCAGCCGGATAATGGTCAGCAGGATAACTTCAGCGCGCTGGCCGTCTGGATTGGCTCACCGCAGGACACCACCTTACTGCACTCGCTGTCCGAAGCGGCGCAGTTTTTCCCTCTTCGAGATTGAGAACGCCAACATGAAACATGGATTACTGGGTCTGGCTGCGCTGCTGCTCAGCACGCACGCATTTGCTGAGAACTATCGCATCGTGCAGTCCCCGGCACAGAAACTGGATGTCTGGATTGATAACGTGAAAGATAACCAGCTGGCGAGCTGGTGTAAGCGCAATGTTGATCTGCGCATCGTCACCCACGGCGCGAAAAACGTCGCGGCGCTGGAGGATTTTCTGCCGCGCGTCGCCGGGCTGATGGCATCGCAGTGTAAAGCGCTGCAGCAGCTCAACTGGGCGCTCAATGATGATGACGGCAACCCGATCGCCAGCGGCAGCGCGGCCAAAGCGCAGCAGTGGCAAACGGTGGTAACGCCGCCGCCCGCGCCCGTGCAGCCGCCTGAGACCGCTGCGGTTGCCCCTGCCGCGCCGGTGCTCAACTCGCCGCAGGCCGATACCACGCCGTGGCTGCAGTTCAGCCTGCTCGACGGCTGTCACTTCCGCACCTGGTGGCAGCATCCGGCGCAGACCAGCGCGCTGTTCGTGCCGTCAAAACAGGGGCTGAGCTGCGGTCAGGATGGCTGGCTGAGCGGCCGCAGCAGCCTGACGCAGATGGGCAACGGCGCGGCGAAAAGCGTAGTGGTGACGTTCCTGCAGGGCTTCCCGATTGCCGGCCTGAATAACAAACAGCAGAGCGCCGAGCTCAGCATCACTACCGTCAACAGCGAACGCATGGTGCTGAGCAACGAGAAGTCGCCAGACAGCTGGCTGGTGCTGCCGTTCAGCAGCCAGTTCAACGGCTGGCAGGCACCGGATCAGGTGGTGGTGCAGATGCCCGCCAGCGATGCCGCCGATGAGAGCGCACTGCGCGCACGGCTGCAGGAAGTGCGCAAAGTGTGGTCGCCGTGGCTGAGCGCCAGTGCACCGCTGAAAGTCCAGCTGGTAGAGCAGCTGCATCCGGAGCTGAAAGATCCCGCCGCCGCGGTTTATCGCACCATTAACTGACGCAAAAGGAGTTTGCATGGAGTCGTTACAATCGCGCCTGGCCAGTGCCTCACTGGCCGAGAACCTCGCCGATATCACCCGCCAGATTCAGGCCAGCCCGGCCAATGCCGACCTGCGCGCGGCGTTTGTGCAGCTGCTGTGCCTGGCGGGTAACTGGACGCGCGCGCAAACCCAGCTGCAATCGTGGCTGGCGCTGACGCCCCAGGCGCAGCCGACCGTCAACTTACTGCAGCAGGCCATTGCCGGTGAGCAGCAGCGTGAAGCGGTACTGCGCGGCGAGGCGCAGCCGCAACTGCCGGGCAGCGCGTGGGCGTGGTGTGAAAGCCTGCTGGCTGCGCTGACCGCCGACATCCGCGGTGACTTCGCGCTGGGTGCGGAGCAACGTGCCGCCGCGCTGGCGCAGGCCGAAGCCAATCCGGGCCAGCTGCAGCAGCAGGAACAGACGACAGACTTCGCGTGGCTGATGGACGGCGACAGCCGCTTCGGGCCGGTGTGCGAAGCCATCGCCAACGGCCGCTATTACTGGATTCCGTTCGCCGCGATCCGCGAGATGGAATTTCAGGCACCCGCCAGCGTGACCGATTTGGTCTGGCGCCATACGCGCGTGCAGCTGGTGGATGGCAGCGAGCAGATTTGCCAGATCCCGGTGCGCTATCCGCTGCTGCCGGGGGCGGATGAGTGTTACCTGCGCGCCAGCGTTACGGAATGGCAGCCGCTGGGCCACGATGACAGCCAGTTTACCGGCCACGGCCAGAAGCTGTGGCTGAGCGACAGCGGCGAGTATCCGCAGCTGACGCTGCAGCAGCTGGCGTTCCAGCCAGGCGGCAGCGATGAGCCGTGATAACAGCTCGCACAACGATGGCTATGCCCAGCTGCATGGCGGTTTCCGCGCGCGTAAAAATCGCGATGCGCTAACCGCGCGCGACAAGCTGCAATCCTCGTTACTCGATCGTCTGACTGACAACGCGCCGGACAAGCAGAGCGAAGCCAGCAACACCACGCTGATTTCCCACAGCACGCTGCGCCGCCACGTGCTGCGCGATCTGCAGTGGCTGTTCAACACCATCAACAACGAAGCCCAGCAGGATCTCAGCGCCTTTGGTGAAGTGCAGCGCTCGGTGTGGAATTTTGGCGTGGCGCCGCTGGCCGGACAGAACATCTCCGACATCGAATGGCAGGATATGCAGCGCAAAATGACCGATGCCATTCTGCATTTCGAGCCACGCATTCTGCCGCAGGGGCTGCAGGTACGCTGCGTCAGCGATCTGAAGTCGCTCAGCCTGCATAACGTGTTATCGATTGAAATAAAAGGCCGCCTGTGGTGCGTGCCTTATCCGCTGGAGTTTCTGTTCCGCACCCAGGTTGATCTGGAAAGCGGTCATTTTGAACTACTGGATGCAGGTTAATCATGGACAGCAAACTGCTCGACTACTACAACCGCGAACTGGCCTATCTGCGTGAGCTGGGCGCGGAGTTCGCTGCGCGCTATCCGAAAGTCGCCGGGCGGCTGGGAATGCGCGGCATCGAAGTCGCCGATCCTTACGTTGAGCGGCTGATGGAGGGCTTTGCTTTCCTCACGTCGCGCGTGCAGCTCAAAATGGACGCCGAGTTCCCGCGCTTTTCGCAGCGGCTGCTGGAGATGATTGCGCCGTCTTATCTGTCACCTACGCCGTCGATGGCGATTGCACAGCTCACGCCGGACAGCCGCAAAGGCGACATCAGCAATGGCTTCCACGTGCCGCGCGGCACCATGATGGAGAGCCAGCACCTGAAAAAAAGCGGCGTAACCTGCAGCTACACCACGGCGCACGATGTCACGCTGCATCCGCTGCGCATCAGCGACGTTTCACTCGGCGGCGTGCCGGGCGATCTGCCGCTGGGCGAACTGAAGCTCAGCGGTCGCGGTGCCGCCAGCGCGCTGCGCGTGCGTATCGCCTGCGAAGGCATCTCGTCGCTCAGCCAGCTGAATGTCGCCGATTTAATGCTGTATCTCAGCGGCCCGGACATTCAGGCGCAGAAACTGCTGGAGCTGCTGATACAGCACCGCGTCGGCATCGTGCTGCAATCGGTCGAACAGAAACCGCTGCGCCAGATGCTGCCGGATGAAGCGTTACAGCAGGAAGGCTTTGCGCCAGAGCAGGCGCTGCTGCCGGACGATCTGCGTAACTTCGACGGCTACCGGCTGCTGCAGGAGTATTTTGCCTTTCCGGCGCGCTTCCAGTTCATCAGCCTGAGCCAGCTGGCACCGTTTCTGCGCCGCTGCGATAACGCGCAGGAATTCGACATTATCATCCTGCTGGATAAGGCTGACAGCGCGCTGGAAAGCGTGGTGGACAGCAGCCATCTGGCATTGCACTGCACGCCGGTGATCAACCTGTTTCCCAAAACGGCCGAGCGCCTGAAGGTCAGCGACAGCCAGCACGAATATCATCTGGTGGTGGATAACATCCGGCCGCTGGACTACGAAGTGCACTCGGTGCAGCGGTTGTTCGCCACCATTGAGGGCAAGCGCGAAGAGCAGATATTCCGCCCGTTCTGGAGCACCTTCAGCGGCGACGACGGCGATTACGGTGCCTATTTCTCGCTACGCCGCGAGCAGCGCACGCTGTCTGAGCAGGCGCAGCGTTACGGCACGCGCACCGGCTATATCGGCTCGGAAGTATTTTTGTCGCTGGTGGATGAGCATCACACGCCGTGGCGCGACGACATGCGCTACCTGTCGGCAGACGTGCTCTGCACCAGCCGCGATCTGCCGCTGATGCTGTTGCAGCAGGAGCAGGGCAATTTCGTCATGCCGGATTCGATCCCGGTCGGGCAGCTGAAGTTGTGTAAAGGCCCGACGCCGCCGCGTCCGGCGCTGGCCGAAGGGCTCTCCGCGTGGCGTCTGATCAGCCACCTGCAGATGAACTACCTGAGCCTGATGGACAGCAGCGACGGTCAGGGCGCCGCCGCGCTGCGCCAGCTGCTGAGCCTGTACGCTAATCTCGCCGAAGCGGCGGTGGCGCGCCAGATTGACGGTATTCGCCACTGCCAGCTTAGCGCGGTCAATCGCCGGGTGCCGGAACCGGGCCCGGTGGTGTTTGCGCGCGGCGTCAGCATCACGCTGGAGGTCGACGAACAGGCGTTTTCCGGTGCCAGCCCGTGGCTGCTCGGCAGCGTGCTGGAACGCGTGTGCAGCCGGCTGGTGGCGCTGAATAGCTTTACCGAATTCACCCTCAACAGCCAGCAGCGCGGCGAGGTGGGCTACTGGCCGCCGCGCATGGGCAGGAAGGCGCTGCTATGAGCGAGGCGCAGATCATTCCGCTGCAGCGCGCCCAGCGGCTGCCGGACGATTTCTGGCAGGCAGTGATGGCGGCACCGTGGCGCTACGATCTGTTTCAGCTGCTGCGCCGGCTGGATGCGCAGGGCGGCCAGCGCTATCCGCTGGGACGCGCGCCGCTGCCGAAGTTCGAAGCGCTGCGCATTGGTCAGCAACCGTCGCTGGCGTTTGCCCCGGCAACGCTGGCCAGCGTGCAGCCGCGCGCAGAGGACGCGCGCCATGACGTGGCGATATACAGCTTTGGCCTGTTTGGCCCCAACGGTCCGCTACCGACCCACCTGACGGAATATGTGCACGAGCGCATCGTGCACCATCAGGATCACAGCCTGGCGGCATTTGCCGACATCTTTCACCATCGCGCCACGCTGCTGTTTTATCGCGCCTGGGCCGATGCGCAGCCGGCCGTCTCGCTGGATCGCGCCGATAACCGCCGCTTTGTCGATTACCTTGCCTGTCTGGCCGGCATCGGTTTACCGGCGCAGCAGCAAGCCAGTTCGCTCAGCCTGCATGCGCGGCTGATGCTGGTCGGCCATCTTAGCCGCCACGGTCACGACGCTGAAGGGCTGGTACGCATTCTTCGTCACTACTTTGGCGTACCGGTGCAGCTGGCACAGAACGTGCCGCAGTGGCTGACGCTGGACGCGCGCGATCAGGCGCGGCTGGGAGCCGGACGCCAGATGCCGCGGCTGGGCGAATCGGCGTTCCTTGGCGTGGCGGTGCGCGATGTGCAGCACCGTTTTCGCCTGCGGCTCGGTCCGCTGAGCGCGCAGCAGTATGCCCACTTTCTGCCGGATGCGCCGGGCGCACGCGAAGTGCGCGACTGGGTGCGTCACTATCTCGGCATCGAGATGCAGTGGGACCTCAGCCTGATCCTGGCGGCGGAAGAGGTGCAAAGCGTCACGCTGGGAGGCAATGCCCGGCTGGGCTACACCAGCTGGCTGGGACACGCGCCACAGCCGCAGGATCGCGAAGATTTCATGTTTGAGGTTGAGGCAGCCGCAAGCTAGCCCAATCGCTTTTCCCTGTTACACAGCCTGCTTCTTTCATTAAAGAGACCCGATATGTCAGAAATCAGCCGTGCCGTGTTATTCGGCAAACTGGATACGCTGTTATTTACCTCGCTGGAAAGCGCCACCGCCTTTTGTAAACTGCGCGGCAATCCTTATGTTGAGCTGGTGCACTGGCTGCACCAGCTGATGCAGCAGCAGGATGGCGACTTACAGCGGGTGATCAGCCATTTTTCACTGGATGAAAACGCGCTGACGCGGGATATCGTCGCGGCGCTCGACCGCCTGCCGCGCGGTGCGAGCGCGGTTTCCGATCTCGCCGAACACATCGACAGCGCCGTCGAGCGCGCCTGGGTCTACGCCTCGCTGAAGTACGGTGCGACGCGCATTCGCGGCGGCCATCTGCTGATTGGCATGCTCAAAACCTTCAACCTCGCCAGCGTGCTGAAAGGCATCTCCGGCCAGTTTGGCCGTATCAATGCTGATGCGCTGCTGGAGCAGTTCGACACGCTGCTCGCCAGCAGTAAAGAGGCACAGCAGGCGCTGGTGGCACAGCCGGGCACCGAGAGTGCCGCACCGGCAGCCAGCACCAGCACGCTGGCGCAGTACGCGCAGGATCTCACCGCGCGCGCACGCGAAGGACGCATCGATCCGGTCACCGGCCGTGATGAAGAGATCCGCCAGATGGTGGATATTCTGATGCGTCGCCGGCAGAACAACCCGCTGCTGACCGGCGAAGCGGGTGTTGGCAAAACCGCGGTGGTTGAAGGCCTGGCGCTGCGTATTGCCGCTGGCGACGTACCGGCTCCGCTGCGCGATGTGCAGCTGTGGCTGCTCGATATCGGCATGCTGCAGGCCGGTGCCGGCATGAAAGGCGAGTTTGAAGCGCGCCTGCAGGCGCTGATTAATGAAGTGCAGTCCAGCCCGACGCCGATTGTGCTGTTCGTTGACGAGATCCACACGCTGGTCGGTGCCGGCGGCCAGCAGGGCACCGGCGATGCCGCCAACCTGCTGAAACCGGCACTGGCGCGCGGCCAGCTGCGCACCATCGGTGCCACCACCTGGGCCGAATACAAAAAGTACATTGAGAAAGATCCGGCGCTGACGCGTCGTTTCCAGACCGTGCAGGTGCAGGAGCCGGATGAAGCCAAAGCGATTCTGATGCTGCGTAGCACCGTCAGCGCGCTGGAGAAGCACCATCAGGTACTGCTGCTGGATGAGGCAGTCAGCGCGGCGGTGAAGCTGTCGCATCGTTACATTCCGGCGCGCCAGCTGCCGGACAAAGCGGTGGCGCTGCTGGATACCGCCTGCGCACGCGTAGCGGTGAGCCAGGGCGCACAGCCTGCGGCACTGGAAGATTGCCTGCACCGTCTGGCCGCGCTGGAGATTGAAGCGGAGATCATTGCGCGCGAAAGCAAAGTCGGGCTGGGCGATGCGGCGCGTTCGCAGGCGGTTGCCGCCCAGCGCGCGACGCTGGAAACCGAGCGCGATGCGTTGCAGCAGCGCTGGCAGCAGGAGCGTGAACTGGTCGATCAGCTGATTGCGCTGCGGGCGCGCTGCGTGACGGAGGGCGAAGCCGCGCTGCGCGATGAGCTGGACGCGACGCAACGGCAGCTGCAGCAGGTGCAGGGCGAAGCGCCGCTGCTGTTTGCCGCCGTGGATGCCAGCGTGGTGGCCGCCGTGGTCGCAGACTGGACCGGGATTCCGCTGGGGCGCATGGTGAAAAACGAAATCGACGCGGTGCTTAATCTCGCCGATACGCTCAACCAGCGCGTGATTGGCCAGCGGCACGGTCTCGATCTGATCGCCAAACGCGTGCGCACCTCACGCGCGCGCCTCGACAATCCGAACAAACCGGTCGGCGTCTTTATGCTGTGCGGTCCCTCCGGCGTCGGCAAAACCGAAACCGCGCTGGCGCTGGCCGAGTCGCTGTACGGCGGCGAGCAGAACATCATCACCATCAACATGAGCGAGTTTCAGGAAGCCCACACCGTTTCCACCCTGAAAGGCGCACCGCCGGGCTACGTGGGCTATGGCGAAGGCGGCGTGCTGACCGAAGCGGTGCGGCGTCGTCCCTACAGCGTGGTGCTGCTGGATGAGATTGAGAAGGCGCATCCGGATGTGCACGAACTGTTCTTCCAGGTGTTCGATAAAGGCTGGATGGAGGATGGCGAAGGGCGCCATATCGACTTCCGTAACACCATCATTATCCTGACCTCCAACGTCGGTACGCAGCTGATCAGCGCGATGTGCGCCGATCCGGAGCTGATGCCGGATCCGGAAGCGCTGAGCACCGCACTGCGCAAACCGCTGCTGGAGGTGTTCCCGCCGGCGCTGCTGGGGCGCCTGCTGGTGGTGCCGTATTACCCGCTGAGCGACGCGATGCTGGCGGAAATCGTCCGGCTGCAGCTGGGACGTATTGTTCAGCGCCTCGCCGACAACCACGGCATCAGCGCGCAGATTGACGATTCGGTCATCAGCCAGATCGTGCAGCGCTGCACGGAAGTGGAGTCCGGTGGCCGCATGGTCGACGCCATCCTTACCAATACCCTGTTGCCGCAGATGAGCCAGATGCTGCTCAGCGCCCACGCCCGCGATGAACGCTATCGTCGCGTGCAGGTACGCTGTGAGCAGGGCGAGTTTGTTTGCCAGTTCGATGTCTAAAGCCGTTAGTGATCAGAGAGTTTTCGAAAATGTCGGAACACGATAATCCCCTCAATGTACCCAACGCTCTGCCGGTGGGTTACCGTTTCAATGAGTTTGAAATTAAAGAAGTGATCGGTGGTGGCGGCTTTGGCATTGTTTATCGTGCCTGGGATCATCAGCTGGAGCGTGATATCGCCATCAAAGAGTTTATGCCGGCTTCGCTGGCGGTGCGCAGCGATGACCTGAATCTGGTGCTGCGCAGCGAACGCTTCAGCAAAACCTTTCATGCCGGGCTGAATAGCTTTATTCAGGAGGCGCGCCTGCTGGCCCGCTTCAACCATCCTAATCTGCTGCACGTACTGCGTTTCTGGGTGCAGAACGACACCGCTTACATGGGCACGGTGTTTTACAGCGGCACCACCTTATCGAACCTGCGCGAGCGCAATCCGCAGCTGGTGGATGAAGCCTGGATTCGTCGCCTGCTGCCACCGCTGCTGGGTGCGATCAAAACCATCCACGACGCCGGTTACCTGCACCGTGATATCTCGCTGGATAACATCCAGATTCAGAGCAGCGGCGAGCCGGTGCTGCTGGATTTTGGCTCCGCGCGTAAAACCATTGGCAACCTGTCGGATGAGAGCGAAACCATGCTGCGTCCGGGCTATGCGCCCATCGAGCAATACAGCGATAACGACGAAAGCGAACAGGGCGCGTGGACGGATATTTACGCGCTGGGCGCGGTGCTGCACACGCTGATCACCGGGGCGCCACCGCCGGTGAGCGTGGTGCGCAGCATCGAAGATAACTACCAGCCGCTGGCCGCGCGCCGCCTGCCGGGCTACTCCCAGGCATTGCTGACGGCGGTGGACCGCGCGCTGGCGCTCAAACCGGAAGATCGGCCGCAGGATATTGATGCCTTTGCCGGGCTGATGGCGCTGCCAGAGCGCGAACCGGAACCGCTGCTGAGCGCCAAAATCAGCGGGCCGGGCACCATGCTGGTGCCGGTGGAAGAGGCGAACGAAGCTGAAACGCTTTCGCCGGTGAAATCTTTGCTGCGCCATCGCTTTGCGCTGCCGGGGCTGGTGGCCGCGGGCGTGCTGGTAGGATTGTGCGTGGGGCTGCTGATGTCCGGGGGCGATGAGCCTGTGGCGCCGGCAGAGACGGTGCAAAACAGCGCGCCAGCTGCTGATCCGGCAGTTTCACCTTCAGCGCCGTCAGCGCCAGCCGCAACGGCAGCGGTAACGCCGGAAAAACCGCGCGAAGCGGAGGCGCAGCCTGTTCCGCCGCCGGAGCCGGTTGCGCAGGTTTACATCAAGCTGCAGCAGGGCGAACGCGTCCAGGTGAATGGCAAACCGCAGGCGCTGGTGCCTGCCGCTAACGGTTTTGCCGCGCTGCAGCTGGCGCCAGGCAATTATACCTTTGCCATCAGCGGCCAGGGCGGCACGCGCGAGCAAACGCTGACCATCAGCGAAGAAGGCGTCTGGTTGCTCGATCCACACAGTTAATCATCAGGGATTTATTATGTTCTCACGCATCACCGCGCAGCTGCCGATGGACGGCCTGCTGTTCTGGAAACTCACCGGCGCCGAGGCGCTGTCGCAGTCGTTTGAGCTGAACGCCGAGCTGCTGGCCACGGACGCGCGCATCGACCGGCACGCGCTGCTGGGGCAGCCGGTCACGTTCACGCTGCCGACGCAGAGCCTGCTGTCGCCGCGCTACCTCAACGGGAAAATCACGCGGGTGGCGGTGCGCAGCGAGGAGCTGAGCGGGACGCGCTACGCGGTGTACCAGCTGCGGGTGGAGCCGGACCTGTGGCCGATGCGCCGGGACCGCAACCTGCGGATATTCCAGGGTCAGACGGTGCCGCAGATAGTGCAGACGCTGCTGCAGGAGAACGGGGTGAACGTGGAGACGCGGCTGGGCAGCAGCTACCGGGTGTGGGAGTACTGCGTGCAGTACCAGGAGAGCAGCTTCGACTTCATCAGCCGGCTGATGGAGCTGGAGGGGATTTACTACTGGTTCCGCCACGAGGCGGAGCGCCACGTGATGGTGCTGTGCGACGGGGCGGACCAGCACGAGGCGTTCGCGGGCTACGAGACGATACCGTACCACGTGACGGCGTCGGGGGGGAGCGTGACGGAGGAGGGCATCAGCCAGTGGTCGCTGTGCGAGAGCGTGACGCCGGGGATGTACAGCACGGACGACTACGACTTCCGCAAGCCGAACGCGTGGATGCTGCAGGCGCGGCAGAACCCGGTGTCGCCGGTGCCGGGGGCGGTGGACGTGTACGACTGGCCGGGCCATTTTGTCGACCACAGCCACGGGGAGTTTTACACGCGCATCCGCCAGGAGGTGTGGCAGGTTGCGCACCACAGCGTGAGCGGAACGGGGACGGCGACGGGCATCGCGCCGGGGTACCGGTTCGGCATCGTGAACGCGCCGCACTTCAGCGACAACGGTGAGTACCTGGTGACGTCGGCGCGGTACGACTTCGAGGAAAACGAGTACGCGAGCGGCGGCGGCGGTGCGCGGCACAACATCGCGTTCACGGTGCTGCCGTCGTCGGTGACGTACCGGGCGGAGCCGTCGACGGCGTGGCCGAAGACGCACGGCCCGCAGACGGCGAAGGTGGTGGGCCCGGCGGGAGAGTCAATCTGGACGGACCGCTACGGCCGGGTGAAGGTGAAGTTCCACTGGGACCGCCTGGCGAAGGGCGACGACACGAGCTCGTGCTGGGTGCGGGTGTCGAGCGCGTGGGCGGGCCAGGGCTTCGGCGGCGTGCAGATCCCGCGCGTTGGTGATGAAGTTGTTGTAGACTTTATCAACGGTGATCCTGACCGCCCGATAATTACCGGGCGCGTATATAACGAAGCGAGTATGCCACCCTGGAACCTTCCCGAAGACGCCACACGCATGGGCTTTATGACGCGCAGTAAAGATGGCCATAATGACAACGCCAGCTTCCTGTTCTTTGAGGACAAGCCGGGCGGTGAGCTGCTTAATATGCATGCTGAAAAAGACATGAACATTTCGGTGGAGAATGACAAGACCGTATCAATAGACGGTTGCCGCACGACAAAGATCGGCAAAGATCAAAGCGATGAGATCACTGGCGATGCAACTTTCCACTACAAGCAGAAGCGCACAACGACGGTTGACGATGTTGAGCTGAAAAACTTTAATAATAGTGAGGTTGTAAACATAAAAGAAGGGCGTCACCTGACTATTAGCAGTAAAGGTGAACTTAACGAAATCACTGGTGATCAGAAAACGCGCATTTCTCAGGGAAATCAAGACACAACTATTGAAGACGGGGATTTAAACACAGATGTTAATTCTGGCGGGCGTAACACAGTAATTCAGAATGGCGATAATTTAACTATTAACTCTGGTGGGCAACATAATAAAGTCGTCGGTGGTGTTACCACTAAAATTCTTGGTGGTTGGACGCAGGAAATTGTTACTGGTGAGGCCATGATTACTTCACCTAATAAAATAACGATCAAAAGTTCTGATGAAGTTAACATTGATACCCCGTGGGCTGTTGAGTGGAAAGGAAAGCAAGTTGCATTTACAGGAACGGCCGCTTCCTTCACCGCTTCGAATTTTGGTATGACTGGTTTTAAAATGGAAAACAATCCGGTTGTTATTTTTTACAATAAAGGCTTCAAATTTAGGGTCGGATCTGGTGAAGCCACTACTGTAACTATAGCGATAAAAAACGCAGCTCTACAAATGTTCAACTAGGAGTTTTTAATGTTTGATTTTTCAAGTTTCCCTCGAGCCATTCATACTATTATATTTTCAGTGTTAGGTTGTGTAATCATCTTCTCCATTATTAAAGAGGTGAAAAATAAGTTTACCTCTGATAAGACACTAAATGAAATAGTTTATGCTAATGCAAAAATTAAAAAAGTAGACTACCTGGATCAGGTTATGGATAGTGATAGGTTAAAGGTGAATTATGAGTTCGTAACTAAAGATGGCTTCTCTGTAACAAAAAGTGAAATAATAACTGTTAAGAGAAACGAATCAAATAAGTATATGGCTGGGAATGAAATTATGATTGGTTATAAAAAGGGGGACGTAAAAAACTCAAAAATATCATTATAAACGTAAGCTAATTTATACCGTGCTAAATCAATTCATGTTATATGGCCTCTATTGTGAGTTGTTATATTAACAATACTTACATCAGAGGTTTTTAGGGCTATTTTGCATGATGAACTCATGATTATGGTGTTTAAATATATGTCAGGTTTTTTTATGAAAGAGGGATATAGGGTTAATGCTAATGTATCATTCAGAAGACAAAGTAGACTTCATATGAATGGCAATCAAATCATTGAAATTTAATAAAAAGGTTAAGATTTAACTGTAAATTAATGTTTGTTGGAAAAACTTTAAACATGGTTTTTATTAATCTTAACTGCTATCAGTTGGGCTTAATTTGGTGAGGGGGTAAAATAAAATAACTAAACTAGTCTTTACTAAGGATAACAACCAAAAGTTAATGCAAATGAATGATTGAATAAACACTGTGGTAACTGATATGACTGGCTAAATGACTTTTTGGGTTTGTTTTTTAATAATGTTATTTTTATCAGATTGAAAAGGAAAAATCATAAGTCTACTGACTGATGCTCCGTTGATAATTGATGTCGTCCTTTCCATTGCTACTGTTACCAGTGAGATTTTGATAACTTTACCAAATAAAATAATTATAAAAAATACTGCCAGTGTAGAAATAGAGGCTCGTTTTTGTCTGGCAATGTAAAAGGCACTCAAATTTCGATTGCAGGTATTTCTGATGGGCTTTCAGACTTGATAATAGCTCATAATGTTGTAGATAGTTAAAAAATATTGTCTTATCTGATGGGGATGTAAGATTTAGGTCAGGAAATAAATTAAGTTTAGCTAAATCGGATATCAGGGCTTATTTCGATGAGCTTTTCACCATAGGATAAATAAACAATGTTTCTGTCAGTTTTAGGTACGATGATTTTAGCTTCTATAATAATTTGCGGAGTCGTTTATTATTGCTATAGCACCGGTGAAAAATACGATAAATTTAAAAAAGATGGTGTCAGGGTAGAAGCTAAAGTTTTAAGTATGGAAAAAGTAGGTGCTAGTGGTACTGGGAATACAAAGATGAAGATGATATTGTCATTTGAGTCTCAATCTGGCCCAGTACAAGTCTCAGTGAAGAAATTTTTATCACCACAAAACTTGATAAAAATTATGCGAGAGAATACTGCCATTATATATTATATGCCTGACGATCCGGATAGTGTTTTTGTGGCCACCATTGAAATGGAGTAATATGCAACTTTCATTATTAATGACACATAATTAATGTTGTATTGTTAACGGGTAATCCAGTAGAGAATTGGTTATAAAAAGTAGCCTAATGAATGCAATGATGTTTTTTGCTAAAGGCTATGCCATTTTTTTTAATTTTCGTTATAATTTTTTGTTTTTTATAATCAGGAGTGTGAATAAAGAATTATTGAATGGGTGAATTAGAAAAAATGGTGTCATTACTCAAGCTAGAATAACCAAAATAGAAAGTTACCCTGGGTGAATGTACCAGTATACTAATGTGCACTTGTATTTTGATTATACGACTAAAGATGGTTCATTACATTCAGGGGAGGACAAGATTTTTATTTTTACCTCAGATATTGATAAATAATAGCCTGGTAAAGAGTTTTCTTTAACTTGCAGTAATGCAAATCCTGATTTTTTATTATTGAAATAGAAGGTGCATCGTTAAAATAATAGCGTGCCTGTTATCTATTAGGGAGCAGGCAACCCTATGACTACTTATAACTTATAACTTATAACTTATAACTTTAACTATTAGATCAGGTTGTAACTCCTTTGTACAATATAAAATTATTGCGCAAGTTACATATACGTCTTTTAAAATAATGTTTTATATGATAAACCGTGGGCTATTACTCGGGGTAAAAGTTGACCATCCGATTGACTTTATTGAAAAAATAAAAAAGCATTTATTTATATGAAGGTGGAAGTGCATTTTTTAACCGAAACCCCATTTATTATCGGAATCATAATGACTGTTATTGGTTTGTTTGTGATGTTTTTAATCTTCAAACCAAACAAGAATGAATTGATTGAAATAAAAAACTGGAAAACCAGAGATGAATGGCAAGGCAATGTAATAACTATTGAACCTAAAAGTTGGTCACAAACAGACACCAAATATGGCAACGACTTTTTCTATGATTTTAATGTGCCTCTTACTGTTGCTGGAAAAGAGAATATATATTCTGGTAAAGGATTAGTGCGACCAAATGATATACATAAATTAAAGAAAGGGATTGGGGTAATTGTAAAATATAACGAAGATAAGCCACCAAAAGTTGCTATTATCGATATTTTATATTAGTGGCTTTTATTGGCTTTATGGCTAGATAATCGATGTAATATTGCGCTTTATGATTTTGATATGACATTGCCTGGGCTGTGTTGTGCTTTTTTGTTATTTTTATCATGTGTTATGAAGTATATTTAGGAGTGGGCTAATTATTCTCTATTTATCATATTTCATTGTTTTGTCTGTGTTGTTTCTTTTTTCTTTTATCATTTTTAAGCTTATCATTAAAGATGTTAAAAATAATCAGCGTAAGCGCTATCTGAAGAAGCATGGCATCGAAACGCAAGGTGAAATTACTGATGTCTATACTCGCGGTGGAAATGGCAGTCTATTAATAAATGTCTTTATCACAGTACGCTTTCATAATACGGATGGTCAGGTTTATGAGGGCCAAAGCCGTGACGTGATCAGAGCAGAAGAACTGACGATGTATCGGGTCGGAAATACAATAAAACTGACTTACGAAAAAGAGCAGCCTGGAAATTTTGCACTGCATATGCATAAATCCATTTTTAATTAGCATTGGAAGTAAATTAATACATATTTTTAATGCAGTCTCAGTCCTTTCAAAAGAAGTATAAATACCTACACCATTCTCAATACCGGGTCGGGATCAGGCCCGGTATTTGTTTTATCTGTCGTTTCAAAAGGAACCCAGGCATGAAAATCATTAAGCCTCTGCGCCTGAGCGTACTTAATCGCCCGTTTCGCTGGCAGGGTAAAAATCATCTGGGCGTCACGGTGCTTGCGCTGACTGACATGGGGCAAAAGCCGCAGCTCCGTCCGGAAATGGAGCTGTGGCAACTGGCCGCCAGTGAGTTGCAAACCAGCGGTGGCGTGCTGGATCTGGCCATTCCAAAAGTGCGTGCAGAGTTTCTTGCCACAGGCCATGCATATACCCATCACCAGCACGACAAAACCGCCTGCGCAGCGCGCATTGACGTCGACACGCTGAGCAAATCGCTGGCGGTGTTTGGCGATCGCTATTGGGTTGGAAACCAGATAACGCAACCGCAACCGTTTGAATCAATGCGGCTCGACTGGAGCCGGGCGTTTGGCGGGGAAGGGCACGATGAAAATCCTTATGGCTTAGGGATTCATTCCGAGGTGCATCAGGGACATGAATTCACTCGCTTACCCAATATTGAAGCCATGGCAGGTCGCCTCACTCACGCTAAACAAAAACCCGAACCTGCGGGTTTTGGACCACTCGACATCAGCTGGCCGCGTCGCTTTAGCCGTATGGGAAAAAAGTACGATACCCGCTGGTTGCAGAATGATTTTCCGGGCTTTGCGCGTGATATTGACTGGAAAGTATTCAATGCTGCCAGCCCCGATCAATGGTGGAAGGATCGCGACGCGCTACCGGAACAGGCTGCATGGCGTATCTGGAATATGCATCCACAAAAACCGCTGCAGGAGGGCAAGCTCCCGCCCTGGCAGGCGCGCTGTTTCATCAACCGCCAGCGCGGTGACGAAACGCTTTTCGAAGAGATTGCCCTGCGTGCGACGACGGTATGGTTTTTTCCGCATCTTGAGCAAATGATACTGCTGTGGCAGGGCAGCGTGCGCATCAACGAAGATGACGCGGCTGATGTCATGCAGCTGATGCCCGCGCTGGAGAAACAGGGGGCATCCCGGTCGGTCAGTCATTACCGTAAAGTACTCACGCAGCGTGTTGATAAAGAGAAAGGTGCGCTGTTCTCCTTTCGTGAAAAAGATTTAATTCCGGAAGAGACGATCGGTGCCTGGGTTGATAACCAGGTCGAACAGACATCCAGTCCGATGCGGGAAAACATGCAGAATCGTGCTGCCCTGTTACGTGAACAGCATCGCGCGCGCATGAAGTCCAGCGGCGGCGAAGTCGGTGACCTGCTGAGCGAACCGGAAGAGCCTGAACTGCCCCGACTCGAAGACCTGCCGGAATTCATTGAGAAAATGGAGCTGGAGGCACAGGAGATGCAGGCGAAAGCTGAGCAGCGCAAACGTGAGATGGAAGAAAAGTACCCGCAGAGCCAGAGTGATGAGCATCAGCCGCGGGGGCCGGAAACGCTGTTTCGCATGCAGGAAATGTTGCACCGTAATAAAGACACGCTGAGTGAGAAGAAGCTGGCACAAAGCCGCGATGCGCTGCATCAGATGTACCTAATGTCAGTCAACAGCCAGCCGCCGGCCAGGCGCCTGAAAGGCGATCTGGCACAGATTATCCGTCAGCGCGCGGAGCGCACCCTGGCGCAGGGCGGTAACTTCAGCGGTATGGATCTGACCGGTGCGGATTTTTCGGGTATGGACCTGCGCGGAGCGAACTTCAGCAAAGCGTTGCTGGAGTGCGCCGATTTAAGTCACTGCCAGCTGGACGGCGCCAGCTTTCACAGTGCAATGCTGGCACGCACTGAACTGCATCATACCTCTCTGCGCGGCTGTAATTTTGAAAACGCCACTCTGGTGCTGGCGCAGTGTTGTCACAGCGATTTTTCCGGCGCGCAGTTCAAAGATACGCAACTGCAGGAAACGCTGTTCGATGACTGTACGTTCAGCGACGCCACTTTCAGTGCCCTGCTATTCCGCGAAACTTGGTTTACTCAGTGTCGCTTCCATCGCGCGACACTGCAGAGCTGCGTTTTTATGGAGCTGAACCTTCCCGGTCCTGATTTTTTACAGGCAACGCTCAGTAAGACGACGTTCTTAAAATCCACGCTGGAGCAGGCTTCATTCAGGCAGGCCGTGCTGGACAGCTGCTCGTGGGTAGAGACCCAGGCAAACGGAGCAGACTTTAGCGGTTCAACATGGACAGCCAGCGCAGTCGCTGCCGGCAGTTCTCTGAACGGTGCAGACTTTAGCCAGGCGACGCTGCGCCAGAGTAATCTGCGCCAGACGCCGCTAAACGAGGCGAACTTTACGCTGGCAAAACTGGAGAACAGCGATCTGAGCGAGGCCGTGTGTCAGGCTGCTGATTTCCGGCGCGCCAACATGACGGGCAGTATGTTTGTGCGCACTGATTTTCGTGATGCTGACTTTACCGATGCCAGTCTGATGGGTGCACTACTGCAAAAAAGCCAGCTGGGTGGGGCACGGTTTCGCGGTGCGAATCTGTTTCGCGCTGATTTATCTCAGGCCTTTACCAGTAATACCACTGAGCTTGACGGCGCGTGGACCAGACGTATCAAGACGCTTCCTAAGCGTGATGGAGAAATTGTATGACCACGCTCAGCGCAGCAGAATTGCAGCAGCGTATTAAGCAGGGCGAGGTAATAGGTGAACTCAGCCTGGAGAACCTGGATTTACGTGGATGCGATCTTGCCGGCGGCGTATTTCAGGACGTTTCACTGGCGGGCGCGGATTTGCAGGGCGCTAATCTGCAGGAAACGGTGTTCACTGAGTGTCAGCTTTCCCGGGTCAGGCTGAATAATGCCAGGCTGCAGCAGACGGTATTCAATCAGTGCGAAATGGCTGGATTACAGGCGACGGACACCCGGCTGACCGAAACCGTATTGAATCAATGTGAACTGACTGACAGTGACTTTTCTCGCTGCGCACTGTTTACTACCCAGTTTATGCAGTGTGCGCTGACACAGAGCCAGTTCACCCAGGCTCTGTTTGACCGCTGCATCTTTTTTGAATCACCGCTGGAGGCGTGCCGCTTCGACAACTGCAAAAGCCTGCTCACCACGTTTTACGGTATTGATTTGCGTCAGACCTCGCTGACCGCCGGCGAATTTGAGCGCACGGTATTTTTCAACTGTGACCAGCGCGGTAAAAATTACGAAAGACAGCGCTTCACCGGCTGCCAGTTCACGGACTGCGCGCTGGATGACGCGCTGTTCAATGGTGCGCACCTTGTGCAGTGCAACTTCAAAGGCGCATCGCTAAAAGCCGCGCAGCTTAATCAGGTGAATGCCAGCCAGGCGTTGTTTATGGAAGCCAACCTCAGCAACGCGCAGTGTAAAGGCAGCCTTTTTGATCAGGCTATTTTTGCCGGTGCGACGCTGATGCACACTGATTTCAGCGGCAGCCGCTTTTTCCAGAGCATCATGCAGCAGGTTAACGCCAGGCAGGCGTTGTTTATTCGCTGCGATCTGACCTACAGCGATTTCTCCGCCGCCGATTTGCGCATGGCCGATCTTCGTGGTGCCACTTTTTCCCGTACGCGTATGCACCGGGCGCGCCAGGAGAACGCTCAGTTCTCTGGCCGTCAGGGCATCATTGAATTTGATGAAGAACTACTGGCTGCAGAGGCCTGGAGCGCTCAGCGCCAGAGCCGCCGTTAAGGAGCAAAATTATGAACAACGTAAATCATAAACTGGCGCAGGCCATTTTACCGCCGGTGCAGTCAGCGGGTGTGGTGACGCACTGCTTCGCTGATGCCAGCCTCACCGTTGAGTGTGAAGGACGTGGCTGGCATTGCCGGCGTGCAGCCAGCTGCGTGATTGCGCCACAGGTGGGAGACACGGTGCTGGTGACCAGCGTCGAAAACCAGATCTGGCTGCTGGCGGTGCTGGAGCGTGCGAATGCGCAACAGGCTGAGCTGAGCGTGCCTGGTGATTTACATATTCACAGTACGGGGGAGCTGAGCCTGAGCAGTTCCGCGCTGCGCATCAGCGCTGAACAGGGTGATTGCCACATCAGCGACATGAATTACAGCGGTGATAAGATCTCTGCCTGGGTTAGCCTTTCGCGCATCGTTGGCAAGCGTGCGGAATCGGTGTGGCAAACCATTACGCAGGTCAGCCATAACCTGCTACGTACCACCCGTAATACTGAACAGGTCCGGGCCGGTCAGCTTGATATGAAAGCTGAAGATTACGCCCGCCTGCATGCCAGCAATACGGTTATCACCTCAAAAGCCATTACGAAAGTCGACTCTGAACAGATTCATATGGGTTAAGGAGCAACAATGTTCGCAAACTGTCAGCTATTTGGCGTGGATTTAGCTTTTCCGGATGTCTGCCTGACACCCACACCTGCGCCGGTACCGATCCCTTATCCGGACATTGCCCTGGGGCCTACCGCTATTCCTAATGCGCTGAACATCCTGTTTATGGGGATGCCTGCGCATAATATGGCAACCGTCACGCCACTGACGAACGGCGATAACCCTGGAGTAGCAACGGGTGTGGCATCGGGTACGGTAATGGGCCCATCGCGCCACCTTACCGGGTCATTCACCGTATTACTCAAAGGCACGCCGGCAACCCGCTTGACCAGCATGAGCCTGCAAAACTCCACCAATGCGATTGGCATGCGAATCGTGCCAAGTCAGTTCAAAGTGCTGATGCTGGCACCCTAAGCCAGTACCTTTTGCCAATAGGATGAGACTGTAGGAAAGTTGCTGCCCGGATGATTCAGGAGATGAGCACTACCGTTCAGGCATTCAATAGCGTTACATCACAACTTATCGTGTTTGATTGTTTACCAACAATTGAAGTTTTTATCATTTTGAGAATGGTGGTATGCAGATAAAGCAAAAGCAAACCATTCTTCTCTTTGAGGATGAGCCAGGCGGGAAGGAGATCGTCTGTTAGATAGGTACTTGCCCTGGACATTTTAGTGAATATTATCAAAAGCAGTATCGGGCAATTATCGATAGCATTAAGTTTAATTCACAAAATAATGAGGTCGAGTCTGCTCCGGATGAAGCGGAGGTTTTATACCCACCTGGCACTAAGTTTAAAGTCGTAAATTGTGTAGATGTAGATGGGCAGCTTTTCTTGAGTTATGAGGAGTTATAATGATTGATCTCAGGATGTCAGATTTTGAACTTAAGATTTATGCCAGAAAATATGCTTATTTGGTTCCAGAAGCTTCACGACAAATGAAAAATAGAATGTCATATGAGCCGCAGCCAATGCCAGATGAGGTACAGAGTAAACCTGAGTGGATGCAGACATTAAAACAGAAAAACTCTGATCATGATTCATTGGATAAAGCAAAAGGGTTGCTTTTAGGGCTTGCTGTAGGTGATGCGGTAGGAACAACTCTCGAATTTCAGCCTCGAGATAAATATAAAATTGATGACATGCTTGGGGGAGGACCTTTCAATCTTAGTGCTGGAGAATGGACAGATGATACTTCAATGGCACTCTGCCTGGCTGAAACATACATCAATAGAGGGTTTTGTGATACCGACTTTTTCAGAGAAAGGCTGATTGATTGGTATAAAAAGGGGCACAACAGTTCAAATGGAACGTGTTTTGATATAGGAAA
This sequence comes from Pantoea sp. SGAir0418, assembly GCF_043529865.1. NCBI lineage: Bacteria > Pseudomonadati > Pseudomonadota > Gammaproteobacteria > Enterobacterales > Erwiniaceae > Pantoea > Pantoea sp. SGAir0418. The sequence goes on from NZ_CP027911.1 coordinate 709,765, forward strand.
TGCAACTCGCTTTGCATTGGAACAGGTAATATCTAATGGTCCAGATTGGGTTGGTAACACATCTCCAGATTCAGCGGGTAATGCAGCTCTGATACGCCATGCTCCTGTAGCTATTTTTAGAAGGAAATCTTTTATTGATGGATGGAGAGATGCGAGTATTCAAAGCATGGCGACACACTCAGCTCCTGAATCTATTAATGGATGTCAGTTTTTTAATGTTGTCCTGCATTATCTGCTCAATGGATATAGTAAGGAAGAGGCTTTTTCACCCCACAAAATGTCAGCATTAGTCCGCATATTAATAATCAACGCTGGCGAGTACAAATCAAAATCTCGCGATCAGATTAGGTCAACAGGCTATGTTATTGACACTTTAGAAGCGGCTCTGTGGGCTGTATGGCATGCTGATAACTTTAAGGATGCCATTTTGCTGGCTGCAAATCTTGCTGACGACGCAGACAGCGTAGCAGCCACTGCAGGCCAGCTCGCTGGAGCATTATATGGTTTCTCAGGCATTCCGAAAGAATGGCGCGATAAAATAGTTTATAAAGATAAAATTATCGATTTTGCAGAAAAAATTTTCACACTGTCACCAGACGAAATGGATTAATCTAAAATAAAATTTAGCAATAGGTCTAAATTTTCGGGAGTGTGTCACTACCTTCACTTGATACATGGTCGGTTAAGAACAAACCATACCAAACAGAAGGTGGAGCAATATTATCGAAGGGCGATCTTGAAGCTGTAATAAAAACTGAGGGGGTGAAGAAAGGGGGGGTTACAACGTGATAGATTTAACAACTGGAGATAAATTGTAATGAGTAAATTGAAAATTGCAATCAATCCTTGGGATTTTACGCTATATAAATGTGATGATTATTATTATGTTATGAAGGTGATTTTCAGTGAGGGGGATTATAAAGTTGATGTCGAGAGGTATTTTATTGTAACTGACCTCATTAACTCTAATGAAACTGAAGGTCTCAAAAAAATTTCGAGTGAAATAAGAAGTAATTATGCTGTTTTTAAAGATAAAGAGATAAGTAAAAAAGACTTCAATTTAATTTAATTGGCGAGGTTTTTATTTTGTATGATTAACCTTGGCAAAGTTTTGTGTTATTTATCAAGGCAGGTGATCAGCCATGGCTTAAGCTGGTAAGTTGCTTATCTGGTATAACTTGAGATAAGGACGTTGGTGGTGTGATGATTGATCTAAAAAAAGATGATTTTGAGATTTATCTCTACGCAGAGCGATATTCACATTTAATCCCTAAAGTATCCCGGCAGCTTAAAAATAGAATGGAGTACGAACCTAAGGTTTTATGTGAGGACTCAAAAGACAAAAGCAAACCGGAATGGATGATGTCATTGCCTCAAAGAGTTACTGATCACGAAGTATTAGATAAGTGTAAAGGTGCTTTAATGGGGCTGGCTGTTGGCGATGCTATTGGTACCACGCTGGAGTATATTCCAAGAGATAGGGCTAGCGTACATGATATGATTGGAAAGGGTCCATTTAACCTCAAGCCCGGAGAATGGACTGACGATACTTCAATGGCTTTGTGCCTCGCTGAAACTTATCTTGAAAGCAGGAAGTGCGACACAGATAAATTCAGGGATAAACTCATTAGCTGGTACAAAAAAGGCACAAATAGTTCCAGTGGAACATGTTTTGATATAGGGAATACAACACGATTTGCTCTTGAACAAACAATGATTAATGGCTCTTGTTGGTTTGGAAATACATCCCCTGATACAGCGGGAAATGCAGCACTGATCCGGCATACTCCAACAGCTATTTTCCGCAGGAAATCTTTGATTGATGGTTGGAGAGATGCTGCTATTCAAAGTCGGGCAACACATGGGGCTGCTGAATCAATAGACAGTTGCCGTTTTTTTAATATAATTCTACATTATTTGTTGAACGGTTACGGAAAAGATGAAAGCTTTTCCCCACATGTAATGTCTACTTCACTTCGTGTACTAATTATTAATGCTGGTGAATATAAGTTAAAGCACCGTGAACAAATCCGATCTTCTGGTTATGTCATTGATACTCTTGAAGCAGCGATGTGGGCGGTTTGGCATACAAATAGTTTCAAAGATGCAGTATTACTTGCTGCTAACTTAGCTGATGATGCGGATAGTGTCGCCGCAACTGCTGGACAATTAGCTGGTGCTTTATATGGGTTGTCAGGTATTCCTGATGAATGGATAAACAAGATAGCTTTTAAAGATAAAATTCTTTCTCATGCTGAGGCTCTATACTCTATGGCTCCGGATGAAGTCGATTAACTATATTTTTTATTTTTAAAACCACGAAATTAACAACGCATCGATCACGAGTGCTGATAGTGGTGATGTTTTTATCTTCACTGGCTGTACCTGTCTTTTAGATAGTGGTTGAACGATATTTTATAGAGTGGGTGTATAGTGAATTACATCGATTCCGTTTTTTTGATAGTGATTTGACTATATATGGAATGAGGTTTTTTAGTGACAAAGATTGACTTTTGTTGGTATTAAATTTACTGGTGTCTTGCTATCTGTTTTTTTGTAAGGTTGAATGTTATCTTTAATTTTATCATGCTTTTCATAAGCGTTATAATTCCAAAGGAATTTTGACGCTTATGATTAATGTGTAATAAGTACAATTCAATGACTTTTTGGAGCTGTAAAGGGTGTGATTTAGTTGGATTGCGTGCTTATGCTTTATGGTGTCTTGTTTGGCAGTGCTATCTAAACTGGTTTAGATATTTTAAATATTGACTTGTGAAGTTACAGGCGCGGCATGGAGCGCTAGGGGCGTCAATAGGCGTTGCAGCTTATTTCAATAAAAAATTATTCGGTCACGCTTAAAGCCAACGACAGAATTGCTTTGTTATTGAGATTAGCGTGCGAAGTGGATTTGAAAGTTGTCATAAAGCGTTTACACGATCTGCTTTTTGATAAAAAGGGAACGTTTAGATAAAATTGCAAGCAACAGTGGGGCAGATGGCGCAATCTTTAACGGTTGGGCAACGGTTTTGATTAGAGTTTAAATATACATTGGTTGATTTTAAGATGAAAATATTAGCATTTTTCTTTTTTTGGATTGTAACAGTCTATTATGTCTGGAATGGAAAGGATTTTTATAATAATAAAGAATGGGCAGGGTTTGGTAAGATGTTTATAAGTGTTCTGGCTGGTATTGTAGTGCTTGCCTTTGTGCTTAAAGGTTTAGTGTTAATTGTTCCCGGCTTCAGTAATGGTCTTGCTGGGGATTTGATGGAAGAAATAGGTGTTTCTTTTATATTTGTTCTTGGCATGAAGTTTATGATTATAATGATTTGCGCTTTATTTAGTGGTATTGTGGCTTTTCAAGAAAAATATAACGCTGATAATTATGCCCGCGTTTCACCGGCTACCAGTAAGTTGGTGCCTGGCATGCTCATCTTTGCCAAGTGTGTGGTTTCTCTTGGCTCTATAGTGATTTATTACGGTATTTGGCTGGCGAATTAAATTAAGAAGGGAAACCATTTATGAATACCGATACAGACTCTGCTTTTCCTCTTGCGCTGGTTTTCTTTAAAGAAGAGATCGGGCAGCACTTCTGAAAATGCCCTTATGCTTCGGTCAGAGAAAAATACTGCATTACCGGGTTGTGCTGACAAAAAGCCTCAAGCTAGCGGAACATTGCCGGTCGTGGTCAATATCTGACTGATTGGACAGTTCCCGAATATGAAATAAGACAAAAGCACTATAAGACCGGGCGTTAATTTTTAGCGTAATGCTTATATGCTGCATTTCACTCCCTGGCGTTTAACCTTCCCCGATGACTCAATCACTTAAATAAGTTACGGAATCTGCTTATGTTCTCACGCATCACCGCGCAACTGCCGATGGACGGCCTGCTGTTCTGGAAACTCACCGGCGCCGAGGCGCTGTCGCAGTCGTTTGAGCTGAACGCCGAGCTGCTGGCCACGGACGCGCGCATTGACCGGCACGCGCTGCTGGGGCAGCCGGTCACGTTCACGCTGCCGACGCAGAGCCTGCTGTCGCCGCGCTACCTCAACGGCAAAATCACGCGGGTAGCGGTGCGCAGCGAGGAGCTGAGCGGAACGCGCTACGCGGTGTACCAGCTGCGGGTGGAGCCGGACCTGTGGCCGATGCGCCGCGACCGCAACCTGCGGATATTCCAGGGTCAGACGGTGCCGCAGATAGTGCAGACGCTGCTGCAGGAGAACGGGGTGAACGTGGAGACGCGGCTGGGCAGCAGCTACCGGGTGTGGGAGTACTGCGTGCAGTACCAGGAGAGCAGCTTCGACTTCATCAGCCGGCTGATGGAGCTGGAGGGGATTTACTACTGGTTCCGCCACGAGGCGGAGCGTCACGTGATGGTGCTGTGCGACGGGGCGGACCAGCACGAGGCGTTCGCCGGCTATGAGACGATACCGTACCACGTGACGGCGTCGGGCGGGAGCGTGACGGAGGAGGGCATCAGCCAGTGGTCGCTGTGCGAGAGCGTGACGCCGGGGATGTACAGCACGGACGACTACGACTTCCGCAAGCCGAACGCGTGGATGCTGCAGGCGCGGCAGAACCCGGTGTCGCCGGTGCCGGGGGCGGTGGACGTGTACGACTGGCCGGGCCATTTTGTCGACCACAGCCACGGGGAGTTTTACACGCGCATCCGCCAGGAGGTGTGGCAGGTTGCGCACCACAGCGTGAGCGGAACGGGAACGGCGACGGGCATCGCGCCGGGGTACCGGTTCGGCATCGTGAACGCGCCGCACTTCAGCGACAACGGAGAGTACCTGGTGACGTCGGCGCGGTACGACTTTGAGGAGAACGGGTACGCGAGCGGCGGCGGCGGTGCGCGGCACAACATCGCATTCACGGTGCTGCCGTCGTCGGTGACGTACCGCGCGGAGCCGGCGACGGCGTGGCCGAAGACGCATGGTCCGCAGACGGCGAAGGTGGTGGGCCCGGCGGGAGAGTCAATCTGGACGGACCGCTACGGCCGGGTGAAGGTGAAGTTCCACTGGGACCGCCTGGCGAAGGGCGACGACACGAGCTCGTGCTGGGTGCGGGTGTCGAGCGCGTGGGCGGGCCAGGGGTTCGGCGGCGTGCAGATCCCGCGGGTGAACGACGAGGTGGTGGTGGACTTCATCAACGGCGACCCGGACCGGCCGCTGATCATCGGTCGCGTGTACAACGAGGCGAGCATGCCGCCGTGGGCGCTGCCGGCGGCGGCGACGCAGATGGGGTTTTTGAGCCGTTCGAAGGACGGCACGGCGGACACGGCAAACGCGCTGCGCTTCGAGGACAAGGCGGGCGAGGAGCATCTTTGGATCCAGGCGCAGAAAAACATGGATACGCACGTTAAAAACGATGCCAGCCACTCGGTCGCCAACAACCACAGCCATTATGCTGGCGGCAATGAGCTGTACCGCGTTGAGACCAACCGTGTACACGGTATCAAAGGCGGCGAGGAGCTCCTGACCGGACAAGGCAAGCTGGACGCGGCAGTTGATACTTATGTTCTGGGATCCGGCACCAAACTGCGTCTGGAGTGCGGTGAAAGCGCTATTGAACTCAACGCTAACGGTCACATTAATATCGTCGGTAAAGGCTTCAATATTTTCGTGCAGGGTGATGGCCATATTACAACATCCGGCGGCAAGCTGAACCTGAATACTGACGGTGCAAAGCCCGGCACCGGTGCGCCTGGTGCCGATCACAAACAGAATATCAGTAAAGCGGTGGAGAACCTGTTCCCCCCTAAACAGAAAGGACAGGCGGCTCCGGCTGCGCCGAAAGCTGCGGTCTCTGCTGCCGCTAAGCCGACCGCTGCACCTGTAGCAAATCACCCCGCTCGCAAAGCACGCCCGTTACCAGCAGATAAACAAGCTTTTTTTGATAAGGTCTATGCTGCAGCTAAGATCAGTGAAAAGAAAACGGGCGTTCCGGCAGAAGTCACTACGGCGCAGGCGATCCTTGAATCAAGCTGGGGAGACTTGGTTCCATTTGATAAGAAAACGAATACAAGTAGTAACAATATTTTTGGAATAAAATCATTTGGTTCTAAAAATGCTGCGGAAACCGTAACGCATGAGTATGTCAACGGTAAGAAAATCAAAATTGTTGATAGCTTTGCAACTTATGGATCGGTTGAAGAGAGTATTGAACAGCATGGTCAGTTTTTGATGGATAATAAACGTTACAGTAGTCTTTTCAAATCTTCAGACCCTGTTGAATGGGCGAAGGGGCTACAAGAGAAAGGCTATGCAACAGATCCGGAGTATGCTAAAAAACTTATCGGGATTATGAAAGGTAGAGGGATGATATGATTAGGTTTTTAATGGCGATGATGATTGCCTTGCCCCTGGTTGCTTCAGCTAATGATTTTTGTGCAAAGTTAGATAAGTCAGGGATTTCTAACGGGGAGCGGTTTGATAATACTGATAATCTGTACAAAGTCGGAGGGAAAGGACATTTGCAGTTTTATTCAGCGCCTGATGAAAAGTGTTTATTAAAAGGGACATTTGTTGTGCCAAATGATGATCTTTATGCCTATGTTGAGCAGAATGGATTTTATCGGGTCATGTACCTCACTAACGATGGTGATCAAATCATGGGCTGGGTTAAAAAAGACAGATTGCTTGCAACCCACAAGGGTTTGGCTCCTGACTATAACAACCCCAATTAATTATTTTGCTCAACCTCCTGGGCTGCCAGGGGGGAGTGTTATGTAATCAATTGTCCATACGATAAAGTGCGCTGGCCATCATAGAGGTTTTTCTATTTTTGGTGATTTATATAGCTACAATAACCCCGATAATTACTGCAATATAAACTTCTCTATGCGTTGGAGATTAGCGTACAGATTGAATTTCGAAGCCAAGGTTAGCTGGAGCCCCTATTAATGTCGCTTCCGAATATGATTAAGAAATATATTTTTTCAAAAAAAGCCTGCTTTTTCTCAATGATATTGCTTTCTTTTGCGGCTCCTGTATGGGCTGCGATAGATTTCAACGGTGAGTGGTCTGGTACTGCGGGTAATGAAAATAGCTCCGATTATTCCACGTTAAATATCAAGCTCAGACAAGTTGATGGGAAGGTTGTTGGGCGCTACTGCTACATTAAGAATAGTGGTAATCGTATTGAGTGCCCTGATGGTGATGAGAATAACTTACATGGCGTTGTGAAGAATAATAAAGCTAATGTGCAATTTGACTCTGTCTTTGGTGGTAAAAATGGAGAGGCTGAGTTGACATTAAATAATAACGCCATGCTTTGGCATTTAATTGTACTGCCGAGCCATGGTGAGTTTTATGCTCCCAAAGATTTTTCTCTTAAAAAGATAGAGCCAAATAGAAATGCAATGTTAAAAAGCAGGGTTTTTTCGACATCAGGATTCACCGTGACTCTTGTAAATAACTGTGGGGGTTTTTATACCAGTTGTAAAAGTGTAAAGTATTATGGCATAAAAAATAGCGATGGTAGCCAGATTTCACTTACCGGCCACACAATTGATTCCCCTGATGCAGCCAAAGCAGTTGGTATGATTTTCAATAATGGAAATATAGAGTATGGCATTAATTTTGAGCCGTTGACGCTGACGGTATCAAGAGACAAAAAGGTATTGCTATCACAGGATGGTAAGTGGGAATAAAAATGTCCAGATCATATTTCTTAAAGTGTATCTTGTTTTTTTCTTGTGCCGTTTTTAGTTATTCTGTTCTTTCAGCTAAAAGTAATATCCATTATGAAACTAAAATTGTACTTCAAACTGATGAAGATATTACTGTCCTGACGGTACATAAAGCTATCAGGGATAATAAGCTATCGTTATTACGCGATCATTGTTTAGCATATGATTATGATGATGTCTCTGACAGTAAATATTTCATTATCGATGTTCGAGAGGATAAACGCTATGCTATTTGTGGTGGAGACCCAAATACTTCTGTACATCTTTTTCGTTTTAAAGTCGATAAGAAAAATTATTCTTTGTTAACTGATGCAGGATCTGATAACGGAGTTTTTCATCCAGTTAAAAAGTAATTCCTACGGGGTTTTATTGCTCTTTTAGTCGGCTTTATCATCCGGAACGAACATCTGTGAGTGTTATTAAAATTCGGCTTGTCGGGTAAGTTGATGCGTATAAAATTAGCTTTATTTAGTGTTGTGGCAGTTTTGGCTTTCGGCATGTTGTCAGCCAGAGCAGACGTAGTGATGTCTGATTATAATAGCCTTGAGAAAGTTTCATCCGTTTTTAGCAACAAAGAGGTACTGCTGAAGCTAAAAAGCATTTTGGGTCCTGATTACGATACCTTCAGTCAAAACTTTGATGTATATGGTGAACCGCACCTGACATCAGCAGGCGGATTGTTTGTGGAAGGCTGGTTAAGAGATCTCTACCTGGAACAGGCTTCAGCCGTTGTAATACAACCTGATGGCAGGACCTATGCTGCATGGACAGATGCTAATACGGGCAAAATAAGTTATCGATGTAATGACAATACTGAGAAAAATTTGCAATCGGATATTGCTGCCTGGGCAAAGCGTTTCAATAGCGACCCTGCGGGGGACTCTGCAGGTAACTTACAAGTAAACTGTACCAGTAAACCTCTTTCAGCCTCCGACTTCAGTGTGGAAATCAATCATTATCGTGTCTCACTGGGAGACGAATGGGATAATCTGACAAAGCAGCACGCTGGAGTGCCGATTGCTGAAAGCTACGCTGGCGACAGACCTTCAGAAGCCGGAAATTATCATTATTATCAGTATAAATATCCAGGTTTTGATATTTACTCTTCCAATTTGAACTGGGAAAAAGAGCATCGCGACAGTGATAGCTATATCATAGCGCAAATCACCCTTAATTCGCCGGGAATCAAAACGTACAGAGGTGTTTCAGTTGGTGACAGCGAAAGCGCTCTGCAGCGTCGTTATGGCAAAGGCGCTGTTGATGACAGTGATGATCAATACTGGATTTATTACGAGGGTGATGGAAAGCGTCTCTTATTTCAGATTGAAGAACATCGCATAAGTCATATTATGATGGTTTTTAATGATGCGTAGTGTGTCAATATTAATTACTAGCTCATATGCAAATGAAATTATCTGCTGGCGATGGGGCGGTTTAATTAAGTTCGTTTCGCTAAAGTGATTCCACATAGATCCATCCTCATTTATTCCTCTAACGGATATCCAACATGCACTACCAATTCAACGAGGGCGCGTTCGCCCTGTTTCCGGCTGGCTGGCAGGACACCAGCATGAATATTTTGCGCGATGAAGCCACCGGGCTGGCGCTGATCGTCAGCCGTGGGCCAATCGCCGAAGGCAGCGATTTTGAGCAGGAATTTCACCGTCAGTGGGATACGTTGCGCAGCCAGATGGGCCATGTAGAGCAGAGCGAATTTACACGCGTGCTGGCGGGAGCCGACAACACATTGCGCGCCATCGAGGTGGAAACGGCTTTTGATCGCAACGGGCAGGCTCTGTGGCAACGTCAGCTGGCAGTAAACGTGCCAGAAACCAATGTGTTGATGATATTTACTTTTTCAGCCATGCGGCCTTTTGATGAAGAAGACGGGGCACGCTGGCATGCCTTCAAACAGAGCCTGACGCTGAACGCCCCACGGAAGGGATAATTATGGATAAGCACGCGGCCCGCCAGGGCGATGACATCATTCATTCCAGTATTTTCGCCGATATCACCAGTATCGTCGCTGAAGGTGCGGTCTACGCCGCGATGGGCGCGATTGTTGCCGGTGTGGCTACCGTAGCCGCTCCGCTGGTTGGCGTGGGTGCGCTGGCGGCGGTAGGCAGTAGCTGTCTGCTGAGCGGTATCATCGCGGGTGCGGTGGCGAATGTGGCAGGTATCACGGACGACATCAGCGCGGCTGCGGATGGTATTGGTGACATGCTGTTCCCGCCGTCGCCTGCGGGTGTCATTGCCAGCGGTTCGGATAATGTGATCATCAATGGCATAGCGGCGGCTCGCGCGGCAGGTGAACTGACGGCAGGCGATACGCCGCCACCGGAAGCGCAGTCGGCCGGATTTTTTGCCGACTATGCCGGCAAACTGCTGGCGGTTGCCGAACAGTTCGCCGGGGCGATGTGGCAGCCGACGATTGCCTCCGCTGCCGCAGGTACCTCGCCGCTGGAACAGGATAAAGTTGCGTGCGAGAAACACAGCGGGCCACAGTATCTCGCTGAAGGATCTAAAAGCGTATTCATCAACGGCCAGCCGGCGGCACGTGCTAAAGATCGCACCACCTGTGGCGCGACCATCAGCGATGATGTTTCAGCCAACGTCATCATTGGCGGTGAAACGCTAACGGTGCGGGATATCAAAAGCGGCAAACAGCCGGGACTGGCGCTGGCGATGATCGGCCTGTCGTTGATCCGCGGTCGTCCCGGTCAGATCCTGAAAAATATGCCGTGTGCGCTGGCAATGGCGGGCGGCGGCATGCTGGCCGATATGTCTATCAACGCGATATTTTCCGCGCTACACCCGGTACATGCCGCTACCGGCGTGAAAGTGCTGAATGATGATGCCGAGCGTGATTTCTCGCTGCCGGGACGTTTTCCCCTGCGCTGGCAGCGCAGCTATAACAGTCTGACGCAGCGCGTCGGCCTGTTTGGCCGTGGCTGGTCGACGGTGTTCGACAGCTATCTGACGCTGGAAGGCAATCAGGCCACCTGGTTTGATGACAACGGCCGCGAACTGCGTTTTGCCTTGCCCGGTGAAAAAGAGGTGCTTTACAGCATCAGCGAAGGACTGATGGTGCGACGTAATGCGCACGGTGACGTGGCAATCGCTGACGATGACGGCGCGGTCTGGCGCTTGTACAAACCCACCGCCAGAAACCCGCAGCTCTTGCGTCTCGCCTCGCTTAGCGACGAGTACGGCAACGCGCTGGAGATGGGCTGGGATGAGCAGAGCCGGCTGGTGCGCATCCATGATGAACCGCTGGCGATTGACGTGACGCTGCACTACAACGATGAACGCCATCCGCACCGCGTTACCGCTGCCAGTCACTTTGACGGTGAACAGCACTGGCCGCTGATGCGCTGGAGCTTTGATGATCACGGCCAGCTGGCCAGCGTCACCGATGCGGCAGGCATTGAGACGCGCCGTTTCCGTTATAACGTGGATGGCCTGATGGTGTGGCACCGCCTGCCGGGCGGGCTGGAGAGCGAGTATTGCTGGCAGCTGTTTGATCACTGGCGGGTGATAGAAAGTCGCACCAGCAGCGGCGATGGCTGCCGTATGCAGTACGATCTCACGGCGGGCATTACCCGCGTTTCTACCTACGATGGTCAGCAGCGCGAGCATCACTGGAATGCACAGGGATTGATTACCTGCTACATCGACGAGCGCGGCGAGCAATGGCGCTACGAGTGGGATGACAATGAACTGCTGACGCGCCGTATTGACCCGCTCGGCCATGCGGTGAACTTTACCTACGACGAGCTCGGTAACCGCATTGAAGAGCAGGATGCTGATGGCAATGCGCAGACCACAGAGTGGTTAACGCATCGTGCCCTGCCCAGCGTCATCACCCAGCCTGGCGGCGCTGCCATCCGTTATTACTACGATATCCATCACGGACTGGAACGGGTGGTCGATGCGCTCGGGCACAGCACGCGTTATCTGCGCGATGAGTTTGGGCTGATCACTGAAGAGATTGATGCGGCGGGCAATCGCTATCGCCGTGAATATAACGATGCCGGGCAGGTCATTCGCGAGACGGACTGCTCCGGCCAGACTACGCGTTACCGTTATCATCCGCTGGGCTGGATTAGTTGTGTTACAGCAGCCGATGGCGAAGAAACGCGATACTACTATGATGCCGCCGGGCGGCCCCGGCAGATGGAACGTGCTGAAGGCTGGGAAGAACGTCTGGAGTGGAGCGAACGTGGTCTGCCAGTGGCGTATGCCTCGGCAGACGGTAAACGCAGCGAATTCGCTTACGACCAGGCCGGCAGACTGACTCTCTCGCGAAACGCGCAGGGCGAAGAGGTGCAGCGCCGCTGGGACAGCCGTGGACGTTTAATCTCGCTGCAAAATCAGAACGGCGAAAGCTACCACTTCGAATGGGGCGCAGATTCGCTGCTGCTGGCGCAGATCGGGCTGGACGGTGTGGCAACACGCTACGACTACGATGCCACCGGACGCGCAGTTGCCCGCACTTTCGCCGCCGGTCACCCGCAGGCCATTACGCACCGCTTCGCCTTCAGCCCGGCAGGGCAACTAATGGCGCGCATCACCCCGGAAGGCCAGACGCGCTATGACTATACCGCGGCGGGCCAGCTGGCAAGCGTGGCGCAGCATCTGCCACTGGGGGAAAACCAGTGGAGCCGTGAAGCCGAGCAGGCGATTACTTTCGCGTATGACAAAGCTGGTCGCGTGATAGCGGAGCAGGGCGATCAGGGCAGTCTGTCGTGGCAGTACGACGCGCTGGGCAACTGCACTGCGCTGACGCTGCCGGATGGCCGCCAGCTGAAAAAGTTTTATTACGGCAGTGGCCATCTGCTGAGCATTGCGCTGGATAACCTGCCGGTCAGCGAATTTACGCGCGATACGCTGCACCGCGAACTGAGCCGCAGCCAGGGCGGACTGACCACGCGCAGCGATTACGATCGGCTGGGTCGGCTGGTGCGTCGCGATGTGTTCGACGGTGAGGCACAGCGCCCGGCACCGCGCCGCTGGTCACGCCGGCGTGATTTCGACTACGGCAACAACCTGATTCGCGAACAGCGCGACGACAATCCTTTCAGCCAGACGCTCTGGCACTACGACAGCGCGGGCCGTCTGCTGGCGCAGGAAGGTGCACAGCCCGGTAATGATACGTGGCAGTGGGATGGCGCGGGCAATCCGCTGGACCGCAGCGCGGCAGCAGCGGTAACGCACAACCGTGTTACGCAGCTGAACGGCATCCGCTGGCGCTATGACGTGCACGGTCGCACCAGTGAAAAGGATGACGGTCAGACGCGCTGGCGCTACCGCTATGATGACGAGCATCGCCTGATCGAAGTCGTCAGCGAACCGCGCGATCGCAACAAGCCTCAGGTGCAGGTGAGTTTCCGCTACGATCCGCTCGGGCGCCGCATCAGCAAGCGCGTGCAGCGTTTGCTGCACGGCAAGCCAGCCGGAGCAGCCACCCTCACCCGTTTCGTCTGGGACGGTTTTCGTCTGCTGCAGGAAATACACGACGAAGTGCCACTGACTTACGTATACAGCGACGCACAAAGCTATGAACCGCTGGCGCGTATTGACGGCAATGAGGACGCGGAGATTTTCTGGTTCCACAATACCGCTAACGGCATGCCGGAACGCCTGACAGACAGCGAAGGCCGCATCAGCTGGGAAGGCATCAATAACGCATGGGGCAAACTGCTGCGCGAAACTCATCAGCAACTGCCCGGCTACGACCAGAACCTGCGTATGCAGGGCCAGTACCTGGACCGTGAAACCGGACTGCACTACAATCTGTTTCGTTACTACGATCCGGACAGTGCGCGGTTTACGCAGCAGGACCCGATAGGGCTGGCGGGTGGGCTGAATCTGTATGTTTATGCACCCAACTCTATGACATGGATAGATCCGCTTGGGTTGAGTAAATGTTCAGATGCTGAAAGTCAGAAATTATATCGAGGGGTTAGTGCAAAACATCCTGAATTAGAAAATGCCAGAAAGGGTATTGTAAAACCAGCAAACCCTCATGCTGATTTGTCACCTGAACAACATGCAGAGGGTGGATTGACGGGTGAAAGCCAATTTGTATCATGGACTCCTGATAAAGAAATGGCTTTAGGTCATGCTAATAAAGACGGACCAGGAGGGGTTCTGCTGAGTGTCCCTGTCGGAGCGCCTCCTCAGGGAGCTTCATGGTCTTGGGGATGGACACATATTAATGACTGGGGCGAAGTTGAGATGTTGCAATTGGGTACACGAAAAGGCGTGATCGTCACCGTTTTATGAGGATTAACTGTATGAAGCATCTGAGTTACCTAAAATCCATTTTTCCTAAAAAACGAGAGGAATGGACAAGATATTTAAACGGTATGCTTATGTCGGATAGCTTAATAATAGGTAATCCATATGATGAGGATTTGAATTTATTACTTCTTAAGTATAAAAAAAGGAACTATATAAATAAAGGACATGGAGAGGAAGTGTTAGGGCTTAATGATTTGGTTGTGAAAATAAATTCTTGCTTGGGCGATATTAAGGCTACGGTTTATCCATTGAAAAATGATGTTTATTCCGGTGATTGCATAGTCTTAAAAAATGAAATTATAGGGTGTGCTTTTATCAAGAGAGGTCGTTCCTCTTATAAAAAAGGGCTTTGGATAAACGGAAGTAAAATAGATTAAAGGAATTGCTTTTAATGAAAGTCAGACGGTTGTTTAGCAATTTTTTTGCCATTTCTTACCTTTAGTCGATTGAGTGTGTGTATAAAATTGAGTTCAGCCGGAATACATAAAATTTACCTGACTCGGCATGAATCTAGTTGGAGAAATCAGTAATAACAAAACAGATGTGAGCGTGCGTTATGCTTATGGAGAAAAAAGCTGCGAAAAAGTGGCTCAAATTGAAACGAAAGGAGCGTTCGTGAGATAAAAAATCAACAAGAGATAAGTTATAAACAAAAGGAATTTATACAATTAATCCTGAGGGTAGGCCCTGAAGTCATGATAGAATGAAAGAAAAACTTGATTCTTTTCTACTATTTTAATGTGGAGTTGCTCAGCTCAAGCATTCAACAATCTTTGAAGTCAAGACAGATAAATATCTAAAAGTTTTACTGAGCATATCCACAATTAGTAAGCCATAATTTCGAACAATTATCTGTAGATGAGCGCATTGTAAAGTTCGATGCTTTTGATATTCCTCTGAGTACTAATCATGAACTATGGATATTACAGTGAAGTTCTTGCCTTTCTCAATGATTACTTTATGAGGAGTGTTAAGGATTCCCATTGTTTGTGTAATTTAAATAAAATAATTGAAAGTTCAATGCATGAAAGTAATGTTCCTATTAGGTCTATTCACCAAACTTTTATTGATTGCACGGAAAAATTCAATGATTACTCTATACAAGGAGAAAATATGAGAGATGTATGGAGGAAGCTGCTCGATATATGGCAGTAACTTGTATTCATCGATAATTGCGTACAGTAATGTTAGCAGTGCTGCAACGTAATCCCTTGCATCAGACCGCACTGCCCAAATGAACTCAACCCTCTTTCCTCTCTGTCTCCACACTCTCCGCCGCCGTCTCTTCCTCTTTATCCTCTTTCACCGTTCTGCTGGCCGTCAGCAGGAACGGGGATTGCTGCCAGCGGGTGCGGCGGTCGCGCAGCAGGGTACGGGTCAGGATAATGCCGATCGCCAGCGCCAGCAGCATCATCAGGCGCAGAATATTGGTGGTGTTATCCACCTGACGCGATTCCGTCACCAGCACATGCGTATCCAGCGTGATACGCAGAAAACCCTGCGGACCCTCTTTCCCTTCCAGCGGCTGGACAATCTGATGATTGAAATAACTACCAGCACGTTTACCGTCGAGCGCCAGGCGGTCGCGCACATTAATGCTCTCACCGCTGTGGGCCACCAGGCTACCGTCGTCGGCATAGACCGAAGCGTCCAGCACGCGGCTGTTATCCGTCATCTGATTCAGGATGGCTTCAATCTGCGTGCGGTTATCGTCGCTGTTATCCATGAGCGGTTTCAGGCTGAACGCCACCTGGCGCGTCAGCGTGTGCGCCAGCTCCTCGACCTGCTCGGAACGGGCCATCTGATGGCCAAGACTAAACCATGACGCGCCCTGCATCAGCACCACTAACAGCGCCAGCGAGATAAGAACGATCACCGTGCGATGCAGGCGAAATTTCAGTGCGGTTTTGACCATCAGAAACCCGTGTGACGTAACAGCAGAAAGGCTGGCAATTATGTTGCCAGAACCCGCGCAGACAAGGTAGCCTCTTGCGTGGTTTTGTTGTCCCTACAGGAGCTGTAATGCCAAATCGTCTTACCTGGTGCGATCTGCCCGCCGATGTCTCTCTTTGGCCGGGTTTACCCCTTTCCCTGAGCGGTGATGAAGTGATGCCGCTGGATTACCGTGCCGGTCGGACTGGCTGGTTACTGTATGGGCGCGGGCTCGATAAACAAAAACTGACTGATTATCAGCATCAGCTGGGCGCGGCGATGGTGATCGTCAGCGCGTGGAATGTCGATGAGTATCAGGTAATCCGGCTGGCGGGCTCGCTGACGCCGCGTGCCAGCAAGCTGGCACATGAGGCTGGCTTTGATGTGGCGCCGCTTGGCAAAATTCCCCATCTGAAAACGCCAGGGCTGCTGGTAATGGACATGGATTCCACCGCCATCCAGATCGAGTGCATCGATGAGATCGCCAAACTGGCGGGCTGTGGCGAGCAGGTGGCGGAAGTGACGGAACGGGCGATGCGCGGCGAGCTGGATTTTAAAGCCAGCCTGCGCGAGCGCGTGGCGAAGCTGGCCGGCGCTGACGCCAACATCCTGAAGCAGGTACGCGACACGCTGCCGCTGATGCCGGGCCTGACCACGCTGGTGCACAAGTTGCAGGCGCTGGGCTGGCAGGTGGCGATTGCCTCGGGCGGGTTCACCTTCTATGCCGATCACCTGCGGCAGACGCTGCATCTGGCCGCTGCGGTGGCCAACGAACTGGAAATGCGTGACGGTAAGCTGACCGGCGAAGTGCTGGGGCAAATCGTCGACGCGCAATTTAAAGCCGATACCCTGAACAGTCTGGCCCAGCGCTTTGACATCGCACCGGAACAAACCGTGGCGATTGGCGATGGTGCTAACGATCTGCCGATGATTAAAACTGCGGCGCTGGGTATCGCCTATCATGCTAAACCCAAAGTGAATGAGCAGACGGAAGTGATTATCCGCCACGCTGACCTGATGGGGGTGTTCTGCATTCTCACCGGCAGCCTGATTCACGAAGAGCGTTAACTGAGGATTTGATTTGGCCAAAGCGGCAAAACGCGCCTTCGTCTGTAACGAATGCGGCGCTGACTATCCGCGCTGGCAGGGGCAATGCAGCGCCTGTCACGCCTGGAATACCATTACCGAGGTGCGCATTGCCGCCTCGCCTGCGGCCGCGCGCAATGAGCGCCTGAGCGGCTATGCCGGTAGCGCCGGCACCAGCCGGGTGCAGAAGCTGTCGGAGATCAGTCTGGAAGCGCTGCCGCGTTTCTCGACCAGTTTTAAAGAGTTTGACCGCGTGCTGGGCGGAGGCGTGGTGCCAGGCAGCGCGATACTGATTGGCGGTAACCCTGGTGCCGGTAAATCAACACTGCTGTTGCAGGTGATGTGTAAGCTGGCGGAAGGGATGAAAACCCTGTACGTCACCGGCGAAGAGTCGCTGCAACAGGTGGCGATGCGCGCCCATCGTCTGGGATTACCGACGGAAAACCTCAATATGCTGTCGGAAACCAGCATTGAGCAGATCTGCCTGATCGCCGAGCAGGAGCAGCCGAAGCTGATGGTGATCGACTCGATCCAGGTGATGCACATGGCGGAGATCCAGTCATCGCCGGGCAGCGTGGCGCAGGTGCGGGAAACCGCCGCTTACCTGACGCGCTTCGCCAAAACGCGCGGCGTGGCGATCATCATGGTCGGTCACGTCACCAAAGATGGCTCGCTGGCCGGGCCGAAGGTGCTGGAGCACTGCATCGACTGTTCGGTGCTGCTGGACGGCGATGCCGATTCGCGCTTCCGCACGCTGCGCAGCCACAAAAACCGCTTTGGCGCGGTGAATGAGCTGGGCGTATTTGCCATGACCGAGCAGGGCATGCGCGAAGTCAGTAACCCGTCTGCTATCTTTTTGTCACGCGGCGATGAGATCACCTCCGGCAGTTCGGTAATGGTGGTCTGGGAGGGCACGCGCCCGCTGCTGGTTGAGATTCAGGCGCTGGTGGATCATTCGATGATGGGCAACCCGCGCCGCGTGGCGGTTGGACTGGAGCAGAACCGTCTGGCGATTCTGCTGGCGGTGCTGCACCGTCACGGCGGTCTGCAGATGGCCGATCAGGATGTATTTGTGAACGTGGTCGGCGGCGTTAAAGTCACCGAGACCAGTGCAGACCTGGCGCTGCTGCTGGCGATGGTGTCGAGCCTGCGCGATCGCCCGCTGCCGCAGGATCTGGTGATTTTTGGCGAAGTCGGGCTGGCCGGGGAGATTCGTCCGGTGCCGAGCGGCCAGGAGCGCATTTCCGAAGCGGCCAAGCACGGCTTTAAGCGCGCCATTGTGCCGGCAGGAAATGCGCCGAAGAAGGCGATTGACGGTATGAAGGTGTATAGCGCGAAGAAACTGGCGGACGCGCTGGCGATTCTTGACGAGCTGTAAGGTGAGTTGTTGGGGGGAGGTTGGGCTTGTGCTCCACCTTTTCCCTCACCCTAACCCTCTCCCGCTTACGGGAGAGGGAACCGTTCGCAGGGGCGGGAAGTACGGCGTTGATCTGCCATTTACCGCTCTGTTCAGGGTTTTCCCCCTCTCCCGCTTGTGTACAGTCCGGGGACATCGTGAACACTTGTTCGGGGACATGGTAGACACTTACAACTAAGGCATAAGAACCCGTTTATGGAGTCGCTTATGCCCTGGGATGCGAGAGATACCATGTCATTACGTACTGAGTTTGTTCTGTTCGCCTCGCAAGACGGGGCGAACATCCGCGAGCTGTGCCGCCGCTACGGCATATCTCCCGCCACCGGCTACAAGTGGCTTCGCCGCTGGGAGGAGGAAGGACCGTCCGGCCTTCAGGACCGCTCCCGCGCGCCCCGTCACTCACCCAGCCGCTCATCTGACGACATCACTGACCTTCTGCGTATGGCGCACGAGCTTCATCAGCACTGGGGGGCCCGCAAGATTAAGCGCTGGCTCGAAGACCGCGGGCACGGCATGCCGGCCTTCAGCACCGTCCACAACCTGATGGCCCGCCACGGCCTGCTGCCGGGCGCAGCGCCGGGCGTCCCGGCCACCGGCCGGTTTGAGCATGCGGCCCCGAACCGGCTCTGGCAGATGGATTTTAAGGGCCACTTTCCCTTTGGCGGCGGCCGCTGCCACCCGCTTACCCTGCTGGACGACCACTCCCGGTTCTCGCTGTGCCTGGTGCACTGCGCTGACGAACGGCGTGAGACGGTACAGGAGCAGCTGGTCAGCGTCTTTGAGCGCTACGGCCTGCCGGACCGGATGACGATGGACAACGGCTCGCCGTGGGGCGACACCACCGGCACCTGGACGGCAGTGGAGCTGTGGCTGATGCGCCACGGCATCCGGGTGGGGCACTCGCGGCCGTATCATCCGCAGACGCAGGGGAAGCTGGAGCGCTTTCACCGCAGCCTGAAGGCGGAAGTGCTGCAGGGGAAGTGGTTCGCGGACAGCGGTGAGCTGCAGCGCGCCTTCGACCACTGGCGGACGGTCTACAATCTCGAGCGCCCGCATGAGGCGCTGGAGATGGCGGTGCCGGCGTCGCGCTATCAGCCCTCATCGCGGCAGTACAGCGTCCGCGTAGCGCCACCGGAATACGACGAGGGCGTGATGGTCAGGAAGGTGGATATCAGCGGGAAGCTGAGCGTAAAAGGACTCAGCCTGAAGGCGGGAAAGGCGTTCAGGGGAGAGCGTGTCGGGCTGAAGGAGACGGGGGAAGACGGTTATTACGAGGTGTGGTGGTACAGCACAAAAGTGGGGGTGATCGACCTGAAGAAAAAGTCGATCACCATGGGTAAAGGATGTTAAAAAGTGTTCACTATGTCCCCGAACACCTGTCTGCCATGTCCCCGGACTGTACACTTGCGGGAGAGGGGACCGTTCGCAGAGGCGGGAAGTACGGCGTAGATCTGTCATTTATCGCTCTATCCAGGATTTTCCCCCTCTCCCGCGGGCGGGAGAGGGCCGGGGTGAGGGCCCACGCGCACCATCCCTCTAATTCCATGCAGGAGGCACCACATGTCATCGTTTGACTATCTGAAAACCGCGATTCGCCAGCAGGGACACACATTACAGCAGGTGGCTGATGCCAGCGGGATGACCAAAGGCTATCTGAGCCAGTTGCTGAATGCCAAAATCAAAAGCCCGAGCGCGCAGAAGCTGGAAGCGCTGCACCGTTTTCTCGGACTGGAATTCCCGCGCCGCGACAAAACCGTGGGCGTGGTGTTCGGGAAGTTCTATCCGCTGCACACCGGTCACATCTACCTGATCCAGCGCGCCTGTAGCCAGGTCGATGAGCTGCACATCATCATGGGCCATGACGATCCGCGCGATCGCCAGCTGTTTGAGAACAGCGCCATGTCGCAGCAGCCCACCATCAGCGATCGTCTGCGCTGGCTGCTGCAGACCTTCAAGTACCAGAAAAACATCCGTATCCATTCGTTCAACGAAGAGGGCATCGAGCCCTATCCGCACGGCTGGGATGTGTGGAGCGCTGGCGTGAAAACCTTCCTCGCGGAGCAGGGGATTGAGCCCGACTGCGTTTATACCAGCGAAGAACCGGATGCGCCGATGTATCAGCAGCATCTGGGCATTCCGGCAGTGGTGATCGATCCGCATCGATCGTTTATGAACATCAGCGGCAGCCAGATTCGTCAGGATCCGTTCCGCTACTGGGAGTACATCCCGACTGAAGTGAAGCCGTTCTTCGTGCGCACCGTGGCGGTACTCGGCGGTGAATCGAGCGGTAAATCGACGCTGGTCAATAAGCTGGCCAACATCTTCAACACCACCAGTGCGTGGGAGTATGGCCGCGATTACGTCTTCTCGCACCTCGGCGGCGACGAGATGGCGCTGCAATACTCCGACTACGACAAAATCGCGCTCGGCCAGGCGCAGTACATCGATTTCGCCGTCAAATACGCCAACAAAGTGGCGTTTATCGACACTGACTTCATCACTACCCAGGCGTTCTGCCTTAAGTATGAAGGGCGCGAGCACCCATTCGTGCAGGCGCTGATCGATGAGTACCGCTTTGACCTGGTGATTCTGCTGGAAAATAATGTGCCGTGGGTGGCCGATGGCCTGCGCAGCCTCGGCAGTTCGATGGATCGCCGTGAGTTCCAGTCGATGCTGGTCACCATGCTGCGTGAAAATCACATTGAATATGTGCACGTCAAAGAGGATGACTACGACACACGCTTCCTGCGCTGCGTCGAGCTGGTGAAGCAGATGCTGGGCAGCTAGCGCAGCACAACAAAAAAGGCGCCGCGGCGCCTTTTTGTTATCACAGCGATTACTTCGCCATGCGCTTGTACTTGATACGCTTCGGCTCCAGCGCTTCGGCGCCGAGGGTGCGTTTCTTGTACTCTTCGTACTCGGTAAAGTTACCTTCGAAGAACTCCACCTTACCTTCATCCTGATAGTCGATGATGTGGGTGGCGATACGGTCGAGGAACCAGCGGTCGTGCGAGATCACCATTGCGCAGCCCGGGAACTCCAGCAGGGCGTTTTCCAGTGCGCGCAGGGTTTCGATATCCAGGTCGTTGGTTGGTTCGTCGAGCAGCAGCAGGTTGCCGCCCACCTGCAGCAGTTTCGCCAGGTGCAGACGACCACGCTCACCGCCGGACAGTTCGCCGACGCGTTTGCCCTGATCGGTACCCTTAAAGTTAAAGCGACCGACATAAGCGCGGCTTGGCATTTCGGTGTTGCCGATGCGCATAATGTCCTGACCGCCAGAAACTTCTTCCCACACGGTTTTGGAATTATCCATCGCATCGCGGAACTGATCGACCGACGCCAGCTTCACGGTTTCGCCCAGCTCGATGCTGCCGGAATCTGGCTGCTCCTGGCCTGACATCATGCGGAACAGCGTCGATTTACCGGCGCCGTTAGGGCCAATGATGCCGACGATGGCGCCTTTCGGCAGCGAGAACGACAGATCGTCAATCAGCACGCGATCGCCATACGCTTTGCTCAGATTCTTCACTTCCAGCACTTTGTCGCCGAGGCGCGCGCCAGGTGGAATGAACAGTTCGTTGGTCTCGTTACGTTTCTGATAATCGGTGTTGTTGAGCTCTTCAAAGCGCGCCAGACGGGCTTTGCCCTTAGACTGACGGCCTTTCGCGCCCTGGCGCACCCACTCCAGCTCTTTCTCGATCGATTTGCGACGTGCCGCTTCCTGAGAAGCCTCCTGCGCCAGACGCTGATCTTTCTGCTCCAGCCATGAAGAGTAGTTGCCTTCCCATGGAATGCCTTCACCACGGTCCAGCTCCAGAATCCAGCCGGCAACGTTATCGAGGAAGTAACGGTCGTGGGTGATGGCTACCACAGTGCCTTCGAAGTCGTGCAGGAAGCGCTCCAGCCACGCGACGGATTCGGCATCCAGGTGGTTGGTCGGTTCGTCGAGGAGCAGCATGTCTGGCTTTTCCAGCAGCAGACGGCACAGCGCGACGCGGCGGCGTTCACCACCAGACAGGTTGGCGATTTTGGCATCCCACTCCGGCAGACGCATGGCATCGGCGGCTCGGTTCAGCTGGGTTTCCAGGTTGTGCCCGTCGTGTGCCTGGATCACTTCTTCCAGACGGCCCTGCTCAGCGGCCAGCTTGTCGAAGTCGGCATCCGGATCGGCGTACAGCGCGTACACTTCGTCGAGACGCTTCAGCGCGCCAACCACTTCCGCGACGGCTTCTTCCACCGACTCACGCACGGTGTGTTCCGGGTTCAGCTGAGGTTCCTGCGGCAGATAGCCGACTTTGATGCCCGGCTGCGGGCGAGCTTCCCCTTCGATGTCTTTATCAATGCCGGCCATGATGCGCAGCAGGGTCGATTTACCCGCGCCGTTCAGGCCGAGTACGCCAATTTTGGCGCCAGGGAAAAAGCTAAGGGAGATATTCTTCAGAATGTGACGCTTCGGCGGAACCACTTTGCCGACGCGATGCATGCTATAGACGAATTGAGCCACGTTGTGATGAGCCTCTTGGTCTGTAATGGGTGGAACGTCAGATGCTGAAGTTTAGCCGTTTTCACCCGGCAATCACAGCCGCATTGCGCGCATTCTTCCGCAGCGGCGGAATAATGCTAGCCGCAGTGCAGGGTAAGCCTGGCCGCCTGCAACACGGCGAGCAGCGCGGGCGGAGGCGGGCTGTCGCTGACCAGCATATCAAACAGCGAGAAGTCGCCAATGCGCGCCGGCAGTACCTTGCCGTACTTGCTGCTGTCGCCGACCACGATTTTGGTCTGCGCCCGCTGCAGCGCCAGATGCTTGATGGGCAGTTCGTTGAGGTTATAACAGGTGGCGCCCTGCGCAGCGTCCATGCCGGCGGCAGAGATAAAGGCTTTATTGGGGCAGAGCGCATCCAGCACCGTGATCTGCTCGAGCGGTGTAAACACGGCGTTATCGGCGTGGAATTCGCCGCCGCACAGAATCACCCGACAGTGCGGCTTCTCTTTTAACGCCAGAAAGGTATTGATCGCGCTGCAGATGGCGGTGAAGGGCAGATCGTTATCGATCGCTTCGATCACCAGCGGTAACGTGGTGCCGCAGTCGAAAAACACCGTGTCGTTGGCCTGTACCAGCGCGGCAGCCCGCTGTGCCAGCAGACGTTTCTTGCTGACGTTGAGGTTTTGCTGGTCGCTGACAAAATAGTGCGCCACGTTCTGCCGCGGGTCGCGCATGACATAGCCACCCAGCAGCACCACGCCCTGCGTCGCGCCGGTTAAATCGCGGCGGATGGTCATTTCTGACACGCCCAGTAGTTGCGCGGCCTGTTTTAAGTGCAGGGTGTCGCTGTGTTTCAGCGCCTGCGCCAGCTTATTGATTCGTTCGTCGCGGCGGTTTTCCATCAGTAACAGTTCGCTCAACCTTCGCTGCGGCCGGAATGGCCGGGTGGAGGGTAAACATAAGTTTTTTCTTGCAGATTAACAACCTGTCTTCTGCCTGCCCGCCCGCCGCGCGGCTAAATCGCCACCAGCCCGCGCACGCCCTCGCTCTCCATATTCGCCCCTGCGCCGCGCTGCACAATTTCGCCGCGCGACATCACCAGATAGCTGTCGGCCAGTTCGGCGGCGAAATCATAAAACTGCTCAACCAGCAGGATCGCCATGTCACCGCGCTGCGCCAGCTGGCGGATCACCGCACCGATCTCTTTGATCACCGACGGCTGGATCCCTTCGGTCGGCTCATCGAGGATCAACAACTGCGGCTGGCAGGCCAGCGCCCGGCCGATCGCCAGCTGTTGCTGCTGGCCGCCTGACAGATCGCCACCGCGCCGCGTTTTCATCTCGCGCAGCACCGGAAACAGCTGGTAGATCTCCTCCGGTACCCGGCTGGCCTGGGTGCCGGAGAAGCGCGCCAGCCCCATCAGCAGGTTCTCTTCCACCGTCAGACGCGGAAAAATTTCGCGTCCCTGCGGCACGTAAGCAATACCGGCCTGTACGCGCTGGTGGGGCTTGCGCGTGTTAATCAGCTGGTTCTGCCAGCGAACCTCGCCGGATTTGACCGGAATCAGCCCCATCAGACACTTCAGCAGTGTGGTTTTGCCCACACCGTTGCGTCCCAGCAGGCAGGTGATCTCGCCCGGGCGAGCCTCAAACGACAGACCGCGCAGGATATGGCTGCCGCCATAATATTGATGCAGTTCTGCTACCTGTAACATCTCAGCGCCCCAGATATACGTCGATAACCCGATCGTCCGCCTGTACCTCGCGCAGCGATCCCTCAGCCAGCACCTGGCCCTGATGCAGCACCGTCACGTGGTCGGCAATGGTTTCCACAAAGCCCATGTCATGTTCCACCACCATCAGTGAGTGCTTGCCCGCCAGGCTGCGGAACAGCTCGGCGGTGTAGTCGGTTTCGGCATCGGTCATGCCGGCTGCCGGTTCGTCCAGCAGCAGCAGGTGCGGCTCCTGCACCAGCAGCATGCCGATTTCGAGAAACTGCTTCTGCCCGTGCGACAGCAGACCCGCCTGCCGCTGGCGTTCGCCGCCGAGCCGCAGCAGTTTGAGCACCTCGTCGATGCGATCGCGCTGCTCGCCGCTAAGCCGGGCGCGCAGGCTGGCCCACACCGATTTATCGTTTTTCAGCGCGATTTCGAGGTTTTCAAACACCGTCAGCGCTTCAAACACCGTGGGTTTCTGAAACTTGCGGCCAATGCCGGCGCGGGCGATTTCGACCGGCGACAGCTGGCGCAGATCGGTATCCTGGTCGTAGATCACCTGGCCGCTGTCCGGCCGGGTTTTGCCGGTGATCACGTCCATCAGCGTGGTTTTTCCCGCGCCGTTCGGGCCAATCACGCAGCGCAGTTCGCCGACGCCAATCTGCAATGACAGATCGGTCAGCGCGCGGAAGCCGTCAAACGAGACGTTGATGTTCTCCAGCAGCAGCACCGGATCGGTTTGCTGACGATGGCGATCCGCCGGGTGCGGTTGGGTAAACAGTTGCTCAGTCATGGTGCCTCCGGCGCAGCAGGCCAATCACACCACGCGGCAGGAACAGCGTGACCAGGATGAACATCAGGCCCAGGAAAAACAGCCAGTATTCCGGGAAGGCGACGGTGAACCAGCTTTTGGCACCGTTGACGATGGCCGCACCCAGCAGCGGACCAATCAGCGTGCCGCGTCCACCGAGTGCCACCCAAATCGCCGCTTCAATTGAGTTGGTCGGCGACATTTCGCTCGGGTTGATGATGCCGACCTGCGGCACGTACAGCGCCCCGGCCAGCCCGCACAGCACGGCGGAGAGTGTCCAGACGAATAGCTTGAAGCCCTTCGGATCGTAACCAACAAACATCAGGCGGTTTTCCGCATCGCGCACCGCCGTCAGCACGCGACCAAACTTACTGCGCGCCAGGGCAAAGCCCAGCGCCAGGCTGAACAGCAGCAACAGCACGGTCGCGATAAACAGTGCGATACGCGTGCCGGTGGCGGTGACGCTGAAACCGAGCAGGGTCGTAAAACCGGTAAAGCCGTTGTTGCCACCAAAGCCGGTTTCGTTGCGGAAAAACAGCAGCATGCCGGCGTAAGTCAGCGCCTGCGTCATGATGGAAAAGTAGACGCCTTTGATTCTGGAGCGAAAGGCGAAGAACCCAAACAGCAGCGCCAGCAGGCCCGGCACCAGTACAATCAGGCACAGCGCCCAGAGAAAGTGCTGGCCGCCGGCCCAGAACCACGGCAGCTCATTCCACGACAGAAACGACATAAACGCCGGCAAACCGCTGCCTGCAGCCTGGCGCATCAGGTACATGCCCATGGCATAGCCGCCGAGGGCAAAAAACAGTCCGTGGCCGAGCGACAGCAGCCCGGCGTAGCCCCACACCAGATCCAGCGCCACCGCGACAATCGCATAGCAGAGGATTTTGCCCACCAGCGTCAGCGTATAGGTGGAGATCGCCAGCGGATGGCTGGCGGGCAGCAGGGCGCAGAACGGCAGCACCAGCAGCAGCGCGGTCACGATGACGCCGAGAATCAGGCTGAGGCGCGGCGCTTTGCGCACCGCGCGTAAGGTCAGTGGCTGGCTCATCAGTCAATCACCCTCCCTTTAACGGCAAACAGACCCTGGGGACGTTTCTGGATGAACAGTACAATCAGCACGAGGATCAGGATTTTGCCGAGCACTGCGCCAATCTGCGGCTCCAGCACTTTGTTAAGGATGCCGAGACCAAAAGCCGCCACCACGGTGCCGGCCAGCTGACCGACGCCACCGAGCACCACCACGAGGAATGAATCGATGATGTAGCCCTGACCCAGTTCCGGTCCGACGTTGCCCAGCTGCGACAGCGCGACGCCGCCGAGTCCGGCAATGCCGGAACCGAGGCCAAACGCCAGCATATCGATGCGCCCGGTCGGCACGCCGCAGCAGTCGGCCATAGCGCGGTTCTGCGTGACCGCCCGCACATTCAGCCCCAGCCGGGTTTTATTCAGCAGCAGCCAGGTGAGCGCCAGCACCGCGATGACAAACAGGATTACCGCGATGCGGTTATACGGCAGCACCAGATTCGGCAGCAGCTGCCAGCCGCCGGACAGCCAGCCCGGGTTGGCCACTTCGAGGTTCTGCGCGCCAAACAGCATGCGCACCAGTTGAATCAGCATCAGGCTGATGCCCCAGGTGGCGAGCAGCGTCTCCAGCGGGCGACCGTATAAGTGGCGGATGATGGTGCGTTCCAGCAGCATGCCCATTACGGCGGTGACGGCGAAGGCCACCGGCAGCGCCAGCAGCGGGTACCACGCCAGCCACTGCGGCGCAAACTGCTGGAACAGATTCTGCACCAGCCAGGTGGCGTAGGCGCCGAGCATCAGCATCTCGCCGTGCGCCATGTTGATCACGCCCAGCAGGCCGTAGGTGATCGCCAGGCCGAGCGCGGCCAGCAGCAGAATGGAGCCGAGCGACAGACCGGTAAACGCCTGCCCGAGCCAATCGCCCCACATCAGGCGCTGCCTGATGTGCTGCAGGCTGGCGGCCGCAGCGGCGCGCACCTGCGCATCGGGTTCGTTGCTGGCCTGGGTTAAGCGCGTCAGGCTGGCCTGCATCGCCGGATCGCCCGATTCTCCGAGCAGCGTGACCGCTTTCAGGCGCAGCGCGGCGTCCGGGCTGGCGAGCTGCAGATTCGCGGCGGCCATCGCCAGCACCGCGTGCACCTTGCTGTCCTGTTCGGCGGCGAGGCGCTGTTCAATCAGCGGCAGCTGGTCAGGTGCGGCATCGTTTTGTAACTGTTGCGCCGCGCGCAGGCGAGTCGCCGCATCGTCACTCACCAGCTGGTGGGCGGCGAGGGCGCTGGCAATCAGCACGCGCAGCCGGTTGTTCATGAAGAGTTTTTTGGTTTCGCCGTCCGGCTGCCGGGCGCTGTCGAGCGGCAGAAGCTGGTCAGCCTGTTTGCTGAACGGCTGTTTGTTCTGGTCGATAACCACGCTTTCATTGCGCAGCGCCTGCAGCAGCGGCAAGCGGCTGGCCTGCGGCGCCGCAGCCCACTGCTGCAGCAATGTCGCCTGCTGCGTGCGGCTGGCAGCGGCGAAATCAGCGCCATCACCGGCCTGCGCCAGCCACGGCAGCAGTAACAGCAGGCAGCTGAGAATACGGCGGAGTGTCATGGTGATCATCCTGTTATGGTTACGTTGGGTGCGGTGTGGCCCTCATCAGGGTTAGGGCGTTGTCTGGCCCTCACCCCGGCCCTCTCCCGGAGGGAGAGGGAGACGCTGCTACAGGTGAGTTCGGTAGCGGCGTGCTGGCTCGATCGGTTCCCTCTCCCGCCAGCGGGAGAGGGTTAGGGTGAGGGCCAGCGGGCCAGAGGGCGAGGGCCATCAGCCTCCCCTTACTGCGCCGACTTCACCGGATAGTCCGGCTTCTTATCATTCCCGGCGATGTACGGACTCCACGGCTGGGCGCGTACCGGCTGTTCGGTCTGCCACACCACGTTGAACTGGCCGTTCTCCTCCACTTCACCAATCATCACCGGCTTGTGCAGATGGTGGTTGGTTTTGTCCATGGTCAGCGTAAATCCGTCCGGTGCTTTAAACGTCTGTCCGGCCATTGCGGCGCGCACTTTATCCACATCGGTGGTGCCGGCTTTCTCTACCGCCTGCGCCCACATGTGCAGACCAACGTAGGTGGCTTCCATCGGATCGTTGGTCACTACGGTGTTGGCGTTCGGCAGGTTGTGCGCTTTGGCGTAAGCGCGGTAGTCGGACACGAACTTCGCATTAGTCGGGTTATCCACTGACTCAAAGTAGTTCCACGCCGCCAGCTGACCGACCAGCGGTTTGGTGTCGATGCCGCGCAGCTCTTCTTCCCCCACCGAGAAGGCGATTACCGGAATGTCGGTTGCTTTAATGCCCTGGTTCGCCAGCTCTTTGTAGAACGGGACGTTGGAATCACCGTTGATGGTGGAGATCACCGCGGTTTTGCCACCGGCGGAGAATTTTTTGATATTCGACACGATGGTCTGGTAATCGCTGTAACCAAACGGCGTGTACACCTCTTCGATATCCTTATCCTGCACGCCTTTGCTATGCAGGAAGGCACGCAGAATCTTGTTGGTGGTGCGCGGATAGACGTAGTCGGTGCCGAGCAGGAAGAAGCGTTTGGCGCTGCCGCCATCTTCGCTCATCAGATACTGCACCGCCGGGATCGCCTGCTGGTTCGGCGCGGCGCCGGTGTAGAACACGTTCGGCGACATCTCTTCGCCTTCGTACTGCACCGGATAGAACAGCAGGCCGTTCAGCTCTTCAAACACCGGCAGCACCGATTTGCGCGAGACCGACGTCCAGCAGCCAAACACCACCGCCACTTTGTCCTGAGTCAGCAGCTGGCGCGCTTTTTCGGCGAACAGCGGCCAGTTAGAGGCCGGATCGACCACCACCGGTTCCAGCTTCTTGCCCAGCACGCCGCCTTTGGCGTTAATCTCATCAATGGTCATCAGCGCCACATCTTTCAGCGGCGTTTCGGAAATCGCCATGGTGCCGGACAGCGAATGCATAATGCCGACTTTGATGGTGTCTGCCGCCTGTGCGGTAAAGGCGAAGCCCATGCTGGCAACGGTAGCGGAGAGCGCGAAAGCTTTAAGCAACGAACGTCGTTTCATCATTTAAACCCCTAACTGTGTTATCTGTTGTTATTCAATGGGTTGAAGCCGAGCCTGCTGTAACATATGCAACGTAATCTTCCTGACCTCGGCCTTACTGACGGCAATGTGGTCGGTTAAAATGCGCTGTGCCTCCTCGGTGTGTTGCTGAAAAATCGCCCGTAAGATCTGAGCGTGCTCGCGGTACGTGGCATCGACCCGGTCATCCCGCGTGAAGTCGAGACGGCGAATGATGCGGATTTTTTCTGTCAGCTCGGCGTGGATGCGCGCCATCTCCTGATTGCCCGCCGCCGCCACCAGCGCCATGTGAAACGCTTCGTCGTGCGCTGATACCGCTTTGCCATCTTCCAGCCGGGCATCGTCGATCCAGAAGGTTTTCAGCGCGGTCAGGGTTTCCGCGCAGGCCAGCGGCGGCAGCGCGCACAGGCGGCGCACCGCTTCGCGTTCCAGCACGGTGCGGAAGTCGTACAGCTCCTCGAAGTAGGCGAAATCGAACGGCCGCACCTGCCAGCCGCTGCGAAACCACACCTCGACGTAGCCTTCGCGCTCCAGCCAGAACAGTGCCTGACGCACCGGCGTGCGGCTCACCGCCAGCCGATCGGCGATTTCGTTTTCGCTGAAGCGGTCACCCGGCATCAGACGGAACTCAAAGATGTCCTGCTTCAGCGCCTGATAAACCTTTTCGGCCAGCGCTTCGGGACGGCCTTTGCTGCGGGGCGCGCTACTGTTCATACCTGCTCCTTAAGCCAGCCACAGCAGGGTGTCGCCCGGACTTACCGGACGGCCCGCCTGGCAGGCAATGCGTTTCACCGTGCCGGCCTGCGGCGCGACAATCGCCAGCTCCATCTTCATCGCTTCCACGATGATCAGCGTCTGGCCGGCCTGCACCGTATCGCCCGGCGCAACCAGCACTTTCCAGATGTTGCCGTTCATGTCAGCGCACACTGCCAGCGCGTCGTCCTCTGCGTCGGCGACCACCAGCGTCTCTTCACGGGTGAGCGGCGCTTCCTGCTCTTCCTGCGCCCACAGCGTGACTTCCTGCTCAAACGCTGCGGCCTGACGTTTGCGGAAGGCACTGATTTCCGGCGCGTTGTCGGCGAGGAACTGCTGATGGGCCGCAAAATCAAACTCGCTCTGCTCGATGCGAATGCGGGCGCGACCGGCGCGGAAATCGTCGCGCAGCTGCGTCAGTTCCGCTTCGCTCACCGGATAGAAACGCACCTGGTCAAAGAAGCGCAGCAGCCAGGGTTCGCCGGCGGCAAACTGATCGTTTTGCAGGAACTTGTTCCAGATGGGCAGCGTGCGCCCCACCAGCTGATAGCCGCCCGGTGAATCCATGCCGTAGATGCACATGTACATACCGCCAATGCCCACCGTGCCTTCGGCGGTAAAGGTGCGCGCCGGGCTGTATTTGGAACTCAGCAGGCGATGGCGCGGATCGATCGGTACCGCGCACGGCGCGCCGAGATAGACATCGCCGAGACCGAGAATCAGATAGCTGGCGGCAAACAGGGTGTCGCGTACCGCTTCGCGGCTCGCCAGTCCATTGATGCGCTGAATGAAGTCAACGTTATTCGGCAGCCACGGCGCGCTGGCGCGAACCGTCTCTTTGTAACGCTCCACCGCGCCGAGTGTGGCGCTGTCTTCAAACGCCATCGGCAGCCAGACGATGCGCGACGGCACTTTCAGCGCGCTGACGTCGCCCAGCCCGGCTTCCAGCTCCAGCAGCAGCGTCATCAACTGCTGCTGACCGATCACCAGGCTGTCATAGCGCACCTGCAGCGAGCGCACGCCGGGCGACAGCTCTTCAATGCCGGGCTCTGCACGCTGGCGCAGCGCCTGCATCAGCAGGTGTACGCGCAGGCGCAGCGCCAGATCCAGCACGTTATCGCCGTACTCAATCAGCACATATTTGTCGCCCGCCTGGCGGTAGACCGCCGCAGGCGTGGTGGCGGTTGCCGGCAGCGCCGCTAACAGGGTGGCAGAACCGATGTCGCTCGCCGCCAGCGACGGCACCGCGAAGGCCGGTGCGTGCTGGCTGCGCAGCGTGGTTACGCTGTGCGCCTGGGCTTTCTCCAGCGCGACCGCTTCGTCGGCGCTGATCGGGTGGAAGCGGATGCGATCGCCCGGTTTGACCTGGCCGACTTTCCACAGCTCGGCTTTGGCGATGGTGACCGGGCAGACGAAGCCACCAAGGCTTGGGCCGTCGTGCGTCAGGATCACCGGGAAGTCACCGGTAAAGTTCACCGCGCCGATGGCGTATTCGCAGTCGTGTACGTTAGACGGATGCAGCCCGGCTTCACCGCCGTTAGCGCGCGTCCAGCTGGGTTTAGGCCCGACCAGACGGACGCCCAGCCGGTTGGAGTTGTAATGCACCTGCCAGTCGCTGGCAAAGAACTCATCGATGGCAGCCTGGGTGAAGAAATCCGGTGCGCCGTGCGGGCCGTACAGCACGCCAATGCGCCATTCGCTGCCGTAGTGCGGCACCAGCGCGCGATCCAGCGCTTCAGGTTCGCTGACCGGGGCTGGCGTGGTGCAGGCGGCGAGCGCTGGCTGGGAGATCGGCAGCATGTCGGCGACGCGCAGCGTGCGTCCGGCGTGGCCGCCAAACTGGCCCAGCGAGAAGGTGGCGCGGCTGCCGAGGTATTCCGGCACGTCGAAACCATTACGCACCGCTAAATAGGTGCGGCAGCCGCTCTGCGCGCGGCCCAGCGTCAGGGTTTGTCCGGCTTTCACCGCCACCGGCTGCCAGTAGTCGACCGCGCTGCCGTCGAGATCGGCCGGACAGTCGGCACCGGTCAGCGCGATCAGCGCATCGCTGTGGAAGCGCAGCGTCGGGCCCTGCAGGGTGAACTCCAGCCCGGCGGCGCAGGCGTGGTTGCCGACGATACGGTTGGCCAGGCGGAAGGCGAAGTCATCCATCGGGCCGGACGGCGGCACGCCGATGTCCCAGTAGCCCAGGCGGCCGGGAAAGTCCTGAATGCTGCTGAACGTGCCCGGCTGCAGCACTTCGATGACGCTGGCCGCCGGCGTAAAG
This sequence comes from Pantoea sp. SGAir0418, assembly GCF_043529865.1. Classification (NCBI taxonomy): domain Bacteria; kingdom Pseudomonadati; phylum Pseudomonadota; class Gammaproteobacteria; order Enterobacterales; family Erwiniaceae; genus Pantoea; species Pantoea sp. SGAir0418. Next base: position 742,353 of record NZ_CP027911.1, read on the forward strand.
CCGTCAAGGAAGCGCGTCCAGACGTTGCCGCTGCGGAAGGCGTCGGTCGCCACGATCTGACGCAGATAGTCGAGATTGGTGGCGATGCCGTGCAGTTGGGTGGCATTGAGCGCCTGCTGCAGCTTCGCCAGCGCGGCGTCGCGCGTTTCGCCATGCACGATCAGTTTGGCTACCATCGGATCGTAAAACGCCGTCACTTCGCTGCCGGTCTCGATCCAGCCGTCGACGCGCACCCCCGGCGGGAAGCTGACGTGGGTTAACACGCCCGGGCTCGGCTGGAAGTTTTTCAGCGGATCTTCGGCGTACAGCCGCACCTCAATCGATGCGCCGTGCGGTGCCTGCTGCAGACGATCCCAGTCGATGGCATCGTCCGCCGCCACCTGCAGCATGCACTCCACCAGGTCAAGACCGGTGACGCACTCGGTCACCGGATGCTCCACCTGCAGGCGGGTGTTCACTTCGAGGAAATAAAACGCGTCCTGCGCGGCGTCATAGATGTACTCCACGGTGCCGGCGCTGCGGTAATTAACCAGCTCGCCCAGCCGCACCGCTGAAGCCAGCAGCGCTTCACGCGTGGCCTGCGGCAGATTAGGGGCCGGCGTCTCTTCCACCACCTTCTGATTGCGGCGCTGCAGCGAACAGTCGCGTTCGCCCAGCGCAATCACCTTGCCCTTGCCGTCGCCAAAAATCTGCACTTCCACGTGGCGCGCACGATCAATGCAGCGTTCAAGAAACACGCCGGCATCGCTGAAAAACTGTTCCCCCAGGCGACGCACGCTCTCCCACGCGTTCTCCAGGGCCGTGGCGTCGGCGCAGCGGGTCAGACCGATGCCGCCGCCACCGGCGGTGCTTTTCAGCATCACCGGATAGCCAATGTCTTCCGCCGCGCTGAGTGCGTCCTGCAGCGAACTGAGCAGTGGCGTGCCCGGCGTCATCGGCACGCCAGCGCTGGCCGCCAGCTCACGGGCGCGATGCTTGAGACCAAATTCGCCGATCTGCTGTGCGGTCGGGCCGACAAACGCGATGCCGGCCTCTTCGCAGGCGGCGGCGAACGGCAGGCTCTCCGACAGAAAACCGTAGCCGGGCCAGATGGCCTGCGCGCCGCTTTGCTGCGCAGCGGCCAGAATTTTGTCGATGCGCAGATAGCTGTCGCTGGCTTTGTCACCGCCAAGGGCGATGGCCACATCGGCTTCGGTAACGTGACGCGCATTGCGGTCGGCATCCGAATAGACCGCCACGCTGGTTACGCCGAGGCGCTTCAGGGTGCGGATGGCACGACAGGCGATTTCGCCACGGTTAGCAATCAGAACGGTGCTGAACATGATTAGTGATTCCCCTGTGACGTCAGCCAGTTGCGCCAGCCGCCGAATTCAGTGATTTCCAGCGCCTGCGTCAGCGCTGCCGGTTCGCAGATAAAGCCTTTCACGATGCGTCCATCCGCCAGCGTCAGCGAGCCGATGCCGAGCGGTGCCGGGATTTCCGCGACGAATTCGCCAAAGCGCGCCAGCGGGATGTCCCACAGTTCAACGGTGATGGCGGCGCCGCTGTCGCCGCGCAGCAGGCCGGGCTTTTTGATCGGGCCATCGAGCAGGGCGAACAGGCGATAGTGGCTGGCGGTTTGCGTCTCTTCGACCCACACCGCCTGACGCGTGGTGAGCTGGAAATTCAGCGGCATGCCGGTGAGATGAGCGCCGACCACCGCCACGCGCACGTGGTCAGGCGACGGTGGCAGCGCGGCGGGCTGCGGCGGCAGTGCTTTGCCGGTGGCCCCGAGCGGCAGCGCCAGCTGCTGCTGCCAGCGCAGGCCAAACGTCGCCAGCGCGCGGTCGTGCCACGCCGGGGCGATCAGCGTGATGCCCGCAGGCAGCCCATCGGCGCGGAACGGGCCAGGCAGCGCCAGCGCGCTGAGATCGGCCAGGTTCGTGAAGTTGGTATAGGTGCCGAACTGCGAGTTGTAGTGCACCGGCTCCTGCTGCATCTCTTCCAGCGTATGGATGGTGGGCGAGGTCGGCACCACCAGCGCATCGAACCGGGCCAGCGTCTGCTGGATCTGGCGCGTCAGTTCGGCGCGCAGGTATTCGGCCTGATACGCCTCGACGGCGCTGTACTGGCGGCCGCTGCTGACGATGCCGTACACCACCGGATCCATCTCTTCCGGGCGGTCGAGCATCTCGCCGACCGCCACGGTGCGCTCGGCCACCCACGGGCCGTAATAGAGCTGCTCTGCCAGCTGATGGAAAGGGGCGAAGTCGATAGGGTGCAGCGTCGCACCGCTCGCCGTAAGCTGCTCCAGCGCGCTGAGCCACGCCGCTTCCGCCTGCTGGTCACCGTAAAACTGCGGCGCGGCAGGGATCGCCAGCGAGGGTTGCGGCTGGAAACTGGCCGGTGCGCTGCGTAGCGACTGGCGCGCGTAGGCGTCACCGGCGTCGTAGCCGCCCGCGATGCTGGCGACGCTAAAGGCATCGGCAACCGTCAGGGCGAACACCGAGATGGTGTCATTGAGACGGCAGGCCGGTACCACGCCGCTGGCCGAGAACCAGCCTTTGGTCGGCTTCAGCCCGACGATATTGTTAAAACCTGCCGGCACGCGGCCGGAGCCGGCGGTATCGGTGCCGAGCGAGAAGCCGACCAGGCCGCGCGCCAGCACTGACGCGGAGCCGGAGCTGGAACCGCCGCTGACGTAGGCCGGATTAAAGGTGTTGCTCACCGCGCCATACGGCGAGCGGGTGCCAACCAGACCGGTCGCGTACTGATCGAGGTTGGTTTTACCGATGACGATAGCGCCTGCCGCTTTCAGCCTGGCCACCACGAAGGCATCGGCTGCGGCCTGATAGGTCAGCGCCGGGCAGGCGGCGGTGGTCGGCCAGCCTGCCACGTCGATGTTGTCTTTGACGGCAAACGGCACGCCAAACAGCGGCAGGGCGGCCGGATTGCGCTGATACGCCGCCAGCAGCGGTTCAACCTGCGCCAGCAACTGGGCTGGCGAAGCGAGGTACAGCCAGGCATTATCCTGGTTATCGAGTGCGTCGAGATGTGCGGCCAGCAGTGCAGGGATCTGCTGTGCATCCTGCTGTGCGCAACGTTGCCAATCCTGAAGCGTAAAACCGAAGGTCGATGCCATGAGTGAATTCCAGCTGGTATACAAGATGGCATTCAACAGAGCAAAGCACGTGCCAGAGTTGTAACTGAATGAAAACGCATAGCTATTTGATGGGTAATAAGTTTTTCTGATGATTATTTGCACAATTGCGGCGCAGACGTTGAACAATCACGGTGCGCCTGGGTAAATTTTGTGAAGAACGTGGCAAGAGCCGGTTGGCCTGGTTAGCATGAAGGGAGTCCGGCATAAGCTGGAGCGCAGCAATGAGGAGAGCGGAGTGGAGAAGTGGCGTAACTGGATGATAGGGATCTGTCTGGTCAGCACGGCCGGCAGCGTGTGGGCCGATTCGCTGGATCAGCAACGACAGCGCTATGCGCAAATCAAACAGGCCTGGGACAACAAAAAGATGGACCAGGTTGAGCAGCTGATGCCAACGCTGCAGGATTATCCGCTCTATCCGTACCTGCAGTACCGCCTGCTGGCGCAGGATCTCGATCAGGAGACCGGGCTAGCGGTGAAAAACTTTATTCAGCAGTATCCGACGCTGCCGCCGGCGCGTTCGCTGCAGACGCGCTTTGTTAACGTGCTGGCGCACCGCCAGGACTGGCCGGGCGTGCTCAGCTTCAGCCCGGATGAGCCAAAGCCGGTGCAGGCGCGCTGTAACTGGTACTACGCCAAATGGGCGACCGGTCAGCAACAGGCGGCGTTTGACGGGGCCAAAGCCATCTGGCTGCGCGGGACCGCGTTACCGAACGACTGCGACAAGCTGTTCTCGGTGTGGCAGGCGTCAGGGCAGCTGTCGCCGATCACCATCCTCGAACGCATCCGCCTGGCGATGAAAGCCGGCAACGACAGCCTGGTTAATTACCTGGCGAAAATGCTGCCGGCGGATTATCAAACCACCGCCAGCGCGCTGATTGCGCTGCAGCAGAATCCCCAGACCGTCACCACCTTTGCCAGCACCCTCGGCCCGACCGATTTTACCCGCATGGCCACCAGCTACGCCTTTGCCCGCGTGGCGCGTCAGGATATGGACAATGCGCGCATGATGATCCCGCAGCTGGTTCAGGCGCAGAAGATGAGCCCGGCGGAAGAGCAGGATCTGAAAGAGACGGTGGTGTGGCGCATGATGGGTGCCGATCTCACCTCGGAGCAGGCGCGCTGGCGCGATGCGGTGGTGATGAACAGCGAATCCACCGCGCTGATTGAGCGGCGCGTGCGGCTGGCGCTGAGTGAAAACGACCGTCGCGGCCTGAACACCTGGATTGCCCGGCTGCCGGTGGAAGCCAAAGACAAAGATGAATGGCAGTACTGGCAGGCCGATTTACTGATGGCGCAGGGGCGCAAAGAGGAAGCGGAAGAGATTCTGCGTAAGCTGATGCAGCAGCGCGGTTTCTATCCGATGGTGGCGGCACAGCGGCTGGGCGTCGAGTATCCGCTGCAGGTGGATCAGGCTCCGGCGGCGGACAATAGCGTGGTGCAGGGGCCGGAGATGGCGCGCGTGCGCGAGCTGATGTACTGGGGGCTGGATAACCTGGCGCGCAGCGAGTGGGCCAATCTGATCAGCAGCAAAACCCGTACCCAGCAGCAGATGCTGGCGCGCTACGCCAATGAACAGGACTGGTGGGATCTCAGCGTGCAGGCCACCATCACCGCGAAAATGTGGGACAGCCTGAAAGAGCGTTTCCCGCTGGCGTGGCGCAATCTGTATCAGCAATACACCAGCGATAAGGGCATCACGCCAAGCTACGCCATGGCGATCTCTCGTCAGGAGAGTGCGTGGAACCCGAAAGCGCGCTCACCAGTTGGCGCCAGTGGCCTGATGCAGGTGATGCCGGGCACCGCCAGCCATACCGTGAAGATGTATAACATTCCGGGTTACGTTAACAGCAGCCAGCTGCTCGATCCGCAGACCAATATTCAGATTGGTACGCAGTATCTGGAGTATGTCTATCAGCAGTTTGGTCAGAACCGCATCTTCTCTTCTGCCGCCTACAATGCCGGCCCGGGGCGGGTGCGCAGCTGGCTGAATACCAGCGGCGGCAAACTGGATGCGGTGGCGTTTATCGAAACCATTCCCTTCTCGGAAACCCGCGGCTACGTGAAAAACGTGCTGGCCTACGATGCTTATTACCGCTACTTCATGGGCAAGCCGGATAAGATTCTCGCCGACGGCGAGTGGAATCGCCGTTACTGACTGTGTTATGCTTCCGTACTCGTTAATGAGTACGGAAGCCTTCATGAGCCAACCCCTTTCCCCGCAGCCGGTTGAAGACAACTGGCTGCGTTTCATCGACCTGATGCACAACGCGTTTTCCGATGACGTAGCGCTGCCACTGCTGCAGCTGATGATGACGCCGGATGAGCGCGAAGCCTTAGGCACGCGCCTGCGCATTATCGAAGCGTTGATCAACGGTGATATCAGTCAGCGCGAGCTGAAAAACGAATTGGGCGTCGGGATTGCCACCATCACCCGCGGATCCAATAGCCTGAAAGAGGCGCCGCCCGAGCTGAAACGCTGGCTGGAAGCGCGCCTCGGGCGCAGCTGATTACTGCTGATACAGCGGGTGAGTGAACGGACAGAGCGCCAGAATCAGGGCCTGATGATAGACGCTGGAGCGGCTCAGCAGGCCGTGGGTGAAGGCGCCAATCGCACCGCCCTTGTGTTTGATATTCTCCACGCCGGTTAAGCGCGCCATCTCGTCACCGAGTTCGCGTCCGGCGGCCAGGCCGGTCATCACCACCGGCGGCAGCGTAAAGCTGGCGGAGCGGGATTCGCCGCGCTGCTGCGCATTCTCCACCTCCATCCAGGCAAAGGCGCAGTCGCCCTCGATGCCCGCTTCAATCGCCACCCAGTAATCCGCCTGTGGCCGCACATGACGCGCGTTCGCCACACGCTGGCGTGCGCCAGTTCGCGTTTCGGCATCGCTTAAGGGCTGCGCGGCGACGCCGCTCTCGACCTCGACCCCTTCAATATGGCAGGATCCTTCGCCGAAAACGTCGTTGAACGCCTGAGCAATTGCGCGGATTTTTGCCGGATTGATGGTGGCTGCGACAACATGGTACATAATTACCTGAACCCTCAAGACAAATTTGTCGCAGTATAACGGAAATTAAGCATGTTACAGGTCTATCTTGTTCGTCACGGTGAAACGGTTTGGAATGCGGCCCGACGCATTCAGGGGCAGTCCGACAGTCCGCTGACGGATAAAGGTGAGCAGCAGGCGCATCAGGTGGGCGAGCGCGTGAAATCGCTGGGCATTACTCACGTGATTGCCAGCGATTTAGGACGTACCCGGCGCACCGCGGAGATTATCGCTGATGCCTGCGGTTGTACGGTAACGCTGGATGCCCGCCTGCGCGAGCTCAATATGGGCTGTCTGGAGCAGCGTCCGCTCGACGGCCTGACGGCGGAAGAGGAGAGCTGGCGTAAAGCGCTGGTGGATGGCACCGAAGGCGGCCGGATTCCGGGCGGCGAGTCGATGGAGGAGATGGCGACGCGCATGCATGCCGCGCTCAACGCCTGTCTCGATCTGCCGGCGGGTAGCCGTCCGCTGCTGGTCAGCCACGGCATGGCGCTGGGTGTGCTGGTAAGTACCATTCTGGGGCTGCCGGCCCATGCGGAGCGCCGTTTGCGTCTGCGTAACTGCTCGATTTCGCGCGTCGATCATCAGCAAAGCGCCTGGCTCGCCGCCGGCTGGGTGGTGGAGACGGCCGGTGATGTGTCGCATCTGGATGCCCCGGCGCTGGATGAGCTGCAGCGTTAAGCGCGGTAGCGCACGGCGCAGAATGGCCGCGTATCGGTGCGTATCAATGATCGCATATCGGTGCGCATGAATGCGCACCCTACGGGGTGCACGGGCAATCCGCATCGGCGACAAACGGTTAGGCATGAGGCTGCGGTTGAATCGGTGCGTATCAATGATCGCGTATCGGTGCGCATGAATGCGCACCCTACGAGGGCATGGGCAATCCGCATCGGCGACAAACGGTGAATTTTCTGTAGGGTCGCCATTCATGGCGACCATCGGCAACGCCCGTTACTGCTGCGGACGAATCGGAATCAGATATTCGCAGCGAATCTCCATTGGCGGCTCGCTGCGCTTCTTGCCACCGTGCGTATAGAAGCGCTCAATATCCTGGCCCTGACGGCGCACCAGGCCGAGGGTCGGCATACAGGTGCCGTACAGCAGCAGAATAAAATCCTGCAGTGCAGTGCGCGGTCCCTGATAGCTGAACTGCACATAATCCCCGGCTTCCAGAATCACGCTCTGGTTTGACTGCATGCTCAGCGCCTGCTGGTCGGCCGGCACCGCCGTGGTGTACAGAATCTCCTGCTCATCATCCTTCTCATGGCTGGCGCGTACCTGATGCAGGCCGTACAGCACCGGCGGCACGGTATCGGTCTCCAGCAGGAACTGCTTCCAGAAGTGGATGCGCATCTCGTCGCGGTAGCTGGAGATCTGCTCCAGCGTACAGGTATAGCTTTGCGTTTGCCCCACCAGCACCGTTTCCGGCAGCGTGACGAACTGCGCTTGCGGCATCGGGTAATCATCGAGACGAATCGGCGGGCGAATGCCGTACGAATTCCACTCCGACGAGCGGCGATACCACGCAGGTGTCTGATTGAACTGCTTTTTAAACGCGCGGGTAAAGGTTTGCTGCGAATCGAAGCGATACTGCAGCGCAATGTCGAGGATTGGCCGGCTGGTGAGACGCAGCGCGACGGCGGCCTTGGACAGCCGGCGGGCGCGGATATACGCGCCGATGGCGTGGCCAGTAACTTCCTTGAACATTCGCTGCAGGTGCCACTTGGAATAGCCCGCTTTTAGCGCAACGTTATCGAGCGAAAGGGGTTGATCCAGATGGCTTTCCAGCCAGACAAGCAAATCGCGAATGATACCGGCTTGGTCCATAAAACATCCTCATAACTCTCTGGTGGCGCAACGATGAAGTCACCGAATAGTAGCACGAATTGCACAACGGCGCGGGGGTGGTTTGCCAGTTAACTGTGCTACATCAATGCGGGTTGAAACCCGTTAGGTTTGGTTCTCGGTTCGATTAACAGTACATTACATTCACATCTATTCCGTTTGCAATGGTAACTCAATGACAATAGCTCGCAATCTTATAGTCACGCTGGCAACATTTATGTTGAGTCAGAGCGTGCTGGCCGAGGAGATCGGCTCCGTTGACACCGTATTCAAGATGTTTGGCCCCGATCATAAGATCGTGGTGGAAGCCTTCGACGACCCCGACGTTAAAAATGTAACCTGTTATATCAGCCGGGCGAAAACCGGCGGTATTAAGGGCGGACTGGGTCTGGCGGAAGATACTTCCGACGCGGCCATCTCCTGTCAGCAGGTGGGACCGATAGAGCTTAGCGATAAAATCGCGCAGGGCAAGGCGCAGGGTGAAGTGGTGTTCCGCAAACGCACTTCACTGGTGTTTAAAAAGCTGCAGGTAGTGCGCTTCTTTGACCAGAAACGTCATGCGCTGGTGTACCTGAGCTATTCGGATAAAGTGGTCGATGGCTCACCGAAAAATGCGCTGAGCGCGGTGCCGATTATGCCGTGGCACTGAGCCGATAAAAAAACGCCCTGACGGGCGTTTTTTTGTTTCGCGACGGACGCTTAATCCTGCAGCTCGCCGCAGAAGCGGTAGCCTTCGCCGTGGATAGTGGCGATGATTTCCGGCGTATCCGGCGTCGACTCAAAGTGTTTGCGGATGCGGCGAATGGTGACATCCACCGTGCGGTCATGCGGCTTCAGCTCGCGACCGGTCATCTTCTTCAGCAGGTCAGCTCGCGTCTGGATTTTGCCCGGATTTTCACAGAAGTGCAGCATGGCGCGGAACTCACTGCGCGGCAGCTTGTACTGATCGCCGTTCGGGCTGATCAGCGAGCGGCTGTTAATATCCAGTTCCCAGCCGTTGAAGCGATAGCTCTCGACCTGACGGCGCTCTTCGCTCGGCATCGCCAGATTCATGGTACGCGACAGCAGGTTGCGCGCACGAATCGTCAGCTCACGTGGATTAAATGGCTTGGTGATGTAGTCGTCGGCACCGATCTCCAGACCGAGGATTTTATCCACTTCGTTATCACGGCCGGTGAGGAACATCAGGGCGACGTTAGCCTGTTCGCGCAATTCACGCGCCAGCAGTAAACCGTTTTTGCCCGGCAGGTTGATATCCATAATCACCAGATTGACGTCGTTATCGGTCAAAACCTGATGCATCTCGGCGCCGTCGGTGGCTTCATAGACCACGTAACCTTCGGCCTCAAAAATACTTTTGAGGGTGTTACGCGTGACCAGTTCGTCTTCAACGATAAGAATGTGCGGGGTCTGCATGTTTCGCTACCTAAAATTTGCCAACAAATCGAAAACAGGGCGTACGGCGGTTGCCATAACTGTTCCACTGAACAGTGGGCCGTTCGCAACCGGTGTACGAAATGATCTTCGGAATACACCATCCATCTACGTCAACTTCAGTGTTAGCTCAGCCAGTCAGGATGAATATTTGCGTGCCCCGTGGGTATCGGACTGGCGCTTATCCTAACCGTATTAACAGCAACCTAACAGCACCAACAACAACCGATAAGCATAAAAACAACGCTTCGTTGACTTATATCAAATGCAAGTGTAGCACGTTAACACTTTTATGAAAAACTTCTACTGGAATGCCAGCTTAGCTCACAAAAAGCAGCATTTTCGCTACATTTCAGCTGCATCAGCGCAAAAGTAAAACCTGCAGGTAATAACTTTTCAATTGCATGAAAAATAATGTTTTAATATGGGTTTAGCGCATAAATTTTGCTTATTACGCATAATTACGCCTGCCCGGCATTTTTGCCCTGTTTTAACATCCTTAACATCTTATTTTCTCAGGCCCGTGCGGTTGGTATTTTGTCGCCTGCATGCCAACATAGGTCGGGTTATTAACCGTTCGATGGAAAAATCATGCATTTCCCCCTGATCCTTGTCTCACCCGCTCGCCCGGAGAATATCGGCGCGGCCGCCCGCGCCATGAAAACCATGGGATTTAGCGAGTTGCGTATTGTCGCCAGTGACGCCTGGCAGGATCCGGCCGCGCGGCGTGTAGCCCACGGCGCCGGTGAGATTCTTGACCACGTGAAAACCTATGACACGCTGAGCGCCGCGCTGGCGGATGTCGATTTTTCCGTGGCCACTACCGCCCGCAGCCGGGCGAAGTTTCGCTATTACGCCACGCCGGCGCAGGTCGAAACCATCCTGCAGGAGAAGCGTCAGTGGCTGAATCGTATCGCGCTGGTGTTTGGCCGTGAAGACAGCGGGCTGACTAATGAGGAGCTGGAACAGGTCGATCTGCTGACCGGCATTCCGATGGCGCAGGACTATCCTTCACTGAATCTCGGCCAGGCGGTGATGGTGTACTGCTATCAGCTGTCGGCGCTGCACCAGGTAGCGGCCGCGCCGGTTGAGGCGGCTAACGCGCAGCAGCTGCAGGCGCTGCGCCAGCGCTTTCATCAGCTGCTGGTGACGCTGGACGTCAGCAATGATGCCAAGCTGGCGGACTGGATCGATCAGCGCATCGGTCTGCTGGAGCAGCGCGACAGCGCCATGCTGCACCGTTTGCTGCACGACGTAGAAAAAAAACTTATAGATAATTGCTCGGGAAAACCGGCGCCGGACAGTGAGTGATCGGGCGTCTGTGACGCTGCCTGAACGATCGCAATCCGTTTCGGCGTCTGCGGCGCAGCACTGCGCAGCAGCACCATTCGGGTGCAAAGACAAATTCGTTGACTTAACGTGCGCTTTGCTTTACTTCTGGAAGGCAGACGGACAAGACAAAGACAGACAGAAAAAATCTCAATGCGTAACCACAGCCTGAACACCACCATTATTATTACCACCACCATTACCACAGGTAACGGTGCGGGCTGACGCATACAGGAAAAACAAAAGAAAGAAGCCCGCACCTCAACAGTGCGGGCTTTTTTTTCGGCAAAAATTCAGGAGAGCTTCAATCATGCGAGTGCTGAAATTCGGCGGAACCTCGGTAGCCAATGCGGAACGTTTTCTCCGCGTGGCAGATATTCTGGAAAGCAATGCGCAACAGGGACAGGTTGCCACCGTGCTCTCTGCGCCAGCGAAAATCACCAATCATCTGGTAGCGATGATTGAGAAAACCATCAGCGGCCAGGATGCGCTGCCGAATATCAGCGATGCCGAACGCATTTTTGCCGAACTGCTGCAGGGGCTGGCCGACGCTCAGCCTGGTTTCGATTACGATGGCCTGAAAACCCGCGTTGAGCTGGAGTTTGCCCAGCTGAAACAGGTGCTGCACGGCATCAGCCTGCTGGGTCAGTGCCCGGATGCCGTGAACGCCGCCATTATCTGTCGCGGTGAGAAGCTGTCGATAGCCATCATGGAAGCGCTGCTGCAGGCGCGCGGCCACAAAGTGACGGTGATCGATCCGGTCGAAAAACTGCTGGCGGTGGGCCACTATCTTGAATCGACCGTGGATATCGCCGAATCCACCCGGCGTATCGCGGCCAGCCAGATCCCGACCGACCACATGATCCTGATGGCGGGCTTCACCGCCGGCAATGAGAAGGGCGAGCTGGTGGTGCTGGGGCGCAACGGCTCCGACTACTCGGCGGCCGTGCTGGCGGCGTGTCTGCGCGCGGACTGCTGTGAAATCTGGACCGATGTCGATGGCGTTTACACCTGCGATCCGCGTCAGGTACCGGATGCGCGTCTGCTGAAGTCGATGTCCTATCAGGAAGCGATGGAGCTCTCCTACTTTGGTGCCAAAGTGCTGCACCCGCGCACCATCGCGCCGATTGCTCAGTTCCAGATTCCATGCTTAATCAAAAATACCGCCAATCCTCAGGCGCCAGGCACCCTGATTGGCGGCGAAGGCGAAGTGGATGAAAATCCGGTAAAAGGCATCACCAATCTTAATAACATGGCGATGTTTAACGTCTCCGGTCCGGGCATGAAAGGGATGGTGGGCATGGCGGCGCGCGTGTTTGCCGCGATGTCGCGCACCGGCATTTCCGTGGTGCTGATTACCCAATCCTCCTCCGAATACAGCATCAGCTTCTGCGTGCCGCAGAGCGAGCAGGCGCGCGCGCGTCGCGTACTGGAAGAGGAATTCTACCTCGAACTGAAAGATGGCCTGCTCGATCCGCTCGACGTGCTGGAGCAGCTGGCGGTGATTTCGGTGGTGGGCGACGGCATGCGCACGCTGCGCGGCATCTCCGCTAAATTCTTCTCGGCGCTGGCACGCGCCAACATCAATATCGTGGCGATTGCTCAGGGCTCCTCTGAGCGCTCCATTTCGGTCGTGGTCAGCAACGATGACGTCACCACCGGCGTGCGCGTGGTGCATCAGATGCTGTTCGCCACCGATCAGGTGATCGAAGTGTTTGTGGTGGGCGTCGGCGGCGTCGGCGGCGCGCTGCTTGAGCAGCTGCACCGTCAGCAGGCGTGGCTGAAGGGCAAGCATATCGATCTGCGCGTGTGCGGCATCGCCAATTCGCATGCGCTGCTGACCAACGTGCACGGCATCGACCTCAGCAACTGGAAGGCGGCGCTGGCGGAAGCCAAAGAGCCGTTTAACCTCGGCCGGCTGATTCGTCTGGTGAAAGAGTACCATCTGCTCAACCCGGTGATCGTCGACTGTACCTCCAGCCAGGCGGTGGCCGATCAGTACGCGGACTTCCTCGCCGAAGGTTTCCACGTGGTCACGCCGAATAAAAAGGCCAATACCTCGTCGTGGAATTACTACCAGCAGATGCGTGCGGCGGCGGCGAAATCGCGCCGTAAGTTCCTTTACGACACCAACGTCGGTGCCGGTCTGCCGGTGATTGAAAACCTGCAGAACCTGCTGAACGCCGGCGATGAGCTGATCAAATTCTCCGGCATCCTGTCGGGCTCGCTGTCGTTTATCTTCGGCAAGCTGGATGAGGGCGTGACGCTGTCCGAAGCCACCCGCATGGCGCGCGAGCTGGGCTTTACCGAGCCGGATCCGCGTGACGACCTGTCCGGTACTGACGTGGCGCGTAAGCTGCTGATTCTGGCGCGTGAGGCGGGTCATCAGCTGGAGCTGAGCGACATCGACATCGAACCGCTGCTGCCCGCCAGCCTGACGGACATCGCCGACGTCGATCAGTTTATGGCGCGGCTGCCGGAGCTGGACAACGCCTTTGCCGCGCGCGTTGCCAAAGCGCGTGATGAGGGTAAAGTGTTACGCTTCGTCGGCGCGATTGAAGAGGGCGGCGCCTGCAAAGTTAAAATCGATGCGGTGGACGGCAACGATCCGCTGTACAAAGTGAAGAACGGCGAGAACGCCCTGGCGTTTTACAGCCGCTATTATCAGCCGATTCCGCTGGTTCTGCGCGGATATGGCGCGGGGAATGATGTCACCGCGGCGGGTGTGTTTGCCGATTTGCTGCGCACGCTGACGTGGAAGTTGGGAGTTTAATGATGGTAAAAATTTATGCACCGGCCTCGATAGGTAACGTCAGCGTCGGCTTTGATGTGCTGGGCGCGGCGGTTTCGCCGGTGGATGGCTCGCTGCTGGGCGACTGCGTGTCGGTCGAAGCGGCAGACCAGTTTAGCCTGCAGAATAAAGGGCGCTTTGTCAGCAAACTGCCCGCCGATCCGCAGGACAACATCGTTTACCAGTGCTGGCAGCGTTTCTGCCAGGCGATTGGTAAAGACGTTCCGGTGGCGATGACGCTGGAGAAAAACATGCCGATTGGTTCAGGCCTCGGTTCCAGCGCCTGCTCGGTGGTGGCCGGCCTGATGGCGATGAATGAGTTCTGCGGCCAGCCGCTTAACGACACCGAGCTGCTGGCGCTGATGGGCGAGCTGGAAGGGCGCATCTCCGGCAGCGTGCACTATGACAACGTCGCGCCGTGCTTCCTCGGCGGCGTACAGCTGATGATTGAAGAGAACGGGATCATCAGCCAGGAGGTGCCGTGCTTTGCTGACTGGCTGTGGGTAATGGCTTATCCGGGCATCAAAGTCTCCACGGCGGAAGCACGCGCCATCCTGCCGGCGCAGTATCGCAAGCAGGATGCCATCAAACATGGTCGTCTGCTGGCCGGCTTTATTCACGCCTGCCACACCCGTCAGCCGCTGCTGGCGGCTAAACTGATGCAGGATGTGATCGCCGAGCCGTATCGCACCAAACTGCTGCCGGGCTTTGCTGAGGCGCGGCAGGCGGCCAGCGACATTGGCGCGCTGGCCTGCGGTATTTCGGGCTCTGGCCCGACACTTTTCGCCGTTTGCAACGAGATGGCAACGGCACAGCGGATGGCGGACTGGCTGAGCCAGCACTATCTGCAGAATGAGGAAGGCTTCGTCCATATCTGCCGTCTTGATACGGCTGGCGCACGTAAACTGGGATAACGCATGAAACTCTACAACCTTAAGGATCATAACGAGCAGGTTAGCTTCGCGCAGGCCGTGAAACAGGGCCTCGGCTCGCAGCAGGGGCTGTTTTTCCCGCTGGAACTGCCGGAATTTGAGCTGACCGACATTGATGCGATGCTGGAGATGGATTTCGTCAGCCGCAGCAGCAAGATTCTCTCTGCTTACATCGGCGATGAAATTGCCGCGCACCAGCTGGCCGAGCGCGTGAAGAACGCCTTTGCTTTCCCGGCACCGGTGAGCCAGGTGAGCGACGATGTGGCCTGTCTCGAACTGTTCCACGGTCCGACACTGGCGTTTAAAGATTTCGGCGGGCGCTTTATGGCGCAGATGCTGTCATACGTGTCTGGCGCGGATGAGCAGATCACCATTCTGACTGCGACCTCCGGCGATACCGGTGCAGCGGTGGCGCACGCATTCTACGGCATGGAAAACGTGCGCGTGGTCATCCTCTATCCGCAGGGCAAAATCAGTCCGCTGCAGGAGAAGCTGTTCTGTACGCTGGGCGGCAACATCGAAACCATCGCGATCGATGGCGACTTCGATGCCTGTCAGGCGCTGGTTAAGCAGGCGTTTGATGACGAAGAGCTGAAGAAAGCCATCGGGCTGAATTCGGCTAACTCCATCAATATCAGCCGTCTGCTGGCACAGATTTGCTATTACTTCGAGGCGGTGGCGCAGCTGCCGCAGGAGAAACGTAATCAGCTGGTGGTGTCGGTGCCAAGCGGTAACTTTGGCGATCTCACGGCCGGCCTGCTGGCGAAATCGCTCGGTCTGCCGATCAAGCGCTTTATCGCCGCGACCAACGCCAACGATACCGTGCCGCGCTTCCTTGCCGACGGTCAGTGGCAGCCGAACGCGACCGTGGCAACGCTGTCGAACGCGATGGATGTCAGCCAGCCTAACAACTGGCCGCGTGTGGAAGAGCTGTTCCGCCGCAAAACCTGGCGCCTGACCGATCTGGCCTACGGCGCGGTGTCGGATGAGACCACCAAAGCCACCATGCGCGAGCTGGCAGAGCTGGGTTACCTGTCAGAACCGCACGCGGCGATTGCCTATCGTCTGCTGCGCGATCAGCTGCAGGAAGGGGAGTTTGGCCTGTTCCTCGGCACCGCGCATCCGGCGAAGTTTAAGGAGAGCGTGGAAGAGATTCTCGGCCAGCCGCTGCCGCTGCCGGAAGCGCTGGCCGCGCGCGCCGATTTGCCGCTGCTGTCGCATGCCATGACGGCGGATTTCGCCGCGCTGCGGGCGTTTTTGCTGAAGTAAATATCTTACGGGCCGGTCACATCGGCCCGTTATGCATTTTTCTGGCGGCGCGATTTAACGCGCGGGTTTTTAACAGACGCGCATTAATTTGCGCCGCTACGATTCAGGTGAAACTGGCGTTATTGCTCGCGGCGCTTAAATACCAGCTCGTTACCCTTACTCTCCGCCGCATCAAAGAAATAACCGTCAACATCAAACTTCTTCAGCTGCGTCGGTTTCGTCAGGCGCTTCTCAATCACGTAACGGCTCATCAGGCCACGCGCCTTCTTGGCGTAGAAACTGATCACCTTGAACTTACCGTTTTTCTCATCGAGGAACACTGGCTTAACCAGCTCGGCATTCAGCTGTTTCGGCTTGATGGCTTTGAAATACTCATCGGAGGCGAGGTTGATCAGCACGTCATCGCCCTGTTCCGCCAGCGCGTCGTTGAGCTTTTGCGTCAGCAGGTCGCCCCAGAAGCTGTAGAGATCTTTGCCGGCCGGATTCGCCAGTTTGATGCCCATCTCTAAGCGGTACGGCTGCATCAAATCCAGCGGGCGCAGCAGGCCATACAGGCCCGAAAGCATACGCAGGTGTTTTTGGGCAAAATCAAAGTCGGCTTCGCTGAAGGTCTCTGCCTGCAAACCGGTATAAACATCACCTTTGAAGGCCAGAATTGCCTGCCGCGCATTATCGGGTGAGAAGGGCGGCTGCCACTGGCTGAAACGGTCGGCGTTGAGGTGCGCCAGTTTGTCGCTGATGCCCATCAGCGAAGCGATTTGCGCCGGAGAAAGATCGCGCGCCACGTCAATCAGCTGCTGTGATTTTTCTAACAGCGCCGGTTGGGTAAACCGTGAGGTTGCCAGCGGGCTTTCATAATCCAGTGTCTTGGCTGGCGAGATAACTATCAGCATTGTGTCTGTCCTCGTTGACCCGCTGTTTTCAGGGGATAGATGGGAAAAATGTCGCGACGAGTTTAGCAAAAAAGCTGCACGGATCGGCAAATCGCTCCCATTTGTTAGCGCTATCGTAAAGGGCACGCGGCGATGTTGCGCCGCTTAGCCTGCGTGATATTATCGCAACAGCCTTTTACACCCTGAAAGTCAACTTAAGAGAAAAGAGAACCATGACGGACAAACTTACTTCCTTGCGTCAGCTGACTACTGTGGTCGCCGACACCGGTGATATCGCGGCAATGAAACTCTACCAACCGCAGGATGCCACCACTAACCCTTCTTTGATTCTCAACGCTGCGCAAATTCCTGAATACCGCAAACTGATTGACGAAGCCATTAGCTGGGCACGTCAGCAGAGCAGCAACAAAGAAGAGCAGCTGGCGTTGGTTTCTGACAAGCTGGCCGTCAACATTGGTCTGGAAATTCTCAAACTGATCCCGGGACGTATCTCTACTGAAGTTGACGCGCGTCTCTCTTACGACACCGAAGCGAGCATCGCGAAAGCACGCAGCCTGATCAAGCTGTACAACGATGCCGGCATCAGCAACGATCGTATCCTGATCAAACTGGCCTCAACCTGGCAGGGCATCCGCGCGGCGGAGCAGCTGGAGAAAGAAGGCATCAACTGTAACCTGACGCTGCTGTTCTCCTTCGCCCAGGCGCGTGCCTGTGCCGAAGCGGGCGTGTTCCTGATTTCGCCATTTGTTGGCCGTATCCTCGACTGGTACAAGCAGAACACCGACAAGAAAGAGTACGCAGCGCATGAAGATCCAGGCGTGGTATCCGTGTCTGAGATCTACAACTACTACAAGCAGCACGGCTATGAAACCGTGGTGATGGGCGCCAGCTTCCGTAACGTCGGCGAAATCATCGAGCTGGCCGGTTGCGACCGCCTGACTATCTCTCCGGGCCTGCTGAAAGAGCTGGCCGAGAGCGAAGGCAGCGTAGAGCGTAAACTGAGCTACAGCGGCGAAGTGAAAGCGCGTCCGGCTAAAATGACCGAAGCGGAATTCCTGTGGCAGCACAACCAGGATCCAATGGCGGTGACCAAACTGGCCGAAGGTATCCGCAACTTTGCCATCGACCAGGGCAAACTTGAGAAGATGATCGCCGAACTGCTGTAAGGTGATGTGCCGTGGCGGCTGCCGGTCGCCACGGTTTTCGCGTTTCCCTCGCTGATGCTTTGTATTATCCTTTCTGCCATTCCCCTTTTTCTCACCGCCCCGCGGTCAACACAGCGATAACTCTATGGATACTTTACGTATTGGCTTAATTTCCGTGTCCGATCGGGCCGCTAACGGCATCTATCAGGATCAGGGCATTCCGGCGCTGGAAAGCTGGCTTAGCGCTGCGCTGGCGACACCGTTTGAGATTGAAACCCGCCTGGTTCCGGATGAACAGCCGATGATTGAGCAGGCGATTTGCGAGCTGGTCGATGAACGTTTTTGCCACCTGGTGCTGACCACCGGCGGTACCGGTCCGGCCCGGCGCGACGTCACGCCGGATGCGACTCTGGCGGTAGCCGACCGCGAGATGCACGGCTTTGGCGAGCAGATGCGGCAGATCAGCCTGCAGTTTGTGCCGACCGCGATTCTGTCACGCCAGGTGGGCGTGATCCGCAAGCAGTCGCTGATCCTCAATCTGCCGGGACAGCCGAAATCGATTAAAGAGACGCTGGAAGGGTTGAAAGCGGATGACGGCACGGTGAAAGTGCCAGGGATTTTCGCGGCTGTACCCTATTGTTTACAGCTGCTGGAAGGGCCTTACGTCGAAACCCACCCGGAGGTGGTAGCAGCTTTTCGCCCGAAAAGCGCACGGCGTGAGACAAACGTCTGAAAATTGCCGTTTTCAGGCATAAAATGCAGAGTGACTGGTGTGGCAAAATATTGACGGTATAGTAATCGTAGCTTTACAACTATACTGACATGGCCTCTGGATACCGTACTCTTATGGATTCGCTGACAACGCGTCGACTCAACCGCCAGGACTACAAAACCCTGGCGCTGGCTGCCCTGGGCGGGGCGCTGGAATTCTACGATTTTATCATCTTCGTCTTCTTCGCTGCGGTGATTGGCGAGCTGTTCTTTCCGCCAGACATCCCGGAATGGCTGCGTCAGGTGCAGACGTTTGCCATCTTCGCCGCCGGTTATCTGGCGCGCCCGCTGGGCGGCATCATCATGGCGCACTTTGGCGACAAAGTCGGGCGTAAGAAGATGTTCAGCCTGAGTATTCTGCTGATGGCGCTGCCGACGCTGGCGATGGGCGCGCTGCCCACCTACGCCAGCATTGGCATTGCCGCACCGTTACTGATGTTGCTGATGCGCGTGCTGCAGGGCGCGGCCATTGGCGGCGAGGTGCCGGGCGCGTGGGTGTTTGTTGCGGAGCATGTGCCAGAGAAGCGCATCGGTTTTGCCTGCGGCACGCTGACTGCAGGCTTAACCGCCGGCATTCTGCTCGGTTCGCTGGTGGCGACGGTGCTGAATACTTCGCTCTCGCCGGCGGCGATACGCGATCACGGCTGGCGCATTCCTTTCTTCCTCGGCGGCCTGTTTGGCCTGCTGGCGATGTATCTGCGTCGCTGGCTGCATGAAACGCCGGTGTTCCGCCAGATGCAGCAGCGCAAAGCGCTGGCGGAAAAGCTGCCGCTACAGACCATTCTCGCCAGCCATAAGCGCGGCATTGCGGTGTCGATGCTGCTTACCTGGCTATTATCAGCCTGTATTGTGGTGGTGATTCTGATGGCGCCGACGCTGATGCAGAAGCAGCATGGCGTGCCGGCGGCGCTCAGTCTGCAGGCCAACAGTTTCGCGACCGTGATGCTGCTGATCGGCTGCGTGCTGGCGGGCTGGATTGTCGATCGCTACGGTGCGGCGCGTACCTTACTGATTGGTTCGCTGCTGCTGGCGCTGTGCAGCTGGAGCTTTTTCCAGCAGCTTGGCGGCACGCCGCAGATGCTGTTCATCTGGTACGGTCTGGCGGGACTGAGCGTGGGCGTGGTCGGCGTGGTGCCGTTTGTTATGGTGCGGGCGTTTCCGGCGGCGGTGCGCTTCACCGGCATTTCCTTCTCTTACAACGTGTCGTACGCCATCTTTGGCGGCCTGACGCCGATCAGCGTGACGCTAATGATGTCGCTGACGCCGATGGCGCCGGCCTGGTATGTGCTGGCGCTGGCGCTGATCGGCATGCTGGTGGCGCTGTGGTTATGGCATGACAGCCGCCAGGCTAATGCGCAGCTGGATGTCTCGCTGCATTCATCGTAATGGCAGCGCGCGGAGCGGCACGGCTCCGCGCGCAGTTGATTACTCGCCAATCGGCAACACGCTGCGCTCAAACTTCTCGTTCAGCACTTCGCCCATCGCCAGATAAAAGGCGCTGGCACCACAGACGATGCCCACCCAGCCGGCGATGCGCAGCAGCGCCGCGTGATCCAGCAGATGGCCGATAGCCAGCAGCGCAAACAGCAGCGTCAGGCTGGCAAACACAAACTGCAGCATTTTTGCGGCTCGCAGCGTGCCAAAGAACAGAAACAGCGTGAAGAGGCCCCACAGCGCCAGATAAGCGCCGAGGAAATGGCCATCGGCGGCCGCGGCCAGTCCCATTTTTGGCAGCAGCAGAATCGCCACCAGCGTCAGCCAGAAGCTGCCGTACGAGGTAAAGGCGGTCAGGCCGAAGGTGTTGCCTTTTTTATAGTCCAGCAGCCCGGCAAGGATTTGCGCGATGCCGCCGTAAAAGAGGCCCATCGCCAGGATAATCACATCCATTTCAAACAGACCGGTGTTGTGTAAGTTGAGCAGGATGGTGGTCATACCAAAACCCATCAGGCCCAGTGGGGCGGGATTCGCCAGCGTGGTGTTGCCCATAATTCCTCAGCAGCAGCGTTATTGTTTATTGGTTTAACGCCCGCGCCAACAGCGGTGGGGCGCGGGGCGCTGCATCATAATCAGGTGGCTTTTGCCGCACTTTGATCTCACGCGGTAAGAGAATCTAAATTTTTTTTAGTTTTAACCCTTGATGCGCTTCGAAGCGGCCCCATTTAGTTGTCATCAAGCATTGTGAGGCAGCAAAAAAATCTGCCGCAGCAGTTGAAAGTGGTCAGCGTGACCGCATCTCTGCTTCACAACCCAATTTGGCAAAGAATTTAAGTGGGAGACGTTTAGATGGGTAAGATTATTGGTATTGACCTGGGTACAACCAACTCATGTGTGGCGATTATGGACGGTGGCAAAGCACGCGTGCTTGAAAACGCCGAAGGCGATCGCACCACACCGTCAATCATTGCATATACCGGGGATGGCGAAACTCTGGTCGGTCAACCGGCTAAACGTCAGGCGGTGACCAACCCGCAGAACACCCTGTTTGCAATCAAGCGCCTGATTGGCCGTCGTTTCCAGGACGAAGAAGTGCAGCGTGATATCAAAATCATGCCGTACAAAATCATCGGTTCTGACAACGGTGACGCATGGCTGGACGTGAAAGGCCAGAAAATGGCACCGCCGCAGATCTCTGCAGAAGTGCTGAAAAAAATGAAGAAAACCGCGGAAGATTTCCTCGGTGAGCCGGTAACCGAAGCGGTTATCACCGTACCAGCCTACTTCAACGATGCACAGCGTCAGGCGACCAAAGACGCCGGCCGTATCGCGGGTCTGGACGTAAAACGTATCATCAACGAACCGACCGCAGCGGCACTGGCTTACGGCCTGGATAAAGGCCAGGGCAACCGCACCATCGCGGTATATGACCTGGGTGGCGGTACCTTCGATATCTCTATCATTGAGATCGACGAAGTCGACGGCGAGAAAACCTTTGAAGTACTGGCGACCAACGGTGATACCCACCTGGGTGGTGAAGACTTCGACAGCCGTCTGATCAACTACCTGGTTGCCGAATTCAAGAAAGATCAGGGCATCGATCTGCACAACGATCCGCTGGCGATGCAGCGCCTGAAAGAAGCGGCAGAGAAAGCGAAAATTGAGCTCTCTTCTGCGCAGCAGACCGACGTTAACCTGCCGTACATCACGGCGGATGCGACTGGTCCTAAGCACCTGAACATTAAAGTGACCCGCGCGAAGCTGGAATCACTGGTAGAAGATCTGGTTACCCGTTCAATTGAGCCGCTGAAAGTGGCGCTGAACGACGCTGGCCTGTCGGTTTCTGACATCAACGACGTGATTCTGGTCGGTGGTCAGACGCGTATGCCAATGGTGCAGGCGAAAGTGGCGGAGTTCTTCGGTAAAGAGCCACGTAAAGACGTGAACCCGGACGAAGCAGTCGCTGTGGGTGCTGCGGTACAGGGCGGCGTGCTGGCCGGTGAAGTAAAAGACGTTCTGCTGCTGGACGTGACCCCGCTGTCGCTGGGTATCGAAACCATGGGTGGCGTGATGACGTCGCTGATCAGCAAGAACACCACGGTCCCAACCAAGCACAGCCAGGTGTTCTCGACTGCTGAAGACAACCAGTCTGCCGTGACCATTCACGTGCTGCAGGGTGAGCGTAAGCGTTCGGCGGATAACAAATCGCTGGGCCAGTTTAACCTCGACGGTATTCAGCCTGCGCCGCGCGGTATGCCACAGATCGAAGTGACCTTCGACATCGATGCTGACGGTATTCTGCACGTGTCTGCGAAGGACAAAAACAGCGGTAAAGAGCAGAAGATCACCATCAAAGCTTCTTCTGGCCTGAACGAGGAAGAGATCGAAAAAATGGTTCGTGACGCGGAAGCTAACGCCGAGTCAGACCGTAAATTCGAAGAGCTGGTGCAGACGCGTAACCAGGGCGACCAGATTGCGCACAGCACGCGTAAGCAGCTGGACGAAGCCGGTGACAAACTGTCAGCGGAAGACAAAGCACCGATCGAGTCTGCCCTGAACGAGCTGAACACCGCGCTGAAAGGCGAAGATAAAGCAGAAATCGAAGCCAAAATGCAGGCGCTGATGGAAGTGTCCAGCAAGCTGATGGAACTGGCGCAGCAACAGGCTCAGGCCGGCGCAGCGGATGCCGGCGACGCTTCGGCGAAGAAAGATGACGACGTTGTCGACGCTGAATTCGAAGAAGTGAAAGATAAAAAATAATTGCCCCTGACCGGGCGCGACGGCTGGCCTGACAGCCGTTGAAACCAGCACGGGCGTCGGAGATCTCTCCACGCCCGTGCGATCATGTTAAGGGCAGAGAAAAATGGCTAAGAGTGATTTTTACGAGATCTTAGGCGTCTCAAAATCCGCCGATGAGCGCGAAATCAAAAAGGCCTATAAGCGCCTGGCGATGAAGTATCACCCGGACCGTAATCCGGGCGATAAAGAGGCCGAGAAGAAATTCAAAGAGGTCAAGGAAGCCTACGAGATCCTCACCGATGCGCAGAAGCGTGCAGCTTACGATCAGTACGGTCATGCGGCGTTTGAGCAGGGCGGTGGTGGCGGCTTCGGCGGCGGCTTTGGTGGCGGCGGTGCCGACTTCAGCGATATCTTTGGCGACGTGTTCGGCGATATCTTTGGTGGTGGTCGCCGTCAGCGCGCCTCACGTGGCGCCGATTTACGCTACAACATGGAACTGACGCTGGAAGAAGCGGTACGCGGCGTGACCAAAGAGATCCGCATTCCAACGCTGGAAGAGTGTGATGTCTGCCACGGCAGCGGCGCCAAAGCGGGCACCCAGCCGCAGACCTGTCCGACCTGTCACGGTGCGGGCCAGGTACAGATGCGTCAGGGCTTCTTTACCGTGCAGCAAGCCTGTCCGACCTGTCACGGTCGCGGCTCGGTGATTAAAGATCCGTGCAACGCCTGTCACGGCCATGGCCGCGTTGAGCGCCAGAAAACGCTGTCGGTGAAAATCCCGGCAGGCGTCGATACCGGCGACCGTATCCGCCTCAGCGGAGAAGGTGAAGCGGGCGAACACGGCGCACCGGCTGGCGATCTGTACGTGCAGGTTTCGGTGAAGAAACACCCGATCTTCGAGCGTGAAGATAACAACCTGTACTGCGAAGTGCCGATCAACTTTGCCATGGCAGCGCTGGGCGGCGAGATTGAAGTGCCGACGCTCGACGGTCGCGTGAAGCTGAAAGTGCCGGCAGAAACCCAGACCGGCAAACTGTTCCGCATGCGCGGCAAAGGCGTGAAGTCGGTGCGCGGCGGTGCGGTCGGCGATCTGCTGTGTCGCGTGGTGGTGGAAACCCCGGTCAGCCTCAACGACAAGCAAAAAGCGCTGCTGCGCGAGCTGGAAGAGAGCTTCGGCGGACCTACCGGCGAGAAAAACAGCCCGCGTTCGAAAAGCTTCTTCGACGGCGTAAAGAAGTTCTTTGACGATCTGACCCGCTAAGCGGGTGCGCAGGCAGTAACAAGCGGAGAGGCAACTCTCCGCTTTTTTTATGCGCAGTTCTGCCGTGCAGATATTCAACGGCATTGTTTTTCGTCATTCACATCCCCGACAGCCGTTACCTTTCAAAAATACGCTGACACGCTGTAGGGTCGCCATTTATGGCGACCTCAAGCCGTGAAAATCCCCGCCAACAAACGCCCCCTCACCTTGCAAAAACCGGTTCCGTTTTCGCCAATAGCATTTTTCGGCATTGCGTCGAAAATATATCATAGGTATCTTGCAAGGCGTTTAATGAGAATGATTTCCGATAACATGCACCATCAGCGGTGTGCGGCAGCGCAGTAGCGCGGGACCGTCGCTGCAGGGAGAGAAACGTTGCCAAACCCGACTCACTATCGCGCTCCACAACGCGTGCGCAATGAATTACGCTTCCGTCACATCACCGTCGCCAGCAAAACGCGGGTGGCCGATGCCTTCTGGCGCATCGTCTTTAGCGGCAGCGATCTGGCGGGGTTCCACTCGCCCTCTTTTGACGACCACATCAAAGTGTTTTTCCCGGATACGCCGGGCGGTGCGCTGGCGCTGCCACACATGACCGACGAAGGCATCGTCTGGCCTGACGGCGTACGTCCGGCGGCGCGCGACTATACGCCGCTGGCTTTTAATGGCAGCGATTCGCTGACGCTGGATTTTTACATCCACGACGGCGGCGTCGCCAGCAGCTGGGCGAGTGCCGCTCAGCCGGGCGATCGCATTGCGATGGGCGGCCCGCGCGGCTCATGCGTCGTGCCGGTGGATTATGCCTGTCAGATTTATGTGTGCGATGAGACCGGTCTGCCGGCATTTAAGCGCCGCTATCAGGAAATGCAGGCACAACAGATTCATCTGCTGGCCTGTGTTGATGAGCCAGTCGGCCGCGCGTATCTTGGCGACCTGCCGGACGTCACGGTGAGCTGGCTCGGCAGCGGCAACATGCAGACTGAGGCGCTGACGCCGCTGCTGGACCCGATTATGCTGCCTGCTGATGACTACTTCATCTGGCTGACCGGCGAAGGCGCGGCGGTGAAAAAGCTGAGCGATTACTTTACTCAGCAACGTGCGGCGCACAGCGACCTGGTGCGCGCCGTCGCTTACTGGCATCAGAAATAACCGGCGCCCGCCCGCTGCCGCCTGTGTTGAATTTTACCAGGCACCAGACTACTATCAACCTCCCTCAACTGACCCCGGGAAGGCGATGAAACAGCAGCGGGATGTTCCAGAGCACGCCGATGCGGCACAGCGTGCCAGCTGTGCCGGCGCACGCAGAAAGCGGCGCGAAAGGATGCTGGATGCCAGTGATATTCGCCTGCTGATGCTGCACTTTCTGGCCAGCGGCGCGGCGCACGGTTATGAGCTGATCAAGTCGGTGGAAGAGTTGTCGAAAGGCGAATATTCCCCCAGCCCCGGCATTATTTATCCCAACCTGACGCTGCTGGAAGAGATGGACGCCATTCGCGTGGTGGATGCCCAGGCCACGCGCAAAGCCTACGCGCTTAACGATGCGGGCCGCGCGCTGCTGGCGGAAAATGGCGAAAACGTGGCGGTGATTATCGGGCGGCTCACTTCGCTGGCGATCCTGGTCAACAACCGCAGCATTCCGCAGGTGGAGCAGGCGATCCATACGCTTCGCTATACGCTCAATCACCGGTTATCGCAGGAGCAGATTTCACCGGCCACGGTGGACATTGTCGTGGCGGCGCTGCAGGACGCGGCAGAGAAGATCGCCAACAGCTAAGCGCGTTACGGTTTCTTCTTGTCCACGTGCCCCAGTTCGCGATCCGGCCAGCAGACATCGCGCACCCGCTGCTTCAGTGCTGCCGCATCGGGAAAGCCGCCTTCCTGTTTGCGTTCCCAAATTACCTGACCATCAATGCTAATCTTGAATACGCCGCCGCTGCCGGGCTGGAGCGTGACCGCGCTGAGATCGCTGGCAAAGGTATGCAGCAACTCCTGCGCCATCCACGCCGAACGCAGCAGCCAGTTACATTGGGTACAGTAGTGAATGGTTACTGCCGGTTTATCTGCCATCCTATCCCTCCTGTTAGTGCTTGATTAATCATGGGTTAACAAATTGTGCGCACAAAGATACATCTTGATGCAAATGATATTGATAATGATTACCAATTGCATTAAATTGTTTTCGCCATCATTTGACTCTCTATAAATCCCACAGGCATCCCTGCGGCACCGCGGCCAGTTATATACGGCAGCTGTGCACTCAAGCGCGCATGACACTGTGCCACAGGTGCCGGGATCGATAACATTATCTGGCCAGCGTGACGCGCTGTTTCACGGTTTTTAGCATAAAGCCGTGTTTTTCTGGCAGCAAACAAGTGAGCGAATACTAACAATTAACCAGGTATTTCGCGCATGTCTTTCAACCTTCAGGGAACTGTTCAGCAGCGTCTGTGTAAAGTCGCTGTTCTTGCTTCAGCCATTCACGCAGCCTGCAGCTATGCCGCCAGCGACAGCAGTACGCTGGCGCGTTCCGCAGAGAACAACAGCAGCAATGAACCGGTAATGACCGTTACCGCACCAAAGCAGCAGGCTGGCAGCAAAACCACGCTCACCGCCAGCGATCTGCAAAAACGCGGCGCCAATGACTTCGGTTCGATCATGCGTTATGAGCCGCTGGTCAGCGCCACTGGCGCGGCGGGCGGTTCGTCAGCCGGTAAAAGCGGCTTTGACCGTGCAGGCTATACCGGCTACAACATTCGCGGGCTGGAAAGTAACCGTGTCGGTCTGGATATTGATGGCATTCCGGTACCGGACGCCACCGGTCGTCCGTACGTCAGTCGCGCCG
Organism: Pantoea sp. SGAir0418; assembly: GCF_043529865.1. Taxonomy (NCBI): domain Bacteria; kingdom Pseudomonadati; phylum Pseudomonadota; class Gammaproteobacteria; order Enterobacterales; family Erwiniaceae; genus Pantoea; species Pantoea sp. SGAir0418. The sequence goes on from NZ_CP027911.1 coordinate 769,227, forward strand.
GTAACAATACCTTCGGTATTGGTCGCGACTACATCGACCCGTATATGTTTGGTAGCGTCGAAATTGAGAAGGGCGCGACATCGGTGGAACAACCTAACACCGCAATCGGCGGTAACGTATCGTTTCATAACAAGTCGCCGGACGACTATCTCAGCAGCGATAAAACCCACTATTTCGGTTATCAGAGCGACTACAGTTCGGCAGACCGCAGCTGGCACAACGGCATCACTGCGGCGGCAGGGGATGATGAACTGCGCGGCCTGTTTGTTTACAGCCGCCGCGACGGCCAGCAGACGCGCAACAACAGCGGCGTAAAAGACGCCTACCCGGCCAACTGGCACTCGGATGCCTTTATGACGTCGGGCATCTGGCAGCCAAACGATCAGCACAAGCTGAGCGCCACCTTCGACTACTACCACAAAACCAATCACACCCACTACGATACCTGGGACAGCAGCAGCGGCAACACTATTTGGGGCACTGCGCAACAGCAGAGCGATTCGCGCCGCTGGGGCATTAATCTTGCCGATGAGTGGACACCGTACAACGAGATGATCGATACGCTGACCACGCGGGTTTACTGGCAGCAAACCGAGGCGCACGACACCACCTGGTTACCGACCAGCGCCAGTCAGTACGGCTTCGTCTACTCTGACTACAACGTCGATACCTTAGGGTTTGACACGCGCGCCAGCAAAACCCTCGGCCGCCACGAGCTGAGCGGCGGCGTCAACGCGCGCGTGGAGAACAGCGAGCGTCCGTTCCGCCAGGAGCCGAACCCGGGCACCTTCGGCATCATCACCCAGCCGCAGTCAGACAGCCGTTCCTGGACCGTGGCCGGTTATCTGCAGGATAAAATCAATTTCGATCTCGATAGCCACAATTTCGCGGTGATTCCCGGCGTGCGCGTTATTCATCAAAGCACCAAACCGAAGAACCTCGGCGATCTGACCAACGGCAGCACGGTGCTGACCGAAGAGCAGGTGGAAAAACTGTACGGGAAGACCAATTCAGACACCGAAGTGCTGCCGTCACTGACCTTCCAGTACGATATCAACCCGGCGCTCACCACCTGGCTGCAATATAAGCGCGGCGTGGAGTATCCGACCACCAGCCAGCTGTACGGCTCGTGGAACCTTGGTTCAAGCTACGCCGGCAGCGCGCAGTATGCGCTGATTGGTAATGCCGATCTGAAAACCGAGACCAGCAACAATTTTGAGTGGGGTCTGAAAGGACAGCCGACCGACGGCATCACCCTCAATACCTCGGTGTTCTACAACACCTACAAAAACTTTATTGCCTACACCCGCTATCGCCGCGCCACCAACCCGGCGATGTTCGTCAATGTTCCGGCCAACATCTACACCAGCTATCAGGCTGAGAACCGCGACAAAGCCTACATTTATGGGGCGGAGATCAGCACCCGCGTCAACTACGGCAGCTGGTTCCCGACCGTGGATGGCCTGAGCAGCACGTTCGCGCTCGGCTACAGCGAGGGGAAAGCGAAATCCCGCTATCTGGGTGACAAATACATCGATCTCGACAGTGTCGCGCCGCTAAAAGCGATTGTCGGCGTCGCGTGGGACGACAAAGCGCGCGGTTACGGCGCGGCGCTCACCGCCACCTTCGTCAAAGGCAAACAGGCCAGCGCCACCAACCGTGAGAGCTACAGCAACAGCGGGGCGGCCATCAGTGACGCCAGCAGCGAATACATGCGCGTGCCGGGCTACGGCCTGATCGATGCCACCGCGTACTGGCAGCTGACGAAAAACGTCAGGCTGAGCGGCGGTGTCTACAACATTACCGATCGTAAATACTGGGATTACCTCAGCAGCCGCACGCTGACCAGCGCCAGCGCGCAGGAGCGCAACGACATCAATCTGGCCGTGATGCCGGGACGCACCTGGCAACTGGGCGTGAACGTCGACTTCTAATCACTTTTCGCCATGCGGTGGCGCAGGGCATTTTCACGGGAGCAAGCGCAATGCATCAACGCTATCAACACTATCTGGCGCTGAAAGGCCAGCAGCCAAAAATGTACGCGCGTGATTTAGCCGCGCTGATGGGCATAGGGGAAGCACAGCTATGCGAAGCGCGCGTGGGCCACGACGCGCAGCCGCTGCGCGCCGATTTTCCGGCGCTGCTGACGGCGCTGGCGGCAGTGGGTGAGACCAAAAGTATTACGCGCAATGCCTGGGCGGTGCACGAACAGCTGGGAACCTACAGCAATCTGCATCTCGGCGAACATGGCGGGCTGGTGCTTAATCCGCGTGCGCTCGACCAGCGTGTGTTTCCCGCGCAGTGGCACAGTGCTTTCTTCCTGCGCGAGCAGACCGCGCACGGCGAACGGCAGAGCATACAGATTTTCGATCGTCACGCTGATGCGGTGCTGAAAATCTACACCACCGCGCAAACGGAGATGCCGGCGTGGCAGGCGTTAATTGAGCGCTTCCGGCTGGCGCACGCGCCTCAGCTGCAGCCGCAGCCGGTCAGTGCCACGCCGTTCAGCGACAGGGTGGATGCCGGCACTGTCGAAGCGGAGTGGCGTGCCATGACCGATGTGCATCAGTTCTTTGGCCTGCTGAAGCGTCACCATCTCTCGCGGCCGCAGGCATTTCACGCGGTGCCGGATGATTTAGCGCGTCAGGTGAGCAACACCGCGCTGGCAACGCTGCTGCCCCAGGTACAGCAGGATGGCAATGAAATCATGATCTTCGTCGGCAATCGCGGCTGTACCCAGATCTTTACCGGCACTATCGGGAAAGTGGTGCCGCTGGATAACTGGATTAACGTTTTTAACCCCACGTTCACGCTGCATCTGATGGCGGATCGCATTCACGAGAGCTGGGTGACGCGCAAGCCGGGCGGCGATGGCTTCGTCACCAGTCTGGAGCTGTTTGCTGCCGATGGCACGCAGATTGCCCAGCTGTACGGCCAGCGCAGCGAGGGCACGCCGGAACAGGCACGCTGGCGCGAGCAGGTGATGGCGCTGACGCCGACAGGAGCCGCCGCATGAAAGCGCTGATCCTGACACTGCTTGCTCTGCTGACGCTGCCGGCGTGGGCGGCGCAGCGCATCATTACTATCGGGGGCGATGTAACGCAGATCGTCTATGCGCTGGATGCGCAGGCGCAGCTGGTGGCGCGCGACAGCACCAGCCAGCATCCGGCGGCGGCCACCAGGCTGCCGGATATCGGTTATATGCGCCAGCTCAACGCGGAAGGCATTCTGGCACTGAAACCGACGCTGGTACTGGCCAGCGCGCTGGCTAAACCATCGCTGGTGTTGCAGCAGGTGGCGGACGCCGGAGTAACGGTGGTGGAGGTCAGTGGGGATAACCGCCTCGATGCCATCACGGACAAAATCGCCACCATTGGCAACGCGCTGCAGCGTGAACAGGCGGCCCGCGCATTGATCGACAAGGTCAACAAACAACGTGCGCAGCTACCGCAGCAGCCGCTGCCGGTGAAAGTGCTGTTTATCATGGCGCACGGCGGCTTACGCACCCAGGCGGCTGGCGCGCAGACCGGCGCTGACGGCGCAATTCGCGCTGCCGGCCTGGTCAATGCCATGGGCGCGGTGCCGCACTATCAGCAGCTGTCGCAGGAGGGCGTCGTGGCGGCGGCACCGGATTTGGTGGTGGTCGGCGAAGAGGGGCTGCGCACGCTGGGAGGCGAACAGGCGGTGTGGGCGCTGCCGGGCCTGCAACTCACGCCGGCTGGCCAGCATCACGCGCTGCTGGTGATTGACGAGATGGCGCTGCTGAGTTTCGGCCTCGATACGCCGGACGCGATTTTGCGCCTGCGCCATGCGGCGGAAGCCGTGCAGCATGATTAACCGCCTGATGATGCGCTGGCTGATGTTAATGAGTATCAGCATGCTGGTGTGCATGCTGCTGGCGGCCAACCTCGGCGCGATGCCGCTGTCGCTGCACACGCTGTGGCAGGCGCCGCTCAGCGATCTGGCCTGGCAAATCTGGCTCACAATTCGCCTGCCGCGCGTATTGCTGGCGGTGCTGACTGGCATGGCGCTGGCGGTGTCCGGTGCGGTGATGCAGGGGCTGTTTCGTAATCCGCTGGCCGATCCCGGACTGCTGGGTATCAGCAGCGGTGCCGGGCTGGCGGTGGCGCTCTCAGTGGTGTTACCGGTCAGCCTGCCGCCGCTGCTGGCGCTGTGGCTGCCCTCGCTGGCAGCGTTTGCCGGCAGCCTGGTAGTGACGCTGCTGATCTTCAGCTTTAGCCGGCTGGCGCAGGGCCAGCTGGCGCGCCTGCTGCTGGTGGGCATTGCGATTAATGCGCTGTGCGGCGCGGCGGTTGGCGTGCTGTCTTGGCTGAGCAACGACCAGCAGCTGCGTCAGCTGTCGCTGTGGGGCATGGGCAGCCTGACGGGTGCCCAGTGGCCGAGCCTGCTGGTGTGTGCGCTGCTGATCGTTCCGGCGCTGCTGCTGATGCAGACGCGCGCGCGTCGCCTCAATTTGCTGCAGCTGGGCGAAGAGGACGCGCACTATATGGGCGTCGATGTAAAACGCACGCAGCGCCAGCTGCTGGTGCTGAGTGCGCTGCTGGTGGGCACGGCGGTGGCGGTCAGCGGCATTATCGGTTTTGTCGGGCTGGTGGTGCCGCACGTGATGCGTTTTTGTCTCGGCAGTGACCACCGCTGGCTGCTGCCGGGCGCAGCGCTGGCGGGAGCGATTCTGCTGTTGCTGGCGGATACGCTGGCGCGCACCGTGGTGATTCCGGCCGAAATGCCGGTCGGGCTGCTAACCAGTCTGCTGGGCGGGCCGTGGTTCCTGTGGCAGATTCTGCGCCAGCAAAGGGGGCTGAATGAGTGAGCAGTTGCAGGCGCGCGGACTGCGGTTTTGCCGGGGAACGCGTACCTTAATCGATGATATTTCCCTGACGCTACCGCCGGGCGAAATGGTTGCCCTGATCGGTCCTAACGGTGCCGGTAAGTCGACGCTGCTGCGGCTGCTGACCGGCTTTCTGCACGCGGACGCCGGCGAATGCTGGCTGGGCGATCGTCCACTGGCGGCCTGGCCACGCGAACCGCTGGCGCAGCGCCGCGCGGTGATGCGCCAGCAAAACAGCGTCACCTTTCCGCTGCCGGCTGCCGACGTGGTGGCGATGGGGCGCGCACCCTGGCCGACCGGTAACTGCCAGGCGGTGGTGCAGGAGGTGATGCAGTTAACCGGCAGCGCGCCGCTGGCGCAGCGCGACTATCGCTCGCTGTCGGGCGGGGAACAGCAGCGCGTGCAGCTGGCCCGGGTGCTGGCGCAGCTGTGGCATGACGACGGCCCGCGCGGCTGGCTGCTGCTGGATGAACCCACCTCCGCGCTCGATCTCTACTGGCAGCAGTCCACTCTGCGCCTGCTGCACCGGCTGACGCGCAATGGCCATTTTAGCGTCTGCGCGGTGCTGCACGATTTGAATCTGGCCTCACTGTGGTCGGATCGGGTGTTATTGTTACACCACGGCCAGCTGGTGGCGCAGGGCGCACCGCACGCGGTGATGACCGAACCGATCCTGACGCGCTGGTATCAGGCCGACCTGCAGGTGGTTACGCCGCCAGCGCAGGATCGGCCGCAGATACAGCTGCGGCCATAACTGCACCCTGCACCGGGTCAGGGCGCCTGGCGGCAATCGACAATCAGCCGCCCACGCACCTGGCCCGCCAGCAGCTGTTCTGCGCCTGTGCGCGCCTCGCTCAGTGGAATCACTTTGGTCATCTGCTCCAGCAGCGCGCCGTCAACCAGCTCCGCCAGACGCTGCCACGCCTGCTGACGCAGCGGTTTGGCGCACATCACGCTGTCCACGCCGGCCAGCGTAACGCCGCGCAGAATAAACGGCGCGACGCTGGTGGGCAGATCGAGGCCCTGCGCCATGCCGCAGGCGGCGACCACGCCGTCGCGCTGGATCCCGGCTAACACATTGGCCAGCGTGTGGCTGCCGACGCTATCGATCGCGGCTGCCCAGCGCTCTTTCGCCAGCGGTTTGCCGGGCGCGCTCAGTTCGTTACGGTCGATAATCGCGGAGGCGCCGAGCGTATCGAGCAGGTAGGCGCTGTCGCTGGCGCGGCCGCTGGATGCCACGACCTCATAGCCGAGACGTGCCAGCAGGCTCACGCTGAAGCTGCCCACGCCGCCGCTGGCACCGGTAACCAGTACCGGACCGTGCTGCGGTGTGATGCCCTGTTTTTCCAGCGCCAGCACGCACAGCATCGCGGTAAAGCCGGCGGTGCCAATCGCCATGGTTTGCAGCGGGCTGAGCGCCGCCGGAACCTTGACCAGCCAGTCGCCGGAGACGCTGGCTTTCTGCGCCAGCCCGCCCCAGTGTTTTTCACCCACGCCCCAGCCGGTGAGCAGCGCAACATCGTCCTGCTGCCACTCCGGATGACGGCTGTGGATCACCCGGCCAACAAAATCGATGCCCGGCACCATGGGAAACTGGCGCACAATCGGCCCTTTATTGCAGATGGCCAGCGCGTCTTTGTAGTTGAGGGTGGAGTAGCTTACTTCGAGGGTAACATCCTGATCGGGCAATTGTTGCTCTGACAGATCCTGCAGGGATGTGCGGTATCCCTGTTCATCATTTTCAATGACCAGTGCCTTGAACATGCAGCCTCCGGCTGGTTGGGAGAAGTGCGCTCCATAGTACGCTTCTGCCGCAGGGAGTGCCAGGCGGATGGGCGCGGCAGGCGGTCGCTATCGCACCGGTGTTACATTCTGCATAACTTTGCGTAATCTTCGACTATTCAGGCAGTTAAAAATAGACGCCTTAACTATTATTCATGTAAATCAATGAAGTAGCGCATTGGCGTTCTGCATCAAAATTCCGCCCTGATTGGTTGTTCGCGGGAAAAAAAGATGCCATCATGTCGCCCGAATTTATTCCCCATCTTCATCGCTGAGGACGCCGCCATGTCCGGTACAATGCACATCTGCACTTGTCGCCGTGCGCTTCATGACAAGCGCGCCTCTGTCATCTGTTGTTCGCATTTCCCGCTCACCATGCGGTGAGGCTACGCCCCGTTCGCTGTTGGATATGAGTAAAGACAGACGCGATCTGGCTTTACTGATGTCTATCGGTTGCGGCCGCCGGACGTTATTCGCCGGGGAAATTTCCTCATTGCTGTGCCACTGGCACCCACTCATCCTTCATTACGGGGATTTGTGTTATGAACCCATTGAAAATTGCTGCCAGCGTAGCGGTAGCGCCAAGCCTGAGTCTCAACACCGCGCGCGACGTGGTGACGCTGGATAATACCGATTTCACCGACGTAGCCGCGGTAGTGGTCTCTCTGGCCGATACACGCAGCGGCGTGCTGACTTTGCTGCGCCAGACTGGCTTCAATCTGCCGGTGTTTGTCGCGAACGCCTTTGATGACGCGGTGCTGACGCTGCCGGGCGTGACCGGAGAGATCAACGGCGCAGCGGAAGAGTGGCAGGCGCTGGAGCAGGCGGCGCAGGCGTACGAGGCGGAACTGCTGCCGCCGTTTTTCGACACCCTGACGCGCTATGTCGATATGCAGAACAGCACCTTTGCCTGTCCGGGCCATCAGGGCGGGGCGTTTTTCCGCCGCCATCCGGCCGGACGTCAGTTTTATGAGTTCTACGGCGAGAACGTCTTTCGCTCCGATATGTGTAACGCGGACGTCAAGCTGGGCGATTTACTGATCCACGAAGGCTCGGCCAAGGATGCGCAGAAATATGCCGCGCGCGTGTTCAACGCCGATAAAACCTACTTCGTGCTGAACGGCACCTCCAGCGCCAACAAAGTGGTGACCAATGCGCTGCTGACGCGCGGCGATCTGGTGCTGTTTGACCGCAATAACCATAAATCTAACCACCACGGTGCGCTGATCCAGGCAGGCGCCACGCCGGTTTATCTGGAAGCGGCGCGTAACCCGTTTGGCTTTATTGGCGGCATCGATGCGCACTGTTTCGACGAGACGTATCTGCGCGAGCAGGTGCGCCAGGTCGCGCCACAGCGCGCGGATCAGCCGCGTCCGTTCCGGCTGGCGATCATCCAGCTTGGTACCTACGATGGCACGGTATACAACGCGCGCCAGGTGGTGGATCGCATCGGGCATCTGTGTGACTACATTCTGTTTGATTCGGCATGGCTGGGTTATGAGCAGTTTATTCCGCTAATGGCCGGCTGCTCGCCGCTGACGCTGGAGCTCAATGAGAACGATCCGGGGATTTTTGTCACCCAGTCGGTGCATAAGCAGCTGGCGGGCTTCTCGCAGACTTCGCAGATTCACAAGAAAGATAACCATATTCGCGGCCAGAAACGTTTCTGCCCACACAAGCGGCTGAACAACGCGTTTATGCTGCACGCCTCAACCAGCCCGTTCTATCCGCTGTTCGCTGCGCTGGATATCAACGCCAGAATGCATCAGGGCGAAGCGGGGCGCAGCATGTGGCACGACTGCGTCACGCTGGGCATTGAGGCACGCAAAGCGATCCTTGAGCGCTGCAGCCTGATTCAGCCCTTCCTGCCGGAGCAGGTGCACGGCAAGCCATGGCAGGCGGCAGAAACCGCCACCATCGCCGCCGATCCGGCATATTTCAGCTTCGAACCGGGCGCGAAGTGGCACGGTTTTGCCGGTTACGATGCCGGACAGTATCTGGTGGATCCGTGCAAGCTGCTGCTCACCACGCCAGGCATCGATGCCACCAGCGGCGAATACACCCGCTTTGGCATTCCGGCCACCATTCTCGCCAACTATCTGCGCGAGAACGGTATCGTACCGGAGAAGTGCGATCTCAACTCAATCCTGTTCCTGCTGACCCCAGCGGAAACGCCGGAAAAAATGGCACACCTGGTGGCGATGCTGGAGCAGTTTGAACAGCACGTGCGGGAAGATGCGCTGCTGGCCGAAGTGCTGCCGAGCGTGTATCGCAGGCACGTCGAGCGCTATCAGGGCTACACGCTGCGTCGCCTGTGCCAGGAGATGCACGATTTGTACGTCAGCTACGACGTCAAAGATCTGCAGCGCGACATGTTCCGCCAGGCGTGTTTCCCGAAAGTCGAGGTTAATCCGCAGGATGCGCATCAGGCGTATATTCGCGGTGACGTTGAGCTGGTGCCGATCGCCAGCGCCGAAGGGCGCATTGCCGCCGAGGGGGCGCTGCCGTATCCGCCGGGTGTGCTGTGCGTGGTGCCAGGCGAAACCTGGGGCGGGGCAGTGCAGCGCTATTTCCTCGCGCTGGAAGCGGGTATCAATCTGCTGCCGGGCTTTTCACCGGAGTTGCAGGGGGTTTACACCGAGGAAGATGACAGCGGGCACAAGCGGTTAGTGGCGAATATGATGTTGTAGGAGGGGGCTGTTCCCCCACCGCACGCCACCTTCTCCCGCAGGCGGGAGAAGGTGGCGATGAGCGCTAATCAATAACGGTGGTAGCTGCGCTGTGCCTGGCTCACTTTGTACAGATAGCGGCGCGACTCGGCCGACGGATGGTTGGTGGTCAGCGTCTGATACACCTGGCTCGGTGACATGCCGTTGATGGTGGCGAAGGCGCGGTCTTTATCGCTGGAGAACACGCGCAGCACGCTGCCCGCCCCGCCGTTATAAGCGGTGATCACTGCGTAACGGCGCGACAGCGGATCCTGAATCCCGCCGAGATAGCTCTTCTGCAGCAGCGACAGATAAGCGGTACCGGCATCAATATTATTGGCCGGATCGAGCAGATAGCTGCGGCTCGGTTTACCCCATTTGCCCTTCATGCGGAACACATCGACCCCGGCAGTATGCTGCACCACCTGCATCAGACCCAGCGCATCGGCGTTGCTTACCGCATAGGGGTTGAAGCTCGATTCGGTCTGCATGATCGCCAGAATCAGCGAGGCATCAACGCCATACTGTTCGGCCGCTTTGCGCACCAGCGGCAGATATTTGTGCGCACGTTTGTCGAGGTGGTTAGGCACCATCGGAATGGTCACCGACCAGATAACGTGCAGCCCGGAGGTGCGTTTCTGCAGTTTGTTCTGGATCAGGTAATCAGCAAAGTTACCGGCGCGTCCCTGCCAGCGGATCGGCTGACCGGTGTTATCCAGCACCTGGCCGTACAGCAGCGGCTCTTTACTGATCTGAATATCGTTGGCGTCGGAGTAGAGATCGACGTTGCCCGGATCGTCACCAATCAACAGCGTGGTGATGATGGCCTGACGCAGGCTGGCCATCGGATCGGTGCCGGAAATGGTCTCAATGGTGATGCTACCGCTGTCGAAGTTGATGTGACTGCGGGTGTAATAGTTATCGCTGTATTTGACGTAGTCCTTGGGTCCGGCGATCAGAACCTCATTGATTCCCCAGATATTCTCGATGTTGGCGGCAAACTGCCCCATCAGAATGTCAAAACCGTTGGTGTCCTTAACCCACTCTTCATGGTACTGCGATTTTTTTTGTCCGGAGCAGGAGACTAACAGGGGCGCGATGACCAGCAGTGCTATCAGTTTTTTATTCATTGTGAATGCGTGCCTGACTCGAAAAAGAGGGCCTCAAAGGGAGGCCCTGAACGTTTATTTTTCTGGCGGGGTGTAACCTTCAATGTGCACATCTTTGCCTTCGAACAGGAAATTCACCATCTCCTTCTCCAGCACTTTGCGATCTTCCGGGTTCATCATGTTGAGCTTCTTCTCGTTGATCAACATGGTCTGCTTGGACATCCACTGCTGCCAGGCCTCTTTGGAAATCTCATTGTAGATGCGCTTACCCAGTTCGCCAGGATAGAGCTGAAAGTCCTGGCCTTCAGCGTCGCGTTGCAGATAAGTACAAAAAATAGTGCGGCTCATTACTCTTCCTCTTCGGTCAAACTGGTTCGCAGTTGAAGCTGCCGGGGATGGCGCAGCTCATGCAGCAGGCGCTCTACCGGCGCGGCCAGCCCCACTGACGGTGGTTGCGCTAAGTTATACCAGAGACCGCCGGCTTCATCCATCAGCGACCCGGAGGAAGGCCACGCCAGCCACATAGGCACAATATCTAAGTGGAAATGGCTGAAGGTGTGGCGAAACGCGGTAAGCTGCTGCGGTTTCGCGTGGATGCCGCGCGCCGCCAGCCAGTCAGTCAGCGCTTGCTCACTGGTGAACTGCGGGAAGCAGAACAGGCCGCCCCACAAACCCACCGGCGGACGCTGTTCCAGAAACACCTCGTCGCCGTGCTGCAGCATCAGGAACCAGCCGCTGCGCTCTGGTAGCGTGACTTTCGGTTTCTTACCGGGATAATCAGCCCAGTTGCCTTGTGCATAAGCCGCGCAGCCGCTATTCAGCGGGCAGATTTCGCATTTCGGGCGGGAGCGAGTACACACTAACGCGCCGAGATCCATCATCGCCTGATTGAACTGGCTGACGCCTTCCGCTGGCGTGACGTCTTCACTGATCTGCCACAGCCGCTTCTCCACCTCTTTTTTGCCCGGCCAGCCGCTCACTGCATAGCAGCGCGCCAGAACGCGTTTTACGTTGCCGTCGAGGATCGGGAAATGCAGGCCGAGCGACAGCGACAGAATCGCGCCCGCCGTGGAGCGGCCGACGCCCGGCAGCGCCGCGACGTCATCGAAATGAGGCGGGAATACGCCGCCGTGCAGCTCAACCACCTGTTTAGCCGCCTTGTGCAGGTTACGCGCCCGTGCGTAATAGCCGAGGCCGGTCCACAGATGCAGCACTTCATCAAGCGGCGCGGCGGCCAGGTCGGCAACCGTGGGGAAGCGCGCCATAAAGCGTTCGAAATAGGGAATAACGGTGGCAACCTGCGTCTGCTGCAGCATCACTTCGGAGAGCCACACCTTATAGGGCGTTTTCTCCAGCTGCCACGGCAGAGTTTTACGGCCAAAGCGTTGGTACCACTCCAGCACCTGTTGCGCGAACTGCGGCGCCTGCATCATAAGAAGGAAATTTTCCGTGTTTACTCTACAATCAGGCAGGAATTCCAGCACAGAGACATCAGGGTGTAAACCGGAAGATTGCAAAGGCTTGCTTCTGTTACTTAACTTTGCATAATGCCCGTTTCCCTGAACAGGCTAACCAGCAGGTTTCAACATGATTAATGACGTCATCACCCCGGAATTTGATGAGAACGGGCGGCCTTTGCGCCGTATCCGCAGTTTTGTGCGCCGCCAGGGGCGCTTAACGAAAGGACAGCAGCTCGCGCTCGACAATTACTGGCCGGAGATGGGCGTCGAGTATCAGCCGCAGCCGCTGGACATGGTTGCGCTGTTTGGCCGCGAAGCGCCGCTGGTGCTGGAGATTGGTTTTGGCATGGGCGCCTCGCTGGTGACCATGGCGCAGAACAATCCGCATCAGAACTTCCTCGGCATTGAAGTGCATGCGCCGGGCGTCGGTGCCTGTCTGGCCTCGGCCAAAGAGGCTGGCGTGCAGAATCTGCGCGTGATGTGTCACGACGCGGTGGAAGTGCTGGAAAACATGGTGCCGGACAATTCGCTGCGCATGGTGCAGCTGTTTTTCCCGGATCCATGGCATAAGGCGCGCCACAACAAGCGCCGCATCGTCCAGGTACCGTTTGCCGAGCTGGTGCTGCGCAAGCTGAAGCTGGGCGGCGTGTTCCACATGGCGACCGACTGGGAAGAGTACGCCACGCACATGCTGGAAGTGATGAGCAGCATCGATGGCTATAGCAATCAGTCGGAGAGCCAGAATTACGTGCCACGTCCGGAAACGCGTCCGTTAACCAAATTTGAGCAGCGCGGGCAGCGACTGGGCCATGGCGTATGGGATCTGATGTTTGAGAGGGTGAAATAATGGCTGTAAAACGTAGCCGCCGTTTACGTAAAAAGTTGCATGTTGATGAGTTTCAGGAGCTGGGCTTCTCTGTTGCCTGGCGTTTTGCCGAAGGCACCAGTGAGGAAGAGGTGGATGCCACGCTCGATCAGTTCATCAATGAGGTGATCGATCCGAATGGTCTGGCCTATGACGGCAGCGGCTATCTGGTGTGGGAAGGGCTGGTGTGTCTGCAGCAGACCGGCAAATGCACCGACGCGCACCGCGAGCTGGTGCGTAACTGGCTGGAAAAGAAAAATCTCGCCGATATTCAGGTCACTGAACTCTTCGACGTTTGGTGGGACTAAGTATCACCACTGGCGATAACTTCGCGCGATGAATCGCGCCGCTACACATTCAGTGCGTGTTGGTTGATTCGCTTGTCCAATGCACCTTTCGTAGCGGCGCAATTTATTGCGCATCGCCAGACGCAGCACAATGCCACCGCTTATCAGACTATTCACATCTGCAGGAGATTTCATGGTTCGTAAGGCTCTTCTCGCCGCGCTGCTGCTGGCGGCAGCTCAGGCGCATGCTGACTATCAGTGCAGCGTCAATCCAAAGGATGATGTGATCATCAAACCCCAGAGCGTGCAGGTGGTGGGCAGCAACGGCAACCTTGAAATCACGCCGCAGGGCGATGTGCAGTTCAACGGCAAGTCGGTGAGCGTCGATAACGCCACGCGCCAGCAGGCGATTGACTACCAGAACGCGCTGCGTCGCGATCTGCCGTGGGTCGACAGCGGCGCAACCACCCGTCTGGAGCGGGGCCGCGTGGCGCTGGATAAAGTGATCGTCGAAAAACTCGGCGCGGACAGCAATGTGCGCAATCGCCTGACCACGCTGAACGGCCAGCTCAAGCAGCAGATGAACCGCATCATCGAGCACCGCCCGGATGGCCTGACTTTCCACCATCAGGCCATTGAGCAGGTGCGCGCCGACGGCGAGAAGCTGGTGCAGAGCACGCTGGGCGGGGTGTTGCAGGATAGCCTGAACGAGATGGGTACCAAACAGGCCGCCAGCGGCAGCAATCCGCTGCAGGCGCTGATGGGCAACCTCGGCGGGCTACAGCAGTCGATTCAGACTGAATGGAACAATCAGGAGCAGGATTTCCAGAACTTCGGTCATGAAGTGTGTAACCGGGTGACCGCACTGGAAAGCCAGCGCAAGACGCTGATGCAGAACGTAAAGGGCTAAGCCAGCCGCGTTGCCGCTGAATGCACGGAACATCACGGCGTCATTGTTCTTCTGAACAGTGGCGCCTTTTTTATCCCCGCAACTTTTAAGCCATGATTTAACGGGTTGTCTTAGATTCGGGACGAATCTGATAACGGCAAAATTTCCGCATTAATAACTATATCAACGGGCATTCAGCCTGTTGAACTTATTAATTTTTAAGGAAATTTTATGTTATTTTCTGACACCTCTGCTTCCAGTTCACACCCGGTTTTATCACCCCCTGTGGTTATCGTTGCCGAACGCGGCTGGTACAACGACCCGCAAAAACGCTGGCAGGGAACGGTACAAACGCCGGATGCCGTTGAAGTCATCGTGACGGTTAACGGTGGCAATCCGCTACGCGTGCCGGTGATTAATGGCCACTTCGAGTGGATGCCGCCGCAGCCGATGGCCGATGGTGAATACCAGCTCACCTTCACCGCCGTGGATGCCGCCGGCAATCACAGCGCACCCACGCGCGTGGATTACAATATCGATACCCATCCGCCCGCCAGACCGATCATTGAAGCGATTGAAGACCACGTTGCCGGCGGCGTGGAGGACGGTAACAGCATCAGGCGTAACGGCTATACCAACGATGATCAGCCGGTGGTACGCGGGCAGGCCGAAGCCAACGCGCTGGTTTATCTCTATAATGGCAACCAACTTCTCGCCTCTGTGCGTGCCGATGCGCAGGGCAACTGGCAGGCGCAGCTCGATCTGCCGCAGGATGGAACCTATAACCTGACGGCGCAGGCCGAGGACCGCGCCGACAACCGCAGTCAGCCGTCGCCGAAGTGGACCTTTCATCTCGATACGCTTACCCCGGAAACGCCGACGTTCAGCTATTACGACGACAATCGCGGGCTGTATCAGGGCCAGTTTGGCCGCGGCCAACCCACCGATGATGTCCGGCCGGAACTGCACGGTGAAGCCGAGCCCGGCAGCGTGGTGCGCATTCAGTATGCCGCACCAGGCGGTAAGTGGATTGTCGGCGGTACGGCCACCGTCGACAGCAGCGGCCACTGGCACTGGACGCCGCCGCAGGATCTGCTGCCGGACGGCGACTGGCGTTTTCGCAGCCGCAGCAGCGATAAGGCTGGCAACGTCAGTCAATGGAGCGACAGCTGGACGCTGACCATCGACACCCGTATCAACACGCCCACCATCCTGCAGGCTATCGATGACGTCGGCACCATCCAGCCGGTGCTGCCGGGCCAGACCACTGACGATAAGCGGCTCGATTTTTCCGGACAGGCTGAGCCTTACAGTCAGGTGACGCTGTACCAGAACGGCGTGGCAGCCGGCAGCGCGACGGTGGGGGCCGATGGCCGCTGGCAGATTACTCCGGACCGCGACATGCAGCCGGGTAGTAACAACTTTACGGTAAAAGCAGTCGATCTGGCGGGTAACATCAGCAACTATGCGCCCAACTGGATGATTAACTATGACTCTGGCGTGAAGCACAGTTCTGGCGAAGAGAACTGGAACTGTCGCGCCAATACCAGCTGGCAAACCGGCCGGGTGTATCAGTACGGCGGGTTAAAAGTCACTGAACTGAAACATGGCACCAGCAACAGCAGTTTCTACACCGGCATCATGAACCGGCCGGATGGCTATGAAAGCAAAGCGATTGAGATGCTGGATCATTCAGTCGTGCAGTTTGATTTTGGTGCCACCAATTACGTGGAGTTCAATTATGGCTATCTCCACAATTGCGATACCTACGTGGATATCTTTTCACCCAGCGGTGAGCTGCTGGGGCGCGAATACCTGCAGCCCGGCGGCGCCAGCCGGTCTGAGCAGGGCCTGAACACCTTTAGCTGGCAGGCTCCGGCGGGCCAGCAGATTGGCTATATTGACGTCCATTCGGGCGAAGATCCGGATACCTATAAAAAAGTGCTGTGCTGGAACGTGCTGGTGAAGCGCGATGTCGGCTGGATTATTGATACTGTGCGCTGGGGCAAAGACGAGAGCCTGGTACAGCACCATACGCTGCCGGAAACGCAGGAACAGGAGGGCGCGCAGCTGCATCTGAATGATGTGCAGCAGTGGCTGGCGGCGCATAGCGGACAACCGCTGCAGGGCTTCTCTGCGCTGGTGCTGGAA
Organism: Pantoea sp. SGAir0418; assembly: GCF_043529865.1. Taxonomy (NCBI): domain Bacteria; kingdom Pseudomonadati; phylum Pseudomonadota; class Gammaproteobacteria; order Enterobacterales; family Erwiniaceae; genus Pantoea; species Pantoea sp. SGAir0418. The sequence goes on from NZ_CP027911.1 coordinate 785,327, forward strand.
GGAGAACATCAGCAACTTGATTATCAGCAGCTGACGCAGCATATCAGCGGCCTGCAGCATATCGATCTCACCGGCTCCGGAGACAATCTGCTGCAGCTGGATGCGCAGCAGCTGTTGCAGCAGGCGCATCAGGATGTGTTGCTGCCAGAGCGCACGCGCAGCTGGCTGATTGATGGTGATGCCGGTGACGTGGTGCAGCTCAGCGATAGCACGCAATTTTATCAGCAGTGGCAGCAGCAGGGGGCGCAGCAGAGCGGTGGCAAAGTGTGGCAGGTGTTTGAGAGTCTCGACCACAGCGCAACGCTGTTAATCAATAATGAGGTGATGGTCGCCTGAGCGTAACAGATGCAGCCGTGCCGCACAGCACGGCTGCCAGCGGAAAAGGTGCGCGCCTTCTCCGCTGAATTTACATGAACAGCTCCAGCAGCGAATTGAGGAACAGTTTGCCTTTTTCGGTGATCTGCCAGTGCTCTGGCTGCTCCTGCACATAACCGGCGGCGATGGCTGCGTCGATCTGCGGGCGAATCACTGCCTCGTCCAGCCCGGTGTAGCGCTCAAAGTCGGCGCGCGGCGCGGCTTCCAGCAGGCGGAAACGGTTCATAAAGAACTCGAACGGCTTGTCCTCGTCCGGCACGTCATGCTGCTTATCCAGATAGTTGCCCTTCATAAAACCGCGCGGATGACGGGTTTTCACCGTGCGCACGATGCGCCCGTCCGGCTGCGTCAGCTTGCCGTGCGCGCCACAGCCGATGCCGAGGTAATCACCGAAGCGCCAGTAGTTCAGGTTATGCTCGCAGCGATAGCCCGGTTTGGCGTAAGCCGAGGTTTCATACTGCTGATAGCCTGCGGCGCTCAGCAGCTGATGACCCTGCTCAAAGATATCCCACAGCGCATCGTCATCCGGCAAAACCGGCGGGCGTGAACCAAACAGCGTGTTGGGCTCAATGGTCAGCTGATACCACGACAGATGCGGCGGGTTGAGGGCAATCGCCTGGCGCAAATCGTCCAGCGCTTCTTCCAGCGACTGATCCGGCAGGCCGTGCATCAGGTCGAGGTTAAAGCTGCGCAGGCCGAGACCGGCCGCCAGCTGTGCCGCGCGGACCGCCTCGTCCGGACCGTGGATGCGGCCCAGGCGCGTCAGCTTTTGCGGACTGAAACTCTGCACGCCAATCGAAATCCGGTTAATGCCCGCCCGCTGATAGCCGCTGAAGCGATCGGCTTCCACCGTGCCCGGATTGGCTTCCATGGTGATTTCGGCGTCCGCCGCCAGCGGCAGGCGCGCACGCACGCCATCCATTAGCTGCTGCATCGCTTCGCTGCTCAGCAGGCTGGGCGTGCCGCCGCCGATGAAAATGGTGCGCACTTCGCGCCCGGCGGTCAGCGGCAGATCCTGGTCAAGATCGTTGAGCAGATGCTGCACATACTCGCTGTGCGGCACTTCGCCTTTGAGCGCGTGCGAGTTGAAGTCGCAGTACGGACATTTCTGCACGCACCACGGGATGTGGATATAAAGGCTTAACGGTGGTAACTCAGGCATTGCGCATCGCTTCCAGCAGCAGCGTCAATGCTTTACCCCGGTGCGACACGGCACGCTTTTCATCCTTGCTCAGCTCGGCGGCGGTTTTACCCAGCGCCGGCACGTAGAAGATCGGATCATAACCGAAACCGCCTTCACCGGCGGCCGCGCGGGTAATCTCCCCGGCCCAGCTACCGTGGAACACCAGCGGCGTCGGGTCGGCGGCGTGACGCACGTACACCAGTACGCAGTGGAACTGTGCCTGGCGCTCGCCGTCCGGCACCAGCTCCAGTGCCTGCAGCAGTTTGTCGAGATTCTGCTGGTCGCTGGCATCAACGCCGGCATAGCGCGCCGAGTAAATGCCCGGTGCGCCGCCCAGCGCATCGACCGCCAGCCCGGAGTCATCGGCAATCGCCGGCAGGCCGGTGATCTGCGCCGCGTGACGCGCTTTCAGGATGGCGTTTTCGATAAAGGTCAGCCCGGTCTCTTCGGCAGACTCTACGCCCAGCTCGGTTTGCGCCACGATATCCAGGCCGAAGGCCGCTAACAGATCGGCCAGTTCACGTACTTTGCCCGGATTACCGGTGGCGAGCACAACTTTTTGCATAACAGTTCCAGATTAACGAATTACAGCAGGTACCAGAGACCCGGGAACAGGTCCATACCGAGGAAGTTCAGCGCATACAGCACCAGAATCACGATCATCGCCGAGAAATCGATGCCGCCCATCGCCGGCAGGATACGGCGAATCGGTGCCATCAGCGGTTCGGTCAGCTGGATCAGCACATAGTCCATCGCACCGCGTCCCTGGCTGATCCAGCTCATCAGCGAGCGAATGATGATCACCCAGAACACCAGATAGCCGGCGGATTTGACCAGTGACAACAGCCCCACCAGCAGGTTGGTCGGATCGACGGAGAACACCCCGACCTGAATCAGCAGCAGAATCGGATATTTCAGCGTGGTCAGCACGAATGCCAGCAGCAGCGACGCGGTGTCAATCGGTCCCAGCGCCGGCAAAATGCGGCGCAGCGGTTTAACAATCGGCTGGGTGATCTTCACGACAAACTGCGCCAGCGGATTGTAAAAGTCACAGCGTGACCACTGCATCCAGATGCGCAGCAGCAGCACCATCACGTACAGATCAATCAGCGTTTTGACTAAAAACGTCAGTGTTAACATGAGGTTCCTCAATTATTGTTGTGAAGGGCGTGCATAATCCCGCGCGCCAAATACCGCGGTGCCGATGCGCACCATCGTACTGCCTGCGGCAATCGCCGCATCCATATCGTCGCTCATTCCCAGAGAAAGCGTATCGACGCCAGGATAGTCCTGTTGCAAGGCACGAAACGCGCTGGCCATCTGCTGGCACACCGCCAGCTGGCGCGCGTAATCCTGCTCGGGCGCCGGAATTGCCATCAGTCCACGCAGGCGCAAACGCGGCAGGGCGGCAATCTGTTGCGCCAGCCCGGCGACGGCCTCCAGCATGATGCCAGATTTGCTGTGCTCGTCACTGATATTTACCTGAATTAACACGTTGAGCGGCGGCAGCGCGGCCGGACGCTGATCGTTCAGCCGCTGCGCGATACGCAGACGGTCAACGGTATGGCACCAGGCAAAGTTTTCCGCCACCAGACGGCTTTTATTGGATTGTAACGGCCCGATAAAGTGCCATTGCAGATCAGGATGTGCGGCCAGTTCGGCAACTTTTTCAACCCCTTCCTGCACGTAATTTTCACCGAAGGCGCGCTGTCCGGCGGCAATGGCTTCTGCGATAGCGCTCGCAGGTTTGGTTTTGCTCACTGCAAGCAGCGTAATTTCTTCTGGCGCGCGGCCGCAACGCGCGGCGGCAGCAGCGATCCGCTCGCGCACTTGCTGTAAGTTGTGCTCAATGGAAGTCATAGTCAGGAGAAGTTAAATGGATTTGGATGACGTTGTGGCGCTTAGTGTAAAGCATAATGCGGCCGATCTGCACCTTTGCAGCGGACATTTACCGCACTGGCGCCGGCAGGGCGTGCTGGAGCCAATACCGCAACAGTACAGCTTGCCTGAGCGCTGGCTGCAGGCCTTTAGCGAGCAGTGGCTTAGCGCCGCGCAGCGCAGCGAGTTAGCCAGCAGCGGTCACGTCGATTTCGCCATCACGCTCGGCAACGGCAGCCGGCTGCGCGCCAATCTGTTCCGCCAGCGTCACGGACTGGCGCTGGCGCTGCGGCTGATTGCCAGTCAGCCACCGGATATAGCGCGCCTGCAGCTGCCGGACGTGGTGCGCTCGCTGCTGCAGCTGGAGGAAGGGCTTATCCTCATCACCGGCGCGACCGGCAGCGGCAAATCCACCACGCTGGCGGCGCTGGTGGATAGCCTAAATCGTCAGCAGGCGCGACACATTATCACGCTGGAAGATCCGATCGAGTTTGTCCATCACAGCCAGCGTTCGCTGATTCAGCAGCGCGAAATCGGCGCGCACTGCGCTTCGTTTCAGCTCGGATTAAAAGCGGCGCTGCGTGAAGATCCGGATGTGATCCTGCTGGGTGAGCTGCGCGACAGCGACACCATCCGGCTGGCGCTGACCGCTGCTGAGACCGGCCATCTGGTGCTGGCCACGCTGCATACGCGCGGCGCGACGCAGGCGGTGGACCGGCTGGTGGATGTGTTTCCGGCCGAGGAGAAAAACCTCGTGCGCACGCAGCTGGCCGGCAGCCTGAAAGCGGTGCTGGCGCAGCGTTTAGTCGCCGCCAAAGCCGGTGGCCGCATTGGCCTGTTTGAAGTACTGGTGGCGACGCCGGCGGTCGCTAACCTGATCCGCGAAGGCAAAATGCATCAGCTGCCCGGTGTGTTGCAGACCGGCGCGCAGGCAGGGATGCAGACTTTCGCCCAGAGCGAGCAGGCCCGGCGTGAGGCGGGATTAATTTGAGCGGGGACGTGCCCTGAGAACCGCCGACACGGCGGCGCGAAACCGCGCGGCCGCGTTCGGGCTGATTTAATGCCTCTCGAACCAGTCCTGCAGGATAATCACCGCGGACTGCGAATCGATATGGCCTTTCTGCAGCGCGCGATAGCCGCCGCGTTCGAACAGGTCGGCACGCGCTTCTACGGTGCTCAGGCGCTCATCCTGCAGCTCCACACGCACGCCGAAGCGGCCGTGCAGCCGGTTAGCAAACTTGCGCGCGCGCGCCGTCAGCGGCTGTTCGCTGCCGTCCATGTTGAGTGGCAGGCCAACCACCACGTAATCCGGCTGCCACTCTTTCAGCAGCTTACCAATGAGCTCCCAGTCCGGCGTGCCGTCCTGCGCTTTCAGCGCGGTGAGCGGGCGCGCAGTGCCGGTCAGCTGTTGCCCGATGGCAACGCCGATGCTTTTGGTACCGAAGTCAAAGCCGAGCAGCGTTTCACTGGCCATCAGGCGTGCCCTGCATCGCTGGTCATGTTATGGATGTCCACACCCATGCTGCGCGCGGCTTCACGCCAGCGTTCGGCAATCGGCGTCTGGAAGAGGATCTGCGTATTGGCCGGCGTGGTCAGCCAGGCATTCTCCAGCAGCTCATTTTCCAGCTGATCCTTCTCCCATGCGCAATAACCCAGCGCTACCAGCACGTTCTCTGGCTGTTCACGCGTGCCGATCGCTTCCAGCACATCGCGTGAAGTGGTGATCACCGTATTGTCAGAAATGCGGATACTGGAGGAGAACACGCGCTGGGCCGAGTGCAGAATAAAGCCACGATCTTCCGCCAGCGGGCCACCGGCAAACACCGGTTTGTCCAGTTTGATGGCAGGATCGCGTTCTGATGGGCTGATCTTAAGTTTTTTCAGGATGCCTTCGACCGTCAGGTTGTCCATCGGCTTGTTAACGATCAAACCCATGGCACCCTCTTCGTTATGCTCGCAGATATACACCACCGAGCGTTTGAAGAAAGGGTCCTGCAGCGACGGCATCGCAATCAAGAAATGGTGCTGTAAATTCATTCTCACTCGTTTACCAAAAATAGCCGGTGCTGAACGGCTGCACCGGCTTTGGGTGGTTCACGGAGCTCTCACTCCTGCGGCATCCTCAGCCCAAACGTTTTTCAATCGCGTCCATCAGCATGCCGGTGATGGAGACCGGGAACGCCGCCTCGATTTCGCGGATGCAGGTTGGGCTGGTGACGTTAACTTCTGTCAGTTTATCACCGATAATATCGAGGCCGACAAAAATCAGCCCTTTGGCTTTCAATGTCGGACCTACGCGGCGGGCAATTTCCCAGTCGCTGTCGCTCAGCGGACGGGCTTCGCCGCGGCCACCGGCGGCGAGGTTGCCACGGGTTTCGCCGCCCTGTGGAATGCGTGCCAGGCAGTATGGCACCGGTTCACCATCGACCACCAGCACGCGCTTATCACCGTCTTTGATCGCCGGCAGATAATTTTGCGCCATGCAGAAGAACTGACCGTGGTTGGTCAGCGTTTCAGTGATCACGCCGAAGTTGGCATCATCTTTTTTGATGCGGAAAATCGACGCGCCGCCCATGCCGTCGAGCGGCTTGAAGATTACATCGCCATGCTCCTGCCAGAACGCGCGCAGCTGCTCTTTGTTGCGCGTCACCAGCGTGTCTGGCGTCAGGTCGGCAAACCAGGCAGTGTAGAGTTTTTCATTGCAGTCACGCAGGCTCTGCGGTTTGTTAACGATCAGCGTGCCTTGCTCTTCCGCGCGCTCCAGCAGATAAGTGGCGTAAATGAACTCGGTATCAAACGGCGGGTCTTTACGCATCAGCACCACGTTAAGATCGGCCAGCGGGATAGTCTGCTCGCTGCCAAACGTGTACCACTGATCGTAGTTCTGCTCGACGCTCAGCAGCCGGGTGCGCGCGTAAGTCACGCCACCGCGCAGCGACAGATCGCCCATCTCCATGTAGTGAATTTCATAACCGCGGCGCTGTGCTTCCAGCAACATGGCGAAGCTGGAGTCTTTTTTAATGTTGATGGACGAAATCGGGTCCATAACGATGCCAAGCTTAATCATTATTCTCTCCTCAAAGGGGAATTCAGCCACCCCGTTCCGTGCGAAAGCGTTGTGCTGGTCAGTTATCTGCGTGTGTCTTCGGGCTGAAAGTATCCCTTAACCGAGGTCACCAAACCTCACCTGAAGTGCCGTGATGGCGGTGAGCGCCGTGGTTTCGGTGCGCAAAACGCGCGGACCGAGCAGGATATCGGTAAAGCCGTGCTGCGCCGTCATGGCAATTTCCTCTGCCGACAGGCCGCCTTCCGGGCCAATCAGCAGCCGTACGCGCTCAACCGGCTGCGGCAGCGTATTGATGCTGTGACTGGCGCGCGGATGCAGATTGAGCTTCAGGCCGTCATCCGCTTCGGCGCACCAGGCTTCGAGCGTCATCGCGGCGCGGATTTCCGGCACGCGATTACGACCGCACTGCTCGCAGGCGGCGATGGCAATTTTCTGCCACTGCTGAATCTTTTTCGCCAGGCGTTCGGCATCCAGCTTTACGCCACAGCGTTCAGAAAACAAGGGCGTAATCACATTCACGCCCAGTTCGATCGATTTCTGGATAGTGAATTCCATTTTTTCACCGCGCGACATCACCTGACCGAGGTGTAAGTGCAGCGGGGATTCGCGATCGTCAGGCTGGCTGGCAAGGACCTTTACTTTTACACGCTTTTTGTCGGCCTGGGTGATTTCGGCGCTAAAAGTCAGATTACTGCCATCAAACAGCTCGATCTGCTGTCCGGCGCTCATGCGCAGCACGCGGCCGACGTGGTTGGCGGCATCCTCATCAAGCAGAACTTCACTGTTAACGGTTAGAGCTTCGGGGTGATAAATGCGGGGTATGCGCATGCGGTTCCTGCCGGCGTTATGCCGCATCGCGCGATGCGGCCCAATCGAAAAAAGCTAGTGTAGGGTAGCGCTTTCAGCGCTGGCAAGCCTGCTGTACCCAGGAATTGTGATTTCCCTGCACCGCGGCAATGCGCTGGTCGCGTTCGCACTCCCACGGCGTGACCGGATACTGCTTGTTCCACGCGGTGAACAGCTGGGTTTGCTGGCGTGACAGGCGCAGATGATACTGGTCGCGCATATAGAAGTAGGTGCGGGCGATGGCGCCGCGCGCGCGCTCGGGAGGCTCGGCGCGCTTCTGCTTAAAATCGATCTTCATGCTGCACTGACCGTACGGCTGCTCGCCACCGTTCCACTGGCTGTACTGGAAGTTGTTGCGGTCACCGTTCACTTCGCCGATGGCTGGCTGCAGGTTGTGCAGATCGCTTTCGATGCGGCGGTAATCTGCGTCTTTGCTGCAGTTTTTGCGTCCGCCATTTTGCCAGCACTGACGCTGATGACCAAACTCCCACGCCGGCATGACGTGTTCCCACTCGATGCGTTCCGCGCGGTTGGCGTTCTTGCGCACGCTATAGCCGCAGCTGCTGAGATCCGGCACGCCTTTTTTACCGTGCCAGCTGATTTTGCAGCCGCAGTAAAAATCCGCCGGCGCATCCGCGTTGATCTTTGCCGCGACCACTTTCGCCTGCTGAAAATTGTTCTGGTTGTAATGGGTGAGACTGAGGCTGTACGCACTGAGCGGCGCGACCAGCAGAGAGAGTAATAACAGCGTTTTGCGAGACATATTCCAAAAAGTAACCTGGTACCGAAAAAGGGCGGCAGGGTAACAGAATGGTCGGGCGCGGGGAATGAGAATCGCGGACTAATCCGCTGCGTATTCACCGGGTTGCAGCAGCGTACCGCAATGCACGCAGCGATATTCGCTCTCACCACGCACCACGCGGTTGTGGCGGCGTACCGTCAGCTGATGTTGCTGGCAGCGACAGCGATAGGGGAAGGTATTGCTGCGCACCGAAGTGATGGCGAACTGATGGGTGCGGCGGGCGGGCACGCCCAGCACGTCCTCCATCATCCACTTCCACTCTTTGCCGTGCGGCGGCACGCGGCCGAAGGTTTTCCACACCAGCAGATGCGCCAGCTCATGCGGCACCACTTCGTCGATAAAAGCCTGCTGGTTTTCCAGCAGCAGCACCGGGTTGAGGCGAATTTGCCACTGCTCCAGCCACGCGGTGCCTGCGGCCGTACCGCGCTGCTGATAAACCAGCGTTGGCTCTTCGAAATGACGTTCGAGTTTTTGCTGAGCCAGCTGCAAAAAATGGCGCAGCGAGCGCATGACGGCTTGTTGCAGGGAGATGGGCAGACGTGGCGTTTTCATGTGCGGCAGCATAAGGCGTTGCCGCGGGGTACGCAACTGCATGCGTAAAGGGGGCAGATAAAAAAAGGGCCGCCCTGCGGCAGCCCCGGTTAACGCATCTGGCCTTATTGCTGGCCGATATCGCGCAGTTTTTTGCCCGACATCAGGTTGCGCTCGATGTGCTCCAGCGAGACGTTTTTGGTCTCCGGAATCAGCGCGACCGTCAGCAGAATAAAGAACACGTTCAGCGCGGCGTAGACCCAGAAAGTCGGCGCGTTGCCCAGCGAGTTCAGCATGGTCAGGAAGGTGGCACCAACGATCATGTTGGCAATCCAGTTGGTCGCGGTAGAGACGGTGATACCAAAATCACGCCCTTTCAGCGGCTGAATTTCAGAACACAGTACCCAAATCAGCGGACCGGCTGACATCGCGAAGCCAACAATGAACATCAGCAGCATGGCGATGGCAAAGTACTGCTCACCGGCAGAGTTAATGCCAATGTGCAGCATGGTACCGAGGATACCCATGCCGGCAGCCATCACCAGGAAGCCCAGCACCAGCGTGGGTTTACGGCCCCAGCGATCCACCAGACCGATAGCAATAAAGGTGGCCAGCACGTTCACCAGACCCACGATCACCGTGCCCCACATTTGCTGCGTGGTATTGGCGAAGCCGGCGATTTCGAAGATTTTCGGTGCGTAGTACATGATGACGTTCATGCCGGTGAACTGCTGCATCACCTGCAACAGCACGCCGAGGAACACCGCGCGGCGGAAGTTGCTGTTGCTCTGGAACAGCTGCCAGCCGGACTGTTTGATCTTCAGGCTTTCGCGGATCTCATCCAGCTCGCGTTTCGCCTGCTCGCTGGTGTCACGCAGGCGATCCAGCACGCGCTGTGCATCGCGGAAGTCACCTTTCGCCGCCAGCCAGCGCGGGCTGTTTGGCAGGAACACCACGCCAACCAGCAGCAGCACCGCCGGAATAGTGATGATGCCCAGCATCCAGCGCCAGTCGCCCGAGGCACTGAACGCGGTGTCAGACAGGTAAGCGCCGAGAATACCGATGGTGATCATCAGCTGATACAGGGAAATCATACTGCCGCGGATCTTCTCAGGTGCGATTTCCGAGAGATACAGCGGGGCGGTATAAGAGGCAACGCCGACGGCAAGGCCGAGCACCACGCGCGCGGCAATCAGCATTTCCGGGTTTGGCGCCATCGCCGACCACAGTGAACCGATAACGAACAGGATGGCACCGGCCATCAGGCTCTTTTTACGGCCGAGACGCGAAGACATCCAGCCGCTGCCCACGGCACCGACCGCAGCACCGAACATCATTGAGCTGACAATCCACTCCTGCTGATGTGCGGTAACGTTGAAATCTTTCGCGATGAAGGGCAGGGCACCGGCGATAACGCCGATATCCAGACCGAACAGCAGGCCCGCCAGAGCGGCCAGAAAGCAGACAAACAGGGTCATCGCCTTGTTTGAGGTTCTGCTTTTGTGAGTATTACCAGGCATATTGCCTCCGAAGTTTATCCATCTTTGTTTTTATCAATGTTAAGTAAGCTGCCTGCGGGAAAAAGTGAGTGCGATCACATCGATGTAATCGGTTACACACGCTGAAACCCTGTAATCCAGCATTTTTTGCCCGAATCAGTCACATAACCAGTAAGGTATAGCACCCTTTAAGTTTCTGACATCACTATAAATATCGGCTATCAGACGACGCTGAAAATAACGCATTTTCATCACCGTTACTACGCTGAAAAATCTCTAAATTGAAGATATTAAAAGGATTTCAAAATGTAATCGTTAACACTTTGTTGTAAGCGCAGTGCTAACAGTGTAGACAGCGCTGAAAAATGCGCCTGCGGTGGTATAGACAAAAAGTGTGATGGTGCAAAGGCGCGTTGGATTGGTTCGGAGACATAGCAAATAACCACTTTATTTGAGTGGTTATTGTTCATTTATGATACTATCGGTGCCAGGAACAATTTCTTTCGGAAAGGGAAATCGAATAATGAGTAGCTTATTTCTTCAGGTTGATGGTGTTGCAGGGGATAACGGTACGCCACTTGTAGATTGCAGTTTATAAGACATAAACTTTCCTGTTATCCAGGTGCAGGAGTGCATTTCCCAATTAAAATGCTGCACACAATCCAGGTGCGCATAAATGCGCACCCTACAAAAAGTAACCCGCTCAGATGTAGGGTCGCCATTCATGGCGACCTGAAATAGCGGACTTACAATCATCAATACATCATGCCAATTTCACGTTGGATGAGAAACCAGAGTTATCATGTTTAAAACAGCTAAAGCCACAATGGTCATATTGACATTGGGTGCCGTCTTTTTCTCAAAATATTTTTGGATAGAGACTTTCTATCACCCCGTAATCAAAGATTTTTTTCCGGGAAATGGCGCATTAATGGTCGTTGTTCAGCATCCTCCCTCTTCAGGTAAAGCACTTGAGAATTGGTGGGTGAATAAATTAAGCCCATAATTGATCAGCTACCGAACCAGCAGCAACACGATTTAAAATCCATATTCGTGGTGAATTTTAACGGTGGATATAAATATTTATCGTTTCCGAAAAAGGACTTTTCTGGCGAAAGTGATGAGAATTACATTTGTTTTGAAGAAATAAAAAGCGAAAAAAGATGCTTGTTAAAAGACTATCCGGTTTTTATAAATGTTGGAGTGTTTATTATTCATTGCATATGGGCGAATTGACTATAAACCTAAAAAAATAGCTTTTTTAATGGTCTTCCAGTGAGTGTATCGAAAAGTAGTGCATTCAGCGCATTAAAATAAAAGTTTGCTGTTATAAAAAAGCCCGCTTGCGCGGGCTCGATTTACCTTCTCCGCTAAGAGAAGATCGGGGTGAGAGCCGTTGCCCGCACCCTCGTTGATTACAGGCCTGCGGCCTCGCGCAGCTGGGCGGCTTTGTCGGTCTGTTCCCACGGGAAGTGTTCACGACCAAAGTGACCGTAGGCAGCGGTTTCTTTGTAGATTGGCTTCAGCAGATCCATCATCTGAATCAGACCGTATGGACGCAGGTCGAAGAACTCACGCACCAGCAGCGTCAGCTGTTCGGTTGAAACTTTCTCGGTACCGAAGGTTTCCACCATGATTGAGGTCGGTTCTGCCACGCCAATCGCGTAAGAAACCTGGATTTCGCAGCGATCGGCCAGGCCAGCGGCAACGATATTTTTCGCCACGTAGCGCGCAGCGTAAGCCGCTGAACGGTCAACTTTCGACGGATCCTTGCCGGAGAACGCGCCACCGCCGTGACGGGCCATGCCGCCGTAGGTATCGACGATGATTTTACGACCGGTCAGGCCGCAGTCGCCCATCGGGCCGCCGATCACGAAACGACCGGTTGGGTTGATGTGGTATTTGGTGCTGGCGTTGATCCACTCGGTCGGCAGTACCGGCTTGATGATCTCTTCCATCACCGCTTCACGCAGATCGGCCTGAGAAATCTCTTCTGAATGCTGAGTTGACAGCACTACCGCATCGATACCGACAATCTTGCCGCCGTCGTACTGGAAGGTAATCTGGCTTTTGGCATCCGGGCGCAGCCATGGCAGCGTACCGTTTTTACGCACTTCAGCCTGACGCTGCACCAGACGGTGCGCGTAGGTCACCGGTGCCGGCATCAGCACGTCGGTTTCATTGGTCGCGTAACCAAACATCAGGCCCTGGTCGCCCGCGCCCTGTTCCAGCGGATCGGTACGGTCTACGCCCTGGTTGATGTCCGGCGACTGTTTACCAATCGCGCTCAGCACCGCACAGGAGTTAGCATCAAAGCCCATATCGGAATGAACATAGCCGATTTCACGTACGGTATTACGGGTGATCTCTTCGATATCGACCCAGGCGCTGGTGGTGATCTCACCGCCAACCAGCACCATACCGGTTTTTACGTAGGTTTCGCAGGCGACGCGTGCTTTGGGATCCTGTTCAAGGATGGCGTCCAGCACGGCATCGGAAATCTGATCGGCGATTTTATCAGGATGTCCTTCTGATACGGACTCGGATGTAAAAAGGTGTTTAGCCATTCTGTTCTTTACCTTGCAAATGGTTTGAATTCGACTGCATAGCGTAAGCGGGATGATGCCAGCTCGACGCCCCTTCAGGCAAAGCCGCAAGCAGTAGGAAGTGTCAGCGTACCAGGCTCACACCGCCTGGATGTTAATCAGTTTAGATGGAAAACCATCTGGACGGCTATTTTAGGTCACTCAGTGCGCGTTTTTCCAGTGCTTTTTCGCCATCCGCATTTATCGCTACAGATCAACTGGAATATTTTCCTGACACCCGCCGCAGCGCGCCGACAAAGATTTTGCATTTTGCCGCGTCAGACTGTATAAAACGCCGCAGTTGTCCCATGGATGACGCCCCCGTGCGTCGCGCTGTCAGAGGCTGTTGATCTGATTTTCATCCACTCCGTTTCCGCATGCTGTTAGCAGGCGCTGGAGGTGATAAAAACAATGAACCACATTTTCGCTCTCTTCGGTTCACGGCGCCGTTCTGGCGCGCTGGCACGCCTTTCCATTTCCAGTTCTGCTCTTTTCTCTCGTCGAAGTTTTCTGCGCTGCGGTAATTATCCCGACACGAGCGCCGGCTAAGCTATTCCCCCAGTTTCTCTGCTGTGTTTCACTCGCCTGTGGTGAGGTGATGCGGGACGATTTTGCCCCGTTGTGCACCGCTTCCGGCACGGTGTTTTACACTTAACCTCAGTAAGGCGCACGGTAACCTGCTGAGGCAAGATAAGCAGAATGAGGAAATTTCCATCCGGCGCAGTAGCAGCAAAATCCGGCAACTTTTTCATATTTCAACGGAAAATTGAGGTTCGTGATGTCTGACGACATGAAGAATATCAAGGGTTCGTCAGCTGGCGAACAGGGTGTACTCCGCTCGATGCAGGAGGTGGCTATGAACGATCAGGACGCAAGCAGAATGCTGCGCACCTACAACATTGCCTGGTGGGGAAACAACTATTACGACGTCAACGAACTCGGCCACATCAGCGTCTGTCCGGATCCGGATCAGCCGGAAGTGCGCGTTGACCTGGCGAAGCTGGTTAAAGAGCGCGAGGCCGACGGCCAGCGCCTGCCTGCGCTGTTCTGCTTCCCGCAAATTCTGCAGCACCGTCTGCGTTCGATTAATGCCGCCTTTAAACGCGCGCGTGAATCCTACGGCTATAAGGGCGACTACTTCCTGGTTTACCCGATCAAAGTTAACCAGCATAAGCGCGTGATTGAATCGCTGGTCAACTCAGGCGAGCCGCTGGGGCTGGAGGCGGGTTCCAAAGCTGAGCTGATGGCGGTGCTGGCGCACGCCGGGAAAACCCGCTCGGTGATTGTGTGTAACGGCTATAAAGACCGCGAATATATCCGTCTGGCGCTGATTGGTGAAAAGCTCGGCCATAAAGTCTATCTGGTGATTGAGAAGATGACCGAAGTGCGCCTGGTGCTGGAAGAAGCCGAGCGGCTGAACGTGGTGCCGCGCCTCGGCATTCGCGCCCGTCTGGCATCGCAGGGCTCCGGTAAGTGGCAGTCGAGCGGCGGCGAGAAATCCAAATTTGGTCTGGCGGCATCGCAGGTGCTGCAGCTGGTCGATATCATGCGCAAAGCGGGTCGTCTCGATAGTCTGCAGCTGCTGCATTTCCACCTCGGCTCGCAGATGTCCAATATTCGCGATATCGCCACCGGCGTGCGTGAATCGGCGCGCTTCTATGTTGAGCTGGCGAAGCTGGGCGTCAACATCAAGTGCTTTGACGTCGGCGGCGGGCTTGGGGTTGACTACGAAGGCACACGTTCGCAGTCAGACTGCTCAGTCAACTACGGCCTGAACGAATACGCCAATAACGTGATCTGGGCCATCGGCGACGCCTGTGAAGAGCACGGTCTGGAACATCCGACCGTGATTACGGAATCGGGGCGTGCGGTGACCGCGCACCATACCGTGCTGGTCTCCAACATCATCGGCGTTGAGCGCAATGAATTCAGTACGCCGGTCGCACCGGATGCCGACTCACCGCGCCCGATTCAGAGCCTGTGGGATACCTGGCAGGAGATGCACGAGCCGAGCGTACGCCGTTCGCTGCGCGAATGGCTGCATGACAGCCAGATGGACCTGTTCGACATCCATACCGGCTATTCGTCAGGCACCTACGATCTCGGTCAGCGCGCCTGGGCAGAGCAGCTGTATCTCAGCATCTGCCACTATATTCAGCAGCACCTTGATCCGAGCAACCGCGCCCATCGGCCGATCATTGATGAGCTGCAGGAGCGCATGGCGGACAAGATTTACGTCAACTTCTCGCTGTTCCAGTCGATGCCGGATGCGTGGGGCATCGATCAGCTGTTCCCGGTACTGCCGCTGGAAGGGCTGAACAAAACCCCGCAGCGTCGTGCGGTACTGCTGGATATCACCTGTGATTCCGATGGCACCATCGATCACTACGTTGACGGCGACGGTATTGCCACCACCATGCCAATGCCGGAATACGATGTGGATAATCCACCGATGCTGGGCTTCTTTATGGTCGGGGCGTATCAGGAAATCCTCGGCAATATGCACAACCTGTTTGGCGATACCGAAGCGGTTGACGTCTTCGCCTTCCCGGATGGCAGCGTAGAAGTGCAGCTGTCTGATGAAGGGGATACCGTGGCGGATATGCTGCAATACGTGCAGCTCAATCCTAACGATTTGATGACGTTATTCCGCGATCAGGTAAAACAGCAGCAGGATATTGACGAAGAGCTGCGGGCGCAGTTCCTTGAAGAGTTTGAGAGTGGGCTTTACGGCTACACCTATCTCGAAGACGAGTAAGTGTATTTCCCGCAACGGGCTCCGGCTGGAGCCCGTTATTATCACCTTCCCTGACAATCCTTCCCGCCATTTATTTAATTCGTGATCGCTATCACTCTGAAATTATCCCGGCCGAAACAGCAAATTCAAACCGTTTATTAACAAAAGCTATCTGCTTAATTCAGCAGCGAAAGCGCATCGGCAGCGAAAAAAACGTTTTTTAAATCTGTGGCTTAGTGTTGTACCTGCCCGCAAATGACCAATCTTTCTTTTATGAGTTTCTGGCTATCTATAATAAAAATTTAAGCATAAGGCGGTGGGTGAGCGATGTGCAGACTGTCGGTTTTTTGACGCTTTCTGGAATCCCGCTTTAAGCAGTGCAATATCCCATCTTAAGCACAAAGCCAGAATTTATACCAATTCTTTATAATTAATTGCTTATTAATCAATTGATTATTGGTTTTATTTTTTGTCAGTGCCGATAAGTAAAATCTGAAATCTAAGAATTATCTGATCTTTATATGAAACATGCAGTGAAAATGGAGCTTTATTGATTGGTTTAAACGATTAAAGTTCACGCTGTTGTTCACTGAAATCTATTTTTCAAAATGTAAGTTGTAAGTTAACCTTCAGTTAAGGTGTTAAGTTTTATCGATGTTTCCCTTACGAATCACATGAGAAAAGCTGACGGTTTAACGCGCTTTCAGCCAGTGTAAGGATCGTAAAAATGCGCTGCAAATCCGACTACATTCTGATGCTGGAGCCGGTTCACGCTATTTCCGGTGAAGTGGTGGCATGGGAATTGTTGACGCGTTTCGCAGATGATGCAGATACCAATAATAAGCGTAACCCTGACAGGGATGCAGGGTTCTTCAGTCGGCTTTCTGCTGACGAAAAATGGCAGTTATTCCTCCACCAGGTCGAAAAACTTATTCAGCTTTACCATGCGGGGTTTGAGCAGGTCATCAGCGTTAATGTAGACAGAGATATTGTTTCAGGCATTTTCAAAGATGCTGAAATACAAAGAAAACTGGCCGCGCTGACGCGATTACGGCTGGAAATCTCTGCCTTCTTCACCGCACGTTTTAATAGTGCCGACCTGCTGATACTGAAAGGCGTAGCCAAAATCACGCCGGCCCCGTTATGGCTCGATGACTTTGGTCCGGGTTATTCCAACCTGACCATGCTCGATAGCGGAATATTCGACATCGTCAAGATTGATAAAAATTTTTTTTGGCAATTTGGCGAAGATCGCACTTTCGACATTCTGCTCGACCACCTCAACCAATTATGTCGCGGCGTGATTATTGAGGGCGTTGAACATCAACGTCAGGTTGATTTGCTGTCGCAAAAATCAATTTACGGCATGCAAGGCTACCACTGGAAGAGCGTCTATCTCACTGATTTGTTGGCGCAAGTCTGAAAAGAGTTCGGCAGAGCTGTTTTTCGGGCGGGCGGCAAATAACGACTCAGCGCGTTTTCACTGTGCCTCTGGCAGATGAAACCGGCCTGGAGAGGATGTGAGTAATTCATTGAATTATTCGCGAAGAATACCGGTGTCTGGCGATACCGGGCGTTTTTATGGATGCCATTAAGCTTATAACTGCGCGGGATATCGATAAAATGAACAATATCTCTGTAACGCCTAAAGGCGGAACGATTGCTACTGAAGTGAGCGGTAATCAGGTTAATTTGACTGCTCCCAGTGTGGTTAAGCTCAACCTTAACCAGGCTGATATTAAGTCTTTCACACGCAATGGTAGTGATTTAGTGGTCACCACTAAATCCGGTGAAGTCGTTGTTATTCATAAATTCTACGATGTTAACGGCGACAGCGATCTGGTGCTGCAGGACGACAAAGGCGCGCTGTGGTGGGTGGAAGATCCCGGCACAGAAGGCTTCCAGTTTGTCTCTATCGACAGCACGGAAGGGCTGTTAGCGGAAAACGTCACGGGTGACGGCACACTGACCGCCTTTGGTATCGCCGGCGCCGCGCTGGCCGGTATCGGTGCGCTGATCGCCGGTAACAACGGCGGTGGCGGTGGCGGCGGTGGGGATAACGGCGGCGGCGACAATGGCGGCGGCGGTGATACCACGGCACCGGCGGCGGTCAGCGATCTACTGATCACGGATAACGCGGGCAGCGTGCAGGGCGCTATCACGGGCGGCACCAGCACCGATGACAACACGCCTACGCTGAGCGGCACGGCTGAAGCGGGGACCATTGTCAGTATTTACGACGGCACCACGCTGCTGGGTACGGTCACCGTAGGTGCCGATGGCCGCTGGAGCTTCACGACACCTGCCCTGGGTGAAGGGCAGCACAGCCTGACGGTTACCGTCACCGATGCTGCCGGCAACACCAGTCCGGCCACCAGCCCGGTTGATTTCACTGTCGATACGCAGCCACCGGCAGTGGCCACGGACGTGTCCCTGACCAACAACAGCGGTGGCAGCAACACGCCGGTACCAAACGGATCGAGCAGCGATGATAACACGCCGACCCTGAGCGGCCGCGGTGAAGCGGGCGCTGTCGTCAGCGTTTACGATGGTCAGACGCTGCTCGGCACCGCGCTGGTGGGCGCGAACGGCAACTGGAGTTTTACCACGCCAGCGCTGAGCAATGGCAGCCACAGCCTGACCGTGACGCTGACGGACGCTGCCGGCAATGTCAGCGCTGCGTCCTCGCCGTTTGTGGTGACGATTCAGGCGGGCCTGCCGTCAACCAGCAGTTCGCTGCAAATTACCGACGATAGCGATGCCACGCTGCGCACGCTGAGCGATGGCGCCAGTACTAAAGACAGCACGCCGGTGCTGAGCGGCCTGGCGAGCGCTAACGCCGTCATCACGCTGTACAACGGCACCACGCTGCTGGGCAGTACTATTGCCGACGGCAGCGGTCAGTGGCGCTTCACTCCCGCCACGCTGGCAGATGGTACTTACGCGTTCCGCGCAGTTGCCACCGACGCCGCCGGTAACGTCACCACCTCCGTCACCCTGACGGTCACCATTGATACCGTGGCGCCCGGCGCGGCAGGCGATCTGCTGCTGACCGGTGACAGCAATGGCACCGTGACGCCGATTGCCGCCGGCGGCAGCAGCAATGACAACACGCTGTCGCTGAGCGGCACGGCAGAGGCCGGCAGCACCGTTACGGTACGCGATGGCAACGTCGTGCTCGGCACGGCTATCGTCGGCAGTAACGGCAGCTGGAGCTTCACCACGCCAGCGCTCAGCGACGGCAATCACAGCCTGACTACCACGGTAACCGACAGCGCCGGCAACACCGGTCCGGCGTCAGCGGCTATCGTGGTCACCGTCGATACCACCGCACCGGCGGCGATCGGCGATCTGCAGGTGATCGACAACGTGGGTGCCAGCCAGGGCCCGCTGACGTCGGGCGCTACCACCGATGACAACACACCTACCCTGAGCGGCAGCGGCGAAGCCGGTGCGCTGATCAGCATTTACGATGGCAGCACGCTCCTGGGCAATACCCTTGTCGGGGCCAACGGCAGCTGGAGCTTTACCACGCCAGCGCTCAGCAACGGCAGCCACAGCCTGACCGTTACGCAAACCGATGCGGCGGGCAACGTCAGCAGCGCGACCGCGGAATTTGTGGTCAATGTGGACGCTGCGCTGCCACCCGCCAGCGCCAGCATTGAGCTGGTGGGCGACAGCGGCAATACCCTCGTCTCACTGCAAAACGGCGCCGTCACCAATGACGACAGCCCGACCCTCGCCGGCCTGACCCGGGCGGGCAGCCTCGTCCGCATCTTTGACGGCGGCGATCTGCTCGGCAGCACCACCGCCGATGGCAATGGGCAGTGGAGCTTTGCCCTGAGCAACCTGAGTGAGGGCGGCCACGCGTTCAGCGCCACCATTACCGACGTTGACGGCAATGTGATTGACACCGTCACCCTGAACATTACGGTTGATACCACGCCACCGGCGGCAGCCAGCGATCTGGCACTGCTGAACGATGCCGGCAGTACCGCACAGCCGGTGACGGGCGGCAGCGCGATTAACGATGCGACACCGCTGCTGAGCGGCACGGCGGAAGCCGGCAGTATTGTCACGATTCGCGACGGCAACTCCGTTCTCGGCAGCGTCAGCGTGGGCAGTAACGGCAGCTGGAGCTTCACCACGCCAGCGCTGGGCGAGGGCAATCACAGCCTGAGCACCACGGTGACTGATGCCGCCGGCAACGTCAGCCCGGCATCAACGCCGATCGCCTTTAGCGTTGACACCACCGCGCCTGCCGCCGTCAGCGGCCTGCAGGTGACGGATAACGCGGGCAGCGCCACCGGCGCGCTGGCTTCCGGCCAGACCACCGACGATCGCACGCCAACCCTGAGCGGTTCGGCAGAAGCGGGCGCGGTGGTGCGTATCTATGACGGTACCACGCTGCTCGGTAGCGTTACCGCCGGCAGCAACGGCAGCTGGAGCTTTACGCCAGATGCGCTCACCAACGGGCAGCACAGCCTGACCACCACGGTGACTGACGCGGCCGGCAACGTCAGCCCGGCATCGCCGGTGTTCACGGTCAACATCGAGGCGGGTGTGCCGGCCACCAGCAGCCTGCTGATTGTCACCGATGATAACGGCAGCACGCTGGTCGAACTGGCCAATAACGACAGCACCACCGACAGCACGCCGATTCTCAGCGGCCAGGCCGGGGCGGGCGATCTCGTCACCCTGTACAACGGCAGCACGGTATTGGGCAGCGTGGTCGCGGGCAGCAACGGACAGTGGAGCTTCACGCCAGCGGCGCTGGCCGACGGCACCTACGCGTTCCGCGCCAGCGCCGATAACGGCAGCGGCACTGTGACGGATTCGCCGGTAATCACCATCACCATCGACACCGTCGCGCCCGCGGCACCGACAGGCATTCAGCTGACTAACGATGACGGCGATCCGCTGGGCACAGGCAGCACTAACGTCTCTGCGCCAACCCTGAGCGGCAGCGGCGAAGCCGGCGGTGTAGTGATTATCTCCGATGGCGGTACAGTGATTGGCAGCACCACGGTGGGCAACGATGGCAACTGGAGCTTCACCACGCCGCCCCTCAGCGATGGCAGCCACAGCCTGACCAGCACCGTGACCGATGCGGCCGGTAACACCGGACCGGCGTCAACACCGGTAACCGTCACCGTCGATACGCAGGCACCGGCGGCGGCAGGCAATCTGCAGCTCAGCAATGGCGACGGCACACCGGTTGCCGCGGGCGGCAGCACCAATGACACCACGCCAACCCTGAGCGGTACCGCTGAACCTGGCAGCACGGTGACCGTCAGCGATGGCGATACGGTGCTGGGCACGGCGACGGCAGGCAGCGACGGCAGCTGGAGTTTCACCCCGACCGATCCGCTGAGCGAAGGGCAACATAACCTGACGTCCACCGTTACCGACACGGCGGGCAATACCGGGCCGGGCAGTACGGCGGTGATTGTTATTGTCGATACCAGCGCACCCGCTGTGGCCAGCGAGCTGCTGCTCAGCAACGACCAGAGCGGCACACCGGTGCCGGTCAGCAATGGCCTCACCAATGACACCACGCCGGTGCTCAGTGGCCGCGCGGAACCGGGCAGCACCGTGACCATTTCCGATGGCGATACGGTACTGGGCACCGCCACCGTCGGCAATGACGGCAGCTGGAGCTTCACCGCACCGGTGCTGGCGGCGGGCGACCATAGCCTGACGGCGACGGTGACCGATACCGCTGGCAACACCAGCGAACCCTCGGCCGCCCTCAGCTTCACCATCGATACCACCACGCCAGCCGCGCCGGGCAATGTACAGCTAAGTGATGATCAGAGCGGCACGCCGGTGCTGATCACCAGCGGTGCCACTAACGACACCACGCCGGTCCTGAGCGGCAGCGGCACCGCCGGCAGCACCATCACCGTCTCGGATGGCAATACCGTGCTGGGCACTACCACGGTCAACGACGACGGCAGCTGGAGCTTCACGCCAGCCACCGCGCTGGGCGAGGGGCCGCACAGCCTGACGGCGACCGAAACCAGTCCGGCTGGCAATACCAGCGCACCTTCTGCTCCGCTGGAGGTGAACATCGATCTCACCGATCCGGCGCCCGCCGCAGACTTGCTGCTGGTTAACGATCAGGGCGCAACGCCGCTGCCGATCGCGGCGGATGGCGTCACTAATGACACCACGCCGCTGTTCAGCGGTAGCGCGGAGCCGGGCAGCCTCGTCGCGATTTACGACAATGGCAGCGTGATTGGCTCGGCGCAGGCCGATGCAAACGGCAACTGGAGCTTCACGCCGGATCCGGCACTGGAGGCGGGCACGCATAGCCTGACCACCGTTGTCACCGACACGGCGGGCAACAGCGGGCCGGTGTCTGATGCGTTTGCTTTCACAATCGATCTCACCACGCCGTCTGCCGCCGTTGATGTCGTGCTGAACAACGATAACGGCGAGACGCTGCAGCCGATCAACAGCGGCACCGCGACCAACGACACCACGCCGCAGCTGAGCGGCACCGCCGATGCCGGCAGCACCGTCACCATCCTCGATGGCAACACGGTGCTGGGCAGCGTGCTGGTGGGTGCCGGTGGCACATGGACCTATGCGGTACCGACGCTGAGCCAGGGCGAACATAGCCTGACCACGACGGTTACCAGCCCGGCGGGCAACGTTAGCGCACCGTCCGCGGCGATTGATTTTACCGTGGATACCACGGCACCGGCCGAGCCGACCGGCCTGCTGCTGGTGAACGATGAGGTTGATCCGGCCGTACCGGTGGCCTCTGGCGGGGCGACCAACGACACCACACCAGTGTTGAGCGGTAGCGCCGAGCCTGACAGCGTAGTGATCGTGCGCGACAACGGCGTGATCATCGGCTCGGCTACCGCCGGCAATGACGGCAGCTGGCGCTTCACGCCAGATACCGCCCTGGAAGCGGGCAGTCACAGCCTGACGGCCAGCGTCACCGATCCGGCAGGCAACGTCGGGCCGGAGTCCGCGCCGTACACCTTTACCGTCGATCTCACGCCACCGGCAGCGCCAGTGGACGTGGTGCTGAGCAATAACGATGGCAGCACGCTGGTGGCGATTGCCGCCAATGGCGCGACCAACGACACTACGCCGCAGCTCTCCGGCAGCGCCACGGCGGGCAGTATCATCACTGTCTACGATGGCGACAGCACGACGCCGATCGGTTCTGTGACCGTGGGCGCCGAAGGCAGCTGGCAGTTTGTTACCGGTACGCTGGACGAGGGCGATCACAGCCTGACGGTAACGGTGACTGATGCGGCGGGTAACGTCAGCGATCCTTCCGCGCCGATTAGCTTTACCGTGGATACCACGGCGCCGGACGCGGTCGTCGATCTGCTGCTGGTGAACAACAATGTCGATCCGGCCACGCCGATCGCCTCAGGCAGCAACACCAATGACAGCACGCCGCTGCTCAGCGGAACGGCGGAGCCGAACAGCACCATCATCGTCTATGACGGACAGACGCCTATCGGCACGGCGACGGCAGGTAACGACGGCGCATGGAGCTTCTCACCTGAACTGACCGATGGCTCGCACAGCCTCAGCGTGACGGTCACCGACGTCGCCGGCAATGTCAGTGCACCGAGCGCCAGTGTGGCGATCACCGTCGATACCGTAGCACCGTCGGCGGTCACCCAGCTGAGCGTCGCCAGCGACAATGGCAACGGCGATCCGGTCACCATCCCGAACGGCGGCTTAACCAGTGACAACACGCCGGTGCTGAGCGGCAGCGGCGATCCGGGCAGCCTGATTGTGATTACCTCGCAGAACGGTCCGGTGGGCAGCGTCACTGTCGGCAGCAGCGGCAGCTGGAGCTTCACGCCGGCCAGTGCGCTGAGTGACGGCAGCTACACCTTAACCGTTGTGGCGCGCGACGCGGCGGGCAACGTCAGCGCGCCGGTCACGGCACAGCTGGTGATTGACGCCACCGCCCCGAATCAGGTGACGGAGATCAGTCTCTCCAATGACAACGGCAGTGCGCTGGTGGATATTCCGTCGGGATCGACCACCAGCGATACCACGCCGTTGCTGGCGGGGGTTGCTGAGCCGGGCAGCACGGTGAACATTCTGGATAATGGCGCGCCGATTGGTACGGCGATTGCGGGCAGTGACGGCGCGTGGAGTTTCAACGTGCCAACCCTCACCAACGCGTCGCATAGCCTGACGGTGACGGTCACCGATGCGGCCGGTAACACCGGGCCGGCGTCGGCACCGATTACCTTTACCGTGGATAACCAGGCACCGGCCCAGGCCACGCTGGAAGTGAATAACGACAACGGCACCGATCTGGTACTGGTGCCCGATGGCACCTTTACCAATGACAACACGCCACGCCTGAGCGGTACGGCGGAGGCTGACAGCCTGGTGACCATTTACGATGGCAATGTGGTGCTGGGTTCGACCACCGCCAATGCGGACGGCGAATGGGTGTTCCTGTCGCCCGTGCTCACCGATGGTCAGCACACCCTGACGGCCACGGTGACGGACAGCCTCGGCAACGTCAGTGCGCCGTCTTCCAGCTTCACCGTTCAGGTTGATGCCACGCCGCCGCAGCCGGTCAGCGCCGTGCTGCTGCAGAATGACAACGATCCGGATAACCTTGTCACCATCGCCAACGGTGGCGCCACCAACGACAACACGCCGCTACTGAGCGGCAGCGGTGAGCCGGGTGGTCTCGTCAACGTGTACAACGGCAACGTGCTGGTGGGGTCGGCGACGGTGGACAGCGAAGGCAACTGGAGCCTGAACACCTTGCCGCTGGATAACGGCAGCTACACGCTGACGGTCGTCGTCAGTGACAGCGCGGGTAACGTCAGCGACCCGGTGAGCATTGGCGTGACGGTCAACACCGTCGGGCCGGATCCGGTGCTGTCGTTTGAGGTCAACGCCAATAACGGTCCGACCGCACTGCCGCTGGTGGATGGCAGCTTTACCAACGACACCACGCCGGTGCTGAGCGGAACGGCGCAGGCGGGTGCCATCATCAATCTGCTGCAGGACGATACGGTGATTGGCTCGGTGGTCGCCGATGCCAATGGCGTATGGCGCTTTGAAACCAGCGCGCTGCAGGATGGCAGCTACGCTTTCTCGGTGCAGGTGGTGGATGCCGCTGGCAACGTCAGCGAGCCGGCGGGGCCGGTGAATATCACCGTCGATACGCTGGTGCCAGACGCGGTTCCTGACCTGGTGGTCGCCGATAACGTGGGCGGCACGACGGGCCCGCTGGATGACGGCGCGTCGACCGATGACAACACGCCAACCCTGAGCGGCACGGCAGAAGCCGGCAGCACGGTGAACATCTACGATGGCACCACGCTGCTGGGCACTGCGCTGGCCGGCTCTGGCGGTGCCTGGAGCTTTACGACCGCGGCGCTCAACAACGGACCTCACAGCTTCACCGTGACCGTCACCGATGCGGCGGGCAACGTCAGTACGGCGACGCCGGCGTTCAGCCTTAACGTGCAGGCCGATCTGCCGCCAGCCACCTCGACGCTGCAAATCACTGACGACACTGGCACGACGCTGGTGACGCTGGCAGACGGTGCGGTAACCCGCGACACCACGCCAACGCTCAGCGGCTCTGCCTTAGCCGATCAAACCATACGTATCTATAACGGCATTACGGGTGAGGTAATCACCAGCGTTACGGCGGATGCTAACGGCCAGTGGAGCTATACGCCGACGCTGACTGAAGGCAGCTACGCCTACTACATCACCGCGCAAAACCCTGGCGGTGATGAGGGGACGCCATCGGCTACCCTCGGCTTCACCGTGGATATCACCGCGCCGGCGGTGGCCGCTGATGTGGTGATCAGCAACGATCGCAGCGGTACGGCGGTGCCGATTAGCGACGGCAGCGTCATCAATGACAACACGCCGGTACTCAGCGGCAGCGCCGAAGTGGGCAGCCTGGTCACAGTGTACGATGGCAACAGCGCTATCGCGTCGGTGGTGGTGGGCGCAGGGGGAAGCTGGACGCTGACCACGCCTGCATTGAGCGAAGGGGCGCACGCGCTGAGCGTGGGCGTCAGCGATGCGGCGGGTAATAGCAGTGCTCTCACCGCGGCGCTTAACTTCACTGTGGACAGCATCGCACCGAACGCCTCGACGCTGGTCATCACCAACGATGATACCGCGCAGCCGGTGCTCAACGGCGGCTACAGCAGCGATGCCACGCCAACCCTGAGCGGCGTAGCGGAAGCGGGCAGCACGGTCACCATCCTCAACAATGGTGATGTGCTGACCACGCTGACCGTGCCGTCCAGCGGCAACTGGAGCTACACGCCAGCGACCGCGCTGAGTGAAGGATCGCACACCCTGAGCGTTTCGGTGACCGATGCGGCGGGCA
Source organism: Pantoea sp. SGAir0418 (assembly GCF_043529865.1). Classification (NCBI taxonomy): domain Bacteria; kingdom Pseudomonadati; phylum Pseudomonadota; class Gammaproteobacteria; order Enterobacterales; family Erwiniaceae; genus Pantoea; species Pantoea sp. SGAir0418. The sequence continues at coordinate 811,199 of NZ_CP027911.1, forward strand.
ACGTCAGCACCAGCACCAGCGCGACGGTGATCGTTGATACCCTGGCGCCGGACGATCTGACGCTGACGGCCAGCAACAACAACGGCAGCACGCCGGTGACGATTGCTGACGGCGATACCACTAATGACAACACGCCGCTGTTACGCGGTGTGGCAGAGGCGGGCAGCGTGGTGACCATTCGCCTCGATGGCGATGTGGTGGCCTCGCTGACGGTCGGCAGCAGCGGTAACTGGAGTTACACCTCTGCGGCACTGAGCGACGGCAGCCATACCTTCAGCGTCACGGAAACGGACGCGGCGGGTAACACCGGCGAGGCGCTCAGCGTGACGCTGATCGTTGATGCGACGCCACCGCTGGTGGCCACCAACCTGACCATCACTAACGATGTGACCGGCGTCAGCATACCGGCTGGCGGCGCGACTAACGACACCACGCCAACGCTGAGCGGCAGCGCCGAGGCCAACACCACGGTTAGCGTTTATGACGGCAATACGCTGCTGGGCACGGCGCTAGTGAACGGCAGCGGCGCATGGAGCTTTGTCTCACCGACGCTGGGTAACGGCGCGCATGCGCTGAGCGTGGCGGTCACCGATGCGGCGGGCAATACCGGCCCGCGCACCACGCCGGTGACCATCACCGTCGATACCGTTGCGCCGGGCGCGGCCACGCTGGTGGTCACCAACGACGTCAGCGGTACCGTCATCCCGAATGGCGGCGTCACCAGTGATAGCACGCCGGTGCTGAGTGGCCGGGCGGAGGCGGGCAGCATCGTCACCGTGCTGGATGGCACCACGCTGGTCGGCTCCGTGCAGGTGGGCAGTGACGGCAACTGGACGCTGACGCCAGCCACGGCGCTGAGCGAAACGCTTCATACGCTCAACGTCACGGTCACCGATGCGGCCGGTAACGTCAGTGCCACCACCAGCGCCACGCTGGTGATCGACACCACACCGCCAGTGGCTATTACCGGGCTGGCAGCGGTGAACAACAACGGCAGCACGCCGGTGGCGATTGCGGCGGGTGGCGTCACTAATGACAGCACGCCACGCCTGAGCGGCACGGCGGAAGCCAACAGCATCGTGACCATCCGCGATGGTGATACGGTGCTGGGTTCGGTTACCGCGGCCAGCAACGGCAGCTGGAGCTTCGTCACTGGCACCCTGTCTGACGGTTTACACACCTTCAGCGTGACGGCCACGGATGCGGCCGGCAATACCGGTCCCGCAGCATCCCTTGCGCTGACCGTCGACACCGCGCCGCCGCTGGCGGCAACCGGACTGACGCTGACCAACGACGCCACCGGTGTGGCTATCGTCAATAACGGAGTCACCAACGACAGCACGCCGACGCTGCAGGGCACGGCGGAAGCGAACGCGATTGTCACGGTTTACGATGGCAACACGCTGCTCGGAACGGTGCAGGCTAACGCCAGCGGCAGCTGGAGCTTCGTCTCGCCGACGCTGAGCAATGCCGCCCATGCGCTGAGCGTGACGGTGACCGACAGCGCGGGCAACGTCAGTCCCCGTTCCGAGGTGATTAACCTCACCGTGGATACGGTGGCGCCAGCTAACACCAGTCTCACCATTATTAATGATGCGACCGGTGCCACCATCGTCAACGGCGGCGCGACCAACGACACCACGCCAACGCTGCGCGGTAGCGTCAGCGCGGCGGAGGCCGGGGCACGCGTCACCATTCTGGACAACGGTCTGGCACTGGGCACGGCGATTGTGCAGGCGGACGGCAGCTGGAGCTTCACGCCACTGGCGGCGCTGAGCGCCGGGCCGCACCCGATCACGGTGACGGTAACGGATGCGGCAGGTAACGTCAGCGGCACCACTGCGGCCACGGTGATCATCGATACCACGGCACCGGCGGCCATCACCAATCTGCTGGCGCTCAACAACAATGGCAGCACGGCGGTGACCATTCCGAATAATGGCGTCACCAACGACAGCACGCCGCTGCTGAGCGGCAACGGCGAGGCGGGCGCGCGCATCACGGTGTACGACGGCACCACATTGCTGGGCAGCACCACGGTGGGCAGCAACGGCAGCTGGAGCTTCGTGGTGGGCAACGCGCTGAGCAACGGCAGCCACACGCTGAACGTGACGCAGACCGACCCGGCGGGCAACGTCAGCCCGCAGGTGTCGACCACGCTGATCGTCGACACCGTGGTGCCGGTTGCCAGTACGCTGACCATCATTGATGACATCAGCGGTACGCCGGTGACGCTGGCGAACGGCGCCTTTACGCGCGATACCACGCCAACGCTGCGCGGCACCACGGAAGCAGGTGCTGTGGTCACCATCTACGACGGTGCCAGCGCCATTGGTTCTGTGACCGCGGGGAGTGATGGCAGCTGGAGCTTCACCACCGCCACGCTGGCGAACGGCGCGCACACGCTGAGCACCACGGTGACCGATGCGGCGGGTAACGTCAGCACCGGCAACATCACGGCGACGGTGAACGTCGATACCCTGCCTCCGGCGGCGGTAAGCGGGCTGGCGATCAACAGCGCCGGTACCCTTGTCACCGGTAGCGGTGAAGTGGGGGCCACGGTGACGGTGCGCGATGCCAGCGGCAACGCGCTCGGCACCACCACGGTCGGCAGCGGCGGCAACTGGTCGGTGACGCTCACCACCGCGCAGATCACCGGTGCGCCGCTCTCGGTGATCCAGACGGATCGCGCCGGTAACGTCTCGCCGGGGGCCTCGCTGACCGGTGCGATTCGCATCGTGGCGACTAACGACAGCAACGAGGTGGATTACACCAGCACGCAGGCAACGGTGAACAACGGTACGGTCAACTCGTCGCATACCGCGCTGCTGACCGTGGGGCTGGGTACGGTGCTCAATGCCAGCGTGCTGAACAACGGTAATGCTTACCTGTTCAGCGTGGGTAACGATGACAGCCGTACCGTGACGCTCAACGGTTCGGTAACCAGCCTCGGCGTGGCCGCCAACTATTCGTTAAACCTGTACGAACAGCAGGCGAACGGCTCGTGGCAGTTGATCAGTATCAAGACCAACTACATTAACGCGCTGCTGACGATCGGTACGCTGAAAGGGGCAAACGTCACCTATACCGGACTGGGGACCGGCAACTATGCGGTGGTGGTCGCAGCCACCACCAACATTAGTGTGTTGCCAACCACCACGGTAAGTACGGTGTCGGATTTCACCACGCTGGCGGTCACCACCGCCGCGACGGTCACCGGTAACCTGCTGACCAACGACACCAGCTCGATCGCCGGGACGATTCCGTCCGGCACGGCGGTGGCGTCGGTGGGCAGCAGCGCGGTGGCGTCCAGCGGCAATACGGTGATCAACACCACCTACGGTACGCTGACCATTGATGCGAAGGGTAACTACACCTACACGCTTAAGGCCGGGCTGGATATCGATACCCTGCCATCCGCAGACACCTTCACCTACTCGGTGCGGGATGCCAGCGGTGCAGTGACCTCGGCGACGCTGACGGTGACGCTGCATAACGGTGCGGCCACCGCGCTGTTCGCCACCACCAGTCTGGCGGCGGAAACCACCACCAGCAGCGAGCATGATGCCAGCGGCAGCATCTGGGGAGACAGCAATGTCAGCCACAGCGGCACGCTGAGCATCCTCAATGAGCACGGCGATCTCACCACCGTGAGCAGCGTGGGCAGCACGGCGGTGGCCGGGGACTTTGGTGTGCTGACCATCGCCGCCAACGGTAGCTATACCTATACCCTGAACGCGGATGTGAATATCCAGAACATCACGCATAAGGAGGTGTTTACCTACACCCTGGCGTCGTCCGACGGCACCATCACCAGCAACACCTTTACCATTGAGCTTCACCCGACCATCACGGGCAGCGCCGCGGCTGACAGCCTCACCAGCAGCGCCTACGACGACACCATTACCAGCGGTGCCGGCGCAGATACGCTGGTTTACCACCTGCTGAGCAGCGCAGATGCCACCGGCGGCAACGGTCACGACACCTGGACCGACTTTAACGTCGCGCAGGGTGACAAGATCGATGTCAGTAGTCTGCTGATCGGCTGGAATGATTCCACCAGTAATATCAATGACTTTGTGAAAGTGGATCATACCGCGGATGGCAATACGGTGTTGTCGATTGACCGTGACGGCAGCGGGACGGGGTACAGCAGTACGCAGCTGATTACCCTGGAAGGCGTAAACGTCTCACTGGAGGAGTTGCTGCAGCAACCGCATCAAAACCACACGGCTTAGTGGGTGTAACGCAGGGAAGCATAACGGGCACAGGGAGGTGCCCCTTTCTCTCTTTTACTGGTGAACAATCGATGGATCTGATGCAATCAGGCGCAACAACTCGCCGTACCTGTAAGCTCAGCGCCCTGTGTGCTGGCATTGTGTTTTTTCACAGTTCTCATCTTATGGCTGCCAGTGATGCCGTGACGCAGGCGGGGCGCATAACCTCAGCCGGTCTGGCGCAGCAGCAGGATCTTCCCTCCTTAACCGGTCAGGTGGCCGAACCCGCGCTGGCTAACGTGCCGGATACCTTAACCCTTAACCAGGCCGTACAGCGCGCCATCCAGTGGCATCCGGACATCGCACAGGCGATTGGCAAAATGCTGGAGCAGGCCAGCCAGGTCGATGTGGCGCAGGCCAAATACTATCCGCAAATCAGCGCCGGCATGAACAACGGCTACAGCAACGCCTACAGCGAGAAAGGCTTCAGCCCGTCATTTGTGCTGTCGGTTTCGCAGATGCTGTATGACTTTGGCAAAGTCAGCAGTTCGGTGCGCTCCGCCGAAGCCGGCGTGGCGCAGGAGCAGGCCAGCGTGCTGGTGAGTATTGATACCGTCGCGCACGACACCGCCGCCGCGCTGGTACAGGTGCAGGGCTATCAGCAGCTGGTGAAGATCGCCCAGGATCAGCTGACTGCGCTGAGTAAGATTGGCGATCTGGCGCGTCAGCGCAATGAAGAGGGGGCGGCATCGCTTTCGGACGCCACCCAGACCGATGCGCGTATCGAAGGGGCGCGCACCACGCTGACCCAGTATCAGGCCAGCCTCAACCGCTGGCGTGCCACGCTGGCCAGCTATCTCGGCTGGCCACTGGTGAAGAAGGTCAGCGATGCGTTTCCGCCCAGCCTGACGCGCGCCTGCGCGGTGGGCAAAGCTGACGATAAAACCAATCCGGCGGTGCTGGCGGCGTGGGCGCAGGCGCGGCAGGCGCAGGCCAAACTGGATAATGCCAACGCGCAGAATTTACCCACCATTTCGCTGGAACCGCAGGTCACGCATTACCTCAACAATCACTACTCCGGCAGCGAAACGCTCGACCGCACTCAGTATTCCGCGTTCGTCAAAGTTGAGATGCCGCTGTATCAGGGCGGCGGCATTACCGCGGCGCGCGATGCGGCGGCCAGCGCGCTGCAGGCGGCCAATGCGGCGGTGAACTCGGCGCGTCTCAAAGCGCAGCAGCAGCTCAGCGAATCGCAAACCGAAGCGCTGAGCCTGTCGCAGAGTCTGGCGATCATGTCGCGTCAGCAGACGCTGGGCGAAAAGACGCAGCAGCTTTATCAGGACCAGTATCTGCAGCTCGGCACCCGTCCGCTGCTGGACGTGCTCAACGCCGAACAGGAAGTGTTTCAGACGCGCTTCGCCATGCAGCAAACCATCAGTCAGTTACGTTCACTGCAGCTCGACTGCTTATACAGCACCGGGCAGATGCGGTCAGCGTTTGCGCTAAATAACCAGCGCATCCAGTCCGTGGAGATCCAGCCATGACGCAATTACAGATTCCGGACGCACCCAATGGCAATCCCGCCAGCGCCGCCGGTGGCGAGGTGCCGCTGCACGGCTGGGCCACCGCCATTATTCTCATCGCTACCCATTATCGTCTGCCGTGCTCGCCGGGCATGATCATGGCTGCCAGCGAATGGCAGGGCAAACAGTCACGTGATAAAGCGCTGCGCCATCTGGCGCGTCAGGCCGGGCTGTCGCTGCAGCTGTATGAAGAGCATCAGTGGGAGATCAGCAGCTGGCGCTTGCCGCTGGCGGTGGAACTGAGCGACGGCCAGGTCGGCGTCATCACCAGCTTTGATGGCGATGACACGGTGCGCGTGCACCTGGCCGGCGATGAACAACCGGCGCCGATCGCGCTGAACACGCTGCTGCCGCAGATCCGCTACGCCGCGGCGCTGCGTCCGGTGACCGCCGCCAAAGATAGCCGTGTCGATCGCTATCTCGCCACGGTCAGGCCCGACTGGCTGCGCCGTCTGGTGCTGCATGACATGCGTCCTTACGGCTACGTGATGCTGGGATCGTTCCTGATCAACCTGCTGGCGCTGGTCGGCATCATCTTCTCGATGCAGGTGTACGATCGGGTGATCCCGGCGCAGTCGTACCCCACGCTGTACGTGCTGTATATCGGGGTGATTCTCTCGGTGGTGTTCACCTATATTCTGCGCGTCGGTCGCGATCACGTCACCGATCTGCTCGGCAAGCGCGCCGATATGCGCGTCTCCGATCGCGTGTTCGGCCACGCGCTGCGGCTGCGTAACAGCGCGGTGCCGCGATCGACCGGCACCTTTATCTCGCAGCTGCGCGAGCTGGAAGCGGTGCGCGAAATGGTGACGTCGACCACGGTGACGGCGATCGTCGATATGCCGTTCTTCCTGCTGTTTATGCTGGTGATGGCGATCATCGCACCGCAGCTGGCGTGGATCGCGCCGGTGGCGGTGCTGCTGATGATCCTGCCCGGCGTGCTGAGCCAGAAAAAACTGGCGAAGCTGGCGCAGCAAAACCTGAAAGAGTCGACGCTGCGCAACGCGGTACTGGTGGAGAGCGTACAGGGGCTGGAAGATATCAAGCTGATGCAGGCGGAGGATCGCTTTCTGCAGCAGTGGAACAGCTATATCCGCATCACCGCGCAGTCGGGCGTCGAGATGCGCAAAGTGATGCATGCGCTGATCAGCTGGGGCGTCACCATTCAGGGGCTGGTGTACGCCAGCGTGATCGTGGTCGGTGCGCCGATGGTGATCAACGGCGATATCACCACCGGGGCGATTGTCGCCGCGTCGCTGCTGTCTTCGCGCATGATTGCGCCAATGGCGACGCTGTGTGGCGTGCTGGCGCGCTGGCAGCAGGTAAAAGCGGCGAAGAGCAGCCTCGATGCGCTGATGAATCTGCCGGTGGAGAACAGTAAAGACGAAACGCGCATTCACTGTCCGGTGCTGTTTGGCCACTATCAGTTCACCGATGCCATGTTCCGCTACTACAGCGATTCGCTGACGGTGGCGCTGCGCATCAAGACGCTGACCATCAAGCCGGGTGAGCGCATCGCCGTGCTGGGGCGCAACGGCTCTGGCAAATCCACGCTGCTGCAGGCGATGGCCGGCGGCATGGATCTGGTGGGCGGCGAGCTGCGGCTGGACAACCTCAGCCTGCCGCATATTGATGTCGCGGACGTGCGGCGCAACGTCGGGCTGCTGACGCAGAACGCGCGGCTGTTCCACGGTACGCTGCGGGAAAACCTCACCATGGGCGCGGCGCACGCCACCGACGAGGCGATTTTTGCCGCGCTGACGGTCAGTGGCGGGGCCGATTTTATTCGCCGTCTGCCGCTCGGGCTTGATCATCCGGTAATGGAGGGGGGCGTCGGGCTGTCCGGCGGCCAGCGCCAGTCGCTGCTGCTGGCGCGCATGCTGCTGCGCGATCCTAATATCGTGTTGCTGGATGAGCCGACCGCTTCGCTCGACGATCATACCGAGAAGGATTTTATTGAGAGACTGGGCGCCTGGCTGAATGGCCGCACGTTGATCGTGGCGACGCACCGCGCGGCGATTCTGTCGCTGGTGGATCGCATACTGGTGCTGAAAGAGGGGCAACTGGTAATGGACAGCCCGAAAGAGAACGCGCTGCCGGCACCGCGCGCCAGCGGAGCGGCGGGGGAGGGACAGCCATGATGAAACAATTGCCGGCAAAACTGCGGCTGGTGACCGCCGCGGAAGTGGATTCGTCCGACGATCTGCTCGGTGAACTGAAATCGGAAAGCCACTACACCGGCGCAGTGCGGCTGATCGTCATCAGCACCGCGCTGATCGTGGTGGCGCTGGTGTGGGCGTGGTTTGGCATGCTGGATGAGGTCTCAACCGGCACCGGGAAGGTGATCCCCAGTTCGCGCGAGCAGGTGCTGCAGTCGCTGGAGGGCGGCATTCTCACGGAACTGTATGTGCATGAGGGCGATCGCGTGCAGGCCGGGCAGATCGTGGCGAAACTGGATGCCACACGCTCGCAGTCCAGCGTCGGCGAGAGCGCGGCGCGCTACCGGGCCGCGCTGGCAGCGGCCTCGCGCCTGCGTGCGGAAGTGAACGATGATCCGCTCACGTTTCCCGCCGAGCTGAAGGGCTACCCGGATCTTATCGCGGCGGAAACCCGGCTGTATAACACTAAACGCGCCCAGCTCAATGATGCAACCCGGCAGTTTAAGGAGTCGCTGGCGCTGGCTAATCGCGAACTGGCGATCACCCAGCGGCTGGCGAAAACCGGTGCCGCCAGCAGCGTGGAAGTGCTGCGCTTACAGCGCGATAAGTCCGACCTTGAGCTGAAACTTACCGATATGCGCTCGCAGTATTATGTGCAGGCGCGCGAAGAGCTGGCGAAGGCCAGCGCCGAAGCCGACAGCCTGGCGCAGGTGATTAAAGGACGCGAAGATACCGTAACGCGTCTGACCATCCGCGCGCCGATGCGCGGCATCGTGAAAAACATCAAAGTCTCGACGGTGGGCGGGGTGATTCCGCCCAACGGTGAGTTGATGAACATCGTACCGATGAACGATCGACTGCTGATTGAAGCGCGCCTGTCGCCGCGCGATATTGCTTTTATCCATCCGGGCCAGCGCGCGGTGGTAAAAATCTCCGCTTACGATTACGCCATCTACGGCGGCCTGAACGGCGTGGTGGAAAGCATTTCGCCGGATACCATCCAGGACGAAGTCAAACCGGAGATTTACTACTATCGCGTATTTATTCGTACTGATAACGACTATGTGCAGAACAAGGCTGGCCGGCGTTTTGCCATCAGTCCGGGCATGGTGTCCACCGTGGATATCAAAACCGGCGAGAAGAGCATCATGGATTATCTGGTCAAACCGTTTAACAAGGCCAAAGAGGCGATGCGCGAGCGCTAATTGCGATGCGCGGCAATCTCGGCGATAATCACGCCCATCAATCCCTTCCTCGTCGGGCCTAACGACGCGGAGGGGATTTTTTTCATCTATACCTTAACTGGCTAACCGATTTAAGGATTTAAGAGGACTCGTTATGTACAACACGCTGGGCAATCAGTACGACAACTCCCTGGTTTCTAACGCCTTCGGTTTCATGCGTTTTCCGCTGAACTTCCAGCCTTACGACAGCGACGCCGAGTGGGTGATTACCGGTGTGCCGTTTGATGCCGCGACGTCAGGCCGGCCGGGCAGCCGTTTAGGGCCGGGCGCGATCCGTCAGATCTCCACTAACCTGGCGTGGGAAGGCTGCCGCTGGCCGTGGGATTTCGATCTGCGTCAGCGCCTCAACGTGGTGGACTGCGGCGATCTGGTGTACGCCTTCGGCGATTCACAGGATCTGTCCGACAAGCTGCAGGCGCATGCGGAAAAGCTGCTGGCGAACGGCAAGCGCATGCTGACTTTTGGCGGTGATCACTATGTCACACTGCCGCTGCTGCGCGCGCACGCCAAACACTTCGGCAAGATGGCGCTGGTGCACTTCGATGCGCATACCGATACCTACTCCAACGGCCCGACTTTTGACCACGGCACCATGTTCTACACTGCGCCGCAGGAAGGGCTGATCGATCCGCAGCATTCGGTGCAGATTGGTATCCGTACCGAGTTCGATAAGAGCCTGGGCTTCAACGTGCTGGACGCCGCGCAGGTTAATGACCGCAGCGTGGATGACATTCTGGCCGAAGTGAAGCGCACCGTGGGCGATCTGCCGGTGTACCTGACGTTTGATATCGACTGCCTCGATCCGGCCCATGCGCCAGGCACCGGTACGCCAGTGATTGGCGGCCTGACCAGCGATAAAGCCACCAAGCTGATTCGCGGCCTGCAGGGTATGAACATTGTGGGGATGGATCTGGTGGAAGTGGCACCGGGCTACGATCACGCCGACCTGACCTCACTGGCTGCTGCGACGCTGGCGCTGGATATGCTGCACGTGCAGGCGGCGAATAAAGGTTAAGCGGCAGTGCGGACGGCTGCCCTCACCCTGACCCTCTCCCCCAGGAGAGGGAACCGATCGAGCGGGCGGTGAGAACAGCACGGACTGCGCCCTCTCCCGCATGCGGGAGAGGGAACCGATCGAGCGGGCGGTGAGAACAGCACGAACTGCGCCCTCTCCCCCAGGAGAGGGAACCGATTGAGCGGGCGGTGAGAACAGCACGGACTGCTCCCTCTCCCGCGAGCGGGAGAGGGCTGGGGTGAGGGGAAAGCCGCTACTACTTCCCATCCGCCGCGATGCGGTCGCGAATATGCTGCGCGCGCGACTCAGAATCCGGATGCGAGTCAAACATTGAGCTCTGGCGGCCCTGATCCAGCTTCGCCAGCTTCTCGAAGCTGGTCGCCAGACCAAGCGGATTAATGCCGCGCTTCTTCAGCAGATCGTACGAATAGTCATCCGCCTGCGACTCCTGGGTCTGTGAGAACTGCGCGTTAACCAGTTTCTCGCCCATCTCGCCCAGTTGTGACTGCGATAGCGAACCAATCACGCCGCCCACCGACGCCGCAGCGTTGCGTGCCGCCGTGGTCGCGAAAGCCACCTGCATCGCTTTGCGCGTATGGCCGAGCGCGACGTGGCCCATTTCATGGCCGAGCACGCCTTCCACTTCGTTGTCGCTCATCATATCCATCAGACCGCTATAAACGCGGATGCAGCCATTGGCCATCGCCCAGGCGTTGACGTCTTTGGTCAGATACACCTTGTAGTTGGCCGGTACGCCGTTGATGTTATCGCCCAGCGCGGCGGCGATTTTGTTCAGCCGCTGCTGATAGCTGCTGTTGGCCGGCGCCAGCTGGTTCTCTTTATCCATCTGGGCACATGACTGATCGCTCAGCTCTTTAACCTGGGCGTCATTCAGTGAGTAAGCCTGAAACGCCTGCGCGCCGGACTGCAACAGTGCGTTATTATCCATTCCTTCGCAGCCGCTCAGCAGCGAAACCATTCCCAGCGCGACAACCATGGCGCGAATTTTCATATCAGCATCCTTTGAGTAACAAGTAGAGAAAACAAACACCTGAAAAACCACGCAGGTGTTTAAACGCATTGGTTATAGCGTGCCAGGGGCGGATTGGCTAGCAGACAGGCCCCGAAATGCAACCCTGAACCGCAGATTTAGCATCCTGATACATGTACTTTTGCCCCGATTTTCATGTACATTGATGTGCGACTTTTTTCTCGCTTCGCCTTATAACTCATTAATTACAATCAGTTAAGCGTGGCGGAGCATTAATCCGACCTGGAGTAGAAGATGCCCTCTCGTAAAGAGCTTGCCAACGCCATTCGCGCGTTAAGTATGGATGCAGTACAGAAAGCGAAATCGGGACATCCGGGTGCCCCAATGGGCATGGCCGATATCGCTGAAGTGCTGTGGCGTGATTTCCTGAACCACAATCCAACTAACCCGCTGTGGGCAGATCGCGACCGTTTCGTGCTGTCCAACGGCCACGGCTCGATGCTGATTTACAGCCTGCTGCACCTCACCGGCTATGACCTGCCGATGAGCGAGCTGCAGAATTTCCGTCAGCTGCACTCTAAAACCCCAGGCCACCCGGAATACGGCTACACCGCAGGCGTAGAAACCACTACCGGCCCACTGGGTCAGGGCATCGCGAACGCCGTGGGCTTCGCCATTGCTGAGCGCACGCTGGCGGCGCAGTTCAACCGTCCGGGTCATGACATCGTAGACCATCACACTTACGTGTTCATGGGCGACGGCTGCATGATGGAAGGCATCTCGCACGAAGTGTGCTCCATCGCCGGTACCCTGAAGCTCGGCAAGCTGGTGGCGTTCTATGACGACAACGGCATCTCTATCGACGGTCACGTGGATGGCTGGTTCACCGACGACACCGCCAAACGCTTCGAAGCCTACGGCTGGCACGTGGTGCGTGGCGTGGACGGTCACGACGCCGATGCGATTAAGAAAGCAGTTGAAGAAGCCAAAGCGGTCACCGACAAGCCATCGCTGCTGATGTGCAAAACCATCATCGGTTTCGGTTCCCCGAACAAAGCCGGTACGCACGATTCGCACGGTGCCCCGCTGGGTGACGACGAAATCGCGCTGACCCGCAAACAGCTGGGCTGGAACTACGCGCCATTTGAAATTCCTTCTGAAATCTACGCACAGTGGGATGCCAAAGAAGCCGGCCAGGCGAAAGAGAAAGCCTGGGATGAGAAGTTTGCTGCTTACGCCGCTGCGCATCCGGAACTGGCCACAGAGTTCAAACGCCGCGTGAACAACGAGCTGCCTGCTAACTGGCAGGCGGAATCGCAGAAGTTCATCGAGCAACTGCAGGCTAATCCGGCAAAAATCGCCAGCCGTAAAGCGTCGCAGAATGCCATCGAAGCTTTCGGTAAGCTGCTGCCGGAATATCTGGGCGGCTCGGCTGACCTGGCACCAAGCAACCTGACCATGTGGTCTGGCTCGAAGCCGATCAATGAAGATGCCGCAGGCAACTACATTCATTACGGCGTGCGTGAGTTTGGTATGACTGCCATCGCCAACGGTATTGCGCTGCACGGTGGCTTCCTGCCGTACACCGCAACCTTCCTGATGTTCGTCGAGTACGCGCGTAACGCGGCACGTATGGCGGCGCTGATGAAAATCCGTCAGGTGATGGTTTATACCCACGACTCTATCGGTCTGGGTGAAGATGGCCCGACGCACCAGCCGGTTGAGCAGATGGCCAGCCTGCGCACCACCCCGAACATGAGCCTGTGGCGTCCGTGTGACCAGGTGGAATCTGCGGTGGCATGGAAATACGCTATCGAGCGCGTTGACGGCCCATCAGCCCTGATCTTCTCACGTCAGAACCTGGCGCAGCAGGATCGTAGTGCTGAGCAGCTGGCTAACGTGGCGCGCGGTGGTTACGTGCTGAAAGATTGCGACGGCACGCCGGAGCTGATTCTGATTGCGACCGGTTCTGAAGTTGAGCTGGCAGTCGGCGCTTACGAGCAGCTGAGCGCGGAAGGTCGTAAGGTGCGCGTGGTGTCCATGCCGTCTACCGATGCGTTTGATAAGCAGGATGCGGCTTATCGTGAGTCTGTGCTGCCGAAAGCAGTTGGCGCACGCGTTGCTATCGAAGCCGGTATTGCGGATTACTGGTTCAAATACACCGGCCTGCACGGTGCCATCGTTGGCATGACCACCTTCGGTGAGTCAGCGCCAGCTGAGAAGCTGTTCGAAGAGTTCGGCTTCACCGTGGCCAACGTGGTGAAAACCGCGAAATCGATTCTTTAATTTCGCGTAACCCGTCGCGCCGCTGCGCGTTGTAGCGGCGCGATTCATTGCGCATTTCTGCTGCTATCTTTATGCTTAACCACGCGCAATAAATTGCGCCGCGACACCGATGTGCAGATCGCCGGCCCTGTTATCGCCTGAACCTGAAACGGTTCAATTATTCCTGCAGTAATAATCGCCATTGCCTGAATTTGTGACGCAGATCCAATAATCAGCAGCACAGTTGATCGCAATCATTCCTGTTATTCCTTCCATGCTTTATTCTCGCTGAACCGTTTCAGTTGCAGCCGTGTGCTCTCCGTCAGCAACCGTAACCGGGCAAGAATTCCCTGTACAAAACGCAGCGAAACGCTCAAGGTATTTGGCACGTTTTTTCAGGTGTGGCTGCAGGAAGTGAGATGACCATTCGTATCGCAATAAATGGTTTTGGTCGTATCGGGCGCAACGTGTTGCGTGCGCTGTATGAAACCGGTCGCCGGGCGGAAATCACCGTAGTGGCGATTAACGAACTGGCGGAAGCAGCTGGCATGGCGCATCTGCTGAAGTACGACACCAGCCACGGCCGCTTTGCCTTTGACGTACGCCAGGAGCGCGATCAGCTGTGGGTTGGCGAAGATACCATCCGTATCCTGCATCAGGCGGAGATTGCCGCGCTGCCGTGGCGCGAGCTGAATGTTGATATCGTGCTGGACTGCACCGGCGTGTACGGCAGCCGCGACGATGGTGAAGCGCATCTGCAGGCTGGCGCGAAGAAAGTGTTGTTCTCGCATCCCGGCGGCAACGATTTGGATGCCACCGTAGTGTTCGGCGTTAACGAACAGGCTCTTAAACAAACTGACCGCATTGTCTCCAACGCATCCTGCACCACCAACTGCATTATTCCGGTGATCAAGCTGCTGGATGACGCCTTTGGCATTGAGTCGGGCACCGTGACCACCATCCACTCGGCGATGCACGATCAGCAGGTGATTGACGCGTATCACAGCGACCTGCGCCGTACCCGTGCCGCCAGTCAGTCGATCATTCCGGTCGATACGCGTCTTGCCGCTGGCATTACCCGTATTTTTCCGAAATTTAACGATCGCTTCGAGGCTATCGCGGTGCGCGTGCCGACGATCAACGTGACCGCCATTGATCTGAGCGTTTCGGTGCGCCAGGCGGTGAAGGCGTGTGAGGTCAACGCGTTGCTGCAAAACGCGTCAGAGGGGGCATTTCGTGGTATAGTTGACTATACGGAATTACCGTTAGTCTCAGTAGATTTTAACCACGATCCGCACAGTGCCATAGTGGACGGCACGCAAACGCGGGTCAGCGGTCACCACCTGATCAAAACCCTGGTCTGGTGTGACAACGAATGGGGCTTTGCTAACCGCATGATCGACACCACGTTAGCAATGGCCGCAAGCGGTTTCAGGTAAGACGCGGACTGCGTCTGGCAAAACTTATGAGAATCAACGAGAGGGTTCACCATGTCTGTAATTAAGATGACCGATCTGGATCTTGCTGGTAAACGCGTTCTGATCCGTGCCGATCTCAACGTACCAGTGAAAGAAGGGAAAGTGACGTCAGATGCACGTATTCGTGCTTCTCTGCCTACCATCGAAGCGGCGTTGAAACAGGGCGCGAAAGTGATGGTTACCTCTCACCTGGGTCGCCCGACCGAAGGTGAATACAACGAAGAGTTCTCCCTCCTGCCGGTTGTTAACTACCTGAAAGAAAAACTGAACGGCACTAACGTGACCCTGGCGAAAGACTACCTCGACGGCGTTGAAGTGGGCGCGGGTGAACTGGTGGTGCTGGAAAACGTTCGCTTCAACAAAGGCGAGAAAAAAGACGACGAAACCCTGTCGAAGAAATATGCCGCGCTGTGTGACGTGTTCGTCATGGATGCATTCGGCACCGCGCACCGCGCGCAGGCATCCACTCACGGCGTGGGCAAATTCGCTCCTATCGCCTGCGCCGGTCCGCTGCTGTCTGCCGAACTGGAAGCGCTGGGCAAAGTGATGAGCAATCCACAGCGTCCGCTGGTCGCCGTGGTGGGTGGTTCTAAAGTGTCGACCAAATTCGACGTGCTGCAGTCGCTGGTGAAAATCGCTGACACCGTGATTGTCGGTGGCGGTATCGCCAACACCTTCGTGGCGATCGACAACAACGTCGGCAAATCGCTGTACGAGCCAGACTTCGTTGAGGCCGCTAAAGGCCTGCGCGACCAGTACGGCATTCCGGTACCGACCGATTCACGCGTCGGCACGGAATTCTCCGAAACTGCCACGGCAACCGTGAAAAAGGTTTCCGAAGTAGCGGATAACGAAGAAATTATGGACTTCGGTGACGAAACCGCACAGAACATGGCGAAACTGCTGAAAGACGCAAAAACCATTCTGTGGAACGGTCCGGTTGGCGTGTTTGAGTTCCCGAACTTCCGTAAGGGCACCGAAATCGTTGCCAACGCTATCGCAGACAGCGACGCGTTCTCTGTTGCCGGCGGCGGTGATACCCTGGCGGCTATCGACCTGTTCGGTATCGAGGACAAAATCTCCTACATCTCTACCGGTGGCGGTGCGTTCCTCGAGTTCGTGGAAGGCAAAAAACTGCCGGCAGTAGCCATGCTGGAAGAGCGCGCGAAGCAGTAATTTTTGGGGGCAGCGCTTCGGCGCTGTCTGAAGGCTTGCCCGCTGTGGGCGAACAGATCGCATTCCCATTGGGGAGTGGACGATAAACGAAACAGGACACAACCATGTCTAAAATTTTTGATTTCGTAAAACCCGGCGTTGTCACTGGTGATGACGTTCAGAAAATCTTCAAAGTAGCGAAAGAAAACAAATTCGCTCTGCCAGCCGTTAACTGCGTCGGCACGGATTCCATCAACGCGGTACTGGAAGCTGCGGCTAAAGTTAAAGCGCCGGTCATCGTTCAGTTCTCCAACGGTGGTGCTGCCTTCATCGCCGGTAAAGGTTTCAAAACCGACAAACCACAGGGCGCTGCGATTTTCGGCGCAATCGCTGGTGCTCACCATGTGCATCTGATGGCTGAACAGTACGGCGTGCCAGTAATCCTGCACACCGACCACTGTGCGAAGAAACTGCTGCCGTGGATCGACGGCCTGCTGGATGCTGGCGAAGAGCACTTCAAGAAAACCGGTAAACCTCTGTTCTCTTCACACATGATCGACCTGTCTGAAGAGTCACTGGAAGAGAACATCGAGATTTCTTCTAAATATCTGGCGCGCATGGCGAAACTGGATATGACGCTGGAAATCGAACTGGGCTGCACCGGTGGTGAAGAAGATGGCGTGGACAACAGCCACATGGACGCTTCTGCACTGTACACTCAGCCAGAAGACGTAGATTACGCTTACACCGAGCTGAGCAAAATCAGCCCGCGTTTCACCATCGCTGCGTCCTTCGGTAACGTGCACGGCGTGTACAAGCCAGGCAACGTGAAACTGACCCCAACCATTCTGCGTGATTCGCAGAAATACGTTTCAGAGAAACACGGCCTGCCGCACAACGCGCTGGACTTCGTGTTCCACGGCGGTTCCGGTTCTTCTGCTGCAGAAATCGAAGAGTCTATCAGCTACGGCGTGATCAAGATGAACATCGATACCGATACCCAGTGGGCAACCTGGGACGGCATCCTGCAGTACTACAAAACCAACGAAGCGTATCTGCAGGGTCAGCTTGGCAACCCGAACGGTGCTGACAGCCCGAACAAAAAATACTACGACCCACGCGTCTGGCTGCGTGCGGCACAATCTTCCATGGTTGTGCGCTTAGAGCAGGCTTTCAAAGAGCTGAACGCTGTCGACGTACTGTAATTTTTGCTTACCGTACAAAAAAGGCCCGAAAGGGCCTTTTTTTATGCGTCCCGTCTGGAAATCCCGGTTTATACAGCACATTTTTGGCGCTTCGCCCCATTATTGTTTACCCTTGTACTCGGGAGTGTCGGATTGAATCTGGCAGTTTTTGTACTTTCCTGCGGGAAACTCAACAACAGGGCTAACAAATGGAAGATCTTAACGTCGTTGACGGCATTAACAATGCAGGTGGCTGGCTGGTGCGCAACCAGGCGCTGATCCTCAGCTATGCGGTGAACATCGTGGCGGCTATCGCCATCATTATTGTCGGGATGATTATCGCGCGTGTGGTATCGAACGGCGTCAATCGCCTGCTGGTCGCGCGTCATATTGATGCCACCGTGGCTGATTTCCTCTCGGCGCTGGTGCGCTACGGTATCATTGCCTTCACGATTATTGCCGCGCTGGGCCGCGTCGGCGTGCAGACTGCCTCGGTGATCGCCGTGCTCGGTGCTGCCGGTCTGGCCGTCGGTCTGGCACTGCAGGGGTCGCTCTCCAACCTGGCGGCAGGCGTACTGCTGGTGACCTTCCGTCCATTCCGCACCGGTGAGTTCGTCGATCTCGGTGGCGTGATGGGGACAGTACAGAATGTACAGATCTTCTCGACCACGCTGAAAACCGCTGACGGCAAAATCGTGGTGGTGCCAAACGGCAAAATCATCGCCGGCAACATCGTCAACTTTTCGCGCGAACCTATCCGCCGCAACGAGTTCATTATTGGCGTCGCCTACGATGCGGATGTCGATCAGGTGATCGATCTGCTGCGTGAAGTGGTGGAAGCGGACGAGCGCGTGCTGAAAGATCTGGGTATTCAGATTGGCCTGAACGAACTGGCGGCTTCGTCGCTGAACTTTGTGGTGCGCTGCTGGAGCAAAAGCGGTGATCTGCAGAACGTCTACTGGGATCTGATGAAGAACTTCAAGCGCACGCTGGATGCGCACGGTATCGGTATTCCTTATCCGCAGATGGACGTGCACCTGCATCAGGTGCAGAGCGAGGCGCAGCAGCCTGCGCGCAGCGAGTAAGTTATCAGGGCACCGGCGGGTGCCCTTGTTTTATCAGTTACGCTAATGACCGATTAATTCTTTCCATTTCCGCTAATATCCGCGCCTCACTATACTGCACAGCAACACCCCTTTTTCAGGAACTCTTCTGTGTTATCTGTTTACTTACAAGGGCTTGCCCTTGGTGCTGCGCTGATCCTGCCGTTGGGCCCGCAAAATGCCTTCGTCCTGAACCAGGGCATTAAGCGCCACTACCATTTGATGACCGCGTCGTTGTGCACACTGAGCGACATTGCGCTGATCTGTGGCGGAATATTTGGCGGCAGCGCGCTGTTGCAGCAGTCGCCGGTTTTGCTGATGCTGATCACCTGGGCTGGCGTGGCGTTTCTGCTGTGGTACGGCTGGGGCGCGCTGCGCAGTGCCTGGCAGGGCGATGTCACGCTGGCGTCAGAGGCGGCGCTGAAGCAGGGGCGCTGGCGCATTGTCGCTACTATGCTGGCGGTGACCTGGCTCAATCCGCATGTCTATCTCGACACTTTCGTGGTGCTCGGCAGCCTCGGCAGTCAGCTGCCGTCGGCGGAGGCGCGCCGCTGGTTTGCTTTCGGCACCGCCAGCGCCTCGCTGCTGTGGTTTTTCGGTCTGGCGCTGCTGGCCGCCTGGCTGTCGCCGCGCCTGCGCACCGTGCGCGCGCAGCGCATCATTAATCTGCTGGTGGGTGGCGTAATGTGGTTTATCGCCCTGCAGCTGGCGCGTCAGGGCATCGCCGGCTGGTGATGCACATGCAGGCCGTAAAGCGCGGGCAGGGCGCCTGCGCTGGCCAGCAGCTCCAGCCGAATCTGGCGGAACGTGGTATCCGGGGGCAGCGCATGATGGCACAGCGAGTGATGATTATCGCTGACCTCGGCCAGCAGCCTGTCATCCAGCCACAGGCGATAGTGGGTGGTACAGTGCGGCGTCACCGCCTGCGCATGGCCCATCTGCACCGTTTCCATCGCATGATCGAAATCGTTATCGAACAGCAACGTAATCTGGCTGGCGCGCTGCGCGTCCGGCCACTGCCAGCACACCCACGGCTGGCGATCGTCCGCCGCCGGCAGCCAGCCGTTGGTGTGGCTTTCCGGCCGCAGTTTACCGTTGAGCAAATAGTCGCAGTGCCACAGCCGCAGCGGTGTTGTCAGACTAAACGCGATCAGGATCTGATTGGGCGCGCGGCGCGGTAGCCAGAAATCAAACTCATCCACGCCGTAATCGCCGTCGTTTATCTGCCGGGTGCGTTTCGCGACGCGCGGATTGAGACTGTTAAATACCATCATAATGCCCGGCAGGCGCTGGCGGGTGAGCGCCACTTCAACCGCCGGATTTTCTTCAAAGGCGATAAACAGGTAGCGATCGCACTCCGCACGGTAGTCAAACGGCAGCGAATACGCCTCTTCAGCGTCAATCTGCAGGCTGTGCGTGGCCAGCAGCCGATCGCCGCAGGTGTTGGCCGGATTGTCGCTGGTCAGCAGTGAAACCTGCAGCGTCTGCGCGGATGACGCCCGCAGCCGCACCGTCAGCGCGGGCAGGCGTTCTCCGGCTTTAAGAGGCAGCAGCAGGGCGCAGCGTGAGGTGAGAGCGTGCCAGCCGCCATCCGCCGGCAGGGCGTGCAGCGCGAAGGTGCTGCTGGCGCTGACCTGAGCGGCACCGGCCGGATGCGCCAGCTGCTGACGCGGAATGAACGCGCCGTGGCGCAGCAGCTGTTGCTGCAGCTGACCAATATGCTCCGGCTGCGCCAGCTGACGCGGTGTCTGGTTGTGCTGCTGACACAGCGCCGCCGCGCGGCCCACCACTTCGCCCAGCACGCCACAGGTGCACATCACGCGCGCGCTGCCAAAGGCAACGTGCGTGGCAGAGATAAGCCGACCGGTCAGCAGCAGATTATCCAGCGACTGGCTGTACAGCGCCCGAAACGGAATGGTGTAAGTGCCTTTGCTGTGGAACTGGCGGCAGCCGTCGTGAGCGCTGTACACGCCGTCGGCCGGATGCAGGTCAATCGACCAGCCGCCGTAGGCCACCGCATCGTAGTGGTCGCGCTGCGCGATGATATCCTGCTGACACAGCAGAGTATCGCCGAGAAAGCGTCGGCTCTCGCGCTTGCCGGGAATCAGCCCAACCCATTCAATGGTCAGCGTGTCGGCATCGGCAAACTCGCCGGAGTTTTTGATGTAATCCCACACGCCCCAGACAATCTTCCACAGCTCCCACTTGATGGTTTCGCTTTCATGCACGGTATCCAGCCGGCCGCCCCACTCAAGCCACCACAGATCGCAGCCGTTGAGATCGGAGCTCAGGCGTTTATAGCGCGGAATGGCGGTGATCTCTTTCAGCGCAAAGGAGGGCGGTACAAAGCGCACCGGCTGCGCGCTGCGTTTGGTATAAAAATAAATTGAGTGGCCGAGCTTGTGACCAAACTGCTCGCCCGGCGCCATTTTTTCGCCAAACTCCTGCGGTGATTCTGCGCCCACACGGTGCGCTGCCCCGGCCAGATAGCCGAGCACGCCGTCGCCGCTGGCATCAATAAACTGGTCGGCCGTCACGCGATAGCGGGTCTGATTGATGGCGTTGAAAGCCTGAACCGCCTGCAGGCGCTGTGCGGATTTTTCGATGTCGCTGACTACGGTATTGAGCAGCAGCGTCAGGCGCGGCTGCGCCTGCACGATGTCCAGCAGCACCATGTCGAACAGCACCGGGTTGCCCTCTTTGTTGCGCCACAGGTTCTCCTCCATGATCTCGCCCATGATGCCGCCTTCACGCGCCCAGCGGTTGTTATTACCCATATGCGACGTCGCGCCGTTGGCCCACAGCCGCACTTCGCTGGAGGCGTTGCCGCCGAGCACCGGGCGATCCTGAATCAGCACCACCTGCTGGCCCGCGCGTGCCGCAGCCAGCGCGGCGCACACGCCAGCCAGACCGCCGCCGGCGACCAGCACATCGGCGTTTAACGACTGCAACGGAAAGGCACGCGCGGCCTGAGAAGAGAAAGTTTGCATCATGAGGTTACTCCCGCCTGAAGGCTGCTAAGATTGAATTTTTACCGTCACAAGGTGATTTATGTCTTCGCAACCCAACCAGAGCCTGATTGACGGAATTCGCTGCCTGCAATATCTGGTATCCAGTGACAAAGCGGTCGGCGGCCGTGAACTGGCGCGCCAGATGGGGATGAACAGCACGCGGGTAAACCGTCTGCTGATGACCATGGCGTCCATCGGCCTGACGATTCAGGATGAACACCGGCGTTATCTGCCGGGCCCGGGCATTCATGCGCTGGCGGCGCAGGCCATTCGTGGATCGTCGCTGTTTGCTTCGGCACTGCCGCAGCTGGAGGCGCACGCGCCGCGCGACATCGTGGTGGCGCTTGGCGTGCTGTGGGAGGACCAGGTCATCTACATCTGGCACTCGGAGCCCGGCGAGCGCACCAGTACCAGCCAGGCGCTGGCCGGATTCCGCATGCTGCCAGCGTGGCAGTCGGTGATTGGCGTCGCGCTGCTGGCGGCGGAGAGTGACGAGGTGCTGCGGCCACGCTTCAGTGACGAACAGTGGGCGCAGATTGCGCCACTGCTGGCGCGCAAGCGCACCGGGGATTATCTGGTGTGGCATCGTGAGGACGGCGAAATCAGTATGGCGCAGCCGATCAATAACAATCGTGCGGCGCTGGCCTTCGCCAAAATCTGGCAGGCCGATGAAGCCCAGCTGGCGCAGCGTCTGCAACAGCTGCACGCGCTGGCGAAACGGCTCATCAGCGCGCGCTGACATGGTCAATTTTTCCTACCACAAACAGATAGCTGCAGATGCCAATAGCGGCCAGCACGGCGATAAAAGCCAGCGCCGGCGCGAAGTTGCTGCCGTCAATCAGGGCGCCGATGGCGATCGGCACCACGATCGATGACAGCGCGCCGGTAAAGTTAAATACGCCGCCGGCCAGACCGATCAGATGGCGCGGCGCCAGCGCGGTAACAAACACCCAGGTGATGGTCGCCAGGCCATTACCAAAAAACGCCAGCGACATAAACAGGATGATCAGCCGCGAATCTTCGGTGTAGTTAGCACCAAGGATGAACAGCGTCAGGAACAGGCCGAGGATCACCGGCAGCTTGCGCGCTACGCTGGCTGACACGCCGCGCCGGATCATGCGATCAGAGGCAAAGCCAGCCAGCAGCACACCACAAAACGCCGCGAAGTAGGGCAGCGACGCCACATAGCCGCTCTTGATAAAGTCCATGTGGCGATACTCCACCAGATAGGTAGGAAACCAGGTGAGGAAAAACCAGAAGGTGGCGGAGATGGTGAACTGGCCAATATAGATGCCGACCAGCTTGCGGCTGCGAAACATCTGCGCCAGATCGGCCCAGCGTGCGCGCGGCGGCTGGCTGTCCTGACGATTTTCCAGCAGTGCGCCGTTGTCACGCAGATAGTTAAGTTCAGCCTCTGATACGCCTTTATGCTGGTGCGGCTCGCGATACAGCAGATACCACACCAGCGCCCAAATCATGCCCGCCACGCCGGTAATCAGAAACAGCCCGCGCCAGCCAAACGCAGCCTGCACATGAAACAGCAGCGGCGTCATACAGGCGAGGCCAACAAACTGTGCGGACGAGTAGATGCCAATTGCACTGGCGCGCTCCTGCTCGGGGAACCAGCTGGAAATCACCCGATTGTTAGCCGGCATCACCGGTGCCTCGAAGGCGCCGACGCCGAGGCGCAGACCGAACAGCGCGCCAAAGCTGCTGGCAAAAGCGTGCAGCGCGGTGATTAGCGACCAGGCAAACAGCCCCGCGCCGTATACCAGCCGCGCGCCGAGACGATCGATCAGGAATCCGCCGGGAATCTGCAGCGCCGCATAGATCCAGCCGAACGCCGAGAAGATCAGCCCCATCTCCAGCGGCGTGAAGCGCAGTTCACCGGCCATCTGCGTGGCGGCCACCGACAGGTTGGTGCGATCCATGTAGTTAATGATGATGTTGATAAACACCAGTGCCAGCATCATAAAGCGTGTGCGTCCGGCTCGCACGCTGACCGCGCTTTGGCTAAGTGGCTGTTCTGTCATAATACAACTCTCCCGAGGGGCAGAAGTGTTTCTTTAATAGAAACGCAGGCGGCGCTTTTCAGCGAATCTGTAGCGATAAATTTGCGATCGCGGATACGTTAAACCTGAGCAAAGCCGAACTTTTTGCTAATTTCAAACTCAGACCATCACGCATAGTAATGTGTTTTGGGTTTCGCCATAGTGGCGACCTGCAAATTGAACCCTTCAAGGAGGACTTTCGTGAAACTGAAAGCACTGGCGCTGGCCGCCGTAATGAGCACGGGCGCACTGTCCGGTCTGGTCCAGGCGGGAGAAGTGCCGAACGGACCGCACGTGGTGACATCAGGACAGGCCAGTGTGGATGCCCGTCCGGATATGGCGACGCTCTCCATCGTGGTGAATGTTTCGTCGAAAGACGCGGCGGATGCAAAAAAACAGGCTGACGACCGCGTGGCGCAATATTTTGATTTCCTGCAAAAGAACGGCATCGAGAAGAAAGATATTGATGCGGCTAATCTCAGCACCCAGCCGGAGTATGACTACACCAAAGAGGGCAAGTCGGTGCTGAAAGGCTACCGTGCGGTGCGTCAGGTGGAAGTGACGCTGCGCCAGCTGGATAAGCTGAATGAGCTGCTGGACGGCGCGCTGAAGTCGGGCCTGAATGAGATTCGTTCTGTTGAGCTGGGCGTGGCTAACGCAGACAGCTATAAAGATCAGGCGCGTAAAGCGGCGATTGCCAATGCCACACAGCAGGCGAGCGCCCTGGCGGAAGGCTTCAACGCCAAACTGGGCTCGGTGTACAGCATTCGCTATCACGTGGCTAACTACCAGCCGATGCCGATGGCGCGCATGTACAAAGCGGCCGGTGCCGCAGCGGACACCACCGCGCAGCAGACTTACGAGCAGCAGAGCATCCATTTTGACGATCAGGTGGATGTGGTGTTCGAAATCAAACCGAATACGGCGCAGTAAGTTAGCCTGTAAAATTGTAGCGGCGCGATTCATCGCGCTTTCCAGCAGCAGAACCGCTGTTAAAACGCGCGATGAATCGCGCCGCTACGACTATTGTGCGCTAATCTGAAGGGCGCTAAGCCGCAACTTCATCCTGGCGCAATACGCGGTGGCCGTGGGCAATCAGTGCATCGGTCACGCTGCGCATCAGACGGCTTTCCGGCGCGAAACGGTGCCAGTACAGCATCCGGCGCTGATACAGACCCGGCGTCAAATCAACCAGCTCTCCCTGCGCCAGCTCGCGCTCAATCTGCAGGTGCGGAATCATACAGCACACCGATCCCTGACGCGCCAGCTGCACAAAAGCCTCTGACGAGTTCACGATGTGGCACGGCACGCTGCCCGGCGATAAATCAAAGTTCTGCTGCAAAAAGGCCTGATGCATATCGTCGAGGTGATCAAACGCCACCGCCGGGGCTTTTAGCAGCGCCGAGCGTGTCACGCCATTGGGGAAATAGCGCGCGGCAAACTCCGGCGAGGCGCAGAACAGATAGTCCAGCGCACCCAGCTGATCCACCAGGCAACTTGGCAACGGCTGCGGCTGGATACTCACCGCGCCGACCACTTCACCGCGCCGTAAACGCTCCTGCGTGCGGGTTTCATCTTCCACCTGCAGATTCAGGCGCACCGGCGAGTCGGCCAGCACATCTTTCAGCGCCGGCAGCAGCCAGGTAGCAAGACTGTCGGCGTTCACCGCCAGCGACAGCAGCAGCGGCGTGGTGCCACCGTTATCATCGCCCAGCCACTCCTCTTCCAGCAGCTCCACCTGATGCAGCAGCGCCAGCAATTTTTGTCCCTGCTCGGTCGGGCGCGGCGGCACGGTACGCACCAGCAGCGGCTGACCAAATAAATTTTCCAGCTGTTTAATGCGCTGCGACACCGCAGACTGCGTGATGCACAGCTTCTGGGCGGCACGCTCAAAGCCGCGTTCGCGAATCACAGCATCCAGCGCCTGAAGCGTTCGATAATCCGGGCGTTTCATTGTTGTTCTCTCTCGTTCAGGGTGGAAACTACTATGCCATAAAACGGCGAAGCTGTGCGGCCGACGCGTTTTTGCGGGCTGGCTTCCAAAGGCTTACATCCAACGTCGGTCAGCCGCGCTTTTTGACAGCGCCTTGTTTTATACTACGCGCACTTCGATGTCGCACAGGTTTTAAACATACCATGACCCAGGATGAACTGAAAAAAGCGGTAGGTTGGGCAGCGCTGCAGTACGTGCAGCCAGGCACCATTGTTGGCGTAGGCACCGGTTCAACGGCGGCGCACTTTATTGACGCGCTTGGTACGATCAGGGATCAGATCGAGGGGGCGGTTTCCAGTTCGGAAGCCTCAACCGAAAAGCTCAAATCGCTGGGTATTCCGGTGTTCGATCTCAACAACGTGGATGCGCTGTCGGTGTATGTCGACGGGGCTGATGAGATCAATCCACAGATGCAGATGATCAAGGGCGGCGGCGCAGCGCTGACGCGCGAGAAAATTGTCGCGGCGGTGGCGCAGAAATTTATCTGCATCGCTGATGCGTCCAAACAGGTCGATGTGCTGGGCAACTTCCCGCTTCCGGTGGAGGTGATTCCGATGGCGCGCGCTTATGTGGCGCGGGAGCTGGTGAAGCTGGGCGGCCTGCCGGAGTATCGTCAGCACGTGGTTACGGATAATGGCAACATTATTCTCGACGTACATAATCTGCGCATCCTTGACCCGATTGCGCTGGAAAAAACCATCAATGCGCTGCCGGGCGTCGTCACCGTGGGGCTGTTTGCCGCACGCGGAGCGGATATTGCGCTGATTGGCACGCCGGACGGTGTGAAAACCATCACCAATTGATCTCACCGGCGCGCCGCCAGCGCCGGTTATTTCCATCCGCAAAACATCTTTTCTTGCTGCAGTGAAATTTGGTGACTTATGTCACAAATGATTCATCAACAGCAGGTTCGTACTTTGCGCTCTCGTCATCTCACGATTTTGTGTGGATTTGTGTTGTCTGCACGTGGGCGCGTGCTGGCGTGCAGGCAATCGTTTGTATTGCCGCGCCGGAAAATTTTGATATTTTGACAGAAGGCTACCTTATGGTAGTCCTCGTTGAATTCTGAATAGGGTCGGGAAATGGCAAAGGTATCACTGGAAAAAGACAAGATTAAGTTCCTGCTGGTGGAAGGCGTTCACCAGAGTGCGCTGGATAATCTGCGCGCCGCAGGTTACACCAACATCGAGTTCCACAAAGGCGCACTGGATGCTGAGACGCTGAAGTCCTCCATCCGCGATGCCCACTTCATTGGTATCCGTTCCCGTACCCAACTGACTGAAGAGATCTTCGCGGCAGCTGAAAAGCTGGTGGCGGTGGGCTGCTTCTGTATTGGTACTAACCAGGTTGATCTCAGCGCGGCAGCGAAACGCGGCGTGCCGGTGTTCAACGCCCCGTTCTCCAATACCCGTTCGGTCGCAGAACTGGTGATCGGCGAAATGCTGCTGATGCTGCGCGGCATTCCGGAAGCCAACGCCAAAGCACACCGCGGCATCTGGAATAAAATCGCCACCGGTTCGTACGAAGCGCGTGGTAAGAAGCTGGGTATCATTGGCTACGGCCATATTGGGATGCAGCTCGGCGTGCTGGCGGAAAGCCTCGGCATGCACGTATTTTTCTACGATATCGAAAACAAGCTGCCGCTGGGCAATGCCACCCAGGTGCGCCATCTCTCTGACCTGCTGAACATGAGTGATGTGGTCAGCCTGCACGTGCCGGAAACGCCGTCCACGCAGAACATGATTGGCAGCGAAGAGCTGGCGCTGATGAAGCCCGGCGCGCTGCTGATCAACGCCGCGCGCGGCACCGTGATCGACATCCCGGCGCTGTGTAATGCGCTGGCCAGCAAGCACCTCGCCGGTGCGGCCATCGACGTCTTCCCGGTTGAACCTGCAACCAATAGCGATCCGTTCAACTCGCCGTTGTGCGAATTCGACAACGTAATCCTGACGCCGCACATCGGCGGATCAACGCAGGAAGCGCAGGAGAACATCGGTCTGGAAGTGTCTGGTAAGCTGGCCAAATACTCTGACAACGGCTCGACGCTCTCCGCAGTAAACTTCCCGGAAGTCTCGCTGCCGATGCACGCTGCCAGCGCCAGCCGCCTGCTGCACATCCATGAAAACCGCCCGGGCGTGCTGACCGCCATCAACCAGATCTTTGCCGAGCAGGGCATCAACATTGCCGCTCAGTATCTGCAAACCTCGCCAGTGATGGGTTATGTGGTTATCGATATTGATGCCGAAGAAGATGTGGCCGAGAAAGCGCTGCAACTGATGAAGGCGATTCCAGGCACCATTCGCGCCCGTCTGCTGTACTGACAGTGCAGGGCGCCGCTGGGCGCCCTGTCTTTATCCCGCCAGCGTTTCCCACTGCCACAGCTTTGACGGCGTCAGAATTGCCGGCAATGGCACATCCCAGGCCGCCACCGGCAGCGCATCCACGCGCTGGCAGTCGTGCGCAATACCCAGCGGTAAAAAGCCATGCTGTTGCCAGTGCTGTAGCGTGCGATCGTAAAAACCCCCGCCCATGCCTAAGCGTTGTCCCTGCGCGTCAAACGCCACCAGCGGTACCAGCATCACATCCAGCTGATCGAGTGTCGCCAGCTGCGTAATATCCAGCGGCGGCTCAGGGATGCGCAGCTTGTTAGGTCGCAGCGGGGTTTCTGGCGTGTAACGCAAAAAAAGCAGGTGACCGGGCGCAAACGGGTGCAGCACCGGCAGAAAGACCTGCTTCTTTTGCTGCCACAGTTTGGCAATCAGCGGTCGGGTATTGATTTCGCCATCGACGGAGAGAAACAGCGCGATGCGTTGCGCGCTGGCCAGCGGGGCAAAATTAATGGCATGTTCAGCCAGCAGATCGGCGGCCTCAACCTGTTGCTCAGGCGTAAGATTGCGGCGCAGATGGCGCACATACTGACGAATATCCTGACGGTCGAGAAGAGAGAGTGCTGGCATGATGTCCCCGGCTGATAAGGCTGTTGATAGCCACATTATCACACCGGGAATAACAGGGTGGAACTAAGAGGAGATCTCCGAGATGCCGCCGCAGGCTGTAACCCTTGAACCCTTGGTTCAAGGTGAGTATGCCGTCGTAACCATCAGGCTTCTCGGACGGACCGAGCATGCTCACAGGTTACAGAGCGTCACACTCTGTTGGTATGAAATATCGGCTCAGGGGACTGGCCCGCTTGCAAACATCTCAGAGAAAATTGACTTCACCGTTACTCTAACACGAGTACCATGAAGTGTTATTCGAATTTAGGGCCCTGACGTTCAGTTATGCGACCTTGCTCAACTAATGCCTGCTCAATGGTCTGCTGCAGCATACGGATACGTTGTTCCATATTGGCTGCGTAATCGCGCGTTTTACCTTTCTCTTGTGCCAGCTCGTGGCAAATGTTTAACGCGGCGATGAACACCAGCTGCTCTGTATTTGTGACTCTAGTGCGAACTTTTAAATCTTGCAACCGTTGATTGAGATCCTCTGCGGCCAGATTCAGCGCATCTTGCTGTTCAGGCGGACAATTCACTCTCAATGAACGACCAAAAATCTGAATATCTACCGGTTGTGCAGACATGCCACCATCCTGACTGATTACTTCGTTCGCATCTCCCTTACCTGTCAATGGGTTGGGAGGTGCGCAACTATATAGACCCGCGTGATAAGTTACAACCCCTTTTCTGGAAACCCTGAGGCACCTGGTGGTAGCATAACACGAACTTATTCTGCCAACGACGACCAAAGCTTATGTCTTTACAGAACGCAACACCCACTTACAACGCGCTGGCCGCGGCACTTTCCCAGCAGGGCGTAGGCATGACGCCCGCCGAGATGCACGGACTGCTGTGTGGCATTCTGTGCGGCGGCAATCAGGACAGCAGCTGGAAAACCCTGGTGCACGACCTGACTAACGAGGGCATGGCGTTCTCGCAAAGCCTGTCGCAGCCGCTGCAGGCGCTGCATGAAAACCTGGCCAACACGCTGGATGAAGAGGGTTTCCTGTTCCAGCTAATGCTGCCGGATGAGGAAGACATCACGGTGTTCGATCGTGCTGACGCGCTGGCCGGCTGGGTCAATCACTTCCTGCTGGGCCTGGGCGTGACGCAGCCGAAGCTGGACAAAGTGACCGGTGAGACCGGCGAAGCGATTGACGATCTGCGCACCATTGCGCAACTTGGCTACGATGAAGATGAAGATCAGGAAGAGCTCGAACAGTCGCTGGAAGAGGTGATTGAGTACGTGCGCGTTGCCGCGCTGCTGTGCCATGACACCTTCACCCGGCCACGCACGCCGACCGCACCGGAAGTGCAAAAACCTACGCTACACTAAGCGCGTCATCGTGGGCAGGTCGCTGCCCGTTTTCTACAGGGAGTGCAAATATGATTACACTGGAAACTTTCCGGCAACGTCGTCAGGCGCTGATCGCCCGCATGGCGCCCGGCAGCGCGGCTTTGATTTTTGCTGCACCTGAAGTGACGCGCAGCAACGACACCGAATATCCCTTTCGCCAGAACAGCGACTTCTGGTACTTCACCGGTTTCAACGAGCCGCAGGCGCTGCTGGTATTAATTAAGAGCGATGACAATCATAACCACAGCGTGCTGTTTAACCGCGTACGCGACCTGACGGCCGAGATCTGGTTCGGGCGTCGGCTTGGTCAGGAAGCCGCACCGGCGAAGCTGGGCGTTGACCGCGCGCTGCCGTGGGATGCGATTGACGAGCAGCTGCACCAGCTGCTCAACGGACTCGACGTGGTCTATCACGCACAGGGTGAATACGCGGAAGCGGATACGCTGGTGTTCAGCGCGCTGGAGAAACTGCGCCGCGGTTTCCGGCAAAATCTCAGCGCGCCGGCGACGCTGACCGACTGGCGTCCCTGGGTGCATGAGATGCGCCTGTTTAAAAGCGAAGACGAGATCGCCATTCTGCGCCGCGCAGGAAAAATCAGCGCGCTGGCACATACCCGTGCGATGCAGGCGTGCCGTCCCGGCATGTTTGAGTATCAGCTGGAAGGCGAAATCCATCACGAATTCACCCGCCATGGCGCGCGCTTTCCGTCTTACAACACCATTGTGGGCTCCGGTGAGAACGGCTGCATTTTGCACTACACCGAAAACGAAAGCGAAATGCGCGACGGCGATCTGGTGCTGATTGATGCCGGTTGCGAATTCCATGGCTACGCCGGCGATATCACCCGCACCTTCCCGGTTAACGGTAAATTCAGCCAGCCGCAGCGCGAGATCTACGACATCGTGCTCGCCTCGCTGTATAAGGCGCTGTCGATGTTCCGCCCGGGCATCAGCATCCATGAAGTCAACGACGAAGTGGTGCGCATCATGATCACTGGTCTGGTCGATCTGGGCATTCTGGAAGGCAATATCGATACGCTGTTTGAAGAGCAGGCGCACCGCCCGTTCTTTATGCACGGTCTTAGTCACTGGCTGGGGCTGGACGTGCATGACGTCGGCCACTACGGCACGCCCAGCCGCGACCGCCTGCTTGAACCCGGCATGGTGCTCACCGTTGAACCGGGCCTGTATATCGCGCCGGATGCCAAAGTGCCGGCGCAGTATCGCGGCATCGGTATCCGTATCGAAGACGACATCGTTATCACCGCCGACGGTAATGAAAACCTGACCGACAGCGTGGTAAAAGACGCTGAGGCGATCGAAGCACTGATGGCGGCGGCGCGCGGCGTATGAGTATCCTGATTGCAGGCGGCGGCATGACCGGCGCCACGCTGGCACTGGCGATTTCGCATCTGACGCAGGGCCAGTTGCCGGTGACGCTGATTGAGCGTCACCAGCCGGACAGCCGCGCGCACCCGGGCTTTGACGGGCGCGCCATCGCGCTGGCGGCGGGCACCTGTCAGCAGCTGGCGGAAATTGACCTGTGGCGTTCGCTGGCGGATTGCGCCACGCCCATTACCCACATCCACGTTTCCGATCGCGGGCACAGCGGGTTTGTTCAGCTGCAGGCTGAGGATTATCAGCTGTCGGCGTTGGGCAACGTGGTCGAGCTGTATGACGTGGGACAGCGCCTGTTTAAACGTCTGCGTGAGGCACCCGGCGTGACGCTGTGCTGCCCGGATCACGTGACCTCAGTAACCCGCAGCGCCGATAGCGTGCAGGCGACGCTCAGCAGCGGCGCAACGTTACAGGGCGCGCTGCTGGTGGCCGCTGACGGCGCACGCTCGCCGCTGGCGGCATCCTGCGGCATTCGCTGGCAGCGCGACGACTATCAGCAGCTGGCGGTGATTGCCAACGTCGCGACGCAGGTGCCGCATCAGGGCCGCGCGTTTGAGCGCTTCACGCAGCATGGCCCGCTGGCGCTGCTGCCGATGTCCGGCAACCGTCTGTCGCTGGTGTGGTGTCATCCGGCGGCGGCCGAAGCCACGGTTAAGCAGTGGGACGATGCCACCTTCCTGCATGAATTACAGCGCGCCTTTGGCTGGCGGCTGGGGCGCTTTACTCACGCCGGCCAGCGCGAAATCTATCCGCTGGCGCTGCAGACCGCAGAGCGTCAGGTGACGCACCGGCTGGCGCTGGTCGGCAATGCGGCGCAGACGCTGCATCCGATCGCCGGGCAGGGCTTTAACCTCGGTCTGCGCGATGTGATGTCGCTGGCGGAAACCCTTGCGGCGGCGCATCGTCACCAGCAGGATCCGGGCAGCCACACGGTGTTGCACCATTTTGCTGCGCGCCGCCAGCCGGATCGCGCGGCGACCATTGGCGTCACCGACGGTCTGGTGCGGCTGTTCGCCAACCGTTATGCCCCGCTGGTGGCTGGACGAAATCTTGGGCTGGTGGCAATGGACCACCTGCCATGGCTGCGAAACCCACTTGCCGTGCGCACGCTCGGCTGGGTTAAGCGTTAAGCATGAATTAAGGGGCAGCAATGCAAACATTTGATGTGGCGATTGCCGGTGGCGGCATGGTCGGTCTGGCGGTGGCCTGTGGCTTACAGGGCAGCGGCCTGCGCGTTGCGGTGCTGGAAAAAGCGCCTGAGCCACAATTTGATGCGGCGGCGCCAGCGTCGGTTCGCGTCTCGGCCATCAACGCCGCCAGCGAGCGTCTGCTGCAAAAACTTGATGTCTGGTCCACCATTCTCGCGCTGCGCGCCAGTGCGTATCACGGCATGGAAGTGTGGGATCAGGACAGCTTTGGCTCGATCAGCTTTGATGACGAGCAGCAGGGGCTGTCGCACCTCGGACATATCATTGAAAACGAGGTGATTCACAGTGCGCTGTGGCAGCGCGCCAGCCAGTGTAGCGACGTGACGCTGATTGCGCCGGCTCAGCTGCAGCAGGTGGCGTTTGGCGATAACGAAGCCTTTATTACCCTGCAGGACGGCAGCATGATGAGCGCGCGCCTGCTGATTGCTGCGGACGGGGCAAACTCGTGGCTGCGTGACAAAGCGGATATCCCGATTACTTTCTGGGATTACGAACATCACGCGCTGGTGGCCAACGTACGCACCGATATGCCGCACGATGCCATCGCGCGCCAGGTGTTCCACGGCGACGGCATTCTGGCCTTCCTGCCGATGCAGGATCCGCACCTGAGCTCCATCGTCTGGTCGCTGTCACCGCAGGAAGCGGCGCGACTGCAATCCATGCCGGAAGCGCTGTTTAACCAGCAGCTTTCGGTGGCATTCGATATGCGCCTTGGTCTGTGCCAGGTTGAAAGCGAACGGAAAACCTTCCCGCTGACGGCGCGTTACGCCCGCAATTTTGCTGCGCACCGGCTGGCGCTGGTGGGCGATGCGGCGCATACCATCCATCCGCTGGCCGGGCAGGGGGTTAACCTCGGCTTTATGGATGCCGCCGAGCTAATTGGCGAAATCCGCCGTCTGCATCAGCAGGGCAAAGATATCGGCCAGCATCTCTATTTGCGTCGTTATGAACGCAGCCGCAAGCACAGCGCAGCGCTGATGCTGGCCGGCATGCAGGGTTTCCGTGAGCTGTTTGCCGGCCACCATCCGGCAAAAAAACTGCTGCGCGACGTCGGGCTGAAGCTGGCCGACACGCTGCCTGGCGTGAAGCCGTTACTGCTGAAGCAGGCCATGGGCCTCAACGACCTGCCCGGCTGGATCCGCTAACCCTCCTTATTACGGCACCGTTTCAGGTGCCGTTTTTCCTGCACTGACGTTACGTGATCCCCTCAAGGATGGGCGTGGCAGTCGGCTGCCGCTCATGAATCAACGAACTGCACAGCGTTGTCGCTATCCATCGCGACCCTGTGCGCACCCGGTAACGTCACTGCAAATCCCGCCCTGGCACCATTATTGTGCATCGCTGCACCCAAATTGCCCTTCATTTGATTTATTCTAATTTCAGGCCTCAATTCGCATTACTTTAACTAATCCTAAATGCTTTTCGTCCCCGAACCATTTCCCTTGTCTGCGGTACAGCTTCCATTATTCGGCTGAATTACTGCGCATCAGGTGAATTATATGCGCGGTAAATCACATAAATGCAGTGAGATGTGCTGTCGTGGCTGCCGGGGCAGCACAAAGGATGATAAGGTTTCACCCTCGTTTTCCTTATGGTTAATTGCCGTATTCGGTGGTAACTTCAGCGTAAAGAGAACGTTTGCGTCGCTCAAAACTGACGGCGCAGGCGCGTCACACTCACTTGTCTTCACAGGATGGTTATGACTCAGCAAACGCCTCTATTCGAACAGCATCAGACCTGCGGTGCCCGCATGGTGGACTTCCACGGCTGGATGATGCCGCTGCACTACGGCTCGCAAATGGATGAGCACCATGCGGTGCGCAACGATGCCGGAATGTTTGACGTTTCCCACATGACCATTGTCGATCTGCACGGCGCGCGCACCCGTGAATTTCTGCGTTACCTGCTGGCCAACGACGTCGCCAAACTGACTCAGCCCGGCAAAGCCCTCTATACCGGCATGCTGAATGCTTCAGCTGGCGTCATTGATGATTTAATTGTTTACTTTATGAGCGAAGATTTCTTCCGCCTGGTGGTCAACTCCGCCACGCGCGAGAAGGATCTGGCGTGGATCGCTGAGCATGCGCAGCCGTTTGGGGTTGCGCTCACCGAGCGTGACGATCTGGCGCTCATCGCCGTACAGGGACCGAACGCGCAGCAAAAAGCACAGAGCCTGTTTAGCGCGGCACAGCGTGACGCGGTGGCTGGCATGAAGCCGTTCTTTGGCGTACAGGCCGGCGATCTGTTTGTCGCCACGACCGGTTATACCGGTGAAGCCGGTTATGAAATCGCCCTGCCTGCTGCTCAGGCCGCAGATTTCTGGCAGCAGCTGCTGGCCGCAGGCGTGAAACCAGCCGGACTGGGCGCACGCGATACGCTGCGTCTCGAAGCTGGCATGAATCTGTATGGTCAGGAGATGGATGAAGGCGTTTCGCCGCTGGCCGCCAACATGGGCTGGACCATCAGCTGGGAGCCCGCCGACCGTAATTTCATTGGCCGTGAAGCGCTGGAAGCGCAGCGCGAGAACGGCACGGAAAAACTGGTCGGGCTGGTGATGACCGAAAAAGGCGTGCTGCGTAACGGTCTGACGGTGCGCTTTACCGATGCGCAGGGACAGCCGCAGCAGGGCATCATTACCAGCGGCTCCTTCTCGCCAACGCTGGGCTACAGCATTGCGCTGGCGCGCGTGCCGGCCAGTATCGGTGAGCAGGCGATTGTTGAAATCCGCAATCGTGAAATGCCGGTGAAAGTGACTAAACCTATTTTTGTTCGCGCCGGCAAGCCGGTCGCTCAGTAATTTTTTTTCAGGAGAAATGGCGATGAGCAATGTGCCAAATGAATTGAAGTACCGTGATAGCCACGAGTGGGTGCGTAAAGAAGCTGACGGTACGTTTACCGTGGGCATCACCGAACACGCGCAGGAACTGCTGGGCGACATGGTGTTTGTCGACCTGCCTGACGTGGGCGCCAGCTTTGCCGCCGGTGACGACTGTGCGGTAGCCGAATCCGTGAAAGCGGCATCGGATATCTATGCCCCGCTGAGCGGTGAAATTGTGGCGGTCAACGAAGCGCTGGGCGATGCCCCGGAGCTGGTTAACAGCGAACCGTACGCCGCCGGCTGGCTGTTCCGCATCAAAGCCAGCGACGAGTCCGAGCTCGACGCGATGCTCGATGCCGCCGCCTACAAAGCGTCCATCGACGAGTAACCGGTAGTCTCTGAAGGTGCCGCACTGCGGCGCCTTCTTTTTTATCTGCCTGATTTAATGCCATTTTGTCACCCAGCCCGATTCAGGATGTACTGTAAATGACCCAGACTCTCAGCCAGCTCGAACATAACGGTGCTTTTATTGAGCGCCATATCGGTCCTGATGCCGCGCAGCAGGCCACCATGCTGGAAGCGATTGGTGCCAGCTCGCTGGCTTCGCTGATCGCTTCAATTGTGCCTGCTGATATCCAGCTGCCAGGCCCGCCGGCGGTAGGCGATGCCGCGACTGAACAGCAGGCGCTGGCAGAGCTGAAAGCCATTGCCAGCCAGAATCAGCGTTACAAATCCTGGATTGGAATGGGTTACAGTGCCGTGATCACCCCGCCGGTGATTCTGCGCAACATGCTGGAAAACCCGGGCTGGTACACGGCCTACACGCCATATCAGCCGGAAGTGTCGCAGGGCCGTCTGGAAGCGCTGCTCAACTTCCAGACCCTGACGCTCGATCTCACCGGGCTGGATATCGCTTCAGCTTCGCTGCTGGATGAAGCCACCGCGGCCGCCGAAGCGATGGCAATGGCTAAACGCGTCAGCAAGCTGAAAAACGCGACCAAATTCTTTATCGCCGATGACATCCATCCGCAAACGCTGGATGTGGTGCGCACCCGCGCCGAAACATTTGGCTTTGAGCTGATTATCGATCGCGCCGAAAAAGCCCGCGAGCACGACGATCTGTTTGGCGTGCTGCTGCAGCAGGTCGGTACCAGCGGAGAAGTGCACGACTACCGTGAACTGATTGCTGAGCTGAAAAGCCGCAAAGTGGTGGTGAGCGTGGCGGCGGATTTCATGGCGCTGGTGCAGCTGGAAGCGCCGGGCAAACAAGGTGCTGATATCGTCTTCGGTTCCGCCCAGCGCTTTGGCGTACCGATGGGCTACGGCGGTCCGCACGCGGCCTTCTTTGCCAGCCGTGATGAGCACAAGCGCTCCATGCCGGGCCGTATCATCGGTGTGTCACGCGATGCCACAGGTAACACCGCGCTGCGCATGGCGATGCAGACGCGCGAACAACACATCCGCCGTGAGAAAGCCAACTCCAACATTTGTACTTCACAGGTGCTGCTGGCGAATATCGCCGGCCTGTACGCGGTTTACCATGGCCCGGCCGGACTGAAGCGCATTGCCTCGCGCATTCACCGTCTGACCTCGATTCTGGCGGCAGGCCTGCAAAACGGCGGCCTGAAGCTGCGCCATCACAGCTGGTTCGATACGCTGACCGTTGAAGTCACGGACAAAGCGGCGGTGCTGAACCGTGCGCTGAGCTTCGGCGTCAACCTGCGCAGCGATATCCTCAATGCGGTCGGTATCACGCTGGATGAAACCACCACGCGTGAAGACGTGCTGGCACTGTTTGCCATTCTGCTGGGCGATGCGCACGGCCAGGATATCGAGGCGCTGGACGCCGCGGTGGCGGCGGAAAATAGCGCCATTCCGGCAGGCCAGCAGCGTACCAGCGAATTCCTTACCCATCCGGTGTTCAACCGTCATCACAGCGAAACTGAGATGATGCGCTATATGCACAGCCTGGAGAAAAAGGATCTGGCGCTGAATCAGGCAATGATCCCGCTCGGCTCATGCACCATGAAACTTAATGCCGCCGCCGAAATGATTCCGATCACCTGGCCGGAATTCGCTGAACTGCACCCGTTCTGTCCGGCAGAGCAGGCGAGCGGTTATCTGCAGATGATCGGCCAGCTGTCACAGTGGCTGGTCCAGCTCACCGGTTACGATGCGCTGTGCATGCAGCCGAACTCTGGTGCGCAGGGCGAATACGCCGGTCTGCTGGCCATCCGTCGCTATCATGAGAGCCGTAATGAAGGTGACCGTACTATCTGTCTGATCCCGAGCTCGGCGCACGGCACCAACCCGGCGTCCGCGCAGATGGCGGGCATGGCGGTCGTGGTGGTGGCCTGTGATAAGCAGGGCAACATCGATCTCGGCGATCTGCGTGAAAAGGCGGCGCAGGCTGGTGATGCGCTGTCGTGCATCATGGTGACCTATCCGTCGACGCACGGAGTTTACGAAGAGACCATTCGCGAAGTGTGCCAGATCGTGCATCAGTACGGCGGCCAGGTGTACCTCGACGGCGCAAACATGAACGCGCAGGTCGGGATCACCACGCCAGGCTATATCGGCGCTGACGTGTCGCATCTCAACCTGCACAAAACCTTCTGCATTCCGCACGGCGGTGGCGGCCCGGGCATGGGGCCGATCGGGGTGAAAGCCCACCTGGCGCCGTTCGTACCCGGCCATAGCGTGGTGCAGATTGACGGCGTGCTGACCCAGCAGGGCGCGGTTTCTGCGGCACCGTTCGGCAGCGCATCTATTCTGCCCATTAGCTGGATGTACATTCGCATGATGGGCGCAGAAGGGCTGAAGCAGGCCAGCTCGGTGGCGATTCTCAACGCCAACTACATCGCCAGCCGGCTGCAGTCGGCGTACCCGATTCTGTACGCCGGCCGCGACGGCCGCGTGGCGCATGAGTGCATTCTCGACATTCGCCCGCTGAAAGAGCAGACCGGCATCAGCGAGCTGGATATCGCGAAACGCCTGATCGACTATGGCTTCCATGCGCCGACCATGTCGTTCCCGGTCGCCGGCACGCTGATGGTCGAGCCGACCGAATCCGAGAGCAAAATCGAGCTGGACCGCTTTATTGACGCGATGCTGGCGATTCGCATGGAAATCGATCGCGTAGCCGACGGTGAATGGCCGGCTGACGACAACCCGCTGGTGAATGCACCACATACCCAGATGGAAATCGTCGGCGACTGGACTCATCCGTACAGCCGCGAGCTGGCGGTCTTCCCGGCCGGCAGCGCCAACAAATACTGGCCGACCGTTAAGCGTCTGGACGATGTGTTTGGCGATCGCAATGTGTTCTGTTCATGCGTTCCGATGAGCGAATACCAGTAATCTGCAGGCGTAATCCAAACCCTTCAGTAATACTCAAGGCCGATTTGTCGGCCTTTTTTTATGGGAGAAGCATATGGATCTGGCACTGGTCACCGGCGGTAGCCGCGGAATTGGACGGGCAACATCGCTGCTGCTGGCGCAGGCGGGTTATCGCGTGGCAATCAATTTCCGGCAGCGCGAAGCAGAAGCGTTGCAGGTGGTAGCAGATATCGAAGCGCAGGGCGGCAGCGCGTTTGCCTTACAGGCGGATATTGCCGATGAAGCGCAGGTGGTGCGCATGTTCCGCCAGCTGGATCAGCAGCCGGGCGCGCTGCGCGTGCTGGTGAATAACGCCGGTATTCTCTTCTCCCAGTGCCGGGTTGAGGATCTGGATGCTGCGCGCATTCAGCGCGTGCTGGCAACCAACGTCACCGGCACGTTTATCTGCTGCCGCGAAGCGGTAAAACGCATGAGCACCGCACACGGCGGCCAGGGCGGCGCCATTGTTAACGTCTCGTCAGCGGCCGCGCGTACCGGCTCGCCCAATGAGTATGTC
Organism: Pantoea sp. SGAir0418; assembly: GCF_043529865.1. Taxonomy (NCBI): domain Bacteria; kingdom Pseudomonadati; phylum Pseudomonadota; class Gammaproteobacteria; order Enterobacterales; family Erwiniaceae; genus Pantoea; species Pantoea sp. SGAir0418. The sequence continues at coordinate 850,319 of NZ_CP027911.1, forward strand.
GATTACGCGGCGTCGAAAGGCGCGATGGATACGCTGACCAGAGGATTGTCACTGGAAGTGGCAGCGCAGGGGATTCGCGTCAACAGCGTGCGGCCAGGGCTGATCTACACCGATATGCATGCCGACGGCGGCGAGCCGGGGCGCGTTGATCGTCTCGCGGCATCGCTGCCGATGCAGCGCGGCGGCCAGGCGGAGGAGGTCGCTGCCGCCATCGCCTGGCTGGCCAGTGACGCCGCTTCCTACGTCACCGGCAGCTTTATTGATGCATCAGGCGGCCGTTGAGCCGCACTTCACAGCCTGTCTGCGCACGGCGCACATTTATACGTCGCGCGCCATTAGCGGTTACAGCACTTCACCATTGCTGGCAATCACCTGCTGATACCAGGCGAAACTCTTCTTCTTCGAACGGGCAAAGCTGCCGCTGCCGTCATCGTTTTTATCGACGTGGATAAAGCCGTAGCGCTTGCTGTACTGGCCGGTGGTAAAGGAGACGCAGTCGATGCAGCCCCACGGCGTATAGCCCAGCAGATCAACGCCATCCAGCGCCACCGCTTTTTTCATCTCTTCGATGTGCGCGCGCAGATAATCAATGCGGTAGTCATCTTCGATCACGCCCTCAGCATTGGCTTTATCAATGGCACCAAAGCCGTTCTCAACAATAAACAGCGGCTTCTGGTAGCGCTCATACAGCGCGTTCAGCACGTAGCGCAGGCCGACCGGGTCAATCTGCCAGCCCCAGTCGGACGCTTTCACATGCGGGTTAGGCACTACGCCGTCGAAGCCGGTGATCGGGTCGTCGACGCCGCTGGCTTTGGTGTCCACCGCGTTGCTCATGTAGTAGCTGAAACCGATGTAATCGCAGCAGCCCTGACGCAGCGTTTCGGCGTCATCGGCTTCCATCGCAATGTGATAGCCCTTGCGCGCCCACTCTTTCAGCGTATAAGCCGGGTACGCGCCGCGCATCTGCACGTCGCTGAACACGTAGCGCTGATGCATCGACTCCTGCGCGCGCATCACGTCGTCCGGATGGCAGGAGAACGGATAGACTGGCACCATGGCGATCATGCAGCCAATCTGGAAATCCGGGTTGATTTCGTGGCCGCGCTTCACCACTTTGGCACTGGCGACGAACTGGTGATGCATCACCTGATACATTGTCTGCTCCGGCTTTTCATGCTCAGTGAACACGACGCCGGAGCAGCAGTAGCCGAACAGCGGATACTGCCAGTTGCGCTGGTTATTGATTTCATTGAAGGTCATCCAGTACTTCACTTTGTGGCGATAGCGCGTCATCACCACGTCACTGAAGCGCACAAAGAAATCGACCACTTTGCGATTGGCCCAGCCGCCGTACTCTTTAACCAGATGATATGGCATCTCAAAGTGCGACAGGGTAATCACCGGTTCGATGCCATATTTCAGCAGTTCATCAAACAGGTCATCGTAAAATTGCAGGCCGGCTTCATTGGGCTGTAGTTCATCGCCGTTGGGGAAAATGCGCGTCCAGGCAATCGAGGTGCGGAAGCATTTGAAACCCATCTCAGCAAACAGCGCCACGTCCTGTTTGTAGTGTGAATAGAATTCCACCGCCTGATGGTTGGGATAGTGCTGGCCGGGCTGAACGCCGGGCGTGATGACGCGATCAACGCCGTGTGCGCCGCCGGTGAGAACATCGGCGATACTGACGCCTTTGCCGCCCTGATCCCAGCCGCCCTCAACCTGATGGGCTGCCACCGCGCCGCCCCAGAGAAATCCGCTGGGTAATTGCAATCCTTCACTCATTTCAATACCTCGTCACGCTGTTGGCGAAAATAATACTGTCCGCAGTGTAACAACTGAAATAGCAAAGTCACGCTATAACACCGGCGCGGAAATGTGACTTGTTACTGCCGAAAAACAGGCTGTTTTATACCTGCGTGAGGCGGGCAATATAACGGCCCAGCGTCTCCAGAATATAAATCACCGGTACCTGGGTGGTAATATCGTAGCGGTCAGGCAGTTTCTCCTGCGGCACATGATAGGAGAGATTGAAATCCGCCATTTTCGCCAGCGAGCAGTTGTCGTGATTGGTGATGGAGATGATTTTACAGTGATGCAGACTGAACTGACTGGCAAAGCGCAGGATCTCTTCGGTTTCGCCAGAGACGGATAAAATAATCGCCAGCGCATTTTCCCAGGCGCTCTTACTCACCGGGTAATAAGGATCATCGATGTGATGACTGAATTTACCAATATTAGAAAAATAGCGCGCACCATATTTGCCAAGGCTGCCTGAGGTGCCGGCACCAATAAAGAAAATGTGCTCAGCCTCAATAATTATTTGCGCCGCGGTGGCAATCTGCTGATCAAATTCTGCGTTATTGATGCTTTTAAAAAAGCTCAGCATTTCTCCGACGCCGGAGGGCAGCAGCACCGGCGCGCTTTGCTCCTGCGCCAGACGAAAACGGATGCGAAATTCTGACCAGCCGTCACAGTGCATTTTGCGGCAGAAGCGCAGCACCGTGGTGGTCGAGACGCCCGCCTGCGCCGCCAGTTCGCGGATGGTCATATAACTGACACTTTCCCGGTGTTTGATGATGAAGTGATAAACCTGCATCTCAAGGTCATTCAAACGGGACAGGTCGCTGTGTGAAAACATTCGGGCGGCGCTCACGGCAAAAAGAAGCCTCAGTGTAACAGATTGGTTTGCCGCTGGGTTGTCACACCTCTTCACAGAATAATTTTAGCGTACATGTGTACTCTGAAATTGTTCTTCGCTACTCTGGTGCACAGAAAAAGCACAACTTTCGTTACGATGTTCAGGAATCCGACGCCATGGTACAGAACCGACTTATTGCCCAGGGCTATTCACTGGCCGAAGAGATCGCCAACAGCATCAGCCACGGCCTGGGCTGTGTGTTTGGCATCGTGGGGCTGGTGTTGCTGTTAACCCAGGCCGTTGAAATGCAGGCGAATATCACCGCCATTACCAGCTATAGCCTGTACGGCGGCAGCATGATTTTGCTGTTCCTCGCCTCGACGCTGTATCACGCCATTCCGCATCAGCGCGCCAAATACTGGCTGAAGAAATTTGACCACTGCGCCATCTATTTGCTGATCGCCGGGACTTACACGCCGTTTCTGCTGGTCGGGCTGCAATCGCCGCTGGCGCAGGGATTGATGGTGGTGATCTGGAGTCTGGCGCTGGCGGGCATCATCTTTAAGCTGACCATTGCGCATCGCTTTAAAGTGCTGTCGCTGGTGACCTATCTCAGTATGGGCTGGCTGTCGCTGGTGGTGATTTATCAGCTGGCAACCAAACTGTCGGCCGGCGGCGTCTGGCTGCTGGCGGCGGGCGGGATTGTCTATTCACTCGGGGTGATTTTCTATGTCTCGCGCCGCATCCCGTACAATCATGCCATCTGGCACGGTTTCGTGCTGGGCGGCAGCGTGCTGCACTTTTGCGCCATCTATTTTTACGTAATGTAACAAGGCAAGGGTCGCCACTGATGGCGACCCTGCGGCGTACCAGCCGTAACCGTTACTCCTCCAGCGAATAGGGCAGCGGCTGAATGGTCAGCTTACCGCTTTCATCGCCTTCAACGCGCAGCACGCTGTCCGGCTCCAGATCGTTGTTCAGCACCGCCTGCACCCACACGCTGCCATCATCCAGCTGTACGCCGCTCAGCACCGTGCCGGTGCGACGCCATTTGTCGCCCATCTGCAACTCCAGCGAACTGGCTGCGTCCGGTACTTTGCTGGCGCTGCCCGCCAGCCAGTAGAGCGCACGTTTGTTGGCGCCGCGGAATTTGGCGCGCGCCACCATCTCCTGGCCGGTATAACAGCCTTTTTTGAAGCTGATGGCATCCAGCGCCTGCAGGTTGGTGGCCTGCGGAATCAGCTGCGCCGTGGTGGCGCTGTCGATCACCGGCACGCCCGCCGCAATATCCAGCGCCAGCCACTGCGTGCTGTCATTCAGCTGCGCTTCCCCGGCCAGCTTCTGCTGCAGCGCTTCGGCCTGCGCCGGCGTGGTGACCAGCAGAAAACGCTCGGCTGGCTCGGCGAACCACAGCAGGGTGGTGTCATCCTGCTGTACCACTGGGGTTGTGGCATCCGGCAGCGTGGCGAAAACGTTAGCCAGCGCGGCGCGCGCCTGAAAACCGGCAACGCCGAGCAGGACTGCGTCATCATCGGCCGCAATGGTCACTTTGGCGAACACCGCATACTTCTTCAGTTCGGTCACCTGCTGCTCGCGCAGATTGCGCCGCACAACATAGGCATAACCTTCTCCACGATGGAACAGACGCAGATTGCTCCACATTTTGCCTTTGGCATCACAGTGCGCTGCCGGGCGATGCTGCGCTGCGTCCAGCGCCGCCACGTCCAGCGTCAGCTGACCCTGCAGATAAGAGGTGCTATCTTTGCCCTGCACCGATACCAGCGCCCACTCGTCGAGCGACATTAGCGTTAAAGGCAGGCGCGACGCCGCAGCGGGCTGGCGAGGCGGAAGGGTGAAAATCGGCATGAGTCCGTCCTGATCAATAAGGTTTATCCAGTAATATGCTTACCAATGTTAAAAGAGCAGTGCGCCATTGCAACCTGTTTGCGGAATCTGGCGCACAAATCGCGTGATAACCCTGTAACCGGTGGCATTGCTGTGCGTCATCGCGCGCAGCGTCTGGTTGCACGCCTGCAGCGCGGCGAAAAAGCAGGTACACTGAGCGCCACTGTTATCAGCTGTGGAAGAAGACACATGGATATTCATGACAAAGCGCGCGTCCAGTGGGCATGCCGTCGCGGCATGCTGGAGCTGGATGTCTCGATCATGCCGTTCTTTAAATATGAGTATGATTCGCTGAGCGACAGCGACAAGCAGGTGTTTGTCGCGCTGCTGAAGAGCGACGATCCGGACCTGTTTAACTGGATGATGAACCACGGCGAACCGGCCGATCCCGAGTTCAAACGCATGGTGAAACTGATTCAGCAGCGCAACCGTGAACGCGGGCCGGTGGCAATGTGATCTGCGCGCGTCACGCAGCGCGCGGGTGCTGAATGTGACGCTGTTCGGGCTGGGTGGCGCGCTGTTGCTGAGCTGTCGCTGGCCGGCGGGCTGGGCCTGGGTTCAGATCGCGGTAGTGATTCTGCTGACACTGCAGTACTGGCGTAACGCGCGTCGCCTGCAGCAGCGCTGCGGAGCGCTCATGCTGGATGACAAGGGTGACTGGTACTGGCGCGGTGAGCGCTGGCAGGCGCAACGGACGCCGGACTGGCTACCGTGGGGCGTGTTACTGGTGCTGCGTAACCGTCGCGGGCAGCGCTGGCGGCTGTGGCTGCTGCACGACAGCATGCCGCCCGACGCGTGGCGCGCGTTACGCGCCCGCTGTTTTTTGCTGGATGGCGCGACGCCGCATTAAAGCAGCGCGGCGGTTTCGGTCAGAATCTGTTCGCACCACTGCTCGACGCGCTCTTCGCTCAGCTCAAACTGATTAACGTCGTCGAGCGCCAGACCGACAAACTGCTGACCATCGGCGGTCAGTGGTTTTTTACTGGTGAACTGGTAGCCGTCGAGCGGCCAGTAACCGACAAACTGCACGCCCATCGGCAGCAGCAGTTCGTGCAGCATACCCAGCGCATCAAGGAACCATTCGCTGTACTCGACCTGGTCGCCCATGCCGTACAGCGCCACAATTTTGCCCTGCAGGTTGAGTGCTGGCAGCTGTTGCCACACCGCTTCCCAGTCCTCCTGCAGTTCGCCGAAATCCCAGGTCGGAATACCGAGAATCAGTAAATCGTACTGCTCCATCAGCGACGGATCGTCATCTTTCAGGTTATGCAGTGTGACTAATTCTTCACCGATAAAGTCGCGGATTTTCTCCGCCGTCATCTCGGTGTAACAGGTACTGGAACCGTAAAACAGACCGATATTCATGCAATTAATGCTCTGACTGAAACTCACTCTGGCGCAATTGTACCAGAAGCAGGCCAGTTTCAGGCATAATGAGCACGATTTCACACGGCGAGGGGCAACAGTGCAGGACAGCGATCTGATAGAACAGTTTCTCGACGCGCTCTGGATTGAGCGCAACCTGGCGCAGAACACGCTGGCGTCCTATCGTCAGGATTTGCAGACGCTCATTGCCTGGCTGCACCACCATGAGCGCACGCTGCTGACGCTGGAAGCCGCTGATTTACAGCAGTTTCTGGCTGAGCGGATTGAGGGCGGTTACAAAGCCACCAGCTCAGCGCGTACCCTGAGCGCGATGCGCCGTCTGTTTCAGTATCTGTACCGCGAAAAGCTGCGCAGTGACGATCCCAGCGCGCTGTTATCAGCGCCGAAATTGCCGCAGCGCCTGCCAAAAGACCTGTCAGAAAATCAGGTCGAGCGCCTGTTACAGGCGCCGGCGACGGACATACCGCTCGAACTGCGTGACAAAGCGATGCTGGAGCTGCTGTACGCTACCGGGCTGCGCGTCTCTGAGCTGGTCGGTCTGACGTTGAGTGATGTCAGCCTGCGTCAGGGCGTGGTGCGCGTCATCGGTAAAGGCAATAAAGGGCGGCTGGTGCCATTAGGTGAAGAAGCCATTTACTGGCTGGAGCACTATATGGAACACGGGCGGCCCTGGCTGCTGAACGGACAGACCATTGACGTGCTGTTCCCCAGCAACCGCGCGCAGCAGATGACACGCCAGACCTTCTGGCATCGCATCAAACACTATGCCACCCTTGCCGGCATCGACAGCGAAAAGCTGTCACCGCACGTGCTGCGCCACGCATTTGCCACACATTTACTGAACCATGGTGCCGATTTACGCGTCGTACAGATGTTGCTGGGGCACAGCGACCTGTCGACCACCCAGATTTACACGCACGTGGCGACCGAGCGCCTGCGTCAGTTACATCAACAGCATCATCCGCGCGCCTGAGCAGCGGCAACAAGGATTTGAGATGAAAAAAACCGTTACGACGCTGGCTCTGCTGGTCAGCGCCTTTTCTGCGCTGGCCCATGCCGATGACAGCGCGATTCAGCAATCACTGAAAAAACTGGGTATGCAGCAGGCGGAAATCCAGCCGTCGCCGCTGCCGGGTATCAAAACGGTGATGACCGAAAGCGGCGTGCTGTACGTCACCGAAGACGGCAAACACATGATTCAGGGCCCGCTGTACGATGTCAGCGGTGCGCAGCCGGTGAATGTCACCAATCAGCTGCTGGAGAAAAAAGTCGCCGCGCTGGCACCGGAAATGATTGTCTACAAAGCGCCGAAAGAGCAGCACGTGATCACCGTGTTCACCGACATCACCTGCGGTTACTGCCGCAAGCTGCACGAGCAGATGGCTGACTACAACGCGCTGGGCATCACCGTGCGCTATCTGGCGTTCCCGCGTGAAGGCCTGCACGGCCAGGTGGAGAAAGCCATGACCGCCATCTGGTGCAGCGCCGATCGCAACAAGGCGTTTGATGCCGCCATGAAAGGCGACGCACCGCAAATGGATGCGCCGGCGAGCTGCATAATTAATCTCGACCAGCACTACAAGCTGGGCATTCTGTTTGGTATTCAGGGCACGCCCGCTATCCTCACCGACAGCGGCATGATGATTCCTGGCTACCAGGGACCGCAGGAGCTGAAGCAGGTGCTGGACGGCCAGAAGCGTGGTGGTTAAGACACAGTGATGCACTCTGTAGAATTGCGTCGGCGTGAAGCCCAGGCCGACGCGCAGTTACCCGATGATTTACCGCCGCTGCTGCGTCGTCTCTACCTGCAGCGCGGTGTCAAAGACGCCGCCGAACTGGAACGCGGCGCGAAATTCCTGCTGCCGTGGCAAAGCCTTGGCGGCATTGAGCGCGCCGTGACGCTGCTGCACCAGATGCTGCAGCAGCAACGCCGTATCGTGGTGGTGGGCGATTTCGATGCCGATGGTGCCACCAGCACTGCGCTCACCGTACTGGCGCTGCGCAGCATGGGCGGCAACGTCGATTATCTGGTGCCGAACCGCTTTGAGGACGGCTATGGCCTGAGCCCGGAAGTGGTAGAGCAGGCGCGCGCGCGTGGCGCCGAGCTGATCCTCACCGTGGATAACGGCATTTCGTCGCACGCGGGCGTCGACACCGCACACCAGCACGGTATTCCGGTGCTGATCACCGATCACCACCTGCCGGGCGAAACGCTGCCGGCGGCAGAAGCCATCGTTAACCCTAACCTGAGCGACAGCGCATTCCCGTCACGTTCGCTGGCGGGTGTGGGTGTGGCGTTTTATCTGATGCTGGCGCTGCGTGCCCATCTGCGTCAGCAGAACTGGTTCAGCGACGGGCGCAGTGAACCCAATCTGGCCGAACTGCTGGATCTGGTGGCGCTCGGTACCGTGGCCGACGTGGTGCCGCTGGATGCCAACAACCGCATTCTGGTGTGGCAGGGGCTGAGCCGCATCCGCGCCGGCAAATGCCGTGCCGGCATCCGCGCGCTGCTGGAGATTGCTAACCGCGATGCGCGTCAGCTGGCGGCCAGCGACCTCGGTTTTGCCGTCGGGCCACGCCTCAATGCTGCCGGCCGGCTGGACGATATGTCGGTTGGCGTTGCGCTGCTGCTGACGGAAGATATTGCCCAGGCGCGCATGCTGGCCAGCGAACTTGATGCGCTTAATCAGACGCGCAAAGAGATTGAGCAGGGCATGAAGAGCGAGGCGCTGGCGCTGTGCGATGAGCTTGAGCGCCAGCATCGCGATCTGCCGCTCGGGCTGGCGTTTTATCACCCGGAGTGGCATCAGGGCGTGGTTGGCATCCTCGCGTCACGCCTGAAAGAGCGCTTCCACCGTCCAGTGATCGCCTTCGCACCCGCCGGTGACGGCACGCTGAAAGGCTCTGGCCGTTCGATTGCCGGCCTGCACCTGCGCGACGCGCTGGAACGCATCGACACGCTCTATCCTGGCCTGATTATCAAATTTGGCGGGCACGCCATGGCGGCGGGGCTGTCGCTGGAAGAGGCGAAGTACGATGAGTTCCGCCAGCGCTTTGCCGCGCTAATCGACGAATGGCTGGAAGGCGAGGCGCTGCAGGGCGTGATGTGGTCCGATGGCGAACTGCATGCGCAGGAGTTTACCCTGCACACTGCGGAAATGCTGCGGGAAGCCGGCCCCTGGGGCCAGGCGTTTCCGGAGCCGGTGTTCGACGGTCAGTTTAAGCTGTTGCAGCAGCGTCTGGTGGGCGAGCGTCACCTTAAGGTGATGGTCGAGCCGCTGGGCGGCGGCCCGTTACTGGATGGTATCGCCTTTAACGTCGACACCAGCCTGTGGCCAGACAGCAGCGTGCGTCAGGTGCAGCTGGCCTACAAGCTGGATATCAACGAATACCGCGGCAATCGCTCGGTACAGCTGATCATCGACCATATCTGGCCTCAGTCGTAACCTTTAGAACGTGACGTCGACACCGCCGCGCAGCACCTTCTCATCGCCGCGATCGGCCACGTGGCGGTCGGCACGCAGAAACAGCCGCGCGCGTGCCGACTGCACCAGATCAACCCGCGCACCAAACCACTGCGAGCGGCGATCGAGCTGCATACCCGGGATGGTAAAGCTCTGCTGACCGCTGCCGAAGCCGCTCCAGCGCGCGCTGACGTCCATCGACGGATTGCTGAACGCGTACTGGTATTCGCCATACAGGCTCAGCATGCTCCACCAGCCCGCCGACCAGTCCTGGCGCGCGCTGAGATTCAGGCCACCGTAACCGACGCTGCGGCGATAGCTGTCGCCGTCGCCCTGCAGGCCAAACGCGCTGCCGCTGTCGCTGAAGCTGCCGGTCTGCAGGCCGGTTTCACGCCAGCCGAGATAGGGCTCAATGCGATAATCCTCCTGCAGCGTCCAGCGATAGCCGCTCTGCAGCGCCGCCTGCCAGCTGTCTGTGCGGGCGGAAGAGGAAACCGGCGCAGCTTCATCCAGCAGCACCAGGCGCTGCAGCTTATCGCGTCCATGCTGATAGCTGAGATTGCCCTGCCAGTACCAGGCTGGCGTCACCGCATAGCGCCCATACAGCATTACGCCCTGCAGGCTGTTCTGGCTGTTGCCGCCGGTGTCGTCATAGGTGGCATCAAGCTGAGTGTGCGTCCAGGCGATGCCGAGGCGCAGGCCGGGCAGGCCAAAGTCGCTGTCGGCACCCAGCGCGGTCAGGGTATTGCGATAGCGGTTGCCGAGATAGCCGTCCTGATCGAGCGAGCCGCGCAGCTGGCCGCTCTCCAGCCAGAAGCCAAAGCGCCCCTGTTCGCTGGCATCATCAATGCGGTTGTTGAGCAGGCGCGTCTGATAATCCAGTGCGTTAAACAGCACCGCATTGCCGGAGGCATGCGCCTGGCCGGACAGGGAGTTGATCGCCGCCTGTGCGCTGCGGGTGTCCGCCAGCGTCTGGAAGGCGCCTGCGGCCGCCAGCGCTGACTGCTGCGCACTGCTCAGCGTCGCCTGACCCTGCCAGCGGTCCGCCAGCTCAAACGCCTGCTCCAGGTTGCGGCTGGTTTGCTGCGCGCTGGCACTGTCCATTCCCATCGCCTGTGCCGCTGCGGCGGTGTTCTTGCGCGTGAGCTGGCCGGTAACGCTGTGGGCGTCATAGCTGACGGAACCGTCGAGAAATACGCCGGTATTGACCTGGCTAAACTGACCGCTCACGCCGCCGCCGCTGGTCAGCAGCGTTTCCTGCTGTTTCACCACGTAGCTGGCGGAGGGCGGCGCCAGGTTTAGCGTGCCGTCAAGCGCCGCGTTGCCGGTCACGCGCAGCGGATTGTTCAGCGTGACGTTGAGCGTACCGTCGGCGCTCTGCTGATAATTGCCCGCTACCTGCAGGCCGCCGTTAACCGATCCCTGGTTGACCAGATTGCCGCCGATGCGTCCGCTGCCACCCAGTTTGCCGCTGCCGTTTACCAGCGCATTGCCGGCAATCGTACCGTCAATCAGCAGGCTATTGGCGGAGACCTGCGTCAGGCCCTGATAGCTGTTGTTGCCGGTCAGCTGCAGCGTACCGCCGCGTTCGCTGCCGTCCAGCACCAGCCCGCGATCGCCGCTGATGTCATTGCTGAACACATACTGGCCGCCGTCGAGGCGCGCACTGAAGTCCTCTGCCCAGAATTGTCCCGGCCCGTTTAAGGCTTTGGCGGCGTTAAGATCGCCCCAGCCGAACGTCTCATTGTATGGCCGCCCGTTGGCGCTGTCGGCGACGTTATCGTGCGCATCACTGCGGTAGGTGGCGGTGGTCAGCAGGGTTTGCTGCAGGTTATGGCCGCTCATCCACGGGAAACGCTGCAGCAGCTGCGAGGCCGCAGCCGTCACGCGCGGTGCGGCAAACGAGGTGCCGTAGCTGCGCGCCTGCACCCAGCTGCCGTCGGAGTTTTGATACAGGTAATCGGTATAGCCCGGCGCGGTCAGGCACCACGCGACGGCCGCGCCGCAGGCGTCAAACGGTCCGGTGCCGGCTGCGCGGCCTGGCAGGTCATAACCGGTATGACTCAGGATACCGGTCACCGCCAGCAGATTACGTGCCAGCTGCGGGTCGTTATACATCAGCGGTGTCAGCACGTCCGGTGCCGGCGCGGCGCCGCTGTTGTTGCCGGTGATCATCACCGCCAGCCCATCTGCCGCAGCCACCGCGTTGAGCCCCTGATACAGTGACTGATAGCGCTGGCGCGCATCGGTTAACGCCTGCTGGCTGGTGAGGCGCTCCTGCGAACCGTAGGACATATTGAAGATGCGCACGCCCTGCGCCACTAAGCCCTGCACGGCGCGCGCCGTATTGTCATAGCTGAAAATGTTATTTTGTGACGCCTGCGCCACATACAGCGCGCTGTCAGGCGACAGCCCCAGCAGCGTCATCGCCACTAACGTGCCGTGGCCGTTGATCCCCATGTTGTCGTTAAGCGTGGTGTTGCTGTCGACATAGCTGGAGAAATTCACGTTGGCGTAATTAATTTCGCTGCGGCCCGGGGCCAGACCAGAGTCAATGATGCCCACTTTACTGCTGGCGGCCGTGGCCGGCACCGCAGGTTCAACGACCGGCGTGACCGGGGTCAGGGTGCCGCCGCCGCCGCTACCGCCGCCGCCGCCGCCACCACAGGCGCTCAGCAGAAACGGGATGATCAGCGCCAGCAGGCGCGGTGAGGATCGAAAAGTAACAACAGGATAATGCATGGCAACTCCTCATGCCTCTCAGGGCATGTTGTCGCCCGTTCACGTTAACGGGCCTGAATGCAGTCTTTCCCTGTCACGAATACTCCTGAGCAACGTGGCTGACAGACAGAACGCAATTGATGAAGCACGAACCCCTGAGATTCCGTCAGGGTGCAGAAAGGATAAGGTGCGCACTGGCAGGTTGATGGCCAGGACAGCGCAGCATTGCGCAGGCTAATCGCGCTATATCACGCTTCGAACCAGACATTTCTGATGGTGGAGTTTTAATGATTTTGTTTGAGAAATCATGGGTTTTAATGACGCCAGCTGGCGTTTATTGCCGTGATTATGTAGGAAAATTCTGAAGGCGCACCGCGTAGGTGGCGAGTGACAGCGGGATTTCTGGCAACCACGCTACCTGCCGGTTTCCAGAACTGACGCAATTATTTTCTGCCGGTTCATACGCGGTATAGCCATTGATGTGCAAAGCTACAAACCAGGCGCGCTTTCGGGTAAACTAGCGCGTTACTTTTATCTCCTCTCACCGAATCGTCAAAAAAGACTGAAAAGCCATGTTTGAAATTAATCCGGTCAAAAATCGTATCCAGGACCTCAGCGAGCGCAGCAGCGTTCTTAGGGGGTATCTTTGACTACGATGCCAAGAAAGAACGCCTCGAAGAAGTAAACGCCGAGCTGGAACAGCCGGACGTCTGGAACGAACCTGAACGCGCGCAGGCGCTGGGCAAAGAGCGCGCCTCGCTGGAAGCGGTAGTTGAAACGCTCGACCAGATGCAGCAGGGGCTGGAAGACGTGCAGGGTCTGCTGGAGCTGGCGGTTGAAGCCGACGACGAAGAGACTTTTAACGAAGCCGTAGTCGAGCTGGACGCGCTGGACGTGAAGCTGGGTGAACTGGAGTTCCGCCGCATGTTCTCCGGCGAATACGACAGCGCCGACTGCTACATGGATATTCAGGCCGGCTCTGGCGGCACCGAAGCGCAGGACTGGGCCAGCATGCTGCTGCGCATGTATCTGCGCTGGGCGGAAGCCAAAGGCTTCAAAACCGAGATCATCGAAGAGTCCGAAGGCGAAGTGGCCGGTACCAAATCAGCCACCATCAAAATCATCGGTGATTACGCTTACGGCTGGCTGCGTACCGAAACCGGCGTTCATCGTCTGGTGCGTAAGAGCCCGTTCGACTCCGGCGGTCGTCGTCACACCTCCTTCAGTTCGGTATTTATTTACCCGGAAGTGGATGACAACATCGACATCGAAATCAACCCGGCCGACCTGCGTATCGACGTCTATCGCGCCTCGGGTGCTGGTGGTCAGCACGTTAACAAAACCGAGTCAGCGGTGCGTATTACCCACCTGCCGACCAACATTGTGGTGCAGTGCCAGAACGACCGCTCGCAGCATAAGAACAAAGATCAGGCCTTCAAACAGCTGCGTGCCAAGCTGTATGAATACGAAATGCAGAAGAAGAATGCCGACAAGCAGGCGGCGGAAGAGAACAAGTCGGACATCGGCTGGGGCAGCCAGATCCGTTCATACGTTCTTGACGATTCGCGCATCAAGGATCTGCGTACCAGCGTAGAAACGCGTAACACCCAGGCCGTACTGGATGGCGATCTTGACCGTTTTATTGAAGCAAGTTTAAAAGCAGGGCTATAAGGAACCGACATGTCTGAACAACAACCGCAGAGCGCTGATGCCGCCCTTGAGTTAAACAACGAACTGAAAGCGCGTCGCGAAAAACTCAGCGCGCTGCGTGAAAAGGGCGTGGCGTTTCCTAACGATTTCCGCCGTGACACCACCTCCGATCGTCTGCATGCCGACTATGACAGCAAAGAGAACGACGAGCTGGAAGCGCTCGGCGTTGAGGTGAGCGTAGCCGGTCGTATGATGACCCGCCGCATCATGGGTAAGGCGTCGTTCGCCACCCTGCAGGATGTAGGCGGTCAGATCCAGATCTACGTTTCCCGTGACGATCTGCCGGAAGGCGTCTACAACGAGCAGTTCAAAAAATGGGATCTCGGCGATATCCTCGGCGCGCGCGGTAAGCTGTTCAAAACCAAAACCGGCGAGCTGTCGATCCACATCTCTGAGCTGCGCCTGCTGACCAAAGCGCTGCGTCCGCTGCCGGACAAATTCCACGGCCTCGCCGATCAGGAAACCCGTTACCGTCAGCGTTACCTTGACCTGATCTCCAACGACGATTCGCGTAAGACCTTCAAAATTCGCTCACAAATCATGGCCGGCATTCGTCAGTTCATGGTTAACCGCGACTTTATGGAAGTAGAAACGCCGATGATGCAGGTGATTCCTGGCGGCGCATCCGCGCGTCCGTTCATCACTCATCACAACGCGCTCGACATCGACATGTACCTGCGTATTGCGCCGGAGCTGTATCTGAAGCGTCTGGTGGTTGGCGGTTTCGATCGCGTGTTTGAGATCAACCGTAACTTCCGTAATGAAGGGATTTCGCCGCGCCACAATCCAGAGTTCACCATGATGGAACTCTATATGGCGTATGCGGATTACAAAGATCTGATCGAACTGACTGAGAGCCTGTTCCGCACCCTGGCGCAGGACGTGCTGGGCACGACGGAAGTGCCATACGGTGAGCACACCTTCGATTTCGGCAAGCCGTTTGAGAAGCTCACCATGCGTGAAGCGATCAAGAAATACCGTCCGGAAACGGACCTCGCCGATCTGGATGACTTTGACAAAGCCGTGGCGATTGCCAACGCGCTGCACATCAAAGTGGAGAAGAGCTGGGGTCTGGGCCGCGTGGTGACCGAGATCTTCGAAGAGACCGCTGAAGCGCACCTGATTCAGCCAACCTTCATCACCGAGTATCCGGCAGAGGTGTCACCGCTGGCGCGTCGTAATGACGAGAACCCGGAAATCACCGACCGCTTTGAGTTCTTCATCGGCGGCCGTGAAATCGGTAACGGCTTCTCCGAGCTGAACGATGCGGAAGATCAGGCCGAGCGTTTCCTGCAACAGGTTAACGCGAAGGACGCCGGTGATGACGAAGCGATGTTCTACGACGAAGACTACGTCACCGCGCTGGAGCACGGTCTGCCACCGACTGCAGGTCTGGGCATTGGTATCGACCGTCTGGTCATGCTGTTCACCAACAGCCACACCATTCGTGACGTGATCCTGTTCCCGGCTCTGCGCCCGACCGGTAAGTAATCAGGTTGCCTTCACCCTCACCCTAACCCTCTCCCATTGTACAGTCCGGGGACATGGCAGACAGGTGTTCGGGGACATAGTGAACACTTTTTAACATCCTTTACCCATGGTGATCGACTTTTTCTTCAGGTCGATCACCCCCACTTTTGTGCTGTACCACCACACCTCGTAATAACCGTCTTCCCCCGTCTCCTTCAGCCCCACACGCTCTCCCCTGAACGCCTTGCCCGCCTTCAGGCTGAGTCCTTTTACGCTCAGCTTCCCGCTGATATCCACCTTCCTGACCATCACGCCCTCGTCGTATTCCGGTGGCGCTACGCGCCCGCTGTACTGCCGCGATGAGGGCTGATAGCGCGACGCCGGCACCGCCATCTCCAGCGCCTCATGCGGGCGCTCGAGATTGTAGACCGTCCGCCAGTGGTCGAAGGCGCGCTGCAGCTCACCGCTGTCCGCGAACCACTTCCCCTGCAGCACTTCCGCCTTCAGGCTGCGGTGAAAGCGCTCCAGCTTGCCCTGCGTCTGCGGATGATACGGCCGCGAGTGTCCCACCCGGATGCCGTGGCGCATCAGCCACAGCTCCACTGCCGTCCAGGTGCCGGTGGTGTCGCCCCACGGCGAGCCGTTGTCCATCGTCATCCGGTCCGGCAGGCCGTAGCGCTCAAAGACGCTGACCAGCTGCTCCTGTACCGTCTCACGCCGTTCGTCGGCGCAGTGTACCAGGCACAGCGAGAACCGGGAGTGGTCGTCCAGCAGGGTAAGCGGGTGGCAGCGGCCGCCGCCAAAGGGAAAGTGGCCCTTAAAATCCATCTGCCAGAGCCGGTTCGGGGCCGTATGCTCAAACCGGCCGGTGGCCGGGACGTCCGGCGCTGCGCCCGGCAGCAGGCCGTGGCGGGCCATCAGGTTGTGGACGGTGCTGAAGGCCGGCATGCGGTGCCCGCGGTCTTCGAGCCAGCGCTTAATCTTGCGGGCCCCCCAGTGCTGATGAAGCTCGTGCGCCATACGCAGAAGGTCAGTGATGTCGTCAGATGAGCGGCTGGGTGAGTGACGGGGCGCGCGGGAGCGGTCCTGAAGGCCGGACGGTCCTTCCTCCTCCCAGCGGCGAAGCCACTTGTAGCCGGTGGCGGGAGATATGCCGTAGCGGCGGCACAGCTCGCGGATGTTCGCCCCGTCTTGCGAGGCGAACAGAACAAACTCAGTACGTAATGACATGGTATCTCTCGCATCCCAGGGCATAAGCGACTCCATAAACGGGTTCTTATGCCTAAGTTGTAAGTGTCTACCATGTCCCCGAACAAGTGTTCACGATGTCCCCGGACTGTACACCCATGGGGAGAGGGGACTTGCCTGTACCCCGGTGGGAGAGGGCCGCTGTGGTTTTCTCCCTCTCCCTGTGGCAGTGCGCCGCTGTGGTTTTCTCCCTCTCCCTTTGGCAGAGGGCCGCTCTGTGGGAGAGGGCCGGGGTGAGGGCATCAGCGCGCACCCAACCTAAGACTTCACCACCCCATCCAGCCACGCCTGGAACCGCGCATAAGGCACATACAGCGCCACATCTTTAAACAGCGTTTTGCCGCTCTTATTATCATCAATCCGACTGCTATAGCCGACAATCACCCCGGCCAGCGTGTCGTCGCTGGCGTTATACACCGCGCCGCCGGACATGCCTTTCACCACGCCGGCATTGGCCGCCACCACCACGCAGCTGGCCTTATTCCAGTCATTGCTCAGCGTCGTATTGATCAAGTTTTTGCCGCTTGATGCCACCGGCAGCGCGGAGATAAAGCTATACCCATACAGATTAACGTTGTCGCCGATATGGCTGTTGCGGAACTGCGGGGGCAGGTTGGCTTCTTTATTTGCATGATAAACCACGGCGATATCGCACTCCGGATGCCAGGCCTTCACCCGATACAGCGAATATTTGGCCACGTGTGCCGCCGTCAGGCTGTATTCGCGCGTCAGGGGGATAGTGGTGCCCAGCGCACCCATGCCGAGCACGGTGGGGATGCCGGTGACGGTCATATCGACGCGCCTGGCCGCTTCTGAGCTGTATTCATAGTGCCCGACCGAACAGCCGCTTAAGCCGCCGATCGTCAGCGCGATGATCCATCGCATAACTCTGTCCCCCTGTTGTGTTGACGCCGCATTACCGGGTAATCCATTGGGGTATCGGCAATGTGCGACCATCCTTTACTGCCTGATTTAACGCCAGAAAGCGCCGTCGCTGTGACAGCGATCACAACCTGTTATCAAGCGTAGTCTGTTATCGCCGTCCTGTCTCAGTGATGCATAGGCGACACTTTTTAGCGCCGGCATTATTGCCGCGCAGGCAAAATAGCCTTGCTGCCGCCCGGGTGGTTGAGAGTCAGAGGCTGTGCTTTAATAGCAGACTGTGACGCAGTTCAAAAATAAACATCCCCGCACTGTCGGAGGGATACGCGTCTGTCTTAACCGTACGGCGTTCGTCGTGCGGCCCGCCTGCAAAATTATTTTGGGAGAGTGTGTTATGCCTGTTGCATTACTGGCGCTGGCGCTGAGTGCGTTCGCCATCGGCACCACGGAGTTCGTCATCATGGGGTTACTGCCGGAAGTGGCGGGTGACCTGCAGGTGTCGATTCCTTCTGCGGGCTGGCTGATCAGCGGCTATGCGCTGGGCGTGGCCATCGGCGCGCCAATCATGGCGCTGCTGACCGCGAAACTGCCGCGTAAACGTACCCTGATTCTGCTGATGATCATCTTCATCATCGGCAACGTACTCTGTGCGCTGGCTTATACCTATAACCTGCTGATGCTGGCGCGCGTTATTACCGCGTTGTGTCACGGTGCGTTCTTCGGCATCGGTTCAGTGGTGGCGGCCAGCCTGGTGGCACCGAGCCGTCAGGCGTCGGCGGTGGCGCTGATGTTTACCGGTCTGACGCTGGCCAACGTACTGGGCGTGCCGCTCGGCACCTGGTTTGGTCAGCTGTTTGGCTGGCGCGCCACCTTCTGGGGCGTGGCGATTATCGGCATTCTCGCGTTCATCGCGCTGATTGTCAGCCTGCCGACTAACAAAGATGAAAAACCGGTGCACCTGGCGAGCGAAATCAGCGCGCTGGCCAACGGCAAACTGTGGCTGTCGCTGCTGATGACGGTGTGTTTTGCCGCCGCGATGTTTGCGCTGTTCAGCTACATTGCGCCGCTGCTGCTGCAGGTGACCGGCATCAGCGATCGCGGTGTCAGCTGGACGCTGTTCCTGATTGGCGCTGGCCTGACGGTGGGTAACATTGTTGGCGGGAAACTGGCGGACTGGAAAGTGTCGTTCAGCCTGATCCTCAGCTTCTCGCTGATCGCCGTGTTTTCGCTGCTGTTCAGCTGGACCAGCCATGCGCTGTGGCTGGCAGAGGTAACCCTGTTCCTGTGGGCGATGGCGACCTTCGCCACCGTGCCTGGCCTGCAAATCAACGTGGTGCGCCACGGTAAAGACGCGCCAAACCTGGTGTCGACGCTCAACATCTCGGCCTTTAACGTCGGTAACGCACTCGGTGCGTGGGTGGGCGGCGCTGTGATCGACAAAGGCTATGGCCTGACGGCGGTGCCGGTCGCGGCGGCAGCGCTGGCGGCAGCGGGCTTAGTGGTTTGTCTGCTGACCTTCCGCAAATCGGGCGGTCAGCGCGAGACGGTGCGCGCTTAAGCCAGCCGCCGGGCGATGCGCTGCGGAAAGGTGGCCACCTGCTGCTGCAGGTGGTCGCAAAAGTGATCGACCAGCGCCGATGCCGGTCGATGCTGTGGCCGCACCAGGCTCACCGTGAACGGCACGGCAATACTGAAGCGGCGCATCACCACACCGCTGTCGGCGTAATCCAGCGCCGTCAGCGGATTAACAATCGAAATGCCCACCCCGGCGCGCACCATCGCGCACACCGACGCGGCGCTGTGCGTCTCCAGCACCAGCCGCCGCTCCACCTGCTGCTCATGGAACAGCGCATCCAGCAACTGACGATAGCTATCGCTGCGCGACAGGCTGACATAGTTTTCACCGTGAAAATCCTGCGGCGTCAGCACCGCCCGCTGACACAGCGGATGCTGCGGCGGCAGCACGCACACTTCATCACAGGTCAGCAGCGCCAGGCGTTCAGTCCCGGCGGGCGCATGCTGGGTTTCGGTCAGACCGAGATCGTAGCGCTGCGCCGACAGCCACTCCTCCAGCAGCGGCGACTCCTGCGGAATAATATTCAGGCTCACCTGTGGATAGCGCTGTAAAAACGGCTGCAGCAATGGCGGCAACAGCGACTGGGAAAACACCGGCAGGCAGGCGATGGACAGCTCGCCCTGGCGGAAATTGCGCAGCCCTTCGGCGGCATCCATGATGCGATCCAGACCGTACCACGAGCGCTGCACCTCTTCGTACAGCCGCAGCCCCTGCACGGTGGGCTGCAGGCGGCCGCGCACCCGCTCAAACAGCTGTAAGCCCAGCTGCTGCTCCAGCCGCGCCAGTTCGCGGCTCACCGTTGGCTGCGAGGTGTGCAGCAGCGTGGCGGCCTGGGTCAGATTGCCGCTGGTCATCACCGCGTGAAAGATTTCGATATGCCGCCAGTTGATTTTTGCCATCGTCGCCTCCGTGTCATCCATATCATATTTGCATAGCTGATGCTTAAACAGATATTTTTCTGCATCACTGTGCTGTGGCTAAATGACAGCAACGACTCAGGAGAATGCTCATGCCACGTCCACTTAACGATTCCCAGACGGCGCTTAACGCCACAAATCTGCTGCCGCTGGCGCAGCGCTACAGCGGCCCGTTCTGGGCTTACGATGCCGAAATCATTCAGCAGCGTATTGCGCAGCTCAGCGCGTTTGACGTGGTGCGCTTTGCGCAAAAGGCCTGCTCAAATATTCATATTCTGCGCCTGATGCGCGCTGCCGGCGTCAAGGTCGATTCGGTCTCGCTCGGCGAGATCGAACGTGCGCTGGCTGCCGGTTTTCAGCCGGGCGGCGAGGATATTGTGTTCACCGCCGATGTGCTGGACTCGCCGACGCTGGCGCGCATCGCCGAGCTGAAGGTGCCGGTAAATGCCGGATCCGTGGATATGCTGCATCAGCTCGGCGCGGTTTCGCCGGGTCACAGCGTCTGGCTGCGCATTAATCCGGGCTTTGGCCACGGTCACAGCCAGAAAACCAATACCGGTGGCGAAAACAGTAAGCACGGCATCTGGCATAGCGATCTGCCGCTGGCGCTGGCGGCGATTCAGCAGCATGGCCTGCAGCTGATAGGTTTACATATGCACATTGGCTCCGGCGTCGATTATGGCCATCTGCAGCAGGTGTGCGACGCGATGGTCGATCAGGTAGTGGCCTTTGGCCAGGACCTGCAGGCCATTTCGGCGGGCGGCGGGCTGTCGATTCCTTACCGCTTTGGTGAGGAGGCGATTGATACGCAGCACTATTACGGCCTGTGGAACGGCGCGCGCGAGCGTATCGCGGCGCACCTCGGCCATGCGGTGAAGCTGGAGATCGAGCCGGGCCGTTTCCTGGTGGCAGAGTCGGGCGTACTGGTGTCGCAGGTGCGGGCGGTGAAGCAGATGGGCAGCCGTCACTTTGTGCTGGTGGATGCCGGTTTCAGCGATCTGATGCGTCCGTCGATGTACGGCAGCTATCACCATATTTCGCTGCTGCCTGCCGATGGCAGCGCGCCGGGTGAGGCGCATGTGGAGAGCGTGGTGGCCGGGCCGCTGTGTGAGTCGGGAGATGTGTTTACCCAGCTGGAAGGGGGCAAAGTGGAAACCCGCGCGCTGCCAGCGGCACAGGTCGGCGATTATCTGGTGTTCCATGATACCGGCGCTTACGGCGCATCAATGTCTTCCAACTACAACAGCCGTCCGCTGATCCCGGAAGTGCTGTTTGAGCAGGGCGTGCCGCGTGAGATTCGCCGTGCGCAGACCATTCAGGAACTGCTGGCGCTGGAGCTGAACTGATGCGCATCGTGCCGCTCAGCAGCGTGCCGCATCACGCCAGCCAGATCACCGACTGGCTATGGCAGGCGTTTGGTGATGGCACCTCGCGCGCGTTTTACGACAGCATTGTACGCAGTAGCCTGAACGGTGCCGCGTTTCCGGTGACCTTTGTCGCGCTGGACGACGATGACATGCCGCACGGCACGGTAGGGTTCTGGCGCTGCGATTTGATTAGCCGTCAGGATCTCTATCCGTGGGTTGCCGCGCTGTATGTGGATGAAGCGGCGCGCGGGCAGGGGCTGAGCGCCGCCCTGCAGCAGCACGTGCTGGATTACGCCCGCCAGCGCGGCTATGCAACGGTGTGGCTGTGGTCAACGTTTGGTGGCTACTACGAGCGATTCGGCTGGCAGTATCAGTGTGATGCGCTGGAGTTTCCTGAGGTGCAGGTGAAGGTGTATTCGCAGGATTTATAGTGGGTTGGGTGCGCGCTGGTCCTCACCCCAACCCTCTCCCGCAAGCGGGCGAGGGGGCTGACCGCGCGCGCTGGCCCTCACCCCAACCCTCTCCCGCAAGCGGGAGAGGGGGCTGACCGCGCTCTCCTTGCCGCGCGCTCTGGAACGTTCCCTCTCCCTCAGGGAGTGTACAGTCCGGGGACATGGCAGACAGGTGTTCGGGGACATAGTGAACACTTTTTAACATCCTTTACCCATGGTGATCGACTTTTTCTTCAGGTCGATCACCCCCACTTTTGTGCTGTACCACCACACCTCGTAATAACCGTCTTCCCCCGTCTCCTTCAGCCCGACACGCTCTCCCCTGAACGCCTTGCCCGCCTTCAGGCTGAGTCCTTTTACGCTCAGCTTCCCGCTGATATCCACCTTCCTGACCATCACGCCCTCGTCGTATTCCGGTGGCGCTACGCGCCCGCTGTACTGCCGCGATGAGGGCTGATAGCGCGACGCCGGCACCGCCATCTCCAGCGCCTCATGCGGGCGCTCGAGGTTGTAGACCGTCCGCCAGTGGTCGAAGGCGCGCTGCAGCTCACCGCTGTCCGCGAACCACTTCCCCTGCAGCACTTCCGCCTTCAGGCTGCGGTGAAAGCGCTCCAGCTTGCCCTGCGTCTGCGGATGATACGGCCGCGAGTGCCCCACCCGGATGCCGTGGCGCATCAGCCACAGCTCCACTGCCGTCCAGGTGCCGGTGGTGTCGCCCCACGGCGAGCCGTTGTCCATCGTCATCCGGTCCGGCAGGCCGTAGCGCTCAAAGACGCTGACCAGCTGCTCCTGTACCGTCTCACGCCGTTCGTCGGCGCAGTGTACCAGGCACAGCGAGAACCGGGAGTGGTCGTCCAGCAGGGTAAGCGGGTGGCAGCGGCCGCCGCCAAAGGGAAAGTGGCCCTTAAAATCCATCTGCCAGAGCCGGTTCGGGGCCGTATGCTCAAACCGGCCGGTGGCCGGGACGCCCGGCGCTGCGCCCGGCAGCAGGCCGTGGCGGGCCATCAGGTTGTGGACGGTGCTGAAGGCCGGCATGCGGTGCCCGCGGTCTTCGAGCCAGCGCTTAATCTTGCGGGCCCCCCAGTGCTGATGAAGTTCATGCGCCATACGCAGCAGCTCAGTGATATCGTCAGATGAGCGGTTGGGTGAGTGACGGGGCGCGCGGGAGCGGTCCTGAAGGCCGGACGGTCCTTCCTCATCCCAGCGGCGAAGCCACTTGTAGCCGGTGGCGGGAGATATGCCGTAGCGGCGGCACAGCTCGCGGATGTTCGCCCCGTCTTGCGAGGCGAACAGAACAAACTCAGTACGTAATGACATGGTATCTCTCGCATCCCAGGGCATAAGCGACTCCATAAACGGGTTCTTATGCCTTAGTTGTAAGTGTCTACCATGTCCCCGAACAAGTGTTCACGATGTCCCCGGACTGTACAGGGAGAGGGTTAGGGTGAGGGAAAGCCCGCACCCGTTTAACCCGGTCCACCCACCGAATGCCGCCTGACCAGCGTCGGGCTAAACATATTGGTCACCTCCGGCAGCGCGGTGCCGTTGGCGAGCGCCAGCGCCAGCTGCGCGGCCTGCTGCGCCATGGTCACAATCGGATAGCGCACCGTGGTCAGGCGCGGACGCACGTAGCGCGACACCAGCACATCATCAAAGCCAATCAGCGACATCTCTTCGGGCACGCGAATGCCGTTATCGCTCAGCACCGCCAGCGCACCGGCGGCCATCGAATCGTTGTAGCACGCCACCGCGCTCACCTGCTTGCCGCGTCCGAGCAGTTCCGTCATTGCCTGCTCGCCACCGACCTCATCCGGTTCTCCCCACGCCACCAGCCGGTCGTTGCATGGCAGACCGTGCTCCTTCAGCGCATCGTAGTAGCCCTGCAGCCGATCTTCGGCGTCAGAAATGGTGTGCGTCGAGCAGATAAAGGCGATCTGCGTATGACCCTGCTGAATCAGGTGGCGCGTGGCCAGCCAGGCGCCATAGCGGTCATCCAGCGCAATGCAGCGTGACTCAAACCCCTGCAGCAGCCGGTTCAGCAGCACCATGCCCGGCACCTGCTTCATCAGCAGCTCTAAATCGTCATCGGGAATTTTCTTGGCGTGCACCACCAGCGCGGCACAGCGATGGCGCATCAGCTGTTCAATCGCCTGACGCTCTTTCTGCTCATTATGGTAACCGTTACCAATCAGCAGAAAGTTGCCGGTTTGCCCGGCGACTTCATCGACCGCTTTCACCATCGCGCCAAAAAACGGGTCTGACACATCGCCTACCACCAGCCCGAGCGTTTCGGTGGATTGCTGCGCCAGCGCGCGGGCATTGGCGTTCGGGTGATACTGCAGCTGTTCCATGGCCTGGGTAACGGCGAGGCGCGAACTCTCGCTGGCTTTGGGCGAATTATTGATGACGCGGGACACGGTCGCGACCGACACCCCCGCCATGCGGGCAACATCCTTAATAGTAGCCATGCAATGGTCGACATCCGGGAAAACGTTTACACATGCTCTCAGTGTTACGGAAAAGCCCGGCAGCCGCAACCCGCCAGAATGTCAGCGCTGTCGCAAAAGTGCGGAAAATCAGACGCTCACGGTGAGGCTTTAGCCCGGTAACGGCACCGTGCTATGCTGCCAGCCTGAATCACACCTGCCTGCCGGACCCATAACCATGAAAACTCGTGTGCCGCACCTTGCGCACTGGGGCGCGTTTACCGCCGTCACCGAAAATCAGCGCCTGATTGCCTGCGAACCTTTCTTCGCCGATGCCGATCCTTCACCGATGATCCACACTATCCCTGAACTGGTGTACTCGGATAAACGCATCCGTCAGCCGATGGTGCGCCGTTCGTGGCTGAAGTCGCGTGAAAACAGCGATCGCACGCTGCGCGGCCGGGAAAATTTTGTCGCCGTGGACTGGGACACCGCGCTCGATCTGGTGGCGGAAGAGAACCGCCGGGTGCGCGACCGCTACGGCGCTTCCGGCATTTTCAACGGTTCGTACGGCTGGTCCTCAGCCGGTCGCGTTAACCACGCGCGCACCCTGATTCGTCGCTTCTATTTCCAGGGCGGCGGTGGCGTTGATCAGCAGGGTAACTACAGCTGGGGCGCGGCCCAGTTCTTTCTGCCGTATGTGATTGGCACTTATATGCCGCTCACCGGCCGCGTCACCGACTGGCCGCAGGTGGTGGAGCATGCAGAAATTTTCGTCGCCTTTGGCGGCCTGGCGCTGAAAAATGCGCAGGTGGCCTCCGGCGGCGCCGGCGAGCACAGCCTGAAACCGGCGCTGCAGCAGCTGAGCGCCAAAGGCACGCCGATCATTAACATCAGCCCGATGCGCGATGACTGCCCGGCATTCGTTAACGCCGAGTGGATTCCGATTCGCCCGAACACCGATGTGGCGCTGATGCTGGCGCTCGGCCATGAAATTACCCGGCGGAACGCTATCGATGAGGCTTTCCTCGCCAGCCACTGCACCGGCTGGCCGCAGCTGCGTGCCTATCTGCTGGGCGAAAGCGACGGCGTGGCAAAAACGCCCGCGTGGGCCAGTGCGATAACCGGTATCCCGGCGGCGCGTATCGCGCTGCTGGCGCAGCAGCTGGCGGGCAAACGCAGCTTTATCACCTGTGCTTATGCGGTGCAGCGCGCCCATCGCGGCGAGCAGCCGTACTGGATGATGATTGCGCTCTCGTCGATGCTGGGCCAGCCGGGACTGCCGGGCGGCGGCTTCTCTTTTGGCCATGGTTCAATGAACAGCGTCGGCAATCCGCGCCAGGAAGGCCCGGCGCCGCTGATGAGCACCGGCCCGAATCCGGCGAACCTGTCGATCCCGGTGGCGCGCATCAGCGACATGCTGCTCAATCCCGGCCAGCCGTATGCGTTTCAGGGCGAGACGCTGCACTATCCCGACATTCACCTGGTGCACTGGGCAGGCGGCAATCCGTTTCACCATCACCAGCAGCTCAACCGGCTGGTCGAAGGCTGGCAGCGCCCGGATACGGTCATCGTGCAGGATATCGTCTGGACGCCCGCGGCGCAGATGGCGGACATCGTGCTGCCGGCCACCACCACGCTGGAGCGCAACGACATTGGCGGCTCGTCGCGTGACCGCTTCGTGCTGGCGATGCACCAGGCGATTAAACCGCAGCATCAGGCGCGTAACGACTTTGATATTTTTGCCGATCTGGCCGATCGCCTCGGCTACCGCGAGCGCTTTACCGAAGGACGCAACGAGATGCAGTGGATTGAGCATCTTTACCAGCAGTGCGCGCAGGCGCATGCGCAGCTGGACATCGCGTTCCCGGAGTTTGAGGCATTCTGGCAGCGCGGCTTTGTTGAGATTCCGCAGGGCGGCAAGCCGTACGTGTTTATGGATGATTTCCGCGCCGACCCGCAGGCGCATCCGATTCACACCGCCAGCGGCAAAATTGAGCTGTTTTGCCAGACCATCGCCGATTACCAGCTGGCGGATTTCGCCGGGCATCCGGAGTGGCGCGCGCCGCAGGAGTGGCTTGGCGCAGCGCTCAGCGCGCAGTTCCCGCTGCACATGATTTCGGTGCAGCCTGCGGATCGCCTGCACAGCCAGCTGGATGCCACCGCCACGGTGCAGGCCGGCAAAACCGCCGGTCACGAAACGCTGTATATGCACATTGACGATGCCGCTGCGCGCGGTATCAGTGACGGCGATGAGATTGAAGTGAGCAATGCGCGTGGCCGTATGCTGGCTGGCGTTCGCCTGACGGACGGCCTGACGCCCGGCGTGGTGATCATCGCCACCGGTGCCTGGTTCGATCCCGGTTTTGGCAAAGCGTGGCAGCCGTGGGACCGCGCCGGCAACCCTAACGTGCTGACGCTCGACATCGGAACTTCGTCGTTAACCCAGGGACCAAACGCCATGAGCTGCCTGGTGGAAATCAAAAAACACGCCAGTTGCACAATCGGCTAACAATCTCACCGCTGGTTACATTTTGCCGGTAACTGTTGCGTTTGAGTGATAGTTTCTGCGCTGAGCAACTTGTTAAAGTCAGGGTCCCAGAGGTATTGATGGGTGAACATCAACAGTTTTCTTGATTACACCGACCTGCGCAGATGCGCAGGTTTTTTTTGCCTGCGATCTGCCGGTGTGATGCGTCCCGTTGCGGTGACCTCAATCGGGCATAAACGAACTGATACATTGTTTTCCTGTCAACTCGCTTTACCTTTCTTTATAACTGCAGCTAACCCCTTTGGATTTATCTTTTATCGCAGCGGATCGCCATGCCCCCGATTAAAAAATTTCTGGGAAAAGACCAGATTAAAGCCCCGTTTAACCCGTTTCGTTTTCGTCTGATTTGTCTGGGCGTATTAGGCTGCATGGGCCTGCTGCTGGCGCGCGTCGGCGATTTGCAGCTGATCAATCATCCGATGCTGGAGCACGAGGCCGACCAGCGCTCGCTGCGAACCGTGACGCTGCCGACCAACCGCGGCACGCTGCTCGACCGCGACGGCCAGGCGCTGGCGCTCAGCGTGCCATCGCGCGATATCATCGCCGATCCGCTGCGCGTGCTGGAGGCCAATCCCGATTTCACCAGCGCCAAATGGAGCTATCTGGCGGCGGCGCTGAATCTGCGACCGGACGAGCTGCGCGCGCAGATCACCGCCAATCCGAAAAAGCGCTTCCTCTATCTCGGGCGCAAAATCGAGCTGGGCATTGCCAAAGATATTGCTGAGCTGCATCTGAAAGGCATCAGTTCGGTGTATGACGACAGCCGTTTTTATCCGATGAGTGAAGCCGCGGCGCCGCTGATTGGCATCGTCGGGGCGGACAATAACGGGCTTAACGGGCTGGAGAAGGGCTTTGACCGGGTACTGCAGGGTGAGCCGGGTAAAGAGGTGTATCGCCAGGATGGGGACGGCAACATTATTGCGATGATCGATTACGAGCCGCCGAAGCAGCCGCCGACGGTGCAGCTCAGTATCGACAAATTTGACCAGTTTACGCTGTACAGCAAGCTGCGCGACGGCGTGCTGCTCAACAAGGCAGACTCGGGCGCGGCGGTGCTGGTGAAGATCGACACCGGCGAGATCCTCGCTATGGCGTCTTATCCGTCGTTCAACCCCAACAATTATGACAACGCCACGCCAGCGCAAATGCGCAATACCGCCATCAACGACAGCTACGAGCCCGGTTCGACGGTGAAGCCGCTGGTGGTGATGGAAGGGCTGCAGCGTCATCTGGTGCGCCCCGATTCGGTAATCGACACCACGCCCTACAGCGTCAATGGCCACCTGATCCGCGATGTCGGCCACTGGCCGCGCCTGACCATGACCGGCATTTTGCAGAAATCCAGCGACATCGGCGTGTCGCACATCGCGCTGGCAATGCCGGCGGAAGCGCTGGTGAACACTTACCAGGCGTTTGGTCTCGGCAAGCCGACCGGGCTGGGACTGACCGGTGAGAGCGTGGGCTACTTCCCGCTGCATCGCCAGCGCTGGGCGGACATCGAGCGCGCCACCTTCTCGTTCGGCTACGGTCTGCGCGTAACGCCGCTGCAGATTGCGCGTGAATACGCCACGCTCGGTTCGTATGGCGTCTATCGCCCGCTGTCGATCACCAAAGTGACGCCACCGGTACTGGGCAGGCAGGTGGCGGATCCGCAGATCGTGCAAACCGTGGTGCACATGCTGGAGAGTGACGTGCTGCCGGGCGGTACCGGGGTGAAAGCGGCGGTACCGGGCTACCGGCTGGCGACCAAAACCGGCACCGCGGAGAAGATGGGCAGCAGCGGCAAATATGATGGCGGCTATGTCAACTACACCGCCGGCATCGCGCCGGCCAGCCATCCGGAAGTGGCGCTGGTGGTGATGATTAACCATCCTACCGCCGGCGATCACTTTGGCGGCTCGGTGGCCGCGCCGGTATTTGGCAACATCATGGGGCCGGTGCTGAAACACATGAACGTGGCACCCGACGCGATTTACAGTAAACCGGCATCAGATAAATCTTAACGAAATCAGGATGTAAACGCGCAGTCGAGCTTTTCACACCTCGTTGCATTTCGCCGAACTCCGTTGCGATTTGCGGCTGTTATCCGTGCCGCCATTGCGCGACGATAAAGGTCCCAGAGGTATTGATTGGTGTGAAGATCGGCTGCTGCGGCAGCGATACCCTTGTGGTATTCACCCTGTTCGGTTGCACCGACCCACGCGGATGCGTGGGTTTTTTTTGCCTGTAAGTTGTCCTCCTCTCCCGTTTATAGCGCCTGCGCGCGCCATCACCGACCGCTGCCGGGCGCGGTTTAAATCCTGCATCTCTTAACGAAACGCTTACGGTTTGCGTATAGAAAACGTTCGGGCGATCCGCCGATAATGCGCGTCGTGATGATTTTCGCTGAAATAATCCCCTGCTTACCGGGGTTTTTACCCACACTTTTGCTGATCTGAAGACGCTGATGACTATCCATGCTCCCCGTTCTGGTTTCTCCCGCTGGCTGAAATGGCTGCTTGTGTTGCTGGTGCTGCTGATCGCGGCCGGCGTGATCTGGCGTGTGGCAGGCGGCAAGCGGGGCGCAGTACCCGGCGACCTGCCGCCAGGCGGTCATCGCGGCGCGGCGCAGATGAGCGGCCCGGCAACGCTGGTGCACAGCGGCGTTGCCGCGACGGCCGACGTGCCGGTGTACCTGAATGCGCTCGGCACGGTGATCCCCAACGCCAGCGTCACCGTCACCAGCCGCGTGGCCGGGCAGTTGCAGCAGGTGTTCTTTACTGAAGGGCAGAAAGTCAGCGCCGGTCAGCTGCTGGCGCAGATCGATCCGCGCAGTTATCAGGCGACGCTGGCGCAGTATCAGGGCGATCTCAGCCAGAACCAGGCGCTACTGCACAGTGCGCAACTGACGCTGGCACGCTACAAAAAGCTGGCAGCGCAGGACTCGCTGTCGCGCCAGGATCTGGATAGCCAGATTGCTACCGTCGGCCAGTATCAGGGCGCGGTGGCGGCGGATCAGGCGCAAATCGCCAGCGCAAAACTGGATATTGAGTATGCCCGCATCACCTCGCCGATCAGCGGCCGCGTAGGTCTGCGGCTGGTCGATCCGGGCAATATGGTGCAGACCAGCGACACCACCGGCATTGTGGTGGTGACGCAAATGCAGCCTGCCGCCGTGACGTTCAGCGTGCCGCAGAGCTACATCGCGCAGCTGACGCGCGCACTGCGCAACGGCCAGAGCCTGCCCGCGACGGCCTTCGATCAGGACAACAGCACCATACTGGCGCAGGGTGAGGTGAAGTACATCAGCAATCAGATCGATACCAGCACCGGCACCATCGAACTGAAAGCCAGCTTTCCTAACGAGGACGAAGCGCTGTTTGCCAACCAGTTCGTTAATCTGCGTCTGCAAACCGGCACGCTGAAAAACGCGACGGTGATCCCGGCGCAGGCGCTGCAGCTGAGCAGCGACGGGAGCTTTGTATTTATTATCAACAAAGACAATAGCGTGACGCGCAAAGCGGTCACCGCCGGACCGGCACTGGGGGAAGATCGTCAGGCGATCCTGCAGGGCGTGGCGCCAGGCGATCGTCTGGTGACCGAGGGAATCGATCGTCTGACTAACGGCAGCAAAGTCCAGCTGGCTGACGACAGCAAAAGTACCCAGCCATGAATCCGTCTCGTCTGTTTATCCTGCGCCCGGTGGCGACGATTCTGCTGATGGTCGGTGTGCTGATCGCCGGCCTGTTCGCTTATCGCTTTCTCTCCACCTCGGCGTTGCCGCAGGTGGATTATCCGACCATTCAGGTTACTACCCTTTATCCTGGCGCCAGCCCGGACGTGATGGCCTCATCCGTAACCTCGCCGCTGGAGCGTCAGCTCGGTCAGATGGCCGGTCTTAGCCAGATGACGTCTGCCAGCTCGGGCGGATCATCGATTATCACCCTGAAGTTCAGCCTCGATCTGTCGCTCGACGTCGCCGAACAGGAAGTCCAGGCGGCAATCAACGCGGCGAACAATCTGCTACCGGACGATCTGCCCAATCCGCCGACCTATAAAAAGGTCAATCCGGCCGACAGTGCGGTGATCACGCTGGCCGCCAGTTCCGACACGCTGCCGCTGACTGAAGTGCAGGATCTGGTGAACACGCGCGTGGCGCTGAAGCTGTCGCAAATCAACGGCGTGGGGATGGTGACCCTGGCGGGCGGTAATCAGCCGGCGATTCGCGTGCAGATGGATCCAAAAGCGCTGGCGGCGCACAAGCTGTCGCTGGAAGACGTCAATACGCTGATCGCCAACAGCAATGTCAACGGTTCGAAAGGCGGCTTCGACGGCAAATATCACTCGGTGACCATCGACGCCAACGACCAGCTGCGCACCGCAGCCGAATACGGCAATCTGATTCTCACCTGGCAGAACGGTGCGGCGCTGCGGCTGAAAGATATCGCCCATATCGAGCAGGGGCCGGAGAATCGCTTTCAGTCGGCGTGGGCCAATAACCGTCCGGCGATTGTCATCAGCGTGCAGCGCCAGCCTGGCGCCAACGTCATTCAGGTGGTGGATAGCATTAAAAAGCAGCTGCCCGTACTGCAGGCGGCGCTGCCGGATGGTGTGAAAATGCGTGTGCTTGCCGATCGCACGCAGACCATCCGCGCCTCGATCAGCGACGTACAGTTTGAACTGATGCTGTCGATCGCACTGGTGGTGATGGTGACCTTCCTGTTTCTGCGCAACGTGGCGGCGACGCTGATTCCCAGCGTGGCAGTACCGCTGTCGCTGATTGGCACCTTTGGCGTGATGTATCTCGCCGATTTCAGCCTCAACAACCTGTCGCTGATGGCGCTGACCATCGCCACCGGGTTTGTCATTGATGACGCGATTGTGGTGGTGGAGAACATTTCGCGCCGGCTGGAGCAGGGCGAAACGCCGATGCAGGCGGCGCTGAAAGGCTCGCAGCAGATTGGCTTCACCATTATTTCCCTGACGTTTTCCCTGATTGCGGTCCTGATTCCGCTGCTGTTTATGGGTGATGTGGTTGGACGGCTGTTCCGCGAATTCGCCATCACCCTGGCCGTCTCGATTCTGGTGTCGATGGTGGTGTCGCTGACGCTGACGCCGATGCTGTGTGCCTGGCTGTTAAGGCATATTCCGGAGGCGCAGCAGTCACGCTTTGCGCGCAAAGGCGGCGAGCTGTTTGACAAACTGGTACGCGGCTATGACCGCCTGCTCAGCGTAGTGCTCAACCATCAGAAGCTGACGCTGCTGGTGGCGCTGGCAACCTTTGCACTCACCGCGCTGCTGTATCTGGCCATCCCGAAAGGGTTCTTTCCCACGCAGGATACCGGGCTGATTCAGGGGGTGACCGTGGCGTCGCAGGACGTCTCCTTCACGGCGATGGCGCAGCGTCAGCAGGCGCTGGCAACGGTGATCCTGCAAAATCCGGCGGTCGAGAGTGTGTCCTCAACCATTGGTATCGACGGCAATAACACCAGCCTCAATAGCGGGCGCCTGCAGATCAACCTGAAAGCGTTTGACCAGCGCGACGTCAAAGCCGATGAGGTGATTGCGCAGCTACAGCAGGCGGCGCGCCAGGTCGCCGGCATTCAGCTTTATCTGCAGCCAGCACAGGACCTGACGGTCAACGATCAGGTGACGCCGAGCCAGTACCAGTTCACCCTTGATGATGCCGACAGCGAAAACCTGGTGCGCTGGACGCCGCAGCTGATAGCTGCGCTGCAGCAGCGCCCGGAGTTTAATGGCGTGGTCAGCAACCTGCAGGATCAGGGGCGCGTGGCCTATGTGGAGCTGAACCGCGATAAAGCGGCGCGCTACGGCATCACGGCAGCTGACGTCGATACCGCGTTGTACAACAGCTTTGGTCAGCGGCTGGTTTCCACCATTTTTACCCAGGCGAACCAGTATCGCGTGGTGCTGGAAGTGGCGCCGCAGTATCAGCAGTCGCCGGCGTCATTTGATGACGTTTATCTGCCGGTGAGCAGCAGTGCATCAACCAGCAGCGACAGCGACAGTGAGACCACCACCAGCGGCATGGTGAAACTCACCGCCATCGCCAGCGTGCATGCGCGGACCGGAGCGCTGATGCACATGCGCCTGAATCAGTTCCCGGCGGTGATGGTGTCGTTCAATCTTAACCCCGGTTATTCGCTGGAGGAGGGGCAGCGGGCGATTGCGCAGGTCACGCAGCAGCTTAAACTGCCCGCCAGCATAACGCTGCGCTATCAGGGTGAAACCGCGGCGTTTCAGAGCGCCACCGGCAACACGCTGTGGCTGATTCTGGCGGCGCTGATCACCATGTACGTGGTGCTGGGCATTCTGTATGAAAGCTTTATTCATCCGGTGACCATTCTCTCCACGCTGCCGTCGGCGGCGGTCGGGGCGCTGCTGACGCTGATGCTGGCTGGCAGCGAATTCAGCCTGATCGCGCTAATTGGTGTCATTCTGCTGATTGGCATCGTTAAAAAGAACGCCATTATGATGATCGACTTCGCGCTGGAGGCGCAGCATAAGCAGCATATGACGCCGCGCGAAGCGATCCATCAGGCCTGCCTGCTGCGCTTCCGGCCGATTCTGATGACCACCATGGCGGCGCTGCTCGGGGCGCTGCCGCTGATGCTGGCCTCCGGTTCCGGTGCTGAACTGCGTCAGCCGCTCGGGCTGGTGATTGTCGGTGGCCTGCTGGTGAGCCAGGTGCTGACGCTGTTCTCCACTCCGGTGATCTATCTGTGGTTTGATGGGCTGGCGCAGCGCGGTAAGCGCTACGTGCAGCGCAGGCAGCAGCAGGCGCGGGGCGAGCCATGAACATCACCCGGCTGTTTATCTTTCGCCCGGTTGCCACGCTGCTGCTGACGCTGGCGATCCTGCTGCTCGGAGCGCTGGGCTACCGGCTGCTGCCCGTCGCGCCGCTGCCGCAGGTGGATTTTCCTACCATCATGGTCAGCGCCAGCCTGGCCGGCGCCAGCCCGGAAACCATGGCGGCCACGGTGGCGACGCCGCTGGAGCGTTCGCTCGGCCAGATTGCCGGTGTGACGGAGATGACATCGACCAGCTCGCAGGGCTCGACCAGCGTGATACTGCAGTTTGAACTAGACCGCGATATCAATGGCGCGGCGCGCGACGTGCAGGCGGCGATAAACGCGGCGCGCAGCCTGTTACCGAGTGCTATGGAGTCGCTGCCGACCTATCGCAAAGCGAATCCCTCGGACGCGCCGATTGTGATGCTGGCGCTTACCTCCGCCACGCGCACGCCGGGTGAACTGTATGACCTCGCCGAAAGCAAAATTGAACAGGCGATGGGGCAGGTCAGGGGCGTGGGCGAGGTGTCGCTGATGGGCAGCGCGCTGCCGGCGGTCCGCATCGATCTGCAGCCGCAACAGCTGACGCACTATGGCATTGCGCTGGATACGGTGCGCAGCGCCGTCGCCAGCAGCACCACCAATCTGCCGAAAGGCATGCTGCAGGGCAGCAGCCAGTCCTGGATGGTGGACGGCAACGGCCAGCTGGACAAAGCAGCACAGTACCGCGACCTGATAGTCAGCTACCACGCGGGTAAGGCGGTACGACTGCATGACGTCGCCACGGTGTATGACTCGGTGGAGGATCAGTATCAGGCCGGCTTTCTCAATTCACAGCCGTCGGTGATGATCGCCATCAAGCGTCAGGCCGGCGCTAACATGCTCGACACCATTGACGCCATCAAAGCGCAGCTGCCACAGCTGGAGA
The DNA here is from genome assembly GCF_043529865.1 of Pantoea sp. SGAir0418. Lineage (NCBI taxonomy): Bacteria > Pseudomonadati > Pseudomonadota > Gammaproteobacteria > Enterobacterales > Erwiniaceae > Pantoea > Pantoea sp. SGAir0418. Next base: position 884,751 of record NZ_CP027911.1, read on the forward strand.
AAGATCTGCCTGCCGATACCCAGCTCAAAGTGGTGGTGGACCGTTCGCCAACGGTGCGCGCCTCCCTGTATGACACCGAAGAGACGCTGCTGGTGGCGATGTTGCTGGTGATTGCTGTGGTATTTGTCTTCCTGCGTAATCTGCAGGCGGTGGTGATTCCGGCGCTGGCGCTGCCGGTGTCGTTAATCGGCACCTGCGCGGTGATGTATCTGCTCGGCTACAGTCTCGATAACCTGTCGCTGATGGCGCTGATCATCGCCACGGGCTTTGTTGTTGATGACGCCATCGTGGTGCTGGAAAATATCACCCGGCACATCGAAGCCGGTCTGAGTCCGCTGCGTGCCGCCCTGCGCGGTGCCCATGAGGTGAGCTTTACGGTGCTGTCGATGACGGTGTCGCTGGTGGCGGTGTTTATCCCGATTCTGCTGATGGGCAGCATTGTTGGCCGCCTGTTCCGCGAATTTGCGGTGACGCTGACGGTCTCGCTGCTGATCTCCATGTTTGTCTCGCTCAGCCTGACCCCGATGCTGTGCGCCCGGCTGCTGCGGCCGAAGCCGCAGGTCACCCGGCGGCCGCATCCGCTCTATCAGCTAATCGAAAATGCGCTCAACGCGCTGCTGGCCGCCTACGCGCGTGGCCTGGCGTGGGTGATGGCGCACCAGAAGATCACCCTGCTGAGTTTGCTGCTCACCGTGCTGCTCAATCTGTTTCTGTTTAGCGTGGTGCAAAAGGGCTTTTTCCCCAATCAGGACACCGGCCTGCTGATGGGCGCCCTGCGCGCTGACCAGAACATCTCCTTCCAGGCGATGAAGCCAAAGATGCTGGCGTTCACCAAAATCATTGAGGCCGATCCGGCGGTAGACAGCGTGATGTCGTCAATGGGCAGCGGCATGTTTGGCTCGCGCAATAGCGCCAACTTTTTTGTCCGGCTGAAAGATTTTGACCAGCGCAGCGCCAGTGCCACCGAAGTGGCTAACCGGCTGAGCCAGAAAACCCGCCATATTGCCGGGGCGCAACTGTTCCTGATGGCCGCGCAGGATCTGCACATCGGCGGGCGCAGCGCCAACGCCACTTATCAGTACAGCCTGCAGGCTGACGATCTCGACCTGCTGCGCCGCTGGACGCCGAAAGTCCAGGCGGCGCTGGCCGCGATACCGCAACTCAACAGCGTGGATTCCGATGCGCAAACCGGCGGACAGGAGGTGGTGATCAATATCGATCGCGACCGCGCCACGCGGCTGGGCGTTAATGTGCAGATGCTGGACACGCTGCTGAACAATGCCTTTAGCCAGCGACAGATTGCCACGCTCTATCACACGCTCAATCAGTACCATGTGGTGATGGCTCTGCAGGACAGCGACACGCGCGATCCGGCCATGTTGCAACAACTGTATGTGATTAACGACAGCGGCGATCGCGTGCCGCTGGCGGCCTTTGCCCGCTTCAGCGGCGGCAACGCGCCGCTGTCGGTTGCGCATCAGGGCCAGTCAGCGACCAGCACCATCGCCTTCAACCTCAACGACGGCGTGTCGCTGGAGCAGGCGCAGACGCTGATTAAGCAAGCGATGGCACAGCTGGGGTTGCCCTCCAGCATTCAGGCGGGCTTTGCCGGCACCGCCGCGGCGTTCTCTCAGCTCACCGCCACCATGCCGTGGCTGATTATTGCGGCGCTGGCGGCGGTGTATATCGTGCTGGGCGTGCTGTATGAGAGTTACATTCACCCGCTGACCATTCTCTCCACGCTGCCGTCGGCAGGCGTTGGTGCGCTGCTGCTGTTGCTGCTGACCAATACGCAGCTAACGGTGATTGCGCTGATCGGCATCATTTTGCTGATCGGTATCGTCAAGAAAAACGCCATCATGATGATCGATTTTGCCCTGCACGCCGAGCGCAGCCAGGGGCTGTCGCCGCAGCAGGCGATTACGCAGGCGTGCCTGATGCGCTTTCGGCCGATCATGATGACCACGCTGGCCGCCTTCTTCGGCGCTCTGCCGCTGGCGCTGGGCAGCGGTGGCGACGCTGATTTACGCAGTCCGCTAGGGATTGCCATTGCCGGCGGTCTGGCCCTGAGCCAGCTGCTGACCCTGTTTACCACGCCAGTGGTCTATCTCTGGCTGGATCGTCTCAGCCGCGCCACCCAGCGTCAGTGGCGGCGCGTGCGTCATGTGGAATCCTGATTGATGAAAATGATGAACATTGGCGCGCTGACGGCGGCGCTACTGGTTGCTGGCTGTAGCGTTGGCCCAGATTATCAGCGTCCGGCGATGGCGCTGCCGACGCATTATAAAGAGGCCAAAGGCTGGACGCAGGCCACGCCGCAGGACGCCAGTCGCAAAGGGGAGTGGTGGACGGTGTATCACGATGCTACCTTGTCCAGCCTGCTGCGCCAGGTGAGCATCTCCAACCAGAACGTCGCCAGTTATGCGGCGCAATATCGCGAAGCTCAGGCGCTGAGCGCGCAGTCGCGCGCGGCGCTGTTTCCCTCACTCGACTACGATGTCAGCAGCACGCGCAGCGGCAGCCGTGCCAGCACCAGCGGTCAGCGCAGCGTCAGCAACAGCCACAGCGCCACGCTGAGTGCCAGCTGGGAGCTGGATCTGTGGGGCAAACTGCGCCGCACCCAGGAAGAGGATAAGGCCAGCGCGCAGGCCAGCCAGACTGAACTGGCCAATGTCACGCTGAGCGCCCAGTCAGAGCTGGCGCAGGACTATTTTCAGCTGCGCATCATCGACGAAAAGATCGCGCTCTATCAGCGCAGCATTGAAGCTTATCAGCGCTATCTCAGCGTGATTAACAACAAGTACCGCGCCGGTAGCGAATCCCGCGCCACTCTGGCGCAGGCGCAGATGCAGCTGGAGAGCGCCCGCGCTTCGGCGCAGGATTATCAGTGGCAGCGCGCGCAACTGGAGCACGCGGTGGCGCTGCTGCTGGGGCGTGCGCCAGCCGACTTTACGTTGCCGGTGGCGAAGCTGGATGCCACGCTGCCGTCCATTCCGCAGAGCCTGCCTTCGGCGTTGCTGCAGCGCCGTCCGGACATCGCCTATGCCGAACGTAACGTGGCGGCCGCCAACGCGGCGGTCGGGGTGGCGATTGCCGGTTATTATCCCGACCTGACGCTCAGCGCCAGCGGTGGCGTGACCGCCTCGGCGATCCACAGTTTATTGTCGCTGCCGAATCGCGCCTGGTCGCTGGGGCCGGAGCTCAGCGGTACGCTGCTCGACTTTGGCGCGACCTCGGCGAAAGTGGCGCAGGCGCGTGCCGCCTATGATGCCAGCGTGGCCACCTATCGCCAGACGGTGCTGAGCGCGCTGGGAGAAGTGGAAGATAACCTGGTGGAACTGAATACCTTGCAGGGGGAAATCGCCGCGCAGCAGCGCGCCGCCGTGGCGGCACAGGAGTCAGCACGCGTAACGCGCAACCAGTATGACGCCGGCATGATTGATTACCTTGATGTCGCTACCACGGAAAACAGCAGCCTGAGCGAGCAGCAGAGCCTGCTGTCGCTGCAGAGCAGCCAGTGGGTGAGCAGCGTGGCGCTGATCGCCGCGCTGGGCGGCGGCTGGCAGGGCGAATCACCCTGAATTCATCACGATAAATCACTGCGCTACTTGTCGAACATCCCCGGATCCTGCAAGGTAAGAACCATTTTTTACCGCTGCTAAGGAGCTGGCATGCTATTTACCGTTCTGCGTTTCCTCTGTCGCCTGTTATGGCGCGTTGAGCTGCGTGGCGATCTGACTGCCCTGCACAAAGAAAAAGTGCTGATCACGCCAAACCATATGTCGTTTCTCGATGGCGTGCTGCTGGCGCTGTTTCTGCCCATCAAACCGGTGTTCGCCGTCTATTCTTCGATCAGCGAACAGTGGTATATGCGCCTGCTCAGGCCGGTCATCGACTTCGTGCCGCTCGACCCCACCAAACCGATGTCGATCAAACATCTGGTGCGCATGATCAACGAAGGGCGTCCGGTGGTGATCTTTCCGGAAGGGCGCATTACCGTCACCGGCTCATTGATGAAAATCTACAGCGGCGCTGGCTTCGTCGCTGCGAAATCCGCCGCCACCGTGGTGCCGATGCGCATTGAAGGCGCAGAGTACACGCCGTTTGGCCGCCTGGCCGGGGTGTTTAAACGCCGCCTGTTCCCGCGCATTACCCTGACGGTGCTGCCGGCCACGGTAATTCCCATGCCGGAAGCGAAACGCGCGCGCGACCGCCGCGTGCTGGCCGGTGAGCATTTACACCATGTGATGATGGAAGCGCGCATGGCGGTGCGCCCGCGCGAAACGCTGTTCGACGCTTTTCTCAATGCGCGCACCCGTTACGGGCTGAGTAAAGCCTGCATCGAAGACATCAACTTTAAGCCGGACAGCTACACCGGACTGTTGAAAAAAGCGCTCGGCGTCGGACGCATTCTGGAGCGCTACAGCCAGCAGGGCGAATTCGTTGGCCTGCTGCTGCCGAACGCCACGGTGACCGCGGCAGCGATTCTCGGGGCTTCACTGCGCGGTCGCGTGCCGGCCATGCTCAACTACACCGCCGGCATCAACGGCATGCGCGCGGCGCTGACCGCCTCGCAGGTGAAAACCGTGTTTACCTCGCGCCAGTTCCTGGAGAAAGGCAACCTGTGGCACCTGCCGCAGGGGCTGACGGAGGTGCAGTGGATCTATCTGGAGGATCTGAAGGATACCGTCACGCTGCAGGACAAACTGTGGATCCTCGCGCACCTGCTGCTGCCACGCCGGGCACAGGTTGCGCAGCAGCCAGAAGACGCGGCAATGGTGCTGTTTACCTCCGGCTCGGAAGGCAATCCCAAAGGTGTGGTGCACTCGCATAAAAGCCTGCTGGCGAACGTGGAGCAGATTCGCACCGTGGCGGACTTCACCCCGCGCGACCGCTTTATGTCGGCGCTGCCGCTGTTCCACGCCTTCGGCCTCACCGTCGGACTGTTCACGCCGCTGCTTACCGGCGCGCAGGTGTTCCTCTATCCCAGCCCGCTGCACTATCGCATCGTGCCGGAGCTGGTGTATGACCGTAACTGCACCGTGCTGTTCGGCACCTCCACCTTCCTCGGCAACTATGCGCGCTTTGCCAGCCCGTACGATTTCGCCCGGCTGCGCTACGTGGTGGCCGGTGCCGAGAAGCTGCAGGAAGGCACGCGCCAGATCTACATGGAGAAGTACGGCATCCGCATCCTCGAAGGTTACGGCGTGACCGAGTGTGCGCCAGTGGTGGCAATCAACGTACCGATGGCCGCCAAATCGCATACCGTCGGGCGTATTCTGCCGGGCATGGATTCACGTCTGATTGCGGTACCGGGCATTGAGCAGGGCGGACGACTACAGCTGCGCGGTCCGAATGTGATGAACGGCTACCTGCGGGTGGAAAACCCCGGCGTACTGGAGCCACCGGTGGCGGATAACGGCGAAGGCGAACAGGAAGCCGGCTGGTATGATACCGGGGATATTGTCAGCTTTGACGAGGGCGGTTTCTGTCAGATTCAGGGGCGCGCTAAACGCTTCGCCAAAATCGCTGGTGAGATGGTGTCGCTGGAGAGCGTGGAGCAGATTGCCCTGAAAGCCTCGGCGGAGAAACAGCACGCGGCGTCGCTGCGGCCCGATGGCCAGCGCGGTGAAGCGCTGGTGCTGTTTACCACCGACAGTGAACTCAGCCGCGAGCGGCTGCAGCAGGCCGCGCGTGAGATGGGTGCGCCAGAGCTGGCCGTGCCGCGCGACATTCGCTACATGAAGCAGCTGCCGATGCTGGGCAGCGGCAAACCAGACTACGTCAGCCTGAAACAGCTGGCAGAAGAGGAGCGGGCATGAGTCAGACGGTGAATCCGGACGCCCCGTTGCTGTCGCGCAGTATGCTGGCGGTGATCGTGGCACAGTTTTTCTCTGCCTTTGGCGACAACGCGCTGCTGTTCGCCACGCTGGCGCTGCTGAAAAATCAGTTCTATCCGGACTGGAGCCAGCCGATCCTGCAGATGCTGTTTGTGGCCACTTACATTCTGCTCGCGCCGTTTGTCGGGCAGATGGCCGACAGCTTTGCCAAAGGGCGGGTGATGATGTTTGCCAACAGCCTTAAGCTGCTCGGTGCGCTGGTGATCTGCTTCGGCTTTAATCCGTTTCTCGGCTACACGCTGGTGGGCGTCGGCGCGGCGGCGTATTCACCCGCGAAATACGGCATCCTGACGGAGATCACCAGCGGCGCGCGGCTGGTGAAAGCCAACGGGCTGATGGAGTCGTCGACTATCGCGGCGATTCTGCTCGGCTCGGTGGCAGGCGGCGTGCTCGCCGACTGGCATCTGCTGGCAGCACTGGTGGTGTGTGCACTCACTTACGCACTGGCGGTGGTGGCGAACCTGTTCATTCCGCGTCTGCAGGCAGCGCGCCCCGGCCAGAGCTGGCACGCTGGCGCGATGCTGCGCAGCTTTATCGCCTCGGCACAGCTGCTGTGGCGTAACGGTGAAACCCGCTTCTCGCTGCTCGGCACCAGCCTGTTCTGGGGCGCCGGCGTCACGCTGCGCTTCCTGCTGGTGCTGTGGGTGCCGGTGGCGCTGGGCATCACGGACAATAAAACGCCGACCACGCTAAATGCCATGGTGGCGATCGGTATCGTTATCGGCGCGGGCGCGGCGGCAAAACTGGTCACGCTGCAAACGGTGCGGCGCTGCATGCCGGCCGGCGTGCTGATTGGCGTGATGGTGGTGCTGTTCTCGCTGCAGCATAGCCTGCTGAATGCGTATCTGCTACTGATGCTGATTGGTGCACTCGGCGGCTTCTTTGTGGTGCCGCTCAACGCGCTGTTGCAGGAGCGCGGCAAAGATACCGTGGGTTCTGGCAACGCGATTGCGGTGCAAAACCTGGGTGAGAACAGCGCGATGCTGCTGATGCTGGGGCTGTATACCGTGGCGATTAAGCTGGGTGCGCCGGCGGTCGCGACGGGCGTGGGCTTCGGCGCGCTGTTCGCCATGGCGATTGCCGTGTTGTGGTGGAGAACGCGTCGCTGAGCGGTGCAGAAAGGGACCAGGTCGCCATGAATGGCGACCCTACCCTGGCCCGGCGCGTACGCCAAAACCACAGCAGGTACGCGAGGGTAACACAAACCCTGTAGGGTGCGCGTTAACGCGCACCAAAACCGCAGCAGATACGCAAGGGTAACAAACCCTGTAGGGTGCGCGTTAACGCGCACCAGGGAGATTACGGTGCCGGATACGTGTACTGACGGTGAATCGCTTCCAGCGCCTCTAACACCTCGCCGCTCAGCGTCAGGTTGAAACTCTCCACGTTAACCTTCAGCTGTTCCATGGTGGTGGCACCGAGCAGGGTGCTGGCCACAAACGGCTGCTGCCGCACATAGGCCAGCGCCATCTGTGACGGATCCAGGTTGTGCTGTTTCGCCAGTGCCACGTAGGCAGCAATCGCCTGCTGTGACTGCTCGCCGCTGTAGCGGGTAAAGCGGCTGAACAGCGTATTGCGCGCGCCGGCCGGTTTCGCCCCGTTGAGGTATTTGCCGCTCAGCGTACCAAAGGCCAGGCTGGAATAGGCCAGCAGTTCCACGCCCTCATGCTGGCTAATCTCTGCCAGACCCACTTCAAAACTGCGGTTCAGCAGGCTGTACGGATTCTGAATGGTGACGATACGCGGCAGCTCGTGCTTCTCCGCCAGCTGCAGGTAGCGCATTACGCCCCAGGCCGTTTCGTTCGAGACGCCAATGTAACGGATCTTGCCCGCGCGCACCTGTTCGGTCAGCGCTTCCAGCGTCTCCAGCAGCGTAACGGTGGCGGTATTATCACTGTACTGATAACCGAGCTTGCCAAAGTAGTTGGTCTGGCGCTGCGGCCAGTGCAGCTGGTAGAGGTCGAGGTAATCGGTATTAAGGCGCTTCAGGCTGGCGTCCAGCGCTTCGCGGATGTTCTTGCGATCCAGCGCCTGGTTGGGGCGAATCAGCGCATCGCTGCCGCGCACCGGGCCGGCGACTTTACTCGCCAGAATGATTTTGTCGCGGCTGCCACGCTTTTGCAGCCAGCTGCCAATGTATTTTTCAGTCAGGCCCTGGGTTTCCGGACGCGGTGGCACCGGATACATCTCGGCGGTATCAATCAGGTTAATACCCTGGCTAACGGCGTAATCAAGCTGCTGGTGGGCGTCGGCTTCGCTATTCTGCTCACCAAACGTCATCGTGCCTAACCCCAGCTGACTGACTTCCAGCGTGCTATGGGGGATACGGTGATAATGCATTGCCGGCTTCCTTTTTTCATTATGAAACGGAATGTTGTGTTCTCTGGGACTATAGCCTGTGAAGTGGCGCAGAAGGAAGGGGGGAAAGTTCGGGAAATCGCCTGCACAGGGGGAAAACGCGTACAGGCGAGGCAATTTGGCACTTAACGCTCAATGATGGTGGAAACCTCGTCACCATTAATTTGCATAACATGGCCCTGTTCGTCGGTGTACTGCACCAGACCGGTTTCTTTATCAATCGACGGCTTACCTTCGGTCATAATCATGCGGCCATCTTTGGTGGCCATAACGTAATCACTGCTGCAACCGCTTAATGCCAGCGCCGCCAGCAGCAGGCCCACTGCACTTACCAACCCTTTCATTCTCAGCTCCCTCAAGCCACTTCAACAGCAAAAGTGTAGTAATAAATGCTTTTGCCAGCTGGAGTAATCGCATCATTCCTAAAATAACAGGGCGAGATGCGCTCGCCCTTGACAGGTTACGCTTTGTTTTTCCTGCTGCGCATCAGGTTCAGACACTCTACCGCCATGGAGAAGAACATCGCAAAATAAATGTAACCTTTTGGTACATGCATACCAAAACTCTCGAGGATCAGGGTAAAGCCGACCAGAATCAGAAACGCCAGCGCCAGCATTTTGACCGACGGATGCCGCTCAACAAACTCGCCAATCGCGCGCGCGGCCACCATCATCATCAGCACTGCGATGACCACCGCCGCCATCATAATGAACAGGTGATCGGACAGACCGACGGCGGTAATCACCGAATCCAGGCTGAAAATGATGTCGAGCAGCATGATCTGCACGATGGCGCCGAAGAAAGAGTGCACATTGGTTTTGTGCTCCTCTTCGCCGCCTTCGATGGTTTCATGGATCTCCATGCTCGACTTCCACAGCAGGAACAGGCCGCCGAACAGCAGAATCAGATCGCGCGCGGAAAAGGCGTGGTCCATGATGGAAAACAACGGCTGCGTCAGTCTCACCACCCAGGCGATGGAGGCCAGCAGCCCGAGGCGCATCAACATCGCCCCCATCAGACCCAGCCGGCGCGCCCGGTTTTGCTGGTGCTGCGGCAGTTTTGCGACCACCAGAGACAGGAAAATAATGTTATCGATACCCAGCACCACTTCCAGAATGGTTAATGTTCCCAGCGCCAGCCAGGCGTTGGGATCAGCAATCCAGTCAAACATGAATCCTTCATTCCTAAACGAAAAGTAAACGGGAATTATACACGGCGCAGGCGGCGCTGCCTAAAGTGATCCTGCAAGGGCGAGGTTGTACCGGGCATTACAGCAGAAAATGCCGCGCCAGCAGCGGTCCGGTAAAGCTCTTCTTGAGATAAAAACCGCGCGGTAGCGTCATGATCGGCTCGCCGTGTTCGCCGATGGCTTCGGTCAGCGCTTTGCTGTTGGCCGCTTTCGGCCGGATTTGCAGCCACGCGCCGTGGCGGGCGGTGATGCGCTCCACCTGGCCGAGCACGATCATGTCCATCAGCTCTTCCCAGTCCTCACGTAACTGCTGCTCTTCCTGCGCATTCGGCTGCCACAGCAGCGGCGAACCCACACGGCGCTCGGCCAGTGGAATGGCGCGATCGCCCTCCACCGGGATCCACAGCACCCGCGCCAGCTTGTGGCGCACGTGGCTGGTTTGCCAGGTAACGCCGCTGTTGCCGGTGAGCGGTGCCACGCAGACAAAGGTGGTTTCCAGCGGCTTACCCAGCGCGTCGACCGGAATGGTTTTGAGTTCAATACCCAGATGCGCAAAATCCTGCTCGGCTTTACTGCCGGCGCTGGCGCCAAGCAGCAACTCCAGCAGCATGCCAACCCAGCCTTTGTCACGGCGTAAATCGGCAGGCATCGGCAGGCCAAGCTGCGCGGCCAGCGCGGCAAAGCTCTGACCAGCCAGCTGTTGGGCACGCTGGAGCAGTTCGGCTTCGTTACGGGGCGCAGCAGGCAAGGCGGCAGGGCAATTCATGATAAAACTCGCATTGGTCAAAATGTGGTCAGTAAAGGTCAGCGCGCGTTGTCCACATCGTGCCGGACAATGTAAACGTGATAATAGCATGATTCAGCATGCTTTTTTAGCGCGATTGACCTGGCGCTCACCAGGGTAAGAGGCGGTTATCCCGGTTTGTTATCGACAATGAACAGGATCTTAAACCCAGTTATCCACAGAAAAGTGGGATAACCCCACGTTTTGCCCACCCCTGTTTCCATTTACAGCCTTGACTTTGCCGAACTGCGCGCTTTTTTTCCATTCTCTGCCCAGGTTTAGGACATTCTCTGTGGATAAAATCAACGGTGATGGATCTTTGAGCAGCGGTAAGCGCGTGGGGAAGAATAACCGGCTTTCACGATGTGTATCTGAACGGGTTAACAGGCTATCGCTATGATAAATGGGGGTTTTAGTGCTATTCTCCCCGGCGTGCATGAGAATTTTCCGAAGCGGTTATTCAACTCATTCCCGTGTTCTGCACAAAGCTATCCACAGAAAAGGTGAATAAGATCGCCGTTAAATGCCCGTGTCTGTTTATAACATGGCTATTATCTGTGAGTTATCCCATTGTTATCCGGTCAGCGGCGCGGATATCCAGTGGTTTACCGCCTGTAAGGAGTATGAAACAATCAGGCTATTCAAATTTAGCTTTGAGGTAGTCCAGTGATCGATGATGATGGCTACCGCCCGAATGTTGGTATCGTAATCTGTAACAGGCAAGGACAAGTGTTATGGGCCAGGCGCTTTGGACAGCACTCCTGGCAGTTTCCTCAGGGAGGCATCAATCCGGGTGAAACCGCTGAACAGGCGATGTATCGCGAACTGTTCGAAGAAGTGGGTTTACACCGCAAAGATGTTCGAATACTTGCTTCAACCCGTAACTGGTTACGTTACAAGTTGCCAAAACGTTTGGTGCGTTGGGACACAAAGCCGGTGTGTATCGGCCAGAAACAAAAGTGGTTTCTTCTGCAGTTGATGTGTAGTGACGCGGATATCAATGTGCAACACAGCAGCACGCCGGAGTTCGATGGCTGGCGCTGGGTCAGCTTCTGGTATCCGGTACGTCAGGTTGTCTCTTTCAAGCGCGATGTGTATCGCCGCGTCATGAAGGAATTCGCTGGCGTGGTGATGTCTATGCAGGAGAGTGCGGGGCAGCGCAATAACAACGCCGCCCATCGACGTAAAAGAGGATAGGCCACGCCCTTTATGCTCACTCAGTTGCGCGAAATTGTAGAAAAAGTGGCGAGTGCACCGCGTCTGAATGAAGCACTCGACATTCTGGTCAACGAAATATGCCTGGCGATGGAGACCGAGGTCTGCTCGGTTTACCTCGCCGATCACGATCGGCGTTGCTACTACCTGATGGCGACGCGCGGCCTGAAAAAGCCGCGCGGCCGCACGGTTACGCTGGCGTTCGACGAAGGTATCGTCGGGCTGGTGGGCCGCCTGGCCGAACCGATCAACCTCGCCGATGCGCAAAGTCATCCCAGCTTCAAATACATTCCCTCCGTCAAAGAAGAGCGCTACCGCTCGTTTCTGGGTGTGCCAATCATCAGCCGGCGTCAACTGCTCGGCGTGCTGGTGGTGCAACAGCGAGAGCATCGTCAGTTCGACGAAAGCGAAGAGTCGTTTCTGGTTACGCTGGCCACGCAGATGGCCGCGCTGCTGTCGCAGTCGCAGCTTGGCCAGCTGTTCGGTCAGTTCCGCCAGACGCGCGTCAAAGCGATTGCCGCTGCGCCGGGCGTCGCCGTTGCACCTGGCTGGGTTGATGAAACGCAGCCGCTGCTCGACCAGGTGTCCGCCGCCTCTACGCTCGATCCACAGCGTGAACGCGAGCGCCTGATTGTCGCCATGGGCGAGGCGGGCAACGAGTTTCGTCGCTTCAGCAAGCGTTTCGCGGCCAGCGTGCAGAAAGAGAGCGCGGCGATCTTCGATCTCTACTCGCACCTGCTCACCGATGCGCGACTGAAAAAAGACCTGTTTGCCGAGATCGAGCGCGGATCGGTAGCCGAGTGGGCGGTTAAAACGGTGATCGAGAAGTTTGCCGCACAGTTTGCCAGCCTGCAGGATCACTATTTGCGCGAGCGCGCCGGGGATTTGCGCGTGCTCGGCCAGCGCCTGCTGTTCCACCTTGACGACACGCTGGTGGGCACCAATGCCTGGCCGGAACGCTTTGTGCTGGTGGCCGATGAACTCACCGCCACCACGCTGGCGGAGCTGCCGCAGGAGCGGCTGGCGGGCGTAGTGGTGCGCGATGGCGCAGCCAACTCGCACGCGGCGATCCTCACGCGCGCCATGGGTATTCCGACCGTGATGGGCGCGGATATCCTGCCGTCGCAGCTCAATAAGCGGCTGCTGATCGTGGACGGCTATCGCGGCGAAGTGCTGATCGATCCGGAGCCGGTGCTGGTGCAGGAGTATCAGCGGCTGATCAGCGAAGAGAACGCGCTGAGTAAAATGGCCGAAGACGTGGTGGAGCAGCCCGGCGAGCTGAAAAGCGGCGAGCGCGTGCAGGTGATGCTCAACGCCGGTCTCAGCCCGGAACACGAACAGGCACTCGACAACTGGGTTGACGGCATCGGCCTGTATCGCACCGAAATTCCGTTCATGCTGCAAAGCGGCTTCCCGTCGGAAGAGGAGCAGGTGGCGCAATATCAGGGCATGCTGCAACTGTTTTACGACAAACCGGTGACGCTGCGTACGCTGGATGTCGGCGCTGACAAACAGCTGCCTTACATGCCGATCAGTGAAGAGAACCCCTGTCTCGGCTGGCGTGGCATTCGCCTGACGCTCGACCAGCCGGAGATCTTCCTGGTGCAGGTGCGCGCCATGCTGCGCGCCAACGTTGCCTCGGGCAACCTGAGCATTCTGCTGCCGATGATCAGTCATATTGACGAGATCGAAGAGGCGCGGCGCCTGATCGATCGCGCCGGTCGCGAAGTGGAAGAGATGCTCGGTTATGCCATTCCAAAACCGCGTATTGGCGTGATGATTGAAGTGCCGTCGATGCTGTTCCTGATCCCGCATCTGGCGCAACGCGTGGACTTTATCTCCGTCGGCACCAACGATCTCACCCAGTATCTGCTGGCGGTCGATCGCAACAATACCCGCGTCGCCAACCTTTACGATTCGCTGCATCCGGCGATGCTGCGGGCGTTGCAAACTATTGCCAGTGAAGCCCGCCAGGCCAAACTGGAGCTGTGCCTGTGTGGTGAAATGGCGGGCGATCCGATGTGCGTCGCGCTGCTGGTGGGTCTGGGTTATCACCATCTCAGCATGAACGGCAAGAACATTCCGCGCGTTAAATACCTGCTGCGCCACCTCGATTATGAAGAGGCGCAGAAACTGAGCCAGCAGGGCGTGATGGCGCACACCGCAACGGAAGTGCGCCATCTGGTGTCGGCCTTCATGGAGCGGCGCGGCCTGGGCGGACTGATTCGCGGCGGACGTTAACTGTTTACATTTCTGCGGAAATTGTGAAAAGCGGCTGTGCTATGATGCGCAGCCTTTTATTGTATGGCCCTTTAGCCACGCCCTTTTGCGGGCAGAAAAAACATGGTGAAAGATGACTAACGGCTACATTTCATTTCCCCAATTCGATCCGGTGATCTTCTCCATCGGACCGGTTTCGCTGCACTGGTACGGCCTGATGTATCTGGTAGGCTTTGTGTTTGCTATGTGGCTGGCAGTGCGCCGCGCCAACAAACCCGGTAGCGGCTGGAAAAAAGAAGAAGTTGAAAACCTGCTGTACGCGGGCTTCCTCGGCGTGTTCCTCGGCGGCCGCATCGGCTACGTGCTGTTCTATAACCTGCCGCTGTTCCTCGACAACCCACTCTATCTGTTCAAAGTGTGGGACGGGGGCATGTCATTCCACGGTGGTCTGATTGGGGTGATCGTGGTGATGCTGATCTTCGCCCGCCGTACCAAACGCACCTTCTTCCAGGTCTCTGATTTCATTGCGCCGCTGATCCCGTTTGGCCTCGGTGCTGGCCGTCTCGGCAACTTCATCAACGGCGAACTGTGGGGCCGCGTGGCGCCTGAGTTTAAATTCGCCATGCTGTTCCCGGGTTCGCGCAGCGAAGACCTCGCGCTGGCGGCCAATAACCCGCAATATCAGGAACTGCTGAACACGTACGGCGTGCTGCCGCGCCATCCGTCACAGCTGTACGAGCTGTGCCTGGAAGGCATCGTGCTGTTTATCATTCTCAACCTGTTTATTCGCAAGCCGCGCCCGATGGGCAGCGTCTCCGGCCTGTTCCTGATTGGCTACGGCGCATTCCGCATTATCGTGGAGTTTTTCCGCCAGCCGGATGCCCAGCTTGGCCTGTTCGAAGGCGGTATCAGTATGGGCCAGATTCTGTCGATCCCGATGATTCTGGCCGGAGTGATTATGATGGTCTGGGCGTATCGTCGTCGCCCGCAGCAACAAACGCGTGAGGTAAAATGAAACAGTATCTGGATTTGATGCAACATGTGCTGAATGAAGGCGCAGAAAAGGCCGACCGTACCGGTACCGGCACGCTCTCCATCTTTGGCCACCAGATGCGTTTCAATTTGCAGGACGGTTTTCCGCTGGTCACCACCAAGAAGGTGCATCTGCGCTCAATCATTCATGAGCTGCTGTGGTTCCTAAAAGGCGACACCAACATCGGCTACCTGAAAGAGAACAAGGTCACCATCTGGGACGAATGGGCGGATGAAAACGGCGATCTGGGACCGGTCTACGGCAAGCAGTGGCGCAGCTGGGGCAATGCTTCCGGCGAAGAGATCGATCAAATCAGCAAGGTGATTGAGCAGCTGAAACGCGATCCGGATTCGCGCCGCATTATCGTTTCGGCATGGAATGTCGGTGAGCTGGATCAGATGGCGCTGGCGCCGTGCCACGCGTTTTTCCAGTTCTACGTGGCGAATGGCAAGCTGTCGTGCCAGCTGTACCAGCGTTCGTGCGATATCTTCCTCGGCCTGCCGTTCAATATCGCCAGCTATGCGCTGCTGGTGCATATGGTGGCACAGCAGTGCGATCTTGAGGTGGGCGATTTCGTCTGGACCGGCGGCGATACGCACCTGTACAGTAACCATCTCGAACAGGCGCGACTGCAGCTGACGCGTGAAACGCGACCGCTGCCGAAACTGGTGATTAAGCGTAAGCCCGCGTCGATTTTTGATTACCAGTTCGATGATTTTGAGATCGAAGGCTACGATCCGCATCCGGCGATCAAAGCGCCGGTTGCCGTGTAATCTGCCGCTCTTCAGCATCAGGCCCTGCCATCGCGCAGGGCTTTTTTTTGCCTGGCCTCCGCCCGCTTCTGCGGGGATTTTCTGAATCCGACGCGCAAAAAAAGGGTGTTGTCTGCACCGGGCATAACTTTCCTGCGGCACGCTTTCCATCTTCTCTGTTTGCCGCTGTTGCTTTTCGTCCGGCAGGCGCAGAGTGCCGGTTATGAACAGAACCCAAAACGCCGGCTTTACTCTGCCGGAACTGCTGCTGGTTATGGTGATTGCCGGCATCCTCAGCATCGCAGCCTTACAGGGCTGGCAGCGCTGGCAACAGTATCAGCAACTGCGTGACAGCGTACTGCAGCTGCAGAGCTTTTTGCTGCGGCTGCGCGCGCACGCCAGCTGGCATAACCGCGACCTCAGCCTGTGGCTGCAGCCGGGCGAAAACGGCTGCCTCGGCACCGGGCCGCAGCCCGCAGAAGGGTGTCAGCTGCAGTCGCGCTGGCTGTTCCGGCCACCTTATAGCGAAGTGCGCATCACCGCGCTGATCGGCGAGCCGGGCTTTTACGGCCGACGCGATGTGGCCCGGCCTGGCAGTATCGAACTGGAGAGCGCGGCTGGCCGCTGGCGCGTCATCCTCTCCGCCCGGGCGCGCATCCGGGTCTGCCAGCCGGGAGAGAAGGGATGCGAATAGCGCAGGGGGGCTTCAGTCTGCTGGAGATGCTGATCGCCATGGCGATTGGCGCGGTGCTGATGGTCAGCGTCGGCCGCTTTCTGCCGCTGCTGCTGGAACAGAACCTGCGCCTGCAGCAGCGGGTCCAGCTGCAACAGGAGCTGCAGCAGATTGCCGGCTCGCTGGCCAAAGCGCTGCGCCGTGCCGGTTACTGTCACGGTCAGTGCAGCGGTGCGGCGCTCACGCTGGTGAGCGGCGGCAGCTGTGTACTGCTGCGCTGGGACGAAAACAGTAACGGACGCTGGGAAGGTGTCGGTCACAGTGAAAGCGATTATTACGGCTATCGTCTGCGCAACGGACAGCTGGAGATGCAGCGCGGAGTGGACGAGTGCAACAGCAACGGCTGGGAGCGCATCACCGATCCGGCATTCCTCACTCTCAGCACCTTCCGGGTTGAGCGCCAGGGCACGCGGCTGCTGTTGCAGCTGGCCGCCACGGCGGGCCGCCAGCAGGCAGAGCTGACGATGATGATTGAGGGGCTGAATCTGTGAAGCAGCGGGGCAACAGCACGCTTGGCATGGTCGTGATGTTACTGCTGATGGGCGGGCTCACGCTGCACGCCGCGCGCACGCAGCTGGCGCAGGGCATGGCGCTGGTCGCCGACGAGCAGCAGCATCAGCAGGATTTCTGGCAGGCGCAGGCCGCTTTAACGTGGGGCCGGCAGCAAAACTGGCCGCAGGCCGCGGGCTGGCAGTGTCAGACCGCTCTGACCGATGCGTGGCAAAGCTGTCTGCTGCGGCAGGAGGAGAATCATGGCTTATTATCGGCGCGCGGCACCGGACGGGCGCTCGTGCTCTATCAGTGGGTGTCGCTGCGCAACGGTCAGCTGCAGCCACAGCCGCATGGCTGGATCGACTACTGCCCGCTGGCGAGGGCGGAGCAGTGTCAGCTGCCAGAGGCGACAGCAGGGTTTTAGCCTGGCGGAAACGCTGGTCGCCATGCTGCTGCTGGCGATGACCATCAGCACGCTGCTGCAGTATCATCGCGCACTGGCGCTGGGATTTAGCCAGCAGTGGCAGCAACGCCAGGCGTGGCAGGTGGCCGGGCAGGCGCTGCTCGGGCGTGATACTGCCGGCTGGCACATTGTGCACCAGCCGCAGAGTTTACCTGGCGGCTGCGTGCTGGATCGCGTTACCGTCACCGGACCCCATCAGCGCACGGCGTCGCTGGCGCGGCTCAATTGCCGCGAAGGTGATGCCGGCGGGTAGGCAGGCCAGACGATTAAGGGTAGAGTGACCGGGCTGCGCTTTCCCTTCTTTAAGGAGTTTTATGTTCCGGGTTTACCACTCCAATCGGTTAGATTTATTGAAAGACTTAGCGGTAGAGCTGATAAAACTCCAGCCGCTGGCCGATCCGCTCGCGGCTGAGCAGGTGCTGGTACAGAGCCCGGGCATGGCGCAGTGGCTGCAGATGGAGCTGGCTAACCGCTTCAACATTGCCGCCAACATTGATTTTCCGCTGCCCGCCAGCTTTATCTGGAGCATGTTCGTTAAAGTGCTGCCGGATATCCCGGAAGAGAGCGCTTTCACCAAAGCCAGCATGAGCTGGAAGCTGATGCACCGGCTGCCGGTGCTGCTGGAGCAGGAGGCGTTTCAGCCGCTGCGCAGCTATCTGCATGACGACGACGATCAGCGCAAACTCTACCAGCTCAGCGCGCGCGTGGCGGATCTGTTCGACCAGTATCTGGTTTACCGGTCCGACTGGCTGAACCGCTGGGAGCGCGGCGAACAGGTGGACGGGCTGAGCGATGCTCAGCAGTGGCAGGCGGCGCTGTGGCGCGATCTGGTCGAATTCACGCGCAGCCTCGGTCAGCCGATGTGGCACCGTGCCAACCTCTATGCACGGTTTATCCAGGCGCTGGAGCAGGCGACAACGCCGCCGCCGGGGCTGCCGCAGCGCGTCTTCATCTGCGGTATCTCTGCGCTGCCGCCGGTTTATTTGCAGGCGCTGGAAGCGCTGGGCCGCCACATTGATATTCACCTGCTGTTTACCAATCCCTGTCGTCACTACTGGGGCGACATTCAGGATTACGCCTTCCTCGCGAAGCTGCAGAGCCGCCAGCGGCTGCGCCTGCATTCGCAGGAGACGCAGCCGCTGTTCCGCGACCCGGATGCCGCGCCAGCGCTGTTTAACGAACTGGGCGAGCAGCAGCTGACCAATCCACTGCTGGCCTCGTGGGGCAAGCTGGGCCGCGACAACCTGTTTCTGCTGAGCCAGATGGAGTCAGCCGCCAACGACATCGATGCGTTTGTGGAGATGTCACCGGATAATCTGCTGCACTGCCTGCAGGCCGATCTGCTCAATCTTGACGATCGCGCGGTGATTGGGCTTAGCGCTGGCGAGCTGGCCGACAGCATGGACAAGCGCCGCCTCGATCCGCACGATCGTTCCATCACGCTGCAGGTGTGTCACAGCGCCCAGCGTGAAGTGGAAGTGCTGCAGGATCACCTGCTGGCGCTGATGGAAGCCGATCCGGAGCTGAAGCCGCGCGATATTATCGTCATGGTGGCAGACATCGACAGCTACGCGCCTTTTATCCAGGCGGCTTTTGCCAGCGCGCCGCCTGAGCGCTATCTGCCGTTCGCCATTTCTGACCGGCGCGCCAGTCAGGCGCATCCGGCCATCCTCGCGCTGCTCAGCCTGCTGGCACTACCGGACAGTCGCTTTGCCTCAGAAGAGGTGCTGGCGCTGCTCGAGGTGCCGGCGCTGGCACAGCGTTTCTCCGTCGAGGAGAGCGGCCTGCGCCTGCTGCGCCGCTGGGTGATGGAATCCGGCATCCGCTGGGGACTGGATGACGCCAGCGTGGAAGCGCTGGCGCTGCCGGTCACCGGCCAGCACACCTGGCGCTTCGGCCTGCAGCGTATGCTGCTGGGCTACGCGCTGGAAAGCCGCAACGGTGACTGGCAGGGCATTCTGCCGTATGACGAATCCAGCGGCCTGATCGCCGAGCTGGCGGGTCATCTGTCCGAGCTGCTGGCGCGGCTCGACAGCTGGCGCACGCGCCTTGCGCAGACGCGCACTTTGGCCGAATGGCTGCCGCTGTGCCGCGAGCTGATCGACAGCTTCTTCAGCGGCGATGCCGACAGCGAGGCGGCGCTGCTGCTGGTCGAAACGCAGTGGCAGGAGATCATTGAACAGGGGATGCAGGCCGCTTATCAGCAGCCGATTCCGGTCACGCTGCTGCGCGATGAGCTGCGTGCACGCCTCGATCAGCAGCGCATCAGCCAGCGCTTCCTGGCCGGGCCGATCAACTTCTGTACGCTGATGCCGATGCGCTCCATCCCGTTCAAAGTGGTGTGCCTGCTGGGCATGAACGACGGTGTATATCCGCGCACCCTGGCGCCGCTCGGTTTTGACCTGATGCAGCAGCAGACGCGGAAAGGCGATCGCAGCCGGCGTGATGATGACCGCTATCTGTTCCTTGAAGCGCTGATCTCGGCGCAGCAGCAGCTGTACATCAGCTACATTGGCCGGGCGATTCAGGACAACACCGAGCGCTATCCCTCGGTGCTGGTGACTGAACTGGTGGATTATCTGGCGCAAAGCTTCTGTCTGCCGGGCGATGAAGCCTGTGAGCCGGACGTCAGTGAGCAGCGGGTGCGGGCACATTTGCAACGCCTGCACAGCCGCATGCCGTTTGCAGCGGAAAATTTTCAGCCGGGAAGCCACGTGCAGAGCTTTGCCGCAGAGTGGTTGCCGGCGGCCACCGGCAGCGGCGTGGCGCAGCCCGGGTTTGTTCAGCCGCTGCCGGTTCAGCCGCTGACCACGCTGTCGCTGGAGCAGCTGCTGCGCTTCTGGCGTCATCCGGTGCGGGCGTGGTTCCAGCAGCGCCTCGGCGTGGCTTTCTGGATGGAGGAGAGCGAGCTGCCGGACAGCGAACCGTTCGCACCGGACAGCCTGGAGCGCTATCAGATCAACGCTGAACTACTCAATACGCTGGTCAACGGTGACGATCCGGCCCAGCTGTATGCGCACCACCGCGCCGCCGGTAATCTACCTTACGGCGCCTTCGGGGAACTTTTCTGGCAAAGCCAGACCGAAGAGATGCAGGAGGTGGCGGCGGAAGTGAGCGCTCAGCGGCTGCCGGCGGAGAGCTGGGAAGTCAACCTGACGCTGGGCGCAACGCAGTTGACCGGCTGGCTGACTCAGGTGCAAGCTGATGGGCTGCTACGCTGGCGTCCGGGCGTGCTCAACATCAACGATGGCCTGCTGCTGTGGCTGGAACATCTGGTGTATTGTGCGCTGGGCGGTAACGGCACCAGCCGCATGTACGGTCGCAAACAGAGCCGCTGGCGCTTCGCGGCCGTGGCACCCGCCCAGGCGCAGGCGCAGCTGGCTGAATATGTGGCCGCCTGTGAGGCGGGTCTGGCGCAGCCGCTGCTGCTGCTGAATAAATCCGGCGGCGCCTGGCTGGACGCCAGCTTTGACAGCAAATCCGGCCAGCTTCAGGAAGATGACGCCACGCAGAAAAAGGCGCTCAACAAGCTGTTGCAGGCGTGGCAGGGTGGCTACCAGGTTGAAGGCGAGGGCAGCGATCCCTATCTGCAGCGCCTGTGCCGCACGCTGGACGAGCCGACGCAGCAGCAGATCATCGCTGCGGCGCGTCAGTGGTATTTGCCGGTGCGCCTCGCGCATCAGGATGATGAATAGCAACGGAAGTGCGGCCTGTACCTTGGCAGCCACCGTCTTATAAGAAAGTGTTTGAGTATCCCGACCGGCGCAACGCCGGCGGATAAGGGTAACGTTAAGGGGTTGAAATGCGGATTTACGCACGCTGGATAGGAGCGCTGCTGCTGAGCATGCTGGCGCTGAATGCCTTTGCCGACGACGGGCGCGGCTGGCAGCCGATTGATGAAACCATCCGCAAGAGCGATCACGATCCGCGCAGTTATCAGGCCATTACCCTGAGCAACGGCATGACGGTGCTGCTGGTGTCGGATGCTGCCGCGCCGAAATCGCTGGCAGCGCTGACGTTACCGATCGGTTCTCTGGACGATCCCGACAGTCAGCTGGGCCTGGCACACTATCTGGAACACATGGTGCTGATGGGGTCAAAAAATTATCCGCAGCCGGATAACCTGGCGGAGTTTCTCAAGAAGCACGGTGGCAGCCACAATGCCAGCACAGCCTCGTACCGCACCGCGTTTTACCTGGAAGTTGAAAACGATGCGCTGCAACCGGCGGTGGATCGTCTGGCGGATGCGATTGCGCAACCCCTGCTCGACCCGACCAACGCGGACCGCGAGCGGCATGCGGTTAACGCTGAGCTGACGATGGCACGCTCGCGCGATGGGCTGCGTATGGCGCAGGTTGGCGCGGAAACCCTCAATCCGGCGCACCCCGGCTCGCGCTATTCGGGCGGTAACCTTGATACCCTTAGTGACAAACCCGACAGCAACCTGCATCAGGCGCTGCTCGATTTCTATCACCGCCACTACTCGGCGAATCTGATGAAAGCGGTGATTTACAGTAACAAACCGCTGCCGGAGATGGCGACGATCGCTGCCGAGACTTTTGGTCGCGTGGCCAATCATCAGGCCAGCGTGCCGGACATTACCGTGCCGGTGGTCACCGATGCGCAGAAAGGCATCATCATTCATTATGTGCCAGCGCAGCCGCGCAAGCAGCTGAAAATTGAGTTTCGCATCGCCAACGACAGCGACCAGTTCCGCAGCAAAACCGACACCTTAATCAGTTATCTGCTGGGCAACCGCAGCAAAAATACCCTGAACGACTGGCTGCAGCAGCAGGGACTGGCGGATGGCGTCAATGCCGGCGCGGATCCGATGACCGAGCGCAACAGCGGCGTGTTTGCCATCTCGGTTTCGCTGACCGACAAAGGCCTGGCGCAGCGCGATCGCGTGGTGGCTGCAGTATTCAGCTACCTTGATATGCTGCGCCAGCAAGGCATCGACAAGCGCTATTTCGATGAAGTTGCGCACGTGCTGGCGCTGGATTTCCGCTATCCATCAATTACCCGCGATATGGATTACATTGAGTGGCTGGTGGATACCATGCTGCGCGTGCCGGTGACGCACACGCTGGATGCACCTTATCTGGCCGACCGCTATGATGCGGCCGCGATCAACGCCCGTCTGGCTGAGATGACGCCGCAGAACGCTCGCATCTGGTACATCAGTCCCGCTGAGCCGCACAACAAACAGGCTTACTTTGTGAATGCGCCTTATCAGGTGGATAAAATCACCGCCGCGCAGTTCAGCGCCTGGCAGCAGCAGGCGCAGCAGATTCCGCTGTCGCTGCCGACCCTGAATCCCTACATTCCGTCGGATTTCTCCCTCATCCCGTCTGACGGTAAGCATTACGATCATCCGGTGGCGCTGACCAGTGGCGACAGCATGCGCATCTACTGGATGCCGAGCCAGTTCTACGCCAGCGAGCCGAAGGCCGCTATTACGCTCGCGCTGCGTAACAAATCCGCGATCAGCGATGCGCGCCAGCAGGTGTTGTTTGGTCTCAACGACTACCTCTCCAGCCTGGCGCTGGATGAGCTGAATTCGCAGGCTTCGGTGGGCGGCATCAGCTTCTCTACCGGTGAGGACGACGGGCTGGTGTTCAATGCCAGCGGCTTCACCCAGCGCCTGCCGGAGCTGCTGAAAAAGCTGGTTGAAGGTTACGCCAGCTTCCAGCCGGATGCGCAGCAGCTGGAGCAGGCGAAATCCTGGTATCTGGATCGGCTGGAAGCGGCGGAAAAGGGCAAAGCGTTTGAACAGGCGATTCAGCCGATGCAAATGCTGTCCCAGCTGCCTTATACCCAGCGTGAGGCGCGACGCCAGCTGGTGAAACAGATCACGCTGCAGGAGGTAATGGATTACCGCGATGCGCTGATCCAGCACGCCACGCCGGAAATGATGGTGGTCGGCAACCTGTCGGCCGATCGCGTCAGGCAGCTGGGCGAAGAGCTTAAACAGCAGCTGCACAGCACGGGGCACGGTTACTGGCACAGCGATTATGTGGTGGTGGATAAGCCGATCAAAGCCAACCTGCAGAAAACCGGCAGCAGCACCGACTCAGCGCTGGCGACGCTGTATGTGCCGCTCGGCTACAGCGAGTATCAAAGTATGGCTAACAGCACCATGCTGAGCCAGATTGTGCAGCCGTGGTTCTACAATCAGCTGCGCACCGAGGAGCAGCTGGGCTATGCGGTGTTCGCTTATCAGATGCCGATTGGTCGCCAGTGGGGCATTGGCTTCCTGCTGCAAAGCAACAGTAAACCGCCCGCTTATCTGCTGCAGCGTTTCCAGGCGTTCTATCCGCAGGCGGAACAGCGTCTGCGCAGCATGAAAGCGGAGGATTTCGCCCAGTATCAGCAGGCACTGATCAACGACCTGAAACAGCGTCCGCAAACGCTGGATGAAGAGGCCAACCGTTACAGTCGTGATTTCAATCGCCAGAACTTCGCGTTTGATACGCGCGAAAAGGCCATTGCGCAAATTCAGCAGCTGACACCGGCCAGCCTGGCTGACTTTTTCCATCAGGCCGTGCTGGCGCAGCAGGGCATGGCGATGATCTCGCAGATTGGCGGCAGTCACGATGGCACCCACGATGCGGATTACGCGCCGCTGCCGGGCTTTACCACCTGGGATGAAGTCGCCCGGCTGCAGCAGTCGCTCTCCGTGAAGAGTGATGCGCCATGAGTCAGCGCCCTGAATCGCTCAATCCACTGACGCTGCCGCTGCAGGGTGAGCGTCTGATTGAGGCCTCCGCCGGCACCGGTAAGACCTTTACCATTGGTCTGCTCTACCTGCGTTTGCTGCTGGGACTTGGCGGGCAGAATGCCTATGCGCGCCCGCTGTCGGTGGAAGAGATTCTGGTGGTGACCTTTACCGAAGCCGCCACCGCCGAACTGCGCGGCCGTATCCGGGAAAATATTCATGAGCTGCGGCTGGCCTGTCTGCGCGGCGTCAGCGCAAACCCGATGCTGATGCAACTGCTGGCCGACATTGCCCAGCCCGCTGAGGCGGCCTCGCTGCTGCTGGCAGCGGAACGTCAGATGGATGAGGCGGCGATCTTCACCATTCACGGCTTCTGCCAGCGCATGCTCAATCTCAACGCGTTTGAGTCCGGTATGCTGTTTGAGCAGCAGCTGATTGAAGATGAACAGCAGCTGTTGCGTCAGGCGACGGCGGATTTCTGGCGGCGCCACTGCTATCCGCTGACGCTGGATATTGCGCGCGTCATCGTTGCGGAATGGAGCGGGCCGGAACAGCTGTTATCGACGCTGCGCCCGTGGCTGCAGGGCGAGTCGCCCAGCCTGCGCCTGGCGCCGCACGACAGTGAAACCCTGACATCGCGCCACAGCAGCAACCTGGCGCGTATTGCCGAAATGAAAGCGCAGTGGCGGGCGCTGGGCGAAGAGGTGCTGACGCTGGTCGGGCAGTCTGATGTCGATAAGCGCAGCTACAGCAGCAAAAACCTGCCGCTGTGGGTCAGCAAAGTCAGCGCCTGGGCGCAGAGCGAGACCGCGGATTACCAGATTCCCGCCGAGCTGGCGCGTTTCGGTCAGCAGGTGCTCAATGAAAAAACCAAAAAGGGCGCGCCACCGCAGCACCCGTTGTTTGCCGCCATAGATACGTTCCTGGCGCAGCCGCTGTCGCTGCGCGATTTGGTGATTGCACGCGCGCTGGTGGAGGTGCGTCACGCGGTGCGTAAAGAGAAACGCCTGCAGGCGCTGCTGGGGTTTGACGATCTGCTGAGCCGGCTGGACGAGGCGCTGCAACAGCCCGGCGGCGAGCAGCTGGCGCAGGCGATTCGCCAGCGCTTTCCGGTGGCGCTGATTGACGAATTCCAGGATACCGACCCGCTGCAGTACCGTATTTTCCGCACGCTCTATTTACAGCAGCCGCAGCATGCGCTGCTGCTGATTGGCGACCCGAAACAGGCTATCTACGCCTTCCGCGGTGCGGACATCTTTACCTATATTCGCGCGCGCAGTGAAGTTCACGCGCACTACACGCTGGATACCAACTGGCGCTCGTCACCGGCGATGGTGGAGAGCGTCAATCAGCTGTTTATGCGCCAGCCCGCACCGTTTCTGTTTGCGGACATCCCGTTTCTGCCGGTCAATGCCGCGCCGCCCAATCAGCGTTTGTCGCTGAGTATCGACGGCGAGGAGCAGGCCGCGCTGCGCTTCTGGCTACAGCCGGGCGCAGGCTGCAGCGTCAGCGAATACCAGCAGCTGATGGCGCAGCAGTGCGCCGCTGATATCAGCCGCTGGCTGCAGGCGGGTCAGCAACAGCGCGCGCTGCTGGGCAAAACCCCCGATCAGCGGCCGGTGCAGGCCTCGGACATCACCGTACTGGTGCGCAGCCGGAACGAAGCCAATCTGATTCGCGCCGCGCTCAATCAGCTCGGCATTCCTTCGGTGTATCTCTCCAACCGCGACAGCGTGTATACCACGCCCGAGGCGCGAGAACTGCTGTGGCTGTTGCAGGCGATCCTTGCACCCGAGCAGGAGCGGATGCTGCGCACCGCGCTGGCCACGTCGCTGTTTGCCTTTGATGCCGCGCAGCTGGACGCGCTGGATCAGGATGCACGCGGCTGGGATGCGCTGGTGGATACCTTTGCCCGCTGGCAGCAATTGTGGCACCAGCGTGGCGTATTGCCGATGCTGCGTCAGCTGATGCTGGAGCGCCAGCTGGCAGAAAACCTGCTGGCCTCAGAGAATGGCGAGCGTCGCCTGACCGATCTGCTGCACCTCGGCGAACTGCTGCAGGAGGCGGCGGCCCAGCTCGACAGTCCGCACGCGCTGGTGCGTTATCTGGCGCAGCAGATCGCCCGACCAGACAGCCAGTCGGCCAGCCAGCAGCTGCGGCTGGAGAGCGACCGCCACCTGGTGCAGATTGTCACTATCCATAAATCCAAGGGGTTACAGTATCCGCTGGTGTGGCTGCCGTTTGCCGCCGGTTTCCGCGAGGCCGATATCGCGCTCTATCACGACCGCGAGCATTACAACGCGGTGCTGGATTTGCAGAATGATGAGCAAAGTCTGGCGCTGGCAGAGCAGGAGCGGCTGGCAGAGGATTTGCGTCTGCTGTACGTGGCGCTGACGCGTTCGGTGCATCACTGCAGTGTAGGTGTCGCCCCGCTGTTTCGCGGTACGCGTAAGAAAGAGGGCGAAAGCGATGTGCACAAAAGCGCGCTGGGTTTTCTGCTGCAGCGCGGCGAGCCGGCTACGGCAGAACAGCTGGCGACCCTGCTGCACGACATCGACGTGACGGGCACCGAAGTGGTGCTGGCGCAGCCGCAGGGCCATGAACGCTGGCAGACGCCGGACGAGATTGACGATACGCTGGATGCGCGCAGTATCACGCGTGCGCTGGCCGATCCGTGGCGGGTTACCAGCTACTCCGGGCTGCAGCAGCACGGCAGTCACCGTCTGCTGGATGTGATGCCGGGCTTCGATGCGGAAGCGGTCGGGGAAGATCGCGAGGCGGAAGTGCTGGAAGCCGCGCTGACGCCGCACCATTTCCCGCGCGGCGCAGCGCCCGGGACTTTCCTGCATACGCTGTTTGAATCGCTCGACTTCACCCAGCCGCCGTCAGCGCCGCAGCTGGAACAGCAGTTGCAGCAGAGCGGCTATCCGCTGCACTGGCAGCCGATGCTGAGCGAGTGGATTACCCGCGTGGTGAACACGCCGCTCAACACTGAAGGGACCCGGCTGAGCGACATCACACCGGGCAATCGCCTGATCGAGATGGAGTTCTATCTGCCGATTGACGGACTGCTGACGGCACCGGCGCTGGACGCGTTGATGCGACAGGATCCGCTGTCGCGTCAGGCGCCGCCGCTCGACTTCCGCCAGGTGCAGGGCATGCTGAAAGGCTTCATCGACCTGGTATTTCGCTGGCAGGGCAAATACTATCTGCTGGATTACAAATCTAACTGGCTGGGCGAGAGCCATCAGGCATACACACCGCAGGCGATGGCGCAGGCGATGATCGACCACCGTTACGATTTGCAGTATCAGCTGTATACGCTGGCGCTGCATCGCTATTTGCAGCACCGCCTGACGGATTACGATTATGAACAGCATTTTGGCGGCGTATTCTATCTGTTTTTACGCGGCATGGATGGCAGCTCGCCGGATAACGGGGTGTTCCATACCCGACCGACGTCAGATTTCGTTTCACAACTGGATAGCCTGTTTCGCGGGCCGGGAGCAGCAGCATGAGTAGCATGAGTACGCTATTGGCACAGGCGGCAGAACTGCGCCTGCTGCGGGCGCTGGATATTCAGTTTGCCCGGCTGCTGGCCGACGACGATCGGCCCGCGCATCTGCTGGCGGCTGCCTGTCTCAGCGCGGAAGCCGGTGACGGTCACGTCTGCCTGCCGTTGTCGCAGCTTACCCGCGAAGGGCTGTTCAGCGGTCGTCATCCGGAGCTGGCGCACGCCATCTGGCAGGCCGCCGGCGAGCCGCAGGACTGGCCGACGCTGCTGGCGGACTGGCAGGCGCTCAGCGCCAGCGATCGCCCGGCGCCGGTGGTGCTGCGTGATAACCGGCTCTATCTGCACCGGCTCTGGCATCACGAAGGGGAAGTGGCGCGCTTCTTCCAGCCACAGGCGGCTCCGCAGCTGTTTGCGCCCGAACAGGTGCGCAGCGTGCTGGATACCTTTTTCGGCAGCCAGCCTGAGGACTGGCAGAAAATTGCGGCGGCGGTGGCGCTGACGCAAAAAACCGCGGTGATCTCCGGCGGGCCTGGCACCGGCAAAACCACCACGGTGGCGAAGCTGCTGGCAGCGCTGATTCGCCTCAGTGAGGGAACCCTGCGCATTCAGCTGGCCGCCCCTACCGGCAAGGCGGCGGCGCGGCTCACCGAGTCGCTGGGTAAGGCGCTGCGCAGTCTCGACGTCAGCGATGCGGAGCGCCAGCGTTTTCCGGCAGAAGCCACCACGCTGCACCGTTTACTCGGTGCCCAGCCGGAGACGCAGCGCCTGCGCTACCACGCCGGTAATCCGCTGCATCTCGACGTGCTGGTGGTCGATGAAGCCTCAATGGTCGATCTCGGCATGATGGCAAACCTGATCGCCGCGCTGCCCGCTCATGCGCGGGTGATTTTTCTCGGCGATCGCGACCAGCTGGCCTCGGTTGAAGCCGGTGCGGTACTCGGGGATATCTGCCGCTGTGCCGAGGCGGGCTACAGTCCGGTGCGCGCGTTGCAGCTCACCACGCTGACCGGCTGCGAGGTTGCCGGCACCGATGATGCGGTGGCCCCGGCGGTGCGCGATGCCATCTGCCTGCTGCGCAAAAGCTACCGTTTCGCGGCGCACTCCGGCATCGGTCAGCTGGCTGCGGCGGTCAACGCCGGCGAAGCGCAGGCGGTCGAAGCGGCCTTTCAGGCGGGCTTTAGCGATATCGTGCGCCAGCCGCTCAACGATGCCGAAGCGTATCAGGCGATGCTGACGCAGATTGCCGAAGGCTATCGGCCATTTCTCCAGCTGATTAACCAGCGTGCCGCACCGGCCGAGGTGATTGCTGCGTTTGGCCGTTATCAGCTGCTGTGCGCGCTGCGCGAAGGGCCATTTGGCGTGCAGGGGCTCAATCAGCGTATTGAGCATAAGCTGATGCAGCTGCAGCTGATTCGGCGTCCCGCAGGGGGCAGCCGCTGGTATCAGGGGCGTCCGGTGATGGTGACGCGTAACGACAGCGCGCTCGGCCTGTTCAATGGTGACATCGGCATTACGCTGTTCGATGAGGAAGGGCTGCTCAAGGTGTTCTTCCCGCTGCCTGATGGCAGCATCAAAGCGGTACAGCCAAGTCGCCTGCCGGCCCATGACACGGCATGGGCGATGACGGTGCACAAATCACAGGGTTCAGAGTTTGACCACACCGCGCTGGTGATGCCGGCTCAGTTCCTGCCGGTACTGACGCGCGAGCTGATATACACGGCTATTACCCGGGCGCGCAGCCAGCTGACGCTGTTCAGTGATGAAGCGGTGTTCCGGCGTGCGGTGCAGTTGCGCACGCAGCGGCGCAGCGGGTTGCTGGATCGCTTAGGGGGAGAAGAGGGCAGATGATTGCGCCGCCGCGGGGAATAGCCCTCAGCGGCGCTTTGATGAGCAGTGGCGCTTAGCGTAAGTCTGCCATCAGCACTTTGGAACGACGCTGATAGTTGTACATCTGCTTTTTGCTTTCAGGCAGCGACTCAATATCCACCGGCGTGAAGCCGCGCTCCTGGAACCAGTGGATACTGCGCGTGGTCAGCACGAACAGCTTCTTCAGCCCCATCTGCCGTGCCTGTAGCGCCACGCGCTCCAGCAGCAGCTCGCCGCGTGACGAGCTGCGATAGTCGGGGTGCACCGCCACGCAGGCCATCTCGCCGATTTGCTCGTCCGGGAACGGATAGAGCGCCGCGCAGGCGATGGTCATATTGTCGCGCTGAATAATGGTGAATTTGTCGATCTCCATCTCTAGCTGCTCGCGCGAACGGCGCACCAGAATGCCCTGCTGCTCCAGCGGACGAATCAGTTCAAGAATCCCGCCGATGTCGTTGATGTTGGCGCGGCGAATCTGCTCGGCCGACTCCATGACAATCTGCGTACCGATACCGTCACGCGAGAACAGCTCCTGCAGCAGTGCGCCATCTTCCTGATAGCTGATCAGATGGCTGCGGCGCACGCCGCTGCGGCAGGCTTTGACCGCGCCACGCAGGAAGCGCACGGTGCCGGAGAGAAAATCACCGTCGCTCTCCATTTCATCAATACGCGTCTGCGCCTCGTTCGGGAACAGCTCGGAAATGATGGTGCCTTCGCGGTCGGTTACGCCCTGTTCGGAGCAGAAACCGATCATCTTCTCGGCTTTCAGCTTAATCGCCAGTTGCGTCGCCACCTCTTCCGAGGTCAGGTTAAAACTCTCGCCGGTCACCGAGACCGCCACCGGCCCCAGCAGCACAATGGCATTGTTATCCAGCTGACGATGGATCGCCTCTTCGTCAATGCGGCGGATGCGGCCGCTGTGGCAGTAATCGACGCCGTCATCCACGCCCAGCGGCTGAGCGATGATGAAGTTACCGCTCACCACATTAATATGCGCGCCCTGCAGCGGCGTATTATTCAGGCTCATCGACAGACGCGCCGTAATATCGAGCTGTAAACGCCCGGCCGCCTGCTTCACCAGCTCCAGCGATTGGGCATCGGTCACGCGCGTGTGTTTGTGATAAATCGGTTCCAGCTGCTGCTGCGCGAGGCTGGCATCGATCTGCGGCCGCGCGCCATAAACCACCACCAGGCGAATGCCGAGACTATGCAACAGGCCGATATCGTTAACGATGCTGGAGAAGTTCTCATGCTCGATGGCCTCGCCACCCAGCATGATGACAAACGTCTTGTCACGGTGGGCATTAATATAGGGAACGGTATGGCGAAAACCCTGAACCAGTTCGGTACTGCGTTCCTTCACGGCAAACCCTCTGTGAATGGTTATTCGAAATTTATGTATTTTTATGCTCTTTCGCCGCTTTTTGCAAGCATCGGACCTGACGTTACTTTACGATTTTCCTGATGCAAGCCACGCTAACAGACTGCATTATCTGGTTTTTCCGGCAAGACAAGACATTCCTCATTGAATAAAGTTTTCGCCTTCTGCTCGTCAACTGACGATTTTTTAGACATAACACAGTAGCTGGAGCGGCATGTCCGAAGCTTTTACCCGAAGACGACTTTTACAGGGCGCAGGTGCGCTGTGGTTGCTAAGCGTGACGCGCAGCGGTTTTGCGGCCAGTCAGCACATTGTGGCCGTGCGCATCTGGCCATCCTCGACTTACTCGCGCGTGACGCTGGAATCCAGCGTCGCGCTGCACTATAAGCAGTTCACGCTGAGCAATCCCGAACGGCTGGTGATCGATATCCAGAACCTGCATATCAACAGCGCGCTGAAAGGCATCGATAAGCTGGTGCGGGTGGACGATCCCTACATTAAAACCGCGCGCGTCGGTCAGTTCGATCCCACCACAGTGCGTGTGGTGCTGGAGCTGAAGCGCAGCGTGGCACCGAAAACCTTCACCCTCGATCCGGTCGCCGGTATTCGCCACCGGCTGGTGGTCGATCTCTATCCCAGCCAGTCGTCACAGGAAGAGGATCCGCTGCTGGCGTTACTGAAGGATTACAACCAGGGCGAACTGGAGCGCGATCAACCGGCGCAGGCGCCGCTACCGGGCAAAGCCGGGCGCGATCGGCCGATTATTATCATGATCGATCCCGGTCACGGCGGGGAAGATCCCGGCGCGCACGGCAAGTACAAAACGCGCGAGAAAGATATCGTGCTGAAGATTGGACGCTATCTGAAAGCGCTGATCGACAAAGAGCGTAATATGAAGGCTTACATGACGCGCAACGAAGATGTGTTTATACCGCTGCGCGTGCGGGTAGCGAAAGCGCGCAAGCAGCGCGCCGATCTGTTTGTCTCGATTCACGCTGACGCTTTTACCAGCCGGGCGGCGCGCGGCTCTTCGGTCTTCGCGCTCTCCACCAGCGGCGCAACCTCAGCCGCTGCGCGCTTCCTCGCCCAGACGCAGAACGAAGCGGATTTGATCGGCGGGGTCAGCATGAGTGGCGATCGCTATCTCGACCACACCATGTTCGATATGGTGCAGCGGCAGACCATCAGCGACAGTCTGAAGTTTGGCAAAGAAGTGCTGATGCGCATGGGCCACATTAACCACCTGCATAAACGCACGGTGGATCAGGCCGGCTTTGCGGTGCTGAAAGCGCCGGATATCCCGTCGATTCTGGTGGAAACGGCGTTTATCAGTAACGTTGAAGAGGAGCGGAAGCTGCGTACGCCGCGCTATCAGCATCAGGTGGCGGAAGCCATTCTGCATGGCATCAAGGCGTATTTTGACAAAGGCGGCGTGCTGGCACGACGTTAGGGCAGGGCGGCAGCGATGCCGCTTTTTAACGGGCGCAGAAACAAAAAAACACCCGTCAGGGTGTCGTGATGTTCTTCGTCAGAAGAAGTGGTTGCGGGGGCCGGATTCGAACCGACGACCTTCGGGTTATGAGCCCGACGAGCTACCAGGCTGCTCCACCCCGCGTCCGTCTGTCGCACTGAGCGACTTTGCACATTGTATTCTTCGTTAAGACAATTGGTTGCGGGGGCCGGATTCGAACCGACGACCTTCGGGTTATGAGCCCGACGAGCTACCAGGCTGCTCCACCCCGCGTCCGTCTGTCGCGCTTAGCGACTTGCCACATTGTCTCTTCATTACGAAGAATTGGTTGCGGGGGCCGGATTTGAACCGACGACCTTCGGGTTATGAGCCCGACGAGCTACCAGGCTGCTCCACCCCGCGTCCGTGGATGCGCACTATACACCGGGCGTATGATGATGCAACCCCTTTTTTGCGTTAAAGCGCTAAATAGACAAACAGTTGCTGAATTATTTGGCCATTGGGCGATTTATTATACAGATGTGAGCGCGCTAGCCTGCGGCAGATTTCATTCTGTCTGCCCCTTTGCTATCGTCGCCGTGCAAACAACCAGCTTAAAAAGAGAAGGTAATGAAAGGACATTGGGCGAAGTATGCACTTACTGGCGCATTTCTGGCGCTGTTAGCCGGTTGTAGCTCTAAGCCGACCGATCGCGGTCAGCAATATATTGATGGCAAGCTGGAGCAACCGCTCGGGCTGGTGAATGAGCCGAATGCCAAAGGGCGTCCGGTCAATGGCCGTGATTTCGGCCTGCAGGTGCAGCAGATCCAGTCGGCGTCGTCCGGTCTGTATGGCCGCAACCTCGGCACTTACAGTGCGATTCAGAACTGGCTGCTCTCCGGCGCCGATACGCGTCAGCTGCGCCAGTTCGGCCTGAACGCCTATCAGATGGAAGGCACCGACAGCTACGGCAACGTACAGTTTACCGGTTACTACACGCCGGTGGTGGAAGCGCGTTATACCCGTCAGGGCGAATTCCAGTATCCAATTTATCGCATGCCGCCGCGTCCGCGCGGACAGAAGCTGCCAAGCCGCGCTTCTATCTATAGTGGCGCACTGGATGAGCGTTATGTGATTGCCTGGAGCAACTCGCTGATCGACAACTTTATGATGGACGTGCAGGGCAGCGGCTATGTCGATTTCGGCGATGGCCGTCCGCTGCGTTTCTTCGGTTACGGCGGCAAGAACGGCTGGGCTTACCACAGTATTGGTAAAGAGCTGATCGATCGCGGTGAAGTGAAGCGCGAAGACATGTCGATGCAGGCGATTCGGCAGTGGGCGCAGGAGCACTCGCCGCAGGAAGTGCGCAACGTACTGGAAACCAACCAGTCGTTCGTGTTCTTCAAGCCGGAAGAGTATGTGCCGGTGCGCGGTGCCAGCGCGGTACCGCTGATTGCCAAAGCCTCGGTGGCGTCCGATCGTTCACTGATTCCCGCCGGCACGGCGCTGCTGGCTGAAGTGCCGCAGCTGAATGAGAAGGGCAAATTCAACGGCAAATATGAGATGCGCCTGATGGTCGCGCTGGACGTGGGCGGCGCGATCAAAGGCCAGCACTTCGATATCTACCAGGGCGTCGGCCCGGATGCGGCGCATCTGGCGGGCTTCTACAACCATTATGGCCGCGTCTGGGTGCTGAAAGCCGCACCGGGAACCGGCCAGCCGCTGTTCAGCAATCCGCAAAACGGCAATAATGGTTCATTGATTATCGGCGCAAATTGATAGGCTGCGCACCCTGGGTTTGTCGGGTGCGCGTCTGCGCATCGTACTAAAAGGTTAGCTATGAAAGTTGTCAGCGACGCCTGGCGCCAGCGATTTGGCGGCACGGCGCGTCTCTACGGGCAGGAAGCACTGCAGCGTTTTGCCGACGCGCATTTCTGCGTCATCGGCATCGGCGGCGTCGGTTCCTGGGCGGCCGAAGCGCTGGCGCGCACCGGCATCGGTAAAATTACCCTGATCGACATGGACGATGTGTGTATTACCAATACCAACCGTCAGATTCATGCCTTGCAGGGGCATGTCGGCCAGGCCAAAACTGAAGTGATGGCGCAGCGTATTCACGCTATCAATCCGGAGTGTGAGGTGATCTGCATCGATGACTTCATCACGCCGGACAATACCGCTGAGCTGATGGCGGCAGGATTCGACTATGTGATCGACGCAATTGACAGCGTGCGCCCCAAGGCCGCGCTGCTCGCCTGGTGCCGGCGCAATAAGATCCCGCTGATCACCACCGGCGGCGCGGGCGGGCAGATCGATCCGACGCAGATTCAGGTCAGTGACTTAGCCAAAACCATTCAGGATCCGCTGGCGGCCAAACTGCGCGAGCGGCTGAAAAGTGATTTTGGCGTGGTGAAAAACAGCAAGGGCAAACTGGGGATCGACTGCGTGTTTTCTACCGAGGCGCTGGTGTATCCGCAGCCGGACGGCAGCGTATGCGCTTCGCGCAGCACCGCGGAAGGGCCAAAGCGCATGGACTGTGCCGCCGGCTTTGGTGCGGCCACAATGGTGACCGCCACCTTCGGTTTTGTTGCGGTGTCGCACGCGCTGAAAAAATTCCTCGCGCGCGCGGCGCGTCAGTCTGCCTGATGCGCGCGGGCGGCGCGCTGTACCGCCTCAGCCAGCGCCTGTAAACCACTGCTGCGCGAGGCGCTCAGCTGCGCGCGCAGCCCTAAGGTATCAAACAGCGCCAGCGGGTCTGTGGCTAACAGGGCCGCGGGCGTTTTTCCTTCCACCGCTGTCAGCAGCACCGCCAGCAATCCGCGCACAATGCGTCCCTCACTGTCACCGTAAAAATGCAGCGTGCCGTCGGCCCGCTGCTGGCTGCTGAGCCAGACGCGGTTTTCGCAGCCGGACAGCTCAATTTCCGCCGTTTTCAGCGCTTCCGGCAGCACCGGCAACTGGCGGCTGAGCTGAATCAGCTGGCGGTAGCGATCTTCCCACTGATGAAAATGGGCAAACTTCTCCGTCAGGCTGGCTGCGGTAATCAGATCACCAAACGGATGGGGGGCAAGCAGGGCTGATGTCATTACGTTACTCACTCAGTAAATCTACGGCATGGTGCATGGCGCGCACCAGCGCGTCCACGTCCTGCAGATTATTATAGGGGGCAAATGAGACGCGCAGCGTGCCGCTGACGCCAAGCGCCGCCATCAGCGGCTGGGCACAGTGCTGGCCGGCGCGCAGCGCGATGCCCTGTTCCGCCAGCAGCGTCACGATATCGCTGTGGTGAATGCCGGCGATATCAAACGCCAGCAGGCTGGCGCTGCCGCAGCGGAAACTGCGGAAGCCGGGAATGGCGCTGAGTTGCTCTTCGGCAAGGCTGGCCAGCTGCTGGCTCCAGCGTTCGGCTTTTTCCGCATCGTACTGCCCCAGCCAGTCCAGCGCCGCACTCAGCCCGACCACGCCCGCCACGTTTGGCGTGCCTGCTTCAAAGCGCCACGGCACCGGCTGCGGCGTGAAGCCGCTGAAATCGACCTGCGTCAGCATTTTGCCGCCGCCCTGCCACGGCGGCATCGCGTCCAGCAGCTCCGCTTTGCCGTACAGCACGCCAGTGCCCATCGGGCCGTACAGCTTGTGCGCGGAAAAGGCGTAGAAGTCGATATCCAGCGCCTGCACATCCGGCGGGCAGTGCACCACGCCCTGCGCGCCATCCACCATCACTTTCGCCCCGACGCCGTGCGCCAGCGTAATCGCCTGCGCCAGATCCGGACAGCCGCCGGTCACGTTAGACATCTGACCTATCGCCAGCAGACGGGTGCGCGCGTTGAGCAGCTGCGGCAGCAGGGCGATATCCGGCCGCCGGTCAGCGCCAAGCGGCCACTTTATCACTTTCGCACCGCTGGCCTGCGCCACCATCAGCCACGGCACCAGATTGGCGTGGTGCTCGGCTTCGCTCACCACAATCTCGTCGCCCGGCTGCAGGCGCGGTGCCAGCCAGCTGTGCGCCACCAGGTTGATGGCCTCCGTGGTGCCACGCGTCCAGACGATTTGCCGATCGTCCGCCGCCTGCAGCCAGTGCGCCACGCGCGCCCGCGCCTGTTCATACTGTGCCGTCAGCGCGCGGGCAGCGGTGAACTGGCTGCGGTGGACGGTGCCGCCGCTCAGCGAATAAAACTGCGCGGTCGCGTCAATCACCGCCTGCGGCTTCAGTGCGGTGGCGGCGCTGTCGAGATAGACACCCGCATCGCTCAGCGCGGGAAACTGCTGACGAAACTCGCCAGGAGAGAAATGGGTCATACTCAGCTCACTTACTTGGATGTTAGGACCAGGCTGAAAGCCACGCCGTGGCCTGGCAAAGCTGGAAAAGCGCGTTATGCTAATTATTGCAAGGTTTGAACCGAAACCCGCATAACGAATCGGTCTGTTCCAGTCGATCGCTCTGTTTGCTGCCACTGGTCAGCGCACGCGGGTGGTTTAATGCAATCAATCTGCAAGGAGATAGAAGATGAATAAACTCGCCGCAGTGCTGGCCGTGTGCACCATGGCCTTTACCCTGGCCGCCTGTTCCAGCAACTACGTCATGCATACTAATGATGGTCGCACCATTGTTGCGGATGGCAAACCAAAAGTTGACGATGAAACCGGTATGATCAGCTATAAAGATGCCAATGGCAACGAGCAGCAGATTAACCGCTCAGATGTGAAAGAGATGGTGGAAATGGGCCAGTAAGCCCGGCTAGCAGGTAAAAAAAAGCACCGCAATTTGCGGTGCTATTTAAAATCACTATGGACAGACAGGGTAAATCTACAGGAATTAAAAGTTTGATCTGCAATCGTCAGATCAAAATGCAAACACAACATCACGACCACAAGCCAAAAGCTCTCTAAAAGTCTGCGATCTCTCGCACGTTTCCAGAAATCTTTTCGTTCCGGCTCAGGAAGTGCGGCAACTATAGGTATTTGCTGGAGCTTCCTCAACGGACAAATTATAATGTCTCGGATTAAAAAATCTAATACGTAACGACTTTGTATAAGTTGCAGTGTTACGCTGTCAATCCGGGTACGGAAAACCATGTCAAAACGCCTTCCGCCGCTTAATGCTCTTCGCGTCTTCGACGCTGCGGCCCGTCATTTGAGCTTCACCAAAGCCGCTGAGGAGCTGTTTGTCACCCAGGCGGCTGTCAGCCATCAGATTAAATCGCTGGAAGATTTTCTCGGTCTCAAGCTGTTTCGCCGGCGCAATCGTTCGCTGTTACTGACCGAAGAGGGTCAAAGCTACTATCTCGATATCAAAGAGATTTTTTCGGCACTGAACGATGCCACGCGCAAACTGCAGGCGCGCAGTGCCAAAGGGGCTCTCACCGTCAGCCTGTTGCCGAGTTTCGCCATTCAGTGGCTGGTTCCGCGCCTCTCCAGCTTTAATCTGGCTTATCCGGGCATTGATGTGCGTATCCAGGCGGTAGACCGTGATGAGGAGAAGCTGGCCGACGATGTCGACGTGGCGATTTTTTACGGCCGCGGCAACTGGCCCGGTTTGCGGGTAGAGAAATTGTATGCCGAATATCTGCTGCCGGTGTGCTCGCCGCAGCTGCTGACTGGCGACAATCCGCTCAAATCACCGGCCGATCTGGCGCATTTCACGCTGCTGCATGACGCCTCGCGCCGTGACTGGCAATCCTATATTCGTCAACTGGGCTTGCAGCACATTAATGTTCAGCAGGGGCCGATCTTCAGCCACAGCGCCATGGTGCTGCAGGCGGCGATCCACGGCCAGGGCGTGGCGCTGGCCAATAACGTGATGGCGCAGAGTGAAATTGAGGCCGGACGTCTGGTCTGTCCTTTCAACGATGTCTTAGTGAGTAAAAATGCTTTTTATCTGGTTTGTCATGACAGCCAGGCAGAACTGGGTAAAATAGCCGCCTTTCGGCAGTGGATTCTGGAAAAAGCCGCAACTGAACAAGAAAAATTCCGCTTCCGCTACGATCACTAACGCGTTGCCTGCCGCACAGTGATGTGCGGTTTCACCTTGAGGATAAATGAATGTCCAGTCGTGCCATGTTTATATTTGCCGCCATCAGCGGCTTTCTGCTGGTGGCGTTTGGTGCTTTTGGGGCGCATGTGCTGAGCAAAGCGCTCGGCGCGGCCGAGATGGCGTGGATCCATACCGGCCTTGAATATCAGGCGTATCATACGCTGGCGATTATCGGTATTGGCGCAGCGATGCTGCGTCGCGCCAATATCTGGTTTTACTGGAGTAGCGCCGCGATGGCGCTGGGTATCGTCCTGTTCAGCGGCAGCCTGTATTGTCTGGCGCTGTCGCACCTGAAGTTTTGGGTGTTTGTTACGCCGGTTGGAGGCCTGTGCTTCCTGATTGGCTGGTTTTTGATGTTGATTGGCGCGCTGCGTCTGAAACGAAAGGCAGATCGCCATGAATAAAGTTTTACTCTATTGCCGTCCGGGATTTGAGAAAGAGTGTGCGGCAGAAATCAGTGCCAAAGCAGCGGAGCGCGAAATCTACGGTTTTCCGCGCGTTAAAGATGACGCCGGTTACGTGCTGTTTGAGTGCTATCAGCCGGAAGAGGCGGAAAAACTGATCGCCACGCTGCCGTTCGCGGAGCTGATTTTTGCCCGGCAAATGCTGGTAGTGGGCGAGCTGCTGCGCGATCTCCCGCCGGAAGATCGTATTACCCCGATCGTCGGCATGCTGAGCGGCGTGGTGGAGAAGGGCGGCGAGCTGCGCGTTGAAGTGCCCGACACCAATGAAGCCAAAGAGCTGACCAAATTTTGCCGCAAGCTGACGGTACCGCTGCGCGCCAGCCTGCGCGACAGCAAAATCCTGCTGAATTATGAGAGCAATAAACGTCCGGTAGTGCATGTGTTCTTTATCGCGCCGGGCACCTGCTACGTTGGTTATTCGCTGCCGCATAACAACTCGCCGTTTTACATGGGCATTCCGCGCCTGAAGTTCCCGGCCGATGCGCCAAGCCGCTCTACGCTAAAGCTGGAAGAAGCATTCCATGTGTTCGTGCCGGCCGATGAGTGGGACGAACGGCTGGGCAGCGGCATGTATGCGGTCGATCTTGGTGCCTGCCCCGGCGGCTGGACCTATCAGCTGGTGAAGCGCAGCATGTGGGTCTACGCGGTGGATAACGGCCCGATGGCACCAAGCCTGATGGATACCGGACAGGTTACGCACTGCCGCGAAGACGGTTTCAAATTCCGCCCGCCGCGCAGCAACATCAGCTGGCTGGTGTGCGACATGGTGGAAAAACCGGTGCGCGTCGCCAGCCTGATGACCGAATGGCTGGTCAACGGCTGGTGCCGTGAGGCGATCTTCAACCTCAAGCTGCCAATGAAAAAGCGCTATGAAGAAGTCACGCAGAATCTGGCAATGATGGACGCGGCGCTGAAGGAGAAGGGCGTAAACGCGCAGATCCAGGCGCGCCAGCTGTATCACGACCGCGAAGAAGTGACCGTGCATGTGCGCCGGATTTGGGCGGCAGTCGGCGGACGGCGCGACGAACGCTAGTTCTGCTTCAATCGCAGCGTTGGCTGCGCCTGCTCGCCCCGGTCACATACTGATGTATGCTCCCGGGGACTCCCAGGCTTGCCGCCTTGCGCTTGCACAAATTAGCTGCACTAACCCGTAGCGGCGCGATTCATCGCGCAATTAGCGGGATTGAAACTTCCCTGAACAGCTCGGGCTTGTCGTCCTGCGGTGGCACAAATTATTTCGCAGAAATTAGGTGCACTAGCCCGTAGCGGCGCGATTCATCGCGCAATGAGTAGGGTTAAAACTTCCCGGATCAGCTCAGGCTTGCCGCCTTGCACTAGCACAAATTATTTCGCAGAACTTAGTCGCACTCATCCGTAGCGGCGCGATTCATCGCGCAATAAATTGCGCCGCTACCAAGACCGCAACCGATGTGGAATGGGGCTATAACTCGCCTGACCAGCTCGGGCTTGCCGTCCTGCGGCGGCACAAATTATTGCGCAGAAATTAGGTGCACCAGCCCGTAGCGGCGCGATTCATCGCGCAATAAATTACGCCGCAACCAAAACCGCAACCGGTGTGGAATGGGGCTATAACTTGCCTGAACAGCTTAGGCTTGCCGTGCTGCTGTAGGGGCGCCATTCATGGCGACCTCAATGACGCGCCGGACCCTGATACCGCAGCGTATTTAAATTCCCCTGCAACACCAAATCCCGCTTCAGCGTTGACACCTGTCGGCACACCTCGGCGATCGCGCGGTGATCGCGTAACTTCTTCTGCCATTTGTCAGGTACCTGATCCAGCTGCTGATACAGGGCCTCGAGCGAACCAAACTGCAGCAGCAGTTCCCGCGCGCTTTTCGGTCCGATGCCGGGCACGCCTGGAATTTTGCTGCTGCTGATGCCGCATAAGCCCCAGTAATCCGCCAGCTGGGCCGGCGCGAC
This sequence comes from Pantoea sp. SGAir0418, assembly GCF_043529865.1. NCBI lineage: Bacteria > Pseudomonadati > Pseudomonadota > Gammaproteobacteria > Enterobacterales > Erwiniaceae > Pantoea > Pantoea sp. SGAir0418. The sequence goes on from NZ_CP027911.1 coordinate 925,255, forward strand.
GCCGAACTCCTGTTCGATAAACGGCACGTCCAGCCAGCGCTTTTGAAAATAATCGCGGATGCGGATGCTCGGCGCCAGCAGCTGGCAGTAACCTTTATCGGTGGAAACGATGGTGGCCTGATGACCGGCTTCGGCCATCTTCACTGCCAGCGTCGCGGCCAGGTCGTCCGCTTCATCCTGTTCGGCAACCCAGCAGCTGACACCGCTGGCCTCAAAGGCCGCCTGCAGCGAGGCCATCTCCTGCTGTAAATCGTCCGGCATCGGCGGGCGACCCGCTTTGTAGTCCGGCAATAACTGATGACGCCAGCCAGGCTGTCGGTCATGGCTGTCAAACACCGCCACCACGTGCGTTGGTCGCGTGTGACCCAGCAGCTGATGCAGCGCCGCCACGCAGGCCTCACGACAGGGCGAACCCTGCACCGCGTGCAGGCGGCGGATCAGATTGAGCGCGTCGATAATAAGCAGATGAAGCGACATAGTGATACCGGCAGCCCGCAGGCTGCCTTCCTGATGGGTTATTTGATGATTTCGTAGCAGGGGATGTAAGCGCTGCCGGGCAGTTTCATGCGCTGCTGCGCGACGAAGCCCTGCAGCAGTTCGTCCATGCGGTGCATCAGATCGGCATCGCCTTGCAGCTGATACGGACCTTTTTCCCGGATTTCGCGGATCCCCATCTCTTTGACGTTACCGGCCACGATGCCCGAGAAGGCACGTCGCAGATCCGCCGCCAGTTTTTCCGCTGGCTGATTCGGGAACAGCTTGAGGTTGGCCATATTTTCGTGGGTTGGCAGGAACGGCACCTGCAGATCCGGCGCAATGCGAATCGACCAGTTGAAGCTGTAGGCATCGCCGGTTTCGCGGCGGTACTCTTTCACCTGCGGCATGGCTTTCTTCATCAGACGCGCCACTTCCGCAGCATCATCAATGATGATTTTGTAATGCCGGCGCGCGGCTTCACCCAGCGTATTAACGATGAAATCATCCAGCACGCGGAAGTAATCGGCGCTCTCTTTTGGCCCGGTGAGGATCAGCGGCAGGACCTGATCGCTGTTCTGCGGATTCATCAGAATGCCCAGCAGATACAACAGCTCTTCTGCCGTGCCCACACCGCCCGGGAAGATCACGATGCCGTGAGCGATGCGCACAAAGGCTTCCAGACGCTTTTCGATATCCGGCATGATGATCAGTTCATTCACCAGCGGGTTAGGTGGCTCCGCAGCGATGATCGACGGTTCGGTCAGGCCGATAAACCGGCTGTCGTGATAGCGCTGCTGTGCATGGCCTACCGCCGCCCCTTTCATCGGCGCTTCCATCACGCCCGGACCACAGCCGGTACAGATGTTCAGTTCGCGCAGGCCCATCTGCGTCCCGACATTGCGGCAATATTGATATTCGACCGCGTTGATGGAGTGACCGCCCCAGCACACCACGGTGTTGGGATATTCGCCCACGTGCAGCGCGCGCGCATTGCGCAGAATGGAGAACACCTGGTTGGTGATGTGCGCGGAGTCGGTGACATCCTGATTCTGCAGACGATCCGCTGCCGAGAGCTGACCGTTAACAAACAGAATATCGCGCAGTACGGCAAACAGGTTCGCCTGCAGCGAACGGATAATCCGGCCGTCAACAAACGCCTCTTCCGGCGGGTTGATCAGCTCCAGTTTCACGCCGCGCTCGCGGCGCAGCACGTTGATGTCAAAGTTTTCAAAGCGGGAAAGCAGTTCGTGGCTACTGTCGGTCTGGCTGCCGGAGTTGAGTACCGCCAGCGAGCAGTTGCGAAACAGCTGGTAGAGATCGCTGCTGGCAGTACGCTTCAGCATGTCGACTTCCAGCTGGGAGAGCAGATCCATTGAGCCAAGCGGGCTGATATGTGTAATCAAGAGAACTCCTTTACACGCAAATGCGTGACTGATGACGCTGCGCTTAACCCGTTGAGCGCAGTGACGAAAATCCTTCGGTAAGCACGCTGTCGCCCTCGCGCCTGTACCAGAGTACCGTTGTCGGCCGCGAATGCTCAAGTGGAACCGCGCATCCGTGCGTCGGCCTGCGAGACATCTCGCAATCTGTTACTGGCGCACCAGGCGGGAGTAGCCCGGCGTGAAGGGGACATTGCTGCGCCACGGATTGATATCCAGCCCGCCGCGCCGCGTGTAGCGCGCGTAGACGGTTAGTGCTGCTGGCTGACAAAAGCGCTGAATATCGTTAAAAATACGCTCGACGCACTGCTCGTGAAACTCATTGTGCTGGCGGAACGAAATCAGATAGCGCAGCAGCGCTTCGCGATCGATACGCGGGCCCTGATAGCGAATCATTACCGAGCCCCAGTCCGGCTGATTGGTGATTAGACAGTTCGATTTCAGCAGATGGCTGACCAGCGTCTCTTCAACCACTTCGCTGCCCGTTGCGCTGGCGAGGTAATCGGCGTTAAAGCCGTAATCGCTGATGGTGATATCCTGCTCGTCGATGACATCGCCAGCGAAGTGCCCGATCGGCTGACCTTCCACTTCGCTCAGGCGAAACAGCGCCACGCTGACCTTGCCGTTAGCGCAGGCGCTGAGATCGCGCTCCAGCGTTTGCCGCACGGCGCCCCAGTCGGCGAAAATCGTCTGGTTAAAGCTGTTAAGATAGAGTTTGAAGCTTTTGGACTCGATCAGATTCACGCTGTCGGCGCTTAGCACCACTTCGCCGACTGCGACCTGCGGCACGCCTTTGCTGTTTAGCCAGGAGAGTTCATACAGCGTCCAGATATCTGCGCCGTGGAACGGCAGGTTATCGGGATAAAGCCCGAGCGGCTCGCGATTCAGGCTGCGCGGCACCGCCTGCAGCAGCGTGTTATCGTAGCGATCAACATACGCGGTGGGCTTACCCAAAGTCAGGCCGCTCAGCGCCGTATCCCGGTTTTCAGAAGACATAACGGTTACCACTAAAATCCATCAAAGGGAGTCAGTGTAACCGATCACCAGCGAGAAGATGAATGATGCAGCAAACCGCAGAGGCCCTGCGCGATTTTACCGCCCGTTATGTAGCGCACTGGCAGCAGCAGCACGGCCATTTTCCCGCCAGCGCAGAGCTGTACGGCGTGCCATCGCCCTGCATCATCAGTGAACTGGATGAGCGTGTCCTGTGGCAGCCACAGGACTTTAGCCTGCCAGCCTCGCTGGCAGCCGTTGAGCGCGCGCTGGATATTCAGCTGCAGCCGGACCTTACCACGTTCTATACCACGCAATTTGCCGGCGACATGCACGCGCAGTTTGCGCAGCAGCCGCTGACGCTGCTGCAGGTGTGGAGCGAGGACGATTTTACCCGCCTGCAGGAGAACCTGATTGGTCATCTGGTGATGAAGCGCCGTCTGAAACAGAGCCCGACGCTGTTTATCGCCACGACAGATTCGGAGCAGGATGTTATCGCGGTGTGTAATCTGACCGGCGAGGTGATTGTGGAGCAGCCGGGAACGAAAAAGCGGCAGAAACTGGCGGTGGATATTCAGACATTTCTTAATGCTTTACAACCGGTTAGTTCTTGAGTTGCAGACTTTTCTCGCAGCCCTTGTAAGAGATCTCTCACAACTGTTGTGCGAGATCGCCAGAACATTGCGCAGACTTCCGGAAGTCCGCAATGTAAAAATATTGTGAATCATGCAGTTATGGCATCAATCCGAAAATACAGACATGGCTTAATCGTTTAACGGCGCTTACTGACTTGTTATTGCGATGGTTTCTGCCAGAATAGTCACCACTGGCAGGAAGCCACGGATTGAGAGACGTTCAGGAGAATGTCAGCCAGGCGGCAGGAACGTAACGGAGTTTACGTCACAGGGAAGGCTTCAGGATGAAGCAGGACACTCCGGAGTGAGTAAAGGACACCTCCAGGATGGAGAATGAGAGCCACGCGGGATGTGGCGGGCCAGGATGCTAAGGACCAATGTCACGATGACAGGCGACGGAAAGCGCAGGAACAGTTGTCATGGATGAGCAGGGAGCACAGCGGTGGCGGGAATGCTGCAAACGAACCGGGAGCACTGTAATCACAGTGCTCCCTTTTTTTATGCCGTTTTTGCGCGCGCACCCACTAATGATATGCTTGCCGCCCCTTTTTGACGCGGAGGTAGCGTATGTCGACGCACCTGATTATTCAGCGGCTGCAGCAGGTCGAAGCGGTGATGCGCGAACACGGCCACTGGCAGACGCACGCCCCGACGGCGGAAGCCTTTAACAGTACGCAACCTTTCTGTCTCGATACCCTGCAGCCGCTCGAATGGCTGCAGTGGGTCCTGCTGCCGCGCATGCAGGCGCTGCTTGACGCCGGCGCCGCGCTGCCGCAAAACTTCGCCGTTACACCTTATTATGAGATGGCCCTGCCGCCCACCACGCCGGGCCATGCAGCGCTGCTGCTGACGCTCAGCCAGCTTGATGCGCTGTTTGCGCCGCCGGACGCCTGATGCTGGAGATCATTTATCAGGATGCATGGCTGGTTGCGGTAAATAAACCGGCGGGCTGGCTGGTGCACCGCAGCTGGCTCGATCGCAAAGAGAAAGTGGTGGTGATGCAGACGGTGCGCGATCAGATTGGTCAGCACGTATTTACCGCGCATCGCCTCGATCGTCCCACGTCTGGCGTGCTGCTAATGGGGCTCTCCAGCGAAATCGGGCGGCTGCTGGCGCAGCAGTTTGAGCAGCATCAGATTCAGAAAACCTATCACGCAGTGGTGCGCGGCTGGCTGGACGGTAGCGCAACGCTGGATTATCCGCTGGTGGAAGAGCTGGATAAAATTGCGGACAAGTTTGTCACGGAACCGCGCGCGCCACAGCCGGCGGTCACCGATTATCGCGCGCTGGCGCAGGCAGAACTGCCGGTGGCCATCGGCAAGTACCTCAGCGCACGTTATACGCTGGTTGAGCTGTCGCCGCACACCGGGCGCAAGCATCAGCTGCGGCGCCATATGGCACACCTGCGTCATCCGATTATTGGTGACAGCTCGCACGGCGATCTGCGGCAGAACCGCGGTGCCGCAGCCCACTTTGGCATGGATCGCCTGATGCTGCACGCCAGTGCGCTGACGCTAACGCATCCGGTGACTGGCGAACCGCTGGTGATTCGCGCCGGGCTGGATCGCGTCTGGCAGCAGATGCTGCAATCGTTTGGCTGGCAGCAGCAACTGCCCGATGTGCCGAGGGTTGAGTTTGCCGCTGAGGCAGTCCAGGATAAGCCGACAGAATAAAGGAGCGGCAAAATGGCAAAGATTGGCATTTTTACAGGTACGGTGTACGGCAACGCGCTGCTGGTTGCCGAAGAGGCGCAGCCGGTGCTGGAAGCGCAGGGGCATGAGGTGAAGGTGTTTGAAGATCCGTCACTGGCCGACTGGCAGGCTTACAGCAAAGAGGTCGCGTTAATTGTTACCTCGACCACCGGGCAGGGCGATTTTCCGGACAATATCGCGCGACTGTATGTGCAGGTGCGCGATGAGCTGGGCTATCAGCCTGAGCTGCGCTATGGCGTGATCGCTTTAGGCGACAGCAGTTACGACCATTTCTGTGGAGCAGGAAAGACTTTTGATGCCACGCTGCAGGAGCAGCAGGCGCAGCGTATTGGCGAGGTGCTGCTGGTGGATGCGACGGAAAATCCGGAGCCCGAGTCAGTGACCACGCCGTGGGTGGAGAGCTGGGGTAAGTTGTTGTAAATCAGGCCCTCACCCTAACCCTCTCCCGCAGGCGGGAGAGGGAATCGATCGCGCTGAAAGTTAATTTTGCACATCACGTCACCGGTGCCGGATTGAATACCGCCAGCTGATTACGGATTCCCCAGCGATCTGACCATGTCTGTTTACGCCCGCTGGCGATATCCAGAATCAGCTCGAACAGCCGCCAGCCGACCTGTTCAATACTCTCTTCGCCCGTCGCGATGGTGCCGGCATTGATATCCATTAAATCGTGCCAGCGGTTTGCCAGCGCGCTGCGCGTCGCCATTTTGATTACCGGAATCGCCGCCAGGCCGTAAGGCGTGCCGCGCCCGGTGGTGAACACCTGCAGCGTAATGCCGGAGGCCATCTGCTGGGTGCCGCAGACAAAATCGCTGGCCGGCGTGGCGGCGTAAATCAGTCCGCGCTGCGTCGGGCGCTGTCCGGGTGACAGCACTTCGACAATCGGGCTGCGGCCGGATTTGGCAATTGAGCCCAGCGCTTTTTCTACCACATTGGCCAGACCGCCTTTTTTATTGCCCGGCGATGGATTCGCGCTGCGGTCGGTTTGCCCCTGGCTCAGATAATCGTCGTACCACGCCATCTCCTCCAGCAGCCGTTTGCCCACCGCTTCGTTTACCACACGCGGCGTCAGCAGATGGATCGCATCGCGTACCTCGGTCACTTCCGAGAACATCACCGTCGCGCCGCAGCGCACCAGCAGATCCGAGGCAAAGCCAACCGCCGGGTTGGCCGTCACGCCGGAAAACGCATCGCTGCCGCCGCACTGGGTGCCGACCACCAGCGCCGACGCCGGGCAGGTTTCGCGCTGGCGCTGGTTGAGTTTTTTCAGATGGCGCTCGGCCACCTGCAGAATTTCATCGACCATCGCGCCAAAACCCACGTGACGCTCATCCTGCAGGCGCACGATATCGCGCTCATCCAGCGAAATGGCCTGTACGTCCGGTGTACCGGTGAGCAGGCGCTCCGGCTGTAATTTCTCGCAGCCGAGGCTCACCACCATCACTTCGCCGCCAAAATTAGGATTCAGCGCAAGATTGTGAATGGTGCGAATCGGCACCACCGCCGCCGGTGCGTTGATCGCCACGCCGCAGCCATATAAATGGTTGAGCGCCACTACCCCATCGACGTTGCTGTAGCGCGGTAGCAAATCGCGCTCAATCAGCTGCACCACGTAATCCACCACGCCCGCCACGCAGTGCACGCTGGTGGTGATGCCGAGCAGATTGCGCGTGCCGACGCTGCCGTCGGCATTGCGATAGCCTTCAAAGGTGTAGCCGTCCAGCGGTGGCAGGGGCGGCGGCACGTTAGATGCCAGCGGCAGGCTGGCCAGCGGTGGGGCGGCGGGCAGCGCCACCAGCGACTCCTCAATCCAGCTGCCGCGCGCAATCGGGCGCAGCGCCGTACCAATCACTTCACCGTAACGCACGATGGCACCGTGCAGGGCGATATCGCTCAGCGCCACTTTGTGCCCCTGCGGCACATGCTCAGTCAGCTGCAGACCGTCATCAAAGCGGCTGCCTGCGGGCAATCCCTGATCGTTGACCACAATCGCCACGTTATCGGCGTCGTGCACTTTAATGTAGCGCGGTTTGTCTGTCAGAGGTCGGTTCATTGCTCACCTTCCGGTTCGTCGCACCGGTCATAGCGGTGCGGTTGAAATCACGTCCGTCACATCATCGTTATTTGCCAGCCTCAGTATAAGCAGGGGTATTGGCCCACGCATTGTGCAACTGACTGGCTTTGTGCCGCGATCGGCGCGCAGTTTGGTTCGTTTTACCAAACGCAAGTGAAGAGCCTCACAAAGCGTACGCTTGCTGTTCGCTTTTACAGCAATCTGGCGGCTGGATGGCGGGTTCCGTGAGCCACGCCGCAGCGTTATGGGCAAATGCCACAAAATTGTGCCGGATTGGGGATTATCCTCGGGCGTTCCTCCAGTGTTTCGCGGCGATGCTGTTCCTATACTGATTGCCGTTCTTCAACGTTTGGTTATTCGTCACGACGCAACATCGTTTTGCCATAACAACAATCGCCGTGTTTAACCCAAAATCATTCTGATACCCAACGCGATGTGTATGCAGTCAGAGTGAATGTAGCGTTCGCTATATTTCAGGAGTGCATCATGAATAGTTACAGCCAGACAGCGGCAGCGGTGCAGAAGCGCACCAACGCCCGTTACTGGATTGTGGTGATGTTATTTATCGTCACCTCGTTCAACTACGGTGACCGGGCCACCATTTCGATTGCCGGTTCGGCGATGTCGAAGGAGATCGGTCTCGATTCCGTCGGCCTCGGCTACATCTTCTCCGCCTTCTCGTGGGCGTACGTTATCGGTCAGATTCCTGGCGGCTGGCTGCTGGACCGCTTCGGCTCCAAACGCGTCTATTTCTGGAGCATCTTCCTGTGGTCGCTGTTTACCCTGTTGCAGGGCTTCGTCGACATCTTTAGCGGCTTCGGCATTGTGGTGTCGCTGTTCCTGCTGCGCTTCATGGTGGGACTGGCGGAAGCGCCGTCTTTCCCGGGTAACAGCCGTATTGTTGCTGCCTGGTTCCCGGCGCAGGAGCGCGGTACCGCCGTCGCCATCTTTAACTCCGCCCAGTACTTCGCCACGGTGATTTTCGCACCAATCATGGGCTGGCTGGTGGCCGAGGTGGGCTGGGCGCACGTGTTCTGGTTCATGGGCGGGCTGGGCATCATTCTCAGCTTTATCTGGCTGAAAGTGATTCATGACCCGAACGATCACCCTGGCGTGAACAAAGCCGAGCTGGAGTACATGGAGCAGGGCGGTGCGCTGATTAACATGGATGCGAAGAAAGCCGAGCGTAAAGTGAGCTGGGATGAGAAGTGGTTTCAAATCAAGCAACTGCTCTCCACCCGCATGATGTGGGGGATCTATCTCGGTCAGTACTGCGTTAACGCCCTGACCTACTTCTTTATTACCTGGTTCCCGGTGTATCTGGTGCAGGCGCGCGGCATGTCGATTCTTAAAGCCGGCATGATCGCCTCGATTCCCGCCATCTGCGGCTTCCTCGGCGGCGTGCTGGGCGGCGTGATTTCAGATTATCTGATGCGTAAAACCGGCTCGCTAAACATCGCGCGTAAAACCCCGATTGTCATCGGTATGCTGCTCTCCATCAGCATGGTGATGTGTAACTACACCGAAACCGAATGGGTAGTGGTGCTGTTTATGGCGCTGGCGTTCTTTGGTAAAGGCATTGGCGCGCTGGGCTGGGCGGTGATGGCCGATACCGCACCCAAAGAGATCAGCGGCCTGAGCGGCGGTCTGTTCAATATGTTCGGTAACTTCTCTGGCATCGTCACGCCGATTGCCATTGGTTACATCATCGCCACCAGCGGTTCGTTTGAAGGGGCGCTGATTTATGTCGGCATCCATGCGTTTGTGGCGGCGTTCAGCTTCCTGGTGATAACCGGCGATATCAAACGTGTCGAACTCAAACCCCGGTCATAAGGAACCGAATATGAATACGCAAAGTTCCCCGGTGATTACCGACATGCAGGTGGTTCCGGTGGCGGGTTACGACAGCATGCTGCTCAACATCGGCGGCGCGCACAGCGCCTGCTTCACCCGCAATATCGTGGTGCTGACCGACAGCGCCGGCCACACCGGCGTCGGCGAAGCGCCGGGCGGTGAAACCATCTATGAGACGCTGGTCGCGGCAATACCGCAGGTGAAAGGGCAGCAGGTGGCGCGCATGAACCGGCTGGTGCAGCAGGTGCACAAAGGTAACCAGTCGGCGGATTTCGATACCTTCGGCAACGGCGCCTGGACGTTTGAGCTGCGGGTCAATGCGGTGGCGGCGCTGGAAGCGGCGCTGCTCGACCTGCTCGGCCAGTGCCTCGGCGTGCCAGTGGCCGAACTGCTGGGGCCGGGTCAGCAGCGCGATGAGGTCACGGTGCTGGGCTACCTGTTTTACATTGGCGATCGGCGTAAAACTGATTTGCCGTATCAGAGCGGCGACGCGGCCGGTCACGACTGGTATCACCTGCGCCATCAGGAGGCGCTGACGCCAGACGCGGTGGTGCGCTTAGCCGAAGCGGCGCAGGACAGGTACGGCTTCAAAGATTTCAAACTGAAAGGCGGCGTGCTGCCGGGCGAGCAGGAGATTGCCTCGGCGGTGGCACTGAAGCAGCGTTTCCCGGACGCGCGCATCACCGTCGATCCCAACGGTGCCTGGCATCTGGATGAAGCCATCGCGCTGTGCAAAGGCCTGCACGAGGTGCTGAGCTATGCCGAAGATCCGTGCGGTGCCGAGCAGGGATATTCCGGGCGCGAAGTCATGGCCGAGTTTCGCCGCGCCACCGGTCTGCCGGTCGCCACCAATATGATCGCCACCAACTGGCGTGAGATGAACCACGCGGTGATGCTCAACGCGGTCGATATTCCGCTGGCCGACCCGCACTTTTGGACGCTGAGCGGCGCGGTACGCGTGGCGCAGCTGTGTGATGAGTGGGGGCTGACCTGGGGCTGCCACTCCAATAATCACTTCGACATTTCGCTGGCGATGTTTACCCACGTCGGCGCGGCGGCACCGGGTAAACCGACCGCCATCGATACCCACTGGATTTGGCAGGAGGGCGACCAGCGCCTGACCAAAGAGCCGCTGCAGATCCGCAACGGCAAAATTGCCGTGCCGGACAAGCCCGGCCTCGGTGTTGAACTGGACTGGGATCGCCTGCGCGAGGCTAACGCCCTGTATCAATCGCTGCCTGCAGGCGCACGTAATGACGCCACGGCAATGCAATATCTGGTTCCCGGATGGTCGTTCGACCGCAAGCGTCCGGCTTTTGGACGCCGCCATGCATAAGGAGCAGGAAATGAGTCACACCCCGAAAATTACAGCAATGCAGGTCATTCCGGTGGCCGGTTACGACAGTATGCTGCTGAATCTGAGCGGTGCCCACGCGCCGTTTTTTACCCGCAATATCGTGATTGTGAAAGATAACGCCGGCCACACGGGCGTGGGCGAGATCCCCGGCGGTGAGAAAATTCGTCAGACGCTGGAAGACGCGGCAGCGCTGGTAACCGGAAAAACCGTCGGCGAGTACAAAAATATCCTCACCCTGGTGCGCACTACCTTTGCCGATCGCGATGCCAGCGGGCGCGGCAATCAGACCTTTGACCTGCGCACCACCATTCACGTGGTGACCGGCATCGAAGCGGCGCTGCTGGATCTGCTCGGCCAGCATCTGGGCGTCAACGTGGCGTCGCTGCTGGGCGAAGGACAGCAGCGTGACCGTGTCGAGATGCTCGGCTACCTGTTTTACATCGGCGATCGCCGCAAAACGTCACTGCCGTATCAGAGCCAGACCGATGATCCGTGCGACTGGTATCGCCTGCGGCATGAGGAAGCGCTGACGCCGGACGCGGTGGTGCGCCTGGCAGAAGCCGCCTACGAAAAATATGGCTTTAACGATTTCAAACTGAAAGGCGGCGTACTGCGCGGCGGTGAAGAGGCCGAAGCAGTAACCGCACTGGCGAAGCGTTTCCCGCAGGCGCGCGTGACGCTCGATCCCAACGGGGCCTGGTCGCTGAATGAGGCCATCCTGCTCGGTAAACAGCTGAAAGGCGTGCTGGCTTATGCAGAAGATCCGTGCGGCGCTGAACAGGGTTACTCCGGACGTGAAGTGATGGCCGAGTTCCGGCGCGCCACCGGTCTGCCTACCGCCACCAATATGATCGCCACCGACTGGCGCCAGATGGGCCACACGCTGTCGCTGCAGTCGGTCGATATTCCGCTGGCCGATCCGCACTTCTGGACCATGCAGGGCTCGGTGCGCGTGGCGCAGATGTGTCATGACTTCGGCCTGACCTGGGGTTCGCACTCCAACAACCATTTCGATGTTTCGCTGGCGATGTTCACCCATGTGGCCGCCGCCGCACCGGGCGCCATTACCGCCATCGACACCCACTGGATCTGGCAGGAGGGCAACCAGCGCCTGACCAAAGAGCCGTTGCAGATCAAGGGCGGCATGGTGCAGGTGCCGCAGAAGCCGGGTCTCGGTGTCGAACTGGACATGGATCAGGTGATGCAGGCCCATGCGCTGTATCAGCAGCATGGACTGGGCGCGCGCGACGATGCGCAGGCGATGCAGTTCCTCGTGCCGAACTGGACATTTGATAACAAGCGTCCGTGCCTGGTGCGCTGATTTTATTCCGCGCGCCCGCGGGCGGCGGTGCTAAATAACAGGAGTAGAGATCATGAGCAATGCCTGGCCCAACCCTTTTCGTCGTCGTTTGCTGGCAGGGGAAACCCTGATTGGCAGCTGGTGCGCCCTTGCCAATCCTCTCACCACGGAAGTGCTGGGGCTGGCGGGCTTTGACTGGCTGGTGCTGGACGGCGAACACGCGCCGAACGACATCACCACCTTTATTCCGCAGCTGATGGCGCTGAAAGGCAGCCCGAGCGCGCCGGTGGTGCGACCGCCGTGCAATGAGCCGATCATCATCAAGCGTCTGCTGGATATTGGCTTCTATAACTTCCTGATTCCTTTCGTGGAAACTGCAGAAGAGGCGGCGCGCGCGGTGGCATCGACCCGCTATCCGCCAGCCGGTATTCGCGGCGTGTCAGTTTCGCATCGCAGCAACATGTACGGCACGCTGCCGGACTACAACGCCACCATCAATGACAACATCACCGTGCTGGTGCAAATCGAAACCCAGCAGGCGGTGGACAACATTGACGCCATCGCGGCGGTTGACGGCGTAGACGGCATCTTTATCGGCCCGGGCGATCTGTCAGCGGCGCTGGGCTATCTCGGCCAGCCGGCGCATCCGGAAGTGCTGAAAGTGATCCGTTACATCCTTGAGCGCGCCAAAGCCGCCGGTAAGCCGAGCGGGATTCTGGCGCCGGTGGAGGCTGACGCACGCCGTTATCTCGAATGGGGTGCCAGCTTTGTTGCCGTCGGCAGCGATCTCGGTGTTTTCCGCCACGCCACGCAGGCGCTGTGCGACAAATTTAAGCAGTAACTGACGAAGGGGAAAGGCAATGAAAATTGGATTTATCGGCCTCGGCATCATGGGCAAACCGATGAGTAAAAACCTGGTGAAAGCCGGTTACACCCTGGTGGTGCGCGACCACAACGCCAGCAACGAAGCCGAACTGGTGGAGCTGGGTGCCACCGTGGCGAAAACGCCGAAAGAGCTGGCCGCGCAGGTTGACGTGGTGATCACCATGGTGCCGAACTCACCGCAGGTAAAAGAGGTGTGTCTGGGCGAGAACGGCATCATCGAAGGGGCGAAGCCGGGGGTGGTGGTGATCGACATGAGCTCCATCGCGCCGCTGGCCAGCCGCGAAGTGCATGATGCGCTGGCAGAAAAAGGCATCAGAATGCTGGATGCGCCGGTGAGCGGCGGTGAGCCAAAAGCGATTGAAGGCACGCTGTCGGTGATGGTCGGCGGCGATAAAGCGCTGTTTGATCAATGCTACGATGTTCTTAAGGCGATGGCCGGTTCGGTGGTGCACACCGGCGATATCGGCGCGGGCAACGTCACTAAACTGGCCAACCAGGTGATTGTGGCGCTCAACATTGCCGCGATGTCAGAAGCGCTGTCGCTGGCCACCAAAGCCGGCGTCAATCCGGAACTGGTTTACCAGGCGATTCGCGGTGGTCTGGCGGGCAGCACCGTGCTGGATGCCAAAGCCCCCATGGTGCTGGACCGCAACTTTAAGCCTGGCTTCCGTATCGATTTGCATATCAAGGATTTAGCCAATGCGCTTGATACCTCACACGGCATTGGTGCACATCTGCCGCTGACCGCGGCGGTGATGGAGATGATGCAGGCGCTAAAAGTCGACGGGCAGGGTACGTCCGATCATAGCGCGCTGGCTTGCTATTATGAAAAATTAGCCAAAGTTGAGATCACCCGGTAGTGCCCGCGTCCGGTGTCTGCGGATGCCGGACGCTGTACTGCCTTAGCCAGACGGATTTCCGTCATCTACCGCGCTCGGATTGCCTATGAAAATTGTCATCGCACCGGATTCATACAAAGAGAGTTTGTCCGCCCTGGAAGTGGCTACCGCGATAGAAGCGGGATTTCGCGAAATTTTCCCCGCCGCTGACTATGTCAAAATACCGGTCGCCGACGGCGGAGAAGGCACGGTTGAAGCAATGGTGGCGGCAACCCAGGGCAACATCGTCAGACTGACGGTGACCGGGCCGCTCGGCGAGCCGGTCGACGCGTTTTACGGATTATCCGGTGATGCGCGTACCGCCTTTATTGAGATGGCTGCGGCCAGCGGGCTGGAGCTGGTGCCTGCAGCACAGCGCGATCCGCTGATCACCACCTCTTACGGTACCGGTGAACTGATCAAAAATGCGCTGGATCGCGGCGTCGATCACATCATCATCGGCATCGGCGGCAGCGCCACTAACGACGGCGGTGCCGGCATGGTGCAGGCGCTCGGTGCCCGGCTGCTGGACAGCCACGGCAGCGGGATTGGCTATGGCGGCGGGGCACTGCCGCAGCTGGCGAAGATTGAGATCGCCGATCTGGATCCGCGCCTGCTGCAGTGCCGCATTGAAGTGGCGTGCGACGTGACCAATCCGCTGATTGGCGAAGAGGGGGCGTCGGCGATTTTTGGCCCGCAGAAGGGGGCCACGCCGCAGCTGGTGCAGCAGCTGGATGCCGCGCTCGGCCATTACGCCGCGATTATTCAGCGAGATCTGGATATTGATGTGCTGCACATCGCCGGCGGTGGTGCAGCCGGCGGCATGGGCGCGGCGCTGCATGCGTTTTGCCACGCGGAACTGCGGCGCGGCATTGAGATTGTTACCGAAGCGCTGGGGCTGGCGCAGCAGGTGCAGGATGCCGATCTGGTGATTACCGGTGAAGGGCGCATCGACAGTCAGTCAGTCAACGGCAAAGTGCCGGTTGGCGTGGCGCAGGTGGCGAAGCAGTTCAATAAGCCGGTGATCGGTATTGCCGGCAGCCTGACGGCGGATGTCGGTGTGGTGCATCAGCACGGGATCGACGCGGTGTACAGCGTGCTGTCGGGTATCTGTTCGCTGGAAGAGGCGCTGGCCAATGCCGCGCAGAATGTCCGCCTGACGGCAAGGAATGTTGCTGCCACGATTAAGGTGGGGCAGGGGTTATAAGGGGGAGGCGGTGCGGTTTTCCCCTCACCCCAGCCCTCTCCCGCAGGCGGGAGAGGGGGCTGATGGTGCACGGATTTGGATTTCGCGCTGTTCCTCTTCATCGCACCGCACGGTTCCCTCTCCCGCCGGGAGAGGGTTAGGGTGAGGGCCCAGCGCACAACCCAGAACGCACATCCCACAACCCTCACTACGCCACGCCCAGCACCTGACGCGCTTCGCGCGCCACATTCGCCATCTCGTCGCTCAGCTCCAGCAGCTCTGGTTCCAGCGCTGCGATATCGCTCTCCTGATGCAGACTCTTCTCCAGCTGCTGACACAGCTGTTTCAGCCGCGGCACGCCGCTGTAGCTGGCGCTGCCGTGCAGCTTGTGGATAATCTCGCGCAGCCCATCGACGTCATTCTGCGCCATACATTGCGCCACGCGCTGCTCTACTTCCGGCAGAAAATCCAGCAGCATCTGCAGCAGATCGCGCGCCAGCTCGGCTTTATTCGCCGCCTGACGCAGCGCCAGCGCCCAGTCAAGTGAGGGTGCGATCGCCGGTTGTCGCACCGCGCTCGCCACGCTGCCCGGCGCATAGCGCTGCAGCAGCTGCTTCAGCTTGTCCTCATCAATCGGCTTGGCGAGATAGTCATTCATGCCGGCGGCGATCAACTGCTCACGTTCGCCATCCAGCGCATGCGCCGTGACCGCGACAATCGGCGTGCTGGCGTGCTGTGGCAGGCTGCGGATGATCTCGCTGGCGCGGATGCCGTCGATGT
Source organism: Pantoea sp. SGAir0418 (assembly GCF_043529865.1). Lineage (NCBI taxonomy): Bacteria > Pseudomonadati > Pseudomonadota > Gammaproteobacteria > Enterobacterales > Erwiniaceae > Pantoea > Pantoea sp. SGAir0418. Next base: position 940,825 of record NZ_CP027911.1, read on the forward strand.
CCGGCATCTGAATATCCATCAGAATCACGTCCAGCCGCTGCTGCCGCGCCTGGTGAATCGCCTGACTGGCGTTGTCGCACAGAATGATGTTCTGGACCTGCTCCTCCAGCAATGCGCCGATCAGCTTCAGGTTGGCCGGATTATCATCCACCGCCATCACCGTCAGCGGCTGTCTTACGCCGCGCGGGGCGGCGTCGCTATGACGCATGTTGAGATCGAGCAGCATCGGCAGCAATCGCGTCAGCGACACCGGTTTGGCAATGCAGCCGGCGATACCGCGCGCGCGCAAATCATCGGCGAACAGCATCATTTCGCTCGGCAGCGCCAGCAGCACCGAGTCGGCGTGTGCGCGCAGGCGGGCAATCAGCGCATCGGACAGCGTAGCCGGATGCGGATCGCTGACCGGCAGCCCCATCAGCAGCAGCGGGAAATGGGCGTCGGGCAGATCGTCAAGGCTGGCAAAGTGCTGCACCTGCAGAGGCGTAATGCTCAGCATCTCCTGAACCGCTTTCGCCACCGCCGGATGGGGTTCGATATAAGCCAGCGGCGTGGCGTGCAGATCGTCCAGCATGCGTGGAATCGCCGGTGCGTTAGGATTGAGATCCAGATGTACTTGTACCCAGAAGGTGGAGCCCTGATTCTGCCGGCTGTGGAAGGCGATCTCACCGCCCATTTCGTGTACCAGTTTCTGCGTAATCACCAGGCCAAGACCGGTACCGCCGTGACGGCGCGAAATACTGGCGTCCGCCTGACGAAATGCCTGGAACAGCTGCGACTGCTGCTGCTCAGAGATACCGATGCCGGTATCGTGCACCTGAATCTCCAGTTCCGCCCGTGTGATGCTGAGATGACGCAGCTCGACGCGCAGATCAATGTGGCCGCGCTCGGTGAATTTGATGGCGTTGCCAATCAGGTTGATCAGAATTTGCTGCAGACGCAGCGGATCGCCAATCACATTATCCGGCACCTGTTTCTCCAGGCACACGGTGATCTCGAGGCCTTTCTCATGCGCGGACGGCGCCAGCAGCACCAGCGTTTCATCCAGCGTGGCGCGCAGCGGGAACGGGATCGACTCCAGCACCAGCTTACCAGCTTCCAGTTTGGAGAAATCGAGCACGTCGTTAATGATGCTCAGCAGGTTATTGGCCGAGCGCTCAATGGTGCTCATGTAATCACGCTGGTTGGTGCTCAGCCCGGTTTTCAGCATCTGGCGGGTAAAGCCAATCACGCCATTGAGCGGCGTGCGCAGCTCGTGCGACATATTGGCGAGAAACTCCGACTTGATGCGTGCCGCTTCCTGGGCGCGCTTTTTCGCCAGGTCCAGCTCGACGTTCTGAATCTCCAGCTGCTCCAGCGTTTCGCGCAGATCGTAGGTTGCCTGGTCGATGTTCTGCTGCATCTCTTCATGGTAGGCGGTGAGTGACATCGCCATGGCGTTGATGCCGTTTTTCAGGATGCTCAGCTCGCCCAGCATATAGCCATCCACGCGGCTGTCGAGCTGGCCGCGCCGGATGCGGTCCACGGTGGTAACCATGTTGCGAATCGGGCCGGTGACGTCGCGCATCAGTCGATAGGCAAACAACATGGCGATACACAGGCAAAACAGCAGCAGCAGAGTGGCGACAAACACCTCTTTGTACTGCTCCAGCCGCACCGACTGCAGATCCAGCTCAATCGCCACATAACCCAGCGGATTCCCTGCCGGCTTGGCGTCTTCACCCGGCAGTTCGTCCACCGAATAGCGTTCAGAGATGATTGGCGTGCGCAGCACCATCAGGTTGCCGTGTCGCTCCACCGACACGCCATCCGCCAGCGTGGAAATATCGGCTTTTTGCAGCAGCGCGAGGTTCTGGTTGTTATTGGAGCTGACGTAGATGTGATTGTTGTTGTCGAAAACCGTAATGGCACGGACAATATCGGAATGACGGCGATGCAGCAGGCTGACCAGCTCGCGAATCGCATCACGATTATGCCACGTCATGCCGTACTCGCTCGACACCGCCAGCGGTTCGATAATGTTAGCGCCGGCATCGCGCAACTGGTGCTGCAGTTCGTTGTAGCGGTGCACCACGAAGAAGGTACTGAGCAGCAGGCCAATCATCAGCGTCGGCGCCAGTATCAGAATCATCATTCGCGCCCGCAGGCTGTATTTGGTCATAATTGTGGCCTGGCGACTCCTGGCATTTTATCCCTGTGCAAAAACCGCATACGGCTGCACACCTAATGAAAACTGAGAATTCACAATACTATGGCGCAATTTTACTCCGCAAAACAGCGCGTGACGACGAAGCAACGTCTCAGCGTCACCATTGACGAGCTTGATCCCTTTGGTCAGGGCGTGGCGCGCCATAACGGTAAAACGCTGTTTGTCAGCGGCGCGCTGCCCGGCGAACAGGCCGAGGTGATCCTGACCGAAGATAAGCGTCAGTTTGCGCGCGGCAAAGCCAAAAAGATTACACAACCGAGCCCGCAGCGCCAGCAACCGCGCTGCATCCATTTCGGCGTGTGCGGCGGCTGCCAGCAGCAGCACGTGTCCGTGGCGCTGCAGCAGGAGAGCAAAGCGCGGGCGCTGGGCCGCATGCTGAGTCAGGAAGCGGCGCTGCCGGTGCAGGTGGATGAGATCATCAGCGCTGCGCCCTGGGGCTATCGCCGGCGCGCGCGTCTCGGTTTGCAGTGGCTGCCGAAGCAGCAGCGCCTGCAGATGGGCTTCCGTCAGGCGGCCAGTAACGATCTGATTGATGTGACGCAATGCCCCGTTTTGGTGCCCGAGCTTGAGGCGCTGCTGCAGCCGCTGCACCACTGTCTCAGCAGCCTGCACGCAGTGAAACGGCTGGGGCATGTGGAACTGGTGCTGGCGGATAACGGTCCGCTAATGGTGCTGCGCCATCTTGATGCGCTCTCCGCTGCGGACCGGACAAAACTGGAACGTTTTTCGCATGAGCACCGGCTGATGATCTGGCTGGCGGACGGCAGTGACGCGCTGCAGGCGCTCGGCGCGGAGCAGCCTTACTACCGCTCGTTTGATTTGCAGCTAACCTTTAGCCCGCAGGATTTCATTCAGGTCAACGATGGCGTGAATCAGCAGATGGTGGCACAGGCGATTGCCTGGCTGGATCTGCAACCGGACGATCGGGTGCTCGATCTGTTCTGCGGCATGGGCAACTTCACATTGCCGCTAGGAAAGTTCGTACAAAATGCGGTGGGTGTGGAGGGCGTTGCAGCATTAGTGCGCCAGGCAGAGTATAATGCTCAGCTTAACAATCTCAGAAATGTCTGCTTCTTCCAGCACAATTTAGAGGAAGATGTCTCGCGCCAGCCCTGGGCGGCGCAGGGATTTAATAAGGTGTTACTGGATCCGGCGCGTGCCGGGGCCGCGGGCGTGATGTCGCATATCGTTAAACTTGCGCCGCAACGCGTGGTCTATGTTTCCTGTAACCCGACAACACTTGCCCGCGACAGTCAGACATTACTGTCGGCGGGCTACCATCTGGAAAGGGTCGCGATGCTGGATATGTTCCCTCATACCAGCCATCTCGAATCCATGGTGCTGTTTAGCAAAACATAAGCGATGTTTAAGTCGCTGTGGCAGGAGAGGATATGGTTGCGGTTAGAAGTGCGCATTTAAATACGGCCGGGGAATTTGCCCTTGACCAGTGGATCGCCAGCTTGAGTATCAGTAATCCGCAATCCTGCGAACGACTGGCGGAAACATGGCGCTACTGTGAAGCCGAAACGCACGACCATCCAGATCAGGCTCTGCTGCTGTGGCGCGGTATTGAGATGGTGGAAATTCTCACCATGCTCAGTATGGACATCGACAGTCTGCGCGCCGCGCTGCTGTTCCCGCTGGCCAATGCGGGCGTGGTGAGCGAAGAGGATCTGGAGAAAGCCTTTGGCAAAAGCATCGTCTCGCTGGTGCACGGCGTGCGCGATATGGATGCCATCCGCCAGCTGAAAGCCATTCACAACGACTCGATGGCCTCGGAGCAGGTGGATAACGTGCGCCGCATGCTGCTGGCGATGGTGGAAGATTTCCGCTGCGTGGTCATCAAGCTGGCAGAACGTATTGCCCATCTGCGCGAGATGAAAGATGCGCCGGAAGATGAGCGCGTGCTGGCGGCGAAAGAGAGCACCAACATTTATGCACCTCTGGCCAACCGTCTCGGGATCGGCCAGCTCAAATGGGAGCTGGAAGATTACTGCTTCCGCTATCTCCATCCTGACGAATACAAACGCATCGCCAAACTACTGCACGAACGCCGCATCGATCGTGAACAGTACATTGATAACTTCGTCGATAACCTGCGTAAAGAGATGCAAAAAGAGGGCGTGCGTGCGGAAGTTTACGGCCGTCCCAAGCATATCTACAGCATCTGGCGCAAAATGCAGAAGAAGTCGCTGGCGTTTGATGAGCTGTTCGACGTGCGCGCAGTGCGCATCGTCGCTGAACGCCTGCAGGACTGCTACGGCGCGCTCGGTACCGTCCACACGCTGTATCGTCATCTGCCTAGCGAGTTCGACGATTACGTCGCCAATCCCAAGCCAAACGGTTATCAGTCGATTCATACCGTGGTGCTGGGCCCGCAGGGCAAAACGGTCGAGATTCAGATCCGTACCCGCCAGATGCACGAGGACGCTGAACTGGGCGTCGCGGCACACTGGAAGTACAAAGAAGGGCCGACGGCCAGCAACGCGCGCGGTGCCGCAGGGCACGAAGAGCGCATCGCCTGGCTGCGTAAACTGATTACCTGGCAGGAAGAGATGGCGGATTCCGGCGAGATGCTGGAAGAGGTGCGCAGCCAGGTATTTGATGACCGCGTTTACGTGTTTACGCCGAAGGGCGACGTGGTCGATTTGCCGGCCGGTTCCACGCCGCTCGACTTTGCCTACCACATTCACAGTGATATTGGTCATCGCTGCATCGGTGCCAAAATCGGCGGCCGTATCGTGCCCTTTACCTATCAGCTGCAGATGGGCGATCAGATTGAGGTGATCACCCAGAAGCAGCCGAACCCGAGCCGCGACTGGCTGAACCCCAACCTCGGCTATATCACCACCAGCCGCGGGCGCTCGAAGATTCATGCCTGGTTCCGTAAACAGGATCGCGACAAAAATATCGCGGCCGGCCGGCAGATTCTCGATAGCGAGCTGGGCCAGCTGGATATCAGCATGCGCGAAGCCGAGAAGCTGCTGCTGCCGCGTTATAACGTCAGCTCGCAGGATGAGCTGCTGGCGATGATTGGCGGCGGGGATATCCGTCTTAACCAGATGGTTAACTTCCTGCAGGCGAAGCTCAACAAGCCGAGCGCTGAAGAGGAAGATCGCGAGGCGCTGCGTCAGCTGACGCAGAAATCGCATCAGCCGTCGTCGGCGCGCAAAGAGAGTGGCCGCGTGGTGGTGGAGGGTGTCGGCAATCTGCTGCACCACATTGCGCGCTGCTGCCAGCCGATTCCGGGCGATGATATTGTCGGGTTTATTACCCAGGGGCGCGGCATTTCGATTCACCGCGCCGACTGCGATCAGCTCAGCGAACTGATTTCGCATGCGCCGGAACGCATTGTCGATGCGGTGTGGGGCGAAAGTTACTCCAGCGGTTATTCGCTGGTAGTACGCGTGACGGCCAACGATCGCAGCGGGCTGCTGCGCGACATCACCACCATTCTGGCCAATGAAAAGGTCAACGTGCTGGGCGTGTCCAGCCGCAGCGACACCAAAAAGCAGCTCGCCACCATCGATATGGATATCGAGATTTATAACCAGCAGGTGCTGGGTCGCGTGCTGGCGCGCCTTAATCAGGTGCCGGATATTATCGATGCGCGCCGCTTACATTAAGCCCTGCTGAGACCGGTGCGCAGCAATGCGCACCCGGGCAAAACCGCGTAATTACCCTGCAGGGTCGCCATTAATGGCGGCTTTTTATCTTGTTGTTCCGGGGACTTTCATGACTGCTTTAAACCGCCTGCTCACCATCATGCAAACCCTGCGCGATCCGGTGCGCGGCTGCCCGTGGGATCGCCAGCAGACCTTCGCCTCTATCGCGCCTTATACGCTGGAAGAGACCTATGAAGTTATCGACGCCATCCAGCGCGAAGACTTTGACGATCTGCGCGGCGAACTGGGCGATCTGCTGTTTCAGGTGGTGTTTTACGCCCGCATGGCCGAGGAGCAGCAGCGTTTCAACTTCGATGACATCTGCAACGCCATCAGTGACAAACTGGAGCGTCGCCATCCGCACATCTTCGGTGAAGCCCAGGTCGATTCCACGGCCGAAGTGCTGAAAAACTGGGAGGCGATCAAGCAGCGCGAGCGTGCGGAGAAGTCGCAGCACTCGGTGCTGGACGATATCCCTAAAGCGCTGCCGGCGCTGATGCGCGCCTATAAAATCCAGAAGCGCTGTCACAGCGTAGGCTTCGACTGGGACAGCCTCGGGCCGGTGCTGGATAAAGTGCATGAAGAGATCGACGAAGTAATGCATGAAGCGCAGCAGGCCGTGGTGGACAGCGACAAGCTGGAAGAGGAGATTGGCGATCTGCTGTTCGCCACCGTCAATCTGTCACGCCATCTCGGCAGCAAAGCGGAAACCGCGCTGCAAAAGGCCAACGACAAGTTCGAGCGCCGCTTCCGTCAGGTAGAGAATATCATTCAGGCCCAGGGGCTGAGCATGGAGCAGGCTACGCTGGCGCAGATGGAAGCCGCCTGGCAGCAGGTCAAAGCCGGCGAATAACCTTATTCAGCCTCTCTGCGCAGCGCTGGTGATTATTCCAGCGCTGCGCATAAAATCACCGTCTGAGCTTACTCGATTCAGCCAGTCGGCAACTTTGTGACGTACGTCAACATTTCACCCGGCACTCTCCGCTATGTTACAGGCTGTAATGCGAGGAGGATGGTGTGATTCATCAATTGTGGCTGCGGACGACTTCGGGTATACTGTTTTCCCGTCCTGGTTATTCCACCGTCTTTAAACCTAAACTCTCAGGTTCAGCATGACAACGAATTATATTTTTGTGACCGGCGGGGTCGTTTCCTCTCTGGGCAAAGGCATTGCCGCAGCCTCCCTCGCAGCCATCCTTGAAGCACGTGGTCTGAATGTGACCATCATGAAACTCGATCCGTATATCAACGTCGATCCGGGTACCATGAGCCCTACGCAGCACGGTGAAGTGTTCGTCACCGATGACGGGGCCGAGACCGATCTGGATTTAGGTCACTACGAGCGCTTCATCCGTACCAAAATGTCGCGCCGCAACAACTTTACTACCGGCCGTATCTACTCAGAAGTGCTGCGCAAAGAGCGTCGCGGCGACTATCTGGGCGCGACCATTCAGGTCATCCCACACATCACCAACGCCATCAAAGAGCGCATCATTGAAGGTGGCGAAGGTCATGACGTCGTGCTGGTGGAAATCGGCGGAACCGTGGGCGATATCGAATCCCTGCCGTTCCTGGAAGCGATTCGCCAGATGGCGGTCGATGTTGGCCGTGAACACACCATGTATATGCACCTGACGCTGGTGCCTTACATGGCGGCGGCGGGTGAAGTGAAAACCAAGCCAACTCAGCACTCGGTTAAAGAGCTGCTGTCGATTGGTATTCAGCCTGACGTGCTGATTTGCCGTTCAGACCGCGCGGTGCCCGCTAACGAGCGCGCGAAGATCGCCCTGTTCTGTAATGTGCCGGAAAAAGCGGTTATCTCGTTGAAAGACGTTGATTCGATCTACAAGATCCCGGGCCTGCTGAAATCGCAGGGTCTGGATGATTACATCTGCAAGCGTTTCAACCTGAGTGCGCCGGAAGCCAATCTGGCCGAGTGGGAGCAGGTGATTTACGAAGAAGCCAATCCGGGCGGCGAAGTGACCATCGGTATGGTCGGCAAATATGTCGAACTGCCGGATGCCTACAAATCCGTGATTGAAGCGCTGAAGCACGGCGGTCTGAAAAATCGCGTCACCGTTAACATCAAGCTGATCGATTCGCAGGATGTGGAAACGCGCGGCGTCGAAATTCTGAAAGATCTTGATGCTATCCTGATTCCTGGTGGCTTCGGTTACCGCGGTGTGGAAGGAAAATTGCTGACCGCGCAATACGCGCGTGAAAACAACATTCCGTACCTCGGCATTTGCCTTGGCATGCAGATTGCGCTGATGGAATTCGCGCGCAACGTGGCCGGGATGGAAGGCGCCAACTCCACTGAATTTGTGCCAGACTGTAAGTACCCGGTGGTTGCGTTAATCACCGAATGGCGCGATGAAAACGGTAACGTTGAACAGCGTACCGAGCAGAGCGATCTGGGCGGCACCATGCGTCTGGGAAGCCAGCAGTGCCAGCTGACGCCGGAAAGCAAAGTGCGCCAGCTGTACGGCTCTGACGTTATTACTGAGCGTCATCGCCACCGTTACGAAGTAAACAATCTGCTGCTGAAGCAGATTGAAGCGGCGGGTCTGCACATTGCAGGCCGTTCCGGCGACGATCAACTGGTGGAGATCATTGAGATCCCGAATCATCCATGGTTTGTAGCCTGCCAGTTCCACCCGGAATTCACGTCGACCCCGCGTGATGGTCATCCGCTGTTCGCTGGCTTTGTGAAAGCCGCGCAGGAGCACCAGAAGCGTTTAGCGAAGTAAGAGTTTAACGAACAGCGCGCGAACTTTTCGCGCGTTGTTTGTCTTAGGATTGACTAACTTGTACTGAGGAAAATCGAATGTCCAAAATCGTTAAAGTCATCGGTCGCGAAATCATCGACTCCCGTGGCAACCCGACTGTAGAAGCAGAAGTGCATCTGGAAGGCGGTTTCGTTGGTCTGGCTGCTGCGCCATCAGGTGCATCAACCGGTTCACGCGAAGCACTGGAGCTGCGTGACGGTGATAAGTCTCGTTTCCTGGGCAAAGGCGTAACCAAAGCGGTTGCTGCGGTTAACGGCCCAATCGCTGACGCGGTAAAAGGCAAAGATGCCAAAGACCAGGCGAACATCGATAAGATCATGATCGAGCTGGACGGTACTGACAACAAATCCAACTTCGGTGCAAACGCCATTCTGGCGGTTTCTCTGGCAGCAGCGAAAGCAGCAGCAGCCTCTAAAGGCCTGCCACTGTACGCACACATTGCAGAACTGAACGGCACCCCGGGCAAATACTCTATGCCACTGCCAATGATGAACATCATCAACGGTGGTGAGCACGCGGATAACAACGTTGATATCCAGGAGTTCATGATTCAGCCGGTTGGCGCGAAAACCGTGAAAGAAGCCATCCGTATGGGTTCTGAAGTGTTCCATCACCTGGCTAAAGTCCTGAAAGCCAAAGGCATGAACACCGCGGTGGGTGACGAAGGTGGCTACGCGCCAAACCTGGGTTCAAACGCCGAAGCGCTGGCCGTTATCGCCGAAGCTGTTAAAGCAGCAGGCTACGAGCTGGGCAAAGACATCACCCTGGCGATGGACTGCGCAGCATCTGAATTCTACAAAGACGGCAAATATGTGCTGGCTGGCGAAGGCAACAAAGCCTTCACTTCTGAAGAGTTCACCCACTTCCTGGAAGACCTGACCAAACAGTACCCAATCGTTTCTATCGAAGACGGTCTGGATGAGTCTGACTGGAACGGCTTCGCTTACCAGACCAAAGTGCTGGGCGACAAAATTCAGCTGGTGGGCGACGACCTGTTCGTGACCAACACCAAAATCCTGAAAGAAGGCATCGAGAAAGGCATCGCTAACTCTATCCTGATCAAATTCAACCAGATCGGTTCTCTGACCGAAACCCTGGCTGCGATCAAGATGGCGAAAGATGCTGGCTACACCGCGGTCATCTCTCACCGCTCTGGCGAAACTGAAGATGCGACCATCGCTGACCTGGCGGTCGGTACTGCCGCTGGCCAGATCAAAACCGGTTCTATGAGCCGTTCTGACCGCGTTGCTAAGTACAACCAGCTGATTCGTATCGAAGAAGCGCTGGGTGACAAAGCGCCGTTCAACGGTCTGAAAGAAGTTAAAGGCCAGGCGTAATCGCCTGCGGATGTGGCTAAACGGCCACATCGCCTGACATCAAGCCCCGCCTCGTGCGGGGCTTTTGCTTTTTATGGCACGAAGCAGCTGTGAAGCGACGCACAAAATCTGCCATAATCTGCGCCTCGAATTTCTGACGTGAGTAAAAAATGTTCTACCCGATTAACGAAATGTTCCAGACGCTGCAGGGCGAAGGTTTTTACACCGGCGTGCCGGCCATCTTTATCCGCTTACAAGGATGTCCGGTGGGCTGTAGCTGGTGTGATACCAAACATACCTGGGAAACGCGGGCGGATCGGGAGACGTCGCTGGGGGACATTCTGGTCAAAACCGTGGAGAGCGATGCCTGGGGCAGCGCCGATGCGGCCACGCTGATTGAGAGCATTCAGCGTCAGGGCTGGACCGCCCGCCATGTGGTAATCACCGGCGGTGAGCCGGCAATTTTTGACTTACGTCCACTGACCGAAGCGCTGGAAGCGGCCGGTTTTCAGTGTCAGATTGAAACCAGCGGCACGCATGAAGTGCACTGTTCCGCTGCCACCTGGGTGACGGTGTCGCCGAAAGTGAACATGCGGGGTGGCTACGATGTGCTGCCGCAGGCGCTGCAGCGTGCCGATGAGATCAAACATCCGGTGGCGCGCGAGCGGGATGTGGAAGCGCTGGATGCGCTGCTGGCTGGCCTGCAGGATGAGAAAAAACGCATTGTGGCGCTGCAGCCCATCAGCCGTGGCGAGGCGGCGACCAGACTGTGTATTGAAACCTGCATTGCCCGCAACTGGCGGCTTTCGATGCAGACGCACAAATACCTGAATATCGCCTGATTCACCCGATGCGCACCCGGCAAAATCAACGCAATTGTGGCTGGTGCGCATCAATGCGCACCCTGTAAAACGCATTACACCGTAGGGTCGCCATTGATGGCGACCTGGCCAATGGTACCCGATGCGCATCAATGCGCACCCTGTAAAACCGCACTGCACCGCAGGGTCGCCATTGATGGCGACCTTCTGACCTTTACCGCGGCTGTCAGCCGCGATAGACGCAACCAGCGGTGCAGGTCTCTTTGATCATCACCGCACTCAGTTCAGGCAGAATCGGCTTCATCTCATCCCAGATCCATTTCGCCAGCACTTCGCTGGTCGGGTTCTCCAGACCGGGAATATCGTTGAGATAATGGTGATCGAGGCGATCGTAGATCGGCCTGAACGCCGCCTTCAGTTCGGCAAAATCCATTACCCAACCGGTATGCGCATCCACTTCACCGGTAATTTCCAGTCGCACCAGAAATGAATGGCCGTGCAGACGACCGCATTTATGCCCTTCCGGCACGTGAGGTAAGCGGTGGGCCGCTTCAAACTGAAACTCTTTAAACAGCGTGGTAGACATAATGGCTCTCAGACGTAAAAACCGCTGAAGTCTACCTGAAAAGCAGATTTTTCGCACCCGCCAGCGCTGAAAAGGGCATTTCTGCTGATCTGCCGTTTACGCCGTAAATTAACTGATTGAATTACTACAACTTTATTTACCACTTTTACTGGTTAGTCTGACCCAAAAAACCACTTAGTCATTTTGGTTATTTATTATGTCGAAGCCTTATTTAATCGTTAATATACAGGCCGGTAACCTACCCACTCTTCCGCCGCTTCCCGGTACGGATTTCTGACACTGGAATTTTTAACGCGATGACGACTCAGGCACCCCCAGCGATGCTTCCGCTATCCCCGGAGCAAATTGCGCGCTTACAGGCCGCGACCACCGATTTCAATCCAACGCAGCTGGCATGGCTCTCTGGCTACTTCTGGGGCATGGTTAATCAGGCACCGGGCACCGTTGCCGCGCCTGCGCCAGTCGCCGCTGAGGTGCCGGGCATTACGCTGATCTCCGCCTCCCAAACCGGCAATGCGCGCCGGCTGGCCGAGCAGCTGCGTGACGATTTGCTGGCGGCGAAACTGAGCGTCAACCTGGTGAATGCCGGCGACTATAAATTCAAACAGATCGGTCAGGAAAAACTGCTGGTCATCGTGACCTCAACGCAGGGCGAGGGCGAACCGCCGGAAGAGGCGGTGGCGCTGCATAAATTCCTGCTGTCGAAGAAAGCGCCGAAGCTGAGTGATACCGCCTTTGCCGTATTTGGTCTTGGCGATACCTCCTATGAATTTTTCAGTCAGGCCGGTAAAGACTTCGACCAGCGTCTGGCTGAACTGGGCGGCGAACGCCTGCTGGATCGCGTGGATGCCGATGTTGAATACAGCGAACTGGCCAGCGCCTGGCGGCTGCAGCTCACCGATATTCTCAAAGCACGCGTGCCGGCGGAACCGGCAGCGCAGCTGGCAGCCAGCGCGGCTGGCAGCGTCAATCTGGTGGACAGCAGTCCTTACACCAAAGAAGCGCCGCTCACCGCCAGCTTTGCCCTGAACCAGAAAATTACCGGTCGCAACTCAGATAAAGACGTGCGCCATATCGAAATCGATCTGGGTGATTCCGGTCTGCGTTACCAGCCAGGCGATGCGCTCGGCGTATGGTATGAAAACGATGCGGAACTGGTGCAGGAGCTGCTGCAGCTGGTATGGCTGAAAGGCGATGAGCAGGTCGAGGTGCGCGGAGAAACCCTGCCGCTGGCCGAGGCGCTGCAGAAACATTTTGAGCTGACGGTCAACACGCCGCAGATCGTCGAGCAGTATGCAGCCCTGTCGCGCAACGAGGCGCTGCTGGCGCTGGCGGGCGACAAGCCGAAGCTGCAAAGCTTCGCGCAGAGTTTCCCGATTGTCGACATGGTGCGCCAGGCGCCCACCGAACTGAACGCCGGCCAGCTGACTGGCCTGCTGCGTCCGCTGACGCCGCGGCTTTACTCCATCGCCTCGTCGCAGGCGGAGAACGAAACCGAAGTGCATATCACCGTCGGCGCGGTGCGTTATGAAATTGACGGCCGTCAGCGCGGCGGCGGCGCTTCTACCTGGCTGGCCGATCGACTGGAAGAAGATGGCGAAATCCGCGTGTTCATCGAGCATAACGATAATTTCCGCCTGCCGGCCAATCCGGATGCGCCAGTGATCATGATCGGCCCGGGCACCGGCATTGCCCCGTTCCGCGCCTTCATGCAGCAGCGTGAAAACGACGGTGCCAGCGGTAAAAACTGGCTGTTCTTTGGTAATCCGCACTTCACCGAAGATTTCCTCTATCAGGTAGAGTGGCAGAAATACGTTAAAGACGGTCTGCTGACCCATATCGATCTGGCGTGGTCACGCGATCAGGCCGAAAAGATTTACGTACAGGATAAAATCCGCGCCAGAGGGGCGGAAGTGTGGCGCTGGATTGAAGAGGGCGCGCACCTGTACGTCTGCGGCGACGCCAATCGCATGGCGAAAGACGTTGAACAGGCATTACTGGATGTGGTGGTCGAACACGGCGGCATGGATCGTGAAACCGCTGACGAATTTTTAAGTGAGCTGCGCATTGAGCGCCGTTATCAGCGAGACGTTTACTAATGAGCGAAAAACATCCTGGACCGCTGGTGGTTGAAGGCAAACTTTCCGACGCCGAGCGTCTGAAAAAGCAGAGCAACTACCTGCGCGGCACCATTTTAGAAGATCTCGACAATGGCCTGACCGGCGGCTTTACCGGCGATAACTTCCTGCTGATCCGTTTTCACGGCATGTACCAGCAGGATGACCGCGACATCCGCGCCGAGCGCGCCGCGCAGAAGCTGGAACCGCGACATGCGATGATGCTGCGCTGCCGTCTGCCGGGCGGCATCATCACGCCAACGCAGTGGCTGGCGATTGATAAATTTGCCACCGACAAAACGCTGTACGGCAGCATTCGCCTGACTAACCGTCAGACGTTCCAGTTTCACGGCATTCTGAAGAAGAACGTCAAGCCAACTCACCAGATGCTGCATGAAGTCGGACTGGACGCGCTGGCCACCGCCAACGACGTCAACCGTAACGTGCTGTGTACCTCGAACCCGGTGGAGTCAGAGCTGCATCAGGAAGCGTACGAGTGGGCGAAAAAGCTTTCCGAGCACCTGCTGCCGCAGACCCGCGCCTACGCCGAGATCTGGTGGGATCAGGAGAAGGTCGCCACCACCGATCAGGAGCCGATCCTCGGTGAGACCTATCTGCCACGTAAGTTTAAAACTACCGTGGTGGTGCCGCCGCACAATGATGTCGATCTGCACGCGAACGATCTGAACTTCATCGCCATTGCGGAGAACGGCAAGCTGATTGGCTTTAACCTGCTGGTCGGCGGCGGCTTGTCGATTGAGCACGGCAACAAAGCCACTTACGCGCGCACCGCCAGCGAGTTTGGCTACCTGCCGGTGGAGAAGATCCTTGATGTGGCCGCAGCGGTGGTCACCACGCAGCGCGACTGGGGTAACCGTACCGATCGTAAAAATGCCAAAACCAAATACACGCTGGAGCGCGTCGGCGTCGAGACCTTTAAAGCCGAAGTCGAGAAGCGTGCCGGCCTGACCTTCGAGCCGATTCGCCCGTACGAATTTACCACCCGTGGCGATCGCATCGGCTGGGTGAAGGGCATCGACAAGAAATGGCACCTGACGCTGTTTATCGAAAACGGTCGCCTGCTGGATTATCCGGGCCGTCCGCTGAAGCGCGGTATCGCGGAGATTGCCAAAGTGCATCAGGGCGATTTCCGCCTGACCGCCAATCAGAACCTGATTGTGGCCGGCGTACCGGAGGCGCAGAAAGCGCAGATTGAAGCCATTGCGCGTGAGCACGGCCTGATGGAAGCGGTCACGCCGCAGCGTGAAAACTCCATGGCCTGCGTGGCCTTCCCGACCTGTCCGCTGGCGATGGCTGAAGCCGAACGCTTCCTGCCATCCTTCGTCAGCAAAGTGGAGGAGATCATGCACCGCCACGGCGTCGGCGAAGAGCACATAGTGTTACGCGTTACCGGTTGTCCGAACGGCTGCGGGCGTGCCATGCTGGCCGAACTGGGCCTGGTGGGCAAAGCGCCGGGCCGTTACAACCTGCATATTGGTGGTAATCGCATCGGCACGCGCATCCCGCGCATGTACCGCGAAAACATCACGGAAAACGAAATCCTCGCCAGCATCAATGAGCTGGTGGCGCGCTGGGCCAGCGAGCGCACGGCGGATGAAGGGTTTGGTGACTTCGTGATTCGCGCGGGCATTGTGCAGCCGGTGGTCGATCCCGCCCGTGATTTCTGGGACCCGGAGGCAGTATGACACTACCCGATCTCGCCAGCCTGAACAGCGGCAGCAAAGTCGATCGCATCATGGCGCTGGCGGAAAGCAACGTCCAGCTGGAAAAGCTCTCTGCCGAACAGCGCGTCAGCTGGGCGCTGGAGCAGCTGCCGGGCGCCTTTGTGCTGTCGTCGAGTTTTGGTATTCAGGCGGCGGTACTGCTGCACATGGTCACGCAGCAGCGCCCGGATATTCCGGTGATCCTTACCGATACCGGTTATCTGTTCCCTGAGACCTACCGCTTCATTGATGAACTGACGCAGCAGCTGAACCTGAATCTGCAGATCTTCCGCGCCGAAACCTCACCGGCGTGGCAGGAAGCGCGCTACGGCAAGCTGTGGGAGCAGGGCGTTGAAGGGATCGAGCAGTACAACCAGCTTAACAAAGTCGAGCCGATGAACCGCGCGCTACAAACGCTGGGTGCGCAGACCTGGTTTGCCGGCCTGCGCCGCGATCAGTCCGGCAGCCGTGCCAGCCTGCCGGTACTGGCCGTGCAGCGTGGCGTGTTCAAAATCCTGCCGATCATCGACTGGGATAACCGTCAGGTGCACCAGTATCTGAAGCAGCATGGGCTGAAGTACCATCCGCTGTGGGACGAAGGTTACCTCTCCGTGGGCGACACGCACACCACGCGCAAGTGGGAGCCGGGGATGGCTGAGGAAGAGACACGCTTTTTCGGCCTCAAACGCGAATGCGGGTTACACGAAGGCTGACGGGCGCAATTGCTGCGAGTGCGCAGCGGTGCGCACCCGCAAAAACCGGCAAGATCTTACAACGTCGGATTAGCCAGCTCCGTCAGCAGCGGCTGCAAAATGCGTACGCTGTCGCGCGTGCGCTGATGGATGCGCCCCGGCAGCCAGTGGTCGATGTAAGTCAGATTATCGCGCCCGGTCTGGTGGCGCACCGTACCCTCCGGAAAGTGAGGTGAGCGCGCGCGCTGCTGCTCACCGGCTTTATTGCCCAGCGCCCAGTTGGCTGCGGTGACGTCCAGCAGTGGAATCCCGGCTTTATCAAACGGATTAACGCCGGGGTAATCGCGTGCGTTCAGCACGTGGCTGGCGGCCGTGATGCCGTAACGGTGCGCAATCTGGAGGGCGCGCGCGCTGGTCTGCTTGCGTACCGCCGCTGGCGTATTCATGCCGTTATTAAAGTAGAGGCGATCGCCAACGATCAGGCTATTCAGATCGATCACCAGCAGCGTATCTTTCTTCTCCTGCATGCTCATGCGCGCCAGATAATCATCCATACCGTGTAAACCGGCTTCGCCTGCGCTCAGCGCCACAAAGCGCACGCCATAGTGCAGCGGCGTTTGACTCAGCGCCTGCGCCAGCTCCAGCATCACGCCCAGCCCGGAAGCGTTATCGTCCACGCCCTGCAAACGCAGGCCGCCGAGATTATTGTCTGCCTCGTGCTGGCTGAGCGGCGTCCAGGTATCCAGATGGGTGACGATCAGAATCTCCTGCGGCACGCTGCCGGCGCGTGCGGCGATCACCGAGGTCGCCGTCACTTTATGGCGGCGCGTGATGCCCTGTTTCTCCAGCCAGTTATAGCTGGTATTAAACTGCCGGGTATTGCTCTGATAACCGAGCTGGGTGAACTGCTGCTGCAGATAATCTGCCGTCATCAGCTCGGCGGGGCTGCCGCTCATGCGGCCGGGGAAATAGGTGGCGATGTGACGCAGTTGCTGTTCGGCAAAGTGGCCTGGGGCGATCGCTGCAGCCTGCGCCAAAAGAGGCAAACCGCCGGCAATCAGTGCTGCCAGCACGCTGCGGCGGAGAGTGGCAAACATAGTGGTTGTCCTTTTCTGACATCCCGTCAGGGTAAAAAAATTCTGAGTTAGTATGAAACTGTGACGCCGCCTGCACAATTTGTATCGCTCCGAAACACCAGCAATATCATTTGTTAAGCACAAATTGTTATCAGCAATCCCGGTGCGTTATTCCATTTGGTAACTACTCATGCTAATTCGTAATTTCATCTGCCAGAAGGCGGGGACGTATAGTCGCGTTAACTTATTGTAAAACTAACAAGGTTAACGTGGATTACTTGCCTCTCTTTGCCGATCTCAAAAACCGTCCGGTGCTGGTGGTCGGCGGTGGCGAAATCGCTGCGCGTAAAATTGAGCTGCTGCGGCGTGCCGGTGCGCACGTGCGGGTAGCCGCGCGCGAGCTCGGCCATGAACTGCAGGCGCTGCACGACATTAACGCCATCGAGTGGATTGCTCAGCACTTCGACGCGGCGCAGCTGGACGATGTTTTCCTCGTGATTGCCGCCACCGACGATAACGCCCTCAACGCGCAGGTGTTTGATGCCGCCAATGCGCGCCACAAGCTGGTGAATGTGGTCGACGACCAGCCGAAATGCAGCTTTATCTTCCCGTCGATTGTTGACCGCTCACCGCTGGTGGTGGCGATCTCCTCCAGCGGCACCGCGCCGGTGCTGGCGCGTCTGCTGCGTGAAAAAATCGAAGCGCTGCTGCCCGCCAATCTCGGGCAGATGGCCGAAGTGGCCGGTCAGTGGCGCGACAAAGTCAAACAGCGCTACCACAAAATGTCCGACCGTCGTCGCTTCTGGGAGCGGGCTTTTAATGGCCTGTTTGCCAGCCAGATGGCGGCGGGCAACGTCAACGAGGCGCGCCGCACGCTCGATCGTGAACTGGAAAACACCTCCGATAATCAGGGTGAAATCACGCTGGTCGGTGCCGGCCCAGGTGACAGCGGTCTGCTGACGCTGCGCGGGCTGCAGGTGATGCAGCTGGCCGATGTGGTGCTGTATGACCATCTGGTCAGCGACGAGGTGCTGGAGCTGGTAAGACGCGATGCCGATCGTATCTGCGTCGGCAAACGCGCCGGCGCCCATTCGGTGCCGCAGGAAGAGACCAATCAGCTGCTGGTGACGCTGGCGCAGCAGGGCAAGCGCGTGGTGCGCCTGAAAGGCGGCGATCCGTTTATTTTTGGCCGCGGCGGCGAAGAGCTGCAGGCGGCGCAGGCAGCGGGCATTCCGTTCCAGGTGGTGCCGGGCATCACCGCGGCCGCGGGCGCTACCGCATATGCCGGTATTCCGTTAACCCACCGCGATTATGCCCAGAGCGTGCTGTTTATCACCGGTCACTGCCGCGCCGACGGCGACGGTATCGACTGGCCGTCGCTGGCGCGCGCGCGTCAGACGCTGGCAATTTACATGGGCACGGTGAAAGCGGCGGAAATTGCCGCCGGGCTGATCGAACACGGCCGCGCGCCGTCAACGCCAGTGGCGGTGATTGGTCGCGGCACGCGCCAGGATCAACAGGTGCTGACCGGCACCTTAGCACAACTCGAGGCGCTGGCAGCTGCCGCGCCGACGCCAGCGCTATTAGTGATTGGCGAAGTGGTGAATCTGCACGGGCAACTTGCCTGGTTCCAACATTCGGCACAGCAGGGGGCTCGCGAGTCCGCCGTTGTCAATTTGGCTTGAGGAAAAATTATGGACCAAAATCGTCTCACTCATCTGCGCCAGCTGGAGGCAGAGAGTATCCATATCATCCGCGAGGTGGCGGCCGAGTTCAGCAATCCGGTGATGATGTACTCCATCGGTAAAGACTCCTCGGTGATGCTGCATCTGGCGCGCAAAGCCTTCTATCCGGGCACGCTGCCGTTTCCGCTGCTGCACGTTGATACCGGCTGGAAATTCCGTGAAATGTACGAGTTCCGCGATCGCACCGTGAAAGCGATGGGCGCAGAGCTGCTGGTGCACCGTAACCCGGAAGGCGTGGCGATGGGTATTAACCCGTTCGTGCACGGCAGCGCCAAACACACCGACATCATGAAAACCGAGGGCCTGAAGCAGGCGCTGAACAAATACGGTTTTGATGCGGCGTTCGGTGGCGCACGCCGTGACGAAGAGAAGTCGCGCGCCAAAGAGCGTATCTATTCGTTCCGCGATCGTTTCCACCGCTGGGATCCGAAAAACCAGCGTCCGGAGCTGTGGCACAACTACAATGGCCAGATCAACAAAGGCGAAAGCATCCGCGTGTTCCCGCTCTCCAACTGGACCGAGCTGGATATCTGGCAGTACATCTTCCTGGAAAACATCGAAATCGTGCCGCTGTACCTGGCTGCACCGCGCCCGGTACTTGAGCGCGACGGCATGCTGATGATGATTGATGACGATCGTATCAACCTGCAGCCGGGTGAAGTGATTAAGCAGCGTATGGTGCGTTTCCGTACCCTCGGCTGCTGGCCGCTGACCGGCGCGGTGGAATCCGAGGCGCAGACGCTGCCGGAAATCATTGAAGAGATGCTGGTCTCCACCACCAGTGAACGTCAGGGGCGCGTGATTGACCGCGACCAGGCCGGTTCGATGGAACTGAAAAAACGTCAGGGTTATTTCTAAGGAGACGCCGATGAATACCGTTATTGCCCAACAGATTGCCGAGCAGGGCGGCGTTGAAGCCTGGCTGACCGCGCAACAACACAAAAGCCTGCTGCGTTTCCTCACCTGCGGCAGCGTCGACGACGGCAAAAGTACGCTGATTGGCCGTCTGCTGCACGATACGCGCCAGATTTATGAAGATCAGCTGTCGTCGCTGCACAATGACAGCAAACGCCACGGCACCCAGGGCGAGAAACTCGATCTGGCGCTGTTGGTCGATGGCCTGCAGGCCGAGCGCGAGCAGGGCATCACTATCGATGTGGCCTATCGCTATTTCTCCACCGAGAAGCGCAAGTTCATCATCGCCGACACGCCGGGGCACGAGCAGTACACCCGCAACATGGCGACCGGTGCCTCAACCTGCGATC
The DNA here is from genome assembly GCF_043529865.1 of Pantoea sp. SGAir0418. Taxonomy (NCBI): domain Bacteria; kingdom Pseudomonadati; phylum Pseudomonadota; class Gammaproteobacteria; order Enterobacterales; family Erwiniaceae; genus Pantoea; species Pantoea sp. SGAir0418. The sequence continues at coordinate 960,827 of NZ_CP027911.1, forward strand.
TGGCGATCCTGCTGATCGATGCGCGCAAAGGCGTGCTGGATCAGACCCGTCGCCACAGCTTTATTGCCACGCTGCTGGGTATCAAACATCTGGTGGTGGCGATCAACAAGATGGATCTGGTGGCGTACAGCCAGGAGACCTTCGAGCAGATCAAACAGGATTACCTCGATTTTGCCGCGCAGCTGCCGGACGATCTTGATATCCGCTTTGTGCCGATGTCGGCGCTGGAAGGCGATAACGTCGCCACCCCGAGCGTAACCATGCCGTGGTACAGCGGCCCGACGTTGCTCGACGTGCTGGAAACGGTAGAGCTGAAGCGCGTGGTCGACACGCAGCCGATGCGCTTCCCGGTGCAGTATGTTAACCGGCCGAACCTCGACTTCCGTGGCTATGCCGGTACGCTGGCATCGGGCGTGGTCAGCGTCGGCCAGCGGGTGAAAGTGCTGCCGTCCGGCGTGGAATCCAGCGTTGCGCGTATCGTCACCTTTGACGGCGACCTGCAGCAGGCGGCCGCCGGTGAGGCGATTACCCTAGTGCTGAACGATGAGATCGACATCAGCCGTGGCGATCTGCTGGTGGATGCCGCAGCCGATTTGCAGGCGGTGCAGTCCGCGACCGTCGACGTGGTGTGGATGGCGGAACAGCCGCTGCAGCCGGGACAAAGCTATGAAGTGAAAATTGCCGGCAAGAAAGCGCGTGGCCGCGTCGAAAAGATTCTCCATCAGGTGGAGATCAATACGCTGGAAAAACGCGCGGTCGACAGCCTGCCGCTCAACGGCATCGGTCTGGTAGAAGTGACGTTTGATGAACCGATGGTGCTGGATGCTTACCAGCAGAACCCGGTGACCGGCGGCATGATCTTTATCGATCGCCTGAGCAACGTGACCGTCGGTGCCGGCATGATCCATCAGCCGCTGAGCGCCGCGCGCAGTCAGGCTGGCCAGTACAGTGATTTCGAGCTGGAGCTGAACGCGCTGGTGCGCCGTCACTTCCCGCACTGGAACGCACGCGACCTGCTGGGCGGTCAGTAATGGCGCAGCACGACGAAAACGTGGTGTGGCATGACCATCCGGTCACGCGCGCTGAACGCGAACAGCAGCACGGCCATCGTGGCGTGGTGCTGTGGTTTACCGGGCTCTCTGGCTCGGGTAAATCTACCGTGGCCGGTGTACTGGAGCAGTCACTGCACCGGCTGGGCGTCAGCACCTATCTGCTGGACGGCGACAATGTGCGTCACGGCCTGTGCCGCGATCTCGGTTTCAGCGATGAAGACCGCAAAGAGAATATCCGGCGCGTGGGTGAAGTGGCGAAACTGATGGTGGATGCCGGACTGGTGGTGCTGACGGCGTTCATCTCGCCGCACCGTGCCGAGCGCCAGATGGTGCGCGATCTGCTCGGTGACGGACAGTTTATCGAGGTGTTCGTCGATACGCCGCTGGCGGTGTGCGAAGCGCGCGATCCGAAAGGCTTGTATAAAAAAGCCCGTGCCGGCGAGCTGCGTAACTTCACCGGTATCGACAGCGTTTACGAGGCGCCAGACGCGCCGGAAATCCAGCTGGATGGTGAACAATTGGTTACAAAACTGACCGGCCAATTGTTAGACCTGCTGCGCCACCACGATATCATCAGATCCTGAACCGACAGCGGCAAATCTCACGGTTTGCCGCGCTTTAGCGTCAACAGGATCTCTATGCAGAACGTTACCCCCATGCTGGCACGCAAAGATGAACGCACCCCGGATGAGCCACGCTCATCGTTGCCGGGCGGCGTGATCGGCTTTCTCTCGTACTGGTGTGCGCTGGGCATCCCGTTTCTGCTGTACGGCTCTAACACGCTGTTTTTCTTTCTCTACACCTGGCCTTTTTTCCTTGCGCTGCTGCCGGTTTCGGTGCTGATTGGCATCGTGCTCAGCCTGATGCTGCGTGGCCGGCTGTGGTGGAGCGGCCTGATCACCGCCCTGGTGGTGGTGTGCCTGTTCTGGCTGCTGTTCTCCTTTCTCTCCGGCTGGTAATCCGGCGCTGATGTGCAAACGCATCGGCAGGTTACAAAACTTTACCTGCCGTCCGGCGCTTTCCCCGTCATTATTTGTCCAGACAAATCTGCTTGCGCGCCATTTTCGCTGCCGCAGTGGAGTCCGGCGTCAAGTTATGGGATGATTGAGCCGTTTTTCAGGGGGCGGGGATGGGAAAACTGACGTTACTGCTGCTCGTGCTGCTGGGATGGTTGCAATACTCCCTGTGGCTGGGCAAGAACGGTATCCATGATTACACGCGCGTCAGCGAAGACGTGGCGTCACAACAGGCGAATAACGCCAAACTCAAAGCGCGTAACGATCAGCTGTTTGCCGAAATTGACGATCTCAATGGCGGTTCAGAGGCGATTGAGGAACGCGCACGCAGCGAGCTGGGCATGATCAGGCCTGGCGAGACTTTCTATCGTCTGGTGCCAGACCAAAACAAACGTAATGCGCAACAAGCGGCGCAGAACCAACAACGATAAACCATGAATCAGCTCTCTTCCTCTGCGGATGTGATTGCCGTGGTGCCGGCTGCCGGTATCGGCAGCCGCATGCAGGCCGCCTGTCCGAAGCAGTATCTCACTATCGGTCCATTAACCCTGCTCGAACACAGCGTGGCGCGCCTGCTGGCGCATCCGGCGGTAAAGCAGGTGGTGGTGCCAGTCAGCCCGGATGACGGCTGGTTCGATAGCCTGCCGCTGGCGCAGGATGCCCGCGTGCTGCGCGTCACCGGCGGCGAAACCCGCGCCGAGTCGGTGCTGGCCGGATTACAGACCATCCGCCACAGCGCCTGGGTGCTGGTGCACGACGCGGCGCGGCCGTGTCTGCATCCTGATGATTTAGCGCGTCTGCTGGCGGTGCGTGAGCACAGCAAAGTCGGCGCGATTCTGGCGGCACCGGTGCGCGACACCATGAAGCGCGCGGAGCCCGGCAAAGGTGCCATTGCGCATACCGTCGAACGCGATGACTTATGGCATGCGCTGACGCCGCAGTTTTTCCCGCATGCGCTGCTGACCGCCTGCCTGACGCGCGCGCTCAATGAAGGCGCGACCATCACTGATGAAGCCTCGGCGCTGGAGTATTGCGGCTATCATCCTGAGCTGGTCAGCGGACGCAGCGACAATATTAAGGTAACGCGGCCGGAAGATCTGGCGCTGGCGGCCTTCTATCTCACTCAGATTCAGTTAAAGGAGCACGCATGATGCGTATCGGTCACGGTTTTGACGTGCACGCGTTTGGCGGCGAAGGTCCGCTGGTGATTGGCGGGGTGCGTATTCCCTTCGAACAGGGCTTTATTGCGCATTCTGACGGCGATGTGGCGCTGCATGCGCTGACCGACGCGCTGCTGGGCGCGGTGGCGATGGGCGACATCGGCAAACTGTTCCCGGACACCGATCCGGCATTCAAAGGCGCCGACAGCCGCGGTTTGCTGCGCGAAGCCTGGCGTCGCATCCAGCAGAAGGGCTACCGCATCGGCAACGTCGATGTCACCATCATCGCTCAGGCACCGAAAATGCTGCCGCACGTGCCGCAGATGCGCGTCAACATCGCCGAAGATCTCGGTTGCCACATGGATGATGTCAACGTCAAAGCCACCACCACCGAGAAGCTGGGCTTCACCGGTCGCGGTGAAGGCATTGCCTGCGAAGCCGTGGCGCTGCTGGTGAAGGCCGATCGTGCATGAGTGAGCTGCTCTACCTGCACGGCGTGCCCGCTGCTACCGGGGTGATCAAAGCCAGTCCCGAAGATTTCGTGGTAATTGAAGATCTCGGCTATCCCTATGACGGCGAAGGCGAGCAGCTGCTGGTGCGCGTCCGTAAAATTGGCTGCAACACGCGTTTTGTCGCTGAGGCAATCGCCAAATTTCTCGGCGTGCATCAGCGCGATCTCAGCTATGCCGGCATGAAAGATCGCCATGCAGTCACCGAGCAGACGCTGTGCTTCCGCGTGCCGGGCACGGCGATGCCCAACCTTGCCGGCTTCCAGCTGGAAGGCGTGGAGATCCTGCAGGTGATTCGCCACAAGCGTAAACTGCGCACCGGCGCGCTGGCGGGCAATGCGTTTCGTCTGGTGGTACGTCAGATGTCCGATCGCGCGCAGGTGGAATCGCGGCTGCAGCGAATTCAGCAGCAGGGTGTGCCCAACTACTTTGGCGAACAGCGCTTTGGCCGCGGCGGCAATAACCTGACGCAGGCGCGCCTGTGGGCAGAGGAGAAATTCCGTCCACGCGACCGCAGTATGAAAGGCATTCTGCTGTCGGCGGCGCGCAGCCAGCTGTTCAATCAGCTGACCAGCGCGCGCCTGCAGCGTGACGGTGCGCTGGATCGCGTGCAGCCCGGCGATGCGCTGCAGCTCAGCGGGCGCGGCAGCTGGTTTGTTGCCCAGACGGACGAGTTACCTGCGCTGCAGCAGCGTTTGGATAACCACGAGCTGCGCATCACCGCACCGCTGGCCGGACGCGGCGAGCTGGGCACTCAGGGCGAAACGCTGGCGTTTGAACAGCAGCAGCTGGCGGGCGTGGCCGATCTGCTGGGCCTGCTGGAGCGTGAACGCGTCGATGCGGCGCGGCGCGCCATGCTGGTGGTGCCGAAAGATCTGCAATGGAACTGGTGGGATGACGTCACGCTCGAGCTGCAGTTCTGGCTGCCGGCCGGCAGTTTTGCCACCAGCGTAGTGCGTGAGCTGCTGAGCAACGGCGCGGCGGCCCCGCTCGGCGACGAATAAGCGAACCCGGCGACGATGAGCAAAAATCTCACCATCAAGGATATTGCCGTACTCGCCGGTGTGTCGATCACTACCGTCTCGCGCGTGCTCAACAAGCATGCGTGGGTATCGGAAAAAACCCGCACGCGGGTGGAACAGGTGATCGCCGAGCATCAGTTCAGCCCCAACCTGATGGCGCGCGGCATGATATCGCGCCAGAGCTACACCCTCGCGGTGATTGTCTCTGACATCACTAACCCTTACTTCGTCACGCTGGTGGCGCAGATTCAGCAGGCCTGTCTGGCCATCGGTTACAAAATCACCCTGTACGATACCCAGTCGGCCAACCGCAGCCCTCAGCACGACGATGACGAAAGCGCGATTTTTCAGTCGATTATCGATAGCCAGATCGATGGGGTGATCGTGCTCGGCGGCCACAGCGACTATGCGCCGATTCCGGCCGGCTACCTGACGCTGCTGGAATCGCTGATGGACAAAATGGCGGTGGTGGTGGTGGGGCAGCCGCATCCTGCTGGCCGATGGCCGTGCGTGATGCGCGACCAGCAGCACTGCGTCGGGCTGGCGGTGAATCATTTGCTGGCGCGCGGCCTGCGTGATATCGCGTTTATTGGCGGTTCGCGCAAAGTGTGGGTGACGCGCGAGCGCGTCAGTCATTTCCACGCCACGCTGCAGCAGGCCGGCATTACGCCGCGCGACAGCTGGATCTGCCTGAATAACTTCTATCCTGAACACGGCTATCAGGCGATTGATACGCTGTGGCAGCAGGCAGAGCAACCGCAGGCGCTGGTGGCAATCAACGATCGCGTGGCGATGGGCGCGATCCGCGCGTTACGCGATCGCGGCATTGACGTGCCTGAGCAGGTAGCGGTCATCAGCTGCGAGCGCTTCCCCGGCAGCGAATATTTTATCCCGCGCCTGACCAGCGTCGATCACCAGAATCCGCAGCTGGGGCAAAACATTATCACCATGATGATGGCGCAGCTGGACGGCAGCTTAAGCCCGCACGCGCGCTGCAGCGCACCGCTAAAGCCGGTATTGATCCCCGGCGAATCCGCCTGATCTTCTCCCCTTAAACGTTCCGCCTGCTTTCGTTGCGCTTTGTTAGCGCGATCGCAATTTCACGATCCTCACGTTGACTTAATATGCGCCATTAAATAAGTTGGCGCACAACCTGAAAACGTTTTCAGGTTGACGGGAAAACAGTTTAAGGAGCGGTAATGAAACCCACCATGATGACCTACATCCACCAGCAACCCGAGGTGCTGAGCCATCTGCTGGCGCGCTATCCGCAGGGATTACCGGTGCTGGGCAAGGCAAAAACAGTGCTGATTCTGGCCACCGGCTCCAGCATCAACGCTGCGCTCAGCGCCAAATATTACGTTGAGCAACTGACCGGCGTACGCATCAGCGTGCAGGAGCCGTTCCATTTTCAGCACTACGAGCAGTGGGATCCGGCGACCGATCTGGTGATCGCGATTTCACAGAGCGGCGAGAGCACTTCGACGCTGGCGGCGATTGACGCGCTGAAAAAACAGCACGGCGTGGCAACCTGGGGCATCACCAGCAAAATCACCAGTCCGCTGGCGCAGGCGGTGGATCACGCCGTAGACATCATGAACGGCGAGGAGCGCGTCGGGTATGTCACCAAAGGCTATGTCGCCACGATCCTGACGCTGATGCTGATTGGCGTACACAGCGCGCGCCACAGTGGTCGCCTCAGTGCAGAGCAGGAGCAGCAGGCGCTGGCGCAACTGCAGCGCGGCGTCGACGCGATTCCGGACATCATCGCCCGCACCGAGCGCTTCTGGCAGCGCTGGCAGGACGATCTCACTGCGGCGCCACGCTTTATCTCGATTGGCTTTGGTCCGGCGATTGGCGTGATCAAAGAAATGGAGACCAAATTCAGCGAAACGGTGCGCGTGCCGTCGCAGGGCATTGAACTGGAAGCATTCATGCACGGCCCCTATTTCGAAATCAATCCGCAGCACCGGCTGTTCTTTATCGACGTCGAGGCGCCGGTGCGCGAACGCCTGCAGCTGCTGCGCCAGTATGAGCAGCGCGTGACGCCGCACGTCTGGAGTCTGTGTCTCGGGGAAAGTGATGATGCGCGCACGCTGGCACTCGGCGTGGAGGTCAGCGAATGGATAGCGCCGCTGCTGATGGTGATTCCGTTCCAGATCCTCGCGCATCACATCGCTGAAGCCAAAGGCAACAATCTGCCGCAGCGCATATTCACTGATTTTGGCGTGGCGATGAAGAGCAAAACCAAACCGGGTGATTACGACTAACGCCGGGCGCGAGCCATAAGGATAACAACAATGAAACTCGATTACGTGAAGCTGGCGCAGGCCATCAGGGAACAGGTCGGCGGCGACGATAATATCAGCCACATTTCACACTGCGCCACGCGGCTGCGGCTGACGATAAACGATCTGTCCAGTGTCGATATGCCGGCCATCAGTAGCCTGCCGGGCGTCATCCGCGTGGTGAACGCGTCCGGACAGCTGCAGATTGTGGTCGGGCCGCAGGTCGAACAGCTGTATCAGGCGATGCAGCAGGGCGCAGCGCCGGTGGCCGAACCGGTGAAGCCCGGCAAAGACGAGCGCGGCGTCGCGGGTAAAATGCTGGCCACGCTCGGCGCTATCTTTACGCCCTACATTGGCGTACTGGCCGGCATCGGTGTGATCAAAGGCATCATGGTGCTGCTGCAGACGCAGGGCTGGGTGGCGGACGATGACCTGCTGTTCGCCATGTTCAACGCGCTGGCCAGCGGGGTGTTTGTCTTTCTGCCGCTGTTTATTGCGGTTACCGCGGCAGACCGTTTCGGTGCCAGCCGTTTCAACGCGCTGGCGCTGACGGCGGCGATGGTGTTTCCGCTGACCCAGCCGGATCTGCCGGCGCACTTCGCGCTGTTCGGCCTGAGCATCAGCCTAAAGATTTACGGTGGCGCGGTGATTCCGGCGATTCTGGCGGTGCTGCTGCTGAGCAAGGTTGAGCGCCGACTGAAACAGTGGATCCCCGAGGTGGCAGCGCTGGTGTTTGTGCCGTGCCTGTCGCTGCTGATTTGCGGCTTTGTGGTGTTCACGGTGATTGGCCCGCTGGCGGATTACGTTGGCGTCGGCATCGCCAGCGGCTACAGCTGGCTCTATCAGCTCAGCCCGATGATCTCCGGCGCGCTGCTGGCGGGCATTGGTCAGCTATTTGTGGTGTTTGGCGTGCACTGGGGCATCATCCCGCTGGCGCTGATCAATATTCAGGTGCAGGGCTACGACACCATCATGGCGATGTTTATGTCGGCGGTGATGGGGCAGTTTGGCGCGGTTACCGGCGCGATCTTCATCGCCCGCAGCCTGCGCGACCGGCAGATTGCAATCTCGGCGTCGCTGTCAGCGTTCTTTGGTATCACCGAACCGGCGCTGTACGGCGTCAATCTCAAGTACCGCATGCTGTTTATCTTCGGCTGCATCGGCGCGGCGCTCGGCGGTGGCATTACCGGGCTGCTGCAGGTGAAAACCTACAGTTTCCTGCCGGTGCTGAACGTGTTTGAACTCGGCCTGTTCGAAGGCCCTGAGTCGAAGATGATCTATGAAGTGGCGGCAATTGCCGTGGCTTTCCTCACCCCATTCATTCTGACGCTGATTTACGGCCGCTGGACGCTGCGCAGCGTGAATAAAACCGGCGCCTGATGCGCTGATTCGTTAACACCAAAACAGGGAAATCGCATGCGGCTGCTTCGCAGGGCCGCGTGCACCTTAAGGAAAGGTCATGAACACATTCACCAGGAGAAACAAGGCAGCGCTGCTGCCGCTGGCCACCCTGATGCTGGGCGCGGCACCGCCGGCGCTGGCGGAAGGATTTGTTGAAGACAGCACGCTGGAGGGCACCGTCTATTACTGGCAGCGCCACCGTGAGCGTAAAGATCTCGATCCGCACAGCGTGCACTATCAGCACTATCAGACCAACCTGCATCACAGCACGCTGACCGGCGCGCTCGATTATCAGTCCGGCTATCTGGCCGATACCATGGGCATTGATGTGGCGGCCTTCGCCACCTGGGATTTGTTTGAAGGCAGCCCGGCGCATCCCAACGAGATCAGCTTCAGTCACGGGCCTTCGATGTGGGAAGACCGTGGCGTTGGCGAACGTAACGGGCTGGATCTCTACCGTGCAGCGCTGAAACTCAAAGCCGGCGACTACTGGCTGCGGGCCGGTTATATCCAGCCGAGCGGTCAGACGCTGCTTGGCACCCAGTGGGGATTTCTGCCCGGCACCTACCAGGGCGTGGAAGTCGGAGCGGTCTATGACTATGGCGCTGCCGGCGCGCTGTCGCTATCGTGGATGGGTGCCAACAAGTACAAAGCACCGTGGTATCGCAAAATGTACGAGTTTCGCGAAATCGATCGGCAAACACGCATTCCTTATCTGCACTCGCTGGGCGCGAAGTATGACTTCAAAAACGGCAACACGCTGGAGCTGGCGTGGGGTGAATCTCCGCATTATCTCGACAAATATTTCGCCAAAGCGGCACGTCAGACCACGCTGTGGGATAACCCGTTCAGCGTCAGCTGGCAGTTCTACGGCTCGCAGGATCGTACCGGTCGCCATGATGTTTACGATGAGTTTGCCTGGCAGCAGGGCCTGACGCTGGCGTACCAGTGGGATCGCTACCAGTTCCGGCTCGAGGGCAGCGCAGTACACGCACCGGGTAAACAGGGTTACTACACCGTGGCGATGACGCCGATCTATCCCAACTCCGCGGGCCGCATCGATATGTGGTGGGATTCGCGCTCTGACTTCAACGCCGACGGCGAAAAAGCGCTGTTCGCGGGCCTGATGATCGATCTCAGCGACATCGTCTGGCCGGGCGTCAGCATCGGTGGCTCGTTTGCCTGGGGCTGGGACGGTAAACCGGCGCGCGGCGGCGACTGGTCGCAGCAGCAGCGCCTGACGGAAACCGCCATCAACGGCGATCTGGTGTGGCAGGTGCAGTCCGGCTGGGCCAAAGACACGGTATTTAAGCTGCATCTCACCGCCTACAACAATCATAGCGATAACCCCAGCTGGGGCGGCGGCTATGGCAACGTTTTCCAGGATGAAAAGGACGTCAAATTCATGATGATTGCCCCTTTTAGCCTGTTCAATCACTCACGACACTAAGGATGATGACCATGAGGATTCGCTTCTCCGCGCTGACCGCAGCGCTGTTACTGGCCGGGCTGGCGCACGCCGAAACCCACGTTTTAATCAATCAGGTCGGCTACGATGTTGCCGCGCCGAAAAACGCTATCGTGCAGCTGACCGGCGACTCGCGCGCTAAGCCGCCGGTGAAATTTACCCTGCTGGATAATGAGACCAATAAAGCGGTGCTGAGCGGCACGCTGCAGCCGCAGGGTGACGTGCCGGGCTGGGGCGATCGCACCTTCTATCGTGCCGATTTCTCCGGCTGGCAAACGCCGGGCCGCTACGTGCTGCAAACCACCAGCAGCGACGGCGATGTGCGCTCCGGGCCGTTCATTATTGGTGCCGATCTGCTCGAGCGCTATACGCTGTCCGATGTGATTGCCTATTTCAAAAGCCAGCGCGTCACCGGCCTGTTCGATAAGGCGGACCGCAAACTGCCGCTGCCACCGGGCACCGGCAGCGGTACGGTTGACGTCCACGGCGGCTGGTATGACGCCACCGGGGATTACGGCGTGCACCTGTCGCACCAGAATCTGACCTCTTACTTCAATCCGCAGCAGGCGCCGCTGGTGGCGTGGAGTTTACTGCGCGGTTATCAAAATCTCGGGGCGCGGGATAACCCGAACTTTGATGAGTATCGCCGGCGCATGCTCGACGAAGGGCTGTACGGTGCCGATTTCCTGGTGCGCATGAAGCGGCCGGGTGAATCCTTCTTCCAGGCGATCTCGTCGCCGGGCAAAGAGAAGCTGGCTCAGGACCGGGTGATCGCCAATCCCAACTGGCGCACGCAGATTAAAGAGAAGGAGTCAGATTCCACCATTGTTGAAGAAGAGGCGGTCGGCCCGCTGGCGTGGCAGGCCAGCTTCCGATCCGGTGCCGGCATGTCAATTGCCGCGCTGGCGCTGGCCAGCACCATGGAGAATGACGGCAATTTCACGCGGCAGCAGTATCTGCAAACCGCAGAAGATGCCTTCGCCTTCCTGCAGAAAAATAACCTGCGCATGGTGAATGACGGCAAAGAGAACATTGTGGATGATTATACCGCGCTGCTGGCGGCTACCGAGCTGTATCGCGCCTCGCAAAAAGCGGTCTATCTGGCTGCGGCGCAGCAGCGCGCGGAGAGCCTGATGGCGCGACTGACGTCGCTGGATAACTGGCATGACTACTGGCGTGCCGACGGCGAAAAACGCCCGTTCTTCCATCCGTCCGATGCCGGTCTGCCGGTGATCGCGCTGCTGGAGTACGCGCGCATCGCGCCGCAGGCGCAGCAGGCGAACATCCGCCAGACGGTAAAACGCTCGCTGGGCTTTGAGCTGGCGGTCACCAAAGAGAGCAATAACCCGTTTGGCTATGCGCGCCAGCTGATTCAGCTGAAAGACGGCGTGAAGCGCACCAGCTTCTTCTTCCCGCACGACAGCGAAGCTGCGCCGTGGTGGCAGGGCGAAAACGCGCGTATCGCGTCGCTGGCCGCCGCCGCCCGTCAGGCGATGCCGCTGTTCGCGGACGATAAAGCCTTTACGCAGCAGCTGCAGAGCTATGCCTGGGATCAGCTCAACTGGATCCTCGGTCATAATCCGTACGACGTCAGTATGCTGACCGGCAGCGGCTATCGTCACATCAGCTATCTGTTCTTCAATTCGTGGAAATACACCACGCTGCCGGGCGGTATCGTCAACGGCATCACCGGCGCGTCGAATCAGGTGGCGGACGGTATCGCCTTTGATGAAGGTTATGCGGTCACACGGAAGGATGACGACTGGCGCTGGGCGGAAGGCTGGCTGCCGCACTCGGCCTGGTATCTGTATGCGGTGAGCTTACCGGATCGTCACTGAGGTGATAAATCAGCCCGGCTTTTCGCCGGGCTTTTTACTGGGTGCCATTGCGTTTGACTGCTTATTGTTGCGACAACTGCCGACGGTTGCGTGATTTACGCCTACCACTTCCCGCGCCTCACCGCTAGAATGCAAACATCCTTGTGCCGCCAGCGCAGGACCGCTTGCGCCGCTGAAGGCGCAAAACGGGCGCGGCGGTCGGTGGACCGGTTAATGAAAAAGGTCAGAATCAGATGCGGATACGGCTCAGCAACGATGATGGAATTCAGACTCCCGGCATTGGCGTGTTCCCTGGCGTGAAGACATTACGACAGGTTGATCCTGGCGCCGGCGCGGCGCGGAAGAGGGCAGGCGACGGGCTGTACCAGGCTGAGGTGAATCCGGCATGGTAAACCGGCGCATCGAAACGCTTCTGGCCCAACTGCGCACGCAGGGTATTCACGATGAGCATTTGCTGAAAGCCATCGCTGATGTCCCGCGTGAGCGCTTTATTGACGAGGCTTTTGAACATAAAGCCTGGGAGAACGTGGCGCTGCCGATTGGCAACGGCCAGACCATTTCTCAGCCTTATATGGTGGCGCGCATGACGGCGCTGCTGGAGCTGAACCCGACTTCGCGCGTGCTGGAAATTGGCACCGGTTCGGGTTATCAGACCGCCATTCTCGCGCATCTGGTTAACCACGTTTACTCGGTTGAACGCATCAAAGGGCTGCAGTGGCAGGCGAAACGCCGCCTGAAGCAGCTCGATCTGCATAACATTTCCACACGCCACGGCGACGGCTGGCAGGGCTGGGCCGCGCGGGGGCCGTTTGATGCCATTATTGTGACTGCCGCACCGCCAGAAATTCCGACTGCGCTGATAGCGCAACTGGGAGAAGGCGGCAAAATGGTGCTGCCGGTGGGTGAGGACCAGCAGGTACTTAAGCGCCTGCGTCGTCAGGGTGGTGAAATCATTGAAGAAACGATTGAGCCGGTGCGCTTTGTGCCGCTGGTTCAGGGCGATCTGGCATAAAGCCATCTTACGTATTTCTTCACAATCGTTACATGGCATGGCGCAGTTGATATTGTTACTATCCTTGTTAATCAATGCGAAAGCGCGTTTTTGACGGCACAGCTAGTGAATCATGCGGTCAACGTCGACACACAGTTTTATCCAGGATTGCCATCACGGGGGATCAATGAGCACGGGAAGCACAGTATTTCAATTACGCCGTCTGGCGGCACTTTCACTGGTCGGTTTTTGGCTGGCAGGCTGTAGCTCTGGCGACAACACACAAGCCCCCATCAGCCAGATTGGCAGCAACAGCGGTGATAGCGGTATGGCTGCAGCTCCCACCACAGGCGGCGGCATGATCGCCGCGCAGAACAGCACCGTGCCGGCGATGCCGCGTGGTGGAATGTTAAGCGGTGGTACACCATCAGCCGCGCCTGCGGGTGGAATGGTTAGTGGCAATAATAATGTGACCACCGAAAATGGTCGTATTGTGTACAATCGCAATTATGGGAATATTCCTAAAGGCAGCTACGGCGGTGAAACCTACACCGTTAAGCGAGGCGATACGCTGTTCTATATTGCCTGGATTACCGGCAATGATTTCCGCGATCTGGCACAGCGCAATAATATTGCGGCGCCCTATAGCCTGAGCGCCGGGCAGACGTTACAGGTGGGTAACGGTAACGGTCAGACCATCACCGGTGGTAACGCGATAACCGCAGCGGATGCCACGCAGGGCGGCGTTCCGGTGGCATCGAATCAGACGCAAATTAAATCCACCCCTGTTGCACAGCAACCTGTTATTACGTATTCTGATGATTCGGGTTCGACAGGCGGGAAAATGCTGCCGTCGAAAGGGGCAAATAATGTGGCAACGACCACAGCTCCGGTTACCGCACCGCCCACAGTTAGCAGCACAACTAATAGCACAACACCAGTGGGAAGCTGGCGTTGGCCGACTGATGGGAAGATCATCGATAACTTCTCCGCTGCGGAAGGCGGAAACAAAGGGATCGATATCGCCGGGTCGCGTGGACAACCTGTCGTCGCCACTGCATCAGGAAGAGTGGTATACGCAGGCAACGCGCTCCGCGGGTACGGTAATTTAATCATCATCAAACACAACGATGATTACCTGAGTGCCTACGCCCACAACGATACCATGCTGGTCCGGGAACAACAGGAAGTTAAGGCGGGGCAAAAAATCGCTACCATGGGTAGCACCGGAACCAGTTCAGTAAGATTGCACTTTGAAATTCGTTACAAGGGGAAATCCGTAAACCCGTTGCGTTATTTACCGCAGCGATAATCCGGCAGAACCTTAGGTGTTCTGCCCTTGGATCACGGGTAGGAGCCGCTTATGAGCCAGAATACGCTGAAAGTTAATGAGTTACACGATGATGCGGAATTCGAGGAGAACGGAGCTGAGGTTTTTGATGAGAAGGCTCTCGTTGAGAACGAACCTGGTGATAATGAAGTAGCTGAAGAAGAGTTGCTGTCACAAGGTGCGACGCAACGCGTTCTGGATGCGACGCAGCTTTACCTCGGCGAGATTGGTTATTCACCACTGTTAACGGCGGAAGAAGAGGTGTTCTTCGCCCGTCGCGCATTACGCGGTGACATTCCTTCTCGTCGTCGCATGATTGAAAGTAACTTACGCCTGGTGGTAAAGATTGCCCGTCGTTATAGCAATCGTGGTCTGGCGCTGCTGGATCTGATTGAAGAGGGGAATCTCGGCCTGATTCGCGCCGTAGAGAAGTTTGACCCGGAACGCGGGTTCCGCTTCTCAACCTATGCCACCTGGTGGATTCGTCAGACCATTGAACGGGCTATCATGAACCAAACCCGTACCATCCGTCTGCCGATTCACATTGTTAAAGAACTGAACGTTTACCTGCGTACCGCGCGTGAACTGTCGCACAAGCTGGACCATGAGCCGAGTGCGGAAGAGATCGCCGAGCAGCTGGACAAGCCAGTTGATGACGTAAGCCGTATGTTGCGTCTCAACGAGCGCATTACGTCGGTTGATACGCCGTTAGGCGGTGATTCCGAGAAAGCGCTGCTGGATATCCTGGCCGATGAGAAAGACAACGGTCCGGAAGACACCACGCAGGACGATGATATGAAACAGAGCATCGTTAAGTGGTTGTTTGAACTCAATGCCAAGCAGCGTGAAGTGCTGGCGCGTCGTTTCGGCCTGTTAGGCTATGAAGCGGCAACGCTGGAAGATGTGGGCCGCGAAATCGGTTTAACCCGTGAGCGTGTCCGTCAGATTCAGGTAGAAGGTCTGCGTCGTCTGCGTGAAATTCTGCAGACGCAGGGTCTGAATATCGAAGCACTGTTCCGCGAATAAGCCGTAGCTGGCAATAAAAACGGTGACCATAAGGTCACCGTTTTTTTATGCCTGTCATTCAGGCCAGCGCGCGCCGCGCACGCGCCGGTGGCAGGTTACATCAGGGTTTTCAGACGGTAAATCCACTCCAGCGCCTGTTTGGGCGTCAGGCTGTCCGGGTCGAGCGCTTCCAGCGCCTCCACTGCCGGCGAGGTTTCCGCCACCAGCAGCGGCAGCTGTGAGCCTTCCACCGTTGAGCCGGCAGAACTGCCCGACAGCGCTTCCAGCTCTTTTAGCTTGTGGCGCGCACGCTTAATCACCTCTTTCGGCACACCGGCCAGCGCCGCCACGGCCAGGCCGTAGCTCTTGCTCGCGGCGCCATCCTGCACGCTGTGCATAAAGGCAATGGTGTCACCGTGTTCCACCGCATCAAGATGCACATTCACCACGCCTTCCATTTTCTCCGGCAGGGTCGTGAGCTCGAAGTAGTGGGTGGCAAACAGCGTCATGGCTTTGATGCGATTCGCCAGGCTTTCGGCACAGGCCCAGGCGAGCGACAGGCCATCATAAGTGGACGTCCCGCGGCCGATTTCGTCCATCAGCACCAGGCTGTTTTCGGTGGCGTTATGCAGAATGTTGGCGGTCTCGGTCATCTCGACCATAAAGGTAGAGCGGCCGGAGGCGAGATCGTCGGCGGCACCGACACGGGTAAAGATGCGATCGATAGGGCCGATCACTGTCTCTTCCGCTGGCACATAGCTGCCGATCCAGGCCATCAGTGCAATCAGGGCCGTCTGCCGCATATAAGTACTCTTGCCGCCCATGTTGGGGCCGGTAATGATCAGCATGCGACGCTGCATCGAGAGCGACAGCGGGTTGGCAATGAACGGCTCTTTCAGCACCTGTTCCACCACCGGATGGCGACCGGCGGTGATGCGGATACCGGCTTTCTCCTGCAGCACCGGGCGGCAATAGTTGAGCGTCCAGGCGCGCTCGGCCAGGTTGGCCAGTACGTCCAGTTCTGCCAGCGCCGCGGCGCTCTGCTGCAGCGCGTCGAGGTGCGGCAGCAGGCGATCGAACAGCTCGTCATACAGGCTCTTTTCCAGCGCCAGCGCTTTGCCTTTCGACGTGAGAACCTTGTCTTCGTACTCTTTCAGTTCGGGAATGATATAGCGCTCAGCATTTTTCAGCGTCTGGCGGCGAACGTAATGGATAGGCACCAGATGGCTCTGTCCGCGGCTGACCTGAATGTAATAGCCGTGCACAGCGTTGAAGCCAACCTTCAGCGTATCCAGCCCCAGTTTTTCGCGCTCGCGAATCTCCAGGCGGTCAAGGTAGTCGCTGGCGCCGTCGGCCAGCGCGCGCCACTCGTCCAGCTCGGCGTTATAGCCGGGCGCGATAACACCTCCGTCGCGCACCAGCACCGGCGGCGATTCAATAATGGCGCTTTCCAGCAGTTCGCGCAGTTCGCTGAAATCTCCCATCCGATCGCGCAGCGCGTTGAGATGGGGCGCTGCCACGTCCGCTAACAGGGTATTGAGTTCTGGTAATTGCTGGAAGGCATGACGCATGCGTGCCAGATCGCGCGGACGCGCGGTGCGCAGCGCCAGACGTGCCAGAATACGCTCCAGATCGCCCACCTGGCGCAGCACCGGTTGCAGTTCTTCGCTCAGCGACTGCAGTTCGGCAATTGATTCCTGGCGGCGCGTGATGGTGGCTACGTCGCGCAGCGGCATATGCAGCCAGCGCTTCAGCATGCGGCTGCCCATCGGCGTGACGGTTTTATCCAGCACCGCCGCGAGCGTATTTTCGCTGCCGCCCGCCAGATTCTGGGTGATTTCCAGATTGCGCCGGGTAGCCGCATCCATAATGACGCTGTCCTGCTGGCGCTCCATACTCAGTGAACGAATATGGGGCAGCGAGGTGCGCTGCGTATCTTTCACATACTGCAGCAGACAGCCCGCCGCGCGCAGCGCCAGATGCGCCTGCTCGACGCCAAAGCCGCTGAGGTCGCGCGTGCCAAACTGCAGGTTGAGCTGCTGGCGCGCGGTGTCGATTTCAAATTCCCACAGCGGACGGCGACGCAGGCCACGGCGCTGATCGATCAGCGTCATAGCCTGTAAATCCTCCGGATAGAGCAGTTCTGCCGGATTGGTGCGCTGCAGTTCGGCCGCCATGGTTTCGACATCATCCGGTTCGCAGAGGCGGAAACGACCGGAACTGATATCCAGCGTGGCATAGCCAAAACCGCGCTGGCTCTGGAAAATGGCCGCCAGCAGGTTATCCTGGCGCTCCTGCAGCAACGCTTCATCGCTGATGGTGCCGGGCGTCACAATGCGCACCACTTTACGTTCAACCGGCCCTTTGCTCAGCGCCGGATCGCCAATCTGCTCGCAGATCGCCACCGATTCGCCCAGCTGAACCAGCTTCGCCAGGTAGCCTTCAACGGCATGATAGGGCACGCCGGCCATCGGGATCGGTTCCCCGGCGGACGCGCCGCGTTTGGTCAGCGAGATTTCCAGCAGCTGCGAGGCGCGTTTGGCATCGTCATAAAACAGCTCGTAGAAATCGCCCATGCGATAAAACAGCAGGATGTCAGGATGATCGGCCTTCAGGCGCAGGTATTGCTGCATCATCGGAGTATGGGTGGAAAAGTCCTTGTCTACAGACTCTTTCATATTGAATTTACTCATTTTTATGGTTTTAGAAGTACTCAAGTGGCCCCATGTGAAACCATGATAAACCCATCTAAATCCGAAAATTTGTATGCCAGATGTATTCTAGATACTATCCAGAATACAAAATGTCACTTTGGTATACATGAGGCGAAAATCGTGAAGATGATTCTGAGTCAATCCATAGTAATCAACAAGTTGTCTATAGAGACAAAACCCGAGTTTGATTCAGATGGACGAATTATGTATGTGCCTAATGTATCTGGTAAGCCGTATCTTATCACTGACAGCCACCGTGATTCACCAGTTGGCTTTGGTGTTAAGATCAGTGCCACAAAGAAGACCTATATCATTCAACGAAGGGTTTCGGGTGGGAGCAGAAGCCCTTCAGAGGGAAAGTCACCTTCACAGGTCATCAGAGCAACAATAGGTAATGTATCGGATTTCGCTTCGATTGATCAGGCTCGTGAGGTTGCGAGAACCTATGCACAATCGATGAAATCCACTAAAAGAAATCCAAATGCAGTTAAGCGAGATGCTGATATCGCTGAACTGACCCTAAGTGAGATTTTTGCCCAATACCGAAAGCATCTTCTTGGACGAAGCAAACCAGCAAAACCAAATTCAATCCGGGTGCTGGATAAAGCGGAACAAAAGCTCAAAGAATGGGAAAGATATCGTGTTCGTGACCTTACTGGAAACATCATACTGAAGAAGTTTGATGAGATGGCCTCAAAGACCAGGACAACAGCCGAGCAAACATTCCGATGGGCCAATGTGGCTGTGCAACATGCTATTGATGTTGAAGCAATGGATGCTCAGAGTCAGCAAAGATTACCCGTTCTCACCTATAACCCCTTTACAGTCCTCAGGGTGCAAAAGAAATACCGTAGTCGCTCTGAACTGGAAGAAAGCTATCAGTCAAAAGGTGTGAGAAATCCGCTCTCCTCAAAAGATACTTTGGGGAAGTTTCTTGATGCCCTATACAACAAAAGAAGCTTCAACCGCCTTGGTTGCGATTATCTACTGCTAACGGTCCTGCTGGGAGCAAGAAAGGAAGAGACGGCTTCGCTCTGCTGGAGAGATGAGCTATCGGTAGAAGAAGCAAAGTCTACGAGCTATGTCGATTTGGTTAATAGGAAAATTTTCTTCTTTGATACCAAGAACAGGACTAACCATGAACTTCCCATTTGTGATGCTATGAAATGCCTGTTGGAGAACAGAAGGGATATCGTTTTTGAGAAAGAATCAAAAGCTAGTAGAAGGAAATGGGTCTTTCCAGCACGATCTCCACGGAGCCAAGCTGGTCATTACAGTGACAGTAAAAGTCTTAGGGAATATCTTTGTGAAGAGGCAGGAATCGTTAAGCTTGGAACTCATGACCTAAGAAGGACATTTGGTCGTATAGCAGAAGAGCTTGTTTCCTATGCAGTAGTGAAGAAGCTTTTAAACCACCGCAATACGACCGATCCAACAGAAAGGTATGCGGAACCAGACAATAATCGTGTATATGAAGCTCTTCAACGGATTGAGTTACACATATTGATGACGGCTCCTCGATTATATAATAGTTTATTGGCATCAGCTAAATACCCTCCAATACCTGAAAATTCCGGGAAGGATGCATGAGCACTATCGAAACTTTGAGAGCAATGTCAGAAGTGTGGAGTTTGTTTAGCGACATGCCGGACGATGCCACTATCGGAGTGGATTTAGCGGCACTTTACTTAGGAGTTAGTGTGAAAACACTTGCTCGTTATCGTCAGAATGGTGATGGTCCGCCTTATGTTCAGTATCAATCCTCAGATAGCAAAGCCCGAAATCAACGAGTAAATTATCTGCTTGGTGATCTAAGGAGTTGGCGAAATGGTCATAGAGTGAATAGCACGATGCAGGCTGCTCAAGTTAGAGGCTTAGCATTTACTTCAATATACGATTTAGCTAAACCACAGCCTTTTTGGGTTGATACCCTTGAAGAAAAAATAATAGGACATGCTCTTGTCCTGCCTGAAAACATCTTCAAGGGCTGCTTAAAAAATATAAACTGCGATGTAATCTGGTTGAATATCGAACAGGTATTATCTAAACAATGGAATCACGCAAATGAGAGAAGAGTTTGGCATGGTCTTTTGAAAGAAACCCTTAAAGAGTCCCTTCTAAAATCTACAGCTCAACAAGAGAAGCATGACATATTGCAATGTTTAGATGATAAAAAATAAAACTTCGGACCTCTTTTTTTATGATTAGGATAAATACAGGGTTTTTTAAAACTGGAGGGGAGAAGCACTCAATAAGTTGATAGTTAAATATCATTGACATAGAAAATTGATGTGGTATTGATTTTAAATAATTAAGGGTGGCATATGAATTAATTAAAGTGAGGTTTAAATGGAAAAAAGTATATTTGATATTCAAACTGAAGAAGAATACTTAAGTTATAAAGATGAAGTAGATATAAATGAATTGAATGAACTTGGGTCGAATGCACTGTTTTACTCTGATTACGGTAAACATTATGGAAAAAGTGAATGGTTAATAAAAAACGGTATAAACCTTCATATCTTAAATAAATCAAAGCAAAATGCACTTTTTTACTGTAATTATGAAAAGGCTAAGTTGCTAATTGAGCATGGTATTAAAGTAAATCAAGTAGACGTGCATGATGAAACTCCATTATTTAGAGCAGTAGCTTTATCCGATATAAGAATCTGCCAGTTACTAATTGATAATAAAATTGATATTCATCAAGTAAACTTTCTAGGAGAGAATGTTGTGTTCAATGCATCTCTTGATGCCTTGAGGTTGCTTTTGACGTATGGAGTCGATATCAACCAATTAGATAAGTATGGTAACAATGCTTTGATAAGTCTCGACTCAGGAATTTACGACTACTTAAAAATTGCAAAATGCTTGATAAGATCAGGTATCAGTTTCGAAATATTTGAGAGGGAACCATCAAAATTGAATATGATAGACTCTCCTGTGGTAAGAAATCTTGTGGTCAAATGCATTTCGAAAAAAGAAAATAAGCACATAAGAAAAGTAATTAAGAAGAAAGAGCCTTCATGTCAGGATATATTAAAAAGGAAAAGGTTATAAACATATTCATGCTCGCCTTCTAAATATATCGGAAATTATTAATCATGAGTTGATTATAAATTTTGATCATAAGACATGTGTTAATTTCACTGGCACGACATTTCATTGTTCTAATTAAATCTAACATTGGCTATTAAAGATATCTTTCTTTTTTAAAGTGCAAGACATTATAAAATAATTTAGATTTATATTTGACAAAAGAAGTTTATATGGATAAGTAAATAGAAGGGGTTAAATATTTAATCTCTCGATTAAGTAAAAGCGCAACTTTTAAAGGTGAATTACATAGTAAACTTGCAAAATATTTTACGGTTTCTTTAAGAAAGATAGTTAGGACAAGGGGTAGAGTTATAAGTTGGTAGTATAAGGTAAATAGAAAACACCTTCTATCTACCTTATATCTAAATGCAATAATAATTTCAGATCCACTTGATATTACTGATTTTATTAAGTAAAAGACAATGATTTCTTTGCAAGATACTTATAGGTCATTTTCCATGTAGGTTATACATATACCAATTTTGCAAGATTTTTAAAAAAGATTGGAACTAAAATAATGTAAATAAAATAAGGAGAGATATGGATAGAATAGTAACTAATACAATAAAAATGGATACAGGAGAGAGGTGCTGTCTCATCACTGATAAAGTTTCAAAAATGCCACTTTATTATCCATGTTTATATATATCATCAGAATTAAGAAAGAAGAACGAATCAATTTCAACTATTGAGCTACATTCAGCGAGTATAGCTTTGTTTTATCGATTTTTAAATTTTAAGAAAATTGATTTAGAAGAAAGGATCAAAACAGCAGAGTTTCTTCGTCTTCAAGAGATTGATGCATTGAAAGAATTCATAACTAAGAGAATGAAAAAAGAGAAGGTTGTAAACCTTGACAGCGGGTGCAGGGTTAGTAGCAATACCCAATACTTCAGATTAACAGCCATTATAAAATACCTTGAATGGTTGTGTGACTTCTTCACGGTAAGTTATAAAAGAGATCATATAATTATTGATAAATTCATTGCGAAAATGAAAAGTCATAGACCTAAAATTAGATTCAGAAATCAAAATTCATTAAATGATAAAAATCTCAGTAATAATCAACTAAATATTTTGTTTGATGTTTTAAAGGTAGGTTCAGAAATGAATCCATTTAAAGCTGATGTGCAAAGGCGAAATAGGTTAATGATATTAATTCTTTATCATTTAGGATTAAGGGTAGGAGAATTACTAAACATCAAGGTTACAGATATTGATATAGGTTCTCAGACAATTTCAATTAACAGGAGAGCTGATGACCCTGATGACTCAAGGATAAAACAACCGCTTGTTAAAACCTTAGAAAGGAAGCTGTCTATATCAAATGATCTATGCATTGAAATTTGTAATTATATAAAATTTGAAAGACGTAAGCATAGAATGAAAAAAGATAATGGGTATTTATTTATCTGCCATAAAAAAGGAAATACTTTCGGTGAACCCTTATCTATTCAAGCATATCATAAAATTATTAATGCTTTAAAGAATTCTTGCCCAGAACTTTCCAGAATGACAGGGCATAAGTTAAGGCATACCTGGAACTTTGAGTTTTCTTCAAAGATGGATCAAATGGAAAATCCGCCTAACCAATATGAGCAAGAACAAATTAGGTCTTTACTGATGGGGTGGAAAGAGGGTTCGGGGACTGCTTCAACTTATAACAGAAGATTCATCGAAAAGAAAGCCGGAGAGATAGCTTTAAATATGCAAAAAGAGATTATCAACAGAGGAGGTGTTTGATGTTAAGAGTAAATGTTAATGGTGACGATAATGAGAGCACTTATGAAGCTAAAACGAAAGGTTATTACTTTTCCCTAAGTGATGAGACATGGAGGCTAAGCCGAAATGCGACAGTTAATATTAAAGCGGTAAAAGATGCCATAAACAAAGAATTGTTGGGAGGATATTTAAAAACACTAAAATACTTAGCTTGTGAATTAAGTCCTGCTTCAGTTAAATTAATAAATAATAATTTTAGAAGATTTATTGTAAATGTGAGGCCTGAGAGAATCGATGAATTTTCCCTTGTGAGGTTTAGAGCATCTGATGGTAAGAACAATAATATTATGTTATCGGTAAGGATACTCATAAAAAAATGGTATGAATTGGGCTATTCTGGGATAGATGAAAGTGCATATGTTTTTTTGTGCAAACTAATAATCCCTGATAACAAAAAAGGAGAAGTTGTAAGAAGAAGAGATCAAGTTAAAGGCCCATTTACCGATATAGAAATACAATCTTTTCTTGAAGCTTGCTATAGAGCATATGACAAGGGAAAAATAGATATTTCTCAATTAGCAATGACTTTGCTGATAAGCGCAACTGGAAGAAGGCCACTACAGATTTCGCAGATGAAGGTGTCGGATATAAGAAGGTTAAAAGTAATTGATAATAACTATTCTTATGTCATTAGTATCCCAAGGATAAAGCAAGGCTTGGGGTTCAGAGAAGCTTGCAGAAGTTATCAAGTGACAAAAGACTTGTATGATTTACTCTGTAAACAGTGTGATTTAAGTGTCAAAGAAATTTCTAGTGCATTGGGCAGAGAACTGAATGATAGAGAAGTAGGAAGTACACCTCTTTTTATATCAATGCAAAAATTAAGAATGTTCAAAAACAATAACGAACTTAGCAAGGTCTTTGTATCTGATAAAGCTCACGAATATTCTGTGAAGATTAATAAAACACTTAGGTTTATCGCTGAAACAGAAAATGTTTTCTCTGAGAGAACTAATGAAAGATTGAATGTAAGCTCCCGAAGGTTTCGTTACACCGTTGGCACAAGAGCTGCGAGAGAAGGTGCCAGCGAATTAGTCATTGCAGAACTGTTAGACCACTCTACAACTCAATATACAGGGGTGTATGTTGAGTTTAATGCTGATCATGTTGGAAGAATTGATCAGGCAGTGGGGAATCATATGCAGAAGTATTCCGGTTTTTTTCAAGGTGAAATCCAGGTGGATAATTTAGTAAAGAAGAACGAATTGGCAGTAAGAAACTTAGCAGGTGAAGTAACTGGAGCATGTGATGGTTGTAAATCTTGTCAGGCTAATGTTCCTGTTCCTTGTTATACCTGCCACCACTTTCGTCCATTTGTTGATGCACCACATATGGAATTACGAAATCATTTATTGAAACAAAGAGAAAGAGTTATGACTAATACTCAAGATACAACTATCAGTAAAACCTTAGACAGAACAATAATGGCTGTAGAAGAAGTAGTAAAAAAATGTGAGACTTTAAAATTACAAAGGAGTAAAAGACATGAATGAAAGTGAAATAGTTAATTTTAGGAGTGAAACGGAAATCTTGGCAGAGAAAAACCTTAAAGAATTTATCCTGAATTGCAAAGGTCAGTTGAGTGGAAATCTACTTGATAATGATTGGGATAGTAATCATTGGAGGAAAATATTTAAATTTTCTAAATTTAAGATTAAGAATGTAAAATTGGAATCGTTTAGTAAAGCGGAAGATCTTGATCCCAGTTATCTTGAGTTTTGCAAATCATATGTGGCTTATATTTTTTGCTCTAATTCGAAAGGCTTTGATAAATTAACTTTTCCGATTGTTCTTAGAATGATTGAAAAAAATCTTTTAGTTTACACTGGTTCTGGTGATATAAAATTACTAAATCCAGTCATTCTCGATGAGTGCTTATCTGAAATTAATGATAACTATACAAAAGGAGTGGCATACAAATGTGGTAAGTTCATGGAGAAATTAATCATCTTCCTGAACGAGAAAGAACTTCTTAATTGTGGCTTAATCAAATGGAGTAGTTACATTAGACCGCCTGAGTCAAGATTGTCGATTTCTGATAATGCAGACAAAGCCAGATTAGCTAAACTGCCTAATGAAAAGGCTATACAAGCAATTGGAGAGATCTTCTCAATGCAGGACCATGATCTTCATGAAAGAGACCTTTTTGTTACTTCTGTGTTCGCTCTGCTTATGTGTGCACCAAGCCGTATAACTGAAATATTATCTTTACGAGCTGACTGCGAAGTAATCGAAATGAATAGGGAAGGAAAGGAATGCTACGGCTTGAGATTTTATTCATTAAAAGGTTTCGGAGCAAATATAAAGTGGATACCTGAAATCATGGTTCCTACGGCTAAACTTGCCATCAAAAGGCTATTGAAATTATCTGAAAAGCCAAGGGAAAGAAGTAAGGTTCTTGAGCATAAGATGAAAGATAAATCAGCAAGAAAAATTTGGTTTGATAAGGAAAAGGATGTTCGATTCAGTAATGCGCTTTGTGCACTCTTCGTTAACCAGCTCAGTATGAAACGACAAACTGGTAATGAACTATTTAAAATATCAAATGTCTTTTTCTCAAAAGAATTAGGTGGTTCAAAAATCAGTAAACATAAGAATATTTTCGAAAGGCATGGATACTATGATGAACATAATAATGCTTTGTTTCTGAGGACTCATCAAGCCAGACATCTACTTAACACTATCGCTCAAAGAGGAGGTCTCGGAGAGCTGGACATAGCAAAATGGTCGGGTAGGGTGTCTGTTACCCAGAATAGAGTTTACAACCACATCACAGAAGCTGAGATGATTGAAAAGGTCAAAGCTCTGGGGATTAATCAAAATAACATAATCCCCTGCGATAGTGATATGAATGAGAACTTCGAAATCTCCACTCTTCAGGACTTAAAAAATAAAATAGAGCACGGTGCTGTCCATATAACAGAATATGGATATTGTGTGCATGACTACATTTTAGCTCCTTGTGGCAAATACTATGATTGTATCAACTGTAGTGAGCAAGTTTGTGTCAAAGGGGAAAAGCAGAAACTTGAAAGGCTCAAGTCCTTACTCGATACGACAGAATGCCTTGTTATTAAGGCAAAGGAAGCTATCAGTGAGGACGAACTCGGAGCTGATAAGTGGTATCTGCATCAAACCAAAACCCTTGAAAGACTGAAGGGGATTATCGCAGTGATGGAAAACCCAGAACTGCCTAATGGCTCGATTATAAGAACGCATGGGGAAGATTTTTCACACCTGTCTCGTGTTTTAGAATTGAAAAAGGATGACAGCATTATCATAAACAACAAGGAGAATATTAATGGCCAAACATCTAACTAATAAAGATCTACATATAATTATAAATTGCATAGCAGGTTGGCAGAGTTCAAAGCAGGGTAAGTTTACCTGGGAAAATCTTTGTGACTCTGTTACAGAGCTATTGGGTAAGAGACCAACAAGACAGTCTCTTAGTCAACATACAGCTATAGCAAGGGCTTTTGAGCTTCAAAAGAAAAACATAAAATCTGGAGCATCTGAAGTTATAAGACCTGCAAACCTGAACATTGCTTCACAGCAGATAAAAAATTTGCAGTTGAAAAATGAGTCACTTAAAGAAGAAGTCAGGGTTTTGAAACAGCAGTTTGTGATATGGCAATATAATGCTCACAAACATGGAATCAAAGAACATCAACTGAATGCTCCTTTAATGCCAGTTGATAGAGAAAAGACTGATAAAGAATAATATTATTCTGTCGAGAAAAGTTGATTTTAGATTAAAATACGCTATAAATATTATGTCAAGGATGACAATTTAGCAAAGATGCTTATTATGAATGGATTACAAAGGTATTTGCCTGACCAAAGGTTTTTGATTTTACTTAACAGATTTATTATTAGGTATGATGAGTCAGGCTGTAGTAAGGAAAAGATTGTCAAAGATGCTTATTTATTTTGTGTGGGATACTTTCTGAAATATCAATCTGAATATGAAAATCAGCATTTGTCTGGTCCAAGTAATATTTTGGCTGTTTTGACTTCCTCTTTACTCAGCCCTAATTACCTTACAATACCCTCAACAATAAATCTTGAACGGGTTATTTATTTCTATAAGTTTATTGTTGAACATATCATTTGGAATGAATATGAAGCTGAGAAAACCTTCAGAAGCCAAAAGAAAAATTTCGAGTATAGACCCGAATTTAGGCATCAAGGGAGAAAGCTGAAGAAATAACACTAATTTTGTTTTTTTCTGCTTGAAAAATAGAGTATAATTCTTGAGCCACATGATCTGTTCACTTCAACTAAATGGTGAGTGTTCTGCAAACAGATCATGTGGCATAAGCCCTTTCAGTCATGTTATATTTATTGTATAAGAATTTAGCTCGGGATTTTTGAAATGAACGATTACGAACAAAAGCTTCTTGAGAATGGTTTTTCTACAAAAGATATTGGCAAACTCAAAAGTATAATTAAGAGAGACGAGTCTCAGACGGACTCGCTTAAGAGCCTTGTTTTAGATTTAAGTAAGCGATTCTGGGGAGGGATTATTTGCATTGCCATCATTGCTTCTGTCTTTGCATACGGCCTTTACAAGGGGCACGATGAGAGCTTAGTATCCTATGGTATCGTTCTTATCATAGCATTGTTAATTGTTTACTTCGTCACACCACTGAATCTTGCCTGGAAAGCTCACTGTTTTATTAGAAAGAACAGAAATTAGTTACCTTCTTTTTTGTCATTCATTTGTTGAAGATTTAGCCCTATTCCTGCCCCTTTGACCGCTGCTCCGGCTCCTTTGAGGGCGAGAGCAGGCTTACTCATCACCTGTACTTTGCGATAGTAATCAGTTGGAAGAAATTTGAATAACCGCCACGATTCTGGCTTTAGGGTCAGCTTAAAAATCCCATAGTAAGAAGTGGTCAGGTCAACAACTTGATATGCAAGTAAACCAAGACGAGAGTCAAAGCCAAAGAACTCCGCAGTATCTTCGTATGCCTCTTTTACTGGATTTGACGGATTAGGTATACCCCTTAGTTTATCAATGCTTTCAATCGTAGAGCCTGCCCCGTTTGCGACCAAGGCTGAACCCGCCAACATACCTACTACGTTTCCTGTCGCTAATGAACCTGCAACAATCCCGACACCAGCGACAATCTGAAGTGTCCCTAGCACGACTCCTATACCATCTATCACATAACCAATAATTTTTTCGTTATCATGATAAAACTTAACTGATGCTGAAATGGTGGCTTGTCCTGAACGAAGCATCCTGTCTTGCAGGGTGAGGTTATGAGATTCTTGCTTCAAATTTTGTATGCATTCCTGACATTGCTCATCACTGGTAGAAGAACGAATGGTAGTAAGTTGGAGATTCGCAAAGTCCCTCACTTCATCATGAAAACGCATCCTGAGCATTCCATCTTTCAGGTGAATGAGGGAGAGATTGTTAGCCAGGCTTACTAGTTGATTTGCCTGAAGATTACCCATCGTGAGGAAGTAATCCGAAAATCTGTTCTTATTCCAGTAGTTGTCCATAACATTACCTTTATGTAAACATAGCTTTCAGTTAAGAGTGCTAATCAGATCCTAAAATAACTGGAGTTGGAAAGGAAGACAAATGAGTATTGATCTTTTTCTCAAAATTGAAGGCATTACAGGCGAATCTCAAGACTCAAACCACAAGGGATGGATTAATGTCGATTCCTTCACTTGGGGAGCAAGTCAACCTGGTAACATGAGTGTTGGCGGAGGTGGTGGTGCAGGTAAAGTGCATTATCGTGATCTCACAGTTCAAACCCATATCGACAAGGCTACTCCAGCAGTAATGAAGTATGTCTCAAATGGCAATCACATCAGCAAGGTGGAACTCTCCGCTTGCAAGGCAGGTGGTAGTCAAACCGAGTATTGCAGGATCACATTGGAGGATGTGCTTGCTACTAATGTCCTTTTCAATGGAGCGATTAACTCAGAAATCCTGAGTATGTCATATCAATTTCAGGCATCTAAGGTCAAAATTCAGTATTGGGAACAGACTTCATCGGGCGGGAAAGGTGCTGAATCTCAATCGGGTTGGGACATTAAAGCCAACAAGGCTAACTAAAATAATATTATTTTATAAGGTCTGAAAGTTATTTTCCATAAATTACTTATTCTATACACATAGCACCATAAATGCTTTTAAAGGTCATTTTATGAAAATACCAAATTTAGCTTTGCATCAAGTTTTAACCGAGAAGGGTTTCACTCATTTCCATCATGCTAATACAGTAGCTACAGCAATGACCTTTTTTGAATCTCATGGGATTTTATCAAGGGGGCAGGTTGAGAGGAGAGGATTAATCCAGACAAAACAAGCTTCAGATCAAGAAGATAAAGATTATGATGTCTGGGACGATGTCTTCATCGACATTCTTGATTTGCATGGTATTTTTCCTAGGCAGAATATTTATGGGCCTGTCCTGTTTAAATTTAACATTGATTTCTTATTGAACGATAATTTGGATGTTTGGGTTACAAAAAACAACCCAATTTATTGGAATTCTCAAACTACCCAAGAGGATAAGTATTTTCAAGATATAGATGAGATTGAAAGAACTTGGGCGATATATCCTATTCAACAAAGGATGTTTACGATAAGGAAACCAACTTCACCACTTTTATTTTATTATCTTGATGAAATTGTCATTGATAATCCCGGTGTTCAGATTTATAACGATGTTGTATTATTTTCTGAGGCTTACCAAGCAATTGAGGGTTCAATGGATGGAAGCACTAGAAATAAATTAAAAGTCAGGAGTTGTTCAAATTGTTTTTGTCATGAAAACTATCTTAGACAAATACCTGTCGGCGAATTAGCTAAGCTTTTTCTACCTTTTAATCATCCAAGATTTAGTATAGGTTAAGTAGTGTTGTTTAAATTTTATGAGAAAGAGTAGAATGATTTTTCTACTCTTACATTCTGGATTTTAATTATTAGATATTAATTTATGTCGTATGGTTAATGATTTTATCAAAAATATGCATCCACCTCTTAAGTTGTAGTTCTGTATCACGGATGCCTTCCTGTGAGTTGAAGTCACCTTTTTGAGGGAAAAACATTACCCGCCATTCTGGATACTGAACATCGTCTACTGCAATGTAAAAGCCTGATTCTTTGAAGTCATGGGTGCGGTCGAGTTCTCTATCTAAGCCATTTCTTTGTCTTGTGGTAGATAAGTTGTATCGCCATTCTTTTACCGCAGAGAACGGATAGGTTTTTTGTTTGTTCTCTTCCTTGAGATGAATCAGTCCTCTGTGCTGGTCGAGCTTCATGGAAGTGGAACCAAATTCATGACTCCACATACCGTCTTGCTCGCCAAAGTGGTCCTTGGTGCTGGCATTCCACTTCTTAATGCGGAATTTTTTATAGGCGAACATCAAGAGCATGACGCTTGCGAAAATCCAAATAACAGCGAGTTCCATTAAACCTTTCATGCCTAAAAAATAGAAAATGACAATTGGCAGGGCAATTGCCATCCACACTCTTTTCATCATCAAGAAGTTTGGTTGCTTAACTTCAGTCATTACTGTCATAGGTTCATCCGGTATCGTTTCGTTGAATGCAAAGCACACTTTTCCTTCAGATTATTTTGCTGATAAATCAGTGAGCTATATCGTTTTGATAGAAGTTACATTACGACTCAAAATGACTGTCTAGCAAATCATTTGTACCGATCGATCAGATCTTATTGATAGCTTAAGACTATCATGATGCAAAAATCGATCTGTAAAAACGATCGATCGATATTTCCTATCAATATGATTAATAATGAGAATGGTATGCCAATTTGTCTTAAGTGTCGGCTTTAACCATCTGATAATTAGAGGGTTTAAACCAGATTAAATAGAGGGTTTTTTGTTGCCAATGTCGATTTTAGTATGGTCAGTAAGCGGATTCGTTTCGCCACTGTATTGGTCGATAGAAACGAAGTGGAAGGGCTTCATTTTGATCGATGGATTAAGAAGGTTCAAACCAGTTGCTTTTAAGGCTTGGATAATTTGCTTCAGATAGGGAACCCAAAGTAGCCAACGAACCTTGTCGTTTTGCTCTGTATCCATCTCCTCCGTATATGGGATAGCAGGGGGATGGGTTGTAGGCTGGTAGTGGATGTTCACCAAGCTTTCCATTGCTTCTAATTCCTCATCTGGCAACCCTGCATCATCAATCACATGAGGCTCGACAGTAGCGGTGAGAGTAACCTTCTGGCTCAGAATCGACCAAGAATAGGCTTTACCCAACTGAGAAGCTTTGAAGGCGATTCCTGCATACTCAAATGAGAAACCATTCATTTTACCCGTGGAAGCAATGTTCGCTTGGGCTGTAATGTTTAGCTTACCGAGTTCATAGACAAATTCGTCAATGGTGATGGTGCCATAGAAACTGAGCACCGCCTCAATTGCTTCCTGGATGATTTTCTTTGGAGCTTTTATGCCTGACCTTGCTTCCATCATTTCTTCATTCCTGCCAGTTTTCCTGACTTTAGGTGGGGAAGAAGGAGATGGGCCTTTGGTTCGTGTGAGCAAATGATCCCGCTCAAGCTCTTGAATGATTCTGGTGCTGATGAGGTTCTCATTTCTACCGAGGTAGAGCTGGCCATCGGGTATACGGATGCGAGATGCAATTATATGTATGTGCTGGCCGGCCTCGTCGTCATGTAGGACATAGCAACGAAGATGGGTATCATCGAATCCCATTCGCCTCATATAGTCGTCAGCAATGAGTTTCCATTGCTCATTAGTGAGTAAATCTCCCATAGGCAGGCGAAGGGAATTGTGCCATACCGGTTTCTGCACATCTGGGCGGAGCTTCTGTGTTTGCATGAACTCAGCAGTCACCTCATCCACGGAGGAACCGATCATATTACCGCCTATTATTACTGGCACTGTTTTGTGATGAGGAGCTGGAGCAAGTGCATAAGAGATGACACCTCTGAAGCACTTGCCCCTGCGGATTTTCTGCATTCCTTTCACGAGCGGAGAATCACTTATCGAGTGAGAGGAGGGCATCTCTCACATGAGATAGCTTCAGCCTGAGAGTATCGACCTCATTACTCAAAGGTTGAGCATCAGATCCGCGACGAATAAGAAATGAAGTGAGGTCATTCAACTTTTGCAGGGAAGCCGTCAGTTGATGCCAGGCTTCTTTATTAACCTCTGGAACTAAGGGAGGCAACTGCTTTAGAGCTGAAGATCTCAGCCAACAGCTCCTGCTTAGCTGTCCTCTGGACTGGTTTACTTTACTCAGCTCAACTTCATTTAATCTGACAGTTACTGAGTATCTGCGAAGACGGTTGGGAGGTAATTTCTTTGCGACAGGATTATTGGTAAACGAAGAAGGAAACTCATCATCGAAAATAATATTTATTTTTTCCATATCAACTCCTTTTGATATTTAGGTTTAATAGCAAGTCCGTATGCTATATGTAATGAATACCATAAAGATCAATAGTGTCAATGGGTTGGCATTTGATTGTGGGGTGGCTTTGATCTTTCTTTTTCAACCGAAGGGCAGAAAAACAAGGCAACTGAGCATCGCTCAGTTAGCCCTTGCTTAAATAAAAAGCTATTGACATATAATATTAATAGGTTATATAAGACATATATGAATAACTGATGGGGTTTAAGATGACAAAGTATAGGCTATTTCCATTGTTAGTTTTGATAATAAATTCGCTACTAATTTTACCGTTAAAGGAATTTAGTGTCGTTATTTTTGCTATTGATTTTTATATTTTCATGTTCTTTATTCCATGGTTGATATCAAAACTGACAAATAATGCGTAACGGCATGATAGTAATTGAATATTTTATCGCTAAATAAAGGAAAAAATGAAATTACTACACATATAGTGACGAAAGCCAAATAAAAACAGAGTCCTTTTTCTTTTTTAAATGAATTTTCTTGGGCTTCATCTTTTGGTGCTGAGTTAACTAAGTTTTCAGTCTCGGCATTTCTTTCTGTTATGAATTCAAGTACTGTAATAAATGCCTTACCTGTTGATGAAATTAATAGCATGACATTTATTATTGTCTTTATTAAAAGAGTAATAAGTTTGTCGGTGTTTTCAGGGATTATGCTTTCAAGTCCATCGCCAAATAAAGATAAGTATGTGAAAAATGATGCGGTTGAGAAAAGGAAAAAGTCATTTAGAAATTTGACAGACTTTCCACGTTTCGAAAACCATAAACAAATTAGCACACCACCGGATATAACTGGAAGGGATGGAAGAATTAAATTCACTGCTATTCTATTTTCCGCTAGATCATTTATGTGTCTTTTAAAGAAGAAATATACTAAAAAGCCTGTGCCAATTATCACAATAGTTAAAATAACTATATCAAGAAATTTGTATAATCCTGTGTTTTTTACTTTTGCAGGAGTATTTTTTTCTTCATTAGCAATTGATTTATCTTTTTCTTCACCAGTGTTCGAATTTGTCATTTTTCCTTGCCCAAATATTAGTTGATAAAATTCGTAGAGATATAGCGATTTGTAATAAAGCTTACAAGCCAAAGTTGAATGCTTTGCAATATTTCTACGTATGTCTTAAGAAGATACCATCATTTAACTAATATAAAATAAATAAATTAATTTTGCTAATGTTTTTTAGAGGCGAGACAAAAATATTTAAAAGGCGGCGGACTGGTCTAACCGTTAGCTGTTGAGAGTGTAGTTAGGATTAGAAATTGGTAGAAATGAATCTTCCCATTCATTCCGTCACAAGTTTCTATCAAAATCAAAAAAGCAGGGATCTACGGCGAGAGGCGCTCTGTGTTTTTTAGACATATCCGCAGTTCTGGCGACACAGAGAACCGATAATCTATCAGCGGCTATATAAGTTGTTCTTGATAACGTTATGCTAAGGCTGATAGAAGTTGCACCATTTTTTGCGAAGATGGTGTCGCTACACAGTTACTGATGCTTTAAGAATCAAGCGATTTAACAAAAGATTAGCTAAAAGTAACATTTAGTTGTTAATTTTAAAATTAAGAAAAGCCCCGTCGAATTTATGGGGCTAAGGTGTGTGATTCTTCTTCATAAGTCTATTTATCTAAATCCGTTCGCTTTCCCAAGCATTACTAGTGCTAAGAACACCATTTTCACTTACTTTGACATAAATGATATATTTTGAACCGATAGCACTATTAGTTATTTCTTGAGAGCATCTAATTACCTTTTTCCCTTGAGGGAAAATTTGGTTATTATCTACAATAACCTCATTCTTACCATTTGCACCAAGAGATACGACTACTGTAACCCGAGGATATTTACTATAGCTTTCTTTGGGAGGGCTTTTATCTTCAATAAAACTCACTACACCTTCTGTACGGTAAAGAGCAAGTGCTCTTAAACTTCTCATTAAGCTTATTTTTGAAAAAAGGGGAAGGTTTTCAGATTTAGATATTGCGTTTTTTTTTGTGATTATACCAAACTCAACTTTATATTCATTTCCATCGATTGCTCGCTTGAAACTATCTAAATCACGATTTTCTATTTTTTCTTCAATGAGATTCTTTAATTTATCTTTGCTTTGTCCTTCCAGAATCAACAACTCAATGGAATTGACTCCCTGATTAAAGAGATGACTAAGCTGAGATGAGCGTGAGGATATTTTTATATGGTGGAAAATGCACTTATTTCCGTTATAACTGATTATGTCACAAGGCTCTATTTGCGTATATCCATCAGGGCTTATATCTGTTTGATCGAGACAGATATGTGTAAGTGATTTACGAGCAACATCTAAATTGTAGTTTTCTTCACTGTAACTTCTTTTGTTTGCTGCTATGTTATCGTGATTGTATGGTGGGAGTGAGGTATTCTCGCATCTTTGATCGATATAATCTTTCAAAGTCGATAAATAATCTTGATCAACTTTATACCATTCTCCTTCGCAGAGATGATACACAACTCCCTCATTGTCAAAGGGAATGTCATAAATAAAGCTTCTGTAAATATTATATGCTTTAGAGGTAATTCCTTCTTCATTACAGAGGTTTAATGAAAAGCCTTTTAATTTTTCTATATCGAATGTGTTTAAATCAATCCCTTCTAGATAGTCATAAAATTCATCAAGACTAATATCAGTATATATTTGGGAAATTCCTTTTCTTCCTTTGAATACACAATATATATTGTCACTATAATCAACAATATCTGGTATTGATAAGGATAATTCATCACTTTTATTTACAAATGCCTTTAAAAGTGAATTGTCTAACCTTTTAATTTCTTGAGGGTCTTTTTCTGGGACTATCTTTTGTATGTTAGGGAAAGACTCTAAATATTCATTGCTGGCATATAAATCCAGTAGTTGCTCACATAAAGCTATAAGCTCATTCGGTTCTAACTTTAGACCTACTTTTAAACTTGTAGAGCCAGTCGCATTTTTAAATAGTTCAATGTATTGTGGCTTAACTTTTCCTGTTAAACTTTTTAAAATCTCACTATTACTGTCAAAATCCAAGTAGGTTAAGTCAGACATGACAGGAACTTGCATTCTTTTTCTTCTTGATGCACCAGGATCCACTATGTCAGCACTTTTTAACTCCTTAGGTTCAAGGCTGTTTAATGTTACTTTAAGACCAAAGTCATACTCATAGGAAATATCGAGTAGATTATGATAAATGTGCCCAAAAGTTAGTGCGAAACATCGGTTTCTAACTGGGAGAAAAATTAATGCCCCTTTACTCTCTTGCTCTAAACTCCCTCCAATAGAGAAGTAATTCACCCACCAAGGGGTTGTTTTAAATCTGTCAGAAATAAATAAACTTGCACCCTGTGGGAGGTTTTGGGCCTGAAAGTCATCCAGAAGTTGATGATCTGGCTTAAGCGAGTTCTGTGCGTTATAACCTGCTTTAAGCAAAAAAATAGAAAAAGACCTTGTTTTCATATCATTTCAGTCCTTTTAGAGGTAAATGGTTATTAAGTGGCTTGTATTTGAGGATGGTTTAAATTTTAACTCATCTTATTATTGATATAATTTAAACATGCCGCTATCTAAAGGTTTTGCTAGCTTATTGAGTTAGGTGTGAATATATTTAATTATTTCAATTATTATGAGTTTTACTGTGGCGCTCATCAAAGAATATCTATTAAATGATGATTAACATTTGAAAACTAAGTTAGGCTTCATACCGTCTTGTAATCTACACCCCGGACACCACGACTGCACTATTAATCGACCATCACCCATATTTCTCATACCAAAGTCATAATATTTATAGAAAACATGTGTGCCTGCATTGCCGGAGCATGAAGGGCAACTTTTGAACACCTCGCCATCTTTTTCAATGATCACAGAATCATGCAGGGGCTGTTGACATATGGAACATACATCTTCCACTGGTATCTCAGACATTAGATTGAACCTCCATCATTATATCTTAAATCAATGACTTAACCTATGAGACTGGTTGCCCGAAACTTAATGAATTCATAAATTGATGTAATCATATTCTCATGTGTCATAAAACTTTTCAAAACAAATTTACATCCTGATTCACGATGTTTATTATTGAGGAATAAGAACATTCTGGAACAGAACAAAAATAAAGTCCTTCTAAAACATATAGTTATAGATCGATTTCGCTTTTAATAATTTTTTCGCGATTCATTGCCTGCTTTGAAAGGTAACTTAAATTTTTGAATTTCTGCTTTGATACTTTCTGGATGATAATGTTATGCAAAAAAACATATCAAAAACAATGTATTCAGAATGGGTGCTTCGACACAGCCTCTATTGGATGAGTGCTGTTACCCACTGGAAACTTGATGAAAACGATCAGAACTGGCTCGTTTCGTTTGAACTCTGGAACAACGAGGTTGAGTTCGAGTTCGAACGACTGCTGAATGATTACAAGCTCAGGGAGACGGTTCAGGCACATACCGGCCGGGTCAGAATCTCTATCATTGACAATGTTCTGAAGAGCATCGATTCGAGACTTGCCGAATGAATACGATGCCATTCAACTTTGACCGCTTGAGCAATGGCAAAGTCTTCATCAGCAATCTTGCTGGCTTTCACAGCTTCGTCGATGACGAAGAGCTACATCTTCTTGCCGATAACAAATTCCCTTCTGAACAAACAACCTCCCGGCTACTTGAAAGCAGATTGTTCATTGCAGACGATGCGAATCAGGCAGTTTCAAAAGCCTCACTTAGTTCGGCCTTTGCCAAGCGACTGATGAACGAACTGGCCGTCAGACCAATCTTTATGATTGTGCCGACTCTCAGGTGCGATCACACCTGCAAGTATTGCCAGGTCAGCAGAGCATCGGTTACCGCTGATGGTTATGACCTCAACCCAGAACTGATACCGCAAATCGTCAGCACCATTAAGAAGCTGGGCACCCCGCCATACAAGATTGAAGTGCAGGGCGGAGAACCGCTTCTCAGATTCGATCTCGTCCAGGCAATTTATGAAGAGTGCGATAGTTCATTAGGTAGTGGTGCTTTCGAAATGGTTATTGCCACCAGTCTCTCAATACTCGATGAAAGCATCCTCTCTTGGGTTAAAAGACGGAACATCACTTTCTCCGTCTCGCTGGATGGTAATGAAGCCGTCCATAATAAAAACCGTATCCTCACCGACTCTCAGGCTCACAACAAAGCCGTCACGGGCATTAGAAAAATCACAGAAGAGCTGGGAGTAAACCGGGTAGCTACGGTAACCACAGTTACTAAGGAGCTGGTAAAAGAGCCAGCTTCCATAGTGGATGCTCACCTGTCTCTTGGCCTCACTGACATGTTTATCCGGCCTGTAAGTCCCTATGGGTTTGCTCAGAAGCAAAGCTTCACTTTTTCAATGCCTGAATATTTTGAGTTTTATAAGAAGTTGATGCAGGAAGTGTTGCTTCAGAACCAGAAGGGTATACCTGTCGTTGAGCATTCGGCATCAATCCATCTAAAGAGAATTTTCAATCCAGGCTTCAGTGGTTATGCAGATCTGAAATCACCAAGTGGAGTCGTGCTGAACTGTATTCTGTTTAACTATGACGGCAAGGTCTACGGTAGCGACGAAAGCCGTATGCTCCAGAAAGTAAATCCCGAAGCAGATTTCAGTGCAGGAGAGTTTGCCTCACTGTCATTCAGTAGCAACGAATACTACCGTTCCGCTCTCTCATCATCATTCAACTTCGCCATGCCAGGTTGTGACACCTGCGCATATCAGCCTTTCTGTGGAGCAGATCCTTGTCAGAACATCAGTGTTCATGGCGAACCTGTTGGTGACAAGAGTCGGTCTACTTTCTGCCAGTATCATAAAGGGATGTTCCGTTTCCTTCTGAATGAAATTTCTCAGGATGGACCGATGGCTGAGATGCTCAAAAGGTGGGCTTATGTCTGAGGTGCTGAGAAACGATATTTTTCGGTTTTCATCGGACTTACCCGTTCAGCAAGGCTTCTATCGCCTATGCAAATCCAGGCCCGAAAATCCTCAATTCTATCTGCCAAATTTGCTTGTTACTGCAACACAACTCGATTCAAGACTGCCTGCATATTTTGCAGACTCGATTGTGAGCCAGGAACTTTTCGATTCCATAGAAGATGGTGACATTGGGATCGTCAATAACGGCAATATGCTCCGGGTAATTCTGTCCCGTAGAGCGAACCATAACACTGTTCTGGTCACCGAAAGGTGCAACAACAGTTGCCTGTTTTGTTCTCAGCCTCCAAAAGCAGGAAATGATGACTGGCTTCTTAACCAGTCGGCTCTGGCTATCGCTTCTTTCTCACTGAATGGAGTAGTGGGAGTGAGCGGGGGAGAGCCTTTGCTCTATGGCGAAGACTTCCTGCATTTTCTGGACTTCATAATCGAAAATTCTCCTGACACAGCACTGCATGTTCTAACCAACGGAAGGAAGTTTGCGGATGTCAGCTTTACCCAGCAGATGAAGGAAAGAAGCGATAAGATCAAAATCACGTTTGGGATACCGCTTTATTCTTCAAGAGCATCAGTGCACGACTATCTGGTCGGAAGCGAGGGAGCATTTGATGAAACAGTCAGGGGACTGATCAATGCCGGTAACTCAGGCATCAACATCGAACTGAGAGTCATCCCTACTCAGGCGAACTATACAGAGCTTGATGACATTGTAGAGTTTGCTGGCCGTGTGTTCTCGAACATTAACCAGATCTCACTGATGGGGTTAGAGTCGATTGGATGGGCCCGCAAGAACTGGTCATCTATCTTCATTGAGCACGACAACTACAGCGAACAAATCCTTTCGGCTGTAGACACTGCACACAGGTCAGGTATACCTCTTACCATCTTCAATTATCCATTATGCCACCTTCCTGAAAGGGCATGGAATTTTGCAACTCAGTCAATCTCCGACTGGAAAAATTACTATCCCAAAGAATGTGATGAATGCACTCAGAAGTCTTCCTGTGCTGGTTATTTCAGTTCATCAAAAGGCCGTTTTCATCAACCTCCGAGACCAATAATATGAAAAAATTTAATTTCGCGGCTCTGCTTCCTGGTTTTTTGGCTCTTAATAACTCTGTATGGGCAAGTGATTCATCTACTGGCGCCAGTGATTTACCTGGTATGACCCTGAACGAGCATGATTTGGTGATAGCCCCGCTCAACACCGAAGTCCCGTTCTACATTGCCGGACACAGAAGTCACAGTTCTCACCGTAGCCACAGCTCACACCGTTCTTCATCAGGCGGTGGTTACTATGGCGGAAGCACTCCTTACTATCCGAAAACATACAGCTCGCCAAGCACCTCAGACTCATCCAGTTCAGGAACTCGTTCGTCCTCGTCTTCCTCCTCTTCTGTCCGTTCACTTCGCTCTAATGACACAAATAACACAACCACAACAAATTCAGCAGGAACTACAGGTGCCAACCGTGCAAGTAGTGGGCTGACTTCGGATACAGAAAAACGTAAACGGTTGATCATGAGAGTGCAGTTCGCCTTACTCGATAAAGGTTTTTACAACGGTAACATTGACGGGAGCATGGGACCAGCCACAAGGACAGCAATCAAGAATTACAGAGTTGCAAATGGATTACCGACCCCAGTAAGGGAAACTTTGGATACACAGTTGTTAAATTCATTGAGTATTTTAGCGAGATAGATTTTATCTAATGGTAATTACACAGTTAAGAGTATAAGATTATTTATTCAGGGTTGAAAATGATTAATGAAGAAGTTTTAGACGAAAGAAATAGCGATTTAGGTAACAGCGACAGAGCTTTACTAATTGCAAATTTAGAAAGTGAAATAGAGTTGCTCGCAGAAGGGGAGAACTCGTCAGCAGCATGTGAATCTGCAAGAAATGCGTTAGTGGAGGTCGTGAAAAATATTTGTGCTATTAGTGGTTCGCATACTGGAGCGAATTTTGAAAGAGTCCTTGGTAAAGTTGAGTTAGCGACTCAAGGGCATAGCGAAGTGGCTATTATATTTATACGTTGTTTATCAGTTGATGGATTAATACCAATTGATGATACACAAAACATTATGGTCAGAAAGCTTATCACGCTTTTTGAAAATTACGCCCCACATATATTAAAGATTTTCAAGGTTGATAAACAACAAAACTTTGAAAAAATCAACATTATTAGAACGATTCATTCCGCAATTTGTAGCAATTATAACCCGTTAACTCAAGTTCCTAACAATTTAAAAGAATTACTGACTCAAAAAGAAACCATTTTAAAATGTTTAAAGCATAAGATTTATCAATCTTATTTGGAAGTATTTAACTTTATACCTATTCGCTCTAAAATTGAAGCACTAATTGAAGCTATCGACTCACATTTATCTAGTGAGGGAGCGGATTATAAAACCAGCCTAGAAGAGTTAGAAAGGATCGTTTCAGAGTTGTCGGTTATGCTGGATGAGTCAAAATCCTTCTTTACAAAAAAATATGCTATTCCACTACTACTAAAAATCAAGCACGAAGTAAGCAGTATAAGAAATAATTCGTCAGAAATGAGTGGTGCAACCATTGAATTAAAAAGTCAGCCACCTAAATCAGCAGAGAAAAGATACCCACTCCATCAGAGAAATAAAGAACTAAAAATAATCATTCCATTTATCAACAAAGGCCCAAGTACTGCCTTGGATGTCGATATAGAGATAGACTGTGGTGATGAGGAAAATATTTTAATCGCGAATGAGCAGATAAAGTGTGGGGATGTCAGACCAGGTGAATTTGCGGTTTGTTTAGAAGCACATATTGTTGAGCCAGCGAAAAAACTTGAATTCACTTTGGAAATTAATTGGAAGGAGATATTTGGAGGTGAAAACAGCCAGATATACGATATATGTATCGAGGGTCAAAATGAAAAAGTAGATTGGGTCGAGCTTGAAAAATTAGAACCCTATAGCCTTGAGGTTGCTGAAGGCGACATGTTTGTAGGACGCAAAGCTAAGGTAAGTAATATAGTTAATAAGTTATTAAAAACTCCAATGACTTCAACATATGTTACAGGTCAGAAGAGAATAGGTAAGACTTCATTAGCAAAAGCAGTTGTCAATACCTTAGAAATGGAAAGTGAGGATTTTCATAGCCTGTATCTTGAGTATGGTGAGTATTGCTCAACCTCGCCACAGAAAACTTTAAAAGCTTTAGGGGAAAATATTTTTAGCTTTTTAATTGATTATTTTCCGGGGAATTACCAGCAAATCCCAGACTTCTCTGAGTCCTTGGCAGACCTAAATATGATAGCAAAAAATCTGG
The DNA here is from genome assembly GCF_043529865.1 of Pantoea sp. SGAir0418. Classification (NCBI taxonomy): domain Bacteria; kingdom Pseudomonadati; phylum Pseudomonadota; class Gammaproteobacteria; order Enterobacterales; family Erwiniaceae; genus Pantoea; species Pantoea sp. SGAir0418. Next base: position 1,002,218 of record NZ_CP027911.1, read on the forward strand.
AGGCAAAAAATCCAAAGAAGCGATTTATTATTATATTGGATGAGTTTGATGAGATTCACCCTGAAATGTATCGCTCAGGTCCTTTAGCTGAAACCTTTTTTGCCAATTTAAGAACTTTAGCTGCCCGAAAAAATTTGGCATTCATTTTGGTTGGCGGTGAAAAAATGCCATTTATCATAGGCGCACAAGGTGATCAATTAAATAAATTCTCAAGAGAGACTCTTGATTACTTTTCTAGAAGTGCCGAGTGGGGTGAGTATTTAGATCTTATAAAAAAACCGGTTGATGGTAAACTTAACTGGGATGATGCAGCAATTAATACTATTTTTAACTTGACTTATGGGCATCCTTATTACACTAAACTTTTGTGTTCAAAAATAGTTAGTGCAGCAATAAAGGAAAGAGATACCGAAATCATAGATTCGGATGTCACGAAGGATATGATACTCCTAATGTCTGAGTTAGATACCAATGCTTTTGCTCATTTATGGAAAGACGGAATTAACTTTGAAAGAGAAAAAACTGAAGTTATCGAGTTAAAAAGGCTCCGTCTTTTAGTATGTATTGGTAGGTGTATTCGTGAGAATAGTCGCACTATTGAGGATATTGAAAATAGTATTAATGGTTCTCAATTGTTGAGCCAAGAAATAGCACCTCTCATATCTGATTTTCAAAGGAGAGAAATTGTATATGAAAAAAATAAAGAAATTTATTTCACAATACCACTGTTTGAAAAATGGCTTAAGGAGTATGGAGTAAATAAACTTATCACCAGCACTTTAGGAGATGAATTAGAGGCTGGCATAAAAAGAGCAGAAGACAAAGCTCATGTTACCTCTTTTGAAATCCAAGAGTTGGTAAGAAAATGGCCTTTATATCGCTCTCAAAAAGTTGATGGTGAAAGGATTAGAGCTTGGTTAGAACAGGTTCCAGATATTCTCTCACAGCGGCTAATGTTTAAATTGTTAATAAATCTCAGGTTTATTGCTCCGCTGGAGATAGAATCATATTTAAAAGATGCCCATTCGAAAATTGTTCGAGATACAATTGGCGTAGCTACTGTAATTAAGAGGAATGATCGTAGATCAGATATACTTATAACTTCTTGTGATGGTATAGGTAAAAGTGGATTACAGTATGCTCGAATGTATGCTAAGACTAATTCGATCTCTAGCAATTGCATCATAGAGTCTACCTCGCTCATTAAGAGAATTTCAACAATCACCCCTGATACTCCTCCTCCAAAAGCAATTGTGCTGGTAGATGATGTTGTGGGAAGCGGTGACACCCTTTCACGAGGAATAGACTCTTTATTAAATTCAATCGGAGCCAATCTTCAAGAGTTTAAAATTCCATTATTAGTTATTTCTATCATTGGGACTGAAAAAGGAGAAGAAAAAGTTAATGATATTCTCAAAAAGCATTCTGATCTCAATAAGATTCATTTTGCGGAAATGCTTGAAACAACCAGCGTAGCTTTTCCTAGGGAGGGGTGCGGTTTTTGGGAAGATATGGAAGAAATGCACAGAGCCAAATCCCTATGTTTAACACTTGGGGCTAAGATTTATAAAAAGCCTTTAGGATTTGACGATCAAGGACTGTTATTAGTTTTACCTGAGACTTGCCCTAACAACTCTTTGCCTATTCTATTTCAAAGTAAGGCAGGTAAGGAACCGTGGAAGCCATTATTTGAAAGACCTACTTCCTGACTGGTTTTAAAAATGATGTGATGCATTCGAATTATTAAATATAGATTTTATTATTCATTTGCATCACTTCTTATCCCTTCACCTATGAAGTTCAATCAATAAATACATTAATGAAAATGAACCGATAATTTAGACAAGTCGATAGAATTCGTAGACATTGCATGTTCTCAGTCTTATAAACCGACATTATAAGGACTTTTTTTTGGAGACACTCTACGAGCTGGCTGTGAAGTCATCGCATTAATGGGCAGATAGCTGAAGCCAGAAGAATTTTGAAGGTGTATTTGATAAAGCAAAATTGCCATTTAAGTTATTAATAAGTAATGATAATAGAAATATTCCTAATCTCTCTGAGAAAATCAAAAGGTCTCTGGTTTATTTCGGTCCTCATTTTTGTAAAATATAAATGATTGTGGACATTTCTTACCTTTAGAATGTTATAAATAACTATCCAAAGAAATAGGTGTTTTGTAAGTTTGATTTATAAGTGAGTGTTTGGCAAGTTTTCAGATGGATGATTTAATAATTTGGAGTTTTTTGCTTAAAAGTTCTCTTACGAACCCTCCCGATTTTTTATAGGGATAATGATCACTGAGTTTTTAACTATCCTGAGCAATAATTACATTTAAATGGTAATGATGATATTGACACATTTTTAATTTGCGTTAAAAGAAAATGACAATTAAAAGGAGGGTTAAATGAAAGATGAAATAATTTTAGAAAAAGAAAGTTTATCCTTAGAGGGTGCTAAAATATTTTTAGCCAAGATTCATAATGATTTGCAGGCATTCCTTGAAAATAATGATATGTCTGAGAATTATGCAATGTATCCTGCTGAGGATGTTGTTTATCTCATGCTCAGAGATTTTTACACCTCGGAAGAGTGTTTAGAGCTTTTTACTATTGTTCATGGTTTTGTATTGACCGATATTGCCGAATATAAAAGTGTTGATTGGTGGTTCTTATCTTCTTTGGCATTCGATGTAGATATTGATAAAGTTAGAGGCATCATCGAAAAAAAGATGGCTGAAGAAGAAAAGATTAAAATAAACTCGATTGTTGTTAGTGAAGAAGATGTAAGCATCAGAAAAAGGATCTGATATATATTTTGAAGACTTTTTATACCCTGTAAGCATTATGTCTCTTAACAAAAAACATGAGTTTTAGGGTTTATTTTGCACTATTTGAATTTTTTTAAAGAGAAATCCATTCAAAAATAAGTATTCCTTAGGTAGCTCAGTAATTATTATCTCAATTTATTTGGTTTATAATCAATTGGTTAAAGGTTTGTTCTTAATACTGCTGCATCATGGGGGTATGACCACTGAAGTCCATTTGCTCTGCTCCTTTCATCTCATTCTCACTCAGGATTCACTCTTTTGATTACCGCTGGCTGGACAGTGACAGCCGGGATGGATGGTTATCACGCTGGCGGATAACGAAAGGGCAGATGTTAGCATTTTTGCGCAGCTCGCTTCATCCGCCAGCCGATGTTTCTGGCTGGCGACCATAACAAATTGCGTCAGGCGGGAAAAAACAAATTTTACGTGGCAGGGAAAACTGTGGAGCCAGCGCGCAAATTCGGCGCTTAGCCGCGGCCGTGCTACAGATGAGCGTCAGTTCGGCCAGTGCACCCCTTACCTCAGCGGCGTTTTCATTACCTGACCAGAGATATGGCTGGTCATAACTGCAGAATCACAACGGGCGTAAATTTACGACATTGCTCTGTAAGTCGCTTCGTTGAACGATTACCATGAGCATTCGTGTTTCATCTGGCTTATGGATATCCGATGCGTTTTAAGGTTGCTCTTCTTCCGCTTATTTGTTTGCTTGCTGCCTGCAGCAGTAAGCCTGCCCCCCAGCAGCAATCCGCCGTTGTGCCTGCACCGAAAGGGGGGTTTTTACTGGAACCTTCTCACGCCATTCAGCCGATGTTTGGCGACTTTGCCGGTAATCCGGCGGCAGAACAATTTATCGATCAGATGGTGGCGAAGCACGGTTTCAACCGCGACCAGCTGCATGCGGTCATTGGCCAGGCGAAGCGACTGGATTACGTGCTGCGCCTGATGGATCAGCAGGCGCCGAGCTATACGCCGCCGAGCGGGCCGAACGGCGCGTGGATTCGCTATCGCAATAAATTCATCACCCCGGATAACGTGCAGAACGGCGTCGCCTTCTGGAATCAGTATCAGGATGCGCTGCAGCGCGCCCAGCAGGTGTATGGCGTACCGCCGGAGATCATTGTCGGGATTATCGGGGTGGAAACACGCTGGGGTCGGGTAATGGGCAAAACCCGTCTGCTGGACGCGCTGGCAACGCTCTCGTTCAGCTATCCGCGCCGTGCCGCTTACTTCAGCAGCGAGCTGGAAACCTTCCTGCTGATGGCGCGCACCGAGCAGGACGATCCGCTGGATCTGCGCGGCTCTTTCGCCGGTGCCATGGGCTACGGCCAGTTTATGCCGTCCTCCTATAAGCAGTATGCGGTCGATTTTAACGGCGACGGCCATATCAATCTGTGGGATCCGGTGGATGCCATCGGCAGCGTTGCCAACTACTTTAAAGCGCACGGCTGGCGTTCCGGTGAAAACGTCGCCGTGCCCGCCAGCGGTCAGGCACCGGCGCTGGAGAACGGTTTCAAAACCTCTTATTCAGTGAATACGCTGGCGGCCAGCGGTCTGGCACCGCAGGGTTCGCTGGACGGCAACAGCCAGGTCAGCCTGCTGCGGCTGGATCTCGGCACCAGCTATCAATACTGGTACGGTCTGCCTAATTTCTACGTGATTACGCGCTACAACCACAGCACGCACTATGCCATGGCGGTATGGCAGCTGGGGCAGGCGGTCGCCCAGGCGCGTCAGGGCAACATGCTTTAATCCTGTCCTTATAAAGTATGAGGGTATAAGATGGCGCCCGTTTTGCGGTGCCTTCTTCATCGCATACCGACCACTGAGGAAAATGTATGACGACTTTACCTGCCTGCCCGGCCTGCCAGGCAGATTACACCTGGCAGGAGGGTGATAACCTGAACTGCCCCTCCTGCGGCCATATCTGGTCCGCCAGCGTGGATGACAGCAGCGAAGGGCTGGTGGTGCGCGATGCCAACGGTAACCTGCTGGCAGATGGCGATAGCGTAACCGTAGTGAAAGATCTCAAGGTGAAAGGCAGCTCTTCCACCCTGAAAATCGGCACTAAAGTGAAAAGCATCCGTCTGGTTGAAGGTGACCACAATATCGATTGCAAAATCGACGGCTTCGGTCCGATGAAACTCAAATCTGAGTTTGTGAAAAAGAACTAATTGCAGGACGGCCATGTGCCGTCCTGTTGCTTTCTCCCTTCTGGTTGGGCTGGTAACCACAGCCTCACCAGCGCGCGATATCGCCACGCCCGAACCTGCTGTCTCTGATTCCGCTGCGCCACTCACACTTTTCCGGCAACCGCACTTTTCTCTTCGCGCCTCGCGCAGCAAAACAGGTAGTGTGTGACTCTTCCACACAGACAGGAGCGTTGCTATGCAAGACTGGAATCCCCAGCTGTATCGTCAGTTTGAATCTGAGCGTACGCGTCCGGCACAGGAGTTGCTGGCGCGTATTCCCGTCAACGAGGTGCGCTTTGCTACGGACCTGGGATGTGGCCCGGGCAACAGCACGGAACTGCTGGCACAGGCCTGGCCGCAGGCGCACATCACCGGCATCGACAGCTCCGAGGCGATGCTGGAACAGGCGCGGCAACGCCTGCCGGACTGTGATTTTCGTCAGGCCGATATCCGCAGCTGGCAGCCTGAGCAGCCGCAACAGGTCATTTATGCCAACGCGTCGCTGCAATGGCTGACCGACCACGACACCTTGTTGCCGCATCTGGTAAACCAGCTGGCACCGGGCGGTGCACTGGCGGTGCAAATGCCTGATAACCTGCAGGAGCCGTCGCATCGTCTGATGCGTGAGGTAGCAGCCAGCTCACGCTGGCAGGCGCATATTTCGCCTCAGGCGGCAGAACGCAAACGCCTGCTGAGCAGCGATCGCTACTATGATTTATTAGGCGATGCAGGCTGTCAGGTCGATATCTGGCGCACCACTTACTATCATCCGATGGCGGATACGCAGGCGATCATCAGCTGGCTGCGTGCCACCGGGCTGCGTCCGTTCCTTGCCGCGCTGGATGAGGCGCAGCAGACTGACTTTTTACACGACTATCATCAGGCGCTGCTGCCCGCTTACCCGACGCGCAGCAATGGACAGGTTTTGCTGGCCTTTCCGCGTTTATTTATGGTGGCAGTGAAAACGCGCTGACCCTGCCGGAACGCAGCGCGCAAAATGCGACGGCGGCGGTTGAAAAGGGCTTGTCGCCGCACCATTTACTGCTAACGTGAAGCGCCACAACAGGAGAAGGCGATGAACGACGAACAACTTCAGCAGCTCAGCCGCCGTATTGGCGAACAGCTCAGGCATCGTCAGGCGACGGTGACGGCGGCGGAGTCCTGTACCGGCGGCTGGATTGCCAAGGTATTTACCGACATCAGCGGCAGTTCTGCCTGGTTTGAGCGCGGCTTCGTTACCTATAGCAATGAGGCCAAGCAGCAGATGGTTGGCGTGCAGGCGGCGACGCTGGCGCAGCATGGTGCCGTCAGTGAGCAAACGGTACGCGAAATGGTGACCGGCGCCTGTGCCGCGGCCGGCGCTGGCTACGGTATTGCGGTGAGCGGCATCGCCGGACCAGATGGCGGCACGGCTGAAAAGCCGGTCGGTACCGTCTGGTTTGCGCTGGCGGGTCCGGAGGGCCGCGTGCTGGCGCAGCGCCAGCAGTTTACCGGCGATCGTGATGCTGTCCGGCGTCAGTCGGTCAGCTGGGCGCTGCAGGCGCTGCTGGATGAATTTCTGACAAATTAAACTTGATACTGTATGACTATACAGTATAATTAGCGGCAACAGAACGAGCAGGCATACACGGTGCCCGCTCACCCGGCATGATTAGGAGTGGAAATGGCGATTGACGAGAACAAACAGAAGGCTTTAGCTGCCGCGCTGGGCCAGATTGAGAAACAATTTGGTAAAGGCTCCATCATGCGCCTGGGTGAAGACCGCTCGATGGATGTTGAAACCATCTCTACCGGCTCCCTGTCGCTGGACATCGCGCTGGGCGCGGGTGGCCTGCCAATGGGCCGTATCGTTGAGATTTACGGACCTGAGTCATCCGGTAAAACCACGCTGACCCTGCAGGTCATTGCTGCTGCGCAGCGTAAAGGCAAAACCTGTGCCTTTATCGATGCCGAGCACGCGCTGGATCCGGTATACGCCAAGAAACTGGGCGTCGACATTGATAACCTGCTGTGTTCGCAGCCGGATACCGGTGAGCAGGCGCTGGAGATCTGTGATGCGCTGGCCCGTTCGGGTGCGGTAGACGTGATCATCGTTGACTCCGTGGCGGCGCTGACGCCGAAAGCGGAAATCGAAGGTGAAATCGGTGATTCGCACATGGGTCTGGCTGCGCGTATGATGAGCCAGGCGATGCGTAAGCTGGCGGGTAACCTCAAGCAGTCCAACACGCTGCTGATCTTCATCAACCAGATTCGTATGAAGATTGGTGTGATGTTCGGTAACCCGGAAACCACCACCGGTGGTAACGCCCTGAAGTTCTACGCCTCCGTGCGTCTGGATATCCGCCGTATCGGCGCCATTAAAGAGGGCGACGAAGTGGTGGGGAGCGAAACCCGCGTTAAAGTGGTGAAGAACAAAGTGGCAGCACCGTTTAAGCAGGCTGAGTTCCAGATCATGTACGGTGAAGGCATCAACACCTTCGGCGAGCTGGTTGACCTCGGCGTGAAGCACAAACTGGTGGAAAAAGCCGGTGCGTGGTACAGCTACAACGGCGATAAAATCGGCCAGGGTAAAGCGAACGCCACCAACTTCCTCAAAGAGAACCCGGCGATTGCCAATGAGCTCGACGTTAAGCTGCGTGACATGCTGCTGACCGGTGCAACGGCAGATGCGGCGACAGCGGATAGCGCGGCTGATAAATACGAAGAAGCCAGCGAAACCAACGAAGATTTCTAACCATACCCACGGGAGCAGCAATGCTCCCGTTTTGCTTTTTCCCGCCTGTGCTTTTCCTCTCTGCCTTCTTGCTTTACCCTGCGCAACAGTCACAACAAGGTAATCCTATGTCATCGACCTCATCACAGGCTCCGGAGCCTACCTTTTCCCGGGTACTCGATCGTGCCATGCGTATTTTGTCGCAGCGCGACCATAGCCGCGACGAGCTGAAACGCAAACTGCAGCTGAACAATCAGCGTGCGGCCTGGCTACAGCAACAGGAGAGCCAGCCGATACCGGAAGCGCTGCTGGAGAAAGTGCTCGACTGGTGTCAGGAGAATGGCTGGCTCAACGACCAGCGTTTTACCGAACGCTTTATTCAGAGTCGCGCGCGCAAAGGCTATGGTCCACAGCGGGTGCGCATGGAGCTGCAGCAAAAAGGCATCGACCGCGATGAGATCAACCAGGCGCTGTTCGACAGCGAGGTTGACTGGAGCCAGTGCGCGGCCGAGGTCGCTAAACGTAAATTCGGCGAACCGCTGCCGCAAAGCTGGGCGGAAAAAAGCAAAGTCCAGCGCTTTCTGATGTCGAAAGGCTTTATGATGGAAGACATTCAGGCGATTTTCAGAAATATTGACGACTGAAAGGCGATGGGATTTTACTTCCCATTGAAGAAAATTTATCTTATTCCCACTTTTTGTTCCTCAGTCAGTGGCGGGCCGGGCGCATGCGGTTTGCCAGCGAAAGGGAACGTTCGTTAGCGTGATTCCAGGAATTTTATGAGCAAGAGCACTGCTGAGATCCGTCAAGCGTTTCTCGACTTTTTTCATAGCAAGGGACATCAGGTTGTAGCCAGCAGCTCCCTCGTACCAAACAACGATCCGACGTTGCTGTTTACTAACGCCGGCATGGTGCAATTTAAAGACGTTTTCCTTGGTCAGGACAAGCGCGATTATTCGCGTGCCACCACGTCGCAGCGCTGCGTGCGTGCCGGCGGTAAGCACAATGACCTGGAAAACGTCGGCTACACCGCGCGTCACCACACCTTCTTTGAAATGCTGGGCAACTTCAGCTTTGGCGACTACTTCAAGAAAGAAGCCATTGCCTACGCCTGGGAACTGCTGACGGGCGAGCAGTGGTTTAAGCTGCCGAAAGAGCGTCTGTGGGTAACCGTATACGAAACCGATGACGAAGCCTTTGAAATCTGGGCCAATGACATCGGCGTACCGCGCGAACGTATTATCCGCATTGGCGATAATAAAGGCGGTGCTTACGCCTCTGACAACTTCTGGCAGATGGGTGACACCGGCCCTTGCGGTCCGTGCACCGAAATCTTCTACGATCACGGTGACCATATCTGGGGCGGTCCTCCGGGCAGTCCGGAAGAGGATGGCGATCGCTATATCGAAATCTGGAACATCGTGTTCATGCAGTTCAACCGTCAGGCCGACGGCACCATGCAGCCACTGCCGAAACCGTCGGTGGATACCGGTATGGGCCTTGAGCGTATCGCCGCGGTACTGCAGCATGTGAACTCCAACTATGAAATCGATCTGTTCGCGAAGCTGATTAAAGCGGTGGCGCAGGTAACCGGTGCGACCGATCTGAACAACAAATCACTGCGCGTAATCGCCGACCACATCCGTTCGTGTGCCTTCCTGATTGCCGATGGTGTCATCCCGTCGAATGAAAACCGTGGCTATGTGCTGCGTCGCATCATTCGCCGCGCAGTGCGTCATGGCAACATGCTGGGCGCGAAAGAAGCGTTCTTCTACAAACTGGTGGCTCCGCTGATCGAGGTGATGGGCGCAGCAGGTGAGGATCTCAAACGTCAGCAGAAGCACGTTGAGAACGCCCTGAAAAATGAAGAAGAGCAGTTTGCTAAAACGCTGGAGCGTGGCCTGGCACTGCTGGACGACGAGCTGGCGAAGCTGAAAGGCGACACCCTCGACGGCGAAACGGTGTTCCGTCTGTATGACACCTTCGGCTTCCCGGCGGACCTGACTGCTGACGTATGCCGTGAGCGCAATCTGAAGATTGACGAAGCGGGCTTTGAAGCGGCGATGGAGCAGCAGCGTCAGCGTGCGCGTGAAGCCAGCGGCTTCGGTACCGATTACAACACGGTTATCCGCTTTGATACGCCGACTCAATTCAAAGGTTACGACCACCTCTCGCTCGAGGCGACGGTGCAGGCGCTGTTTGTGGACGGCCAGCAGGTTGAGCAGGTTACTGCCGGGCAGGATGCGGTGGTGATTCTGGATCAGACCCCGTTCTACGGTGAGTCTGGCGGCCAGGTGGGCGATACCGGCGTTCTGACCGGGCAAAATGCTGAATTTAGCGTGCAGGATACGCAAAAATATGGCAAAGCCTTTGGTCATATCGGTAAGCTACGTCAGGGTCAGCTGCGGGTGGGCGATCGCCTGCAGGCGCAGGTGGATGAAGTGCGTCGTTCGCGCATCATCCTTAACCACTCCGCGACGCATCTGATGCACGAAGCGTTGCGCGAAGTGCTGGGCGATCACGTTGGCCAGAAAGGCTCGCTCAACAACGACAAGTACCTGCGTTTTGACTTCTCACACGGCGAAGCCATGAAGCCGCAGCAGATTCGTGCGGTTGAGGATATCGTTAACGCCCAGATTCGCCGCAACCTGCCTATCACTACTAACGTGATGGACCTGGAAGAGGCGAAAGCGCTGGGCGCCACCGCGCTGTTCGGTGAGAAGTACGATCAGCGTGTGCGCGTAGTCAGCATGGGCGAATACTCCATTGAGCTGTGCGGCGGTACACACGCGGCTCGCACCGGTGACATCGGCCTGTTCCGCATTCAGGGCGAAGCCGGCACGGCGGCGGGTATTCGCCGTATCGAAGCGGTGACCGGTGAAGCCGCGATTGCACAACTGCACGCGCAGAGCGATCAGCTAACCGATATTGCTCAGGTGGTGAAAGCCAACCACAGTAATCTGAACGAGAAAGTGCGCGGACTGGTAGAAAATGTGCGTGCGCTGGAGAAAGAGCTGCAACAGCTACGCGATCAGCAAGCGGCGCAGGAAAGCGCTTCACTGAGTAGCAAAGCGGTTGAGGTGAAGGGCGCGAAACTGCTGGTAAGCGAACTCAGCAATGTCGAGCCAAAAATGCTGCGCACGATGGTGGACGATCTGAAAAATCAGCTTGGTTCTGCTGTCATCGTACTGGCAACCGTTGCAGAAGGTAAGGTGTCGCTGATTGCTGGCGTCACCAAAGATCTGACCGATCGGGTGAAGGCCGGTGAGCTGATTGGCGAACTGGCTGCGCAGGTCGGCGGTAAAGGCGGCGGGCGTCCGGACCTGGCGCAGGCTGGCGGAACCGACGCCCAGGCACTTTCTGGCGCGCTGGCTGGCGTGCCGGAGTGGGTGAGTAACCGGCTGTAACGAAATAAAATTAAGCATCGTGAAGAGCGCCAGGAACATCTGTTTCGGCGCTTTTTAACGCGGTGTGCACCAGGTAATGACAAAGTCCGGTTGATGTAGTGTATTTCGGCTAAACTAACTATCAGCAGAATGTATTGGCATGGCAGAACACAATGGTGTATTTGTCATAGGCATTGTTCAGCGTTATATGATGGATATGGCCGGGAGACCGAACAGGCCCGACTCTTTTAATCTTTCAAGGAGCAAAGAATGCTTATTCTAACTCGTCGAGTTGGTGAAACCCTCATGATTGGTGATGAGGTAACTGTAACGGTGCTGGGTGTTAAGGGTAACCAGGTCCGCATAGGCGTAAACGCGCCAAAAGAAGTGTCGGTTCACCGTGAAGAGATCTATCAGCGCATCCAGGCTGAAAAAACACAGATTACACCTCAATAACGTATTCAGTGCCTCGCTATGTGGCGAGGCGCTACCGCTTCTCTTCCTCCCGTCGTTGTTTTTACCCGTTCACGCTCTCCTGATTTTTACGCGAATTATGTCGGCTGCCGCACGCTTTTACTGTTGATAAATCACTCTTTTTGTCGGCAAAACATGCGGATTGCACGTCATTTGCGCAATCAAACCTGAATCGGTAAAAAGTCGGGAAAAATTGTTTGACTTATAAGTCCGGGAAAGTAATATGTGCGCCACGCAGTGCCGATGAGCGGAAACAAAGTTCAAAAGCACGGTTCGCAAGAACGCGTAAGGTGAGGTGGCCGAGAGGCTGAAGGCGCTCCCCTGCTAAGGGAGTATGCGGTCAAAAGCTGCATCCGGGGTTCGAATCCCCGCCTCACCGCCATTTTCCGATGCATCCATAGCTCAGCTGGATAGAGTACTCGGCTACGAACCGAGCGGTCGGAGGTTCGAATCCTCCTGGATGCACCATCTTCGGATATGGTATTTACTTCAGAGTAGTAAGAGTGAACGAGTAGTTCCTTTCATGGTGAGTTGTTAGCACCCTGCGTTGTACAAGAATCATTTAATGCATCCATAGCTCAGCTGGATAGAGTACTCGGCTACGAACCGAGCGGTCGGAGGTTCGAATCCTCCTGGATGCACCATTCTTTGTATCATTCCCAGGTTGATTTCAGTTAGTCCATCGTAAGAAAATCTCTCAATGCATCCATAGCTCAGCTGGATAGAGTACTCGGCTACGAACCGAGCGGTCGGAGGTTCGAATCCTCCTGGATGCACCATTCTTGTATCATTCCCAGATTGATTTCAGTTAGTCCATCGTAAGAAAATCTCTCAATGCATCCATAGCTCAGCTGGATAGAGTACTCGGCTACGAACCGAGCGGTCGGAGGTTCGAATCCTCCTGGATGCACCATCTTCTCCGAGATGGAAAGTGCCTCAGTGTGTCATGATGCGATAATCGTTCAGGACGTGCCAAGGAGGATAACGTTGCTTCAGCAACGGCCCGCAGGGTGAGGCGCCAGCCGAATCATCCTCCTGGATGCACCATCAAATAAAAAGCAAACTGCCCTTGTGCGCTGTTCCGCTTCATTCCTGACCCGTTTCAACATCCGCATTCCGAAAGATTTTCTCACGCGCCGTCTCCATCAAAAAATCACTGCATTTACCGCCATTTATCCCCGGTCGCGCGGTCTGACCTTATTCTGAAAAGGAAAATTGCTAATGCTTTCAAAGCATTTGCGGTTAAGCCTGCCTGGCGACAACCTGAGCGCATTACGCTAAAGTAATGGCTCATTTTGTGGTGTTAATGGAGTCACAATGTACGACCACTATGACGCCCTGATTTTCGATATGGACGGCACCATTCTTGATACCGAGCCGACACATCGAAAAGCCTGGCAGCAGGTGCTGAGCCGCTATGGTTTCACCATGGACGAAGAAAAGATGGTGGCATTCAACGGGGCACCCACCTGGCAACTGGCCCGCTATATTCTGGAACAGAATCAGGCGCAGCACGATCCGCATCAGCTGGCGGCAGAGAAAACGGCGGCATTGAAAGCGATGCTGCTGGAAGACGTGCGTCCGCTGCCGCTGATGCAGGTGGTCAAAGCCTATCACGGTCGCCGTCCGATGGCGGTTGGCACCGGCAGCGAACACAGCTTAGCCAAAGCGCTGCTGGAAGCGCTCAACGTTTATCATCTGTTTGATGCGGTAGTCGGCGCGGACGATGTCCAGCGTCATAAGCCGCAGCCTGATACCTTCTTACGCTGTGCAGAGCTGATGGGCGTTGCGCCTGCGCGCTGCGTGGTATTCGAGGATGCTGACTTTGGCGTGCAGGCAGCTAAAGTGGCGGGCATGGATGTGGTTGATGTTCGTTTACTGTGAATGAATTTCTGACGTATGGATCGTTATTCGGCAGTAGCTTTCTGAGTGCAACGCTGCTTCCGGGCAGCTCAGAAGCGGTGCTGATTGCGTTATTGATCGCCCAGAAAGGGTCGGTCTATGGATTGTTACTGGCTGCATCAGTGGGAAACACGCTGGGCGGCCTGACCAACATTCTTCTTGGTCGCCTGATGCCAGCAACAGGGCTGGGGCGATGGCACGACACAGCAATGACGTGGCTACAACGATGGGGACCCGCAGCGCTGCTGTTTAGCTGGCTGCCAGTGGTGGGCGATTTACTCTGCGTGCTCGCAGGGTGGTTGCGCTTCTCCTGGCTGCCCTGCGTGCTGTTTCTCGCCCTGGGTAAAACGCTGCGTTATATCGTTATCGCGACCGCCACTTTACAAGGTATGCAATGGTGGCATTGATTCGCACAGATTCGAGGCTACGGTTAACATTATGCTGAACAAAAATAAATTATTCACACAGCGGGAGGTTAATGTGATCCCGGACGTATCAAAAGCGCTCTCCTGGCTGGAAGCGCATCCCGACGCGTTAAAGGGTATCGGCCGTGGCATTGAACGTGAAACACTTCGCGTCCAGCCGAATGGTCATCTGGCTACCACTGGCCACCCTGAATCGCTGGGTTCAGCGCTGAAGCACGACTGGATTACCACCGATTTTGCTGAAACGCTGCTGGAGTTCATCACCCCGGTGGATCAGAACATCGATCGCTCCCTGGCGTTTCTGCGCGACATCCACCGTCACGTGGCACGCGAGCTGGGCGACGAGCGCATGTGGCCGTTCAGTATGCCGGGCTATGTTGAAGATGTGGACAACATTGAGCTGGCGCAGTACGGCAGCTCCAATATCGGCAAAATGAAAACCCTGTATCGTCAGGGGCTGAAAAACCGCTACAGCGCGCTGATGCAGATTATTTCTGGCGTGCACTATAACTTCTCGCTGCCGCTGTCGTTCTGGCAGGAGTGGGCGGATGTCAAAGACGCGGAGAGCGGCAAAGAGACCATCTCGGCGGGCTATCTGCGCCTGATTCGCAACTACTATCGCTACGGCTGGGTGATTCCTTATCTGTTTGGCGCTTCGCCAGCCATCTGCTCTTCCTTCCTGCAGGGACGGGAAAGTAAGCTGCCGTTCGAAACCAACGGCGAAGGAACATTGTGGCTGCCGTATGCCACGTCGCTGCGCCTGAGTGATTTGGGCTACACCAATAAATCACAAAGCGGGCTGGGCATTACCTTCAACTCGCTGGAAGGGTATGTCGCTGCGCTGAAAGCGGCGATCAAAACGCCGTCTGCCGAATATGCGGCGATGGGCACCAAAGACGCGGAAGGCAACTGGCTGCAGCTCAATACCAACGTGCTGCAAATCGAGAACGAACTGTACGCACCGATTCGTCCGAAACGCGTGACCCGCTCGGGTGAGGCGCCGTCCGATGCGCTGCTGCGCGGCGGCATTGAGTACATTGAAGTGCGTTCGCTGGACATCAACCCGTTCTCTGCCATCGGTGTGGATGCCGATCAGGCGCGCTTCCTCGACCTGTTCCTGATTTGGTGTACGCTGGCCGATGCGCCGGAGATGAGCGCAGATGAGCTGCTGTGCAGCCGGAAAAACTGGAACCGCGTGGTGCTGGAAGGGCGCAAGCCGGGTCAGGTGATCGGCGTGGGCTGCAGTGATACGGAACATCTGCTGGTTGATGTCGGTAAAGCGCTGTTTGCCGATCTGCGCCGGGTGGCTGAAGTGCTGGATAGCAACGACGGCAGCACGCAATATCAACAGGTTTGCGATCAACTGGTAGCGTCGTTTGACGATCCTGAGCTAACCTATTCGGCGCGCATTCTGCAAGCCATTAAAGAGCAGGGGCTGACCGGAGCTGGCGTGGCGCTGGCCGAGCAGTATCGTCATCTGCTGTGCGAAGAGCCGCTGGAAATTCTCACCGAAGCCGATTTTAGCCGTCAGGCGCAGGAGTCGGTGCTGAAACAGCAGCAGCTGGAGCAGAGTGATACACTGGATTTTGCCAGCTATCTGGCAGGTCGCGAAGGCTAGAAAAGAAAATGGCCACATCACTGTGGCCTAAATTAACATCTCTGTTGTCAGGGATGATGATAACAAATGCGCGTCTTTCATATATTCAGACGTTGGGCGAACAGAAAAGTTTCATCGTTTTAAAAAAAATCTCAAAACAGGAGGTGACGTATGCCACTACTGGATAGTTTTACTGTTGATCACACCATCATGGGCGCGCCAGCGGTACGCGTGGCGAAGACCATGAACACTCCGCATGGCGATACCATCACCGTTTTCGATCTGCGTTTCTGCCGTCCGAACATCGACATCCTGACCGAACGCGGCATCCACACGCTGGAGCACCTGTTCGCGGGCTTCATGCGTAACCACCTCAACGGTGACGGCGTGGAAATCGTCGATATCTCACCGATGGGCTGCCGCACCGGCTTCTATATGAGCCTGATTGGTACGCCAGACGAGCAGCGCGTGGCAAAAGCGTGGAAAGGCGCGATGGAAGATGTGCTGAAGGTAAAAGATCAGAACCAGATTCCGGAACTGAACGAATACCAGTGCGGCAGCTACAAGCTGCACTCGCTGGACGAAGCGCAGCAGATTGCGCGCAACGTGCTGGCGCACGACATTGGCGTCAACCGTAACGAAGATCTGAAGCTGCCGGCTGAAAAGCTGAAAGAGCTGCAACTCTAGTTGCCGCTTCAGCCATAAAAAACGCCGCGATTATCGCGGCGTTTTGTTTTTATCGTCTCAGGAACCGATGGACGCTTTCAGCGGCTGATGCGGCGTGATGCGCACCTGCTTCACCATGTTGTCCTGCACATCAAGAATATCAATGTTGTAATGGCCAACCTGTACTTGCGTGTCCATCTGCGGGATCTCTTCCAGCGCTTCCAGCAGCATACCGTTGATGGTGCGCGCTTCCTCTTCCGGCAGCGTCCAGTTGAAGGCCTTATTGATTTCCCGCACGTTGGCGCTGCCTTCAATCAGTACCGAACCGTCGTTTTGCGGCATCACTTCTTCGGCCAGTGACGGTGACATGGAGGTGGTAAAGTCGCCGACGATCTCTTCCAGAATATCTTCGATGGTAACCAGTCCTTTGATGTCGCCGTACTCATCGATCACCAGCCCCACTTTCTTCTTATTGCGCTGGAATTTTACCAGCTGCACGTTAAGAGGCGTACCTTCCGGCACGTAGTAGATTTCATCGGCAGCGCGCAGCAGTCGCTCTTTATTGAACTCTTTTTTCTCGGCCATCATACGCCACGCTTCGCGCACGCGCAGCATGCCAACGCTATCGTCCAGTGAGTCGCGGAACAGCACAATACGGCCATGCGGTGAGTTGCTTAGCTGACGCTCGATCGACTTCCACTCATCGTTGATATTGATGCCGACGATCTCATTGCGCGGCACCATGATGTCGTCAACGTTGACCTTCTCAAGGTCCAGCACCGATAGCAGCATGTCCTGGTTGCGGCGCGACATCAGCGAGCGGGATTCATACACGATGGTGCGCAGCTCTTCTTTGCTGAGAGCGGAGTTAATCGACCCTTCGGTCTTGATGCCCACCATGCGCATCAGAATGCGGGTAATGGTATTGAGCAGCCACACCAGCGGCAGCATCACGTACTGCAGCGGCGCCAGCAGAAAACTGCTGGGATACGCAACTTTTTCCGGATAGAGCGCAGCGACGGTTTTAGGCAGCACTTCGGCAAACACCAGCACCACGAAGGTCAGCACGCCAGTGGCGATGGCCACGCCGGCATCGCCGTACAGGCGCATACCGACAATGGTGCCGAGCGCCGAGGCGAGGATATTCACGAGGTTGTTGCCGATCAGCACCAGGCTAATCAGACGGTCGGGGCGACGCAGCAGTTTCTCAACGCGACGCGCGCTGCGGTTGCCGCTTTTGGCTTTGTGGCGCAGTTTGTAGCGGTTGAGCGTCATCATGCCGGTCTCTGAACCCGAGAAGTAGGCCGAGACCAGCACCATAATGATCAGCGTGATAATGAGCGTGGTGGTTGAAACATGTTCCAACGCAAAAATTCCTTTAGTGAGAGGTGAGCAGGTGCTGCAGAACGCGGCTGCCGAAATAGGCCATGGTCAGCAGCAGCGCACCGCCGCAGTTGAACCACACCACACGGCGACCGCGCCAGCCTTCATGATAGTGGCCCCACAGCAGCACGATGTAGACAAACCAGGCGATAATCGACAGCACCGCTTTATCAATGTTTTCCGGGCTGAACAGGTTATTCATAAAGAACAGGCCGGTGCACAGCACCAGCGTCAGCAATACCACGCCTATCTGCGTGATGTGGAACATCTTACGCTCAATGCTGAGCAGCGGCGGCATATCCTGGGTGAACGTCAGCTTTTTGTTCTTTAACTGATAGTCGATCCACGCCAGCTGCAGCGCATACAGCGCCGCGATGATCAGCGTGGCATAGGCAAACAGCGACAGACCGATGTGCACCATCATGCCAGGCGTGGTCTCAAGATGGGTGATAAAGGCGTTTGGCACAAAGGTGGCGAAGGCCAGATTGATCAGCGCAAAACTGTAAACAATCGGCAGCAGCAGCCAGCCGCGATTGCGCGACGCGACGATAGTCATGATGGCGCAGATGAGCAAACTGACCAGCGAACCAATATTCAGCAGGCTAAGGTTTTGTCCATTATCGACGGCAAATATGCGTTGCTGCAGCGCTACCGCATGGGCAATCAGCGCCACGCAGGCGGATAACACGGCAAAACGCCGCCAGCCGCTGTTGCGTTTCAGCAGGCTCGGAATGATCAATGCAAGACTGAGAGAGTAGGCGAACAGCGCCACGATCGCGAAAACGAACATAGATCCTTTCAGGTGTCGGTCAGATAAGGAAAAAAGCAGTATAGCGCCAGCGGCAGCAGGCTCCAAACGATCTCACGGTCAATTGCAGAGATCGGCCTGGCTTCGTGTTATAATCCGCCGCATTGTGTCGCCCTGGCGGCCTCGCTACGCTATTAAGTGAGAGAGCATGTTTGATAATTTAACCGATCGTTTGTCGCAAACCCTGCGCAATATCAGTGGCCGCGGAAGGCTGACCGAAGACAACATCAAAGATACGCTGCGCGAAGTGCGTATGGCGCTGCTGGAGGCCGACGTTGCGCTGCCGGTAGTGCGCGATTTCATTAACCGCGTGAAAGAAGCCGCGGTGGGGCAGGATGTAAACAAAAGCCTGACGCCGGGTCAGGAGTTTATCAAAATCGTGCGCAACGAACTGGTTGCGGCGATGGGGGCCGAAAATAACGCGCTGAACCTTAATGCTCAGCCGCCGGCCGTGGTGCTGATGGCGGGCCTGCAGGGTGCCGGTAAAACCACCAGCGTCGGTAAGCTTGGTAAATTCCTGCGCGAAAAGCACAAGAAAAAGGTGCTGGTGGTGTCTGCGGACGTCTACCGCCCGGCGGCGATCAAACAGCTGGAAACCCTGGCGCAGCAGGTCGGTGTGGATTTCTGTCCGTCCGACCTCAGCCAGAAGCCGGTGGATATCGTTAACAACGCGCTGAAAGAAGCCCGACTGCAGTTCTACGATGTGCTGCTGGTGGATACCGCCGGCCGTCTGCACGTTGACGAAGCGATGATGGATGAGATCAAACAGGTGCACGCCGCGATCAATCCGGTTGAAACGCTGTTTGTTGTCGATGCCATGACCGGTCAGGATGCCGCCAATACCGCGAAAGCGTTCAACGAAGCGCTGCCGCTCACCGGTGTGATCCTGACCAAGGTCGACGGCGATGCGCGCGGCGGTGCGGCGCTGTCGATTCGTCACATCACTGGCAAGCCAATCAAATTCATGGGGATGGGCGAGAAGACCGATGCGCTGGAAGCGTTCTATCCGGACCGTATTGCATCGCGCATTCTCGGCATGGGCGACGTGCTGTCGCTGATTGAAGATATCGAGAGCAAAGTTGACCGCGAGCAGGCGGAAAAGCTGGCGAAGAAGCTGAAAACCGGCGACGGCTTTGATCTCAACGACTTCCTGGAGCAGCTTAAGCAGATGCGCAACATGGGCGGCATGGCCAGCCTGATGGGCAAACTGCCGGGCATGGGCCAGCTGCCGGATAACGTTAAATCGCAGATGGATGACAAAGTGCTGGTGCGCATGGAAGCCATCATCAATTCGATGACGCGCAAAGAGCGTGAGAAGCCAGAGATCATCAAAGGTTCGCGCAAGCGCCGTATCGCTACCGGTTCCGGTATGCAGGTGCAGGACGTCAACCGGCTGCTGAAGCAGTTTGATGATATGCAGCGCATGATGAAGAAAATGAAGAAGGGTGGCATGGCCAAAATGATGCGTGGCATGAAAGGCATGATGCCGCCAGGATTCCCCGGCCGCTAAGGCGACACAGCCCGAACCAGAAAAGTGAGACACTCAGGTTGCTTTTTGCGCCAAAATGAGTAAAATTTTCGGGCTTTTTATATTGCACCCGGGCCCCGTTCCTCGATGGGGCCCGGTTGTTTTATTAACTAAAGAGGATGTTATGGTAACCATTCGTTTGGCACGTCACGGCGCTAAAAAGCGTCCGTTCTATCAGGTCGTCGTCACTGACAGCCGCAATGCTCGCAACGGTCGTTTCATCGAGCGCGTAGGTTTCTTCAACCCGATCGCTTCTGGTCAGGCTGAAGGTCTGCGTCTGGATCTGGACCGTATTGAGCACTGGGTTGGCCAGGGCGCAACGCTTTCTGATCGCGTTAACGCGCTGATCAAAGAAGCAAAAAAAGCAGCTTAATCTGTCACGGTGGTGAGCATGAGCAGTAAACCTGCCGCACAGCCTCCCGTTAACCCAATCATTCTGGGCAAAATGGGTGCCGCTTACGGAATTCGGGGTTGGCTCAAAGTGTTTTCCTCCACTGAAGACGCTGAAAGCATCTTCGACTATCAACCCTGGTTTATCCAGTGCGCCGGTCAATGGCAGCAGGTCGAGCTTGAGGGTTGGAAGCACCACAATCAGGACCTGATCATCAAAGTCAAAGGCATTGACGATCGGGACGCTGCAGCACAGTTGACCAATTGCGAAATTACGGTTGACTCCACGCAGCTGCCGGCGCTGGAAGAGGGCGATTACTACTGGAAAGACCTGATGGGTTGCAAAGTGGTAAACCTCGACGGCTACGAGATGGGCAAAGTCATTGATTTGATGGAGACCGGCTCGAACGACGTTCTCGTCGTAAAGGCAAACCTGAAAGATGCATTCGGTGTACAGGAGCGGTTAATACCGTTTCTTGATGAACAGGTTATCAAGAAAGTCGATCTCGCTACTGGCACCATTGAAGTAGACTGGGATCCTGGTTTTTGATCTCCGGACAATCCGGTAACGTAACGGCGAACGCGATGTGGATTGGTGTTATTAGCCTGTTTCCTGAGATGTTTCGCGCTATTACCGAGTACGGGGTAACTGGCCGGGCAGTAAAGAATGGCCTGCTCAACATAGAGAGCTGGAGTCCACGTGACTTCACGCACGACCGGCACCGTACCGTGGACGATCGTCCTTACGGCGGCGGACCGGGTATGTTGATGATGGTGCAACCCTTACGGGATGCTATCCACGCAGCGAAAGCGGCGGCGGGAGAAGGCGCTAAGGTGATTTATCTTTCACCTCAGGGTCGCAAACTTGACCAGCAAGGCGTTTGCGAACTGGCGACCAGCCAGAAGTTAATTCTGGTTTGCGGTCGTTATGAAGGGATAGATGAGCGTGTGATTCACACTGAGATTGATGAAGAATGGTCAATCGGTGATTACGTGCTCAGTGGCGGTGAGCTGCCAGCGATGACGTTAATTGACTCGGTCGCCCGGTTTATTCCTGGCGTGCTGGGGAAACAGGCGTCAGCCGATGAGGATTCGTTCTCGGAAGGTTTGCTGGATTGCCCGCACTATACCCGACCTGAAGTGTTAGAAGGGATGGAGGTTCCGCCAGTTCTGCTGTCGGGCAACCATGCCGATATTCGCCGCTGGCGCCTGAAACAGTCGCTGGGCCGTACCTGGCTAAGAAGACCTGAACTTCTGGAAAACCTGGCTCTGACTGAAGAGCAAGCAAGGTTGCTAAGTGAGTTCCAGCGGGAACATCAGCAGCAACAAAACGATGAGGTGGAAGAGTAATCTTCCCTGACTATCAGTTTACCCAGGATAAGAGATTTAATTATGAGCAACATTATCAAGCAACTTGAACAAGAGCAGATGAAACAGGACGTACCTTCCTTCCGTCCGGGTGATTCCGTGGAAGTGAAAGTATGGGTCGTTGAAGGTTCTAAGAAACGTCTGCAGGCATTCGAGGGCGTGGTTATCGCTATTCGTAACCGCGGTCTGCACTCTGCATTCACTGTTCGCAAGATTTCTAACGGCGAAGGCGTTGAGCGTGTCTTCCAGACTCACTCTCCGGTAATTGACAGCATCACTGTCAAACGTCGTGGTGCTGTGCGTAAAGCCAAACTGTACTACCTGCGTGAGCGTACCGGTAAGTCAGCTCGTATCAAAGAGCGTCTTGGCGCGTAAGCGACATCCTAAAGTTAATAGCAAACAAGGGGTTGGCCATAAGGCCAGCCCCTTTTTTTATGGGCGTCTGAGGTGATAGATCGCCGTGTTGACCGGCCCGCTCTCCAGCACAATCAACCCGTATCGGTAATCCACAAACGAGAAGCCGCTGCGCAGGGCCACGGCGCGGCTGGCGTGATTCTCTTCTGCAGCAAGAATTTCCAGCACAGCAATATGTGGCTGGGCGAACGCCAGATTCACCAGCTGTGCCACCGCCCGGCGGGCAACGCCCTGTTGCTGCGCCTCGCTGCGAACCCAGTAACCCAGCGCACTGAACTCACCGGGCTGGCGCGCATAACGTAAGCCAGCACCGCCCAGCAATCGATCGTTGCCATCGACAATCGCGAACTCTTCAGCTTCACCCTTTTGACGCTGCAGATGGGTGAAGTTGATCCAGCTCACGGCTTCATCGACGCTGTAATCTGTGTGTGCCCATACCATCCACGGCAGCAGGCTGTTCAGAGACTGATTAACGGCATGCGTAAATGCTTCGGCATCCTGCAGAATAAAAGGACGCAGCGCGACTTCAGGGATGGACATAAAGCGATCCTGAATTAATCAAATGGATAACAGCATGTTAGCGATATCGTAAGGAAAAAACATCTGGCCTGGTCAGATGGATGTAATTATAACTTTACACTTTTGTTTGATGGAACTTACAGGCTTTAATGTTGTTAACTTAATGATTTATATATTTTAATTAACTTTTATTTTGTAGTTTAAAAGAGGGTGGTAATAAAAGTGTACATGCATGGATTGCATGATTTACATGCTGTGGTAAAGTAAGCGTCATCCTCAGTGAGGATCGTAAAACCGCATAACGAGTGAAAAAGGATCGCCATCATGCAAAAAGACGCGCTGAACAATGTGCATATCGCCGACGAACAGATTTTAATCACGCCACAGGAACTGAAAGCGAAGTTCCCGCTGACTGCGGCGCAGGAAGCGCAAATTGCCGCTTCCCGCCAGACTATCGCGGATATCATCGCGGGTCGCGATCCGCGTCTGCTGGTGGTGTGCGGTCCCTGCTCGATCCACGATACCGAAGCCGCACTGGATTACGCTCGTCAGTTACAAACACTCTCTGCACAGTTGAAGGATCAGCTGTATATCGTTATGCGCGTCTATTTTGAAAAACCCCGTACCACCGTCGGCTGGAAAGGGTTAATCAACGATCCTTACATGAACAACTCGTTTGATATGGAAGCCGGCCTGCACATTGCGCGTCAGCTGCTGGTCAATCTGGTGGAGATGGGCCTGCCGCTGGCCACCGAAGCGCTCGACCCCAATAGCCCGCAATACCTCGGCGATCTGTTTAGCTGGTCGGCGATTGGGGCGCGTACCACAGAATCGCAGACGCACCGTGAAATGGCGTCTGGCCTGTCGATGCCGGTGGGCTTTAAAAACGGTACCGATGGCAGCCTCGGCACTGCAATCAACGCCATGCGCGCCGCTGCGATGCCGCACCGCTTTGTCGGTATTAACCAGGCCGGTCAGGTATGCCTGCTGCAAACCCAGGGCAACCCGGATGGTCACGTGATTCTGCGCGGCGGTAAAGCGCCAAACTACGGCCCGGAAGATGTCGCGCAGTGCGAAAAAGAGATGCTGAAAGCGGGACTGCGTCCGGCCTTAATGATAGATTGCAGCCATGGCAATTCTAACAAAGACTATCGCCGTCAGCCTGGCGTAGCCGAATCGGCTATCGCGCAGATTAAAGATGGAAACCGCTCCATCATTGGCCTGATGCTGGAAAGTAATATTCACGAAGGCAACCAGTCTTCTGAGCAACCGCGTAGCGAGATGAAGTACGGGGTTTCCGTCACTGATGCCTGCATCAACTGGGAAACCACTGAAACTTTGCTGCGTGAAATCCATCGGGATCTGCAGGGAGTGCTGTCGGCGCGTCTGTCACACGAGGTGTAATGAGTCATGGTGGCTGAACTGACCGCGCTGCGCGATCAAATTGATGAAGTAGATAAAGCCCTGCTGGGGCTGCTGGCAAAACGACTGGCGCTGGTGGCCGAAGTCGGCGAAGTCAAAAGCCGCTACGGTTTACCGATTTATGTGCCTGAGCGCGAGGCCAGTATGCTGGCGTCGCGTCGTCAGGAAGCGGAAGCGCTCGGCGTGTCGCCGGACCTGATCGAAGATGTACTGCGTCGTCTGATGCGTGAATCCTATGCGCATGAAAATGACAAAGGCTTCAAAACGCTGTGTCCTGAACTGCGTCCGGTGGTGATTGTCGGCGGCGGCGGTCAGATGGGACGTCTGTTCGAGAAGATGCTGACGCTCTCCGGCTATCAGGTGCGTATTCTTGATAAAGATGACTGGCCGCGCGCGGATGAACTGCTGCACGATGCGGGCATGGTGATCATCAGCGTGCCGATCCATCTGACCGAACAGATCATTGCCGATCTGCCAGCGCTGCCTGATGACTGCATTCTGGTGGATCTGGCGTCGGTGAAGAACCGTCCGCTGCAGGCGATGCTGGCGGCGCACAGCGGCCCGGTACTGGGACTGCATCCGATGTTCGGTCCGGACAGCGGCAGCCTGGCGAAGCAGGTGGTGGTATGGTGCGATGGCCGTCAGCCGGAAGCCTATCAGTGGTTCCTGGAGCAGATTCAGGTGTGGGGCGCGCGCTTACACCGCATCAGTGCGGTTGAGCACGATCAAAACATGGCGTTCATTCAGGCGCTGCGCCACTTCGCCACGTTTGCTTACGGTTTGCATCTGGCGGAAGAGAACGTCAATCTGGATCAACTGCTGGCGCTGTCCTCGCCTATCTATCGCCTCGAACTGGCGATGGTAGGACGGCTGTTTGCGCAGGACCCGCAGCTGTACGCCGACATCATCATGTCGTCGGAAAGTAATCTGGCGCTGATTAAACGCTACTATCAGCGTTTTGGTGAAGCCATCACGCTGCTGGAGCAGGGCGATAAACAGGCGTTCATCAACAGCTTTGAGCGTGTGGAACACTGGTTTGGTGACTACGCGAAACGCTTCCTTGTCGAGAGCCGCAGCATGCTGCGCTCCGCCAACGACAGTCGCCAGTAATGATTAAGGCATCCGCGAGGATGCCTTTTTGTTTTACAGACGCGGTTCTACCGGTACCACGTTCTCACCGGGATAACAGCCTAACACCTTCAGTGAACGCGTGAGCGCGCGCAGTTCTTCCAGCGCCTGCTGCATATTCTCCGACTGCAGATTGCCCTGCACATCAATGTAAAACATCTCTTCCCACGGGTTACCGTTGATTGGCCGGTTTTCCAGCTTGCTCATGATCAGATTGTGATTACGCAACACCAGCAGTGCTTCAACCAGTGCGCCGGCCTGCTGGCCCGTCGCCATAATCAGCGTGGTTTTGGCCGGTACCTGGCTGGAGACTTCAATCGGTTTACGCGCGAGCACAATGAAGCGGGTATGATTCTGCTGCTGATTCGCCAGATTGCGCTCCAGCACCTGCAGACCATACAGCTCACCGCCGGCTTCGCTGCCCAGCGCGGCCACGTGCGGCGAGTTCATCGCGGCTACTTTTTCCATCGCCGCCGCCGTGCTTTCGGTGTATTCGATTTTCCACTGCGGGAAGCGGTTGATGAACTGGCTGCACTGCTGGAACGGCTGCGGATGGCTATACACCGTTTCAATCTGCTGCAAATCGGTATTACCGCTAACCAGCACGCAGTGTTCGATAGGAATGGTCAGCTCGCCGACGATCGACAGCGACGTTTGCTGCAGCAGATCGTACACGTCATTGATCGAGCCGGAGCTGGTGTTCTCAATCGGCATCACCGCGTAATCCGCCTGACCGCTTTCAACCTGCTGAATGATGTCGTGGAATTTCAGACACCCCATTTCCACCATCGAATCGAAGTGGCGCGTGGCGTATTTACGGGCGGCAAGGTGCGAGTAGGAGCCTTTTGGGCCGAGGAAGGCGATGCGCGGCGCGTGCGCATGTGGATGATTCAGGTTTTTCTGCAGAAGCGCCTGCTGGGTCAGCACCGAATCCTCAATCACTAACTGGAACAGGCGCGTGATGTAGTGCGCATCCAGCTGATGTTTTTTACCCAGCGCGATGAGATTTTCCAGCAGGGCGCGTTCGCGCTCGACGTCACGAATCGGGCGATGGGTGGCCAGCTTGGCCTGCGCTACCTCAACGGCCAGCGCGCGCCGTTCAGCCAGCAGCGTTAACAGCCTGGCATCGACAGCGCTGATCTTATCGCGTAACGCCAGCAGCGGATTCTCGGGATTCATAGGGCTCACCTGTAAAATGTCCAATAAAAAAGCCTCCCGGTTGGGAGGCTTTGTTGTTCGTCTTCGCATTCATTTTCACACGACGAATCGCCTCCCAATCAGGGGAAGGTAAAAAAGAATGCGAAGAAGAACGGCAGCAGTTTCATGATCAATTCCGGCAATAAAGTGAACTGAGAGTAACCGCACAGCTTAAAAGCTGTCAATAAAAAACGCGCCCGCAGGCGCGTTGCTGAATAGCGATAAATTACCCGGCAGGGGTGAAATCTTTAACACTGCTGGTGGCGCGCCGTGCTTCAGGCTTGTGCTGTGCTTTATTTAGCTGGCGCTCCAGCTTGGCGATCAAGTCATTGATGGCCGTATACATATCATCGTGTTTCGCGCTGGCGACCAGCGTGCCGTTTGGCGTGTTAATGGTGGCATCGGCCACAAATTCTTTCGGCTCTTTCGATAACACAATGTGCGGATTTATCAGGTGGGTTTGCCATTTTTCCAGCTTGGCGAGACGGTCTTCGACATGGTTGCGGATTGCCGCAGTGATTTCCATTTGTTTGCTGGTAATGTTCAGAATCATAGTTAAACCTCTCTGTCATTTCCGTCTGGGTAGGACCAGCATACCGCGCAAATCAGGAAAATGTGTGATCTGGATCACATTGGAATGTCACTTTTTGTCAATGCCAGCGAATTGTGAGAAAGGCCGGGAAAAGGGCGAAAAAAGCTTGATGCACAGCGGGGACAGGGGCAAGATTGATGAGTTAACCGTAGCGGAAAAACCCGTTGCAGACGGTTTTCTGACCAAAAAAAAGCAGCCACAGCGGCTGCTTTTTTAATGGCACGAAAATCAGGACGCGCTATTCGCCGCAATGATTTTCGCGACTTTGTCGGCTTCCGTCGTCAGCTGCAGCTGGCGATAGGCATTTTCCATCAACGGCAGCGCGTCACGCGTGGCCTGGGTGTCCGGATAATCGCGCATCATACCTTCAACCCGATTAACAACGGCGACATAGGCACCGCGCTTGGTATAGAATTGCGCCACGGAGAGCTCATACTTCGCCAGGCGATCTTTCAGGAACGTCAGACGTTTCTGCGCATCTGCCGCGTACTGGCTGTTCGGATAGCCGCGCAGTAGCTGAGAGAAGTCACGGAATGCATCACGCGCATGGGTAGGATCGCGGTCGGAACGATCGATCCCGAAGAAGCCCTGCAGCGCGGAATCATCCAGTGCCATGTCCGTCAGGCCCTTCATATAGATCACGTAATCAATGTTAGGGTGCGTCGGGTTCAGGCGCATAAAGCGGGAAATGGCGGCTTGCGCCAGTGGCAGATCGGCATTTTTGTAGTACGCGTAGATCAAATCCAGCTGCACTTGCTGCGAGTAAGGACCAAACGGATAACGGTTATCCAGCGCTTCCAGTTGCTTAATCGCCGCTTTAAAGTTACCGTCCTGCAGCTTTTGCTGCGCTGTGGCGTAAATTTCAGACGGCGGGCTGTCCGGGACCGGGTCCGATGAGCCGGAACAGCCCACCAGTGCCAGGCTCAGGCTCAGTGTGGCAGCAGCCACCAGATGTTTCATACGCGTCATGACGAAATGATTATCCTCAAAGTGTTATGGCGGAAGCTGTCCGTATAGCTCCCGGTAATGACCAGTACGATAGCACATTATATTAAACGGCATCGCCGTGAAAACCCAACGTTAACGAAGAAGCTGTATATGGCACAACAAGTTCAACTCACCGCAACGGTGTCCGAAGCACAGCTTGGACAACGCTTAGATCAGACTTTGGCGGAATTGTTCCCTGATTATTCACGTTCCCGCATAAAAGAGTGGATCCTTGAGCGTCGGGTCAGCGTCAACGGCACCATCATCGATAAACCGAAAGAGAAAGTACTCGGCGGTGAGCGGGTGGCGATTGATGCCGAGATCGAAGAGGAGCAGCGCTGGGAAGCGCAAAATATTCCGCTGGATATCGTTTATGAAGATGACCACATCCTGGTGATCAACAAACCGCGCGACTTAGTGGTCCACCCTGGCGCCGGTAATCCGGACGGCACGGTACTGAATGCGCTGCTTTATCACTATCCGGCGATTGCCGACGTGCCGCGCGCCGGCATCGTGCACCGTCTGGATAAAGACACCACCGGACTAATGGTGGTAGCCAAAACGGTACCGGCGCAGACGCATCTGGTTGAAACGCTGCAGCTGCGTGAAATCACCCGCGAATATGAAGCGGTGGCGATTGGCACCATGACCGCTGGCGGTACGGTGAACGAGCCGATGGCGCGTCACTCTACCAAGCGTACCCACATGGCGGTGCATCCGATGGGTAAACCGGCGACAACCCACTATCGCATCATGGAGCATTTCCGCGCCCATACGCGTTTACGCCTGCGCCTGGAAACCGGCCGTACTCACCAGATTCGCGTGCACATGGCGCACATTAATCATCCGCTGGTGGGCGATCCGCTGTACGGTGGTCGTCCGCGTCCGCCAAAGGGCGCTTCGGAGGCTTTTATCAGTACGCTGCGCGGTTTTGACCGCCAGGCGCTGCACGCCACTATGCTGCGTCTTTATCATCCGATCACCGGGATTGAGATGGAGTGGCACGCGCCATTGCCGCAGGACATGGTTGATCTGATTGAGGCACTGAAAGCCGATACCGACGAGTTCCGCGATCAGCTGGACTGGCTATGAGTGACTGGATCGTGCCGCAGTGGCCAGCGCCGGCGCGCGTGCAGGCTTATTCGACCACGCGGCACGGCGGCGTTAGCGCGGCGCCATGGGATTCCCTCAACCTCGGCGCGCACGTCGGGGACGAGGCGGATTGCGTGATGCACAATCGTCAGCGCGTGGTCGGGCAGCTGGCGCTACCGGCAATGCCGCAGTGGCTGGAGCAGGTACACGGCCAGACGGTGGCGCGTCTGCCGGCGGCTGCGGCCGTGCCGCGTGCCGATGCGGCGATAACGCGGGAAAGCGGCGTGGTCTGTGCAGTGATGACCGCCGACTGCCTGCCGGTGCTGTTTTGCAGCCATGATGGCAGCGAAGTTGCCGCGGCACATGCCGGCTGGCGCGGGTTGTGTCATGGGGTGCTGGAGCAAACGCTGGCACAGTTTCACTGCCCGGCGAGCGAGATTCATGTCTGGCTCGGTCCGGCGATTGGTCCACAGGCATTTGAAGTGGGGGCCGAGGTGCGCAGTGCGTTCCTGGCGCAGGATGCCGCTGCCGATGCGGCTTTTCGCCCGGCCGGTGAGAAATATTTTGCCGATATCTGGCTGCTGGCAACCCAGCGTCTGCAGGCCGCTGGCGTGCAATCTGTCACGGCTGAGAAGCGCTGTACCTATCAGGAAAGCGCCGATTTTTTCTCCTTCCGACGCGACGGAATCACCGGGCGTATGGCAACTTTGATTTGGCTGAGATAACCTTACGCCGCAAGACGATCCAGTAAGCGTATTTTTTGCTCACAACTCAGGTCATTAACCTTGAAAATTTGAGGGATGACCTCATTTAATCTCCAGTAGCATTTTGACCTGTAATGGGAGGAATCATGCGTCTGGATCGTCTTACCAACAAATTCCAGTTGGCCCTGGCCGATGCACAGTCCCTTGCTCTGGGACACGATAATCAATTCATCGAACCCCTGCACCTGATGAGCGCGCTGCTCAACCAGGAGGGCGGATCGGTACGTCCGCTGCTCAGTGCGGCGGGGACGGATGTCGCTAGCCTGCGTACCAGCATCGAACAAGCCATCAATCGTTTGCCACAGGTCGAAGGGACCGACGGCGACGTTCAGCCATCAGCGGATTTGGTCCGGGTACTGAATCTGTGCGACAAGCTGGCGCAAAAGCGCGGCGACAACTTTATTTCATCTGAATTATTTGTTCTGGCGGCCCTCGAATCGCGCGGCTCGCTGGCGGACTTACTGAAGTCTGCCGGTGCCACGGCGGACAAACTCGCTAAGGCCATCGAGCAACTGCGGGGAGGGGAAAACGTGAACGATCAGGGGGCTGAAGATCAGCGCCAGGCTTTGAAAAAATACACCATCGATCTGACGGAGCGCGCTGAGCTCGGCAAGTTAGATCCGGTTATCGGGCGTGACGAAGAGATTCGCCGCACCATTCAGGTATTGCAGCGTCGTACCAAAAACAACCCGGTGCTCATCGGTGAGCCGGGCGTCGGTAAAACCGCCATCGTTGAAGGGCTGGCGCAGCGCATCATTAACGGCGAAGTGCCGGAAGGGCTGAAAGGCCGGCGCGTTCTGGCGCTGGATATGGGCGCGCTGGTGGCCGGTGCGAAATATCGCGGCGAGTTTGAAGAGCGCCTGAAAGGCGTACTGAATGACCTTGCGAAGCAGGAAGGCAACGTCATTCTGTTTATCGATGAGCTGCATACCATGGTCGGCGCCGGTAAAGCCGACGGCGCGATGGATGCCGGCAACATGCTGAAGCCGGCGCTGGCGCGCGGTGAACTGCACTGCGTGGGTGCCACCACGCTGGATGAATATCGCCAGTACATTGAGAAAGATGCCGCGCTGGAGCGCCGTTTCCAGAAAGTGTTCGTCGCCGAACCGAGCGTGGAAGACACCATCGCCATTCTGCGTGGCCTGAAAGAGCGTTATGAGCTGCATCACCATGTGCAAATTACCGATCCGGCGATTGTCGCTGCGGCAACGTTGTCGCACCGCTATATTGCCGATCGCCAGTTGCCGGATAAAGCCATCGACCTGATTGATGAGGCGGCATCGAGTATTCGTTTGCAGATTGACTCCAAGCCGGAACCGCTCGATCGTCTCGAACGGCGTATCATCCAGCTCAAACTGGAGCAGCAGGCGCTGAAGAAAGAATCGGATGACGCCAGCGTTAAGCGTCTGGAGATGCTGGAAAGCGAGCTGGATCAGAAAGAGCGCGAATATGCTGAGCTCGAAGAAGAGTGGAAGGCGGAAAAAGCCTCGCTGACCGGCACGCAAAACATCAAAGCCGAGCTGGAGCAGGCGCGTCTGGCTATGGAGCAGGCACGGCGTGTGGGTGACCTTGGCCAGATGTCGGAACTGCAGTACGGCAAGATTCCGGAGCTGGAAAAACAGCTGGCAAGCGCCACGCAGGCGGAAGGTAAAACCATGAAGCTGTTACGCAACCGCGTAACGGATGTCGAGATCGCCGATGTGCTGGCGCGCTGGACCGGTATTCCGGTGGCCCGCATGATGGAAGGCGAGCGCGATAAACTGTTGCGGATGGAGCAGGAGCTGCATGCCCGGGTTATCGGCCAGGACGAAGCGGTTGAAGCAGTATCGAACGCCATTCGCCGTAGCCGCGCCGGTTTGTCTGACCCGAACCGGCCGATCGGATCGTTCCTGTTCCTTGGACCGACCGGTGTCGGTAAAACCGAGTTGTGCAAGGCGCTGGCTAATTTCCTGTTCGATAGCGATGACGCGATGGTGCGTATCGACATGTCGGAATTCATGGAGAAACATTCGGTGTCGCGTCTGGTCGGGGCACCTCCAGGCTACGTTGGTTATGAAGAGGGCGGTTACCTGACAGAGGCGGTGCGTCGTCGCCCTTACTCGGTGATTTTGCTGGATGAGGTGGAAAAAGCGCATCCGGATGTGTTCAACATTCTGCTGCAGGTGCTGGATGATGGGCGTCTGACCGATGGTCAGGGGCGCACCGTGGACTTCCGCAATACCGTGGTGATTATGACATCTAACCTCGGTTCGGATCTGATTCAGGAACGTTTCGGCGCGCTTGATTACGCGGAAATGAAAGATGTGGTGATGACGGTCGTCGGACACCATTTCCGTCCAGAGTTTATCAACCGTATTGATGAGGTGGTGGTATTCCATCCGCTGGGTGAAAAACATATTGCCTCGATTGCGCAGATTCAGCTGCAGCGGCTGTATCAGCGTCTGGAAGAGCGCGGTTATCAGCTGCACATTTCCGACGCGGCGCTGAAACTGCTGGGCGAAAATGGTTACGATCCGGTTTACGGCGCGCGGCCATTGAAACGGGCTATTCAGCAGCAGATTGAAAACCCGCTGGCGCAGAAGATTTTGTCTGGCGCGCTGGTTCCGGGAAAAACCATCGAAATGGATGTGCAGGACGATGCCATCGTCGCACATCAATAACGCAACGTGACAAAAACGGGCCTCAGGGCCCGTTTTTTTATGCTGTTTCGCAAGAATTAGCTGGTTTTTGCAACGTGTTGCCTGGAAAGTGAGCGGTCGCGCAAAAACTGCAAATTAGCGCTTGTCAGGCGAAACGAAGTCCCTATAATGCGCCACCACTGAGACGGCAAAGCGGCAACGCAGGCGGCTCAGCAGGGTGTGAAGCGATTCACCCCGCCGGAGAAAAACGCTGAAAAAAGTGTTTGACTCTGAAGGAGGAAAGCGTAATATACGCCACCTCGCGACAGCAGGCCGAACGCCGCGTCGCACCGCTCTTTAACAATTTATCAGACAATCTGTGTGGGCACTCGCAGGATTGATATCACAAGCCTACGGGCTTTAAAAAATATCAAGTCTTTGCTGAGTGAACACGTAATTCATTACGAAGTTTAATTCACAGAGCATCGCTGCACTCGTTGCAGCAAATCAAACTTTAAATTGAAGAGTTTGATCATGGCTCAGATTGAACGCTGGCGGCAGGCCTAACACATGCAAGTCGAACGGCAGCACAGAAGAGCTTGCTCTTTGGGTGGCGAGTGGCGGACGGGTGAGTAATGTCTGGGAAACTGCCCGATGGAGGGGGATAACTACTGGAAACGGTAGCTAATACCGCATAACGTCGCAAGACCAAAGTGGGGGACCTTCGGGCCTCACACCATCGGATGTGCCCAGATGGGATTAGCTAGTAGGTGGGGTAATGGCTCACCTAGGCGACGATCCCTAGCTGGTCTGAGAGGATGACCAGCCACACTGGAACTGAGACACGGTCCAGACTCCTACGGGAGGCAGCAGTGGGGAATATTGCACAATGGGCGCAAGCCTGATGCAGCCATGCCGCGTGTATGAAGAAGGCCTTCGGGTTGTAAAGTACTTTCAGCGGGGAGGAAGGCGGTGAGGTTAATAACCTTGCCGATTGACGTTAC
Organism: Pantoea sp. SGAir0418; assembly: GCF_043529865.1. Taxonomy (NCBI): domain Bacteria; kingdom Pseudomonadati; phylum Pseudomonadota; class Gammaproteobacteria; order Enterobacterales; family Erwiniaceae; genus Pantoea; species Pantoea sp. SGAir0418. Next base: position 1,035,617 of record NZ_CP027911.1, read on the forward strand.
CCGCAGAAGAAGCACCGGCTAACTCCGTGCCAGCAGCCGCGGTAATACGGAGGGTGCAAGCGTTAATCGGAATTACTGGGCGTAAAGCGCACGCAGGCGGTCTGTTAAGTCAGATGTGAAATCCCCGGGCTTAACCTGGGAACTGCATTTGAAACTGGCAGGCTTGAGTCTCGTAGAGGGGGGTAGAATTCCAGGTGTAGCGGTGAAATGCGTAGAGATCTGGAGGAATACCGGTGGCGAAGGCGGCCCCCTGGACGAAGACTGACGCTCAGGTGCGAAAGCGTGGGGAGCAAACAGGATTAGATACCCTGGTAGTCCACGCCGTAAACGATGTCGACTTGGAGGTTGTGCCCTTGAGGCGTGGCTTCCGGAGCTAACGCGTTAAGTCGACCGCCTGGGGAGTACGGCCGCAAGGTTAAAACTCAAATGAATTGACGGGGGCCCGCACAAGCGGTGGAGCATGTGGTTTAATTCGATGCAACGCGAAGAACCTTACCTGGCCTTGACATCCAGAGAACTTAGCAGAGATGCTTTGGTGCCTTCGGGAACTCTGAGACAGGTGCTGCATGGCTGTCGTCAGCTCGTGTTGTGAAATGTTGGGTTAAGTCCCGCAACGAGCGCAACCCTTATCCTTTGTTGCCAGCGGTTCGGCCGGGAACTCAAAGGAGACTGCCGGTGATAAACCGGAGGAAGGTGGGGATGACGTCAAGTCATCATGGCCCTTACGGCCAGGGCTACACACGTGCTACAATGGCGCATACAAAGAGAAGCGACCTCGCGAGAGCAAGCGGACCTCATAAAGTGCGTCGTAGTCCGGATTGGAGTCTGCAACTCGACTCCATGAAGTCGGAATCGCTAGTAATCGTAGATCAGAATGCTACGGTGAATACGTTCCCGGGCCTTGTACACACCGCCCGTCACACCATGGGAGTGGGTTGCAAAAGAAGTAGGTAGCTTAACCTTCGGGAGGGCGCTTACCACTTTGTGATTCATGACTGGGGTGAAGTCGTAACAAGGTAACCGTAGGGGAACCTGCGGTTGGATCACCTCCTTACCTGAAGATACCTTCCCGCGAAGTGCTCACACAGATTGTCTGATAGAAAAGTAACGAGCAGAAAAAACCTCTACAGGCTTGTAGCTCAGGTGGTTAGAGCGCACCCCTGATAAGGGTGAGGTCGGTGGTTCAAGTCCACTCAGGCCTACCAGATTCGCACTCATGCGGCGTTATGCACTCGGTCGTTTACCCAAGTAAACTTCCCTCCTGCATGCCTTGCCTGAGCACGAATTGCCGTGGTTAAAACACGGAACTCCTGGTGAGTGGTAGTAGATGGTCTCTGCAGTGACTGTATGGGGCTATAGCTCAGCTGGGAGAGCGCCTGCCTTGCACGCAGGAGGTCAGCGGTTCGATCCCGCTTAGCTCCACCATTACAGTACTGAAACTTACTTCAGAGTATACCGGCGACGGTGTGCTGCGAAGTATTTGCTCTTTAACAATCCGGAACAAGCTGAAAATTTGAAACGACGCGTCGTGTTCATTCTCCGTAATAAGAATGAAATTTACGATGCGTTCGAGTCTCTCAAATGCTTGCAGTCCGCAGCGTTGCAAAACGCCTGTGGGTTGTGAGGTTAAGCGACTAAGCGTACACGGTGGATGCCCTGGCAGTCAGAGGCGATGAAGGACGTGCTAATCTGCGAAAAGCGACGGTAAGGTGATATGAACCGCTACAGCCGTCGATGTCCGAATGGGGAAACCCAATGCACTTGTGCATTATCGTTAACTGAATACATAGGTTAACGAGGCGAACCGGGGGAACTGAAACATCTAAGTACCCCGAGGAAAAGAAATCAACCGAGATTCCCCCAGTAGCGGCGAGCGAACGGGGAGCAGCCCAGGACCTGAATCAGCTTGTGCATCAGTGGAAGCGTCTGGAAAGTCGCGCGATACCGGGTGACAGCCCCGTACACGAAGATGCATGAGCTGTGAGTCCGACGAGTAGGGCGGGACACGTGGTATCCTGTCTGAACATGGGGGGACCATCCTCCAAGGCTAAATACTCCTGACTGACCGATAGTGAACCAGTACCGTGAGGGAAAGGCGAAAAGAACCCCGGCGAGGGGAGTGAAACAGAACCTGAAACCGTGTACGTACAAGCAGTGGGAGCCTACCTGTTAGGTGACTGCGTACCTTTTGTATAATGGGTCAGCGACTTATATTCTGTAGCAAGGTTAACCGCATAGGGGAGCCGAAGGGAAACCGAGTCTTAATTGGGCGTTAAGTTGCAGGGTATAGACCCGAAACCCGGTGATCTAGCCATGGGCAGGTTGAAGGTTGGGTAACACTAACTGGAGGACCGAACCGACTAATGTTGAAAAATTAGCGGATGACTTGTGGCTGGGGGTGAAAGGCCAATCAAACCGGGAGATAGCTGGTTCTCCCCGAAAGCTATTTAGGTAGCGCCTCGTGAACTCATCTCCGGGGGTAGAGCACTGTTTCGGCTAGGGGGCCATCCCGGCTTACCAACCCGATGCAAACTGCGAATACCGGAGAATGTTATCACGGGAGACACACGGCGGGTGCTAACGTCCGTCGTGAAGAGGGAAACAACCCAGACCGCCAGCTAAGGTCCCAAAGTCATGGTTAAGTGGGAAACGATGTGGGAAGGCACAGACAGCCAGGATGTTGGCTTAGAAGCAGCCATCATTTAAAGAAAGCGTAATAGCTCACTGGTCGAGTCGGCCTGCGCGGAAGATGTAACGGGGCTAAACCATGCACCGAAGCTGCGGCAGCGACACTATGTGTTGTTGGGTAGGGGAGCGTTCTGTAAGCCGCTGAAGGTGTGCTGTGAGGCATGCTGGAGGTATCAGAAGTGCGAATGCTGACATAAGTAACGATAAAGCGGGTGAAAAGCCCGCTCGCCGGAAGACCAAGGGTTCCTGTCCAACGTTAATCGGGGCAGGGTGAGTCGACCCCTAAGGCGAGGCTGAAAAGCGTAGTCGATGGGAAACAGGTTAATATTCCTGTACTTGGTGTTACTGCGAAGGGGGGACGGAGAAGGCTAGGTTATCCGGGCGACGGTTGTCCCGGTTTAAGCGTGCAGGTGTGAAGACCAGGCAAATCCGGTCTTCTTTAACACTGAGGCGTGACGACGAGCCGCTACGGCGGTGAAGTAACTGATGCCCTGCTTCCAGGAAAAGCCTCTAAGCTCCAGGTAACACGAAATCGTACCCCAAACCGACACAGGTGGTCAGGTAGAGAATACCAAGGCGCTTGAGAGAACTCGGGTGAAGGAACTAGGCAAAATGGTGCCGTAACTTCGGGAGAAGGCACGCTGGCGCGTAGGTGAAGGGACTTGCTCCCGGAGCCGAGGCCAGTCGAAGATACCAGCTGGCTGCAACTGTTTATTAAAAACACAGCACTGTGCAAACACGAAAGTGGACGTATACGGTGTGACGCCTGCCCGGTGCCGGAAGGTTAATTGATGGGGTTATCCGCAAGGAGAAGCTCTTGATCGAAGCCCCGGTAAACGGCGGCCGTAACTATAACGGTCCTAAGGTAGCGAAATTCCTTGTCGGGTAAGTTCCGACCTGCACGAATGGCGTAATGATGGCCAGGCTGTCTCCACCCGAGACTCAGTGAAATTGAAATCGCTGTGAAGATGCAGTGTACCCGCGGCAAGACGGAAAGACCCCGTGAACCTTTACTATAGCTTGACACTGAACATTGAGCCTTGATGTGTAGGATAGGTGGGAGGCTTTGAAGCGCGGACGCCAGTCTGCGTGGAGCCAACCTTGAAATACCACCCTTTAATGTTTGATGTTCTAACGTAGGCCCGTGATCCGGGCTGCGGACAGTGTCTGGTGGGTAGTTTGACTGGGGCGGTCTCCTCCCAAAGCGTAACGGAGGAGCACGAAGGTTGGCTAATCCTGGTCGGACATCAGGAGGTTAGTGCAATGGCATAAGCCAGCTTGACTGCGAGAGTGACGGCTCGAGCAGGTGCGAAAGCAGGTCATAGTGATCCGGTGGTTCTGAATGGAAGGGCCATCGCTCAACGGATAAAAGGTACTCCGGGGATAACAGGCTGATACCGCCCAAGAGTTCATATCGACGGCGGTGTTTGGCACCTCGATGTCGGCTCATCACATCCTGGGGCTGAAGTAGGTCCCAAGGGTACGGCTGTTCGCCGTTTAAAGTGGTACGCGAGCTGGGTTTAGAACGTCGTGAGACAGTTCGGTCCCTATCTGCCGTGGGCGCTGGAGAATTGAGGGGGGTTGCTCCTAGTACGAGAGGACCGGAGTGAACGCACCGCTGGTGTTCGGGTTGTCATGCCAATGGCACTGCCCGGTAGCTAAGTGCGGAAGAGATAAGTGCTGAAAGCATCTAAGCACGAAACTTGCCCCGAGATGAGTTCTCCCTGACCCTTTAAGGGTCCTGAAGGGACGTTGAAGACGACGACGTTGATAGGCCGGGTGTGTAAGCGCAGCGATGCGTTGAGCTAACCGGTACTAATGACCCGTGAGGCTTAACCTTACAACGCCAGAGGCGTTTTTGGTCCGAGAGACAGAAAGAATTTTCAGCTTGTGACGGAAAAATTAGCGGAAACGAAAGATTTTGCGCTGAGGCGAGGCGGCAGGCCGAAGGAAAGGAAGGAGCATACACGAGTATGTGACTGACTTTACGAGGGCGGACAACGCGGCATCAGTGAAAAAGATTCGTTTCGTGCACCAGAATTTGCCTGGCGGCAACAGCGCGGTGGTCCCACCTGACCCCATGCCGAACTCAGAAGTGAAACGCCGTAGCGCCGATGGTAGTGTGGGGCCTCCCCATGCGAGAGTAGGGAACTGCCAGGCATCAAACCAGTAAAGAAGCCCCGGACGAGTGTCCGGGGCTTTTTTACGTCTGGCGATCGCCAAATCCACTTCACCCCTTGCAAAATCTCTCCCTAAAACTCCAGCTCTGTCACATTTTGTCATCCTGAACGGGCACGAATCCCCCCGTGCCGCCCTGAGATGCTTTACTCATTGCTTTAGCGATGTTCTTCGCAAGGAAATGAGGTAAAAGATGACAGACTTACAACAAAAATCGGCCCAGCCGGAAGCGGCAGCCGTCAGTAAACAACGCATCTGGGCCATTGTCGGCGCGTCGTCCGGCAATCTGGTCGAATGGTTTGATTTCTACGTCTACTCGTTCTTCTCGCTCTATTTTGCTCATGTATTTTTCCCGGCCGGCGACACCACTACCCAGCTGCTGCAAACGGCCGGCGTGTTTGCGGCGGGCTTCTTAATGCGTCCCATCGGTGGCTGGCTATTCGGCTACATCGCGGACCGTCACGGCCGAAAAAGTTCGATGCTGATCTCGGTATGCATGATGTGTTTTGGTTCGCTGGTCATCGCCTGTTTACCCGGCTATGGCGAAATCGGCATTGCGGCGCCGGTGATTTTGTTGCTGGCGCGCATGTTTCAGGGCTTATCGGTGGGCGGTGAATATGGTACCAGTGCTACCTACATGAGTGAGGTGGCACTGGAAGGGCGCAAAGGCTTCTACGCGTCGTTCCAGTACGTCACACTGATTGGCGGTCAGCTGTTAGCCGTGCTGACGGTCGTGGTACTGCAACAAATTCTCAGTGATGAAGCGCTGCGCAGCTGGGGCTGGCGAATTCCGTTCTTTCTTGGCGCGGTTCTGGCCGTGGTCGCTATGTGGTTGCGTCGCTCACTGAATGAAACCTCCGAGAAAAAGCACCGGGAACATCGCGATGCCGGCAGCATCCTTGGCCTGCTGCGTAACCATTCGCGCGCCTTCCTGATGGTGCTTGGCTTTACCGCCGGCGGATCGCTAAGCTTCTATACCTTCACAACCTACATGCAGAAATATCTGGTGAACACGGCGGGTATGGATGCGCGCAGCGCCAGTGCGTTGATGACCGGCGCGTTGCTGGTATTCATGCTGATTCAGCCAATTGTGGGCGCGCTGTCAGATAAGATTGGCCGGCGGGCATCAATGATGATCTTCGGCGCTGGCGCGGCTATCTGTACCGTGCCGATTTTGATGTTGCTGCAGAATGTGCAAAGTAGCGGGCTGGCGTTCGTGCTGGTGATGCTGGCGCTGATTATTACCAGTTTCTACACCGCCATCAGCGGCATCCTTAAAGCGGAGATGTTCCCGCCGGAAGTGCGGGCGCTCGGTGTGGGGCTTTCCTATGCGGTAGCTAACGCTATCTTTGGCGGTTCGGCCGAGTACGTGGCGCTGTTACTGAAGAAGCACGGCATCGAAACCACTTTCTTCTGGTATGTCTCGGCAATGGGCGCGCTGGCATTTCTGGTATCGCTGATGCTGCACCGTAAAGGGAAGGGGATTGCGCTGTGATTACTGGCTCAGGTTCCACAGGGCAATGCCGCTGGCCGCACCGGCGACATCCCAGCTGAGATCTTTCCAGCTCCAGCCGCTCCCGGCAGGGCGGCTGTCCCAGGCTTCTTTAGCTACGCCGAAGCTCAGCGAAAACAGCATGCCGAAGCGCAGATTTTGCCCGCGCCCCTGATGTTGATGCTGAGAGATCTCACTGCCGGCGGCAGCCAGAGCGGCAGAGGAGAAAAAGTGTTGTGCTTTATCCTGGCCGGTCCAGCTGTCCTGCGCCACATGCGCACATCCGCTACACAGTAATACCGCACAGAGGATGAGCGCACGCATCGGCTACAGCAGACGGCTAATAAGGCGGTCGATACGGATGCGACGCAGACGGCGAATCAGCTTACGCACCTTTGCCGGATAATCAGAGATGCTCTCCAGCTCGCGGAAATGTTTCACCACCGTGGTGTGCTGACGGATCAGCGCCAGTTCCTTATCGCGCTGCTCTGCCAGCTGGTTGAGCGGATCGTGAATCAGCACCGCATTTTCCAGATCGAGTCGCCAGGCGCGCGGATTGAGGTTATTACCGGTGATCATCATCCACTCGTCATCAACCCAGATGCCTTTCAGGTGATAGCTGTTGTCGCCATCTTTCCACAAACGCACCGTCAGCTGGCCGTTGTTGACGTAATACTGCAACCGGCTGAGGAAGCGACGCAGGTTGATTTCATACAGATAGGGCAGCGCACCGATAATCTTGAACGGCTCGTGTGGCGGAATGTAGAAATCGTTGGCGGTTTTATCGCCGACGATGATTTCGACCTCTTTGCCCTGACGCAGCAGCTGGATCAGATTGCGCACCAGAATGGCCGGCAGGTTAAAGTAAGGCGTGCACAGCGTGAGCTTACGCTCGGCGCAGGGCATTAAATGGAAGATGGTTTTGTTCAGCAGGCTACGTTTACCCAGCCCGACCAGCGGCGTGACGGCCAGTGATTCGTTGCCGGCATCACCGGTAAACTGATAGTTGAAGCTGCGCAGCTCCTGACGAAACTGGCGGGTTTCATTCTTGATTTCCGGGCTGGAGGGACGTTCGGCCTGGTCGAGACGGTTAACGGCCTCAGAATGTTTGAGATTCTCACCAATCCACTGAAACATGGTGTCCGCCAGCTGCGGATTACGGATCAGTTGATAACGGTCATAACGGTATTTGTCATGCTGATGCAGATAAACATCGTTCAGGCTGGCACCGCTGTAGAGCAGCGTATCGTCAATGATGAAGCCTTTCAGATGCAGCACACCGAGCGCTTCCCGGGTGTTGACCGGAATGCCGTACACCGGAATCGCGATATCGGGATGCTGCGCCGCCATTTCGCAATACCAGTCGGCGTTCGTCAGGCCGCGCGCGGCACCGATACGGCCGCGCTGCGCACGATGCCAGTCCACCAGAATGCTGACATCCAGTTCCGGGCGCGCCTGACGCGCTGCATACAGCGCCTGCATGATGCTGCGTCCGCCGTCATCATTTTCCAGATACAGCGCGGCGATGCAGATGCGTTTTTCTGCCGTGGCGATTTTCGTCAGCAGGGTTTCACGAAACTCGGCGGGCGAGTAAAGCGTGGTCACATCCGACACGGACTGTGACAGTTTAGGCAGCTGTGCGAGGTGTTGTTGGTGTTTATTGCGTTTGAATTTAGACAACATCACAGTGCACTTCTTCTCTGTTCATTGTATGGCCTTTTGCCATCAAATCATGATCCTAACGGTAAATAATAACATCAACCGGCCGGTTAAGGAGGATTTTTACCTTTCTCTACAGCCAGGTCGCCGGTGTCAGCCAGCGGTAAATTCAGGCTGACAATGCCATCATCCAGTTGAATATTCACACGAAAATTGAGTTTTCGCGCCAGGGTAATCATGCCGGTATTGTGCGGCATGGTGATACCGTTCAATTGTTGCAGGCCGTGATCGCGCGTATAGCGGATCATCTTTTCCAGCAGCCGTCTGCCCATGCCCAAACCCTTCAGGTCGGAACGCACCAATACCGAAAATTCTGCGTCGATATTGTCAGCATCGGAGATCGCGCGCGTCACGCCGATGATCTCATCGGCACCGTTATGCTGGCGTACTGCGACAATCGCCATCTCCCGGTCGTAATCGATCTGCGTCATGTTCGCCAAATCGTCGTGGGTAAACTCATTGATCTCACTGAAGTAGCGATAGTAAAGGTCTTCTTTGGTGACCTGAGCGATGAAGGCACGTAGCTGCGGTTCATCCTCCGGCAGAATCGGGCGAAACAGGCAGCGCTGGCCATCTTTAAGCTGCACCTGCTCTTCCAGATGGTGCGGATAGGGGCGAATCGCCAGCCGCGCCTCACTGTCGCCATGAAACGGAGCCAGCTGCAGCGTCACGTCCAGCAGGGTAAAAGTATTGGCGGATGCCAGCAGCGGGTGAATATCCAGCCGCTGAATCTCCGGACAGTCCACCACCAGGTTTGATACCTGCACCAGCAGCTGACTGAGACCAGTGATGTCCAGCGGTCGCAGTGCACTGCGGCTGCGCACTTTGCCGCTCTTCAGTGCCTGAATAACCAGATAGCGCGCTAGCGTCATATTCAGCGGCGGCAACGCTACGGCGGCCTGCTTGTCCGGTTGCCACTCCACACCGCCTTCGCCCAGCATGATGATCGGGCCAAACAGCGGGTCATGCTCAACCACCACCCGCAACTCCTGCGCACCGGCGCGGTTCGCCATACTTTGCACCAGCAGACCGTCAATGCGCGCCTGCGGATGCGTTTCACGCACGCGATCGAAGATGGCGTCTGCTGCCTGTTCAACTTCTGCCGCGCTGCGCAGATAAAGCATCACGCCCTGTACATCCGACTTATGTGCAATATCCGGCGAGCGCAGCTTGAGCGCCACCGGATAACCAATCTGGTCGGCAATCTTAGCGGCAGACTGGCTGTCGCTGGCGATCCAGGTTGGCAGCGTCGTCAGCCCGTAAGCCTGCAGTATGGGCTGCACCTCGTGCGTATCCAGCGTGGTAATGCCGCTATCCAGTGCCTGTTGCAGCAGCTGATGTGCCTCGGCGCTGTTTTGCGTCAGGCCCAGCGGCAGCGCTGGCGTTTCGCGTAGCTGTTTCTGGTTACGCCGATACTCAACCTGGTGCATAAATGCCGTCACCGTGCCTTCTGGCGTGCGCCAGGTCGGAATGCCGGCCTGGGTGAATGCGCGGCGGGCTTCCTGCGAAGAGTGTTCGCCGCACCAGTTGGTCAGCAGCGTCACCTGCTTACCCCGCGGATGCGCGGCCACCGCCGCAATAATCTGCGCGGCGGTTTCACTGGCCGGAGAGACGGCGCTGGGTGAATGGATGATCATCAGTGCATCCAGTTCATGGCTGTCGAGCAGCTGTGTTACGCAGGCCACGTACAGCGCGGGCGTTGCATGATCTTTCAAATCCAGCGGATTACCGCGCCCGATGCCCTCCGGCAGCAGGGCCGCCAGCGCCTGCAGTGTGGGCTCATCCAGCGTCGCCAGCTTGCCGTTACGCGCATAGAGTTCATCCAGCGCCAGCGCTGCCGGGGCTGCGCCGTTGCTGATAATCATCAGGCGCTCACCGCGCAGCGGGCGCATGTGGCTGAGCGACTCCACGGCGGAAAACAGCTCATGCGTGTCCTGCACGCGCAGCAGACCGGCGCGCTGAATGGCGGCATCCCAGGCGGCATCCAGCCCGCTGGCGGTGCCGATCATCGCCTGTGCCTGATGGCTGCGACCGCTTTTGATCACCAGAATGGGTTTATTACGCGCTGCGCTACGCGAGGCAGAAACGAAGCGCCGGGCATCGCTCAGATGTTCCAGGTAGAGCAAAATGGCGCTGGTTTTGCCATCGCGTGCAAGAAAATCCAGCAGGTCGTCGACATCAATATCCAGGCTATCGCCCAGTGCGATAAACCACGAAAAGCCCAGGTTGCGCTGTTGCGCCCAGTCGAGAATGGTGTTGGACACCGCCGCCGATTGCGAAATAAAGGCGATGCGTCCTTTCGCAATCGGTACCGGTGAGAAGCTGGCATTCAGCCCCTGCCAGGGGGCTAACAGGCCCAGACTGTTGGGGCCCAGCAGGCGCATCTGCCACTGGCTGGCACAGGCTTTCAGCGCCTCCAGCTGGCTGGCCGGGGCGGAGAGAATAATACAGGCTTTACAGCCTTTTTCTCCCAGCTGCTGTAACAGTTCCAGATTGCGTCTGGCGTGGGTGCAGATAATCGCCAGGTCGGGGGCGAAGGGCAGGCTGGCCACGTCCGGCCAGGCCAGCACGCCGCTGACCGCCTTGTATTTGGGCGTGACCGGCAACACCGGACCGCCAAAGCCGCCCGCCAGCAGGTTGCGCATCATCAGATAGCCAGCGCGGCCCGGTTTTACCGACGCACCCAGCACCGCAATTGATTTTGGTCGTAACAGCGCTTCCAGTCCACGTTGGCTCATCATTCGCTCCTGCTCTCGGGATTGGCATGATTGTAAACGCTTTTGCGCCGGTTGCCGATTTGTCGATGTCAGGCTGCGAGCCAGCTTCAGAAATTGTCTGTTTGTGCGTGTATCGGATGGTGGGGTTTGCCGGCCAGATAGGCCTGACGAAAGCGTTCAAAGCGCTGCTGCAACGCCTGCGCCGCCGGGACATCACCTGCCTGTTCCAGCAGCGCGGCGGCCACTTCGGCGGTGCAGTGCTGGCCCGGCGCATGAGCTTCGCGCAGCGTGTAGCGCGACGGTGTCGCCACAGCCAGTGACATCACCGGAAAGCTATCCAGCCACGGACTTTTGCGGAACATTTTGCGCGCTTCGGTCCAGGTACCGTCGAGCATGATAAACAGCGGGGGCTTGCCGCCGGTGGGCGGCGTGGTCAGCACCTGGCGATCGGCATCGGCGTAGGCACCGGGAAACACCACCATCGGCTGATAATCGGCCGTCTGCACCGCCGCCAGCAGCGCGGCGTCGGGCTCGGTGCGCGACCAGCCAAAGGCCTGGGTTTCCGGCAGAATGTCGGCAATCAGCCGACCGGTATTACTGGGTTTCATTGGTTCAGTATCAAACATCACCAGGCAAAACCGACTGCGCGCCTGTTGCGGCTGCAGGGTCGCGCACAGACAGTTTTTATGCGGCAGCAGGCAGCGCTGACAGCGCAGCACGCGGTTGCCTCGGGCAAGAAACGGGCGCGTGGCACGCGCTAAACGCTGCGCACGCAGGCGCAGGACGGCATTATCAGACATAGCATCGCGGACAGGGAAAAACGCCAGTGTAATAGAAGGGCAAAAACAAGGCCAGCGCGTGGCTGGCCCTGGGGGATTAGAGTGATTCGTCGAGCCATTCGTTGAATGGCGCTTTCGGCATCGCACCGTTCAGCATGTCCACCATCTCCCCATTTTTGAACAGCATAATGGTTGGGATGCTGCGGATGCGAAAACGCGTGCTGAGCGCAGGTTCCGCCTCAGTGTTCACTTTCACGAAGCGCACTTTGCCGCGCCGCTCGTCAGCGACGTCTTTAAACACCGGCGCGAAGTTCACGCACGGGCCGCACCATGGCGCCCAGAAGTCGACCACGACCGGCAGATCGTCCTGCAGGTATTTATCCAGCGTGGCCGCCGTGGCATTCACCACTTCACCGCTAAACAGCGCATCGCCGCAGCGACCGCATTTGGCTCCGTCGGCCAGACGTTCCTCGGGAACGCGGTTAGTTGCCTGACAGGAGGCACATACAGTATTCATCGTCACCTCAAACCGGACCTGTAAATCTTAGGATTGGTGAACATTATGAAAAGGTTGAATGCTATGCTCAATCTGGATTAAGCAATAGGTTCAATAGTTGATAGCTAAGCGCCGACACATCAGGTAATCTTCGCGCTCTCAATGCTGGAGGAACAGATGAACGACGAATTTAAAGGCAAAAGCGGCAAGGTAAAAGTGATGTACGTACGTGATGAGGAGGGCGGTCAGAAGCCAAATCCCCGTACCGGCAAAGGCGGCCGTCCTGCTGCGCGCCAGGAAGAGAATCGTCGCTCTGGTCCTCGCAGCACCCGTAATAATGAAGAGAGCGGTCGTCCGCGCACCGCCCGTGGCGATGATGCCGGGCGTTCGCGTGGTCCACGTGACGATGCTGGCCGTTCGCGCGGTCCGCGTGACGATAGCGCGCGCGGTCGTCGCAGCGATCGGGACGATCGCGGCTTCAGTGATTCACCGTGGCGCACCGTGTCACGTCCGCCAGTCGCCGCTGAAGCGGATGCGGGTGACGAAGCGGCCAGCAGCAAGCCGGTTATCGACCCGGAACTGATTCGCCGTCAGCGTCAGGAAGAGACGCGCGTATACGGCGAAAACGCCTGCCAGGCGCTGTTCCAGAGCCGTCCCGAAAGCATCGTCCGTGCGTGGTTTGTGCAAAGCGTCACGCCGCGCTTCCGCGAAACCCTGCGCTGGCTGGCAGCAAACCGCAAAGCCTATCACGTGGTGGACGACGCCGAGCTGGCGAAAGCGTCCGGGACTGAACACCACGGCGGCGTGTGCTTCATTATTAAGAAGCGCATGGGCATGCCGGTGGCGGAATGGCTGCAGCAGGCGCAGAGCAAAGATTGCGTACTGGCGCTGGAAGATGTCAGCAACCCGCACAACCTTGGCGGTATCATGCGCAGCTGCGCGCACTTTGGCGTCAAAGGTTTGCTGGTCAATGATGCCTCGCTGCTGGAGTCGGGTGCCGCAGTTCGCACGGCTGAAGGTGGTGCAGAGCACGTCCAGGCGATCAGCGGCGAAAGCTTTGCTGCGGGTCTGGAAGCATTCCGCAAAGCCGGTTACACCATCGTGACCACATCCAGCCACGCCGGTACGCCACTGGCGCAGGCGGCGCTGCCAGCCAAAATGGTACTGGTGCTGGGTCAGGAGCGTGAAGGTCTGTCAGACAGCGCATTCCAGCAGGGCGATATCAGCCTGTCGATTGGCGGTACCGGCAACGTTGAAAGCCTCAACGTCTCGGTCGCGACCGGTATCCTGCTCGCCGAGTGGTGGCGTCAGAACGCATAAATAAAAAAACGGGCCGCTGTGGCCCGTTTTTGTTTCTGTCACTCAGTGCGCGCCACCGCCGCCACCGCCTGCGCCAAACGGCGGACGGGCAAACCACACCAGAACCAGCAGGACCAAAAACACCCCCGCCGATGCCCAGAAGATCTCGTTAGCCGAGATAATCAGGCCCTGATTAGTAATTTGCTGGGCGATATAAGCCGACGCCTGCTGCTGCGTCATGCCCATGCTTTGCAGCTGGTCATACATTTGCTGCGAATTCGGATTGAATGGATTAACCGATTCCGACAGGTAGCTGTGATGCATCGATTCGCGGTCTGTCCACATGGTGGTGGTGATCGACGTTCCGATTGAACCCGCCAGCGTACGCACAAAGTTTGACAGGCTGGAGGCCGCCGCCATACGCTCTGGCGGCAAGCCGGACAGCGTAATGGTGGTCAGCGGCATAAAGAAGCAGGCCACCGCGAACCCCTGGATAAACTGCGGCCACGCGGAGGCACCGAAATCCATCCCCGGCTCAAACGTATACGCACGCCAGTAGAAGCACACCGCGTACATGATAAAACTGAAGGTTACCAGCCGCCGCATATCGAGCTTATGGGCGAAGCGACCAATGATCGGCGACAGAATCACCGGAATGATCCCCACCGGCGCCGATGCCAGCCCGGCCCAGGTGGCGGTATAGCCGTATACCTCCTGGAGCAGCTGCGGTAGCAGGACGATCGAGCCGAAGTACAGCATGTAAGCCAGACTAATCGACAGACAGCCGATGGTGAAATTTCGCTTCTTAAATAGCGACAAATCGACAATCGGGTGATCGTCGGTCAGCTCCCATACCAGCAGCACGGCCAGCGACACCACCGCGACCACCGTCAGCACGATGATTTCGGTTGAGCCAAACCAGTCGAGTTCTTTACCGCGATCAAGCATCACCTGCAGAGAACCAATCCCCACCACCAGCAGCACCAGACCGACCATATCGATCGGGCGGATCTCAGTTTTGGTTTCGCGCCCGCGCAGGGTTTGCAGCGTCAGCATCACCACCACCACGCCAATCGGCACGTTGATGAAGAAGATCCAGCCCCAGTGATAGTTGTCGCTGATCCAGCCACCGAGAATCGGACCGCAGATCGGCGCAACGATCACCGTCATCGCCCACAGCGACAGCGCCACGCTGCGCTTGGCCGGCGGGTAGTTGTTCAGCAGCAAACTTTGCGACAGCGGAATCAGCGGACCGGCCACCACGCCCTGAATCACGCGGAAGAAGATCAGCATCTCCAGGCTTTCGGACATGCCGCACGCCCATGAGGCCAGCGCGAACAGAATGGTCGACCAGGTAAACAGCTTCACTTCACCGACGCGTTTTGCCAGCCAGCCGGTGATCGGGATCGAGATGGCATTCGCCACCCCGAACGAGGTGATCACCCAGGTGCCCTGCGAGTTGGACGCCCCGAGGTTACCGGCGATGGTCGGGATCGCCACGTTAGCGATGGTGGAGTCGAGTACCTGCATGAACGTCGCCAGCGACAGGGCGATGGTCATCAGAACTAACGGCGCACCTTCAAGCGGCTTTTGTGCCATAACAGCCTCCCGCGAGGTTATTGCGCGTTGGCACGGACAATGTCAGCGATCAGCTGGTTAACCGGCGCAAGGTCGATTGCCAGCGCGTTACTTTCATACGCGGCCTGGGTGCGGACATTGCTGGCCAACGCGGCGCCATCTTTGTTCTGGGTATCTACTTTCACCAGCGTGGACAGGCCGATACGCAGCGGATGTTGCGCCACTTGCTGCGGATCGAGTTCGATACGCACCGGCAGGCGCTGTACCACTTTGATCCAGTTACCGGTGGCGTTCTGTGCTGGCAGCAGCGAGAAGGCGCTACCGGTGCCCATATCCAGACCAACCACTTTGCCGTGATACTCCACATCATCGCCGTAGATATCACTGATTACCGTGGCGGGCTGACCGATGCGCACGCCTGCCAGCTGCGTCTCTTTAAAGTTGGCGTCAACCCACAGGTTGGTGGCCGGCACCACCGCCAGCAGCGGTGTGCTGGTGGAGATCTGTGAACCGACCTGCACGCTGCGACGCGAGACATAGCCGTCCATCGGACTGCGGATGTCGGTGCGCTGCAGCGCCAGCCAGGCATCGCGCAGCTCAGCGGCGCTCTGTTTTACCGCCGGCTGATTTTCGAGGTCGGTATTCAGGATCATCGCCTGGTTCGCGTTGTACTGCTGAATCGCCACGTCCAGCTGGGCTTTCGCCGTGGCCACGGCATCACGCGCGTGCTGCAGCTCTTCGCGACCAATCAGATTGGCGGCACCGAGCGGCTCACGACGTTTCAGGTCGGATTCGGCCTGATCCAGCGCGGTCTGTTGCAGCTTGATGGTGGCCTGATACTGTTTGCCGTTGATCATCAGCTGGTGCGTCTGGCGCACGCTGGTGGCCAGCGCGGTCTGCGCTTTCTCGAATGCCTGCTGCGCATCGGTTTTATCCAGCGACACCAGAATGTCGCCTTTTTTCACCCGATCCGTATCCTCGAACCACACTTTATTCACGCTGCCGGAAACCTGGGCCATCACCTGCACCTGGTTGCCTGCCACGTAGGCGTCATCGGTTTCCTGGAAGTGGCGCAGCACCAGATACCAGTAAGCCAGATAACCCACACCAATCACGATAAACACGATAGCCAGCAGGATCAGCGCACCTTTGCGCTTCTTCTTTTTGTTCGCGGGCTGTTGCGGGCTTTGAGCTTCCGCTGTCGCACTCATGTCGTTCTCCACGTTTGCCATTTAGTCGGGATGTGTTGATCCATCAACACGGTCGCCCGAGTCGAAAAAGCCAGCGTTTGCAACGCTGGCCGGATAAAAGGGGATTAAAATAGCGATTTCGGTGGGTGATTGTGTCGCAGTTCTTGCTATTAACGCGACAGGGAAGCGATAACCTGATCTTCGTCCATTTTATCGAGACGGTTAAGCAACTTACGCGTGATGGCTTCCAGCTGCTCCTGCTCGGTATCGGTCAGCGAGGACCACAGATACTGCAGGCTCTGATGCTGTGGTGGCAGCAGCTGACGTAAGAATTCGTTACCTTTTTCCGTCAGGTGCAGGTGCAGGCAACGGCGATCGTTGTCGCTCTCACGACGCTCGATCCAGCCGCGCTTTTCCAGTTCATCAGCGATACGCGTCGCGTTGGTGCGGGAAGAACCCAGCGCCGAGCTCAGCTCAGAAGGCTGAATGCTCTGGTTTTCCTGCGCGTCCAGCGTAATCAGCGCCATGAATAAAGTTTCGTTAATTCCCTGCGCCTTCAACATTTTGTTGCGATTATCCAGCAGCTTACCCTGCATGTGCATGCACAGACGGGTCAGGATGATCTCCTGCAGCGGAAAATCTTTGTGGCGATTAGCACGGATGTTTAGCATCTGCTCAATGGGAGTAAACGAGCTTTCCATTAAAAACCTCTTAGTTGCAACAAATATAATAATGAGGGTGACAGATTAAGCGTAGTCATATTTTCCGCCTGTGATTGTTTGCACCGTCACACTGTCAGCACCTGGCGTTCCAGGTCGGTCCATAACCCTGGGCTCTGCGCCCTGACCAGCCGCTTTGCAGACAAAGCCGCCATCGTCATCAATTCGCTAAGCGAAACCTTCAGTGGATTGAATAATTTCGCGAGTAAAAATAACTTAGGTGAATAACTGTGTGGCTAACCATAACAAAGCCAATCATCAATGAACAGTATCGCTCACCACTTTGCATTGATCTTTACGTTTTCTAAACACTTTTCCCGGCCGGCTTTGCCGGAGTAAATCAATGGGTTAATCGACAAGGCACCGGTTAGTCCGGGTAACGCGCCAGCACCAGCGGCGTGATGAATTCCGTTCGTCGTCTGCCGTATAACCGGCACGTGGCAGGGTGAATGCCATCGATAACGCAGACTCATCCTGGCGCGACAGACCCAATGCGGGCGGCGGAAAGGAGACATAGCTGGTGGGAAAAGCGGGTAAATAATCATATGTGGGTAATAGTAACCCAAAAAATTATTTCAATGTTGTGTTAATTAACAGGACGTACCAGTGCGCTATAGCGCACGCTTCGCTTACTGACGGGGCGGGAGGGCGGAAAATGACGGCACCACGTGGCTGAGACGGGGTGCCGCACGGGTTTATTTCGCCGCCGCCATGGCGTCGCTGACCCATTTATCAAATTCCGCCTGATGAGCTTTGATCCAGCCGTCAACGTGGCCGTTGATGTCCGCTTCTGAGGCGTGACCGGCATGCATCGCGGCGTTCTCGGCATTGATGTCGCCAATCGGCAGCTTCATTTCAGCAAACAGTTTTGCCGCCGCCGGATTCTTCTCCGCCCAGGCTTTGTTGGCCACGATATGCATGGTGTTCACCGGGAAGCCATAGTTGGCGCCGTTAGCCAGTCTGGTATCCACTTTGCTCTGCGCGCCTGGCAGTGAGGAGAACGGCACCTGCAGCCACACCACATCTTTACCCGGCTTCAGTACGTCGCTGACCCAGTATGGCGTCCAGGTGTAATAGAGAATCGGTTTACCCTGTTTGAAGCGCGTAATGGTGTCGGCAATCATCGCCGAGTAGTTACCCTGGTTGTGTACCACGGTATCGCTCAGTTTGTAGGCCTCGATCTGATGGTTAATCACCGCTTCACAGCCCCAGCCTGGCGTACAGCCGGTCAGGTCTGCTTTGCCATCGCCATTGGTATCAAACAGTTTGGCCAGCTTTGGATCTTTCAGCTGCTCAATGTTGGTGATGTGATACTGATCGGCGGTTTTCTTGTCGATCAGGTAACCCTGCGCGGCACCGCTGACGTAGGTGCCCTGGCGATAAAATTTATTATCACCGCCGGCGGCTTTGTACATGTCGTCATGCAGCGGTTGCCAGTTGGTAGCGATAAACGTGGCATCACCGCCGGCAATGGTGGTGTAAGCCACGTTGTAATCCACTTCACTCGGCTTCTCAACGGTGTAGCCCAGCTTCTCCAGCGCGCGGCTCACCAGCAGCGTCTGGAAGGTCTCTTCGGAAATGGTACTCTGAGCCGGTTTAACGGTAATGCCTTTGCCCGGAAGGTCGGCGGCGGACACGTGCGTCGCGGCAACCGTGGTCAGGACGGCGGCGAATAGAGCTGTCTTGCGCATAGTCATTCCTTATTTTACGTGTGACGTCGGAGACGGGCGACCGCAGCGGGCCGCCCAAAGAAATCAGGCTTTTTTACTGAATGGACGCAGCAACAAACCCAGCGGCCCGCTGCTGTACCAGTGGCGGCTGCCACGGCTGCGGCTGTCGCGACCTACCGACTGCGTCAGGCGGTCGAGAATGATGGCGAGGATCACGATACCGACGCCGCCCACGCTGGCAAGGCCCATATCGAGGCGGCCAATACCGCGCAGCACCATCTGGCCCAGACCGCCAACGGCAATCATTGAGGCGATGACCACCATCGACAGCGCCAGCATCAGCGTCTGATTGACACCGGCCATGATGGTCGGCATCGCCAGCGGCAGCTGGACCTTGAACAGCATCTGGCGCGGGCTGGCACCGAAAGATTCACTGGCTTCGATCAGGTCAGCCGGCACCTGCTTGATGCCGAGTATGGTGAGACGTACCACCGGCGGCAGGGCAAAGATAATCGTCACCACTACGCCCGGCACGTTGCCGATACCAAACAGCATGACGATGGGCACCAGATAGACGAACGCCGGCGTGGTTTGCATTGCATCCAGCAGGGGCCGTACGATACGCGCCGCGCGCTCACTGCGCGCCAGCCAAATGCCAAGCGGCAGGCCAATCAGTACGCAGAACAGCAGGGCGGTGAGCACCAGCGCCAGCGTCACCATCGCCTGGGACCAGGCGCCGATCATGCCAATCAGCACCAGCGATATCAGCGTGGCGAGGCCCATCGCCGGGCTGGCAATCTGCCAGGCAATCAGCGCAAACACGACGATCGCCACTGGCGCGGGCAGGCCCATCAGCAGTTGCTGGAAAGCGCTGAGGATATAATCCACCGGCACGCGAATGCCCTGAAACAGCGGACGGAAGTGGGTAACCACCCAGTCGATGCCTTCGGTGACCCAGCGATCCAGCGGAATCAGCGTGGTGTGGAACGGATCCAGCAGGCTGAAGTGCTCCGGCGCCGCGGCCGGTGCGCTGCTCAGCCAGTCGCTGCTGCTGGCGGCGCTGCTGACGGCATCGTGCCCACCACTGCTGGCGGCATCCGATGTACTGCCCGCGGCGTTGCCCCAGGCATCGGCGGCGCTGGCGCTACTGTCAGCCGGTGTGCTGCTACCTGTCGCGGACCACGGATCGCTGCTGGCTGCGGCGGCGTTGCTGGTGGCGGGCGGTGCGCTGGTCTGGCTGGCGCTTTCCCATGGATTGGCGTTTTGTGCACTCATGGCTGGGCTCCTTCACGATCTAAAGCGCGTAACAGCGTGCTTTTGGAAATGATACCGACGTACTGCTGATCTTCGCCGATCACCGGCACCGCACAGGGCGCCTGCGCGACGTGAGAGAGCAAATCGTTAAGCGAGGTATCGGCAGGAACCGCCAGCGGTGCGTCGAGCAGGGCGTTATCCAGCCCTTCACCTGCGGCGAGTGCCGCTTTCAGCGAGTCAGTGGAGACGACGCCGATGAATTTCTGTTTCTCCAGCACGTAGCCATATTCGCGGTCTTCATCCTGCAGCAGTTTGATCGCCGACCGCGGACCGAAACCGGCGGCCTTACGAATCAGCGCGCCGGCGCTGCGGCGGGCGATATCTTTGGCGCTGAAGACGTGACTGATATCCACGCCGCGGAAGAAGGTGCGCACATAATCGTTGGCCGGATTATTGAGGATTTCATCCGGCGTGCCGACCTGCACCACTTCGCCGCCCTGCATGATGGCGATGCGGTCGCCAATACGCATCGCTTCATCCAGATCGTGGGAAATAAAAACGATGGTGCGCTGATGTTTCGCCTGCAGTTTTACCAGTTCATCCTGCATTTCCGTGCGAATTAATGGATCAAGTGCGGAAAAGGCTTCGTCCATTAGCAATATATCCGGATTAATCGCCAGTGCGCGGGCTAATCCAACACGCTGACGCATTCCGCCGGAGAGTTCATCGGGCCAGGCGTGAGCATAATTTTCCAGTCCGACCTGACGCAGCGCGTCGAGCGCTTTTTCCTGCCGCTCCTGCAGCGCCACGCCAGCTAATTCCATGCCGAACGCGGTATTATTTAGCACCGTCATGTGCGGCATCAGTGCGAATGACTGGAATACCATGCTGATTTTATTTCTGCGCACATCACGCAATTCTGCGTCGGATATTTTGGCAATATCGACGCCATCAATAATCACCTGGCCGCGTGTCGGCTCGATCAGACGATTGAGAAGGCGAACCATAGTGGACTTGCCGGAGCCGGACAGCCCCATGATGACAAAGATCTCGCCTTCTTCAATGGCCAGACTGGCATTTTTGACGCCGAGTGAGAGGCCGGTTTTCGCCAGAATACTCTCTTTACTCTCGCCTTTTTCAATCAGCTTAAATGCCTTTTCGGGATGATCGCCAAATACCTTATATAAATTCTTTACTTCGAGTTTAATTGCCATGCAGTAATGAAATTCCTGGTTAAATGTCTGACTATTTCTTGTTGTACCCTGCGTAAATTTAAGCGCCTATACCGTAGCATAGTGAGATTATCTGACAACCCTTGACGGAAATATCTGGCGTGACACGTATGGCGCGACAGTGGCTAATTCCAGTGCCTGCAAGGGGTGAGACGGGATAAATTTTTTCTGAATTTTTTGTGAAATTAAACCGGTTTCGCCCAGAATTATTGCCGGAAGGCGGATAAATCACGCTTAGTCAGGCGAAATATTCCGGCGATGAATGGCGCTAAATAGGTAAAATAATCACGCGCGGAATTAACCTTATTTCGGGGGGACGGCGGGAATGCTGGAGAGGAAAATGAATGGTCGGAGCGAGGTGGAATCGGCATGAAATTAACCTGGTCGGCATCAATGCCGACCCTGTGGATGCATCATCAATATTACCGCTGGAGGCGCGTTCCGGTCGGCATGAATGCCGACCCTACAGATGCATCAACATAACTGCCGTAGGGCATGATTAACCCAACCGTAGGGTGCGCATTGATGCGCACCGCTTACAGTGCAAATGCGCAACCCTTTACCGCGTACCGCACACGACTAAAAATTCCAGTCCTCGTCCTCGGTTTCAACCGCTTTGCCCATCACATACGATGAACCGGAACCCGAAAAGAAATCGTGGTTTTCGTCGGCGTTGGGCGACAGCGCCGACAGAATCGCCGGATTCACCGCCGTCAGCTCTGCCGGGAACAGCGCTTCGTAACCCAGGTTCATCAGCGCCTTGTTGGCATTGTAATGCAGGAAGGTTTTCACCTCTTCAGCCCAGCCCACGTCGGCATACAGCGCTTCGGTGTACACCACCTCGTTTTCATACAGCGCCAGCAGTAAATCGATGGCGAACTGCTGCAGCTCAGCGCGGCGCGCGTCGTCAACGGTTTCAAGCGCTTTCTGGTACTTATAGCCGATG
The DNA here is from genome assembly GCF_043529865.1 of Pantoea sp. SGAir0418. Classification (NCBI taxonomy): domain Bacteria; kingdom Pseudomonadati; phylum Pseudomonadota; class Gammaproteobacteria; order Enterobacterales; family Erwiniaceae; genus Pantoea; species Pantoea sp. SGAir0418. Next base: position 1,057,574 of record NZ_CP027911.1, read on the forward strand.
TAATAACCGTGCACCGCTTCATCACGGATAATCAGCCGAATCAGATCGGCGGTGTTGGTCAGCTTGCCGCGGCTTGACCAGTACATCGGCAGCCAGAAGCCCGAGTAAAACAGGAACGATTCCAGAAACACGCTGGCGATTTTCTTCTTCAGCGGATCGTTGGCGCAGTAGTGTTGCAGCACGATCTTCGCCTTGTTCTGCAGGGCGGCATTCTCCTCACTCCAGCGGTAAGCGGCATCCACGTCGGCGGTGTTACACAGCGTGGAGAAGATCGAACTGTAAGAGCGCGCGTGAACCGCTTCCATAAAGCTGATGTTCGACAGCACCGCCTCTTCGTGCGGCGTCAGCGCATCTTCCATCAGTCCCGGTGCGCCAATGACGTTCTGAATGGTGTCGAGCAGCGTCAGACCGGTAAACACCCGAATCGTCAGCTGCTGCTGCTGCGGGTCGAGCGACTGCCATGCCGGCAGATCGTTGGACAGCGGCACTTTCTCCGGCAGCCAGAAGTTGCTGGTAAGACGGTTCCACACTTCGAGATCTTTCTCGTCCTGAATGCGGTTCCAGTTAATCGCCTGAATCTGTTTAAGTTGCATAGTCATCATCACAGTGCACAGGAAACGCAGCCCTGTACCTCCGTGCCTTGTAGCGCCATCTGACGCAGTCGAATGTAATAGAGGGTTTTGATGCCTTTCTTCCAGGCGTAGATCTGCGCTTTGTTGATATCGCGCGTCGTGACGTCATCGCGGAAAAACAGCGTCAGCGACAGTCCCTGATCGACGTGCCGGGTGGCTTCGGCGTAAGTATCAATAATCGCTTCTGGACCAATCTGATAGGCATCCTGATACAGCTCAAGGTTGTCATTGGTCATAAACGGAGCCGGGTAATACACGCGGCCGGTTTTGCCCTCTTTACGGATCTCAATGCGCGACACAATCGGGTGGATGCTCGACGTGGCGTGGTTGATGTAAGAGATGGAACCGGTCGGCGGAATTGCCTGCAGGTTCTGGTTATACAAACCGTGCTGCATCACCGACGCACGCAGCGCCTGCCAGTCCGCCTGGTCGGGCAGGGCGATGCCGGCATCGGCAAAAATCTGCGCCACCCGGGCAGTACGCGGCTGCCAGCTGTGTTGGGTATATTTGTCGAAATAGGCGCCGCTGGCGTACTGCGACTGCGCAAAGCCGTCAAAACTCGTGCCGCGCTCCTGCGCCAGCAGGTTGGAGGTGCGCAGGGCGTGATACGTCACGCAGTAGAAATAGAGGTTGGTGAAATCCAGCGCCTCTGGCGAACCGTAAGCCATGCCTTCACGCGCCAGATAGCCGTGCAGGTTCATCTGCCCGAGACCGATAGCGTGCGAACGGCGATTGCCTTCCGCCACCGACGGCACGGAGGTGATGTCACTCATCTCGGAAACCGCCGTCAGTGCGCGCACCGCCACTTCCACGGTTTGCGCCAGATTACGCGAGTCCATGGCGTGGGCGATATTCAGGGAGCCGAGGTTACAGGAGATATCTTTGCCGACGCGGCGATAGCTCAGGTCGTCGTGATACTCGCTGGCGCTGTTAACCTGCAGGATCTCCGAACACAGGTTACTCATGTTGATGCGACCGGCAATTGGGTTGCTGCGGTTCACGCTGTCCTCATACATGATGTAGGGATAGCCGGACTCAAACTGAATTTCCGCCAGCGTCTGGAAGAAGTCGCGCGGCTTGATGAAGGTTTTACGGATGCGATCGTCGGCCAGCATCGCCTCGTAGTGCTCGCTGATGCTGATATCAGCAAACGCCTTGCCGTAAATACGCTCAACGTCGTAAGGCGAAAACAGCGCCATATCGCGGTTCTCTTTGGCCAGCTGGAAGGTGATATCCGGAATCACCACGCCGAGCGACAGCGTTTTGATGCGGATCTTCTCGTCAGCGTTTTCACGTTTGGTATCGAGGAAGCGCAGGATATCCGGATGGTGCGCATTCAGCCACACCGCCCCCGCGCCCTGACGCGCACCAAGCTGATTGGCGTAGGAGAACGCATCTTCCAGCATCTTCATCACCGGAATTACCCCGGACGACTGATTTTCAATGCGCTTGATCGGCGCGCCGGACTCACGCAGGTTGGAGAGCAGAAACGCCACGCCGCCACCGCGCTTCGACAGCTGCAGCGCCGAGTTCACCGCGCGGCCAATCGACTCCATATTGTCTTCAATGCGCAGCAGGAAGCAGGAGACCAGCTCGCCGCGCTGCTGTTTACCGCAGTTGAGGAAGGTGGGCGTAGCCGGCTGGAAGCGACCGCTCAGCATCTCGGCCAGCAGTTCCCGCGCCAGCTTTTCATTGCCGCGTGCCAGCGTCAGCGCCACCATGCAGGCGCGCTGCTCAAAGGTTTCCAGATAGCGTTTGCCGTCGAAGGTTTTCAGCGTGTAGCTGGTATAAAACTTCCACGCACCGAGGAAGGTGTGAAAACGGAAGCCCCAGGCGTCAGCCTCTTCGTGCAGCTGGCACAGGAAGGCGAAATCGTACTGGTTCAGCACCCCGGCTTCATAATAGCCTTCGGCCACCAGATAGCGCAGACGCTCGCCGTGCGAGTCGAATGGCACGCTGTTGGGCTGGACGTGCTGCAGGAAAAACTGGCGTGTGGCTTCATGATCTTTGCTGAACTGGATACGGCCATCGGCGTCATACAGGTTCAGCATCGCGTTGAGCGCGTGATAGTCCAGCTGTGTGCTGTTCAGGGTGTCTGTCGTTGCCAAAATTGGGTCACTCCCGCTTTAACATGGGCAATATCGTCGGCGGTTCCCATCAGCTCAAAGCGGTAGAGATAAGGAACCTGACATTTCTGCGCAATGATGTCGCCCGCCAGGCAGAAGCCCGCGCCAAAGTTGCGATTGCCCGCAGCAATCACACCGCGGATACCGCGCCGGTTGGCGTCATCATTAAGGAACTGAATCACCTGTTTCGGCACTGCTCCACGCGCGCTGCCGCCGCCGTAGCTCGGCACCACTAAAATGTAGGGCTGGTCGATGTGCAGGCGCTGCGTGGCGTCGAGCGGAATACGCCGCGCAGGCAGGCCGAGACGGGTGATAAACCGGTGCGTGTTTTCCGACTGGCTGGAAAAATAGACCAGTGGAAACATCGCTTTATCCCCCGACGGCAGCGAGCTGGCGCAGGCCGGCGATTTTGTCGGGACGGAAGCCGCTCCAGTGGTCGTTGTGCGTCATCACCACGGGCACCTGGCGATAGCCAAGCGATTTGAGCTGATCGATGGCTTCCGGTTGGCTATCGAGGTTAATCAGCTGATAGTCGATGCCACTGCGATCCATGGCATTTTTGGTCGCGTCACACTGGACACACTGGCTCTTAGTGTAAATAATAATGCGCATGATTCGTATTTCCCTCTGGTTGTGGTCAGGTTGCGAGATACGAAGCAAAACCCTTTTGCTGCGAACGTCGTCCCTGCTGACATCTGGTAGCGAGTTGATGTGTTGAATACTAGATGTAGTGGTATTGGTGGTCAAGCCCACCAGATATAGGGTTTTGTGATTTAAGCAGTCAGATTAGGGCGAATGCCAGCGATGGTGCGCCCTGGCGCAGGGAAAAAATTTTTGTAAAGGGTTTTGCGGCAATTTTAACCAGCCTGACAGCAGCCGCATCGGCGCGCTAATGCGGATTGACGCGCAAAAAAAAGCCCCGCATACGCGAGGCTCCTGATGATTTTTTAGCGATTTAGCGGCGTGACATCAGCAGCGCGCCCAGCACCAGACCGACGGCGGCACCGACACCCACGCCGTACCACGGTTTGTCATGCACGTAGGCATCCACCTGATAACCCGCATCGCGCGCGGCCTGAGTCACGCGGTTGCCACTGCCGTTAAGTTTAGCGCGCGTCTGTTTCAGCAGGGCCTGCGCCTGGCTGCGTGCGCTATCCACTTCATCTTTGGCTTCGCTGCCGTAAGATTTCAGTAAGGCTTCCAGCGAATCGGCCAGTTCGTTTACATCCTGATTGATATCAATGTCATCGTTTTTGCTGGTTCGATTAAACATTTTTCGCTCCCTTTGACTTAAAACGTAATACTAAGTGTAGACGAAACGTGACTAAACGCAGCCGTGTGCCAGGCTTTAGGGAAATTCCGAATGTCCTGTGCTGTCGTGCTGATGTAAGGTTGCGGGGCTGTGAGAAGAGAGGAGCAAGCATGTATTTACGTCCGGATGAGGTAGCGCGCGTACTGGAAAAAGCAGGATTCGAAATGGACGTCCTGACACCCAAAACTTATGGTTATCGCCGTGGCGAAAACTATGTCTATGTGAATCGCGAAGCCCGCATGGGGCGCACAGCGTTGATCATTCATCCCACCCTGAAAGAAAAAAGTCAGCACTTCGCTGAACCCGCATCAGAGATGAAAACCTGCGACCACTACACGCAGTTCCCTCTCTACCTGATGGGGGATTCGCAGGAGCACTACGGTATTCCCCACGGTTTTAGCTCGCGCATGGCGCTGGAGCGTTATCTGCAGGGCGTCTTCGGCGCCTGACTGGTGTGCCCCGTCGCGGCGGGGCCGCACACGCTTTCCCAATCCTTACCCTTTCCCACGTTGCAAATTGCCGCGCGGATGCGTATAACTCTGTGTCCATATAGAAGTTTAGACGTCCATATGGATATAAAGAATGCAAACTGAACCGACGCCTTCGCAGGCAAACTTCAAGCGCAGCATGAAGGTGCGGCATCTGGTGATGCTGTCGCTCGGCGGCGTGATTGGCACCGGGCTGTTTTTCAACACCGGCTACATCATCTCCACCACCGGCGCAGCGGGCACGCTGCTGGCCTATCTGATTGGTGCGCTGGTGGTATGGCTGGTGATGGTGTGTCTTGGCGAGCTGGCGGTGGCGATGCCGGAAACCGGCGCGTTTCACGTCTACGCCGCGCGCTACCTCAGTCCGGCGACCGGCTACACCGTGGCCTGGCTCTACTGGCTCACCTGGACGGTGGCGCTCGGCTCCAGCCTGACCGCCGCCGGTTTCTGCATGCAGTACTGGTTTCCGACGGTGCCGGTGTGGCTGTGGTGCCTGGTGTTCTGTGTCGCCATCTATCTGCTGAATAGTGTCTCGACGCGCTTCTTTGCCGAAGGAGAGTTCTGGTTCTCCATCATTAAAGTGATCACCATCATTGCCTTTATCGTGCTGGGCGCGGCGGCGATGCTGGGGTTCATCCCGATGAAGGACGGCAGCGCGGCGCCGGGATTACATAACCTGACGGCTTCCGGCTGGCTGCCGCACGGTACGCTGCCGATTCTGATGACCATGGTGGCGGTGAATTTTGCCTTCTCCGGGACCGAGCTGATCGGCATTGCGGCGGGTGAAACCGAGCAGCCGCAGAAAGCGCTGCCGCTGGCGATTCGCACCACCGTGGCGCGCCTGATCATCTTCTTTATCGGCACGGTGTTTGTGCTGGCCGCGCTGATCCCGATGGATCAGGCGGGCATCGTTAAAAGTCCGTTCGTACTGGTGTTCGAGAAGATCGGCATCCCGTACGCGGCGGATATCTTCAACTTCGTGATCCTCACCGCGATCCTGTCAGCGGCGAACTCCGGACTGTACGCCTCGGGACGGATGCTGTGGTCGCTGGCCAATGAAAACACGCTGCCGCGCTGCTTTGCCCGGGTCAACCGGCGTGGCATTCCGCAGCTGGCCATCACCGTGAGTATGCTCGGCGGCCTGCTGGCGCTGTTTTCCAGCGTGATCGCCCCGGATACGGTGTTTGTGGCGCTGTCAGCGATTTCCGGCTTTGCCGTGGTGGCGGTGTGGCTGAGCATTTGCGCCTCACACTACATGTTCCGTCGCCGCTATCTGCAGGCGGGCAATGCGCCGCAGCAGCTGGCGTACCGCGCGCCGTTCTATCCGCTGGTGCCGATCCTCGGATTTACCCTGTGTCTGCTGGCGTGCATCGGGCTGGCCTTTGACCCGTCACAGCGCATCGCGCTATGGTGCGGCATTCCTTTTGTACTGTTCTGCTACGCTGCTTATTATCTGACGCAAAAACGCCAACACGCTTTCAACGCTAAGGAGACCGATGATGTCGCGTAACCCCATCGCTGCGGCCCTGACCCACACTGATACCCTGATTCTGGATGGCGCGCTGGCGACAGAGCTGGAGGCGCGCGGCTGTAATCTGGCCGATACGCTGTGGTCAGCCAAAGTGCTGATGGAAAATCCCGAGCTGATTTATCAGGTGCACTATGACTATTTCGCCGCCGGCGCTAACGTGGCGATCACCGCCAGCTATCAGGCGACGCCGCTGGGCTTCGCCGCCCGCGGACTGGATAGCGGCCAGGCCAGCGCGCTGATCCGCCAGAGCGTGGCGCTGGCGCAGCGGGCGCGCGACGATTACCGTGCCGCTTCAGGCAGCGAGACACCGCTGCTGGTGGCCGGCTCGGTCGGTCCTTATGGCGCTTATCTGGCTAACGGCGCGGAATATCGCGGCGATTACGCCTTGCCGGCTGCCGAAATGAAGGACTTCCACCGTCCGCGCGTGGCGGCGCTGCTGGAGGCGGGCGTGGATTTGCTGGCGTGTGAAACGCTGCCGTCGTTTGGTGAAATTCAGGCGCTGATTAGCCTGCTGGCGGAGTTCCCGCACAGCAGCGCGTGGTTCTCCTTCACGCTGCGCGATGCGCAACACCTGAGTGACGGCACGCCGCTGAGCAAGGTGGCGGAAGTCATCAATGCCGCGCCACAGGTGGTCGCTGTCGGCCTCAACTGCGTGGCGCTGGAGAGCGTGACGCCGGCGCTGCAAACGCTACAGGCGCTGACGGACAAGCCGCTGCTGGTCTATCCTAACTCCGGCGAGCAGTATGATGCGGTCAGCAAAAGCTGGCACTCGGCGCCGTCTGGCTGCACGCTGCACGATAAGTTCCCCGAGTGGCAACAGGCGGGCGCACGGCTGATAGGCGGCTGCTGTCGCACCACGCCTCAGGATATCGCGGCGATTGCCGCCTGTTGTCAACCGTAATAAAGCGCAGAAAAGCGCCACTGATAGCGCGATTGAGGCGAGTGAAAAGGCAGAGAGGGCAGTTTAGACTGTCCTTTCTGATTCTGAAGCGGACCTGCTATGAACCTGCGACATCTTCTTCCCGCCTGTGCGCTGCTGCTGAGCGGCTGTGCCACCATTGTCGGCACCGAAACGCAACCGGTAAAAATTGACTCTGTGCCGCAGGGCGCGCGTTTCACCGTGCAGGATGAAACCGGCCGCGCGGTGGCGCAGGGCTATACGCCGCAGACGGTGGATCTGGCGAAATCCAATGGCACCTATTTCGGTAAGAAACATTATCAGGTGATGCTGGAGAGTCCGGGCTACGTGCCGCTGACGCTGCCCATCGAGGCCAGCGCCAACCTGTGGTACGTACTGGGCAATATTCCGCTGCTCGGTTTCCCCGGCTGGCTGGTGGTCGATCCGTTTTATGGCGGCATGTATGACCTGAAGCCAGCGCACCCGCAGCCGCATCTCAACGTGGTCGGCGCGCGCGGCGGTTAATTTGCACGGATGCGTAGCGGCGCGATTTATCGCGCTTAGTTAAATACGCGCAATAAATTGCGCCGCTACGGTTCGTGCCGAGGGTTATTATTGCGCGGTAGGCTTCACCATCGCATTACCGGATTTATGCTGCGCCAGGTACTGCTGCTGGAAAATGCACATGCGGATGGTGTTGCGGTACTCGCCGTTGATGAAAAACTCGTGCTTCAGCACGCCTTCCACCTCGAAACCGAGCTTGGTGTAGATATGAATCGCCTTCTCGTTCTCCTGATCGACAATCAGATATAGCTTGTAGAGATTGAGCACCGAAAAGCCGTAATCCATCGCCAGCTGTGCCGCCCTGCTGGCTAAGCCCTTGCCCTGATGCGCCGGGTCGATGATGATCTGAAACTCCGCCCGGCGATGCACGTGGTTGATCTCCACCAGCTCCACCAGCCCGGCTTTTTGCCCGTCGTGTTCCACCACAAAGCGCCGCTCGGTCTGATCGTGGATGTGCTTGTCATACAGGTCAGAAAGCTCCACAAACGCTTCGTACGGCTCTTCAAACCAGTAGCGCATCACGCTGGCATTGTTATCCAGCTGATGGACAAAGTGCAGATCTTCCCGCTCCAGCGGACGTAATTTTACCGTCATACGGTGTTCCTTTAGATGACTGAATGGCTGTTGGGCAGCGGCGCAATCTGCCTTCGGGATAAACCGCGCCGCGTTGCGCTCATGCCATGCTAACCAACAATCCGGCCCTGCGCCATGCGCGCGGCGCGATCGCACATATGATCGATCACGTCAGGATCGTGGCTGACCAGCACCATCGTCAGGCCATCATTCTGTTTGAGATCGTTAAGCAGGTTCAGGATCTCGGCCTGTACAGACATATCCAGCGCCGACGTCGGCTCATCCAGCAGCAGGATCTTAGGCTCCAGCAGCAGGGCGCGCACAATGGCCACGCGCTGACGCTGTCCGCCGGACAGCTGATGCGGATAGCGATCCGCCAGCGCCGGATCCAGCCCGACATGGCGAAAGCCCGCGTTGATGCGATCGTCGATGTTATCGCGTCGCAGCAGCTTAAGCGGTTCCGCCAGCGTGCGGCGCAGCCGGTGGCGCGGATGCAGCGAAGCGTAGGGATCCTGAAACACCATCTGCACATCACGCCGCAGCTGGCCGGTAAAGGGTTTGCCTGGCTGCACGGCGGTATTCGCCAGCGTCATCTGGCCGCGCCAGTGCGGATTCAGTCCGGCCATTACCCACAGCAGCGAGGATTTACCGCAGCCGGAAGGCCCCACCAGACCGAAACACTCGCCGGCCGCCACCTGCAGGTTCACATCGTGCACCACGGTGCGCAGTTCATAACCCTGTTTGTGCGAGACGCTCAGGTTGGCTAATTCAATCATGCATCTTCTCCAGCGCCGCGCGATCCAGCACCGGCAGGCGTTCGCCGTGCGTGGCTTTCCCCGGACGGCAGGCCCACAGCGTGCGGGTATAAGGATGGCTGGCGTCCGACAGCTGCGCCGCCGGCAGGGTGTCCAGCAGGCGGCCTTTGTACATCACCATCACCCGCTGACAGTGCTCGGAGACCTGTTGCAGATCGTGACTGATCAGCAGCAGGCCCATATTGCGCTGCTCCACCAGGCGACGAATCAGCGCCAGCACCTGATCGCGCATGGCGTGATCGAGCGCCGAGGTGGGCTCATCGGCAATCAGCAGATCGGGATCGGTAATCAGCGCGATCGCCAGCATCACGCGCTGGCCCATGCCGCCGGAGAGCTGATGCGGATAGCGCTTCATCAGCTGGCGCGGATCGGGCAGGCCCACCGCGTCCAGCATCTCGCACACTTTCTCTTTGCGCTCGGCGCGGCTCAGCTTGCGGTGCAGCACCAGCGGCTCTTCAACCTGCCAGCCAATGGTGCGCGTCGGGTTGAGCGCGTATTTCGGGTCCTGCATGACCATCGCCACTTTGCCGCCGCGCACGCCGATCCAGTCGCGCTCGCGCAGGTGCAGGGCGTCTGCGCCCGCCACCTGCAGCCGGTCAGCCTGCAGCTGCAGCGCGGGCGACAGCAGGCCCATCAGCGCACGCGCGGTCAGGGATTTGCCCGAACCGGATTCGCCGACCAGCGCAACACGTTCGCGGCCGAGGGTAAAGCTGATGTTATCCACCAGCAACGCGTCGTGGCTGCGAATCGTCAGCCCCTGCGCATCAATTAACAGATCATTTGGCATGGCGGGTATCCAGTCGGTCACGCAGGCCGTCGCCTGTCAGGTTAAACGCCAGGCTGGCGAACAGAATGGCTGCGCCGGGCGCTGCCGCCACCCACCATTGGTCGAAAATCACTTTACTGCCTTCTGCTACCATCGAGCCCCATTCGGCGGTTGGCGGCTGTACGCCCATACCGAGGAAGCCCAGCCCGGCGGCAGAAAGAATAATCCCGCCGAGGCTCAGCGCGGCACGCACCACGGCGGTCGGCAGGCAGAGCGGCAGAATGTGGCCAAACATCAGGCGCAGGCCGGTAATACCCTGCATGCGCGCGGCGGCGAGGTAATCGCTGCGGCGCAATGCCAGGGTTTCCGCGCGTGCCTGCCGGGCAAACGGCGGCCAGCTGGTGAGCGCCAGCGCCAGCGCGCCGTTCATCAGGCCCGGACCCAGCATTGCCACCAGCGCCAGCGCAATCACCAGGTTGGGCAGCGACAGAAAAATATCGGTGATGCGCATCAGCACGCGTTCGGTCCAGCCGCCGACGTAGCCGGCGGTGATGCCGACTAACAGGCCAACCGGGATGGTCAGCACCAGAATCAGCGACACCAGCAGCAGCGTCGGACGTGCGCCGTAGATCACGCGTGACAATAAATCGCGCCCGAAGCCGTCGGTGCCGAACCAGTGCAGCGCCGACGGCGCCAGCAGACGCTGTTCAATCACCTGCGCGTTAGGATCAAACGGCGCCAGCAGCGGCGCCAGCAGCGCCATGGCCACCAGCACGATCACCAGCGTCAGGCCGATGGTCAGCGAGGTGATACGCGCCCGGCGCCGGCGCGGACGCACGGTTTCCAGTTCATGAAGTTGTTGAGTCATCGGGTTCTCGGATCGGTTAACCAGGTGAGGGCGTCGGCCACGGCATTGAGCAGGATAAAGCAGCTGCCAATCAGCAACGTAGCGCCGAGAATCGCCGGAACATCGGCGGAAAACAGCGCGTTGGTCATGTAGCGACCGACGCCCGGCCAGGCGAATACGGTTTCCGTCAGCACGGAACCTTCCAGCAGCGTGGCGTAGGAGAGGGCGATCACGGTGATCAGCGTGCCCAGCACGTTGGGGAAAATATGACGCAGAAGAATGCGCGCCCGGCCAGCGCCTTTCGCGCGCGCCAGCACCACATACTCTTTGCTGCTCTCTTCCAGCAGCGCCGCGCGCAGCAGACGCGTAATGCCTGCCATCGCCAGCAGGCCGAGAATCACCACCGGCAGCCACAGATGGGCAATCGCGTTGCGAAACATTTCCGCATCGCCGGAGAGCCAGCTATCAATCAGTACAAAGCCGGTCTTTGGTTCGAGGGTATAGATCCAGATATCATCCAGCTGGCCCGGACCGGCGGACCAGTGCAGCACGGCGTAGAACAGCAGCAGGCCCAGCAGGCCGAGCCAGAACACCGGCACCGAGTAGCCCAGCAGCGAGATAAAGCGCGCCACGTTATCGATGACGCTGCCCGGTTTCCACGCCGCCAGCAGTGCGAGTGTCACGCCGAACACCGCAGCGAAAATCATCGAACAGGTCGCCAGCTCAAGCGTGGCGGGGAAGGTGCGCATCAGGTCGGCGCTGACCGGCTGATTGGTGAGATGCGACAGGCCGAGATTGCCCTGCGCCAGATGGCTGATATAACGCCAGAACTGTACCAGTACCGGCTGATCCAGCCCAAGGTCGTGACGCACCTGAGTATAGGTGGCTTCGCTGGCGTGATCGCCGGCGATTTGCTGCACCGGGTCGACTGGCGACAGGTGCGACAGCATGAAAGTAAACGCTAACAAACCCACCAGCGTCACCAGCAGCGACAGCAGGCTGGTGACGAGGCGGCTGAAGCGCTGCCAGAGTGGCCGGGCGAACCCGGCCGATGACGCTGACGCTGCCATTACTTCGAAACCTGCGCGTAATACACCATGTCCGGGTTGATCCCCTGCACATAGCCCTGCAGATTGTCGCGCAGCGCAATCAGGTTACGCGCCTGCAGGCCAATCACGTACGGCGAGTTCTTCAGCACTTCGCGCTGCATCGCCTGATAAAGCGCAACGCGCTTATTGCTGTCGGCTTCGGCCGTCGCCGCCAGCGTCTGTTTGCTCAGCTCCGGGATGTGCCAGTCTGAACGGTAAGCAATGGTTTTGCTGCCATCTTCCGGATTGTATGCGAAGGACGCAGCGTTGGTGTTCGGGTCGAAATAATCCGCGCCCCAGGCGTTGAGCGTAGCTTCATACTGATGCGCCTTCACGCGGGTGGAGACTTCAGAGCTTAAGCCCGGCTGCACTTCCACCTTCACGCCGCCTTTGGCGAAGCTGCCCTGCAGCGCCTGCGCGATATCAAGGTACGGCGGCTGATTGCTGGTGGAAAGCTTAAAGCTGACGTTGGTCAGGCCGGCCTTTTGCAGAATCGCTTTGGCTTTCTCCGGATCGTAAGTGTAAGGCGTGTCGTTCAGCGCGCCGAGGAACCCCTTCGGCAGGAAGGTCTGGTGCACTTCAAACTGGCCTTTCAGCAGGTCATTGGCGATACCTTTATAGTCGAACAGGTAACGTGCTGCTTCCCATAGCGCCGGGTTCTTCAGTACCGGACTGGCGCCGACGTTGAACTGAATGTAGTAGAGCGACGCCATCGGAATCGCTTCGGTCTTCACGCCGGCTTTGCCCTTCAGTGCAGCGATCTGATCAGCACCGAGGTTACGCGCGATATCGACATCGCCCTGTTCCAGCAGCAGACGGCGCGCTGCCGGCTCCGGCACGTTTTTGATCAGAATGTTTTTCAGCTTCGGTGCACCGGCCGGTGAGGTCGGGTTGGCGCTGAGCAGTATCGCTTCATGCAGCACCACTTTACGAATCTGGAACGGGCCGCTGCCGGCCGAGTGGGTGCCGAGCCACGCGTGGCCGAAATCACCGTTTTTGGCGTTGGCCTGCGCGGTTTTTTCATCAACGATCGAGGAGACCGGCGCGGACAGCAGGCTCAGCACGTAGGCCGGGCTGACGTTGGCGCTCCAGCTAATCTGTACGTGGTCTTCATCGACCTTTTTCAGGAAGCTGTCAACGTTGTCTTTGTTCCAGCCGAGCTGGGTCAGAATAAAGGACGGATCGAGGTTGAGTTTCACCACGCGGCCCAGCGAGAAGATGACATCTTCCGGGCGCAGCGGGTTACCGCTGGCAAACTTCGCGTCTTTGCGCAGCGCAAACGTCAGGCTGCGGTTATCGCTGCCCGGCTGCCACGACGTGGCCAGCGTTGGCTTAAGATCGGTCGGATTGGCCGGATCGGACTGCACCAGGCGCTGATAAATGTTAGTGAACGCTTGCACCGTGGTCAGTTCAAAGCCCTGGGCCGGATCAAAGCTGTCCGCATCATCCGTAGACTGCGCAATCACCAGCGTATCTTTCGGCGTGGCGGCCTGCGCAGAGAAGGCGGCTACCAGCGACAGCGCCAGCAGTGAGGGAATAATTTTTTTCATGTTGTTTCCTTGCCTTAAAAAAGTAACGCGAGTTTACGAGAGCGTTACAGTGAAGAATAGTCAATTTATGGCTATGCATATGCCGTAAGGTTCTAAGCGGTGCGCTTCAGTTATAAGCAAGAGGGCGTAACGCGATCGGATTAATCTGATGCACCTTATATCCGCACGCATTATCAACCAAATCGCAACGAAAATTAAATCAACCTGAACCCCAGAATAATTAACTTTACTTCGCTTTTCGCCCTCCTATAATAGCCGCAACTTCACACAGGAGAATTCAGTTGGACAGTCACCCTTATCGATGGCAATACAAGGCAAGCTGACGCGCGAATTCTTTTGTCGCTGCTTGCCAACATGGCGGGCAGCAATCCTCACCTGTTTCTGATGATTGTTCCCTGATAATGACACCATAGCGGGCTGATGCCCGTGGGAATAGCATCATGCACATGATTTTAAACGCACTTTTTCCTCCGCCTCGATGCGCGCGCTGATCTTCAGCGTGCTGAGCTTCCCTGCGCGTTAAGCCGCTTCAGGCTGCTGCTGCGCGCAGCGTTATCCAGGATTATGTTATTTCACTCGTTATTCAGCGAGCGACTTTCTTCGCCCATTATTTCCGGGAGGTAATATGGAAATTCCCGATAGGTTATTTTTAATTTAATCCGGTCACGCCGTGACAATTAATGTTTTCGACTTGTGCGCCTGGCGCGCAGGGATCGTTATTGCCGTAAAAAAATAAACGAGGAGTGTCATCATGACTGACATGAAACTCAACCAGGAAAAAAAAGCCTGGAACACCGTGCGTCCGGCACGTCAGAAAACCGCACGCTATCTGATTGAAGACGAAGCCGCTTTTACCGCCGACGAAACGCTGCTGCGCCTGCGCAGCGATGCGCTGGGGCTGGTCGAGCGCGAAGCGGAAGCGCGGCTGCAGATTTATGGTCGCAATCAGGTGGAGCATGATAAAGCGCCACCGGCGCTGGTACAGCTGATCCAGGCTTTTAATAATCCGTTCATCTATGTGCTGCTGGCGCTGGCGCTGGTGAGCTTTTTCACCGACTACTGGATGCCGCTGCGCCATGGCGAGGAGACCGATCTGACCGGTGTCATCATCATTGTGACGATGGTAACGCTCAGCGGTTTGCTGCGCTTCTGGCAGGAGTTTCGCACCAACAAAGCGGCACAGGCGCTGAAATCGATGGTGCGCACTACCGCCACCGTGCTGCGCCGGGAATCGGTACAGCAGGCGCCGCAGAAACAGGAAGTGGACATCACCAGCCTGGTGCCCGGCGACATCATTTATCTCTCGGCGGGCGATCTGGTACCGGCCGATGTGCGGCTGCTCGACTCGCGCGATCTGTTTATCAGCCAGGCGATTCTGACCGGCGAATCGCTGCCGGTGGAGAAATATGACGTCACCGGTCACGTGGCCAGCAAGCAGGCCAGCGCCAGCGACAAAGATGCATCGCTGCTGGAGCTGGGCAGCGTATGCCTGATGGGCACTAATGTCTCCAGCGGCAGCGCCAAAGCGGTTGTGGTGGCGACCGGCGGGGAAACTTACTTCGGCAGCCTGGCGAAATCGATTGTAGGTAACCGCACACAAACCGCTTTCGATCGCGGCGTGAACAGCGTCAGCTGGCTGCTGATTCGTTTCATGCTGGTGATGGTGCCGGTGGTGCTGCTGATTAACGGCCTGACCAAAGGCGACTGGCTGGATGCTGCGCTGTTCGCGCTGGCGGTGGCGGTGGGACTGACGCCGGAAATGCTGCCGATGATTGTCAGCTCGAATCTGGCCAAAGGGGCGATTGCCATGTCGCGCCGTAAAGTGATCGTCAAACGCCTGAACGCGATCCAGAACCTCGGCGCCATGGACATTCTGTGTACCGATAAAACCGGCACGCTGACGCAGGACAACATTATCCTCGAGCACCATCTCGACTGTGCCGGGGTAGAGAACTCGCGCGTTCTGATGCTGAGCTGGCTCAACAGCCATTACCAGAGCGGCACGCCTAACCTGATGGACCGCGCCATCCTGCGTTACGGCAAAGGACGCATCAGCGCGGACATGAGCGACTACTACAGCAAAGTGGATGAGCTGCCGTTTGATTTTGTGCGTCGTCGCGTTTCAGTGGTGGTGCGTGACCGCCGCCTCAACCAGCAGATGCTGATCTGTAAGGGCGCGGTCGAGGAGATGCTGAGCATTGCCAGCGCCGAACGCGAAGGCAAACTGATTCAGCCGCTCAATGAAACCCGTCGTGCGGAGCTGCTGGCGCTGGCGCATCAGTACAATCAACAGGGCTTCCGCGTGCTGCTGGTGGCCAGCCGCGCGCTGGCGGAGCCGGGCCTGCAACAGGCGCTCAGCGTCGCGGATGAGCAGGGACTGACCATTGAAGGGCTGCTGACCTTCCTCGATCCGCCGAAGGAAAGCGCGGCGAAGGCGATTACCGCGCTTAACGAGAACGGCGTAACGGTCAAAGTGCTGACCGGCGATAATCCGGTAGTGACGGCGCGCATCTGCCAGCAGGTGGGCATCGACTGTGGCGAGATCCTCACCGGCGAGGCGATTGCTGCGATGAGCGATGAGCAGCTGGCGCAGGCCGCGGCGCGCAGCTCGGTGTTTGCCAAACTGACGCCGCTGCAGAAGTCACGCATTCTGCGTGCGCTGCAGCAGCAGGGCCACACGGTGGGTTTTCTCGGTGACGGCATCAATGATGCGCCGGCGCTGCGTGACGCCGATGTGGGGATCTCGGTCGACAGCGCGGCGGACATCGCCAAAGAGTCTTCTGACATCATCCTGCTGGAAAAGGATTTAATGGTGCTGGAAGAGGGCGTGATGAAGGGGCGCGAGACGTTCGGCAACATCATCAAGTACCTGAACATGACCGCCAGTTCGAACTTCGGCAATGTGTTCTCAGTGCTGGTGGCGAGCGCGTTCATCCCGTTCCTGCCGATGCTGGCGATTCACCTGCTGATTCAGAACCTGATGTACGATCTGTCACAGCTGGCGCTGCCGTGGGACAAAATGGATCGCGAGTTCCTGCGCAAACCACGCAAATGGGACGCGCGCAACATCAAACGCTTTATGCTGTGGATTGGGCCAACGTCGTCAATTTTTGACATCACCACTTTTGCGCTGATGTGGTACGTGTTCGCGGCGAATACCCCAGCGATGCAGTCACTGTTCCAGTCCGGCTGGTTTGTGGAAGGGCTGCTGTCGCAGACGCTGGTGGTGCACATGCTGCGCACGCGCAAGATTCCGTTTATCCAGAGCCGCGCGGCGCTGCCGGTGCTGCTGACCACCGCCTGCGTAATGATTGCCGGCATTCTGCTGCCGTTCTCGCCGCTCGGCGCGATGGTCGGCCTGGTGCCGCTGCCATGGAGCTATTTCCCGTGGCTGCTGGCCACGCTGCTCGGTTACTGCCTGGTAGCGCAGGGTATGAAAACGCTGTACATCAAGCGCTTTGGCCAGTGGTTCTGAGTGCAGGAGGCGCGATGAAGCAACGCAACCTGGATAAAACGGTGTGCCACCTGCTGATAATTATGGTGGTCATCGTCGTGCTAACGTTAGTGTTCCGGTAAGGACAACAGGGCAGGGTATCCTGCCCTTTTTCGTGGCACACTAACCAGCGAGAGACAGATGAGCCAACAACAGCGAGCATTGATTATTGGGGCGTCAAAGGGCATTGGCCTGGCCGTGGTGCAGCAACTACTGCAGGCGGGCTGGCAGGTGACCGCCACCTACCGTTCCACGGCGGTTTCGTTTCAGCATCCGCAGCTGCAGTGGCTGGCGCTGGATATCACCGATGGCGCGCAGCGTGACGCGCTGGTCCGGCAGCTCGGCGACGCACCCTTTGATTGCATCCTGATTAACGCCGGGATTCTCGGTCCGCACGCATCGCAGCTGCGCGACGTGGACGATGCGCAGCTCAGCGAGCTGTTCTTTACCAATGCGGTGGCGCCGGTGCGCCTGGCGGAGAGCCTGCTGCCGCTGCTGCGCGATAAACAGAGCGTGCTGGGCCTGACCACGTCGCGTCTCGCCAGCCTCAACGAGAACCGTGACGCGGCGATGCCGTTCTACGCAGCCAGCAAAGCGGCGCTGAATATGCTGAGCCGCGCGCTGGCGACGCAGATGCACCAGCAGGGCAGCACCTTGCTGTCACTGCATCCGGGCTGGGTAAAAACGGACATGGGCGGAGAGGGCGCGGATATCAGCGTTACCGAGAGTGCGCAGGGCATGGTCACGCAGCTGCAGCAGTTTAGCGGGCGTGGCGGCCATCATTACGTGGATTACCGCGGCCAGCTGCTGAACTGGTAATGATTAACCTGCTGGTTAGCGCCAGCAGGTTTTTTTCTTACTCATCCGGCGAATAGTACTGCACGCCGATTTCAATGCGTTCGCGACCGCTTGCTACGCGGTGACGGTTGGTATCGCGCAGCGAATAGATGCAGCCGCAATACTCCTGCTGATAGAAGCGCTCGCGCTTGCTGATCTCAATCATGCGCGACGAACCGCCACCTTTACGCCAGTTAAACTCCCAGTAAAGCATATCCGGATAGCGCGCCGCCGCGCGTACGCCGCAGTCGTTGATTTGCTGCATATTCTTCCAGCGCGAAATGCCGAGTGAACTGGTGATCACCGGGAAACCGTGTTCATGCGCGTACAGCGCGGTGCGTTCGAAGCGCATGTCGAAACACATGGTGCAGCGCACGCCGCGCTCCGGCTCCCACTCCATGCCACGCGCGCGCTCAAACCAGTTGTCTTTGTCGTAATCGGCATCAACAAAAGGCACGCCAAACTGCTCGGCAAAGCGGATGTTCTCCTCTTTGCGCAGCTCGTACTCTTTCAGCGGATGGATGTTCGGGTTGTAGAAGAAGATGGTGTAATCGATGCCGGATGCCAGCATCGCTTCCATCACTTCTCCCGAGCAGGGAGCGCAGCAGGAGTGCAGCAGCACTTTATTGTGGCCATTCGGCAAGGGCAGCGGCTGGCGTTGAAATGTATCGGACATAAAGTTAATTAATGGTTAAGGGCGATGCGGCAAGTGTAGGGGCAAAGGCCGGGCGATGCAAAGCGTCGGTGGCGTTTCAGGCAGAGTGCCTGTGGTACTGCGTGGCATCCGCTCGCCGGGGATGCTTAGCGGCGCGATTCATTGCGTAATACATTGCGCCGCTATTTTAGGTTCAGGGCTTATTGTACGGTCAGTGACAACCCTTCTTTCATCACTGCGCAGGCTGCGCGAAGTCAGGTCTCATCGTGAACGGTGGTCGACGCACCGTTCTGCTGCACCGAGCGGATGCCGTTTTCCGCCGCCTGTTTAGAACTGTACATCTCGCTGGTGGCGATGGTTTCGCCGTTGCTGGCTTTAAGCACAAACCAGTATTTCTGCGACAATGCTGTATCACTTTTTCTCAGTACGTAATATCCCATGTGCTTTCTCCTTGTGCCGGCACCCGATGGCCGGTTCGCTTACTATTCGCGCAGCCTGCTTATTAATCAATCACTGATTAGAAATTTGCCCGAATCCAGGAGCGGGATCGCAGCGTTTTGTATCAATCCGGTTGCTGGCAGGCACAAAAAAGGCCGCATCGCGGCCTTTAGGGGATAATAGTTAGCGCTATTACTCAGAGACTTTCTTCTTCAGATCGCTGGCACCTTCTTTGGTTTTATTCCAGCCTTTCTGCGCGCCTTCTTTGGTGGCGTCCCAACCTTTTTCAGTGCCTTCTTTGGTGCTGTTCCAGGCTTTCTGCGAGTTTTCGCTCGCTTTGCTGGTCAGGCTATCGCTTTTGCCTTCGGCAGCATGTTTGGCTTTGAGCTGCTGCTCTTCACCCTGATGCTGCGCCTGATGCAGTTTCTCTTTCGCCGTATTGGCGCCCGCTTTGGCGTCAGCGACGGTTTCATCGGTTGCGTGTGTGGCGGCAAACGCCGTAGAAGTCAGAAGAATGGCGGATAACGCAATAATCGTCTTTTTCATAATATAGTCCCTCATTAAGCATCATAAGTGTTATGAGCGTAGTTAAGAGTGGCACAGAGCGCAACGCAGGGCATTAGGAATAAACTGTAAGTGAATCGTACCGTTTCTGTGGGCATTTCTGGCATAAGTGCGCAGCAGGGAGGACGCTTTCGTAAGCTTTCGTTCGTTACGGCTGACTGAGGTTAAAGCAGTCAGCGTCGTTCGGGTGATCAGATGTCACCCGCCAGGATGTACGTCCCGGCAGCGACAGACTCGAATAATTTATTGCCTTATCGGCTCACCCGACAGGACTGAACGCTCAAGTGCGCGGGTTTCCCGAATATTCCGGGCTGGCGGTGAACCAAACAGCCGTGAATATTCACGGGTAAACTGCGTCACGCTCTCATATCCCACCGCATTAGCAGCAATACCGATCGCTGTCCCTTCCGTCAGCATCAGTCTCCGCGCTTCAAGCAGGCGCAGTTGTTTCTGGAATTGCAGCGGGGTGAGCGTGGTGACATGGCGGAAATGCGTATGAAACACCGAGAGGCTCATACCGGCGGCATCAGCGAGGGTTTTCATGCGCAGCGGTAGCGCATAATTAGCCCGAATGATCGCGACTGCCCGCGCAATCCGCCGGGCATGGCTGTCAGTGCTGCCGAGGGTGCGCAGCGCGCTGCCGTGTCGTCCTGACAATAGCCAGTAATGTAACTCCCGCACCAACTGGCTGCCCAGCACGGCGAGCGCGCGCGGTCTGCGGAGCATGTTCAGTAGACGCAAAGCGGCTTCTGCCACATCTTCTTCGATCTGATCAATGCTTACGGGCAAATCCGTTGCCGCCTCCAGCCCGACCATGTTTGCAATCAGTTCGCTAATCACCGCCGCATCCAGTTCCACGACCAGAGAATAATAAGGGGTGTCGGCACTGGCGCTGATAACCTGACTCACGGTTGGCACGTCCATGGTGATCAGCAGGGATTCCCCCGCGCCAAAATCAAAACGATCGCTGCCCATGGTCACGCGTTTACTGCCTTGCAGCACCATTGCGATTAGCGGTTTAGTGATAGCGAATTGCAACGCGGTAGGCGCGGTCTCGCGCAGAATGAACACCCCATCCACCGGCGTTGCAGCAACGCCCGCTCCGTTGTGGTGTTCATCAGCGTACTGTCTTGCCGCCTGCAGCAAAGCCGCCATCCTCCCGGCAGGGTTCAACTCATCGTCACCTGCAGGGCGTTGCTCATACGAGTGCTCATGCTTTTTCATATTATCAGGCAATAAAATAAAAATTTATGATGCAATTATTCTAGTAAATACGCCATCAAATAAAAATATAAAAATAATCAGGCAATAATTAAAAATTATTGGGCAACTTTGAGAGTCAGCCGATTGCTAGAATCACTCTCCCACTACTGAGGAGATATTTCATGACAACCCTTTCTCTTGTAACTGGCGCCAGCCGGGGTCTTGGCCGTAATACCGCACTGAGCATTGCCCGCCATGGTGGTGATGTCATCGTGACTTATCGTACTGGTAAAGAGGCGGCGGACGCCGTGGTGAATGAAATCCAGGCGCTTGGCCGAAAGGCCGTTGCGCTGCAACTGGACACCAGCAACGTATCGTCCTTCCCGGGTTTTGTCGCCGCCGTGCGCAATATCCTGAAAGGTGACTGGGGACGCGAAACGTTCGACCATCTGATCAACAACGCCGGGCATGGGGAAATGGCCGACTTTAGCGCAACCACGGAAGAGCAGTTTGACGCGTTATTTAACGTACACGTCAAAGGGGTGTTTTTTCTGACGCAGTCGCTGCTGCCGCTGCTGGTCGATGGCGGACGCATCATCAACTTCTCTTCGGGGCTGACCCGCGTGTCGTTCCCGGGGTTCTCGGCCTACTCGGCTGCCAAGGGCGCCGTTGAAATACTCTCCGTGTATATGGCGAAAGAACTGGGCAGCCGCGGCATCACCGTGAATACCGTTGCCCCGGGAGCGATTGAGACCGACTTCCTGGGTGGCGCGGTGCGTGACATCCCCGATTACAACCAGGCGTTTGCTGGCATGACCGCGCTGGGTCGCGTGGGCCTGCCTGATGACATCGGTCCGATGATTGCCAGCCTGCTGGGCCCTGACAACCGCTGGGTCACCGGTCAGCGCATTGAAGTTTCCGGTGGGCAGTCAATTTAATTGCCCGATGATGGATTCCGCCCGGTGCGGAATCCATCCTGTTCCCCTGATGCAATGAGAGGTATTTGATGCCTAAAATGATCATTCATGCGCCAGCAGGCACTTTTGATGCGGCTGAACGTCAACAGGTTGCCAGAGATCTGACGCAGTTAGGACTTGATTGCGAGGCGCTGCCAGATTCCCCGCTGGTTCGTAGTACGGTCTGGACCTACTTTGCCGAATACTCTTCTGATGCCGTTTTTATGGGAGACAAACCCGCATGGTTGCCGGTTGTGTCCCTCCAGATATATGTCATCAAAGGTGGCCTGGATGAGGGTGCAAAGAAGAAGCTGATTAAGGGAGCAACCGCAATTCTGGATCGCCGTCCGTCAGGCACTTCTGTCGCTCCTGTCTATGTGGTGATACAGGAAATTGAAGAAGCCAACTGGGGCATATTCGGTCAGCAGGCCGATCTGGCAGCGCTTCGCGCCAGCGATGAAAATGCTGCGGCGATTTGAATGAAATGTTTTTGATAGATGAGCCGGGAAAGTCTCAGAGAATGGCGTGAATATTATAGTGAGTGTCGCTCACACTCCCCGCTGAATTATCTGACACCCTATGGAATTGCAGCGGGCTGGAGAAGGGATTAGGTTGCTGCAAAAATACAGACTGCCTCCCCCGCTGCCAACTATAGTTGGAAACCCGTTTAACATGAAAATTATAATGACTCATAAGACAGGCACCTTTGCTGGCAGGACCGTGCCAGTTATTGGCTGGGCTGTAATGGCGTCAGACGTAGGGGTTATAGGCTGGGAGTCGATGAACCGTTACAACACGATAGTCCAGGCGGAGGATAAAATCTGGTGATGGATGATACTGAAAAGGCGATATTCGCACTGGTTGAAGAATATAACGGTTACTGTTTCTGGCTGCGTAAGCGTTTTCCACTGACACATACAACGGATTTGAACAAAGATTTCAGGATGGCGCCGGAAGACGCCGCTGAGCTGCTGGAAACATTCGCGGAGCGATTTTCTCTCAACCCGAAAGAAATAAATTTCGGGCGTTATTTCCCGGCAGATAATGGTAAGGCGGAAAAACCGCTCACCATTCAGCTGCTAATTGATTCTGCGCGCGCCGGTCACTGGACTGATAAATAAAAGGTATCCGTAGGCACTCAATCCTGCCGCTGTGAATTAGCTGCCATCTTTCAGATCGAGGTTGTAAGGCGCAAACCTTACAACCTCATCACCAAGCCAGTCGTTTAACCCCTCAACGCGTCTTTGCGGCGGCATCAGTTCGTTGCGCACAAACACGTGGCTGATCTTTTCAACGTCACCGAATCCGCCGGTGTTATTCGGGATAATCCTCAGCATCTGCGGCGGTACACGGCCATCATGTCGTCGCGGCTGACGTTATCGATGTTCAGAAACTTATCTTTGGCCGCCACCTCTGACAGCGGGATGATCTGAATCCCGTCTCTCATCTTTTGTTTGGGCTGGCGGAGTCTGAACAAAGCTCGCAAGCACTTGTATTTAGGTGTTTTTATCTAATTCAACTTTTTACCGTGTACCTAAACGTGTACCAATTATTGGATCTCATACCCCGTAACCGCTTTGCCAGGATAACCAACGACCAGCCTAAAATCCAAATAAAATGATTTTTAAATAAAGTATTCACACTGTTCACTTTCTGTTTTTTTATAATAAATTCATTATGTTAGATAGTGAATGGTTTTAGGCGAATGTTCACGAGTGTACACTAGGAATGATCACTTTCACCCGAATGAATAAAAATTAGCCTAATCCATTTAAATTGGCGCTATGTTATCAGGTACTGCATGCTAGTAGCCTATAGGCTCGTTGTCTTCTTAAACATCTAGAATGGTATTTTGGTCAGTTTTGTGCAAAGAAATTATTACATAGACTATAGCTAAAAGTGGCTTAGTAAAATAAAATGCATAAATATTAATTTATTAGAGCGCCGGGATTATGATTGAACCATTTGGCTGGGATAAATGGAACCAAGTATATCTTCATAAAAAAAACAAGAAACGAGCTTCTCTTGAAAGATATGGACTGAGAAATCTTCACTCTGTTGCCAGTTTAGACTTTATTGTGTCGAAAGTTCATGAGACATATTCAAAGAAAAGTGAAAATGTAAGTGTTAATGCCAAATCTGTTTGGGTTGATGGAACTCCACAAGCAAAGTTCATGACCGGGGATGGGTTGACTTTAAATTGTGAATTAGCAGATCTTTTGTTAATTGTTCATGAGATTGACGAAAATAATACGACTAAAAATTTCCGTGGTGTTTTGTTGCAGGCTAAATGCTCTGAGAGACATAATATACTTCCTAATGGTCTATCGACAGATAAAGAAAGAAAGCTGTTAGAATCAATTGATCGCAATCAACCCTTAACCTTGTATCCTGGGACAAGAGCATATGGTCAAAAAATAGGAGAATATATTTTAGGGGGAAGTAGCTTTGGTCTATCAGACTGTACGAAATATCTAATGATGCCGAAGTATGAGAAATGGAATTATAAGACATCATTTGACGTAAGCCCTTATGTTACTGGCTGGCCGCAAACGATTTCTTCAAAAAATTTAATTGATACCGTGAATTACTTAGATTCAATAATTTCAGGAATGATCTTTTCGAAAAGTATGGGTAAGGAGATAAAGTTAGCAAATTGTAATAGCATAGACATTCACTGTGCTTGGTCAAAAATGATATATGATTTGCTGAATTGTTATTTGCCGATAACTATGAAAGGCTATGGTTGTCAACGAAGGGTTTATAAATCAAGTTTATCTGGCGGCACTCGGCTTGGACAGTTAACCTTAATTCAGGATGAGTACTTTGACTCCATTAATAGACATGGAGTGTCAGAGCTTCTAAATGGGAAAGATAGGTTTTTATACCAAACAACTTTAAATATGATGTGTGATTTTACCGGCCCTGTTATATCAACTATATTTATTGAGATCAAGAAGAGTGAAGAGGGTAAACTAATAACTTGATTTTTATCCTTGAAGGATAAGTCTATTCTGTGCTCATAGTTGACTGTGGCTACCATAAATAATGATATCAATTTGTTCAGCGTTAAATAAACAAACCGGCCTGAGCCGGTTTGAGTGAAGCGACGATTTACTGACTGCATGCGGGCAACCAATCTGCCTCGCTGTCTTCATGTAGCGTGAGATTAGTTTGTATGCCGTTATTCGTCCGGCGCTTGAGCAGTACGCGCTCGTACTCTTTCAGAGTCTGTGGCACCGCCTGGCCGAAAGCCGTTAGGCTGAGCGGGTGCTGATGGCCGCGCGATTCCATAAATGACAGATACGCATGATAGAGATAGCGCTTCGGGTTTATCGGGCGAATATTGGCGTTACCGATGAACAGCCCGTTTGGTGTGCTAAGCGGCATCAGATAGCCACAGAAATCGACCAGTGGATCGGCCTGTCGTTTTACCTCCAGCGCTTCGCCGGATGACTGCTGCGCCTGTAGCAGCTCGCGGGCTTCATCAGGCGACGCGAAGCGCTGCATCAGGTGACGAACAATTACGGCCAGTTCGGTGCTGATTTTATCCAGTAGCTGAGCATCGCGCTCTTTTGCCGGTATCACTTCCGGGAACGTCAGGATTACCCGGCGACGTGACACGCCGCCGCTGCGATCGCTGAAGCGCATAGGATTGTTATTCACCGCCAGAATCACCGCCGGGATGTGCGTTGAATAGGCGTCACGGTATTTCGGGTCGATTGCAACGGCATCGCCGCCAGTGATCGCCTTGATGCCCGCGCCGTCGCCGCTCCATTTCTCCTGGTCTGGCAGGATAATCAGAGAGAAACCCACCACGCTGGCGCGCTCGCGGGAAGATTCCAGCGTGTCGATAGTGGCTGACGTAGTATTGTCTTTTCCGGCAAGCAGAGTGGCTATCGAGGCCATGATGCTTTTACCGCTGCCGCCGGGGCCGGTGACTTCGAGAAACATCTGCCAGTCATAGCGGTTTGCCAGCACCATAAATAACGCCGCGAGAATGCGCTCCTGCTTGTCGTGATTATGCCCGGCGGCCCGCGTTAACCAGCTCCAGAAGGCCGGGGCGTGGTCTGCAAGGTTTTCACCCGGACGCGCGGTGGTGTAGTCCACACTATTGACGGTGCGCAGCCAGTGCTCGCGGCGATGCGGGCTGAACGTGCCAGAGGCAGTATCAAACACGCCGTTGCGGAAGCCAATCAGGCGGCGGGACGGTTCACCCATCTGTGGCACCATCAGCTTGAGCGTGTCCAGCACGCTGCCGATACCGGCGGCCGAGAACGGTGCGCGTACTTTCTGAAACAGCGCGGCGATTTCCCGGCGCAGCGTCTTCGCCTCCATCACCTGCCATGCGCCGTTCTCATAGCGGCAGATTTCCTCCCCGACCGGCGGAACGGCCAGCGCCTCTCCGTAATGGGCGACCAGCAACTCGGCTTTCTGGCTGGCGCTCATGGCCTTCAGGTCAGCCTCGCTGACGGATTCAAACGGGCTGAGCGGCTGCGGCTGCGTAAAGCCGGTGAGCTGTGCCTGCGTGGCGATATCACCGTGCATTTGCCACACGTCGTTCCAGTCACCCGCAACTGGCGGCAGGGCGGCTTTACCACCACAGGCTTTCGCCGCTTCTTCTGCCTTTAACTGGCCGGTGCCGTTGTCGTCACGGTCGGCGGCAATCATCATCAGCGCACCGGGGTATGACTCACGCAGCCGCTTTGCCAGCGCGGGCAGGTTGTTGGCGCTCAGCGCCACGTATACCGCCTGCCCGGTCAGCCGGTGCACGGTCAGGCCGGTGGCATATCCTTCAGTGAGCCACAGCGTTTTGCCATCCGGCTCGCCTGCCAGCCAGTACGTGCCTTTAACCTGCCCGCCGGGAAGGGTGCGCTTGTCGCCTGCGGCACTGATGAGCTGCACGTTCACGGCGGTGCCGTCTTCGCCGGTCAGTGGGATGAGCACATCCCCGGCGGCAAAGCGGATGCCACCACAGCGCAGCGCATCAGTAAGCGTGAGTGCATGCGTACCGTGCAGCCCTTTCGATGAAAGGTAGGCGTTGTCCGTGCGGCTGATGGCGGCGGCGATAAGTGCCTGCGCCCGTGCTGCGGCGTCTGCCTGCGCGCGGCTTTTGTCTGCGGCTTCATCATGCATAACCGGGGCCGACTCCGGCAGCGTGCCTAGCATTCCGGCCACCTTCATGGCGGCCTCTTTAGCGCTGATACTTAGCGCCTTTTCCACCAGGTTAAGGCCGTCACCGGCCCCGCACTGGTTACAGAGCCACGTTCCGCGCCCGTCCTGATTGTCAAAACGGAAGCGGTCTTTACCGCCGCAGGCAGGGCAGGCAACGTGTCGCCCCCCGACGTGCACGCTGATGCCGAGTGCGGGCAGAAGCTGCGGCCAGAATCCGGTGGCCGCCTTTACGGTGTCAGAGACGATATGTTTCATCTGCATGTTCTCCCTCAGTGCAGCGTGATGCGGCTGGCGGTCGCAAGCTGGCTGCGGAACAGCTCATCCATCATGGTGACGCCGAGCTGCGTCAGGCGCGGCGGCGCGGTCAGCAAATCAGCCTCGACCATATCGCCCAGCATGGTGCAGGCCATCTCCATGCCCGCATCAGGACCGTGGCGTCGCACATAGAAGCCTTCCAGCTCAAGGGCAATGGTCATCTGAAGCTCATCGAGCGTCGCTGACACGGTGATGCCGAGGCTTTTGCAGGCATTCAGGTAGCCCTGCGCCAGCGCGCGGCGGTAAACGGCGGTGCGTACCTCTACGGGCAGGCAGGAGTGATTAGCGGTCATCATGGCGGGCCTCCGTGGCTAACATCCGGGATTCACAGGTTTCAACGACTTTACCGAGCTGGTCGGTGAGCAGGGCGACGACCGAGGCCAGCGCCGCGCCGTCCGGCACGGATCCGCGCGCACTCAGGCAGTTCACCGAGTCGAACATATCGAGCACGGTCACGCCGACCGTGTGCGCGTGCAGCAGACGCAGATAGTCAGCGTGGGGAATGGGGTAGGTGTCATGGTTATTCAGGTGTTGAGAAAGAGTGTTCATGCCGCCACCGCCTTAACCGGCAGACGACCGGCAAAGGACAGCACGTAATCGCGGGCGAGGCTGGCGCGGGCGCTGCGCTCATCGCCTGCTACAGTACGCAGCATACAGGGACGAGCGGCGGCATCAGTGCGGCGCACGGCGGCAAAAATAAAGGTGAATTCGGGGTGAGCGGCAGTAAGGGCCGTTGTCATGAGGACAATCTCCAATAAGTAGCGGTTATTGCTACCACCGGAGTTCCTACGCTCATGGGTGGTAGCCCAGACGGGGGTAGGAATACCGGCCTTATTGGAAACCGGCCAGCCCGAAGGCTGCCCCGCCTGAGCCACCATTATTTTGACGACGCAACGGAATAAGAACCGCTGCGCTGAAAAATGGCGCACTGAGGCAACGACGTAAAAAAACACGCATGGCGCGTGTTGTGTCGCCAATAAGTAACACGGGTTCCTACGCCCGGCTGCCGATTTTGCGGCAGCACGAAAACTGTATAACGGCCGCTCGCCAGAGAAAAGCCTTTTTTTAAACATCGGGGTTATTTCCTCAGCAACCGGTCAGGACGTGATCGGATTGCGGCGGATTTGATCGGAATTCCCGGTTCTCTTTTTTCGCCCGCTGCCTGGCAGGCTTCGCTTTTTTACTCATAACGGAGATGTGACCGTGCATTCCGCTGGTAAAGGCCAGTGCGGTTGCTGGTCTGCAGCTAAGGGCTGCCGTCAGGCTTTGTGCGACAAAGGCGACTTCTTCGCGGGTGAGCGGAAAGGTTTTTGTGCCGAAATTCAGCATAATCATGCTGCACCCCCGGCGCGCTGTGCAATGCGGGCCTGCATCCAGCCGTCAATCTCTGACGCCAGCCAGGCGACGTTTTTACCGCCGAGGGAAATCTGTGAGGGGAACTGCTCCCGACTGATCAAGTCGTAAATGGTCGAGCGTGATAGGCCGCAGGTGCTAATGACTTCCGGCAGGCGCATAAAGCGGTCGCGCGGGTAAACGGCATTGCGGATTACGGGAATGGCAGGGGCTGGTACGGATGAAACTGCGTGCATGGTGTTACCTCATTATGAGTCCGGCCGGTGCTGTCCGGTTCCGGTGGTGTCTTCAGGTAACCCCCTATTCTGGTTATATTTCTGGTGAAGTAAACAACCCCATGATTGCTGAAAAATGAGCAAAAAGCACTTCTCTTACCTCCTGTTTGCCTTTGTTTGCCAACGTTTGCCAGCGTTTGCCTTTTAAGAGCTTTCAGCGATTAAAAATCTTTTATTAATAGAATTAAAATCTGAAGAGGCTCGCCAGAAAAAAAGCTCTTATCTGAGGTTGCGTGAAGACGCGTGAATACTGAGTGAAGACTTAATTTTAAAGTGTTCACTGCCTTAGCTACTGTATTTACTATCTTTTTTATCTCAGTGAATACCAGTGAACAGTTATATAAGAAATATCATCAGTTAAGGAGCCACCCCCCCACGGGTTAAGCCCTTGTCTGTTCATAGACAGGCGGAAAGCAATGAAATGCGCTGTCCTGTGGTACACGACAGAATGGCCTCATCCTTTACAGACGATGAGAGACCACCATGACCACTCCGGAACAGAAACCCACTTCACTGGAACGCTTCGAGAAAGCCCGCGCTGAACATACCGAAAGGATGAAAGCCTATAACGGCATCTGCGCCGATATTGCCCGCTGTGAAAAAGAGCAGCAGGCGGCCATCGAGGCAGGGAAAGAAGCGGAGAGTAACTGGCGCACGAGCTTTCGCAACCTGCGAGGCAACCTTACTGACGAGCTGCGCGCCAAACATTCTCAGCGCATCGCCAGCCGGGAACTAGCCGATGAGTTCGGCGGGCTGCTGAAAGAGCTGGCGCTGGATAAGCAGGAGGCGATGCTGAAATGCTGCCGCAGTGGCAAAGAGTACGTGGAATCACACCGCGAGGCGTTTACCGGGTTTGCGGATTCGCACTGGCAGTCAGCCCTGCGTAACGTGAGCCCGTCGCTGCTGTGGGCCATTAAGCTGCGTATCCGCCGTGAAGAAATTTCCCCGACGTTTGCCGGTGACGACCGGGACCGGATCAAGGACGTGGCTTATCTGGTTGGTGAAGCACTGACGCAGGCGGCTGCGGCCCTGCCGGACAGCGTGATGAAAGAGGCACCGCTACTGGAGAATATTGGTCTGTATCGCCCGCCGCTGACGGGTATTGATATGGAGCTTTATCGCCATCCTATGCGCCGCCAGAAGCTGGCTGAATCAATCCGAATGCAGCGTGCAAAACTTCAGGAGGGCAGCCAGAAATGATGCACTGTCCTTACTGCAAAAGTGCGGCACACACCAAATCGAGCCGCTATATGTCCGAACAGGTGAAAGAGCGTTATCACCAGTGCACTAACCTGGACTGCTCCTGTACTTTCAAGACGAATGAGAGCATCACAAAAGTGATTACCGCACCGCCACAGCCGGAAAAAATACCGGTACCATCACCGGAACCAGCGAGAGAACGCCAGACGCTGGGCCGTTATGGCTCAGCATTCCGCCAGGTTCATTAATGCCGCACAGCCGCTGCCCAACCAGCGGCTTTTTTGTGTCTATGCTTTGTCTTTCTGATGCCCTTTTTTTGGCCAGCCGCTCTGTAAAGAGCAGTGCATGCATAGCGTGCATGGATCTGCATGCAAAATCATGTACCGCTTTCTCCCATTCAGGCCATAACGGCCGCGGCTCTGCAGCATCATGCACCTGCATGAAAAGCGATGCAAAAAGCGGGCAGGCGTGGCGGGGATAGCATTGCGCGCTGGATATTTATTGGCTTTCTAAATTGTAGAGTGTGTAACATACAGCATTAATAAGCATCATTATCATATTCATGATACGTTTCATAGATGAAAATGAAATTTTTGTGGTCAGGATTTAATTATATTTCTTTAAAGGAGTTGTAAGGTGAAGAATGAATTTAGTAAAAAATTGATTAATAGAAAAAAGTTTAAAATAAAGGGTCAAAGTGATTTGACTGAGATTGTAAGCCCTTTTGAAAGTATGAGCAGAGAGCAAATAAAAAAGATGGCGGGTGCATCTTTTTTAGATGCTAAAGAGAAATTGCCACTATTAAAAAATGATCTATTTGATTTAATTAAAAAGGTGAATCCTATCCATTTGCTAGCAGGTTTTGTTACAAGCTCTGTTTCTCCTGTGGATGAGAAAAAAGGAGTATCTATAAAAGATAGTGAAATTGAAATTCCCCAATTCTACATTGAGTATATACAAGCGCTTTTCTTAACATTACCGAATGATGAATTTAATACGAAAGCAAAAACAACTGATGAAGATTTTATTAGTATTAAAAAAAGTTTGGACTATATCTTTTCAGCAAATATGTTGGCGAGGTTTGATGGCGGGACTGAACTTGAGACTGATGAAGAAAAAAGCGCATTTCTAATGCGGAGTTTAATGCAGGGACAGACTACATCGGTTAGAAACTGGGGGTACTATACTCAGGTAAAGAAAATTTCTTTAGAGCTTTACAGGCATTTTAATGATGGTCTAAAAGAGAATTTTGGTTTTAGTGTGGATAATGTTATTAAATTTTTTGAATTCCTTATGGAAGCTATAGAATTTAGAATAAATGAAAGGATTTCAAAATTACAGATATATTATAAACTTGATAAAGTAAGTTTGCGTAAAGCAGTGTTGGATGAAACTAATGAAGGTGAGTTTCTGGAACGTATGGAGTGTGGGGTTCACGATGCAGACAAAGAAACTTTAATTTATTATTTATTCATTAAATTAATGAATTGCGATGAGTCATTGTTTGTTTTTGATGACTTAGGTATATCATCTAGCACTTCTATTTCTGTAGATGAGGTTAGGAGTATACAAACTTATTTTTCTCTTGAGAAAGGGCAACTGAAAGATCTTAATAGAGATTATTTAACTCTTGATAATCCAGTTTGGTATAAGCCTCTTATAAATAAAGGGCCAGCGGAAATTTATTGCTTTATTCCTCAAGTGTTCTTTAGCTTTATCATTCCTATATTTGATGATCTTATCTCCACTTTTTCTGACGTAGCTTTATCAGATAGAAAAGGTGCCTATTTAGAAGATAAGATCAATGAGGTTGTTAGAACAAAATTTGATGATGCAGTAATATACAATGGATTGAAGTGGACACAGGATGAGCAGGTATATGAGACTGATATTTTGACACTTATAGATTCATTTGCCATTATTTTTGAAGCTAAATCAGGAAAAATATCTAAACCAGCACTGCGCGGGGCCCCAGAGCGATTAAAAAAACATATTAATGAATTAATCATTAGCCCGTGTATACAGTCACAAAGATTGAAAGATAGAATGATTTTTTTAAATAAAAATTTGGATGTCGAAGATGATATTACAAAGCAATTAGGCGATGGTTTAAGAAAAATAAAGAAAATTATCCGTATTTCGGTTTCATTAGAAAGTTTTGGTGCGATGCAATCACATATGCAAAAGATAAAGGATTGTGGATGGTTTACAGATGATTTTGAGTCTTGTCCATCTATGTGCTTAGCTGACTTTGAAACTGTTGTTGATATACTGGAGAAACCTTCATTTATTTTGCATTATATTTCCTCGCGTCAACGTATAGAGAATGAATATGATTATTTTGGTGATGAGCTGGATTTATTAGGAACCTACCTAGAGACTCTTTTTTGCTTAGAGGGATCAGGTGAAAAATATAATTTAATATTGACTGCTATGTCACAAAAAATAGATGATTATTATATTTCTTTAGAGAATGGAGTAAAAATAACAAAACCAAAACCAAGATTGAGAAAAATTTTCATGGATATTATTACACAGCTTGAAGCGAGGAAGACGTATAGATGGTTAGAACTGTCATTGTTACTAAATAATATACATCCAAATGAGCAGTCAGTGATTTATGATATGATAAATGAAATGAAGAGAAACGTTAGGAGAAGTTGGAAGGTTCCCGGCCATGTAAATTCAGTTATCTATTCATCTGGAATTTTTGAAGACTATGGTTTTTGTTATTTCGCTTACTGTGACGAAAATAAAAAAGACGCAACATCTTTTTCTGAAGGATGTGCTAATGAGCTTATAGATGTTCAGGGGAGGAAGCTCTGTTTGGTTGTGGGTAAGAATTTAGATGACCATGATGTAGCTTATAATAAATTGGCTCTCTATGGAGATTCCTCTTTATTTTTTTAATAATATTAAATTAGATTGGGACTAATGTCCCAATCTCTAAGGTTTGACTTTCCCCCCCCACCAATTCATCAATTCTATTCTTTTGTTTAAATATGTTGAGCGATTATACGCCCTTCTTACTTCATTTTTATCTGAATGAGAAAGCGCTGCCTCAATTACATCAGCATTAAATCCATGTTCATTCATTGCGGTACTTGCAATTGAACGTAATCCATGGGCAACTAACTTTCCACCATATCCAATACGCTTCAAAGCAGCATTAGCTGTTTGACTATTCATTGGTTGATTTGGAGCATTTCTGCTCGGGAAAATATGTTCGCGATGTGCACTGAGAGGCTTCATGATATCCAGAATCTCTAACGCCTGAAGTGATAAAGGAACAATGTGCTCACGCTTGGCCTTCATTCGCTCTGCAGGAATTGTCCAGAGCTTTGCATCGAGATCGATCTCTGCCCATCGAGCGCCAGAAGCTTCTGAAGGGCGAACAAGGGTCAGGAGTTGCCACTCAATAAGGCAGCGGGTAGAAACCGACAAATTTGACATAACCAAAGAACGCATCAACTTTGGTAATTCTTCTGGCTGCAATGTTGGCATATTTTGTTTTTTAGGTTTCTCAAAGGCCATACCAACTCCTGATGCCGGATTGGCATCAATCAGGCCGGTATTAACGGCATATATCATGATCTCGTTTATACGCTGAACTAACCTGCGAACTGTCTCAAGCGCCCCGCGAGCTTTAATCGGTTCCAATGCTTCCACGATCGTCCTGGCTTTAAGTGCCTGAACAGGAATCTCACCAATCATAGGGAATATGTCCTTCTCCAGCGAACGCCAAATATCCTTCGCATAATCCTCGGTGACGCTTTTGCTCTTAAGCTGAAACCACCTTCCGGCAACAATTGAAAAAATACTATCCAGTTCAATTTGCCGTTGCTCTGATACTTCCTCTTGCTGCTTCTGCGGGTCGATCCCTTGTGCGAGCAGCGAAAGATAGTGGTCACGCATTTGCCTTGCGCCCGCAAGCGTTAATGCAGGGTATGAGCCAAGACTAAGATTTGTACGGCTGCTACTTACTGGCCGCTGGTAGCGAAAACGCCATAGTTTCTTACCCGACGTTTTAATGAGCAGGAAAAGGCCGTCACCATCATGCAGTGTGAAGTCTTTCTCTTGAGGCTTAGCTTTGAGGATTTCGTTATTGGTGAGGGGGCGTGTCATCCGCGCCATGACTGGTTTCCGTCCATAATTGGTACACGTTTTTGGCCCACATTATAGCGTGTACCTAAACGTGTACCAATTATCTCTGGATTCAGGCGGATCATCTTGGAAGGTTACAGACACAAAAAAGCCCGCAGGGCTTGTGCCGTGCGGGCTTTCAGGACTTCTGCGGATGGCACTGGAACCATCTTTGAAGAATTTTGGTGGAGCTGGCGGGAGTTGAACCCGCGTCCGAAATTCCTACATCCTCGGTACTACATGCTTAGTCTGGTCTTTACATTCGCTTGCCAGCTGCGGACAGACACGCCACTAACAAACTAGCCTGATTAGTTTTAACGCTTCAACCCCAGGCAGGGCATCCACGCGATCTCTTTTAGGTTTGACCTCTCTTGATCCCCGTCCTAAGAGCGGAGGCTAGGGAGAGAGGGCTCTAAGCAGGTTATTAAGCTGCTAAAGCGTAGTTTTCGTCGTTTGCGACTATTTTTTTGCGGTTTTTTAGCGAGGCCTACCGCACCTCGGCATGCACCTTGGGTTTCGCGAATCCCGTCGAATCCAGAATCAGCCCCAAGACTTCTTACTCTAGCAAAAAATTATAAAAGATTCCAGTGGTTAACGGCTGGCATTCTTCATAATTCGTGCTTTGTCCATCTTCCACTCGCGATCTTTAATGTCCGCGCGCTTGTCGTGTTCTTTCTTACCGCGTGCCACCCCAATCTTCAGCTTGGCCCAGGCGTTTTTCCAGTACAGCGACAGCGCAACCACGGTGTAACCTTCGCGGTTAACACGACCGTACAGGGAGTCCAGTTCGCGCTGGTTCAACAGCAGTTTGCGGTTACGCGTGGGATCACACACCACGTGGCTTGATGCCACCGCCAGCGGCTGAAAAGTGGAACCGAACAGATAGGCTTCGCCATCGCGCAGCAAAATATAGCTGTCGCTGATGTTGGCTTTACCGGCGCGCAGTGATTTGACTTCCCATCCTTGCAACGCCATGCCGGCCTCGAACTCTTCTTCAATGAAGTATTCATGGCGGGCGCGTTTGTTGAGGGCAATAGTGGCTGAACCGGGTTTGTGAGCTTTTTTCTTTGTCATAGTGCGGCGTAGTCTACATCACTCAGTCTGTGGGCGCATCCCCTGTCCTGCGGGGCGGTAAAAAACACACTATTTTAGCACAGCTGGCAAAGGCGTGAATTTTTGTTTAGTAGCTTAAAATGGTATAATTCAACGGTTTTGTGACCAACAGGAACCATTATGGCCCAGATTAGCCGTTCAGCGCTGGTCCCGTATAGCGCTGAGCAGATGTACCGGCTCGTGAATGATGTGGATGCTTATCCTGAATTTCTTCCGGGCTGTACCGGCAGCCGCGTGCTGGATAACAGCGGTAACCAGATGACCGCCGCGGTGGATGTCTCCAAAGCCGGCATCAGTAAAACTTTTACCACGCGTAACACCCTGACCGATAACCAGAGCATTCATATGCAGCTGGTCGATGGGCCGTTCCGCAAGCTGACCGGTGGCTGGAAATTTATCTCGCTCGGCGACGATGCCTGCAAGGTTGAGCTCAGCCTCGACTTTGAGTTCACCAATATGCTGGTCGAGATGGCGTTTGGACGCATCTTCAAAGAGCTGGCCAACAGCATGGTGCAGGCGTTTACCCAGCGCGCCAAAGAGGTTTACCGTGGCTGACATCAGCGTTGAAGTGGTGTACGCGCTACCGGATAAACAGTATCTGCGTGAGGTTAGCCTGGAAGAGGGCGCCACGGTTGAGCAGGCGATTCAGGCATCCGGACTGCTGACGCTGCGCAAAGATATCGACCTGAGCAGCAACAAGGTCGGCATTTTCAGCCGTCCGGTCAAGCTGAGCGATACGCTGCAGGATGGCGATCGGGTAGAGATTTATCGCCCGCTGATTGCCGATCCAAAAGAGATGCGCCGGCAGCGGGCAGAGCGCGCGGCAACGAAAAAGTAAATTACAGGCATTAAAAAAGGCGCTCAGGCGCCTTTTTTGTTGCGGCTCACTCAGTCTTCAGTGCCGGTGAGGCGCGGTTTGTTGTCGATGTTAGTCAGCGTACCGTTGCTGTCGAAGGTCAGCGTCAGCGTCTGCTGCTTCACGCTCTCATGGCCTGGCTCCTGACGGAACACGTAATACCAGACGTTGCTGCCAAACGGGTCGTGCATCATCGGCGTACCGAGCGTGTAGGCAACCTGCTGCTGCGTCATGCCGGTGTGAATCTTCGAAACGTCGTTGGCGACCAGGTAATTCCCCTGATTGATATCCGGACGATACACAACGCGCTCAAGGGTGGAACATCCGGCGGTCATCATCAACATTACCACTGCCGCGGCAGTCAGCGTTTTACAGCGCATCTATACATTCCTTTTCTGGGGCCAAACGCCTTTCATCAGGCAGTTTTGTTGCCATCAAATTCTGAACTCTGCATACGGCAGGCTTTATTATGGCGATATGACTGCCGATGATAATAAACCTTTGAGCTATTGGAAACCTCTACAGAGCAAGCATATGACCACCAGGCCGCAAAAAAGTGCGGTGTCAGGCTGCTAAAAGTTCTTTTGCGTTCGCCAGTGTGTTGCGTGTGACTTCGCTGCCGCCAAGCAGGCGCGCCAGTTCCTGCAGACGCGCACGCTTATCCAGCGGCTGCATGTGGGTTTCGGTCATCGCACCGTCGGTTTCTTTGCTGACGAAGAAGTGCTGATGACCACAGCCCGCCACCTGCGGCAGGTGAGTTACGCACATTACCTGAGTCGATTCGCCCAACTGGCGCAGCATCTGGCCAACGACAGCGGCCGTCGGACCACTGATACCGACGTCAACCTCATCGAAAATCATCGCCGGAGTTTCCATTTTCTGTGCGGTAATCACCTGAATCGCCAGGGCAATACGTGACAGTTCACCCCCTGAGGCCACTTTACCCAGCGGCTGCAGCGGCTGGCCCGGGTTGGTGGTGACACGGAAATCAATACGGCTGGCACCTTCGGCCGTCAGCTGATCGGCATTGAATTCCAGCATGATGGCAAACTCACCGTGTGGCATGGCGAGCGTGCGCATGCTTTGCGTAATCAGCTGGCTCAGCTCCTGCGCCGAGGTGACGCGTTGCTGATGCAGGGCTTCGGCACAGGCCAGCGCGGCCTGATGATGAGCCACGACGTCGCTCTGCAGGCTTTCCTGATCGCTCTCCTGCTGCGACAGCTGTTCCGCTTCATCCAGCAGCTGCTGATACAGCACCGGCAGCGCTTCCGGTGAAACATGGTGCTTGCGTGCCAGCGCAATCTGCCGCGACAGACGCTGCTCCAGCTCGTACAGGCGATTAGGGTCGAGGTCGAGCCGTTCACAGTAGTGGCGCAGCTCATCGCTGGCTTCACTTAACTGAATCGCGGCTTCTTCCAGCAGGTTAAATACGCCGCTGACTTTATCGTCCAGCGAGACCAGCTCACTCAGCATATTACGCGCGCTGTAGAGCAGGCTTTGCAGGTTGGTGTCATCGCTATCGGCAAGAATTTGCAGCGCCTGCTGGCTGGTGGACAGCAGCTGACCGCTGTTCGCGAGGCGCTTGTACTCTTCATCAATCTGCTCAAACTCGCCTGGCTGCGGCGCAAACTCGTTGAGTTCTTTCAGCTGATACTGCAGCAGTTCGCGGCGGGCTTCACGCTCCTGCGACAGCTGCTGATGCTGCGCCAGCGCGCGGCAGCTGTGGTGCCAGCGCTGATAATGCTGACGCATCTCCGCCAGCCGATCGTCGTGCGCGGCGTAGGCATCCAGCAGGTGTTTCTGGTGATCGGTTTTAAGCAGCAGCTGATGCGCATGCTGACCGTGGATTTGAATCAGTAACTGGCCGAGTTCGCGCAGCTGTGACAGCGGTACGGACGTGCCGTTGATAAAGCCACGTGAGCGGCCATCGGCACTGATCACGCGGCGCAACAAACATTCGTTGCCGTCGTCGAGTTGATTCTCCGCCAGCCAGCGCTGGGCAGAGGGTGACGCTTTCAGCTGGAAGCGCGCGCAGATATCCGCGCGGCTGGCCCCCTGACGCACCATGTCTGCTTCAGCACGGCCGCCAAGGCACAGGCCCAGCGCATCAATCGCGATGGATTTCCCTGCGCCGGTTTCGCCGGTGATCGCTGTCATGCCACGATGAAAGTCGATCTCCAGTTCACGAACGATTGCAAAATTACTGATGGTCAGTTGTGCCAGCATACAATCACCTGTATGTAAAAACAGATATGGTTTTTCATACAGTATAAACTGGTTTTTTATCCAGTAAAGTAGCCGGCAGGCCTTTTCAGAATAATTTTTTTGACCATCCGAGTTTTGAGCTTAAGGTATTAAAATAATTATAATTTTTTGGATGAATTAAATTGAGGTGATTGGCGCTGCGGCGAATCAGCACATCTTCCCCTTCCTGAATCGGCAGGGCGATCTGGCTATCACAGCTGATCTCCAGGTCGCTGCGCAGCGAGGAAAAACGCAGGCGAATGGTGCTGCTACTGTTGATCACCAGCGGACGCGCCGACAGCGTGTGCGGGAACATCGGCACCAGCGCAATCGCATCAAGTGACGGCGTTAATATCGGCCCGCCCGCCGAAAGCGAATAGGCGGTTGAACCGGTTGGCGTGGAGATAATCAGCCCGTCCGAGCGCTGGGAAAAGGCGAACACTTCGTCGATATAGACTTCAAATTCAATCATGTGCGCCACTTTGCCCGGATGCAGCACCACTTCATTAATGGCGCTGCCGATGCGCGGCGAACACTCTTCTTTACATACCTGCGCTTCCAGCAAAAAGCGGCTTTCCACGAAATAATCGCCTTGCAGCACGTCATCCAGCTGCTGCTGCGCGTTATCCGGATCGAGATCTGTCAGGAAGCCGAGATTGCCGCGGTTGATGCCAATCACCTTGATGTCGTAACGAGCCAGCACGCGCGCGGCGCCCAGCATGTTGCCATCGCCGCCGACCACCACCGCCAGATCGGCATACTGGCCGATGTCCGCCAGGCTGCCGGTACGCACATCCTGCAGGTTAAGCTCGCGGGCGATTTGCTGTTCCACGATCACGTCATAGCCTTTGTCAGTCAGCCAGCGCCAGAGCATTTCATGGGTGGTTAACGCAGTGGGGTGGCGCGGATGGCCGACGATCCCAATGCAGTTAAAGTGTTTGTTCATTTAGCGGGTGTTCCTCATAAGCCAAAACGGCCAGGCAATGTGATGGGTTCACTTGAAACCGTCAAACTGATCCCCATAATAAGCCAACCAGCGAGATGAATGTGCAAAACGCGGAGAAATTCATGAGTAGTAAAGAACAGAACACCCCAAACGAGCAAGTCTCAGACGAAATTCAACAGGAACAACAGCAGCCGGAAGCGGAGACAGCAACTGAGGTGGATCCGCGTGATGAGCGTATCGCCCAGCTGGAAGCGGAATTAGCGCAGGCGCAGGGTGGCGTGCGTGACGCCCAGCTGCGCGCGCAGGCTGAGATTGAAAATATCCGTCGCCGCGCCGAAATGGACGTGGAAAAAGCGCACAAGTTTGCGCTGGAAAAGTTTGCCAGCGAACTGCTGCCGGTGATTGATAGCCTGGAGCGCGCGCTGGAAGTGGCGGATAAAGAGAACACCGAGCTGGCTTCGATGATTGAAGGCATCGAGCTGACGCTGAAATCACTGCTGGGTGCGGTGCGCAAGTTCGGCGTGGAAGTGGTGGGCGAAACTAATGTGCCGTTCAACCCGGATGTGCATCAGGCGATGTCGATGATGGAGTCTGAAGAAGTGGCGCCAAACCATGTGCTGATGGTGATGCAGCGCGGTTACACCCTCAACGGTCGCCTGCTGCGCCCGGCGATGGTTGCGGTATCGAAAGCCAAAGGCTAAGCCGCTCCCGTGTAACAACGGCCGCTGATGCGGCCGTTTGTGTTTTCAGGGCAGCACCGGCGTCCAGTCAATGGGCGTCTGGCCAGCCTGGCTCAGCAGCGCATTGGCTTTGGAAAAATGCTGACAGCCAAAAAAGCCGCGATGCGCCGAAAGCGGCGAAGGATGCGGTGCTTTCAATACGTGATGACGCTGCGCATCAATGATGCTGCCTTTCTTCTGCGCGTGTGATCCCCACAGCAGGAAAATCACCCCTTCGCGATGGGTGTTGATGGCGCTGATCACGTTATCGGTAAAGGTTTCCCAGCCGAAACGTGCGTGCGAATGCGCTTTGCCGGCTTCCACGGTTAACACCGTATTCAGCAGCAGCACACCTTGTTTCGCCCAGCTTTCAAGAAAGCCGTGCTGCGGACGCTGAAAGCCAGGAATATCCTGTTCCAGCTCTTTGTACATATTCAGCAGCGACGGCGGAATGGCCACGCCCGGCAATACCGAAAACGCCAGGCCATGCGCCTGATTCGGGCCGTGGTACGGATCCTGGCCGAGGATCACCACTTTAATATCGCCCAGTTCGGTGAGACGGAACGCGTTGAACACGTCCTTTTGCGGCGGATAGACCGTCACGCCCGCTGCTCGCTCTTCGGCTACCGCTTTCAGCGTTTCCACGAAGTAAGGTTTTTCTTTCTCTTCAGCCAGCACATCGTGCCAGGTCAGCTTCTCAGCCATCATTGACTCCCTGCAAATTGATGCCTTTAGCTTAGCGTGTCCGGCGGGGCAGCAGAAGGGTAAAAATAAGTTGAACAATTACAGAAAAAGTTAATGACAAAAATTGTTATAAATCAATTTATTAGAGTGGGGGGGCAAAAATTGTGGCCGGACGAAATTGATACAGGTCAAAACGAGCCGGTCAGCGCGGTGATATACCAGAGCATCACATAACCCGAAGAACCGCGCTGTGCTCCTGCCGCAGCGCTAAGCCCTGGAGGCCTCTATGATTACCGGTATTCAAATTACTCAGGCACAAAATCCGCAGCTGCTGAACTCGTTCTGGCTGCTGGACAATGAGAAAGCCGAAGCCCGCTGCCTGTGCGCAAAAGGCGATTTCACGGAAGA
Organism: Pantoea sp. SGAir0418; assembly: GCF_043529865.1. Classification (NCBI taxonomy): domain Bacteria; kingdom Pseudomonadati; phylum Pseudomonadota; class Gammaproteobacteria; order Enterobacterales; family Erwiniaceae; genus Pantoea; species Pantoea sp. SGAir0418. The sequence continues at coordinate 1,098,341 of NZ_CP027911.1, forward strand.
TCAGGTTGTTGCAGTCAGCGACCTTGGCGAGATTGCTTACCGTGAAATTCCACTGGAGCAGAAACCGCAGGTACGCGTTGAAGGCGGTCAGCACCTCAACGTTAACGTGCTGCGCCGTGAAACGCTGGAAGATGCGGTGAAGCATCCGGAAAAATATCCGCAGCTGACCATTCGCGTGTCGGGCTATGCGGTGCGCTTTAACGCGCTGACGCCAGAACAGCAGCGTGACGTTATCACCCGTACCTTTACCGAAAGCCTGTAATTGATCGGCTGACGAAAACGCATACAGCAATACAAGCCGCGCCGGTGCTTACTGGCGCGGCTTTTTTTATTTCCTGAAGAGCGAAGAGGGCAGGTTGAGAGATTTTACGCCGCGAAAGTGCTTTTTCAGCAGGCCAGAAAGCAAAAAATCGCCTCAGGGAGGCGATTTAATTGCCGCGATGCTGTTTTATTCCGCACCGCTCTCCGGTGTGCTGCTGCCGCTTGGCTTGCGGCGTTTACCGATATTTTTAGTATCGCGGTGACGTTTCTTCACGCGCGGTTTCTCTTCTTCTTTCGCTTTCTTCTCTTTGCGCTTCTCAAGCGCCTTTTTCGACGGTTTACCGGTGACTTTAGCACTCGGTGCACGCGTTTCCGGACGCAGCTCATCGATTACGCGCGATTTCAGTGGCTCGTTGACGTAGCGGCTGATTTTACCCAGCAGCGGATGGTCATGTGCTTCTACCAGCGAGATTGCGGTACCTTTGCGTCCGGCGCGGCCGGTACGGCCAATGCGGTGCAAATAGACATCGGCGGTGCGCGGTAAGTCATAGTTGATGACGTGGGTGACGTTATCAATGTCGATACCGCGCGCGGCGACATCGGTCGCGACCAGCACGTTAACGCGACCGTCATTCAGGCGTTTTATCGCTTCGTTACGGTTAGCCTGTACCATTTCGCCTTCGAGGTAGCTACTGCGCAGGCCGGCTTCGTGCATCCAGGTCACCAGCTCATGCAGGCGCTCACGTTTACGCACGAACACGATGGCGCGCTTCACTTCCGGCTGCTTCAGCAGATGCACCAGCAGTTTGGTTTTGTGCTCAAGGTTGTCGGCGCGGTAATACCACTGCTGAATCTTCTTGCGTTCGCTTTTGCTTGGATCGGCTTCAATCGCTACCGGATCGTTCAGCAGGCGCTCGGCGAAATCTTTGATGTTGTCGCCTTCCAGCGTGGCCGAGAACAGCAGCGTCTGTTTGCGCCAGCGCGTTTCACCGGCAATGGTCTCGATATCCTGCGCAAAGCCCATGTCCAGCATGCGGTCGGCTTCGTCCAGAATCAGCGTTTCTACCGCGCGGCAGTCAAAGTTCTCTTCTTTGATGTACTGCAGCAGACGGCCGGTGGTCGCGACCACGATGTCCTGATTTTCACTGAACACTTCCGCGTGGTTCATATAGGCCACGCCGCCGGTGATGGTGGCGATATCGAGATGGGTATGTTTGGCCAGCTCGCGCGCCTGGTCGGCAACCTGCATCGCCAGTTCACGCGTCGGCGTGAGGATCAGAATGCGCGGCGGCCCTGATTTTTTACGCGGAAAATCGAGCAGGTGCTGTAAAGCGGGCAGCAGGTAGGCTGCGGTTTTCCCCGTTCCGGTTGGTGCCGAACCCAGAACGTCACGGCCTTCCAGCGCGGCAGGAATGGCCTCAGCCTGAATGGCAGTCGGGCGCGTGAAGCCTTTATCCTGCAGGGCTTCCAGCAGGCTTTCGTCGAGTTCGAGTTCGGAGAATGTGGTTACGGTCATGGTCTACCTCAGTTTGGGGCGCTGATTATAGACAGTTCAGCCACAATCTTCATCTGTTTGTGTTGCACAGGTGAAGGTGAATTCACTTCGCGACCACGTTACACTTCCGGCAGGAGAAAATTCAATGGTCGTTAAGCATGTCTCAGCCGCAACCGCCAGCGCGGGCGATGTTAAGAAAAGATGGATTCACGTTTAAGCAATTTTTTGTCGCGCACGATCGCTGTGCCATGAAGGTCGGCACCGATGGGGTGCTGCTCGGGGCCTGGGCGCCGGTGGCAGGCGTACGGCGCATACTGGATATCGGCTGCGGCAGCGGTCTGATTGCGCTGATGCTGGCGCAGCGCACGCCGGATGACGTCAGTATCGATGCCGTCGAACTGGAGCGCAGCGCCGCCGCGCAGGCGCAGGAGAACGTCGCCGCGTCGCCGTGGGCGCATCGCATCGCGGTGCATGCGCAGGACATCGTCAGCTGGAGTGAGCAGGCAGAAAAACGCTACTCGCTGATTGTCAGCAATCCGCCGTTTTTCACCCCGGGTATGGCCTCGGCCAGCGTCGAGCGCGATACCGCGCGCAGCACGGCAACGCTTGATCATCCCACTCTGCTGCGCTGTGCGGCACAGCTGATTGAAGAAGAGGGGCTGTTTTGCGTGGTGCTGCCGGCGGATGCCGGCGAAAACCTGATTGTACTGGCGCGCGCCGAAGGCTGGCATCTGCGTTATCGCTATGATGTGGCGCCTTACGCGCAGCGACCGCCGAACCGGCTTGTACTGGGCTTTTCACCCGCCGCAGGCGAACTCGTGCAGGAGCGTCTCGCCATTCGTGATGAAGATAAAAGTTATTCGGCGGACTGGCTGAGCCTGGTGACTGATTTCTACCTGTTCCGCTGAACGTCCGGCTGCAGCACCGTAGGCAGCGCTTCGGGCAGCATCTGCGGATAGTCGCGGGTGAAGTGCAGCCCGCGGCTCTCTTTGCGCGCCAGCGCACAGCGCACCATCAGCTCTGCCACCTGTACCAGATTGCGCAGCTCCAGCAGATTGTTGGAGAGGCGAAAGTGCGCATAGTATTCATCTATCTCCTGCTGTAGCAGCGTAATGCGGCGCAGGGCGCGCTCCAGCCGCTTGGTGGTACGCACGATGCCCATGTAGTCCCACATTAACAGCCGCAGCTCATGCCAGTTGTGCTGAATCACCACCCGTTCATCGGCATCGTCGACGCGGCTTTCATCCCACGCCGGCAGGTGATCGACGGCGTGCATCTGCGGCAGACGGCGCACAATATCTTCGGCCGCCGACCAGCCATACACCAGACACTCCAGCAGCGAGTTTGATGCCATGCGGTTAGCGCCGTGCAGGCCGGTATAGCTGACCTCACCAATCGCATACAGCCCGTCGACATCGGTGCGCCCATGCTGATCCACCATCACGCCGCCGCAGGTGTAATGCGCGGCGGGCACAATCGGAATCGGCTGCTGTGTCAGATCGAGGCCAAACGTCAGCAGCTTGTCATAGATCATCGGAAAGTGGGCACGCACAAAGCTGGCCGGCTGATGGCTGATGTCGAGATACATGCAGTCGACGCCCAGGCGCTTCATTTCGTGATCGATAGCGCGCGCCACGATATCGCGCGGTGCCAGTTCGGCGCGCGCATCGAAATCCGGCATAAAGCGCGAACCGTCCGGGCGCAGTAGCCAGGCACCTTCGCCGCGCAGCGCTTCGGTCAGCAAAAAGTTTTGCGCCTGCGGATGAAACAGGCAGGTAGGGTGAAACTGATTGAATTCCAGATTGGCCACCCGGCAGCCGGCGCGCCACGCCATCGCGATGCCGTCGCCGGACGCGACATCCGGATTAGTGGTGTACTGATATACCTTCGCCGCACCGCCAGTGGCCAGCACCACGCTGCGGGCGCGGCAGGTTTCAACCTGTTCGCGATTGCGATTCCAGATCCATGCGCCTACCACGCGCCGCGTTCCGGGCAGGCCAATTTTATCGGAGAGGATTAAATCCACCGCGTTGGCACGCTCAATAACGCGAATATTGGGATGGCTGAGCGCCTGGCTGACCAGCGTGGTTTCGACCGCGCGCCCGGTGGCGTCGGCGCTGTGTAAAATACGGCGATGGCTGTGACCGCCTTCGCGCGTCAGGTGATAGCGCGCATTGCCGTTATCCTGTGGCTCGCGATCAAACGCCACGCCGTTATCGATCAGCCACTGTACGCAAGGGCGCGCATTGCTGGCGATAAAATTCACCGTCTCGCGATCGCACAGGCCTGCACCGGCAATCAGCGTATCTTCGACGTGTGATTCAATGCTGTCGTTTTCATCAAACACCGCCGCAATCCCGCCCTGTGCATACAGCGTGGAGCCTTCGCTAATCTGCGCTTTACTCAGCACCGTTACCTGATAGTGCGGTGCCAGCCGCAGCGCCAGAGATAAACCGGCCGCGCCGCTGCCGACAATCAATACATCACAGCTATGATCGGGAATGGGGTTCATGATGTTTAATTTACTAAACAAAAGGTCCCCCGAGCATAAGCCCGGACGCTGCTGGTGTGAAGTATTTTGAACAAAAAACGCGGGATAATTCGACGCAATAATCAGATTGTAATGCGATTTCAGTAAGTTATGTCTGAAAATAAGCGATTAGTGTTTTTTATACCAAACACGCTGAAAATTCAGGGAATAAAGGTGAAAAATGCGGCGTCATAGGGTACTCTGCCAGCGATTATCGGTGCCGCCAACGACACCACCAGTGCGGTAAGTCGCTACACTGAAAGACCATCAACAACAACGATGTCAGGGCACCGGTACAGAAATATCAGGTCGTGGTGAACTTCAGGCCAGAACGGGACTCTAAGCGCATGCTTGCTCACAATAAATGAGATGTGCTGGCAGTTCACTTACGCATAAAAGAGATTTGGGGAGACATTACCTCGGATGAGCGAGCAGTTAACGGATCAGGTCCTCGTTGAGCGGGTTCAGAAAGGAGATCAAAAGTCATTTAATTTACTGGTGATCCGATACCAGCATAAAGTGGCGAGCCTGGTTTCACGTTATGTCCCGTCAGGCGATGTGCCTGATGTGGTTCAGGAATCTTTCATTAAAGCGTATCGCGCACTGGAGTCGTTCCGGGGTGATAGCGCCTTTTACACGTGGCTGTACCGCATTGCGGTCAACACCGCGAAGAATTATCTGGTGGCTCAGGGGCGCCGGCCGCCGTCCAGCGATGTGGACGCGATTGACGCGGAAAATTTCGAAAGTGCGGGTGCGCTAAAAGAAATTTCGAACCCTGAGAACTTAATGTTGTCAGACGAACTGAAACAAATTGTTTTTCGGACGATTGAGGCGTTGCCTGAAGATCTGCGTATGGCCATCACCCTGCGGGAACTGGATGGTCTGAGTTACGAAGAGATCGCCGCCATCATGGATTGTCCGGTAGGTACCGTACGTTCACGTATCTTCCGGGCCCGGGAAGCCATTGATAATAAAGTTCAACCGCTTATCCAACGTCAGTGATAACGGCTACTGGAAGGGTACCAAAACATGCAGAAAGAAAAACTTTCCGCTTTAATGGATGGTGAAACTTTAGATAACGAGCTGCTGGCGTCGTTATCGAAGGATGCAGATCTACAAAAAAGCTGGGAGAGCTACCATCTGATCCGCGACACCCTGCGGGGCGATGTGGGCGAAGTGCTGCATTTTGATATCTCCGCACGCGTTGCTGCCGCCATCGAAGACGAGCCGGTGCGCAAAGTGACTTCGTTGATCCCGGATGCACAGCCGGAGCCGTCGCGCTGGCAGAAAATGCCGTTCTGGCGTCGCGGCGGCGGCTGGGTTGCTCAGGTCACGCAGATTGGTGTGGCGGCCTGTGTGTCGCTGGCGGTGATCGTCGGTGTGCAGCACTACAACAGCTCACCAGCGGGTAGTGCGACGGAAACCTCGGATGCGCCAGCCTTTAATACCTTACCGATGATGGGTAAAGCGTCACCGGTCAGCCTGGGCGTGCCGTCTGATGCTTTTGACACCAACAGCTCAAATCAGCAGGTGCAGGAGCAGCGCCGCCGTGTGAATGCCATGCTGCAGGATTACGAACTGCAACGCCGTCTGCATGCCGATCAGGTGCAGTTTGAAAGCAATGCGCCGCAACAGGCGCAGGCTAACGTTCCCGGAACTCAGTCGTTAGGAACTCAACAGCAGTAATGAAGCAGCTTTGGTGTGCCGTTAGCCTGCTGGCAGGCAGCCTGCTTTGGTCATCTACCGCCCCGGCGCAGACATCTGCGTCCGGGGCGTTGTTACAGCAGATGGAGCAGGCCAGCCAGAACCTCAACTACGAATTCGCCTATATCAATGTCTCACGTCTGGGCATTGAATCCCTGCGTTACCGCCATGCGGTCATCGACAATCGTGTGTTCGCTCAGCTGTTACAGATGGACGGACCGCGCCGTGAGGTGATCCAGCGCGGCAACGACATCAGCTATTTCGAACCGGGTCTCGATCCGTTCTCACTGCCGGGCAACCACATTATTGATGCGCTGCCGGCGCTGATGTTTGCTGACTTCTCGCGCCTCGGCGATGCCTACGATTTTATTCCGGTAGGGCGTTCCCGCATGGCCGATCAGATGTGCGAAGTGGTGCGCATCGTGTCGCGTGACGGCACGCGTTATAGCTACGTGGTGTGGCTGGACGTCGATACCAAGTTGCCGCTGCGGATTGATTTGCTGGATCGCGACGGTGAGACGCTGGAGCAGTTCCGCGTCATCAGTTTTGCCGTCGATGAAGGCGTACGCAATCTGATGCAGGGGCTGGAAAAAGCCAATCTGCCGCCGTCGCTGTCGTTACCGGCGGGCGACAAAGTGCAACTCAGCTGGCAGCCGGGCTGGTTGCCGGCCGGCATGAAGCTGATTTCGCAAAGCCGGCGTGATATTCCGGCGATGAACAAAACCGTAGAATCCCGTCTGTACAGCGATGGCTTGTTCAGCTTCGCTATCAACATCACGCCTGCCGATAAAAGCAGTTCGCCACAGTCATTGCGCACTGGGCGTCGTACGGTGCAGACCGAAGTGCGCGATAATCGTGAAATTACCGTGGTGGGCGAATTGCCGCCGACCACTGCCAAACGTATCGCGGACAGCATAGATTCAGGTGCCACAAAATGATGAGAGAATGGGCCACCGTGGTGGCATGGAAAGAGGGCGTCGCTACTCTGCATTCGGAAGCGAAAACCTCCTGCAACAGTTGTTCAGCGCGCAAAGGCTGCGGCAGCCATGCGCTCAACCAGCTGGGACCGAAAAACGCCCATGTGATGACCATCGCCAGTCCGGAGCCACTACAGCCGGGTCAGCGCATTGAGCTGGGCATTCGCGAAAGCAGCCTGCTCGGTTCTGCACTGCTGGTGTATATGACGCCACTGTTTGGTCTGTTCCTGGTCGCGGGCCTGTTCCAGATGCTGTTCCACAGCGACCTGGCGGCGGCCTGCGGTGCGCTGCTGGGTGGCGTTGGCGGCTTTATTGTTGCCAAAGGGGTTTCCAGCCGGTTTGGCGATCGCGAAGCGTTCCAGCCGGTGATTCTCAGCGTTGCGCTCCCGCCTGATGCGCTACGGGTGGAAAACCATAGTTGATCCCCGTTCAGGCCGCGTATTGCGCGGCCTTTTCATTTCGTCTTAATCGCTGAATTCTGTTGCGATTCCCCGCAGTTCCATTCTTTAACGCGCGGCGTTAACAGTGTAATATGCGTCGTCATTAATGAGGCTGACAGGGTTCCGGGTAAAGCTCACTTGCCTGAATGTGTCTGTGCTCACGTTTTCAACTGATTTTCTACGTGAAGATATTCATATAAATGAAGCACATACGAAATTTCTCCATTATCGCTCACATTGACCATGGCAAATCAACGCTCTCTGACCGTTTGATTCAGATTTGCGGTGGCCTGAGCGATCGTGAGATGGCGGCGCAGGTTCTGGATTCGATGGATCTGGAGCGCGAGCGCGGCATCACCATTAAAGCGCAGAGCGTTACGCTCGATTACCACGCGCCAAACGGTGAAACTTACCAGCTCAATTTTATCGACACCCCAGGCCATGTTGACTTCTCTTATGAAGTTTCCCGCTCGCTGGCGGCCTGTGAAGGGGCATTGCTGGTGGTTGATGCAGGTCAGGGCGTTGAAGCGCAGACCCTGGCGAACTGCTACACCGCCATGGAAATGGATCTGGAAGTGGTACCGGTACTGAACAAGATCGACCTGCCTGCGGCCGACCCGGAGCGCGTGGCGGAAGAGATTGAAGATATCGTCGGCATCGACGCCGCTGATGCGGTGCGTTGCTCGGCGAAAACCGGCGTCGGCGTACCGGATGTGCTGGAACGTCTGGTGCGCGACATTCCGCCGCCGGAAGGCGATCCGGAAGGCCCGCTGCAGGCGCTGATCATCGACTCATGGTTTGATAACTACCTCGGTGTGGTCTCGCTGATCCGTATTAAAAACGGCACGCTGCGCAAAGGTGACAAAGTCAAAGTGATGAGTACCGGCCAGGTGTACAACGCTGACCGCCTCGGCATTTTCACGCCAAAACAAATTGACCGTACCGAGCTGAAGTGTGGCGAGGTAGGCTGGCTGGTGTGCGCCATCAAAGACATCCTCGGCGCGCCGGTGGGCGATACCCTGACGCTGCAGCGCAACCCTGCGGATAAAGCGCTGCCGGGCTTCAAAAAAGTGAAGCCGCAGGTGTATGCCGGTCTGTTCCCGGTAAGCTCCGACGACTACGAAGCTTTTCGTGATGCATTAGGCAAGCTGAGCCTGAACGACGCCTCACTGTTCTATGAGCCAGAGAGCTCCACCGCGCTGGGCTTTGGCTTCCGCTGTGGCTTCCTCGGCCTGCTGCACATGGAGATCATCCAGGAGCGTCTGGAGCGTGAATACGATCTCGACCTGATCACCACCGCGCCAACGGTTGTGTACGAAGTGGAAACCACTGACGGAGAAGTGGTGTACGTCGACAGCCCATCGAAGCTGCCGCCGCTGAATAATATTGCTGAACTGCGCGAACCGATCGCTGAGTGTCATATGCTGCTGCCGCAGGAGTTTCTGGGCAACGTTATTACGCTGTGTATCGAAAAACGCGGTGTGCAGACTAACATGGTTTACCACGGCAAACAGGTTGCGCTGACCTATGAGATTCCGATGGCGGAAGTGGTACTCGACTTCTTCGACCGTCTGAAATCAACGTCGCGCGGCTATGCGTCGCTGGACTATAACTTCAAACGTTTCCAGACCTCTGACATGGTGCGCGTCGACGTCCTGATTAACTCAGAACGCGTTGATGCGCTGGCGCTGATTACGCACCGTGATAACTCACAGTATCGTGGCCGCGAGCTGGTGGAGAAGATGAAAGATCTGATTCCGCGCCAGCAGTTCGATATTGCGATTCAGGCAGCAATCGGCAACCACATTATCGCTCGCTCAACAGTGAAACAGCTGCGTAAAAACGTCCTGGCGAAATGCTATGGCGGTGACGTCAGCCGTAAGAAAAAGCTGTTGCAGAAGCAGAAAGAAGGTAAGAAGCGAATGAAGCAGGTCGGCAACGTTGAGCTGCCGCAGGAAGCATTCCTTGCCATTCTGCATGTCGGTAAAGACAGCAAATAAGGAACTTTAATGGCTAACATGTTCGCCCTGATTCTGGTGATTGCCACTCTGTTAACCGGCATCATCTGGTGTATCGATCGCTTTAAGTGGGCCCCGGCGCGCCGGGCAAAGCAGGCGGCGGCACAGGCTCAGGCAGGTAATTCGCTCGACAGCAAAACGCTGGCCAAAGTGGCCGCGCAGCCGGGCTGGGTTGAAACCGCAGCGTCGGTGTTCCCGGTGCTGGCGGTGGTACTGATCGTGCGCTCGTTTATCTTCGAACCGTTTCAGATCCCTTCTGGCTCGATGATGCCGACGCTGCTGATTGGCGACTTCATCCTGGTGGAGAAATTTGCTTACGGCATCAAAGATCCGATCACGCAAACCACGCTGATCCCGACCGGCCATCCGCAGCGCGGAGATGTCGCGGTGTTCAAATACCCGAAAGATCCGAGCGTGGATTACATCAAGCGCGTGATCGGTCTGCCGGGCGACAAAGTGGTGTTTGATCCTTACAGCAAAACCCTGACCATCAACCCAGGCTGCGGCACGGGCAAGTGTGACACGGCGCTGCCGGTGACCTATACCAACATTGAGCCGAGCGATTTCATCCAGACCTTCAGCGGCTTTGATGGTAACGAAACCGGCAACGGTTTCTACCAGGTGCCGCAGGGCGAAACGCTGCGGGGCGGCCTGCGTCTTGGCACGCGCAAAGAAACACTGGGCAACGTCACGCACGATATCCTGCTGGTGAACGAAGCGCAGAGCCAGGCGAGCATGTATTATCAGCAGCCGGGTCAGCCGCAGGCCACGTGGATTGTGCCGCAGGGGCAATACTTCATGATGGGCGATAACCGTGATAACAGCGCCGACAGCCGCTACTGGGGCTTTGTGCCCGAGAAGAATCTGGTCGGCAAAGCGGTTGCTATCTGGATGAGCTTTGAGAAACAGGAAGGACAGTGGCCGACCGGCGTGCGACTGAGTCGCATTGGCGGTATTCACTGATTTAAAAACGGTTGGCTTCCTGCGAGTCAGGGAGCCACTGCACACCAAACAGAACGTGCTGGAACTTCAGCCCTGTTTGGTATGCAGAGTCACAGACGCACAGAACAACTGGAATCGCATGAACCCCATCCTCATTAACAAGCTGCAGCGCAAACTGGGCTACACTTTTACTCATCCGGAATTACTGCAGCAGGCTCTGACTCACCGCAGCGCCAGCAGCAAACATAACGAGCGTCTTGAATTTCTTGGCGATTCTATCCTCAGCTATGTGATTGCCAACGCGCTGTATCACCGCTTCCCGCGCGTGGACGAAGGCGACATGAGCCGCATGCGTGCTACGCTGGTACGCGGCAACACGCTGGCCGAAATGGCGCGCGAGTTTGAGCTGGGCGAATGTCTGCGTCTGGGGCCGGGCGAGCTGAAGAGCGGCGGGTTCCGTCGGGAATCCATCCTCGCGGATACCGTTGAGGCGTTGATCGGTGGCATCTTCCTCGACAGCAACATTCAGACGGTCGAGAAGCTGATTCTCGACTGGTATCAGAATCGCCTTGAGCAGATCAGCCCGGGCGATAAGCAAAAAGATCCGAAAACGCGCCTGCAGGAGTATCTGCAGGGCCGTCATCTGCCGCTGCCGTCTTATCTGGTGGTACAGGTACGTGGCGAAGCGCACGATCAGGAATTCACCATTCACTGTCAGGTGAGTGGGATGGCTGAACCGGTGGTGGGCGTGGGCTCCAGCCGCCGTAAAGCAGAGCAGGCCGCTGCCGAACAGGCATTGATCAAACTTGGCCTCGAATAAATTGTCATTTCGCAGCCTCAGCAGTGAGGCTGCCCAATCAGGACCCGAATGAGCGAACTCGAAACATACAGCGGCTTTATCGCGATTGTCGGCCGGCCTAACGTCGGCAAATCCACCTTACTGAACCAGCTGCTGGGGCAGAAGGTGTCGATCACCTCGCGCAAGCCGCAAACCACGCGCCACCGCATCATGGGTATTCATACCGAAGGCGCTTATCAGGCGATCTACGTGGATACACCCGGCCTGCATATGGAAGAGAAGCGGGCGATCAACCGCCTGATGAACCGTGCTGCCAGCAGCTCCATCGGTGACGTTGAGCTGGTAATTTTTGTGGTGGAAGGCACGCGCTGGACGCCTGACGATGAGATGGTGCTGAACAAGCTGCGTGACGGCAAAGTGCCGGTGGTGCTGGCGGTAAACAAAGTCGACAACATCCAGGATAAAAGCATCCTGCTGCCGCACCTGCAGTTCCTCAGCCAGCAGATGAACTTCCTCGAGATCGTGCCGATCTCCGCCGAAACCGGTAAAAACGTGGATGCGATTGCGGAGATCGCCCGCAAGCGCCTGCCGCTGTCGGATCACCACTTCCCGGAAGACTACATCACCGATCGCTCGCAGCGTTTCATGGCTTCAGAAATCATCCGTGAAAAACTGATGCGCTTCCTCGGCGCCGAGTTACCGTATTCGGTTACCGTGGAGATCGAGCAGTTCGTCTCTAACGAGCGCGGCGGCTATGACATCAACGGTTTGATTCTGGTCGAGCGCGAAGGGCAGAAGAAGATGGTGATTGGCAACAAAGGTGCCAAAATCAAAACCATCGGTATCGAAGCGCGCAAAGACATGGAAGAGATGTTCGAGGCGAAAGTTCATCTCGAGCTGTGGGTCAAAGTGAAATCGGGCTGGGCGGACGACGAACGTGCGCTGCGCAGCCTGGGTTATACAGACGACTAATTGATGGAAGGCTGGCAACGCGCCTTTGTGCTGCATAGTCGCCCTTACAGCGAAACCAGCCTGCTGCTCGACCTGTTCAGCGAAAGTCAGGGACGCGTCCGCGTCCTTGCCAAGGGCGCACGCTCGCGCCGTTCCCAGCTTAAAGGCGCACTGCAACCCTTTACACCGCTACTGGTGCGCTGGGGCGGTCGTGGCGAAGTCAAAACCCTGCGTAACGCCGAAGCGGTGTCGCTGGCGCTGCCGCTCAGCGGCATCACGCTCTACTGTGGCCTGTATGTTAACGAGCTGCTGTCGCGGGTGCTGGAGCAGGAAATTCCCTTCTCCGAACTGTTCTTCGATTATCTCTCCTGTATCCAGACGCTGGCGGCGGCCAACGGTTCGCCCGAGCCAGCGCTGCGCCGTTTTGAGCTGGCACTGCTTGGCCATCTGGGCTACGGCGTCGACTTTCTGCACTGCGCCGGCAGCGGCGAGGCGGTCGACGACAGCATGACCTACAGCTATCGCGAAGAGAAGGGCTTTATCGCCAGTCTGGTGGTCAATCAGCGCAGTTTTACTGGCCGCCAGCTGCGCGCGCTGTGGGAGCGCGAATTTCCTGATGCCGACACGCTGCGTGCCGCCAAACGCTTCACGCGCATGGCGCTGAAACCTTATCTGGGCGGTAAGCCGCTGAAGAGTCAGGAGCTGTTCCGTCAGTTTGTGCCGAAAAAACGACCGAACGTGGCAAACGACGAGCGCGGGTGATGCACCTGACAGGCTCCGCGCGTTACACTGCAAACATACTGAACACATTTAAGGATTGTCATGGCTGAGTTGCTGTTAGGGGTCAACATCGATCACATTGCCACCGTACGTAACGCACGTGGCACAAACTATCCTGATCCGGTACAGGCCGCGTTTGTCGCGGAGCAGGCGGGCGCAGACGGCATTACCGTGCACCTGCGTGAAGATCGCCGTCACATCACCGATCGCGACGTGCGGATCCTACGCGACACCATTCATACCCGCATGAATCTTGAGATGGCGGTCACCGACGAAATGGTCGGCATCGCCTGCGACATCAAACCGCATTTTGTCTGCCTGGTGCCGGAAAAGCGTCAGGAAGTGACGACCGAAGGCGGCCTTGATGTGGCCGGTCAGCAGGACAAGGTCAACGCGGCAGTCAAACAGCTGAGCGAGGCGGGCATTCTGGTGTCGCTGTTTATTGATGCCGATCAGCGCCAGATTGAAGCGGCGGTCGCCAGCGGTGCGCCTTACATTGAAATCCATACTGGCGCCTATGCTGAAGCAGCGGAAGGGCTGGCGCGCGATGCCGAACTGGCGCGTATCGCCAGCGCTGCGACCTTTGCCGCCAGCCGCGGCCTGAAGGTCAATGCTGGCCACGGTCTGACGTATCACAACGTCCAGCCGATTGCTGCGCTGCCGGAAATGCATGAGCTGAACATTGGTCACGCGATTATCGGTCGTGCGCTGTTCAGCGGTCTTGCAGCAGCGGTCAGCGATATGAAAGCGCTGATGCGGGAAGCGCGCCGCTAATGGCCATTCTGGGGCTGGGCAGCGATATCGTCGAGATCGAGCGTATCGCTGGCGTGATTGAACGCTCTGGCGATCGTTTGGCGCGCCGCGTGCTGAGCGAAGCTGAGTGGCAGCAGTATCAGGCGCATCAGCAGCCGGTGCGCTTCCTCGCCAAACGTTTTGCGGTGAAAGAGGCGGCGGCAAAAGCCTTCGGCACCGGTATTCGCGGCGGCTTAGCGTTCAATCAGTTTGAAGTGTACAACGATGCGCTGGGGAAGCCAGGCCTGCGCTTCTTTGAACAGGCCAAAGTGATTGCCAGCCAGCTGGGCGTGCAGCATGTGCACGTCACGCTGGCCGACGAGCGCCACTACGCCTGCGCCACGGTGATTATCGAAGATTAAGCGTGCAGCAGCACAAATTTCTCCCACAGCGCGTCGCGACTTTCCACGTGCTGTGGGTCTGAAAGAATAGTGTTATCAATCGGGCAGACGCTCTGACAGGTCGGCTCATCATAATGACCCACGCACTCGGTGCAGCGGTCAGCGTCGATCTGATAGATCGATTCACCCATGCTAATCGCCTGGTTCGGGCACTCAGGCTCGCACATGTCGCAGTTAATGCAGCGCTCAGTAATTATCAGTGCCATGGCATAAGCTCATCAGTTGCTTGTTTTCATTGCATGTTTCTTGGTTAATTCCGCTCTCCGGCGCAAAACGCCTGCTGAAATAGCGCTTTGCAGTGTGATTTTTCAATCGATGCAGGCGTAAATCAGCGGGGCGATCCCCTGAGCGGCACGCATATTATCACGCCGGGTGGCGTTCAAAAAATGACTTAGCGTAGTATTCGGCCGCCAGCAGAACGTGGCGACGTGGCTGCGACCAGCCGATCTGATGTCGCGCCATAGCCAGTAAACCACGCAACGGTAAGCAGAGCCGTTGCGTGGTAAGCGAAATAGTGGCGGCGCTGGCCTTTATTTTACCGGTGCCAGCACGTGGGTGGCATCCAGCGTCAGACAGTCACCTGGACATTGATCGCTGCCGTAGATAACGGGCGCCTTTGGCAAGGAAAACTTCATCGCATGCTCTTTTTTAATCGCGTCGGCCATACCGGCAAAGGACCATGGCATACCCAGCGAAAGCGAACCGAACTCATCGTATTTTTTGGATTTTGCGACAGCAGGTAAGTTGTCACTATCGATACGATAATAAAGCTGGCCAGAATATTCTGCAGGCACGTTCTCTATGATTGCGTTGCTTAACAACTGATACTCGCGCTGCTGAGGCGTAGAAAAGCCCTTCTGAATATTCAGCATGCATGAGAGCACTGCAATAACGAGGCAAACGATACTGGCAGACGTGGTTATCTTCAGCTTATTAAAGATCACGAATAAGCCAGCAATGAAGGCTGAGGTAGTGATTAACGACAGCGCGATAACCGTGCGATAGGCTGCCCAGTCCTCACTCACCAAAAGATTAGGAATGCCCGCCGCCAGCAGGAAAAACAGGAACAGAAAAGCTTTACGCGGTTTGAAATCGGGTGCCTTCACAATGCCCACGATGATCAGTGAGCAGGAGATGATAATACTGACAATCGAGCGCCCGGTATCAAAGTTGCACAGCGCATTTCTGAGCGGCTCAGCGATAAACCAGGTGATTTTTTTCAGCGGCGCTAAGGTGATATTGGTTCTGGCCAGTACTTCATTGAACAGCACGAGCGGCAGAACTTTCGCCAGTACCAGTGCCATCACCATGCCAAATCCCAGCATCAACATCAGCTTGATCACCGCGCTGCGCTGATAATTATTCCGGCTCATGCCCAGATCGAGCAGGGCAAAGAATAAAAAGCTCATGGCTGCGGGTTGGTAAATCGCAAAGGAAAGCGTCAGGCAAATAGCCGACAGTAGCACCCGGCCCAGGCCTTTGTTTTCCGCCAGCGTTGAATAACTGATGCCCGCCAGCAGTACGGACAGGACATAAGGAAAGCAGACTGTCCAGCCGACAAAAACCTGAAATGAGGGCAGCAAACAAATCAACGTGGCAAACGTCAGACGCTGGACCGCGCTGGCGAAAATGCTGCGACGCTCAAGGAAACGGATGATGTAACCGCCCAGTAAAATCAGACTGAATAAAGAAAGCACCCTGAGATACGTCAAATCCTGCACGTCATCGATCAGGAAAGCGAAGAAGTAGCGGATAGCACCATAAAAAGGTCGGCCCGATAAGATATCCCATTTGAAAATACTGAATGCATCGGTAGTGGATGCGTATAAATAGAACCAGTCGTCGGAAAATCCGTATGTTGATAAATAAACCGGGCTATAACCGATGAGTAAAGCGACGGCCAGTATCAGATACATGGCGGAGGGATGACGCTCAAAAACTGTTTTTTTCATTTCCTGCTCTTAATTACGTAGCGTGGTCTTTGTTTGGACTCAATGTAGATTCGGCCAATATATTCGCCCAGAACACCGATGCCGATAAGTTGCACTCCACCCAAAAACAGAATGGAAACCAGCAACGAAGGGTAACCCGCCACCGGATTGCCCCAGAGCAGTTTATCGATGATCATCCAGAAGCCATAAAGAAAGGAGAGTAACGCGACGCTACCGCCGATGTAACTCCAGATGCGCAAGGGGAAGGTGGAAAAACTGGTTAATCCTTCTAATGCCAGATTCCATAATTTCCAGCCATTAAATTTCGACACCCCTGTGACGCGTTCAGCCCGATCATATTCCACAATCGCTGTTTTACCGCCAACCCAGGATAAAATGCCCTTCATGAACAGATTCCTTTCCGGCAGGCTTTTTATATGTTCTACCGTCTCGCGCGATAGCAGACGAAAATCGCCAACGTTTTCCTCTATTTTCGGCGAGCTGATTTGGTTGTGAAAGTGATAAAACCACTCGGCTGTTTTACGTTTTACATGCCCATCGGCACTGCGATCTTTCCGTTTAGCCAGAACCACATCGGCACCCGCTTGCCAGCGTTCAACCAGTTGATGGATAACGGCGATGGGATCCTGCAGATCAACATCAATCGGGATAACCGCGTCGCCGGTGGCATGCTCCAGTCCGGCAAACAACGCGGGCTCTTTGCCGAAATTGCGGGTGAATGACAGCGCAATGACCAGCGGATCCGAGATGGCCAGGGCATTGATGATGTTTTCGCTGCCATCGCTACTGCCATCATTGATAAAAACAATTTCCACCTGATAGCCGGCTAATTCATGACGAACCGCCTGATAAAAGAGCGGAATGGTTTCCTCTTCATTGAAGACGGGCACGACGAGAGACAATTTCATTTTACTTCCCTGAAAACGATGTAATTAGAGTAGATGAAGCCGCAACCCAGGCTAATAAAGGAAAAGAGTATCAGGGTAACCACCGGGGAAAGCGTGCAGGCGTCGGCCATCCAGCCAACCAGCGCCGCCATGCCTCCCATAAAGCTGACATAAAGCAGGTAACGCAAGGGCGTGGCTGCAGAAGAAAAGGTCCAGCGGGCATTAGCAAAAAAGGAAAACGTCACCGCAACGCAGAATGCACCAAAGTTTGCCATAGCCTGACCTGACTCGAACAGCTTGAGAATAAGCGCAAACACCGTCCAGTGAATCGCGGTGTTGATAACGCCAATTCCTGCATAACGGGAAATAAGTTTCAGCATGACGAGAGAGATGAGTAAATTTGCCCTGATCATATACATCGGAAATTATCCTGCAAGCCCGATGCTGAAAATGCGTTTAATCGGGCCGAAAAGGGTAGCGACAGGCAACAAAATCATTGCCCCGCCCGATGATCAATTTCGGGCTAAGGCAGGGTGGGGAATACCCTGAGCATGGGGCAATCAGACCAGCTTTTTCACCAGCTCCTCGCTGTGACGAATATGGCTGGAGGCGCGTTCCGGATCGTTCTGCACCAGCGCCATAAACAGCAGATCGGTCAGCGCCAGCTGGGCGCTGGTGGAGGAGATGGCCGCGCTGCGCGTGCTCTGCTCCTCGGCGACGGTGTACAGGCAGACCGTGGCGCACTGCTGCAGCGAATTCGGGGTAAAGCCGGTAAACGCCAGCACATCGGCGCCAATGGCTGCCGCTTCCTGCGCCGCGAGATTGATCTCGCGACGTTCGCCGGTGTAGGAGATTGCCAGCAGCACATCGCCGGGTGCCATCGCCTGAACGCTGGCCAGCAGCGCGTGCATGTCCTGCTCGGCGACGGCGTTGATGCCAATCTTCATCAGCTTCCACGAAAAATCTTTCGCTACCAGCCCGGAGGCGCCAATGCCGACCAGCAGAATGCGGTTGGCGTTTTTCAGCAGCTGCAGCGTTTCCGTGAGTTTCTCTTCGCTGTTGATATCCAGCGTGGCGCGAATCGCCGAAATTTTTTCCGTCAGCAGCTTTTCGCCGACCACTTTCAGCGGATCGTCACTCAGAATGTGGTTGTGCACGGTGATGGCATCGCGGTCGGCCAGCGACTCACTCAGCGCCAGCTTCAGCGCCGGAAAGCCTTTGTAACCCAGTTTCTGGGCGAACTTCACCACGCTCGACTGGCTTACGCCTGACTCTTCCGCCAGTTTTTGTGAACTCAGATGCCGTGCCCGATCAGGCTGCGACAGCAAAAAATCCGCCAGCCGACGCTCGTTCAGCGCCAGGCGTGGGTAGAGCTGGCGAATTCGCAGCAATGAACTCATGTCCGATCCTTAATCCATAGTCCCGCACACAGCTTAGCCGCTCGCGGAAGGAAATGTCTGGCCAGGAATGTCAGATGACATCGCGCCGACGCAGAGAATAAACTATTCAAATGGCATTGTAGCCACTGGAATTAAAAATGACAGCTTTCGCCCCGGCGCGCGATGCTGGCTACACTGTAGAGCAGGTATCGCCGCGTTTAGAAAAAGGAGTCGGGTTTGACAAAGGGTTCGCATCGCCGCGTGGTATTTTTTGACCTGGACGGCACGCTGCATCAGCAGGACATGTTTGGCACATTTATGCGTTATCTGCTGCGCCGCCAGCCGCTCAATCTGGTGCTGGTGGTGCCGCTGCTGCCGGTCATCGGCATAGGTATGCTGATAAAGGGCCGCGCCGCGCGCTGGCCGATGAGCCTGCTGCTGTGGGCTATCACCTTTGGCCATCGTGAGGCCACGCTGCGCCAGCGTGAGGCCGAATTTGCCCGCTGGTTTCGCGAACGCGTTACGGCGTTTCCGGTGGTGCAGCAGCGGCTGACTGACTACCTCAGCAGTGAAGACGCCGATGTCTGGCTGATTACCGGCTCGCCGCAGTCGCTGGTGGAGCAGGTCTATTTTGATTCCGCGTTTCTGCCGCGCGTGAAGCTGATCGCCAGCCAGATGAAACCGGGCCGTGGCGGCCGGGTATTAGCCATGCGCTGTCTCGGCCATGAAAAAGTGGCGCAGCTCGAGGAAAAAATCGGTACGCCGCTGCAGCTTTACAGCGGCTACAGCGACAGTAAGCAGGATAACCCGCTGCTGTTTTTCTGCCAGCATCGATGGCGCGTGACGCCGCGCGGTGAACTGCAACAGCTGGAGTGAATCGCAGCTGGATTCCGTCTATAATGCGCCGCCTTGTTAATCCGCAGGAGTTGCCCGTTGAACCCACAAACTGATGAATACTGGATGCGCCACGCGCTTGAACTGGCGCGGCGTGCGTGGGAGCAGGGCGAAGTGCCGGTCGGTGCGGTACTGGTGCAGGGTGACAGAGTGATTGGCGAGGGCTGGAACCGGCCGATTAGCCAGTGCGATCCCACCGCGCATGCCGAGATTATGGCGCTGCGTCAGGGCGGCAAAGTGATTGATAATTACCGGCTGCTCGACACCACCTTATACGTGACGCTGGAGCCGTGCGTGATGTGTGCGGGTGCCATGGTGCACAGCCGGATTACCCGTCTGGTCTATGGCGCGAAGGATGAGAAAACTGGCGCCGCCGGTTCGCTGCTGGATGTGATCGGCCATCCGGGCATGAATCATCAGATTGAGATTGCGCATGGCGTGCTGGCCGAGGAGTGCGCCACGCTGCTGAGCGACTTTTTCCGCATGCGCCGGGAACAGAAACGTGCGCAGCGGCAGGCGCTGCGCGCCGATTAGTTCATCGCAATCTTCGGTTCGACAGCCGGATAACCGGCACCGAGTTCCGCTTCCAGCGCCGACTGCTGCGCCAGCCGTTTCTCCTGCTCCTGCAGATAGCCTACCAGGCTGATCTGATACTTACGGATGTTCTCAACGTAGTTATAAGCTTCGTGGCCGCGCGCATAGCCGTAAGTGGTCTGCGCGTAATAGCGCTTCTGGCTCAGCATCGGCAGGCGCAGCTTAACGTCGGCCCAGCTGTCCGGATTGCCGCCCTGTTTAAGCGTCAGCCGGCGTGCATCCAGCATATGTGCGTAGCCCATGTTATAGGCCGCCAGCGCAAACCAGATGCGTTCATCTTCCGGAATGGTCTCCGGCACTTTTTCCATCATGCGCCGCAGGTATTCGCTGCCACCGCGAATGCTCTGTTCCGGATCGAGACGATCGTTCACGTCGAGGCTGTCAGCGGTATTGCGCGTAAGCATCATCATGCCACGCACGCCGGTGGGCGAGGTCGCCTGCGGATTCCAGTGCGACTCTTGGTAGGAAATCGCCGCCAGCAGGCGCCAGTCGATACTGGACGCGTACTTCTCAAACAGCGGCTTGATATCCGGCAGCGTGTTATCAATTGCGCGCAGGAAGGTGCGGGTATCGACATAATCAAAGGTGCCGACGTGGCCGAGATACTTCTCTTCCAGCCGCGCCATGGTGCCTTCTTCCCCCATCTGACTGTAGAAGTCGAGCATGGCGGCGTTCAGGCTATCGTCATCGTTACGCGGCAGATACCAGGTCACCGGCTCTTCATCGGTAATATCAAACGCCACCGCCAGCTGTGGATGGATGCGCTGCAGCAGGCCGATGGTCACCGAATCCCCCACGGTATAGTCAAGCTTGCCGTCGGCAACCGCTTCCAGCAGCGCTTTCTGGCCCATATCGGTGGAAATGGCCCAGTCGAGATCGGGGTAGCTGTCCGCTTTGGCGGAACGTAACGTTGACAGATAGGCTGAACCGGACTGCACAATCAGCCGGCCTTTCAGATCACCAAGGTTTTTGGGCCGCGGCTTGTCGATGCGATACACCAGCTGCTGCGACACGGAATAGTAGCTCGGGCCACTCTGATAACGGCTGAGGCGCTCGCTGTTGTAGATCAGCCCGGCGGCCAGCAGGTCGGCTTTGCCGTCGTCGAGATCGTCAAACAGGTCGCCGAGGTTGGGCCGCACCGTGACTTCCAGCTTCACGCCAAGATAATCGGCGAAACGCTTCGCCAGCTCGTAGTCCATGCCGGCTGGTGCGTTATTGATGGTGTAGTAAGTCAGCGGCGAGTTGACGGTACTGATGCGCAACACTCCCCGCGATTTGATCTGTGATAACGCGTCTTTTCCGCCCCCGTACCAGGGGATGGACGGCCACAGCGCCAGCGCAAGCAGCACGGTGATCAGACCGATAAACAGATAATTTAATTTCAGGCGTTTCAAATAGTTGTCTCGTAATGGCTCACAGGCCTCTGTCTTTTAAAGGCAGTATTTATGTTGTTTTGCACTCCCAGAGCGAGGGGCATTTTGCGCAACAAAGCGCAACAGGGCAACTTATATAGCAAGATTTGCGCAAAATTCAGGCAAATCCTGAGGCTCAGTTTTTCTGCGCAAACGGTTTCGTAACCCGTGCCATTTCTCTATAATACCGCCCGTTTTCCCTGTTGCGCCCCATGAAGCGTCGCCCGGCGCTTCGAAGACGAGAGATCTTTAATGATGGAAATTCTGCGTGGTTCGCCCGCTCTGTCGGCATTTCGTGTAAACAAACTGCTGACCCGCTTTCAGGACGCTCATCTGCCGGTGAGTGATATTTACGCCGAGTACGTCCATTTCGCCGATGTCAGCGCACCGCTCAGCGCGGAACAGCAAGCCCGCCTGCAGCGTCTGCTGAAATACGGTCCTTCTCTCGCCGAACATGTGCCACAAGGGCGTCTGTTGCTGGTGACGCCGCGTCCCGGCACCATTTCTCCCTGGTCATCGAAAGCCACCGATATCGCCCACAACTGCGACCTGCCACAGGTATTGCGCCTGGAGCGCGGTCTGGCCTTCTATGTACAGGCACCGCAGCTGACTGACGCGCAGTGGCAGCAGCTGGCCAGCCTGCTGCACGACCGCATGATGGAAACCGTGTTCACGGAGCTCAGCGCGGCAGAACAGCTGTTCGCGCATCATGAGCCGCAGCCGCTGAAAAGCGTAGACGTGCTGGGCGGAGGGCGCGAGGCGCTGGAGCAGGCTAACCGCACGCTCGGCCTGGCGCTGGCCGATGACGAAATTGATTACCTGCTCGATGCCTTCACCAGACTGGGCCGCAATCCGAACGATATCGAGCTCTATATGTTCGCTCAGGCGAACTCCGAGCACTGTCGTCACAAGATTTTTAACGCCGACTGGATTATCGACGGCGAAAAACAGCCGAAGTCGCTGTTTAAAATGATTAAAAACACCTTTGAGCAGCATCCGGAACACGTCCTGTCGGCATATAAAGACAATGCCGCGGTGATGGAAGGCTCCGAGGTCGGGCGTTTCTACGCGGATGCGCAGCAGGGCGAATACGAGTTCCACCAGGAAGCCGCGCATATCCTGATGAAGGTGGAAACCCACAACCACCCGACGGCCATTTCGCCATGGCCAGGTGCCGCCACCGGTTCCGGCGGGGAAATCCGTGACGAAGGTGCCACCGGACGCGGCGCGAAGCCGAAAGCGGGTCTGGTCGGCTTCTCGGTTTCCAACCTGCGTATTCCCGGCTTTGAACAGCCGTGGGAAGAGGATTTCGGCAAGCCGGATCGCATTGTTACCGCGCTGGATATCATGACCGAAGGCCCGTTAGGCGGCGCCGCGTTTAACAACGAATTTGGTCGCCCGGCGCTGAACGGCTATTTCCGTACTTATGAAGAGCAGGTCAACAGCCACAATGGCGTTGAGCTGCGCGGCTATCACAAGCCGATCATGCTGGCCGGCGGCATTGGTAACATCCGCGCCGATCACGTGCAGAAGGGTGAGATCGTGGTTGGCGCGAAGCTGATCGTGCTGGGCGGTCCGGCGATGAATATCGGCCTTGGCGGCGGTGCGGCGTCCTCGATGGCGTCCGGCCAGTCGGATGCCGATCTTGACTTCGCCTCTGTGCAGCGTGACAACCCGGAGATGGAGCGTCGCTGTCAGGAAGTGATTGACCGCTGCTGGCAGCTGGGCGAAGCCAACCCGATTCTGTTTATTCACGACGTCGGTGCCGGTGGCCTGTCTAACGCCATGCCGGAGCTGGTGAGCGACGGTGGCCGCGGTGGCAACTTCAACCTGCGCGACATCCTCAGCGATGAACCTGGCATGAGCCCGCTGGAAGTGTGGTGTAACGAGTCGCAGGAGCGTTATGTGCTGGCGGTTGCGCCGGACAAACTGGCGCTGTTCGATGAGCTGTGCCAGCGCGAACGTGCGCCGTACGCGGTGATTGGTGAAGCGACCGAAGAGCAGCACCTGAACCTTGCCGACAGCCATTTCGATAACAAACCGATCGACATGCCGCTCGACGTGCTGCTGGGTAAAACGCCAAAAATGACGCGCGACGTGGCCAGCCAGCAGGCGAAAGGTGACGCGCTGGTGCGGGACGGCATTACCATTGCCGATGCGGTAAACCGCGTGCTGCATCTGCCAACCGTGGCGGAAAAAACCTTCCTGGTGACCATCGGTGACCGCAGCGTAACCGGCATGGTGGCGCGCGATCAGATGGTCGGGCCGTGGCAGATCCCGGTGGCGAACTGCGCCGTGACCACCGCCAGCCTTGACAGCTACCATGGTGAAGCGTTTGCCATGGGCGAACGTGCGCCGGTAGCGCTGCTTGATTTCGCTGCGTCCGGCCGCCTGGCGGTGGGCGAAGCGCTGACCAACCTGGCCGCGACCGCGATCGGTTCACTGAAGCGCGTGAAGCTGTCGGCAAACTGGATGGCTGCAGCCGGTCACCCGGGCGAAGACGCTGGCCTGTACGCCGCGGTAAAAGCGGTGGGCGAAGAGCTGTGCCCGGCGCTGGGGATCACCATTCCGGTGGGTAAAGACTCCATGTCGATGAAAACCCGCTGGCAGCAGGGCACTGAACAGCGCGAAATGACTTCGCCGCTGTCGCTGGTCATTACGGCTTTTGCACGTGTTGAAGATGTGCGTCGCACCGTAACGCCACAGCTGCAGCCGGAAGGCGACAACCTGCTGCTGCTGGTGGATCTCGGCAACGGTGCTAACACCCTCGGCGCCACGGCGCTGTCACAGGTGTATCGCCAGCTGGGCGACAAACCGGCCGACGTGCGCGATGCCGCGCAGCTGGCTGGCTTCTTCAAAGCAATTCAGACGCTGGTCAGCGAGCAGAAACTGCTGGCTTACCACGACCGCTCGGATGGCGGTCTGCTGGTCACGCTGGCTGAGATGGCCTTCACCGGCCACTGCGGTATTGAGGCGGATATCGCCGCGCTGGGCAGCGATGCGCTGGCAGCACTGTTTACGGAAGAGCTGGGCGCCGTACTGCAGATTAACGCTGCCGACCGCGCGGCTGTGGAAAAAGTATTTGCCGATCACGGTCTGAGCAGCAATGTTCACGTCATCGGTAAAGCGCTGCCGGGCGACCGTTTTGTTATCCGCTCCGGCGACAGCGCGGTGTACAGCGAAAGCCGTACCACCCTGCGTACCTGGTGGGCTGAAACCACCTGGCAGATGCAGCGCCTGCGCGATAACCCGGCCTGTGCCGATCAGGAACATGAAGCGAAGAAAGACGATAACGATCCTGGCCTGAACGTGCAGCTGACCTTCCGTCCGGAAGAGGATGTGGCGGCACCGATGATCGCCACTGGTGCGCGTCCGCGCGTTGCCGTGCTGCGCGAGCAGGGCGTGAACTCGCACGTTGAGATGGCTGCTGCCTTCCACCGCGCAGGCTTCACCGCGGTTGACGTGCACATGAGCGATCTGCTGGCGGGCCGTCGTGGTCTGGAGGAATTCCACGCGCTGGTCGCCTGTGGCGGCTTCTCCTACGGCGACGTGCTGGGTGCGGGCGAAGGCTGGGCGAAATCGATTCTGTTCAACAGCCGCGTGCGTGACGAGTTTGAAAACTTCTTCCATCGTCCGCAGACGCTGGCGCTGGGCGTGTGTAACGGCTGCCAGATGATGTCGAACCTGCGCGAACTGATTCCGGGCAGCGAGCTGTGGCCGCGCTTTGTGCGTAACCAGTCCGAGCGCTTTGAAGCACGCTTCAGCCTGGTGGAAGTGGCCGCCAGCCCGTCACTGCTGCTGGACGGTATGGTCGGTTCTCGCATGCCGATTGCCGTCTCGCACGGTGAAGGTTTTGTTGAAGTACGTGACGGTGCGCATCTGGCTGAGCTGGAAGCGAAAGGGCTGGTGGCGCTGCGCTTCGTCGATAACTTCGGTAAAGTCACCGAGACCTATCCGGCAAACCCGAACGGCTCACCGAACGGCATCACCGCCGTGACTAACGAAAGCGGGCGCGTCACTATTATGATGCCGCATCCGGAGCGCGTGTTCCGCACCGTCAGCAATTCGTGGCATCCGGCGGAGTGGGGCGAAGACAGCCCGTGGATGCGCATTTTCCGCAATGCGCGCAAGCAGCTGGATTAAACCTGAATTCTGTCTCTTACCGGTGCCCATTCACGGGCACTGTGCAAAGGCCGCTCAACGCGGCCTTTTTTATTTTTTGTCGCGTGGGCACCGCTGTCGATCCGCTGTGATTCCCTGACATCTGTGACATGTCGGAAAATGACGACAATCCCATGACTGAGTTGTCGCCAAAAGGTGACATTTAAATCGTTGTTTTTTATAGGTGCAAAGTTAGCGCGTTAAAGCCGTTGCTAATCGGCGACACTTTTTCCAGACCAGCCGGTCCGAAAGCGTCGTTAATTCCCTCTCTGAGCTGGCAGTATACTGATTAACAAGGCTATTTATTTTCTGGCACGATAGTTGCTATACTCATTACGTTGCTCATTCTCCTGTCTATGATTGCCCCGCACTGCGGTTGAGCTCATAAAATATCGAATGACGCACCAAACGGAGCCTGCCGTCCACCCAACCGATAATCGCTTGCTTTGCAACGTTATCAAGCACCGGACGCAACGTTGAGTTAGGCTCCACCTATTTTGCAGGCGATGCTGCGGCGTCGCTCTCACGGCAGGCCAAAAGGCCTGCCGTTTTCGTTTTCAGCCTTTCTAACCTTGCCGGACTTCGCTAGCATGCCTGCAACTCACCTCAAAGGAAGCGCGGTTGTGAAGAGATGGCGTCTGTTTCCCCGATCCCTGCGGCAACTGGTTTTAATGGCCTTTCTGCTGGTGCTGCTGCCGCTGCTGGTGCTGGCATGGCAGGCGTGGGAAAGCCTGTCAGCGCTGAGTAATCAGGCCGCCGACACTAACCGCAACACCTTCACTGACGTGCGTCGCAGCGAGGCGATGGCGCGTACGGCGCTGGAGCTGGAGCGTAGCTATCGCCAGTATTGTGTGCTGGGCGATGCCAGTCTGGCACGCCTGTATCAAACGCAGTGGAGCCGCTACGGCCAGATGCTCAGCAGCCATGCCGCCAGCCTGCCCGATTTGCCAACGTTCAAAATATTGCAGAGCGCGCTGCCGCAGCTGGAAAAGCTGCAGTGTGATAACGGCAATCTGCTGGCACCGGCGGCGAGCGCGCTGGAGGCATTCTCCGCCGCCAACACCCGCATGGTGCAGGCCACGCGTGAAGTGGTGTTTTCACGCGGCCTGCAGCTACAGCGCGAAATTGCCGATCGCGGCCAGTTTTTTGGCTGGCAGGCGCTGATACTGTTTTTGATCAGTCTGGTGCTGGTGCTGTTGTTCACCGGCATGATTATCGGCCCGGTTAAGCGCGTCGAACGCATGATCAACCGGCTGGGCGAGGGGAAAACACTGGGCAATAGCGTCAGTTTTCGCGGGCCACGCGAAATTCGCTCGCTGGGACAGCGCATAGTCTGGCTCAGCGAACGTCTTAGCTGGCTGGAAGCACAGCGGCATGAGTTTTTGCGCCACCTGTCGCACGAACTCAAAACGCCGCTGGCCAGCCTGCGCGAAGGCACCGAACTGCTGGCCGACCAGGTTGCCGGCCCGCTCAATGCGGAGCAGCAGGAAGTTGTCGCCATTCTCGACACCAGCAGCCGTCATCTGCAGCGGCTGATTGAACAGCTGCTCGACTACAATCGCCGGCTGGCGGAGAGTCCAATGCGGCTGGAACCGGTGGCGATTGACGCTATCATTGATAGCGTCGTCAGGGTGCACTCACTGCCCGCCAGCGCGCGCCAGATGCATACGCATATCGATCTGCAGGCCCGCTATTGTCTGGCGGAACCGACGCTGTTGCAGCGGGTGATTGATAACCTCTACTCGAACGCCGTGAACTACGGTAGCGAATCCGGTAACATCTGGCTGCAGAGCCAGCAGAAGGGCAACCAGGTGTGGATTGAGGTGGCCAACACCGGCACGCCGATTCCGGCTGAAGAGCAGGCGATGATCTTTGAGCCCTTTTATCAGGGGAGCCAGCAGCGCAAAGGGCCGGTGAAAGGCAGCGGGCTGGGATTAAGCATCGCCAAAGATTGCCTGCGCAGGATGCAGGGTGATTTGCAGTTGGTCACGCGCACGGACGCGGACGTCTGTTTTCGTATCATTTTGACTACCAGCGCCGGGAATGCCTGATTAATGAAACTCACATCCAGCCGATTTCTCGTCGGCGCACTGATCGCCATCGGCCTGAGCGCCTGTCAGGCGCCTCCCCAGAGCAGTACGCCGCGCGGTGCGGTGAACCTGCCGGAGCCGGACGTGCGCCTGGCGGATTATCTGGCCACCGATTGCCAGAATGTCTGGCAGATTGAAGCACCGGCGGCCATGAGCAATCCACTTTACTGGCAGCGCGCTATCGACTGCGGTGAGCGGCTGTCGGCGGCCGAAGCGCGGGCGGAAGCGCGGCGCTGGCCGGTACAGAACTGGGCGCGCGCCTTTAAGCAGGGCATCCTGCTGGCGAACGGCAACGTGACGCCGGTGGAGCGCCGTCAGTACGTTGATACGCTCGACAGCTATAGCGCGGATTATCCGGCGGCGGTGCGTCCGCTGCTGCAGCTGTGGCGCAGTAACCAGGCCGCGCAGCTGGAGCTGAGCGAGGCGCGCGGCCGCTACGCCGCGCTGCAGCAAAGCAATGACGCCGAACTGGATCGCCTGCGTCAGCAGCAAACGCAACTGCGGCAGACGCTGGACGATACCCAGCGTAAATTGCAGCGACTGACTGACATCGAGCGTCAGCTGTCATCGCGCAAAGCGCCGGACAGCGGCGACAGCACACACGGTGCCAGCGATGCCCAAAGCGAGGAGCAGTAACCATGAAACAGGCCGCACGCTTACTGCTGGTGGATGACGATCCGGGCTTACTCAAGCTGCTCGGTATGCGTCTCAGCAGTGAAGGTTATCAGGTAGCGACCGCGGCCAGCGGGCCGGAAGCCCTGCGTCATCTGCAGAAAGAGAAAGTCGATTTGGTGATCAGCGATCTGCGCATGGATGAAATGGATGGCCTGGCGCTGTTTGCTGAAATCCAGAAGCGCCATACCGGACTGCCGGTCATCATCCTGACCGCGCACGGCTCGATTCCGGACGCGGTAGCCGCCACGCAGCAGGGCGTGTTCAGCTTTCTGACCAAACCGGTCGACCGCGATGCGCTATACAAAGCGATTGACGAAGCACTGGCGCAGCGCGCGCCGGTCAGCGATGACGGCTGGCGCGAAGCGATCGTCACGCGTAATCCGCTGATGCTGCGGCTGCTGGAGCAGGCGCACATGGTGGCGCAATCTGACGTCAGTATATTAATTAACGGTCAGAGCGGCACCGGCAAAGAGGTGCTGGCGCAGGCGATTCATGCTGCCAGTCCGCGCGCCGGCAAACCTTTCATTGCCATCAACTGCGGCGCGCTGCCGGAACAGCTGCTGGAGTCTGAGTTGTTTGGCCACGCCAAAGGCGCCTTCACCGGTGCCGTAAGTGCGCGTGAAGGGCTGTTTCAGGCGGCGGAAGGCGGCACGCTGTTTCTCGATGAGATTGGCGACATGCCGCAGGCGCTGCAGGTAAAACTTCTCCGCGTGCTGCAGGAGCGCAAAGTGCGTCCGCTGGGCAGCAACCGCGATCTCGACATCAACGTGCGCATCATCTCTGCCACGCACCGCGATCTGCCGAAGGCGATGGAGAAGAAAAGCTTCCGCGAAGATCTCTACTATCGTCTCAACGTGGTGAATCTCAGGATCCCGGCACTGCACGAACGCGCCGAAGACATCCCGCTGCTGGCCAACCATCTGCTGCGCCAGTCGGCCGATCGCCACAAACCGTTTGTGCGCAGCTTCTCGGTCGATGCGATGAAACGGCTGGTGAGTGCCAGCTGGCCGGGAAATGTGCGCCAGCTGGTTAACGTGATTGAGCAGTGCGTGGCGCTTACTACGTCGCCGGTAATTGGTGACGCGCTGGTAGAGCAGGCGCTGGCTGGCGAGAACACGGCGCTACCGACCTTTGTCGAAGCACGCAACCAGTTTGAGCTTAACTATCTGCGCAAACTGCTGCAGATGACCAAAGGTAATGTGACGCATGCGGCGCGTCTGGCTGGACGCAACCGTACCGAGTTTTATAAGCTGCTGTCGCGCCACGAACTGGACGCCAGCGAATTTAAAGAGTAGCTTGCTGCGGCAGCGTCAGGAACACTTATACTCATAGTTACCCGTCCATCATGGAGGGAGCGAAAAAAGGATCTGTGATGAAAAAGATCGATGCAATTATCAAACCATTCAAACTCGATGATGTGCGTGAAGCCTTAGCAGAAGTGGGCATCACCGGGATGACGGTCAGCGAAGTGAAAGGCTTCGGACGTCAGAAAGGCCACACCGAGCTGTATCGCGGTGCCGAATACATGGTCGATTTTCTGCCAAAAGTGAAAATCGAGATGGTGGTGGGCGATGATATCGTCGATACCTGCGTAGAAACCATCATGAAAACCGCGCAGACCGGTAAAATCGGCGACGGCAAAATTTTTGTCTTTGACGTGGCGCGCGTCGTGCGTATTCGTACCGGCGAGGAAGACGAAGAGGCCATCTGAGCCCTTCGCTCCTCACCAGACACAAAGCCTGCCGCGTGCAGGCTTTTTCATTTACAGCACTTTGTGCGGACCGAACACTTCGTAGTGAATGCGGTCGGCGCTGATGCCGGCGTCGGTCAGCTGGCGCGCAACAAACTGCATGAACGCCAGCGGGCCGCAAATCCAGAACTGACCCTCGGGCTGGGTCAGTGCGGTTGAGACGGTGGCTAAATCCATCAGACCCTGCGCGTCGTAACGTCCCGCGTCGTCAGCTTGCGGCTGGCGATACCAGACGTGGCGGCTAAAGCGCGGCAGTTGCGCGCCCAGCGCCGCGACCTCATCAGCAAACGCGTGCTGCGCGCCGTTTTCGGCGGCGTGCAGCCAGCATACTGCGGCCGGATGCTGCTGCTCCGCCAGGCTGGCAAGCATGGCTAACAGCGGCGTTTGCCCGACGCCGGCTGAGATCAGCGTCACCGGCGTCTGCGCTGCTGCCTGCAGGAAGAAATCCCCGGCCGGCGCGGCGCACTGCACGATATCGCCGACCTTCGCATGCTGATGCAGCCAGCCGGAGACGCTGCCCTGCGCTTCGTGTTTCACCGCAATGCGATAGGCTTTGCCATCCGGCAGATGCGTTAGAGAATACTGGCGGTGCTGAATGTAGTCGCTGTCCGCCGGGCGCAGACTGAGGGTCAGATACTGGCCGGGCAGGAAGTCCGCCACCGGCTCTCCACCATTCGGCACCAGCTCAATGCTTTTGATCACCGAGCTCTGCGCTGTAATCGCACGGATACGAAAATCGCGCGCGCCGCGCCAGCCGCCGACCTTTTCTTCCGACGCACGGTAAATCGCTGCTTCTCGCTGGATAAACACTTCAGCCAGCACACCATAGGCTTTGCCCCACGCCGCCAGTACCTCATCGCCTGGATTAAGCAGCTCTTTAATCGTCGCCAGCAGATTTTCCCCGACAATCGCGTACTGCGCCGGCTGAATATTCAGGCTGGCATGCTTCTGCGCAATTTTCTCCACTGCCGGCAGCAGCACCGCGAGGTTTTCCAGATTGCTGCCGTACGCGCAGATCGCGTTAAACAGCGCTTCACGCTGATTGCCGCTGCGCTGGTTGTTCATGTTAAACACATCTTTCAGTTCCGGATGCTGCGTCAGCATCCGCTGATAAAAGTGGCCGGTCAGCTGCGGGCCGAGTTGAGCAATCGCGGGCAGGGTAGATTTCACGGTGGCGATGGTTTGCGCGTCGAGCATCGGGAACTCCTCAGGGGTAATTTTAAACATGTATTTAAAATGCATGTTATGCCTGTTGCCGCAGGCTGTAAATCCCTCGTGAGTTTTGGGCAGCGACCGGTAAACCGGAAGCGGGCGCGCAAAGCTGAAAAATTTTCCCGATGTGGATGAACAATTATCCGCTTTGGTTAGCCGGCTAAAAAGCGTAAAAATCCCGTGCCAGCGCCTTGCCAATCGTTTGCGTAAAAAGAGGGGATTGGCGCTACCGTCCCCTGGCAAAACCGTTTACACTGTTGGCCTTCGCCCCCAGCCGGGGCTTAAACTGCCGTTAAAAAGTTGCTGAGTCAGGAGATGCGGATGTTAAAGCGTGATATGAACATTGCCGATTATGATGCCGAGTTGTGGCAGGCTATGGAGCAGGAGAAGGTGCGTCAGGAAGAGCACATTGAACTGATTGCTTCGGAAAACTACACCAGCCCACGCGTTATGCAGGCGCAAGGTTCACAGCTCACCAACAAATATGCCGAAGGCTATCCGGGCAAACGCTACTACGGCGGATGTGAATATGTGGATATCGTTGAGCAGCTGGCGATCGATCGCGCCAAAGCGCTGTTCGGCGCGGATTACGCTAACGTGCAGCCGCACTCCGGCTCCCAGGCTAACTTCGCGGTGTACACCGCGCTGCTGCAGCCGGGCGACACCATTCTGGGCATGAACCTGGCACACGGTGGTCACCTGACCCACGGTTCGCCGGTCAACCTGTCCGGTAAGCTGTACAACGTTATCCCTTACGGCATCGATGAAACCGGCAAAATCAATTACGAAGAGCTGGCCGAACTGGCGCAGACCCACAAGCCAAAAATGATCGTGGGCGGCTTCTCTGCTTACTCTGGCGTATGCGACTGGGCCAAAATGCGTGAAATCGCCGACAGCATCGGCGCCTGGCTGTTTGTTGATATGGCCCACGTTGCCGGTCTGATCGCTGCTGATGTGTACCCGAACCCGGTACCGCACGCGCACATCGTGACCTCGACCACGCACAAAACGCTGGCCGGCCCACGCGGTGGCCTGATCCTGGCGAAAAACGGCGACGAAGAGCTGTACAAGAAACTAAACTCCGCGGTGTTCCCGGGTGGTCAGGGCGGCCCGCTGATGCACGTTATCGCCGGTAAAGCCGTCGCGTTCAAAGAAGCCATGGAGCCGGAGTTCAAGGCTTATCAGCAGCAGGTCGCGAAGAATGCCAAAGCGATGGTGGAAGTGCTGCTGGAGCGCGGTTACAACATCGTCTCAGGCGGTACTTACAACCACCTGTTCCTGATCGATCTGGTGAGCAAAGGTCTGACCGGTAAAGAGGCGGATGCCGCTCTGGGCCGCGCTAACATCACCGTGAACAAAAACAGCGTACCTAACGATCCGAAGAGCCCGTTTGTGACCTCCGGTGTGCGTATCGGTACGCCAGCGGTGACCCGTCGCGGCTTCAAAGAAGCGGAAGTGCGCGAGCTGGCGGGCTGGATCGCTGACGTTCTCGACAACATTAACGACGAAGCCACTATCGAGCGCACCAAACAGAAAGTGCTGGATATCTGTGCCCGTCTGCCGGTTTATGCCTGATAAGCGCTAAACCCGCAGTGTGAAGAAGGATGGCGCAAGCCATCCTTTTTTTATTCCCTTTCGCAGGCGGCTTTGAGAAAGTAACGGCCATTCCGCGCACGGCGGAGCGTCAACAGGAGGAAACATGACCATCGGATCGGCCAGGTGGCTGGGACTGAGCTACTTCACCTACTTTTTCTGCTATGGCATCTATCTGCCGTTCTGGAGCGTGTGGCTGAAAGGCAACGGGCTGGATGCGGAAAAAATTGGCCTGCTGCTCGGCTGTGGCATGGTGGCGCGCTTTGCCGGCAGCCTGTTGATTGCTTCGCAGGTGAAAAATCCAGCGCAGCTGATTGTTGCGCTGCGCCTGCTGGCGCTGGTGACCTGTCTGTTCGCGCTCGGTTTCTGGCTGGGCGGTCAGTGGCTATGGCTGCTGCTGGTGATGATTGGTTTTAACCTGTTCTTCTCGCCGCTGGTGCCGCTAAGTGATGCGCTGGCGGCCACCTGGACACAGCAAATCGGGCTGGCCTATGGTCCGGTACGGCTGTGGGGCTCGCTGGCGTTTGTTATCAGCTCGGCGCTTACCGGTATGCTGGTCAGCGCCTGGTCATCGCAGGTGATTCTGCTACTGCTAAGCGCAGGCGCGCTGGCGATGCTGTCCGGCATGCTGCTGCCGCCACAAACCCGACCGCAGGGTGAGCTACGCCAGGGCGCGAGCGGGGGCTGGGCGGCGTGGCGCGACCTGCTGCGCGAGAACAGCGTCTGGCGTTTCATGCTGTGCGTAACGCTGATGCAGGGCGCACACGCCGCGTATTACAGCTTCAGCGCCATCTGGTGGCAGGAAGCAGGGTATTCGGCCTCGGTGGTCGGTTATCTGTGGTCGCTGGGCGTGGTGGCCGAAATCGTGATTTTTGCCCTGAGTAACCGGCTGTTTCGCCGCTGGAGCGCGCGCGATCTGCTGCTGCTGTCCGGCGTGTGCGCGCTGGTGCGCTGGACGCTGCTGGGTGCCAGCACAGCGCTACCGCTGTTGATTGTGGCGCAGATTCTGCACTGCGGCAGCTTTACCGTCTGCCATCTGGCGGCGATGCGCTTTATTGCCGCGCGCAAAGGCGCAGAAGTGATTCGTCTGCAGTCGCTCTATTCGGCGCTGGCAATGGGCGGCGGCATCGCGGTGATGACGATGGTGTGCGGCGTGCTGTTTACTCACCTGCACGGCCAGCTGTTCTGGGTCATGGCGCTGGTGGCGCTACCGGCGCTGTTCCTGCGGCCACGCGCGGCTTAAGACTCCAGCAGCTGACGAATGCGCTGCTGCTGGTGATCGCTCAGTGGCAGCTCAGCGTGGATCAGCGGCGGCGAGTAGAGCGGCAGGGCAGTGGCGTAGGGCGTCACCACCAGTGCCACATCGCGCGGTGCGCCTTCACGCTGAAAGTGCAGCATATCCTGATAGGTAATATTGATTGGCAGCAGCATCATTTCCCGCAGCTGCTGCTCCAGCAGCTGTTCCAGTGCCGCGTCAGCGCCGGTCAGTAACAGCACCTGTTTCTCCTGTAGCGCGCTCTCCTGCATCAGCCAGCCACCAAACTGCACCGCCACCAGGCTCACTTCTTCCGCGCTAAACTGCGTGCCGAAATCGCTGCTGAAGTGCTGCAGCGCGCGCGCCGTGGTGCGCAGCAGGCGCGGATAGAGACGCGCCACGTCCAGCGCCACGCTGTTATCAATGCCGATGGCAAAGTGGCTGCGATCCAGCGCCTGCGCCAGGTGAGTATAGAGCTGCAGCTTCAGCTGCTGCTGATTTTTGATGCGCGTCTGCGCCAGTTGCTCAAAGCGGGCGATCAGGGCTTCCACCGCGGCCATCAGCTTGTGTGCCTGACTATCTGCCAGCTGGCTGCCGTCTGGCGCGTGAATCAGGCTGAACAGCAGCGTCCAGAAATCGGTTTCGCTGACGTCCGGTGCCAGATGGCAACGTTTCTGCCAGTGATGGATCACGTCATCCGCTGCGCTACGTTCAATCTTCGCCGCCAGCCAGGCGCGCTGGCGCTCGCTGAACAGCGCCGTCTGACGCTGACACAGCGCATATTTCATGAAGATTTGCAGAAACAGCCGGTCGCGCGGCGTGAAATCGCGCGCCAGCCGCAGGCTGCAATGCTGGATCAGCGCCTGCAGATTGGTTTCATCCCACAGCGCTTTCTCAATTTTCAGCACCTTCAG
This sequence comes from Pantoea sp. SGAir0418, assembly GCF_043529865.1. Lineage (NCBI taxonomy): Bacteria > Pseudomonadati > Pseudomonadota > Gammaproteobacteria > Enterobacterales > Erwiniaceae > Pantoea > Pantoea sp. SGAir0418. Next base: position 1,133,199 of record NZ_CP027911.1, read on the forward strand.
CCGCTGGCGCAGTGCCGGCGCAAAATGGGTGCAGACGAAATCCTGCGACAGGCGCAGCGCGCGGCGCAGCCAGTGCAGCAGGCACAGACGCCGGTCCAGTTCCGTGCCATGAATGCGAAAGCTGCCATCCACCATCTGGTGTAATTCCAGCTGGTGAAAGCGCTGTATCTCATCTCCGACATCCGCGATATCCTGTCGGGCGACAACAGGGTCCACGCCATTCAACTGGCAGAGCTTTTCAAGCGTTAACGCGGGAGCAGGCAGAAACAGCAGCAACAGCAGATGGCAACGACGCTGGGCGCGGCTGAAGAGGGGAGCAGTAGAATGCGCTGAACTCATCAATCGTGTTATCCGCAGGTCATTTTTCAGCTAAGAATAGCCAACTCCACGCGCTGCCCCTGGCCTTTGTCATGACTTTTGTTCAGAGCTTCAGGGCGGGTCACAGTTTTTTCTGGCCCGGTATCCTTCTGACTTTAAAATTTGTTACTTTATAACATATGAAAATTGCGCTCGTTAGCTTTACGCTGTTGTTCAGCGGCGCCGTGTGGGCGCATCCACACAGCTTTATTGATATGCAGACCGAACTGATCGGTAAGGACGATCATCTCAGCGCGATGAAGATGGTATGGACCATGGACGAGATCACCTCCGCCGATCTGCTGTACGATGCCGGCAACGCCAAACCCGGCGAGGTGGTGTGGAAAAAGCTGGCGGCGCAGGTAATGGCCAATGTGCTGGGCCAGCACTATTTTACCGAAGTGTGGCAGGATAAAAATCGGGTGAAATTTCTCAACCTGCCGCAGGAGTATCAGCTGTCGCGCAAGGGCAACAAAGCAGTGCTGGAGTTCATTGTGCCGTTCGGCGAACCGCAGTCGTTAAGCGCCAGGCAGTACCGCATCCAGACCTTCGATCCCAGTTACTTTGTTGATATGTATTATGACAATCCGCAAGCCATCACCATGGATGAGACAGTGAAAGCCCATTGCCAGTTTGACTTACACACGCCCAAACCGGATGACTCGCTAAAACAGTACGCGCTGTCGCTGGATAAAGCTGACGCACCGCCCGAGGATATGGATCTCGGCCAGCAGTTTGCTCAGACGGTAACCCTGACATGTCGTTGATTTCACTGCCTGGCGCTTCCCGTCGCTGGTGGCCGCTGTGGCTGCTGGCTGCGCTGCTGATTACCGCGGGCGCTTTGCTGTGGCTGCACTGGCCGCAGATTCTGCTGCAAAGCGTACTGTGGCAAAAGGTTCTGCACCGTGAGATGACGCAGCTCCTGCAACAGGTGGCGCAGCAGCCGCAGCAGGCCGGTGTCACGCTGATGCTGTTCAGCCTTGCCTATGGCGTGCTGCATGCGCTGGGGCCGGGCCACGGCAAAGTGGTGATCAGCACCTTTCTCGCCACCCATCCGGCGCAGCTGAAAACCAGCATGAAGCTGACGCTGCTGGCGGCGCTGTTGCAGGGCGCGGTGGCGATTGCTCTGGTGACGCTGATGCTGGTGGTGCTGCAAACCTCGTCGCGCCAGCTGCATCTCACCAGTTACTGGCTGGAGAAAGGCAGCTATTTGCTGGTGATGGCGCTCGGCGTCTGGGTGGGCTGGCGCGCGCTGCAGGGGTTACGCCGCGCGTTCCGTCCGGCGACCGGGCTACAGATTCGCGCGGTACGGCCGCATCATCAGCACCATGCTGACTGCGGCTGCGGTCATGCCCACCTGCCGAGCGCGCAACAGCTGGCCGGTGCGGTGAGCGGCAAAACCCAGGCGCTGGTGGTGCTGTCGATGGGGCTGCGGCCCTGTTCCGGTGCCATCATGATGCTGTTGTTTGCCAAAGTGATTGGCGTGTATGGCTGGGGCGTGGCCTCGGCGCTGACCATGGCGCTGGGCACCGCGCTCACCGTGTCGCTGCTGGGTTTGCTGGTGCAGCGCTCGCGCGTGCTGGCGGTGCGCCTCGGCAGGGTCAGCAGCAGAGGGGCAGCGGAATGGTTGTTGCCGGCCGTGATGCTGGCTGGCAGCCTGCTGTTGCTGCTGGCCGGCTTTATTTTATGGCACAGTGCTACGCCCGGCTTCGGTGGCGGTCTGCGTCCTTTTTAATTAATACGCTTTAAAAAATAAGCGCAGCATGTTCACTGAATATGCTGCGTTTTTTTCTGCCCGTTACGCATAGTTAAATTTCTGTTGCCTGGCGATCTGGTGAAAAGAGTTTTCTCTGTCTACGCTAGATAATATCAAAAAGACAGGGTGTGCTCTTATATGCGTTACTCTTTATCGTCAATGTTTGCGAGGAAATAAATATGCCTGAAACCTGGACTAATAATGGCAGCACGGAAACGGTGGTGGAAACGCATGGCGGTTTACCGTTGAAACGCATTTCCTGGAGTGCCGTATTTGCAGGGGTGATTGCGGCATTAATCATTCATATTTTACTGGGGCTGCTGGGAACCGCGATCGGCGCCACGACCATCGATCCCCAGCAGGAACAAAATCCGCTGGAACATCTGGGGACCGGGGCGCTGATTTGGACCGGGGCCAGCATGCTGATTGCGCTAGCGGTCGGTAGCTACGTTGCCGGACGGCTGGCTCAGCGCGAAGGTGCGCTGCACGGTCTGCTGATGTTTGGTGTCAGTACCCTGATTACGCTTTGGCTGGCGATTTCACTTGCCAGCGGTATTATCGGCGGCGCCTTTAATATTTTAGGCTCCGGTTTTAATGCCCTGGGGAACGGTATTTCTGCCGTAGCGCCATCGGTGACCAATATGGCGAAAGAGAAACTGCAGGAAAATAATATCAACCTGGATGATTTGCAAAATGAATTGCAAACCACGCTGCGTCAGACCGGCAAACCGGAACTGCAGCCGGAAAATTTACAGCAGGATGTAAATAGCGAAGCGAATAATGCGCAAAACCAGGCGAAACAGACGGCACAGAATCCACAGAATGCCGACAATGATATTGCCAATTGGATCCGTGGTGTACTGAGTCGTCATGCCGATACGCTGCAGGCTGCAGACCGTGATGCGCTGAAAAACATTATTAAAGCGCGGACCGGAAAAAGCGATCAGGAAGCGGAGCAGATCGTTAATCAGACTGAGCAGAGCTATCAACAGGCGATGCAGAAATATCAGCAGCTGAAGCAGGAAGCGGAGCAGAAAGCGCGGGAAGCCGCAGAGAAAGCCGCGGCGGCAACGGCGAAAGCCAGTTGGTTTGCCTTCTTCATGATGCTGATCGAGGCGGTGCTGGCGGCGGTCCTCGGCGGTGTCGGTCGGCGTACCCAGCCGCGCACCGTGTTAACCCACGAGCGTCGCTAACAAAGTCGGTAATAAAAAAGGCGGCTGATTTAGCCGCCTTTTTTTGCTTAGCGCTTCAGCGCTTCGCTCAGTTCTTCGCGCATGCTGGCCAGCATCGCCTTCACCACACGCGGGTTACCGGCCACCAGGTTGCCAGACAGCATATAGCCGTGGTTACCAGTGAAATCGGTCACCAGACCGCCCGCTTCACGCACCAGCAGTTCACCGGCAGCGAAATCCCATGGCTTCAGGCCAATCTCAAAGAAACCGTCAACGCGACCTGCGGCCACATAGGCCAAATCCAGCGCAGCAGAGCCGGTACGGCGGAAATCAGCGCACTGGGTAAACAGTTTTGCCACGATGTTGATGAACGGCGTGGCGTGCTGCTTCAGCTTGAACGGGAAGCCGGTAGCCAGAATGGTGCCGTCGAGGTCACGCGCCGTGCTGCCGCGCAGGCGATAGCCGTTAAGCTGCGCGCCCTGACCGCGTACAGCGGTAAACAGTTCGTTACGCATTGGATCGTAAACCACCGCCACTTCGGTGCGACCTTTGATGCGCACGGCGATAGAAACAGCAAAGTGGGGCAGACGTTTGATGAAGTTGGTGGTGCCATCCAGTGGATCGATTACCCATTGAACATCCTGATCGTCGCCCGCCAGCTCACCGCTTTCTTCGGTGATGATGGTGTGTTGCGGGTAGGACTTGCGAATCACTTCGACAATCAGACGTTCTGCGTCGCGGTCAACATTGGTAACGAAGTCGTTGCTGCCTTTCTGGCTGGCTTCGACGGCGTCCGGGGTTTCATAATTCTTGGCAATTAAATTTCCGGCCTTGCGCGCTGCGCGCACGGCGATGTTGAGCATCGGATGCATCGGTATCTCTCACTGGATGTTAAAGAACGGGGTGAAAACGGCGCGGAGTATATCAGGGTGTTCAGCAAATGTCCTGCTTTTATGTTAGGATGCGCGCCATCATTTCCTTATCGCTATCTATTATGCTGCAAAATATCCGAATCGTACTGGTAGAAACCTCGCACACCGGCAACATGGGTTCCGTTGCCCGCGCCATGAAAACCATGGGCTTAAGCAACCTGTATCTGGTCAATCCGCTGGTGAAACCGGACTCGCAGGCCATTTCACTGGCTGCCGGTGCCAGCGATGTGATCGGTGAGGCGAAGATCGTCGAAACGCTGGATGAGGCGATTGCCGGCTGTAGCCTGGTGGTGGGTACCAGCGCACGTTCGCGCTCGCTGCCATGGCCGATGCTTGACTCGCGTGAATGCGGCATCAAAAGCGTGGAAGAGGGCCAGCAGGCGCCGGTGGCGCTGGTGTTTGGTCGCGAGCGCGTGGGCCTGACCAACGAAGAGCTGCAGAAGTGCCACTATCATGTCGCCATTCAGGCCAACCCGGAGTACAGCTCGCTCAACCTGGCGATGGCGGTGCAGATTATCGCCTATGAAGTGCGTATGGCGTGGCTGGACGCGCAGGAGAAAGCCAGTCCGCAGCCGCAGTATGAAGCCTCACCGTATCCGCTGGTTGACGATCTGGAGCGCTTCTATCAGCACATCGAGCAGATGATGCTGAACAGCGGTTTTATCCGCCAGGGCACACCGAGCCAGGTGATGAGCAAACTGCGTCGCCTCTATACCCGTGCGCGTCCGGAGCGCGACGAACTCAACATTCTGCGCGGCATGCTGTCGTCGTTTGAAAAACCCAAAAATGACAAGGGTAATAGTTGAGTAAAACACCAGGTTAAATAGTTGAGCGAAATACTCGGTTAAATAGTTGACCAAAATACTCGGGAATGTCAGACTGGCCTCCATTCTTCAGATAACCCGCCGACTCGCTGGCGGACGCTTACGAGGTTGTATGCTATGAGACTGACATCCAAAGGACGTTATGCCGTAACCGCTATGCTGGACGTTGCCCTGCACTCGCACGAGGGCCCGGTACCGCTGGCCGATATTTCAGAGCGTCAGGGCATTTCGCTCTCCTATCTGGAGCAGTTATTCTCGCGTCTGCGTAAGCACGGGCTGGTGGCCAGCGTGCGGGGTCCGGGTGGCGGTTATCTGTTAGGCAAAGACGCCGGCGCGATTGCGGTCGGCGCGGTGATCACCGCGGTGGACGAATCCGTTGACGCCACCAAATGCCAGGGTAAAGAGGGTTGCCAGGGCGGCGAGCGCTGCCTGACCCACGTTCTGTGGCGCGACCTGAGCGAGCGCATCAGTGATTTCCTCAACAACATCACGCTGGCGGAACTGGTGAATAACCAGGAGATCCTCGACGTGGCCGATCGCCAGAACAGCGTTGATAACCGTCGCTTCCAGCAGCATCGCGTGCAGGAAACCATCAACGTCAATCTGCGCGCCTGATCCTCTATCGTTCAGCCTCTGCTGTTAACCCAGGAGAGGCTGAATCGTGCTATAAAGACGTATGATTTTTTATACGGAGTTTTAGCGCAATGAAATTACCGATCTACCTGGATTACGCAGCGACAACGCCTGCGGATCCGCGTGTCGCCAGCAAAATGATGCAGTTCCTCACTTTGGATGGCACCTTCGGTAACCCCGCTTCCCGTTCCCACCGTTTTGGCTGGCAGGCTGAAGAGGCCGTTGACGTGGCGCGCAACCAGGTTGCCGAACTGATCAACGCCGATCCACGCGAAATCGTGTTTACCTCCGGTGCCACCGAAGCCGATAACCTGGCGCTCAAAGGCGCGGCGCAGCAGCATCAGGCGCGCGGTAAACACATCATCACCAGTCAGACCGAACACAAAGCGGTGCTCGACAGCTGTGCCCAGCTGGCGCGCGAAGGCTTTGACGTCACCTTTCTGCAGCCCGGCGCGGACGGCATCGTCACGCCTGCGATGCTGGAGGCGGCACTGCGCGACGACACCGTGCTGGTGTCGCTGATGCACGTCAATAATGAAACCGGCGTGATTCAGGACATCGCCGCGCTGGGCGCGCTGTGTCACGCGCGCGGCATCCTGTTCCACGTGGACGCCACGCAAAGCGTGGGCAAACTGCCGCTCGACGTCAGCGCGCTGCCGGTGGATTTGATGTCGTTCTCAGCGCACAAGCTGTACGGGCCGAAAGGCATCGGCGCGCTGTGGGTGCGGCGTAAACCAAAACTGCAGATCGACGCGCAGATGCACGGCGGTGGTCACGAGCGCGGCATGCGTTCGGGGACCTTGCCGGTGCATCAGATTGTCGGCATGGGCGAAGCCTATCGCATCGCGCGCGAAGAGATGGCGGACGAGAGTGCGCGTCTGGCTACGCTGCGCCTCCGGCTGTGGCAGGGCATCAGCACGCTAAGCGACGTACAGCTCAACGGTTCACTCGAACAGGGCGCGCCGAACATCCTCAATATCAGTTTTGCCCACGTCGATGGCGAATCGCTGATCATGGCGCTGAAAGATCTGGCGCTGTCGTCGGGATCCGCCTGTACTTCTGCCAGCCTTGAACCTTCCTACGTTCTGCGCGCCATGGGCGTGGATCAGCAGCTGGCTTACAGCTCGCTGCGCTTTTCGCTGGGTCGCTTTACCACGCAGGAAGAGATCGATTATGCCATCGGGGTGGTACATAAGGCGGTAACGCGCTTACGGGCGCTGACGCCGGCCACTTCCCGCTAAATTTTCGCCCTGCGCCGGTCAGTGCGCAGGGATAACAAACGCAAACGGAGCCACGCGATGACAACACAACCCATGACGATTACGCTCAGCTCCCAGGCCGCCGACGCGCGCTGGGGCGAGAAAGCCTTGCTGAGCAGCAATGAAAGTGGCATGACCGTTCACCTGACCGGTGCCGATGCGCTGATGAGCATTCAACGTGCCGGACGCAAGCTGGACGGTCAGGGCATCCGCCACGTCGCGCTGAGCGGCGAAGGCTGGGATCTGGAGAAATGCTGGGCGTTCTGGCAGGGTTTCCGCAGCCCGAAAGGCCAGCGTCAGGTCGAATGGCCGACGCTGAGTGAGGCCGATCAGGCCGAATTCGATCGTCGCCTGAAGATCGTTGACTGGGTGCGCGACACCATCAACCTGCCTGCGGAAGATCTGAGCCCGGAGCAGCTGGCGCACAGCGCCATCGATCTGATCAGCGAAGTAGGCGCTGACGCGGTGAGCTATCGCATCATCAAAGGTGAGGATCTGCGTGAGCAGGGCTATGCCGGAATTCATACCGTAGGCCGCGGCTCGACGCGCCCGCCAGTGCTGCTGACGCTGGACTTCAACCCCGGCGGCGACGACAGCGCACCGGTGTACGCCTGCCTGGTGGGCAAAGGCATCACCTTTGATACCGGTGGTTATAGCCTGAAGCAGAGCGCATTTATGGATTCGATGAAATCCGATATGGGCGGCGCGGCAACGGTAACCGGTGCGCTGGCGCTGGCGATTGCGCGCGGCCTGGATAAACGCGTGAAGCTGTTCCTGTGCTGCGCCGATAACATGGTGAGCGGCAACGCGTTCCGCCTTGGCGACATCATCCGCTATCGCAACGGGAAATCCGTTGAAGTGATGAACACCGATGCCGAAGGGCGTCTGGTACTGGCCGATGGACTGATCGACGCCAGCGAACAGCGTCCGCAGCTGCTGATTGATGCGGCCACGCTGACCGGTGCCGCGAAAACCGCGCTGGGCAACGATTACCATGCGCTGTTTACCTTTGACGACGTGCTGGCGGAGTCGCTGCTGGGCAGTGCCACCAGCGAGAACGAAGCCTTCTGGCGTCTGCCGCTGGCCGAGTTCCACCGCAACCATCTGCCGTCCAACTTTGCCGATCTGAATAACATCGCCAGCGCAGCCCACGCGGCGGGTGCCAGCAGCGCGGCAGCGTTTCTCTCGTGGTTCGTCAGCAACTATCAGCAGGGCTGGCTGCACATTGACTGCTCCGCGACCTATCGCAAAAGCGCGGTGGATCAGTGGTCCGCCGGTGCGACAGGCCTTGGCGTGCGGACCATTGCCAATCTGTTACTGAAATAATCCCGACAACGGCAGGCTGCAACCTGCCGTCTTTTTTGGAAGCCTATCCCTTATGAGTAACCGTCTTGAAGAGGTGCTGAAGCTGGCGGCCACCGAGCCTGCGCACCGTCCGGAATTTTTTCAGCTATTGCTGGAGGCCGATGTCTGGGTGCCGGGCGAAAGTCCCGCGGAGCAGTTTGATGCCACCTCGCCGGTAGAATTACAGCACTGGGAGAAAGAGGGCGGCGGCAGCGTGATCCCTTTCTTTACCTCAGAAGCAGCGATGAGCGAAGCCATCCAGGGTGAGCAGCCGTACCTGCGTTTACCGACGCGCACGCTGTTTGAAATGACGCTGGGCGAAACGCTGTTCCTCAATCCGAAACTGCCGGCCGGCAAAGAGTTTTCACCCGGCGAGATCGCGCATCTGCTGGGCGAAGAGGGCAGTGCGCTGAGCCAGCAAACGGTGCTGGAGGGCGGTCATGCATTGCTGCTGTCCGAAGTGGCCGAGCCGCCAGCGCAGATGATCGATTCGCTGACCCAGCTGTTTGCGAAATACAAACAGGTGCGTCGCGCCTACGTTGCCAGCATTCGTGAGCGTGCCGATGAACAGGCGAATCTGTTGATTGGGATTGAAGCCGACAGCGATATTGATGCGATTATTCAGGCGGCCGGCAGCGTGGCGACTGATACGCTGCCCGATGACGCGCCAATTGATATCTGTGAAGTGGTCAGTAATGAGCAGGGTGTCAGCCATTTCTTCACCGCGCACATTACGCCGTTTTATGAGCGCCGCTGGGGCAGTTTCCTGCGCGATTTCAAAGGCAGCCAGCGGATTATTTAGTGCCGGTGCGCATCAGTGCGCCGGTAAATCGCACGGATTTCACCCAGGTGCGCATAAATGCGCACCCTACACGTAGGGTCGCCGTTTACGGCGACCGGATAAATGTGTGTAACATCCGACAACGCGCACCTTACGGCGACCGGATAAATGTGCACAACATCCGACAACGCGCACCTTACGGCGACCGGATACACTTATTTCTCAATCGGTAAATCGTCGCGGCTGCCCCATTCTCCCCACGAACCGTCGTACAGCGTCACGTCACGCACGCCCAGCGCGGTCAGCGCCAGAATCACCACCACCGCCGTCACACCGGAGCCGCAGCTGGCGACAATCGGCTGATCCAGCTTAATCCCTGCCTTTGCAAACAGATCGCGCAGTTCGGCGGCCGGTTTCAGCTCACCGTTGGCCACCAGATCGTTCCACGGCATATTCAGACTGTGCGGGATATGGCCGCGCAGCAGGCCGGGACGCGGCTCATCCACTTCGGCATTGAAACGGTTGGCCGCGCGCGCATCGACAATCTGCGCGCCGCCCTCGTGGCTGATCAGCAGGACATCGGTCAGGCGCTTTACCTGGCTGCTGTCGTACTGCGCGTCAAACTCGCCTTCAGGCAGATTTACCGGACCGGTAGCCAGGCTGAAGCCAGCGGCTTTCCAGCCCTGCAGGCCGCCCGCCAGAATCGACACCTGTTCACAGCCAAAGGCGCGCAGCATCCACCAGGCACGCGGCGCGGAGAACAGATTACCTTCGTCGTACACCACCAGATGCTTATCCTGGCTGATGCCCAGCTCGCGCATCGCCACGGCAAAGGTCTCTGCGCGCGGCATCATATGCGGATACGGACTGGTGTGATCGGACAGCGCTTCGATGTTGAAAAAAGGCGCATCCGGCAGATGCCCGGCCAGATACTCCGCCGTGATATCGCGCACCGCTTCCTGACCTGGCGGCAGCATGCGGGCATCCAGCACCTGCAAACGCTCTTCGTGGTAATGTTCATTCAACCAATCAGCGGACACAAACATGGCTGTCATAGCAACCTCTTCTCCATCAGCGGCAAAGGCCCAGTGTCCGGGAATGTGAAGGCTATCTCAAGGGTAACATTGCTAAAGTTGGCGGCTTGATGTGAAATTGCGCAGCACAACACGTTTAACCTTTTGGGGCTGGTGAGGGAATTACCATGGCAAGATGTGTAAAACGACTGCTGTTCAGCGTGCTGATCGGCGGCGCATTACTGGGCGGCGCGCAGCCGTCGCTGCAGGCGGCTGATACGCCTGCGCCGCAGGCCGCGACACGCGCTCTTGCGGTGATCGACCTTTCCGAGCTGCAGCTGGACGGCGCGGCGGCGCTGGTACTGACCTTCAACCGCGCGCTCGACGGTCAGCAGGATTTCAACCATTGGATCAGCCTCACCGACGACAGCAGCGGCAAGGTCGACGGAGGCTGGGAGCTGGCGCAGAACGGCAAAGTGCTGCGCTTCCGCCATCCGCAGCCGGCGCGCAAGCTCACCGTCACCGTCAATGCCGGCCTGAAGGCCGCGGATGGCAGTGCCTTAGCCAGCCCATTCAGCCAGACACTCACCACGCGCGACATCCAGCCGATGGTCGGTTTCGCCAGTCGTGGCTCGCTGCTGCCGCTGCGCCTGGCGCAGGGACTGCCGGTGCTGGCGCTCAACGTTAACCAGATCGATGTTGATTTCTTCCGGGTGAAAAATGCCTCGCTGGCGGATTTTCTCGCCCAGTGGAATTACGGCAACAATTTGTCGTACTGGGAATCGCGCGATCTGCTGAAAAACGCCGATCTGGTTTACAGCGGCCGCTTCGATCTCAACCCGGCACGCAATACGCGGGAAAAAATGCAGCTGCCGCTCGGCGACGTCGCGGCGCTGAAGCAGCCGGGTGTCTACCTGGCGGTGATGAAACAGGCCGGCACTTACAATTACACGCAACCGGCTACGCTGTTCACCCTGAGCGACATTGGGCTGTCGCTGCACCGTTTTCCCACCCAGCTGGAACTGTTTACACAAAGCCTCGCCAGTGGCGATCCGCTGGCGGATGTCAGCGTGCAGCTACTGGATGAAAAAGGCCAACAGATGGCGACTGGCAGCAGCGACAGCGAGGGTCACCTGCGTTTAGCAGCTAACGCTAAAGGCAAGCTGCTGCTGGCGACCAGTAAAGGCCAGACTTCGCTCATCGACCTCAATCGCCCGGCGCTGGATCTGGCCGAATTCCCGATTGATGGCCCGCAAGGCTACGACAAACAGTTCTTCATTTTTGGCCCGCGCGATCTCTATCGCCCCGGCGAAACGGTCATCGTTAATGCGCTGCTGCGCGATGCCGATGGCAAACCACTGCCGCCGCAGCCGGTGAAAGCTGAAGTGGTGCAGCCGAATGGTGAAGTGGCACAAACCTTCGTCTGGCAACCAGAGCACGGCGTTTATCAACAACGTTTTGCCTTACCGGCCTCGGCGATGACCGGTAAATGGACGCTGCGTATTAACAGCGGCGACAACCAGCCGCGCAGCTGGCCGTTCAATGTAGAAGATTTCCTGCCAGAACGGATGGCGCTGTCACTTAAAAGCAACACTCAGCCCCTGTCGCCAGATGCCGACGTCACCTTTGCTGTCGAAGGTCGCTATTTGTATGGCGCGCCAGCGGCAGGCAACGAACTACAGGGCCAGCTGTTCCTGCGTCCGGCGCGTGAAGCGGTCGCTGCGTTGCCAGGTTATCAGTTTGGCGACATCACTGAGGAACTGAAACGTAGCCTTGATGATGTGGATGAAAAGCTGGACGACAGCGGCAGGCTGCAGCTCAGGGTCGAAAGCAGCTGGACGGAGAGCCACTCTCCGCTCAACCTGATTTTGCAGGCCAGCCTGCTGGAGACCGGCGGTCGTCCGGTAACGCGCCGCGCCACGCAAGCGATCTGGCCTGCGCCAGCGCTGCCGGGCATTCGTCCGTTGTTTAACAGCGAGTCGGTGTACGACTATCGCACCGATCGTTATAACGATGAGCCAACCGTGCCGGAAAACAGCCTCGCCGAATTTGACGTGGTGTACGCCAATGCGCAGGGCGACAAGCTGGCGGCGCAGGATCTCGAGGTGCGTTTGATCCACGAACGTCGCGACTACTTCTGGAGCTTCTCCGACAGCGAAGGCTGGCAGTCACGTTACGATGAAAAAGATCTGCAGGAAGAGCAGCAGCGCATCAGCATTGCGGCGGGCGGCAGCCAGAAAGTCAGCTTCCCGGTAGAGTGGGGCACCTATCGTCTTGAAGTGCATGCCGGTGACAACATCGTCAGCAGCGTGCGTTTCCAGGCAGGTTACTGGTGGCAGGACAACACCAACGGCACCGGCGCGCTGCGTCCGGATCAGGTCAAACTGAAGATCGACAAAGCCGCCTATCAACCCGGCGACACCGCGCGTGTCACGGTGGAATCCCCGGCGGCCGGCAAAGGCTATTTGCTGGTGGAGTCGAGCAGCGGCACCTTGTGGTGGCAGCCGCTGGATGTGCCGGCGGGCGGTGCAACCATTAATGTGCCAGTCAGTGCGGAGTGGAAACGCCACGATCTGTATCTCAGCGCGATTGTGGTACGCGACGGCGACAAAGCGAACGGCACTACGCCAAAACGCGCGGTCGGCTTGTTGCATCTGCCGATGGCAACCGCCGCGCGCCGCCTGACGCTGGCGCTTGAGGCACCGGACAGGATTCGGCCGGAACAAACCGTGCAAGTCAAGGTTAAAGCCCGACGCGAGGGCGGTGCGCTGCCGCAGCAGGTGCAGGTATTGTTGTCGGCGGTGGACAGCGGCGTGCTGAGCATTACCGACTATGCCACCCCCGATCCGTGGAACGGCTTCTTTGGCCGCAAGCGCTACAACGCCGATCAATATGACGTGTTCGGACAGTTAATTGAGGGCGGCGGCAAACTGGCGGCGCTGCGTTTTGGCGGTGACGGGGACGATGCCGATGCGCTGTCGCGCGGCGGTAAAAAGCCGGTCACCGAGGCGCAGATTGTGGCGCAGCAGCTGCAACCGGTGACGCTGGATGCCAGCGGCGAGGGCACGCTGGAACTGCCGGTACCAGCCTTCAACGGCGAGCTGCGGCTGATGGCGCAGGTGTGGAGCGAAGACAGTTTCGGCGCGGCGGATCGTAAAATGGTGGTCGCCGCACCGCTGGTAAGCGAACTGGCGACGCCGCGCTTTCTTGCCAGCGGCGATCAATCAACACTGGCGCTGGATTTGACCAACCTCACCGATCAACCTCAAACGTTGAACGTCGCGGTCAACGCAAGTGGCTTGATTGCACTCAACGGCCAAATCCCGGCCAGGGTGCAGCTGGCGAAGGGGGCGCGAACCACGCTGGCGATTCCGGTTAAAGCGCAGGACGGTTTTGGTGAGGGCGACGTGCAGGTGACCGTTTCGGGGCTGAGCCTGCCGAATGAGACGCTGGCACCGAGCGTGCGCCGCTGGAAGATTGGCGTGCGTCCGGCTTATCCGGCGCAAACCCTGAGTTTCGATAACGTAATGAACAGCGGACAGCGCTGGCAGGTGATGGCAAGCGCGTTCAACGGCCTGCAGGCCAGCACGCTGAGCGGCCAGCTGTCGCTAAGTTCTCAGCCGCCGCTGAATATCGCCAGCTACATCAGCCAGCTTTACGCTTATCCCTATGGCTGTCTGGAGCAGACCGCCAGCGGTATCTGGCCTTCACTCTTCACCAATCACGCCCAGCTCAGCGCGATGGGCATCAAAACCAGCAGTGATGAGGCGCGCCGCGCGGCAATTGACACCGGCATTGCGCGCCTGGCCGGCATGCAGCGCGGTAACGGCAGCTTTGGCCTGTGGAGCAAAGAGAGCAGCGAGGAGTTCTGGCTCACCGCTTACGTCACTGACTTCCTGCTGCGCGCCAGCGAAGCGGGTTACAGCGTGCCGGAGGGCGTGATTAATCGCGCCGACCAGCGCCTGCTGCGTTATTTGCAGGATCCGGCGCAAATCGAAACCAGCTGGAGTAGCGATGCCGATGCGCTGCGTTTTAGCGTGCAGGCCTACGCGGGGCTGGTGCTGGCGCGTCAGCAGCAGGCGCCGCTCGGCGCGCTGCGGGCGCTGTATGACCAACGCGCCCAGGCGAAGTCCGGACTGGCGCTGGTGCAGCTTGGCGTGGCGCTACAGCAGATGGGCGATACGCAGCGCGCGCAGCTGGCGCTGATGCAGGGCATCGCGCTGCAACGCCAGCCTGACATGTGGCTGGGCGATTACGGCAGTCCGCTGCGTGACCGCGCGCTGACCCTGACGCTGCTGACGGAAAATCAGCTGCTGCCGGCGCAGCAGGGGCCATTGCTGATTGAACTGGCGCAAACGCTGCACGGGCAGCGCTGGTTCTCTACGCAGGAGAACAATGCGCTGTTCCTCGCCGCGCGGACGCTGCAGCAGCATCAGGGTGAGACCTGGCAGGCCACGCTGCAGGACCAGCCGCTGCGCAGCGATCGGCCGCTGAGTCTCGGGCTGAGCGCGCCGCAATTGCAGCAGGGCCTGACGGTGACCAGCGACACGCCGTCGCCGCTGTACGGTACGCTCAATGTGGTCGGCTATCCGCGCACTGCGCCGTCACCGGTCAGCAACGTGCTCAGCATCAGTCGCGAATACTTCACGCTGGACGGCAAACCGGCCGATCTCAATAACCTTAAGAGCGGTGAGCTGCTGGTGGTGCGGCTGAAGGTGGGCGCCAGTCAGCGCGTCAGCGATGCGCTGGTGGTGGATCTGCTGCCGGCCGGACTGGAGCTGGAAAATCAAAACCTGAGCGACAGCAGCGCCAGCCTGGGCGACAGTGCCGATGCGCTGAAAGAGAGCATGATGGACATGCAGCAGGCCAACATCAAACATCTTGAGTTCCGCGACGACCGCTTTGTCGCCGCGCTGGCGCTGGATGGCTACACGCCCGGCACGCTGCTGTATCTGGCGCGCGCGGTGACGCCGGGCAGTTACCGTCTGCCGCCACCGCAGGTGGAGTCGATGTATGTGCCCGCGTGGCGCGCCATCGGCACCACGCCGGAAAAACTTCATGTGCGTTAAGCGCCCGTGACGCAGCGCCACCGACGCCTGTGCGGGCTGGCGCTGCTGCTACTGCTGCTGGTGGGCGCACTATGGCTGCTGGACCGGCTCGATCCGCTGCCGCTACGCCAGTTACAGCCGGCGCGGGTGGTGGTAGCGGAAGATGGCACGCCGCTGTGGCGCTTTGCCGATCGACAGGGCGTGTGGCGCTATCCGGTGACGCTGGACGAGGTGTCACCGGCCTATATCGAGGCGCTGCTGACCTACGAAGACCGCTGGTTCTGGCACCATCCCGGCATTAACCCGCTGGCGATAGTGCGCGCCGTCGGGCAAAACCTGCTGCAGTACGGCATTGTCTCCGGCGGCAGCACGCTGACCATGCAGGTGGCGCGGCTGATTGATCCGCAGCCGCGTACCCTGCGTGGCAAAGTGGTGCAGGCGTGGCGCGCGTTGCAGCTGGAGTGGCATCTGTCGAAGCGCGAGATCCTCACGCTGTATCTCAACCGCGCCCCGTTTGGTGGCACGGTTGAGGGCGTCGGCGCCGCCAGCTGGATGTGGCTGGGCAAACCGGCCTCGCAGCTTACCCGCGGCGAGGCGGCGCTGCTGGCGGTGCTGCCGCAGGCACCCAGCCGTTTGCGCCCGGACCGCTGGCCGCAGCGTGCTGAAGCTGCCCGCAATAAAGTGCTGGATCGCCTGGCGCAGTATCAGGTGTGGCCGGCGCAGACCGTCGCCGAAATCAAACAGGAGCCGGTATGGCTGCCGCCGCGTCAGCTGCCGCAGCTGGCACCGCTGCTGGCGCGCCGGCTGCTGTCGCTGTCGCCCGACAGCAAAATTACTTCCACGCTGGATGTGTCGCTGCAGCGTGAACTGGAGAACCTCGCTGCGTCGCTGCAAACCCGGCTGCCGCCGCGCACCTCGCTGGCACTGCTGGTTGTCGACCACAGCAGCATGAAGGTGCGCGGCTACGTCGGTTCGGTGTCTTTCAATGATGACAGCCGCTTTGGCCATGTGGATATGATTGCCAGCGTGCGTTCGCCGGGATCGCTGCTCAAGCCGTTTGTCTACGGCATGGCGCTGGATGAAGGCCTGATTCATGGCGAATCGCTGCTGCAGGATGTGCCACGCCGCTTTGGTGACTATCGTCCCGGCAATTTCGACAGCGGCTTTCACGGCCCGGTCAGCGCCAGTGAAGCGCTGCAGCGTTCGCTCAATCTGCCGGCGGTGCAGCTGCTGGAGGCGCTTGGACCGAAAAACGTCGCCGCGCGGCTGCGCAACGTCGGCCTGAATCTGCGCTTTCCGGCGGGCGGTGAACCGAATCTGTCGCTGGTGCTGGGCGGCACCGGCGCGCGGCTGGACGACATTGTCGCCGCCTACAGCGCCTTTGCCCGCCACGGTAATGCTGCGCAGCTGCGCTGGCTGCCGCAGCAGCCGCTGCTGCAGCGTCCGTTACTGTCGCCCGGCGCGGCGTGGATTGTACGCCGCATCCTCGCCGGTAAGGCGCAGCCTGCCGCCAGCGGGGCGGTCGCCGATATCGTGCCGCTGGCGTGGAAAACCGGCACCAGCTACGGCTATCGCGACGCCTGGAGCGTCGGTATCACGCCGCGCTATCTGATTGGCGTCTGGGTGGGCAGGCCGGATGCCACACCGGTTGCCGGCCAGTTCGGTTACGCGTCGGCGGTGCCGGTGATGCAGCAGGTTAATCACCTGCTGGCGGGACACCTGCCGGCGCGCGGCGTACCCGGCGATCCGCGCCCGGCGACGGTCAGCGCCGTCAGTATCTGCTGGCCCGGCGGCCAGCCGTTGCCCGCCGGCGACGAGAACTGCCGGCAGCGGCGTTACAGCTGGGTGCTGAATCAGACCGTGCCGCCAACGCTGCTGGCGCCGGGGCAGGAGGGCGTCAATGGCTTACGCCAGCGCTTCTGGCAAAATAGCAAAGGGCTGCGCGTGGCGGCGGATTGTCCGGATGCGCAAAGCCGGGAACGCGTAATGTGGCCGCTGCCGCTTGAGCCGTGGCTGCCACCGGGCGAACGGCGGGCGCAGCGCCTGCCGCCAGTGGATGCGACCTGCCCGCCGCTGAATCAGGGGGACAGCGCGCCGCTGCTGGTGACCGGCGTGATCAATGGCCAGCGCGTGCAGCCGCTGCCTGGTAAGGCCGTATTGCTGCTGCCGGTGGCGGTGCAGGGCGGGCAGGGTACGCAGCGCTGGTGGTTTTTAAACGGGCAGCCGGTGGAACTGGCGGCGGGAAAAAACAGCGCCTCGCTGGTGCTGCGCGAGCCCGGTCGTTATCAGCTGGTGGTGATGGATGAGGCCGGGCAGCTGGCTTCGGTGTCCTTCACGCGTGGCTAAACGCAGCGCTATGGCATATTTTTTGCGTGTTTGCCCCGACAGAAATCAATTATTTTCAATAATTCCTCTCTTCACTCATAGGCAAGGCGCACCGATCTCCCTATAATCGGCGCGTTTTCTTACCGGGAGCGGGTTCCCGGTTTCTTCAGGATGCTAATCAGAGGTAATCATGGCAATCGAACGCACTTTCTCCATCATCAAACCAAACGCCGTCGCTAAGAACGTGATTGGTGCTATCTACAACCGTTTCGAAAGCGCTGGCTTCAAAATCGTTGGTGCGAAAATGCTGCACCTGACCAAAGAGCAGGCTGAAGGCTTCTACGCGGAGCACAAAGGCCGCCCGTTCTTTGATGGTCTGGTTGAGTTCATGACTTCTGGCCCGGTTGTGGTATCTGTTCTGGAAGGCGAAAACGCTATCCAGCGTCACCGCGATCTGATGGGTGCAACTAACCCGGACAACGCGCTGGCCGGTACGCTGCGTGCTGACTACGCAGACAGCTTCACCGAAAACGCCACCCACGGTTCTGACTCTGCAGAATCTGCGGCACGCGAAATCGCTTACTTCTTCGCAGAAAACGAAGTCTGCCCACGTACCCGCTAAGTGCGCGGTAGCGGATGCGGACAGGCGTCTTTACACCTTGTAACCGGTGGCTAAGACGTTCCCCTGGCATCACGCAGCAGATGTAGTACAATTATGCGCCCTTGTTGAGCCTGGCTCAGCGAGGGCGCTGTTTTTTTCCTATTCTTAACCAGAGCCGTAACGTGTAACAACGAGGCCAGAGAACATTATGTCCGAACAGATTGTGACGCCGTCGTCCGCTTCCCCCGTGGTTGTTTCCCCGAAAAACGAAAAAATTAACCTGCTGGATCTTAACCGTCAGCAGATGCGCGAATTCTTTGTTGAGATGGGCGAAAAACCGTTCCGTGCCGATCAGGTCATGAAGTGGATGTACCACTACTGCTGCGATGATTTCGAGCAGATGACAGACATCAATAAAGTGCTGCGTGGCAAGCTGATGCAGCGCGCTGAAATTCGTGCGCCGGAAGTGGCGGAAGAGATGCGCTCCAGCGATGGCACCATCAAGTGGGCGATTCGCGTCGGCGATCAGCTGGTGGAAACCGTGTATATCCCGGAAGCCGACCGCGCCACGCTGTGCGTCTCCTCGCAGGTAGGCTGTGCGCTGGAGTGTAAATTCTGTTCGACCGCGCAGCAGGGCTTTAACCGTAACCTGCGCGTGTCTGAAATCATTGGTCAGGTATGGCGCGCGGCAAAAATTATCGGTGCCGCTAAAGTGACCGGCCAGCGTCCGATCACCAACGTGGTAATGATGGGCATGGGTGAGCCGCTGCTCAACCTTACCAACGTGGTACCGGCGATGGAGATCATGCTGGATGACTTCGGTTTCGGCCTCTCCAAACGTCGCGTGACGCTGTCGACCTCGGGCGTAGTACCAGCGCTGGATAAGCTCGGCGATATGATCGACGTGGCACTGGCGATTTCGCTGCATGCACCGAATGACACCATCCGCGATGACATCGTGCCAATCAACAAAAAGTACAACATCGAAGCCTTCCTGGCGGCGGTGAAGCGCTACATTGGCAAATCCAACGCCAATCAGGGCCGCGTGACGATTGAGTACGTGATGCTGGATCACGTCAACGACAGCACCGAACATGCGCATGAGCTGGCGGCGCTGCTGAAAGAGACGCCGTGCAAGATCAACCTGATTCCGTGGAACCCCTTCCCGGGCGCGCCGTATGGCCGCAGCTCGAACAGCCGTATCGACCGCTTCTCCAAAGTGCTGATGGAGTACGGTTTCACTACCATCGTGCGTAAAACGCGCGGCGACGACATTGATGCCGCCTGTGGTCAGCTGGCCGGCGATGTTATCGACCGCACCAAGCGTACGCTGCGTAAAAAAATGGCCGGTGAAGCCATCTCTGTGAAGGCGCTCTGAAAGATCGCGCCCGCTGCTACGCATCGGGCGTCAGGCATGGCAGTCTCTGCGCTGAACTGACAGGGAGAGACTGAGATGCGTAAAGGATTACCCGCCGCGCTGCTGGCCGGCTTTGTTGTAACTGGGTGTGTCGAAGCACCGGCACGGCACGGCGCGGCCGATATCCGGCTGCAGCTGGGATTGCACTATCTGGCGGTGAAGGATTATGCCGCGGCGCAGCGCAATTTGCTGCGCGCGCAGCAGGCCGCGCCGCGCGATTACCGGGTGCCGCTGGCGCTTGCGCGCGTCGCGCAGGCACAGCAGAATAACGCCCGGACGCGCCATTACTACCAGCGCGCGCAGCAGTTAGCGCCGCTGAATGGTTATGTGGCTAACAATTACGGTGCGTTTCTCTGCGGTTTGAGGCAGTATGACGAAGCGCATCAACAGTTTAAGCTGGCAACTGAAGCGCAGCACAGCGACGCCGCTCAGGATGCCCTGCTGTTTTCGGGCTATTGTTACCTGCAGGCGGGAGAGGATCGCGCCGCGCGCCAGCAGTTCGATCTCGCGCTGGATGCCGCACCGGAGCAGGGCAGTATGCTGCTGACGGAAGTGGAACGACGGCTTGAACAGCAGCAGTGGGCTTCAGTGCCGCTGCTTTTAGAAGTTTACCATCAACATTTGCCGGCAACGGCAGAGAGTCTGGGGTTACAGATACGTTTCGCCGCGCAACAGGGAAACGCTGCTGACGTTACACGTTATGGCGACCGGTTGGCGCGAAGTTTTCCACAATCGATACAGTACCAGCGTTATTTAGCTAATGAATACTGAAGCCACTCAAGAGAATTCTGCAGTACATTCCACAGGTGAACGCCTGCGTCTGGCCCGTGAGCAGATGGGGCTGACCCAGCAAAACGTCGCTGAGCGCCTGTGCCTGAAACTTTCTACCGTGCGTGATATTGAAGAGGATAAATCCCCGGCGGATTTGGCCTCGACCTTCCTGCGCGGCTACATTCGCTCTTATGCGCGTCTGGTGCATGTACCTGAAGATGATCTGCTGCCGATGATGGCAAAGCAGGCTCCGGTGCGTGCGGCGAAAATTGAGCCGATGCAGAGCTTCTCACTGGGTAAGCGTCGTAAAAAGCGTGACGGCTGGTTGATGATCTTCACCTGGCTGGTGATTTTCGTGGTGGTCGGCCTGACCGGCGCCTGGTGGTGGCAGAACCATAAAGCCTCACAGGCGGATCTGGTGTCGATGGCTGACCAGAACGGCAGCAGCAGCGATAACAGCCAGTCGATTCCGCTGGGTGATAACAGCACGGACAGCACTACCGACAGCGACACTAACGCGGCCGGTACGCCGATTGACACCGGTGCCGGTGCGGTCAGCACGCCAGACAACGCTGGCAGCACTAACTCTGCGCCAGCAGCGACCAGCAGCAACACGGCAACCAGCAGCGACAACGCAGTGGTGTCACCGAGCCAGGCGCCGATTGATAACGCACCGCCAGCGGCCACCTCACCGGCGCCGGCCAACAGCGTGCCGGCAGGCTCAATGCCAACCGGTACCGCGGCCGTCAGCCAGCCCGCGGGCGATCCTAACGCCGTGGTGATGAACTTCAAAGCTGACTGCTGGCTGGAAGTCACCGATGCGACCGGTAAGAAGCTGTTCAGCGGATTGCAACGTAGCGGCGGTAAACTCAGCCTGTCCGGCACCGCTCCGTATCGTCTGAAAATTGGCGCTCCGGGTGCGGTTGACGTGCAATATCAGAATCAGCCCGTTGATTTAAGTCGTTTTATCCGTAATAACCAGGTTGCCCGTCTGACGCTGGGTGCGCAATAACGCGCAGCGCGCTTTCCGGGTAATTGTGGAGAGAGAATATGCATAACGAAGCACCCATTATCCGTCGCAAATCTACACGTATTTACGTCGGCAAGGTGCCGGTTGGCGATGGCGCGCCTATCGCCGTTCAGTCAATGACCAACACCCGTACCACGGACGTCGAAGCCACGGTGAATCAGATCCGTCAGCTGGAGCGCGTCGGCGTGGATATCGTGCGTGTGTCCGTGCCCACCATGGATGCGGCGGAAGCCTTCAAACTGATTAAGCAGCAGGTCAACGTGCCGCTGGTAGCGGACATTCACTTTGACTACCGCATCGCTCTGAAAGTGGCCGAGTACGGCGTCGATTGCCTGCGCATTAACCCGGGCAACATCGGTAACAACGAGCGTATTCGCCAGGTAGTGGATTGCGCCCGTGACCACAATATTCCGATCCGTATCGGTGTTAACGCCGGTTCGCTGGAAAAAGATCTGCAGGAAAAATACGGTGAGCCAACGCCGCAGGCGCTGCTCGAATCCGCGATGCGTCATGTTGATCACCTCGATCGCCTCAACTTTGACCAGTTCAAAGTGAGCGTCAAAGCCTCCGATGTGTTCCTGGCGGTGGAATCTTACCGTCTGCTGGCAAAAGCCATCGATCAGCCATTGCACCTTGGCATCACCGAAGCCGGTGGCGCGCGTGCGGGAGCGGTGAAATCAGCGATCGGCCTTGGTCTGCTGCTGGCGGAAGGGATTGGCGATACGCTGCGCATTTCGCTGGCCGCTGACCCGGTTGAAGAGGTTAAAGTCGGCTACGACATCCTGAAATCACTGCGCATCCGCTCACGCGGCATCAACTTCATCGCCTGCCCGACCTGTTCGCGCCAGGAGTTTGACGTCATTGGTACGGTGAACGCACTGGAAGAGCGGCTGGAAGACATCATCACGCCGATGGATGTCTCGATCATTGGCTGCGTGGTGAACGGTCCCGGCGAAGCCACGGTCTCGACGCTCGGCGTCACCGGCGGCAACAAGAAAAGCGGTTTCTACGAAGATGGCGTGCGTCAGCGCGATCGCCTCGACAACAATGACATGATCGATCAGCTGGAAGCGCGCATCCGTGCAAAAGCCACCATGCTGGACGAGAGCCGCCGCATCAACGTGCAGCAGCTGGAAAAATAAAGGACGGTGTGCGCCCGGCGCACGCCAGTTGTGATTGAACCTGTGCGGTTTCATCCTCATAAGGTATGATGCCGGACAGGTTTTTTGGTATTAAGAGATTCTAACGTGGCGAAGAATATTCAAGCGATTCGCGGGATGAACGATTACCTGCCGGCAGATACCGCCATCTGGCAGCGTATTGAGGGCACCCTGAAGCAGGTGCTGGCCAGCTACGGCTACAGTGAAATCCGTCTGCCAATCGTCGAGCAAACCCCCCTGTTCAGCCGCGCGATCGGTGAAGTCACCGACGTGGTTGAAAAAGAAATGTACACCTTTGAAGACCGCAACGGCGAAAGCCTGACGCTGCGTCCGGAAGGCACCGCAGGCTGCGTGCGCGCCGGTATCGAACATGGTCTGCTGTACAATCAGGAGCAGCGCCTGTGGTACATCGGTCCGATGTTCCGCTACGAGCGTCCGCAGAAGGGGCGCTATCGCCAGTTTCACCAGATGGGTGTGGAAGTGTTTGGCCTGCAGGGGCCGGACGTGGACGCCGAGCTGATCATGCTGACCCATCGCTGGTGGAAAGCGCTGGGTATTGCTGACCACGTTGAGCTGGAGCTGAACTCCATCGGTTCACTGGACGCGCGCGCCAACTACCGCAGCGCGCTGGTGGCCTTCCTCGAACAGCATAAAGAGGTGCTGGACGAAGATTGCAAACGCCGCATGTATACCAATCCGCTGCGCGTGCTGGACAGCAAAAATCCGGATATTCAGACGCTGCTTAACGACGCGCCGACGCTGGGTGAATTCCTCGACGAGGAGTCACGTGAACACTTCAGCGGCCTGTGCGCGCTTCTCGACGATGCCGGCATCAAATACCGCATCAATCAGCGCCTGGTGCGCGGCCTCGATTACTACAACCGCACCGTGTTCGAATGGGTGACCAGCAGCCTCGGCTCGCAGGGCACCGTGTGCGGCGGCGGTCGCTATGATGGTCTGGTGGAGCAACTGGGCGGCCGCGCGACGCCGGCGGTCGGTTTTGCCATGGGGCTCGAGCGTCTGGTGCTGCTGGTGCAGGCGGTGAATCCGGAATTTGAACCGACGCGCATTGTTGATGTCTATGTTATCGCTTCGGGGCAGGGCGTGCAGTCCGCCGCGATGCAACTGGCGGAAAAACTGCGTGATGCCGACCCGGCGCTGAAGCTGATGACCAACTTCGGCGGCGGTAACTTCAAAAAGCAGTTTGCCCGTGCAGACAAGTGGGGCGCACGCATTGCGCTGGTGCTGGGCGAAGACGAAGTGAAAGCGGGCCAGGTGGTGATTAAAGACCTGCGCACCGGCGATCAGCAGACGCTGGCGCAGAGCGACGCCGCCGCGACGCTGCACACGCTGCTGCAGTAAGCGCAGCACTGCAACAGGCATTTTAAGGAGAGGGATTGCGTGGAAGTTTACAGCAACGAAAACGAACAGGTTGATGCGCTGCGTCGCTTCTTTGCCAATAATGGCAAAGCGCTGGCGGTCGGGGTCATCGTCGGTATTGCTGCACTGGGTGGCTGGCGTTTCTGGAGCAGCCATCAGGAAGGAGCGGACAAAGCCGCGTCGGCGCAGTATCAGCAGCTGACCAGCGCCATGCAGGCAGACAAGCCGCAGACGCTGGAAGCGGTCGCCAGCTTCGCCAGCGAGAACAACAACACCTACGGTGCGCTGGCCGCGCTGGATCTGGCTAAACAGTACGTTGCCGCCAATCAGTTAGACAAAGCCATCACGCTGTTACAGAGCGGGCTGAAAGACACCAAAGATGCCAATCTGCAGGCGGTGATCAACCTGCGTCTGGCACGCATTCAACTGCAGCAAAATCAGGCCGATGCCGCCCTTACTACCCTGAACAATGTGAAGGGTGATGGCTGGACAGCCATTGTGGCGGACATTCGTGGCGAAGCACTGCTGAGCAAAGGCGATAAGCAGGGCGCCCGTGATGCCTGGAGCAAAGGTGCGGAATCGCAGGCTTCTCCTGCGCTGAAGCAGATGCTGCAGATGAAGATGAATAACTTAAGTTAAGCCAGTCAAGAGAGCGCACATGGAATTACGTAAATACCTGCTGCCAGGGCTGATGTCAGTCACTCTGCTCAGCGGTTGCTCGCTGTTCAGCGGCGAAGAAGATGTAGTGAAAATGGCCCCGCTGCCGAAGGTTGAAAACCAGTTCACGCCGGAAACCGCGTGGAGCACCTCGGTCGGTGACGGCGTGGGTGATTTCTACTCCAATCTGCATCCCGCCTGGCAGGACGGCACCGTGTATGCCGCCGACCGCTTCGGTATCGTGAAAGCGCTCGACGCCAGCAACGGCAAAGAGAAGTGGAAAGTGAACCTCTCTGAGAAGACCGGCTTCTTCTCGAAAAACATTTCGGCACTGCTGTCTGGCGGTATCACGGCCAATGGCGATCGCCTCTACATCGGTAGCGAGCGGGGACAGGTATTTGCCCTGAACAGCAGCGACGGCAACATTGCCTGGCAGACCAAAGTGGCTGGCGAAGCGCTGTCGCGTCCGGTGGTCAGCGATGGTCTGGTACTGATTCACACCAGCAACGGTATGCTGCAGGGGCTCGATCAGAGCAGCGGCGCGGTGAAATGGAGCGTGAATCTGGATATGCCAGCGCTGTCGCTGCGCGGTGAATCGGCGCCGGCAGTAGCGTTCGGCGGCGCGATTGTTGGCGGCGATAATGGTCGCGTCAGCGCGGTGATCATGAACCAGGGCCAGCTGATCTGGCAGCAGCGTATCTCCCAGCCAAGCGGTGCGACCGAGATCGATCGTCTTAACGATGTCGACACCACGCCGGTGATCGTCAATGGCGTGGTTTATGCGCTGGCCTACAACGGTAACCTGACGGCGCTGGATCTGCGTTCCGGTCAGATTCTGTGGAAGCGTGAAATCGGCGGCGTCAAAGATCTGATCGTCGATGCCGGTCGCATCTATCTGGTGGATCAGGATGACCGCGTGATTGCGCTCAACGCCGATGGCGGCGTGGCGATCTGGCGTCAGAGCGATCTGCTGCACCGTAACCTGACGTCGCCGGTGCTGTTCAACGGTTACCTGGTGGTCGCCGATAGCGAAGGCTATGTGCACTGGATCAACACCCTGGACGGCCGCTTCGTGGCGCAGCAGAAACTGGACAGCGATGGCTTCCAGACCGAGCCGGTCGTGGCCGGTGACAAGCTGCTGATCCAGGCGAAAGGCGGTGAGGTCTACGCCATCACCCGTTAAGGCGATGGCCCGACGGGCAGCGTTTCGCACGCATTGATACGGCTCCTGATTCGTCAGGGGCCGTTCTGTTTTTAGTCAGGCATGATATTCTTGGCGCCTGCGGCCTGAACCTGACGGCAAATGCCGTTATAATCACGCCATTCGGGCGATTTATTTTTAAAACTGAGGCAAGTGTTATGGTACCTGTGGTCGCGCTGGTTGGGCGTCCCAATGTGGGGAAATCCACGCTGTTTAACCGCTTAACGCGCACACGTGATGCGTTAGTGGCCGATTTCCCTGGACTGACTCGCGATCGCAAATATGGTCGCGCCGAAGTGGAAGGGCGCGAATTTATTGTTATCGATACCGGCGGTATTGATGGCACCGAGGAAGGCGTGGAAAACCGCATGGCGGAGCAGTCGCTGCTGGCGATTGAAGAGGCCGATGTGGTGCTGTTTTTAGTCGATGCGCGCGCTGGCGTCATGCCGGCGGATCAGCAGATCGCCAATCATCTGCGTTCGCGCGATAAAGCGACATTCCTCGTTGCCAACAAAACTGACGGTCTCGATCCGGATGCTGCGGTGCTGGACTTCTACGCGCTCGGCCTGGGTGAGATTCACCCGATTGCCGCGTCGCACGGTCGTGGCGTCACCAGCCTGCTGGAAACCGCGCTGCTGCCGTGGATGGATGACATCGCGCCGCGGGAAGTCAGCGAAGAGGACGAAAACGAAGCCTACTGGGCCGCGTTAGCCGCCGAAGAGAACGGTGAAGCGCTGGAGGAAGAAGAGGAAGAAGCCTTCGATCCGACCGGTCTGCCGATCAAACTGGCGATTGTCGGGCGTCCGAACGTAGGTAAGTCAACGCTCACCAACCGTATCCTCGGTGAAGACCGTGTGGTTGTGTACGACATGCCGGGCACCACGCGCGACAGCATCTACATTCCGATGGAGCGTGATGACCGCGAGTACATTCTGATTGATACCGCGGGCGTGCGTAAGCGCGGCAAAATCACTGATACGGTGGAAAAATTCTCCGTCATCAAAACGCTGCAGGCGATTGAAGATGCCAACGTGGTGATGCTGGTGATTGACGCGCGCGCGGGCATTTCCGATCAGGACCTGTCGCTGCTCGGCTTTATCCTGAATAGTGGGCGCTCACTGGTGATTGTGGTCAACAAGTGGGATGGCCTGTCGCAGGAGATTAAAGATGAAGTGAAAGAGACGCTGGACTTCCGTCTCGGCTTTATCGACTTCGCGCGTGTGCACTTTATCTCGGCACTGCACGGCAGCGGCGTGGGCAACCTGTTTGAATCCGTGACCGAAGCGTACGACTGCTCGACCAAACGCGTAAATACCTCCATGCTGACGCGTATCATGAACATGGCTGCTGACGACCATCAGCCGCCGCTGGTGCGTGGCCGCCGCGTGAAACTCAAATACGCGCATGCCGGTGGTTATAACCCGCCGATTGTGGTGATTCACGGTAATCAGGTGAAGGATCTGCCGGATTCCTACAAGCGTTACCTGATGAACTACTTCCGCCGCTCGCTGAACGTGATGGGAACGCCGATTCGCATCCAGTTCAAAGAGGGCGATAACCCGTATGCGGGCAAACGTAACCTGCTGACGCCAACCCAGCAGCGTAAGCGTAAGCGTCTGATATCGCATCTGAAGAAAAACAAACGCTAAACATGATGAGGGCCCGGATGGGCCCTCTTTTTTTGGCGTAACATCCGGTTTTATCACGATCCTCAGCCACGATCCCGGAGTCATCATGCTCACCCCATGCCCTCACTGTCAGCAACCGCTCACTTACAGCGAGCAACGCTTCGACTGCCCGCACTGCCAGCGTCATTTCACCGCACTGGCCTGCTGTCCCGACTGCCAGCAGCCGCTACAGGTGCTGAAAGCGTGCGGTGCCATAGATTATTTCTGTACCCACGGTCACGGCCTGATCTCCAGCAGACGCGTGCATTATCACCCGGAAGACGTCAGGGAATGAGGGGTTGCGATAGCGCGAAGTGGCGCTGGCTGCTCGCTTCGCGCTGCGTTTGTAGCAAAAATGCTATTGCCCAGTAACTACCGCGTTATGGATGTTCACTTTTAATTGTACCGGATGGTACAATCCTGCCCGCCTTGTCGCGAATGCCAGCGGATGTTGATCCTGCGGCCTCGCTCACAAGCGCTGCATAACGGGCGTAGCTCCCGTACCAACAGATATAAAATAAAGCGTAACGGATAACTTCCTGTCCCTGCTCAGTCAGGAGGACATTGACCGGCAGCTCCCGCATTCCGGCCGCCACGCGTTATTTTTTCAGGAGAGTTTGTGTTATGGCAGAAAATTCCGCTCGTCCCGGTAAAGGGTTGAGTCTCTGGTCCGTGTTATTCGGGCTGGTCCTGCTGGCGATCGGCCTGTTCTTCGCGATCGGTGGCGGTAAACTGGTGGCCCTGGGCGGCAGCTGGTACTTCCTCATTGCCGGTATCGTCATGTTACTGTCGGCGATTCAGTTCTTTCGCCGTAAATCCTCGGCGGTTACGCTGTTCATTCTGGTCTTCGCCGGTACGCTGATTTGGGCGCTGTACGATGCTGGCTGGCAGTTCTGGCCGCTGGTGTCGCGCCTGATGGTGCCGGCCGGCCTGATGGTGCTGGCGTTTATTACCTGGCCGGCGCTGCGTAAGCGTGAGGGCAAGGCCTCGCTGGCGAAGCTTTCGTATGCGCTGTCGGCGGTGATTGCCGTTGGTATGGTGGTCACCTTTGTCCAGATGTTCCAGCCGCATCCGACTGTGGCTTTCACCGGCAAGCAGCTGCCGCTGATCCCGGTAGATAAAAGCAAACCGCAGCAGGACTGGAGCAGCTACGGCCGTACGCCGCAGGGTGACCGTTTTGCCGCTATCGACCAGATTACCCGCGACAACGTGAAAGACTTGCAGGTTGCCTGGACGTTCCATACCGGCGACACGCCGATCAGCCCGACCGGTAACGGTGCAGAAGATCAGGAAACGCCACTGCAGGTGGGTAATACCCTGTATCTGTGTACGCCGCACAACAACGTGATTGCGGTGGAAGCCGACAGCGGTAAGCAGATCTGGAAGCGCGAAATCAATGCGCAGGCGCAGGTGTGGAACCGCTGCCGTGGTCTGGCGTACTTTGATGCCACCAAACCGGTACAGCAGCCAACGCAGCCGGGCTCCACGCCGGTGCCAGCGGTAACGCTGGCGGCGGGCGATAGCTGCCAGCGTCGCATCCTGATGAATACCATCGATGCGCGTCTGATTGCCATCAACGCCGATAACGGTGAACTGTGTGAAAACTTCGGTAACCACGGCGTGGTCGATCTGAAGCAAGGTCTTGGCAGCGCGCCGGACCCGCAGTATCAGCTGACCTCGCCGCCGCAGGTGGCAGGCACCACGGTCGTGGTGGGTGGTCGCGTCGCGGATAACGTCCAGACAGACATGCCTGGCGGCGTTCTGCGTGGCTTCGACGTCATCACCGGCCAGATGCGCTGGGCGTTTGACCCGGGCAACGAAGATCCGAATGCCGTGCTGATGCCGGGTCAGGATTACACCCGCAGCACGCCAAACTCATGGGCGCCAATCTCTTACGATCCGGCGATGAACACCGTGTTCCTGCCGATGGGCAGCTCGTCGGTGGACCTGTGGGGTGCCAACCGTACCGCGCTGGATCACAAATATGGCGCGTCGGTGCTGGCGCTGGATGCCACCACCGGTAAAGAGAAGTGGGTGTATCAGACGGTCCACAATGACCTGTGGGACTTCGACCTGCCAATGCAGCCGAGCCTGGTGGACTTCCCGATGAAGGACGGCACCACCAAACCTGCGGTGGTGATCGGCGGGAAAACCGGCATGATCTGGGTGCTGGATCGCCTGACCGGCAAGCCTTTAACCAAAGTTGAAGAGCTGCCGATGCCGCAGGGCCATATCCCGAACGAGCAGTACACCAAAACTCAGCCGCACTCGGTAGAAATGCCAAACATTGGCAATCAGAAGCTGACCGAGTCAGACATGTGGGGTGCTACGCCGTTTGACCAGCTGGCTTGCCGTATTGCTTTTAAAGGCATGCGTTATGACGGCCTGTTCACCGTGCCGGACACCGATGTTTCGCTCAGCTTCCCGGGCTCGCTCGGTGGCATGAACTGGGGCAGCATCTCGTTCGATCCGAACAACCAGTACATGTTCGTTAACGATATGCGTCTCGGCCTGTGGGTGCAGATGATTCCGCAGGACACCACCAAATCGGCTGCCAGCAACGGCGGTGAAGCCATCAACACCGGCATGGGTGCGGTACCGCTGAAAGGCACGCCGTACGCAGTAAACAAAAACCGCTTCATGTCGCCGCTGGGCATTCCGTGTCAGGCACCGCCGTTCGGTACGCTGTCGGCCATCGACATGAAGACCCGTCAGATTGTGTGGCAGGTGCCGGTTGGTACGGTGCAGGATACCGGTCCGTTTGGTATCAAAATGCATGCGCAGATGCCGGTCGGTATGCCGACGCTGGGCGGTACGCTGGCAACGCAGGGCGGTCTGGTATTTATTGCCGGCACCCAGGATTACTACCTGCGCGCCTTCGACAGCTCAACCGGTAAAGAAGTGTGGAAAGCACGTCTGCCGGTGGGCAGCCAGGGCGGACCAATCAGCTATGTTTCGCCGAAAACCGGCAAACAGTACATCCTGATCTCCGCAGGCGGTGCGCGTCAGTCACCGGATCGCGGTGATTACGTGATTGCTTACGCGCTGCCCGACAGCAAGTAAGCCGCAGTAAAAGAAAGGCCGACATCATGATGTCGGCCTTTTTTATTAACCTTCCGTGGCGTACTCCTTCCTGTAAGGATCCTTACTTACTTCTGCTTAGAGGGGCGACGGCTTTTTTGACCTCCTTTTCTTCCAGCTTCCCTGGCTCTCTCAGGATCGTTCCTGAAATTGCCCCCACTGACTTTGCCGCCCGCGCTACCGGCTTCCCTGGCGCGCTCCGGGTCCTCTGCAAAGTTCCCGGCACCGCCTCGTTGCTTGGTTTGTGTCATAGCAGAGACCTCATCTAAGGGTATTTTCTTTGATGTGGACTAGCTAGCCACGTTATCCAGTATAGTCAGTTAGTTACGGCGATGCTGTGGGAACTGTCTAAGTTATTCTTCGCCATCGCGCCACAGCGCCTGCAGTTCAGGAGGCGCAACGTTTTCCGGAATCAGAATCACAATCGTTCCGGCTTCGCGGTGGGTCGCGTAGCTTATCTGGATGCGAAAATAGCGCTGGTCGCCGCGCCCGATACTGGCGGCCTGTTCCTCCGGCTCGCCGAGCGGCAGCGCCTGCTCCAGCACGTTGCACACGCGCTGCTTTTGCGGTTCCGGCAGCTGCGCCAGCGCAAATCGCCGCTCGCTGCGCAGGCCGGGGATAAATGCAATGCCGCCTTCACGCGCCAGCTCAATGATGGCGTCATCGGTCAGCTGAATATTCACCTTACACCTACCTCGTGCCACGCGGACTGAATCGCCTGTGCCACCGTGTTATCAAAACGTTTTGCGGCATGCTGCACGGTAAAGCGCGCAAAGGTGCTGAAATCGGCATCCTGTGGCAGTTCCTTATCACACAGCGTGTCGTACCATGCCTGACCGGCCCGTTCCCAGGCAAAGCCGCCCAGCGCGGTCGCTGCCAGATAGAAGGCGCGATTGGGTATGCCGGAGTTAAGATGCACGCCGCCGTTGTCTTCGCGCGTGTCGATATAGTGATCCATATCGGCAGGCTGCGGATCTTTGCCGAGCAGCGGATCATCATAGGCGGTACCGGGCGCGGACATAGAGCGCAGGCCGCTGCCCTTAATACCTGCCGCCAGCAGCCCTTCGCCGATGATCCAGTCGGCCTGATCGGCGCTTTGCCTGAGGTGATACTGCTTCACCAGCGAGCCAAACACATCGGACATCGATTCGTTGAGCGCACCCGCCTGCTGGAAGTAAATCAGCCCGGCTTCGGTTTCGGTCACGCCGTGCGTCAGCTCGTGCGCGACCACATCAATGGCAATGGTAAAGCGATTGAAGATCTCACCGTCGCCGTCGCCAAATACCATCTGCTGGCCATTCCAGAAGGCGTTCTGGTATTCCCTGCCGTAATGCACGGTGCCATCCAGTTTCAGGCCTTTGTTGTCCAGCGAGTTGCGCTGGTAGATCTGCCAGTAAAAATCATAAGTGATGCCGAGATAGTTCCAGGCTTCGTCGGCGGCGACGTCACCGTTACCGGGCTGGCCTTCCTCACGGATCAAGGTGCCGGGCAGATTTTGCGTATTACCCGCGTCGTAGATAGCACGCAAAACACTGCCGGGCTGCGCGGTGCTGGCTGCGCTGGCGGTGTGAGGATGTTCCGCCATCAGCTGTTGCACGTGGGTGAGGGTGCGCCGCGCGTAATCCTGCTGTGCGCCGGAACAGTTATCGATGATGTTTCGCAGAATGTACGGAGGAATAACGCTGTAAGGCATGTCGGACTCCCTGACGGATGGGTATGTCAGAAAGTATAGACCCGCTTATCAATCGCGCGCCGCTGCGTCTGCAGCCCGCGCGATTTACGGGGGTTATCAATCATTTATGCGGCTGAAAAGATTATCACGCCTTACGGCTGCGCGTCTTCTGTGGTTGTAACGCCGTCACCTGACTCTCCACCCAGCCATCATCCAGCCGGGTACGCAGCAGATCGCCGGTATGCAGCTGACGGGTCTTTTTCACCACCTGGCCCTGAGCATCGGTGGTGACGCTAAAGCCGCGCGCCAGCGTCGCCAGCGGACTCACGCCTTCCAGCTGTGCTGCCAGCGTACCAAAACGCTGCCGGCTGTGATTGAGCTGTTTTTCCATGCCCTGCTGCAGCCGGTAGTGCCACTGCTGTAACTGTTGCTGAGCGCGCAGAATACGTCCCTGCGGCTGCTGGGATTGCAGGCGCTGCAGCAGGCGATCCTGCTGGCGATGCGCCAGGCGCAGCCGCTGGTCGGCCGCTTCCTGCAGACGTCGCTGCAGCTGAATCAGCGTGGTTTGCTGGCGTGCCAGGCGCAGCTGCGGATGCTGCTGTTGCAGACGATGCTGCAGCCGGGTGAAGCGGCGCTGCTGCTGCGCCACGTAATAATCCATCGCCATCTCCATGCGCTGCTGCTGAGACTGCAAACGGCGCAGCAGCTCGATCTGGTTGCGGCTCACCAGTTCGGCAGCGGCAGAAGGCGTCGGCGCGCGCAGATCGGCAACAAAGTCGGCGATGGTCACATCGGTTTCATGCCCAACGGCGCTGACGATTGGCAGGCGGCTGGCAAAGATGGCCCGCGCCACGCGCTCGTCGTTAAAACTCCACAGATCTTCCAGTGAACCGCCGCCGCGCCCGACGATCAGCACGTCGCACTCGTCACGCTGGTTGGCCAGCTCGATGGCGCGCACGATGGCGGCGGGCGCATCAACGCCTTGCACTGCGGTCGGATAGATCACCACCGGCAGCGAGGGATCACGGCGATGCAGCACGCGCAGCACGTCGTGTAATGCCGCGCCGGTGGCGGAGGTGATCACGCCCACCTGGCGCGCCGGCTCCGGCAGCGGTTGTTTAAACTGCTGGTCGAACAGCCCCTCCGCCGCCAGCCGGGCTTTCAGCTGCTCAAACTGTTGCTGCAGCAGCCCTTCACCGGCCGGATGCATGCTTTCGATAATCAGCTGATAGTCGCCGCGCGGCTCATACAGCGTGATGCTGGCGCGCACCAGCACCTGCTGACCGTGCTGCGGGCGAAAGCTGACGCGTCGATTGCTGTTGCGGAACATGGCACAGCGCACCTGCGCGCCATCGTCCTTCAGGGTGAAGTACCAGTGACCGGAAGCGGGCTGGGTGAAATTGGAAATTTCAGCGCTGAGCCACACCAGGCCCATCTCATTTTCCAGCAGTTGGCGCACCGTGGTGTTCAGGCGGCTGACAGTAAAAATATTGGCGGTTGGCGGTAGCGACATGTGATGAGGATCAAATTTCAAATCAGAGGGTTAATTAACCGATACTACATGCCTGCCCCGGAGGATCAAGACTTTTTCCGAAAAAACACTGGAGGCAACCGATTTCGGCCTGTATAATGCCGCGGCAATATTTTATCTGTTTTAAACGCCCCAGGTGGAGATATTGCAATGTTAAGAATCGCGAAAGAAGCCCTCACATTTGACGACGTCCTGCTCGTTCCCGCTCACTCCACTGTTTTACCCAACACGGCCGATCTCAGCACCCAGCTGACCAAAAACATCCGTCTCAACATTCCTATGCTGTCTGCAGCGATGGACACCGTGACCGAAGCCGGTCTGGCGATTGCGCTGGCGCAGGAAGGCGGTCTGGGCTTTATCCACAAAAACATGTCGATTGAGCGCCAGGCGGATGAAGTTCGCAAGGTGAAAAAACACGAAAGCGGCGTCGTAACGGAGCCACAGACCGTGCTGCCAACCACCACGCTGGCCGAGGTAAAAGAGCTGACCGAACGTAACGGCTTCGCCGGTTACCCGGTGGTTAACGCCGACAACGAGCTGGTGGGCATCATTACCGGTCGTGACGTGCGCTTCGTGACCGATATGACGCTGCCGGTGACCGCGGTCATGACGCCGAAAGAGCGCCTGGTGACGGTGAAAGAGGGTGAAGCGCGTGAAGTCGTGCTGCAGAAAATGCACGAAAAACGCGTCGAGAAAGCGCTGGTTGTTGACGACAGCTTCCACCTGCTGGGCATGATTACCGTTAAAGATTTCCAGAAAGCTGAGCGTAAACCCAACGCCTGTAAAGATGCGCAGGGTCGTCTGCGCGTCGGTGCCGCGGTGGGTGCCGGTGCCGGCAACGAAGAGCGCGTTGATGCGCTGGTCGCTGCGGGCGTTGACGTACTGCTGATCGACTCCTCGCACGGCCACTCCGAAGGCGTGCTGCAGCGTATCCGTGAAACCCGCGCAAAATATCCGGACCTCGAAATCATCGGCGGCAACGTGGCGACCGGTGCAGGCGCACTGGCGCTGGCTAACGCGGGCGTGAGTGCGGTGAAAGTGGGCATCGGCCCGGGCTCCATCTGTACTACCCGTATCGTTACCGGCGTTGGCGTACCGCAGATCACGGCGGTATCCGACGCGGTTGAAGCGCTGGAAGGTACCGGTATTCCGGTCATCGCTGACGGCGGTATCCGTTTCTCTGGCGACATCGCCAAAGCCATCGCCGCGGGTGCGTCGGCGGTAATGGTTGGCTCAATGCTGGCCGGTACCGAAGAATCGCCGGGCGAAATCGAGCTCTACCAGGGCCGTGCGTTCAAATCCTACCGCGGGATGGGTTCACTGGGCGCGATGTCCAAAGGCTCGTCTGACCGTTACTTCCAGAGCGATAACGCCGCCGACAAACTGGTGCCGGAAGGTATCGAAGGGCGCGTTGCCTATAAAGGCCGCCTGAAAGAGATCGTGCACCAGCAGATGGGCGGCCTGCGCTCCTGCATGGGCCTGACCGGTTGCCCGACCATCGACGATCTGCGCACCAAAGCCGAGTTCGTGCGCATCAGCGGCGCCGGCATCAACGAAAGCCACGTGCACGATGTGACCATTACCAAAGAGTCACCGAACTACCGCATGGGTTCATAATCCCGTAAGATTTCCCGCCCGGCTCCAGCCGGGCGCTTTTATTATTAAGTCCATCCCAATGGAAACGCCTCAATGACGACTGAAAATATTCATAAACATCGTATTTTGATCCTCGATTTTGGTTCTCAGTATACGCAGCTGGTCGCGCGCCGCGTGCGTGAGCTGGGCGTCTACTGCGAACTCTGGGCGTGGGATGTCACCGAAGAGCAAATCCGCCAGTTCAACCCGAACGGCATCATCCTGTCCGGTGGCCCGGAAAGCACCACCGAGCACAACAGCCCGCGCGCGCCGGAATATGTGTTCAACGCTGGTGTGCCGGTGCTGGGCGTGTGCTACGGCATGCAGACCATGGCGATGCAGCTGGGCGGTAAGGTTGAAGGCTCGAACGAGCGTGAATTTGGTTACGCGCAGGTTGAAGTGACAACCCCGAGCGCGCTGGTGCGTGATATCGAAGATGCCATCAGCGCGGCGGGCAAACCGCTGCTAGACGTGTGGATGAGCCACGGTGACAAAGTCACGGCGATCCCGGCAGACTTCGTGACGGTTGCCAGCACCGAAAGCTGCCCGTTTGCCATCATGGCTAACGAAGAGAAGCGTTTCTACGGCGTGCAGTTCCACCCGGAAGTGACGCACACCCGTCAGGGCCTGCGCATGCTGGAGCGTTTTGTGCGCGACATCTGCGGCTGTGAAGCGCTGTGGACGCCAGCCAAAATCATCGAAGATGCGGTAGAGCGCATCCGTGAGCAGGTGGGTGAAGACCGTGTGATTCTCGGCCTGTCCGGCGGCGTGGACTCGTCCGTGACCGCGATGCTGCTGCACCGCGCGATTGGCGAGCGCCTGACCTGTGTGTTCGTCGATAATGGACTGCTGCGTCTGAATGAAGCTGAGCAGGTGATGGACATGTTCGGCGACCACTTTGGTCTGAACATCGTGCACGTTGCGGCAGAAGGGCGCTTCCTCGACGCGCTGGCGGGCGAGAACGATCCGGAAGCCAAACGTAAAATCATCGGCCGCGTGTTCGTGGAAGTGTTCGACGAAGAAGCACTGAAGCTGACCGACGTGAAATGGCTGGCGCAGGGCACCATCTATCCGGACGTGATTGAGTCGGCGGCTTCAGCTACCGGTAAAGCGCACGTGATCAAATCGCACCACAACGTGGGCGGTCTGCCGAAAGAGATGAAGATGGGCCTGGTTGAGCCGCTGAAAGAGCTGTTCAAAGATGAAGTGCGTAAAATCGGTCTGGAACTCGGCCTGCCTTACGACATGCTGTACCGCCATCCCTTCCCGGGCCCGGGCCTGGGCGTGCGCGTACTGGGTGAAGTGAAGAAAGAGTACTGCGACCTGCTGCGCCGTGCCGATGCCATCTTTATCGAAGAGCTGCGCAAAGCCGATCTGTACAACAAAGTCAGCCAGGCCTTTACCGTGTTCCTGCCGGTGCGCTCCGTCGGCGTGATGGGCGATGGGCGTAAATACGACTGGGTGGTTTCCCTGCGTGCTGTCGAAACCATCGACTTCATGACGGCTCACTGGGCGCACCTGCCGTACGACTTCCTCGGCCGCGTCTCCAACCGCATCATCAACGAAGTGAACGGCATTTCACGCGTGGTTTATGATATTTCAGGTAAACCGCCCGCGACGATTGAGTGGGAGTGATTATCTCTGTAGTTAAATTATTCAATTAATGTTAAGCCTGCATCAGCAGGCTTTTTTTTATTTCAACATATAGTCTAGTTCATCTTTTATGGGTATAACTTGTTCATAAAGACGATGGTATGATTTACCTATTGCCCCTCTAAATTGTACTAACTTTGGAGGAGTAGACCCTATATTGATTATATGATCCTGAGTAATTCCAGGGTATGGATCAATGAATATCACTTCAGATATACCAAGTTGATATGCTTTCTTGGCGCATAATTCACATGGACTGGCTGTGGTATATAATTTCCCACCTTCAATCCCCGAGTTGCCATATTTTACTAATTGTAAAAAAGCATTCTCTTCAGCATGTAAAGCTCGTGTATGAACTTGGTTGCTTTTATTATCTATACTATTATGTATGTCTTTAAAACAATATGAAATTGTTCTTCCTTTAAATATTTCATTTTTTATATTTATTGGTTTGAACTTAATGAGAAGGTCTTTGGCCTTCTCTCTAAATTTTTGATTGTTTCTCTCATATTCACTATATTGGTTTATGTCAAAATCATTAAGTAATCCATCAATAGATCTCATAGCACAAGGAATTTGGCCTTTCGCTACATCATTCCAACCAACTGATTTTATTGAATTATTGTCATCTGTCACTACAGCTCCCACTTGACGTGATATGCAGCCTGAGTTTAACTTTACAGAACATGCAACCTGCATTACTCGCTCCATTGAAGTGGGTGATATCAGGCCTGGGTGCTGCATGAGGGATATATACCAGGCAATCTGAGCTTTTAATACATTATTGTTATCAAATTCATTCTTTGGATTGAAAAGGTGAATATCAGAAATCTCAATGCACTTTTTAACGTTTGGGTTTGTGAGATGATTATATTCCCCCGTTCCTTTACCTGATTCTTCGTCATCGATTTTTTTTATTTGTTCGGCAGAGAATTTATGTAATCTTTGTAGGTATTTTGTTCTATGTTCATCTGGAGCATTTATAGAAATTAAATGAAATGCAGCATAGCGATCTTTGAAAAATTTAGCTTCATAAGGATTTCGGATTGCGTCGATAACAATATAGGCTTTATTGTTCTTTACTTTTCTAATTAGCTTTATTACTCGATTTATAGTTTCAGGTAAATGAAATACCGAATTTGGAACAAAATTTTCAGTATTATAACTTGCATCAACTCTCCCTATCCTTCGAATAGATTTTCCTGCAGATTGATACAAGGCAACATATAATCCAGATTCAATTGAATTAAGTTCGTGTTTTAAATCTCGTGTGAATTTTCTTACTAACTGCAGTATTCTAATAAAAGTGACATTTCTCCTATCTGCGAAATCAATATCATTGTTATGATCTAACAAGTTACGTAACACCCCAAGATAGTTTGTTTTTAGTAAGCTTTTTGACAAAACTCCATTTTTTACTAAGTCTAAAACTGATTTCTTTGATGCTGCATTTGCACAGCTCTGAATAAATTGTAATAATTTTGTGCTGGGCAAAACGAGTAAATAAATAGAAATAAGATCGCTTACTTTAATTGAATAAAAGTTCTCCCAATGGTTTTCAGCGAAATCCTTTACTATTGAGTAACGATTCAAATCCAGCCCACTATAAAATCCATTTAGGCTATTAATCTCTGGGAATGATATTTCCTTGCCTTCCAATATGTTAGCTGTTGTTGTGCAGCCAGAACCAGTTCTGCCTGTTAAACCAACCAAAATAAATTGACTGTTCTCTAAAAAAAGCTCACTAATAAACTTTTGGTCATTCATGGAGTCACCTCATTATTGTTATGATTTATCTTTATTGCAATTGTAGTCTTATGAAAAGGTTGCCATATTCATCCTCATGAAAGTTATATAATGTTATTAAATATTAGGTGCATCTATGCCAAAATATTCTTGCCAATGAAATTTCCAATGATCATTTAATGAGAATAAAGTTCTGCTACCAACTACATGTTTATCAAGCCACGGAAGCTGAAGTATTTTTTTGTTTCTCAATTCTCGTGATAAATTATTAGTTGCAATTTTAGGTCTATTTAATGTAATTATTATGTGTTCATTGATGAGCTTGGTTAGCTCTGCAGCATAACTTCTATTATAACCTTTAGCTTTTCTTAAGACTAAAGCTACTAGAATAATGGGAATATAAATTGTACCACCAATTTTTTTAATGCCTATATTATTTGGAATTGAGTTCAAAAAGTCTTCGTTTATCGACTTTTCGATAGTTGTCTTAAGTCTATGTTGTTTTTCTGGTAATTGTAATTTGTCTGAAGAGTCAATAAGATTTAATCTTAATTGACCATTCGAATCATCAAGATCTAGGATTGAATTTCGAACAGATCTATAATCTGATTTTGGTATTTCTATATATTGCAATTCATTATTATCGTTACAGTCAATTATTAAACCTAGTGGCGCATTTTTGGAAGACATCAACTCTACATAGCAACCATAATCAAGGGTATATAATGTGTACTTTTTGCCCACAGTACTTCTTGCTGATACACCTTGTTTAAGTACATGAATAACTCTCATATCATATAAATAATCGATAAGAGGATGACTTTTTTCATTGCTTAATAAGAAACCACGTGACTTTCGATGGCCTATTACTTCGTTAATGATTTTATCGAGCAAAGATACTGCTTCAGGCCTACTATTCAGAGCTGAATGTTTATTAACTTGAAACCATCGTTGTGCTGAGTGCCTTATATTCGAAATTGATATCTTATTTTCATTGGCATGCTGAGCAGCAAATGCAATTATATTAATTGCGTCTCTTGGAACTCCTTCGACAGCGCGGACATATTCATCAAATGAAGACGTCTGACTAAATATATCATTAATAAATGTGTGGTTATCATCAGGATAATCTAGGGTTTCATCAATTGCAGTAACATGTCGATAAAGTAATTTCTTGAAAAAATCTTTGGCTGCTGAGCTATCATTATCGAATACCATATATTCATCGAGGTTAATTACTGACGATGCATCTGAACCTAACTCAATCCCAATGGAACTAAAAGTTTTTGAATCGCTTTCCATAAAATTACATCTGTGAGCGATTGCGGCAATTTTGACAGTGATTCCAGGGATAGGAAATAAAATTCGACGCAGAAGTTCAGCTAAATAGGGTTGTAGCTCTAGTGGGACTTCAGACCATTCATCAATCAGAATCCAAAGTTCTTGATGCGGTAATTTCCCAATTAGTTTATTGAGTAAGCTTGTTATCGAGCCAAAATGAACTCGAAGAATTTCTTTGCCGGATGTTTTATTTTTTTCATTTTCGGTGTTACTGTCTCTCTTTGTATGATTAAATCCCGGACTAAAAATGTTGTTGCTGAAGCTGGCTGACAAAGAAACCTGCTTTTCAAGTGACGTAGATATACTGGCTTCTTCTTCTTTTGTACCAATGATACTCAACTCTGTTGCTTGATCAATAAAATCATTGAGTATCGAGGAGATTTCAGCTGTATTTTCAAGGTCATTATTGAAAGTATAGTCAAGTATATTCTCATGGATTATACATAGAGTATCGGATAAAAGG
Organism: Pantoea sp. SGAir0418; assembly: GCF_043529865.1. Classification (NCBI taxonomy): domain Bacteria; kingdom Pseudomonadati; phylum Pseudomonadota; class Gammaproteobacteria; order Enterobacterales; family Erwiniaceae; genus Pantoea; species Pantoea sp. SGAir0418. The sequence goes on from NZ_CP027911.1 coordinate 1,173,649, forward strand.
CGAGTTGCTCTCTCACTTAAGGGGATGTTCAGATCAGAAAAAATACCGCCTGTAGAACCGATTAAACGCATATCTATCGATACACTAATAACACCACGCTTAGTTATGTCATTATTGAGTACAGATAAAAAATGCGTTTTACCTGTACCTCGGCGACCGAACATTATTTGGTTATCAGTGCTGGAAAGCAGAGTGTATGTAGGGCCAACATCAACGAAAGATTTTACTAAGTAAGCAGTTTTTAATTTCTCAGCTCGTTTTGCTAGCATTAGAAATGCTTTATTTATTTTCCTCATGATCACCTACTTATAATTCCAAATTTTATTATTGAATTAATAATATGTATAAGGTTTCTTAAAAATGGGTGGTGGTGCTTTAGATTTCAATTAAGGTTTTCTTTAAGTTATTTAATTTTTTAAATTCCATTTTTCCTTTCTTGTAAGGTCTGTGTGCAGATTTATTTTATTAATGTGGTTTATATTTGATTGCAATGGGATTGAATTTGCATTGTGATAAAAAGTTAATAATGCTGCCGCCGCAAACATAGTAAAAAAGTGGCAGTGAATTATATGTGTATTGATTACTTACAATATTCAACACTTAAACGAAGCTGAAGTCAATATGTGGCTTCATGATTTTATATGCTGAATCAGACGAAGTTTATCCTTCCTGTTCATCTGCAGTTCAAAAGAAAATCCAGGGCTGGGTATCCGACTTACAAAAACACATTGAGAACTTCAGCAAAACAGAGATTACTTACAGACTTAAGTAATATATTTCAATGACATGTGGCATTACAAGTCCGTAAGGCTCGTATCATTTTCAGGTGAGCTAACATATGGGCGGAGTCCTATAGAGATTCTAGTACTCTAAACGAAACCAGCAATTGCAGGGCCCAGTACTGTAAGAGAAATGATGGCAGAGGAATTTTAAAAACCGCTGAACATGTCTGAAGATGAACTGAGGAAAACAATGAATTTTTGACAACAGGATATTGAAAATATCATTTTTGATATTCGTCGTCTTAATGATCATAAGGTTCGCTGGCAACCGCCAGCACCTGAAGCCTCAAAGCCCGCGTAACTGCGGGCTTTTTTATCCTGCCATCTTTCGCATCGCCCGATCCGCGCAGAATTCAGATACAGCGCCTACAGCCGTGCCGCCTGTTGTTCAATAAATTCCCTGAACCACTGCTGGGCGGGATGCGCGTCGCTGCGCCGGTGCCAGATCAGGTTGAACACCATTTCGGGCAACGACAGCGGTGGAGGGAACAGCACCAGCTGGCGACTGGCCTGCGCATGCAGTGCCACGCGCTTCATCACGGTCGCCGTCATGTGGGTTTGCGCCACGATAGACGGCACCGTAAACATCTGCTGGACCGTCAGCCCCAGCCGGCGCTTTTTACCCTGCTGCGCCAACACCTGATCAACCAGGCCGTACAGTTCACCTTCCGGCGAGACCAGAATATGCGGCAGCGCCAGGTAGCTCTCCATATTCATGCCGCGTCTGGCCGCCGGATGGTTGCTGGCGACGATGGTGACGAATTCGTCGCGCAATACCGGCCGGGAGATGATGCGGCTATCGCTGTGGGTAGGAATGACGCCGATGGCGACATCAATCGCGCCGGCATCTAACAAATCGACCGCGTGATCGCGGTTGGTAAACGCCTGCACATTCAATGACACGCCGGGGGCGACGTCCTGTAGCGCCTGCATTAACGAAGGCAGCAACACGAAAGCCGGATACTCCGACACGCCCAGTTTGAAGTTTATTTGCGCTTTTTCCGCTGCAAATGCGGGCTTTGCCACCAGCGTCGCTTCGAGCTGGCGCAACGCCCCGGCGATGGGGCCGGACAGATCGCGCGCACGCGCTGTTGGCAGTAAACCCTCCGCGCTGCGCATGAACAGCGGGTCACCGAACAGGGTGCGTAACCGTGACAAAGCGGCACTCATCGCCGGCTGGCTGACGCCCACCTGGGTTGCCGCCCGCGTGACGTTGCGCTCGTTCATCAGCGCGTCAAAAGCCACTAACAGATTGAGATCGATGCCATGAAAATCCATACGGCAAATAATCACTCATATTGAATATTTGTTGGACGAATTGTAGGGCGCTGCGCAAAATTCCACAACCAACCCCCACCTGAAAGTGAATAACGATGAATCCAGCAGCAGAATACGTACAACGGCTCAAAATTGAACGACAGGCGGTAGAGACGCTCTATCAGGCCTTCAGCGACAATAACCCCGATCTGGTCGATAGCGTGCTGGCTCCGTCATGGGAAGACATTCCGCTGGCGCCAGGACAAGTTGCCGGACCGGAGGGCATCAAGCCGATCATTCGCATGCTGGCGCAGGCCTTTCCGGACGTGAAGATCGTGGTGCATGACATGATTCAGGAACCGGGCCGCATCGCGGCGCGGGCGGAAATCAGCGGCACCCATCTCGGCGAAATTTTCGGTATCGCGCCGACCGGCAAGAAAGTCAGCTTCCGGCTGCATGAGTTCCATGCGCTGGAGGACGGCCGTCTGATCACCACCTGGCACATGGAGGATTGGTTTGGCCTGTTCCTTCAGCTTGGCCAGTTTCCGCCACAAGCCTGAATCAGACCGGAGAGTTGATAATGAAAGCAGCATTGATTGATACGTTTGGCACCGCCGATGTGCTGACTATTGGCGAACGTCAATTACGCGCCGCCAGTCCGGATGAGGTGACGGTACAGGTTGAAGCGGCGAGCGTTAACCCGCTGGATGTGAAAATTATCTCAGGGCACATGCAGCAGGTTTTCCCGGTGGACCTGCCTTACGTGCCGGGCATGGATTTCTGCGGCGTGATTACAGCAGCTGGCGAGCGCGTTAGCCATTTAAAACCGGGCGATCGCGTATTCGGGCGCACGCCACCTGGCGCAGGCGGGGCTTTTGCACAAAGCCTGGTGATCGCCGCCGATGACGTATGCCTTGTCCCGGCAGCGATGAGCGCCGAACAGGCCGCGGCGCTGCCTACCGCGTTTGGCTCCGCGCAGCAGGCATTGTTCGATGTGGGTCAGCTGCAGCGCGGCGAGCGCGTGCTGATTCACGCCGCAGCGGGTGGCGTCGGCAGCATGGCGGTTCAGCTGGCGCATCAGGCGGGCGCTTATGTCATCGCCACGGCGTCGGCGAAAAACCACGCGCTGGTGACCAGTCTGGGTGCCGATGAGGTGATTGACTACCGCACGCAGGACTTTGCAGCAACGCGCGATATCGACCTGGTGATAGATAGCGTCGGCGGCAAAACGCTGAGCCGCTCCTGGTCCGTGCTGCGCGCCGGCGGGCGCATTGCCACGCTGGTGGAGTTTGGCATCACGCCCGTCGGCGGCCAGCACGGCGAGTTTGTCTTCTTCGCCAGCGCGACGCCGTATCTTGCCCGGGCGAGCAGCCTGTTCCAGGCCGGGCAGTTACAGGTCATCATCGACGCTATCTTTTCGCTGGATGATGCACGCTCCGTGCTGGAGAAGGTGGCGACCGGCCATGCGCGCGGCAAAGTGATTATCCGCGCCAACCCTTAACGCCTGGCGTCATGTCGCAGTAAAAACGCGCCCGCTACCCCGCGGGCGTTTGTTTACCGGTCTGTCGCAGGGGATAAGGATGTGTTAATAATCTGGCGTTAACGGCAGAGGCTTCAGGAGGAAACGTGCTGTTTAATTTCAGAGCCGCGGGCAAGCGCGCACCACCTGGCAAACGCCCGCTGACATCCATCATCATTCTCTATCTTGTGATGCTGTGCGGTACGGCTTTTCTCGCGTTTCTGCCGCTGATCTGCGCGATGGGCGCCGGATATGTCGCCAGTCTGGCGGGCTGCCAGCTGGACGAAGGCAACGTGCATCCCTGTTACATCCTGGGAGAAGATCGCGGCCAGTTGCTGTATGAATTAGGCGTCATGGGCTGGTTCCTGCTCGGCACCATTCCCCTGGGTGGGATACTGTTTTTACTCGCAACGCTCACCTTCATCGTTCAGCTGGTGGGCTATTACCGGCAAACACGCGCTGAGGGTAATCGGTAATTTGCGTCAGCTCTGTTCCGCACAAATCTCCAGGCAAAAACCGAGAAATGCCTCCACCGCCGCCGGGGCCAGACGGCGCGAAGGCCGGGTGATAAACAGCGGATAGGTTTCGTCAGGCCAGTCGGGGAAAAGTTCGACCAGTTCACCGCTGGCGATCAGATGTTGCACGCTCAGCGCCAGCACCTGGGCCACGCCGGCACCGCCGACGCACGCCTGTACCATTAAATCCGGATCGGTGGTGGTCAGATGGCCGTGGGTGGCGACCGTCAGCCGCTGCGTGCCACGATGAAACTCCCAGCTAAAGGGCTTATTGCTGCGCGGATCGATGTATTGCAGACAATTGTGCTCAGTCAGCTGCTGCGGCTGCGTCGGGCGGCCACAGCGTGCCAGATAGTCCGGAGCGGCCACCGTCAGGACGCGCGTTTGTAACAGCAGGCGTGAGGTCATGGTGGACGGCGGCTGCGGCCCAAAACGCACCGCAACATCAATACCTTCTGCCACCAGATCGCCCACATCGGGCTGCTGCAAAATCGTCAGTTCCAGATGCGGATAACGGGCACGCAGCAGCGGCAGCTTTGCCGCCAGCACATAGCGGGAAAACAGCGGATTGAGGCTCACGCGCAGCGTACCGCGCACCGTCACGGCGGCGCCGGAGACGTAGTTTGCTGCTTCTTCAATCCCTTCCAGATGCGGCGCTGCCCGCTCATACAGGCTGGCACCTTCGCTGGTGAGATGCAGGGTGCGGGTGGTGCGATCCAGCAGGCGCACGCCAAGACGCTGTTCCAGTCGTGAAATCGCCCGGCTGACGCCCGAGGCGGATAACCCCAGCACCTCACCGGCGCGGCTGAAGCTGCCGGCTTCAACCACGGCTGCCAGCACGCTCATGCCGGATAATAGTCGGCCATCAAAACTCATCCTGTTCTCCATCTTTGATTTTTAGCAAAGATCATTTGCCTGAGCCTACCTTTATCAAAAATGCGCTGCAACTTATTGTGTGCTCCGAAACGCGACCGGCACTGACCGCCGGATTCTGATCCCTTTTGAGGAGAATGTTATGACTGTACGGCGCACCCTTTTTAAAGGCGGCACTATCCTGACGCTGGACGCCAGCGTGCCCGACCTCGTCTGTGGCGATGTGCTGATTGAGGACGATCGTATTGCCGCCGTGGGGGAAAACCTTTCCGCCGACGATGCGCAGGTGATTGATGCCCGCGGCCATATCGTGATGCCGGGCCTGGTGGATGCGCATCACCATATGTGGCTGGGCGCGATGCGCCGCCTGATGCCCAACGTTGACGACCTGTTTGTCTATATCGATGTGGTGGCAGAAACGCTCGGCGCGCATTACCGTCCGCTGGATATGTACCTCAGCACCCGGCTGACCGCGCTGGCTTGCCTGGATGCCGGCATCACCACGGTGATTGATGCCTGCCACAGTTCACGCAGTCCGGCGCATACCGATGCGGCGCTCGACGCGCTGCAGGAGAGCGGTATTCGTGCGCTGCACATGGTTGGCGCAGCAATGGATAAGCAGGCTTCCAGCGATCATCTGCCGGGCGATCTGGCCCGTCTCGCCAGCCGCTGGAACCACGCCAGCAGCCGTGTGCAGGTTGGCCTGTTTGGTCAGCTCAACCTGGCGTGGTGGCGCGTGGCGCGCGAGCTGGATATGCGCATTCTCACCGAGTTTATTGGTGACCTGGCGCAGCTGCCGGCAGAGTTTGCTGAACCCGGCTTGCTGGGTCCGCACAACATTTTCAATCACTGTACGCGCGTACCGGCGCACACCTGGCAGCAGCTGGCGGACGCGGGCGTCAACATTACCGTGAATCCGCGATCGGATGCGCTGTTTGGTTTCGACGACGACAGCTTTGCCTGGCAGCAGGCGGTCGATCGCGGAATGACGCCGGCGCTCGGTATCGATCTCGATACTGCCTTCGGCAGCGATCTGTTCGGTGAAATGCAGGCGCTGTTTAACCAGCAGCGCTCAGCGATGCGCTATCGCCGCTTCCGGGGCGAAAACGACGTACCGGCACCGATTAGCGTGGAAGCCGTACTGCAGTCGGCAACGATTAACGGCGCACGTGCGGCCGGGCTGGAGCAGCAAACGGGCACGCTGACGCCAGGTAAACAGGCCGACGTCATTATGCTGCGCACCGATGGTATCGGCGTTTTCCCGCTGACCAGCGTGACGGCAACGGTAGTGCAGGCGGTGCAACGCGCCGATGTTGATACCGTGATGGTGGCGGGTGAACTGCGTAAACGTCATGGTCAGTTGCTCAACGTCGATGTGGCACAGCTGAACGCGGAAATTACCGCCTCGCGCGATTATCTGCTGAATGCCAGCGGCTATCACCATTCTTTGTTTGCCTGATTTTCCGCAGCGCGGCGTCCTGCCGCGCTGTCTGTTCATTTATGGAGGCTGTTATGTCTGCATTAAGCGCGCAGGCTGAAGCTGCGCATTTGTCGCGACCGGCGACCGGCGTGATTGCCGCGCTGTTTTGCGGTTATCTGGCGGTCGGCTTGCCGCTGCCGGTAATCCCGCTGTTTATCCATCAGCATCTCGGTTTCAGCAACCTGTGGGTCGGGCTGGTGATCGGGATACAGTTTGTCGCCACCGTGCTGACGCGCGGTTACGCCGGTCAACTGACCGATCGCGTTGGCGGTAAGCGCTCGGCGCTGCAGGGCGCGGCGGTGTGCGCGCTGGCTGGCGTGCTCTACTGGCTGGCCGCACTGCCGGGCTTTTCACCGGCGGTCAGTCTGGCGCTGGTGATTGCCGGACGGCTGGCGGCGGGCATGGGCGAAAGCCAGTTCGTCACCGGCTGCGTGGCCTGGTCAATCGCCTCGGTCGGGCCACAGCGTGCCGGTCTATCGATGTCCTGGACCGGCATCGCCATGTTTGCCGCGCTGTCGCTCGGTGCCCCTGCCGGTATGATGCTGTATCAGCACGTCGGCTTAGCGGCGGCGATGCTGGCCTGCATCGCGGCTCCGCTGCTGGCGGCGCTCATCGCCACGGCTGCCAGCGGTTATCGCGCGGTCGGAGGGGCTCGTTTGCCGTTCTATCGGGTGATTGGCCGCATCTGGCGTGAAGGCTGTGGCCTGATGCTGCAGGGCGTCGGACTGGCCGGCCTGACGGCCTTCGCCTCGCTCTACTTCGCCGCGCGTCACTGGCAGCTGGCCGGCTGGGTGATGACCGCGTTTGGCGTTGGTTTTATCGCCGTGCGCCTGGTGCTGGGACATCTGCCGGATCGCATTGGTGGCTACCGCGTGGCGGCTTATTCACTGCTGGTGGAGGCGCTGGGGCAGATGCTGCTGTGGTTTGCGCCTGACGAAACGCTGGCACTCACCGGCGCGCTGATTACCGGTCTTGGCTGTGCGCTGATCTTTCCCGCCCTCGGCGTGGAAGCGCTGAAGCGCGTGCCGCCGGCCAGTCGCGGCAGCGCCATGGGCGCCTTCGTTGCTTTTCTCGACATCGCTTATGGTATTTCCGGACCGATTGCCGGTGCCATCGCCAGCCACTTCAGCTATGCCGCCGTCTATCTGTTTGGTGCGGCCTGTGCGCTGCTCGGGGCGCTGCTGGCGCTGACATCGCGCGCCGCTTCACTTCACGCTTAAGGAGTTTTCCATGTCACGTATTTTTATTTCCGGTTCATCCACCGGCCTCGGGCTGATGGCGGCTGAACTGCTGGTTGAGCAGGGCCATCAGGTGGTGCTGCACGGACGCAACGCCGCGCGTGCCCGCGCCGCGCAGGAGGCGCTACCGCAGGCTGAAGCCGTGGTCAGCGGCGACGTGATAACCATCGCCGGCGCCCGCAGTGTGGCGCAGCAGGTTAATGCGCTCGGCAGATTTGATGCGGTGATCCACAACGTGGCGGTTGGCTATCGCGAGCCTTATCAGTTAACCGCAGATGGCCTGCCGCATCTGTTCGCCATCAACACGCTGGCACCCTATATTCTTACGGCGCTGATTGAACGGCCGCAGCGGCTGATTTACCTCAGCTCAGGCATGCATCATCATGCCGAAGCTAACCTGGATGATATTTTGTGGCAGCGGCGGCGCTGGCACGCTTCGCAGGCTTATGCTGAGAGTAAACTGCATGATGCCATACTGGCGTTTGCCATCGCCCGGCGCTGGCCGCAGGTATACAGCAACGCGCTGGAGCCAGGCTGGGTGCCGACCAAAATGGGCGGTGCCGGGGCACCCGACGATCTTGATCAGGCGCATCGTACCCAGGTGTGGTTAGCCACCGCCGATGAGGCGCGGGTCAGCGGGGAGTACTTTTATCACCGTCAGGCGCTGGCGGCTAATCCGCAGGCGCGCAATCCACGGCTGCAGCAGCAGTTGCTGGCGATATGCGCCGATATCAGCGGTATCGCCCTGCCTGACTAAGGAAAAATCAGCTGACCGGGCACCGCAACGCATTTTTTGTCCACCGCATAGTTGGTGAATACAGACGCTACCGTTTCGGCGCATCATGGCGGGAGCGTTTTTTCACCACCGGGATGCCCATGCATGTTGCCTGTTAAAGCTGTTTTACTCTCTTTTCTCTGTGTGGTGTTACTGTCGCTGGCGGCCAGCCTGGCGCAGGCGACGCGCAGCGGTGAGTTCACCACCGAACGCGGCGGCTGGGCGACAGCGCGCCGTGATTCGGCCGGGCTGGCACCGGATCCGCAGCGCTTCGCCAGTGAGGCGATTGTGCAGGTGTATGCTGCGCCGACCTACGGCTGGAAAGGCGCGGTGGCCGTGCATCCGTGGATTATCTTTAAGCGCGCCGGAGAAACCCGCTACAACCGTTATGAGGTGATCAGCTGGGGCAGCGGCGATAAAGTGCGGCGCAACAGCAATCTGCCGGACGGCTACTGGTACGGTGCGCGTCCGCGTTTGCTGGTGTCACATCGCGGTGCGGCTGCGCAGGCGATGATCCCGCAGATTGAAGCGGCAATTCAATCCTATCCGTGGCCCAACACCTATCATGCGTGGCCGGGCCCCAACAGCAACACCTTCCTCGCTCACATTGGCCGTGAAGTGCCGGCGCTGAAGCTCGATTTGCCCGCCAATGCTATCGGTAAGGATTTCCGTTCGCTGCTGCATCCGCTTGGCCTGCCGCCATCCGGGCGCGGCGTGCAGCTGTCGCTGCTTGGCGTGCTGGGCGTCACGCTGGGAGCGGAAGAGGGCGTGGAGGTGAATCTGCTGGGACTCAATCTGGGGCTGGATTTCACCCCGCTGCGTCTGCGGCTGCCGTTTATCGGCGGGGTGGGGCAGGATAATTTACAGAAGGATAAGCCCTGAGACAGCGCCGCGCCGCGACAGCATCGGTTCGCGGGCGGCGCGGGCTCGCAGCCGTTAACAGACGCCGAAATCCCCGTCTTCATGATAGAGATTGACGCTGTCGGCCTTCACCTCGATCTCTTTTTTGATCGGATCGTCAACGCGGGCGCACCACAGCGTATCGCCCGCAACGCGCAGCACCTGCATTTTTGGCCCACCGGTTTTCGCCTGCACAAAATCATCCACGTTAAACATCACTGCTCTCCAGCTGATTAGGGATCAACGCTGATTGTAGCTGCGCTTTAGTGGCCGTGCAGCAGAAACAGCGTGGCCAGACCGAGGAAGATAAAGAAGCCGCCGGTATCGGTGATGGCGGTGATCAGCACGCTGGAGCCGACCGCCGGGTCGCGTTTGAGTTTGGTCATGATGAGCGGAATCAGCACGCCCATCAGCGCCGCCAGCAGCAGATTCAGCACCATCGCCAGCATCATCACGCCGCCCAGTTGCAGATTGTCGTACATCAGCCAGGTCACGCCACCCATGATGCCGCCCCAGAACAGGCCGTTAAGCAGCGCCACGCCGAGTTCACGCGCAATCAGAAACGAAAAGTTGCCGGGTTCAACCTGATGCAGCGCCAGCGCGCGTACGATCATGGTGATGGTCTGATTGCCGGTGTTACCGCCAATGCCGGCGACAATCGGCATCAGCGTGGCCAGCGCCACCAGCTGCGAAATGGTGTCCTCAAACAGACCAATGACGCGCGAGGCGATAAACGCCGTACACAGGTTGACGGCCAGCCAGGTCCAGCGCTTTCTTACCGCTTTGCGCACCGGTGCAAACACGTCTTCACCCTGGCTGATGCCGCCCATCTTACGGATGTTGCTTTCGTTCTCTTCGTTCACCAGGTCAATCACATCTTCCACGGTGATACGGCCAATCAGCTTGCCTTTGGCATCGGTCACCGCAGCAGAGATCAGGTTATAGCGTTCGAAGGCGCTGGCGGCCTCTTCCGCTTTGTCATCCAGCTGGAAAGTGGTGGGGCGCGCGTTCATCACCTCAGCCACCAGCGTTTTAGGCTTGTTGAGCAGGATATCGGTCAGCGCCAGTTCACCCAGCAGCTGATTGTGTTCGTCGGTGATGAAGATTTTATCGGTGCCGTCCGGCATGCTTTTGCGCTTGCGCAGAAAGCGTTGCACCGTCGCCAGCGTCACGTCTGAGCGCACGGTGAGAATATTGAAGTCCATCACCTGGCCGACGCGATCGCGATCCAGCTCAATCACGTCCAGCAGCCGGGCGCGCAGGCTGGGATCGAGCGTGGTGAGCAGGCGGCCGGTGAGATCGCGCGGCAGATAACGCGCCAGATAGACCTGATCGTCAATATCCAGCGGCTCGATGGCGCGCAGGATTTCGCGGTCGGTCATCTCTTCCGTCAGGCTGGCCCACACGGTTTCGGAGGCCTCCACCAGCACGCGACCGCGCTGCTCGTAGGGCACCAGCCGCCACAGCGCCAGACGCTCCTCTTCCGGCAGCGCTTCGAGAATGTCCGCCAGGTCGGCCGCGTGCAGCTGCGGCAGTTCATGCTCCAGCTGCTGACGCCAGCCGGTGATTTTGCGCAGTTCGGCGGCATTGAGATCGACGGATTTATCCAGCAGCACATCGACTAAATCGTGCTCGCTGAGCAGAAGGTGCAGAATTCGCTGGCGGGTTTCTGATAGTTGTTGTGCGTGCGAAGCAGACATAACGCGTCCTTTGTGTCTGTAAAGTCAGGTCAAAGTGTAGCGCGTTGCGGGTAAAGTGGGCGTAACAAGCAGCATTGCCGCGGCGGACAATGTGATGGAAGAGCGACGATGACCCGCAAATTCCTTAGCGCGTCTCGCTGGTGCTCAGTGTGACCGGTTCAGGTGCGGCTTTCTTTTGCTGATGATGCTCGATGGCACCGGGAATAATGAAAATCAGACGGCCAACCAAAATAAAGAAACTGATCAGCAAAACAATGCGGGTCATGGTACCGGTTTTGGGACGTCTTCGTGCAGAGATGGCGCTATTCACGCGGGGTGGTTCCTGTCAAAGCCCGGCTGGGCGGTGGCAACATTTAGTCACAACCCGACCGTGAGGTCAACCGCTGCGTTAAAAATGAGCAGAAAAGGTTAAGGTTGCTTTGATCGATATCAGCCGCCGGGCGAAGCGTGCGTCATCGACTCTGCAGGGGCGACATTTATGACGACCAAAACCCGCATGATGTGACTCATGCCAGTTAACCTTTGAATTTATTCAAAAAAGAGGCACTTTTCGTAGCGGCGCAATTTATTGCGCGATGAATCGCGCCGCTACGATAGGGTACGGCTTGCGTTTTCGTCACCGAACGGCATGACGCCATTGATAGCGACCGAAAGCCGCATGATGTAACGCTTGCCAGTTAACCTTTGAATTTATTTAAAAAAAGAGGCACATTTCGTAGCGGCGCAATTTATTGCGCGATAAATCGCGCCGCTACGATAGGGTGCGGCTTGCGTTTTCGTCACCGAACGGCATTACGCCATTGATGGCGACCAGAACCCGCATGATGTAACGCTTACCAGTTAACCTTTGATTTTATTTAAAAAGAGGCACTTTTCGTAGCGGCGCAATTTATTGCGCGATAAATCGCGCCGCTACGATAGGGTGCGGCTTGCGTTTTCGTCACCGAACGGCATCACGCCATTTATGGCGACCAGAACCCGCATACTTTCACCAACCGCACTAATCCGTTGTAGGGTCGCCATTCATGGCGACCGGACCATCATGATGCCAGCCATCAGTAGCTGGCTTTCTGCGCCAGCAGGGTAGCGAAGCGATACTTAATGCGCTGACCGTGTTCATCGCGGCGATGCAGTTCACCGACCTCTTCGTTGTACTTCACGATGTGCCAGTTACGGTAATAATGGCTCAGCTCGCCCGATTTAAAGGTAAACGGGAAGTTTTGCGTGTTGGGATAATCGTCGGTGCTCATCGCCGCCACAATCAGGTTGTAACCGTACTTGCGCGTGCTGGCCTGCATATCGGCGATCAGCTGCGGAATGGTCGCCGGCTGCAGGAACATCATCACCACGGTGGAAAACACAAACTGATAATCACCGTTGAAGCGCACCTGATTCAGGTCGCACTGTTCGGTATGTATCTGCTGCAGCTGCTCTTCCGCGATGATGCTGTTAAGGCGTTCCAGGCTCTGCGGATTGTTGTCCCAGGCGGTCACCGTAAAACCGTGCTGATTAAGCAGCAGGCTGTTGCGGCCCTGGCCGCAGCCGAGGTCCAGCGCATTACCCACTTCCAGTTTTGGCAGCGCGGCCAGCACTTCGGAGTGGGGCGGCGTCAGGCCGTATTTCTCCGCAAAATAGTTATCGGGGCGTGTTGTCATAGTGCTATTGCGGGCCTGAAGCCCGCGTTACTCCTCTTCCAGCATCAGTTTCCAGCCGGTGACGTCATTCCAGTAAGCCTGCTCCCGCTCCAGATCCAGCTGAACCAGCGTGTTCTGGCTGAGGAAACCGGCCGGGAAGGTCAGCGTCCAGTGACCATCGTCGGTGCTCAGCTTCAGCGTGTCGGGGCGCGTGGTGGCCTGACGCTGATTGTTCAGCAGGGTGCCGAGCCGCAGCAGGAAGATCATCGGCAGGAACTGTTTCTTTTTAAACAAGGTGAAACGCGGCATCTCATCCTGCTTCACCGCTTTACGGTGGAAGCGTACCAGCGTGGCCAGCAGCATCTGTTGATCCTGATTAAAGCCCGGCATATTGGAGTTCTGCAGGATATAGGCCGAATGGCGCTGCATACCGCTGTGGTTGATGGTCAGCCCGACTTCATGCAGCAGCGCTGCCCACTTCATCAGCGCCGTCAACTGGGGATTGGCCAGCTTCGGGTTCTGCTCCAGCCACTGGCTGTACAGCTGCTCGGTGGTTTCCAGCACGCGGCGTGCCTGGTCGCTGTCGATGGCGTAATGATTTGCCAGGCTCTGCGCGGTGCGGCTGCGGATATCCTGATGGCGGAAGCGGCCCTCCATCTCATACAGCACGCCTTCACGCAGCGCGCCATCCGACAGGCGCAGCTCGCGAATGGCCAGCGCGTCAAACACGCCACACAGAATCGCCAGCCCCGGTACAAACACTGCCTTGCGCTCGTCCGACAGCCCGGGCAGGCTCAGGGCAGCAAAGGATTTGTGCTTCAGGACTTCGCTCACCAGCATGTCGAGGTTTTCCGGCGTCACGCGCTTCTCTTTCTCGCCCATCGCCAGCAGCACTTCACAGGCCGCTTTGATACTGCCGGACGCGCCCAGCGCATATTGCCAGCCCTGCAGACGATACTGCCACGCCAGCGTTTCCAGCTTTTGCGCGGCGGCCAGCCGGGCGCGGCGGAAATTCTCCTGGCTAATCTCGCCTTTCGGGAAGTAGAGGTTGGCGAAGCTGACGCAGCCCATGCGGCGACTCTCCACCAGCTGCGGCTCAAAATCTTCGCCGATTACCAGCTCGGTCGAACCGCCGCCGATATCAATCACCAGCTTGCGGCCTTTCTCCGGCTGCGTGTGCTCAACGCCCATAAAGATCAGGCGCGCTTCTTCATTGCCGGAAATCACCTCAATCGGATAAGGGATGACCTCCGCGGCGCGCTGCAGAAACTCTTCCGCGTTGGACGCGATGCGCAGCGTGTGCGTACCGACGATGGTGACGTTGGCGGCACTGAACCCCTGCAGGCGCTCGGCAAACAGCGCCAGGCAGCTCAGCCCGCGCTCCATCGCTTCTTCGCTCAGGCGATTTTGCGCATCCAGCCCGTCGGCGAGGTGCACGCGCTGTTTCAGGCGTCCCAGCACCTGCATGGCGCCATCCACCACACGGGCAATCACCATGTGGAAGCTGTTCGAGCCGAGATCGATGGCGGCGAATTCCTGCGGTTTCGGCGTACTTTTATGGGAGATTGGCATAGGCGTTATTCGGGTTGTTCCAGTTGCTTGATGTAATCGTAAATCGCCAGCTGCGAGCGCACCTTCTTGCGATTGCCGCGCGGAACATAACGGTTACTCAATTCTTTGTCTACGATGCGGGCTTTTACCGTATCACTTAACAGAATGGCAATGATATCCAGTATGCGCTGTTTCAGGCGCGGATCGAGCACCGACACCGCCACTTCGATACGATAATCGATGTTGCGCGTCATCCAGTCCGCCGACGACAGGAATACTTTTTTATCGCCGCCGCTTTCAAAAATATAGACGCGGTCGTGCTCGAGGTAGCGGTCAACGATACTGGTGATGCGAATATTTTCACTGATGCCCGGCAAATCGGGGATCAGCGAGCACATGCCGCGCACCAGCAGGTTGATCTTCACGCCAGCCGATGAGGCGGCATACAGCCGATCCACCAGACCATTGTCCACCAGGTTGTTGATTTTCAGCGTAATGCCGGAAGGATTGCCCTGCTGTGCGTTGGCAATCTCGTTATCAATCAGCTGATACAGCATGGCGCGCGAGTTTTGCGGCGACACCATCAGGTGTTCGAACGTTACCGGGCGATACGGGTTTTCGATAAAGTTAAATACGCGCCGGACTTCATTGGTGATGCGCGCGTCGGCGGTCAGCAGCGAATAGTCGGTGTAAATACGCGCGGTTTTTTCGTTGAAGTTGCCGGTACCGATATGGGCGTAACGCACCACTTCTTCGCCCTCGCGGCGGGAGATCAGGAACAGCTTGGCGTGAATCTTCAGGCCGGGCGCTGAGAAGATCACGTGCACGCCCGCTTCGGTCAGCCGCTTCGCCCAGCGAATGTTGGCTTCTTCATCGAAGCGCGCCTGCAGCTCGACCACCACCGTGACCTTTTTACCGTTGTAGGCGGCGTGGATCATCGCATCCATAATGCGCGAATTCTTGGCCACGCGGTAAATGTTGATCTTGATGGCCAGCACGTTCGGGTCGAATGACGCCTGACGCAGCAGCTCCAGCACGTGCTCAAAGGTGTGGTACGGATAGTAAAGCAGCACATCGCGGTTGCGGATGGCATCAAAGCCGTTGCGGAAGCCATCAAAACCGATATGACGAATCTGCGGCAGCGGGCGATTTTCCAGGTTGGCTTTGCCCACGTTCGGGAAGCCGATGAAATCTTTGAAGTTATGGTAACGGCCGCCCGGCACAATCGAGTCGTAGCTGGAGATCGACAGCTTATGGCGCAGCATTTCCACCATCGCATCGGGCATATCGCGCTGATAGACAAAGCGCACCGGCTCAGCGGTCAGGCGCTGTTTCAGGCTGGAGGACATCAGTTCCAGCAGGCTGGATTCCATCTCCGTGACCAGGTCGTACTCGGCGTCGCGCGTCATTTTCATTGAGTAGGCGTTCAGCGCGTCGTAATCAAAGAAGCCTTTGAAAATCTCATCAAGGCAGTAGCGCAGAATGTTATCCAGCAGAATCATTGGCTTGCGACGGCGCGGCGATTCTGCCGGCAGATTCACAAAGCGCGGCACTTTATCGGACGGGATCTCCAGCAGGGCGTAACGGATTTCTTCGCCGCGGATAATCTCCACCGCCAGATAGGTGTAGTCGTCTTTCAGGAACTCAATCAGGTCGGTGTCGTGGTTGATCAGAATGGGCGTGACGTGCTGGCGCAGCTGATGCTTGAAGTAGTAGCGCAGCCACTCCTGCTGATTGGGTGACAGCTGGCGCTCGTTGATCAGGAAAATCTGGTTGCGCGCCATCTCCAGCAGCAGATCGTTATACAGCGCATCGAACTCCTGATCCGATTTCTGTACCCGCAGCTGAATCTTTTTCAGCAAATGGCGCAGGGTGGTGGGCGTCCCCTGTTCTTCGCCAATCAGAATGCGGCGCTTGAGATCGGCAAAGCGCACTTTGTAAAACTCTTCCAGGTTGTTGGAATAGATGCCGAGAAAACGCATGCGCTCAATGAGCGGATTGCTTTTATCAGCGGCTTCCTGCAGCACGCGTTCGTTAAAGGTTAACCAGCTTAGTTCTTTTTCTATATACAGCTTTTCCTGACCCATTCTGACTCCGTGATGCTGTTGCTGGACGGAATGTCCGGCGGAATAAACGCAAAATTGCGGTTCCGCTCAGTGTCCTCCACCATTATGGCGAGAGTATGGCAGCCTTGTCCAACCTCAACAGTTGTCTTATCAATCAGCTACGGGCAACATAGCGGCATAACTTCAAGGGTAACTCTGGCCTGCATGAGCATAAATCGTATTCCTGTCCACTTTAGTGACCGTCGTCGACGCGCCATCGATCAGTTCGTGCGCCGCATCGTCACGGCCTGCGGTGTGGGAATTTTACTGCTGATGCTGCTGCTGTTCTTCTGGCTGATCTGGGTGGTGATGCCGCTGTTCAGCGCGCCGGGCATGCAGCCGACGCTCAGTCAGCAGCTATGGGACAAAGCCCCGGCGCTGGCGCTGGGCAGCGAAGGCCAGCTCGGCTGGCGCATCAGCCGCAACGAAGCGCGCTTTATTCCGCTCGACGGCCAGCCAGCGGGCGACGCGCTGGCGCTGAACGGCCAGCCGCAGGCGGCGGTGACCAGCAGTGACGGCAGCAGCGTATTGCTCAATATGCAGGGCGATCTGTTGCTGATGCAACCGCTCATCCACGGCCAGCACGGTGAATGGTATTTCCCGCTGGGCGATCGGCCGCTGCATCTGCCGCAGGGCGCGGTCAGCCAGATGGCGCTGACAGTGCCGGGCGATCACCAGTGGCGCATCGCCGCACAAACGCCGGCCGGTATCAGCCTGCTGACCTTTGCCGGCCAGAAACGCGTCGACCTGATTGTATTGCCCGGTGAGCAGGCCGACCTGATGCGGTTGTCGCCGGACGGCACGCTGCTGTACACCAGTGCCGGACGGCTGTTGCGGGTGTGGCAGATTACGCCGCAGGGCGCGCAGCTGCGGGAAACCCAGACGCTGACTCAGCAACCGCGCAGCCTGCAACTGCTGGCGGGCGGGCGCAGCTTACTGATTCAGGATGCGCGTGGCATTCAGCAATGGTTTGCCATCACCGGTGACCACGGGCCACGGCTGCAGCAGATTCACACCTTCACGCACAGCGCGGGTGTGCTCGGCATCGTGCCTGAGGCGCAGCGGCGCGTTTTTGCCAGCTTTGACGCGCAGGGCGTGGTGCGCCTGTTCGCCAGCAAGCAGGCGGGCCCGATTGTCACGCGCCAGCTGGCCGCGGGCATCAGCGCACTGGCGTTGTCTCCGCGCGGCGATAGCCTGATCGTCGAACGTGCCGGACAGTGGCAGCAGTTCGCGCTGGATAATCCGTGGCCCGATTTCAGCTGGCGCAATCTGTGGCAGAAAATCTGGTATGAAAACTATCCGCAGCCGGACTGGGTATGGCAGTCCACCGCCGCTGGCGACAGCTATCAGGCCAAATTCAGCCTGATGCCGCTGGTGATCGGCACGCTGAAAGCGGCGTCGCTGGCGCTGCTGTTTGCCACGCCGCTGGCGCTGGCGGCGGCGATGTATACCGCATGGTTTATGTCGCCGGGCCTGCGCCGCTGGGTCAAGCCGGGCATTGAAATGATGGGCGCGCTGCCGAGCGTGGTAATTGGCCTGATCGCTGGCGTGTGGCTGGCGCCGCACATCAGCCGCGCGCTGCCCGGCGTGATGCTGCTGCCGCTGGTGCTGGCCGCCACGCTGCTGGTGTGCGGCGTGCTCAGTCCGCGTTTGCCGGCGCGCTGGCGGCGGCCCGGGTTTGAAGTGCTGCTGCTGATGCCGCTGCTGTTACTGGTGACGTTACTGACGCTGTGGCTGCCGACACTGTGGTGGCCGCAGATGGGCGAACAGCTGGCGCACTATGAGCAGCGTAACCTGCTGGTAGCGGCGCTGGCGATGGGCTTTGCGCTGGTGCCGCTAATCTTCACCCTGGCGGAAGATGCGCTGTTTAGCGTGCCGGTGGCGCTGGGGCAGGGCTCGCTGGCGCTGGGTGCGACACCGTGGCAAACCCTGACGCGCGTGGTGCTGCCGGGCGCGTCGGCAGGCATTTTTGCCGCGCTGATGATCGGCTTTGGTCGTGCAGTAGGCGAAACCATGATTGTGCTGATGGCCACCGGCAACACCCCGGTGAGCGAAGGCGGACTGTTTGCCGGGCTGCGCGCGCTGTCGGCCAATATCGCCATTGAAATGCCGGAAGC
Source organism: Pantoea sp. SGAir0418 (assembly GCF_043529865.1). Taxonomy (NCBI): domain Bacteria; kingdom Pseudomonadati; phylum Pseudomonadota; class Gammaproteobacteria; order Enterobacterales; family Erwiniaceae; genus Pantoea; species Pantoea sp. SGAir0418. The sequence goes on from NZ_CP027911.1 coordinate 1,192,095, forward strand.
CGCAGCGGGCAGCGCCCATTATCGCATCCTGTTTCTCAGTGCGTTGCTGCTGCTGATATTCACGCTGGCGATCAACACCGTGGCGGAACTGATTCGTCAGCGGCTGCGCCAGCGCTACAGTCAGCATGAGGGGCAGGCATGAGCGCGCTGCGTCAAAACGATCGCTGGCGCTGGCTGACTGCCGGTGCGGTCGCCGTCTGCCTGCTGGCATTTACCTTATTAATCGGCCTGCTGGGCTGGCAGGGCGTCAGGGCGTTCTGGCCGCAGCCGGTCGATCAGTATCAGTTCCAGCCGCCGCAGGGGGCACCGCTGATGGTGCTGGGTGAAACGCTGGATCGCCAGCAGCAGGGCGATCGCTGGCGCTACGTAGTGAAAACCGGCAACCGCGATTTTGCCGCGCCGGATTTCCGCGTCATCGTCAGTCAGGGCGAAGCGCAAACCCGACGCCCGGCAGAAGTGCTGGTGCTACAGCGACGCAGTGGCGGCAATGCCTACGGCTGGCTGGTGGAGCTGCGTGAAGACAACGAGGTGCTGACCGCGCGCGACCGCGATGCACTGCTGCAGCAGCGGCTGAAGCAGGTGCATGAGCAGCTGCGCCAGGCGAGCAACATCCGGCGTATTGAAATGGCGCGCCTTAACGCGCAGCTGGAGAGTCTGCAACAGCAGGCCGACGAGCAGCGGCGCGGTGGTCACTTCAGCCTGCAGGATCAGTCAGAACTGGATGCCAACAGCGCAGCGCTGCATAAACGCTTCGGCGCGCTGGCGCAGCAGCTGGCGCATCTGCAGCATGAAAGCCAGCGCGATACGCTGGTGCTGCGCGACGTGCAGGGCGACGATCATCTGATTCCGCTGGCGCAGGTGGTGGCCGCCTGGTATCCAAACAGCCTGAGCATCGGGCAGAAAATCGGGCATTTCCTCAGTCAGATCTGGCAGTTTGTCAGTGACTCGCCCACCTCGGGCGGCAGTGAAAATGGCGCGCTGCCGGCGATTTTCGGCACCGTTTTGATGGTGCTGCTGATGTCGGTGATTGTCATGCCGCTGGGCGTGGTGGCCGCCGTCTGGCTGCACGAATACGCCGGGCGCAACGCGCTCACCCGGCTGGTGCGCATTGCGGTGGTGAATCTGGCTGGCGTGCCGTCGATTGTGTATGGCGTGTTTGGCCTCGGCTTTTTTGTCTGGCTGATTGGCGGTACCCTCGATCAGCTGTTCTTCTCCCGCTCGCTGCCCAATCCTACCTTCGGCACGCCTGGCCTGCTGTGGGCGGCGCTGACGCTGGCGCTGCTGACGCTGCCAGTGGTGATCGTCGCCACCGAAGAGGGGCTGTCGCGTATTCCGGACAATCTGCGTCAGGGCTCGCTGGCGCTGGGCGCGACTCAGGCAGAAACCCTGTGGCGCGTGGTGCTGCCGCTGGCGGTACCGGCAATGCTCACCGGCCTGATTCTGGCGGTGGCGCGCGCCGCCGGCGAAACCGCACCGCTGATGCTGGTGGGCGTGGTCAAAATGGTGCCTGAGCTGCCGGTCGATGCGGTGTTTCCTTACCTGCATCTTGACCGTAAATTTATGCATCTCGGTTTTCAGATTTACGATCTGGCCTTCCAGAGCCCGAACATCGACGCCGATCGACCGCTGGTGTATGCCACGGCACTGCTGCTGGTGGCGATCATTCTGTCGCTTAACCTGCTGGCGATGGTGCTGCGCCATCGGCTGCGCGAGCGCTACCGGTTAATGACGCACTAAAAAGGTTTACACATGACGCCCGATTACGCTATTGCGCTCACCGTTAATCAGCTGTCGCTGTGGTACGGCGAACGCCAGGCGCTGAATAACATTGATTTGCAGATCCCGAAGCATCGCATCACGGCGCTGATTGGGCCCTCCGGCTGCGGTAAATCGACGCTGCTGCGCTGCTTCAATCGCATGAACGACGTCATTGATGGCTGCCGCATCGAAGGTGAGATTCTGCTCGATAGCCACGCGGTGATGCAGGCGAACCAGGATCTGCCGGCGCTGCGGCGGCGCATCGGCATGGTGTTCCAGCGCCCGAATCCGTTCCCCAAGTCGATCTATGAGAATGTGGTTTACGGTCTGCGTTTGCAGGGCGTGCGCGATCGTCGCGTGCTGAATGAGGCCTGCGAACGCGCGCTGCGGGCGGCGGCGCTGTGGGGCGAAGTGAAAGATCAGCTGGGGCAGAATGCGCTGACGCTGTCGAGCGGTCAGCAGCAGCGTCTGGTGATTGCGCGCGCCATCGCCATCGAGCCGGAAGTGCTGCTGCTGGATGAACCCACCTCGGCGCTGGATCCGATTTCGACGCTGGTGATTGAAGAGTTGATGACCACGCTGAAGCAGCATTTCACGCTGGTGCTGGTGACGCACAACATGCAGCAGGCAGCGCGCGTATCCGATTACACCGCGTTTATGCATAACGGGCAGCTGGTGGAGTTTGATGAAACCGACCGGATTTTCACCGCACCGCAGGCGCGGCGCACCGAGGATTATATTACCGGCCGGTTTGGATAAGTATTGTTAGGTTAGCGCGAAGAATCGCGCCGCTACGAAATGTGCAAATAAATCAGGCAGTAATTAAACCCGGCACAGCCCCGTAGCGGCGCAATTTATTGCGCAATTCCTGCAAGCGCACGGCGTACAGGTCAATCAATCGTGCGCATAACCTTCCGGCGGCAGCGGTTCGCCATCCAACCACGCTTTGCCCGCGCGCATCTGCAAGCGACCTTCGACAAACCAGCTGATCACCAGCGGGTAAATCGCGTGCTCCTGATGCTGCACGCGGGCGCTGATCTCAGCTTCGTCATCGTCAGCAAATACCGGCACGCGCGCCTGCAGAATGATCGGTCCACCGTCCAGCTCGTCAGTCACAAAATGCACCGACGTACCGTGTTCCGCGTCCCCGTTCGCCAGCGCCTGGCGATGCGTATGCAAACCGGGATATTTCGGCAGCAGCGACGGATGAATATTCAGCAGACGATCGTGATAGTGCGCGACAAACGCCGGGCTCAGAATGCGCATATAACCGGCCAGCACCACCAGATCCGGCGCATAGGCGTCGATCTGCTGCATCAGCTGGCGGTCAAAGGCGTCGCGATCGGTGAAATCCTGCGCGGACAGCGCGTGAGCAGGCACGCTGGCCAGCTGCGCCCGCGTCAGACCATAGGCCGAGGCTTTATTACTGAAAACGGCAGCCACGCTGCCGTTGATACGCCCGCTCTCGCAGGCGTCGAGGATGGACTGAAGATTGCTGCCGTTGCCGGAGATCAGTACAACCAGTTTCTTCATGGGTTAATAACCACACGCTCTTCGGCATCTGACGCGTTAATCACGCCAATTTTCCACGCCTGCTCGCCAGCCGCGGTCATCAGCTGTACCGCTTTGTCGGCATCGGCCGGGCTCAGCGCAATCACCATGCCCACGCCGCAGTTAAAGGTGCGGTACATCTCGTGACGGCTGACGTTACCGGCCTGCTGCAGCCAGCTGAATACCGCCGGCCACTGCCAGCTTTTCTCGTCAATCACCGCCTGGGTGTTATCCGGCAGGACGCGCGGAATGTTTTCCCAGAAGCCGCCGCCGGTCAGGTGGGCAATGGCGTGCACGTCCACCTGCTCAATCAGGCTGAGGATATTTTTCACGTAGATGCGGGTCGGCGCCAGCAGGTGATCGGCCAGCGGTTTGCCTTCCAGCTGTTTAGTGGTGGGATCGGTCTGGCTGACTTCAAGAATTTTACGCACCAGCGAGTAGCCGTTAGAGTGCGGACCGCTTGAGCCCAGCGCGATCAGCACGTCGCCATCCTTCACTTTGCTGCCGTCGATGATCTCGGACTTTTCCACCACGCCGACGCAGAAACCGGCCACGTCGTAATCTTCGCCGTGATACATGCCCGGCATCTCAGCGGTTTCACCGCCGACCAGCGCACAGCCCGACTGCAGACAGCCTTCGGCGATACCGGTGATCACCGCGGAGGCGGTATCTACATCCAGCTTGCCGGTGGCGTAATAGTCGAGGAAGAACAGCGGCTCAGCGCCCTGTACCACCAGATCGTTCACGCACATCGCGACCAGATCGATGCCGATGCTGTCGTGGCGTTTGAGATCCATCGCCAGACGCAGCTTGGTGCCGACGCCATCAGTTCCGGAGACCAGCACCGGCTCGCGGTATTTCTGCGGCAGCGCACACAGCGCGCCAAAGCCACCCAGTCCACCCATCACTTCCGGGCGGCGGGTTTTCTTTACTACGCCTTTAATACGGTCAACCAGATCGTTACCAGCATCAATATCAACACCGGCGTCTTTGTAGCTGAGAGAGGTTTTGTCGGTCACTGCGGAATCCCCACGCGATTGCGGTTGGTGGCAAAAATTAAGCGCGGCAATTCTACCAGCGCAGGCAAACGTTTGCGAGTCCCATCTCAGGGCACCTTTGCAGCGTGCTGATTTTTCGCTAATCCTTATTCTCAGGCGATTTGTGCACGTTACCTGACCAATCACCGGTGGCGCGGCGGTAAAAAGGCGGTATAATCCGGCGATTTTTTTTAGCTCAACTCAATTCCGGGAGAATAATCATGAAGATCGTGGAAGTCAGACACCCGCTGGTCAAACATAAACTGGGCCTGATGCGTGAGCATGATATCAGCACCAAGCGCTTCCGCGAGCTGGCCTCGGAAGTGGGCAGCTTACTGACCTATGAAGCCACCGCCGATCTCGAAACCGAGCGCGTGACCATTGAAGGCTGGAACGGTCCGGTCGACGTCGATCAAATCAAAGGCAAAAAAATTACCGTCGTCCCGATTCTGCGTGCTGGCCTTGGCATGATGGAAGGTGTGCTGGAACACGTACCGAGCGCGCGCATCAGCGTGGTGGGCGTTTACCGTGACGAAGAGACGCTGGAGCCGGTGCCTTACTTCCAGAAGCTGGTGTCAAACATCGAAGAGCGTATGGCGCTGGTGGTTGACCCGATGCTGGCGACCGGCGGCTCGATGATCGCCACCATCGATCTGCTGAAGAAAGCCGGCTGCAACAGCATTAAAGTGCTGGTGCTGGTGGCCGCGCCGGAAGGCATTGCCGCGCTGGAGAAAGCGCATCCGGACGTTGAGCTGTACACCGCGTCAATCGATCAGGGCCTGAACGAGAAGGGGTACATTATCCCGGGCCTCGGCGACGCCGGCGACAAGATTTTCGGAACCAAATAAATAAACCAGCCGGCCAGAGAGTCGGCTTTTTTTTGGCAAAAATACCAACAAATAATCCCGAGTAATTTGGCTTAGAGCAAGGCGGCAAGCGAGTTCATCCCGATGAGCTTACATAAGTAAGTGATTCGGGTGAGCGAGCGCAGCCAACGCCGCTATAAGCCAAAGAACGAAGGGAAGGGGATAAATGATGACTCGCAGAGCCATAGGCGTTAGCGAACGCCCGCCACTGTTGCAAACCATTCCGCTCAGCCTGCAGCACCTGTTCGCCATGTTCGGCGCTACCGTGCTGGTGCCGATTCTGTTCCACATCAACCCGGCTACCGTGCTGTTGTTCAACGGCGTCGGCACGCTGCTGTATCTGTTTATCTGTAAAGGCAAAATTCCTGCCTATCTTGGCTCCAGCTTTGCCTTTATCTCGCCGGTGTTGCTGCTGCTGCCGCTCGGTTATGAAGTGGCGCTCGGCGGCTTTATCCTGTGCGGCGCGCTGTTCTGCATTGTGGCGCTGATTGTGAAGAAGGCCGGCACCGGCTGGCTCGATGTCATGTTCCCACCGGCGGCGATGGGTGCCATCGTGGCGGTTATCGGTCTCGAACTGGCTGGCGTAGCGGCGAATATGGCCGGGCTGCTGCCCGCTGACGGCACCACAGCGGACAGTAAAACCATCATTATTTCGCTGGTGACGCTGGCGGTGACGGTGTTTGGCTCGGTGCTATTCCGTGGTTTCTTCGCCATTATCCCAATCCTGATTGGCGTGCTGGTTGGTTACGCGCTGTCGTCGGCCATGGGTATCGTTGACTGGAGCGCAGTGGAAAACGCGCCGTGGTTTGCGCTGCCGACCTTCTACACGCCGCGCTTTGAGTGGGCCGCGATGCTGACCATCCTGCCCGCAGCGCTGGTGGTGATTGCCGAGCACGTGGGCCATTTAGTGGTGACCGCCAACATCGTGAAGAAGGACCTGATTCGCGATCCGGGTCTGCATCGCTCGATGTTCGCCAACGGCCTGTCGACCATGATCTCCGGCTTCTTTGGTTCCACGCCGAATACCACCTATGGTGAAAACATTGGCGTCATGGCGATCACCCGCGTTTATAGCACCTGGGTGATCGGCGGTGCGGCGATCTTCGCCATTCTGCTCTCCTGCGTCGGTAAACTGGCGGCCGCGATTCAGGCGATCCCGGTACCGGTGATGGGCGGGGTGTCGCTGCTGCTGTATGGCGTGATTGGCGCTTCCGGTATTCGCGTGCTGATTGAATCCAAAGTTGACTACAACAAAGCGCAGAATCTGATCCTTACCTCGGTGATCCTGATCATTGGCGTCAGTGGCGCGAAGGTGCACGTGGGCGCCGCCGAGCTGAAGGGCATGGCGCTGGCCACCATCGTCGGCGTTGGCCTGGCGCTGATTTTCCGGGTAATCAGTCTGTTACATCCGGAAGAAGTGGTGCTGGACGCGGAAGAAAAACGCGAGCTTTAAAGGATCCTGCGGGCAGGGAAGCCCGGTTCATCTCTGCGGCGGATCGTGATAAACTTGCCCGGTTTTCTGCCCGCTCATCCGTTGAGGTACTTCTGAACACGCCGGCACAGCTTTCACTGCCACTCTATCTACCCGATGATGAAACCTTTGCCAGTTTCTGGCCGGGGGAAAATCCGTCACTGCTGGCGGCGCTGCAGGGCGCGCTGGCGCAACAGCACGGCAGCTATCTCTACTTCTGGTCGCGCGAAGGCGGCGGCCGCAGCCATTTGCTGCACGCAGCCTGCGCCGAAATGTCCGCGCGCGGCGAAGCGGTGGGTTACGTGCCGCTCGATAAGCGCACCTGGTTCGTGCCGGAAGTGCTGGAAGGCATGGAGAATCTGGCGCTGGTGTGCATTGATAATATTGAGTGCATCGCCGGCGAAGCCGAGTGGGAGATGGCGATCTTCGATCTCTACAACCGCATTCTGGAAACCGGCAAAACCCGCCTGCTGATCACCGGCGATCGCCCTCCGCGTCAGCTCAATCTGGGCCTGCCGGATCTGGCGTCACGTCTCGACTGGGGACAAATTTACCGCTTACAGCCGCTGTCCGACGAGGACAAACTGCAGGCGATGCAGCTGCGTGCCGGCCTGCGCGGCTTTGAGTTGCCGGAAGACGTTGGGCGTTTCCTGCTGAAACGCCTCGACCGCGAAATGCGCACGCTGTTTGACACGCTTGATCGTCTCGATCGCGCCTCGATCAGCGCACAGCGCAAGCTGACCATTCCCTTCGTGAAAGAGGCGCTGGGGCTTTAGAGAATCTCCAGCACCGCTTCCGGCGGACGACCAATGCGGGCGCGGTCGCCCTGAATCACAATCGGCCGCTCGATCAGTTTTGGATGCTCCACCATCGCCTGTAACAGCTGTTGTTCGCTGAGATCGTTACTGGCCAACCCCAGCGTTTTATAGATTTCCTCGCCACGGCGCATTAGCTCGCGCGCACTGTGCATGCCGAGCTGTTGCAGCAGCGTTTTCAGCGTATCGATGTCCGGCGGCGTGTCGAGATACAGCACCACCTGCGGTTCAATACCCTGTTGCTGCAGTAGTGCGAGGGTTTCGCGGCTCTTGCTGCAGTGCGGATTGTGATAAATACGGACCATGTTTTTTTATCCTGCGTAATCCATTGTTGCCAGGTGCGCATGAATGCGCACCCTACGAATAACTGCTGGTGCGCATCAATGCGCACCCTACAAAAAACGGCTAATGCGCATCAATATGCACCCTGCGAATCGATGAAATGGTTTATCTGACGACCGTAGGGTGCGCATTGATGCGCACCGAAATCCTGCCAGCCATCCACCCGCGTAACCGGCTATTTACCCTTTTGCATACTGCTTAAAACGCCGCTGTAACTCGCGGAACTGGTCGATGCGCGCATCGTAACGCGCCTGCTTCAGGCTGCCGAGCGGCACCTGGGCGCTGGCGCTGCTCAGGGTGGTGATGGCCTGATCGAGCTGGCCGTTCAGCGCCAGACTCTCAGCCCGCGCCGAAAGCTCCTCATCGCGCAGCCCCTGCGCGGCTGAAGCCTGCGCCAGTAAATCCCATGCGTTGAGATCGTCAGGGTGCGCAAAGGTGTAGCGGTTAAGGATGCGGCTGGCGTTGGCCGGCTGCTTCGCCTCGACGTAGGCGTTCGCCAGGTTAAGCTGCAGCACCGGACTGGTCTGGCTGCCGCGGGCGGCGTTCAGCATGCTGATGGCCTGCTGCGGCTGGTTCAGACCGATGTCGATATCGGTCATGATATCAAGGAACCACAGGTTATCCGGCTGCTTCGCCAGCAGCGGCGCGATGATCTTTTTCGCGTTGGCAAAATCTTTCGCCTGCAGGAACTGCACCGCTTTGCCGTACTGCGCCGCCTGCTGTTCCCGCGTGTTGCCTTTGGCGTACTCATTCAGCAAATCGTCAGTCAGCTGATTGCGGCCGGTGGCGTACATACCCAGCGCGCGCACCTTCGCCATATAGAAATCCTGCGACGACTGCACCACCACCGGGCGCATCTGGTTGGCGCGGTTACGCGCGTCGGCCAGGCGGCTATCGGGCAGCGGGTGCGTAAGCAGAATTTCCGGTGGTTTTGACGAGAAGCGGCTTTGATCGGCCAGCTTTTGCAGAAACGCGGGCATCGCCTGCGGATCGAAACCGGCGCGCTGCAGCACCTGAATGCCGATGCGATCTGCTTCCTGTTCGTTGCCCTGGGTAAAGCTGATAATCCCCTGCTGCGTACCGGCCAGCGTACCGGTCAGTGCCGCCATCCCGGCCTGCGGGCTGGCCAGCGCCAGCAGGATCGAACCCAGCGCGCCGACCCAGGTGAGCGGGGCGCTGCGCTTTTGCTCTTCCATGGCGCGCGCCAGATGGCGCTGCGTCACGTGCGAAATTTCGTGCGCCATCACCGACGCCAGCTGGCTTTCGTTATCGGTATAGCGGAACAGTGACGAGTGCAGCACCACATTGCCGCCAAAGAAGGCGAAAGCGTTGAGCTCGTCATTCTGAATCAGGAAAAAGTGAAACGGCGTGCGCACCGAATGGGCGTGTGCCACCAGCCGCTGGCCGAGTTCATTGATGTACTGATTGAGCAGCGGATCGTTAATCAGTGGCGCGCTGGCGCGCAGCTGGCGCACGTAGAAGTCGCCAATCTGCAACTCCTGATTAATGGAGAGCGTGGATCCTGCCGTGGTGCCCATGTCGGGCAAATTGTCGCTCAGATCGGCGCGGACACCGACCGCAGGCGTGAGCAGCAGCGCAGGAATAAGGGCCGCCAGCACTGATTTTTTCAACCGGTTAAACATGCCTTGATCCTGTAAAAGTCTCCTGCCATTGGACAGGAAAGTCATGCCAATGTTCTGTGGCGGCGTTTCCTTTTCTGCCGCGGCTCTATCTTAACCACAGTGAGAATACAAGCAAATGCCGCCGTCACATTGACGTGATGGCAAAGAATGGCTGACTGACGCGAAATTTGTAGCAAAAAATTGAATAGCGAAAAGGCAAAAGAAAACGGCGCAGCGCGCTGGTGAAATTAAAGTTACGTAAAGTTGCTCAAAATAATTGAATCTGGCATGGTTTTTTCCAGGTTTACTCTGAAAAACACGTCTGAAATCCCACGGTTGGCCCGCTTTATCCATCAGTGATTTTTATCGTGCTGCTCTGGCCGTGCATCACCAGCCCAGAAATGAATGGTCAGGTTTTGCTCACTGGTCAACTGGCGCCGCGCGATGACAGTATTAACCCGCACGATGAGGCGCTGTCATTTGCTGTGCATCCCTCTGCCTGGTGACTGCCGGTATTTCCGGCCAGCTATTTTTCAACTCGCCCGCACCGCTCAATTAACAGCCTTATTCAATCAGCTGGCGCAATGATTTCTGCTGGCAGCCAAACGCCGGACAGCCCGCCAGTACAGGCGTTTTGCCCGCCGCGCGCTGTGGTATAGATAAAGCACTTTTTCAAACGGACTGTGAATTAACGCGCAGTGCATGCCGGAGAGTTTCTATGCGTTCTGTTGTTTCCTATGCCCTGATTGCCATCGTGGGTGGGATGGTCGGTGCCGCCGTAATCAAAAGCGATGACCTGTATCAGCGCATCGCGGGCCATTTTTCCGCTGAACCTGCCGATCCGGACGGGTTCTGGAGCACGCCGGCGGTCGCGGGCTACGGCAAAATTCATTATGAAGCCGACGCCGCGTTTAAACCGACGGTGGGGCTGAGCAACAAAGTGGTGTTCCAGCTGACCCGCAATGAAGGCGATATCAAACGGCCTAACCTCGGGCTGGAGCGCGTGGCGCGCGTGGTCAATCTGTACATCGCCGCTGGCGTACCGGCCGAACAGCTGCAGTTTGTGGTGTCGATGACCGGCGATGCCACGCCCGCCACGCTGGATAACGCGCATTTTAAGCAGTTTTACGGCGTCGATAACCCCAACCTCGCGCTGATTGGCGCGCTGAACAAGCTGGGCGTCAAAGTCTCGGTGTGCGATCAGTCGGTGGCGTTCCATCACTATCCGCGCAACTGGATCGACCGGTCGGTGATTCATGCATTATCCAGCCCGACCACGGTGTCGACGCTGGAAAATCAGGGCTATGCCTTTTTACAGATGTAATCGCGTCTTTGGTTAAGGAGAAGTGTCATGCGTCCAGCATCCTATATTGTTATCGCCGCGCTGGCGGGCTTTGTCGGCGGAAATGTGCTGCAGCTGCCGGAACTGGTGGATAAAGTCAGCGGGAAATTCGCTGACCAGAAAACCGAACCGGCGGATTTCTGGAGCACGCCGGCGATTGCCGGTTACGGTAAAATTCACTTTGTTAACACGCCGGATTACAACCCGGCCAACACGCCCGGGCTGAGCAATAAGATTGTGTTTCAGATCAACCGCAGTGAAGGGGATATCCATCAGCCAAACCTCGGCCTTGAGCGCGTGGCACGCGTCACCAACCTCTATTACGCGGCTGGCGTGCCGCTGAATCAGCTCAACTTTGTGGTGTCGATCAACAGCGATGCGGTGCCGGCCGCGCTCAATAACGATCAGTTCCGTAAAGCGTACGGCAGCGATAACCCTAACCTGAAGCTGATTGATGAGCTGAAGAAAGCCGGGGTGAAAGTGACCATTTGCGACCAGTCGGTGGCCTTCCATCAGCTGGAGCGCGACTGGATTGATACCCGCGTCACGCATACGCTCTCCAGCGGCACCACCGTCGCGTCGCTGCAAAACGAAGGGTACGCCTTCCTGATGCTGTAATCCTGCCGACAGCAGTGCAGGCTGCTGTCATCTTTTCGTCATCCCTTCGCGATGTCATTGTCACAGTTCGCCGTTAGTTTAGGCGCCAATGAGATCGATCTCATCGGCACTTTACGAGGCGAACATGTCCGATTTACTCACGGTGGCAAAGCTGGCAGGCGTTTCACGCGCCACGGCCGCGCGCGCCTTTTCCGATCCCCATCTGCTGCGGCGCGACACGCTGGAGAGAGTGCTGGCGGCGTCGGAGCAGCTCGGCTTTCGTCCTAACCACATCGCGCGCCAGCTACGCACGCAGCACTCTACCACCTTCGGCGTGCTGCTGCCCTCGCTGCTTAACCCGATCTTCTCCTGCCAGTTACAGGCGATGGAGCGCCAGGCGCGCGACGCCGGCTATGGCCTGCTGGTGGCCACCAGCGATTACCAGCCCGAGCGCGAAGCTGCCATCGTTGAACATATGCTGCGCCAGCGCGTGGCGGGCCTGGTCCTGACGGTGGCCGATGCGGATAACAGCGCGGTGCTCAGCACGCTGCAGGCGGCTGGCCTGCCGTTTGTGCTGGCGCATAACGTGCCGCAGCACAGCCACTGGCCGGCGGTGTGCGTGGATAACCGCCAGGCGATGCGCGAAGCCACCGCACAGCTGCTGGCGCTCGGCCATCGCCACATTGCCATGGTCGCCGGACCGATGCTGCAGTCAGACCGTGCACGCCTGCGCTATCAGGGCTATTGCGACGCCATGCAGCACGCGGGCCTGACGGCGCTGCCGGTGATTGAGATGGCCAGCCACACCCAATCCGACTTTACGCTGCTGGCCCCGATGCTCGGCGGTGCCACCCCGCTCAGCGCCGTGATCTGCACCAACGACCTGCTGGCCATCAGCCTGATTGGCGCGGCAGCGCGCGCGGGCGTGCCTGTGCCACAGCAGCTCGCGGTGATGGGCTTTGACGGGATTGCGATGGGGGCACAAATGGCCCCGTCGCTGGCCAGCGTAGCGCAGCCCGCCGAACGGCTCGGCGCCTGCGCCATCGATATGTTGTTGCATAACGTCAGCCGCGGCACCCGCGTGCTGCCACATCAGTTGCGGAGCGGTGAGAGTGTTGCTGCCCCCGCGTTTATTGCCACCACCAGGGAACCTCATGATGCTGCATAAAAAAGTAAAAATTTACGCCGGCGCCATCGCGCTCAGCGCCAGCGCCAGCGCGTTGTTTACCAGCCTGACGCAGGCGGCGGAAACCGCCATCTGTTACAACTGTCCGCCCGAGTGGGCCGACTGGGGCACTCAGCTCAAAGCGATTGCCAGAGACACCGGCATTCAGGTGCCGCAGGACAACAAAAACTCCGGCCAGGCGCTGGCGCAGCTGGTGGCGGAGCAGGGCAATCCGGTGGCCGACGTGGTCTATTACGGCGTCAGCTTCGGCATTCAGGCCGACAGCGCCGGCGTGGTCGCCAGTTACAAACCGGCGCACTGGGATGACATTCCTGCCGGCATGAAAGACAGCAACGGCAAATGGGTGGCGCTGCACTCGGGCACCATGGGCTTTATGGTCAACGTCGATGCGCTGGGCGGCGCGCCGGTGCCGCAATCCTGGGACGACCTGCTGAAGCCGGAATACAAAGGCATGATTGGTTATCTCGATCCGGCCAGCGCCTTTGTCGGTTACGTGGCGGCGGTGGCGGTCAACCAGGCGAAGGGCGGCAACATGCAGGACTTCACGCCGGCGCTGAACTGGTTCAAAAAGCTGCAGACGAATCAGCCTATCGTGCCTAAGCAGACCGCGTATGCGCGCCTGATTTCCGGCGAGATCCCGATTCTGCTCGACTATGACTTCAATGCTTACCGCGCCCGCTACAAAGATCACGCTAACGTCGCCTTTGTTATTCCCAAAGAGGGCACGGTAACGGTGCCGTACGTCATTAGCCTGGTGAAGAATGCACCGCACGCGGCGAACGGCAAAAAAGTGATCGACTATGTGCTGTCTGACAAAGGGCAGGCCATCTGGGCCAGCGCGTTCCTGCGCCCGGTGCGCACCGGCGCCATGAGCGCAGAAGCGAAGAAATATTTCCTGCCGGACAGCGACTATGCGCGTGCGCACACCGTTGACTATCAGCAGATGGCGGCAGCGCAGAAAGCCTTCTCGGCGCGCTATCTGAGTGAGATTCCCTGATGGCGATGACGGACACCCTGGCGGCTTCGTGCCGCCGGACACCGCGCCTGGCCGGCAGCCGCTGGCTATGGCTGACGCTGCCGGCGCTGCTGTTCTTCTGCGCCTTCTGGCTGCTGCCGTTTGTCCGTCTGCTGCAGATGGCAATGCAGGACGACCGCAGCACCCGGCACAGCGGCTACTGGACGGTACTGACGCAGCCACACTATCTGCTCAGCCTGCTGAATACCGTGCTGCTGTCGCTCGCCGTCACGCTGGTGACGCTGGCCATCGCCGCGACAGTCGGCTGCTTTCTGGCACGCCAGCGCTTCAGCGGACGCAGCACGCTGCTGGCGCTGCTGACGTTTCCGCTGGCCTTTCCGGGCGTGGTGGTGGGATTTCTGGTGGTGATGCTGGCGGGCCGTCAGGGACTGCTGGCGCAAATCAGCCTGGCGCTGTTCCACGAGCGCTGGATGCTGGCCTATTCGTTTACCGGCCTGTTTATTGGCTATCTCTATTTTTCACTGCCGCGCGCCATCATCACGCTGGTGGCGGCGAGTGAAAAACTCGACCGCTCTCTCGAAGAGGCGGCGCGTTCGCTGGGCGCCAGTCAGTGGCGCATCACCTGGGATGTGATTGTGCCGGGGCTGCAGCCGGCGCTACTCTCCACCGGCGCGCTCTGTTTTGCCACCAGCATGGGTGCCTTCGGTACCGCGTTTACCCTGGGCACCGATCTGGCGGTGCTGCCGCTGACCATTTATGGCGAATTCACCAACTACGCCAATTTCGCCACCGCCGCCGCGCTGTCGGTGGTGATGGGCGGCGTCGCCTGGCTGGCACTGATGTTGGCGCGCCGACTGGCCCATCAGGAGGTGACATGAGACGTCGCGGCCTGTTCAGCCTGCAACTGCTGGTCACCCTACTCACCGCGCTGTTCATGATCGTGCCGGTGGTGCTGTCGATGCTGGCCGGCGTGACCAACAACTACTTTACCGGCCTGCGCAGCGGCCTGACGCTGAAGTGGGTGACCCAGGTGTGGCAGCTTTACGCCGACACCTTCTGGCTGTCGCTGCTGATTGCGCTGGCCTGCCTGCTGATCACGCTGCTGATCGGCGTGCCGGCAGCGTGGGGGCTGTTAAAAGCGCCGCAGCGCTGGGCGGCGCGCATCGAAGAGTGCCTGATGCTGCCGGTCGCGCTGCCGGGCCTCGCCACCGCGCTGGGCATCATCCTGCTGTACGGCCAGTTCTCCGGCCTGCGCGATAGCTGGCTGTTCATTCTGATCGGTCACGTGCTGTTTACCTTGCCGTTTATGCTGCGCCCGGTGCTGGCGGTGATGCAGGCGGTGGAGATGCCGCGACTGGAAGAGGCAGCGGCCAGTCTCGGTGCCAGCCTGTGGCAGCGCTTTTTTACCGTGGTGGTGCCCAACTGTCGCAACGGCATTCTCGCCGGGGCGTTTATGGTGATCACCCTGTCGGTGGGTGAGTTCAACATCACCTGGATGCTGCATACGCCGCTGACAAAAACGCTGCCGGTGGGGCTGGCAGACAGTTATGCCTCAATGCGACTGGAAGTGGGATCGGCCTACACGCTGATCTTTATTCTGCTGATTCTGCCGCTGCTGCTGATGCTCAACGCGGTCAATCACTGGCTCAACCGTACGCTGACGCGTGCTAATAAGGAGGCGGCATGAACCCTGCGGCCGTAACCGTTACGCTGCGCCACTGTGCGCGGCACTTTAATCACCAGCTGGCGCTGCAGCCGCTCGATCTGACGGTGCAGCCTGGCGAAACCCTGGTGCTGCTCGGTCCGTCCGGCTGTGGCAAAACCACCACGCTGCGCATCATCAGTGGCCTGGAGCGCTGTGACGACGGCGGCGAAGTGTGGTTTGACGATCGTAACGTGACAGCGCTGCCGATCGAGAAACGCAACGTGGGCATGGTGTTCCAGAACTACGCGCTGTTTCCCCATCTCAACGTGGCGCAGAACGTCGCCTACGGCCTGAAAGTGCAGGGCGTGGGGCGCGCCGAACGCGACGCGCGCGTGCAGGAGATGCTGGCCCTGGTGGATCTCAGCGCGCTGGCGCAGCGCAGCATCGACAAGCTGTCGGGCGGTCAAAAGCAGCGCGTAGCGCTGGCGCGTGCGCTGGCGGCGCGTCCGAAGGTGCTGCTGTTTGATGAGCCGCTGGCGGCGCTGGATGCGCGCCTGCGCGACCGGCTGCGGCTGGAGATTGGCGCGCTGCTGAAACAGCTGGCGATCACCGCCGTGTACGTCACGCACGATCAGCAGGAAGCGATGGCGCTGGGCGATCGCATTGCGGTGATGGAGCAGGGACGTCTGGTGCAGATCGATACGCCGCAAAATATTTACCAGCGCCCGGCGTCACAGTTTGTCGCGGATTTTGTCGGCGCGATTAACTGTGTCGGGGTCGATGCGCGCGGCAATCCGCAGCATTTCTGCCGCCCGGAGGATGTGCTGCTGGCGGCGGACCAGCGCTACGTACGTCCTGGTTTTATCCTCGGCACCACCTTTCTCGGCGCTGCGCAGCGGCTGAGTATTGATATCGGGCTGGCGGCGCCGATCCAGGTTGATCGCCACGCGCGCGAAGCCTGGCACGCCGGCCAGCCGGTAAGCTGGACGCTGGCGCAGGATGCCGCGCTGCACTTTTCTGCCTGATAAGGAGCTGTTGTGACTGACGCAATGACGCTGATTGCGCAAATCAGCGATTTACACATCAAGGCCCATGGCCGTCTCTCCTATAAAAAAGTGGATACGCACGCTGCGCTGCTACGGGTGATCGACACGCTGAATCAGCTGGTGCCGCGACCGGATACGGTGGTGATTACCGGCGACCTGGTGGATTTTGGCACTGCGGAAGAGTACCAGACGCTGCGCGAGGCGCTGCGCCATCTGCAACTGCCGTTCCTGCTGATGCCGGGCAATCACGACGATCGCCAGCAGCTGCGCACCGCGTTTCCGGAGCATCACTACCTGCAGCACGGCGAAACGCTTAACTGGCAGATGCGTGTGAATCATCTGCAGCTGCTGGCGCTCGACTCCAGCGTACCGCATCAGCCGTGGGGCTACGTCGATGACGCACAGCTGCAATGGCTGGCAGAGCAGCTGGCGCGTGAACCTGATTTGCCGACGCTGGTACTGCTGCATCATCCGCCGTTCCTGAGCGGCATTGGCCATATGGATCGGCAGCCGCTGTGCAATCCGGCGGCGCTGGCTGCCATTATTGGCCAGCATCCCCAGGTGGAACGGGTGCTGAGTGGTCACCTGCACCGCTCGGTGCAGGCGCGTTTTGCCGGCACGCTGGCCTGCGTGGCGCCCGGTGTGTCGCATCAGGTGGCACTGGATTTGCGTGACCACGGTCCGGCGAACTTTGTGCTGGAACCGCCCGGTTTTCTGCTGCATCGCTGGCAGCCGCAGCAGGGGATGACTACGCATCTGTGCGCAATCGGCGATTATCCAGGACCCTGGCCGTTTTACGATGCGCAGGGTTTAATTGATTAGCACCAGTAATAGCACAATAAAAAAGCGTTCCTGAGGGTCTGCGTCGTAGTCAATTTGGCTCAGAGGTGTACAATTGTCTGTTACCTCACCAGGGTAAACACCTCCAATTATAACAAGATAGTCAGGCACGCTAACTTATGAAGCTACTCACCAGGGCGGTTGCGCCATGTTAACGCGCATCCGGCCAAAAACTGATCTGCGCACGCTGATTGCGCTGCTGGCGATCACCAGTATCGTCATTACACTGGCTAATACGCTGTACGCCACCTGGCGCGTACAGCGCATGGTGCTGATCGAAAGCACCCTTGAAGCCAATCGCGCTTACGCCACCAAACTGGCGGCCACCACCGAAGTGTTTTTCCAGCTGGCGCAGTCGCAGCTGCACTACAGCGCCAATCAGCTGGGTAAAGATTTCGACAATCCCGAACTGCTGCAGCAGGAAGTGAACCGACTGCGCGAACAGACCAGCAGTTTTAACTCGGTGGCGATTGTCGACAGCAACGGCGTGATTAAAGCCATTTCGCCGGAATCGCTGATGCTGAAAGGCATGCAGCTCACCAGCCAGTCTTCGCGCGAAGCGCTGGCGCAGCGCCAGCCGATGGTCAGCCGGCCCACCATTTCTGCCACCAATAACCTGCTGGTGTTTGTTTCCTGGCCGGTATGGAGCACCGATGGGCGCTATCTTGGCTACGTCGGTGGCACTATTTATCTGAAGAAAAAAAGCATTCTCAACGTGCTGCTCGGCGAGCAGTACTATCGTGACGGCACCCATGTTTACGTACTGGATCGCGAAAACCGCGTGCTGTATCACCAGAACAATCAGCTGATTGGCAAAAACGTGCCGGGCATCGTCAGCGATCGTCAGCGCCAGGAGCACAGCAATGGCGAAGTTCAGCTGACGGAAGAGGGTACGGCGAAGCTGGCGGGCTACGCTGTGGTGCCCACCACCGGCTGGATGGTGGTGGCGCTCAAACCGACAAACGTCACGCTGGCGCCGCTCTCCGGGCTGCTGCTCCAGGTGCTGAAGAATTCGGTGCCGTTTGCGCTGCTGACGCTGCTGGTGGCGGTGATTCTGGCCCGGTTGATCGCCTTGCCGCTGTGGCAGCTGGCGCGTAAAGCCAGCCAGATGGATACCCAGGGCGTTTCCGGGGAAATTGGCGTGATCCGCGCCTGGTACTTTGAAGCGGCGCAGGTGAAGCGCGCGCTGCTCACCGGCATTGGTCTGGTACAGGATAAAATCGGCCGGCTCAAGTCAGAGGTGCAGAGCGATCCCATGACCAGCCTGCTCAATCGCCGTGGCCTGAGCGCGGTGCTCGACTATTTCGATACCATGCAGCAGCCGTTTGCCGTGCTGGCGCTGGATATTGACCACTTCAAACGGGTGAATGATAACTTCGGGCATGATGTTGGCGATGAGGTGATCAAACAGGTGGCGCGCACGCTGCGCCAGAGCGCGCGTCAGACCGACGTGGTGTGCCGGAACGGCGGCGAGGAGTTTCTGATGCTGCTACCCGCCACCGCCCCTGATGAAGCGCGGGTGATTGCGGAGCGCGTGCGCACCAGCATTGCCGGCGGCTGGATTGATCCGGTCGGGCAGATCACGATTTCGATTGGTATCGCCAGCTGGCAGCCGACGCACGGCAGTCAGGAACAGATTCTGAAGCAGGCCGATGATGCGCTGTATCAGGCGAAAAACGCCGGACGTAACTGCGTGGTGATCGCCGGGCAGGAAGCGCTGGCCAGCACGGTTTCGCGCTATTAACCGCGCAGCGTCACAGCAGGATAAAAAAACGGGTGCCTGGCTGGCACCCGTTGGTAATCAGGCTGATTTCAGGTAATCGAGCACGATATCGTGGTGGTTCGAGGTTTTAAAATCGTCGAACACCTTCTCCACTTTGCCATCGCCGCCAATCAGGAAGCTGATGCGGTGAATGCCGTCGTAGGTTTTCCCCATAAAGGTTTTCTCACCCCAGACGCCAAACTGCTCGCAAACCTGATGATCTTCATCCGACAGCAGGGTGAAGTTGAGCAATTCTTTCTCGACAAAGCGAGACAGTTTTTCCGGCTTGTCGGTGCTGATGCCCAGCACTTCCACGCCCGCCTTCTTTAAATCATCCATGTTATCGCGCAGACCACAGGCCTGCGTGGTGCAGCCCGGCGTCATGGCTTTCGGGTAGAAATAGACCAGAACGCGCTGTCCCTGGAAGTCGGCCAAATTTACTTGTTCGCCATCCTGATCGGGCAAGCTAAATTTCGGTGCGGTGTCACCGGCTTTCAGTGGATTCATCACAACTCTCCATTTTTTTCTTCATGCTGTGGGTAATACACCATCAGCGGCAAAAGCGCCAGGTGGAGTTTACCTCAGGGTTATTTCACTACACGGTATGCCAGCGCGGCAGAGTGTGTGGCGGAATAACCCGGAGCCTGATTCAGACGGCGCTGTGCGCGTCGTTGGTGACACTATAGAGGCGAATTGAACCTTGTGCATGCAGTTCTTCGCACAGCCGATGGAAAGCCTGCTCAAACGGTGCGCTGGCATGATTCGCCGGGCTGTGCGCGGTCATCTGAATATAGAGCACCGGCGGCGCGTCGTCCTGGGCGGGCGTAATGCGCGACACCAGCTCGGCGATGTTCATCTGATGTTTATCGAACAGATCGGTGAAGCGTTCGATGATATGCGGTGAATCCGGCACTTCCACCTGTACCCAGACGGTAGCGGGCATCGGCGGCGTGACGCGCGCGTTGGTGCGCTTCATCACGATCAGCAGCTCCAGCTCGGCACCTTTCATCGGCAGGGTCGATTCAATCAGGGTAATGGCGTTCCAGCTGCCGGAGAGCAGCATAATAAAGGTGAACTCGTCGCCCAGCATCGCCAGGCGGCTGTCTTCAATATTGCAACCGCAGCTGCTGACGTGGCGGGTAATGGTATTGACGATACCCGGACGATCAACGCCCAGAGCGGTGATCACCAGATGGTGCGGCTGTGACTGCGGCAAAATGGCGTTTCCTGTACGTTCGCTAATAACCATAAGGTAAACATAAAAAAAACTGCTGACAAGCGCGGTAATGGCGTGGCTCGCTTGCTTTTCTTTCGGCGGAAAACGTAACATGAGGCACTTGTTTGTCGAGGGGATAGCCCATGTTCACCGGAAGTATTGTTGCGCTCATTACGCCTTTGAATGAAAAAGGTGATGTCTGCCGCGCAAGTCTGAAAAAACTGATTGATTATCATGTCGCCAGCGGTACGGCGGCGATTGTTTCTGTTGGCACCACCGGCGAATCCGCGACCCTCAGCCATGAAGAGCATGGCGATGTGGTGATGCAAACCCTGGAGCTGGCCGATGGCCGCATTCCCGTGATTGCCGGGACCGGCGCGAATGCCACCGCCGAAGGGATCTCTCTGACAAAACGCTTTACCGGCACCGGCGTAGTCGGCTGCCTCACCGTGACCCCGTACTACAACCGTCCGACGCAGGAAGGTCTGTACCAGCACTTCAAAGCGATCGCCGAAAGCACCGATCTGCCACAGATGCTGTATAACGTCCCGTCACGTACCGGCTGTGACATGCTGCCGGAAACCGTTGCCCGCCTGGCTGAAATCAAAAATATTATCGGAATCAAAGAGGCCACCGGGAACTTATCGCGTATTTCGCAGATCCAACAGCTGGTTGGAGATGAGTTCATTATTGTCAGCGGTGATGACGCGACAGCGCTGGACTCCATGCAACTGGGCGGCAAAGGCGTTATTTCGGTCACGGCTAACATTGCAGCACGTGAAATGGTTGAACTCTGTGCGCTGGCACAAGAGGGCAAATTTGCCGAAGCGCGTCGCCTGAATCAGCGTCTGATGCACCTGCACCAGACGCTTTTCTGTGAACCGAATCCTATCCCGGTGAAATGGGCCGCGAAACAGCTAGGATTGATCGCCGATGACACGCTGCGCTTGCCGATGACGCCGCTGACCGAAGCCGGTCAGGCGAAAACCGCGCAGGCGCTGATCCAGGCGGGTCTGCGATAATTTAGGGAGAATCAATGAGTTATTCAGTTAAGCGCTCGACGCTGGCAACCGTGGTGGGCCTGTCCACCCTGATGCTGCTAACAGCTTGTTCCAGCGATCAGCGTTATAAGCGCCAGGTCAGCGGTGATGAATCTTACCTGCAGGCGCCTGAACTGCATGATTTAAAAGCCCCGGCGGGCATGATTCTGCCGCTGCAGAATGGTGATTACGATGTGCCGCACAGCGTGGCGAAAGGCGCGCTGGGTAAAGAGCTCGATATCCGTCCACCGGCGCAGCCGCTGGCGCTGATGAACGGCACCCGCGCGCAGTTCACCGGTAACACCGGCGTGCTGGCGGTTGACAGCAGCCGTGGCTCCATCTGGTCGCAGGTGGTGAACGTGGTGCAGTCGTACAAATTCCCGGTTGCCCAGCGTGATGATGCGGCGCAGCAGCTCACCACCGACTGGGTACAGTGGAACCGTGCTGACGAAGATAACCAGTATCGCGGCCGTTACCAGATCAGCGTGCAGAACCAGGGCTATCAGCAAGTGCTGACCGTACGTCTGCTGGAACTGCAGCAGCAGGGCCAGACGGTCACCACGCCGGTCCAGGTTCAGCGCTATACCGGTCAGATGCTGAATGACATCAGCACCGGTCTGGATAAGATCGATACCGCCAGCCAGGATGCGGCTGCCGGACGTGCCAGCGGACAGATTGATGTCCAGAGCGGCGCGGACGACACCGGCCTGCCACTGCTGGTGCTGCGCTCACCGTTTAACGTCACCTGGCAGCGTCTGCCGGCGGCGCTGAAGCGTATGGGCATGGAAGTTACCGATGACAACCGCTCGCAGGGCAGTCTGAAAGTGACCTACAAGCAGCCGGGCAGCAGCGCGTTTGACGCCATCGGCGCGAAAGATCCGGAACTGCCAAACGGCGACTACAAGTTGCAGGTGGGCGATCTCGATAACCGCAGCAGCCTGCAGTTCATCGATCCGAAAGGACACGTACTCACCCAGGCGCAGAATGATGCGCTGGTGGCGGTCCTGCAGGGCGCGCTGAACAAATAAATGCAATAAAGGCCGGAGATTCTCCGGCCTTTTTGTTTTGGTTTTGGCATAATAGCGCCCGGCGAGGTAAACGATTGCGTCAGGCAGTCATCGCGCGGTGAAACACCGCTGAACACGGGTTCTTTCATGTTTGGAGTTAACAAGATGCAAAAGCGAGCTGAGTTGTATCGCGGTAAAGCGAAAACCGTATACAGCACCGACAATCCGGATCTGCTGGTACTTGAATTCCGCAACGATACGTCAGCAGGAGACGGTGCACGAATCGAGCAGTTTGATCGTAAAGGCATGGTGAACAACAAGTTCAACCATTTCATCATGACCAAACTGCAGGAAGCGGGCATTCCGACCCAGATGGAAGCGCTGCTTTCTGATAACGAAGCGCTGGTGAAAAAGCTGGAGATGGTGCCGGTAGAGTGCGTGGTGCGCAACCGGGCGGCCGGATCGCTGGTGAAACGTCTGGGCGTGGAAGAGGGCATGCTGCTCAATCCACCGCTGTTTGATCTCTTCCTGAAAGATGACGCCAAACACGACCCGATGGTCAACGAATCGTACTGCGAAACCTTTGGCTGGGTGAGCAAGGCCAACCTGGCGCGCATGCAGGAACTGACCTTCAAAGCCAACGAAGTGCTGAGCAAACTGTTTGATGATGCCGGCCTGATTCTGGTGGACTTCAAGCTGGAGTTCGGTCTGTTCAAAGGTGAAGTGACGCTGGGCGACGAATTCTCGCCAGACGGCGCGCGTCTGTGGGACAAAGAGACCATGGACAAGATGGATAAAGACCGTTTCCGTCAGAGCCTCGGCGGCCTGATCGAAGCGTACGAAGAAGTGGCACACCGTCTGGGTGTCAAACTGGACTAAGCTTCTGCCGGTGTGCGTCACGGTATAACAGACGCAAACCTTTCAGCGCATGAAGGTCGCCCTTGCTGGCGGCCTTTTTTATTGTCTGTTTACGGCCTTCACGCTGCGCCCTGCACGCAATCTCGCTCCGCTGGCATCGCATCGCTGGTACTAACCTCTGCCGCCAACTAAAATCATGCAAAAGTCATTGATAACAGGAGCAGGCCATGCGCTGGCAAGGGCGTCGTGAAAGCGACAATGTGGAAGATCGTCGCGGCGATTCGCCGGGTTTTAGTTCTGGCGGACGCCAGATTCGTCTGCCGCGCGGCAAGGGCGGCATTATTCTGCTGATTGTGGTCGCGGTCGCTGGCTATTACGGCTACGACCTCACCGCGCTGCTGGAAGGCGGCGCGCCGGTGTCGCAACAGCAGCAGCGTCAGGTCAATTCGGCGCAGGATAACGAGGCGGCCAAATTCACCTCGGTGATCCTCGCCACCACCGAAGATACCTGGGGCAAACTGTTCCAGCAGATGGGCAAACAATACGCGCCGCCGAAGCTGGTGATGTATCGCGGTGCGACGCGCACTAACTGCGGTACCGGCCAGTCGGCAATGGGGCCGTTCTACTGCCCGGCCGATCAGACGGTGTATATCGATCTCTCTTTCTATGACGACATGAAAACCAAACTCGGAGCCGGGGGGGATTTTGCCCAGGGTTACGTCATCGCCCACGAAGTGGGGCATCACGTGCAGAAACTGCTGGGTATCGAACCGAAAGTGCGCCAGATGCAGCAGGGCGCCACGCAGGCGCAGGTGAACCAGCTGTCGGTAAAGATGGAGCTGCAGGCGGACTGCTTTGCTGGCGTCTGGGGTCACTATATGCAGCAGGAGAACATTCTTGAGGTGGGCGATTTGCAGGAAGCGCTGAACGCCGCCGAGGCGATTGGCGACGATCGTCTGCAGCAGCAAAGTCAGGGGCGCGTAGTGCCGGACAGCTTTACTCACGGCACCTCACAGCAGCGCTACACCTGGTTCAAACGCGGTTTTGACAGCGGCAATCCGGGCCAGTGCAACACCTTCGCCAGTAACTGATGTTGCACGCTGAACTGACGGCGGCGATGCAGCAAGCCGGTATCCGCCGTCTGTGCGTGATTGCCGGTGAGGCCGGCTGGGCGCGCCAGGAGGCGGCCACATGGCAGGCCGCGCTGCCCGGTGACTGGTTAACGGTCAGCGACAGCGATGACTTCCCGCAGCGCGTCGCGCCTGCGGCGCTGCGTACCCTGCTGGGCCGGGAATTCCAGCATGCCATTTTTGATGCGCGCCACGGCTTTCACGCGGAAGCGTTCGCTGCGCTGGCCGGGACGCTGCGGGCCGGCAGCTGGCTGCTGTTACTGACGCCTGACTGGAACGCCTGGCCGGCACAGCCCGATCGCGACAGCCTGCGCTGGGCCGATGTCGACCAGCCCATCACCACGCCGCATTTCATCCACCATCTGCAACAGCATATCCTGCAGGATGCGCAGGTGATGCTGCTGCGTCAGCACCAGACGCCGCGCCTGCCGGCACCGCAGTCCTTCGCGCCGTGGCAGTGTCGCGCCCCCGAGCAGCAGGCGCAGATTGTCCGTCAGCTGTGCGCCATGCCGCCCGGTGTCGCGGTGATCATCGCCCCGCGCGGTCGCGGCAAATCGGCGCTGGCGGGGATGCTGGCGCGCCAGACGCAAAGCGCGCTGGTGACGGCGCCGGCCAAAGCCGCGACGGAGGTGCTGGCGCAGTTCGCCGCTGAGCAGTTTAGATTTATGGCCCCGGATGCGATTCTCGCTCAGCCGCAGGAGGCTCAGCCGCTGGCAGAATGGCTGATTGTGGATGAGGCCGCGGCGATCCCCGCGCCGCTGTTACAGCAGCTGGTGCAGCGTTTTCCTCGCGTTCTGCTGACCACCACGGTGCAGGGCTACGAAGGTACCGGGCGCGGTTTCATGCTGCGCTTTTGCGCCACGCTGCCGCAGGTGCGCTATTTCCAGCTGGATGAGCCGCTGCGCTGGTCGGCGCAGGATCCGCTGGAGCAGTGGCTGAGTGCGGCGCTGCTGTTTGCTGAGGCCGAAGCCTGCGACGCACCCGCGCAGACAGCGATTTTTGCCGCCACGCCCGCGCAGCACGCCGGCGCCTTACAGGCTGGCTATCGTCTGCTGGCGAGCGCCCACTATCGCACCTCGCCGCTCGATCTGCGACGTATGCTGGATGCGCCCGGCATGCATTTCTGGCTGGCCGGGCAGCCGCAGCAGGTCACCGGCGCGCTGTGGCTGGTGGAAGAGGGCGGACTGGATGCCGCGCTGGCGCAGGCGGTGTGGGCCGGCTTACGTCGTCCGCGCGGCAATCTGGTGGCGCAGTCATTAGCGGCACATGCCGGTTTTACTGAAGCGGCGACGTTACGTTCGCTGCGCATCAGCCGCATCGCCGTGCAGGCCGCACAGCGCCAGCGCGGCATCGGTCGCGCGCTGGTGGCGACGGCGCGGCAGCAGGCGCAGGGCGCGGATTATCTGTCGGTGAGCTTTGGCTACACCGCAGCGCTGTGGCAGTTCTGGCGTGCCTGCGGCTTTACGCTGGTGCGTATCGGTTCACAGCGCGAAGCCAGTAGCGGTTGCTATGCGGCGATGGCGATTTGTGCGCTGACGCCAGCCGGTGAAGCCCTGCAGCAGCGCGCCGCGCAGCGTCTGGCGCGCGACTGGCCGTGGCTGCAAAAGCTGATCGCGGTGCCGCTGACCCTGTCGTCCGCCGACCATCAATCCCTCAGCGCCGACGACTGGCCGCTGCTGGCCGCGTTTGCCTGGGCGCAGCGGCCCTATGAAGCCAGCTATGCGGTGCTGCAGCGGCTGGCGGGTGTCGCATCGCCACCGTTGCTGTGTGCCATACTGCAACAAAAACAAACGCTGAGTGAAGCGGCACGGCTGGCCGGCGTGAGCGGGCGTAAAGCGCTGATGCTCAGGCTGCGCGCGGAGGCGGCTGACGCACTCATCACGCTGGATGCCGCCGCCGCGCAGCACTGGCAGCAGCGCCTCGGCACATTGCAATAAATCTATTATCTCGTTCAAATTTTCCCAATATCACTTTGCCGTCAGCGGCGTATAGTGATTTGAGGAGGACGTTATGGCACTACGATATGTAATTGTTCAGCAACCGGATAACGCCGCGCAGCTGTTTTTGCTGTATCACGGCGTGAACGACAACCCCGATTCGATGGCGCAGATTGGCAGCTGGTTCGCGCAGGCGTTTCCGCAGGCGCAGGTGGTGTCGGTGGGCGCACCTTATCCGGCCAGCGCGCCGCAGGGCCGCCAGTGGTATGCCGAGATACCGGAACACGACCGCTCGCAGCAGCAGGGCGTGGATGCGGTGATGCCGTCCTTTGTCGAGTCGGTGCGTCACTGGCAGCAGCAGAGCGGCGTGCGGCCGGAAGCCACCGCGCTGGTCGGTTTTTCGCAGGGCGGCACCATGGTGCTGGAAGGCGTAAAAGCCCAGCCGGATCTGGCGGGACGCGTGGTGGCCTTTAGCGGCCGCTACGTCACGCTGCCGGAGCAGGCCAGTACGCGCAACACTATCCACCTGATTCACGGCGATTATGACGAGCAGGTGCCGATGCAGCATGCGGAAGCGGCGATGCAGCGCTTAACCGCGCTGGGCGGCGATGTGACGCTGGATATCGTTGACGATCTGCCGCACGCAATTGATGAACGCAGCATGCAGCTGGCGCTGAATCACCTGCGCTATACCGTGCCGCGCCGCTATTTTGATGAGGCGCTGAGCGGGGCGAAGCCGGGCGACGATGATGTGGTGATGATGGTGTGAGACCGGCGCGCCATAAAACAAAGGTCGCCGTGCAGGGCGACCTTGTACGCTAAACGATCAGCGGCGACTACTTCTTCTTCGGCCAGTCGTCGTCATCGTCCCACTTATCGTTGAAATCGCGATGCGGTGGCAGATCCGGTTTGTTATCCATATATTTTTTATGATCGATGCGCTTCAGGTCTTTATAGACGTTCATCAGCACGCCCACCATCAGCAGAATCACAATCACCCACCAGTACTCTTTTAACCATTCCATGAGGTTTCTCCTTCAAGGTGTCATCAGGCGATCAGCTGTTCCATAATGCGCTGATACATCCGGCTCAGCAGCTGCAAATCCGAGGCTTTCACGCACTCATTGATCTTATGAATAGTGGCATTCACCGGGCCGAGCTCCACCACCTGTGCGCCCATGCGGGCAATAAAGCGCCCGTCAGAGGTGCCGCCGGTGGTTAACAGCTGCGGCTTGATCTCATTATAGTGCGCCACGGCGTTGACGACCGCATCCACCAGCTTGCCGCGTGAAGTCAGGAATGGCTGACCGGACACATTCCACTCCAGCGTATAGCGCAGCTGGTGGCGATCGAGCAGCGCCGCCACGCGATCTTTGATCATCTGATCGGTCAGTTCGGTGCTGAAGCGAAAGTTAAACTGCACGAAAAACTCGCCAGGGATCACATTGTTACTGCCGGTGCCGGCCTGCACGTTGGCGATCTGCATGCTGGTCGGCGGGAAGAATTCATTGCCCTGATCCCACTCGGTCGCCACCAGCTCGTTGAGCGCCGGCATCGCGCGATGCACCGGGTTATCAGCCAGATGCGGATACGCCACGTGGCCCTGCACGCCGTGAATGGTCAGATTGGCGGTCATCGAGCCGCGACGGCCATTCTTCACCACGTCGCCGACCACTTCGGTGCTCGACGGTTCGCCGACGAGGCAGTAATCCATACGTTCGTTGCGCGCCATCAGGCGCTCAACCACTTTTACCGTACCGTTGACGGCGCTGGCTTCTTCATCGGAAGTGATGAGAAACGCCAGCCGGCCAGCATGATTGGGATGAGCAGCAACGAAGCGCTCGGCCGCCACCACCATCGCCGCCAGCGAGCCTTTCATGTCAGCGGCGCCACGGCCAAACAGCATGCCGTCGCGAATCGACGGTTCAAACGGCGGGCTGATCCAGCGGTTGGCATCGCCCGGTGGCACCACATCAGTGTGCCCGGCAAAGGCCAGCGTTTCGCCCTGGCCGCGCGTGGCCCAGAAGTTAAGCGTATCGCCAATGTGCATCGGCTCGACGTGGAAACCAATCGCCTCCAGGCGCGCAATTAACATGGCCTGGCAACCGGCGTCATCCGGACTAAGCGAGGGGCGACGAATAAGCTGCTGAGCCAGCTCAATGACCGGACAGAACATGTTATGACTTCTCCTGGATAAAGGCGTGATAAACGGGTTCTTTGAAACCCACCAGCAATGTACCGTCTGGCGCCGCCAGCAGCGGACGTTTGATCAGCGCCGGGTGCGCCAGCATCAGCGCTTTAGCGCTGGCCGCATCGCGGATGGCATCGCGTTCCGCTTCCGGCAACTGACGCCAGGTGGTGCCGCGCGTGTTCAGCAGCACGTTATACCCCAGCTGGTCGATGAAGGATTGCAGCAGCGCCGCATCCAGCCCGTCAGCGCGATAATCATGAAAATGAAAGTCGATGCCGGAAGTGCTCAAATAGTTGCGTGCTTTTTTTATGGTGTCGCAATTCTTAATTCCGTACATCACCCACTGCGCTGTCATCGCGTATTCCCGTCCTGTGTTAAATAAAGCGCGAGTTTACCATAGCGCGCCGTGGGCTGTGAGGTCAGACGCGCAGCAGCGCTGTTTTTCATCTCGCCGCGACGCCAATAAACGACGCTAATCAGGGCCAGTAAACGCTTTCACTTACCTGCGAAATTGTCGCCTGCGGCATCATTAGCGATCTAAGAATTATCTTAGGCGGCAAAAGCGGGCCTGGCGGATTAAGTCCGCGCTTTTATGAGTCGCATTAACAGGTTGCTGAAATGTGC
Organism: Pantoea sp. SGAir0418; assembly: GCF_043529865.1. Lineage (NCBI taxonomy): Bacteria > Pseudomonadati > Pseudomonadota > Gammaproteobacteria > Enterobacterales > Erwiniaceae > Pantoea > Pantoea sp. SGAir0418. The sequence continues at coordinate 1,220,954 of NZ_CP027911.1, forward strand.
GTCAGTCCGCAGTTTCGGCAAATTCAAGCTTTCTGCGGTAGTTGCCGATAGTGATGAGAGGTGGAAACGTATTCACCTGTAGAAAAAAACGGCGTAAAATCGCCACTACAAGAAGAGAGGGTATTATGGTTGAACACGAACTGGGGAACTGGAAAGAATTTATCGAAGCGATGTTACGTAAGTAATTCGTGAAGAGAAAAGCAGGGCACTTCCCAACTTGCTGTTATTCTTACCGCACACATCAATAAAGCCGCCATTCATCATGGCGGCTTTTTATTTGCCCGGAGTTAGCCTCAGTCGTGCGGCTTTGCCCGCAGCGGGAAGCGGCGGCGCACCAGCACAAAGAACAGCGGCACGAAGAAGATGGCCAGCACCGTGGCGGAGATCATGCCGCCCATCACGCCAGTACCGACCGCATGCTGGCTGCCGGAACCGGCACCGCTGCTGATCGCCATCGGCAGCACGCCGAAAATAAAGGCCAGCGACGTCATCAGAATCGGCCGCAGGCGCTGCCGCGATGCCTCCAGCGTCGACTCCAGCAGTTCACGCCCTTTGCTGTTGATCTCATTGGCGAACTCGACGATCAGGATCGCATTCTTCGCCGACAGACCAATCACCGTCAGCAGGCCGACCTGAAAGTAGACGTCATTCTCCAGTCCGCGCAGCCAGGTGGCGACCAGCGCGCCCACCACGCCCAGCGGCACCACCAGCATCACCGAGAATGGAATCGACCAGCTCTCGTAGAGAGCCGCGAGGCACAGGAACACCACCAGCAGCGAAATCGCATACAGCGCCGGCGCCTGCGAGCCGGAGAGACGCTCCTGATAGGAGGCACCGGTCCACTGGAAGCCAACGCCGAGCGGCAGCTGCGCCACCAGTTTCTCCATCTCATCCATCGCCGTGCCGCTGCTGACGCCGTTAGCCGCCTCGCCGACAATCTCCAGCGACGAATAGCCGTTATAGCGTTCAAGACGCGGTGAACCGGTCTCCCAGTGGCTGGTGGCGAAGGCGGAGAACGGGACCATGCCGCCGCTGTTGTTGCGCACATACCATTTGTTGATGTCGCCCGGCAGCATGCGGAATTCCGGTGCCGCCTGGACGTAGACTTTCTTCACGCGGCCGCGGTCGAGAAAATCATTCACGTAGGTCGAGCCCCAGGCGGTGGTCAGGGTGTCGTTGATGGTATCCAGCGAGACGCCGAGCGCCTGCGCTTTGCGCTGGTCGACATCAATCTGCAGCTGCGGGCTGTCGTCAAGCCCGTTGTGGCGCACGCGCGACAGCGCCGGATTGTTGTCGGCCAGCGCCAGCAGCCGATCGCGCATCGCCATCAGCTCGGTGTGCCCGATGCCGCCGTGATCCTGCAATTCCATATCAAAGCCGGAGGAGCTGCCCATGCCGGTGATCGCCGGTGGACTGCTGGCGATGACGCGTGCCTCTTTGATCTTTTTGAAGGCTGCGGTGGCGCGATCGATGATGGCAAACGAGGTGCGATCGCGACCTGGCCGCTGCTCCCAGTCCTTCAGACGCACAAACAGGCGCGCCACGTTTTGTCCGTTACCGCCCGGACCGGCACCAATGGTGGAGAACACCGACAGCACATTGTCCTTCTCGGCAGTCAGGTAATAATCCTCAACCTTTGCCACCACCTGCGAGGTTTGCTGCAGCGTCGAGCCCGGCGGCAGTTGTACCTGAGTAAGAAATACGCCGCGATCTTCCAGCGGCAGGAAGGAGGTAGGCAGACGAATAAACAGGAATGCCATCACGCCGATAATCGCCAGGTAGAGCAGCAGCCAGTGGCCGCTCTTCAGCAGAATGCGCGCCACACCGCGCTCGTAGCGTTCGGCGCTGGCATTGAAGTGACGGTTAAACCAGCCGAAAAATCCGCGCCGGCCATGGTGCTGGCCCTGCGCCAGCGGTTTGAGCAGCGTGGAGCACAGCGCGGGCGTCAGAATCATCGCCACCAGCACCGACAGCACCATCGCCGAGACAATGGTGATGGAGAACTGGCGATAGATAGCGCCCACGGTGCCTCCAAAGAACGCCATCGGCACAAACACTGCGGACAGCACCAGCGCGATACCCACCAGCGCACCCTGAATCTGCCCCATCGATTTACGCGTGGCGGCCCGCGGCGATAGTCCCTCTTCGCTCATGATGCGCTCGACATTCTCCACCACCACGATGGCATCATCCACCAGCAGCCCGATGGCCAGCACCATGGCGAACATGGTCAGGGTGTTAATACTGAAGCCGCAGGCGTACAGCACCGCAAAGGTACCGAGCAGCACCACCGGCACAGCAATGGTGGGAATGAGCGTAGCGCGGAAGTTTTGCAGGAACAGGTACATCACCAGAAACACCAGCAGGATCGCTTCCAGCAGGGTTTTCACCACGTCCTTAATGGAGGCTTTGACGAACGGCGTGGTTTCAAACGCCACTTTGGCTTCGAGTCCGTGCGGGAAGTATTGCGCCAGTTCGGCAACGCGGGCGCGCACCAGCTTGTCGGTGTTCATCTCGTTAGCGCCGGAGGCCAGCTTGATGCCGAGACCGGAGGCCGGCTGGCCGTTATAGCGGCTCAGAAAGTCATACTTTTCGGCGCCCATGGCAATGGTGGCCACGTCGCCGAGCGTCACCACTGAACCGTCGGTGTTGGTTTTCAGCGTAATGGCGCGAAACTGCGCGGGCGTCTGTAGCATTGACTGGGCGTTAACCGTAGCGTTCAGCGCCTGTTTGTCCACCGACGGCAACCCGCCGACCTGGCCGACCGCCACCTGGGTGTTCTGCGATTCGATGGCGCTGACCACATCGTCGGTGGTTAGCGCGTAGTTAATCAGCTTGTTGGGATCGAGCCAGATGCGCATGGCGTATTGCGAGCCGTAGGCATCGACCTGGCCGACGCCGTCGATGCGGCTGAGCGGATCCTGAATGTTACTGGCGACGTAATCGGCAATATCCTGTTTATCCATGCTGCCGTCGGTGGAGACAAAGGCGATCATCAGAATGTTGCTGTCGCCGGTTTTGTTTACCGTGACGCCCTGCGACTGCACCGCCGCTGGCAATTTGCGCAGCGCGCTCTGCAGCTGATTCTGTACCTGTTGCCGCGCTTCATCCGGGTTAGTGCCGGCGGTAAAGGTGAGGGTGATCTGCGCCTGGCCGGTGTTGCTGCTGTTCGAGGACATGTACATCAGGTTATCGATTCCCGTCATATTCTGCTCGATAACCTGGGTGACGGTGTTTTCCAGCGTCTGCGCGGATGCGCCGGGATAGTTGGCGGTGATGCGCACGTTGGGCGGCGCGAGATCCGGATACTGTTCCACCGGCAGCGAGATAATGGCCAGCGTGCCACACAGGCACAGCAAAATAGCCAGCACCCAGGCAAAAATGGGGCGGTCGATAAAAAAGTTCGACATGAAACCGACACTCCTCAGCTGCGTACTTTGTACTTGTTATTAGTAAAAGCGTGCCGCACGCTGCGCTTCACGCTGGCGGAGTGCAAGGGCGATCCTGAAAACTCCGGCTGCTGCTTACTGTACGCGGGGCAAATTAGGGAATCGTGGATAAATTATGGAGAAAGTGTAAAAGTCGCAGCAGCTTTATGTGCGCAATCACACATTGCGGCTCTCCAGCCACAGCACCGTTGCCGCAACGCGGGAACGGACGTCGAGCTTACGCAGCAGGTTGCGGATGTGTACCTTTACCGTTTCTTCCGAAATGTGCAGCGTGGCGGCAATCTCTTTGTTGGATAAGCCGCGTGCCACTTCCTGCAACACATCCAGCTCGCGCTCGGTCAGCTGTCTGAACGGATTGGCGCTGGGCTGGCGGGTCGCCAGATATTCTGCCACCACCTCGCTGAACACGTTCTCGCCCTGTGCGCCGCGCATTACCTGCGCCAGCAGCAGTTCCGGTTCGCTGTCTTTGAGCAGATAGCCATCGGCACCGGCATCCACCATGGCGTAAATATCGCTGCGCGCGTCGGACACCGTCAGCACCAGAATGCGTGCCGCGACGCCCTCGTGGCGCAGCGCCTTCAGCGTATCCAGCCCGGACATGCCCTTCATATTCAGATCGAGCAGGATTACATCCGGTACCAGACGGCGCGCTTCGGCCAGTGCTTCGGTACCGTTATTCGCCTCAGCCACCACTTCCAGACGCGGTTCCAGCGCCAGCAACTGGCGGATACCGCGACGCATCAGCGGATGATCGTCAACGATCATAATAGACAGGGAAGGGTGAGCCATAGGTTCTCCAGAGTTTCAATCCATTTGCTAAGTGTAATGCGTTAAGCCAGCCGGTGCGCGGGGCGGGCGGGAAAACGCAGCGTGACGCAGGTGCCCTGCGCCTGCGGGGTAATCAGTAAGCTGCCGGCGAGACGCGCCGCGCGCTCGGCCATGATGGTCAGCCCGTAGTGGCCCGGCGGCTCTTCCACGCTATTGATACCGCAGCCGTCATCTTCGATGGTCAGCAGGTGCTCATCATCAGCGACACGCTGATAGCGAATCTGAATCTGCTGCGCCTGCGCGTGACGAATTGCGTTGAGCAGCGCCTCGCGTGCAATCTGCAGCACGTGCACCTGCTGCTGGGCATCCAGCGTTTGCAGGCCAGGCTGATAGTCAAAGGTAATCGCCGCCTGCGACTGCTCCTGCAGCGGGGCGATCATCGCCTGCATCGCCTGCACTAAATCGGCCTGTTCAATGCTCAGGCGGAAGGTGGTGAGCAGCTCGCGCAGCTGCTGATAGGCCTCGGCCAGCGCGCGATCAAAATCGGCGATGATCGCCTGTGCCTGCGGCTGGCTGCTATCGACATTACGCCGCAGCAGCGTCAGCTGGATACGCAGAAAAGAGAGCGACTGCGCCAGCGAATCGTGCAGCTCGCGCGCAATGGTGGCGCGCTCTTCAATCAGCAGCATCTGCTGATACTGCTTCTGCGTCTGCCAGATCCACAGTGCACGCGCCAGCATGTTGGCCAGGCTGTGCATCAGCTCATCGGCCGGCGGCGCGCGGCGGGTTTGCCAGCACAGTTCGCCGAGGCGCTGCTCCTCCTGCTGCAGCGGCAGCCGCTGCCAGCTGAGATCGTCGGCGGGCACGCCGGCCTGGAAGGCGATATCTTCGCTGGCGATTTGCAGCACCTCCAGCGCTTCCCGCCGCTGCACCAGCCGCAGCAGGCCCTGAAACAGCTCGGGATTGAGCGGGCTGCCGGTGAGAATCTGCGAGCTTTCATACAGCAGCGACAGCGTGCGGTTGGCCTGGGTTAAATCTTCGGTTTTATTGCGTACCGCGCACTCCAGCAGGCGATAGTGCGAATGCAGCCGCTCCGCCATAGTGGTAAACGCCTGCGCCAGCACGCCCAGCTCGTTGGGCTGATGCACGGAAAGCGGCGGAAAACTGAAGTTGGCCTGTTCGACGTACTGACTGGCGGTGACCAGCGAATCGAGCGGACGCACCACGTTGCGGCGAATAAAGCCAATGCTCCACAGCGCCAGCGCGACAATCGCCAGAAAGCCGAACAGGCTGCTGGCGGCCACCAGATGCATTTTCAGCTCGGCATAGTGCTGCACCGCCAGCACGAAGCGGTCAATCTCACTGACGTAGCCCGCCACGCGCTGCTGGTACACCTGCGCCCGCGCCGGCTGCAGCGTCTCCTGCAGTACCGGCCAGCTGTCGCGCAGATAGCGGTAGCGGCTGCTGACTTCAATCGGCACCCACGGACGCTCCAGATGTTGCAGCGCCGGTGACTCCAGCGTCTGCTGATATTGCTGCATATGGTGCGCCAGCTGCTGCGGATCGCGCGTGCTGTCCCACGCCAGCCGGTAGATTTGCATGCGCAGCGAGCCGGCGACATTCACCGCTTCGGCATCGCGCAAACTGCTGGAGAGCGTCATCAGCGCCAGGCCGGTGGTTAACAGCGACAGCAGCACAATCGCGCTGAGTGCGCGGGCAATGGTGCGGGTAACGGGACGTTTCACTATCACAATAATAACCCTTACAAGAGCGGGGGATTATAAGTCAGCCGCAGCGCGGGTGCGAGCGCGAAATTGACACATCTGGTTACTTTTACCAGAGAAACTCACCACGTTTTACGTTTCCCTGGATTAACCGCGTTTGGCTGGCGAAATATTGAACGCTTTTACCGCTCGCGCAGCCTGGTTTGCACTGGCTCGCCGATACTTTGACGCGTAACCCTTTTCCCGCACGACAACAGGAGCACCTCATGAAGACACGTTATGCCGTAATGACTGCTGCACTGCTTGCCAGCGCATCGTTTACTACCTTTGCCGCCTCGCCGTTGAGCGAGGCACAAACCCAGGACCTGCAAAGCAGCGGCACCGTATCGGTGAGCGGCGTGCGCGGTTCGCTGGATGACGCCACCCGTCAGCTGTCGCAGAAAGCGGAAGAGATGGGCGCCAGCCACTATCGCGTCATTGGCATGCAGAATCCAGGCGATTCCAGCATGTGGAGCGGCAGCGCCGAGATTTACCGTTAATGCCCTTCATTATTCCCCTCTGGTAGTTTTTTCCTGTAGCCACCGATTACCGGCCACCCCACTGGCCGGTTTTTTTGTGCGTCGCGACGGATTATTACAAATCAACCCGTGCAGTCAGCCAGTAAATTTTGCTTCGTTCATGCAGAACGGGTAGGATTCATCGCCGTAATTTCCCGGCTCGCCGCGCGGCATCGTTCCGCCGCTCAGGGGCCGGTTTTACCCCATTTCGCACTGCCCGGCGCAATCGATTGGTTACGCGGTGATTGATGGACAGGACAAACAGGAAAGCTATGAAATCTACTAAAAAAACGCCAGCCGAACAGCGTGCTGCGAGAAGGCGCTGGCTTAACTCTCACGATACGGGTTACCACAAAGCGATGGGTAACCGTCAGGTACAAATGATCGCCATTGGCGGCGCTATCGGTACCGGTCTGTTCCTCGGTGCCGGCGCGCGTCTGCAGATGGCCGGTCCGGCACTGGCACTGGTGTATCTGGTGTGCGGTATCTTCTCCTTCTTTATTCTCCGTGCGTTGGGCGAGCTGGTTTTGCATCGCCCTTCCAGCGGCAGCTTTGTTTCGTACGCGCGTGAATTCCTCGGGGAAAAAGCGTCCTACGTCGCGGGCTGGATGTATTTCGTTAACTGGGCGATGACCGGTATCGTCGATATCACCGCGGTGGCGCTTTACATGCATTACTGGGGCGCGTTTGGTGATGTGCCGCAGTGGGTATTTGCGCTGGGCGCGCTGGCGATTGTCGGCACCATGAACATGATCGGCGTGAAGTGGTTCGCCGAGATGGAATTCTGGTTCGCGCTGGTGAAAGTGCTGGCCATCGTGGTGTTCCTGATTGTCGGCGTGGTGTTCCTCGGCAGCGGTAAACCGCTGGACGGCAACACCACCGGCTTCCATCTGATCACCGACAACGGCGGGCTGTTCCCGCACGGTTTGCTGCCGGCGCTGGTGCTGGTGCAGGGCGTGGTGTTTGCCTTCGCCTCGATTGAGCTGGTGGGCACGGCGGCGGGCGAGTGTAAAGACCCGAAAACCATGCTGCCGAAAGCCATCAACAGCGTGATCTGGCGTATCGGTCTGTTCTATGTGGGCTCCGTGGTGCTGCTGGTACTGCTGCTGCCGTGGAACGCCTATCAGGCCGGTCAAAGTCCGTTCGTCACCTTCTTCTCCAAACTGGGCGTGCCCTACATTGGCAGCGTGATGAACATTGTGGTGCTGAGCGCGGCGCTGTCGAGCCTGAACTCGGGCCTGTACTCTACCGGACGTATTCTGCGTTCAATGTCGATGGGCGGCTCGGCGCCGCAGTTCATGTCGAAGATGAGTAAGCAGCAGGTGCCGTACGCCGGTATCCTGGTGACCATCGGCGTGTACGTGATCGGCGTGGTGCTCAACTACTACGTTCCGTCACAGGTGTTTGAGATCGTCCTGAATGTGGCGTCGCTGGGGATTATCTCCTCGTGGGCGTTCATCGTGGTGTGCCAGATGCGTCTGCGCAAAGCCATCAAAGAGGGCAAAGCGGAAGATGTCAGCTTTAAGCTGCCGTGGGCGCCGGTTACCTCGTGGCTGACGCTGCTGTTCCTGGTGAGCGTGCTGGTGCTGATGGCGTTTGACTACCCGAACGGTACTTACACCATTGCTTCAATTCCGCTGATTGCCGTGCTGCTGGTGCTCGGCTGGTTTGGCGTGCGTAAGCGCGTGCAGGCGGAGGCGATGAAAGAGCACGAGCATCATCATGACGATCAGGATGATGCGGCGCCTAAACTGGCGGAAGACAACGCGCGTTAATCGCAGCGATGCTCACCTGCGGGGGCCAGTCGGCCCCCGTTTTTATTTCAATTCTCCTTCTCTTGATCCCGCATCGGGAATTACACCTTTCGGGTGATATAGCCCTTCATAACCTCAGGTTATTTTACGCACCATCTCTACATCCCCGCATTGAGGTGAGCCGATGGCGCTGTCGCGACGTGAACTCTTTACCGGGCAGCGCGTCATGCCTGCCGGCGGTATCGCGTTGCCGTGGTGGCGGGGAGAGAGCGGCTGTGACGGCTGCGCCCGCTGCGTACAAGCCTGCGAGAGCGGCATTATCCGCATCGCCGCTGGCGAAGCGCCGCAGCTCGACTTTCTGCAGGGCGAATGCACCTTTTGCGCCGCCTGTGCCGATGTCTGCCCGCAGCCGCTGTTTCAGCCGCGCGACACTGAACCTTTTAGCCGGCGCATCCGCATCGACAGCCGCTGTATCGCTTTTCTTGGCGTTAACTGTCGCAGCTGCCAGGAGAGTTGTGAGCAGCAGGCGATCCGTTTTCGCCTGATGCCCAACGGCATCGGCCAGCCGGAAATCCTTCCGCAACACTGCACTGGCTGTGGCGCCTGTATCGCGCCGTGTCCGGTCTCAGCCACAGGACTGCATCATGACGAATAACGACAGCTGGCACGTATGTGGCCTGGTGATTCAGGCACGTCCGACCGCGATCGCGGCGGTGCGGCAGGCGCTACTGAACTTTGCCGACAGCGACATTGCGGCAGAAGATGCGGCACGCGGCACGCTGGCGCTAACGCTGGGCGCGGCCGACAGCGCCACGCTGCTGAGCAACATTGAAGCCACCCGCAACATCCCGGATGTGCTGGCGGTATCGCTGGTTTATCACCAGCAAGACGAAATTGAAGAACCCTGTAAGGAAGCATCATGAACCTGAGTCGTCGTGATTTTATGAAGGCCAATGCGGCGGCTGCTGCTGCAACGGCTGCTGGTCTCACCATTCCGACCGTGACCAAAGCGGCCACCAGCCTGGCTGAGCCGATTCGCTGGGAAAAAGCGCCGTGCCGGTTTTGCGGCACCGGCTGTGGCGTGCTGGTCGGCACGCAGAATGGCCGCGTGGTCGCCTCGCAGGGCGATCCGCAGGCGGAGGTTAATCGCGGTCTGAACTGCATCAAAGGCTACTTCCTGCCGAAGATCATGTACGGCAAAGATCGTCTGACCCAGCCGCTGCTGCGCATGACCGACGGCAAATTCGATAAGAACGGCGAGTTCACCCCGGTAAGCTGGGATCAGGCGTTCGACATCATGGAAGCGAAGTTTAAGGCGGCGCTGAAAGCCAACGGCCCGGAATCGGTCGGCATGTTTGGCTCCGGCCAGTGGACCGTATGGGAAGGTTACGCCGCATCAAAGCTGATGAAAGCCGGCTTCCGCACCAACAACCTCGATCCGAACGCACGTCACTGCATGGCGTCTGCGGTGGTGGGCTTTATGCGCACCTTCGGTATGGACGAACCGATGGGCTGCTACGATGACATCGAGCAGGCCGATGCGTTTGTGCTGTGGGGATCGAACATGGCCGAGATGCACCCGATTCTCTGGTCACGCCTTACCGCGCGGCGTCTCAGCAATGACAACGTCAAAGTAGCGGTGCTGTCGACCTATCGCCACCGCAGCTTCGAGCTGGCCGATAACGCCATCGTCTTCACGCCGCAGAGCGATCTGGCGATCCTCAACTTCATCGCTAACTACATTATTCAGAACAACAAAGTCGATAAAACCTTCCTGCAGAATCACGTCACGCTGCGTAAAGGCGTGACGGATATCGGCTACGGTTTGCGCCCGACCAATCCGCTGCAGGCGGCGGCGAAAAATCCGGACAACGGCGAGTCGACGCCAATCAGCTTCGATGAGTATGCGAAATTTGTCGCGGAATACACGGTGGAAAAAGCCAGCGCCATGAGCGGCGTAGAGCAGGATCAGCTGATCGCGCTGGCGGAGCTGTACGCCGATCCGAACGTGAAGGTGGTCTCTTACTGGACCATGGGCTTCAACCAGCATACGCGCGGCGTGTGGGCGAACAACCTGTGCTACAACATCCACCTGCTGACCGGCAAAATTTCCCGTCCGGGCACCGGACCGTTCTCGCTCACCGGCCAGCCATCGGCCTGTGGCACCGCGCGTGAAGTGGGCACGTTTGCGCACCGTCTGCCAGCCGACATGGTGGTGAACAATGACAAACACCGCGCTTTAGCTGAAAAACTGTGGAAGCTGCCGCAGGGCACGGTGCCAGCCAAAGTCGGTCTGCACGCGGTGGCGCAGGATCGCGCGCTGAAAGACGGCAAGCTGAATGCCTACTGGGTGATGTGCAACAACAACATGCAGGCCGGGCCGAACCTGACGCAGGAGCGCATGCCGGGCTGGCGCGATGCGCGCAACTTTGTGGTGGTATCCGACCCGTATCCGACGATCAGCGCCCTGTCTGCCGACCTGATTCTGCCGACGGCGATGTGGGTAGAGAAAGAGGGTGCCTATGGCAACGCCGAGCGCCGTACCCAGTTCTGGCATCAGCAGGTGAAAGCGCCTGGCGAGGCGAAATCGGATCTGTGGCAGCTGGTGACCTTTGCCAAACGCTTCCGCGTTGAGGACGTGTGGCCAGAGGCGCTGATTGCTCAGCAGCCTGAGCTGAAAGGCAAAACCCTGTACGACGTGCTGTATGCCAACGGCCAGGTGAATCAGTTCCCGCTGAGCGAAGTGGCCGACGACCGCCTCAACGATGAAGCGCGTGAGTTCGGCTTCTATATTCAGAAAGGCCTGTTCGAGGAGTATGCCAGCTTTGGCCGCGGTCACGGTCACGATCTCGCACCGTTCGATACCTATCACGAGGCGCGCGGTCTGCGCTGGCCGGTAGTGGACGGCAAAGAGACGCGCTGGCGCTATCGTGAAGGTTTCGACAGCTACGTGAAAGCCGGTGAGGGGGTACGTTTTTACGGTAAGCCGGACGGCAAAGCCACCATTTTTGCCCTGCCGTACGAGCCGCCAGCGGAAGCGCCGGATGCCGAATACGACCTGTGGTTCTGCACCGGTCGCGTGCTGGAGCACTGGCACACCGGCACCATGACGCGCCGCGTGCCGGAACTGCACCGCGCGGTGCCGCAGGCGCTGCTGTATATCCATCCGCTGGACGCCAAAGATCGCGGTTTCCGTCGCGGTGAGAAGGTGCGCGTGGTATCGCGTCGTGGCGAAACCCTCGCCACCGTGGAAACGCGCGGGCGTAATCAGCCGCCGCAGGGGCTGGTATTTATGCCGTTCTTTGATGCCGGCGTGCTGGCCAACAACATCACGCTGGACGCCACCGATCCGCTGTCGAAGCAGACCGATTACAAAAAATGCGCCGTTAAGCTGGTGAAAATCTGAGGCAGGATGCAATGAAACCTTTTATCACTCTTGTAACCGTTGCCGCCCTGATGCTGGGCGGCGTGGTGTACGCTAATAACGGCGTCGATCTCAATCAGTCACCGGAAGTGACGGCAACGCAGCAGGGCACCATTCATCAGCCCAAAGAGCAGAGCCGCAAGCCGCTGAACTATGTTAATCAGCCGCCGGTGATCCCGCACAGCGTGGAGGGCTACCAGGTGACGAAGAACGTGAACCGCTGCCTGCAGTGTCACGGCACCCAGAGCTATCTGACCACCGGCGCGCCGCGCGTCAGTCCGACGCACTTTACCGACCGCGACGGCGTGGTGAGCAGCACGGTATCGCCGCGTCGCTACTTCTGCCTGCAGTGTCACGTGCCGCAGACCGATGCCAAACCGGTGGTGGAAAACACCTTTAAGCCGGCTGACGGCTTTGGGCAGTGAGGTGGCGATGAAACAGAAACTTTTACGTATCTGGCGCTGGTGGCGACGCCCCAGCCGTCTGGCGCTCGGCACGCTGCTGATTCTTGGCTTTGCTGGCGGCATCATCTTCTGGGGTGGTTTTAACACCGCGATGGAGATGACCAACCGCGAGCAGTTCTGTATTGGCTGTCACGAAATGCGCAACAACGTCTATCAGGAATATATGCAGACGGTGCACTACAACAACCGCAGCGGCGTGCGCGCCACCTGTCCGGATTGTCACGTGCCGCACGAGTGGGGGCCGAAGATGATTCGTAAGATCCAGGCGAGTAAAGAGGTGTACGCCAAGATCTTCGGCCTGATTGATACGCCGCAGAAGTTTGAAGAGACGCGTATCGAGCTGGCGCAGAACGAGTGGCGCCGGATGAAGAACAACAATTCGCAGGAGTGTCGTAACTGCCATAACTTCGATTATATGGACTTCACTGCGCAGAAAACGGTCGCCGCCAAAATGCACAGCAAAGCGGTGCAGGACGGACAGACCTGTATCGACTGCCACAAAGGCATTGCCCACCATCTGCCGGATATGAAAGACCAGCCAAACGGTTTCTAATCGCGACCCTGGCCGCGCCTGCCGGTGCGGTATCAGGGTTTTCGTGCCGACCGGTTGATACAGCCGCAAACCACACAACATCGTAGCGGCGCGATTTATCGCGCTAAGTTAATCACTGCACAGCTGCCCGGATGCGCACTGAATGGCGCCGCTACGACACGTGCTATGAAGGTTGAAAAGGCGTAATGCTCAACTGACAGCCTTACGCCATCGCAGGCAACCTGCTCCACAATTCAGATAGTTTTCCCTGCGGCTTCGGCCTATTATCTCAGGCTCCCTCAGCTACGCAGTGGAGCGGCTATGTCGTTAAAGATCAACATCATCAAAGATAAGTTGTTGTCTGATAATTATTTCATTCTGCGCAACTATACCTACGAACTCACCCGCAGCAACGGCGACGTGGTACGTCACAAACGTGAAGTCTATGATCGCGGCAACGGCGCCACCATCCTGCTCTACAACCGTGAAAAAAACAGCGTGGTGCTGATTCGTCAGTTCCGCATCGCGACCTATGTTAACGACAACGCCAGCGGTGAGCTGATTGAAACCTGCGCCGGACTGCTGGATAACGACACGCCGGAAGATTGCATCCGTAAAGAAGCGGTGGAAGAGACCGGCTACCAGGTTGGCAAGGTCGAGAAACTGTTTGAGGCCTACATGTCTCCAGGCGGCGTGACCGAACTGCTGCACTTTTTCGCCGCTGAATACAGCGATGCGCAGCGCGCTAACGACGGCGGCGGCGTGGAAGATGAAGAGATCACCGTACTCGAGCTGCCGTTTCCTCAGGCGCTGGCGATGGTGAAAGAGGGGCGCATTCGCGACGGTAAAACCATTATGTTACTGCATTATGCGCAGCTGATGGGCTGGTTGCAGGCATAACCGCGGCGGTAATTCGCAGGGCCGGCACGAATGCCGACTCTGCCGATGCCGGGGCGCAATGCATTGCGCCACTACGCCATGTGCGTTGTTTCCGGGGCATTTAACGGCGTCACTTCACACTCCGGATGAGCCTGCATGCGCGCCAGCGCTTCGGCGTAGGAGGGCATGGAATTGGCCGCGCCGGAACGCTCGACGCACAGCGAGGCAAACGCCGCTGCAAACAGCGCCGCCTGCGGTAACGCATCGCCGGACGCCAGGCGCGCCGCCAGCGCACCGTTGAAGGCATCGCCGGCACCGGTGGTGTCGAGCGGCTGGGCAGGAAACAGCGGAATACGCAGCTGCTGCTCCGCGCTGGAGAGCAGGGCGCCCGCGGTGCCAAGCGTAATAATCACCTGACGCGCGCCCTTACGGTGCAGCACTTCGGCGGCGCGCTGCGCGCTGGCAAAATCGGTCACTTTTATCCCGCTCAGCTGCATCGCTTCGGTGCTGTTGGGCGTTAACAGATCCACCTTAGCCAGCAGCGCATCGCTGACTTTCTGCCACGGTGCCGGATTCAGAATGACAAACGTGCCGCCGGCACGCGCGTTGTCGATCATGCGCTGAATGGCGCTGAGGTTGTTCTCCAGTTGCACCAGCAGAATATCGGCGGCAGCCACGGTGGGCTGACAGCGCGCCACTTCGGCCGCGGTCACGGTGGTATTTGCGCCGGGATAGACCGATATCATGTTCTCGGCATCATCGCCCGCCACGTAAATCAGCGCGTTGCCGGTGGGCTTCTCTTTACAGGTGAACAGCGTAATGGCGTCGAAACCGGTCTTCTCCAGATGGCGACGGGCAAACGTGCCAAAATCGTCATTACCCACCTTGCCGATATAGTGCACGCGCGCCCCGGCGCGCAGCGCGGCGGTGGCCTGGTTGGCCCCTTTGCCGCCTGGCCCCATCATGCTGTTGTGCGCCGTGAGCGATTCGCCCGGCAGGGGGAAACGGTTCATCACCGCCACCACGTCGAGGTTGAACGAGCCAAACACACACACTTTTCCTTTCATTGCGCGCTCCTGAACAGCCGTTCTGCGGCGAGGCAGGCGCCGCGACAGCCGGTGTGATCGGTGGATTGACTGAAGATGATTTTCAAACCATCCCGCGTGGCCGGCGGCCGTAAATGCTGCTGAATCTGGCTGCGCAGCTGCGCCAGCGGGAAATCTGCCATCGCCAGCACGCCGCCGCCCAGAATCAGGTACTCCGGATCGAGAATGTTCATCTCGGTGGCGATCAGCTGCGCCAGACGCTGCACAAACGCCTGCAGCGCCGGGTCAGAACCGTGATGGGTAAACAGCGCCGACATCGGCGTTTGCGCCGCATTGGCCTGCGCCCAGTGGCTTAACCAGTGGCCGGAGGTCACGGTTTCCGCGCAGCCGTGGTTGCCGCACGGGCAGGGCAGCGCGTTACCGGCCACCGGCACGTGGCCGAGTTCACCGGCTCCGCCATGTTGACCATGGTAGAAGCGGCCGTTGATCCACAGGCTGTTGCCCATGCCGGTGCCAGGATACAGACCTACCGCATTTTCCGGCAGCTGCTCCAGCTGCATTAAATCCCACAGCATCAGATGGTTAACGTCTTTATCCATCGCCACTGGCACGCCCAGTCGTTCACTCAGCAGCGCCGCTACCGGCTGATGATCGAGCGCCTGAATGAACGGCAGTGAAATCACCTGCTGGCGATCGCGGCTGAGAATGCCCGGCAGGCCGAGCATTACACCGCTGACTGGCTGCTGCTCCAGCGTTTCCGCAATCAGCTGCCCGAGTGCGGCCAGCGCATCGGGCTGCTGCGCCCAGCTGGCGGTGGGCACTTTACGAAAGCTGCTCCAGATGCGGCCTGACTCCATCAACTGCAGACGAGTGCCGGTGCCGCCAATGTCGATACCGAGCCAGCGTGTTGTCATGCCGACACCTGCGCCAGGCCCTGCGCTTCATCAATGCTCTCACGCATCATGTTCCACGCGGTGGCGAGGTCTTCGTGAATGTTAAACAGGCCGGAGGTGCCGACAATCAGCACTTCGGCACCGGCACCGACCAGCGTGTTGTAGGTGCGCGTATTACAGGAACCGTCGATCTCAATCAGGTAGCGGTGGCCGTGCGCCTGCTTCAGCGCCTTCAGCTCCTGCACTTTCTGCACCATCTCCGGAATAAACGGCTGACCGGCATAGCCAGGGTCCACGGTCATCACGGTGATTTTATCCAGCAGATGAATGTAATGATGGATAAAGGAGACCGGCGTGGCCGGGTTGAGCACCACGCCCACTTTTTTGCCGTAGCTGCGAATCAGGTTAATCACGCGGAACGCATCACGATTGATGGTTTCAGCGTGCGGGCAAATGTAATCGGCGCCGGCATTGGCCACCGCTTCAATAAAGTCGGTCGGCTCTTCCACCATCAGATGCACATCGATCGCCACCTGGGTATGCGGGCGGATCTGCTCAATAAAGAACGGCGACAGGGTGATGTTTTTAACGTAGTGACCGTCCATGATGTCGATGTGCAGGAAGTCAGCGCGGGAGTCCAGCACGGCCAGCTGGTGCTTGATCTCCATCAGATTCATACACATCAACGACGGGGAGACTTGAATACGCATCATACTTCCTTTTTTTCGGTCAGAGGATTAAGCGCCGCGGCCAGTTTGCTGAGCCTGACGGCACGGTGATCGTTAAAGCGCGCTTTGAGTTGTTTGAAGGCCAGCACCACCACCAGCACGGCACCCCACATCGCCAGACTGACGTGCTGGCTGATGTTCATCAGGTTGAAGCCGGTGGAGAGCACCTGCAGCGCAATCAGCGCCAGCACCACGCCGGTCACGCGGCCAAAACCGCCGTTGGGATCGGTGCCGCCGAGAATGATGGCCAGTACGGTCAGCAGCAGGTAGGCATCACCGTAGCCCATGCGCGCCGAGTTAAAGCGCGCCATCATGATCAGGCCGGCCAGCACGCACAGCAGGCTGGAGATGACGTACACCAGCATCACCATACGGTGGGTATTGATGCCGCTGAACCAGGTGGCGTTGATGTTGCTGCCGCCCATGTAGATGCATTTGCCGGCGCGGGTTTTGCCGAGGAACAGCGCCAGCAGCGCGGCGGCAACCAGGAATACCCACAGCGGCAGCGGCATGCCCAGCAGTGTGTCTGAGCCGAGCGACTGCACCACCGGCGGCATACCGCTCACCGCCGCACCTTTGGTCAGCCAGATGCCGATGCCGTTGAGCGTCATCATGGTGGCCAGCGTCACCAGAATCGGGTGCGCGCCGATGCGCGTTACCATCACGCCGGTGATCACGCCAATCACGGCGGCAATCACCATCGCGCCGACGATAGCGATAAACAGCCACAGCAGCTGCTGACCGGTACCGGCATCAGCGGGCAGGGCGCTCATCAGGGTCCAGGCGATGAACAGCGCCGTCAGGTTGGCGGTGGCGATGATGGCGAGGTTCAGGCCGCCGCTGAGGATGGCGATAAACATCGCCAGCGTTAACAGGCCGAGCTCCGGCAGCTGAAACGCCATGCTCATAAAGGTCGAGTCGGTGAGAAAGCGGCCTGGCAGCATGACGCTGAAGGTGGCCAGCGCCAGCGCAATTAACAGCATCAGGCCGATGTTGGTGCCGTCCGGCCGCAACGCAGAGAGAGATTTCATGGTGATGGCTCCTCCCGTCAGACGAAACTGACGTCGGTTTCTTTACGTTTTTTGTAGTGGGTGACGGCAATCGCCACCATAATCGTGCCGCCGACCACAATGTTCATGAAGTAGTTGGAGACGCCGATCAGATTGAGGCCGTTTTTCAGGATGGCGATCAGGAATACGCCCATCAGCGTGCCGCTGACCGTGCCTTTGCCGCCCATCAGGCTGGCACCGCCCAGCACCGTTGCAGCCAGCACATCCAGCTCACCGCCCACCAGCGCGTTCGGCACCACTTCGCCCATGCGGTATACCTGCACCAGTCCGCCAATCGCCGCCATTGCCCCGAGCCAGCCGTAGGCAAAGACGTGAATCAATCCCACGCGGATGCCAATGCGCCGCGCCGATTCCGCATCGCCGCCCACCGCATACAGCTGGCGGCCCAGGTTAGTTTTGTTGAGCAGCAGCGCGGTGAGCCCGGCAATCACCAGCATGATCGTCAGCGGTAAGCCAATCTGAAAACTGTTGCCCTGTACGCTAAACGGCAGCACGCTACGCAGGGTGATCCACCAGTCCGGCAGCGAGTAGAGGCTTTTGCCGCCGGTAACCCACATCAGCAGACCAAACAGCAGCGACTGCATACTGATGGTGATGATGATCGACACCACGCGCAGCGAGATGATCAGCAGGGCGTTGATCACGCCAAACAGCGTGCCACAGACGATAGCCAGCAGAATGCTGAGCAGCGCGTTATCAAACTGGAACTGCACAAACAGCGAGGCGATCAGGTATTGCACCACCGACGCCACGGCGGCGAAGGAGATATCGATACCGCCGGTCACCAGCACCACAAACAGGCCGAGGGCGAAAATGCCGGTAACGGCATAGCTTTCCGCCAGATCCAGCAGGTTCTGCACCGTCAGGAACTGATCGCTGGCCAGCGAGAAGAACACCATGAAAGCCAGCAGCACCCAGGCGAGCCAGCCCTGGCTGGAGTGCGGACGTAAACGAGAAAAATCAGGCATTAATCACCTCCGCCAGCTGTTCCTGCGCCACGGTATCGGGTTGGTATTCGGCATGGATGGTGCCGTCGCGAAAGTGCAGAATGCGGTCGCAGTTGTACCAGACCTCCGGCACTTCGTCGGAAATCAGGATGATCGACAGTCCCTCTTTCGCCAGCTCGTGGATCAGCTGATAGATGCTGGCCTTGGCACCGACATCCACGCCGACGGTCGGCGAGTCGAGGATCAGAATGCGCGGCTGGGTCAGCACCCATTTCGCCAGCACGATTTTTTGCTGGTTGCCGCCGGACAGGGTAGAGATCGCCAGGTTGGGATCGGCCACGCGCACGCCGAGCTGCTGAATCCACTGCAGGATCAGCTTGTTCTTGCGGTATTCGTCGATCAGGTGGAAACGGTTTTTGCAGCTTATCGAGGATCGGCAGCACCATGTTGTCGGCCACCGATTGCTGCTGCACCAGGCCGAGCGTCAGGCGATCTTCCGAAACGTAGCCGATGCCGGCTTTGATGGCGTCTTCGTGCCCGCGAAAACGCACCGGCTTGCTGTCGAGCCAGATTTTGCCGCTGTCCGGTTTGGTCATGCCAAACAGCGACAGCGCCAGTTCGGTGCGGCCGGAGCCGAGCAGGCCGCACAGGCCCAGCACTTCACCGGCGTAGAGTTTGAAATTGACGTCATGATACTGACCGGCGCGCGTCAGCTTCTCCACTTCGAGAATCGCCCGATCGGCGTTGCGCGTTGGCGCTTTTAACTGGTAGTCGAGCTTCAGGCCGGTCATCAGTTCGGTCAGGTGATGCGGCGTCATCTCCCTGGCTGGCCAGCAGCCCATCTTGCGGCCGTCGCGGATCACCGTCACGCGATCCGAAATCTCCAGCACTTCATCCAGCCGGTGACTGACAAACACCACACAGATGTTTTTGTCTTTCAGATAGCGCACGGTGCGCAGCAGCTGATTGACCTCGGTACGCGTCAGCGACGCGGTGGGTTCATCCATGATCACCAGTCGTGCATCGGCCACCAGCGCGCGGCAAATCGCCACCTGCTGGCGCTGGGCAATCGACAGCGCAGCGACCTTCTCATTCAGATCAAGGTCAAACTTCAACTCATCAATAATGCCGCGCGCGGTGTCACGCAGCCGGGCCTGACGGTGCCAGCCGAGCAACCCGTTGAGGTTATGCTCAAAAGCGATGTTCTCCGCCACGCTCAAATTGGGGAACAGCGACAGATCCTGGTAAATCACCTGGATACCGAAGTCGCGCGCCTGACGGGTGGTCAGACGCGGGAAACTCTGGCCGTCGCCGAGGGTAATGCGGCTGCCACTGTCCGGGGCGTGCACCCCGGAAATGACTTTAATTAAGGTGCTCTTGCCACAGCCGTTGGTGCCAGCGAGACAGTGCACTTCGCCGGCCAGCAGGGTCAGCGAGATATCGCTCAGTGCGCGGTTGCCACCAAATGTTTTCGACAGGTTGTCGAGCGCAATCAGCGTCTGTGGAGTGACCTCTTGCATGTTACAGCCCCATTTTCACCAGTTTTGGCAGGTTCTCTTTATCGAGACTTTCGGTGTTGTTACCGAGAATGGTGTGCGTCGCCTCATCCACCTTCACTTTGCCCAGCCCTTCAATGGTCATGCCGTCGGTGATCGGCTCTTTTTTCTCCATCATGTCGGCGATACGCACAAATACTTCACCGGCGGTCTGCGGATTCCAGATATAGCCGCCCTTGATAGCACCGCGCTGTACCAGCGACGCGCCCTGGCCCGGGCTGAAGGCACCGATGACGCACACCTGATCGATCTTGTTGCGGTTCATGACCGCGCGGCCGGCGCCAATCGGTCCCTGTGAACCAAAGGCCATAATGCCTTTCAGATCCGGATATTTAGACATCAGCTCGTTGGTGGTGCGGATGGAGTCATCCAGCGATTCGCCGACGCCGAACTTGTCGGTCACCAGCTGCATCTTCGGATAGTGCTGTTTCTGGTAGTTGAGCGCGGCGTCGGTCCACTCCTGATGCAGTGGCACCGTCAGGCTGCCAACATACATGGCGTATTTGCCTTCTTCGTGCATGCATTTCGCCAGCGCTTTCATATGGTTGATACCGTGGGTCGGCGCATCGACCAGCTCGAAATCCCAGTTAGCGTTTTTCTGGCCGGGCGATTCGTGGGTAATCACCATGATTCCGGCTTCACGCGCGCGCTTCAGCACTGGCTCAAGCACTTTCGGGTCGTTTGGCACCACGCCGATGATGTCGACCTTCTGCGCAATCAAATCTTCAATCGCGCGCACCTGCAGCGCCGGGTCAGCGGCGGTTGGCCCGACCATCCACGCGTCGATGCCGCGTTTTGCCGCTTCACTTTTGATGCCCGCTTCCATGGCGTTGAACCACGGAATACCGCCAATTTTTACCACGATGCCCATGCGGATTTTGTCAGCGGCCTGCGCGCCAGCGGCGGCAAACAGGGCAAGCAGAGAACAGGCGATAAGATGTTTTTTCATAAAGACTCCGGATTAATTTTTTATTAGCTGCATCGAATGGCTGCGTTGCGAGCAATCAATAATATTGACGCCGTTCCACGCCAGTTCTTGTTCCAGCTCTTTGTCTTTTAATTGGTCAGTGATGAGAAAATCCACATCGCGGTAGTGACAAATACGCGCGAATGAGGGGCGCAGAAATTTACTGCCGTCCAGCAGCAGATGTTTTCTTTCTGCCGCTAACAACATTTGCTGTTTTAAATGTGCGTTGTTTTCGTTACCTTCGCGTAAATAACCGTCATTGCCCAAACTGCTGCAGGAAAAAAAGATCTTATTGATCTGAAATTCCCGTAGCGGCTGCTCTGCGACGACGCCGTGGAAATCTTCATAACGGTCAGAATATTCTCCACCCAGGCAGATGGTGCGGATACTGCCGCGCGCTGCAAGGGTCTGGACGATTCTGATAGAATTGGTTAACACCGTTAATTCAATATCCGGTAGCTGTCGTGCCAGATACCAGCAGGTGGTACTACTGTCGAGTAATAAACAATCACCGGGGCTGATAAAATCGAGCGCTCGTTTGGCTATCGCCATCTTGGCCTCGACGTTTTCATTCATGCGCTGGCGAAAAGATAATTCATACTCGTTAATACCGCGTGTATTTCCCTGAATGTTGGCGGCCTGTCGTTTGGCTGGTACTGCACCACCGTGACTGCGCTGTAATACGCCACGTTTCTCCAGCTGCGTTAAATCACGGCGAATAGTTTCCTGCGAAACCTGACACAGCGTGACTAATTCAGCGACAATGACCCGACCATTTAAATTAAGCTCGTCAATAATTCGCTGCTGTCTTTCAATCGGCAACATGACTTCCCTCCGATGGCTATAAATTACTGGATGCCGGAATGTGAAAATGTGGGCTGGGCACGAGTCCGCAGCGACCAACTGGCCCGGCGACATTAAGGTGATTTTCATTGGATTTTTTATGTAAATGAGATCTCTTTATTTCAGATTTGAGTGATCGCATTCACATAAATGCGCGTTATTACGCGAGGGAATGAGAGAGTCCATGCACAGCGTTGACGCTCTGTCAGCACCATAGCATGACCGCTTATGACCGTTTATGTGTATTTGACCGTTTTGTGAAGGGGGTAAAAATTGTCCGACGAATCCGATTGAGCAGAAATCAGCCGCACCGGATGATGGAGCTGTTGCGCTATTCCACACAGATCGCCCATAAGGCGACGGCTTTTTCAGCAGTTAACTTCGCTTTTCAGGCCACTTCACAGTTTCGGCCTGATGACCGCGCATGCATTGCGCTATCATTTTCTTTCCAGGAATCGGGGATCGTTTTTTTTCATGTCGTATTGGATGAAGTCGCTGCTTTTATTGCCCTTTCTGCTGATCGCCAGCGTACAGGCCGAGCCGCTGCAAAAGTCGTTTTCCGACTGGCAGATCACCTGCAATAACGCGGCGTTCTGCGTGGCACGCAGTTTTCCTGGCGATAATGGCCTGGTGATGACGATTTCGCGTCACGCCGGGGTCAACGATCGGCCACTGCTGCGCATTGATTACGGCAGCGCCTATAGCGGTGCATTGCCGGGCGCGGCGCTAAAAGACAACCTGCTGCTCGACCAGCGTCGCCTCAATCCAGACCTCAAACACTGGACGGTGGAGCCGCACCATCTGGCCACCAGCAACGCCATCGCCATCGACGAATTTCTCGCCCAGACGCTGGATGCCAGCAATTTACAGCTCACCTATAAAGCCAGCGCCAGTATTCCGCTGCGCGGTATGAAAGCGGCGCTGCTGCTGATGGATGACGTACAGGGGCGGGTTAACGGGGCCAGCGCCTGGGTAAAGCGCGGTGATCGCGTGCAGTGGGATGTGCCACCGCCGCCCTCAATTCCGCAGCTGCCGGCACCACTGTCCGCACCCGCGCCGCTAACGCAGCAGGAAACCACCGGCCTGATCGATTACGGAACCTGGCGCGTCAATACCGATAACTGCTCGCTCGATCCGCTGCGGCGGGAAGTCAGCGTTGCGCCACTCACCGACAGTAAAGCGCTGCTGCTGATAAGCTGCGAAACCGGTGCCTACAACGTGATCGATCTGGCGTTTGAAGTCACGCGCAGCCAGCCGTATGTGTCGCGCGGCATCACGCTCAACCTGCCGTTTACCCCGCCGTCGCGCACTGATAATCAGCTGGAGCTGGTGAACGCCGAGTTCGATGCCAGTAACGGCCAGCTGTATACCTTCAGCAAAGGGCGCGGTCTGGGCGACTGCGGTGTGGCCACACGCTGGCAGTTTGATGGTAATGCTTTCGTGCTGGCGGAGTATGCGGAAGAAAAGACCTGCGACGCCTGGCATAGTAGTGATGACTGGCCCACCCTCTGGGTCACTCAGTAATCCCCGTCATCCTTCGTACTGCAGGGGCGTTGGCTGCGGCTGCTCACCCCGGTCACTTACCTGAGTAAGCTCCCGGGGATGCCCATCCTTGCCGCCTTCCTGCAGCACGAATGATTTAGGGGAGGGTTCGCAGCAAGAAATCACTAGCTGTTGGTCAAAGGCTTAGCGAATATTGCCGATCATCATCGGTGATCCCGTCTGGTTGCCCACCAGCTCAGCCAGCATGTTGTTGACGCCATCGCTCATCGGGGTGAAGCGGGTCAGCGGCGAGCGCGTCACGACCACAAATACGCCGACGTTGTGCTGTGGCACCATCGCCATGTAGGTGATGAAGCCGCCGCCGCCGCCGGTTTTCTGAATGATGCCCGGATGGCCCGCCTTCGGTGCCATGTAAACCCAGCCCATACCCAGCGCGTCGGCGCGTCCCGGTACATCCATGCCTTCCACTTTGGTCAGCTGGTCGCGGCGGTAAATCAGCGTTTGCAGCCGATCAATCTGCGGCGTGCGGTGAGAGACTGCCGAGTTGAGGAACTGCTGCATCCAGCGTCCCATATCGTCCGGCGTGGAATACACGCCGCCGCTGCCGATGGCTGCCAGCGTGTTATTGCACGGGCTGGCCCCTTTTTCGGCAATCATCAGGCGCTGACACTGGTCCGGTGATGGCGTGAAAGTGGTGTCCTTCATGCCGAGCGGACGCGTCACCAGCTGCTGCAGCAGTGCCGGATAAGGCATACCGGCGGCTTTGGCCAGCGCGTCGCCCAGCAGATCGAAGGCGAGGTTGGAATAGGCTGCCTGCGTGCCTGGCGCGGCTTTTAGCTGCGCACCGCGCAGCCACTGCCAGCGATCCGCTTTGGTTGGCCAGACAAACACCGGACGATGCGGTTTGCCACCCGGCTGTTCACGCGGCAGGCTGCTGGTGTGGGTGGCGAGATTGATCAGCCGAATCGGCTGGCCGTTGTACGTCGGTACGCGGGCGCCCGGCGGCGCGTATTTGCTCAGCGGATCGTCAAGACGAATCTGGCCGCGCTCGGCCATCTTCACCATCACTTCGCTGGTCATCAGTTTGCTCAGCGAGGCGATACGGATCAGTGAGTCCTGCTGTGGGCGCACGTTATTGCCGGGACGGGTTTCGCCGAAGCTGGCGAACACGCGCTGGTTACCGTCAATTGCCACCAGCGCCATGCCGGTCGCACCGCTGCCATAAAAGATGTGTTCTGCATAGCGATCAACAATCTGCGAGGCCAGCAGCGGATCGGGCGATACCTGCGCCGCGCTGGTAAAGGGCAGCACGGCAACCATTAAGGCCAGTAAAAAAGGAGTACGTTTTTTCAACGGGAAAGCGTCCGCTATAGGAATCGGAGGAAAACCTATAGTAATCAGTTTGCGCAAAGCGGGAAGGGGGCGGGGCGGATTTTTTTCTGTATCAGGCTGTGAAATAAAACGGCCCTCTCCCGGCAGCGGGAAAGGGCCAGACACTCAGGCAGGCTTAAGCAGCGATTCGGCGTGGCTCACCACGTTCTCAACGGTAAAGCCAAAGGCCGGGAACAGCTTGCCGGCTGGCGCCGATTCGCCGAAGGTGGTCATGCCGACAATTTTGCCGTCGATGCCGACGTATTTGTACCAGTAGTCGGCAATACCGGCTTCAACCGCCACGCGCGCGCGCACGGTGGAGGGCAGCACCGATTCACGATAGGCCACGTCCTGTTTATCAAACACGTCAGTGCTCGGCAGCGACACCACGCGCACCTTGTGGCCGTCGGCGCTGAGTTTCGCTTCGGCGCCCAGCGTGATCTCCACTTCGGAACCGGTGGCAATCAGGATGACGTCCGGCGTGCCGTCACAATCCTTGAGGATGTAGCCACCGCGCGCGATGTTCTCTACCTGTTGCGCGCTGCGCTCCGGCTGCAGCAGGTTCTGACGCGACAGAATCAGCGCGGTCGGACCGTGATGGCGCTCAATCGCCGCTTTCCACGCTACGGCGGTCTCGACCTGATCGCACGGTCGCCAGGTGCTGAAGTTTGGCGTCACGCGCAGGCTGGCCAGCTGTTCAACCGGCTGGTGCGTCGGGCCATCTTCGCCCAGACCAATTGAGTCGTGGGTGTAGACCATAATCTGGCGCGCTTTCATCAGGGCGGCCATGCGCGCTGCGTTACGCGCGTATTCGACGAACATCAGGAAGGTGGCGGTATAAGGCACAAAACCACCGTGATGCGCGATACCGTTGGCAATCGCCGTCATGCCAAATTCGCGTACGCCGTAATGAATGTAGTTACCGGCGTGATCCTCTTTGATCGGCTTCGAACCGGACCAGATGGTGAGGTTGCTGGGCGCGAGGTCGGCGGAACCGCCGAGGAACTCCGGCAGCAGTTTACCGAAGGCTTCCAGCGTGTTCTGTGAGGCTTTGCGGCTGGCGATTTTCTGCGGGTTAGCCTGCAGATCGCGAATGAACTGGCTGGTTTTGTTTTCCCAGTCAGCCGGCATTTCGCCCTTCAGGCGGCGGCTGAATTCGTCCGCCAGCTGCGGATGTGCCTGCTGATAAGCCGTGAACTTCTCTTCCCAGGATTGCTCCTGCGCGGCCCCGGCTTCTCTGGCATCCCACTGCTGATAAATATCCTGCGGGATCTCGAACGGACCGTAATTCCAGCCGAGCTGTTTACGCGTCAGCGCCACTTCCTCTTCGCCCAGCGCGGCCCCGTGCGACTCCTCTTTGCCGGCTTTGTTTGGCGAGCCAAAGCCGATTACCGTGCGGCAGATGATCAGCGAAGGCTTGTCGGTGACGCTTTGCGCTTCTTTGATGGCCGCCGCGATGGCGTCCGGATCGTGGCCGTCGATGCCTTCGGCGCTGCCCACCACGTGCCAGTTATAAGCTTCAAAACGCTTGTGGGTGTCGTCGGTAAACCAGCCTTCGGTTTCGCCGTCGATGGAGATACCGTTGTGATCGTAGAAGCCAATGAGTTTGCCGAGGCCCAGCGTGCCGGCCAGCGAACAGACTTCGTGTGAGATGCCTTCCATCAGACAGCCGTCGCCCATAAACACATAGGTAAAGTGATCGACGATATCATGGCCCGGCTGGTTAAACTGGGCCGCCAGCGTGCGCTCGGCAATCGCCAGACCGACAGCGTTGGCCAGCCCCTGGCCGAGCGGGCCGGTGGTGGTTTCAACGCCCGGCGTGTAGCCAATTTCCGGGTGGCCCGGCGTTTTTGAGTGCAGCTGGCGGAAGTTTTTCAGCTCTTCCAGCGGCAGATCATAGCCGGTGAGATGCAGCAGGCTATACAGCAGCATCGAGCCATGCCCGTTAGACAGAATGAAGCGATCGCGATCCGCCCAGGCCGGGTTGGTCGGGTTGTGCTTCAGGAAGTCGCGCCACAGCACTTCGGCGATATCAGCCATGCCCATCGGCATACCTGGGTGGCCGGAATTTGCTTTCTGTACCGCATCCATGCTCAGGGCGCGGATCGCGTTAGCCAACTCTCTGCGTGAAGACATAGGGTTCTCCCTTGTAATTGGGCAAAAGCGGACGGGCCGCAACCCGTCCGGCAGAAGGTGAGTTCAGGATTACAGGCGGGCGGCCAGCACGTCTTCCAGCTTCTGCTGGTCGACGGCAAACTGGCGGATACCGTCGGACAGTTTCTCCACCGCCATCGCATCCTGGTTATGCTCCCAGCGGAACTCCGCTTCGGAGAGCGGTGCCGGCTGGTGGAAGCCCTCGGTTGATGGCTCCAGTTTGCGCTCCACCGGCGCTTCGCTGTTGGCCAGCTCTTCCAGCAGGTTCGGGGAGATGGTCAGGCGATCGCAGCCGGCCAGTGCCACAATCTGCTCCACTTTACGGAAGCTGGCACCCATGATGACGGTGTTGTAACGGTGCTTTTTGTAGTAGTCGTAAATACGACGCACCGATTTAATGCCCGGATCTTCGTCGACCACATACGGGTCGAGCGGTTTGCGCGTGTTGTACCAGTCGTAGATTCGGCCGACAAATGGCGAAATCAGGAACACGCCGGCTTCGGCACAGGCGCGCGCCTGGGCGAAGGAGAACAGCAGCGTCAGGTTACAGTTGATGCCGTTCTTCTCCAGCTCTTCCGCCGCTTTGATGCCTTCCCAGGTGGACGCCAGTTTGATCAGAATACGTGAGCGGTCGATGCCGTTCTCTTCATACAGGCGGACCAGTTTCTCCGCTTTGGTCACACACATGCCACGATCGAAAGAGAGGCGCGCATCCACTTCGGTCGAAACACGGCCCGGTACGCTTTTCAGAATTTCCATACCGAGGTTGATCGCCACTTTATCGCTGGCGTTGATGATTTGCGTCTCTTTGCTGCCGCCCTGTTTTTTCGCGTACTCAATGGCGTCATCAATCAGGTGTTTGTAAGCGTCGAGGCCGGCAGCTTTGAGGATCAGAGATGGGTTAGTAGTGGCATCTTCCGGATGGTAATGGCGAATGGATTCGATATCGCCGCTGTCCGCCACCACGGTGGTGAACTGTTTTAATGCATCTAGCTGGTTCATCGCTTAACTCCTTGATTAGCAATAATGTGGGCAAAACAGGCACCCGGGCAGTCATCGTCTTAGGTGCGCCCTTATCGGGGAAGGGAGGTTCCACACAGTGCAACAGACGCCGGATGAAGAAAATGCGTTTTCTCTGATTGTGACGTCGGGGCGCGTTTCTGATAGTCAGGCCTGCCTGATCGGTTCAGCTCAGCGTTTTGCCACCCTTAAGCATAGCAGGCTGTCCCAAAGCCGCAGGCGAAGCCGTGGCAATCCGTGCCCTGGCGACTGTGCGTTCTTTGAGCGCCTTCACCCTCTTTTGCGCCGCGCGTTCTTATACTGAGGGCTTTTCAGCCGTGCAAAAGGATGTCTGATGGACGATCAACTCAAGCAAAGCGCGCTCGATTTTCACCAATATCCCACCCCCGGAAAAATTCAGGTGTCACCCACTAAGCCGCTGGCGACGCAGCGCGATCTGGCACTGGCCTATTCACCCGGTGTGGCGGCACCCTGTCTGGAAATTGCCGCCGATCCGCTGGCCGCGCACAAATACACCGCGCGCGGCAATCTGGTGGCAGTGATCTCCAACGGCACGGCGGTGCTGGGGCTCGGTAATATTGGCGCGCTGGCCGGCAAGCCAGTGATGGAAGGCAAGGGCGTGCTGTTCAAAAAGTTTGCCGGCATTGATGTGTTCGACATCGAAATCGACGAGCACGATCCGGACAAGCTGATTGAGGTGATTGCCGCGCTGGAGCCGACATTCGGCGGCATCAACCTTGAGGACATCAAAGCGCCGGAGTGTTTTTACATTGAGCAGCAGCTGCGGCAGCGCATGCAGATTCCGGTGTTTCATGACGATCAGCACGGCACCGCCATCATCTGTACCGCGGCAGTGCTTAACGGCCTGACCATCGTGAATAAGGCGATTGCCGACGTGCGGCTGGTAGTGTCGGGCGCTGGCGCGTCGGCCATTGCCTGCCTCAATCTGCTGGTGGCGCTTGGCATGCAGCAGAAAAATATCGTGGTGTGTGATTCAAAAGGGGTGATTTACCGCGATCGCGAAGCGGACATGACGCCGACCAAAGCCGCCTATGCCGTGGAAGATAGCGGGGCGCGCACGCTGGATGAGGTGATTGGCGGCGCGAATATTTTCCTCGGCTGCTCCGGTCCGAAAGCGCTGACACCAGAGATGGTGCAGAAGATGGCACCAAATCCGCTGATTCTGGCGCTGGCCAATCCGGAGCCGGAGATCATGCCGCCGCTGGCGAAGCAGGTGCGGCCGGATGCGATTATCTGTACCGGGCGCTCGGATTTCCCCAATCAGGTGAATAATGTGCTGTGCTTCCCGTTCATCTTCCGCGGCGCGCTGGACGTCGGTGCCACCGCCATCAACGAAGAGATGAAGCTGGCGGCGGTGCATGCGATTGCCGCCCTGGCGCAGGCGGAACAGAGCGACGTGGTGGCGTCCGCTTACGACGATCAGGATCTGAGCTTTGGCCCGGAGTATCTGATTCCCAAACCATTCGATCCGCGTTTGATTGTGCAGATAGCCCCGGCCGTCGCCAGAGCGGCGATGGATTCCGGCGTGGCGACGCGACCGATTGCTGACTTTGACGCCTATCGCGAGCAGCTCACCGAGTTCGTGTATAAAACCAATCTGTTCATGAAGCCGATCTTCTCGCAGGCGCGCAAAGCGCCGCAGCGCGTGGTGCTGGCGGAAGGTGAAGAGGTGCGGGTGCTGCACGCCACTCAGGAGCTGGTGTCGCTCGGGCTGGCGAAGCCGATCCTGATTGGCCGTCCCAACGTGATTGCCATGCGTTTACAGAAGCAGGGGCTGAAAATCGAGGCCGGGCGTGATTTTGAGATCGTGAACAACGAGTCCGATCCGCGCTTTAAGGAGTACTGGAATGAATATTATCAGCTGATGAAGCGTCGCGGCGTCACGCCGGAAACCGCCCAGCGCGCGGTGATTGGCAATCCAACGCTGATCGGCGCCATCATGGTGCATCGCGGCGAAGCGGACGCGATGATTTGCGGCACCATCGGCGACTACCGCGAACATTATGACGTGGTGGAGAAGGTGTTTGGCTTCCGCGATGACGTCAAGGTCGCCGGGGCGATGAACGCGCTGCTGCTGCCGAGCGGCAACACGTTTATTGCCGATACTTATGTGAATGAGGATCCCAGCGCTGAGCAGCTGGCGGATATCACGCTGCTGGCGGCAGAAACCGTGCGGCGTTTCGGCATCGAACCGCGCGTGGCGCTGCTGTCGCACTCCAGTTTCGGCACTTCGAACGCCCCCGGCGCGCGGAAGATGCGTGAGGCGCTGGCGCTGATTCAGCAGCGAGCACCGGAACTGGAAATTGATGGCGAGATGCACGGCGATGCAGCGCTGGTGGAGAGTATTCGTCGCGAGCTGATGCCGGACAGCCCGCTGAAAGGTACCGCCAATCTGCTGATCATGCCGAACGTTGAGGCCGCACGCATCAGCTACAACCTGCTGCGCGTGTCCTGTTCGGAAGGGGTGACGGTGGGGCCGGTACTGATGGGCATCCGCAAGCCGGTGCATGTGCTGACGCGTATCGCCTCGGTGCGGCGCATTGTGAACATGGTGGCGCTGGCGGTGGTGGAGGCGCAGACCGAGCCGTTGTGACCGGCAGGGCGACCCCACGGGGCGCGTTTTATCGGGTTATTCCGCAGGGTGCGCATGAATGCGCACCTGGCTTATTTTTCCAGCCCCAGCCAGTCCTGTACCGGCAGGAAATCGCGGGTCAGCGCGGCTTCCGGGGAGTCGTCGGCGGGTTGATAATCATATTCCCAGCGCACCAGCGGCGGCATCGACATCAGAATCGATTCGGTGCGACCGCCGGTCTGCAGACCGAACAGCGTGCCGCGATCCCACACCAGATTGAACTCAACGTAGCGGCCACGGCGGTAAAGCTGGAACTGACGCTCGCGCTCACCCCAAGCCAGTTCTTTGCGCTTCGCTACAATCGGCTGGTAGGCCTGCATGAAGCCGTTGCCGACCGCCTGCATGAAATCAAAGCAGTGGTCAAAATCCGGCGTATTCAAATCATCAAAAAACAGGCCGCCAATGCCGCGCTGCTCGTTGCGGTGTTTCAGGTAGAAGTAGTCGTCACACCACTTTTTGTAGCGCGCATAGACATCATCGCCAAACGGCTGGCACAGATCGAACGCGGTCTGATGCCAGTGCCGGGCATCCTCTGTGAAACCGTAGTAAGGAGTGAGATCGAAACCGCCACCAAACCACCAGACCGGATCGGCGCCCGGCTTTTCGGCAATGAAAAAGCGCACGTTGGCGTGGCTGGTTGGCACATACGGATTTTCCGGGTGTACCACCAGCGACACGCCCATCGCTTCGAAGCTGCGACCTGCCAGCTCCGGGCGGTGCGCGGTGGCTGACGCGGGCATCTGCTCGCCATACACATGGGAGAAATTAACCCCAGCCTGCTCGAACACCTTGCCATTACGCAGCACGCGGCTGCGTCCGCCGCCGCCGCCGGGGCGTTGCCAGGTGTCTTCGGCAAAGCTGGCGCTGCCGTCTTCCGCCGCCAGACCGGCGCAAATGTCATCCTGCAGCGCCAGCAGATAGGCTTTGACGCGCGAAATATCGGGATTGCTCATGGCTCACTCATTCCAAAAATTTGCCGCGATTCTAGCACAAAACGCTATCAGGCCTGGCGACGATCGTACTCATCAAAGTAATTGACGATACCGTCGGCAATCGCCCGGGCAATTTTCTGGCGAAACGCCGTGGTGCCCAACAGCTGTTCTTCACGCGGGTTGGTGATAAACGAGGTTT
Source organism: Pantoea sp. SGAir0418 (assembly GCF_043529865.1). Lineage (NCBI taxonomy): Bacteria > Pseudomonadati > Pseudomonadota > Gammaproteobacteria > Enterobacterales > Erwiniaceae > Pantoea > Pantoea sp. SGAir0418. The sequence continues at coordinate 1,252,387 of NZ_CP027911.1, forward strand.
CCACCAGCACCGACGGAATGGACGGGGATTTTAGCACCGCGAACGCCGCCTGCTCGGTGTGCTGGCTGTGCAGGTGATGCACCGGGCGAATCTGGTCCAGCACGTGTTTACCCAGCGTCAGGCTGTTGCGGATGGTATCGGTCTGCACCAGGTCGAACAGGATCTGGTTAAGATAATTATCTTTTTCCTGCACCGCCGCGCCGCCCACTTTATCGGCGTCGTTTTCGCGCTGCGACATATAGCGCGCCATGGCGCTGCTGGCACCGCGATTGGAGAGGGCAAACACCGATGCACCGTTGGCTTCCGGGCTGGTGTAGCCGTCGGCGTGAATCGACATAAACAGGTTGGCGCCGTGCTGATGCGCAATCTCCACGCGCTGATAGAGCGGAATGAAGTGGTCGCTGTCACGCGTCAGCCGCACTTCCACCTTCGGGTGGTTCTGCAGCAGCGTACGCACAGTGTTGGCGATCTCCAGTACGATGTGCTTCTCTTCTGAGCCTTCCTGACCCACCGCGCCAGAATCAATGCCGCCGTGACCGGGATCGATCATCACGATGCGCTTGCCGCTGGTGGCCGGTTTTGGCGGCGTATGACGTGCGCTAACGGGCACTGCCGCGCGCGTTTCCTGCGCCTGGACCGCGCGCGGCGACAGCACCGCCAGCGCCAGGCCGGAGAGGATCAGCTGGCGGCGATTGGTCAGGCGCTGCAACAGTGAAATCTTGTTCATTAACATGTCCCTGAGAGTAAACCTGCCCCGTGTTATAGCCTAAGCGCCGTCCGGCGGCGACTGCCGAACCATTTCAGGACATTACTTTGTATTTCAGGCCGCGAATCGCTATTTAGCCGTTTTTTTCAGCCGTTGCGCCCTGCGAGGGTTGCGCCTGGCAAAGAATGCGTGATAATCAGCGAATTGTGCCTCATTGCAGGGTAACGCCGATGGAAATCCGCTCCTTCCGCCAGGAAGATTTTGAAGAAGTCATTACGCTCTGGGAGCGTTGCGATCTGTTACGGCCGTGGAACGATCCGGAACTCGACATCGAACGCAAAATGAACCATGACCCGGAGCTGTTTCTGGTGGCTGAGGTAGGCGGCGAGGTCGTGGGCACGCTGATGGGCGGCTACGATGGCCATCGCGGCTCCGCCTACTATCTGGCGGTGCATCCTGATTATCAGGGCCGGGGATTTGCCAATGCGCTGATGAACCGGCTGGAGAAAAAGCTGATTGCGCGCGGCTGCCCGAAAATCCATCTGATGGTGCGCGAAGAGAACGATCAGGTGGTGGCTTTCTACGAGAAGCTGGATTACGAGCCGGTCGAGTCGCTGCTGCTGGGCAAACGCCTGATTGAAGACCGTGAATATTGATTCCACGCGTCGCGCGGCCGGGTTTCTGCCCGCCATGCAGCACAGCGAATAAACTTTTTGCCGGTTTGCGACTCCAACAGGCACGCCAGTCGGCACAAAAGAAAGGAGTTTGCATGAAAGTTGTTCGTCCCGCCCTGCTGGTCAGCGCCCTGGTGCTGGCCGGTTGCGCCAGTTCCGGTTCCTCTTCCCCTGCCAGCACCAGCGAAAGTCACTGGTACAATCCGCTCAGCTATCACTGGTCGGCGCTCAATCCGTTTAGCTGGTTTGGCAGTTCGCTCACCGTCACCGAGCAGGGCGTCGCCGGGCTGAACAGCAACACGGCAATGTCGGAATCCGCCATTGGCGCCGCGCTGAACAATGATTATCAGCTGCGTCAGGGCATGCGCACGCAGAACGGGCAGGTGGTGGATTTCTGGCAGGCGCTGGATGACGGTAAGGTTAAGCTGGTGATCAATGGCCAGCGCAGCGTCGAGCGCATTGAAGTGCTCGATAGCGACGCACGCAGCGCCGACGGCAGTAAAATCGGTGATGCGTTCAGCGATAAATTCAGCAAAGCGTTTGATAACTGCAAAATGGTTGCCGGGCTGGATGTGCGCGATGTTGAGTGCCGCGCGCCGGGTAGTCAGCATATCGCCTATATCTACAGCGGCGAGTGGCACGGCCCGACCGGGCTGATGCCGTCGGACGATACGTTAAAAAGCTGGAAAATCAGTAAGATCGTCTGGCAGCGTTAACTGGCGAAAAAATTGCGTTAACGCATCTTCTGCGCAGGGCTTTCCGGTATGATACCGGCGAAAAAACGCCGTTAACTTTTATGCCGGAGAGCATTGTCATGTCTCAGTTTCAGAGCGGGATCCTGCTGGAGCACCGCCGTTTCGCCATTTGGCTGGAAGCCCGCGCCACCGGCGACCTCGCTGCGCTGCGTCAGGGTTGCCACGCCTTTCTGCAACAGCTGGCTGCGCTACAGCAGCAATTCCCGGACGCCGGCCTTGGTGCGGTCATCGCCTTTGGTGATGCGCTGTGGCGCGATCTGCAGGGCACCGACTCAGCTCCCGAACTCAAAGCTTTCACGCCGCTCGGCAAAGGTGCGGCACCGGCGACCCAGCGCGATCTGGTGATCCATATTCAGTCGCTGCGTCACGACGTGAACTTTTCGCTGGCGCAGGCGGCGCTGACGGCGTTTGCCAGCGCGGTCGCCATTGAAGAAGAGACGCACGGTTTCCGCTGGGTCGAAGATCGCGATCTTTCCGGTTTTGTTGATGGCACCGAAAACCCGCAGGGCGAGGCGCGCCAGCAGGTGGCGATCATTGCTGACGGCCCGGATGCCGGCGGCAGCTATGTGTTTACCCAGCGCTGGGAGCACAACCTGCCGCAGTTCAACCGGCTGGCGATTGATAAGCAGGAAGCGATTATTGGCCGCACCAAACAGGACAATGAAGAGCTGCCGGGCGATCAGCGGCCGGCGACGTCGCACCTGAGTCGCGTGGATTTGAAAGAAGCGGGCAAAGGCCTGAAGATTCTGCGCCAGAGCCTGCCGTACGGCACCGCCAGCGGTCGCCACGGTCTCTATTTTATTTCGTACTGTCATCGTCTGTATAACATTGAGCAGCAGCTGCTGAGCATGTTTGGCGAGCGCGACGGCAAGATGGATGCCATGTTACGGTTCACCAAACCGGTGAGCGGCAGCTACTTCTTTGCCCCTTCGCTGACGGCGCTGCAGGCGCTGTCACGTTAATCCATCGCGTTTTACCGGTGCGCCGCCGTGCGCACCACATCCCCGCTTGACGCGGCTCAGTTAATCCCGCCCTGCGCATAAACTCTGCCGCTGGCTTATGCCTTTTTAGACTTTGAAATCCCTAAACGATATATAAAACCGTTACAGCTTTCGCCAGAGTTATAAATACACTGACAGCATCTAATGGCATAGGCTCGAACTCCATTTCTCAGGGTGCAGCATGACACGTTCGGTTTCGAAAAAATGGCTTGGCGGTATAGCGCTGTCGCTGAGTTTAGCGGGCGCGGCACAGGCAACAGAGCTGCTCAATAGCTCTTACGATGTGTCACGTGAACTGTTTGTTGCCCTGAATGCGCCGTTTGAACAGCAGTGGAACGCGGCGCACCCTGACGACAAGCTGACCATTAAACAGTCACATGCGGGCTCCTCAAAACAGGCGCTGGCCATTCTGCAGGGGTTGCGTGCCGATGTCGTGACCTATAATCAGGTGACCGATGTGCAGGTGCTGCACGACAAAGGTAACCTGATCCCGGCCGACTGGCAGAGTCGTCTGCCCAACAGCAGCTCACCGTTTTATTCCACCATGGCCTTCCTGGTGCGCAAGGGGAATCCAAAGCAGATTCATGACTGGGCCGATCTGGCGCGCGATAACGTGAAGCTGATTTTCCCGAATCCGAAAACCTCCGGTAACGGCCGTTACACTTATCTGGCTGCGTGGGGCGCTGCCGACCAGGCGGACGGCAAAGATCGGGCCAAAACCGAAGCGTTTATGACGAAGTTCCTGAAGAACGTCGAAGTGTTTGATACCGGCGGCCGTGGTGCCACCACCACTTTTGCCGAGCGCGGGCTGGGTGATGTGCTGATCAGCTTTGAATCGGAAGTGAACAATATCCGTAACCAGTACGGTAAAGACCAATACGAAGTGATTGTGCCGAAAACCAACATCCTTGCTGAATTCCCGGTCGCGTGGGTCGATAAGAACGTCGAACACAACGGGACGGCGGAAGCGGCGAAAGCCTATCTTAACTACCTCTACACGCCGCAGGCGCAGAAAATCATCACCGGCTTTTACTATCGCGTGAACAACCCGCAGCTGATGGCGGAGCAGAAAGATCGCTTCCCGCAGACTGCGCTGTTCAATGTTAATGACGCGTTTGGCGGCTGGCCACAGGTGATGAAAACCCACTTCGCCAGCGGCGGTGAGCTGGATAAATTACTGGCAGCGGGGCGCGGCTGATGTTGGCTTCTGCACAGAAACGCGTTCTGCCCGGCTTTGGCCTCAGCCTCGGCACCAGCCTGCTGTTTACCTGTCTGATTCTGCTGCTGCCGATCAGCGCGCTGCTGATGCAGCTGTCGCAGATGACGCTGGCGCAGTACTGGCAGGTGATCAGCAATCCGCAACTGGTGGCGGCGTATAAAGTCACGCTGCTGTCAGCGGGCGTGGCCTCGCTGTTTAACGCGGTGTTTGGCATGTTGATGGCGTGGATCCTGACCCGCTATCGCTTTCCCGGCCGTACGCTGCTGGATGGCCTGATAGACCTGCCGTTTGCGCTGCCGACGGCGGTGGCCGGTCTGACGCTGGCCGGGCTGTTTTCGGTTAACGGCTGGTACGGTCAGTGGCTGGCACACTTTGATATCAAAGTGTCTTACACCTGGCTCGGTATCGCGGTGGCGATGGCTTTCACCAGCATTCCGTTTGTGGTGCGTACCGTGCAGCCGGTGCTGGAAGAGTTAGGCCCGGAGTATGAGGAAGCGGCGGAAACCCTCGGTGCCACGCCGTGGCAGAGTTTCCGGCGCGTGGTGCTGCCGGAAGTCGCGCCGGCGCTGCTGGCCGGGACCGCGCTGTCGTTTACCCGCAGCCTTGGTGAATTTGGCGCGGTGATTTTTATCGCTGGCAACATCGCCTGGAAAACTGAAGTGACCTCGCTGATGATTTTTGTTCGCCTGCAGGAGTTTGATTATCCGGCCGCCAGCGCCATCGCTTCGGTGATCCTCGCGGCGTCGTTGCTGCTGCTGTTTGCGATTAACACTCTGCAGAGCCGCTTTGGCCGCCGTCTGGGAGGTCACTAATGGCTGAGATTTCACAAATCAATCATGCCGAGCGTCAGCCGGTGAACTGGGGCAAATGGCTGCTGATCGGCATTGGCGTGCTGGTATCGATTGGCCTGCTGGTGGTGCCGATGGTCTCCATCTTCTGGGAGGCGCTGGGGCAGGGCATCGGCAAGGCCTTTAGCAACCTGCAGGATAGTGACATGCTGCATGCTATCTGGCTGACGGTGCTGGTGGCGCTGATTACCGTGCCGGTTAACCTGGTGTTCGGCACGCTGCTGGCCTGGCTGGTGACGCGCTTTACTTTCCCCGGTCGCCAGCTGCTGCTGACGCTGTTCGATATTCCGTTTGCCGTGTCGCCGGTGGTGGCCGGTCTGATGTATCTGCTGTTCTGGGGCGTGAATGGCCCGGCTGGCGGCTGGCTTGATGCGCACAACATCCAGGTGATGTTTGCCTGGCCGGGTATGGTGCTGGCGACGATTTTCGTTACCTGTCCGTTTGTGGTGCGCGAGCTGGTGCCGGTGATGCTGAGCCAGGGCAGCCACGAAGATGAAGCCGCCGTGCTGCTGGGCGCGTCTGGCTGGCAGATGTTCCGCCGCGTGACGCTGCCAAATATCCGCTGGGCTCTGCTGTACGGCGTGGTGCTGACCAACGCGCGCGCCATCGGCGAATTTGGAGCGGTATCGGTAGTGTCCGGCTCCATTCGCGGCGAAACCTATACCTTACCTTTACAGGTTGAATTACTGCATCAGGATTACAACACCGTGGGCGCTTTTACCGCCGCCGCGCTGCTGACCCTGATGGCAATTGTGACGCTGTTTCTGAAAAGCGTGGTGCAGTGGCGATTAGAGCATCAGCAGAAGCGCCAACAGGAGGAAAATCATGAGCATTGAGATTAAACACATTAATAAAGCATTTGGCCGCACGCCGGTGCTGAACGATATCTCTCTGGATATTCCTTCCGGCAAGATGGTGGCGCTGCTCGGACCGTCCGGTTCAGGTAAAACCACGCTGCTGCGCATTATCGCCGGGCTGGAGCACCAGAACAGCGGGCAGATCCATTTTCATGGCAAAGACGTCAGCCGCACGCACGCACGCGATCGTCAGGTCGGCTTTGTGTTTCAGCACTATGCGCTGTTCCGCCATATGACGGTGTTCGACAACATCGCCTTTGGTCTGACGGTGCTGCCGCGCCGCGAGCGTCCGAACAGCGCCGAAATTAAGCAGCGCGTTACCCGTCTGCTGGAGATGGTGCAGCTGGCACATCTGGCCAACCGCTACCCGGCTCAGCTCTCCGGTGGACAGAAACAGCGTGTGGCGCTGGCGCGTGCGCTGGCCGTTGAGCCGCAGATTCTGCTGCTGGACGAACCGTTTGGCGCGCTGGATGCCCAGGTGCGTAAAGAGCTGCGCCGCTGGCTGCGTCAGCTGCATGAAGAGCTGAAATTTACCAGCGTGTTTGTGACCCACGACCAGGAAGAAGCGATGGAAGTGGCGGATAGCGTGGTGGTAATGAGTCAGGGCAATATTGAGCAGGTGGGCGCACCGGATGACGTGTGGCGTGAACCCGCGACCCGCTTCGTACTGGAGTTCCTCGGCGAAGTGAACCGCTTTGACGGCGAAGTGCACGGCTCGCAGTTCCATGTGGGCGCGCATCGCTGGCCGCTGGGCTATACGCCAGCGCATCAGGGTGACGTGGAGCTGTTCCTGCGTCCGTGGGAAGTGGACGTATCACGCCAGAGTAGCCTGGAGACGCCGTTGCCGGTGCAGGTGCTGGAAATCAGTCCGCGTGGCCACTTCTGGCAGCTGGTGGTTCAGCCCGTCGGCTGGCAGAGCGAGCCAATCTCGGTGGTATTCGCCGGTGAACAGACGGCGCCGATCCGCGGCGAACGGCTGTTTGTTGGTCTGCAACAGGCACGTATCTACCAGGGCACCACGCCGCTGCGCCCGGTTGCCTTTGCCGAAAGCGCCTGATATTTTTGTCACTCCTTCGGGCGGGATTTTCCCGCCCGATTTATTTGTACTCCTTTCGGCTGGAATGACACCGTGACCACTCTGGAAAACACCATCGGCAATACGCCGCTGATTAAGTTGCAGCGCCTGACGCCGGATAACGGCAGCGAAATCTGGCTTAAGCTGGAAGGCAACAATCCGGCAGGTTCGGTGAAAGATCGCGCGGCCTGGTCGATGATCCACCACGCTGAGTTGCGGGGTGAAATCCAGCCCGGCGACACCCTGATTGAGGCCACCAGCGGCAATACCGGCATTGCGCTGGCGATGATTGCCGCGATGAAAGGCTACCGGTTACGCCTGCTGATGCCGGAGAACATGAGCCAGGAGCGGCAGGATGCGATGCGCGCCTACGGGGCTGAGCTGGTTTTGGTGACACGCGAGCAGGGCATGGAGGGCGCACGCGATCTGGCGCAGGCTATGGCGCAGCGCGGTGAAGGCAAAGTGCTGGATCAGTTTAATAATCCCGACAACCCGCTCGGCCATTATCTCACCACCGGTCCGGAGATCTGGCAGCAAAGCCACGGTCGTATGACGCATTTTGTCTCCAGCATGGGCACCACCGGTACCATCAGCGGCGTCGGGCGCTATCTGAAAGAGTTTGCCCCGGCGGTGAAAGTGATTGGTTTGCAGCCGCAGGAGGGCAGCAGTATTCCCGGTATTCGTCGCTGGCCGGCGGCCTATCTGCCGGGGATTTATCGTCCGGAACTGGTGGATGAAGTGATAGATATGGCGCAGCAGGAGGCAGAAGAGACCATGCGCGCGCTGGCGCAGCGCGAAGGCATTTTCTGCGGCGTCAGTTCAGGTGGGGCTGTGGCTGGCGCATTGCGCATCGCGACGGCGCAGCCGGGCAGTGTGGTTGTCGCCATTGTCTGCGATCGCGGCGATCGCTATCTCTCCACCGGCGTTTTTCACCGCTAGTTCCCCCCGCCTGTTTCTGGCTTCGTGCGCCCTGTGACGCGGCGTACGGGCCATTTTTGTCTATAGTCTCCCTAAGCATGTTCTGACGCGGTCACTGTAAGGATCGCGTAAAACCGGCTGCTTTCCCGCGGCACTCAGGACAAAATAGCGGCAATTTTGTACGAGAGAAAAAGATGAAAATCCTGCTTGTTGATGACGATGTTGAACTTGGCACCATGCTGAGCCAGTACCTGATTGCCGAAGGTTTTGAAACCCAGCTGGTGCTGACCGGCAGCGCCGGGATTGAAGGGGCGTTATCCGGACACTACACCGCGATGATTCTCGACATCATGCTGCCGGATATGAGCGGTATTGATGTGCTGCGTCAGGTGCGGCAGAACAGCCGCCTGCCGGTGATCATGCTGACGGCGAAGGGCGACAATATCGATCGCGTTATCGGCCTGGAGATGGGCGCGGATGACTACGTGCCCAAACCCTGCTATCCGCGCGAGCTGGTGGCGCGTCTGCGCGCGGTGCTGCGTCGCTTTGAAGATCAGGCACCGGTGCCGGATAAGAAAGAGGTCCTGCGCTGGGGCGATCTCAGCCTGAACCCGGCCACGCGTATCACGGAGTGGCAGGGCAAAGCTTTTGATCTCACCGCGTCGGAGTTCAATCTGCTGGATCTGCTGCTGCGCGCACCGGACCGCGTGGTGTCCAAAGATGAGCTGTCGGAGAAGGGGCTGGGCCGTCCGCGTGAAGCTTACGATCGCAGCGTCGACGTGCACATCAGCAATATCCGTCAGAAGCTGGCTGCGCTGACCGCAGACAGCGTGAATATTGAAACCGTGCGCAGCATTGGTTATCGCATTCGATGAAACACAGCTACCGTGGCCGCATGTTCTGGAAGATCCTGCTGGGCTTCTGGATTGTGTTTGTGATTATCAGCCAGCTGCTGTGGCTGGGCTTTACCTTGTCAGGAAACCGTCACGAGCCGCCGGAGATTGTGGCGGTACGCCGTATCGTCAATCTGCAAATGGCTTCGGCGGTGTCGGTACTGGAGCGCGGCGGCCCCAGCTCGCTCGACGATATGATGGCCGACTGGGAGCCGAACGATCGCCAGTTTTTCTCAGTGATTCAGCACGCCAGACCGGCCACTACGCCGGACAATGCGCCGCCGGAGACCTTTAATCAGCCGTTTCACGGGCCGTTTCCGCAGGTGATTGTGCGCTGGGTGAAGGGCGCTGATGGTAAAGAGTACGAACTGCGCTATGACGTCAAAGGACTGCGCGAAGACAGTTCAATGGGTGGCGGAGGCCCGCGTCGTATTCTGAATATCCCCGAGCCGATGTTTACCTTTGCCGGCGCGCTGGGGCTGCTGTTCAGTCTGCTGCTGGCGTGGAACCTGACGCGGCCAATGCGTCAGCTGCGCGAGGGGTTTGCCCGCGTGTCGCGCGGTGATTTGTCGGTGCGGCTCTATCCGGTGATGCGCCGCCGCCATGATGAGCTGTCGATTGTGGCCCAGGATTTTGATGCGATGGTGGAGCGGCTGGATACGCTGGTGAAAGCGCGCGAGGAGCTGCTGCACGATATCTCCCACGAGCTGCGCTCCCCGCTGGCGCGCCTGCAATTAGCCACCGGTCTGGCGCGTCAGACGCCGGAGTCGGTAGCCTCCTCACTGAATCGCATCGATGAGGAGGCGCGCCGTCTGGATAAGATGATCGGCGAACTGCTGACGCTGTCGCGCGCTGAGCATGAGAGCATGCCTGGCGAGCAGTATTTTGACCTGACCGGCCTGCTGCATGCGGTGGTAACTGATGTGCGCTACGAAGCGCAGATCCCCGGTGTGCACGTAGATTTTCTGGTGGATGAGAACGCGGATTACACCGTGCGCGGTAATGCTGAGCTAATCCGCCGCGGCGTGGAGAATGTGCTGCGCAACGCGCTGCGTTTCTCGCATCAGGGGCAGCATATCAGCGTGCAGTTGCAGGCGGAGAATCAGTGGCTGGCGATTCGCGTGCGCGATCAGGGGCCGGGCGTGGATGATGAGAAGCTGTCGAGTATCTTCGATCCGTTCGTTCGGGTGAATTCGCCGCTGATGGGCAAAGGCTACGGGCTGGGGCTGTCGATCGTGCGCAAAGTGGTTCTGGCCCATCACGGCGAAGTTCAGGCGGTGAATCGTCCGGAAGGCGGGCTGGAAGTGACGCTGCGGCTGCCGCGCTGGAAGCAGGCGTAAATCATCACGCCAGGCGCAGGCGGTCAGGACGACCGGACAGATCGCAAAGACGGCATAAACCGTCCCTGGGCCTCGGCCCGCGCCATCCATGGCGCGGGACGCTTTGCTCCTCTGCCCGGTCGTCCCGCCCTCAAACAGGCACGGTGCGCTTTGCCAGAAGCGCTCGCCTGCAAATCTTTCATCAACGTGTGAAAAAACAAAAACGGCACCCATTGGGTGCCGTTTTCACGCAATCAGCGCGGTTTACTTCCTGATGCGGATAACCGGCGTTTCGCCCACGGTAACCTGACCGGAGAGTTTCACCAGGTCTTTGATCTCATCCATATTCGAGATCACGACCGGGGTCAGCGTGGATTTGGCTTTCTCTTCCAGCAGCGGCAGATCAAACTCGATCACCACATCGCCTTTTTTCACTTTCTGGCCTTCTTCAGCGATGCGTTTGAAGCCTTCACCTTTCAGTTCTACCGTGTCGATACCGAAGTGCACGAACAGTTCGATGCCGTTATCAGACTCGATAGAAAACGCGTGGTTGGTTTCGAAAATCTTGCCGATAGTGCCATCCACTGGTGCAACCATTTTGTTGCCAGTAGGTTTGATGGCGATACCATCACCGACGATTTTCTCTGCGAATACCACATCAGGTACGTCTTCGATATTCACGATTTCGCCTGACAGAGGCGCAACGATATCGATAGTCCCTGACGCGCTCTCTGATTTATCGCCAAAAAGTTTAGAAAACAAACCCATGATCTTCTCCTAAGCAGTAATTTGGGGCCAGCGTCTCGTGGATCAGCAGAGCGTTTTTTCTTTGATGAACTTGTTCACCAGGTTCATCAAATCTTCCGCTGTGGGTTGAGCCAGAGCCTGCTCTGCCAGTGCCTTCGCATCTTCGAAATTGGTATTGCGAATGATCTTCTTGATGCTTGGGATTGAAATGGCACTCATGCTGAATTCGTCCAGCCCCATTCCCAGTAACAGTAGTGTAGCACGTTCATCACCAGCCAGCTCACCACACATGCCGGTCCATTTCCCTTCGGCATGTGATGCGTCGATCACTTGCTTGATGAGGCCCAGTACAGATGGCGTCATTGGGTTATAGAGGTGTGAAATCAAATCATTACCACGATCGACCGCCAGAGTATACTGCGTCAGGTCATTTGTCCCAATACTAAAGAAGTCGACTTCTTTCGCCAGATGGCGGGCAATCACTGCTGAAGCCGGGGTTTCCACCATGATGCCCACTTCAATGGACTCATCAAAGGCTTTACCTTCTTCACGCAGTTGTGCCTTCAGCATCTCCAGCTCAGCCTTCAGGAAGCGCACTTCTTCAACCGAAATGATCATCGGGAACATGATGCGCAGTTTGCCGAAGGAAGACGCACGCAGAATGGCGCGCAGCTGGGCATGCAGAATCTCTTTGCGGTCCATGGCGATACGAATCGCACGCCAGCCGAGGAATGGGTTCTCTTCTTTTGGCAGGTTCATGTAAGGCAGATCTTTGTCGCCGCCGATGTCCATGGTACGCACGATCACGGCCTGGGAACCCATCGCTTCCGCCACGGCTTTGTAAGCCTGGAACTGCTCTTCTTCGCTTGGCAGCGAATCGCGGTCCATAAACAGGAATTCAGTACGGTACAGACCTACACCTTCCGCGCCGTTGCGCTCAGCACCGGCGACATCTCGCACGGTACCGATGTTGGCGCACACTTCAACCTGGTGGCCGTCCAGCGTAATCGCTGGCAGATCTTTCAGTTTCGCCAGCTCGTGCTTCTCAGACAGATACTGCGTCTGAATCGCTTTCAGCTCTTCCTGCACGTCGTCGGTCGGATTGACGTAAATCTTGTTGTTCACGCCATCGATAATCAGGAAATCACCGTTTTTCACGGTAGCGGTCACGTTACCGGTGCCGACAATCGCAGGCAGCTCCAGCGAACGCGCCATGATCGAGGTGTGTGAAGTACGACCACCCAGATCGGTAATAAAGCCCAGCACCTTTTTCAGGTTCAGCTGTGCGGTTTCGGATGGCGTCAGATCTTTCGCCACCAGAATGGATTCGTCAGCAATGGCGCTCAGGTCAACGATATGCAGACCCAGAATGTTCTGTAGCAGACGCTTGCCGATGTCACGTACGTCAGCCGCGCGCTCTTTCAGATATTCGTCGTCGAGTTCTTCCAGCGCTTTCGCCTGGCCTTCAACCACAGAGTGGGCGGCGGCGTCAGCGGTTACGTGATCTTTTTTAATCAGGTCGATGATTTCCTGCTCAAGCTCTTCGTCTTCGAGCAGCATGATGTGACCTTCAAAGATCGCCGCTTTCTCTTCACCGAAGGTTTCACCGGCTTTCACACGGATGGCTTCAAGCTGCCCGGCTGCTTTGCTGCGACCGTCGAGGAAGCGCTGAACTTCCTGCTCAACCTGGTCGTCAGTAATCTTTTTACGGCTGATGACGATCTCGTCTTCCTTCAGCAGCAGTGCTTTGCCGAAAGCGATACCCGGTGATGCTAAAATGCCTGAAATCATAACCCTACCTTTTAATCACGATGGCTCATTGACCCAATGCGTTGCCACTGTCGCGGAGCAGTACTCTAAGGAAGCAATAACGCGGACAGGTTGTCCGCGATCAACATAATTGCACTCAATGGGGCAAAGGAGTCGGTTTAATGGCTTGCCGGAGCGGAATTACTCCAGTTCAGCCATCAGTTTGACCAGATGCTCAACCGCCTGCTGCTCGTCTTCACCTTCTGCAGAAAGCGTAACAACCGTACCCTGAGTCAGACCCAGAGTCTGCAGTTTGAACAGGCTTTTCGCGCTGGCAGATTTGCCGTTAGAAGTAACGGTGATTTCAGACTGGAAAGCCTTCGCTTCTTTCACGAACTGAGCTGCAGGACGGGTATGGAGGCCGTTAGGTGCGGTAATGGTAACTTCTTGCTGGAACATTCTATTTCCCCAACTTTATCAGGTTTGGTGTTATGGATCTAAAGTCTAGCCTGGAGCCGTAACTTTAGCCTGTGTAGGTGCGCTGGTACGGCATCACGCTGACCAAAAAATGCGCTTGAATGAAAAAGTCATTTTTTCGATGACGGATCAAAACTGCTGCAATACGTCACTCTGCTGATTATGCCGTGATTCGCCGTTTCACCAAATCAGTAAATCGATTCAGCTTGATCCACTTCAAAGGCAGATTAATTTCAGGCACCGAAATAATTGGCTGCTTAAATACCAGAGCCGCATCACTGAAATCAATCTGCCCGGTGGTAAAAGTGAGATCTGCGCCACAAAAAAGCACCCATTTGGGTGCTTTTTTCATCATTTTCAGACTCTGGCGTTTACTGTTGCAGCTCTTTTTCGGTGAACAGATCGGCAAACAGTGCGGTACTGAGATAGCGTTCGCCGGAAGAGGGCAGAATCACCACGATGTTTTTATTGGCGAAGGCTTCATCTTCCTGCAGCTTAAGGGCAGCCGCCACTGCTGCACCGGAAGAGATACCGGCCAGAATGCCTTCCTCTTCCATCAGCTGACGCGCGGTGCTGATCGCTTCTTCATTGGTGATGGCCACCACGCGGTCAATCAGTTTCAGGTCAAGGTTGCCCGGAATGAAACCGGCACCAATCCCCTGAATCTTGTGCGGGCCCGGTTTGATCTCTTCTCCCGCCAGCGCCTGCGCGATGACAGGGGAATCCGTAGGCTCAACGGCCACGGTGATCAAATCCTGCTTGCCTTTGGTGTTCTTGATGTAGCGGCTCACGCCGGTCAGCGTACCACCGGTGCCCACGCCGGCAATGAAGACATCTACGGCGCCGTCAGTGTCTTCCCAGATCTCCGGGCCAGTAGTCTTTTCGTGAATTTCCGGGTTGGCCGGGTTGCTGAACTGCTGCAGCAGCACATATTTGTCCGGATCGCTGGCAACAATCTCTTCTGCTTTAGCGATGGCGCCCTTCATGCCTTTTGGCCCTTCGGTCAGCACCAGATTGGCGCCCAGCGCTTTCAGCAGCTTGCGACGTTCAATCGACATGGTCTCAGGCATGGTCAGCGTCAGCTTGTAGCCGCGCGCAGCGGCGACATAGGCCAGCGCAATGCCGGTGTTGCCGCTGGTTGGCTCTACCAGCTCAACGCCCGGTTTCAGAATACCGCGTTTTTCTGCGTCCCAAATCATATTGGCACCGATACGGCATTTAACGCTGAAGCTCGGGTTACGCGACTCGACCTTCGCCAGAATGCGTCCATTACCGATGCGGTTCAGTCGAACCAGCGGCGTATGACCAATTGTCAGAGAGTTGTCTTCATAGATCTTACTCATAGCCCGTCCTTAACTGTATGAAATATTGGGAACCCTCAGAGCATACCTGTTCTGACCCCCGGCGGAAGGAAAGAAATCGTATATCTATATAGCCTGCGACCATAAGCCTGATGCAAAAATGCATAAGGCTTTTTGATGCATTATAGATGACGCGCATGCTGGCTGCGGTAGCGATCGACCCACATGGCGGTCGCGCCGCATACCGCGACCGGCATGATGGCGAGATTGAGGATCGGAATCATGGTGAACAGACTGACCAGCGCGCCAAACTGCATATTGGCGGTTTTATGCTGACGCAGCGCGTTACGCATCTGAGGAAAACTGACTTTGTGGTTGTCGAACGGATAGTCGCAATATTGTATCGATAGCATCCAGGCGCTAAACAGAAACCACAACACCGGCGCCACGGTCTGGCCAAAGCCGGGGATAAAATAGAGCAGCAGCAGGCCCAGTGCGCGCGGCAAATAGTAGCCGAGCTTCTGTAACTCGCGCTTCATGATGCGCGGGATGTCTTTCATCATGCCGAGCCAGCCACTGTCCGGCAGGGGTTTTCCGGTCAGACGCCCTTCCAGCTGCTCCGCCAGCAGGCCGCAAAACGGCGCGGCAATCCAGTTGGCGATGGTGGAGAAGAAATAGCTGAATACCAGCACAATCGAAATCACCGACAGCGGCCACAGCAGATAGCTCAGCCACTGCAGCCAGTCCGGCACGTGCGACATCAGCCGGGGAATCCACTGGCCGAGGCGCTGAAACAGCCAGATAAACGCACCGCCCAGCAGCACAATGTTTACCAGCAGCGGGATGATGACGTAGCGGCGGATACCGGGCAGACGCACCAGTTTCCAGCCCTGGGCAAAATAATGAATACCATTCATGGATGAGACCGAATTCTCAGCGGGCATAGCGAGCCTTTCTCCTTTATGTAGCGGCGCCAACATCATAACCTGGCTTTTTATCGGTGACAGGCGCACTTTGCGCGAAAAAACAGCAAAAAAGCGTGGGGCAGCTATCTTATTTGTCAGAAAATACTGCACAGACTTGCACTTGTGTAGCTGGGCAAATACAGTTAGAGGATAAAGTTTGCCGTGGTGGCAAGGTATTGGAACAACAGAGAATACAATGATGCAGGATTTGCGTCTGATATTAATCGTTGTTGGCGCGATCGCCATAATAGCGCTGCTTCTTCACGGACTGTGGACCAGCCGTAAAGAGCGCTCTTCCGTGTTTCGCGATCGCCCGCACAAACGTCTGAAACAGCGTGAAGAAGCGGATGACGATGATCTGCTGAACAGCGAAGACGATGGCGTCGGCGAAGTACGCGTGCGTCGTCAGCGTGATGCCGAAGACGAGCCGCAGTTCGATGCGCCGGTCACCAAACCTGCTGCTCCGCGTGCGCCGGAACCGGTGCGTCAGCCGTTTCCACGCCAGGAAACGCCGTTAAGCGGCGATCCGCTGCTGGACGATGAGCCGGTACGTCAGCCTGCACCTGCGCCACAACCGCAGGCGCCGGTGGCGCAGCCCGTGCCACAGCCACAACCGATTCAGGCCGATCCGCTGCTGGATAATGAACCGCTGTCCGCCACCCAGCCGGCTCCGGAGTTTACCGCCGCCGAGCCTGAGGTTAAACAACCTGAACCTGCGCCTGTGCAGGAAGCTGCACCGCAACCGCAGCCCGCTGCGCCGGGCAGTAAAAAAGAAGCGGTGCTGGTGTTGCACGTTGCCGCGCATGCCGGTGGCGCACTGAACGGTGAAGCGCTGCTGCAGGGCATTCTGCAGGCCGGCTTCCAGTTTGGTGAAATGAACATTTTCCATCGCCATCTTAGCCCGGCCGGTAGCGGTCCGGTGCTGTTCAGCCTGGCAAACATGGTCAAACCGGGTTCGTTCAATCCGGATGAAATGGGCGATTTCACCACGCCGGGCGTCTCAATCTTTATGATGGTGCCGTCCTACGGTGACGCCAATCAGAACTTTAAGCTGATGCTGCAATCGGCACAGCGCATCGCCGATGATGTCGGTGGCGTGGTGCTGGATGATGAGCGTCGCATGATGACACCACAAAAGCTGGAAACCTACAAAGCACGCATCCGCGAGGTTATTGGCTAAGCGCCGCCAGCAGTATCACCCTTTAACTAAATAACCCCCGCTTGCCGGGGGTTTTTTATCGGACGAGAGAATATGACATCGGTTCAGGAGCAGATCACCGCGCTGCGCACCACGTTACGCCACCACGAATACCTCTATCACGTGATGGATACGCCGGAAATCCCGGATGCAGAATATGACCGATTGATGCGCGAACTGCGTGAGCTGGAGAGCGCGCATCCAGATTTAATCACCCCGGATTCTCCCACCCAGCGCGTTGGCGCGGCACCGCTTGCCACCTTTGAACAGGTACGCCACGAAGTGCCGATGCTGTCGCTCGATAACACCTTTGATGAAGCCGGATTTCTTGCCTTCAATAAGCGCGTGCAGGATCGCCTGAAAAGCACTGACGATCTCACCTATTGCTGCGAGCTGAAGCTGGATGGTCTGGCGGTAAGTTTACTGTATGAAAACGGCCTGCTGGTGCGAGCCGCCACGCGCGGCGATGGCACCACCGGCGAAAACATCACGGCGAACGTGCGCACCATTCATGCCATTCCGCTGCGCCTGCACGGCGACAATATTCCGGCGCGGGTAGAAGTGCGCGGCGAAGTATTTATGACTGAAAGCGGCTTTGAGAAGCTGAATGAGGAAGCGCGACGCACCGGCGGCAAAGTATTTGCCAACCCGCGTAATGCGGCGGCCGGCTCGCTGCGCCAGCTCGATCCGCGAATCACCGCGAAACGTCCGCTGACCTTCTTCTGCTACGGCTTTGGCCTGCTGGAGGACGGCGAAATGCCTGCCAGCCACTGGCAGCGTCTGCAACAGTTTAAGGCCTGGGGATTACCGGTCAGCGATCGGATTCGCCTGGTGCACACCGCAGATGAAGTGCTGGCGTTTTATCGTCAGGTTGAGCAGGACCGTCCGTCACTCGGCTTTGATATTGACGGCGTGGTGATCAAAGTCGACTCGCAGGCGCTGCAGGAGCAGCTGGGCTTTGTGGCCCGCGCACCGCGCTGGGCGGTAGCATTCAAGTTCCCGGCGCAGGAGCAGATGACGGTGGTGCGCGACGTTGAGTTTCAGGTCGGACGTACCGGCGCGATTACGCCGGTGGCGCGCCTCGAACCGGTGCAGGTCGCGGGTGTGATAGTCAGTAATGCGACGTTGCACAACGCCGATGAAATCGCCCGGCTGGGGCTGCGTATCGGTGACAAAGTGGTGATTCGCCGCGCCGGTGACGTGATTCCGCAGGTGGTCAACGTGGTGGAATCCGAACGTCCGGCGGATGCGCGCGAGATTGTGTTTCCCAGCCACTGTCCGGTTTGCGGTTCTGACGTAGAGCGTGTGGAAGGCGAAGCCGTAACGCGCTGTACCGGCGGGCTGATTTGCGGCGCGCAGCGCAAAGAGGCGCTGAAGCACTTTGTCTCACGCCGTGCGATGGACGTGGACGGCATGGGCGATAAAATCATCGACCAGCTGGTGGAAAAAGAGTACGTCAAAACCCCGGCCGACCTGTTCCGTCTTACCGCCGGCAAGCTGACCGGACTGGACCGCATGGGGCCGAAATCAGCGCAAAACGTGGTGGACGCGCTGGAAAAAGCCAAACTCACTACGCTGCCGCGCTTCCTGTATGCGCTCGGCATCCGCGAAGTGGGCGAGGCGACGGCGGCCAACCTGGCGAACCACTTTGGCGAGCTGGAAGAGGTCATGAACGCTGACCTTGATGCGCTGATTGCGGTACAGGACGTCGGCAAAGTGGTGGCAGCGCACGTGCGCAACTTCATGGAAGAGGAGAGCAACCGTGAAGTGATTCGCCAACTGACGGAGGAGGTGGGCGTGCACTGGCCGGCGGTGGTGGTGGTCAAAGCCGAAGAGATCGACAGCCCGTTCGCCGGAAAAACCGTGGTACTGACTGGCTCGCTGTCGCAGATGAACCGTGACGATGCCAAAGCGCGGCTGACGGCGCTGGGAGCCAAAGTCAGCGGCAGCGTATCGAAAAAAACCGATCTGCTGATCGCCGGTGAGGCCGCCGGTTCCAAGCTGGCAAAAGCGCAGGAGCTGGGGATTGCGGTGATCGATGAAGCCGAGATGATTCGGTTACTGGGCGCCTGAGATGGATAAGCAGCAGCTGGTTGAGATTGCCAATACCGCAATGCCGTTTGGCAAATACAAAGGGCGGATGCTGATCGATGTGCCGGAAGAGTATCTGCTGTGGTTTGCGCGTAAAAATGAATTTCCCGCCGGCAAACTGGGTGAGCTGATGCAGCTGACGCTGGCGATCAAAATCGAAGGCTTACAGGGCTTAGTTAAACCGCTCAAGCGCAGTGAATAAGTGACAGGCCCGCGATTGCGGGCCTGATATATTTATGACTTCTGCGCTTCAATCTGCTGCTTCGCCAGCTTCTTCTCATTACCGACTTTATAGCGCTGGGCAATGAACGAGCACACCATCAGCTGGACCTGATGGAAGATCATCAGCGGCAGGACAATAATCCCCACTGCGCTGGCCGGGAACAGAATGTTAGCCATCGGCACACCGTTTGCCAGGCTCTTTTTCGAGCCGCAAAACAGCACCACAATCTCATCCGCACGGCTAAAGCCAAACAGCCGGGAAGCGCCAAGGTTGATCGCCAGTGCGACGAAAAGAATCAGCAGGCTGCCAGCCAGAATCCACAGCAGGGTATCAACGCCGACGCGATGCCAGATGCCGTTAACCACCGCTTCACTGAACGCCGAATAGACCACCAGCAGAATCGAGGTTTGATCGGTTTTGCCAATCAGGCTGCGATGCTTCTCCACCCAGCCACCAATCCAGCGGCGTGCCAGGTGGCCCAGCACAAAGGGCACCAGCAGCTGCAGCATGATTTTACCAATCTGCTCCAGACCGTTACCCGGCGCATCGCTGTGCACATTCATCACCAGGTTAACCAGCAGCGGCGAAATAAAGACGCCCAGCAGACTGGAGGCGGAGGCAGCACACACCGCCGCGGCAACGTTACCGCCCGCCATGGAGGTGAAAGCAATCGCGGACTGCACCGTCGCCGGCAGGATACACAGGTAGAGGAAACCGGTGTAAATCTCCGCGCCGACGTTAACCGGATGCCACCACACCAGCAGCAGGCCAAGGATCGGGAAAATCACGAAGGTGCTGCACATAATCCACAGATGAAGCCGCCAGTGGCTGCTGCCGGCGATGATCTTCTCACGCGACAGTTTGGCACCGTGCATGAAGAACAGCAGGGCGATGGCCGCAGTGGTCAGGTATTCGAAGAAATCGACAAACCCGCCTTTGGCCGGGAAGAAGCTGGCCAGCAGCACGGTGATGATGAGTTTGACCATCATCGGGTCAAGTCGTAAAAAGCCCATTGTTACAATCCGGTTAAATGTAATAAATGATGCTGCTGATTGTGCGTCAGACGCGTTTAGAAATAAAATTGATTTATTGCATTAATCTATGAGCGCAATAGATGAATTACACCTTACGACAGTTGCGCACCTTTGTGGCGGTGGTGCAGCACGGCAGTTTCAGCCAGGCAGGGCAGGCGATTGGGCTGAGCCAGTCGGCTGTCAGTCACAGCATTAAAGAGCTGGAAGCGGAGATGGGTGTACGGCTGCTGGATCGCACCACGCGCGAGGTGTTACTGAGTGAAGCCGGACAGCAACTGGCAACGCGGCTGGAACGACTGCTGGAGGAGCTCAATACCACGCTGCTCGATGTGCGCAGCTATGGCGAGCAGCGCAGCGGCACGGTGCGCGTGGCGGCCAGCCAGACGCCCTCGGCGCATCTGATGCCGCAATGCCTGGCCAGCAGCCAGCTGCGTTACCCCGACATTCGGGTGATTCTGCACGACCGCGTGCAGCAGTGGGTATTGCAGAGCGTGCGCAATGCGGAAGTCGATTTTGGCATCGTCATCGGTCCGCTGCAGGATGCGGATTTCGATAGCGAGGAGATTCTGCAGGAGCCGTTTTTACTGTTGTGTCATCAGGATGATGCGCTGGCGCAGGTGCCGCAGGCCCAGTGGTCAATGCTGGCTGGTCGCGCTATGGTGCTGCAGGATTACGCGTCGGGCAGCCGATTGCTGGTCGATGCCGCATTGCAGCGGCTGGCGCTGAACGTGCAGGTGGTGCAGGAGATTGGCCATCCGGCCACGCTTTATCCGATGGTGGAAGCGGGCATTGGCATCAGTATTTTACCGGCACTGGCGCTGCCGCTGCCGTCCGGACGTAAGCTGACGGTGCGCCGGCTCTATCCGGAGATCAATCGCAGCCTGATGCTGATTAAACGCAAAAACCGTTCACTCACGCCGGCAGCGGAGGCTATCTGGCAGGAAGTGCGTCAGCAGGCGGCGCTGCTGACGCAGGATCGCGCGCTTAATCCGGCGTTTTAAACATAAACGTCAAGTTGGTTGCTGTCGGTTGGGCGGTTGATGCCATCCGCTTTCACTGCAGTAACCTCCTGTTTCTCCTGCTTCTGCTCCGCTTTCTCCTTTTCCTGCTTCTGCAACTGCTGGATTTGCGCCTGCAGCAGCTGAATCTGCGCGTTAATCGTCTCCTGCTTATCCTTTCTTTGCTTCTCGGTCAGGCTTTTGTCCTTCGCAATGTCTTTCAGTTCATCGTTCAGGCTGGCAATTTGTTTGGTCAGGCTGGCGATTTTCGAGGCGCTATCGCTACTGCCGGATGCGCTTCCGGAGCCGGAAGTACTGCTGCTGCCAATATTGGTATTGGTCGAAATGGTGGTCATAACGTTCTCCTTGCAAATGTGCTCTTTGGTTATCGGAACGCAGCCGCTGCGGCTTGATAGTGAGAAGTGTTAAATTTGCGAAAAGGTTTCGCCAGGAACGAGGGCGGAAGGGGACAGGGCGGGCACGGCCTCAGGCAGAGCGGGTGCTTTCTTCACGGCTGAAGCAAAAAAGTGCCTTGAGAAAGTAAGAGCGGTCAGGTAAGGCAACCGCAAGTCGCACATTATTCGTAGCGGCGCGATTAATCGCGCAATAAATTGCGGCGCTACCAAACGTGCAACCGTGGTTGAATGCAGTTTCAGCTTTACTGGCAGCCCGGGGGAACGTGAAGAAACGAAAAAAGCGCCCGGTGGGCGTAAGGGCAACCAGGTAAGGCAACCGCAAATCGCACACCATTTGTAGCGGCGCGATTCATCGCGCAATAAATTGCGCCGCTACAACATGTGCAAACGTGGTTGAACGCAGTTGCAGCTTAACTGGCAGCCTGGGAAGTGGGATATGAAGAAACGAAAAAAGCGCCCAAAGGGCGCTCTTTTCTGAATTTGGTGGGTCGTGCAGGATATGCCTCGGCCCATCCGGGGCCTCGCCCTGCGGGTGATACTGGCGCATCAGCCTGAATCGCTCCCGGCGATTCAGTCGAACCTGCAGCAGGTCCTCATCCTGCACGTTCAGCATCGGTGCACAGAAACGAAAAAAGCGCCCAGAGGGCGCTTTTTCCAGAATTTGGTGGGTCGTGCAGGATTCGAACCTGCGACCAATTGATTAAAAGTCAACTGCTCTACCAACTGAGCTAACGACCCGAAGTGGTGGGTGATGACGGGCTCGAACCGCCGACCCCCTCCTTGTAAGGGAGATGCTCTACCAACTGAGCTAATCACCCACTTCGGTACTGCTTAACAAGAGTGTCATCTGACTAAGATATGGTGGGTGATGACGGGCTCGAACCGCCGACCCCCTCCTTGTAAGGGAGATGCTCTACCAACTGAGCTAATCACCCATATCTTATCTCTTGTTCACTGCGGGCCATCTCATTAAGAGTGGTGGGTGATGACGGGCTCGAACCGCCGACCCCCTCCTTGTAAGGGAGATGCTCTACCAACTGAGCTAATCACCCCCGCTGTGTGGAGTCGCATTATAGGGATCCTTCGAAGTGAGTCAACGCTTTTTAAAACATAAATGTGCGTTCGCTTTAAATTTAGACATCATGCAGCGCTTTTAGCCAATGTGCTGGTTTTATTAGCAGAAAAACGCACTTCTGCCCGCGCCGCCAGCGTGACAGTGATTGAGGAATCAGCCTCACCTGCTAGAATATGCGCACTGTTTTTCCGCGTTAACCCGTTTTTTTGTCATCCAGACAACGAAACCTGCGCATTTAAGGCAATGCTGAATGAAAATCAAAACTCGCTTCGCACCCAGCCCGACGGGCTACCTGCACGTCGGTGGTGCGCGTACTGCGCTTTACTCATGGCTTTATGCTCGCCATAACCAGGGCGAATTCGTCCTGCGTATCGAAGATACCGACCTGGAGCGCTCCACGCCGGAAGCGATCGAAGCCATTATGGATGGGATGAACTGGCTGAATCTCGACTGGGATGAGGGCCCGTACTACCAGACCAAACGTTTCGACCGTTATAACGACGTTATCGACGAAATGCTGGAAGCCGGTACTGCTTATAAATGCTATTGCTCGAAAGAGCGTCTGGACGCGCTGCGTGAAGAGCAGATGGAAAAAGGCGAGAAGCCCCGTTATGACGGCCGCTGCCGCGACAGCCATGAACATCATGCTGCCGATGAACCGTGCGTGGTGCGCTTCCGCAACCCGCAGGACGGTTCGGTGATTTTTGACGATCAGATTCGTGGTCCGATCGAATTCAGCAACCAGGAACTGGATGATCTGATCATCCGCCGTACCGACGGTTCACCGACCTACAACTTCTGTGTGGTGGTCGACGACTGGGATATGGGCATCACGCACGTTATTCGTGGTGAAGACCATATCAACAACACGCCGCGTCAGATCAACATCCTGAAAGCGATTGGTGCGGAAGTGCCAACCTATGCGCACGTATCCATGATCCTCGGCGATGACGGTAAAAAGCTGTCCAAGCGTCACGGCGCAGTGGGCGTCATGCAGTATCGCGACGACGGCTACCTGCCGGAAGCGCTGCTTAATTATCTGGTGCGCCTCGGCTGGTCACATGGCGATCAGGAAATTTTCAGCGTGGCGGAAATGACCGAACTGTTCACCCTCGATGCGGTGAGCAAGTCGGCCAGCGCCTTCAACACCGAGAAACTGCAGTGGCTCAACCACCACTACATTAATACGCTGCCGCCGGAATATGTCGCGACCCAGCTGCAGTGGCACATCGAGCAGCAGAATATCGATACCCGCACCGGACCGGAGCTGGCGAAGCTGGTGACGCTGCTGGGTGAGCGCTGCAAAACGCTGGTCGAAATCGCCGCGTCCTGCCGCTACTTCTATGAAGAGTTTGACGCGTTTGATGCGGATGCAGCGAAAAAGCATCTGCGTCCGGTGGCGCGTCAGCCGCTGGAAGTGGTGCGCGACAAGCTGGCGGCCATCAGCGACAGCGACTGGAATGCGGAAAACGTGCATCACGCCATTCAGGCTGCTGCGGATGAACTTGAGCTCGGCATGGGCAAAGTCGGTATGCCGCTGCGCGTTGCCGTAACCGGTGCCGGTCAGTCGCCTGGACTCGACGTGACGGTGGAAGCCATCGGCCGCAGCCGCAGCGTGGCGCGTATCGAAAAAGCGCTGGCGTTCATCGCGGAGCGTGAAGCACAGGCCTGATTGAGCTGAACAGCGGCCTGTCAGGCTGCTGTGATGAGGCAGGCAACAAAAAAGCCGGAAGCATCTCACTGCTTCCGGCTTTTCTATTCTTCCTGGATTCCTAACCGCTGTAATACGCCCCTGATCCCTTCCCGCAATAACAGCGCCGCCAGTTGTTCCTGTTCGGTGGCCGTCATTTGCTGGACAGAATTTATTAATAACGCAGGTAACGTATTTTGCTGAGCGCCGTAATTCGCCGCCGGTTCGTTTGCATGGCGGGTGGACTGAATGAAGCTTTTGACACGCTCATCAATGTGGATTAATCGCGCCTTACCGCCCTGTACACCGGGCTTGGGCGTGGTCGTCCAGTTTTCACGCTTGATCCATTTATTCACCGTCTGCCGACTGTAGCCCGTTTCCAGCGCGAGCTCTTCGGGAGTGAGCCATTCCTTTTTCACGATGCTGTCCCTGTTAAATACATTAGCTCTACATATTACAACAAAACGTTACGGGGAAAAGTAATCAAGGCAGAAAATGCCTTTTGCTGTGCGACAAAAGGCAAAATCGGTTTACTGCGCTTCGCTGACCGCCGCCTGTGCCGGACGGAAGGCGAGGAAATAGGTGAGGCCGACAAAGATCGCACCGCCCACACCATTGCCTAAAAATACCGCAACCACGTTAGGTGCAAATTCTGCCCAGCTCATCTGACCGGCAAAAATTGCGGCAGGCACGATAAACATGTTGGCCACCACGTGCTGGAAACCGATTGCCACGAAGGCCATCACCGGGAACCACATGCCGAAGATTTTGCCGACCATATCTTTACTGGCGAAGGCCAGCCACACCGCCAGACACACCAGCCAGTTGCAGCCGATGCCGGAGATGAACGCGTGCATGAAATCGGCGTTCACTTTGGCATGGGCGATCGCCACGGTTTTCTTCAGATAGTCGCCTTCGGTCATGCCGAGCAGATGGCCGAAGAACCATGCTACCGCAACGCTGCCAATAAAATTGGCGATGGTGACCCAAAACCAGTTACGCAGCACGCTGAAACCGCTAATGCGGCGCGCGAACCAAGCAATGGGCAGCGTCATCATGTTGCCGGTCAGCAGTTCGCCACCCGCCAGCACGGTCAGAATCAGTCCGACCGGGAATACCGCCGCACCGAGGAAGCCGGCAAACGAGCCCCATTCAGCAGGCAGCTGGTTAATAACGTGCAGATCGAGCAGGAAGCCGGTCGCGATAAACGCGCCAGCCATAAAGCCAAGAATTAATAAGGTGGAAACCGGCAGACGGCTTTTAGCCACGCCGGCCTGAATCGCCAGTTGCGCGATCTCTTTAGGTGTATGCAGCGACATAGTTCACTTTTCTTTTATTAAACAAGGAGGACGTGCTGGCCGGTTAGCGAGTGAATACCCTGGACGGCTAACCGGTTAATTAGCGCGCTAAGTTTTACACGCACCATTAACGAAAACAAGCCTGACGCTAACATCTTTAACCTAAAGTTAACCTCGGCGTGGTGCACCGTTGAGGCGGCGTTGAGATAACGGCTGAGGGCAGGGATGACGAGCACGCGCTGCGCTGAAAAAAAAGCCACGGCGACACAGGGTTGCCGCCTTTTTCAGCGATCGCACGCAGAACGAGAATTTGCCGTTGACACTCAAACAGCGGTCTCATATTATGCCGTCCGTCGAGGTAACTCGGCGGTTTTTTCGGTACGGGGCTATAGCTCAGCTGGGAGAGCGCTTGCATGGCATGCAAGAGGTCAGCGGTTCGATCCCGCTTAGCTCCACCAAACCGCTCCCAACGGTTTGCACTGAAAAAACGAATTCCAGATGTGGGGGTATAGCTCAGCTGGGAGAGCGCTTGCATGGCATGCAAGAGGTCAGCGGTTCGATCCCGCTTATCTCCACCAATTCTCTGTTCGTTCAGAACAAACGTATTCAAAACCCGATAATAATACTGCCCGTTTGCGCAGTGTGACGTTGCATTCGCCGACTGGCTGCGTGCAATGGCGCTGACCTGCAGCGCCTTTCCATGTTAAACCGTCACGGCTTGTGGCTGCAGCTGCAGCACGCGAAAACCGTGGGTACCGTCGCGATCCAGTTGCGCCACCAGACCATATTCCCAGTCGAGATAGGCCTGCATCACGTCCGGTTCAATATCGGTGCCTTCGTACGGGCGGCGATAACGATCGATGGGCGGCGAGAGCAGGCGCTGCTCGCCCTGTTCGGTGGGCAGACCGGCGGCACGCCAGGCTGCATTGCCTCCCGCCAGCACCCGCACTGGTTTGCCGGTCAGCGTGGCAATTTGCTCCACGGCATAGCTGGCCAGCAGGCTGCTGCCGCAGGTCAGCACGTAGCGGCCAGCATCGGGCAGTAGTGCCTTGCCCTGCTGCTGCAGGGTGGAACGCAGCAGCCAGGCCGCACCGGGAATATGGCTGTTGCGGTAATTGGCGAGCGTGGTGAAATCCAGCACCTGCGTGTCGCCAGTGGCCAGCCACTCGGCCAGCTGCGCGGGTGAGATCGATTCCGGCGCAGCAACCGGCGCGACCTGCGGCTGCCAGCTACCGACAGCGCTGAAATCGCTGGCCTGCAATGCGTCAGGCACCGCCACCTGCCAGCCAAGCTGCGCCAGCCAGGGGCCGGTCATATTGGCGCGGACACCGTCATCATCCACCAGCACGATACGCGCACCGCGCACGCTGGCGTAATGATCGGTCTCCTGTACCAGCTGGCCGCCCGCCACGTGGCGGCTGCCCGGCAGGTGACCGGCGGCGTACTCTTCGGCATCACGCACGTCAAACAGGTAGGTGGTGCGTGCTTCCTGCTGCCAACGCGTCAGCGTCGCCAGAGAAATGCGCGTCACGCCGGCGCGATCGGCAATGGCGCGGGCCTGGCTCGCGGCCTGACGTTGCGCGGTTTCGCTGGTGTTGCCATAGCGGCGGCTCTGCCCATGCTCCAGCGCATGACCGGCCAGCGTCCAGCCAATGGTGCCGTTGCGCAGCGCGAATACCGGATTACGAATACCGGCATTGACCAGCGACTGCGTGCCAATAATGCTGCGCGTGCGTCCGGCGCAATTCACAATCACTGTGGTGCGCGGTGATGGGGCTAAATCGCGTACGCGCAGCACCAGTTCGCCGCCCGGTACGCTGGTGGCGCCCGGAATGCTCATGGTGTGATATTCATCGAAGCGCCGCGCATCCAGCACCACCACGTCGGCATCATCGCTAATCAGCGCCTGTACCTCATCGGCGGAGAGCGAAGGCGTGCGGGCATGATGTTCCACCAGTTCGCCAAACGCTTTGCTGGGTGAATTGACATCGATAAACAGCTCGCCGCCAGCCGCCTGCCAGCCGGCTAAATCATCGGCCAGTAGCGTGACCTGCTGATAACCCAGCGCGGCGAGACGTTCAGCGGCGGTCTGCGCCAGGCCTTCGCCGTTGTCATACAGCGTAATGGCGGTGTGACGTTGGGGAATGCGGTCCAGCAGCTCCAGCTCCAGCTTTGACAGCGGAATGTTGACGGCAAACAGCGGATGCCCGGTGGCAAACAGCGCTTCATCGCGCACGTCAATGATCGCCACTTCCTGTTGCTGACGCAGCGCTGCCAGCAGTTCCGCCGCCTGGCGAAACGGGAAAACCGGTTTAGTCATGTGAAAGGTCCCAAATGTTAGGTAGATAACGGTTGCTGTAGCCGGAAATAAAGCGCTTTTCGTGGCCGTCGGCGGTGTAGACCGCGCGCTCAACCGCGCCGATATTCGCGCCATACACGTGGATACTGACAGAGACGCGATCGTCAAAGGCGTTGCTGACGCGATGGATATCACCGACCGTTGGCGACACCGCCTCCACGTTGCCGGGTTCAAGCCGCACCGGCGCACCTTCTGCCTGTAAACCGTGCGGGCCCGGCTGCCACGATTGTGAAATCTCGGCGCCGCGCAGCATGCCAATCAGTCCCCAGACGCGGTGATCGTGAATCGGCGTCTGCTGACCCGGCCCCCAGACAAAACTCACCACGGAAAAGCGCTGCTGCGCATCGGCATACAGCAGATATTGCTGATAGTGCTGCGGATGGGGCTGGGTAAACGCCTCATCCAGCCAGTCATCGTGGCGAATCAGTTCGGCCAGCCAGCCGCTGCCCTGCCGCAAAATGGTCGCTTCGTCCGGCTGGCTGTCGAGCAGGGTGGCCAGCCGGGCGACGAAGGTGCGCAGGCGATGGTGCTGATAATCACTCATGATTTGTCTCCCGGCGCGTGCTGGGCGATGCGGTTAGCGGCGGCGGACAGACTGAAGTCAAACGCCTGGCTGACATCGACCTGTTTTGGCAACACCTGATAACGATGGAAAAAGTCGGCGGATTTCTGCAGCGTGGCAATCAGGTGCGTGTCAAACACCAGCGGGCGGATGCGCGCATCGTCAATCCAGCTACGGGTAATGGCGGGGGGCATATTCAGGGTTTTGCTCAGCACGCCGGCGAATTGCTGCGGATGGTATTGCGCCCAGATTTGCGCCTTCGCCAGTCGCGCCAGCAGGTCGGCAATCGCTTCCCGCTTGCCGGCGTCCTGCAACGCTTCATTGCGGGCCAGCGCGTAGGAGTAACCGGACATAATGCCTTTACCGCCGCCGTCCGGCACGCGCACCGTGCCGTCGATGACGGTCGAGGTGGCGATATAAGGCTCCCACGGCGCCCAGGCCGCGACCGCACCGGACGTCAGCGCCGCGCGACCATCCACTGGTCCGAGGAAGCGCAGCGTGACATCCTGCGGCGTCAGGCCAGCGCGCTCCAGCAGGCCAAGCAGCAGATAGTGTCCCCAGCCGCCGCGGTTGACCGCGATCTGCTTACCTTTTAAATCCTGCAGCCGGTGAATGCCGGCGTCGGGGCGGGTCAGCAGGGCGATGCTGTCCGGGTTATTCTGCCAGGCACCCACGGCTTTCACCGGCGCGCCTGCCGCATAGACAAACAGAAACGGCAAATCGCCGGTAAAGCCAACGTCGAGCGCCCCGGCATTGAGCGCTTCCTGCACCGGTGCGCCGGAGTCAAAGGCGGTGAGCTTAAGATCGTAAGGCAGATTGTTCAGTTCGCCCGAGGCTTTCAGGGCGGCAAAACGATCGCCTTTCACATCGCCGAGGCGCAGTGTGACTTTATCGGCCGCCAGTAGCGGCTGGAGTGACGCGAGGGCCAGCGCAACACCGGCAAACAGAGCGACGAGACGCATCAGGCGCTCCTTTTTTCAGTTGCGCTGAGCGCAGCCACTTTTTCACGCGTCAGCGGCAGCAGTTCACGGCCGTATTCCACCGCGTCATTCAGCGGGTCAAATCCGCGGATCAGCACGCTATGAATGCCGAGGCGATAGTAATCCAGCAGGGCCTCAGAAACCTGATCCGGCGTGCCGACCAGCGCGGTGGAGTTGTAGCCGCCCTGCACCAGTTTTGCCACGCCGGTCCACAGCACTTTATCGTGGCGATCGCTCTCATGCGCCGCCGCCAGCAGACGCTGCGCACCGACACTCTGCGGCTTCGGCAAACCAAAGGTATAGCCGGTCTCCGCCAGCTGCTTCTCTGCGGTGGCGCGGATATGTTCGGCGCGCTCCCAGGCTTCTTTTTCGGTGTTACCCAGAATAGGCCGGAAGGAGATGTTAAACGCAATCTGGCGCCCCTGCGCGGCCGCCGCCGCACGCACGTTACGTACCGTCTCGGCCGCGCCTTTTAACGGTTCGCCCCACAGCGCGAAGACATCAGCATGCCGCGCCGCCACGTCAATCGCCTCCGGTGACGATCCGCCGAAATAGATCGGCAGCTTATGTTGCAGCGGTTTAATGGCAGAGAAAGCCTGCTCAGCCTGGTAAAACCGGCCCTGATGATCGTAAGGCTGTGGCGACTCAAGGCTCTGTTTCAGCACGCTGAGAAATTCGTCGGTGCGCGCATAGCGTTCAGCCTTGCTGAGAAAATCACCGTCGCGGCGCTGTTCGCTGTCGCTGCCGCCGCTGATAATATGCACGGCCAGGCGGCCGTCGGTGAGATGGTCGAGCGAAGCCAGCTTGCGGGCCGCCAGCGTGGGTGCGACAAACCCCGGACGGTGCGCCAGCAGGAATTTAATCTTCTGGGTATGCGCCGCTGCGTGAGCGGTGACCAGAAAGCCATCGGGTTGATCGGACCAGTAGCCGACAAGAATGCGATCGAAGCCGGCCGCTTCATGGGCGCGGGCAAAGCGGGCAATGTAATCTTTATCGAACAACGTGCCGGATGCGGGAATGATTTCTGAGGCAAGCCGGTGGCCAATCATGCCAAGGAACTGAATGCTCATGCGATTCTCCTGAGGTGAGGTCAGAAGGAAAAGCTACGGGCGCAGACGGCAACAACGGAAATTCGATATTGTGCAAAGGGTTTGCGGGAAACGGTGAAGCAGGGCGTGACGCGGCGGCAGGCTGACTGGCGCGGGATATAACGCTTAGGTATATAAAAGAAGAGAAGGGCGAGCCGCAGCCCGCCCTGTAGATCAGAAGCCCAGCACCAGACCGGCGATGGCGGCGGAAAGCACGCTCACCAGCGTCGAGCCGTACAGCAGTTTCAGGCCGAAACGTGATACCACGTTACCCTGCTCTTCATGCAGACCTTTGATCGCGCCTGCGACAATGCCGATGGAGGAGAAGTTGGCGAAGGAGACCAGGAACACCGACAGAATGCCTTCCGCATGCGGCGACAGCTGACCGGCGATTTTCTGCAGGTCCATCATTGCAACGAATTCGTTAGAAACCAGCTTGGTCGCCATGATGCTGCCCACCTGCAGCGCTTCGCTGGATGGTACGCCCATTACCCAGGCAAACGGATAGAACACATAGCCCAGCACGCCCTGGAAGCTGATGCCGAAGATGGTATCAAACAGCGCGTTGAGGCCGGAGATCAGCGCGATAAAGCCAATCAGCATCGCCGCAACGATAATCGCCACCTTGAAACCGGCCAGGATGTATTCACCCAGCATCTCAAAGAAGCTCTGACCTTTATGCAGATCCTGCAGCTGCAGGTCTTCTTCGCTGTCCACGCGGTACGGGTTAATCAGCGACAGCACGATAAAGGTACTGAACATGTTGAGCACCAGCGCGGCCACCACGTACTTTGGCTGCAGCATCGTCATGTATGCACCCACAATCGACATCGACACCGTCGACATCGCGGTGGCTGCCATGGTGTACATGCGGCGCTGTGACATTTTGCCAAGGATATCCTTATAGGCGATAAAGTTTTCTGACTGTCCCAGAATCAGAGAGCTGACGGCGTTAAAGGATTCCAGTTTGCCCATGCCGTTGATCTTCGACAGCACGGTACCGATAGCGCGAATCACCCACGGCAGGATGCGGAAATGCTGCAAAATACCGATCAGGGCTGAGATGAAGACGATAGGGCACAAAACATTGAGGAAGAAGAAGGCCAGACCTTTCTCGTTCATGTTACCGAACACGAAATTGGTGCCTTCTGCTGCATATTTGAGCAGATGATCAAACAGCCCGGCGAAACCTTTAACAAAACCGAGGCCTGCTTCGGAGTTAAGGAAGAACCACGCCAGCAGCACTTCAATCACCAGCAGCTGAACGATATAGCGAATCCGGATACTCTTACGATCGTGACTGACGAGTAACGCCAGCACGGCTACCACCACCAATGCTAAAAGGAAGTGCAAAATATGGGACATATCGGCTCCAAATTTGAGGAGGGTTGTATTTTGCTGCGTATTCTATGTAACGCGTTACTTAAAAACGAGATCAAAACCACAATATAAGTATTCGGTATCGCTTTATTTCTCGGATTAGTCTCACCGCTCACAACCTGTTTACAAATCGATCACAAGAAATATCCACAAAGAGATTGTCTATAATTTGACCCGGGAGTAGAGTGAAACCTGTTGCATAATTTTTAGCAAGCGCTAACTTTACCTTGTGGTATAGCAATGGCTATACTTTATAGCACCATCTATCAATGCGATAACTATAACCAAATTTCACTTGCCTTGAATGCCCCGTAAGCTGGATGGGTCAGACAAGCGTTAGGACAGGGTCAAAACTATGTCAGAAAGTCGCACCGCCGAGCGCGCCGCTCGCGGAGCCAGAAAGATCAAGCTCGCGCTGCTGGGACCGGCCTTCATCGCGGCCATTGGTTATATCGATCCCGGCAACTTTGCCACCAACATCCAGGCGGGGGCCGCGTACGGCTACAAACTGCTGTGGGTGGTGGTATGGGCCAACATTATGGCGATGTTGATCCAGCTGATGTCTGCCAAGCTGGGTATTGCCACCGGTAAAAACCTCGCCGAGCATATTCGCGATCGCTTCCCGCGCCCGGCGGTGTGGTTCTACTGGGTACAGGCGGAGATTATCGCCATGGCCACCGATCTGGCGGAATTCATCGGGGCTGCGCTCGGCTTTAAGCTGCTGCTCGGCATCTCGCTACTGCAGGGCGCGGTGTTAACCGGTATCGCCACGTTCCTGATCCTGATGCTGCAAAACCGTGGACAGAAGCCGCTGGAGCTGGTGATTGGCGGGCTGCTGCTGTTTGTCGCCGCCGCTTATATCGTTGAGCTGTTCTTCTCGCAGCCGCGCGTCAGCGATCTGGTGGTGGGCATGGCGCTGCCGAGCCTGCCTACTTCGGACGCGGTATTCCTCGCGGCTGGCGTACTGGGCGCGACCATTATGCCGCACGTCATTTATCTGCACTCGGCGCTGACGCAGTACGGTAATAAAGGCAGCAAGGCGGAGCGCTACTCCTCCACCAAGCTCGACGTGGCGATCGCCATGACCATTGCCGGTTTCGTTAACCTGGCGATGATGGCCACCGCAGCGGCCGCGTTTCACTTTAGCGGTCACACCAGCATTGTCGATCTCGACCAGGCCTATCTGACGCTGCAGCCGCTGCTGGGTCACGCGGCGGCGATTGTGTTCGGGCTGAGTCTGGTAGCGGCCGGCCTCTCTTCTACCGTGGTGGGCACGCTGGCCGGCCAGGTGGTGATGCAGGGCTTTATCCGCTTCCACATTCCGCTGTGGTTCCGTCGTACCATTACTATGCTGCCGTCCTTTATTGTTATCTGGGCGGGCTGGGATCCGACGCGCATTCTGGTGATGAGCCAGGTGCTGCTGAGCTTCGGTATTGCGCTGGCGCTGATTCCGCTGCTGTCGTTCACCGGGAACCGTGACATCATGGGCGATGAACTGGTGAACTCACGCCTGATGCAAAATGCCGGTCGGCTGATTGTGGTGCTGGTGGTGGCGCTGAATATCTATTTGCTGGTGGGCGAAGCGCTCGGCTGGTAAACAAATGACTGAATAAAAAAATCCCGGCTGCGTCTGCGCCGGGATTTTTTTTAATGGTGATGATGGTCGTGGCGGTCGTGCCGGTGATCGTGACGCCAGTGTTCGCGACGTTCGCGCTCGTGCCAGCGGCGCTCACGTTCACGCTCCCAGGCACGGTGGCGTTTCCACTCTTCGTGACGCCACCAGCGATGATCGTTGTACTGATAGCGATCGTGCCACCAGCGCGGTTCACGCCAGCGACCACCGTCCCAGTAGTAGCCGCGACGATCGCGATCGCCGAGATGCAGCGTGACGCCAGGGGCCAGATTGATGGTAGCGCTACTGGCTTCAGCTGTGTGCAGCGCCAGAGGGGATAACGTTGCCAGCAAAGCGGCAAACAAAATTGCACGTTTCATACTTTCTCCTCATCGATAGCATCGAGGCTACCGTGGCGCTAGTGTGCCATATCGGACCAGACACGCCTTGAGATTTAGTCTGAAAAAGTGTCAGCGAAAGGTTGTGCAGCGTTTTCTGCTAAAGACAGCGCCCGGAAAATTCCGGGCGGGTAAACGGTTACACCAGAATTTGCTCAATGGCAGCGATCTCGTCCGCCGTTAATTCAGGCTGGCTCAGCATGTCGACGGCATCATCAATCTGTGCGGTTTTACTGGCGCCGATCAGCACTGACGTGACGCGCGTGTCGCGCAGCACCCAGCGCAGCGCCATTTGCGCCAGCTTTTGACCGCGCTGCTGTGCCAGCGCCTGCAGTTGCTGCACCTTTGCCATCTTCTCTGGCGTTAGCTGGTTTTCGTTGAGGAATTTGCTGCCGCTGGCGATGCGCGAATCCTGCGGAATGCCCTGCAGATAGCGGTCGGTCAGCACGCCACCGGCCAGCGGCGAGAAAGCAATACAGCCGACGCCATTGTCACCCAGCACATCCAGCAGACCCTGTTCCGGCGTGCGTTCGAACATCGAATAGCGCGGCTGGTGGATCAGGCAGGGGGTGCCGAGATCGCGCAGCATGGCGATAGCGGCGGCGGCTTTATCCGCCGGGTAGTTCGAAATCGCCGCGTACAGCGCTTTACCCTGACGCACCACCTGATCGAGCGCGCGCATGGTCTCTTCCAGCGGCGTTTCCGGATCCGGACGATGGTGATAAAAGATATCCACGTACTCCAGCCCCATGCGCTTCAGGCTTTGATCAAGGCTGGAAATCAGGTACTTGCGTGAGCCCCAGTCGCCGTACGGACCGTCCCACATGGTGTAACCCGCTTTGGTCGAGATCACCAGCTCGTCGCGCAGGCCGTGAAAATCTTCGCGCAGAATGCGGCCAAAGTTGCTCTCCGCGGAACCGGGCGGCGGCCCGTAGTTATTGGCCAGATCAAAATGGGTAATACCGCGATCGAACGCGTGACGCAGCAGCGCGCGGCTGTTGTCGACGCGCGTGCTGTCGCCAAAGTTGTGCCATAGACCCAGCGAAATTGCCGGCAGCTTCAGGCCGCTGCGGCCGCTGCGGCGATACTGCATCTGGTGATAACGTTCGGCGTGGGGAAAAGTACTCATGCAGCGTTCCTGTCTCAGGTGGGAGAAAGTGGCATCAGCATAGCAGTGTATGCGTTTACACTGCGCCGTAACGCGGCAAAGATCGCAACTTACAGAATTTTCTGTCGTCGTAACGAATGCTTGCCATGCATTACAGCGCGATGATGGCGAAAATCTCGCCAGTTCAGCCACATCGCTAATACTCCTGATCATTCCCCCTCACAGGAGCGGTCGATGAACACTCTTAACGTTGGCGACTATTTACTGCATCGTTTGCACCAGGCGGGTATCCGCCATCTGTTCGGCGTACCCGGCGACTACAACCTGCAATTTCTCGACAGCGTCATTGACCATCCCGGTATTACCTGGGTCGGCTGCGCTAATGAACTCAATGCCGCCTATGCGGCCGATGGTTACGGTCGCTGCAACGGCGCGGCCGCGCTGCTGACCACCTTTGGCGTCGGTGAACTCAGTGCGATTAACGGCATCGCCGGCAGCTACGCCGAATATGTGCCGGTGATTCACATCGTCGGCGCTCCCGCCAGCCACGCCCAGCAGCAGGGCGACTGCGTGCATCATTCGCTCGGCGACGGCGATTTCGGCCATTTTCTGCGCATGGCCCAGGAAGTCAGTGCTGCCAGCGCGGTGCTGAGCGCCGACAACGCCGTGGCTGAAATTGATCGGGTCATCGCTAGCGCGCTGCAGCAGCATCGTCCGGGCTATCTGCTGCTGGCGGTGGATGTCGCCGCCGCCACGGTAACGTTGCCGTCAGCCAGCACCAACCCGGCACCGGCTGAAAACCGCGATGTGGCGCAGGCGTTTGCCGCAGCGGCGGAACGCCTGCTGGCACCGGCGCAGCGCGTGGCGCTGCTGGCCGATTTTCTCGCTGCCCGCTGGCAGCTGCAGGCACCGCTGGCTGAGCTGCGTGCGCTGCGCGCCATTCCGGCTGCCACGCTACTGATGGGCAAGGGCGTGCTGGATGAGCAGCAACCGGGCTTCGTCGGCACCTACGCCGCCAGTGGCAGCCGCGAAACCGTGCGCGCGGCAATTGAAGACACCGATGTCACCCTGTGCGTCGGCGTGCGTTTTACCGACACCCTGACCGCCGGGTTTACCCAGCAGCTGTCGGCGCAGCGGGTGATTGATCTGCAGCCGTTTCATGCCAGCGTCGCCGGAGAAACCTTCGCACCGCTGAGCATGGCGCAGGCGCTGGCCGCGCTGCTGCCGGTTTATCAGCGCCACTGCGCGCACTGGGCCACGGGCGTGGCCGACATGCCGGACGATGCACCGCCCGCTGCTGCCGCCGTAATCAGTCAGCAGGCTTTCTGGCAGGCGATGCAGCGTTTCCTGCAGCCTGGTGATATTATCCTTGCCGATCAGGGCACGGCGGCGTTTGGCGCTGCCGCGCTGCGTTTACCGCATGATGCGCAGCTGCTGGTACAACCTTTATGGGGTTCCATTGGCTATACTTTACCCGCCACCTTTGGTGCCCAGACGGCGCAGCCCGACCGCCGCGTCATTCTGATCATCGGCGATGGATCGGCGCAGCTGACCATTCAGGAACTGGGATCGATCCAGCGCGACGGCTTAAGCCCGATCATTTTTCTGCTGAATAATGAGGGATACACTGTCGAACGCGCGATACATGGAGCGGAACAGCGCTACAACGACATCGCGCAGTGGAACTGGACTGCGCTGCCGCAGGCAATGAGCCTGAATTGTGCGGCTCAGAGCTGGCGCATCAGTGAAACGGCGCAGCTCGACGCCGTGATGGCGCTGCTCAGCCAGGCGCGTTGCCTGTCACTGATTGAAGTGGTGATGGAGAAACAGGATTTGCCGCCGCTGCTGCGCACCGTCACGGCGGCGCTGCACCAGCGCAATAGCCACAAAGTTTAGGACAGTTGCCTCTGTACAGTTGGGCTGGCGACAGTCAGGCTGTGCGTCGCACTGAATGACCAACGCTCATCGTGCAAGGTGAGCGTTGTTGTTTTATTGGCAGGCTTTTATAGTGTCCTGCACTTGTTTATGACCCAAGCGGAGCAGCAGAAGAATGACAAAATACGCCCTGGTCGGCGATGTGGGCGGCACTAACGCTCGTCTCGCCTTGTGTGAGGTGGAGACCGGCGCCATCTCCCAGGCCAAAACATTCTCAACATCAGACTACGACAACCTTGAAGCAGTTATCCGTCACTATCTGGATGAGCAAAAACAGGACATTACCGACGGCTGCATCGCCATCGCCTGTCCGATCACCGGCGACTGGGTGGAGATGACCAACCATGACTGGGCCTTCTCAACGCGTCAGATGAAGGAAAGTCTGGGCTTTACTACGCTGGAAATCATCAACGATTTCACCGCGGTTTCCATGGCGATTCCAATGCTGACGGCGCAGGACGTACTGCAGTTCGGCGGCAAATCGCCGGTGCAGGATAAGCCGATTGCCATTTACGGTGCTGGCACCGGGCTCGGCGTCAGCCATCTGGTGCACGTTGATAAGCGCTGGGTCAGCCTGCCGGGTGAGGGCGGTCACGTTGACTTTGCGCCAAACAGTGAAGAAGAGGATGCGATTCTTGAAGTGCTGCGCGCCGAACTGGGTCACGTTTCTGCCGAGCGCGTGCTGTCGGGTTCCGGACTGGTTAACCTGTATCGGGCGATTGTGAAATCCGATCAGCGCGAGCCGGAAAACCTCAAGCCAAAAGATGTCACCGAGCGGGCACTGCAGGATAGCTGTATTGACTGCCGCCGCGCGCTGACGCTGTTCTGCGTCATCATGGGACGGTTTGGCGGCAACCTGGCGCTGAACCTCGGCACCTTTGGCGGCGTGTACATTGCCGGTGGCATCGTGCCGCGCTTCCTCGATTTCTTTAAAGCGTCCGGCTTCCGCGCGGCGTTTGAAGACAAAGGCCGCTTCCGCGATTATCTCGTCGATATTCCTGTTTACATGATTACTCACGACCAGCCGGGCCTGCTTGGCGCCGGTGCCCATCTGCGTCAGGCGCTGGGGCGCGTGCTGTAATCACCCGGGCGAACGGTTTCCTGCGCCGTTCGCCCTAAAGATGCATCAACTGGCGAAACGCCTTTACCTTGCTGCGACTCACCGGCACCTGCGCATCCATATCGCGCAGCTTCACCAGATAGGTGTTGTTAAACCACGGTTCGATCTCGCCAATCTTGCTCAGATTAACGCAGTAGGAACGGTGGCAGCGAAAGAACATCGACTCAGGCAAACGGCTGCAAAACTCGCTGATCGCCATCGACATCACATAGGCTTCGCGCCGCGTGTAGACAAACGTCAGCTTCTCATGTGCTTCAACGTAATAGATATCGTTAATATCGGTCACGATAATGCGCTCATCTTTGACTAAATTCACCGTTTGCGGCGCGCTGGCTGCCGGGTTGTGCTGCTGCGCCTGCTGCTGTTGTGCGCTGGCCTCCAGCTTGTTCAGCATGGTGATGATGCGCGACTCGTGATACGGCTTGAGGATGTAGTCAAACGCCTGCAGTTCGAAGGCCTCGACCGCGTGCTCTTTCCACGCGGTGATAAACACAATCAGCGGCTTATGGATAAACTGGTTGATGTTCTGCGCCAGCAACATGCCGTCAAGCGACGGGATGTTGATATCGAGAAAAATCACGTCCACCCGATGAGTCTGCAGATACTTCAGCACTTCCAGCCCATCATCAAAGCAGGCTTCGATGCTGATCTGGCTATGCTGCTGGATCATCCAGCTTAGCTCCTGCTGCGCCAGGAATTCGTCTTCGACAATAATGGCTTTCACGCTGAGGTTTCCGCTAACGGGGTGAGCGGGCCGGACAGCCGCTGACCACTTTTGCTGAGGGTAAAGGCGATTTCCGTACCGGGCTGATGACGGGTTATGGTTAAGCCGTGGCCGGACAGCAGTTTCACCCGGTGATGCACATTCAGCAGGCCAATTTTGTTGCCCGGCATTTCGTTGCGCGCCACCCGGCTGACCACCTCTTCGCTGATGCCGGCACCGGTATCGCGCACCGCCACGCGCACGCGATCGCCCAGATCTTTCACGCTTAGCGTGACCACGCCTTTGCCGCGACACGGCTGAATACCGTGCACGATGGCGTTCTCCACCAGCGGCTGAATCAGCAAGCTGGGCAGCGAAAAGTGCAGATCCTCATCAATGTCGTAAATCATCGACAGCTTGTCGCCAAACCGCGCCTGTTCAATGGCGATGTAGTCTTTCACCTGCCACAGTTCTTTTTTGATGTCGATGGGTTCATCGTCGTTGAGTTCCAGGTTGTAACGCAGGTAGCGCGACAGATTAATCACCAGCTGGCGCGCCGTGTCCGGATTCAGGCGAATCGATGAGGAGATGGCATTCAGCGCGTTAAACAGGAAGTGCGGGTTGATTTTGCTTTGCAGCGCGCGCAGTTCCGCTTTATTGGCCATCTCGCGTAACTGCTCGGCACGCGAGACTTCCAGCTGCGTCGAGATGATTTGCGACAGTCCGACCGCCATCTCTTTCAGCGAACCGGTAATGCGATGGGCGCGGCGATAGTAGATTTTCAGCGTGCCGGTCACTTCCCCTTTTTCCCAAAGGGGAATCACCAGCATTGAGTGAATGTCTTTGGTGCGGTGTGCCTCATCATTATTCTTAATGATAATTTTACCGCTGGCGATCGCCTGCGCGGTGGTAGGACTGATGCCGTCGTCGCCGTTGTGGTAGTTCTGCTCGCCGTAGCCGACGTAAGCCAGAATCTGTTTGGTGTTAGTGATCGCCACCGCATCGGCATGGATGTCGCTGCGAATGATGGCGCACACTTTGCGCAGCGAGTCGCTATTAACCTGACGAAACAGCGGCAGGGTTTTGTTGGCAATCTCCAGCGCCAGCTTGGCCTGACGCGCGGCAATCGCCTCTTTTTCCCCTTCGACGCTCTGCACCAGCAGCACAATCAAACCAATGCTCGACGCGCCGAGAATCATCGGCAGCGCAATTTCCGACACGATGGTTAAACCAAGTGACATCGGTTTCGCCCACAGCACGATCAGCAGCATGGTCAGGCTTTCACACAGCATGCCGCCAAGGATGCCGGCGCGCCAGCGCTGCTCTTTGCTGACGAAGCGGTTGATGGCGCCGGCGGCGATACCGGCGATGATGCTGGTAATCAGACAGGGCACCGAGGTGATGCCGTCGATATCAATCAGGAAGCGGTGCACGCCGGCAATCACACCGGTTGCAATGCCGACCCACGGCCCGAACAGAATGCCGCCCGCCATGACCGCAATCACCCGGACGTTGAGCAGTGAGCCGTCAACGTTGATGCCGGACCAGGTGCTGAACAGCGCAAACAGCGAGAAGATGGCGGTCACCACGGCTTTTTCGCCGATTGAGTGCTCATCTTTTTGCAGTAGCTGACGAAATACGCGGGTGCGGGTCAGGAAGAACAGGCAGATCAGCATCAGCGCGGCGCGGTCAAACACCGCCAGCAGCATGTCGAAATGGGAAGGCACGGTGTTCTCCGGAGCAGGCAAGGTTGCGGACATGATAAAAAATGTGATCGCGATCCGCCAGCGTCCCGGCAAGCTGCAGACGTTTCTCATAGCCTGGATCAATTTTTAAGGTGCGCGCTGCCGGTGCGCATGAATGCGCAACCTGCAAGACCGCGGATGCACTCCAGGGGCGCCATTTATGGCGACCAGATACGAAGATGCGCGCTGCCGGTGCGCATGAATGCGCACCCTACAAGACTGCGGATGCACCGTAGATACCGTCTTGCCGGTTACCTGGCAAGACATATTTCGGCATCGAACGGACGACCCGATTTCAGCACGCCATAAGCCAGCTGCAGCAGCTTCTTCATCGCCGCGCACACCACGACTTTTCCCGTTTTCTTACCCGCATCCAGCCGTTTCTTCAGCGCACTCACCGCCGGATTCCACTTCATCGCCACTATCGCAGGCATGTACAGGGCCTTGCGCATCGCGCTGTTGCCCATCTTCGATATCCTGCTTTTGCCCTTCCACTCACCGGACTCCTGCCGCATCGGATTCAGACCCACCCACGCCACAAGCGCCTTGCTGCTGCTGAACCTCGACATGTCCCCCAGATACGCCAGCATCGTGCTGCTCAGCACGCCCGCGATGCCCGGGATGGACTCCAGCAGTTCCCTGTTCTTTTTAAGGCCCGGATCATTGTCGATATGGTCGTTTATTGCCCGCTTCGTTTCGTCTATCTGCGCATCCAGCGCCGCAATGACCACGCGGATTGAGGGCTGCACCACCGCATCCGAGACCTCCAGCCGGTTCTCTTCCATCTGCCGCATTTCCTGAAGATTCGTCAGGCGCTTCACCAGCGCCTTCAGCCTGCGTTCATTCAGCGGCGCCGGCTGCCACAGCGACGGGCCGTGCAGTTTACAGTAGCGCGCTATCATGCGCGCATCGTCTTTATCCGTCTTGTTACGGCTCAGCTCCGCCTGTCCGAAGCGCCTGATGCGCGCGGGATTTTCCACGCTGACATCATAGCCTTCGTCGTGCAGGAAGGTGGCCAGCGGCTCACTGTACGCGCCGGTAGCCTCCATGCAGATATGGCAGCAGCCGAACGGCTCCAGCCATTTTTTCAGGGCGATAAAGCCCTTAGGGGTGTTGGGAAAGACTTTGGTTTTGTAAGACGTGTCGCCTTTCCAGACGGCCACATCAAACTTTCCGGAGGCAATATCAATGCCGACAGGCATACGGGTTTGCATAGATTCTCCTTAACAGCACAGGGAAACCGCCATGACCATCCTTATGGATGCGTGCTCGGGGCACAGGATACCGTCCGGTCTTGAAGGCGGGAGTTAAGTTGCCGGGGATGAATCTACGAAGCAGGCTTTATGCCCAGGGGGCGCCCCCATCTCACCAGCAACTTCCCGATGATCAGTCGGGGATCATCATACCCGGAGGAGAATGATCGGGATATAAGGGGCGCCATTTATGG
Source organism: Pantoea sp. SGAir0418 (assembly GCF_043529865.1). Classification (NCBI taxonomy): domain Bacteria; kingdom Pseudomonadati; phylum Pseudomonadota; class Gammaproteobacteria; order Enterobacterales; family Erwiniaceae; genus Pantoea; species Pantoea sp. SGAir0418. Next base: position 1,294,351 of record NZ_CP027911.1, read on the forward strand.
CAACCTGATTCCTGGTGCGCATGAATGCGCACCCTACAGATATTCTGTGAACACTGTAGATACCGTCTTGCCGGTTACCTGGCAAGACATATTTCGGCATCGAACGGACGACCCGATTTCAGCACGCCATAAGCCAGCTGCAGCAGCTTCTTCATCGCCGCGCACACCACGACTTTTCCCGTTTTCTTACCCGCATCCAGCCGTTTCTTCAGCGCACTCACCGCCGGATTCCACTTCATCGCCACTATCGCAGGCATGTACAGGGCCTTGCGCATCGCGCTGTTGCCCATCTTCGATATCCTGCTTTTGCCCTTCCACTCACCGGACTCCTGCCGCATCGGATTCAGACCCACCCACGCCACAAGCGCCTTGCTGCTGCTGAACCTCGACATGTCCCCCAGATACGCCAGCATCGTGCTGCTCAGCACGCCCGCGATGCCCGGGATGGACTCCAGCAGTTCCCTGTTCTTTTTAAGGCCCGGATCATTGTCGATATGGTCGTTTATTGCCCGCTTCGTTTCGTCTATCTGCGCATCCAGCGCCGCAATGACCACGCGGATTGAGGGCTGCACCACCGCATCCGAGACCTCCAGCCGGTTCTCTTCCATCTGCCGCATTTCCTGAAGATTCGTCAGGCGCTTCACCAGCGCCTTCAGCCTGCGTTCATTCAGCGGCGCCGGCTGCCACAGCGACGGGCCGTGCAGTTTACAGTAGCGCGCTATCATGCGCGCATCGTCTTTATCCGTCTTGTTACGGCTCAGCTCCGCCTGTCCGAAGCGCCTGATGCGCGCGGGATTTTCCACGCTGACATCATAGCCTTCGTCGTGCAGGAAGGTGGCCAGCGGCTCACTGTACGCGCCGGTAGCCTCCATGCAGATATGGCAGCAGCCGAACGGCTCCAGCCATTTTTTCAGGGCGATAAAGCCCTTAGGGGTGTTGGGAAAGACTTTGGTTTTGTAAGACGTGTCGCCTTTCCAGACGGCCACATCAAACTTTCCGGAGGCAATATCAATGCCGACAGGCATACGGGTTTGCATAGATTCTCCTTAACAGCACAGGGAAACCGCCATGACCATCCTTATGGATGCGTGCTCGGGGCACAGGATACCGTCCGGTCTTGAAGGCGGGAGTTAAGTTGCCGGGGATGAATCTACGAAGCAGGCTTTATGCCCAGGGGGCGCCCCCATCTCACCAGCAACTTCCCGATGATCAGTCGGGGATCATCATACCCGGAGGAGAATGATCGGGATATAAGGGGCGCCATTCATGGCGACCAGATCCGCCCGTAACATCCGACCCTGAAAGGAAGCAAGGCTGATTATCCGGTTCGAAACCTGAAAAGAGGAAATCCTGAGTGCCAAAAAGAGGATTGCTGAAAGCGTGCAGCGTTCACTGGTTGTCACGGATGCGGTTTGCTATTTTGCCGTAAGCACAACAGCGGAGCGTGGCCATGCAATTACTCACCCCTCGTTTGTCCCTCAGCCGGTTACAGCCGGAAGACTGGCAGATTTTCAAAGCGGTACATGAAGATGCCGCGACCATGACCTGGGTGAGCGAGATCCCCGATGAAAACGACATCCGCCAGCGCTTTAACGAGCGGCTGGCACCGTGGCAACCCAGCAGTTTTCACATGCTGTGCCTGGTGGCGCGCCTGCGCGACAGCGGTGAAGCGATTGGCCTGTTTGGCTGCAGCGCCGAATGGCATCCGTATCGTCAGGCCGAAGTGGGTTACATGCTGCGCCACGCCTGTACCGGTCAGGGCTACGGCAGCGAAGCGTTGCAGGCATTGTGCACGTTCCTGCTGCAGGCCGACTTCCACAAACTCAAAGCGCTGGTGATTGAGGGCAACTGGCCGTCGCGGCGCATTCTGGAAAAGAACGGTTTCGCGCTGGAAGGCACGCTACGCGATAACTACCGGCTCAACGGCCAGTGGGTAAACGATTGGGTGTTTGGGCGCTTAAACGAAGCAGGCTAAGAAAATTTGCCGTCCCCCCTCGACAATATTGTTATCAGCGCGTTATGTTCTTGTTTCGGTCACGGCAGTGACCAGCGTCGCTCGGACGGTCCGGGCGCTAACGTAATCCAGAGGACATCATGGCTGATAACAGCACACCCCGTCGTTTCTCGCGTATTGAACGTCTCCCCCCCTATGTATTTAACATCACGGCTGAATTGAAGATGGCTGCGCGCCGGCGCGGCGAAGACATCATCGATTTCTCCATGGGCAACCCGGATGGCGCGACACCGCCGCACATCGTGGAAAAGCTCTGTCAGGTGGCACAGCGTGAAGACACGCACGGCTACTCTACCTCCAAAGGGATTCCGCGCCTGCGTCGCGCCATTTCGCGCTGGTACGCCGAGCGTTACCAGGTGGATATCGATCCGGAATCCGAAGCTATCGTTACCATCGGCTCGAAAGAGGGCCTGGCGCACCTGATGCTGGCGACGCTCGATCACGGTGACACCGTGCTGGTGCCCAATCCCAGCTACCCGATTCACATCTACGGTGCGGTGATCGCCGGCGCGCAGGTGCGCTCGGTGCCGCTGGTCGCGGGCGTCGATTTCTTCAATGAACTGGAACGCGCCATCCGCGAAAGTTACCCGAAACCGAAGATGATGATCCTCGGCTTCCCGTCCAACCCGACATCGCAGTGCGTGGAGCTGGACTTCTTCGAGCGCGTCATCGCGCTGGCGAAGCAGTACAACGTGCTGGTCATCCACGATCTGGCCTACGCCGACATCACCTATGATGGCTGGAAAGCGCCGTCGATTATGCAGGTGCCGGGCGCGCGCGATGTGGCGGTGGAATTCTTTACCCTGTCAAAAAGCTACAACATGGCGGGCTGGCGCATCGGCTTTATGGTCGGCAACAAAGAGCTGGTGGCGGCACTGGCACGCATCAAAAGCTATCACGACTACGGCACCTTCACACCGCTGCAGGTGGCGGCGATTGCGGCACTGGAGGGCGATCAGCAGTGCGTGCGTGATATCGCCGAGCAGTATAAACGCCGGCGCGATGTACTGGTGAAGGGGCTGCATGAGGCAGGCTGGATGGTCGATCTGCCGAAAGCGTCCATGTACGTCTGGGCGAAAATCCCCGACCATTACGCGCATTTAGGCTCGCTCGAATTCGCCAAGCTGCTGCTGCAGGAGGCGAAAGTGTGCGTCTCGCCGGGCATTGGCTTTGGTGATTACGGCGATACCCACGTGCGTTTTGCCCTGATTGAAAACAGCGATCGTATTCGTCAGGCGGTGCGTGGCATTAAAGCGATGTTCCGCGCCGACGGTATTTTGCCGGGAACGGTAAAAGCGGTGGAAGAAGCAGAGTAACTACAAATCGGGGCGACTGAGCGGTCGCCCCGGCTGGCGTCTTTACAGCATCAGCACGAAGGTGCCGACCCAAAGTAAGACGAAGAAAGAGATTCCCATCAAGGCGTATTTCACAAAACAACTCCTCTGAGCGGTTACAATGATGGCGATCCCAAACCAGCGTAACCCGAACAGAATAAGAGAAAGGTGGAGTTCATCATCGCTACACGCTTTCTACTCAGGTCGCTTCGGGCTGCCCCGAAACAGGATCGAGCGCTAATTTACGCGGAATCGATCCGAAAATAAATAGGTCACTTCTGAGAAGTTGCTCACATTTTCATCGGGTCTCAATCTGCGGAATCGCCGACATGCCGACACGTAATTGCGCCAGATCGCTCTGATGCGGATCCAGCACAATTTTCACCGGCAATCGCTGAACCACTTTAGTGTAGTTGCCGGTGGCGTTATCGGGGGCAATCGCGGAAAACGTGGCGCCGGTAGCGGGGGCGATACTGTCAACGTGACCGGTGAAGATCTTGCCGGGCAATGCATCAATCTTCACTACCACTTTCTGGCCCGGGCGCACATCCGCCAGCTGCGTCTCCAGATAATTGGCGGTGATGTAAGTCTGCTGTAGCGGCACCACGGCCAGCAGACGCGTACCCGCGCTGACCCAGGCTCCTACGCGCACCGAACGCTGACCCACCATGCCATCCACCGGCGCAATAATACGCGTGTAAGAGAGATTCAGCCCGGCCTGATCGACGCTGGCCTGCGCCGCCGCGACATCAGCCTCCGCCTGACGCAGCGCGGCCTCAAGTACCTTCACCTGCTGTTCGGCCGCCGCCAGCGCCGCTGCGCTCTGGCGCACCGTAGCGGCCGCAGAACGCTGGGTTGAGCTGGCTTTCTGCTGATCGTCAGCGGCTATGGTGCCGCTCTTGTACAGCTGGTTGTAGCGCGCCGCGCTCTGTCCGGCATACTGTGCCGATGCCTGACTGGCGGCCAGCGTGGCGCGGGCCTCGGCAATGGTGGACTGCTGCTGGTCGAGCTGCGCCTGCGCGCTCAGCCGTTTGGCGTCGCTGACCTGCAGATTAGCCCGCGCGGTCTCCAGCGCCACGCGATAGTCGCGGTCGTCGAGCGTCGCCAGCACGTCGCCAGCCCGCACGCGCTGGTTATCCTGCACGTTGACGTGGGCAATGTAGCCGGACACCTTCGGGGCCACCAGCGTGTAATCGGCATTCACCCAGGCATCATCAGTGCGATGGTCGTTGCCGGTCATGGCTGACCACAGCCAGAACGCCATCGCCAGCAAAACCAGCAGCAGGGCGCTCAGCAGGATTGTTCGTTTCATAGCAAAAGCGTGCATAACAGTTATTCCGGAGTTTTGGTAACAGGTTGAATCAGGGTTTGCGGTGGCCAGACGCGTTTCGCCAGGCACAGCGTCAGCACTAACAGCCCGGCAGCGAAGGCGATCAGCATCAGATACGCATCGCTCAGGCTCAGCACCATGGCCTGATGCTTCAGCAGGGTGGCGAAGCCGCTGAGATTGGCCGCGCTGCTGGCGCTGCCGTCGGCCAACAGCGGCAGGCTGCTGCTGGCCTGCTGGCTATCCGCTGCGGTCATCAGCCAGCTGCGACTGGCAGCCTGATCGACCAGCACGCTGGAGTGAAACTGCTCGCGATGGCTGATAAACCACTCCACCAGCGTGCTGGCGGCGATGCTGGCAAAGCCGCGTACGGTATTGAACATGGCGGAGGCGAACGGTCCTTCCGGCGGCGCGACCACACTGGTGGCGCTCATCAGCACCGGCAGAATCACCATCGGCTGACCAAACGCCTGCAAGACCTGCATCAGCCAGAAGTTTTGCCGCGCCCAGTCGGTGGTGATCTGCATGCCGAGCAGGCAGGCGGTCGTCAGCAGCAGCACACCGGCGCTCAGCACCCAGCGGCAGTCAATCCAGCGGATATTCAGCAGGCTGGCGACCAGCGGTGCAATCAGCAGCTGCGGCAGGCCGATGGTCAACGCCAGCGGCGCGAACTGCAGCGTGCGAAACCCCTCCACCTGACCAAAATAGGCCGACGGCAGCGCCGAACCGGACAGCGCCAGAATCAGTACACCCGCCAGCGCCAGCAAACCGTGCGACAAATTATGGCGGCGCAGCATCTGCAACTTAAACAGCGGCAGCGGGTGAAACCATTCATTAATAAAGAACACAATCAGCAACGCCAGCGCGCTGAATAATAGGGCGACAAACAGCGGCGAGCTGAGCCAGTCGAGACGCTCACCCTGCGTCAGCGCCAGAATCAGCAGCGCCATGCCCGAGCAGCCGCTCAGCATGCCGAACAGGTCAATCTGTTTAAATCGCTCAGTGCGCAGCGGATCCTGCGGCAGACCCCAGCCGATCAGCAGCATGGCGATCAGCATGGCCGGCACCACCTGCCAGAACACAAACATCCAGCTGACGTCATCGGTCCAGAACGCCGCCAGCGACGCCGCCAGATTCGGGCCAAACGTGGCGGTGAGGGCGTAAGCACTCAGCCCATAAAGTTTGATCGGCGGTGGCAGAAAGCGCAGCGCCACCGTCATCAGCAGCGGCGGCAGGGCGCCGCCAAACAGTCCCTGCACCACGCGCAGCGCAATAAACAGCGGGACCGTGGGCATAAAGGGCAGCAGGACACCGCACACCATGAAACCGGCCGACACCGCCAGCGCGAAGCGGCGCAGCGAAAAGGTGACGGCGAACCACGGTGCAATCATCATCGCGGCGACTTCCGCTGCCTGATAAGCCGAAATAATCCAGCTGCCGTCATCGTAGCTAATGCCGATTGCGGCACGGATATCGGCCAGCGCGATGTCGGTAACGCGATCGTTTAATCCGGAGGTCAGCGCGGCGATCAGCACTCCCACCAGCCCCAGCGCGAGGCGCAGGGTAAAAGGATGCGGTGCCGGTGCCGCCACGGGCTGGGCATTCATAACAGGTGTCTCGTTATTGGTTGATGCAGTGTATTGCGATGTGATACAGCTCGCATCTTACATTTCGATATGGTGTATTGCAATGTGATACAGGGTGTAAAAGTGCGATCGTTCGCGCTAAAGTAGGGCAGGCCAAAAAGGAACGTATCATGGTAGAACCTCCCTCAAGCCGTGAGGATGAAAAAGCGGGTGGCATTCAGGTCATTGCGCGTGCGGCAAAAATTTTAAATGCGCTCGGTGAGCATCCGGGCGGCATGAGTCTGGGTGAAATTGCGCAGGTGGTCGATCTGCCGCGCTCGACGGTGCAGCGCATCGTGGCGGCGCTGGATAGCGCGCAGCTGGTGCGCAGCGGCGGGGCTGGCGGGCTGCGCCTCGGTCCGGCGTTGCTGAAGCTGATCTCCAGCGTGCACAGTGACGTGGTGGAAATTGTCCGGCCGTTCCTCGAACAACTCTCGGCGGAAATCAATGAAACGGTGTCGCTGGCGCGGGCCAGCGGGACGCAGCTGGCGATTGTCCATTACGTGGTGGCCACGCGTGAGCTGCGCGTGGTGCCCCACATCGGCCTGAATCTGCCGCTCTACAGTACGTCCGGTGGTCGGGCGCTACTGGCGCTGGAGAGCGACGAAGATGTGCGGGTGATGGTCGGTGAAGCCTATGCGGAACTGACGGAAATGACGGTAAAAACGCTGCCGCAGTTGCTGACGCTGATTGCGGAGGTGCGCGCTAGCGGACTGGCTATCGATCGCGGCGAAACGCTGGAGGGCATTTCCACCATGGCGGTAGCGATTGATACGCTGTTCGGGCGCTTCTCGATCTCACTGCTGGTGCCGACGGCACGTTTTCACCGCCAGGAAGCGCATTACCGGACAGCGCTGATAAAGTGTAAAGAGGCGCTGATTCGCGAAATTGGCAAAATAACTGCTGCGGAAGGATAACCGACTGATGAAAACCTTGCTGATGGCCATTGATAACTCACCGGTGGCGGAAAAAGTGATCGCCCTGACCATTGAACAGGCTCTGGCGCAACAGGCGCAGGTCACCGTGCTGTGCTGTGTCGATCCGGCTTATTCGTCGTGCAATCAGCCGATTGAGATCGACGCCGGGGAAGACCCGGACGATTTTGTCGTGGCGCAGGATGAACAAAACACGGCTGAAATGGTGGTACGCCATGCGCTGGCACCGCTGCTGCGCGCTGGCATTGACGCACGCGGGCTGATTCTGGCCGGTGAAGCGGCGGAAACCATTGTGGCGCAGTCTGAGGCGTTGCACGCCAGTATGATTATAATGGGCCGTCGTCACCTGTCGCCGCTCAACCGCCTGCTGAAAGGCTCGGTAAGCGCAGCAGTGATTGAACGCGCCAGCTGTCCGGTTTTAATTGACGTTCGCAAGGATTAATGTCGCTCCATGTTCTCGCTTTTCCCGCTCACGCTGGCTGCTTTTGTGCTGCTGGCGATCATCATCGTGGTACTGCTGCGCACCACCGCGCTGCGCGTCTGGCAGGGTGTCCTGCTGTTTTTGCTGCCTGTGCTGCTGGCTAATCTGCTGTGGTTTAGCTGGCTGCATCCGCGTCAGGAGCGCGAGGCGCTGGCGGCGCAGGTGGCTACCCAACTGAGCGACGCGCCGGGTTATCGCGTACTGAAAGTGCAGGAGCCGGCGCTGTGGCAACTGCTCAATCGCGAGCTGCAGCACAAACTGGCAGAGGGCGTACCTGCGGAGCAGGCGCTGGGCGATATGCGCGGCTGGCTGATGGATTTGGTGAATCAGCGCATGGCGCGCGCCAGCGATGCGGCGATCATCAACTACATCCGCGTTTCGGTGCAGGAGATGCAGGCGCTGCAGCAGCAGGATACGCAGCGCTGCTTCCGTTTCCTCTATCCGCAGGTCAGCGGTGGCGTCAATCTGCAACAGGTGCTGTCGCCGGAGCTTAATCAGCGCGATGGTGAAGCGCTCGAGGCACTGCTGCAAAACAGTACCGGCGATGAGCTGGCGGTGGATCAGCCTCAGGCGCAGCGCGATCTGCAGCGCGTGGTGGAAAAACTGTATGGCAAGTGGGGCGATAAGCTGCAGCAGCTGAATATGCCGGCGGATACGGCGGTGGATCGCGGCACGATGTGCGCGATGTCGATAGATCTTTACAGCGGAATTCTCGCATTGCCGGACAAACAAGCGGCCAATCTTTTGCGTAAGATGGTCAGCCTTACCGGATAACGGGCGAAAAAAAGCCCGCTCAGCACGGGCATAAAGGTCACTTTCAGTATGTCTTTTTGTGGGTATCACCTGGTGTGGTGCAGACTTCGTTTTGTCTGAAGTCATCTTCTCACTGCTGATGTGATAAGGAAAACCGTTTGGTTTTATTGATTTGATTGGCGAAAACTTTGCATTAATCGGACATTTCGCGTCTTTTTCCTATAGAGGCGTGTGGCGTTGCCTTTTACACTGCAACGTCTGATGAGGACACCCTAATGAATAAAATGCTTATTAGCGCGTTAGCGCTTTTTATGCTGGCCGGTTGTAGTGTCAGCAAACCCGGGGGTTTTGAGCGCGTGGATGAAGATGCCCGTTCAAATACCGTACAGTATCGTTACGATCCACAGAAGCTGGATAAAGATGCGCTGGAACTTGATCTGGCGAATTACTGTAACCAGCGCGGCTTCGATAAAGTCGAATCGCTTCCGGCGCAGGACAGCAATTTGCCTGGCCTGAAGAAAGTCTGGTATCAATGTAATTACGCGGTGAAAAGCTAAAAAATAAGGGCGGGATTGATTCCCGCCCTTTCTTTATTCATTTTTTATTATGTGCTGTGTGTGCTTTGCCCAATTACCAGTGACGATAGCCGCCATGGCCGTGATGCCAGCCGCCGCCGTGCCCGTGGCCCCAGCCGGGACCGCGTCCATGATCGTGTTCGATAATACACCCGCTTAGCATGGTCATAATCGCCACCACCGAAGCGACTTTTATTAACTTCTTCATGGAGAGTCCTCCTCTTTTCCAATGAGGCCAGATTAACCGGGAAAAGTGGAGTGAAGATGCAGTGAATGTAGAGTTATTTCCGTAATTATTACCAGATATGTCAATTAAAAGCTAAAAGTGACAGGGCGGGAAATAAACCAATCGGAATAAGCTGAATAGCGCCTGATAATAACCCGATTACTCTGAAATGCAAGGTTAAATAACAGTCATTCTCAACGCGTGATCAATTCTGTGTTTATCAGTAAAAAGCCTGCCGTGCATTTACACGGCAGGGTGGTGAATTAATTATGCAGTACCGGCGCGACCAGGTTTTGACGATTTGGCAGACGGATACTGAGCGACAGCACCAGCGAGATCACCAGCAGCGTCATAATCAGACTGAAGGTCACGGTGAAGCCGCCGAACACCGAAGCTACCAGCGAGCCAAGCACGCTACCGATGCCGAAGCCGAGATAGATCAGGCCGTAGTTTTTGGTCAGGTTGTTGAGGCCGAAGAAATCGCTGACCAGTGACGGGAAGACGGTGATGGTGCCGCCAAAGCTGAATGCAACGCAGGCCAGCGACAGGAAGAAGGTGGTTTCATTCATGTGGGTGAATAGCAGGATGCTCATACCGCTCAGCGAAACCAGCTGTGCCAGCGAAATGACCCGGATGCGCGCCATTTTGTCCGACAGCACGCCGAGAATCAGTCGTCCGCTCAGGTTGGCAATGGCAATTATCGTCACCGCATTGGCCGCCGTTTGCGTGCTCAGATGCACCAGGCCTTCACCAATGTCTTTCGCGACACCAATCACATACAAACCACTCATGCAGGCCGTCAGGAACATCAGCGCCAGCATCCAGTACTGCGGCAGGCGCACCGACTGCGCCAGCGTAAACTCCTGTGTGGCCTGTTGCTGACGTGAGCCAGCCTGCTGCAGCGGCGCATCGCGCATCATCAGTGCACCGGCAATAATCATCGTCATCGCCAGCACACCCCAAATCACAAAGGTATTTTCCAGCCCCTGAGTGCTGAGCAGCGCGCCACAGATAAATTTAAAGCCGAGACTGCCGAGGCCGTAAGCGCCGATCGAACAGGCCGAAATCAGCCCTTTGCGCTGCGGAAACCACTTCACGCAGTTAGAGAGCGTCATCAGATAGCCCGCGCCATCGGCCAGCCCGACCAGAATGCCGGCGCTCAGGTACAGCATCATCAGGTTGTCAGCATGGGCGGTCAGCCAGAAGCCAATCGCCATCAGAATGCCTGCACCGATAGTGACATTGCGCACGCCAAAGCGCTCCTGCAGCTTGCCGGCCAGCGAGGAGGCAATCGCCAGACCGAGGCTGAGCAGACCAAAGGAAAAAGCCACCTGGCTGACCGGCGCATCCAGTTTCTGTGCCAGTTGGCCATTAAACAGGCTCCAGGTATAAACCGAGCCGAGCGCGAACTGGGTAATGATGGTGCCTGCGAGGGTAAGGATACGGACACGCTGATGATTAGGGGTAACGGCTGTTGTCATTTTTCTCTCTCCCATCCGGGAATACGGAATCTGCAGCGATAATAAGCCTCACGCGGGCGCGGGTGGTGCGGACGGGCGTGAACGGAGCGGGAGACGGAATGAAATGCTGTGAAAACGGTATGAATGGCATTGCGCCTTTGCTTAAGCGCAGCGCGGATGTCGTCACATGAACAGGCATTGCGACAGGTGAGCATGTGTAACAGGGTGTTTTAAGCGCAGCATCTGCGCGGCAAAACACAGGAACTTTGCCAGGCTTATAGTTCACTCAATAGGAGGAAATATGAAAGACCGGGCATATGAATCCGTATCCAGCGGGGATGAGGTTTGCTGCATCATCGGTCAGGCGGTTATCGAGTTAAGCGATGAACAGCAGCCTGTGACCAGGTCCACCCTGTCGCTGAAATTACTGGCGATGGCCGACCGCGACAGAGATGATGAACGCGTTCTGCTTTACTGGATTGCCAGAAAAGCCATTAACCAACCTCACCAGCTCAACATCGGCGTCGGGGGCTGGCGCTAGAGGAGTGACAGAGCGGGCGCTATGCCCGCTCTTGCTTCAGGCCAGACGTAACCGGCGATGAGCCGGCCAGCGCACGAACATCACCATGTTCCCTGCCAGAATCATCACCAGCCCGACGATAGCATTGCTATGCCACTGATAGCCTTCATACAGCGTCGAAAGCGTCAGCGCCACCAGTGGAAACAGCAGGGTGCTGTAAGCCGCCTGGCTGGCACCGATGCGCCCCACCAGCGTGAAGTAGGCACCGAAGCCCAGCACCGAGCCAAACAAAGCCAGATAGCTCATTGCGCCCAGCCACTGCAGATTGAGTGCCGGTGCCAGCGCGTCGCCATTCACCAGCGCCAGCACGGCCATGATCAGCGCACCGTATAGCATGGCGTAGCTGTTGGTGGTCAGCACGTCGCGCTGACGACGCTGATGGCGGGTAGAAATCATATTGCCGAAGGAGAAACCGAGCGTGCCCAGCGCGCTCAGCCCCACGCCCCACAGCAGCTGCGGCGCAACCTGGGCTGACTGAATATCCTGCCAGAATAGCGCAACAATCCCGCCGAGGCCCAGCGCGGCGGCGGGCAGCAGGCGGAAAGGCGGGCGATGGCGGAAAAAGATCCAGCTGTTGAGCGCGTTATACAGCACCGCCATCGAAAAAATCACCGACTCCAGTCCGGTGCTGATCATCGCTGCCGCATGGTAAAAGCAGACAAAATTAAAACCGAATACGCAGCCGCCCTGTAACAGACAAAACAGGTGGTCACGCGCATCCAGCGTACGCAGACGTTTCAACAGCCGGAGAAGCACCAGCATGGTCAGCGAGGCGAACAGGAAGCGCCAGAATACCGCCACCAGTACCGGCGTATCGGCGGCCTGCTGCTGCAGAAAAATCGCAATCCAGGTGGTGCCCCAAATCAGCACCACCGCGAGGTATAACATCAGGTTCATCAGAAACTCTCCGGCGGAATCAGGCTCGCAGTGTGCCTGAGTGACAGGAGCGCGGCTTGCATGGCTTTGCGCAGCACTTGCAAATTCTTGCGCTTTTTCCCGCCTGGTCCGGCATTGGCCTGTTTTCTGTCCGGTCAGTTGCGTAAACTACAGGACATCAATCCAGAGAGCGATGTCAGACCATGCCGGAATATCAGACGTTTACTATGCTTCAGCGTCACAAAGCGCAGCTGCGCGATAGCGTGCAGCTGAGCGGCGGCATTCGGCTGGCGGCGTGGTTCAACAGTGGCGATCGCGTGACCAACCTCAGCGATCACCATACGCTTAGCCTGTACGTGGCTGACGGTTACGATACCTGGCACAAAACGCCGCACGGCTGGCGCAACGGCGGCGCGCCGGATCGCTTTTGCCTGATGCCGTCTGGCACTGAGTCGACCTGGGATCTGCGCGCGGATTTATCCTTCGTGCACCTCTACTGCACCGATGCGCATTTGCGTCACCTCGGTGAGCAGGTGTGGGATCGCAGCCCGGCGCAGCTTAACCTGCATGAGAAGATTTTTGCCGACGATGACCGCATCACCCAACTGTATCGTCATTTTCTGCTGAGCGCCGACTGGCAGCAGCCGGCTAACCAGCTGATGCTGAGCAGCGCCTCAACACTGCTGATGACCCATCTGCTGCAGCGCTACAGTCAGGTACAATGGCAGCTGCCGCAGGTACGCGGCGGACTGGCGCCGGCGGTATTGCGCCGCGTGCTGGCGCTGATCGATACGCAGCTGGATCAGCCGTTAACGCTGGCCCAACTGGCGGCAGAGGCGGCGCTTAGCGAATACCATTTTGCACGTATGTTCCGCAGTAGCACCGGCGAAGCGCCGCACCAGTATGTGATGCGCCGCCGTATGGAAGCCGCGCAGCAACTGCTGCAATTCAGCACGCTGTCGCTCACCGAGATTGCCCTGCGCTGCGGTTTCCACTCCTCCAGCCATTTCAGCAACCGCTTCCGCCAACTGCACGGCATGGCACCCTCGGCATGGCGTCAGCGCTGACGGGGCAGTTGTTGTGAATTTTGCGAGGAATAGATTACTGAATTAGCAGCGGCGCGATTGATCGCGTACGTCATTATTGCATGAACCCCGCTATCCTGATTGATTCCCTCTGATCGCATCCGAACGTTATTTATACGAAATTTCCCACATGGGTGGTTAATTATACGATTACGTTGAACTGATGTAGCACGGGCTTAAGTGCGCTCTGTTTTACCTGAAATCTTTACTTCATCTCATTACCCTCCTGTATGAAATTCCGCACTGCTTTTATCCGCAATTTTTATCTTTTTATGTCATTTCTTTCTTGATGGAGTGATGGTTTTGGGCTGGTTTTTTATTTTGACCTGAATCAACAAATTCACGCTTTATTAATATTAATCCACAACTTTATTTTTTATTGGCATTAATGTGTGGCCTTTAATGTCTTTGCCAGTTTTTTTAGCTGGTTTCTGGTGACAATGATCTGCATTTTTTAGTGTTAATGGCTTGTATGTGTCACTTTTGCAGCTTAAAGATTTGGCTATTTGATTTTTTGTCGATCATTGCTCTGTTGTTACCTCTAAAGTAGTATGGCGCGGGAAATGTGCGCTGAGATAAACAGAGGGATGATGAAATGGCAGATAGTTTCCAGAATGAAGTGCCAAAGGCACGTATTAACTTAAAACTTGACCTGCATACCGGGGGCGCAAGCAAGAAAACCGAGCTTCCGCTGAAATTACTGGTGGCAGGCGACTTCAGTCATGGTCAGGCGTCCGCACCATTATCAGAGCGAGCCAAAGTTAATCTGAATAAAAATAATTTTGACGCAGTGCTTTCCGAATATTCGCCCAAAGTCACGGTTGCCGTTAAAAATACGCTGGCCGATGACGGCAGCGAAGACAGCATCAGTCTAACTTTCCAGAGCATGAAAGATTTCTCTCCGGAACAGGTCTCCCGGCAAATACCTCAGCTGAAGGCCATGCTTTCCATGCGCAATTTACTGCGTGATTTAAAAGCCAACCTGCTGGATAACCAGGCCTTCCGAAAGGAGCTGGAAAAAATTCTGCTGGACCCGGCGTTAAGCGCAGAACTGCGCGCTGAGCTCTCAACCCTGGCACCAAAACAGCCATAACCATCACGATGATTTAACGGATTAATAAGGAAGATGCTGATGTCTGTAAATAATGAGAATGCGACGGGTGGCGAGAGCGTGGTGCTGGAACGTCCGGCAGCCGGTGGGGTTTATGCCACCCTGTTTGAAAAGATCAATCTCAACCCGGTTTCTGAGCTGAGCGCGCTGGATATCTGGCAGGATGCGCAGGCGATGTCGGATGCAACGGCGGATGAGCGTTTAACCGCCGGCATGCAGGTATTTCTGGAGTGCCTGAAAAAATCAGGCGCAAAAGTTGAAAAACTCGACAAAAACCTGATTGACCATCATATCGCCGCGCTGGATCACCAGATCAGTCGTCAGCTGGATGCGGTCATGCACAGCGAAGAGTTCCAGGCAGTGGAGAGCCTGTGGCGCGGCGTGAAATCGCTGGTTGATAAAACCGATTTCCGCCAGAACGTGAAAGTCGAACTGCTGGATATGTCTAAAGAAGATCTGCGTCAGGACTTCGAAGACAGCCCGGAAATTATCCAGAGCGGCCTGTATAAACACACCTACATTGATGAGTATGACACACCAGGCGGCGAGCCGATTGCGGCGCTGATTTCCGCTTATGAGTTTGATGCGTCTGCGCAGGATGTTGCCCTGCTGCGCAATATTTCAAAAGTGTCTGCTGCGGCGCATATGCCGTTTATCGGCTCTGCCGGCCCGCAATTCTTCCTCAAGGATTCAATGGAAGACGTGGCGGCCATCAAAGATATCGGTAACTATTTTGACCGCGCTGAATACATCAAGTGGAAATCCTTCCGCGAGACGGACGATTCACGCTACATCGGTCTGGTGATGCCGCGTGTGCTGGGTCGCCTGCCGTATGGCCCGGACACCGTACCGGTGCGCAGCTTCAACTACGTTGAAGAAGTCAAAGGCCCGGATCACGACAAATAACTGTGGACCAACGCCTCGTTTGCCTTCGCATCCAACATGGTGCGCAGCTTCATTAACAATGGCTGGTGCGTGCAAATCCGTGGTCCACAGGCCGGTGGTGCGGTGCAGGATCTGCCGATTCATCTGTACGATCTGGGCACCGGTAATCAGGTGAAGATCCCGAGTGAGGTAATGATCCCGGAAACCCGTGAATTTGAGTTCGCCAATCTCGGTTTCATTCCGCTGTCCTACTACAAAAACCGCGACTACAGCTGCTTCTTCTCAGCCAATTCCACCCAGAAACCCGCGCTGTATGACACTGCGGATGCCACCGCCAACAGCCGCATTAACGCCCGTCTGCCGTATATCTTCCTGCTGTCGCGTATCGCGCATTATCTGAAGCTGATTCAGCGTGAAAACATCGGCACCACCAAGGATCGGCGTCTGCTGGAACTGGAGCTGAACACCTGGGTGCGCAGTCTGGTGACCGAAATGACCGATCCGGGCGATGAGCTGCAGGCTTCTCACCCGCTGCGCGACGCGAAGGTGGTAGTGGAAGATATCGACGACAACCCGGGTTTCTTCCGCGTCAGGCTGTACGCGATTCCACATTTCCAGGTGGAGGGCATGGACGTCAACCTGTCACTGGTTTCCCAGATGCCGAAGGCGAAATCGTAAGCGAAGGCAGGAAGCCAATGAAAACGGAACAACCGTTATGGGGCAGGGGCGTTATGGTCTCTCCTCAGCACTTCCAGCAACAGGTCGCCTATGCGGCCTGGTCTGCGGAATGCATCGCCCGGCTGGGCCTCTCCCATCCCTGGGGGATGATTGCTGCCACCTTCGAACCTGATGCACTGAAGCTGGGCCGCCTGCAGGCCCGTCATCTGCACATCCGTTTCCCCGATGGCACGCTTATCGACACCGATAATGCCGATGACCTGCCACCGGTGCTGATGCTTGAGGGCGAATCACAGGACGTGGTGGTGGTGCTGGCGCTTCCGCTGCTGCGCGCAAATGGCGGCAACTGTCTTAAACCCGATGAGGTGGCCGAGCGCCCTGTGCGTTATCGCCAGCGCTGGCGGGATGTCCGCAACACCTTTGGCGACGATACCCGGCAGATTGCAGTGATGCAGCCAGAGCTGACGCTGCGTTTTGCCCATCAGAACAACAGTGATTATCTGACCTGTCCGGTCGCCCGTCTGCAGCAGGATTCACAGGGCAGCTGGGCACTCGATGAAACCTGGCTTCCGCCACTGCTGGCTCTGCAGGGCAGCCGCTAACCCCGCGGCTGGAAGCCGACCTTCACCGCATCAACTTTTACCGCTTATGCCAGCTGCTGGAGAAGCGTAATCCTGGCAGGCCGCTGCTGGGCTCGACCAGCCACCCGGCGGATGACCCGGTGCGGTTTGCGCCACATCCGGGGATGGGATTTCCGGCCAGCGAAATAAAGGCTGTCGAATATGACGAGGAGGATGACAGCAAGCCACCGCTCATCCGCACGACCTTTATGGGGATGTACGGGGTTGATTCCCCCTTGCCGACCGCCTATCTCGACGACATCACTCAGCGTCGCGAAGGTCACGAAGCGCTGCAGGGTTTTCTGGATATCTTCAGCCACCGTATCCTGACGCAGTTTTACCGTATCTGGCGTAAATACTCCTACCCGGCCACATTTGAGCCCGGCGGTACTGACCCTATCTCGCAGTCACTGCTGGGTCTGGTGGGACTGGGGATACCGGGCACCGCAGAGCACATCGCCACCCCGGTATCCCGATTTCTGGCGCTGCTGGGTGTGCTGCAGCAGCCAGGTAAAACCCAGGAGGGAATACAGGCCCTGGTGAGCCTGCTGGCACCCGACACGACGGTGCAGGTGAGCCCGTATTGCCTGCGACCAGTGGCAGTCAGCCAGCCGCTGGGCTTTTACGGCGATGACGATTTTCTGCTGGATGGCAACACACCGCTGGGTGAAGAGG
The DNA here is from genome assembly GCF_043529865.1 of Pantoea sp. SGAir0418. Taxonomy (NCBI): domain Bacteria; kingdom Pseudomonadati; phylum Pseudomonadota; class Gammaproteobacteria; order Enterobacterales; family Erwiniaceae; genus Pantoea; species Pantoea sp. SGAir0418. Next base: position 1,311,591 of record NZ_CP027911.1, read on the forward strand.
CGATGGATGCCAACAGCCAGCTGTTGATTGCTCTGTCCACCGATAACGAGCAGGAATCACAGGGCTGGAAACCGGACGGCCTGCTGTATCAGGACTTTCTGGTGATGCTGCGTGTGTATCTCGGCTGGCGCTTTAAAGCAAAAATCACTCTGACCACCCGAACCCGCCTGCTGGTTGCGCCGCCGCTCGGCGAAGGCCCATTCTGGCTGGGGATGAATGGTGTACTGGGCGCGCAAGATGAAGATCTCCCGGAGGATATTCCGCAGACCTTTACCACGGAACTGGGTTATTACGCCGGGCTGGAGCCTGCATCATCACAACAAGGAAACCGACGTGTTACGTACAAGTTTGATTAAATCCGCATGCTGGCTACCTGCGCTACTGGTGTTCAGCCTGACGGGGTGTGGAGTGACGCAGGGGATCACCGATGGCACCAAATCGGCATTTAACGCCGTGTTTTACAAAAAGATTAAGGTGCTGCACCTGGATTTTACCGCCCGTGAGGCGCTGAACACCGATTCCCGCGAAAGTAACTCGCTGTCTGAGCCGGTGGTTATTCGGGTCTGGCAGCTGAAAGACCGTAAAACCTTCGACAAAACGGTCTATCAGCAGCTCCTCAGGGATGGCGACACGATCCTGAAAGCCGATCTGCTGGCGACCCGGGATGTGGTGGTAAAACCTGGCGGTGATGCGAACCTCGATATGCCAATGGAAGAAGATGCGCAGTTTGTCGCCGTGGCAGGGCTGTTCCGCCATCCGGATAGGGTTAACAATACCTGGAAGCTGGTGATAGGGCGTGAAGACCTTGACCCGGATAAGCCGCGCATTCTGGAAGCCGGTAACAACCATCTGACGCTACAACCGCTCAAGGACGACTGATGCCCCAGGGACATAACACACCTTCGCTGTATGAAATGCTCACCGGCAACTTCACCGGCGGCCTCGACCTGCATCAGGTCAGCGAACAGAATCAGGTGATTTTGTCCGTGCTCGATAACATGCAGCGCATCCTCAACTGCCGCGCCGGCACGCTGGCGCATCTGCCGGACTATGGTCTGCCTGATATGACCAAAATCCTGCAGGGCATGCCGGGTACTGCCCATGAGCTGATTGGCACCCTGTCTGCTGTTCTGCTCAGGTATGAGCCGCGCCTGAAGAGCATCAGAGTGGTGCTGCTGGAGCAGAATGTCCCCGGCGAGTTGCGTTATGCCATTGATGCTGAATTGAAAGGCATTGGCCTCGTACGCTATGGCACCGAGTTTATGCCCGAGGGACGGGTTCTGTTGAGGCATCTTAAGCAGCAGCAGTATCTTGCTCACCAAGCCAGAGTTTAGCCCGGTTAGTGAATGAATATCCGTAACAAAAACTGGCAGCAAGTGATGTCGTGCAATGGGCATGATTAGGACATCCCATGAATTATCAAAATGGCTAAATACGACCGGACCTTACGTGTTAAAAAAATGACATCAGAATTCAGGGAATGGAGCCAATTAGTAATACATACACAAAACTATATGTTGAATTTCCTTTGCTGTAGCAAGCCGTTCGTCAGCATCTACTGTTATTTTTTTTCATTATAGGTCAGGTGCTGATATCTCCATCATAATGTATGCCTTGTTAATTTTTTGTCGCCACTCACGAGTGCAAATCCATGCCAATAAACAGGGGGTGCTATTTTATTGATTATAATTTAATGATGTGAAATGAAATTGCGCTGATTTCCTTAGTGATGAGAAAGTGTTTGACGCATTGGAGATATAACAAGCAAATCTGTGTTAATCCTATCCTGAAACCTGAAGGTATTTCTGTTCGCCAAAGTGAATCATTTAACCAATTGAAAGTAGTGTGACCTATCAGATGGCAATGATAACCCAAAGAGATTGAATATTTAATCAATTTTACGGGGTTTAATATTGATGTTTTTACTCAGTAACCACTGCGCCAGTATGTTGTTATCGTGGAGCATGTATTGTAATTAAGATGTCAGAAATATAGTGGCTTAGGACCGTCTTGCTCCGGTTGATGTCCGAATTATTAAAGTAGCCAACTCATCATTGGTGGCTGATAAAAGGACTGATGTTATAAAAGTTGATCACTGATGCATTCATTGTTGAATGATAGGTGATTTCAAATAGGTGTATTAAAAAGAGAGATGGTAATGAAAAAAGTAAAGTTAATGATAGTAGTGGCGTGTTTCCTTTCGTCTATATTTGTAGCCGCAGTTGCCAGTGTTAATCACGATGGTGAACCATCAGCGCCATACAATTTAAGGTGGGGTATGAGTTACGATGAGGCAAGGAATATTCCGTTGTACTCATTAGAAGTCCAGGATATTAACTACGCAGGGATGGATCCTAACCTAATCTCTGCAGAGGTAGAACCATCTGAATTGAATGCTAATGAATTCCAGCATGTGATTTTATATTTTGATAAGAAAGCCGGACTGATAGGTGCCGTATTTACAGCATCAGTCGATGAACAGCATGATAACAAAAATAAATTAGCGAGAGTTGATAATGGAAAAGAGGGGCTTGAGATTTATCAAAAACAAACTAAATTTCTGGAAAAGCAATATGGTCTGGCTAAAAATAAAGAAGAGACAGTTACTGACAAGAGGAATTTTTATAAAAGCCTTTCTGAATGTAAGAGAAAACAGAAGGAGTGGTATAATAAAGGACTGGATGTTAGCAAAATAACAAATTGCCCAAAATGGCAGAGCGACTACGAAAAAGGCCGCACAGTTGTCTTGCTTACACTTGAACCATATCAAATAACAACGCAATATATATATAAGTAAAGGGGATCTCATGAATAAAATTAAAAGGGTCGCGATTTCTGCTTTTTTTGTGGTGTTTTCTAGTGTTATGTCTTCCGGATGCAGACCTATAATCAATACTGCAAAAAATATTAAAAATAATACATTGACACTTTCCGATCATGCTCGGGCAGTTTCAGCAATTGACAACGGGGATCTAAAATCTGCAGAAGGATTCCTTACAGGAAATCTTTATCCTCATCGTTATAGACCAATCAGCGGCGCAGAATCCTGGGGGAGTTTGCAATATCGTGCTGCAAAAATAGTTGCAACAGCTAAAGATAACGGAAGAACAGTGCAAAATGATGCACTTTATTTATCATATCTTAGCTTGTTTAATGCAGAGGAAGGATTGCCGGAGCATCCTGAAATCATGCTTGGTTATATGCATAAAGCAATGGCTATGTTGCTGGCAGACCCGCATTTGCTTGACCATGTTAATTCTGCACACGCCAGTGAATTACCCAGTCAATTTGAACTTGAGCGCTATGCAATATGGCAATATTTAAGTGATGGTGGCGAGGTTAATTGGAAGAAAACAAACACAAATGGACGAGGGAGATATATTGCTGGCATAAGTTATCGAGAGTGGAATATTCGAATAAGAAAAGCAATTTGGAATCGAGGTGATAAATTCCTGAGCAATATAGGTAAAGATCAGTTCATTAGTGAGTCAATAGATTATTCCCTTTTTCCTGTTGTTGTTTGCGTGTCAAAGCTAAAAGGATGGTCCCTGACGCTGCCTGATAACTATCCTAAACAGAATTTTAGAGGGGGTGGTTATTTTGATTGGAAAACTTGTAAAAATATCTAAATCAGTAAGCGCTAATCATTCCCTTTATTGGTTATCAGTATTACTTTAAAAATGGATGAAAAGTGCAGCGCATTGCTATTGCCGAACCCAATATATTCGTAAGAATAACTGGCAAAGTAAATACTACCAGCTGCTCAGGAAAAGAGAGGCTTACTCTGCCTTTAGTGAGAAAATCACCTTTCTGGAACTCGAAGATAATGCTGCCTGGGAAGGCGTCAGGCAGTAGTTTCTGGATAAAGTTGTCCTGTTGAAAAAGCGCAGGAAGACAAAGAGTATCAGACTGAGATTAAGCGTCAGATGCGGGAAGAGAAACAGCGTCAGGATGAGTTGGACCAGCAACAGCGCGAAGCGGAAGAGGAAGAGTAACGCCTTGCTGAGCAGCAGTGTTTACAGGAAGTACACCAGCAATACGAACGTGTCAAATCTATGGTTCAGCTTACAAAACAGGGACATGTGTATATGATTTCGAATATTGGATCCTTCGGTGAAAATGTCTTCAAAATTGGCATGAAATGACGACTGGAACCCAAGAGGTGTGTAAAAAACGAGCGGGACTGCCGTACCTTTTTATTTTGATGTTCACGCTATGATTTCATGCGATGACGCACCCGCATTTGAAAAGATCCTGCATGACTATTTGGAAAGTTACCGGATTAACAGGATCAACCTGCGTAAAAAGTTTTTCCGCGTCGGACTCAGTCGCATTATCGATGAAGTGGAACGCCATCATGAGCTGGTGGAATACCTTGCAGATTCGATCGCTTTGCAGTATTTGCAAGCCCTTGAATATGCAGAAAGTTAAGCCGCATAAATAATAATTGCCACTGCTTAAACTACGCCAAATGGATATCTGGCCATGAACATTCTTTCCCAACGTAAAATTAAAACCGGCAGCGACCCGCGTAAGCTGCCGGATTATGCTGCTCTGCGTGAAGAGCTGAGCAAATTGACCCATCCGGCACGGCCGGATATAGACTGGCTTTACGTTGAACAACGCTGCCTTTCTCTGTTCGAACAAAATGGAGTGGAGTTGCAGACCGCGGCCTGGTACACGCTTGCCCGCCTGCAGCTGGCCGGCCTGGTCGGGTTGAATGAAGGTCTGGCGCTACTGGAAGCGCTAGTGAGCCACCAGTGGGGGGGGCTGTGGCCGCAACCGATCCACGCGCGCATGGACATTCTCACCAGCCTGAGCCAGCGCGTGCAGCAGCAGATGCGCACCCTTTCCCTGAATTATGACGATCTGAGTCAGCTTTATCGTGCTGAACAATTGCTTACCCGGCTGGGGACCGTGTTACAGCGGCTGGAGCTTAAACATCTTAGCCAGCTTGATACATTGCGTGCTCTGATGCACAACAGTGCCGCCAGGCTGGAAAGCCGTGACGATACGACCAGCGACATCTTGCCCGGCACCACGCTAGATAACGGGGCGATATCCGCACACCCGCATGAAACGAAAACTCCGCATAGCGCCAGATGGGTGTATGTCGCGCAGCAGCAACATCAGCCAAAGATTAAGGTACAGACGGCGGCGCCGGCCCGCGGCAATAAGTGGCAATTTTTCAGTGCCGGGATGTTTACCATGCTGCTTATCAGCGTGGTCGCGGTGAGCGGCTGGCAATATCTGCACCGGCCCGATCCACTGCAGGCTCAGCTCGCGGCATCGCTGGCGGCTGTGCCCGCCACACTCACGCCACAGCAGCGGGATGTGCTGCGGCAGCGGACGTCCTTACCACCAGCTTTGCTTGCCGACACGCAGCAGCAGTTATCTCGTCTGGAGCAACTCGCGCCCGACTGGAATATTGCTTACGGTCAACAGCTGGTGGAGCAGGCGCAGGCGCTGTGGCCGGAACAGGCGGGTTCGTTATCAGCACGGTGGCAACATCAACTTGAGGCCAGCATGTTGCCAGCGCAAAACCTTGCGGCCTGGCATCAGGGAATGATGAAGCTGGCGCAGTTAAGCGAGCGGCTGAATGGACTGGATGAGCAAAAAGGAAAATACATCACGGTGAGTGAGCTGAAGTCCTCGGTATTTGGCATGATGACCCGTTTTCAGCAGGCTGAGCCCATCGAGGAACAATTGCGGCAAATCCACTCACTACCAGCCAGTGCCCCCCAGCGGCAGCAGCTTATCCGCCAGCTCGAACAGCACCTGCGATCACAGATTTACACCTTGTGGCAGATGAAAAACAGCATTGAGGTGGCAGAGGGAGAGGAGCAATAAGCGAAGCGGTAAACCAAAGCAGAAGAGGCGTTACTGGTGTCCCCTGCAGGAATCGAACCTGCAACTAGCCCTTAGGAGGGGCTCGTTATATCCATTTAACTAAGGAGACGTGCGGCGCGCAGTATAGCGCACCGTGCAGGGGATTTTAACCGTGGGCCGCCTGTTTGCTCAAAGTGTCAGCAATCAGGCGGTGGCGATCACGCTTTTTCCTGATCTTTCTGCTTTTCCTGCCTCTCTTTACGCTTCTGTTCGGCTCGCGCTTTGGCTTTGGCCGCTTCGCTCATGTCGTTACGGATCTGCGCGTGACTGATCAGGGCAAAAATCAGCGTACCGCCGGTGATGTTGCCCAGCAGGGTGGGCAGTGCAAACGGCCACAAAAACTCCTGCCACGGCAGCGTGCCAGCAAACACCAGATACAGCACTTCAACCGAACCGACCACAATGTGGGCCAGATCGCCCAGCGCCACCAGCCAGGTCATCATCACGATCACCACAATTTTGGCGCCGCCAGCGTAAGGAAACATCCACACCATGGTGGCGATGATCCAGCCTGAAATCACTGCGTTGGCAAACATTTCGCCCGGCGTGTGCTCCATCACTTTTTCGCTGATGGCGGTGAAGGCCTGGCGCGTGGCGTCATCGAAAATCGGCATATGATTAAACGCCAGCGCGCCCAGTGCGGTACCAATCAAATTGCCGATCAGCACCACGCTCCACAGCCTCAGTAGCAGCATAAAATTGCCGCCGGTGGGTTTATGCATCACCGGCAGTACGGCGGTGACGGTATTCTCGGTAAACAGCTGCTGGCGCGCCATAATCACGATGACAAAACCAAAGGTGTAGCCAAGATTCTCCAGAAGATAGGCACCGGGTACGCCAGCGAGGTGTACCTGAAAAATGCCTTTCGCCATCAGCGAGGCGCCCATTGATAAGCCGGCGGCAATCGCTGACCACAGCAGCGCCATGCCGTCGCGTTCCAGCTCCTTTTCCCCATCCTGTCGAATCTCTTCATGGATCGCCGCAGCCCGCGAGGGCAGGGCGTCTTCGTCCACTTCAATATCCGTGCCTTGTTCTTTTTCTTCACTGTCCACGTCATTGTCATGCGTGTTATTTGATGGCGATGGCTTCATTTTTTCTCCCGGTGATAATGCCAGTGCGTAATAAGCGTAGACGCTTTTAGCAAGGGCGAAATGTTACAAAGATTCAAATTAAGAGTAACAAGAGATTAGCAAAGGTGGTTTTTTGAGCGCTTTCTTGATCTGATGCGCATGAATACCCCATTTGGGGGAAGGGGGAGCTTGCGCACAGACTTCGGCCCCTGGTTTGAGTGTGGTATTATTCCCGCCTCATTTATTGCTATGAATCTCCCTTCTATGCTCGAAGTGATTAATCTCGCCTGCGTTCGCGATGAGCGAACCCTGTTCCACGGACTGAGTTTTCAGGTGCAGGCGGGCGATGTGGTGCAAATCGAAGGGCCCAACGGCGCAGGCAAAACTTCACTGTTGCGACTGCTGGCCGGGTTAAGCCGGCCAGAGCAGGGCGAAGTACGCTGGCAGCAGCAGTCGATTCGCCGGCAGCGCGAAATATGGCAGCAAAACCTGCTGTATCTCGGCCATCATCCGGGCGTGAAATCGGTGCTGTCGCCGCGGGAGAATCTGCATTTCTGGCACGGCGATCGCAGCCAAGACACGCTGTATGACGCGCTGGAGCAGGTCAATCTGCTGGGCTATGAAGAGGTGCCGGTGGCTCAGCTTTCTGCCGGGCAGCAGCGGCGCGTGGCGCTGGCGCGACTGTGGCTCAGCCCGGCTCCGGTGTGGATTCTGGATGAGCCGCTGACCGCCATCGACAAACACGGCGTGGAAAAATTAATGGGGCGCTTCGCCGATCATGCCGATAACGGTGGCGTGGTGATTCTGACGACCCATCAGGACCTGCCGGACAGCCAGGCGCGCGTGCGCAAAATTCGTCTTACATCGGAGTGCGCGTGATGCTTGGCCGGGTTATTCAGCGTGAGTTAAAGATTGCCTTTCGCAGCGGCGCGGAAGTGGTTAATCCGCTGTGGTTTTTTCTGATTGTGATTACGCTGTTCCCGTTAGGCATTGGCCCTGAGCCGCAGCAGCTGGCGCGCATCGCGCCTGGCGTCGCCTGGGTAGCCGCGCTGCTGGCATCGCTGCTGGCGCTGGAGCGGCTGTTTCGCGACGACTTTCTTGATGGATCGCTGGAGCAGCTGCTGTTGCTGCCGACGCCGCTGCCAATCACCGTGCTGGGCAAAGTGATTGCGCACTGGCTGATTACCGGGCTGCCGCTGATTTTACTCTCACCGCTGGCGGCGTTGCTGCTGTCGCTGGATTTTGCTGGCTGGCGGGCAATGGCGCTGACGCTGCTAATCGGCACGCCAACCCTGAGTTTTCTCGGTGCGATTGGCACCGGCCTGACCGTCGGGCTGCGGCGCGGCGGCGTATTGCTGAGTTTACTGGTGTTGCCGCTGTCGATACCGGTACTGATTTTTGCCAGCGCGGCGATTGATGCGGCCGGTCAGGGGTTACCGATCGGCGGTTATCTGGCGATTCTCGGCGCCATGCTGGCGGTCAGCGCCACGCTGTCGCCGTTTGCGACCGCCGCCGCGCTGCGCATCAGTCTGCATTAAGGCGGACCTCCGGCAGAGAGGCCGCCATCCGAATTCTTGTTTAGTGTGAGCAATGTCAATGTGGAAATGGTTACACCAGTGGGCAAAGCCTGAGCGGCTTTACCAGCTATGCGGTCGCTTGATTCCCTGGTTCGCAATCCTGGGTGTCGGCGCGTTGCTGCTCGGCTGGATTTGGGGATTCGGCTTTGCGCCGGCGGATTATCAGCAGGGCAACAGCTTCCGCATCATGTACATTCACGTGCCAGCGGCGATGTGGTCGATGGGCGTCTATGCCTCAATGGCCATCGCCGCCTTCATCGGTCTGGTGTGGCAGATGAAAATGGCCGATCTGGCGGCGGCGGCGATGGCGCCAGTGGGGGCAGTATTTACCTTTATCGCACTGGTGACCGGCTCGGCGTGGGGCAAGCCGATGTGGGGCACCTGGTGGATTTGGGATGCGCGTCTGACTTCTGAACTGGTGCTGCTGTTCCTCTATATGGGCGTGATTGCGCTCTATCACTCTTTCGATGATCGCCGCACCGCCGGACGCGCGGCCGGCATCCTGATTCTGGTCGGCGTGGTTAACCTGCCGATTATTCACTTCTCCGTGCAGTGGTGGAACACGCTGCATCAGGGCTCGTCGGGCATTCTGCAACAGGCGATCGATCCCAGCATGCGCACGCCGCTGCGCTGGTCGATTCTCGGCTATCTGCTGGTGTTTGGTGCGCTCACCCTGATGCGTCTGCGCAACCTGATTCTGTTTACCGAGCGTCACCGCCCGTGGGCGATTGACGTGGCGCAGGGAGGACGCAAAGCATGACGCCTGCCTTCTCATCGTGGAGCGAGTTTTTCGCCATGGGCGGCTATGCCTTTTACGTCTGGCTGGCCGTGTGTTTTACGCTGATTCCGCTGATCGGTCTGGTGCTGCACACCGTGTTGTTCCGTCGCCGCCTGCTGGCAGAGATTCGCCAGCGTCAGTCCCGCGAGCGCCGCATCCGCGCGGCAAAAGCTAAACAAGCTGCCAGTGAAGCAGCAGGAGAATCCGTGTGAATATCCGTCGTCGTAACCGCCTGTATGTGGTGGTGGCGGTGCTGGTGGGCTTAGGCCTTGCCACGTCGCTGGTGATGTACGCGCTGCGTTCCAACATCGACCTGTTCTACACCCCGAGTGAAATTCTGTACGGCAAAGGTGAGGATCACCAGAAGCCGGAGGCCGGTCAGCGCCTGCGCGTCGGCGGCATGGTGATGCCCGGTAGCGTCAAACGCGATCCGAAAACGCTGGCGGTGTCGTTCAAACTGTATGATGCCAACGGCGTGGTCAGCGTCAGCTACGAAGGTATTCTGCCGGATCTGTTCCGCGAAGGGCAGGGCGTGGTGGCGCAGGGCGTGCTGGAGGACGGCAATCTGGTCAACGCCAAAGAGGTGCTGGCGAAGCACGATGAGAAGTACACGCCGCCGGAAATTCAGGACGCAATGAAGAAGAATCATAACGGACCGGCAGCGGCCTATCAGCAGGCGGGTACGCAATCATGATGCCGGAAATTGGCAGCTTTCTGCTGTGTCTGGCGCTGGGCTTAGCGCTGTTATTAAGTATTTATCCGCTGTGGGGCGCAGCGCGTCAGGATGGCCGGCTGATGGCGCTGGCGCGTCCGCTCACCTGGGGCATGTTCCTGTGCATCGCTGCCGCGTTCCTCGTGCTGGTGCACGCGTTTGTGGTCAACGATTTTACCGTCGGCTACGTTGCCACCAACTCCAATTCGCTGCTGCCGGTGTATTACCGCATCGCCGCCACCTGGGGCGCGCATGAAGGATCGCTGCTGCTGTGGGTGCTGCTGCTCAGCACCTGGACATTAGCGGTGGCGATTTTCAGCCGCGGCATGCCGCAGGATGCGCTGGCGCGCGTGCTGGCGGTGATGGGAATGATCAACCTCGGCTTCCTGTTGTTCATCATCCTCACCTCGAATCCGTTTACCCGCACGCTGCCGAACTTCCCGATTGATGGGCGCGACCTCAACCCGATGCTGCAGGATATCGGGCTGATCTTCCATCCGCCGCTGCTCTATATGGGCTATGTTGGCTTCTCGGTGGCGTTTGCCTTTGCCATTGCGTCGCTGATGGCAGGCCGGCTCGATACCGCCTGGGCGCGCTGGTCACGTCCGTGGACCACCGCGGCATGGGTATTTCTGACTATTGGTATCGTGCTCGGTTCCGCGTGGGCGTATTACGAACTCGGCTGGGGCGGCTGGTGGTTCTGGGATCCGGTCGAAAACGCGTCCTTTATGCCGTGGCTGGCCGGTACTGCGCTGATGCACTCATTGGCGGTGACAGAAAAACGCGGCAGCTTTAAGTCATGGACGGTGCTGCTGGCGATTACCGCGTTCTCATTAAGCCTGCTGGGTACCTTCCTGGTGCGTTCGGGTGTGCTGGTGTCGGTGCACTCGTTCGCCTCGGATCCGGCGCGCGGTATGTTTATCCTCGCCTTCCTGGTGATTGTCATCGGCAGTTCGCTGCTGCTGTACGCCCTGAAAGGGGGCCAGGTGCGCAGCCGCGTGCAGAGCGAAGCCTGGTCGCGCGAATCCTTCCTGCTCGGCAACAACGTGCTGCTGATTGCCGCAATGCTGGTGGTACTGCTCGGTACGCTGCTGCCGCTGGTGCATAAACAGCTCGGGCTGGGCAGCATTTCGGTTGGCGAGCCGTTCTTCAATACCATGTTCACCTGGCTGATGGCGCCGTTCGCGCTGATGCTCGGCATCGGGCCGCTGGTGCGCTGGCGCCGCGATGAGCCGCAAAAGCTGTGGAAGCGGCTCGGCGTGGGTCTGCTGGTGACGCTGATCCTGTCGATCGTGCTGCCGTGGCTGTTGCAGGATCGCATCGAAGCGATGACGGTGATTGGCCTGCTGATGGCCATCTGGGTGATCCTGCTGACGCTGATGGAGCTGCACGAACGCGCTACCCACCGGCACCGTTTCCTGGCGGGATTGCGCCATCTGTCGCGCAGCCACTGGGGCATGGTGCTGGGCCATCTTGGCGTGGCGGTGACGGTGGTGGGCATTGCCTTCAGCACCCAATACAGCGTTGAGCGTGACGTGCGCATGAAGGCCGGCGACAGCGTGGATATCCACAACTATCACTTTATTTTCCGCGACGTGCACAATCTGCAGGGCCCCAACTACAGCGGTGGCGTGGCGATTATCGATGTCACACGCAACGGTAAGCCAGAAGCGGTGCTGCATGCAGAGAAGCGCTTCTATACCGCAGCGCGCACCATGATGACGGAAGCGGCGATCAGCGGCGGCTTCACGCGCGATCTCTACGCGGCGCTGGGCGAAGAGCTGGATGACGGTTCCTGGGCGGTGCGTATTTATTACAAACCCTTTGTACGCTGGATCTGGTTCGGCGGCGTGTTTATGGCGGTGGGCGGCCTGCTGTGCTTGCTCGATCCGCGCTACCGCTCGCGCAAAAAAGCGCAGCGCGAGGAACTGGCATGAATAAAAAGATCCTGTTTATTCCTTTAGTCCTGTTTCTGCTGCTGGCGGCGGCGCTGCTGTGGCAGCTGACGCGCAACGCCAGCGGTGACGATCCTACGCGCCTCGAATCGGCGCTGATCGGTAAACCAGTGCCGGTGTTTAAACTCGAAGCGCTGGATCAGCCGGGCAAAATCTATAACCAGCAGGTGCTGACCGATGGCAAACCGCTGCTGCTGAATGTCTGGGCCACCTGGTGCCCGACCTGCCGCGCCGAGCATCAATATCTCAACACGCTGGCGGAGCAGGGCATCCGCGTGGTTGGCCTCAATTACAAAGACGACCGCAGCAAAGCCGTCACCTGGCTTAACACGCTCGGCAATCCGTATGCGCTGAGCCTGTATGACGGCGACGGCATGCTCGGTCTGGATCTCGGCGTCTACGGCGCGCCGGAGACCTTCCTGATTGATGGCCACGGCATTATCCGCTACCGCCACGCCGGCGACATGAACGACCGGGTGTGGAATGAAGAGGTGAAGCCGCTGTGGCAGAAATACAGCAGGGAGGCAGGCGTATGAAACAGCTGCTTATGCTGCTCGCGGGTCTGCTGCTGAGCACCAGCCTGTGGGCCGCGATCGATACTTATCAGTTCGATTCGGTCCAGCAGGAGGAGCAGTATCGCGAGCTCACCGCATCGCTGCGCTGCCCGAAGTGCCAGAACAACAGTATTGCCGACTCCAACGCGATGATTGCCGCCGACATGCGGCTGAAAGTGTATGAGCTGATGAAGCAGGGCCAGAGCCGCCAGCAGATCATTGGTTACATGGTGGCGCGTTATGGCAACTTCGTCACTTATGAACCGCCGGTGACGCCGTCGACGCTGATTCTGTGGGTCGGACCGGCGCTGTTTGTGGTGCTCGGCGGGCTGATTATTATTCTGCGCAGCCGACGCGGCAACGCGAGCAGCGAGCTGGATGACGATGAACAACAGCGCCTTGCGGCGATTCTGAAGCGTGACGGGAAGCCGTAATGACTGGATTCTGGATTACCCTGATTATTTTACTGGCGGCGGCGACGGCGCTGTTTGTCGGTGCCGGCTGGCGGCAGCGTCAGGCCAGCAGCGGCGATCGCGATCGTCTCAATACCGATTTTTATCAGCAGCGTCTGCGCGAGCTGGATCATGACGAAGCCGAGGGCGTGGTCAGTGAACGTCCGGAGATGGTGCGTGAACTGCAGCAAACGCTGCTGACCGACGTGCCGGGCGACGCGGCGGCACGCGCGCATCACAGCAGCCGCTGGGTACTGCTGCCGGGCGTGATCGTCCTGGTGCTGGTGTCGGTGGGCGTTTATCTGAAAACCGGTGGCCTTGCCCAGCTGGCGGGCTGGCAGAGCGTGCAGCAGGAGTACCCGGCGCTGCGCGCGCGGGTGATGGATCCCAACGCGCAGCCGCTGACCATGGAAGAGCTGGCGCGTCTGCAGCTCGGCCTGCGCACCTCGCTGCAAAACGATCCGCAAAACCTCAATGACTGGGCGATGCTGGGCCGCCTCGGCATGGTGCTGAACAACGCCACCGATGCCAGCCAGGCCTTTGAGCACGCTTTGCAGCTGGCGCCGGATAACCTTGAACTGCAGCAGGATTATGCCGAAGTGCTGACGCGCTCCAGCGATCCGCAGGATAACCGCCAGGCCAATATGCTGCTGAAAGACCTGCTGAAGCGCGACCACAGCAATGTGCGCACCCTCAGTCTGCTGGCGTTCAATGCCTTTGAACAGCAGCAGTATGGCGAAGCGATTGGCGCGTGGCAGGTGATGCTGAAGCTGCTGCCGGCCGGCGATCGACGCATTACCATGATAGAGCGCAGCATTGAACAAGCGAAAACCGACGCGGGACAGCAAAATAGCCAGCTGGCATTGACGGTGAGCTTAACGCCAGAGGCAGAAAAAATGTTACCGCCGGGCGGAGTGTTGTATATTTCTGTGTCTGACGGTGTTTCACCGGTGCCTGTGGCTGTAAAGCGTTTACCGCTCAGCCACTTCCCGCTATCGCTTACGCTGGATGACAGCAACGCCATGATGCCGGATCGCCTGCTTTCGGCGCAGCATCAGGTGCAGGTCAGGGTGCGCATTTCGCGCGATGGTAGTGCTAATCCGCAGTCCGGCGACTGGTTTGGTTTAAGCGCGGTCACCCCCTGGGATGGTCACCAGCCGATGGCTGTTGAGGTCAATCAGCAGCAGCCCTGAAGCGATACACCTTTTATCTGCACAGGGAGAGAAGAATGAATAATCGCCTGACCGGCCTGGCGCTGGCCAGTTTACTGCTGGTGGGATGTGCCAGTTCCAAACCGGCCGACGAGACGACGCCTGCGCAGCGCAGCGATCCGCTCGAAGGGTTCAACCGCACGATGTTTAACTTCAACTACAACGTGCTGGATCCCTATGTGGTGCGCCCGGTGGCGGTTGCCTGGCGTGATTACGTGCCGGTGCCGGCCCGTACCGGGCTGAGCAACTTCCTCGGTAACCTTGATGAACCGGCCAGCATGGTAAACTCGATTCTGGTCGGCGAGCCGCGTCAGGCGGGCATTCACTTTACCCGTTTCTTCCTGAATACCGTGCTCGGCCTCGGTGGTTTCATCGACGTCGCCGGCAAAGCCAATCCCCAGCTGGCGCGTGAAGTGCCGCACCACTTTGGCAGCACGCTGGGCCGTTATGGCGTTGGCTACGGTCCGTACGTGGTGCTGCCAGGTTACGGCAGCTTTACTGTGCGTCAGGATGGCGGCGACTACGTCGATACGCTTTATCCGGTACTGAGCTGGCTTACCTGGCCGATGTCGATCGGTAAATGGACGCTGGAAGGGGTGGAAACGCGCGCGCAGCTGCTTGATTCCGACGGCCTGCTCAGACAGCAGCAGGATCCGTACGCCTTTATCCGCAACGCCTATTTCCAGCGTAACGATTTCCTCGCCAGCGGCGGCAAGCTGAAGCCGGAGGAGAATCCGAACGCCAGCGCGATTCAGGACGATTTAAAAGATATCGACTCCCAGTAAACAACAACGGCGACCAACTGGTCGCCGTTTTTCTCTCTGCAGGCGACCCACGTGGGCCGCTGCACTGATTATCAGAACTTGTAGTTAAAGTTAGCGCCGTACAGCCAGGCCTTACCTTCGGAATTAAAGGTATAAGGACCTTCTTTCACCGTCACGTGCTGACCGTGCATATAGGAAACACCGACATCAACCGACGCGTCCGGCGTGAAGGCGTAAGACGCACCGGCGCTCAGCCACAGGCGATCCTGATCCGGAATCGAGATAGAGCGTTTATCCGCCGGCACCGGGCTGTCATCAAACGCGATACCGGTACGGAACGTCCAGTTATCGTCGTAGTTGTAGGTGGTACCTAACGCGATGCGATATGCATCACGGTAGCCTTCATCTTTATAGAACAGCGTCTGGCCGTTGCTGCCGGTGGCTTTCAGCTCCTGGAACTGGCTCCAGCTGGTATAGGCGAGGCTGTAGTGAACCGCCCACTGTGGCGCCACTTTATGCCAGCCGGACACTTCCCACATTTCCGGGAGGTTCAGCGTCAGCGAACCCGGAATGGTGGCGCCGCTGGTGCCATACGGCAGACCCAGCGCAATCGCCTGCGGCGTGCCGTTGAAGGCGCGCGGGATATTGCTCTTATAGTCGCCGTCGAAATCGATCTTCACTTTGGAACGATAGGTGAAGCCGAAGCGGTTGTTTTTATCCACTTCATACAGGATACCGGCGTTCCAGCCGTAGCCCCATTCGTCACCTTTCAGGTGCGCGACCTGGGTATCGGCCGGCAGACCGGCGCGGGCACCGGCTTCACCGGCGTAGCGCTCAATTTTCGCTTTGGCGTACACCGCGTCAAAGCCGACGCCGAAGCTGAAGTTATCATTTAACCGATAAGCGGTGCTGAGGTTGAAGTTGCCGGTCATCAGATCGGTTTTGCCACCGAAGCCGCCCGCGGTGTAGCCGTTATTAAATTCGGTGGCCAGACCGTAGTTTGAGGTGGCCGAGGCGCCAATCCACCACTGATCGTTAATCGGATGCACATAATGGATGTTCGGGATCCACTGGTTTGGCGCAATATTGCTGGCGTTGAGGCTGTTGCCGGTCGGGCTGTTACCGCTGATATCCACTTCCGGGTCGATATAGACGGCACCGATGGAGAAAGAAGGGCGGTCCATCAGGGCCATGGTGGCTGGGTTACGGCTGGCAGAGGCGGCGGTATCACCCATGGCGCCCTCACCGGAATAGGCGCGGCCCAGGCCGATTGCTGAGAATTCGTTAAGTTGAAAGCCTGCGGCGTAGACGTGAGAAGAGACGAGCGCCACTGCAGCTGCCACAGCTGACTTTGCAAACAGGTTCTTATGGTTCATGACCACAACCTCATCTGAATTATTATTAAACGTAGTTACGTCGCGTAACAAAGGACGGCGGATTGTAGGGACTGACGATACAGACACATATCAGACCAGTGCGACGAGTATAGGTCCGACCTGTGTATTTGTTGCAATATTGTTTTTAAAATATTTCTGCTTTGATCGATAAAATCAGATCTGCTTAACAAAATCCTTGCGGTTCTGCTCCAGCATAGCGAGTCAAATTTGTTTTGGATCAAATTTTAGTATGATATTCGTCACTTAGCGGGCGGAAGATAGCCGCGACGTGGCATCCGGCGTACACTTTGCAGCAGAAAATGATCCGATAGTGTTGATTTATCGTCAGGAGAAAAACATGACTGATGCCATTAGAAACTGTAGTGCGAACGAAACGGCAGCCTGCTGCTGCGTTGACGTGGGCACCGTGATGGACAATACCGATTGCAGCGCCAGCTGGTCAGGCGTGTTCGCTGACCGTCAGGCGGCAGAAGCAATGCTGGCCGAGCTGAGCGCCAAAGCGCGCCAGGTCGAGTCCGATCCGTGCGAGATTCATTCGCGCTTTACCGACGAAGCAGACGGCGTGCGCCTGGACGTCGATTTCACCTTTGCTTGCCAGGCCGAAACCCTGATTTTCCAGCTCGGCTTACGCTAATCCCGCCGCTGCCGACCCGCTTTTTCGGCAGCGTTGCCTCTTTTTCGTGTTACTCCTCGCACTTTTTTTCTTCTGTTATTGGCGACTTAGCAACACCTGGTTAACACTGATGATCAGGTCAGACCTGTTGGGCAATGATGCTCAGGTCGTAAATTACAGGTGAGTGCAATGAGCAAAGCGCAGCCGCTGCTGACGCGTCAGGGCGAACGTATCGCCATTACCCACGGATTACGCACCCCGTTTGCCCGCCAGGCAAGCGACTTTCACGGCATTCCGGCGCTGGAGCTGGGGCGCATGGTGGTCAGCGAATTAATGGCGCGCAGCGAATTGCCGGTGGAGGTGATCGATCAGCTGGTGTTCGGCCAGGTGGTGCAGATGCCGGAAGCCCCCAACATCGCGCGTGAAATCGTGCTAAGCAGCGGACTGAACGTGCACACCGATGCCTACAGCGTGAGCCGCGCCTGCGCCACCAGCTTTCAGGCGGTGGCCAACGTGGCGGAAAGCCTGATGGCCGGGACCATTGATGCAGGTATTGCCGGTGGCGCTGACTCCTCCTCGGTGCTGCCGATTGGCGTCAGCAAAACGCTGGCGCGCGCGCTGGTTGATCTCAACAAAGCCCGCACCCTGAGCAAAAAATTACACATCTTACGCCGCCTGCGCCCACGCGATCTGTTGCCGGTGCCGCCGGCAGTGGCGGAATACTCCACCGGTTTACGCATGGGCGACACCGCCGAGCAGATGGCCAAAACGCACGGTATTACGCGTGAGCAGCAGGACGCGCTGGCGCTGCGCTCGCACCAGCGTGCAGCGCAGGCCTGGCAATCCGGCGTGCTGGCACAGGAAGTGATGCCGGCATTTGTGCCGCCGTGGAAAGCACCGATAGAGCAGGACAACAACATTCGCTTTAACGCCAGTGCGGCGGATTATGCAAAGCTGCGTCCGGCGTTTGACCGTCGCCACGGCTCGGTCACCGCGGCCAACAGCACGCCGCTGACCGATGGCGCGGCGGCGCTGATTCTGATGCGCGAAGGGCGCGCGCGTGAGCTGGGCATTACACCGCTCGGTTACCTGCGCAGCTATGCGTTTGCCGCGATTGATGTCTGGCAGGACATGTTGCTCGGACCGGCTTACGCATCACCGCTGGCGCTTGATCGCGCCGGCATTACCCTCGGCGATCTGACGCTGATCGACATGCATGAAGCCTTTGCCGCGCAGACGCTGGCCAACCTCAGGCTGTTTAACGATGAACGCTTTGCGCGCGAGGTGCTGAAGCGCGATCGCGCGCTGGGCGAAGTCGACGAGACGCGTTTCAACGTGCTGGGCGGTTCCATCGCCTACGGTCATCCGTTCGCCGCCACCGGCGCGCGCATGATCACGCAAACGCTGCATGAGCTGCGGCGGCGCGGCGGCGGCTTAGGGCTGGTGACCGCCTGTGCCGCTGGCGGATTAGGCAGCGCGATGGTTCTGGAGGCCGAATAATGAGCGAATCTGCATTCCATTTACAGATGCGTCCGGATCACGTTGCGGTGATCACCATTGATGTTCCGGGCGAAAAGATGAACACCCTGAAAGCGGAGTTTGTGCCGCAAATCCGCGCGGTGCTGGCAGAGGCGCGCAGCAATGCGCAGCTGGCGGGCATCGTGCTGATTTCGGGCAAACGCGACAACTTCGTCGCCGGTGCGGACATCAGCATGATCGCCAGTTGTGAAACGGCGCAGCAGGCTGAAGCGCTGGCGCGGCAGGGACAGGAAGTGATGGCGGAGATCGCCGCGCTGCCGTTCCCGGTGGTCGCCGCCATTCATGGAGCCTGTCTTGGCGGCGGGCTGGAGCTGGCGCTGGCCTGCGATGCGCGCATCTGCTCGCTGGATGAGAAAACCCGTCTTGGCCTGCCGGAGGTGCAGCTCGGCCTGTTGCCCGGTTCCGGCGGCACCCAGCGGTTGCCGCGTCTGATTGGTGTGCAGCAGGCGCTGCCGCTGATCCTCAGCGGCAAACAGCTGCGCGCTAAGCAGGCGCTAAAGCTTGGCCTGGTGGATGATGCGGTGCCGCAGGCGATACTGCTGGCAACCGCCGTGGCACGTGTACATAAAGGAAAGCACGCCGCACGCAGCCTGTCGCGCCGCGATCGCCTGCTGCAGGGGCCGCTGGCGCGTCCGCTGCTGTTTGCGCTGGCCAAACGCCAGACCGACAGTAAAACCCACGGTAACTATCCGGCCACCGACCGTATTTTGCAGGTGGTGCGCATCGGGCTGGAGCAGGGCAGCGCCGCCGGTCACGCTGCCGAAGCGCGCGCGTTTGGCGAACTGGCGATGACGCCGCAGTCGGCCGCACTGCGCAGCCTGTTTTTTACGTCCACCGCTCTGAAGAAAGAGCCGATGGCAGATGCGCCGCCGCGCCCGCTGCAGCAGATTGGCGTGCTGGGCGGCGGGCTGATGGGCGGTGGGATTGCCAGCGTCACCGCGCTGAAAGCCGGTCTGCCGGCGCGAATTCGCGATATCAACCTTAACGGCGTTAACCACGCGCTGCAGTACAGCTGGGATTTGCTGAGCAAAAAGGTGAAACGGCGCCAGCTCAAGCCGGCGGAACGCCAGCAGCAGATGGCGCGCATCAGCGGCGGCACCGATTATCAGGGCTTCCGCCAGCGCGATCTGGTGATCGAAGCGGTGTTTGAGGATCTGGCGCTGAAGCAGCAAATGGTGGCCGAGATTGAAGAACACTGTCAACCGCACACCATCTTTGCGTCTAACACTTCGTCGCTGCCGATTGCGCAGATCGCCGCCGGCGCGCAGCGCCCGGAGAATGTTATCGGCCTGCACTTCTTCAGTCCGGTAGACAAGATGCCGCTGGTCGAGGTGATTCCGCATAGCGGCACTTCAGCACAGACGCTGGCCACCACGGTGGATCTGGCGCGTCGTCAGGGCAAAACCGCCGTGGTGGTGGCTGACCGTCCCGGCTTTTATGTTAACCGCATTCTCGCGCCCTATATAAATGAAGCCATGCGCTGTCTGCTGGAGGGCGAGCCCATTGAACACATTGATAGCGCACTGGTGAAATTTGGTTTCCCGGTCGGCCCGCTGCAGCTGCTGGATGAAGTCGGTATTGATGTCGGCAGCAAAATCAGCCCGATTCTTGAACAGGCCTACGGTTCACGCTTCAGCGCGCCGCAGGCGGTGAGCGCTATCCTGGCCGACGATCGCAAAGGGCGCAAAAACCAGAAAGGTTTTTATGATTATCAGCGCACGCGCTGGCCGCGCAAACGTCAGGCCGATGCCAGTCTGTACCGCCTGCTGCAGTTAAAACCCCAGGCGAAACAGAGCGAGCAGCAGATCGCCACGCGCTGTGTGATGCTGATGCTCAACGAGGCGGTACGTTGTCTCGACGAAGCGGTGATCCGCAGCGCCCGAGATGGCGACATCGCGGCAGTGTTTGGCATCGGGTTTCCGCCGTTTCTAGGCGGGCCGTTCCGCTATATTGACCAGCGTGATGCGGGCGAGATCGTCAATACATTACGCACATTAATGCAGCAATACGGTGAGCGTTTCGCGCCGTGTGAGGCGCTGGTGGCTATGTCAGAAGGGCAAACGAATTTTTACACTTCTGCACAATCGTGAATAGCCGCACGGATTCAGCGGGTTAGAATCGGGGCCGCGCAGTGCCTGGCGCGGCACCATTCTGAGATGTGCTTATTTAATAAACAACCGGTTGACTATACTCAAGCCATTGGGGTAAAACACAGCGTTCATTCGCAGAATGAAGCGTCTGGTGCTGTGGTACCCGGCGATATCGACAAACAACAGCGGTGCTTTATGCAAGTTTTTATCATGCGTCACGGCGACGCAGCTCTGGAAGCAGCGAGTGATGCGGTTCGTCCTCTTACCCTGTGTGGCTGCGACGAATCACGTCAGATGGCGAGCTGGCTGAATGTTCAGACGCCGGGAATCGATAAGGTGCTGGTCAGCCCTTATCTGCGCGCCGGGCAAACGCTCGCCACGGTACGTGAAGCGCTGAAACTGCCGGAAGGGCAGGAAGTGCTGCCAGAACTGACGCCAGGCGGCGATCCGGGCATGGTCGCCTGTCATTTACAGGCGCTGGCAGTGCAGGGTGCGCACGCGGTGCTGGTGATTTCGCATCTGCCGCTGGTCGGCTATCTGGTTTCCGAACTCTGCCCGCAGGAAGCGCCACCGATGTTCGCCACCTCCGCCATTGCCTGCGTGGAGTTTGATGCCGACGCCTGTGAAGGCAAGCTGGCGTGGCAGGTGAGTCCGGCCAAATTAGCCAAAGCCATGTAATTCCCCGTCATACTTCAGGCCGCAGCTGCGTTAGCTGCGTCAATTCACCCCAGTCACTTACTGATGTAAGCTCCTGGGGATTCATTTCCTTGCCGCCTTGCTGCAACCTGAATTATTTTGGGGAATGATGTGCGCTCAAACCGCAACTGCGTTGGCTGAGTCATTTCATCCCAGGCACTTCTTCGCATAAGCTCCCGGGGATTCATTCCCTTGCCGCCTTGCTGCAACCTGAATTATTTTGGGGAATAATAGAGATCACTTTATTTCCCACTCGCAGTCCCTTTGCCGGTCAGGGTAATTCCGGCGGTTGCCACTCTTCGACTTCAATCAATACCAGCAGCGCGGCGTCGCCGCCAAACAGTTTGGGTGCCTGGTGAAACGCCATCACGTGCGGATGCTGTGCCAGCCACAGCGGGGTTTGCTGCTTGAGAATGTGCTTGCCGTGGCCGGTCATCACGCTGGCACAGAAAATATGCTCGCGGCGGCAGGCGGCAATCAGCGCGCCGAGTTCCTGTTTCGCCTGAAGCTGGGTTAACCCGTGCAGATCGAGAAAAATCTCTGGCGTGTAATCGCCACGCCGTAATTTTTTCAGCTCGTAATGGCTGACGTCGGCGCGCACGTAGCGCGTCGGCCCGTCGCTGGAGAGCAGGGGCTGAAACTCATCGGAGAAATAATGGCTGTTATCGGCCTGCTCAGACAGCAGCCGCTTCAGCGGCACTTCACGGCTTTTCACTGCCGGTTTGTGCACGATCGTATCCTGTTTCAGCTGGCGCGTACCGCTCATTAGCTGGCGGAACAGCGCCTGGTCGTCCTGGCTTAGCGGCGTCTTTTTACTCATGTCTCAGTGAATCATCAGAAATGGCGGGTGTCTGGCCGTTACCTTACCGCTAAGCGTCAACAAATGTCAGCTTTTTCACCTCGCTGCGCTGAATTCTGCCCGGCTTCATGGCACACTATCGGCCGATTGATTTTATGGCCTGCGGAGGGCTACGTGGACAAGATTTTCGTCGATGAGGCAGTGAACGAACTGCACACCATTCAGGATATGCTGCGCTGGGCAGTAAGCCGCTTTTCGGCGGCGGGCATCTGGTACGGCCACGGCACGGACAATCCCTGGGACGAAGCGGTTCAACTGGTGCTGCCGACGCTGTGGCTGCCGCTGGATATTCCGGAAGACATGCGCCACGCGCGTCTGACCGCCAGCGAACGTCACCGCATCGTGGAACGCGTAATCCGTCGCGTTAACGAGCGCATTCCGGTGGCCTACCTCACCAACAAAGCCTGGTTCTGCGGCCATGAATTCTACGTCGATGAGCGTGTGCTGGTGCCGCGTTCACCGATTGGCGAGCTGATCGAAAACCGCTTTGCCGGCCTGATCGACGGTGCGCCACGCCACATTCTCGACATGTGCACCGGCAGCGGCTGTATCGCCATCGCCTGTGCGTACGCCTTCCCGGAAGCGGAAGTGGATGCCGTGGATATCTCCACCGACGCGCTGGCCGTGGCTGAACAGAATATTGAAGAGCACGGCCTGCTGCATCACGTCACGCCGATTCGCGCCGATCTGTTCCGCAATCTGCCGCAGGTTAAATATGATCTGATCGTCACCAATCCGCCGTACGTCGATGCCGAAGACATGGACGACCTGCCGAACGAATATCGCCACGAGCCGGAGCTCGGCCTGGCCGCGGGCAGTGACGGCCTGAAGCTGGTGCGCCGCATCCTGGCCTGCGCGCCGGACTACCTCAGCGAGCAGGGCGTGCTGATTTGCGAAGTCGGTAACAGCATGGTGCACATGATGGAGCAGTATCCGGACGTGCCTTTTACCTGGCTGGAGTTTGATAACGGCGGTGACGGCGTGTTCATGCTGACGCGCGACCAAATCGTCGCGGCGCAGTCGCACTTCTCATTCTATAAAGACTAAAAATCGGGGCGAGCGCTCGCCCGCAACATCGCAACAAGGAACCCCCATGGCCGGAAACAGCATCGGACAACTTTTTCGCGTTACCACCTTTGGCGAGTCGCACGGTATTGCGCTTGGCTGCATTGTTGATGGCGTGCCGCCCGGCATCCCGCTGACCGAAGCCGATATTCAGCACGATCTCGATCGTCGTCGTCCCGGCACTTCGCGCTATACCACCCAGCGCCGCGAGCCGGATCAGGTGAAGATTTTGTCCGGCGTGTTTGAAGGCGTCACCACCGGCACCTCCATCGGTCTGCTGATTGAAAACACCGACCAGCGTTCGCAGGATTACAGCGCGATTAAAGATCTGTTCCGTCCCGGCCATGCGGATTATACCTACGAACAAAAATATGGCCTGCGCGACTATCGCGGCGGCGGCCGCTCCTCGGCCCGCGAAACCGCCATGCGCGTGGCGGCCGGTGCCATTGCTAAAAAGTATCTGCAGATGAAGCACGGCATCGTGGTGCGCGGCTATCTGGCGCAGATTGGCGACATCGCTTGCGAACTGAAAGACTGGAGTATCGTGGAAGATAACCCGTTTTTCTGCCCCGATGCCGACCAACTCGATGCGCTGGACGAACTGATGCGCGCGCTGAAAAAAGAGGGCGACTCCATCGGTGCCAAAGTCACGGTGATGGCCGAAAACGTGCCGCCGGGCCTCGGTGAGCCGGTGTTCGATCGCCTTGACGCCGACCTGGCCCACGCGCTGATGAGCATCAACGCGGTGAAAGGGGTGGAGATCGGTGATGGTTTCGCGGTAATCAACCAGCGCGGCAGTCAGCACCGTGATGAAATCCGCAGCAACGGTTTTCAAAGCAACCATGCCGGCGGCATTCTCGGCGGGATCAGCAGCGGCCAGACCATCAGCGCCAACCTGGCGATGAAGCCCACTTCCAGCATCACCGTGCCGGGCAACACCATCACCCGCGACGGCGCGGAAGTGGAGATGATCACCAAAGGCCGTCACGATCCCTGTGTCGGCATCCGCGCGGTACCGATCGCGGAAGCGATGATGGCGATTGTGCTGATGGATCACCTGCTGCGCCAGCGTGGGCAGAACGCTGACGTCAACAGCAGCGTCCCGCGCTGGTAAGCCGCATGATACGTCGCCTGCTTCTCTCCCTTGCCGCGCTGCTGTGCAGTGCGGCCAGCCTGGCTGCCACGCCGTGGCAGCAAATCCATCAACCGATTGCCGGCAGCCCGCAGTCCATCGGCAGCTTTGCCAACGGCTGTATCGTCGGGGCGCAGCAGCTGCCGCTCAACTCGCCCAACTATCAGGTGATGCGTCAGGATCAGCGCCGCTATTACGGCCACCCGGACCTGATCGCCTTTATCCAGCGCCTCAGCACCCAGGCGCATCAGCTGCAGCTGGGCCAGGTGCTGATTGGTGATATGGGCATGGCCGCCGGCGGACGCTTTAGCAGCGGCCACGCCAGCCATCAGACCGGTCTCGACGTGGATATCTGGCTGCAGCTGCCGCAGAGCCGCTGGACGGCACAGCAGCTGCTCAAGCCGCAGCCGCTCGATCTGGTTGGGCCGGACGACCGCCAGGTGATTGCGCGTCACTGGCAGCCGGAGATCGACAGCCTGATCAAGCTGGCGGCGAAAGATGACGACGTCACGCGTATCTTCGTCAATCCGGCGATTAAAAAGCAGCTTTGTGCCGATGCCGGTAGCGATCGTGCGTGGCTCCACAAAGTGCGACCGTGGTTCGCCCACCGGGCACACATGCACGTGCGCCTGCGCTGTCCGCCGGGCAGCCTGGAGTGTGAAGATCAGGTGCCACCGCCGCCGGGCGATGGCTGCGGCGCAGAGCTGGAAAGCTGGTTCCTGCCGAAGAAGCCGGGCACTACGCCGCCGGTGAAGAAGTCGCCGCCGCCGTTGCCGCCTTCCTGCCAGGCGTTACTTGATAAGCATCTACTGTAGGAACCTGAGATGGATCTGTTTGTTGTCAGCCCGATGGTACTTGGCGTGCTGTTTCTGGTCGCGGTGCTGGCGGCCTTTATTGATTCCATCGCCGGCGGTGGCGGTCTGCTGACCGTGCCGTCGCTGCTGGCGGCCGGTCTTTCGCCGGCGCAGGCGCTGGCGACCAACAAGCTGCAATCGGTCGGCGGCTCCTTCTCGGCCAGCCTCTATTTTGTGCGGCGCGGCGCGGTGAAACTGCGCGAGCAGCGGCTGAATATCGCCATGACCTTTCTCGGCGCGATTGGTGGAACGCTGCTGATTCAGCATATTCAGGCTGAGATACTGCGCCAGATTCTGCCGCTGCTGCTGATCAGCATCGGGCTGTGGTTCCTGCTGATGCCGCGTCTTGGCGAGGCCGATCGCGAGCAGCGCCTGCACGGCCTGGCGTTTGCGCTGGTGGGCGGCGGCTGCGTCGGCTTTTACGATGGCTTCTTCGGCCCGGGTGCCGGCTCGTTCTATGCGCTGGCCTTCGTCACGCTTTGCGGCTTCAATCTGGCCAAAGCCACCGCCCACGCCAAAATCCTAAATTTCACCTCCAACTTCGCCAGTCTGCTGTTCTTTATGTTCGGCGGCAAGGTGGTGTGGGGCACCGGCGTGATTATGCTGCTGGGGGCGTTTATTGGCGCACGCCTCGGCGCCAGGCTGGTGCTGAGCCGCGGTCAGAAGCTGATTCGCCCGATGGTGGTGACGGTGTCTGCCGTGATGAGCGCTAAGCTGTTGTGGGACAGCCACGGCAGTGTCATTCTCGCCTGGTTTGCCGCACTGTAATCCGCACTCGTCAAAACCGGCCGCCAGTGCGACAATGGCGGCGGTTTGTTTAAAGATTAAAATATTATGAGTAAAGAGCACCATTATCAGCAGCTGGTGGAGATTTTTGACGGCTGCTTTGCTGAGGATTTTCAGACGCGTCTAATTAAAGGCGATGATGAACCTATTTATCTTCCAGCGGATGACACCTCACCGTGGCACCGCGTGGTGTTTGCCCATGGCTTTTACGCCAGCGCGCTGCACGAAATTTCGCACTGGTGCATTGCCGGTGAAGCGCGGCGCAAGCTGGTGGATTTTGGTTACTGGTACTGCCCGGACGGGCGCGATGCGCAAACGCAGGGCCAGTTTGAAGCGGTGGAGATTAAGCCGCAGGCGCTGGAGTGGCTGTTCTGTGTGGCAGCCGGCTTTCCCTTCAACGTCAGCTGTGACAATCTCGACGGCGATTGTGAACCGGATCGCATCGCGTTTCAGCGCAAGGTGCATGCGCAGGTGATGCATTATCTGCAGCACGGCATTCCGGCGCGTCCGGCGCGCTTTATTGATGCGTTAGCCAGCTATTATGGTACGCCTGCACTGACGGCGGCACAGTTTCCGTGGCCGGAAGATCTGTGAGCCGCACTCCGATAAATGAAGGATGATGAGAAGATGATCGTAGAATTCGAGTCCCGCATTCTGGCGCTGATTGACGATATGGTCGAACACGCCAGCGACGACGAACTGTTTGCCAGCGGTTATCTGCGTGGCCATCTGACGCTGGCAGTAGCGGAAATTGAGCAGAGCGGCGAACACACGCCGGAAGCCTTGCAGATTCAGGTTACCAACAGCCTGCAAAACGCCATCGCCGCCGGTGAGCTGTCACCGCGCGACCAGGCGCTGGTGGTGGGCATGTGGGATAACCTGTTTACCCAGGCGCGCCTCACTGCCTGACTGGCCGGGGCGATCGCTCGCCCCGCGCTTTAGCGTCCTGCCTTTTTCCCTTTCAGCAATTTGCGCACCCAGTAACGGTTGGGATGCAGCGCCGCCAGCGTGCTGCTGTCCAGCGGCTGCGGCTCGCCGCTCATTTGCGCCGCCAGCACTTCTGCCGCCAGCGGTGCGCTGCACAGTCCGCGCGACCCCAGTGCGCCAAGCACGAACAGGCTGGGATGCACCGGCGCTTCCGCAATCTGCTCGCCGCGCGCGCGCTGCGCCGGTAAATCCGCATACTCACTGAGCGTCGCCGCGTAATCCGGCACGCTGCCGCTCATCGGCAGGTGATCGCGCGTGGCGCAGCGCACGCCGCTGCGCGCTTCATCAGCGCTGACGTCAACCTGCGTCGGCCAGCTGACCTGCGGCAGACAGTTAATCAGCCGCTGGCGATTCTCCTGCTGATCGTCGGCGCGGAAAGCGGTTGTCGTTTCACCGCGATGGTAGCTGGCACCGATGCAGTGCGTGGCAAAGTTCGGGCTGACCGGGGTGAGATAGCCGTCGTAACACAGCACGGTGCGCAGCGGGTTCAGCGCCGCGTTGGTCGGCACATGGCTGACCTGACCGGCCACCGCATACACCGGCAAATCGCGGCTTTGCCCGATCGCCTGCAGCGCATGGCCGTTGGCCAGCACCACCTGCTGATGGCTTACCGCAGGCTGTTGGGCGAACTGCAGCGTCCAGCCTGCCTGCTGGCGGACCAGTTGCGTCACGCGATGCAGCCAGTGCATGCGCAGCCCCTGAGTCTGGGCATACTCCAGCAGATTGCTGGTGAGCTGTGACGGCGACAGCCAGCCGCCCTGTGGATAGAAAATGCCGCCGCAGTCGAGATCGACGCCGGCCAGCTGCTGCGCCTGCTGCGGGCTGACGCCGTGCGCCAGCTCGTGCGGCAGATCCATGCTCAGCATCTGCGCAATCTTCTCCGCGCTTTTGGCATCCCAGCCGAGCTGCAGCACGCCGCTCCACTGATGTTCGAACATCACCGGCAGCGCATCGTACAGGCGGCGGGCAAAGCTGAATGCCGCCGGGAAAAACGTGGCGAGCGCCGGATCGTGCTGGTTAAGCAGCGGATAAAGCGCGCCCTGACGGTTACCCGATGCGCCGAGCGCCGGGGCGGCATCGGCGCAGTACAGCGTAACCTGCCAGCCACGGCGCAGCAGCGCCAGTGCCAGCACCGCGCTGGCCACGCCGCCGCCAATCAGTGCCACCTCGCGGCTGGCGGCCTGCGGACGCGCATACCACGGCTGAGCCGGTAGCTGCCCGGGGGCGCTGTCCAGCACGCCGGTCAGCATTTCACGCTTGTGGCCGAAGCCTTTACGCTTCGCCACGCTGAACCCGGCCTGCTGTAAGCCCCGCCGCACAAAGCCCGCCGAGGTAAAGGTGGCGAAGGTGCCGCCGGGACGCGCCAGCCGCGCCATGGCGGCGAACAGCGAAGGCGTCCACATCTCCGGGTTTTTCGCCGGCGCGAAGCCATCTAAAAACCACGCGTCAACCTGGCCGTTGAGGCTGTCATCAAAAGTATCAATCAGCGCGTTAATATCACCCAGCCACAGATCCAGCGTCACCTCGCCGCCATTGAACAGCAGGCGCTGACAGCCGGGCAGGGCCAGCGGCCACTGCTGCTGTAGCTGTCCGGCCCACGGGGCCAGTTCCGGCCAGTGCGCGTGCGCGCTCACCAGATCGGCGTGGGTCAGCGGGTATTTTTCGCAGCTGATGAAGTGCAGGCGGCGCAAGCCGGCTTGCGGATGGGCGGCGCGGAAGCGATCGAACGCCTGCCACAGGGTAAGAAAGTTAAGTCCGGTGCCAAAACCGCTCTCGGCAACGATGAACAGATCGCGCGGATGTGCGGCAAATCGCTGCGGAAGATGGTTACCGTCGAGGAACACATAGCGCGTCTCCTCCAGTCCGTTGTCGTTGGAGAAATAGACGTCGTCGAACGCTCGGGAAACAGGTGTACCCTGATCGTTCCAGTTTAATTGCGCGTGTTCAACCGGGGATAACTTCACGGGAAAGGCTCATTTTTCAGGCAGTGGCGCGATTTTAGCGAGTGGCGTCACATGACGCAAATTTACAAAAGGAAATGGCTGATCGGACTTGTTCGGCGTACAACTGTAAGCTAGAGTGCACGTCAATCCAAAAGAAGTGGAATGAGGACTATTGAATGAAACGTGCAGTGATTACTGGCCTGGGTATCGTTTCCAGTATTGGTAATAACCAGCAGGAAGTGCTGGCTTCCCTGCGTGAAGGCCGTTCCGGAATCACTTTCTCCGAAGAGATGAAAGATGCCGGCATGCGCAGCCATGTATGGGGTAACGTCAAACTGGACACTAACGGGCTCATCGATCGCAAAATCGTGCGTTTCATGAGTGATGCCTCAATCTATGCCTATCTGTCGATGGCAGAAGCAATCAAAGATTCCGGCCTGACGGATGAGCAGTACCAGAACAACCCGCGTGTTGGTCTGATTGCTGGTTCCGGTGGCGGTTCCCCGCGTTATCAGGTGTTCGGTGCCGACGCAATGCGTGGCCCGCGCGGCCTGAAAGGCGTTGGCCCGTACGTGGTGACCAAAGCGATGGCGTCCGGCGTCTCTGCCTGCCTGGCCACGCCGTTCAAAATCCACGGCGTTAACTACTCCATCAGCTCGGCGTGCGCGACGTCAGCACACTGCATCGGTAACGCGGTGGAGCAGATTCAGCTGGGCAAACAGGATGTGGTATTTGCTGGCGGCGGCGAAGAGCTGAGCTGGGAAATGGCCTGTGAGTTCGACGCCATGGGCGCGCTCTCGACGAAGTACAACGAAACCCCGGAAAAAGCGTCGCGTACTTACGATGCCAGCCGTGACGGTTTCGTGATCGCCGGCGGCGGCGGTATGGTGGTAGTGGAAGAGCTGGAGCATGCGCTGGCGCGTGGTGCCCACATCTACGCTGAGATCGTCGGCTACGGCGCAACCTCTGACGGCGCTGACATGGTGGCACCGTCAGGCGAAGGCGCGGTGCGTTGCATGAAGATGGCGATGCAGGGTCTGGATACGCCAATCGACTACCTCAACACTCACGGCACGTCAACGCCAGTCGGCGACGTGAAAGAGCTGGGCGCGATTCGCGAAGTGTTTGGCGACAACACGCCATACATCTCTGCGACCAAAGCCATGACCGGTCACTCGCTGGGTGCGGCAGGTGTGCAGGAAGCGATTTACACCCTGCTGATGCTGGAGCACAGCTTCATCGCGCCAAGCATCAACGTGGAACAGCTGGATGACGCAGCGAAAGGCATGAACATCGTGACGCAGCCAACCGAAAAAGCGCTGACCACGGTGATGTCTAACAGCTTCGGCTTCGGTGGCACCAACGCCACGCTGACCCTGCGTAAATATCAGGCGTAACGCTGACGCTGATGCTCAAAGGCCGGTTAATCCGGCCTTTGTTGTTTTTGTCGCTGACGGATTTACCTTGCCAGCAGCGCGACCAGCTTCGCGCAGGCGCGGTCAATTTCGCCGGGCGTCAACGCCGCAAAGCCGAGTATCCAGCCCTGCTGACGCGATGCGCCGGCGTAGAGTGGCGAAAGCGGCGGCAGCAGCAGACCGTCTGCCTGCGCCTGTTGCGTAAGTCGCGCCTCATCTCCCTGTAATAACTCAACCGTCAATTGCAACCCGCCTGTCGCCGGCAGCGGCCGCAGCCACGGCTGCAGGTGCTGTTCGATTCGTGTCAGCAGCCGATCGCGCCGGCTATGATAGAGCTGACGCATCAGCCGCAGGTGGCTGGCGAAATAGCCTTGCTGGATAAATTCGGCGGTGATCGCCTGCGGCAGCAGGGCGCTGTGGCCGTCCAGTACGCTGCGCGCGCGACCCAGCGCCTTCACCAGCGCTGCGGGCACCACCATCCACGCCAGCCGCAGCGATGGAAACAGCGTTTTGGAAAAAGTCCCCAGGCTGATGACCCGACTATCGGCTTCCATCCCCTGCAACGCCGGCGCCGGACGACCGTCATAGTGAAATTCACTGTCGTAGTCATCCTCGATCAGCCAGCTGTCGTGCTGACGCGCCCACGCCAGCCACTGCAGCCGCCGCGCGAGGCTCATCGGGGTGCCGGTCGGATACTGGTGGCCGGGCGTCAGATACACCAGCTGTGCCCGACCGCTGAGCGGCAGCGCGCCCTGATCGTCCAGCGGCATGGCGCGGCAGCGGGCACCGGCAGCGAGAAAGGCGTTGCGCGCACCACGGTAACCCGGCTCTTCCAGCCACACTTCATCCTCCGCATCCAGAAACATCAGCGCCAGCAGCTGCAGCGCCTGCTGTGAACTGGTGAGCATGATGACCTGCTCAGCCGTACAGCGCACGCCGCGCGACAGCGCCAGATAATCCGCCACCGCCTGGCGCAGCGGCGCATAACCGAGCGGATCGCCATAGCCCATCACCTGACTGCCCAGCGCGCGCTGTACGCTGTGACTCAGCCGCTGCCACTGACGGTGCGGAAATGCGCGCAGTTCCGGTGATCCGGCGGCAAAGGCAAAGGGAAAAGGGGGATCCTGGCAGCCACCGGTCGCCAGCACCTGCGTGCCGCGCTGCGAAAAGCGCGGTGCGCGCTGCGCTGTCGCCTTTTCCGCCGGTGGCGGCAGGGCGATGGCGACGAAGGTGCCGCGTCCGCTGTGCCGCTGCACGTAGCCTTCGCTCTCCAGCTGGCTGTAAGCGGCCTCGACCGTTACGCGTGACAGCGCCAGATCGGCAGCCAGCTGGCGGCTGGAGGGCAGCTTCTGCCCGAAGCGCAAATGGCCGCTGACAATGGCCTGGCGCAGCGTAGCGCACAGCCGCTGACGTAAGCCGCCCTGCGTCTGATGACGAAACAGCGGCAAAAAGGCGTGGTGCATAATGGTCTTATTGTTCCGGTCAATGTGGTATCAGGATGCAGACCACTTTGCCGTACACTGCAGGGACATCACAACAGGAGAATGCCATGTCAGCCGTTTTGTTTTATCCGCCCGCCAGCCCGCAGCACAGCGTGGCTTATTTGCAGCACAAACTCAGCTATTACACCGATGCCTGGGATCTGGCGGCGGATTTGGCGCAGGGCGTCACGCAGATTGTGGTGATTGATGCCCGCAGCCGCGACGCGTATCAGGCCGGACATATCTGCGGCGCGCTGTCGTTGCCGCATCGTGAGATGGATGCGGCCAGCACCGCGCGGCTCGATCGTCACCGCGTCTACGTGACGTACTGCGACGGCATCGGCTGCAACGGTTCGACCAAAGCGGCGCTAAAGCTGGCTGAGCTGGGGTTTCAGGTTAAAGAGCTGATTGGCGGACTGGATTTCTGGAAGCGCGACGGCCACCCGATGGCGTGGGGCGCGGCGGCAGGCGAGTGGCCCGCCGCGGCACCCGCGGCGGAGTGCGGCTGCTGAGTGCGATGGCTTAACTACAGCAGCAGCCAGAGCAAAAAGAAGAACAGCGCCAGGCCGAGCACCAGCGTCAGCGCCGGGCGCTGTGCCAGTGGACGCGGCAGAATTTCAACAAACGGTGCCCAGATCGGCTGCGGACGCAACTCGCTGTCGGCCAGCGGCGTTTCGCTGTTGCGCTCGGCGCGGCGGCTGAACAGCAGCATCAGCAGATCCTGACTCTGCGCCGGCGTCAGCAACGTCTGCGGCGTGGCCTGGAAGCGCTGCAGGCTGTAATCCTCGAGCATACGCTGCTCGTCGTGGCTTAGCGGCTGTTTGAGCGAGCTTTCCAGCAGCTGCAGCGTCGGCGCGCTGTGCTGGCTCAGCGTCTGGCGCACCTGTAAAAACTGCGTCAGCAGCGGGAAGTGGCGCGACGGAACCGGGTCGCCGCTCTTCAGATTGACCAGTTTCAGCGTGTCGGCCAGCACTTTTACCGGCGATTCCCCGGTCGCGGCGGCAAGACGCGTGACCTGCTGGTTAAGCGCCTGCTGTTCGGCCGGTAACAGGGTGCGATCGGTGGTGCGCGTCTGCTGCGGCTGCGGGATGGCCATCTGGCCGTTCTGCAGCATGGTCAGCACCTGACGCAGCTGATCCTGGCTCAGCGCGCTTAACACCGTCTGGTTAAATTGCTGGCGGATAAAGTCGCTCACCGCCTGGCGATTGTTGCCCTGCGGCAGTTTTTCCAGCAGCTGCTGCAACAGCTGACGCGTGGCGTGGCTGTTCTGCACCTGGGTCAGACGGCTGTTGAGATGCTGCTCCGCCGCCGGGAAGTGGCGCGACTGCAGCTCGGCGTCATTTTTTACGCCCACTTCATGACGGATGCCAGCCCACAGTTCGGGCGCTTTCAGCGTGCTGAGTGACATGATACGGACGATCAGGCGTTCCAGCGTGGTGCGCTGGGCCGGGGAGAGCGGCTGTTCACCTGCCGCAGCGCCGGGGCGGCCTGCGCCGTTAGCCGGGTTAACAGATGAACGATCGCCCGCGGGCACACCGGGACCGCTGAGAGGTTGCATGGCGGAATCCTTGAAAAACGAGTCAGATCCGGGTGCGCCGGAAAAACGATGGCACATGATAGCAAAAGCCCCCGGGAAATCCACGGGGGCGGCAGGGAGAAAAACAATAAGACACGGATTTATTCTGCGGCGGCCAGCTTCATGCGCTTGCGACGCCAGCGCTTCCACAGCGGCGGCACCACCAGCACGGCGACAGCCAGCACCAGCAGCACTTTACAGATCAGGCTTTCCCACAGAATTGGCAGGTTGCCGTTGCTGATTGACAGCGCGCGGCGCAGGTTCTGCTCCAGCATTTCGCCCAGCACAAAGCCGAGAATCAGCGGCGACATCGGGAAATCCATCTTGCGCAGGATGTAGCCGAAAATGCCCAGCCCGACCATCAGCAGCAGGTCAAAGGTGGTGCTGTGCACCGCATACACGCCCACCGCCGAAATCGCGGCAATTGCCGGTACCAGGAACCACAGCGGAATGGTCAGCATGCGCGCAAAGATGTTGATCATCGGGATGTTCATGATCAGCAGCATCACGTTACCGATCAGCAGCGCGGCGATCAGGCCCCATACGATGTCCGGCTGTTCGGTAAACATCGCCGGACCGGGCGTGATGTTATACAGCGTCAGCGCGCCGACCATCACCGCCGTGGTGCCGGAGCCGGGAATACCCAGCGTCAGCATCGGGATAAACGATCCGCAGGCTGAGGCGTTGTTCGCCGCTTCCGGCGCTGCCACGCCGCGAATGTCGCCCTTGCCAAACTGATCGCTGCCGCTGATTTTCTTCTCACTCATATAGGCAATGGCGCTGGCGATGGTGGCACCGGCACCTGGCAGCACGCCGACAAAGAAGCCAATGAACGAGGAGCGCAGCGTTGCGCCGGTAGCCTGCGCCGCCTCTTTCATGTTGAACAGCATGCGGCCGCTGGCGCGCACCATTTTCTGGCCGCTGCTGGTGGATTCCAGCATCAGCAGAATTTCGCTCACCGAGAACAGGCCGATGACCACCACCACAAACTGAATGCCGTCCGAGAGATGCACGCTGTCGAAGGTAAAGCGATAGACGCCGGTGTTGGCATCAACGCCCACCGTCGCCATGCCGAGGCCGATCAGCGCAGCAAGAAACGACTTCAGCGGGTTGTGGCTCATCATGCTGCCGAGACAGGCAATCGCGAACACCATCAGCGCGAAGTACTCTGCCGGACCAAACGCCAGCGACCAGTTGGCGAGGATTGGCGCAAACAGAATGATGCCGATGATGGCGATGGTTGAGCCGATGAATGAGCTGACCGCCGAGATCGACAGCGCCACGCCGGCTTTGCCCTGCTGCGCCATCGGATAGCCATCCAGCGCGGTCATGATCGCGCCGGCATCCCCCGGCACGTTGAGCAGAATCGACGAGATGCGCCCGCCATATTCGCAGCCGATGTACACCGTTGCCAGCAGGATCAGCGCGGATTCCGCCGGTAAGTGCAGCGCAAACGCCAGCGGCATCAGGATCGCGACGCCGTTAATCGGGCCAAGCCCCGGTAGCAGGCCGACGATGGTGCCGATAAAGCAGCCAATCAGGGCGATCATCAGGTTTTCCGGCGTCATGGCGACGGCGAAACCCTGCATCAGAAAAGACCAGGTATCCATAATTGACTCCTGTTAACTGAACCAGCTGCCGACCGGCAGCGTAACGTCCAGCAGACGATCGAAGGCGTAAAACAGCGCCACACCCATTACCACACCGGAGAGGACGGCTGCCCACCAGCGTGCGCCAAACAGCATGCCGATGCCGAAGGTCAGCAGCGTGGTACACAGGGCAAAACCCAGCTTCTCAAACAGCCAGCCGTACACCATCAGCATCACGCACAGCGCCAGCAGCTTTTTCAGCGTTGCCGCCACCGGCCACTGTACGGCGTCCGGCTTGCGCAGCAGCATCATCACCGCGCAGATCGCCATCAGACCGAGCAGCAGCAGCGGGAAAGGGCGCGGGCCAACCGGCTCGTAGCTGTACTCGCTTTGAATCTGCCAGGCGATAACCATCCCGACGATGCAGAGCACCAGCCACACCGCCGCAAAGATACGATCGCTCATCTGTGCCTCCGTTATTTCGCCAGGCCGAACGATTTCGCCTGTTCACGGTAATCTGCCACCTGTTTCTTGACGTAGGCGTCCAGCTCGCTACCAAACAGGTTGAACTCAAACAGGCCGCGCAGATCGCGCTGCTGCTGAAACTCTTTGGTGGTCACCAGTTTTTTAAACGTCTGTTCCCACCACTGATAATCGGCATCGCTGACTTTGGGGCCGAGGTAATAGCCGCGAATAATCGGCCACTCAACGTTAAAGCCTTGCTCTTTGGCGGTCGGGATGTCAGCCAGTTCGCCCGGCAGGCGTTTGTCGCTCATTACCGCCAGTACGCGCATCTTGCCGCCCTGCAGGTGCGGCACCATTTCACTCATGTCGCCTGATACCACCTGGATGTGGTTGCCGAGCAGCGCGGTAACCGGCTCGCCGCCGCCTTCAAACGCCACATAGCGCATTTTGCGCGGATCGATACCGGCTTCCCGTGCCAGCAGCGCGGTTTTCATCCAGTCCTGGCTGCCGATGGAGGCACCAGCGCCGACCACCACTTTAGTCGGATCCTGTTTCATCGCCTCCAGCAGTTCGCCCAGCGTTTTCCACGGCGCGTCAGCGCGCACGGCGACCATGCCGTAGTCCGTACCAATGGCCGCCAGCCACTTCACGTCATCCACTGAGTAACGACCAAACTTGCCCTGTGACAGGTTCAGCAGCGACCCGCCGGAGAAGGCCACCAGCGTGCCTGCTTCGGCGGGCCGCTGCGCAATGATGGCGTTATATGCCACGGCACCGACGCCGCCCGGCATGTAGGTGACGCGCATCGGCGTGGTGATCTGCCCGGTTTCCTGCAGGGAAACCTGGATCAGTTTACAGGTCAGATCAAAACCGCCGCCGGGTTTGGCCGGGGCGATACATTCGGTCCGCTCGGGTGCCGCAGCCTGTGCCGCAGAAAGAGAGAAAGCCAGCAGGGTCGTGGCGAAGGCGGTGCGCATTGTTTTTTTCATCTGTCGCTCCATTGTTTCTTCCAGAGTGTGATTGCCACCGAACATTCGGGGTTGCTGAATTGTTAAAACAGCAACCTTTCATTTACCTTTCAGCCATCGGCAAAACTAACAGGATGTGATATGCGTCTCTTACTGGTGGAAGATACCGTCGAGCTGGCCAACTGGCTGCAGAAAGCGCTGACGCAAAAAGGCTTCGCCGTGGACTGGGTGGCCGACGGCGTGGCGGCGGATCATGTGCTGCAAAGCGAAGATTATGCGCTGGTGGTGCTGGATGTGTCGCTGCCGCGGCTCGATGGCCTGGCGGTGCTGGCGCGCCTGCGCAAGCGCGGGCAACGCGTGCCGGTGCTGCTGCTCACCGCACAGAGCGCGCTGCAACAGCGCGTGCAGGGGCTGAATGCGGGCGCCGATGATTACCTCACCAAGCCGTTTGAGCTGGACGAGCTGGACGCGCGGCTGCGCGCGCTGCTGCGCCGCAGTCAGGGCCAGGCCACGCAGACGCAAAGCCTCGGCCAGCTGGAGCGCGATGCGGAAGGCTATTTCCTGCTGAATCACAAACCGCTGCCGCTGACACCGCGCGAGGCCAGCGTGCTGTCGACGCTGATGCAGCGCCCGGGAAGGCCGGTGTCGCGCCAGCATCTGTACGAGCAGACCTTCACGCTGGCGGATGAGGCCAGCCCGGAGAGCATTGAGCTGTATGTGCATCGGGTGCGTAAAAAGCTGGCGGGCAGCGACGTGGCGATCGTCACATTGCGCGGCCTCGGCTACAGCCTGGAGTGCCAGCCGTGCGACTGATCCACTCGCTGCGCGGTGAACTGCTGGCGTGGCTGGGCGCGCCGCTGCTGCTGTTGTGGGGATTGTCGGTCTATACCCATTATCAGAGCGCGCTGCAGGCGGCGAATCAGGCTTACGATCGCTCGCTGCTGGCCTCGGCGCGCACCGTGGCCGAGCGGCTGGTGGTGCGTCATCAACGGCTGGAGGTGGATGTACCCTGGGTGGTGCTGGATAGCTTTGAGCGCAACATGAACGATCAGCTGTTCTATCAGGTGATTTCGCCCGAAGGTCGCACGCTGTCCGGCTACCCGGATTTACCGCTGGTGCCGGGCAACGCGCCGCTGTCCGATGTCTATCCGGCGCTGGTGCACTTCTACGATGCGCACTACCGCAAGCAGCCGATTCGCGTAGCCGCGCTGTGGCAGCCGGTGAACGAGGAAGGGGTGCAGGGCATGGCGCTGGTACTGGTGGCGGAAACGCTCAATTCGCGTCACGCCTTTGCCGACAGTCTGCTGCGCACCGCGCTGATCAGCCAGAGTTTTCTGGTGCTGATCACGCTGCTGCTGGCCGGGCTGCTGCTGCGGAAAGTGCTACGCCCGCTGCGCCGGCTGTCACGCATGATGCTGCGCCGCGCGCCGGGCGAACTGACACCGCTGCCGTCGCTGCTGCCGTGGTCAGAACTGCAGCCGCTGATCATCGCCTTCAACCGCCATCTGGAGCGGCTGCGCGGACTGCTGGCTCGGCAGGAGCGATTTAGCGCCGATGTGTCGCACCAGCTGCGCACCCCGCTCACTATTCTGAAAACCCAGGTCGGCGTCGCGCTCAGCAGCGACGATCCGCAACAGTGGCGCGAAAGCCTGCAGGGCATGCGTCATACGCTGGACGACACCGTCCAGCTCACCGATCGCCTGCTGCAGCTGGCGCAAATCAAGGCGCGCCACGGCGAAGATAAGCCCTTCAGCAAGGTCAATCTCAGCGATATCGTGCAGCAGGCCTGTTTGAGCGGCTATGCGGCGGCGCGGCGTAAACAGATCGATCTGGGTTTTGAAGAGCAGGCGGCGAGCCAGGTGCAGGGCGATGCGCTGCTGCTGGCCGAGCTGTGCGCCAATCTGCTGGACAACGCTATCAAATACACGCCACACGGCGGCACGGTGACCGCGCGGCTGCGGCAAAAGGTGCTGGAGATTGAAGACAGCGGGCCGGGCATCGCGGCGGATCAGCAGCGGCAGGCGCTGCAGCCGTTTGGCCGGCTCGATCACGCCAGCCAGCCCGGGGCGGGCATTGGACTGGCGTTGGTGCAGGATATCTGCGCCTGGCACGGCGCGCAGCTGCAGCTGGACCGCAGCCCGCAGCTGGGCGGCCTGCGGGTGACGGTTAGCTTTCGCTGATCGGCGGAGCCATCACGCGTGCTTTACGCAGCGGGGTTTTCAGCCGCTGCGCCAGGATCACCCCGACCAGCGTCAGACCGCCGCCAATCCAGTGATAAGCATGCAACTGTTCGTGCAGGAACAGCACGGCAATGAGGGCGGTAAACACCGGCACCACGTTCATGAAAATACTGGTGGTGCTGGCGCCGAGGCGCTGCACGCCAAGGATCCACAGGAACGGCGCCACAATCGAAGCAAACAGCCCGGCGAACAGCACCAGCGGAATATTGTCGGCATTCAGCGCCACCTCCGGCGCGTGCCAGAAGCCGGGCAGCAGCAACAGCACGCCGAAGAAGATTTGCACGTACAGGCTTTGCCACGTTGGCAGCGGGATTGCCCAGCGCTTCGTCAGTACGCCGTACAGCGCGTAGGAAGTTGAGGCCGCCAGCATCATCAGCTCGCCGTTGCCGAGGCGCTGGCTCAGCAGCTGTGCCGGGTTGCCGGCGCTCACCAGCCACACCAGCCCGGCAAACGACAGCAGGCCGCCAATCAGGATGCCGCGCGTCGGCGCAAGGCGCAGTACCACCAGGCTGAGCAGGATGGTCAGCAGCGGAATGGTGGCGCCAAGAATCCCCATCATCACCGCCGAAACGCTGTGTGCCGCATAATAGGCGAGGCTCTGGTACAGCACCATGCCGAGCAGGCCCAGCACCAGTAAGCGCCACAGCTGGGTTTTGATGGTGTGACGATGGCGCCATACGCCCGGCAGGCAGAAGGGCGTAAGCACCAGCAGCGCCAGCAACCAGCGGTAAAAAGAGATGGCAGCAGGATCGATGCTGCCGGCAGACAGCTTGCTGACGATGGTG
Source organism: Pantoea sp. SGAir0418 (assembly GCF_043529865.1). Classification (NCBI taxonomy): domain Bacteria; kingdom Pseudomonadati; phylum Pseudomonadota; class Gammaproteobacteria; order Enterobacterales; family Erwiniaceae; genus Pantoea; species Pantoea sp. SGAir0418. The sequence goes on from NZ_CP027911.1 coordinate 1,351,033, forward strand.
TTGATCGACCAGATCAGCACCGCCACCAGCGGTAACAATAAGTTCATAGTACGGCTCCGAATGTGAATCGCGACTAGCTTACGTTTGACCGGTTTAAAGCAGATAGTTAAAATCGGACAAAATTCGTTAGTGACCGGACAGAATGAATCTTCAGGTTGAGTATCAGCCACCGCGCGACGCGCCGCTGCTGCGTTTTTTCATGCGCTATGAGCAAACCAACGCCAAAACCGAATACCTGCCGCACCAGCACGACTGGGGCCAGGCGATTTTCGTCACCAGCCACGTGCTGGAGATGGAAGTGGAGGGCGAGCGGCTGCTGACGCCAGCCGAGATGCCGATCTGGATCCCGCCGGGCCAGCGCCACAGCAGCTACAACCATTGTCAGGCGCAGTTTCGCACCTTCAACCTTGCCGCTGATTTATGCGCCGGCATGCCGGAGAAAGCCTGCCTGCTGAGCGTGGACGCCATCGTGCACGCCATCATGAATGATTTTGCCCGCCGCGCGCTGGAGCAGCCGCAGAGCGACGCCGACTGGCGGCTGTGCGAAGTGCTGATTGATCGGCTGCGTCTCGCGCCGGTGAACACCAGCTATCTGCCGATGTCCGACGATAAATTCCTCGCGCCGATTCTGCGCGCGCTGGAAGAGAACCCGGGTGATAACACCACGCTGGCACAATGGGCGAAGCGCGTGTTTACCACCGAGCGTACGCTGGCGCGGCGCTGTCAGCAGCAGTTGCAGATGTCATTCAGCGAGTGGCGCCAGCGTTTACGCTTTTTGCGCGCGATTGCGCTGCTGGAGCAGGGCTGCAGCGTGCAGGGCATCGCCCACGAGCTGGGTTACAGTTCCGCCTCCGCGCTGATCGTGATGTTTCAGCAGCAGGCCGGCACCACGCCGGATCGCTATCGCAGTCGGTTAGGTTAATCCCCGGCTTTGTGCCATGATATGCCCCGTTTATTTCAAGCAGACAGGACCGCCGCCGTGAAAATTCTCGTCGATGAAAATATGCCCTACGCCCGTGAACTGTTCAGCCGCACCGGAGAGGTGGTGGCGGTGCCGGGCCGCCCGCTGCCGGCAGCCGAACTGCAGGATGCCAGCGCGCTGATGGTGCGCTCCGTCACCAAAGTGGATGCCGCACTGCTGGCCGGCACGCCGGTGAAGTTTGTCGGCACCGCCACTGCCGGCACCGATCATGTTGATGATGCCTCGCTGGCGGCGGCCGGGATCGGCTTCTCGGCCGCGCCGGGCTGTAACGCGATTGCGGTGGTGGAATATGTGTTCTCCGCGCTGCTGCTGCTGGCCGAACGCGACGGCTTTGATCTGCGCGATCGCACCGTGGGTATCGTCGGCGTCGGTAACGTGGGCGGACGGCTGGCTAAACGCCTCGCCGCGTGGGGAGTAAAAACCCTGCTGTGCGATCCGCCGCGCGCCGATCGCGGCGATGACGAAGATTTCCACTCGCTCGACGCGCTGGTGGCACAGGCCGATATCCTGACCTTTCACACGCCGCTGTTTAAAGACGGCCGCTACAAAAGCTGGCATCTGGCGGATGCCGCGCTGCTGATGGCGCTGCGCCCCAACACCATTCTGATCAATGCCTGTCGTGGCCCGGTGGTGGATAACGCCGCGCTGCTGGAGGTGCTGAAACTGCGTAACGATCTCAGCGTGGTGCTGGACGTGTGGGAACCGGAGCCGGATCTCAACCTCGATCTGCTGGACAAGGTCGATATCGCCACTGCGCATATCGCCGGTTATACCCTTGAAGGGAAGGCGCGCGGCACCACCCAGGTGTTTGAGGCGTGGAGCGAATTTATCGGTCAGCCGCAGCAGGTGGCGCTGGACACGCTGCTGCCGCGCCCTGAATTTGACACCATTACGCTGCACGGCAGGCTCGATCAGCCGACGCTGAAACGCCTGGTACATCTGGTGTATGATGTGCGCCGCGACGATGCGCCGCTGCGCAAAGTGGCCGCGCAGCCGGGCGAATTTGATCGCCTGCGCAAGCAGTATGTCGAGCGCCGCGAGTGGTCTTCGCTGCAGGTGATCTGTGATGACGCGGAGAGCGCGGCGCTGCTCAATCAGCTTGGCTTCAGCGCCACGCTGCAGGCGAATCACTAATCTCTGATTTTTCTGAATTAATGGGCGATGCATGTCATCGCCTCTCTTTTTTATGTCATTGTCTGGAGTAAACCAACATGTCTGACGGCTGGAATATTGCGCTACTGGGCGCGACAGGCGCAGTAGGGAACGCTGTACTGGAACTGCTGGCGGAACGCCAGTTCCCGGTTGGTGAGTTATATCTGCTGGCGAGTGAAAACAGCGCCGGCGAAAGCGTGCGCTTTGACGGTCGCTCGCTGCGCGTGCAGGACGCGGCGGAATTTGACTGGTCGCAGGCGCAGCTGGCGTTCTTTACCGCCGGTCGCGAGGCGTCGGCGCGTTATGCCGAAGAAGCCGCCAGCCAGGGTTGCCTGGTAATCGACAGCAGCGACCTGTTCGCGCTGGAGCCGGACGTGCCGCTGGTGGTGCCTGATGTCAATCCACAGGTGCTGGCGGATTACCGCAATCGCAACATCATTACCGTGGCCGACGCGCTGGTGAGCCAGCTGTTGAGCGCCATCAAACCGCTGGTGGATGCCGCTGGTTTAGGCCGTCTGCAGGTGACCAACCTGGTGTCGGTCTCCAGCCACGGTAAAGCAGCAGTTGATGGACTGGCCGGTGAGAGCGCGCGGCTGCTGAACGGCGTACCGGCCGATGAGCACTATTTTGGCCGCCAGCTGGCGTTCAACCTGCTGCCGCAGCAGGCGGACAGTGCCGGCAGCGTGGCGAGCGAGCGCCGACTGGTCGATCAGATGCGTAAAGTGCTGCAGGACGAAGGATTACCGATTGCGGTGAGCAGCGTGCAGGCGCCGGTGTTCTACGGCAACGCGCAGATCGTCTATATCGAAAACCTGCGGCCGCTGTCGGCGGAGGAAGCGCGTGACGAACTGGCGCGCGCCGACGATATCAGCCTGAGCGATGACGGTGATTACCCGACGCCGGTCAGCGACGCCTCCGACAGTGAAGCCCTGAGCATCGGCAGCGTGCGCAATGACTACGGCATCCCGGAGCTGCTGCAGTTCTGGTCGGTGGCCGACAACATCCGCTTCGGTGGCGCGCTGATGGCGGTGAAAACCGCAGAGAAGCTGGTGCAGGAGTATCTGTATTAATGCTGGAAGACGCGACCCCGTTTAAGCTGGCGCTCGGCATTGAGTATGACGGCAGCCGTTACTACGGCTGGCAGCGCCAGAATGAAGTACGCAGCGTGCAGGAAAAGCTGGAAAAAGCGCTGGCGAAAGTGGCCAATCACCCGGTGAACGTGTTCTGCGCCGGACGCACCGACGCGGGCGTGCACGGCACCGGCCAGGTGGTGCATTTTGAGACCACCTCCTCGCGTGCCGACAGCGCCTGGACGCTGGGCGTGAACGCCAACCTGCCGGACGATATTGCGGTGCGCTGGGTGAAAGCGGTGCCGGAAACCTTTCACGCGCGCTTCAGCGCCACCGCGCGCCGTTATCGCTACGTGATCTACAACCAGCGGCTGCGTCCGGCAATTCTCGGCAACGGCATTACCCATTTTTACCATCCGCTGGATGCGGAAAAGATGCACCGCGCCGCCCAGGCTTTACTGGGCGAGAACGATTTTACTTCGTTCCGTGCGGTGCAGTGCCAGTCGCGCACGCCGTGGCGCAACGTGATGCATCTCAACGTCACGCGCCTGGGGCCGTACGTAATTGTGGATATCAAAGCCAACGCCTTCGTGCATCACATGGTGCGCAATATCGTCGGCAGTCTGCTGGAGATTGGCTGCGGCAATCAGCCGGAAACGTGGATGGCCACGCTGCTGGCGGCAAAAGATCGCACGCTGGCGGCGGCAACGGCGAAAGCCGAAGGGCTGTATCTGGTGGCGGTGGATTACCCTGCTCAGTTTGCGTTACCTCAGCCTGCGCTGGGACCGTTGTTCCTCGCGGATTCATTTTAATCGGAAAGTGTCAGGGAGTTAGCTGTTATGGAGTTTATCCACTTTATCGTCGATTTCATTCTGCACATTGACGTGCATCTGGCCGAGCTGGTGGCGCAGTACGGCATCTGGATTTACGCCATTTTGTTCCTGATTCTGTTCTGTGAAACCGGGCTGGTGGTTACGCCGTTCCTGCCGGGTGATTCGCTGCTGTTCGTCGCCGGTGCGCTGGCGGCGCTGCCGGGCAACGACCTCAACGTGCACCTGATGGTGACGCTGCTGGTGATTGCCGCCATTCTCGGCGACGCGGTTAACTACACCATTGGCCGGCTGTTTGGCGAGAAGCTGTTCAGTAACCCGAACTCGAAAATTTTCCGCCGCAGCTACCTCGACAAAACCCACGCGTTTTACGATCGCCACGGCGGCAAAACCATTATACTTGCGCGCTTTGTGCCAATCGTGCGAACCTTTGCCCCCTTTGTGGCGGGAATGGGACACATGTCTTATCGCCACTTCGCGCTCTTTAACGTGACAGGCGCGCTGCTGTGGGTGCTGCTATTCTCCTATGCCGGTTACCTGTTTGGTGACCTGCCGGTGGTGCAGGAAAACCTTAAGTTGCTGATTGTTGGCATCATCATTGTCTCGGTACTGCCAGGCGTGATTGAAGTGTGGCGTCACCGCCGCCAGGCGCGTCAGCACAAGTCGCAGTAAGCCTGTTACCAGATTTTTATCCACAGCGTGAACGGGTTGTGGTTTAATGAGCGACATTTACGGCCTGCTGAAGGTGATTTCAGCAGTAACGACAAGACTGGACCAGGTCAGCATTAAACAGAAAGGTCATCAATGAGCTGGATTGAACGCATACTGAATAAAAGCACTACCACGCCTTCGCGCAAAGCCAGCATCCCGGAAGGGGTGTGGACCAAATGCGATAGCTGTGGTCAGGTGCTGTACCGCGCCGAGCTGGAGCGCAACCTTGAAGTCTGCCCGAAGTGCGACCACCACATGCGTATGCACGCGCGCGAGCGTCTGCATAGCCTGATGGATGAAGGTTCGATGACAGAGCTGGGTAGCGAGCTGGAACCGAAAGACCTGCTCAAGTTCCGCGACTCGAAGAAGTACAAAGATCGTCTGGTTGCGGCACAGAAAGAGACCGGCGAGAAAGATGCGCTGGTGGTAATGAAAGGCCAGCTGCACGGTATGCCGGTGGTGGCTGCCGCGTTTGAGTTCTCCTTTATGGGCGGCTCAATGGGCTCGGTGGTCGGCGCCCGTTTCGTGCGTGCGGTTGAGCAGGCGCTGGAAGACAACTGCCCGCTGATCTGCTTCTCCGCCTCTGGTGGTGCGCGTATGCAGGAAGCGCTGCAGTCGCTGATGCAGATGGCGAAAACCAGTGCGGCGCTGGCAAAAATGCAGGAGCGCGGTCTGCCGTATATTTCGGTACTGACTGACCCGACCATGGGTGGCGTCTCCGCCAGCTTCGCGATGTTGGGCGATTTGAACGTCGCAGAGCCAAAAGCGCTGATCGGCTTTGCCGGCCCACGCGTGATTGAACAGACGGTACGTGAAAAGCTGCCGCCGGGCTTCCAGCGCAGTGAGTTCCTGATCGAAAAAGGCGCGATCGACATGATCATCCGTCGTCCGGAAATGCGCTTTAAGCTGGCCAGCCTGCTGGCGAAAATGATGAACCTGCCGGCACCGCTGCAGGATGGTGATCGCCCGACTGCGGCTGAGCCGGAGAGCAACGAAGCCTGACAGGCAACCGAAAGGCGCAGAGTGATGCGCCTTTTTATTCATGCACCACATCGTAAAGAGCTAACAGGGCACATGGACACTCTTCACCTCCCGCAAGCCACGTCGCCTCTGGCCACGTGGCTTCATTATCTTGAGCATCTGCATTCTCAGGCTATCGATCTGGGCCTGGACCGTATTCAGCGCGTCGCCGCACGCCTCGACCTGCTAAAACCCGCTCCGTTTGTCTTCACCGTCGCCGGCACCAACGGCAAAGGCACCACCTGCCGTACGCTGGAAACCCTGCTGATGGCCGCAGGCTATCGCGTTGGCGTCTACAGCTCGCCGCATCTGGTGCGTTACACCGAACGCGTGCGCGTGCAGGGTGCTGAGCTGGATGAAGCCCGGCACAGCGCCAGCTTTGCCGCCATTGAGGCCGGACGCGGCGATATTTCGCTCACCTACTTTGAGTTTGGCACGCTGTCCGCGCTCAATCTGTTCCGTGAAGCGCAGCTGGATGTCGTGATTCTGGAAGTGGGGCTGGGCGGCCGGCTGGATGCGACAAACATTGTCGACGCCGACGTGGCGGTGATCACCAGCATTGCGCTGGACCACACCGACTGGCTGGGGCCGGATCGCGCCAGCATCGGCCGCGAGAAGGCCGGCGTATTCCGCGGCGGTAAACCGGCGGTGGTCGGCGAGGCCGATATGCCTGACACCATTGCCCAGGTGGCCGCGGAGAAGGGTGCGCAGCTGTTACAAATTAACCGCGACTGGCAGTGGCAGCGCGAGGGCGACAGCTGGACGCTGCAGGATGCCCGGGGTGAACTGCGCGATCTGCCGCTGCCCCAGGTGCCGCTCCCTAACGCGGCCACCGCCATTGCGGCGCTGCGCGCTTCCGGCCTGACGGTGAGCGAGGCGCTGATTCGTCAGCATCTGCCGCTGGCGATTCTGCCGGGACGTTTCCAGACGGTCAGCACCGCGCCGCGCGTGATCCTTGATGTGGCACACAATCCGCATGCGGCTTATTATCTGGCTTCACGTCTCGCTGAGCTGCCGGCACACGGCACAGTGCATGCGGTGGTTGGCATGCTGCACGACAAGGATATCGCCGGGACGCTGGCCGCGCTGGCACCGCAGGTCAACCGCTGGTACTGCGCGCCGCTCGACGGCCCGCGCGGGGCGTCCGCTGATGAGCTGATGGCGCATCTGCAGGGCGGCAGCGCCTGGCAGAGCGTTGAAGCCGCGTGGCAGGCGGCGCGGCAGCAGGCTCAGCCCGACGATGTGATTCTGGTGTGCGGCTCGTTCCACACCGTAGCGCAGGTGATGCAATCGATGGCAGCGGAGAACGGCAGTGGCAAGTAAGTTTCAGAATCGTTTAGTGGGTACGGTGATTCTGGTGGCGATTGGCGTCATCGTGTTACCGGGTCTGCTGGACGGTAAGAAAAAGCATTATAAAGAGGAGTTCGCGGCGATTCCGCTGGTGCCAAAGCCTGACGATCAGCAGGACAGCGAAATGGTGCCGCCGGTGACGCAGCCGCTGCCGTCGCAGCCGCCAGAAGGTGCGAGCGCGGCGCAGCAGGCGCCCGCCAGCAGCGCAACGCAAAACAGTGCCGCCAGCGGCAGCACGCAGCCAGCGCAAAACAGCCAGCCCAGCGTCGTGACGCCGCCGCCGGTGCACCAGCAGCAGAAACCGGCAGAGCAGGTGAAGCCGAAGCCGGTCGAGCAGCCGAAGCCTAAACCGGTGGAGCAGCCGAAACCGAAGCCGGCAGAACAACCGAAAGCGACAGAACAGCCAAAAACTTCAGAGCAGCCTAAAGCGGCGGAAACGCCGAAGCAGAGCGAGCCGGCCGCGCCAGCAGGACAGGCGTATGTGGTGCAGCTCGGCGCGCTGAAGAACGCCGCCAAAGTGAATGAGATCGTGGCGCAGCTGCGGCTCTCCGGCTATCGTGCCTTTACCGTGCCGTCGACGCCGGTGCAGGGGCAGATCACCCGCATTTACGTCGGGCCGGATGCGTCCAAAGCGAAACTGCAGGGCGCACTCGGCGAGCTGAAAGGCATCTCCGGCCTCGGCGGCGTTGTGAAGCCGTACAGCACACGCTGATCAACTGATAAGCCGCGCCGATAGCAGAAACAGGCGCGGCTTTTGGCGTGTTTTTTAGCGAAGCGTTACTGAAAATTTATGGAATATCAGCAGGTTAAATGGCTGACATCAACAAGGGCGAGGAAAGTTTTTTTCATCGCCCTTTTTCTCGGGACAGAACCGGAAAACCCTACGCAAACGTTTTCTTTTTCTGTTAGAATGCGCCCCGAACTGGATGCAGGGGTGCAAATGCACTGTACTGGAAGCGTTCATGATCTGGATTGATTACGTCATTATTGCGGTAGTTGGTTTTTCGGCTCTGGTCAGCCTGATTCGCGGGTTTGTCCGGGAAGCCTTATCTCTTGTTACCTGGGGATGCGCGTTTTTTGTCGCCAGTCATTACTACGCCTACCTTGCAGTCTGGTTTACAGGTTTTGACGACGAACTGGTTCGCAACGGCATCGCCATCGCGGTGTTATTCGTTGCCACCCTGATTGTGGGTGCCATCGTGAACTATGTGATCGGCTCGCTGGTTGAGAAAACCGGCTTGTCGGGAACCGACAGGGTGTTGGGGGTCTGTTTCGGGGCGTTGCGTGGCGTGCTGATTGTATCCGCCATTCTCTTCTTCCTTGATACATTCACCGGCTTTTCAAAAAGTCCGGACTGGCAACAGTCTCAACTCATTCCCCAGTTCAGTTACATCATCAGGTGGTTTTTCGATTACCTGAAAAGCACGTCGAGTTTTTTACCCCGGTAACACCGGGAGTGCGGCTAATGAGGAAATGACAACATGTGCGGTATTGTTGGTATCACCGGTTTTATGCCAGTAAACCAGTCGATCTATGACGCGTTAACGGTGCTGCAGCACCGCGGGCAGGATGCCGCCGGCATTTGTACCATCGATGCGCTGAACTGCTTCCGTCTGCGTAAGGCCAATGGCCTGGTCAGCGACGTGTTTGAAGCGCGCCACATGCAGCGTTTGCAGGGAAATATGGGTATCGGCCACGTGCGTTATCCGACTGCCGGCAGCTCCAGCGCCTCTGAAGCGCAGCCCTTCTACGTGAACTCGCCGTACGGCATCACGCTGGCTCACAACGGTAACCTGACCAACGCCCATGAACTGCGCAAGCAGCTGTTCGAAGTTGGTCGCCGTCATGTGAATACCACCTCAGATTCCGAAATCCTGCTGAACATCTTTGCTCAGGAGCTGGATCGTTTTCAGCACTATCCGCTGGAAGCTGACAACATTTTTGCTGCCGTGGCGGCGGTGCATCAGCAGGTGCGCGGTGCTTACGCCGTGGTGGCGATGATTATCGGTCACGGCATGGTTGCGTTCCGCGATCCTAACGGTATCCGTCCGCTGGTACTGGGCAAGCGTGAGCTGGCCGATGGCCGCACCGAATACATGGTGGCCTCAGAGAGCGTGGCGCTGGATACGCTGGGCTTCGAGTTTATTCGTGACGTTGCGCCAGGCGAAGCGGTGTACATCACCGAGCAGGGTCAGCTCTCGACGCGCCAGTGCGCAGAGAACCCGAAAAGCAATCCGTGCCTGTTCGAATACGTTTACTTTGCGCGTCCGGACTCGTTCCTCGACAAGATCTCCGTCTACAGCGCACGTGTGCGCATGGGCACCAAGCTGGGCGAGAAAATTGCCCGCGAGTGGGAAGATCTTGATATTGACGTGGTGATCCCGATTCCGGAAACCTCGACCGATACCGCGCTGGAGATTGCCCGTATTCTTGATAAGCCGTACCGCCAGGGTTTTGTGAAAAACCGCTACGTGGGCCGTACCTTTATTATGCCGGGCCAGCAGCTGCGCCGCAGTGCGGTACGCCGTAAGCTCAACGCCAACCGCGCTGAGTTCCGCGATAAAAACGTGCTGCTGGTGGATGACTCGATTGTGCGCGGCACCACCTCTGAGCAGATTATCGAGATGGCGCGTGAAGCGGGTGCGAAGCGCGTCTATCTGGCGTCGGCGGCACCGGAAATCCGCTTCCCTAACGTCTACGGCATCGATATGCCGAGCGCTACCGAGCTGATTGCGCACGGCCGTGAAGTGGAAGAGATTCGTCAGCTGATTAAAGCCGATGCGCTGATTTTCCAGGATCTGCAGGATCTGATCGACGCGGTGCGTGAAGAGAACCCGGATATTGCCCAGTTCGAATGCTCAGTGTTCAACGGCATCTACGTCACCAAAGACGTTGACCTGCAGTATCTGGAATATCTGCAGTCGCTGCGTAACGACGATGCCAAAGCGATTGCGCGTCAGAACGAAGTGGAGAACCTGGAACTGCATAACGAAGGTTAAGGTCAGTCTCAGGCAGACGAAACAGGGCGGGCGCAATCCCGCCCTGTTTGTTTTTGTATTTATGGCGGCGGAGCGGCTATTATTGGCGCACTCTTTTGCAGCAAGGCTGAATTATGAAACGACTCATCATTGGTATTTCCGGCGCCAGCGGCGCGATCTACGGCGTGCGTATGCTGCAGGTGCTGCAACCGTTAGCCGAAGTGGAAACCCATCTGGTGATGAGCCCGGCGGCGCGGCAGACGCTGGCGCTGGAGACCGATTACAGCCTGCGTGACGTGCAGGCGCTGGCCGATGTGGTGCACGATGTGCGCGATATCGCCGCCAGCATCTCGTCCGGCTCGTTCAAAACGCTGGGTATGGCCATTCTGCCGTGTTCCATGAAGACCCTGTCCGGCATTGTGCACAGCTATAGCGACAGTCTGCTGACGCGCGCCGCCGACGTGGTGCTGAAAGAGCAGCGCCGGCTGGTGCTGTGCGTGCGGGAAACCCCGCTGCATCTCGGTCATCTGCGCATGATGACCACCGCTGCCGAACTCGGCGCGCTGATTATGCCGCCGGTGCCGGCGTTTTATCACCGCCCGCAGCGCATCGACGATTTGATTGATCAGACGGTCAACCGCGTGCTGGATCAGTTTGATATCGAGCTGCCGGAAGATCTGTTTACCCGCTGGCAGGGTGCATGATGGTGCAATAATGCACTGAATGCGTGCAAAAGCGCGGGGCCGATCACTGTTCGTGCATCTTGTGCACCAAAAGTTAACAATCTCACTTTTTCTTCCTCACACCGCTGTTATATTTCCCTCACAAACTAAGTGCTTGCGTCCCAGATGGACGCGGTATTTAGTGCGCCTGCGCACAGTTTCGCCGATTTGCACAACTGGCATGAAACCTGCAAAACATTCAGCGCAAACACATCACGCACCACATAACAATAAGCACTTCACTTGAGGGTTACCTATGAAAAAGCGAGTTCTGGCTCTTTCTCTGATGCTGGCTATGTCCGGCGCTGCGAGCGTGTTCGCGGCGGTACCGCAGTCGCTGCGCATCGGGACCGATCCAACTTACCCGCCGTTTGAGTCCAAGAACGCGCAGGGCCAGCTGGTTGGCTTTGATATCGACCTGGCCAACGAGATCTGTAAGCGTATCAAGACCAAATGTACTTATGTGGAAAGTGATTTCGATGCGCTGATCCCGTCGCTGAAAGCGAAGAAGATCGACGCCATCATCTCTTCACTCTCGATCACCGAGAAACGTCAGGAAGAGATCGCCTTCTCGGAAAAACTGTATGCAGCGAACGCGCGTTTAGTGGCGCCGAAGGGGTCTAAACTGCAGCCGACCATTGAGTCGCTGAAGGGCAAGAACATCGGCCTGCTGCAGGGCACCACGCAGGAAACCTACGCCAATGAATACTGGCGTCCAAAAGGGGTGACCGTCACGCCGTATGCCAACCAGGATCTGGTGTATCAGGACCTGAATGCTGGTCGTATTGATGCGGCGTTCCAGGATGAAGTGCAGGCGAGCGAAGGCTTCCTTAAGCAGCCGGTCGGGAAAAACTACGCGTTCGCCGGTCCGGCGGTGAAAGATGACAAAATCTTTGGCGTCGGCACCGGTATGGGCCTGCGTAAAGATGACGCTGATTTGAAAGCTGCCATCGACAAAGCCTTTAACGACATGCGCAAAGACGGTACCTACGACAAGATTGCGAAGAAGTACTTTGATTTCAACGTTTACGGCGATTAAGACTCCTGTTCCTGAACGGGTGTATTGAGTCACGCTAACGTGGGTCATAACTATTCACTCCGGGCGCTTACTTATGTAAACTCCCGGAGTTCATACGCTTGCCACCATCCTTCCGTGATTCACATCCTGGTCAGGACTGTCCGTGTGTTGTTGGACAGCGTTTGTTTATTTCCCTCACGACAGGATCGAACCCATGTTGTATGGCTATTCTGAAGTAATTCTCAAAGGCACGCTGGTGACCCTTGAGCTGGCGCTCAGCTCGGTGGTACTGGCCGTGGTGCTGGGCCTGATAGGGGCCGGCGCCAAACTCTCCCGCAATCGCCCGCTGGCGATGATTTTTGAAGGCTACACCACGCTAATCCGTGGCGTGCCCGACCTGGTGCTGATGCTGCTGATCTTTTACGGTCTGCAGATTGCCCTCAACGCCGTAACCGATGCGCTCGGCATGGCACAGTTTGATATCGACCCGATGGTGGCCGGTATTATTACGCTCGGCTTCATCTACGGTGCTTACTTCACTGAAACTTTCCGTGGCGCGTTTCTCGCGGTGCCGAAAGGGCAGATTGAAGCCGCCACCGCCTTCGGCTTTACCGGCGCGCAAACTTTCCGTCGCATTCTGTTCCCGGCGATGATGCGCTTTGCGCTGCCCGGCATCGGCAACAACTGGCAGGTGATCCTCAAAGCCACCGCGCTGGTGTCGCTGCTCGGCCTTGAAGATGTGGTAAAAGCCACGCAGCTGGCCGGCAAAAGTACCTGGCAACCGTTCTACTTCGCGATTGTTGCCGGGGTGATTTATCTGGTGTTTACCACGTTGTCCAACGGTGTGCTGTGGTGGCTTGAACGCCGCTACTCGGTAGGGGTGAAAAGGGCAGAGTTATGATCGAGATTATTCAGGAGTACTGGAAACAACTGCTCTGGACCGACGGTTACCGTTTTACCGGCGTGGCCATCACGCTGTGGCTGCTGATTCTGTCCGTGGTGATTGGCGGCAGCCTTGCGGTGCTGCTGGCCATCGCGCGCGTCTCGCCCAATCGCTATATCTCCACGCCGGTTTGGCTGTTTACCTATGTGTTTCGCGGCACGCCGCTGTATGTGCAGCTGCTGGTATTCTATTCCGGCATGTACACGCTGGAGGTGGTGAAAGGCTCCGAGCTGCTGAACGCCTTCTTCCGCAGCGGCCTGAACTGTACGCTGCTGGCATTTACCCTGAACACCTGTGCTTATACCACCGAGATTTTTGCCGGTGCCATTCGCGCCGTGCCACACGGTGAAATCGAAGCCGCGCGCGCCTATGGTTTCTCGCCGTTTAAACTTTACCGCTGCATCATTCTGCCGTCGGCGCTGCGCACCGCGCTGCCCGCCTACAGCAATGAAGTGATTCTGATGCTGCACTCCACCGCGCTGGCGTTCACCGCCACCGTGCCGGATTTGCTAAAAATCGCGCGCGATATCAACTCGGCGACCTATCAGCCGTTCACCGCGTTCGGCATCGCTGCGGTGCTGTACCTGATTATCTCTTACGTGCTGATTAGCCTGTTCCGCCTTGCGGAGCGCCGCTTCCTCGCGCATGTGAAACCCTCTTCGTCGCACTGAGTATGACTATGGCTGAAAATAAATTAAGCGTTACCGAACTGCATAAGCGTTACGGTGAACATGAAGTTTTGAAGGGCGTGTCGCTGCAGGCCAACGCCGGCGATGTGATCAGCATTATTGGCTCGTCCGGTTCCGGGAAAAGTACCTTTTTACGCTGCATCAACTTCCTCGAAAAGCCGAGTGAAGGCACCATCGCGGTTAACAACGAGGCGATAAACCTGGTGCGCGACACCGATGGTCAGCTGAAAGTGGCCAACAAGGAGCAGCTGCGTTCGCTGCGTACCCGGCTGACCATGGTGTTCCAGCACTTCAATTTGTGGAGCCACATGACGGTGCTGGATAACGTCACTGAAGCACCGATTCAGGTGCTGGGGCTGAGCAAAGCCGAAGCGCGTGAGCGGGCAATTAAATACCTCGATAAAGTCGGTATTGATGCGCGCGCGCGTGCCAAATACCCGGTGCATCTGTCAGGCGGCCAGCAGCAGCGTGTTTCGATTGCCCGCGCGCTGGCGATGGAGCCGGAAGTGTTGCTGTTTGACGAACCGACCTCAGCGCTCGATCCGGAGCTGGTAGGCGAAGTGCTGCGCATCATGCAGAAGCTGGCCGAAGAGGGCAAAACCATGGTGGTAGTGACGCACGAGATGGAGTTCGCCCGTCACGTATCCAACCACGTGATTTTTCTGCATCAGGGCAAAATCGAAGAGCAGGGCGCGCCAGACGAACTGTTCGGCAACCCGAAAAGCCCGCGCCTGCAGCAGTTTTTGAAGGGATCGTTGAAATAGGTTTCTGAACCGTAGCGGCGCAATGTACTGCGCGTTCCCGGCGATGTGGCGGTCAAACCCGCGCGATACATCGCGCCGTGACGAATCACAGAAATATTTAATTAACCATGCAGCAGTTTCAGCGCGGTATCTTCATCCGTTACCAGCCCGGAGATCCAGCCGCCGTGCAGCGCGGCGTGAATCGCTGCGTATTTGCGCGTGCTGCCGGCAAAGCCGATGATATTGCGCTGCGTCTGGCTCTCCAGCAGCACGCTGGTCAGCAGCTCGTCGGTTTCGCCGTACACCCGCTCTCCCTGCTGATTGAAAAAATGCCCCAGCATTTCACCCACCACGCCGCGCGCGTTGAGCGCTTCTACCTGCGCATCGGTGATAAAGCCTTCGGCATTGAGCGGGCAGCCCGGCATCACTTCGCCAATGCCGACAAACGCCACGTTCGCCTGCTGCGCACGCTGGGTGACGCGCTGATAGACCTGATGCTGCACCCACATCGTCTTATCCTGCGGCGTGTCAGCATACAGCGGCGCCGGAATGAAGAAATATTTGCCCTGCATCTTCTCCGCCATTTTCAGCGGTACGTCGTAGCGGGTACCGGAATCGTCACGCGCAATCGCGCCGATCATCGACACACACTGATGCTGTGGCCGTTCAACCCACGGCAGCGCATCAATCATCGAGCGCAGCGTTTTGCCGGAACCGATGCCAAACACCTGCGGGGTCTCTTCGTTGATAAACTGCGCCATCACCGCCGCACCTTCCACCGCCAGCATTTGCTGAATCGCCTCATCATCCAGCCCGGCTGACGGCACCACGCGGCACAGCGTCAGGCCAAACTTTTGTTCGATCTCGCGCGCCAGATGCAGGCAGTGCGTGACCGGATGGTCGATCTTCACGCTGACCATGCCCATTTCACGCGCGCTGGAGACCAGCCGCTGCGCCACCTGCCGCGATAAGCCCAGCGCGCGCGCAATCTCCTGCTGCGTGACGCCTGCCACGTAATACATCCACGCTGCCCGCGCTGCCAGCTCCTGCTTCTTCTCTTCTCTGCTCATCGCCCTGTTCCGTCAAACTCCGATGCGCCAGTTTATCGCGTCTTGCTCCTGAAGCGTTAACTGAGCAAAAGCCCTAAAAAAGAGCAAAAGTATTAAATGTGATGGATCTCGCAGAACGATCGCCCCGGCGGCGACTATGCTACGCCTCATCGGGCAAATGCCCTCCATTGTGGCAAATGTTTATTTCGAGGCGACTATGACGACGAAATCAGTGTGGATGCATATCGGCGCAGGCTCTTTTCACCGCGCGCATCAGGCGTGGTATCTGCACCAGCTGCGCCAGCAGGGCGATGACAGCTGGAGCATCGCGCTCGGCAACATCCGCGGCGATGCGGTAGCGCTGCTCAACCAGCTGCAGGCGCAAAACGGCGAGTACGTGCTGGAAACCGTGACGCCGGAGGGCGAGCGCGCGTATGAAACCATTACTTCGCTGCGCACCATCCTGCCGTGGGACGCGGAGATCAGTGCGCTGGTGGCACAGGGCGCCAGCGCTGAGACAAAAGTGATCGGTTTTACCGTGACCGAAGCCGGTTATTACCTGACGCCGGCGCATGAGCTCGATCTCAGCCAGGCGGATATTCAGGCCGATCTCCGTGGTGAGGCGCGCACTATTTACGGCGCGCTGACCCGCATTCTGCGCCAGCGCGTGGCCAGCGGCGGTGCGCCGGTCACGCTGCTCAACTGCGACAACCTGCGTCACAACGGCGAACGTTTCCGTCACGGCATGCTGGCGTTTCTTGCTGCGCAGGGCGACCACGCGCTGGCCAGCTGGGTGCGCGATAACACCACTTCGCCAAACACCATGGTGGATCGCATCACGCCGCGCCCCACGCCGGATGTCGCCGAACGCGTCAAAGTGGCCACCGGTAGAGACGATGGCGCGGCGGTGATGGCGGAATCGTTTATCCAGTGGGTGATTGAGGATGATTTCATCGCCGGACGCCCGGCGCTGGAAAAGGTGGGCGTGGAGCTTGTGGCGTCGGTGCTGCCGTGGGAAGAGGCGAAAATCCGCATCCTCAACGCCACGCACGCGGCGATTGCCTGGGCTGGCACGCTCACCGGCCATGACTACATTGATGACAGCACGCGTCAGCCTGCGATTTATCAGCTGGCGTACGACTACATCACGCAGGACGTGATCCCGTCACTGTCGCCCAGCCCGCTCGATCTGGCGGATTACCGCGACGTGGTGCTGGCGCGCTTTAGCAATCCCTATATCAAAGATACCAACCAGCGCGTTGGTGCCGATGGGCTATCGAAAATCCCCGGCATGGTGACGCCGACGCTGCGCGAATGCTATCAGCGCGGCGCAGAACCGACCTCTACCGCCGTGCTGCCGGCGCTGTTCTACCTGTTCCTGCAACGCTGGGCCAGCAACCAGCTGCCGTATGCGTATCAGGATGGCGTGCTCAATGCTGACGCGCTGCGCCAGCAGCTGAGCGGCGAGAATGCGCTACAAACCTTCCTCAGCGACCGCGCGCTGTTTGCCGAACTGGCCGATGACCGCGCTTTTCATGCGCTGGTGACGCGCAGCGTAGACGCCATCGAGCAGCAGCTGCTGCAGCCGGCGACGGTGTAAGGAGCGCACATCATGTATCTCGGCATTGATATTGGCACCTCAGAACTCAAAGCGCTGATCGTTAACCCGCAGGGCGAGATTGTGGCGTCGAATCACGCCACGCTCAGCGTGCAGCGCCCGCATCCGCACTGGGCGGAGCAGGATCCCGAGCGCTGGTGGCAGGCCTGTGGTCAGGCGATCGCCGGGCTGCGCCAGCAGGCGCCGGACGCGTGGGTCGCAATTCGCGCCATCGGTCTCTCCGGTCAGATGCACGGCGCCGTGCTGCTGGATGCCGCCGGTGAGGTGCTGCGGCCGTGCATATTGTGGAACGACACGCGCAGCGCGGCGCAGTGTGATGCGCTGCGCCAGCAGCATCCGCAGATGATGGAAATCGCCGCCAACCTGATTATGCCCGGCTTTACCGCGCCGAAACTGCACTGGGTGGCGGAACATGAGCCCGAAATCTTTCGCCGCATCGACAAGGTGCTGCTGCCGAAAGATTACCTGCGCTGGCGTCTGACCGGGCGCTTTGTCAGCGAGCCGTCGGACGCCGCCGGTACGCTGTGGCTCGACGTGGCGCAGCGCGACTGGTCTGACGCACTGCTGGCGATTAGCGGGCTGACGCGCGCGCAGATGCCCGAACTGGTTGAGGGCAGCGCGGTCAGCGCCACGCTGCGCGCCGATCTGGCCAGCGAATGGGGCTTAGCCGCCACGGTGAGCGTGGCCGGTGGCGGCGGTGATAATGCCGCGTCGGCGGTGGGCGTCGGTGCGGTTAATGCAGGCGATGCCTTTATCTCGCTCGGCACGTCGGGCGTGATTTTTGTGGTTAACGATCGGCTGCGTGCCGATCCGCAATCCGGCGTGCACGCTTTCTGCCATGCGCTGCCGGGACGCTGGCACCAGATGAGCGTGATGCTCAGCGCCGCCAGCTGTCTGCGCTGGCTGTGCAATCTGCTGTCGGTCACCGAAAGCCAGCTGATGGACGAGATGGCACAGCTCAGCGCGGAACAGCTGCGTCAGGCACCGCTGTTTCTGCCGTATCTCTCTGGCGAACGCACGCCGCATAACGATCCGCAGGCGACCGGGGCATTTTTCCATTTACGCCACGAAACGCCGCGCGCGTTGCTCGGCTATGCGGTGATTGAGGGCGTGGCGTTTGGCCTGGCGGATGGCCTGGCAGTGCTGGGCGATACGCAGCAGCAGATTCAGCAGTGCAGCCTGACCGGCGGCGGTGCGCGCAGCACGCTGTGGGCGCAGCTGATTGCCGACGTGCTGCAGCTGCCGATAGTGACCCATCCGGCCAGCGCCTCCGGCGCGCTGGGTGCGGCGCGACTGGCGTGGCTGGCCGATGGCGGCAGCGAAGCCGACGTGTGCCTGAAGCCGCCGGTGCAGGCGCGCTATCAGCCCGATGCGGCGCGCGGGGCCGTGCTGCAGCAGCGGCTGCGCCTGTTCCGTGAACTCTATGTACAACAACAGCAGGCGCGCGCGTTGCTGCCTGCCTGATCGGATTAGCGAACGGAAGGAAGATTGTCATGCAATCGAACGCATACTGGTTTGGCTTACCGAAAAAGATGTTCTGGGGCTTTCTGGCCATCGCCATTTTCATGGCCGGCGACGGCTTCGAAATGGCGTTTCTCTCGCGCCACATCACTGACATGGGCTTTTCGCCGGCCCAGTCGGCGGTGGTGTTTACGTTTTACGGCCTGGCCGCCGCGCTGGCGGCGTGGGCCTCCGGCGTGGTGGCGGAGCTGATTACGCCGCAGCGCGCCATGATGATTGGCTTTGTGCTGTGGATCGTCATGCATGCGCTGTTTATGTCGCTGGGGCTTGGGCTGCGTAACTATCCGCTGATGGTTCTGTTCTACGGCATTCGCGGCCTGGCCTATCCGCTGTTTATCTACTCGTTCATGATGATGCTGGTGCAGGTGCTGCCGCGTGACAAACTGGCCGCCGCTACCGGCTGGTTCTGGGCGATGTACTCCGTGGGAATTGGCGTGGTGGGCAGCTATCTGCCGAGCCTGACCATCCCGATGCTGGGCGAAACCGGCACCTTATGGCTGGCGATTGTCTGGGTGGCGTGCGGCGGCGTGCTGGCCTACTTCAGCCTGCGCAACGTGCCGGTGGACCGTTCCCGCGTTAATCTGCCGCTGCGCGATAAGATGACGGAGATGTCGCGTGCCGTAACCATTCTGTTCACCAACCAGCATGTGTTTTATGCCTGCCTGATCCGCATCATCAATACGCTGTCGCTGTTCGGTTTTGCCATCATCATGCCGCTGCTGTTTGTCGATCGGCTCGGCTTTACCATCTCCGAATGGCTGCAGATTTGGGCGGTGTTCTTCTTCGTCACCATCTTTACCAATATTTTCTGGGGCATTACCGGGGAGAAGCTGGGCTGGATCCGTCAGGTGCGCTGGTTCGGCTGTCTCGGTATGGCGATCTCCAGCCTGGCGTTTTACTACCTGCCGCTGTATGCCGGGCATAACTTCTGGGTGGCGCTGATTCCGGCGATCATGCTGGGGATCTTTGTCGCTGCCTTTGTGCCGATGACCGCGGTGTTCCCGACGCTGGAACCGCATCATAAGGGCGCAGCGGTATCGATTTACAATCTGTCGGCCGGGCTGAGTAACTTTGTTGCCCCGGCGATTGCCTCGCTGCTGCTGCCGTTCTTCGATATCGTCGGGGTGGTGTGGGCCTATACCGCGCTCTACCTGTTCGCCGGCGTGCTGACCTTTATTATCCGTGTGCCGCAGCCGGGACACACGCGGGAAGCGTCAGCAGTGAAGTCGTCGGTGGTGCAGCAGCGTAGCTAAAGCTGAGCCTGTCGCACCGGCAGCCGCCGCTGCCGGTGCTGACCCGGCGCTATTCCAGCTTCTGTTTCACTTTCTTCACGTCGTCAGCGCTGACCGGTGCGGCGGCATTTCCCCAGCTGTTGCGGATGTAGCTCACCACTGCGGCGATCTCCTCATCACCCAGCGTGCCGGCAAAGGCCGGCATTGCCGGTGCCGTCGGGCGGGCATCGGTATCGACACCGCGACTGCCGGCGGCGACCACCCGAATCAGCGAGGTGGCATCCTCCTGATTGAGCAACGGATTGTCCGCCAGCTGCGGGAAGATATTCTTCTCACCGCGACCGCCCGGGCTGTGGCAGGCTGAACACTTCGCCGCATAGATTTGCGCGCCCAGCTTCATGCGATCGTCCGTCGCGGCAAGTGCGGCGGGCGCTTGCTCATCACGCGATTCACCGCTTTTCAGGTACACCGCCACCGCCTGCAGATCTTCATCGCGCCAGTGCTGCGTGGAGTGACGCACCGCGTCGGCCATCGGACCGGAAGCGATATCGAAACGGTTCACGCCGGTACGCAGGTAGCTGACGATATCCTGCTGGCTCCATTTGCCCAGTCCGCTGTGCGGGTTCGCGGTGATGTCCGGCGCCATCCAGCCTTCGACCACTTCACCACGCAGGAACGCGCCATTTTTATCGCCGCCGAGCAGGTTTTTCGGCGTGTGGCAGGTGCCGCAGTGGCCCGCGCCCTGCACCAGATACGCACCGCGATTCCACTGGGCGGATTGACGGGCGTCCGGCTGGAACGCGCCCTGGTCAAAGTTGATCCAGTTCCACACCATCAGGCTGGTGCGGATGTTGAAAGGGAAGGGCAGCTGATTGGTCTCGACCGGGTTGTGTATCGGCTGCAGCGTCTGCATCCATGCCCACAAATCCTGCAGATCCTTATCCGACATTTTGGTGTACGCGGTGAACGGCATCGCGCCGTACAGCCGCTTGCCGCCGTGGCCGATACCCTCGGTCATGGCGCGGCGGAAATCTTCATAGCGCCAGTTGCCGATGCCGGTTTCGCGGTCCGGCGTGATGTTAGCGCCGACCAGTGTACCAAACGGCGTCTGCAACCTGACGCCCCCGGCAAACGGCTGTTGCGGGTCGGCGGTGTGGCAGGCGGTGCAGTCCGCCAGCGTGGCGATATAGCTGCCGCGCGCGTACTGATCGTATTCCGGCTGGGCGTGAGACACAAAGCTGGTAAGCAGCAGCGCGGCAGCGCACAGAGAGAGGCGTGTTTTCATGCGGTAATCATCTCCCCGGGACGTTGCAGATAGTAGTGACGAATCGCATGCGCCGCTTTGAATGCCAGCGCGCCGACGGTGCCGGTCGGGTTATAGCCCGGGTTTTGTGGAAAGGCTGACGCGCCCACCACGAACAGGTTCGGTACATCCCACACCTGCAGATGTTTATTGACCGAGCTGGTTGAGGGATCGCTGCCCATGATAAAGCCGCCAACCACGTGCGACGACTGATACGGCACGCTGCTCCAGTGGCCGGTCATCGGTTTGACAATCATCTCGCGCGGGTTCATCGATTTAGCGATTTCCGCCACTTTACCCGTGCAGTACTGCGCCATTTTCAGATCGTTCGCCGCAAAGTCGAAGGTAATGCGCAGCAGCGGTCTGCCATGCGGATCTTTGTAGTTGGGATCGAGCGACAGATAGTTGGTGCGCGTGGTATAGCTGCTGGCCTCGCAGCCAATCGACATGGTGCTGAGGTAGTTGTCTTTCAGCGCGCGCTTCCACTTCGAGCCCCATTTGGGCGTGTTGGGCGGCAGCGGCCGGTAGCCAATCGGTGCCGAGCCGATGGGCGTCACGCGGATGCTGCCGCCGCCAAAGAAGCCCAGACCGCTGTGGTCAAAATTATCGTTATTGAATTCATCAATGCCCATGCCCACCGCGCCGGCACCGATAAACGGGTTAAAGTTTTTGTTGTCAAAAAACAGCGTGACGCCGTTGGCGGTCTGGTAGGCGTAATTGCGGCCGGTGGTGCCTTTGTTGGTGACCGGATCATAGGCCTGGCCAATGCCGGAGAGCAGCATCAGGCGCACGTTTTCAAAGGTAAAGGCGGCGACGATCACCAGATCGGCCGGCTGTTCCCACTTATCGCCGGAGGAGTCAATGTAGGTGACGCCGGTGGCCTGTTTGCCGCTGGCATCGGTCAGTACTTCCAGCACTTCGCAGTTGGTATACGCGGTAAAGTTCTCTTTGCGCATCAGCGCCGGCAGCACAGTGGTGATGGCGCTGGCTTTCGAGTAGTTGGCGCAGCCGTAATTGGTGCAGAAGCCGCAGAAGGTGCAGGGACCCATGGTGACGCCATAGGGATTGGTGTACGCCTCGGAAACCAGCGAGGAGGGCACCGGAAACGGCTGGTAGCCGAGATTTTTTGCTGCTTCGGCAAACAGCGTCGGACCATAGGGCTGGCGCAGCGGCGGCGTCGGATAGTCGGCCGAACGGGCACCTTCGAACGGATTGCCGCCCGCCCGTTTCTCTCCCTGAATATTGCCGGCGTAACCCGAGGTGCCGGCCACGCGCTCAAACTTCATGTAGTGCGGCTCCATCTCTTCCCAGCTGGTGCCCCAGTCCTGCAGCACCAGCTCATCCGGAATGGCACTGGCACCGTAGCGTTCGGTCAGGTGGCTTTTCAGGCGAAACTCTTCCGGCTGAAAGCGAAAGGTAATGCCAGCCCAGTGATTGCCCGCGCCGCCGGTGCCGTTGCCCGGATGGAACGAGCCCCAGGTGCGCATCGGCAGGGCGGTTTGCGACGGATTGTTGCGCATGGTGCAGGTGTTCTGCCGCGTACGCAGCATCAGCTCTTCGCGCATCACGTAGCGCAGCTCGTCGGTGACCGTGCCAATATTGAAGTCGCGCGCGGTGTCGCGCCACGGGCCGCGCTCAATGCCGATCACTTCCAGGCCTTCGTCGGCCAGTTCATTGGCGATAATCGATCCGGCCCAGCCGAGACCAATCACCACCACATCGGTTTTCGGTAATTTCTTCATCATCTATCCCCGTGCTTTCCATTGCGCAATGCTGATCGGCTCTAAGCCCAGATTTTCGTTATGGCGCTCAATGTATTCGCGATAGTCGTAGCGCGCGCCGGGAAAGCCCAGCATCTTCCACGACACCATGTCTTTGTTGCCGCCGTAGATCGGATCGGCAAAGAAGCCTTCCATGGTGTTGTTCAGCACCTCAAGAAACAGCGACTGCGCATCAAAGCCGCTGAAATGCACCTTTCCGGCCTCCATGTCTGCCAGCAGCGCGTCCTGCTGCGCTGGCGTCAGATCGACAAAGTTCTTTTGCGAGGTTTGCTGCACGTAGCGGTTGAGCGCCGCCAGCCCCTGGCGATAGCGCTGCTGCGGCACCAGCGGCGACTGGTCGCCCTGCTCGGTGGTGCCCTTCTGAAACGGGCCCTGCATGTAGAGGCGTTCGAAGGTGCCATAAAAGCCGTGCAGCTGGCGGTCGATAAAGACAGCGCAGCCGGCTTCTTTGCCGCCCACGCTCAGCTCGTCCGCCGGGATAATGCGGTCAACCATGGCTTCTACGGTGCGCGCTTCTTCCTCGGTGAAGAACAGCCAGCCCTGAGCCTGGAACTGTTCTGGTGGGTTATCGGCGAAGGGTGTCCAGCCGGGAGCGCCCTTGAGGGAGACGGCATCGGCGGCGCGGGTGACGCCAGCGGCAACGCCCAGCGTCGACCAGGTCAGGACCTGGCGTCGTGTGACACCGGGCAGGGTTTTGGCTCGTTTTTTCATTATCGCTTCCAGACAGAGTAACAAGATAAGGCGTAACCGGCCGGCGTGCGCGGCGGCACAGCGGCCCGGAATCTTCAGTTTTTGTAAATTTTTATGGCGAATGTTAACTGTAGACGGGCTGCGTGGTGGCGACCAATAACCGTACAAAAAAGTGCACTATTTGATAATCCGCCGGTTATTTCCTGAACTAAGCGCCACGTTAAATCTGCAGGCTTCGCTTGAACTCAGCGCGCTGGCTGCCAGGCTTAACCGTTTCAACCACGAAATAACCAGGAGGAAATATGTCGCGCTTTGCAGAGAAAGTGGTGGTGATTACCGGAGCCGGATCCGGCATTGGTGCCGCAGCGGCACAGCGTTTCGCCAGTGAAGGCGCACAGGTGGTGCTGGTGGGCAGAACCCGTGACAAGCTGGAACAGGTGCTGAGCACGCTGAGCGGAGAAAATCATCTGGCGGCTCCCTGCGATGTCGGCGATGCGGATCAGGTTAAACAGCTGGCAGAGCAGGTGCAGCAGCAGTATGGGCGCGTGGATGTGCTGGTGAATAACGCCGGCAGCATCGTGCAGGGCAAAATTCACGAAGTGTCGATAGCGGACTGGAAGTCGCTGATGAGTACTGACCTCGACGGTGTATTTTACTGCACCCACTTCTTTATGCCCGCGTTGCTTAACAGTAAAGGCAACGTGGTGAATACCTCGTCGGTATCCGGACTGGGCGGCGACTGGGGCATGAGTGTCTACAACGCCGCCAAGGGCGCGGTGACCAATTTTACCCGCGCGCTGGCGATGGATTATGGCACCGATGGCGTGCGTGTTAACGCCGTTTGCCCGGGTTTTACCTTTACCGATCTCACCGAAGAGATGAAAAACGATGAGGCGCTGCTTGCACGCTTCTATGACCGTATTCCGCTGGGCCGCGCCGGTGAACCGGAAGATATCGCCAGCGCGATTGCTTTCATCGCCAGCGACGATGCGCGTTATATCACCGGCGTTAACCTGCCGGTCGATGGCGGTCTGACGGCGTCGAACGGCCAGCCGAAACAGGCGTAAGAGATAACAGGCGGAGCATCAGGTGTAATGTCACCGTCAATCCGCCTGTTAGTCGGTCATGGCTCACCCGCTTCGCCATCGTGACACGCTGACACATAGCTGGCCGTATAACCGCCATTCTCTAACGCCACGATTCTGGCAAAGCCAGACGCGCCAAAATGCATGCCGGCAATCACCGTATTTTCCGCTGCCACCTGCTGCAAAATACGCCGGCGCGTTTCTCTGGCCATGACGGGATCGATATCGAAGGCGATGGAAACCTGCGGGCAGGCCAGCTGAACAGGCGGGTAATGCACAATATCACCCCAAATCAATAAACGCTCGCCGTCTGAATCAATGCGAAACCCGCAATGCCCCGGAGTATGACCGGGCAACGCCAGCGCACGGATTCCCGGGCTGATCTCCTCATCCGCCATCAGCTGCAGCCGCGGGCCATAAGCCTGCAGCGTGCGCCGCACCAGCGCCGCGTTTAACTGCGCGCGTTCACTCAGCTGGCTGATCGCCGCATCATCCTGCCAGAAGGCGGCTTCGCTGTGGCTGAGGCAGAGCCGGGCATGGCGAAAGACCGGCTGACCCGAGCTGTCCAGCAAGCCGCCAATATGATCGGGGTGCGCATGGGTTAATAACAGGGTATCGATGTCGTCCGGCGTTACCCCGGCCAGCTGCAGATGAGGCAGTAATTTGCCGCTCTGCGCATCGCGTTTTCCCATGCCGGTATCCACCAGCATCACGCGTCCCTGACCGCGAATCAGAAAACAATACACATGGATTTCACCGGGCTGTGTAATTCCTGCCTCTGATTGCAGGCGGATCGCGTTATCCTGATGAATATCTGTTAATAAACTCAGACTGGCCTGCATGGTGCCATCGCTGATGGCGCTGACCCGATATTTCCCGATGGTACGTGAATATATTTTCTGGCTCATGATGATCTCAGTGCGTTAATTATTCGCTCAGGTTAAAAGGGTAATTTCCGCAGCGACTTACTCTCTGCGCGATAATAATCATCTGTCGGTGGCTGTTAACGCGATAATGACGCTAAGATAGCGCACGTGCCTAGCGTCATTTTCGACTGATTTGAGACCAAAATTGTCATGGACATCAAAATTTTGCGCGCCTTTGCCACTGTCGCGGCGCTGGAGCATATTGGTCAGGCTGCGGAACGGTTACATATTTCGCCGTCACCGCTTAGCCGGCAAATTCAGCAGCTGGAAAGCGAACTGGGCATGGTGCTGTTTCACCGTGAAAAGAAACGTCTGCGCCTGACGGACGAGGGTAAGCGCTTTCTCACCGAGGTGACGCCCTTTTTGCAGCATCACGAACGGCTAAAAGAGTATGCGCAGCATCTGCAGCAGGGTGACGTCGGCCGGCTGGATATAGGATATGTGGAGGCGGCTATTCACTCGCGCCTGCTGCCCGCGGCACTGGCGCGGCTGGCACCGGGGGCGGGCATTGATGTCCGGCTGCATGCGTTACGTTCTGCACAGCAAATTGCCCGGTTAGAGGCGGGGGCGATCGATATTGCCATTGTGCATACGCTGCCGCACGATGACGCGGATTTTGTGCATAAGAAGATCGCGACCGAACCGGTGCTGCTGGCGATGCCGGCATCCAGTGCGCTGACCGCGCCCGTGGCGGCTGATTTGCACGGCCGGGCGTGGATTGCCGACCAGGAAAATCTCAACCCTGCCGCGCGGGCGCGATTGCTGGCAGCCTGCCAGCGCGCCGGCTTCCAGCCGGATATTCGTTTTGAAGTGAATGGTCCGCTGGCCGCGCTTGCCTGTGTCGAAGCCGGGCTGGGCTTCACCCTGATCCAGCATAGCCTGGCGCGCATCGTACCGGATAACGTTGTGCTGATGCCGCTACCCGATCTGGCGCTGGAGATCGTGCTGTATGCCGTCTGGCGCAGGCAGGATACCCGACCGTTAACGGCGCGTTTTCTGCAGCAGCTTTGCCACACGCCCGCCGTGGCGCCGCGGTAAGCCTGAGCGGAGATGCGTCAGCCGGCGACATCCTGCAGCGCTTCCTGCAAATCGTACCAGCGGAAACCAAAGCCGGACTCCTCCAGCCGCTTCGGCAGCACGTGCTGCCCGCCCAGCACCAGCACGGCGGATTCTCCCATCATCAGTTTGATGGCGCTGGCCGGGGTGCGCATAAAGGCCGGACGATGCATCACCTGGCCCAGCGTGGCGGCGAACTGCTCGTTGCGCACCGCGTAAGGCGCCACCATGTTGAACGGGCCCTGCAACTGATCGTTATCGATCAACCACAGGATGGCGTTGACCAGATCGTCCACGTGGATCCACGGCAGATACTGTTTGCCGCTGCCAATCGGTCCGCCGACGCCAAGTTTGAACGGCAGCTTCATTTTGCTCAGCGCGCCACCTTCGCGCGCCAGCACCACGCCGGTGCGCAGCAGGCACACGCGGGTGTGCTCGCTTTGCGCCTTCAGCGCCAGCTGCTCCCAGCGGGCGCACAGGGTGTGAGTAAACTCCTCGTGGCCCGGATCGTCCTCGGTCACCACCACATCGCCGGTATCACCGTAAAAGCCGGTGGCCGAGCCGGAAATCAACAGGCGCGGCGGATTGCTGCTGGCGTGGATCAGCGAGACGATCTGTTCAGTGATTTGCCAGCGGCTTTCGCACAGGCGCTGCTTCTGCTGCTCGGTCCAGCGCTTGTCGGCAATCGGTTCTCCCGCCAGATTGATGACGCCGTCAATAGCATTGAGATCGGACTGCTGGTTAATGCCCGACCACAGCATCACGCGCGCATCGAGTTTTTCCCGCGCGGCCGCCACGTCACGCGTTACCACATTCACCTGATGGCCCAGCTGCAGCAGGCGCGGAATTAAATGGCGACCTATCAAGCCGGTACCACCGGTAATAAGCAGGTGCATGTTTAGTCTCCCTGTCATTAATTATCTGCTCTGAATTGAGCATAGAAGAGAAGTGCCGCTGCGGCGTGACAGCGCTTACGCTTATGATGAAAAACCGCCAGTTTGCCGTGGTCCTGCGGCAAAACATCGGACCAGCGCGCCATTGCCTTAGCCGGCAAAAATCGGTAAACATGATGCACACCTGACGCTTAGCCGAGGCAGCTGATGAACTATCCCGCCATTACCTTGTGGTCCGATTCCTGTTTTTTTAGCCCGTATGCCATGTCAGTTTATGTTGCGCTTACCGAGAAGGGCATTCCTTTTACTGTCAGGCGCGTTGACCTGTCGCGCAATGCACAGCTTGACGAGGAATACCGCGGCCTGTCGCTGACCTGCCGTGTGCCCACGCTGCAAATTGATGATGTCAGCCTGAATGAATCCTCGGCCATCGCCGAATACCTCGAAGAGCGTTTTCCGGCGCCGGAGTTTGAGCGCCTCTATCCGCGCGATCGCGAAAAACGTGCCCACGCGCGCGAAGTGCAGGCGTGGCTGCGCAGCGATTTACTGGCGCTGCGCACGGAGCGACCTACCGAAGTGCTGTTTGCTGCTGAACGCTTTGCTCCGCTCACGCCCGCTGGCGAACAGGCCGCCAGTAAACTGATAGCCGCGGTGCAGCGCCTGCTGCCGGACGGCCAACAGAACCTGTTTGGCGAGTGGTCGATTGCCGACACCGACCTGGCGGTGATGATTAACCGGCTGGCGCTGCACGGCGATCCGCTGCCGGTGAAGCTGCAGCACTATGCAGAATTCCAGTGGCAGCGCGCCTCGGTGCAGCTGTGGCTGGCCGAGTCGGGTAAAGCACGCTAAAACCTTGCGGCGACGAAAAGAACGCTTTACCTTAGCGCTCATTCTAATAAAGCATCGCAAACAGGCGCGTGCTGGGCACGCCGAAAACAGAGAAAGGGTTACCGGATGGTGGATCAAACGGCAGGTGACGGTATCGAGTGGGTGGATATCGTTAGCGAAGAAAACGAAGTGATTGCGCAGGCCAGCCGTGCGCAGATGCGTGCGCAATGTCTGCGCCATCGCGCTACCTATATTGTGGTGCACGACGGCATGGGCAAGATTCTGGTGCAACGCCGTACCGAGAGCAAAGATTTCATGCCGGGTATGCTGGATGCCACTGCGGGTGGCGTAGTGCAAAGCGGTGAAGACCTGCTGGAATCCGCCCGTCGTGAAGCGGAAGAGGAGCTCGGCATCGCCGATGTCCCGTTCGCCGAGCACGGCAAATTCTACTTCGAAGACCAGCACTGCCGCGTATGGGGTGGGCTGTTCAGCTGCGTGTCGCACGGTCCGTTTGCCATGCAGGAAGAGGAAGTGGATGAAGTGTTCTGGATGACGCCGGAAGAGATCACCGCCCGCTGTGATGAATTCACCGATGATTCACTCAAAGCCCTGTCGTTGTGGCTGAGTCGCAACAGTGACGCGGTGCGCAGTAAGCAAAGCAGCGAAGCCTGATTCCTGCGCTTCCACAGCTAGGCACCCTAGGGGTGCCTTTTGTGTTTAATGCTGGCTGAGAATGCGGGTGAGAATGTTCAGCGCCGTACTGAACTGGGCGTCCGGAATGGTTAGCGGATAAAGAAAGCGGATCACGTTGCTGTGCACGCCGCAGGTCAGCAGAATCAATCCTTCGGCCAGCGCCTGCTGCTGAATCGCTTTAGCGATTTCCGCCGAGGGCCGGCCGCTGGCGTCATGAAACTCCGCCGCCATCATCGAGCCATAGCCGCGCACCTCGGCCAGCGCACGGCATCCGGCGCCATTCAACGCTTCCGCCAGCTGCGTACCGAGCCATTGCGCACGCTCGCACAGGTTTTCCTCACTGATAATATCCAGTACCGCATGCGCGGCGGCAATTGCCGGCGGATGGCCGGCATAGGTGCCGCCCAGACCGCCCGGCTCCGGTGCATCCATCACCGCGGCCCGGCCGCTCACCGCCGACAGCGGAAACCCGCCTGCCAGACTTTTCGCCAGTGTGATCAGATCCGGCTGCACCTCATAATATTCGCTGGCAAACAGCCTGCCGGTGCGCGCAAAACCGCTCTGTACTTCATCGGCGATCAGCAGGATGCCGTGGCGATCGCACAGCTGGCGCAGCGCCGTCACAAACTCTGGCGGCGCGACATAGAATCCGCCTTCGCCCTGAACCGGTTCAAAGATGATGGCCGCCACCTGCTGTGGCGCGATATCGCTGCGGAAAATCGTCTCCAGACTGTCGAGCGCATCGTGCACGCTGACGTTATGCAGCGCATTGGGGTAGCGCGCGTGAAACACCGGGCTGGCAAACGGGCCGAAGCCGGTTTTGTAAGGCAGCACTTTGCCGGTCAGCGCCATGGTCATATTGGTGCGACCGTGGAACGCGCCGCTGAAGGCGATAATCCCCGGGCGGCCGGTGGCTGCGCGCGCGATTTTCACCGCGTTCTCAACCGCCTCGGCGCCGGTAGAGAAGAAGGTGGTTTTCACGGCGCCTTCAATCGGCACCAGCGCATTCAGACGCTCCGCAAGGTGAATGTAGTTCTCATAGGGCACGATTTGAAACGCGGTATGGGTGAAGCATGTCAGCTGCTGCTGTACCGCCGCCAGCACTTTGGGATGCCGGTGTCCGGTATTGAGCACCGCAATGCCGGCGGCGAAATCAATATATTCCCGCCCCTGCTGGTCCCACAGCGTGGCGTTTTCGGCTTTCGCCGCAAAGAAATCACACATCACGCCCACGCCTCGCGGCGTGGCCTGTAACCGACGGCTGTGCACATCACTGTTGCTCATTGCTGACCTCGTAAGTCGCGGGAGAGTGTAATCAGTGTTAGCGCGCAGGCGGGATTTTGCCAGTGCGTTTATACGGGCAGGGTTGTGGCGCAGGATAAAAAAAAGCACGCCCGGGCGGGCGTGCTGATGCGGAGCGGGGAAGGGGATTAGCCTTCAGCCTGCTGCGACTGAATCGCCGTCAGCGCAATGGTGTAGACGATATCATCGACCAGCGCACCGCGTGACAGGTCGTTAACCGGTTTGCGCATGCCCTGCAGCATCGGCCCGATGGAGATCAGGTCGGCAGAACGCTGCACCGCTTTGTAAGTGGTGTTACCGGTGTTGAGATCCGGGAAGATAAATACCGTCGCACGTCCGGCCACCGCTGAGTTCGGCGCTTTAGACTTGGCGACGTCTTCCATGATCGCGGCGTCGTACTGCAGCGGGCCATCGATCACCAGATCCGGGCGTTTTTCCTGCGCAATGCGCGTTGCTTCACGCACTTTCTCTACGTCACTACCGGCACCGGAGTTACCGGTAGAGTAGGAGATCATCGCTACGCGTGGATCGATGCCGAAGGCTTTGGCGGAGTCGGCAGACTGAATCGCGATCTCGGCCAGCTGTTCCGGATTAGGATCCGGGTTGATGGCGCAGTCACCGTACACCAGCACCTGTTCTGGCAGCAGCATGAAGAACACTGAGGAGACCAGCGAGCTGTTCGGCGCGGTTTTGATCAGCTGCAACGGCGGACGAATGGTGTTGGCGGTGGTGTGAACCGCGCCCGAGACCAGACCGTCAACTTCGCCGCTTTCCAGCATCATGGTGCCCAGCACCACGTTATCTTCCAGCTGCTCCTGCGCGACCACTTCGGTCATGCCTTTGCTCTTACGCAGCTCAACCAGGCGCGGCACGTAGTTGTCACGCACCACCTGCGGATCGACAATTTCAATGCCTTTGCCGAGCTCAACGCCCTGCGCTGCGGCCACGCGCTGAATCTCATCCGGATTGCCCAGCAGCACACAGGTGGCGATGCCGCGCTCGGCACAAATCGCCGCCGCTTTAACGGTGCGCGGTTCGTCGCCTTCCGGCAGGACGATGCGCTTGCCGGCTTTACGCGCCAGCTCGGTGAGCTGATAACGGAATGCCGGCGGTGACAGACGACGGCTGCGTTCGGATGTGGCGGTCAGTGATTCAACCCAGTCAGCATTGATAAAGCCGGCCACGTACTCCTGCACTTTTTCAATGCGCTGCGTGTCGTCAGCCGGCACTTCCAGATTGAAGCTCTGCAGGCTGAGCGAGGTTTGCCAGGTGTTGGTTTTTACCATGAACACCGGCAGGCCGGTCTGGAAGGCGCGTTCGCACAGACGGGCGATCGGCGCTTCAATCTGATAGCCGCCGGTCAGCAGCACTGCACCAATTTCGATGCCGTTCATCGCCGCCAGACAGGCCGCCACCAGCACGTCAGGACGGTCGGCTGAGGTCACAAGCAGCGAGCCCGGACGAAAGTGCTCCAGCATATGCGGGATGCTGCGCGCGCAGAAGGTGACGGATTTGACGCGACGCGTGTGGATTTCACCTTCGTTGATGATCTCCGCGTTGAGATGGCGGCACATATCAATGGCGCGCGTCGCGATCAGATCAAAGCTCCACGGCACGCAGCCCAGCACCGGCAGCGGGCTGTTGGCGAACAGTTGCTTAGGATCGATGTTGGCGATGCTGGCTTTCGAGGAGTCGTCGAAAATTTCTGACAAATCCGGACGGGTGCGGCCCTGCTCATCCACCGGCGCGTTGAGTTTGTTGATGATGACGCCAGTGATGTTTTTGTTTTTGCTGCCGCCGAAGCTGCTCTGCGTCAGTTCGATGCGCTCTTTCAGCTGTGCCGGTGAGTCGTTACCCAGCGACATGACGAAGACGATTTCCGCGTTCAGCGTTTTGGCAATTTCATAGTTCAGCGCCGAGGCAAACTGATGTTTGCGCGTCGGAACCAGGCCTTCCACCAGCACCACTTCCGCATCTTTGGCGTTGGCGTGGTAGTTGGCGATGATCTCT
This sequence comes from Pantoea sp. SGAir0418, assembly GCF_043529865.1. Lineage (NCBI taxonomy): Bacteria > Pseudomonadati > Pseudomonadota > Gammaproteobacteria > Enterobacterales > Erwiniaceae > Pantoea > Pantoea sp. SGAir0418. Next base: position 1,383,228 of record NZ_CP027911.1, read on the forward strand.
TCCATCAGCACATCCTGCTGGTTAGAACCCAGCAGCGACTCAACGCGAGACATTGGCAGCGGAACCGCGGCCGGAATAGCGGAGTTTTTGCGAATGATGGTGGTGGTCTGGTCTGGCGCATCGCCGCCAGCGCGCGGCTGGGCGATCGGTTTGAACACGCTCAGGCGCACGCCTTTGCGCTCCATGGCACGAATCACGCCAAGGCTGACGCTGGTCAGGCCGACGCTGGTGCCGGTAGGAATAAGCATAATTGTACGTGACACTATAGAAACCTCGCGGTGTTACAGGGTGTCAAAAACAACACCGTCAGCCGAAGCTGACGGAGAGAAACATTACGCGGTGAGGCGCGCGGCGTCCTGGGCGATGACCCACTCTTCATTGGTTGGAATCACCACCGCCGGGCGGGTACCTTCTTTATTGATGAAGCCGGATTTGCCGAAGCGTGCAGCCAGGTTGCGCTCGTGGTCAACCTCGAAGCCAAGCAGACCCAGTTTGTCCAGCGCCAGCTCACGCACCATCGCCGCGTTTTCACCGATACCGCCGGTAAACACTACCGCATCCAGACGGCCTTCCATCAGCGCGGTGTAGCTGCCGATGTACTTCGCCAGGCGGTGACAGAACACATCCATCGCACGTTTGGCATCGTCTTTGGTGGCGTAGTTATCTTCCACGTAACGGCAGTCGCTGGTGACTTCGGTCAGGCCCAGCAGGCCGGACTCTTTGGTCAGCAGTTTGTTGATCGCATCGACGCTCATGCCCAGCGTATCGTGCAGGAAGAAGACGATAGCCGGATCGATGTCACCGCTGCGGGTGCCCATCACCAGACCTTCCAGCGGCGTCAGACCCATTGAGGTATCTACGCACTGGCCGTTACGGATGGCCGCCACAGAACCGCCGTTGCCGAGATGGCAGGTGATGATGTTCAGCTCGCTGACCGGCTTGTTCAGCATTTTGGCGGCTTCCTGCGTCACATAGTAGTGACTGGTGCCATGCGCGCCGTAACGACGTACGCCGTGCTCTTTATACAGGTTGTACGGCAGGGCATAGAGATAGGACTCTTCCGGCATAGTCTGATGGAAGGCGGTGTCGAAAACGGCGACATTTTTATCCGACAGGTGCGGGAAGTTTTTCATGGCTTCGTCGATGCCGATCAGGTGCGCCGGATTGTGCAGTGGCGCGAAGGACGACGCGTCTTTGATGCCCTGAATGACGGACTCGTCAATCACCACCGATTGCGTCAGCTGCTCGCCGCCGTGAACGATACGATGGCCGATTGCAGCGATTTGTGCCGAAAGCTCTGGTTTTTGTGCCAGAATAGTTTTAACGATGAAGTTCAGCGCTTCGCTGTGCGCTGCGCCCGCGCCGAGCGGGGCTTCCTGTTTGCTGCCGTCCAGTTTCCACTTGATGCGCGCTTCCGGCAGGTGGAAACACTCCGCCAGACCGGAAAGGTATTCGTCACCGCTGGCTGGATTGAGAATGGCAAACTTAAGAGAGGAGCTGCCGCAGTTGAGGACCAGTACTAACTTCGTCGACATGGAAGTACCTATTTTGTTAAATAGTGGCTAAAAATAACGCAATCAGACTAACAGCGTAGCCTATGAAAGCTGGTAGATTAATGATTAACATCATGCGCTAGTCAAAAAAGAAACGACACGCAAAAAATTTCGGTAATTTTACGCAGATTTTTGAAATCCACGAAGCGAAACATGGCTCCAGCGCGCTCTTTTATTGAGCTGCGGCTTCCGGTAATGTTGCAAAAACGGCGTCAGAATACCCACTGTGACCCGCAAAGACAAAATCTTTTGAAGGATGTCACGTAAAGTTGTGTAGTTATAAAATTTTTTTAAATGTTGCAGTAATAGTTGAGGTCTACCATGGCGAATGACGCAGGCAATCCAGGCTGGTTCGGCTTATTTCAGCGCGGCCAGCACTACATGAAAACCTGGCCCGCCGACAAACGTCTGGCGCCGGTGTTTCCTGAGAACCGTGTGGTGACGGCAACCCGCTTTGCGATTCGCTTTATGCCACCGCTGGCCATTTTTACGCTGACGTGGCAAATCGCGCTCGGCGGGCAACTCGGCCCGGCGATTGCCACCGCGCTGTTTGCCTGTAGCCTGCCGATGCAGGGATTATGGTGGCTGGGTAAACGTTCCGTCACGCCGCTGCCGCCAACGCTGCTGCACTGGTTCCACGAAGTGCGCGCCAAACTGGAAGAGGCCGGACAGGCCATTGCCCCCGTCGACGGCAAGCCGACTTACCAGGCGCTGGCGGATGTGCTCAAGCGTGCTTTTAAGCAGCTCGACCGTACTTTCCTCGACGATCTTTGATCAAATGGCGCTTTTCTCTGCCAGAGAATTTGCGCCCAATCCCGGTTCAAATCAAAGAATAGTGATGCGGACATACACGCATCGCTTTCGTTGTGTAATCATTTCTGCATTGTTTAAATCTTAAGCGGCCCTGCGGCCCGGGAGTAAACCATGGAAATGACCCATGCACAGCGACTGATTCTTTCTAATCAATACCAGATGATGGCGATGCTTGAGCCGGATAACGCCGAGCGCTATCGCCGCTATCAGACCATCATTGAACGCGGCTACGGACTGCAATTGCGCGAACTGGACAAAGAGTTCGGCGAACTGAGCGAGGCGACCTGCCGTACGCTGATCGACATTATGGAAATGCATCATGCGCTGCATGTTTCCTGGTCCAATCACAAAGCGCCGTGCAACATTGAAGAGCGTCGCCTGGCGTTTCTCGGCTTCGACGCGGCCACCGAAGCGCGTTACCTCGGCTATGTGCGCTTTATGGTTAATGTGGAAGGGCGCTATACCCATTTCGATTCCGGCACCCACGGCTTCAATGCGCAAACCCCGATGTGGGAAAAATACCAACGCATGCTGGCGGTGTGGCACACTTGTCCGCGTCAGTATCACCTCAGCGAGAATGAGATCGCGCAAATCCTCAATGCCTGAATAAGGAGCAACGTGTGAAGTACAGGGGTTTTCTGTTTGATTTAGACGGGACGCTGGTGGATTCACTGCCTGCCGTGAATCGCGCCTGGTCACGCTGGGGCGCGCGCCACGGCCTGGCCGCGCAGCAGGTGCTGGACTACATTCACGGCAAACCGGCGATCAACTCGCTGCGCCACTTTATGGCGGGCCAGTCTGAAGCAGCGATCCAGGCCGAATTTCGCTGGCTGGAGCAGCTGGAAGCAGAAGACACAGCAGGCGTGCAGGCGATTGCCGGTGCACACGCGTTGCTGGCCACCCTGAACGCACTCGACATTCCCTGGGCGATTGTGACCTCGGGATCGATCCCGGTGGCGCACGCCCGTCATAAAGCGGCCGGCTTACCGCTGCCGGAAGTGTTTATTACCGCCGAGAACATTAAATTCGGCAAGCCTAATCCTGAACCTTATTTACTGGGTGCTGAGCGGCTCGGGCTTTCTGCGCCAGAATGCGTGGTGGTAGAAGATGCCCCGGCGGGCATTATCGCCGGGCTGGAAGCGGGCAGCGCGGTGGTGGCGGTCAATCCGCCGGCCGATACTCCGCGCCTGAGCGAAGTGGCGCTGCAGGTGGAAAATCTGCAGCCGCTGCGCATCAGTAAACAGCCGGACGGTTATTTCAGCGTGACGCTCCGCGCCTGAAACAGTCTACGCTGAGCGGCGCAGGTTACAGCGGCGTATCCTGGGAAATTTCATCCAGCGACAGGCTGAAGCTGGGGATGAAGACTTCAACAAAGTAATCCATCTCCGGCGATCGCCGCTGCGCCAGCGTCTTCTCCAGACGGGCTTTGGCCAGCAGAAACTCGTTGTTGCCGGCCGACAGTTCTTCAAGGCACTTGAGGTAGGCGCACAGCGCATCAGCCTGTTTCACCACCGCCTGCTCGCTCTCGCTATGCAGGTGCTCATCCAGCAGCGGACGATACGCGTCCTGCAATTCAGGCGGCAGCATCTCAATCAGCTTGTGCTGCGCAATCTTTTCGATCTTCTTGTATTCATGGGCAATCTGCGCGTTGTAGTACTTCACCGGCGTGGGCAGATCGCCGGTCAGCACTTCGCTGGCATCGTGATACAGCGCCAGCATGGCGATGCGATCGGCATTCAGATTGCCGTTAAATTTTTTGTTTTTAATGATGGCCAGCGCGTGCGCCACCATGGCGACCTGCAGACTGTGCTCGGAGACATTTTCCGTGCGCACATTGCGCATCAGCGGCCAGCGGTTGATGAGTTTCAGGCGGGAGAGGTGGGCGAAAAAGTGGCTACGGGTCATGGACGGTTCCTGTTGCACGGCGGGGAGCTTGTGCGGCTCCCCGAAAGTCAAACAGTATACGCGTCACAGATTACTGGCGATAGCCTTGCAGGAAGCGACCAAACTTGTTGATCGCCATCTCGAGGTCGTCCACGCGCGGCAGGGTAACGATGCGCACGTGATCCGGCCACGGCCAGTTAAAGGCGGTGCCCTGCACCAGCAGCACTTTTTCCTGCAGCAGGAAATCCAGCACCATTTTCTGGTCGTCCATGATGTTGAACTTCTTCGCATCGATGCGCGGGAACATATACAGCGCGCCCTGCGGCTTCACGCAGCTGACGCCGGGAATATCGTTGATCAGTTCCCAGGCGCGCTGGCGCTGCTCGAACAGCCGTCCACCCGGCGCGATAAACTCGCTGATGCTTTGATAGCCGCCCAGCGCAGTCTGAATGGCATGCTGCGCTGGCACGTTAGCGCACAGACGCATCGAGGCCAGCATCTCCAGACCTTCGATATAGCCTTTGGCGTGCTTCTTCGGTCCGTTCAGAACCATCCAGCCCTGGCGGAAACCGGCCACGCGGTAGGTTTTGGACAGCCCGTTGAAGGTCACGGTTAGCAGATCCGGTGCCAGCGCGGCAATCGAATGATGCTGGGCTTCGTCATACAGAATCTTGTCGTAGATCTCGTCGGCGAAGATGATCAGGTTATGCTGGCGGGCGATCTCCACGATCTCCAGCAGCAGCTCTTTGCTGTACACCGCACCGGTCGGGTTGTTGGGGTTGATGATCACGATCCCGCGGGTACGCGGTGTGATTTTGCTGCGGATATCATCCAGATCCGGGAACCAGCCCGCGGATTCGTCGCACAGATAGTGCACCGCTTTGCCGCTCGACAGCGAAACCGCCGCCGTCCACAGCGGATAATCTGGCGCGGGCACCAGCATCTCATCGCCGCTGTTCAGCAGCGCCTGCATCGCCTGTACGATCAGTTCAGACACACCGTTGCCAATATAGATATCTTCTACCGTAACGTCGCGCATGTCGCGCGCCTGGTAGTGCTGCATGATGGCTTTACGTGCTGAATAGAGGCCTTTCGAGTCGCAATAGCCTTGCGCGCCCGGCAGGTTACGAATCACGTCTACCAGGATTTCATCAGGGGCTTCAAAACCAAACGGGGCAGGGTTGCCGATGTTGAGTTTGAGAACTTTGTTGCCTTCTTCTTCGAGACGTTTAGCTTCTTTCAGTACCGGGCCACGAATGTCGTAACAGACATTTTCCAGCTTGCCGGATTTATCAATTTGAAAATTCATCGTTACCGCCTTAATGGGCAGAGTCCTTTTAACCTGCCACTAAAATCAAACCTGCTCAATTTACTCCTCTCACCGTAACAAAAGAAGGGCAGCGCTGGGTTTTGGCGCGATAGCCAGGCTTTGCCGGATTCAGTGGCGCGAAACGCATTTTTAACTATTAAAACTGGTTTAATTATCTATTAAAATGGCAGGAATCAACATTAAATGCTTACGCTGATCGGGTCGCCTGTAAACCGGGATATCCAGCCGCGCGCCGCGCCATTCAGCAATTTTTCATTTAACTGCGGTCTGAGGAATGGTTAGCGACTTGATGAAATAGTTAAAGGAATCTTGTTAGATGCCGAAAAAATGTGCAGCAATGATTAAGCACTATCTGGCATGAGGCGATGACGACGGTTATTTGCTTTGCCAGGCGGTTGAAACCAGGCCCCGTCAGCCGGGGATAAAACCGCGTGGCAGCGGCTTAAATAGCATTTACGCTGTCACTTTAACGCTTATCATTCAGTTTAAGAACCAGGCGGGTTAAAAAATCAGCAGCGTTGTGGCAGGATGTGCCGGAAATGGCTTTTGGTCAAAAATTACGATGTTTTGAACAAAAACATTTCCATTTATAGCGTAAAAATGATTAAGTATAATTTATTATTTGATGCACTTTATCGCTTCGCATCAGCATAACAAGATGTTATTCCTTTTTGCCCCGCAGGACAGTTTGGCGGGAAACCAGGCAACTACACAGCTTCCAGCAACGTTCTACTGACGTCCCTGGCCCAGGAAGTTGTTCTGACTTTTACGACGCCATTGCCCGTTTTGCGGTGATGTGTTCGTCGGCATCCGCCTGACTCGATTTTTTCATGAGCGCCTTCACACAGGGCGATCATTAAGCACCATTACCACTTATCTCATTGATAAGTATGGTAATACACCAGGGTAGTAGTTTCAAAAAATCTTATAAGTGAAGAAATAACATGACTAATGCAAATCGTCCGATACTGAATCTCGACCTCGATCTGCTGCGTACTTTTGTCGCCGTTGCTGACCTGAATACCTTTGCAGCCGCTGCTGCAGCAGTATGCAGAACGCAATCAGCCGTAAGCCAGCAGATGCAACGTCTGGAACAATTGGTAGGTAAAGAGCTGTTTGCCAGACATGGACGTAACAAATTGCTGACTGAGCATGGCATTCAGCTGCTTGGCTACGCCAGGAAGATCCTGCGTTTCAACGATGAAGCCTGCACTTCTTTAATGTACAGCAATATCCAGGGCGTGCTGACGATTGGCGCGTCTGACGATACCTCTGATACCATTCTGCCGTTTCTGCTTAACCGCGTAACGTCAGTGTATCCGAAACTGGCAATCGACGTCCGCGTGAAGCGTAATCCGTTTATGATGGAGATGCTGAACCAGGGCGAAGTGGATCTGGTGGTGACCACCTCCAGTCCGGGTAACTTCACCTACCAGGTGCTGCGCACCTCACCAACACTGTGGTACTGCGCGGCAGACTATATTTTCCAGCGTGGTGAAGCCATTCCGCTGGTGCTGCTGGATGAGCCAAGCCCGTACCGTGACATGGCGATCGATCATCTCAACGAAGCGGGTATCCCGTGGCGTATCTCCTACGTGGCTTCCACGCTGGCGGCGGTACGTGCGGCGGTAAAAGCGGGGCTGGGTGTCACCGCGCGTCCGGTTGAAATGATGAGCCCGGAGCTGCGCGTGATGGGGGCGGCAGAAGGCCTGCCGGTGCTGCCGGATACGCAATATCTGCTGTGCCGTAATCCGGACAGCGATAATGAGCTGGCACTGGCCATCTTCAACGCGATGCAGTCCACTAACGATCCTTACAATCTGAGCGCGAATCCGGACGGTACGCTGCTGCTGGATGATGAAGAGTAAGGTTGACCGTTACTGGTAATCCGTCACAACCGGCATGCCAGATAATTGTTAAAAGTTAGAGAAAAGAGCCTTAGCCTGATGAAAATCAGCTAAGGCTTTTTTTATGGCGGTTATTTCCGCTTTTTTAGCACGATTAGCACCTGATAATTTCACTAACTTCCTGAAAAGTGAAATGTGTTTCATTTTCATCCTGCGCGGAATTTATTTATCATTTCGTGCCAACTTTATCTCCGTCTTTCGTCAGACCGCCTGCCGGTTTTTCCAGCAAAAAACGTCAATATGTGTTCTGGATCAAAAAAATACCCCCGATAAGGGGGGGGAAATCCGCGCAAGACCTGTCAAACTATGATTGTTAAACGCACGATCCATGCATGTGAATACCCGCTACACTGAAATTAACCGTACAAACTGAAGCGATTTAGCTGGCGCTCAGGGGTGCATATGTTAATAATATGATGCGGGTGTAAATTAATGTTTGGATACTTTTGTCAAAGTTGACAAAAGGTTATAGAAAGGAGTAAAAAACCCCATAAAATTGCTGCTTAATTGATAAAGACAGCAAAGTTTATAAGGTTTTTTATCCTTCCCTTGAATCGATGTGGTGTGTTTGCTGCGACAGTGCAGGATGCCATCGCCACTTTTGATGAGTAAGCAAAGAGTATGTCAACAACCACAGAAGTCATCGCTCATCACTGGGCGTTTATTGTTTTCATTGTTATCGCGTTTGGCCTGTGTGCCTTTATGTTAACCGGTGGCTGGTTGTTAGGTGGACGTGCACGCGCGCGCCATAAAGACACGCCGTTTGAATCCGGTATCGAATCCGTCGGTGATACCCATATCCGCCTCTCGGCAAAATTCTATCTGGTTGCGATGTTTTTCGTCATTTTCGACGTCGAAGCCCTCTATCTATACGCATGGTCGACCTCCATTCGCGAAAGCGGCTGGGTCGGCTTTGTCGAAGCCGCAATTTTCATTTTGGTGCTCCTGGCAGGCCTGGTTTATCTGGTGCGCATCGGTGCGCTGGATTGGGCGCCTGCGCGTCGTCGCGTAGTCGTCAAATCGAGCCCGGTCAGCCACAGTCACACCAACCCTCATAAGCAGTAAAAGCGAGGCAATAAGATGGACTACACGCTGACACGCGTAGACCCGAACGGGGGCGATAACGACCGTTATCCCCTGCAGAAACAGGAGATTGTTACCGATCCTCTGGAGCAGCACGTTCATCGCAGCGTCTATATGGGCAAGCTCGAGCACGCCCTGCATGACATGGTGAACTGGGGTCGTAAAAACTCTCTCTGGCCGTATAACTTCGGCCTTTCCTGTTGCTACGTGGAAATGACCACGTCATTCACCGCAGTACATGATGTGGCGCGTTTCGGTGCGGAAGTAATGCGCGCCTCGCCACGTCAGGCTGACTTTATGGTGATCGCCGGTACGCCGTTTACCAAAATGGCGCCGGTGATTCAGCGTTTGTATGATCAGATGCTGGAACCAAAATGGGTGATTTCGATGGGGGCCTGCGCCAATTCCGGCGGCATGTATGACATCTATTCGGTGGTGCAGGGTGTGGATAAATTCCTGCCGGTTGATGTGTATATCCCGGGTTGTCCGCCACGTCCGGAAGCTTACATGCAGGCGCTGCTGCTGCTGCGTGAGTCCATCGGCAAAGAACGTCGTCCACTCTCGTGGGTGGTTGGCGATCAGGGCGTGTATCGCGCCAATATGCAGTCTGAGCGTGAAAGAAAGCGCGGTGAGCGTATTGCCGTCACCAACCTGAGAACCCCAGACGAAGTTTAAGCACCCCGTACACGGATGGAGCCACGGCCGCAGCAGATAATGACAACGTAGTGTGTGCCGCCATCCTGACGCCTTCTTTTGAGTGCCTGATTACAGGCCGGAATGGTGAGTAACGTATGACAGATTTAACCACGCAAGATCTCGCTCAGCCTGCATGGCAAACCCGGGATCACCTGGATGATCCGGTGATCGGCGAGCTGCGTAACCGTTTTGGGCCGGATGCCTTTACCGTTCAGGCCACCCGCACCGGCATTCCGGTCGTCTGGGTGAAGCGTGAACAGCTACTGGAAATTATTGAATTCCTGCGTAAGCTGCCGAAGCCGTACGTCATGCTCTATGACCTGCACGGTTTCGATGAGCGTTTACGTACCCACCGCGCCGGTCTGCCCGCCGCGGATTTTTCCGTTTTCTATCACCTGCTGTCGATTGAACGCAACCGCGACATCATGCTCAAGGTGGCGCTGTCTGAAAACGATCTGAATGTGCCCACCATCACCAAAATTTTCGCCAACGCCAACTGGTACGAGCGCGAAACCTGGGAGATGTTTGGTATCACCTTCAACGGCCACCCGCACCTGACGCGCATCATGATGCCGCAGACCTGGGAAGGGCACCCGCTGCGTAAAGACTACCCGGCGCGCGCCACCGAGTTCGATCCTTTCACGCTGACTAAGCAGAAAGAAGATCTGGAGATGGAGTCACTAACCTTCAAGCCGGAAGACTGGGGCATGAAGCGTGGCACCACCAATGAGGACTTCATGTTCCTCAACCTCGGTCCGAACCACCCTTCAGCGCACGGTGCGTTCCGCATCATTCTGCAGCTGGATGGCGAAGAGATCGTCGACTGCGTTCCGGACGTGGGTTACCACCATCGCGGCGCGGAGAAGATGGGCGAGCGTCAGTCGTGGCACAGCTATATTCCGTATACCGACCGTATCGAGTACCTCGGTGGTTGCGTAAACGAAATGCCGTACGTACTGGCGGTGGAAAAGCTGGCGGGCATCACCGTGCCGGATCGCGTGAATGTGATTCGCGTGATGCTGTCAGAGCTGTTCCGTATCAACAGCCACCTGCTGTACATCTCCACCTTTATTCAGGACGTCGGTGCCATGACACCGGTGTTCTTTGCCTTTACCGACCGTCAGAAAATCTATGACGTAGTGGAAGCGATCACCGGTTTCCGTATGCACCCGGCGTGGTTCCGCATCGGCGGTGTGGCGCACGATCTGCCGAAAGGCTGGGAGCGTCTGCTGCGCGAGTTCCTAGACTGGATGCCGAAGCGTCTGAAAGAGTACGACAAAGCTGCGCTGCGCAACACCGTGCTGATGGGCCGTTCGCAGGGCGTGGCCGCCTATAACATGGACGAAGCGCTGGCGTGGGGCACCACCGGTGCCGGTCTGCGCGCCACCGGTCTGGACTTCGACGTGCGTAAATGGCGTCCCTATTCCGGCTATGAAAACTTCGACTTCGAGGTGCCGGTCGGCGCCGGTATCAGCGACGCTTACACCCGTGTGCAGTTGAAGATGGAAGAGATGTGGCAGTCGCTGCGTATCCTTGAGCAGTGCCTGAAAAACATGCCGGAAGGGCCGTTTAAAGCCGATCATCCGCTGACCACGCCGCCACCGAAAGAGCGCACGCTGCAGCACATTGAAACCCTGATTACGCACTTCCTGCAGGTTTCGTGGGGCCCGGTAATGCCGGCCAACGAATCGTTCCAGATGATTGAAGCGACGAAAGGGATCAACAGCTACTACCTGACCAGCGATGGCAGCACCATGAGCTACCGCACCCGCGTGCGTACGCCGAGCTTCCCGCATCTGCAGCAGATCCCTTCGGTGATCCGCGGCAGCCTGGTATCCGACCTGATCGTGTACCTCGGTAGTATCGATTTTGTTATGTCAGACGTGGACCGCTAATTATGCACGATCAAAAAATTGCCATTCAAACCATCGACCCGACTGAGGTCTTTGTGCTGAGCGAGGCCGAGCACCACGCTATTGAGCATGAAAAACATCACTATGAAGATGCGCGCGCGGCGTCGATTGAAGCGCTGAAGATCGTGCAGAAGCAGCGCGGCTGGGTGCCGGACGGTGCCATCAACGCGATTGCTGAGGTACTGGGCATTCCGGCCAGCGACGTAGAAGGTGTGGCGACGTTTTACAGCCAGATCTACCGTACGCCGGTTGGCCGCCACGTGATTCGCTACTGCGACAGCGTGGTGTGCCACATCACCGGTTACCAGGGCATTCAGGCGGCGCTGGAGCAAAACCTGAACATTAAGCCAGGACAAACCACGCCGGATGGCCGCTTTACGCTGCTGCCAACCTGCTGCCTCGGCAACTGTGACAAAGGCCCGACCATGATGGTGGATGAAGATACCCACGTTCACCTGACGCCGGAAGGCATCGCCAACCTGCTGGAGCAGTATCAATGACCATTAAACAGATCATTCGTACTGCGGAAACCCATCCGCTGACCTGGCGTCTGCGTGACGACAAACAGCCAGTATGGTTCGATGAATACCGCAGTAAAAACGGCTACGTTGGCGCCGATAAAGCGCTGAAGGGCATGAGCCAGGACGAGATCGTCGCTGCAGTGAAGGATTCCGGCCTGAAAGGGCGCGGCGGTGCGGGCTTCAGCACCGGCCTGAAATGGAGCCTGATGCCCAAAGATGAATCCATGAACATCCGTTACCTGCTGTGTAACGCCGATGAGATGGAACCTGGCACTTATAAAGACCGCCTGCTGATGGAGCAGTTGCCGCACCAGTTGGTGGAAGGCATGCTGATCAGTGCGTTTGCGCTGAAAGCCTACCGTGGCTACATCTTCCTGCGCGGTGAATACATCGAAGCCGCGGAAAATCTGCGTCGTGCCATCGCCGAAGCTACTGCCGCGGGCTATCTCGGTAAAAACATTCTCGGTACCGGCTTCGATTTCGAACTGTTTGTTCACACCGGTGCGGGCCGCTATATCTGCGGCGAAGAGACCGCGCTGATCAACTCGCTGGAAGGGCGCCGCGCTAACCCTCGTTCCAAGCCGCCGTTCCCGGCCAGTGCTGGCGTCTGGGGCAAACCGACCTGCGTCAACAACGTTGAGACGCTGTCCAACGTGCCGGCGATCTTCCTGAATGGCGTGGAGTGGTACAAAAACATCTCCAGCAGTGAAGACACCGGCACCAAGATGATGGGCTTCTCCGGCCGGGTGAAAAATCCGGGCGTATGGGAGCTGCCGTTTGGTACCACCGCACGCGAAATCCTTGAGGATTATGCCGGCGGTATGCGCGATGGCCTCAAGTTCAAAGCCTGGCAGCCGGGCGGAGCCGGTACCGACTTCCTGACCGAGCAGCACCTCGACCTGCCGATGGAATTTGCCAGCATCGGCAAAGCCGGCAGCCGTCTGGGTACCGCGCTGGCGATGGCGGTCGACCACGAAATCAATATGGTGTCGCTGGTACGCAACCTCGAAGAGTTCTTTGCGCGCGAGTCGTGCGGCTGGTGTACGCCGTGCCGTGACGGTCTGCCGTGGAGCGTGAAGATCCTGCGTGCGCTGGAGCAGAAAAAAGGCCAGCCGGGGGATATCGAAACCCTGCTGCAGCTGTGCCGCCAGCTCGGTCCGGGCAAGACGTTCTGCGCCCACGCACCGGGTGCCGTTGAGCCACTGCAGAGCGCGATTAAATATTTCCGTGACGAGTTTGAAGCTGGCATTGCGCCGCAGGTGTTTGGCAATACCCGCGCCATTGGCGGGATTCAGCCTAACCTGCTGAAAGCGCGCTGGTAAGCCGCCGTCGTACACGGAATAGCCCGGGCCTGAGGCTGCGGGGCAGGAATTAGATGTTTAACGCTCGTCTGCGGACGAGCCTTACGGAAGCATGTTCACTATGGCTACAATCCATGTAGACGGTAAAGAATATGATGTGAACGGAGCGGACAACCTGCTGCAGGCGTGTCTGTCTCTGGGCCTTGATATTCCTTATTTTTGCTGGCATCCGGCGCTGGGAAGCGTGGGAGCCTGCCGCCAGTGCGCGGTGAAGCAATTCCAGAATGCCGAAGATACCCGTGGTCGTCTCGTCATGTCCTGCATGACGCCTGCGTCTGACGGCACCTTTATCTCCATCGACGATGGCGAAGCGAAAGAGTTTCGTGAAAGCGTGGTGGAGTGGCTGATGACCAACCACCCGCACGACTGTCCGGTGTGCGAAGAGGGCGGTAACTGTCACCTGCAGGATATGACGGTAATGACGGGACACAGCTTCCGTCGCTACCGTTTTACCAAGCGTACCCATCAGAATCAGGATCTCGGGCCGTTTATCTCGCATGAGATGAACCGCTGTATCGCCTGTTACCGCTGCGTGCGCTACTACAAAGATTACGCCGATGGCAAAGATCTCGGCGTGTACGGCGCGCATGACAACGTCTACTTTGGCCGTCCGGAAGATGGCACGCTGGAGAGCGAATTCTCCGGTAACCTGGTAGAAATCTGCCCGACCGGCGTGTTCACCGATAAAACCCACTCTGAACGCTATAACCGTAAGTGGGATATGCAGTTTGCGCCCAGCATCTGCCAGCAGTGCAGCGTGGGTTGTAACACCAGCCCGGGCGAGCGCTATGGCGAGCTGCGTCGTATCGAAAACCGCTACAACGGATCGGTGAACCACTACTTCCTGTGCGACCGTGGCCGTTTCGGCTATGGCTACGTGAACCGTAAAGATCGTCCGCGTCATCCGGAACAGCTGCGCGGCACTGACCGTATCACGCTGAACGCAGAACAGGCGGTTAATGCCGCCGCGGATATCCTGCGTCAGGCGAAGAAGGTGATCGGTATCGGTTCGCCACGCGCCAGTATCGAAAGCAACTTCGCGCTGCGCGAACTGGTGGGCGCGGAAAACTTCTCAACCGGTATGCCGGCAGCTGAGCAGGCGCGGGTTGAGCTGATGCTGAAAGTGCTGCAGCAGGGCGGCATTTACACGCCATCGCTGCGTGAAATTGAAAGCTATGACGCCGTGCTGGTGCTGGGTGAAGATCTGACTCAGGTCGGTGCCCGCGTGGCGCTGTCGGTGCGTCAGGCCGTTAAAGGTAAAGCACGCGAAATGGCCGCCGCTCAGAAAGTCGCGGACTGGCAGATCGCCGCCATCCTCAACATTGGTCAGCATGCCAAACATCCGCTGTTTGTCACTAACGTTGATGAAACCCGTCTCGATGATATCGCCGCATGGAGCTATCGCGCACCGGTGGAAGATCAGGCGCGCCTGGGCTTCGCCATCGCGCATGCGCTGGATGACAGCGCACCGGCGGTTAGCGACTTTGACAGCAGCCTGAATGGCAAGCTGGACGTGGTGGTACAGGCGCTGGCCGGCGCGAAAAAACCGCTGATCATTTCCGGCACCCACTCAGGCAGCACGGCAATGATTGAAGCGGCAGCCAACGTGGCTAAAGCGCTGAAAGCGCGCGGTGCCGACGTGGGTATTACCTTCCTCGCCGGCGCGGCCAACAGCTTTGGTCTCGGCCTGATGGGCGGCCAGTCGCTGGACAGCGCGCTGGAGCAGCTGGACAAAGGCGAAGCGGAAGCGCTGGTGGTGCTGGAGAACGATCTCTACCGTCACGCACCGAAAGCCACCGTCGATGCAGCACTGCATAACACCGCGCACGTGATCGTGGTTGATCATCAACGCACGGCCACGCTGGAGAAAGCCGGTCTGGTGCTCTCCACCGCCAGCTTTGCCGAGAGCGACGGCACCTCCATCAACCATGAAGGTCGCGCCCAGCGCTTCTTCCAGGTTTACGATCCGGCCTACTACGACGATAGCGTGGTGATGCTGGAGAGCTGGCGCTGGCTGCATTCGCTGCACAGCGCTGTCGAGAGCCGCCAGATTGACTGGACGCAGCTCGATCACGTGATTGATGCCGCGATTGTGGCGCTGCCGCAGCTGAAAGGGATTAAGGACGCGGCGCCGGACGCCAGCTTCCGTATTCGTGGCCAGAAACTGGCGCGTTCACCGCATCGTGCCAGTGGCCGTACCGCCGCGCGCGCCAACATCAGCGTGCACGAACCGCGTCAGCCGCAGGATAAAGACACCATGTTTGCCTTCTCCATGGAAGGTAACAACCAGCCGTCGGCACCGCGTTCGCAGATTCCTTTTGCCTGGGCACCAGGCTGGAACTCACCGCAGGCGTGGAACAAGTTCCAGGCGGAAGTGGGCGGTAAACTGCGTCATGGCGATCCGGGCGTGCGTCTGTTTGAAGCCAGCGAAAGTGCACTGGACTGGTTCAGCCAGGTTCCGGCACGCTTCGTGGGCGGCAGCCAGTATCGCGTGGCACCTTACTATCAGCTGTTTGGTAGTGAAGAGATGACGCAGCGCTCGCCAACCTTCCAGAAACGCATGGCACCGGCCGCGCTGGTGATCAACCCGGCAGATGCTGAGAAGCTGGGCGTTAACAACGGTGCGTCCGTGGAACTGGTTTGCGCCGGTGAAACGCTGCGTCTGCCGGTGCGCTTCTCTGCGGCACTGCAGGCGGGGCAGGTGGGTCTGCCGCTCGGCATGCCGGGTGTACCGCCGTTCCTCGCGGGTGCGCAAATTGACAAACTGCAGGAGGCAGCGCAATGAGCTGGCTGACACCGGACGTTATTGACATCATCCTGCAGGTGGTGAAAGCCATTGTGATCCTGTTGGTGGTGGTGGCCTGTGGTGCCTTCATGAGCTTTGCCGAGCGTCGTCTGCTCGGCCTGTGGCAGAACCGTTATGGACCGAACCGTGTAGGCTGGGGCGGCTCGCTGCAGCTGGCGGCGGACATGATCAAAATGTTCTTTAAAGAGGACTGGGTTCCGCCGTTTACCGATCGCTTCATCTTTACCCTGGCACCGGTCATCGCCTTCGTTTCGCTGCTGCTGGCGTTTGCGATTGTGCCGGTTTCGCCGAGCTGGATGGTCACCGACCTGAACATCGGTCTGCTGTTCTTCCTGATGATGGCGGGTCTGGCGGTATACGCCGTACTGTTCGCGGGCTGGTCGAGTAACAACAAATACTCGCTGCTCGGTGCAATGCGTGCCTCCGCGCAGACCCTGAGCTACGAAGTGTTCCTTGGCCTGTCACTGATGGGCGTGGTGGCGCAGGCAGGTTCCTTTAACCTGAACGCCATCGTTGAGAGCCAGACGCACCTGTGGAACATCATCCCGCAGTTCTTTGGCTTCGTGACCTTCTGTATTGCCGGCGTCGCGGTGTGCCACCGTCATCCGTTTGACCAGCCGGAAGCGGAACAGGAACTGGCCGACGGTTACCACATCGAATATGCCGGGATGAAGTTCGGCCTGTTCTTTGTCGGTGAGTACGTGGCCATTACTACCGTATCGGCGCTGATCGTCACCCTGTTCTTCGGTGGCTGGCACGGTCCGTTCCTGCCGCCGTTCATTTGGTTCGCCCTGAAAACGGCGTTCTTTATGGTGATGTTTATCCTGATTCGTGCTGCGCTGCCGCGTCCACGCTATGACCAGGTGCTGTCGTTCGGCTGGAAAGTATGTCTGCCGTTGACGTTATTGAACCTGCTGGCCACTGCCGCAGTGATTCTGTACAACGCGCAGTAAGGGGTTTTGAGATGACTTTAAAAGATATTGTCGTTGGCTTCGGCACGACAGTGCGCAGTATCTGGATGATTGGCATGCATGCCTTCGCCAAGCGCGAAACCCAGATGTATCCGGAAGAGCCGGTTTATCTGCCGCCGCGCTACCGTGGCCGTATCGTGCTGACGCGCGATCCGGACGGCGAAGAGCGCTGCGTGGCCTGTAACCTGTGCGCCGTTGCCTGCCCGGTCGGCTGTATTTCGCTGCAGAAAGCGGAGATGCAGGATGGCCGCTGGTATCCGGAATTTTTCCGCATCAACTTCTCGCGCTGCATCTTCTGTGGTTTATGTGAAGAAGCGTGCCCGACCACCGCGATTCAGCTGACGCCGGACTTCGAACTCGGTGAGTTCAAGCGTCAGGATCTGGTGTATGAGAAGGAAGACCTGCTGATTTCCGGTCCGGGTAAATATCCGGAGTACAACTTCTACCGCATGGCAGGTATGGCGATCGACGGTAAAGACAAAGGCGACGCGGAAAACGAAGCCAAACCGATCGACGTTAAAGGCTTATTACCTTAAGGAGCCAGGTATGGAATTTGCGTTTTATCTTTGCGGACTGGTGGCGGTGCTGACGACATTGCGCGTCATCACCCACACCAATCCGGTACATGCGCTGCTGTACCTGATTGTTTCGCTACTGTCGATTGCCGGCGTGTTCTTTTCAATGGGTGCCTATTTTGCCGGTGCGCTGGAGATCATCGTCTATGCCGGTGCCATCATGGTGCTGTTTGTGTTCGTAGTGATGATGCTCAACCTGGGCAAAACCCAGCAGGATCAGGAGCGCGAATGGCTGAAGCCGTCGCTGTGGATCGGTCCGGGCATTGTCTCGCTGCTGCTGCTGGTGGTGATGATCTACGCCATCCTGACCGCAACCGATCAGGGTATTGACGGCACCGTCATCGATGCCAAAGCGGTGGGCATCAATCTGTTTGGCCCGTATGTTCTGGCGGTTGAGCTGGCGTCAATGCTGCTGCTGGCCGGTCTGGTGGTGGCGTTCCATATCGGACGTGAAGATCGTCAGGGCGAAGTGCTGAGCAACCGCGTGTCAGACGCGGCGGCCAATAAGGAGGAGCACGCATGATCCCGTTACAACACGGCCTGATTCTGGCTGCTGTGCTGTTTGTTCTCGGCCTGACCTCGCTGGTACTGCGCCGCAACCTGCTGTTTATGCTGATCGGTCTGGAGATCATGATCAATGCCGCGGCGCTGGCGCTGGTGGTGGCAGGCAGCTACTGGGGACAAGCCGACGGTCAGGTGATGTATATCCTGGCAATCAGCCTCGCGGCGGCGGAAGCCAGTATTGGTCTGGCGCTGCTGCTCCAGCTCTATCGTCGTCGTCAGACGCTGAACATTGACACAGTGAGCGAGATGCGCGGATGAATCTTCTCTATTTAACCGTATTATTTCCGCTGATTGGCTTCCTGCTATTGGCGTTTTCCCGTGGTCGCTGGTCGGAGAACCTGTCGGCTGCGGTGGGGATGGGTTCAGTGGGCCTTGCGGCGCTGACCACCGTATTTGTGGGTGTGGACTTCTTTAGTCATGGCCAGCAGCCATTTACTCAGGCGCTGTGGACCTGGATGCACGTGGGTAACTTTGACATCAAAGTGAACCTGGTGCTGGATGGTCTGTCGCTGACCATGCTGTCGGTGGTCACCGGCGTCGGCTTCTTCATCCACATGTTCGCTTCGTGGTACATGCGCGGTGAAGAGGGTTATTCACGCTTCTTCGCTTACACTAACCTGTTCATCGCGAGCATGGTGGTGCTGGTGCTGGCCGATAACCTGATGCTGATGTACCTGGGCTGGGAAGGGGTAGGGCTGTGTTCCTACCTGCTGATTGGCTTCTACTACAGCAATCCGGAAAACGGCAAAGCGGCGATGAAAGCCTTCATCATCACCCGTGTCGGTGACGTGTTCCTCGCCTTTGCGTTGTTCATTCTCTACAACGAACTGGGTACGCTGAACTTCCGTGAGCTGATGGAGCTGGCCCCGGCGCACTTCGCGGCGGACAACCACATGCTGCAGTGGGCGACGCTGATGCTGCTGGGCGGTGCCGTGGGTAAATCGGCACAGCTGCCGTTGCAGACGTGGCTGGCCGATGCGATGGCCGGTCCGACGCCGGTCTCCGCGCTGATCCACGCTGCCACCATGGTAACCGCAGGCGTCTATCTGATTGCCCGCACCCACGGTCTGTTCCTGCTGACGCCGGAAGTGCTGCATCTGGTGGGTATCGTTGGTGCGATTACGCTGGTGCTGGCGGGCTTCGCCGCGCTGGTGCAGACCGACATCAAACGCGTGCTGGCTTACTCCACCATGAGTCAGATCGGCTACATGTTCCTGGCGCTGGGCGTACAGGCGTGGGACGCTGCGATTTTCCACCTGATGACCCATGCGTTCTTCAAGGCGCTGCTGTTCCTCTCCTCCGGTTCCGTGATTCTGGCCTGTCATCACGAGCAGAACATTTTCAAAATGGGCGGTCTGCGTAAGAGCATCCCGCTGGTGTATGTCTGCTTCCTGGTGGGCGGTGCTGCGCTGGCCGCGCTGCCGCTGATTACCGCCGGCTTCTATAGTAAGGACGAGATTCTGTTCGGTGCGCTGGCTAACGGTCACATCAATCTGATGGTCGCCGGTCTGGTGGGTGCATTCCTTACCTCAATCTACACCTTCCGCATGATCTTCATCGTGTTCCACGGCGAAGAGAAAATTCATGCGCATGCCGGTAAAGGCATTACGCATCATCTGCCGCTGATTGTGCTGCTGGTACTCTCGACCTTCGTTGGCGCGCTGATTACGCCTCCGCTGGCGGGCGTGCTGCCACAGAACGAGTTTGGTGAAACCGGCAAAGTGGCGCTGGAAATCACCTCGGGTGCCGTGGCGATTATCGGAATCCTGATTGCCGCCGCGCTGTGGCTGGGCAAACGTCAGCTGGTCACCCGCATCGCCAACAGCGCGCCGGGCCGTTTCTTCGGCACCTGGTGGTTTGCGGCCTGGGGCTTCGACTGGCTGTACGACAAGGTATTTGTTAAACCGTACCTTGGCATTGCCTGGCTGCTGCAGCGCGATCCGCTCAATTCACTGATGAACCTGCCGGCGCTGCTGTCGCGCATCGGTAATAAAGGTCTGGTGGTGAGTGAGAACGGCTATCTGCGCTGGTATATCGCGTCGATGAGCGTCGGTGCCGTGGTGGTGCTGGCGCTGATGCTGGTGATTTAACGATTGATGAGCGGGGCGCGCGATGGTTTAGCGCCCCACGTAAGAATGTTCAAAATTGTCTGATGCACGGGTGAGATCAACGCAGTCAGTTTGGTGTTCGTCAGCGCAGCAACCGGCGCGTAGTAATACGTGAACGTTGCCCGCGCGGGCGAGGCGAAACAGGCGCGTCCGATAGCCTGAACGAAGACGAAAATAGGGAATGTACGCCGTGTTATTACCTTGGCTAATAATTATACCCTTTGTTGGGGGCTTGCTTTGCTGGCTGGCTGAGCGCCTTGGCGCGAAGGTGCCGCGCTGGATTGCCCTGATCACCATGGGGCTGACGCTGGCGCTGGGCCTGCAGCTGTGGCTGCAGGGCGGCTATTCGCTGACGCAGGCTGCGGGCCTGCCGCAGTGGCAGTCGACTTTCCTGGTGTCGTGGATCCCACGCTTTGGCATTAATTTCCATCTGGCGCTGGATGGCCTGTCGCTGCTGATGGTGGTGCTGACCGGCCTGCTGGGTCTGATGGCGGTTCTCTGCTCGTGGAATGAAATCGAAAAGTATCAGGGCTTCTTCCACCTCAACCTGATGTGGATTCTCGGCGGCGTGATCGGCGTGTTCCTCGCCATCGACATGTTCCTGTTCTTCTTCTTCTGGGAAATGATGCTGGTGCCGATGTACTTCCTCATCGCGCTCTGGGGTCACAAAGCGTCTGACGGGAAAACCCGTATCAGCGCGGCAACCAAATTCTTCATCTACACCCAGGCGTCAGGTCTGGTGATGCTGATTGCCATTCTGGCGCTGGTGTTCGTGCACTACAACGCCACTGGCGTCTGGACGTTCAGCTATGAAGAGCTGCTGAAAACGCCGATGTCACACACCGTTGAGTATCTGCTGATGCTCGGCTTCTTCATCGCCTTTGCGGTGAAAATGCCGGTGGTACCACTGCACGGCTGGCTGCCGGATGCCCACAGCCAGGCACCGACCGCCGGTTCGGTTGACCTTGCCGGTATCCTGCTGAAAACTGCGGCTTACGGCCTGCTGCGTTTTAGCCTGCCGCTGTTCCCGAATGCCTCGGCGGAGTTCGCACCGATCGCCATGTGGCTCGGCATCATCGGTATCTTCTACGGCGCCTGGATGGCGTTCTCGCAGACCGATATCAAACGCCTGATCGCCTACACCTCGATTTCGCACATGGGCTTCGTGCTGATTGCCATCTACACCGGCAGCCAGCTGGCGTTCCAGGGCGCGGTGGTGCAGATGATTGCGCACGGCCTGTCGGCCGCGGCGCTGTTCATCCTGTGCGGTCAGCTGTATGAACGTCTGCATACCCGTGACATGCGCCAGATGGGCGGCCTGTGGTCGCGCATCAAGTGGATTCCGGGCCTGTCGCTGTTCTTTGCCGTGGCCAACCTCGGTATGCCGGGCACCGGTAACTTTGTGGGTGAGTTCATGATTCTGACCGGCAGCTATCAGGTGGTGCCGTTGATTATCGTGATTGCCACCTTCGGCCTGGTATTTGCCTCGGTGTACTCGCTGATCATGATGCAGCGCGCTTACTACGGCGAAGCCAAATCAAAAGAGCCGCTGGCTGGAATGTCGCCGCGCGAATTCCTGACCATCGGTGTACTGGTCGTGCTGCTGGTGCTGCTGGGCGTTTATCCGCAGCCAATCCTCGACACGTCCCATGCTGCGATGAGCAATATTCAGCAGTGGTTTACCGCTTCAATTTCAACTACAAGGCCGTAATTCGCCATGACAATAACTCCTCAACAATTGATCGCGTTGCTACCGCTGTTAATCGTCGGATTGACGGTGGTGGTTGTGATGCTGTCCATTGCGTGGCGACGCAACCACTTTGTTAATGCCACGCTGACGGTCATCGGTCTTAACCTCGCGCTGCTGTCGCTGTGGTTTGTGGGCCACGTGGGCGCCATGGATGTCACGCCGCTGCTGCGCGTGGATGGCTACTCGATGTTCTATACCGCGCTGGTGATGCTGGCGAGTCTGGCAACCTGCACCTTTGCTTATCCGTGGCTGGCCGGTTTCCCGGACAACAAAGATGAGTTCTATCTGCTGGTGCTGATTGCGGCGCTGGGCGGGATCGTGCTGGCCAGCGCCAACCATCTGGCGGCGCTGTTCATCGGTATCGAACTGCTGTCGCTGCCGCTGTTTGGTCTCATCGGCTACGCCTTCCGTCAGAAGCGCTCGCTGGAAGCGGCGCTGAAGTACATGATTCTGTCGGCTGCGGCTTCTTCATTCCTGATCTTCGGTATTGCGCTGGTCTACGCCGATTCCGGCAGCCTGAGCTTTGTGCAGCTCGGCAAGAGCCTGAATGACAGCATGATTCAGCAGCCGCTGCTGCTGGTCGGGCTGGGCATGATGATCATCGGTCTTGGCTTTAAGCTGTCACTGGTGCCGTTCCATCTGTGGACGCCAGACGTTTATCAGGGCGCGCCGGCTCCGGTCTCGACCTTCCTCGCCACCGCCAGCAAAATCGCTATCTTTGCGGTCATCATGCGTCTGTTCATGTACGCACCGGTAACCGACAGTGAAGCGGTGCGCACCGTGCTGGGTGTGATTGCCTTCGTCTCGATCCTGTTCGGTAACCTGATGGCGATTTCGCAGAGCAACATCAAGCGTCTGCTCGGCTATTCATCTATCGCGCATCTTGGCTATCTGCTGGTGGCGCTGATTGCGGTGAAAACCCATCAGCTGTCGCTGGAAACCGCCGGTGTCTATCTGGCCGGTTACCTGTTCAGCAGCCTCGGCGCCTTCGGTGTAGTCAGCCTGATGTCGAGCCCGTACCGTGGTCCGGATGCGGATACGCTTTACTCGTATCGCGGTCTGTTCTGGCATCGTCCGATTCTCTCCGCCGTGATGACGGTGATGATGCTGTCGCTGGCCGGTATCCCGATGACGCTGGGCTTTATCGGTAAGTTTTACGTCATCGCGTCTGGTGTTAACGCGCATCTGTGGTGGCTGACCGCAGCGGTTGTCGCCGGTAGCGCCATTGGTCTGTATTACTACCTGCGCGTTACGGTTAGCCTGTACCTCAGCCCGCCGGAACTGCACACCCGCGATACCCCGGCCAACTGGGCGTTCACCGCCGGTGGTGTGGTGGTGCTGATCTCCGCCATCCTCGTGTTGCTGCTCGGTGTTTATCCGCAGCCGCTCATCACGCTGGTGCAGCTGGCTCAGCCGCTGATGTAAACAGTGCGTCATCTTCACAATCAGGCCTGCGGGCCTGATTTTTTTTGCCTGCAATTTGAGAGTTTGATCACATAGCTCCGCGTGCCCGCCCCTGTTACGTGCTGCCCACTGCGTTTAGCGCATGCGCTGTGATAGGCTGTGAAGATCACTTTTTTCGCTCAGACAAGGAAGCACGATGGATATGCAATGGCTTGATTGCCACCACAGTGAACTGACCGCGCAGCAGCTGTATACCGTGCTGGCGCTGCGCAATCAGGTGTTTATCGTCGAACAGGCCTGTCCGTATCAGGATATAGATGGCCAGGATTTGACGGCTGATAACCGCCATCTGCTGGGCTTTCTTGATGGCAAACTGCTGGCGTATGCGCGTCTGCTGACGCCCGCGCTGGCTTCTTCGCCGGTGACCATTGGTCGGGTGATTGTGTCGGAAGAGGCGCGCGGCCTGAAACTGGGCTATCGGCTGATGGAGCAGGCGCTGAACAGCTGCGAACAGCACTGGCCGCAGCGGGCGGTGTATCTGTCCGCGCAGGCGCATCTGGAAGGCTTTTATGGTCGCCTGGGCTTCCGGGCAGTCACGGACGTTTATCTGGAAGATAATATTCCGCACGTCGGCATGCAGAAAAACTAACGGCGAGGTGTTGGCCTCGCCGTGCAGGTTAGCCCGGCGTCATCTGCCGGTCGTCGGTGTACTTGCGCTGATCGGGCGGTGGCGGGAAGTACTGATACAGCCAGGTTTCGCTCAGCGTCTCATCTTTGGTGCGCAGGAACAGGCGCATATCCACCGGTTTGGTTGAGTCGCTGTTCGGATACCAGTCAAACAGGATACGGTAACCTTTCAGCGGTTCGACGTAGAGAATCTCCACCTGTTTGAAGGTGCCGGACGACACGGTGATCACCGGTTCGATACCTTTCGGCGCGGCCGCCTGCAGGTCGCCGCCAATGAAATCGATAGCAAAGCGGCGGCACCACTGGTCCGGGAAGTGTTCGCCCGGTGCCCAGCCTTCCGGGAAGCCACCAATACCGGTGCGCGTGGCGTCAACGCGGGCCAGACCGCTGCGGACTGGCGGCAGCTGGCTCCAGTAGAGTTTGTACTGGAAATTAAACTCGCTGCTAGCTTTGACCGGCTCGGCCGGCTGCCAGAAGCAGACGATGTTATCCAGCGTTTCCCCGGTCGTCGGGATCTCCATCAGGTTGATGGCGCCTTTACCCCATTTACCGATCGGCTCAACCCACAGGCTGGGTCGTTTGTCATACCAGCCAATCACGTCCTGATAATCTTTGAAATCATGATTCAGCTGCAGCAGACCGAAGCCGCGCGGGTTTTCATCCTGATAGGCATTAAATTGCAGGCGCTGCGGGTTATTCAGCGGACGGGCAATCCACTCGCCGCTGCCGCTCCACATCGCCAGGCGATCGGAGTCATGAATCTGCGGATGATAGGTATTGCACATGCGGCGTTCGTTGGTGCCGCAGCTGAACATGCTGGTCATTGGCGCAATACCGAGCTGACGAATCTCGTTGCGCGCAAACAGGTGGTTTTCCACCTCCATCACCACGCGTTTTTCTTCGCAGTGGATGGTGAACTTGTAGGCACCGGTGACGCTGGCCCCGTCCAGCAGTGCATACACCACAAAGGTGGTGTCTTCAGCTTTTGGCGTCTCGAACCAGAAGGCGGTGAAGTCGGGAAACTCTTCCTGGCCATTGCTGAAGGTGTTAACCGCGACGCCACGGGCTGACAGGCCATATTGGTAGGTTTCATCTACCGCGCGGAAGTAGCTGGCACCGAGGAAAGAAACGATGTCGCGTCGCGCCAGCTCCGGTTTTTTAAAGGCGCGGAAACCGGCAAAGCCGAGGTCGGTTTTACCCACCAGCTGCTGGGTATCCACGTTGGCGTTGTGATAATTAAACAGTTCCGGACGGAAGTGGATTTCCCGCGCCTCGCGGCTGGCGGCGTCAACGGAGAACATGCGAATGCGGCGCTTAAAGCCCATGCCAACGTGGAAGAACTGCACATCCAGCTCGCGGTCGGCGATGTTGTTCCACAGTGAGTGGTTAGCGTCGTACTGAATTTCGTTATACGCCTGCGGTGTCAGATTGGCCAGGGTCGCGGGCAGGGGGCCGGGCGCGCCGCCCCAGGGCTGTTTGGCCAGCGCCGCGGCTTTCTTTTTCAGCACATCGAAATCGAAGCGCACGGCGGTTCCGTCGGCGATGCCATCATCGGCCCAGGCGGACTGCGCAAACAGCGAGGAGAGCCCGGTCATGCCGCTAACGGCAGAGAGGGCCATGGACGCTTTCATAAATTTTCTACGATTCATGCCGGAAATCTTTTCCTTAGCTGCTCGGGTGTATTGAGGCTGTCGCAAGACATTTAGCGTCAGGCTACAGGGGGTTACGACAGTGGCGAAAATAAAAAATTCAGTCCGCTGAAAATTTATCAGATTAATCAAATAAACGAAGCACAATTCCGCGTGCAACGCCCCGGATGACATAACTTTGCGTTCAGCGCGGCAAAAAGCGTAGTCAGCGGATGACGGCGCGGCGCAAAAACGCAATTTATGACTATAGTTAATCGACACCGCATTTAAACATGGAGGATTGTGAACATGTCATCTACCGATCAATTTGAAACCCGTCTTGATGACGATCTGGCGCTGCTGACGGAAACGCTGGAAGAAGTGCTGCGCTCCTCGGGCGATCCGGCGGACCAGAAATATATCGAACTGAAGCAGAAAGCCGAGCAGGCGCTGGAAGACGTGAAGAATCGCGTGAGCCAGGCGTCCGACAGCTATTACTATCGTGCCAAACAGGCAGCGTATCGTGCCGACGATTACGTGCATGAAAAACCGTGGCAGGGCATTGGTATCGGTGCGGCTGCCGGTCTGTTTGTTGGCCTGCTGCTGGCGCGCCGTTAATCCCCGTGGGCGCGATGTTCGTCGCGCCCGATTCCTGCTTTCCCGCTGTTTCCTTTCCGCATCGCGATTAACCCGCTATTTCGCACCGGTGGCGATTGTGTTTCGCCTGCGCGCTCCCTACAGTGAAAGCCACAGGGATAAGGAGAAGAGATCGTGATACGTGTCGAAATGCTCTCAACGGGCGATGAAGTGTTACATGGGCAGATTGTCGATACCAACGCCGCGTGGCTGGCCGATGTGCTGTTTCAGCACGGCCTGCCGATGACCAGTCGCAGCACGGTCGGCGATGCGATGAGCTCGCTGGTTGAAGCGCTACAGAGTCGCAGTCAAATTGCCGACGTGCTGATCGTAAACGGCGGTCTCGGGCCGACCAGCGACGATCTCAGCGCCCAGGCAGCGGCCACCGCCAGCGGCAGCGAATTGGTGCTGCAACAGGCGTGGCTGGAGAAGATGGAAGCCTGGTTTGCCAGCCGCGGGCGGCTCATGGCACCCAGTAATCGCAAGCAGGCGGAGATTCCGGCCAATGCCGAATTGATCGATAACCCGGTCGGCACCGCCTGTGGGTTTGCCCTGCAGCTTAATCGCTGCTGGATTTTCTTTACGCCCGGCGTGCCGTCAGAATTCAAAGTGATGGTTGAGCAGCAGATTATTCCGCGTCTTAAGGCGCGTTTTACGTTGCCAGAACCCCCACTGTGCCTGCGTCTGACCACCTTTGGTCGCGGCGAGAGCGATATCGCCGCCGAGCTTGAACCGCTGCCGCTGCCGGAGGGCGTAGTGATGGGCTACCGTTCGTCGATGCCCATCATTGAGATCAAACTAACCGGCCCGGCCAGCAAGCGCGTGGCGATGGAGCAGGTGTGGCAGCAGGTTAAGTTACTGCTGGCCGAGTGCACCATTTTTGATGGCTTTGAAGGATTGCCCGCCGTGCTGGCGCGGGAACTGCAAGATCGCGGCTTCCGCCTTGCTCTGAGCGAACAATACACAGCCGGGTTGCTGCACTGGCAGCTGGCCGCCGCGCAGGTGCCGCTTAGCGCCGCTGAGCTGCTGCCGGCTCGTGAGGAGTCGCTGGAAGCGCAGGTTACGCGCACGCTTCAGTTGGCCGCTCAGCAGGGCACGGTGCTGGCTTTGTCGGTTGGTGATTTGCAGGAAGGGGAAGTGTCGATTGCGCTGCACACCCCGGAAGCCAGCTGGGGCCAGCGGGTGAAATTTACCCACGGGCGGCACAATCTGGAAACCCGGCAGAAAGTGGTAGCGATGATGGCGATGAATATGCTGCGCCGCTGGCTGCACGGCAGTGAAGTCAGTACCGGTCACGGCTGGATTGATGTTCTGGAGACGGTGAAGAGCTGACTCAATTGTGCTGGCGGTCATCATCAGCAAGGTCAGAGGGGAAGTTGAGCACGCCCGGAACGGCAAAACCCGCTCCCTGCGGGCCTCGTCACGCGGCATCCTTGCCGCGTGACGTCCGGCTTAGCTCAACATCCCCTCTTCCCATTAGCATTAGTGTCGCTGCAGGGTGACGTTCTGTTACCGCAATGAAGAAGCCTGATAGGGCGTGGGGGAGGTTGCCGCTTGCAGCAGCCTCCGCGCCAGGACGGCGCGGCGGCAGGCTCCAGGGATGGATTTACGCCGGTGCAGCAAGCGGCAACCTCTCAGACGACCTGTATGGATGTTGCAGCATTAAAGGACTTTTGCGTTTGGTGTAGCGGCAGGTTACAGCTCGATCTCAATCTCCCCTCTGGCCTTACAACAGCAGGGCAGAATCTCGCCCTGCTGAATAAACGCCAATGGGGTTTCCGCATAATCCACTTCGCCTTTCAGCAGACGCATGCGGCAAGAGCCGCAGTAGCCTTCGCGACACTGAAACTCGACGCACACATTGTGTGCTTCCAGCGTCGTCAGCAGATTAGGGTGTTCGTCTGCGCACTCCAGCCGGGAGCCGGAGCTGCGCAGGATTATCACGGAACGGCTCATGCTTACAGCTGGAAATCGTTGAAGTCGTCTTCGCCCACTTCGGAGTCGATCTGACCCACCAGATAGGAGCTCACTTCAACTTCCTGCGGCGCCACCTGCACGTTATCTGACACCAGCCACGAGTTAATCCATGGAATCGGGTTCGAACGCGTCTGGAACGGCAGATCAAGGCCCACCGCCTGCATGCGGATATTGGTGATGTACTCAATGTACTGGCACAGAATGTCCTTGTTCAGACCAATCATTGAGCCGCCGCTGAACAGATACTCAGCCCACTCTTTTTCCTGCTCGGCCGCTTTCTTAAACAGGTCGAAGCACTCGTCGCGGCACTCAGCGGCGATCTCTTTCATTTCAGGATCGTCTTCACCGGTAAGCATCAGATTCAGCATATGCTGAGTGCCGGTCAGGTGCAGCGCTTCGTCACGGGCAATCAGACGAATAATCTTGGCGTTGCCTTCCATCAGTTCGCGCTCGGCGAAGGCGAACGAGCAGGCAAAGCTGACGTAGAAGCGAATCGCTTCCAGCGCGTTAACGCTCATCAGGCAGATATACAGCTGCTTCTTCAGCGCACGCAGATTCACGGTCACGCTCTTGCCCGCCACCTGATGCGTGCCTTCACCCAGCAGATGCCAGTAGTTGGTCATCTCGATCAGATCATCGTAATACTTCGAGATATCCTGCGCGCGCGCCAGAATCTGCTCGTTAGTCACGATGTCATCAAACACCAGTGACGGATCGTTGACGATATTACGGATGATGTGAGTGTACGAGCGTGAGTGGATGGTCTCGGAGAACGCCCAGGTTTCCACCCAGGTTTCCAGCTCGGGAATCGAAATCAGCGGCAGCAGCGCTACGTTCGGGCTGCGGCCCTGAATGGAATCCAGCAGCGTCTGATACTTCAGGTTACTGATGAAGATGTGCTTCTCGTGCTCCGGCAGCGCCTGATAGTCGATGCGATCGCGCGAGACGTCAACCTCTTCCGGACGCCAGAAGAAAGAGAGCTGCTTCTCGATCAGCTTTTCAAAGATGTCGTATTTCTGCTGGTCGAAACGGGCAACGTTCACTGACTGGCCGAAGAACATCGGCTCTTTCAGCTGGTCATTTTTGTTCTGTGAGAAAGTAGTGTAAGCCATGACTAAGTCCAAAAGTGAAACGGGCCAGCCGCTGCTGGCCCAGACACGATAAGGCGCCCGCAGGCGCCTTTCGATCAAATTTTACAGGCGCCGCTTTCGCAGCCATCGTCCTGAATAGACGGCGCCAGATCGTCCTGCGCATCCTCGGCACCGTCACGGGTGTTTTGGTAGTACAGGGTCTTCACGCCAAATTTGTACGCGGTCAGCAGATCTTTCAGCAGCTGCTTCATCGGCACTTTGCCATTGGCGAAACGGCCTGGATCATAGTTGGTGTTCGATGAAATCGCCTGATCGATAAACTTCTGCATCACGCCCACCAGCTGCAGATAGCCATCGTTTGATGGCATCTCCCACAGCAGTTCGTACTGATCTTTCAGACGCTCATACTCCGGTACCACCTGGCGCAGAATCCCGTCTTTCGACGCTTTGATACTGATGTGACCGCGCGGCGGCTCGATACCGTTGGTGGCGTTCGAAATCTGCGAAGAGGTCTCAGACGGCATCAGTGCAGACAGTGTAGAGTTGCGCAGGCCGTGGGTTTTAATCGACTCACGCAGCGCTTCCCAGTCAAGGTGCAGCGGCTCATTGCATACGCTGTCGAGATCCTTTTTGTAGGTATCGATCGGCAGAATGCCCTGCGAATAAGTGGTCTCTTTAAACCACGGGCAGGCACCTTGCTCTTTCGCCAGCTCGTTGGAGGCTTTCAGCAGCCAGTACTGAATGGCTTCAAAGGTTTTGTGCGTCAGGTTGTTGGCGCTGCCGTCGGAGTAGCGCACACCGTGTTTCGCCAGGTAATAGGCGTAGTTGATCACGCCAATACCCAGGGTACGACGGCCCATCGCACCGCGTTTTGCCGCCGGAATCGGGTAGTCCTGGTAATCGAGCAGGGCATCCAGCGCACGTACTGCCAGCGTCGCCAGTTCTTCCAGATCGTCCAGGCTTTCAATCGCACCGAGGTTGAAGGCGGACAGGGTGCACAGCGCGATCTCGCCGCTTTCGTCGTTGACGTCTTCCAGCGGTTTGGTCGGCAGCGCAATTTCCAGGCACAGGTTAGACTGACGCACTGGCGCAATGGCCGGATCGAACGGGCTGTGAGTGTTGCAGTGGTCAACGTTCTGTACGTAGATACGGCCGGTTGAGGCACGTTCCTGCATCATCAGCGAGAACAGGTCGACGGCTTTCACGCGCTGCTTGCGGATGCTGTCGTCCTTCTCATATTTGGTATACAGACGCTCAAACTCATCCTGATCGGCGAAGAATGCGTCATAAAGGCCTGGCACGTCGGACGGGCTGAACAGGGTGATGTCTTCGCCTTTCAGCAGGCGGGTGTACATCAGCTTGTTGATCTGCACGCCGTAGTCCATGTGACGCACGCGGTTGCCTTCGACGCCGCGGTTGTTTTTCAGTACCAGCAGGCTTTCCACTTCCAGATGCCACATCGGGTAGAACAGCGTTGCCGCACCGCCGCGCACGCCGCCCTGCGAGCAGGATTTCACCGCCGTCTGGAAGTGCTTATAGAACGGGATACAGCCGGTGTGGAACGCTTCACCGCCGCGGATCGGGCTGCCGAGCGCACGAATGCGACCCGCGTTGATGCCGATACCGGCACGCTGTGACACATATTTCACAATAGCGCTGGAGGTGGCGTTAATGGAATCCAGGCTGTCGCCGCACTCGATCAGTACGCAGGAGCTGAACTGACGGGTCGGGGTGCGCACGCCGGACATGATAGGCGTAGGCAGCGAAATCTTGAACGTGGAGATCGCATCGTAGAAACGCTTGATGTAATCCATGCGCGTATCGCGCGGATAGCCGGAGAACAGGCAGGCGGCGACCAGAATATACAGGAACTGGGCGCTCTCGTAGATTTCACCGCTGACGCGGTTCTGCACCAGATATTTGCCTTCCAGCTGCTTCACTGCCGCGTAGGAGAAGTTCATGTCGCGCCAGTGGTCGATGAAGCCGTCCATCTGCTCGAACTCTTCGGTGCTGTAGTCTTCCAGCAGATGGCGATCGTATTTGCCCATCTCGACCATTTTCACTACCTGGTCGTACAGCTTCGGCGGCTCAAACTGACCATACGCTTTTTTACGCAGGTGGAAGATCGCCAGACGCGCGGCCAGGTACTGGTAATCAGGCGCGTCACGGGAGATCAAATCGGCCGCTGCTTTGATGATGGTCTCGTGAATGTCCGAGGTTTTGATGCCATCGTAAAACTGGATGTGCGAACGCAACTCAACCTGCGAGACGGAGACATTGTTCAGCCCTTCAGCTGCCCAGTCCAGCACCCGGTGAATCTTATCGAGGTCGATGCGCTCCTGGCGGCCATCGCGTTTCGTAACGAGCAGACTTTGGTTCATGTCGCGTGTTTACCTGTCCATGAAATACAAAATTATCCCCCGTCTATTCACAGGCGGCTCATTGTGAGTAAGCCTGTGGATAAACACTATATATAGGGGGTGCGGAAAGTTTGAACAACAATATGGTGAGTATTCTAGTCAGCAATCGGATCATCACAAGAGTTGATTTTCACAAAATTTTACGCCCTGGGGGGTGGCGAAAATCCTGGATCCCCACGCCACAAGGCCTGCACCTGGTGTCAACGGATAACAGGTTTTTTTTCAATTTTTGATCGAGCGCGTGTTTATTGCTCAACCGCTGCGATTCGGGAAATTTCCCAGGCGAAAAAAGCCCGCGCCGCTCCGTCAGCAGCGAACTTATCTGCGTTTGCTTATGAATTTTTTATGACCTTTTCACCTTACAAAAAGCGCATCGCAGCGTCTAAAAGGAAATTGATCTGGATAGGGCCAGCGCGTGATAAACCGGGGGCGGTCGGAAGTGAAAGGAGGACTGGCAGTTTGTAGAGCGTTATGCCGTTCAGTTGGGTAAATTGCTAGTCGTAGATTCCATAGCGGCGCGATTTTTCGCGTAATACATCGCGCCGCTACAACAGCGCTGCCCACGGGCAGGCAGGCGAAACAGGTCGTTTACGCCTGACGGTGGGTATGCACCATATAATTGACGTCCACCCCACGGCCAAGACGGAACTGATTAGTCAGCGGATTGTAGTGCAGGCCAGTCATATTGCGTTCACGCAGGGCGGTCTCATCCACCCAGTTCAGCAGCTCGGCAGGACGAATAAATTTTTTCACGTCATGGGTACCGCGCGGCACCATGCGCAGCACGTATTCAGCGCCAAACACCGCCAGCAGCCAGGCTTTAGGGTTACGGTTGATGGTGGAGAAAAACACCTCGCCGCCCGGTTTCACCAGCTGCGCGCAGGCCAGCACCACGGAACGCGGATCCGGCACGTGTTCCAGCATCTCCATACAGGTTACCACGTCGTACTGACCGGCATGGCTGGCCGCATGCGCTTCAACCGTCTGCTGCACGTAATTGACGCTCACACCGCTCTCCAGCGCGTGCAGACGCGCGATCTCCAGCGGCTCGGCGCCCATATCCAGACCGGTGACTTCCGCCCCTTCACGCGCCATGCTCTCGGCGAGAATGCCGCCGCCGCAGCCGACATCCAGCACTTTCTTACCGAACAGCCCATGGCTGTGCTGGGCAATCCAGCCAAGACGCAGGGGATTAATGCGGTGCAACGGCTTAAATTCACCCTCTAAATCCCACCAGCGTGATGCAACCGCCTCGAACTTGGCAATTTCGGCGTGGTCAACGTTCTGGCGGCTTTCCTGCGGTTGTTCATTCATTGAATCATGACTCCTGACAAAATATGCCACCAGTATAAACGTATAAACCCTGCGAGGCATCTCTCAGCGCAAAGGAAAAGCGCCACAAAACCCTGCTTTACGTTCACCGCACGCAAGCGATGTGATATACTTTCGCACCTTTAAAATCCGGGATTATGTAGAGGGATAGCGGCTCCATGAGCGACCTTGCGAGAGAAATTACACCGGTCAATATCGAAGAAGAGTTGAAAAACTCCTACCTCGATTACGCCATGTCGGTCATCGTTGGCCGAGCCTTACCCGATGTACGTGATGGCCTGAAGCCGGTGCATCGCCGTGTGCTTTTTGCCATGAGCGAACTGGGTAACGACTGGAACAAACCCTATAAAAAATCTGCCCGTGTGGTCGGTGACGTTATCGGTAAATATCACCCACACGGTGACTCCGCTGTGTACGAAAGTATCGTGCGCATGGCCCAGCCGTTCTCCCTGCGCTACATGCTGGTCGACGGTCAGGGTAACTTCGGTTCGGTCGACGGCGACTCCGCCGCAGCGATGCGTTATACCGAAGTGCGCATGGCGAAGATCTCCTCTGAACTGCTGGCTGACCTGGAAAAAGAGACGGTCGACTTTGTGCCGAACTATGACGGCACCGAGCAGATCCCAGAAGTCCTGCCGACCAAAATTCCTAACCTGCTGATCAACGGCTCCTCCGGTATTGCCGTCGGCATGGCGACCAATATTCCGCCTCACAACCTGACGGAAGTGATCAACGGCTGTCTGGCGTTTATCGAAGATGAAAACATCAGCGTCGAAGGGCTGATGGAGCACATTACCGGGCCGGATTTCCCGACCGCCGCCTTTATCAACGGTCGTCGTGGCATTGAAGAAGCCTACCGCACCGGGCGCGGTAAAATTTACATCCGCGCGCGCGGCGAGATCGAAACCGACGCCAAAACCGGTCGTGAAACCATCATCGTCAATGAAATCCCGTATCAGGTGAACAAAGCGCGCCTGATCGAGAAAATTGCCGAGCTGGTGAAAGAGAAGCGCGTTGAGGGCATCAGCGGCCTGCGTGACGAATCTGACAAAGACGGCATGCGTATCGTCATTGAAGTGAAACGCGATGCGGTCGGCGAAGTGGTGCTCAACAACCTCTACTCGCTGACGCAGCTGCAGGTCTCTTTCGGCATCAACATGGTTGCCCTGCATCAGGGCCAGCCGAAGATCATGACGCTGAAGGAGATCATTGAAGCCTTCGTTCGCCACCGCCGTGAAGTGGTGACGCGTCGTACCATCTTCGAACTGCGTAAAGCGCGCGATCGTGCGCACATCCTTGAAGGTCTGGCGATTGCGCTGGCCAACATCGATCCGATTATCGAGCTGATTCGTCGGGCTCCGACGCCAGCCGAAGCGAAAAGCGGCCTGCTGGCGCAGTCGTGGGATCTCGGCAACGTCGCCGCCATGCTGGAACGAGCCGGTGACGACGCCGCGCGTCCGGAGTGGCTGGAAGCCGAGTTTGGTATTCGCGACGGTCGCTACTACCTGACCGAGCAGCAGGCACAGGCCATTCTTGATCTGCGTCTGCAGAAACTGACCGGCCTTGAGCATGAAAAACTGCTCGACGAGTACAAAGAGCTGCTGGACCAGATCGCCGAACTGATTCACATCCTGCAGAGCGCCGAGCGCCTGATGGAAGTGATCCGTGAAGAGCTGGTGGCGATGCGCGATCAGTTTGGCGATGCGCGCCGTACGGAAATCACCGCTAACAGCGCTGACATCAACATCGAAGACCTGATCAACCAGGAAGATGTGGTGGTCACCCTGTCGCATCAGGGCTACGTCAAATACCAGCCGCTGTCAGACTATGAAGCCCAGCGTCGCGGCGGTAAGGGCAAATCGGCGGCGCGCATTAAAGAAGAAGACTTTATTGATCGTCTGCTGGTGGCCAACACCCACGACACCATTCTGTGCTTCTCCAGCCGTGGCCGCCTCTACTGGATGAAGGTCTATCAGCTGCCGGAAGCCAGCCGTGGCGCGCGCGGTCGTCCGATCGTCAACCTGCTGCCACTGGAAGCCAACGAGCGTATCACCGCGATTCTGCCAGTGCGCGAATATACCGAAGGCTTCAACATCTTCATGGCGACCGCAGACGGTACCGTGAAGAAAACTGCGCTGCAGGAGTTCAGCCGTCCGCGCAGTGCCGGCATCATTGCCATCAACCTGCGTGAAGACGATGAGCTGATTGGTGTGGCGCTGACCAACGGTAACGACGAAGCGATGCTGTTCTCTGCCGCCGGTAAAGTGGTGCGCTTCGCGGAGAGCGCGGTGCGCGCCATGGGCCGTTCGGCTTCGGGCGTACGCGGCATCAGGCTGGCCGAAGGCGACAAAGTGGTGTCGCTGATTGTGCCACGTGAAGAGGGCGCGATTCTCACCGTAACGCAGAACGGCTACGGCAAGCGTACTGCTAACAGCGAGTATCCGACCAAATCGCGCGCCACGCAGGGCGTGATCTCGATTAAAGTCACCGAGCGTAACGGGCCAGTGGTTGGCGCGGTACAGGTGGTGGATAGCGATCAGATCATGATGATCACCGATGCCGGTACGCTGGTGCGTACCCGCGTGTCGGAAGTCAGCGTGGTGGGCCGTAATACGCAGGGCGTGATCCTGATTCGTACCGCGGAAGATGAAAACGTGGTCGGCCTGCAGCGCGTCGCTGAACCGGTGGAAGAGGAAGAACTCGACGCCATCGACGGCAGCGTGGCAGAAGGCGAAGACGATATCGCGCCGGAAGTCGACAGCGACGACGACGCACCGGAAACAGACGACGAAGAGTAACCGTTCGTTGTCTGTCACAAGCGGCAGGTCAGGGCAACCGACCTGCCGTTTTTTTTGTCTGACTTTCACTCCCAAAGTCGCGTGCCAACTGGCTTTTTCGCCCTGATAAAGCTAGTGTATGAGAACTTTTCAACGTCCCGATAACCCTTGCCGCCAGTGAGTCTCTTTTGAAATATCTCGTCTCCTTTCGCACCACGCTTCGCATCTCGCGCTACCTGTTTCGTGCGCTGGCACTGCTGCTCTGGTCGCTGGGTGCGCTGTTGACCACTTTCTACATCATCAATGTGCTGCACGAGAAAGAGAACGCGGTGCGCCAGGAGTTTGCCACTAATTATGGTCAGGCCGAATGGTATGTGCGCCACTCCGCGGATGTGATGCGCGAGCTGAAATACATCACTGAGAATCGCCTGAGCAGCAGCGTCAACGGGCTGGATATGCTCAACGGCATGCCGGGCGGCAAAAGCACGCTGCCGCAGTTTACGCCGCTGTTTACCGACGGTGACTGCACGTCAATGAGCAACACCTGGCGTAACTCGCTCGATTCCCTGAGCTATTTCATTAACTACTGGAAAAGCAATTTTGCCTCAGCCTATGAACTCAATCGGGTGTTCTTTATCGGCGGCGAAAATCAGTGCCTGGCAGACTTCACCATCGGTAACAATAATCCGGTCGATCGCGAACGCAGCCTGAAGGCGCTGCGCGAAAACGTGCTGCACTACCGCAGCGGCAACGAGGAAGAGCGGCGTAATCCGATGTACTGGATTACCAACAGCAGCCAGCCAGGCATCGGCAACTTCTACATGGTGGTGCCGGTTTACGTCGCCAACAAACTGCAGGCGCTGCTCGGCGTGGAACAGAACATTCGCCTGGATGAATTTATTCAGCCCGGCGGGCTGCCGCTGGTGGCCACCATCACCGATGAAAACTATCGTCCGCTGATCAGCTCACGACGCGGCGGACCCGGTTATTCGCTGGACGATCTGCCGGATAACAGCGCCTGGTTTGGTTATCTTGACGGCTATCGTCAGCTGGTGCTGAAAAAGCCGCTGCCGCCGTCCAGCCTCAATGTGGTGTGGTCGCTGTCGACCGATGTGCTGATGGATCAGCTCAAGCTGATGCTGATCAACGCGCTGCTGCTCAATATTCTCATCGCGCTGATTCTGTTTACCCTGGCATGGGTGTTCGAACGCCGCATGTTCCTGCCGGCGGAAGACAACGCTCATCGGCTGGAGGAGCACGAGCAGTTCAACCGCAAGATTGTCGCGTCAGCGCCGGTCGGCATCTGTATTTTGCGAACCAGCGATGGCACCAACATCCTCAGTAATGAACTGGCGCATAACTATCTGACGCTGCTGACGCAGGAAGATCGCCTGCGGCTGAATGAAATCATCGGTGGCCAGCAGGTTAATTTTGTCGATATGCTGACCGGCAGTAACACTAACCTGCAAATCAGCTTTGTGCATTCGCGCTACCGCAACGAGAACGTGGCGATTTGCGTGCTGGTCGACGTCTCGGCGCGCGTGCGCATGGAGCAGTCGCTGCAGGAGATGGCGCATGCCGCCGAGCAGGCCAGCCAGTCCAAATCGATGTTCCTTGCCACCGTCAGTCATGAACTGCGGACGCCGCTGTACGGCATTATCGGTAACCTCGATCTGCTGCAGACCAAATCGCTGCCGAAGGGCGTGGATTCGCTGGTCACGGCGATGAACAACTCATCCAGCCTGTTGCTGAAAATCATCAGCGATATTCTCGACTTCTCAAAGATCGAGTCCGAGCAGCTGAAGATTGAGCCGCGTCCCTTCTCGCCGCGTGAGGTGGTCAACCATATTGCCAGCAACTATCTGTCGCTGGTGGTGCGCAAGCGCCTGACGCTGTATGTGTTCATCGAGAACGATGTGCCGCTGGCGCTGGATGGCGATCCGCTGCGCCTGCAGCAGGTGATCTCCAACCTCTTGAACAACGCCATCAAATTCACCCACACCGGCTGCATTATCCTGCACGCCTATGTTAAAGAGGGGTATCTGGCGTTTCGCGTGCGCGACACCGGCGTGGGAATTCCGGCAAAAGAGATCACGCGCCTGTTCGACCCGTTCTTCCAGGTCGGCTCCGGCGTGCAGCGTAATTTCCAGGGCACCGGGCTGGGACTGGCGATCTGTGAAAAGCTCATCAACATGATGGATGGCGACATCGAAGTCGACTCTGAACCGGGCATGGGCAGCCAGTTCGTGGTGCGTATTCCGATCTACGCCGGACAGCAACCCGCGCCGCCGCTGCTGGATGGTCTGCAGGAAAAAGCCATCTGG
The DNA here is from genome assembly GCF_043529865.1 of Pantoea sp. SGAir0418. Classification (NCBI taxonomy): domain Bacteria; kingdom Pseudomonadati; phylum Pseudomonadota; class Gammaproteobacteria; order Enterobacterales; family Erwiniaceae; genus Pantoea; species Pantoea sp. SGAir0418. The sequence goes on from NZ_CP027911.1 coordinate 1,421,339, forward strand.
CTCGACCTGCGCAACGACTATCTGGCGGCCTTCCTGCTGCGTCTGCTCCAGCAGCAGGGCATCCAGGTTGCGCACTATCAGGGGCGGGCTGGGGCGGACGATGTGATGATCTGCGATCACCACGACGCGCCAGCGCAGACGGTACGCGCGCGCATCCGTATCTGCGGTGAACATATTGATATGCCGCAGGAAACGACGTCGGGACAGTGGGTGCACAGCAGCGCGACGCTGCACGATCTGCCGCTGCTGCTGGGCCGGATTTATCGCATTGCCATCGACAGCGAAACGGCGACCACGCTGGAGCTGCCGGTGCCGCAGCAGGCCTCCAGCTATGAAGACATCATGGTGCTGATCGTTGATGACCATCCGATTAACCGGATGCTGCTGTCTGAACAGCTCGGCACGCTGGGCTATCAGACCAAAACGGCGCAGGACGGCGTGGATGCGCTCAACGTGCTCAGCCGCAACCATATCGATATCGTGCTGAGCGATGTCAACATGCCAAACATGGACGGCTACCGGCTGACGCAGCGTCTGCGCCAGCTGGGGCATGCTTTCCCGGTGATTGGGGTGACCGCTAACGCACTGGCGGAAGAGAAACAGCGCTGTATGGATGCCGGCATGGATAACTGCCTGTCAAAACCGGTGACGCTGGATGTGCTGAAAACCACGCTGGCGCTGTATGCCGAACGTGTTCGCAAAAGCCGGGAAGGGTAAGCAGGGCAGAGGGGAGGCGGTGCCGAAGCACCGCCGCAGGGATTACTCTTTGTCGACCTGAGTGGCGCTGACGGAAGAGAGGTAGTTCAGCAGCGCGATATCGTTATCCACGCCCAGCTTCATCATTGCTGATTTCTTCTGGCTACTGATGGTTTTGATACTGCGGTTCAGCTTCTTGGCGATCTCGGTGACGAGGAAGCCTTCGGCGAACAGACGCAGCACTTCGCTCTCTTTCGGTGACAGACGTTTGTCGCCGTAGCCGCCGGCGCTGATTTTCTCCAGCAGTTTGGCCACGCTTTCTGGCGTGTACTTTTTGCCTTTCTGCAGGGCTGCCAGCGCTTTTGGCAGGTCAGTTGGTGCACCCTGTTTCAGCACGATGCCTTCGATATCCAGATCCAGTACCGCGCTCAGGATCGCTGGGTTATTGTTCATGGTCAGAACAATAATGGAGAGATCCGGATAGTGACGCTTGATGTACTTGATCAGCGTGATGCCGTCGCCGTATTTTTCGCCCGGCATCGACAGATCGGTAATCAGGACGTTGGCATCCAGTTTGGACAAGCTATTGATCAGTGCTGTTGAGTCTTCAAACTCACCTACCACATTCACCCATTCGATCTGTTCCAGAGATTTACGGATACCGAACAGAACGATTGGATGGTCATCGGCAATAATTACATTCAGGTTATTCATCTTATTGGTTACCTTGCTGCAGCAGTTGGTTGACGTACGCGTCAATTTCACTGGTGGTATTTTTAATGGTTAAATCGTCGCACAGTTTAATGTGCTGTTCTAACTCTTCACAAAGCTGTTTACCCGGCATTAAATTGAGCATGGCAAACACGCCTTTCAGGCGATGCGCTGTCTGAGCAAGCGAGGGATAGTCCTTCTCCGCCGACTCAGTATACAGTCTCTTCACATCTGGCGGTACTGTCTCCGTAAACAGCTGGAAATAGCCGCCGCTCAGCAGCGGCGTAGCAGCCTCATCGTCGTCGCTCTCCTCTATCGAATCGTGAGCCAGTTGCTTCTCAATCAGGGCCAGCAGCGCATCAAGCAGCGCATTGCTGAGATTGAAATTGACCCGGAATTGCTGGTCGTTGAGGGCGTGATGCCCCATTTCGTCGCCCGCCAGCAACAGCGCCCAGCCCTGCAGGCGCGCCGGATCGTCCGTCACCAGCACATCATGCTCCTGCCCGGACAAGCGTTCGTCCGAGGTCAGGCAATTTGCCCCCCAGTTCTCGAGGTGGCGGCAGACAATTTTGTGTACGTCTTCGACCGCGATATCCACCAGCGCCGTCACGCCTTCCAGCAGTTTCTCTTCCTGCTCGCTCTGCTGTTCCAGCGCCAGCGGCAGCTGAATGTTGTAGCGCGTGCCGATATCCGGTTTGGCGATAATCTCCAGCTGGCCGCCCATCTGTTTGCACAGCTGCTTACACAGGAAAAACGCCATGCCGGACGCCTGACCGTAACGATCCTGCGTGGTTTCGCCAAGGTAAGGGAAATCGACGTTGGCCAGCTCGTCGCCGGTCAGGCCTGAGCCGGTATCCACCAGCTGGAACAGCACGCTGTTGACTTTGCTGTCGCTGGCTTTGATATCGAGGGAAATCTTGCCCCACTGCGTGGTGGTGAGCGCGTAGTGCATCAGCGTGGTCAGGACTTTACGCAGCGCGCGGCGATCGCCAAAGCGCATCTCGTCGTTGGCCAGCTGATTGTTGACCACCAGCGTCAGCCCTTTGCGCCGCAGCAGCGGCAGGCTCTCCAGCGCAATCTCATCGAGCAGATCCTGCAGGTTAAACACGCCCGCATCCGGCGACCAGTCGTGGGCTTCCAGCCGGTTGAGCAGGACGATATCGTCCACCAGCCGCGCCAGACCCTGGCTCTCATCCAGCAGATCCAGCACGCTCTCGTCGTCATCGCGCTGGCTGAGCTGCACCAGCTGCGTCACCATGCTCTGCAGCGGACGATTAAGCGCATGGCCAAGATTCTGCATCAGCTGCTGGCGCATCTGGTGGTTGCGATCCAGCACCTGCTGCGCTTTTTGCAGCTTCTTATTCACCAGCAGCTCGCGATCCTGATCGCGCATCATAAACAGCTGGGTGTGCGGCGACAGCATGCTGCGCGCGTGGCGAATCTCATACACTTCGTTGTTAATGGTAGCCTGCAGCACGCCCTGATGCTGATCGGACATATTGATGATCTTCTGCAGATTGAGATGCGGCAGCAGATGCTCAGCGATTTTGTTGCTCAGCAGCGTGCGATTGGTACCAAAGTCATACACCAGCAGCCCGACCGGCAGGCTGGCGACGATCTCCTCATTCAGCATACGCAGCGAATCAAGCTCAGCGCTCTGGTTCTCATTCGGTCGCAGTGACTGCTGGCGCAGCAGCGTAATGCCGGCGATAGACAGCAGGAACAGTACCAGGTTGATCAGCAGCGGCCACATCAGGTTATGCAGGGTATCCATCGCCAGGCTGGCGAGCGGCACCCGGTATACCAGCTGGAGCGAGGTGCTGGGCAGCGTGGCGGCAATCTCCAGGTTCGGGTTAACCAGCGTCACCGTGGTGCTTTCGCTGCTGGCGTCATCGCTGGTGGCGCTGCCGGGCTGGCTGGCATCCTGACGCAGCTGGAAGTTCTCCAGCGGCATACTGCGTGGAATCAAATCGTTAACCGGCAGATCGAACGCCACCACCGTGGCTAAATGACCTGGCTGGTTAAACGTGGTGCGCAGCGTGAAGTAGTGATCGTTCTGCCAGGCAAAGTGGCGCAGCGGCGAGAAGCTTTCGCGTTCGTCGAGCGCATTGGCCTGCTGCAGCATTTCGGCGCGGCGGCTGTCCACCAGCGTATTGATGGCGCTCTCTTTATAGCGCGTCGCCATATCCTTGAGCGGCAGGGTCGAGATCATGATCAGGCTGTTGTCCTGACCATTGAGGAAGTACATCGACCACGCCGGATTTTCAGCGCCCCACAGCGTATCGAGATAATTGGACATGCGCAGCGTCATATCCAGCGTGCTGCTGTCGTGCGAGCCAAAAATCAGCGCTTCGGTCTTGCGGCGGGTTTTCTCCAGATAGTAAACATCCGGGCGCAGGCGCGTCTCCTGCAGGCTACTGCTCGGCGTCGAGCCCGCGGCGCTGGTGGCGAGATTTTCATAGATTTGCCAGGTGGCAAAGCGGTAAGCATCAATGCGTTTTTGCATCGCGCGCGCCAGGTCGGTCATGGCGTAGCGCTTTTCCATGATCCACGCATTCACACTGTTATGCACCATGGCACCGAGCGCGAGAAACAGCACCAGGTTAAACACCACGAAAAAGCGCGTTACGTTGCCGGAGGTCAGCGGAAATTTATAAGGCAGCATAGGTGTCTCAGGATCCTGCAATTAACGCGCGACCAGCCGGGCGCTGGCGGCAACCGCCAGCAGCAGCAGGGCGATAAGTAAAAACGCGCCGCTCAGGCTGAGCCACTGGGAAATAAAGCCGATTAAAGCCGGGCCTGAAAGAATACCCGCATAGCCAAGCGTTGTCATGGCGGAAATCGCCAGATTGGCCGGCATATCCTGTTGATTACCGGCGGCATTAAACAGCATCGGCACGGTATTGGCCAGGCCAAAGCCAACCAGCAAAAAGGCCAGCAGCGCCGCCTGCGGCCACGGCAGCAGCACCGCCAGCGTCATGCCGGCTGCCGCCGCCAGCGCACCGGTCAGCATCACCGGATAGCGGCCAAAGCGCTGAATCACTTTATCGCCCGTCAGGCGACCTATGGTCATGGCGATGGAGAAGATGGCGTACCCCAGACCGGCGTGCGCCACGCTCATGCCCGGACTTTGCAGCAGCAGCAGGGCGCTCCAGTCGAGTACCGCGCCTTCCGCAAGGAACAGAATAAAGCACAGGCAACCGAGGAAGGCGACCCAGCCGCGCGGGATCACCAGCCAGGGTTGATCGGGCTGATGCAGCCGCTCTGTCATCAGCGTCGGCAGGCTGCACAGCAACAGCAGCACCATCAGCAGCATGATAACGCCCACTGCCTGCAGCGGTGTCAGACCCGCGCCAAGTAACAGGCTGACCGCGCCGGCGCCAAGAATACCGCCAAGGCTGAAGAAACCGTGGAAACCGGACATCATCGGCTTCGCCGCCGCTTTCTCAACCTCAACCGCCTGCACATTCATGGCCACATCCAGCATGCCGAGCCCGGCACCGAACACCATCAGCATGGCGGCCATCAGCCACATCACATCCAGCGTTGCCAGCAGCGGCAGTACTGCCAGCACCACCAGCGTGGAGCACAGCATAACGCGGCGGCAGCCAAAGCGTGCCACCAGCGCACCGGTCACCGGCATTGCCGCCAGTGAACCAATGCCGAGACACAGCAGCAGGCCGCCCAGCGACGCGCCCGTCAGCTGGAGACGCTGACTGGCAAACGGCACCAGCGGCGCCCACGCAGACATGCTTAAACCGGCGATGAGAAAAACGAGGCGTGTTCCCAGATTGACACGCTGATGCAATTTGTTGGGCTGTGCGGCGTCCAGTGCTGTCATAAAGGTGTCGTTGTCATAAGTCGTTCGAGCGACGAAGTTTAGCATTAAAGCTGGCGTGGCACCGCTCAATGAAGGCGAAGAGCAAGGCAAAAATGGTCGCCAGAAAACAGCATATTACCGATCTTTTGCAAGGCGCTGCGCTTTTCCAGACATTTCCTGGACTTCATAAGCTCTCTGGCTCTGAGTAAACCGACAGATTCAGTGAAAATTTGGCTTAAGTTGGGGTGAAAATCGATTACTGCGGCAGCGCTAACTTACTGAATAGTGGTAAAGAATATTCCGCAAACGGTTGGACAAACGCATCGGCTATATTTTTGTGTAACTTTATTACGCCCGGAAATTAACATTGCGCAATCATGGCTAAGTAATGAACAAAAAGTGCGAAAACGAACAAATAATGGCGTCCTGAGTGGCGGTTAATTTAACCTCAGTAAACAGGTTTACATAAAATTACACAGCGGAAGAAAAATGGCAGGCAAAAAAATGCCGGACAATCATGTCCGGCGGGAATTAGGGTAAATCTCTCATTCGGGGTGAATGAAGGTAATAATGAAATAAATGATGATAGCGAGAGTAATTGTATGCGCTGAGTGGCGTTAAGTTTTATCATTCAGTGCGGCAGCTTATCTCATCTTATCCCTATGTATTTAAATGAATAAAATTCGGTTTATCAATTAGTGCGATATTTTTTGCCGATGTGTGCTGATTATTAGTTCCGCGAAATTTACATTTAGAAATAACTATTTAATACAATGAAACACTTTCGGAAATTTAGTATCATTTTCGTGATAGATTATTGCTCTCCATAAAATAACAATGGCTTGCCGGCTGAATTTTTAAGCATTCAGTTAGCAGTGGCACATATAAAAGGCACATTACAGAGGGTAATAAAATGAAACGTCGCGTTCTCTCCCTGATGATTCCTGCATTGCTGGTGGCAGGCTCAGCAAGCGCAGCTGAAATTTATAACAAAGATGGCAACAAATTAGACCTCTACGGCAAAGTAGACGGCCTGCACTATTTCTCGGACAACGATGGCCAGGGCGGTGACCAGTCTTACCTGCGTTTTGGTTTTAAAGGTGAAACTCAGGTGACCGACCAGCTGACCGGCTACGGTCAGTGGGAGTACCAGGCAGCGCTGAACACCGCAGAATCGCAGGGCACCGCCAACAGCTACACCCGTGTCGGCTTCGCCGGTCTGAAATTCGGTGATGCGGGCTCGTTCGACTACGGCCGTAACTACGGCGTACTGTATGACATCGGCGCCTGGACTGACGTGCTGCCGGAGTTTGGTGGTGACACCTACGGCGCGGACAACTTCATGTTCCAGCGCAGCAACGGCCTGGCGACTTACCGCAACAGCAACTTCTTCGGGCTGGTGGATGGCTGGAACTTTGCCGTGCAGTATCAGGGCAAAAACGACAACCCAACCGAATCCTCTTCCGGTCGTGATGTCCTGGGTGAGAACGGCGACGGATGGGGCCTGAGCACCACCTACGATCTCGGCTCCGGCTTCGGTCTGGGTGCGGCGATGTTCCAGTCTGACCGTACCAACAATCAGAACGGCAACGCGCCAGGCATTCTTGGTCGCGGTGATAAAGCCGAAGCCTACACCGGCGGTCTGAAATATGACGCTAACAACGTGTATCTGGCGGCGATGTACACCCGTTCTTACAATGCAACCCGCTTCGGCGCGGTGGATTCCGCTGCGTACGGCTATGCCAACAAAGCGGACAACTGGGAACTGGTGGCACAGTATCAGTTTGACTTCGGTCTGCGTCCGTCGCTGGCCTTCGTCTCCTCACGCGGCAGCGATATCGAAGGTTACGGCAGCCAGAACCTGAAAAAATATGTCGACGTGGGTGCGACCTATTACTTCAACAAAAACATGTCGACCTATGTTGATTACCAGATTAACCTGCTGGACGACAACAACTTCACCGATGCGGCCGGTATCAACACCGACGACATCGTTGCGCTGGGCCTGGTTTACCAGTTCTAAGCCGGAGAGCGTGGCCTGCGGGTCACGCTCTGATCTCCAGCAGCGCGTTCAGCGCCGCCTGCAGCGTTGCCGTCACCTGCTGCGCCGCTTCCCCCATCTGAACCTGCACGATTGCGCCATCTACCAACAACACGATCTGCCCGGTTTTATCCTGCTGCGCTGTGCTGAGTCTTTCGGCAATGGCGGCCGCCATCTCACGCTTGTGCTGGCGAATCAGTGCGCTCGCTTCCGGCAGGGTATCAGTCAGTTCTGCCGAGCTATTAATAAACGCACAGCCGCGGAAATCCTCCTCCTGAAACCAGCTCAGTAACGCCGCCGGCAGCGCCACGTTGATGGCAGGCTGCTGCGCCAGCGCGCTGCGAAAGCCGCTCATCCAGCGCTGATGGCGCTGCTGCAAAAACGCCAGAATTAAGTCATTTTTAGCCGGAAAGTGGCGGTAGAAGGTCACTTTGGTCACGCCAGCCGCGGCAATCACTTTATCAATGCCGGTAGCACGGATGCCTTGCGCATAAAACAGCTGTTGCGCGCTGAGCAGGATGCGGTCACGCGCGCTGGCGCTGGCATCAAACAGCAGGGGTGCGAGCATAAGAAAAAATTCCTGTTTTCGGGGGTAGACAGAATTGTCTACATACGGCAGGATGAATCAAGTAGACAGACCTGTCTACATCATCAGGAGATAAAAAATGCTCATCCCTCCGTTCGATCATCAAAGTGCCTTAGAAAAAGTGCGTATGGCGGAAGATGCCTGGAACAGCTGCGATCCGCAGCGCGTGTCGCAGGTTTACAGTGAAGATACCCGCTGGCGCAATCGCAGCGAATTCGTTAACGGCCGCGCGGACGTCGTGACCTTTCTGCAGCGCAAATGGGCCCGCGAGCTGGATTATCGGTTGATTAAAGAGTTATGGGCGTGGCACCACGATAAGCTGGCGGTGCGTTTTGCCTATGAGTGGCGTGATGACAGCGGCAACTGGTTTCGCAGCTATGGCAATGAAAACTGGCACTTTGGTGCCGATGGTCTGATGATTCAGCGCTTCGCCTGCATCAACGATTTGCCGATTAGCGCTGAAGCGCGGCTGTTTCACTGGCCGGCTGGCAGACGCCCGGACGATCATCCGGGCCTGAGCGAGCTGGGTCTGTAATTTACGGCGCGTTGCGCCAGCGTCTGGCCTTTGCCGCCTGCTGCGGGGATGTGGTGGCAGGCGGCAGGCTGCCTTCCAGCGCCACCCCCGCCAGCGTAAAGGCGGAAAAGCTCAGCCAGCGCTGCCATTTATCCTGTTGTTCTGTTGCCTTACTCATCTTGCACCTCGCTGATGTTCAACCCACCATCAACGCTGCACAATTCATGCCATGCCACCGCTCTCAGCGCCACGCGCCCCGTGGCCGCTTTGTTACACTGCGCCAGCGCTGAAGCGGTGCAGGATGCACGACGCTGGTGCAATGCCTTAACGTCGGCGCGACGGATAGTGCTGAATCAGACGGTGGCGATAGTGCTGCCAGCAACGGAAGCTTCCGTAAGCAAATAACCCGGCGGTAATAGCAAGAATCATATAAATCATCTGTCGCTCCTGTAAGGATTCTCGTGCAGGAACGCAGTATGCTGTGCCAGCCAGCGATCAACTTCAAGCAGCTTTAGACGGTTTTACAAGCGAGTTATGCTTTGTAATAGGCTGTAGTAATGAGTTACAGACGAGGAATTGATGAATTTTCAGAACATTCTGCTGACAGGCATGGTAGCACTGCTGCTGAGCGGGTGCGAGCAAAAACCGGCGCAGCAGGCGCTGGTGCTGGAAGGCAAAACCATGGGAACGGTGTGGCGCGTGAGTCTGGCGGGCGTGGATGCTCAGCGTAAAGCCGCGCTGCAGCAGGCGATTCAGCAGCAGCTCGATCGCGACGATGGCGAACTCTCCACCTGGAAAAAGGACTCGGTGCTGTCGCGCTTCAACCAGTATCAGGGGCAGGATCCTCAGCCGGTCAGTGCCGATATGGCCGATATCGTCACCCGCGCGCTGCGCATCGGTCAGCTGACCGGCGGCGCGATGGACATTACCGTCGGACCGCTGGTGAATCTGTGGGGCTTTGGCCCGGCGCAGCAGCCGGCGCATACGCCATCGGATGCCGCTATCGCCGCCGCCAAAGCGCAGACCGGCCTGCAACACCTGCGTGTGATTGAAACGGTGAACGGCCAGTGGCTGCAGAAAGATCTGCCTGGCCTGTATGTCGATCTCTCCACCATGGGCGAAGGCTACGCCACCGATCACCTGGCGCGGCTGATGGAGCAGCAGGGCATTACTAATTATCTGGTGTCGGTGGGCGGGGCGGTGCTGAGTCGCGGCCTGAATGCCAGCCAGCAGCCGTGGCGGGTAGCCATCCAGAAACCGACCGATCGCGAGAACGCGGTGGAGGCACGCGTCGATCTGCAGGGGCACGGAATCAGCACCTCCGGTAGCTATCGCAACTATTATGAACTGGATGGCAAACGCATCTCGCACGTGATCGATCCGGCCAGTGGCCGACCCATCGATCACCGGCTGGTCTCAGCCACGGTGATAGCCACCACCGCGCTGGAAGCCGACGGCTGGGACACCGGGCTGATGGTGCTCGGCACCGAGCGTGCCAAAGCGCTGGCGCTGAAACAGCATCTGGCGGTGTATCTGATTACGAAGCAGGGCGACGGTTTCAGCCACTGGATGTCGCCACAGTTCAAATCGTTTCTTATCGATCAGCCCTGACCTGACAGGAGGTAACTGTGCTGGATCTATTTAGTGAAGACGCGCCATGGCAGGAGCCGCTGGCCGAGGGCGCGGTGATTCTGCGGCGCCGGGCGCGCGAGCAGGCCGATGCGTTGCTGGCGGCAATTCATGACGTCGCGGCCCTTAACCCGTTTGCCCATCGCATCACGCCGGGTGGACATCGCATGTCAGTCGCCATGACCAACTGCGGCGATTTCGGCTGGTCGACCGATTCGCGCGGTTACCAGTACACCGAACAGGATGTCAGCAGCGGCCGTAAATGGCCACCGATGCCTGCGTTGTTTCGCACGCTGGCGCAGCAGACCGCGCAGGAGGCCGGCTTTGCCGGTTTCAATCCGGACGCCTGCCTGATTAACCGTTATGAGCCCGGCGCCAAACTAACGCTGCATCAGGATAAGGATGAGAAGGACTTACGCCAGCCGATTGTCTCGGTATCGCTTGGCCTGCCAGCCATTTTTCAGTTTGGCGGTTTTGAGCGCGGCGATGCGACCCAGCGCGTGCTGCTGGAGCACGGCGATATCGTAGTGTGGGGCGGTCCGTCGCGCCTGCGCTATCACGGCATTTTGCCGCTAAAAGCGGGCATCCATCCGCAGGCTGGCGCGTTCCGTTACAACCTGACCTTCCGCCGCGCCCAGTAACCGTAAAACGGATGAGAATTATTCTTGCCTTCACCCGAGGCGCCATTAAACTGCAGGCTGCCTGGTTGACCTCTGGATAATTTTTAATGGCATTGCTTCAGGTTGTTTTTCGTCAGTACCGCTGGCCGTTTATTGGCGTGATTGTGCTGACGCTGCTCAGCGCCGCGCTGGGTATCGGGCTGATCGCCTACATCAATAATGAACTGATCGTGGCAGTTAATACCTCGCTCACCGTGCTGCCGGGCTTTCTCGCCCAGCTGTTTCTGCTGATGGCGGTGACGCTGGCGTCGCAGCTGGCGCTGACTCAGCTCGGCCACCATTTTGTCTGGCGGCTGCGCGGTGAGTTTATCAAGCGTATTCTGGATACCCGGGTTGAACGCATTGAGCAGATTGGTAACGCTCAGCTGCTGGCCGGCCTGACCAGCGACGTGCGTGCCATCACTATCGCGTTTGTGCGCCTGCCGGAGCTGATTCAGGGCATCATTATTACGCTGGGTTCCGCGATCTATCTGGCGTGGCTGTCACCGCAAATGCTGTTGATCACCACGCTGTGGCTGGTGGTGACGCTGATCGGCGGCTGGCTGCTGGTGTCGCGTGTTTATCAGCACATGGCGAAGCTGCGCGACATCGAGGACGAGCTGTACCGCGATTTTCAGACCATCATTGAAGGGCGCAAAGAGCTGCAGCTTAACCGCGAGCGCGCCCGGCTGATTTACGACACCGTGTATCAGGAAAATGCCACGGATTATCGTCGTCACATTGTGCGCGCCGATACCTTCCATCTCAGCGCGGTGAACTGGTCGAACATTATGATGCTCGGCGCGATTGGTATTGTGTTCTTCATGGCTAATGGTCTCGGCTGGGCCAATACCGCTGTCGCCGCGACCTATTCGCTGACGCTGCTGTTCCTGCGCACGCCGCTGCTGGCGGCAGTAGGCGCGCTGCCGACGCTGCTCAGCGCACAGGTGGCGTTGCGGAAAATTAATACCTTCGATCTGGCCCCTTATAGCGCCGGTTTCAAAGCGCTGCCGACGGTGAGCGACTGGCAGACGCTGGAGCTGCGCGACGTCTGTTTCCATTATGGCGAGCACGGTTTTGCCGTCGGGCCGATCAACCTGACGCTGCGCCGCGGTGAACTGGTGTTTCTGATTGGCGGTAACGGCAGCGGTAAATCCACGCTGGCGATGCTGCTGACCGGCCTGTATCAGCCGCATTCGGGCCGCCTGCTGCTGGACGGTAACGAGGTGGACTGGCATAACCTTGATGCTTATCGCCAGCACTTCTCGGCGGTGTTCACTGACGTGCACCTGTTTGATCGTTTGATTCGTCGCGGTGGTGAGCCGGCTAATCCGGCGCTGGTGCAGCAGTGGCTGGAACGGCTGAAAATGCAGGACAAGCTGAAGCTGGAAGGCAACCGGGTTCTTAACCTGCAGCTGTCGAAAGGGCAGAGCAAGCGGCTTGCTCTGCTGCTGGCGGCGGCGGAGGAGCGCGATATCCTGCTGCTTGATGAGTGGGCGGCCGATCAGGACCCGCATTTCCGCCGCATCTTCTACCGCGAGCTGCTGCCGTGGCTTCAGGCGTCCGGCAAAACCGTGTTCGCCATCAGCCATGACGATCACTACTTTATTCATGCCGATCGGCTGCTGGAAATGCGCGATGGGCAGTTAAGCGAGCTGACCGGCCGCGAGCGCGAAATGGCTACGCTGGACGCCGTCAAACGCACCGATACCGGCCATTGACGGCTGGCGGCAAAGCTTAGCAAAAACCCTTATTGGGCAAGACGTTGTCAGCGGGATACAGTGAATGGCAGCAGAGATCCTCGTCTCTGCCTCCCTGGAACACTTCTGTCGTCTTGTGTTGTCACCGGCCCGGGCTCATTCCGCGCCGGTTTTTTATTGCGTGCAGGCCGGGTGAGTGAGCAGTGTGACCACGCGCGCCGGCTGCAGCCAGAAGCGTGCGTCCAGCACGGTGCTGCGGGTAAATTCCGCGCTGAAATCCTGACACAGCTGCAGCCTGGCGCGCTGCTGCGGCAGGTCGAGCTCAATCAGCGCAGCCTGATGAAACGCCATGGGCTGATGCAGCCGCGGCCATAGCGCCTTATAAAGACTCTCTTTCAGCGAAAACAGCAGCGTTGCCGCCTGCGCAAAGGGCAGCGGCTGGCCCTCAAGCAGCGCGCGCTCCTGCGCGTTCATCAGCAGTTCCGCCGTGTCCTGCGCGGTTTGCTCTGCCATCACCTGCTCAACATCAATGCCCACATACAATGCCTCGCGCGTCGCGGCCATCACCACGCAGTCATGGCTGTGTGACAGCGAAGCGCGGATGCCTGCCGGCCAGCACGGTGAACGGTCCGGTGCGTTGTGCAGCACAAAATCAGTGATTCCCAGCTGCGCCAGCTGTTGCCGCACCAGCCAGCGGCTGGCGAGATATTCAATTTTGCGTTTGCTGGCTGCCTGCTGTAGTGCAGACGGCAGCGGCAGTTGCCACTGCGCAGGTAAAGCGGCGTGCCACTGTTGCCGATCAAAGCGGCACCACGCCAGCGATAGCGATTCAGCGGTGTGGCCAGCGGCGGTGATAAAACCACAAGCGGGCAGCGGCAGGGATGTTTCGGCTGAGAACATAACGAGTAACGGCTGATGGAAAAGCGTGTTTTACCAGTCAGCCGCGGGCAGAGCAAGCCGAAAAGGCTGCTGCGGGTTAGCGATTTGGCGGGATAGCGAAGCTCTTCATCTGCACCACAAAATGGTGGTGGCCTTTGGTAATGCGTGCACCACGGTCACACCAGTGGCTCGCCAGGCGGAAGAAATCATCGCTGCCAATATCATACGCCAGCTCCACTTTGCTGATGCCTGAGTGCAGGAGTTTTTCCGCATCCTGCAGGTTTTTTGCTTTGATGACCATAACGAGATTCCATCAAATAAACGGGAGCTTTAGGGTAGGGGAAATCTGTGACAGTTTTGTTTCACTTTAATGAATTGCTGTCACAAATCAGTAAAAACGTGATCCCGGTCGGCTTTGCTGACTTCAGTTAAGTACCTGATTCGCAGCATGAATGAAGTGTGATGCAAGATTATGCTGCAGGATTTAGCACCCTGAACAGTAAGGTCAGGGCCTGTCGCAGTGGTGACGAATAGCCGCGTCTGGCGCGGTAATGACGTCGTCATTTTCCATCTCTATCCTTCCTGTGGTGGCTGTATTATGAAGCCCATCACACATCGATAGCCGCTTCGTTTAACCGGGGTAAAGCGTGGGCGTAACATGCTGGTGGCTGACGAAAGAGGCTAAGGAGCGAACGATGCAAAAACTGGCTGGCATAATGTTACTGGGTTGCATGAGCGTAGGCGCTGCACAGGCAGCAGATCTCAGCTTCCAGAATGCGCAGGGCAATATTGAAGTGGTGCCTGGCAAACCCACCTTTGTGCATAAACTGCACTACCGCAAACTCTATGATGAAAAGCCGTTCCCGGATGCGGTGATTTATTACTACAGCAACGGGGTGTATAAAATCCTGTCGCAGGGCGAAAATCATTATGGCCTCTACGTGATGCAGGGCAGCGTTGAGGACCAGAGTTACACCATCCGCTATATTTCAGCGCCGTCAAAAGACTGGGGCAACAAAACCGCCTTCCATCAGCTCACCTTTGTGAATGGCGCGCAGGCAAAGGTGTTTATTCAAAACGCGATTACGGATACCGGTGAGCAGATCGCCCAGCAAAACGGCGAGTTTTTGCTGCAGGATCACGATCCCGCGCACGCGGCGGCAGACAGCTGGGACGATGATTTAAAAATCAAACGCTGACGGTTTCGCCCTTTATCTGTGCCGCGACCGTCGCGCATTTGGTGGCGGCACCCGATGCATTGTCCACAGCAAAGATTTTTCCTATCCCAGCGAGAATTGTTTCCGGCTGGCAACGCAGCGGAAACTCGATAATTATCAGGGCATGACTAAATATCGTGTAAGAGTGGGTTTTCACAACCCCTCAGCCCTGACCTTCAGGCAGCTGGATGAAATACTGGAACCGCAACGCTTCTGGCGCAGTGACACGCGCAGCGGTACGTTTCGCTACTTCATGGAGTATGAATATGAGTCGGACGTGCGCGATATCTGCGAAGTGTGCGAGCTGGCTTACTCGCAGGCGTGTAAGGTGAAGAAATGTCCGCTGATTCTGGTACAGCCCTGCGAGGCAGAGGTTTCACTCAGCGTTAACGATTGAGACTCGCCGCAGCGAATCTCAATCCTGCTGGCATCATGCCGCCATTTTACGGCACTCTTCTGCACAGCGCTGACAGGCCTGAGCGCATTGCTGGCAGTGCTGGTGTTGATGCTGCTGGCACGCCTGCGCGCACTGCTGGCAGATGTCGGCGCAGAACTGACAGAGCTGCTGCACCGATGCACTGTTTAGCGCCATGAACTGCGCCGTGAGGCGACAGGTATTGGCGCACTGCATATCCAGCCTGATGCATTCGCGCATCATCTCCACATTTTCCTCATCCAGACAGGATGTTGCGCAGTGGTCGCACGCGGCTGCGCACAGATAACAAGCCTCCACGCAGCGTTTATATTCATCAAGCATGTTTCCTCCTTGCATTGGTGATTAACCGTTTAAGCCTGGAAAGGATTGGTCATTATGCAATGAAGGAAAGCGTTAGGATTTATTACCGCGCTGTGCTTAACGCCGCGATTTTACAGCAGAAAATAAAAAAGCAGCCATAAAGGCTGCTTTTCTTTGGGATTTTGGTCGGCACGAGAGGATTTGAACCTCCGACCCCTGACACCCCATGACAGTGCGCTACCAGGCTGCGCTACGTGCCGAACGTGGAGGGTTATACTACTGGTTCCGTTGGCGATTGCAATATGCCGGCAGCTTAACTGCCTCATAATTAATCAGTTTGCCGTGAACCGTTTCTCTTCCGTCAGCACTTGCAACAGTAGCGCCAGCTGAGGTTTATGATCTTTCAGCTCTTTGCCCTGGGCATCGTACGCGCTGTAGTTACCGTTGTTGCTGAGCACCAGCGTCACCGTTGGCGTAGTCACCACCAGTTTGCCATCTTCACTGCTGGCGACCCAGTTATGGCTGCGCTGCGCGGCAAACAGATCTTCACCCTGTGAATAGTTAACCGGATTGGTGCGCACGTGCAGCAGGCGCTGCATCAGCGTGGTCATCACATCCTGCTGATCGGTCAGGCGATCGATGCTCTGCGCCGGGGTATTCGGCCAGTGCACCACCAGCGGCACCTGCAGCGTCGCGCGGTTGCCCGGATTATCGCTGTTGTCGAAGGTAATGGCGCGCTGCGCCGTGATCACCACCACGGTATTCTTCAGCGCATCATTCTGCTGCAGCGTATGCAGCACCGTTGCGATTTGTTCATCCACGCCTGTCGCCTGGCGCATATAGCTGCGCTGGCGCGCTTTGGTGCTGTCGCCGGTTACCGTCACGCCGTTGAGCGCGATCCATGAGAACCAGGGCGCGCCGCCTTTCTGACCATTGAGCCAGTTCTGCCACTGCGTCACCGTGGTGCTGTTGGGCTGGGTATCAGCCTGCGGCAGGCTGTAATCCGCCAGCAGCGCCTGACGGTACAGCGGCTGGCTAAAGCCATCGGAAGAGAACAGGCCGAACTGATAACCCTGGCTGTTCAGCGCGCCGAGCAGGGCAGAGGGCATGCGCGCCGCCAGCACGCCGTCCATGTAGCTGGAGGAGATACCATAGAACAGGCCGAACAGGCCTTTTTCCGGCTGCAGTCCGGCGCTGTAATGCTGGGTAAAGCGCACATTTTCACTGGCGAACTGATTGAGCGACGGCAGCGCTTTATCCACCGTGGCATTGTTCAGTCCGTCCACCGTCAGAATCAGCAGGTTGTGGCGCGTTCCGCCATCGCGGAACGTAATATCGCTGAGCGGATACTGCACCGACAGCGCTTCCGGATCGCCCTGTTGCACCAGACGGCGCTGATACTCCTGCGCATCCAGCAGGCCGTGTCGCTCCAGAAAGCGCCGTGCGGTCATCGGATAGGAGAGCGGCAGGTTGGCACGCTGCATGGTAATCGGCCGGTAGAAGTTGGCGTCGGCCCAGATATACAGCAGATGACTGGCAAAGAAGGCGCTGATAAACAGCGCGGCCAGCGGCTTGCCAAACGAACGCCGGTTAAGGCTGCGCAGCTTTTGCCAGCTCCAGGTGGCAAATAGCATCTCAACGAGGAAAATCAGCGGTACGCTGATAAACATCAGCTGCCAGTCGCGCGCCATCTCGCTTTGATCGGGGTTGACCACCAGTTCCCACACCACCGGATTGAGGTGCAGATGGAAACGGTTGAACACCGCGCTGTCGACCATAATCAGCGTCAGCCCGGCCGTGGCGACCACGGCGGAGAGCACGCGCAGCAACCGCTGCGACATGGCGACAAACGTCAGCGGGAAGATAATCAGCAGATAAGCGGCAAACACGATAAAGCTGAAATGGCCAATCCAGCTGGTAAACGCATAAATACGGCCGGCGAGGGAAGAGGGCCAGTCGGCGACCAACAGGTAGCGGCTGCCTAAAATAAGCGCAAACAGAATATTAAACAGGGCAAACCAGTGCCCCCAGCTGATCATCTGGGAGACTTTTTCACGGTAGCGCTGCCGGTTGGTTACCATATTTATGAGGTCAAATCTGCAATTTAGTGGGCGTTGTCATCGCGCACGGAAGACTGCAGCGCTTCCGCAAACGAGCGGGCGAGGCTGCGGCGCTGGGCCGGTGCGATGTCGGTGTTGATCAAATTGGTCACCATGTTCCCCAACACCATCAGGGAAAGATCGGTTGGCGCTTTGTCTTTTTCAAGAACCTGCGCCAGCTGCGCGAGAAGCTGTTCGACGCGCGCGTCGCTGTAACGGGATGATTGTGGCATATCGTCGACTAATCAAGTGTGAAAACGCGGTATATTACCGTAACAACGCACTTTTTTCCGCAATTTTATCGCAAGCAGAACGATCAGTTTGTGCGCGCAGTTGAAAGCGGCTGCGGGCGGTGTTTGAATACGCGCCTGAGCCAAAAGGAGAGTCTACCATGAGTCTGGATATCGACCAGATTGCCCTGCATCAGTTAGTCAAACGTGATGAAAACCAGCTGGAACTGGTGCTGCGCGATACTCTGTTACCTGCCACGCAGGCGGTAGAAGAGATGGCGGAAGAGTTACACCGCGTCTATAGCGCCAAAAGCAAGGCTTACGGCCTGTTTAATGAAGACAGCGAGCTGGCGGAAGCGCTGCGCAACTGCCGTAAAGGGCAGGATGACTTCCTGGCGTTCAGCCGTGCGGCTACCGGACGCCTGCGCGACGAGCTGAGCAAATACCCGTTCGCCGAAGGCGGCGTGGTGCTGTTTCTGCACTATCGCTATCTGGCGGTGGAGTATCTGCTGGTGGCGGTGCTGAACAGCCAGTCGAGCATGCGCGTTAATGAGCAGCTCGACATCAGCAGCACGCACTATCTGGATATCAACCATGCCGATATCGTGGCGCGTATCGATCTCACCGAGTGGGAAACCAACCCGGAATCCACGCGCTACCTGACCTTCCTGCGCGGACGCGTGGGGCGCAAAGTGGCCGATTTCTTCATGGATTTCCTCGGCGCCAGCGTCGGTCTGGATACCAAAGCACAGAACCGCGGGCTGCTGCAGGCGGTAGATGATTACTGTGCCGAGTCGAGCCTGGATAAAAATGAGCGCCAGAACTATCGCCAGCAGGTCTACAGCTACTGCAATGAACAGCTGCAGGCGGGCGAGGAGATTGCGCTGGAAGATCTCTCCAGCGAGCTGCCGCCGCTGGGCGAAAAAACCTTTCAGGCGTTTACCCAGGAGCAGGGTTATGAGCTGGAAGAGCATTTCCCGGCCGACCGCAGCACCCTGCGTCAGCTGACGAAATTTGCCGGTAGCGGCGGGGGATTAACGCTTAACTTTGATGCCATGCTGCTGGGCGAGCGCATTTTCTGGGATCCGGCCACCGATACGCTGACCATCAAAGGCACGCCGCCGAATCTGCGCGATCAGCTGCAGCGTCGTACCGGCGGCCAGTGATCGCCGGATTTGCGCCATAAAAAAACGCCGCAGATGCGGCGTTTTTTCGTCAACCCGTTAGCGATTAAGCGCGAACGAAGTCGATGTGGTGCAGTTTTGGCTTGAACGGGTGACGCTGAACAGCCTGAACTTTAACTTTGGTTTCTTTACCGTCAACAACCAGAGTCAGCACGTCGCTGTAGAACTCAGGCTTAGCCTGCATGTTCATCACAGCGTCGTGGTCCAGTTCGATAGAAACCGCAGCGTCTTTACCGCCATAGATGATGGCCGGGAATTTGTTCGCTGCGCGCAGGCGGCGGCTCGCACCCTTACCCTGCTCTTTACGTACTTCTGCATTAATAGTGAACATCTTAAGATCTCTTCTATAGTTCCTGCTACAGGCGACCCAGCAACAGGACGGTTATTCAATACGCTTTTACGGATGCAAAAGCGGGCGGCATTATAGCCGGATTGCCACAGCGGGGCAAATGATTCCGCCGTTTAGCGCAGCTCGTTGGCGCGGCGATAGCGTCCCTGATAATCGAACATTTTTTCCCGCACCTGCCAGAAGTGGCCTTTGGCGCGCGCCACCACAAAATCGGGATGGCGCAGCAGCGGCTGCAACGCCACCACATCGGCGGCGGTCTGCCAACCGAGCTCCACGCCGGGCGCACGCTGATGTGGCCGCATAAACAGCTGCTCAAAGGCGGTGCGCTGCGCCGGGGTGCGCAGGCGAAAGCGCTCGCTGACGCTGGTGCCATCCTCATCAAAATAGGTGGCTTGCAGCCACTCGCCTTTATCATCGCGTCCGTGCGCCAGCGTCATACCACTGCAGCGCAGTACGCGCGCGTCTTTCAGCTTCAGCGCCGCTTTCAGCATATCATCGGGGTCGACCAGCACCTTGTCGCACTGCTGGCAGCGGCGTGCGGCGATATCATTTTCTGCACCGCAGTCCGGGCAGCTTTTAAAGCGGAAACGGTAGTCGCACTGCGCGCGATTGCCCTCGTCATCGTCGATCACGCCCTGACAGCGGCGGCCAAAGTGCTCAATGATGTGGCCATCTTCGGTCGCCTTGCCCCAGAAGGTGTTGGCAAAGCCGCAGGCCGGACAAAACACCTGCACCGGCTGGTTATCGCTGGCGCCTTTCGGTGCGCCGACTTCGGGCGTAAAGAGATCGTGCGGGTTTCCGGCGTAATCAAGGATCAGGCAGTCGGTTTTGCCCGGTGCCAGCCGCAATCCGCGACCGACAATTTGCTGATACAGGCTGACCGATTCGGTCGGGCGCAGAATGGCGATCAAATCGACGTGCGGCGCGTCAAAGCCGGTGGTCAGCACCGCCACGTTAACCAGAAACTTAAGCTGCTGCGCTTTGAACTGCTGAATCAGCCGGTCACGCTCTTTCACCGGGGTTTCTGCCGATACCAGCGCACTGTTTTCCGGCAGCAGGCTGAGGATTTCCCGCGCGTGTTCAACGGTTGCGGCAAACACCATCACGCCGCGGCGCGTCTCAGCGAACTCGATAATCTGTCGCATGATCTGCGGCGTGACGCGCTGCTGCTGTTTCAGTTCGCGGTTAAGATCGGCCTCACTGAACAGGCCATTATTCTGCGGGATCAGCCGACTGAAATCATACTGCACCACCGGCATATCCAGCCGCTCGGGCGGCACCAGAAAGCCATGTTTGATCATGTAGCGCAGCGGTAATTCGTAGATGCAGTCGCGGAACAGCGCATTATCATCGCCGCGCACCATGCCGTGATAGTGGTACTGGTAAATCCAGCCTTTGCCCAGACGGAATGGCGTGGCGGTCAGCCCCAGCAAACGCAGCTGCGGATTGTGCTGGCGCAGATGGGCGAACAGCTGCTGATACTGGCTCTCCTCGTTGTCGCTAATGCGATGGCACTCATCGACAATCACCAGCGAAAAGGCGCTGTCAAAACTGGCCAGATTGCGCGCCACCGATTGCACGCTGCCGAATACCACTTTACCGTCGCTCTGCTTGCGCTGCAGGCCCGCGGCGAAGATGTCCGCCTGCAAACCATACGCCTGATATTTACTGTGGTTCTGCTCCACCAGTTCTTTGACGTGAGCCAGCACCAGCACGCGACCACGCGCCAGCCGCGCCAGTTCGGCGATCACCAGGCTTTTGCCGGCGCCGGTCGGCAGCACAATCACCGCTGGCGTGGCGTGGCGGCGAAAATGGGCAACGGTGGCATCAACGGCTTCTTGCTGATAGGGGCGCAGGGTAAACGACATGGGAACCGGCTTTTTCTGGAACGGACGCGCATTATGCCATGAAAGTGGCTGAAACGCAGGATCGGCACTATTAGCAGGCGAAGGTTCAGGCTATACTGCCCACACTTTTTCAACGGTTAACCCTGCTCTCAATTATGCCGTGGCCGCCGCGCTACGCTGTAAATGATTTACCGGGCAAACGCCGTTTCAGTTCCCCTCCGCAGTAACAGGCAAAAAAGCGAATTCATGCGACTCGACAAATTCATATCTCAGCAACTGGAAGTTAGCCGTGCCATCGCCGGCCGTGAAATACGTGGCAGAAAGATCACCATCAATGGCGAAGTGGTGCGTGACACCGCGTATAAAGTCCTGCCGGACGATGCCGTAGAGTACGACGGCAATCCGCTGACGGTGCAGCAGGGCCCGCGCTATTTCATGCTGAATAAACCGCAGGGCTATGTCTGCTCCACCGACGATCCGGATCATCCCACCATTCTCTATTTCATTGAGGAGCCGGCGGCGTTCAAACTGCACGCGGCAGGGCGGCTGGATATTGATACCACCGGGCTGGTGCTGCTGACCGATGATGGTCAGTGGTCGCATCGCATTACCTCTCCGCGCCATCACCTGGAGAAAACCTACCTGGTGGAACTGGAGCAGCCGCTTGACGCGGGGCTGATCGAAAAATTTGCTGCCGGCATTCAGCTGCACAATGAGAAAGATCTGACCAAACCGGCGCAGCTGGAAATCCTCGATGAGAAAGCCGCGCGCCTCACCCTCAGTGAAGGGCGCTATCACCAGGTGAAACGTATGTTTGCGGCGATGGGCAACCACGTCACGGCGCTGCATCGCGAAAGCATCGGTGAGATTGTGCTGGATGAGGAGCTCGGTGAAGGCGAATACCGTGAACTGACCGAGGCGGAAATCAACAGCATCGGCCTGCCGGACGAACTGAAACAGCGCAAATAGCGGGAGACAGCGTGCGTAAGGAAAAAAATTCACCGGTGGGATTAGTGGTGATTCTGGGATTGCTGGCGATGCTGATGCCGCTCTCCATTGATATGTATCTGCCGGCAATGCCGCAAATCGCCCGTGAATTCGCGGTGTCGGCCGGCAGCGTACAGATGACGCTGAATCTCTACATCCTCGGCTTCGCCATTGGTCAGCTGGTGTATGGCCCGCTGGCCGACAGCTACGGACGTAAACCGGTGATTGTGCTCGGCACGCTAATTTTTGCCTGCGCGGCGGCAGCCTGTGCGCTGTCGCAATCCATTGACCAGCTGATTCTGATGCGTTTCCTGCACGGGCTCTCCGCCGCCGCGGCCAGCGTGGTGATTAACGCCCTGATGCGCGACAGTTATTCGAAAGAAGATTTCTCGCGCATGATGTCGTTTGTCATGCTGATCACCACCATTGCGCCGCTGCTGGCCCCGATCATCGGCGGCTGGCTGCTGCTGCTGTGGAACTGGCACGCCATCTTCTGGACGCTGGCGTTGGCCGCACTGATTACCACCGTGCTGGTGGTAACGCAGATCCGCGAAACGCTTAAGCCCGAGCAGCGGCAGCGTTTTCACCTGCGCACCACGCTGAGCAATTTTGTCGCGCTGGTGCGGCACAAACGCGCCTTCAGCTATATGCTGGCAAGCGGCTTCTCGTTTGCCGGGCTGTTTACCTTTCTTAACGCCGGGCCGTTTGTTTACATTGAAGTGAACCATGTGTCGCCGCAGAATTTCGGCTACTACTTTGGCCTCAACGTGGTGTTTCTGTTTGTCATGACGCTGATTAACAGCCGCGCGGTGCGCCGTTTCGGACCGCTGGCGATGTTCCGCCTCGGTCTGCTGATTCAGTTTGCCATGGGCATCTGGCTGCTGATTGTCAGCGCGCTCAACCTCGGTTTCCTGCCGCTGGTGTTTGGCGTGGCAATGTTCATTGGCTGCGTATCGACCGTCTCCTCCAATGCGATGGCGGTGATCCTTGACGAATTTCCCCATATGGCCGGCACCGCATCCTCGCTGGCCGGTACGCTGCGCTTTGGCGTCGGTGCGCTGGTTGGCGCGCTGCTGTCGCTGGTCAGCGTCAACAGCGCCTGGCCGATGGTCGCCACCATCGCGCTGTGCGCTACCGTCTCAATCGTGCTGTTCAGCTACGCCGCCCGTCCGCGCCACACCGCGTGATGGCGGCGGGTCGATCCTTAACCTGCTGTTATTTCACCTCCTGATTTGCCCCTCTCCGCGCTCTCGCTATGCTTAATGTTTCCATATTGTGAAAATTAATTGATAAAAAAGTAACGAAATTGCGTCTAAAATGATTGTTAAGCGCCGCGTAACGCGGTAAACATAGGCATAAATGCGAGAAAGCTCGCAAATAATAAAGTTGCATCACGCTTTGTGCTTAAAACGAGAAGGCTATCCTTGACGTCCGTATGCTGAGCTTGCCAGGTGGGGATTCACCGCGATGAAGCCGTCCGTTGTGAATAACGTTACTGTCTCTGGGAACCGAAACACTATGCTGCAACTCTCGGTTGTGCATCGTTTACCACAACTTTACCGCTGGTCGCTGGAACATGCCGGCGCCATTGAACGCCAGGAAGCAGCGAACGGCGCGCATGACGGGGATCTGGTCGCGCTGCGCCTGCTGAGCCATGATGGCCATCCGGCGCTGGAGATCCTGCAGCAGCTACAGGAAACGCTGGCGCAGATTCAGGTCGAGTGCAAAATTGCCGAATGTGAAGGGCAGCCGTGTTTGCTGATTCAGCGCGGTGACGAGAGCGCCACTAACTGCTGTCTGAAAAATCAGGGCGTGGCGATCGCCGAAACCTTTGACGGTCACTGAGGCCCGATCTCGCCCTGCGCGGAGGCCAGCAGCTGACGCGTATACTCTGCTGCGGGCGCGTTGAACAGCGCTTCGCATTCACCCTGTTCCACCACTTCACCCTGGCGCAACACTACCAGCTGATGACACAGCGCGCGCACCACCTGCAAATCGTGACTGATAAACAGATACGCCAGCTGATGCTGCTGCTGTAAACGGCGCAGCAGGGTGAGGATCTGCTTTTGCACCGAGCGGTCCAGCGACGAGGTGGGTTCATCCAGCACAATCAGCTGCGGCTGCAGGATCAGCGCGCGGGCAATGGCGATGCGCTGGCGCTGACCGCCAGAGAATTCCGCCGGGTAGCGGCTGCGGCTCGCTGCCTCCAGACCAACCTCTTCCATCACCGCAATGACTCTGGCTTCCTGTTCGGCAGCACTAAGCTGCGGCTGGTGCACCGCCAGCCCTTCGGCAATCACCTGCTGTACCGTCATGCGCGGATTGAGTGAAGAGTTGGGATCCTGAAACACCACCTGAATGCGCTGGCGCAGCGGCAGTAGCTGCTTCGCGCTCAGCTGATGCAGCGGCTGGCCGTCGAACCAGATCTCGCCGCGCGCAGCAATCAGGCGCAGCAGCGCCAGGCCGGTGGTGCTTTTGCCTGACCCGGATTCGCCGACTAACCCGAGGCTTTCGCCGCGCCGCAGGGTAAAACTGAGATTGTGTAGCGCGGTTTTTTCCGCCACGGTGCGCTTCAGCAGTCCACGGCGAATCGGGAAACCCACCTGCAAATTAGTTACCTGCAACAGCGGCGGCGCGTCGATCAGCGGCACCGGTGCGCCGTCCGGCTCGGCGGCCAGCAGCTCGCGGGTATAAGGCTGCTGTGGCTGGCGAAACAGTGCGTCACAGCGGTTGTGTTCCACCTCGCGCCCGTTGCGCATCACCGTCACGCTGTGGGCCAGCTGACGCACAATGTTCAGGTTGTGGGTAATGAACAGCATGCCCATGTTCAGTTCACGCTGCAGTTCGCGCAGCAGCTGTAAAATCTGTGCCTGCACCGTGACGTCCAGCGCCGTAGTAGGCTCATCGGCAATCAGCAGTTTGGGCTGCGTCAGCAAGGCCATGGCGATCATCACGCGCTGGCGCTCACCGCCGGACAGCTGGTGCGGAAAATCATGCAGGCGCGTCGCGGCCTGGCGGATGCCCACGCGATCGAGGCAGCTGAGAATTTCAGCGCGCGCCGCTTCACGCCGCATGCCACGGTGCAGCGACAGCACTTCATACAGCTGCTTTTCCACGCTGTGCAGCGGATTGAGTGACACCATCGGCTCCTGAAAAATCATCGCCATCTGGTTGCCGCGCAGCCCGCGCATTTCACGTTCGCTGGCCTGTAACACATCGCGCCCGTCAAACAGGATCTCGCCCTGCGGATAACTCACCGGCGGCTGCGGCAGCAGACGCATAATCGACAGCGCCGTCACGCTCTTGCCCGATCCCGATTCGCCCACCAGCGCCAGCGTTTCGCCGGCGTCGATACGCAGCGAGATATCTTCCACCACGCGGCGCGGCCCGAACGCCACCGCCAGATGATTCACCGTTAACAAACTCATTTAGCGCCCCCGGCTCGGATCAAAGGCATCGCGCACCGCTTCGCCGATAAAAATCAGCAGCGACAGCAGCAGGGCGAGGGCGAAGAAGCCAGAAAGGCCAAGCCACGGTGCCTGTAAATTGTTTTTTCCCTGCAGCAGCAGTTCGCCCAGCGACGGCGAGCCCACCGGCAGGCCGAAGCCGAGAAAATCCAGTGAGGTCAACGTGGTGATCGAACCGCACAGGATAAACGGCAGAAAGGTGAGCGTGGCAACCATGGCGTTGGGCAACATGTGGCGCAGCATGATGCGGCTATCGCTCACGCCCAGCGCGCGTGCGGCGCGGATATAGTCAAAGTTACGCGTGCGCAGGAACTCGGCGCGCACGACGCTCACCAGGCTCATCCAGCCGAAGATCACTGTCAGCAGTAACAGCCACCAGAAGTTGGGCTGAATCACGCTGGAGAGCAGAATCAGCATGAACAGCGTCGGCATGCCGGACCACACTTCAATCAATCGCTGACCGATGAGGTCAACGCGGCCGCCAAAGTAACCCTGCAGGGCACCCACCACAATACCAATCACGCTGGAGAACAGCGTTAACAGCAAACCGAACAGCAGCGAGATGCGCGTGCCGTACAGCAGACGTGCCAGTACATCGCCGCCGTTAGCATCGGTGCCCAGCCAGTTTTGCGCGGACGGCGGTGACGGGAAGGGCACGTCGGTGGCGAAATGAATGGTGCTGTCGCTGAAGCGGATGGGAGCCCACAGCGCCCAACCCTGCTGATCAATACGTTGTTTCAGCCACGGATCCTGATAATCCGCCGCCGTGGCAAACTGGCCGCCTAAATCGCTCTCGCTGTAGTTAAACAGCAGTGGTGCGTACCAGCGCTGCTGATAGTGCACCAGCAGCGGTTTGTCATTGGCTAATAATTCCGCGCCCAGCGACATCACAAAGATGAGCAGAAACAGCCACAGCGACCAGTAGCCGCGCCGGTTGTGACGAAAGCGCTGCCAGCGCTGCTGGTTAACGGGAGATAAACGCATCATCGGCCCTCAAAATCAATGCGTGGATCGACCAGCGTATAGGTCAGATCGCTGAGAATATTCATCAGCAGGCCAATCAGCGTAAAGATATACAGCGTGCCGAACATCACCGGATAGTCGCGCTGAATGGTGGCATCATAGCCGAGCAGCCCCATGCCGTTAAGTGAGAACATCACTTCGATCAGCACCGAGCTGGTGAAAAACATACTGATAAAGGTGGCGGGAAACCCGGCGATCACCAGCAGCATGGCGTTGCGGAACACGTGGCCGTACAGGATGCGCTTCTCATCCAGGCCCTTGGCGCGCGCCGTGACGACGTACTGTTTGCGCACCTCATCAAGGAACGAATTTTTCGTCAGCATGGTCAGGGTGGCAAAGCCGCCAATTACCGTAGCCAGCACCGGCAGGGTGATATGCCACAGATAATCGCTGATTTTGCTGTACCACGGCAGCGTATCAAACTGCGGCGAAGTGAGGCCGCGGAGCGGGAACCAGTCGAGATAGCTGCCGCCGGCAAACAGCACAATCAGCATGATGGCAAACAAAAACGCCGGAATTGAGTAGCCGATGATGATAAAGATGCTGCTCCAGATATCAAACGCGCTGCCGTTGCGCACCGCTTTTTTGATGCCCAGCGGAATCGACACCAGATAGATGATCAGCGTGCTCCACAACCCGAGGCTGATCGACACCGGCAGGCTCTCTTTAATCAGCTGCAGCACCGAGGCGTTACGAAACAGGCTGTCGCCAAAGTCAAAACGCAGGTAATTCCACAGCATTTCGCCATAGCGCTGCAGCAGTGGCTTATCGAAGCCGTAGCGATGAGTTATTTCTGCCACCACCTCCGGATCCAGCCCGCGCGCGCCGCGGTACTGGCTGTCGCCGGGATTGTCGCGCACCAGCGCACCGCGCGCGCCGCTGTCACTGCCGCCGCCGCCAGGCAGACCGGTGCTATGACCAAACTGGATGTTGGCCAGCGCCTGATCGACCGGACCGCCCGGCGCAATCTGTACGATAAAGAAATTCAGGGTGATGATGGCCCACAGCGTGGGAATAATCAGCAACAGCCTGCGCAGGAAATAAGCACCCAAACCGCTCTCCTCAGCGTCGATCGGCCGGTAAACGACCGGCTTTGTTCACATCGTACCACCAGTTTTCCAGCCCGGTGGCAAACGCCGGTTTAATCTGCGGATGGGAAAACTTGTCCCACCAGGCCAGCCGCTGTTCGGCGTTGTACCACATCGGAATCATGTAGGCGTTCCACAGCAGCAGGCGATCCAGCGCCTGACCGAGCGGCAGCAGCGCTTTTTCATCGCCCTGATGCGCCACGATCTGCTGCACGAAATGGTCGACCAGCGGATCTTTTACCCGCGCGGTGTTCCATGAGGAGCTGATGTAATCCGACTGCCAGACATATTGCAGGCTGGTGGAGGGCCACGGCATCGCCTGATAAAGCGACGGAATCATGTCGTAATCGCCTTCGCGCAGCCGGCGCAGATATTGCGAACTGTCCACCTGACGCAGCGTCATCGTAATGCCAAGCCGTGCCAGGCTGTGCTGGAACGGCAGCGCCCAGTCGTTCTGAGAACCGCTGCGCAGCAACAGTTCAAACTGAAACGGCTGGCCGGTTTTCACGTTCACCAGCTGCTGATTTTTGATCTGCCAGCCGGCCTGCTTCAGCAGCGCCATCGCCCGCAGCAGATTGTTGCGGTCAAAGCCGCTGCCGTCAGAGTGCGGCGGCGCGTAGGCGTTGTTAAAGACCTCGGCAGGCAGCTGCGCCTTGTAGGGCGCGAGCAGGACCAGCTGAGCGGCGTCAGGATAGCCTTTGGCGGCATAAGCGGTGTTCTGGAAGTAGCTGTCGGTCCGCTTGTAAGCGCCGTAGAACAGCGCTTTGTTCATCCACTCAAAATCAAACGCCAGCGTCAGCGCCTCGCGCACGCGGCGGTCGGCAAACAATGCTTTCTCGTTATTGAACGCCAGCCAGCGCGTGTCGGTGGCGACGTCATTCGGCGTGGTGGCTTTCACAATGGCGTGGCTGGTGAAGTTGCGCCCGCGATATTGTGTGGCCCATTTCTTCGCCGAATTCTCCTCGCGCAGGTCATAGGCACCGGCCTTAAACGCTTCAAAAGCCACGTTGTCATCAAGATAGTAGTCGTAGCGCAGGGTATCAAAATTAAAGCGACCGCGATTCACCGGCAGATCGGCCGCCCAGTAGTTCTTCACCCGACTATATTGAATGAACTGGCCGGATTTGTACGAAGTGACGCGGTAAGGCCCGCTGGCGAGCGGCGGATAGCCAATCGGCTCATTGAATTTTTTGTTCTGCCAGAATTTTTCCGGCAGCACCGGCAGCGTGATCCAACTCAGCACCAGGTCTTTATCTGGTTTGGGCATCTCAATGCGCACCGTCAGCCGGTTCAGCGCTTTCACCTGCACGCCACGAAACGCCACGCGAAACTGCGGCACGCCTTCGGTCATGAATTTGCCGAAGGTGAAGGCGACATCCTGCGCGGTGATCGGTGTACCGTCCTGAAACTGCGCGTGCGGATTGATCGACACCTCCATCCAGTGATAATCGCTGGGATAGCGTGCTGATTCGGCGATCAGCGGATAGTAGCTGCCGGGCTCATCGTCTGAGGTGGTAAACAGGCCGTCGTACAGCGTGTCAGTGCCGATACCGGGATTGCCGCGCGACGCATAGCGGTTGAAGTTGTCGTAAGTGCCCACCACGGCGAGAGTGATCTTGCCACCTTTTGGCGCCGCCGGATTGGCGTAATCATAATGGCTGAAGTTAACCGCGTATTTCGGTTCGCCCAGCTTCGCAAAGGCATAGCTTTCATGGATAGTGACCGCGTGCACCGGCGCAATGGCGCTGCACATCAGTAGGGCTGTGGCAAGACGAAGCAGCATAAGTGGGGCGCTCTCCTGTGGTAATCCGCACTGTATGGTAGCAGTTTCATGCGCGGTACGTGACGTTAACCCAAACTGGCCTGGCTCTGATAGTAGCTGATCAGCTTTTCCGGGCGCAGCGGGCGGCTAAACAGATACCCCTGCAGATGCGTGACGCCCCGATTAACCAGCCAGGCCGCCTGGTCGCCGGTTTCAACGCCTTCCGCCACAGTTTTCAGGTTGAGTT
The DNA here is from genome assembly GCF_043529865.1 of Pantoea sp. SGAir0418. NCBI lineage: Bacteria > Pseudomonadati > Pseudomonadota > Gammaproteobacteria > Enterobacterales > Erwiniaceae > Pantoea > Pantoea sp. SGAir0418. The sequence continues at coordinate 1,450,810 of NZ_CP027911.1, forward strand.
TCTTTGCCAGCAGCAACACGGTGTCAAGCACCGGCGAAGTTACGGTTTCGGTGCCGATACTCTGCACAAAGCCGCGATCGATTTTCAGGTAGTCGAACGGATATTTTTCCAGGTAGATCAGCGCGCTATGGCCAGTGCCGAAATCATCGATGGCAATCTTGAAATTGTGTTCATGCAGCCAGGCGAAGATTTCGCCGGCGTTCTTCTCCCGCACCATGGTGCGCTCGGTGATTTCAAAGACATAGTTAAAATGATCGGCGGGCATACTGGCGATCCACGCCTGGACGTCGCGGCGAAAACTGGCCGATGCCAGATGCTGCGGTGACATATTCAGACTGAGACGGGTGCCGCGCGGCAGTTGCTGACAGAGAAAACGCGCGTCGCGCGCTACCAGGCTGAACAGATGTTGGGTAAGAGGAATAATCAGGTTTTGCGCTTCGGCGTGGCTGATAAATACATCGGGTGGGATCATGCCTTCAACCGGGTGGGTCCAGCGCAGCAGCGCTTCAACGCCATAGGGTTTGCCGTTGTGTGCCGTTACCAGCGGCTGATACTCAACGTGAAACTGACCGCGCCGGATGCCGAGCAGGATTTCACGTCCCGGTCGCTGATGCAGCGACAGCAGCAGCCAGCTGATTGCGGCAACCAGCAGCGCCAGCAGCAGGCCGGTCAGCAAAGCCAGCGTGTAATCGCGTGAGGCCAGCGTGCTGCCGTAAAGCACAAAGCGCATGCTGCCGTCATCAAGCGTCAGGTCGGTGAGGGCGGGCGGCAAATCGCGGCTGCGCACCACCTGGCTGGTGCCGCTGAGCAGCGCGCTGTCGCCTGCCACCAGCGCCATGCGCGTGATTTCGGGATGGTAAGAGGCCAGCAGCTGGTAAGGCGTCATGCTGAGGTTCATGGTGGCGAGGATGCCGGTTTCGTTCGCTCCCGGACTTTTCAGCCACAGCGCCAGCGCTGGTTTGGCGGGCTGCAGCGGCGTGCCGGGCAGCAGGCGGACATCACGGTCGCGCTCCAGCTCTGAATCGGGTGAAATGGCGCTGGCGGCCAGCAGAAATGCGCCGGTAGCCGAGGAGCAGTAAGCGTTGCCGTCGCGTACCAGTAATATCGCGCGAATGTTGCCGGCAAAGGCGGCGCGAGAGGTCAGCTCACGGTTGACGCTGTTGCAGCTGAGTTGAGTGTATTGCTGCAGTGGATAAAGGCTCTCGACCAGGGTTGACATCACCTGTTGCAGATCGTCACGGCTGTGAGCCAGCAGCTGCTGGTGTTGCTGGACGCGTTTTTGCCAGGTCAGCGTGAGCAGGACGGTGACAAACAGGATAAAAAACGCGACCCCAATAATTACGCTACTCCAGGCGATGCGCCGCGAGTAGCTGGCATGACGATTTAACGTCCCCGACAGTGGCATGGAGTTGGTTCCCCTGATCTTGCCCTTTTTATTATAAAAACGCATACAACTGTGCTGGTTCAAGGCAACGAGAATATAACGAGGCTGCGCGAAAAGTCTCGTTATATTTTTGATTCACAATTACTTTTTCCGCCATGGATTTGGCTTAAGCAACCGCAGACGAAAAAAACGCTGCCGGGGCAGCGTTTTCAGATTCTCTGGCTGAGAACATCAGGAAGGAAGGGGGTTAACTGGGGTTTTTTGCCAGTACCCGACGCGCTTCGCGGTAGCGGTTTTTCCAGTAACTGTCGTTAAGGCTGGAAATCATCACGCCGCTGCTGGTAGACGCGTGTACAAAATTGTCGTTGCCGAGATAGATGCCGACATGACGACCGGTGGAGCCGGCGCGGAACAGCACTAAATCACCCGGACGCAGTTTACTGCGTGAAATCTCTTTACCGCTGTCCTGCTGTTCCGAGGTGGAACGCGGCAGCTCTAAACCAAACTGTTCGCGAAAGGTGCGCTGAACAAAAGCAGAACAGTCAATGCCGCGTTTGGTGTCGCCGCCTAAGCGATAACGCACACCTTTCCAGTCACTGTACTGCTCCATGATGCGGGACTTAACGTCCACGTTCTGCACCATTTGTTCAAATTCGTCCTGAGACGCCTGAAGTAAAAAACCATTCTGGTTGTTAACTTCATGATTCTCGTTATTCGCGTTCTGACCGTTATGGGTACTGCTACATGCCGATAAGAGGGTTGCTAATGCTACTGCGGGAATAATCCGCCTGAGGTATCTCAGAATTGGTTGAGACTTGACCATTGTACGTGTTTTCCTTCGATGTCCTTACGACAGAATGTCGCCAGCCAGATGACAAAACGGGTTGAGATTAATAAGTGCGACCCTCTAAGACAATTCCTTAATTACTAAAATGTGTTAATGCACACATTTTTGTTGCTTAAGGTACCGAATTTTATGCTGCACGGTAGTAATCGGAGTTGAGGTTAACCGATTACAGACCGCGTGGCGAGTGCTTTTATATAAATTTTTATAGGTTTTTTTGATGTGAAATCAATCTGTAACACAACGGTTACTTTATCAACAACTGGTAGCGATTTAAGCGTCAATTAACGGCAGGAACAGCGGCTAATTCTGGCGCTAAGGGAGATTTTAAGAGGGTTCTGACTGGACAGGCCAGGAATAACGCCATTGTCAGACGATTTGACGCATAGGTTTTTCTTTTATCAGAAAACGCTTAGTTAGCTAATAATTTATTGCAGGATTAAATAAGCGCAGGCGATCTTAAAAACAGGAAATAATCGCCCGCGCTAAACAATTACGCCTGGGGTTTATATTTTCCGGGCAGCGAACGATAGAGCCAGTTCACCAGTTTGTCGCTGGCCGGTGTTAATAACCACCAGCTCAGGCCCACCAGCACCACCGACAGCGAACCGACCGCGATATCGGTAAACCAGTGCGCGCCTGCCATTACGCGCGGCAGGGAAAAGAGCACCACAATCAGCAGGCCCATCAGGAAGGCGCGGAAGCCGAAATAGCGCCACATAAAGCAGGCGAAGATAATCAGCATCATGCCGTGGTCGCCGGGGAAGCTGTCTCTGGACGCATCTTTTGCCGGAATACCGGTCAGTTCGCTGACGCGATGCACGTTATCAAAGAACAGCGTCGGGCTGGCATGCTTAACCGGCAGCAGGTGGCCCAGCTGGTTAAGAATCACCGCCGTCAGCAGCATGGTGATACCAATCGCCAGCATACGACGTCGGCCCTGCGGCGTTTCGCGGCGCCAGAACCACAGATAGAGCAGGCCCATCGCCAGCAGCGACACCGCATCAAAACCGCGGAAATTGGTGATCGCCACCAGCAGCGCAAAGCCGTGATGGTCGACCATCTGGTCGTTAAAGCCAAAAAAGATGCCTTTGTCGAGAGCGAACCAGAACCCGTGCTCTGGCGGCAGATACCACGACATAAATAGCATCACACCCAGTGCATTCAGCAGCAGGATGGTGATCAAACGAGTAGTGCGCATAAAAGTAACTCAAAAAGAAAAAAATAACGGGCAAACCTACCGCAGCTAATTTAAACGAATCTTCAACAGGGCAGTCTGCAAGGCGTTCCAGTCGGTGGCCTGATGGTGGATCAATTCGATACGGCTATCCGGCGGCGTGACCGGGCGCGTTTCGATGAACAGGTCTTCGCCCTGACGATTAATGCTGACCAGACCGTCAGCGGTACGCAGCACGCCTTTCACGCGATCCACCGGCGCAAGCCGCGCCCACTCTAAAGCCGGAATGGTATCGAACACCGTGTCACCATCGAAAATCCAGCCACAGGAAGCATAGCCCTGACCTTCATTTAACGCACGACGCCAGCGCGCTTCGCCTTCCAGTTTCAGCGCCGCCAGCCCCTGCGGGCGTGGCGAATGATGATGATGCGCGGCATCGGGTACCGCACGATCCGCCAATGCCGGCTGACTCAGCAACGCCGGATCAATGTTGCCCCAGCTGGCTTCCACCAGTTGACGGTCGCCCAAATGCTGCTGCTGCCAGCTCGCCAGCCGCTGACGATCTTCCGCATCCCATTTGTCGCTCTTGTTGGCGATGATGATGTCTGCGGCGATCAGCTGGTCGCGAAAGTTTTCATTCTCCGTGACGCGCGTATCGGCTAACTGACGCGGATCGAGCAGCGTCAGCGTGGCGTCCACGCGGATCCACGGCTGATAGACCGCCGCACGCAGCATATTCAGTAACTGTTTGGGATGGCCAAGGCCGGTGGGTTCGATAATCAGGCGGTCCGGCTGAGTCTGCTTCAGCAGCATATTCAGCCCAACCTGCAGCGGCAGGCCGTTAACACAGCACATGCAGCCGCCGGGGATCTCTTTCAGCGTGGCGCCGCGGTCGGCGAGCAGGGCGCCGTCAATGCCGATCTCGCCAAACTCGTTGACCAGAATGGCCCACTTTTCATTGGCCGGTTTGTGCGCCAGCAGATGTAACAGGGTGGTGGTTTTACCGCTACCGAGAAAACCGGTAATCAGGTTCACGCGCGTCATGATTTACTCCGTTAAAATAGCCGCGCCGGACAACCGCATCCGGCGCGCAGGCTGTTGTTATACTATAACAATCAACCGCCGCCGGAGAAAATCGTGCGCTTAATCGGCGCGTCCCATATAACGACGCTCGGCAATATGGATACGGATGCGATCGCCATTGCTCAGGTACTCCGGCACCTGAATCGACAGCCCGGTGCTCATGCCCGCCGGTTTGGTGCGCGCACAGGCGGATGCCCCTTTGATGCCAGGTGAGGTATCAACAATCTCCATGTCTACCGTCTGCGGCAGTTCCAGCGCCAGCACCTGACCATCCATGGTGAGCACCTGGATACCGGGAATGCCGCCTTCCGGAATAAACAGCAGCTCTTCTTCGATCTGATCTTTTTTAAAGCTGTACGGCGTGTAATCTTCGTCATCCATAAACACGTATTCGTCGCCGTCGATGTATGAGAAGGTCACCGCGCGGCGGCTGAGCTGGATGGCATCAATAATGTCGTCACCCTTGAAGCGCTCTTCTACTTTCAGGCCGGTGCGCACATCGGTGAAACGCATCTTGTACAGCGTGGCGGCACCGCGCGCGCTCGGGCTCTGGACATCGATATCCTTCACCAGCAACAGTTTACCGTTCCAGGTGACGGCCATTCCTTTTTTGATTTCGTTTGCCTTTGGCATAATGCTTGACTCGCTATAACCAGGTAGATGCGCGCCAACTTACTCGCGCGGTGAAAAACAGGCAAGTGAGGCCGGTGAAAATTGTTGGTCGCGCATAGAATTCCGCGGTGCAGACTGCTATTGTCGGCCGCTAATCTTTGCAGGAGCGCATGATGTTATGTCGAGACCAGTGCGGTGCCTGCTGCACAGCCCCCTCCATCTCTTCCCCCATTCCGGGTATGCCTGACGGCAAACCGGCCAATACCCGCTGCGTTCAGCTTGACGAACAGCAGCGCTGCAAAATTTTTGGCTCGCCGCTGCGTCCGGCGGTGTGTGCCGGTTTACAGCCACAGGCGGAGATGTGCGGCAACAGCCGTGCCGACGCCATGATCTACCTGCTGCAGCTGGAAGCCGATACCGCGCCCTGAGTTTAAGCTGATGCGAGCTGAACAGAACGCTCGTCGCAGGTGCCGCGTTACAGCAACCCGTCAGCGCGCCCGCTGTGAAAAATCCTAAATCCGCCGCGAAGTGTGCGGAGCATCAAAAATCTGCTACGCCGATTGCGCATTTTCTTGCCTGTAATCGGGTGCTGTACCATATTCCCTGAAACGTTTCAGCGTTGTCCTCCCGGCTAAGTCCGTGTCGCACAGCGTATTTTTTCGCCATCAGGCTGAAACGATTCACTTTCAGCAAGCGAGGAGAAATATGTTCCAGCTCGAAGTTCAGGCCATTCACACCGGCGCCAGCGCGTCCGATAAAGAACAGGCCATTCGTCAGGTTGCCGCTGCGCTTACCGCGGCCGGAAATGTGGCCGAAGGCTACGTCGACGGCATGCTGGCGCGCGAACAGCAAACCACCACCTTTCTCGGCAACGGCATCGCCATTCCGCACGGCACCACCGATACCCGCGATCTGGTGCTGAAAACCGGTGTGCAGGTTTATCAGTTCCCGCAGGGCGTGGACTGGGGCGATGGCCAGACGGCGTACGTCGCCATCGGCATTGCCGCCAAATCTGACGAGCACCTCGCGCTGCTGCGCCAGCTGACCCACGTATTAAGCGATGACAGCATCGCGGAGCAGCTGAAATCTGCCTCTGCTGAAGAGCTGCGCGCGCTGCTGATGGGTGAAAAGCAGGCCGCTGAATTCCAGTTCGATACGTCGCTGATCGCCACTGACGTGGCCGCCAGCGATCTGATGACGCTGCAGGCGCTGAACGCTGGTCGTCTGCAGGCGGCCGGTGCCGTTGACGCCAGCTTTGTCGCGGACGTCGTCTCGCACGCGCCGCTCAGCCTCGGTCAGGGCATCTGGCTGAGCGACAGCACGCACGGCAACCTCAACAGCGCGGTGGCAGTGAGCCGCAGCGCGACGCCGCTGACACATCAGGGCGAACCGGTAGCGCTGCTGCTGACGGTCGCCGCCACCGATCAGCGCCCGCTTGAGGTGTTGGGTTACCTCAGCAATCTGCTGCTGAACAAGCAGGCTGAACGCCTGCTGAAGGCGGACGCGGCAGGCATTCTCGCGCTGCTGACCAGCGAAGTGGATGAAGCTGCGGACGTCTTAACCGCGGAATTCACCATCCGCAACGAGCACGGTCTGCATGCGCGTCCGGGCACCGCGCTGGTGAGCGTGATCAAGCAGTTCAACAGCGATATCACCGTGACCAATCTCGACGGCAGCGGTAAGCCGGCTAACGGGCGCAGCCTGATGAAGGTGGTCGCGCTGGGCGTGAAGAAAGGCCATCGTCTGCGTTTCACCGCCAGCGGTGACGATGCGCAGCAGGCACTGCACGCTATCGAAGAAGCCATTAATAGCGGTCTGGGCGAGGGGGCAGCATGAGTCGTCGCGTTGCCACTATCACCCTGAACCCGGCGTACGATCTGGTCGGCTACACGCCGGAGATCGAGCGTGGCGAAGTTAACCTGGTCAAAACCACCGGGCTGCACGCTGCGGGTAAAGGCATCAATGTCGCCAAAGTGCTGAAAGATCTCGGCATCGACGTCACCGTCGGCGGCTTCCTCGGCAAAGAGAATCAGGACGGCTTTCAGCAGCTGTTCAGCGAACTCGGCATCGCTAATCGTTTTCAGGTGGTGCAGGGCCGTACCCGCATTAACGTTAAGCTGACGGAAAAAGACGGCGACGTCACCGACCTCAACTTCTCGGGCTTTGACGTCACGCCACAGGACTGGGACCGCTTCACCGCCGACTCGCTGACCTGGCTGGGTCAGTTCGATATGGTGTGCGTCAGCGGCAGCCTGCCAGCCGGCGTTGCGCCGGACGCGTTCACCAAATGGATGAGCGATCTGCGCACCCACTGCCCATGCATCATTTTTGACAGCAGCCGTGAAGCGCTGGTGGCCGGTCTGAAAGCGGCACCGTGGCTGGTAAAACCCAATCGCCGCGAGCTGGAGATCTGGGCCGGCCGCAAGCTGCCGACGCTGCAGGATGTGATTGACGCCGCGCACCAGCTGCGCGAGCAGGGCATTGCCCACGTGGTGATCTCCCTCGGTGCGGAAGGCGCGCTGTGGGTCAATGCCTCAGGCGAATGGATCGCCAAACCGCCTGCGTGTGAAGTGGTCAGCACCGTAGGCGCCGGAGATTCGATGGTTGGCGGCCTGATTTATGGCCTGCTGATGCGGGAATCCAGTGAACACACGCTGCGTCTGGCGACGGCGGTGGCGGCCATGGCCGTCAGCCAGAGCAACGTCGGCGTGACCGATCGTACCCAGTTGGCCGCGATGATGGCGCGCGTCGACTTACAACCCGTTAACTAACAGCAGGAGAGCGATAATGAAAACGCTGCTGATAAAAGATTCGTCACTCGGCCTGGCATCGGGCCATTTAGCCTCGGAACGTCTGCAGGCGGCGGCAGGGCAGGCAGGACTGACGCTGGTCGACAGCGCCGCGGACGCCGAACTGGTGCTGGTGATTGGCCAGCAGGTTACCGACAACGCGCAGCTCGCCGGCAAGTCCGTTGCCCTCGTGGACGTGCAGCAGGCGCTGCGCGATCCGCAGGCGGCGCTGGCGCTGGCTAAAGATGCGGCGCAACCGTGGCAGCCGGCTGCGGCAACCCCGGCGACACCGGCGGCAAGCGCACCGGCGCAGAGCACCGGGCAGAAACGTATTGTGGCCGTCACCGCCTGTCCGACCGGCGTGGCGCACACCTTCATGGCAGCCGAGGCGATTGAGGCGGAAGCCAGCAAGCGCGGCTGGTGGGTAAAAGTGGAAACCCGCGGCTCAGTCGGCGCTGGCAACCCGATCACCCCGGAAGAAGTGGCTGCGGCCGATCTGGTGATCGTTGCGGCGGATATCGACGTTGACCTGGCGAAATTTGCCGGCAAGCCGATGTACCGCACCTCCACCAGTCTGGCGCTGAAGAAAACCGCACAGGAGCTGGATAAAGCGCAGGCGGAAGCCAAAGTCTGGCAGCCTTCCGGCAACCAGGCGGCAGCCAGCCAGAGCGACAGCAAAGAGAAAGCCGGTGCCTATCGGCATCTGCTGACCGGCGTATCTTATATGCTGCCGATGGTGGTCGCCGGCGGTCTGAGCATTGCGCTGTCATTCGCCTTTGGGATTACCGCGTTTAAAGAGCAGGGCACCTTAGCCGCGGCGCTGATGCAGATCGGTGGCGGCAGCGCCTTTGCGCTGATGGTGCCGGTGCTGGCGGGCTTTATCGCCTTCTCGATTGCTGACCGTCCGGGCCTGACGCCAGGTCTGATTGGCGGCATGATCGCCACCAGCATCAACGCCGGTTTCCTTGGCGGCATCATCGCCGGTTTCATCGCCGGTTACGCCGCGAAACTGCTGAGCAGCAAAGTGAAGCTGCCGCAAAGTATGGAAGCGCTGAAGCCGATTCTGATCATTCCGCTAGTGGCCAGTCTGATTACCGGCCTGCTGATGATTTACGTGGTAGGCAAACCGGTTGCTGGCATCATGAGCGGCCTGACCAGCTGGCTGGCGAACATGGGCACTGCTAACGCGGTCCTGCTGGGCGCGATTCTGGGCGGCATGATGTGTACCGACATGGGCGGTCCGGTGAACAAAGTGGCTTACGCGTTTGGTGTTGGTCTGCTGAGTTCGCAAACCTACGCGCCGATGGCCGCGATCATGGCGGCCGGTATGGTGCCACCGCTGGCGATGGGGCTGGCAACGCTGGTAGCGCGTCGTAAGTTCAATAAAGGTCAGCAGGAGGGCGGCAAAGCCGCGCTGGTACTCGGCCTGTGCTTTATCTCCGAAGGTGCCATTCCGTTTGCGGCGCGAGATCCGATGCGCGTGCTGCCATGCTGTATCGTGGGTGGCGCAGTGACCGGTGCGATCTCTATGGCGATGGGGGCCAAACTGATGGCGCCGCACGGCGGACTGTTCGTCCTGCTGATTCCAGGCGCCATTACGCCGGTGCTGGGTTACCTGCTGGCGATTGTGATTGGTACGCTGATTGCGGGTCTGGGCTATGCGATTCTGAAACGTCCGGAAGAGGAACTGGCCAAAGCCGCGTAACGGCAGCCAGGGACAACAAAGGGAGCCGCGGCTCCCTTTTTTTATTGGCGACAGGCCCCGGTGAAACCCGTTACGCCTGCTGCTCGGCCTTCAGCCAGGCAATTTCATCCTTCCAGATATCCGGATTGATGGTTTCGAGAATCATCGGGATACCGTCAAAACGCGCATCCTTCATCAGCCAGCTAAACGCGGTCTTGCCAATGTTGCCCTCGCCGAGGCTGTGATGGCGATCCACGCGGCTGCCGAGCGTGCTTTTGGCATCGTTGAGGTGCATGCCGCGCAGATACTGAAAGCCCACCACGCGCTCAAACTCGGCAAAGGTGGCTTCACACGCAGCTTCGCTGCGTAAATCATATCCGCCAGCGAAGGCGTGGCAGGTGTCGATGCATACGCCGACGCGCGATTTATCCTCGACGTGGTCAATAATCGCCGCGAGGTGTTCAAAGCGGAAACCGAGGTTGCTGCCCTGGCCGGCGGTATTCTCAATCACCGCTACCACGTTGTGGGTTTTATCCAGCGCAATATTGATCGACTCGGCGATGCGCTTCAGGCAGGCATCTTCATCAATCTGCTGCAGGTGGCTGCCGGGATGGAAGTTGAGCAGCGTCAGACCAAGCTGTTCGGCGCGCTGCATCTCATCGATAAACGCCTCGCGCGATTTCTCCAGCGCGTCCATCACCGGGTGGCCGAGGTTAATCAGATAGCTGTCGTGCGGCAGGATTTGCGCGGCACTAAAGTTGTATTGATCGCAGGCGGTTTTAAAAGCGTCGATCACCTGCGCAGAGAGCGGCGCGGCTTTCCACTGGCGCTGATTTTTAGTGAACAGCGCAAAGGCTGTGGCTTCGATTTCATGGGCACGGATCACTGCCTGGTCTACGCCGCCGGATGCGCTTACGTGTGCGCCGATATATTTCATGCCGCTCTCCTGAATGGGCGATTGCTGATGCAAAACGCCCATGATAGCGGATGCGCTTACGCCATGAAATGTTGCACCAGCACATTCAGTGCGCCGCCGCCGAGAATCAGCCAGATAAACATCAGCAGACCAAGCAGCAGCGGTTTGACGCCCGCCTGCTTCAGCGCGCCGAAACGGGTGGTTAAGCCCAGCGCCGCCATCGCCATCGCCAGCAGCAGATTCGCCAGCTGATTCAGTCCCGCTACCACCGGCGGTGGCAGCAGATGCAGCGAGTTAAACAGCGCCACCACAATAAACAGCAGGGCAAACCACGGAAAGCGGATCGGCTGCTGTGCCTGACGCTGGTGGCTGCGCTGGCGCTGCAGCCAGCTGCCGAGGATCAGCAGAAACGGTGCCAGCATCATCACCCGCAGCATCTTGGCGATCACCGCGGTGTTCTCCGTTTCCGCGCCCATCGCATGGCCGGCCGCCACCACCTGCGCCACTTCGTGCAGCGTCGAGCCGGTAAAGACGCCAAAGTGCTGCGCGCTGACCTGCGGCAGCAGCGTCCAGAGAAACGGGTACAGCACAATGCCGACGGTGCCAAACAGCACCACGGTGGCTACCGCGACCGCCACTTTCGACGGTGCGGCTTTGATCACCGGTTCACTTGCCAGCACCGCTGCCGCACCGCAAATGCTGCTGCCGGCACCAATCAGCCACACGGTTTCGCGATCCATTTTCAGTACACGGATGCCGATCAGGCAGGTGATCAGAAAGGTTGAGCTTAGCACCAGCACATCAATCAGCACGCCGCTGACGCCGACATCGGCGATCTGCTGCACGGTGATGCGGAAGCCGTAAAGAATGATGCCGAGTCGCAGCAGTCGCTGTTTGGCCAGCAGCACCCCACTGTCGCACGGGGTCGCAACGCGGGGATACAGGCTATTACCCAGCACGATGCCGATAATGATGGCCAGCGTCAGCGCGCCGAATCCCGCGCCAGCCAGCCACGGCTGACTGGCCAGCCACGCGGCACCTGCGGCGATGGCGGCGGTCAGCAGCAGTCCCGGCAGCCAGCGATGAACATGAAAAGGGGTTTTGTTGACGCTTAGTTCAGCCATAATACGCTTCTCCTCAGTGAGGCTTTAGCGTGCGCCTGGCTGGCTTAAAAGTGAAATTGATAATATATTTATAATCAACCGGAATAAGTGATAAGGAAGGGCAACAATGTTCATGCGCTTGCGCCGCTGGGCGAAGCTCATCAAACGGGACGTGCTGACGCTGTGGTTTGCCTGTCGCGATCCGCGTACGCCGTGGTGGTTTAAGCTGCTGGCGTTTGGCATCGTCGCTTATGCGCTCAGCCCCATCGATCTGATTCCGGACTTCATCCCGATTATTGGCCTGCTGGATGACGCGATTATCATCCCGCTTGGCGTGATGATCCTGCTGCGTCTGCTGCCGCGCGACGTGCGCATCAGCAGCGCCGAACGCGCCGAGGTGCAACGGGCGCGCGGCAAAAAGATCGTCAGCTGGAGCGGCCTGATTCTGATGCTGCTGATCTGGCTGGCGGTGGTGATCTATCTGGTGAAGCGGTACGCCATGTAAGGAGCACGCATGCACATTACGCTGCGTCAGATTGAAGTGTTTACCGAGGTGCTGAAAAGCGGCTCCACCACTCAGGCCTCGCAGGTGCTGGCGCTGTCGCAGTCGGCGGTCAGCGCGGCCCTGGCCGATCTGGAAAGTCAGCTCGGTGTACAGCTGTTCGACCGCGTCGGTAAACGGCTGGTGCTCAACGAGCACGGCCGGCTGCTCTATCCGCGTGCGGTCGGGCTGCTGGAGCAGGCGATTGAGATCGAACAGCTGTTTAAAGAGGACAACGGAGCGATTCGCCTGTTTGCCAGCAGCACCATCGGCAACTATCTGCTGCCGGGGATGATTGCCGCGTATCGCCGCGATTTTCCCATGCTGCCGCTGGAGCTGAGCGTTGGCAACAGCCAGGACGCCATCAATGCGGTGGCCGATTTTCGCGTCGACATTGGCCTGATTGAAGGGCCGTGCCATGAGCCGGATATCATCAGCGAACCGTGGCTGGAAGATGAACTGGTGGTGTTCGCCGCGCCGGATGCGACACTGTTACAGCAGCCGGTGACGCTGGCGACGCTGGCCGCTGCGCCGTGGATCCTGCGCGAGCGCGGTTCCGGTACGCGTGAGATTGTCGATTACCTGCTGCTGTCGCACCTGCCGCAGTTTCAGCTGGGGATGGAGTTGGGCAACTCGGAGGCGATTAAACACGCGGTGCGCCACGGCATGGGCATCAGCTGCTTATCGCGCCGGGTGATTGCCGATCTGCTGGAGGCGGGTACGCTGACGGAAGTGCCGGTGCCTCTGCCGCGCCTGACGCGCACCCTGTATCGCATCCATCACCGGCAGAAACATCTGTCGAAAGCGCTGAGCCGCTTCCTCGCCTATTGCCGGGAATAGCTGCGGTCTGCCCTGTGCTGTGGCTAATAATTCCCGGCCGATTATGAAGGTAACTAATAACCCGAGGCGAATGCTATACAGTGCAGGCTTTGCTGCTACAATCGCGCCTTATTTTTATCCAGCATAGCGTTTACACATGCATAATGACTCAAAAACAACACAACAACCTGGGCTGCGCCGTGAATTAAAAGCGCGCCATCTCACCATGATCGCCATTGGCGGTTCTATCGGCACCGGCCTGTTTGTCGCCTCGGGTGCCACTATCTCTCAGGCGGGTCCTGGCGGTGCGTTACTCTCCTACGCGCTAATCGGCCTGATGGTCTACTTCCTGATGACCAGCCTCGGCGAACTGGCGGCGTTTATGCCGGTCTCCGGTTCCTTTGCCACCTACGGCGCCAAATATGTCGAAGAGGGCTTTGGCTTCGCGCTGGGCTGGAACTACTGGTACAACTGGGCGGTGACCATCGCCGTTGACCTCGTCGCCTCACAGCTGGTGATGAACTACTGGTTCCCGGACACGCCAGGCTGGATCTGGAGCGCGCTGTTCCTTGGTCTGATGTTCCTGCTCAACTACATTTCGGTCAAAGGCTTCGGCGAGGCGGAATACTGGTTCTCACTGATCAAAGTCGCCACCGTTATCATTTTTATTGTGGTCGGTGTGCTGATGATTACCGGCATCCTGCGTGGCGCAGAAAATGCAGGCTGGCACAACTGGACGGTGGGAGATGCGCCGTTTGCCGGCGGGTTTGCGGCGATGATTGGCGTGGCGATGATTGTCGGCTTCTCCTTCCAGGGCACCGAACTGATCGGGATTGCCGCCGGTGAATCAGAAGACCCGGCGAAGAATATCCCGCGCGCGGTGCGCCAGGTGTTCTGGCGTATTCTGCTGTTCTATGTGTTCGCGATCCTGATCATCAGCCTGATTCTGCCGTATACCGATCCGCAGCTGCTGCATAACGATGTCACCGATATCAGCGTCAGCCCGTTCACGCTGGTGTTCCAGAATGCCGGTCTGCTGTCCGCGGCGGCGGTGATGAACGCGGTGATCCTGACGGCGGTGCTGTCGGCGGGTAACTCCGGCATGTACGCCTCAACGCGTATGCTGTTTAACCTGGCGCAGGAAGGCAAGGCACCGCGCATTTTTGCAAAACTGTCGAAAGGCGGCGTACCGCGCAATGCCCTGCTGGCGACCACGGTGGTGGCAGCGCTGTGCTTCCTGACCTCGAAATTTGGCAATCAGGAAGTGTACCTGTGGCTGCTGAATACGTCAGGGATGACCGGTTTTATCGCCTGGCTCGGCATTGCTATCAGTCATTATCGCTTCCGCCGCGGCTATGTGGCGCAGGGGCTGAATCTGGCCGATCTGCCTTACCGCTCCGGCTTCTTCCCGCTGGGTCCGATGTTTGCGTTCGCGCTGTGTCTGATCATTACGCTGGGGCAGAATTATCAGGCATTCCTCGCCGATCGCATCGACTGGTACGGCGTAGCCGCAACCTATATCGGCATTCCGCTGTTCCTGGTGATCTGGCTGGGCTATAAGCTGACGCGCGGCACCCGCTTCGTGAAATACAGCGAGATGGAATTCCCTTCCTTTAAGCAGTAATGCCTGACAACGCTGCCTGGAGGCGTTTTTGCGCGATGAATCGCGCCGCTACAAACCGGTGTAACCCTCTGTAGCGGCGCAATTTATTGCGCTGGCAAACAGGCTGTAATGCCTGACAACGCGGCCCCGGCCGCGTTTTTTTTGCGATCTATTACGCTATGCAAACCTGGCGCAAACCATTCGGGCTTTGTTACAGAGACAGCATTGATAATTATTATCACCTGCTCTATTGTGGCAGCCGTTATAAGGCGACAGGAAACAGGTAGAACAATGCGTAGTACGGACTCCGCGCTGGTGGCGGAACATGGCACCGAAGCCGATACCCTGACCCGTTATCGTCAGGTTCTGCGTCAGCGACTGCTGCTGATTGGTGTGCTGGTGCTGGCGATCCTCGCTTCAGTTATCCTCGATTTCACCCTTGGCCCGGCCGGCCTGACTCTCGACACGCTGTGGCAAACGCTGCTCCATCCCGCAGCGGTGGACGCCGGCACGCGCGTGATCGTCTGGGACATCCGTCTGCCGTATGCGCTGATGGCGGTGGTGGTCGGCTTCTCACTCGGCCTCGCCGGTGCTGAAATGCAGACCATCCTCAATAACCCGCTGGCCAGCCCGTTTACGCTCGGCGTCTCGTCGGCAGCGGCGTTTGGTGCCGCGCTGGCGATCATTCTCGGCATCGGTATTCCCGGCGTGCCGGACCAGTGGCTGATCTCCGCCAATGCCTTTGTCTTCGCCTTGTTTGCCGCGCTGATGCTGGATGGCATCACGCGCTGGACCAAAGTCTCAACCTCCGGCGTGGTGCTGTTTGGCATCGCGCTGGTGTTCACCTTTAACGCCCTGGTTTCGATGATGCAGTTCATCGCCAGCGAAGATACGCTGCAGGGCCTGGTGTTCTGGACCATGGGCAGTCTGGCGCGTGCTTCATGGGAAAAACTGGGCGTGCTGAGCGCCGCCTTTGCCATTCTGCTGCCGTTCTCAATGCTCAGCAGCTGGAAACTCACGGCGCTACGCCTTGGTGAAGATCGCGCGGTGAGCTTCGGCATTGATGTGCGGCGTCTGCGGCTGGCGACGCTGTTGCGCATCAGCATTCTCTCAGCGCTGGCGGTGGCATTCGTCGGCCCAATCGGCTTTATTGGCCTGGTCGCGCCGCACATTGCGCGCATGATGTTTGGTGAAGATCACCGCTACTATCTGCCGGCCAGTGCGCTGACCGGCGCGCTGGTGCTGTCGCTGGCGTCGGTGGCCTCGAAAAACCTCATTCCCGGCGTTATCATTCCGGTCGGCATCGTCACCTCGCTGGTGGGCGTGCCGTTCTTTCTCAGCATTATTCTGCGGCATCGGGGGACAGTGTGATGGAGCAGGGCTTACGCGTCAGCCACTTTTACGCCGGTTACCCGAAGCGGAACGTCATCGAGGATCTCAATGTCACGCAGCTGCCACGCGGCAAAATCACCGTGCTGCTGGGGCCCAACGGCTGCGGCAAATCGACGCTGCTGCGCGCGCTGGCCGGTCTGAGCAAAGGGCAGGGCGAGCTGTGGCTCAATGGTGAAGAGCTGATGAGCCAGCCGTTTGCCCGGCGCGCGCAGCGCGTGGTCTATCTGCCGCAGACGCTGCCAGCCGGTGTGCATCTGCACGTGCTGGAGTCGATCATCGTGGCGCAGCGTGCCTCCGGCGGATTACACAGCGCCGCCAGTGAAGCAGAAATCATGCACCTGCTGGAGCAGCTGGGCATTGCCCATCTGGCGATGCGTTATCTCGATCAGCTGTCCGGCGGCCAGAAGCAGCTGGTCGGGCTGGCGCAGTCGCTGATTCGCCGTCCGGAACTGCTGCTGCTGGATGAACCGCTCAGCGCGCTGGATTTGAATTATCAATTCCACGTAATGGATTTGGTGCGGCGCGAAACCCGGCTGCGCAACATGGTGACGGTGGTGGTGGTGCATGACATCAATATCGCGCTGCGTCATGCCGATCACGCGCTGATGCTGAAGCAGGGGCAACTGCTGGCCGACGGTGTGCCGTCGCAGGTGATTACGCCGGAGACGCTGGCGCAGGTGTATGGCGTGCGCGGCCGCATTGAGCACTGCTCACAGGGCATGCCGCAGGTAATGATTGATGGGCTGGTGGCGGAATCGCTGGCCTGACGCCAGACACGTTCTGCCCCTCAGCATCAGAGGGGCAGAGAAGTGCACTACGCCAGTAAATGCTGCGCGTGGAACCGCAGATGGTCCTCCACAAAGCTGGCGATAAAGAAGTAGCTGTGGTCATACCCCGGCTGGATTCGCAGCTCCAGCGGGAAGTTCCGCTCGCGCGCCACCGCTTCCAGCCGCTCCGGGCGAAGCTGATCGGCGAGGAACTGATCGCTATCGCCCTGATCGATCAGCACCGGCAGGCGATGTTCAGCGTTCTGCATCAGCAGGCAGCTATCCCACTCGCGCCACGTCTGGCGATCGTCGCCCAGATAGGCGGCAAAGGCTTTCTGTCCCCACGGCACTTCGCTCGGGTTGACGATTGGCGCAAACGCGGACGCCGACGCAAAGCGCCCGCCGAGGCGCAGCGCCAGCACCAGCGCGCCGTGGCCGCCCATCGAATGCCCCATTACCGACTGGCGATCGCTCAGCTTGAAGTTATCCGCCACCAGTGCCGGCAGCTCCTCGCTGAGATAATCGAACATGCGATAATGTGCCGCCCACGGTTGCTGCGTGGCATTGAGATAAAACCCGGCACCCTGGCCCAGATCGTACCCGCTGTCATTGGCCACTGCATCGCCGCGCGGGCTGGTGTCCGGCATAATCAGCACCAGACCGAGTTCGGCCGCCACGCGCTGCGCACCGGCTTTGGTGGTGAAGTTCTCATCGTTGCAGGTCAGCCCGGCGAGAAACCACACCACCGGCGGTGGCGCGTCGTCGCGCGGCGGTGGCAGAAAAATGCTGAACGTCATCGGGCAGTTGAGCACGGCCGACTGATGACGCCAGCGCTGCTGCCAGCCGCCAAAAATACGGTGTTCTTCCAGCAGCTCCAGAGTGGATGCCATGTCGCCTCCTGCTTATTTATTAAAATGCACCACGGAACGGATCGATTTGCCTTCATGCATCAGCTCAAATGCCTCGTTGATCTCTTCCAGCGGCATGGTGTGGGTGATGAAATCATTCAGCGCAAACTTACCGTCGAGGTAATCCTGCACGATGCCCGGCAGCTGAGTGCGTCCTTTCACGCCGCCAAACGCCGACCCGCGCCATACGCGACCGGTAACCAGCTGGAATGGTCGGGTAGATATCTCTTCGCCGGCACCGGCAACGCCAATAATCACTGATTCGCCCCAGCCTTTATGGCAGCACTCCAGCGCGGAACGCATCACGTTGACGTTACCGATACACTCAAACGAGAAGTCCACGCCGCCGTCGGTCATCTCGACGATAACCTCCTGAATTGGCTTAGCAAAATCTTTCGGATTAACCAGGTCGGTTGCGCCCAGTTTGCGCGCCAGGTCAAACTTGCTGGTATTGATATCAATACCGATGATGCGACCGGCCTTCGCCATTTTCGCCCCAATGATCGCCGACAGGCCAATACCGCCGAGGCCGAAAATCGCCACGGTGTCGCCTTCTTTCACTTTGGCGGTATTCATCACCGCGCCCATGCCGGTGGTTACGCCACAGCCGAGCAGGCACACTTCTTCCAGCGGCGCTTCTTTGCTGATTTTCGCCAGGGAGATTTCCGGTACGACGGTGTACTCAGAGAAGGTCGAGGTGCCCATGTAATGGAAGATTGGCTTGCCGTCTTTGAAGAAGCGGGTGGTGCCGTCGGGCATCAGCCCTTTGCCCTGCGTGGTGCGGATTGCCTGACACAGGTTGGTTTTGCCGGAGAGACAGAATTTACACTTGCCGCACTCTGGCGTGTACAGCGGGATCACGTGATCGCCGACCGCCACGCTGGTAACGCCTTCGCCCACCGCTTCAACCACGCCGCCACCTTCGTGACCGAGGATCGCCGGGAATACGCCTTCCGGATCTTTACCGGACAGGGTGTAAGCATCGGTATGGCACACGCCGGTGGCAACGATGCGCACCAGCACTTCCCCTTTCTGTGGCGGCATCAGATCCACTTCTTCAATCTTCAGCGGTTCGCCAGCAGCCCAGGCCACGGCCGCGCGGGTTTTAATCATGTTCATGCAATCCCTCTTCCTGTGATGTCGTGATTGGATAAAAAATAACGCTTACTCAGCGGCCTGCAGCGGATGCAGCAGTTCATCGTTGAGCGGGCGGTCATCAAACATTTCAATAATCAGATACTTCAGCGCCTCAACGTTGGGCGTAAAGGCGTCGCGGCGCCACATCAGCCAGGTGGCCGTGTCGCGCCAGGTCGGCGGCAGGCTGTGCTGCTGCACGCGCGCGCGGGCCGGCATCTGCGCCAGCACCGAGGCGGGAATCATTGCCACGCCGCCGCCGCCGGCTACGCAGGCGACCATGGCGTGATAAGACTGAATCTCCATAACGCTGTGCGGTGCGCTCTGGCTGTCGCGATACCAGGACTCCAGCCGGGTGCGGTACGAGCAGCTGTTGCCAAAGGCAAACAGCGTATCGCCCTGCGTATCGCGGGCGCTGTGAATCGGCGCGTGTTCGAGGCTGGTGATTAGCACCATCTCTTCACGAAAGGCAATGCAGCCATTCAGATCGTCATGACTGGCCGGACCGTCCACCAGCGCCGCCGCCAGCGTGCCGGCACGCACTTTATCGATGATATCGCCTGAGGTGCCGGTCACCAGCGACAGCGCGACGTTGGGGAAGCGCTGATGGTAGGCGGCCAGCAATCCCGGCAGGCGAGTGGCGGCGGTGCTCTCCATCGAACCGAAGGCAAATTTACCACCGGGTTCACCGGCGCGCGCCATGTTCAGCGCCTCGTCGCTCAACGCCAGAATGCGCTGCGCATAATTGAGGAAATTGTGGCCCATCGGCGACAAACGAATGCGCTGCTTCTCACGAATAAACAGATCGACGCCGATTTCTTCTTCCAGCTGTCGCAGTCGCGTGGTGAGATTAGACGGCACGCGATGCAGCATTTCGGCGGCGCGCGCCAGTGAGCCGGTTTCGGCCACGGAACAGAACATGCGGAGCTGTACTAAATCCATATTCTCTTCTCGTAAACAACTTGGTTAATATTATTCACTTTTCGTGAGTCTAAACGTCATGCATGCTGCTGACAAGTGATAATCCAATCGATCCGGAGTCAGAATGGCGTGGCGAGTCGCGCTTAGCGCGTTTTTAAGTTTAGTGGTTGCAATGGGGATTGGGCGATTTGCGTTTACCCCGCAGGTGCCGCTGATGATTCACGACGGTCAGCTCACGCTCGCCAGCGCCAGCCTGGTCGCGGCGCTGAACTATCTCGGTTATCTGGCCGGATCGTTTGACGCGATGCGCGCGCAGCGGCGCGTGGAGTGGCGGCTGCAGCTGGGCGTCTGGGGTGCCGTCGCGCTGACGTTGCTGTCCGCCTGTATCAGCGGGCCGTGGCTGCATGCGGTGGTGCGTTTCCTGATCGGCGTCGCCAGCGGCTGGGCAATGGTGCTGGTGGCAGCATGGAGCAATGAGCAACTGCTGCATCACAGCCGGCCGGGCCTGTCGGCAGCGGTGTTTGCCGGTCCCGGCACCGGCATCTTCATCAGCGGCATGCTGGCGGTAATGCTGCACGCCAGCGGCGTGAGCGCGGCGTTTGCCTGGGCGGCGTACGGTGTGCTGGCGCTGCTGCTGATTGCCGCGATTGCGCGTTTCCTGCCGCGCAGCGGACAGCTGCATCGCCCGCAACAGGCCGCTGAGCCGCTGCTGCTGACGCGTGACCTGAAGCGTCTGATCCTCAGCTACAGCCTCGCCGGCTTTGGCTATATTCTGCCCGCCACCTTCCTGTCGCAAATGGCGGCGGCGCGCTTCCCTGATAGCGCTTTTGCGCAGTTTGTCTGGCCGGTGTTTGGCGGGGCGGCGGTGATCGGCATCGTGCTGGGGATCGTGACGCGCCAATGGGGCAGCAGCCATCGGCGGCTGGCGCTGGTGCTGTGGGCGCAGGCGCTGGGCGTAATCGCGGCCATCGTACTGCCGGGCATCAACGGTCTGCTGCTGGCGGCGCTGCTGATTGGCGGCGGCTTTCTCTGCGTGGTGCAGCTGTCGCTGCAGTACAGCCGGGAGCTGGCGCCGCACCACGCGCGCTATCTCGCCGGCCTGCTCACAACCGGTTATGCCATCGGACAGCTCGGTGGACCGCTGCTGTCCTGGATTTCCAGCCTGCTGTGGCACCGGCTCGATCCGGCGCTGTGGGTGGCCGGAGGCGGGTTGCTGCTGGCGGGGGCGCTGGTGATGCGGCGATCGCCCACCTGAAACGCTTTCATTTCCAATCGGATTGATTGCTGGATTAAGCGCGCGTTGTGTTTCACAATACGCGCTCAGAATTTCCCCCGCAGGCGCAGACCTGCGGGCGCATCACCTGCCGGAGAAGAGTACGATGAGCACCTTAAGTCAGGAAGCCGCCCTGGTTCACGAAGCACTGCTGGCGCGTGGCCTGGAAACGCCATTACGCGCCCCGGTGCGCGACATGGACGACGCGTCACGCAAGCGTGAGATCGCCGGCCACATGACCCAGATTATGCAGCTGCTGAATCTGGACCTGGAAGACGACAGCCTGATGGAGACGCCGCACCGCATCGCCAAGATGTACGTCGACGAAATCTTTTCAGGTCTGGATTACGCCAACTTCCCGAAAATCACCGTCATCGAAAACAAGATGAAGGTGGACGAAATGGTCACCGTGCGTGATATCACCCTGACCAGCACCTGTGAACACCACTTCGTGATCATCGACGGCAAAGCCACCGTGGCCTATATCCCTAAAGACAAGGTAATTGGCCTGTCGAAGATCAACCGTATCGTACAGTTCTTCGCCCAGCGTCCGCAGGTGCAGGAGCGTTTAACCCAGCAGGTGCTGGTGGCGCTGCAAACCCTGCTGGGCACCAATAACGTGGCGGTGTCGATCGATGCGGTGCACTACTGCGTGAAAGCGCGCGGCGTCAAAGATGCGACCAGCGCGACCACCACCACTTCACTCGGCGGATTGTTCAAATCGAGCCAGAACACGCGTCAGGAGTTTCTGCGCGCGGTACGCCACAGCTAAGCAGCGCGGGCGGCGTCGTTGTCGCCCGTGTTCCTCTCACCGTCAGGGCACTCGATGCAACGCTATCTCGCGCTGGATTTCATTCGTGGTTGCGCCATTCTCGGCATATTGCTGCTGAATATCGTCGGCTTTGGTCTGCCCTCGGCGGCCTATCTCAATCCGGCTTGGCAGGGTGAAGCCTCCGTTTCTGATGCCTGGACCTGGGCAATCATGGATGGTCTGGCGCAGCTAAAATTCCTGACGCTGTTTGCGCTGCTGTTTGGTGCCGGACTGGCCCTGCAGGTGCCGCGCGGCAGCCGCTGGATCTCCTCGCGCTTAACGCTGCTGGTCTTCATCGGGTTCATCCACGCGGTGTTCCTGTGGGAAGGCGACATCCTGCTGGATTATGGCCTGATTGGGTTGATTGTCTGGCGCATGCTGCGTGACGTGCCGTCGGAGCGGGCGCTATTACACACCGGCGTGCTGCTCTATCTGGTGGGCTGTGCCGTGCTGCTGGTGTTTGGCGTCATTTCCAGTCCGCAGCCGACGCGCTCATGGCTGCCGGGCGCGGCAGATCTGGAGTATGAGAGCTA
Organism: Pantoea sp. SGAir0418; assembly: GCF_043529865.1. Classification (NCBI taxonomy): domain Bacteria; kingdom Pseudomonadati; phylum Pseudomonadota; class Gammaproteobacteria; order Enterobacterales; family Erwiniaceae; genus Pantoea; species Pantoea sp. SGAir0418. Next base: position 1,473,104 of record NZ_CP027911.1, read on the forward strand.
CTGGAAACTGGTCGGCGGCTGGGAAGCGGTGCAGAATCGCCTCGAACACCTGTCATCCGGCCTGATGGCGCTGGCTTCGCAGTATGGCTGGCAGCTGGCCGGGCTGATGCTGATCGGTGCCGCGCTGATGCGCAGCGGCTGGCTGAGCGGCCAGTTTAGTCTGCAACACTACCGACGCGCGGCGGCGCTGTTACTTACCATCGGCTGGCTGATTGCCATACCCGGCGTGCTGGCACAGTGGCTGCTACAGTGGGAATTTCGCTGGAGCGGCTTTTTCCTGCAGGTGCCACGCGATCTCGCCAGTCCGTTTATCAGCCTTGGCTATGCTGCACTCTGTCTCGGTTACTGGCCGGCCATCGCCGCCACGCGGATCAGTTACGCCATTCAGTGCGTCGGCCGCATGGCGCTGAGCAATTATCTGCTGCAGACGCTAATCTGCACCACGCTGTTCTACCGCTTCGATCTGTTCCTCAAATTTGACCGCCTGCAACTACTGGCTTTTGTACCGGCTATCTGGCTGGTCAATATTCTGTTCTCCGTGCTGTGGCTGCGCGTCTTCCCGCAGGGACCGATGGAGTGGCTCTGGCGCCGGCTGACGCAGCTCGCCGCCGGAAAAGCGGATAACGCGTCCGCCGGCAGATAATGATGTTCATCACAAAGGTTGCATAATTGTATGTAACCGTTTTCATCCGTGTGACGTAATTCACGCAGCTGTTTCCGATGCCCTGACAGAATAGCGCCGTTACGCGCCAGTCGCGCATTTTCTCCTCTGTGGAACAACTGCATGATAACGATTCGTGATGTCGCCCGTCAGGCCGGGGTTTCCGTTGCCACCGTGTCGCGGGTGCTCAATAACAGCAGTGCAGTCACCTCTGATACCCGCGAAGCCGTGCTGCAGGCGGTTGAATCGCTCGGCTACCGGCCGAATGCCAACGCGCAGGCGCTGGCTACCCAGGTGAGCGATACCATCGGCGTAGTGGTCATGGACGTTTCCGATCCCTTCTTTGGTGCGCTGGTTAAAGCGGTGGATACCGTGGCGCAGCGCATGCACAAGCATGTGCTCATCAGCAATTCGTGGCATCAGGAAGAGAAAGAACGTCATGCCATTGAGGTGCTGATCCGCCAGCGCTGCAACGCGCTGGTGGTGCACGCGAAAACGCTTACAGACGCGGAACTGGCGCAGTTTATGGATCAGGTTCCCGGTATGGTACTGATTAATCGTACTATTCCCGGTTACGAGCACCGCTGCGTCTGCCTCGACAATGTTACCGGGGCGCAGGTAGCGACGCGCATGCTGTTACAGCAGGGCCATCAGCGCATTGGTTACCTCAGCTCCAGCCATCCGATTGAGGACGTGGCTCAGCGCCGCGACGGCTGGCTGCAGGCACTGGCGGAGCAGGGCATCCGCCCGCCGGAGGGCTGGATTGCGCATGCCGAACCGGACATGCAGGGCGGTGAAGCCGCGATGGTGGAGCTGCTGGGGCGTAATCTGCACCTCACTGCGGTGTTCTCCTATAACGATGGCATGGCGGCCGGTGCACTCACCGCGCTGAAAGATAATGGTATTCAGGTACCGCAGCATTTCTCTGTCATCGGCTTCGATGACATTCCCATTTCCCGTTACACCGACCCGCAACTGACCACGGTGCGCTATCCCATTGTTTCTATGGCGAAACTGGCGACTGAGCTGGCCCTGCAGGGCGCAGCGGGCACGCTCGATCCGCACGCCGCGCACTGCTTCATGCCTACGCTGGTGCGGCGCCATTCGGTGGCGCAGCGGCAAATTGTGGAGTCGGTCACTAATTCAGGCGATAGCGCCGTGTAACCGTTTCCAATCTGTGATTGTATTCACAGTTAATTAACATGGCGCTCACTATGATGGCAGCGTCTTACCGGACTGAAACATTATGTAACGCCGGGCTTTCCTTCCCCGGTCTGGTTTCAGTAGCCGATTGAAATGGTTCACAACACACTTCAGGAAGCGTTTACCTACAGGGAAGTCAGGATAGCGATGGTGGTCCGGCTTGGTAGCAGCGCCTGCCCCATAAAAAATAGCGTTTCAACCGACTGCGCTGTCTGCCCGCAGGCAATACGGCGCGATGAAATACCCTGCATAAAAAAACCGGAGATACCATGAATAAGAAGGTTTTCACGCTCACAGCACTGGTTGCCAGCATGATGTTTGGTGCAACTGCGCACGCCGCCGATACCCGCATTGGCGTGACAATTTATAAATATGACGACAACTTCATGTCGATGGTGCGCAAGGACATCGAAAAAGAGGCGAAAGCCGTTGGCGGCATTCAGCTGCTGATGAACGACTCACAGAACGACCAATCCAAACAGAACGACCAGATTGACGTGCTGATGGCGAAAGGCGTGAAAGCGCTGGCCATCAACCTGGTGGATCCGGCTGCTGCGGCAGTGGTGATCGACAAAGCGCGCTCGAACGACGTGCCGGTGGTGTTCTTCAACAAAGAGCCTAACGCGAAAGTGCTGGCCAGCTACGACAAAGCTTACTATGTCGGTACCGACTCCAAAGAGTCCGGCATCAAGCAGGGTGAGCTGATCGAGAAACACTGGAAAGCCACGCCAGCCTGGGATCTGAACAAAGACGGTCAGATTCAGTTCGTGCTGCTGAAAGGTGAACCGGGCCATCCGGATGCCGAAGCGCGTACCAAATACGTTATCGAAACCCTGAACAAAGACGGCATCAAAACCCAGCAGCTGGCGATGGATACTGCAATGTGGGATACCGCGCAGGCGAAAGACAAAGTGGACGCCTGGCTGTCTGGCCCGAACGCCAACAAAATTGAAGTAATCATCGCGAACAACGATGCGATGGCGATGGGTGCGGTTGAAGCGCTGAAGGCGCACAACAAAACCAGCATTCCGGTGTTTGGTGTTGACGCCCTGCCAGAAGCGCTGGCGCTGGTGAAATCCGGTGCGATGGCCGGTACCGTGCTGAACGATGCGGAAAACCAGGCGAAAGCCACGCTGGACATTGCTAACAACCTGGCCAATGGCAAAGAGCCAACCGCAGGTACCAACTTCAAGATGGATGGCAAAGTAGTACGTGTACCGTACGTACCGGTTGATAAAGAAAACCTGTCGCAGTTTGTGAAGTAATTCGTCCCGGGCGCGGCTTTTCTGCCGCGCCTTATTGCATCTGACCAACGCTTTTTTTAGCCAGGTAAATTATGGCCAGTGAGAATCCGACCACACAGCGAGAATATCTGCTGGAGATGACGAATGTCTCGAAATCATTTCCAGGGGTGAAAGCCTTAGATAATGTGAATTTAAAAGTGCGGCCGCACTCCGTCCATGCCTTAATGGGTGAAAACGGCGCCGGTAAATCCACTTTATTAAAATGCCTGTTTGGGATTTATAAAAAGGATACGGGGAGCATCCTGTTTCAGGGTGAGGAAATAGATTACAAATCCTCCAAAGAGGCGCTGGAAAATGGCGTTTCAATGGTGCATCAGGAATTAAATCTGGTGCTGCAGCGCAACGTGATGGACAACATGTGGCTGGGGCGCTATCCGCGCAAAGGTCCGTTTGTCGATCAGGATAAAATGTATCGTGATACCAAAGCGATCTTTGATGAATTAGATATTGATATCGATCCGCGTGATAAAGTCGCGACGCTTTCGGTATCGCAAATGCAGATGATTGAAATCGCCAAGGCGTTTTCCTATGACGCGAAAATCGTCATTATGGATGAGCCCACGTCATCGCTGACCGAAAAAGAAGTTAACCACCTGTTCACCATTATCCGTAAGCTGAAAGATCGCGGCTGCGGTATTGTTTATATTTCGCATAAAATGGAAGAGATTTTCCAGCTGTGCGATGAGATCACCATTCTGCGTGACGGCCAGTGGATTGCCACTCAGCCGCTGGAAGGGCTGGACATGGACAAGATCATCGCCATGATGGTCGGCCGTTCACTCAACCAGCGCTTCCCGGACAAAACTAACGTGCCGGGTGAAGTGATTCTTGAGGTGCGCAATCTGACCTCGCTGCGCCAGCCATCGATCCGTGATATCTCGTTTGACCTGCACAAAGGCGAGATTCTCGGGATTGCCGGTCTGGTGGGCGCCAAGCGTACTGACATTGTGGAAACCTTATTTGGTATCCGTGAGAAGTCGGGCGGCACCATTAAACTGCACGGCAAAGCGATTAATAACCACAGCGCCAACGAGGCCATCAACCATGGTTTTGCGCTGGTGACGGAAGAGCGGCGTTCCACCGGGATTTATGCCTACCTGGATATTGGTTTTAACTCGCTCATTTCCAATATCAAGAAATATAAATCCAGTATGGGTCTGCTGGATAATAAACGCATGAAAAGCGATACCCAGTGGGTCATTGATGCCATGCGGGTGAAAACGCCCGGCCATCATACCCAAATTGGATCGCTCTCCGGCGGTAACCAGCAAAAAGTCATTATTGGTCGCTGGTTATTGACGCAGCCGGAAATACTGATGCTTGATGAACCGACGCGCGGTATTGACGTCGGCGCTAAATTCGAGATTTATCAGCTGATCTCGGAGCTGGCGAAAAAAGAAAAGGGCATCATTATTATCTCTTCTGAAATGCCAGAGCTGCTGGGCATTACCGACCGTATTTTGGTAATGAGTAATGGTCAGGTAGCGGGCATTGTCGATACTAAAACGACCTCGCAGAATGAAATCCTGCGTTTAGCGTCATTACACCTTTAATGAAGCAAGGGCTTTAACATGAAAGCGACTACTAAAAAGAATGCGCTAACCTGGTTAAAAGAGGGCGGCATTTATGTTGTCCTGTTGGTACTGCTGGCGATTATTATTTTCCAGGATCCGACCTTTTTAAGCCTGATGAACCTGAGTAACATTCTGACTCAGTCATCGGTCCGTATTATTATCGCACTCGGCGTAGCCGGTCTGATCGTGACCCAGGGCACCGACCTGTCGGCAGGGCGCCAGGTGGGTCTGGCGGCGGTGGTGGCGGCAACGCTGCTGCAGTCGATGGATAACGCCAACAAGGTGTTCCCGCATCTGGAAACCGTGCCGATTCCGCTGGTGATTCTGACCGTGTGCATCATCGGTGGCGTGATTGGTCTGGTTAACGGCGTGATCATCGCTTACCTGAAGGTGACGCCGTTTATCACCACGCTGGGCACCATGATCATCGTTTACGGCATCAACTCGCTGTACTACGACTTCGTGGGCGCTTCACCGATTGCCGGATTTGACGCTGGCTTCTCGAAGTTTGCCCAGGGCTTCCTGCGCTTCGGCGACTTCAAGCTGTCGTTCATCACCTTCTATGCGATTATCGCCATCGTGTTCGTCTGGATCCTGTGGAACAAAACCCGCTTCGGCAAAAACATCTTTGCTATCGGCGGTAACCCGGAAGCGGCGAAAGTCTCTGGCGTTAACGTTCCGCTTAACCTGATCCTGGTGTATGCGCTGTCCGGCGTGTTCTATGCCTTCGGCGGGATGCTGGAAGCGGGCCGTATCGGCAGCGCCACTAACAACCTCGGCTTTATGTATGAGCTGGATGCGATTGCGGCCTGCGTGGTGGGCGGCGTGTCGTTCGCCGGTGGGGTAGGTACCGTCGCGGGTGTGGTGACCGGTGTGATCATCTTCACCGTCATCAACTACGGTCTGACCTACATCGGCGTGAACCCGTACTGGCAGTACATCATCAAGGGCGGCATCATCATCTTCGCCGTGGCGCTTGATTCACTGAAATACGCACGTAAGAAATAGCAGAGAACAAGTTTAACCATCAGGGCTGCGGCAACGCGGCCCTTTTTGTTTTGTTTCGCTTCTGCTATTTCCGCAGCTTCTCTTCCAGCTCAAGCAACTGTTCCGGTGTGACCGCCGGGTAGCTCTGCGCATCTTCCGGCACTTCATGCACCGCCGGAATCGGCACCAGCGGGCCAAGGAAACGCGGCTCACGCTTCATCAGATAGAGATCCGCCAGCGCACCGAGGCGCGCACCCACCTCGCGGAACCGCACCGACAGCATATTTTTGGGCGACGGCACGGCGTAGCACTGCGCCTGAATGCCAAGATGCTGGGCGATATACAGCGCGCGTTCGCAGTGGAAGCGCTGGGTAATGATGATGAAGTCGTTGGTGTCGAAGACTTTGCGTGTGCGCACAATCGAATCCAGCGTACGGAAACCGGCATAATCCAGCACGATGTCCGAGGGATCGACGCCGGCTTTGATCAAATCGCGTCGCATGGTCATCGGCTCGTTGTAGCTCTGCAGCGCATTATCGCCGCTCAGCAGCAGATAATTCACCTTGCCGCTGTTGTAAGCGTTGAGCGCGCCCTGAATGCGATACAGGTAATACTGATTGATGACGCCGGTGCGGTAATACTTGGCGGTGCCCAGCACCACGCCGACCTGGCGATGCGGCAGCGAAGCGACATCTTCATAAATAAACGGCGCGGTTCGCCAGCTAATCCAGCGATCGAGGCCGAGCGCGGTCGCCATCACCAGTAAGATGATGATAAACAGACCAAAGAAAACGCGTTTAAGTATGCGCACGGGCACTCGGTTGACGAAAATTCAGATGGGTCAAGGCTACTTGAGGCGGCACGGCTAAGCAAGTTCGCGCCGGTCGGCTGGCGTTTTTTTAAGCGCTGCCGCACCTGAAGCGTGCGGCAGCGTCGGTCGGCAATTAAATCGAGGTACGGCGGTAGTGACGATACTGCGGCAGCCAGAAGTTGTTGTTGATGGCTTTCGACAGCACGTCCTCGGAGGTGACCACCGCCACGCCCGCCAGCTGCGCCGCTTTGCCCACTTCCATGGCGATAACTTTGGAGACGCCCTGGATGTCCTTAATCTCTGGCAGTACCGGGCCTTCACCGTCGTTAACCAGCGGTGAGCAGTCAGCCAGCGCGCGGCTGGCGGTCATCAGCATCGAATCTGTTACGCGGGTGGCGCCGGCAGCGATCACGCCGAGACCGATGCCCGGGAAGATATAGGAGTTGTTGCACTGGGCAATCGGGTAGGTTTTGCCTTTCCAGGTGACCGGTGCAAACGGGCTGCCGGTGGCGACCAGCGCGTCACCGTCGGTCCAGGCGATGATATCTGCCGGGGTCGCTTCCACACGTGAGGTCGGGTTCGAGAGCGGCATCACGATCGGGCGTTTGCAGTGCTTGTGCATCTCGCGAATGATCTCTTCGGTGAACAGTCCCGGCTGGCCGGAAACGCCGATCAGGATATCCGGCTGGGCATTACGCACCACGTCGAGCAGTGAGATCGAATCGCTGGTGACATCCCAGTCTTTCAGATTGTCGCTCTTCTGCACCAGTTTGCTCTGGAAATCGAGCAGGTTAGGCAATTTGTCAGTGAGCAGGCCGAAACGGTCTACCATCATCACGCGCGCGCGCGCTTCATCATCGCTCAGGCCTTCGGATTTCATCTGTGCGACGATCTGCTCGGCAATACCGCAGCCGGCGGAACCGGCACCGAGGAACACCACTTTCTGCTCGCACAGACGGCTGCCTGCGGCGCGGCTGGCGGCGATCAGCGTGCCCACCGTGACAGCGGCCGTGCCCTGAATATCATCATTGAAGCAGCAGATCTCATCGCGGTAACGCTCCAGTAGCGGCATGGCGTTTTTCTGCGCGAAATCTTCAAACTGCAGCAGCACGTTTGGCCAGCGGCGCTTCACCGCCTGAATGAATTCATCAACGAAGGCTTCATACTCTTCGCCGGTGATGCGCGGATGGCGCCAGCCCATGTAGAGCGGATCGTTCAGCAGTTGCTGATTATTGGTGCCGACATCCAGCACCACCGGCAGGGTGTAGGCCGGGCTGATGCCACCGCACGCGGTGTACAGCGACAGCTTGCCGATAGGAATGCCCATGCCGCCAATGCCCAGGTCGCCGAGGCCGAGAATACGCTCGCCGTCGGTGACCACGATGACTTTGACATTCTGCTTGGTGGCGTTTTGCAGCATGTCTTCAATGCGGTCGCGGTTGTTGTAGGAGATAAACACCCCGCGCGCGCGACGGTAAATTTCAGAGAAGTGCTCGCACGCCGCGCCAACCGTTGGGGTGTAGATGATCGGCATCATCTCTTCCAGGTGGTTGTCCAGCAGGCGATAGAATAGCGTTTCGTTGGTGTCCTGGATGTTGCGCAGGTAGACGTGCTTGTCGTTATTGTTTTTGAAGTCCAGGAACTGACGCCAGGCGCGCTCGGCCTGCTCTTCGATGGTTTCTACGGCGTCTGGCAGCAGGCCATTGAGGTTAAATTCGTTACGTTCTTCCAGCGAGAAGGCGCTGCCTTTGTTCAACAGCGGAAATTCCAGCAGGATCGGACCCGCGTAAGGAATATACAGCGGACGTTTACTTTCGTACTCGAGTTCCATGCAGTGTTTGCTCCGGTTGCAGTGTTTTCTGACGTGTCGCCAGCAAGAAGGTAACGCCAGACCCGTTTATTGTGAAGTTCTGGCGCCCGATCCTATGAAAATTCCTGCAGATGTACAGCTTTTGTTAATAGAAGGTCACAAAAGCGGTAAAAGGATCACTAAACTGTTGGTTTCGAAACTAAAGTAACTGAGAAATTGCTGCAGCCGAGCGCGGCGAGGGTGGTGCGGGTGGCATCAAACTGGCTCAGCGTGGCGTCGGCGCTTTCTGCCAGCACTGCCTGCTGAATCTCTTCCAGCGCTTCGTTGTGCATGTTCATCAGAATCAGCGCGGCCTGTAATGGCGGCAGGCTCGGGTTAAAGGCGGCATTTTCGGCATAGCGCCCGGTGTAAATCTGGCCGCTGCGGCTCTGCAACGCCACGCCGCTATAACTCTGGCTATAAGGTGCATGGCTGCGGCTGGCGGCATCAATCGCGGCCTGCTGCAGCGCATCGCCCTGCGGCAGGAAACCGTGGTCGACCGGCGTCAGCAGCCGTTCGCTGATATTGAGATCGGCCGGGCCAAAGGCATCCGGTAAATAGTCGGCCAGCGTGCTGACCGCGCGGCCCGGCAGGCTGATGCGAATCGCCGTACCGCTATTCAGTTCATTCATAAACTGGCGGCAGTGCCCGCACGGCGTGTAGTTGACGGTAATGGTCGCCAGCTGCGCTTCGCCCCGCAGCCAGGCATGCGTGACTGCGCTCTGCTCGGCGTGGACCGTTTGCTGCAGCGGCGCATGTAAAAACTCCATGTTGGCACCGAAATACCAGTGGCCACTGATGCCGCGCGCAATAGCGCCCACGTTAAAGTGCGAAACCGGTGCCACGGCACAACAGGCGGCAATCGGCAGCAGTGCGAGTGCCAGCGCATCATCATCCAGACCGGTTGCCTGTTGCAGCTGAGCCACTTCCTGCGGTCGCAGCACGCCATGAAAATCAGCAGCGTCCAGCAGCGGCTGAAGCGCGCTCTGCAGCGCAGCGGGCAGGGCAGAGAAAGCGGAAGTGAATCGTGCATGCATGATGTTATGGCCTCATTAACTCGTCAGCGGCGGAGCGCCGCCTCAAGGTTTATATGTGATCCATGTCGCTATGACAATGCAAGCTGATTGGCTTGTTTCAACTTTGCGAGATCTCTCGCAAGTTTTACCCCAGTAAGCGCATCAGCAAAGGAAAAATGAAAGGCGCCAGTAACGAGGTGATGATGCCGCAGATTACCAGCGCCAGTGAACTGAAGGCGCCTTCCTGATAGTCAATCTCCGCGGCGCGCGCTGTGCCGAGCGCATGTGACGCGTTGCCAATCGCCAGCCCGCGTGATGACTTGCTGCGCACTTTAAACAGATTCAGCAGCATGTGACCAAACACCGCGCCCAGCACGCCAGCAATCAATACACAAATGGCGCTGATGGCGGGAATACCGTGTAGCGAGCCCGACACTGCCATGGCGATGGGCGTGGTCACCGACTTCGGCAGGATGGTGGCTGCGATTTCCGGCGTCGCCCCCATCCACAGCGCGATCGCCGTGCCGGACACCATGGCGGTAATGCTGCCGATAAAACAGACGCTGATGATGGTTTTCCAGCGCGCGCGAATCTGGTGCATTTGCTCATACAACGGCAGCGCCAGCGCCACCACGGCGGGCTGTAGCAGCTGATTAAGCAGCGCGCTGCCAGCAAAATAGCGCGCGTAGGGCAGGTGCGTCAGCAGCAGCAGTGGAATAATGATCGCCATGGCCACCAGCAGCGGATTGACGATGGAGAGGTTGATTCTGGCTGCCAGACGGCGTGCCAGCAGATACGCCACCACAGTAAGCGGCAGTGACCACCAGGCGTCACTCATGGCCGGACTCCTTCGGACGCTGCAGGCGCTCGGCGCTCAGGCCGACAATCAGCAACACCAGCAGGGTGCTGACCATACAGGAGACGACAATCGGGCCAAACTGTGCGCTGAGGATATCGGTGTAGCCCATCACGCCAACGCTGATCGGCACAAACAGCAGCGCCATGTAGCGGATCAATAGCTGACAGCCGGGTTTCACCCACGTTACCGGGATAATCTGCAGCGCCAGCAGGGTAAACAGTAACAGCATGCCAAGGATGCTGCCGGGAATGGTAAATGGCAGCAGGGCAGCAAGGCCGTTGCCGGCGTACAGCGCGGCATAGACGATGGCAAAGGCGCGCAGATAGCGCCAGCAGGCAGATAGCACGGTGGGCATGTCAGGCTCCTGTTTTCGTGGCGCTTCATCATACGCATTAAGCGCTTAGCGTGCTAGCGATCACACTGGAATGCAGATTCAGGATTTCAACACCTTTGCTTTGAAGCTGCGCAAAGCGGCGTAAGCTGGTGGGCAGAGCGAAGGAGCAGCGATGAACCACACCGTGCAACCGCAGCGCGCGCTGCGAAAGGCGATGCCGCAAGCGGAGCAAAAACTATGGCGCTATTTACGCAACCGAAATGTGTGTGGCGCGAAGTTTCGCCGCCAGCATCCAGTAGGAGGGTACATCGTTGATTTTGCCTGCGTTGAGCAATCGCTGATCGTGGAACTGGATGGTGGACAGCACAATGCGCCTGAAGATCAGGCTTACGATGCCCGGCGCACGGCGTATTTACAGCGCTGCGGCTGGCGCGTAATTCGTTTCTGGAATCACCAGGTGTTTAATGAATTTGAGGCGGTAATGGCGGAGATTTATCGCTGTCTGATGTTGGCGCGATAAGCGCGGTGCGGTTTTCCCCTCACCCCAGCCCTCTCCCGCAGGCGGGAGAGGGTTAGGGTGAGGGCCAGCGCGCACCAACCCTTACTACACCGGCATAGCCGGCTGGGCACCGCTATCCACTGTCAGCACAAAGCTGCGCTTCTGGAATCATCAGGTGTTTAATGAATTTGAGGCGGTGATAGCGGAGATTTATCGCTGTCTGATGTTAGCGCGATGAGCGCGGTGCGGTTTTCCCCTCACCCCAGCCCTCTCCCGCAGGCGGGAGAGGGGGTAGTCTTATACGGGGTTTTGCTATGTGCAGGTCTGGCTCTGAACCCAACCCCCGCACTCAGCAGTTCCCTCTCCCGCTTGCGGGAGAGGAGGTAGCCTTGTGTGGTGTTTTGCTATGTGCAGGTCTGGCTCTGAACCCAACCCCCGCACTCAGCGGTTCCCTCTCCCGTAAGCGGGAGAGGGTTAGGGTGAGGGCCAGCGCGCACCACCCCTTACTTCACCGGCATACCCGGCTGGGCACCGCTATCCACTGACAGCACAAACAGATCTTTGCCGCCAGGGCCGGCAGACAGCACCATGCCTTCGGACACGCCGAAACGCATTTTGCGCGGAGCCAGGTTAGCGACGATGATAGTCATCTTGCCCACCAGCACCGACGGGTCCGGATAAGCGGCGCGAATGCCGGAGAAAATCTGGCGCTTCTCGCCACCCAGATCCAGCTGCAGACGCAGTAGCTTATCGGAACCTTCTACCAGCTCAGCCTGCTCGATCAGCGCCACACGCATGTCGACTTTGGCGAAGTCATCAATGGTGATGGTCTCGCCAATCGGTGCATCGGCCAGTGGACCGCTTGCCGCCGGCTGGTTCGCCGCCGCTGCGTCCTCTTTCGAAGCCGCAATCAGCGCCTCCACTTTTGCCATCTCAATACGACCATACAGCGCTTTAAACGGCGCTACGCTGTGGTTGAGCAGCGGCTGCGCAATGCCATCCCAGCTCAGTTCGCTTTGCAGGAAGGCTTCTGTGCGTTCGCTCAGCGACGGCAGCACCGGCTTCAGCCAGGTCATCAGCACGCGGAACAGGTTGATACCCATCGAGCAAATCGCCTGCAGGTCGGCATCGCGGCCTTCCTGTTTCGCCACCACCCACGGTGCCTGCTCGTCAACGTAGCGGTTGGCCAGGTCGGCCAACGCCATGATCTCGCGGATCGCACGGTTGTATTCGCGGCTGGCCCAGGCTTCACCGATTTTCTCTGACGCATCAACAAAGGTCTGATACAGCGCCGGATCTGCCAGTTCGCTTGCCAGCTGGCCGTTAAAGCGTTTGGTGATAAAGCCGGCGTTGCGCGAGGCGAGGTTCACCACCTTATTAACGATTTCAGCGTTCACGCGCTGGACGAAATCTTCCAGATTGAGGTCAATATCGTCGATGCGCGAAGAGAGCTTGGCCGCGTAGTAGTAGCGCAGGCTGTCGGCATCAAGATGCTGGAGCCAGGTGCTGGCTTTGATGAAGGTACCGCGCGATTTCGACATCTTTGCGCCGTTCACCGTGACATAACCATGCACAAACAGGTTGGTCGGCTTGCGGAAATTGCTGCCTTCCAGCATCGCTGGCCAGAACAGGCTGTGGAAATAGACGATGTCTTTGCCGATGAAGTGATACAGCTCGGTGCTGGAATCTTTCTTCCAGAACTCGTCGAAATCGATGTCGCCGCGTTTGTCGCACAGGTTCTTGAACGACCCCATGTAGCCGATGGGCGCATCCAGCCAGACGTAAAAATATTTGCCCGGCGCACCAGGGATTTCGAAGCCGAAGTACGGCGCATCGCGGGAGATATCCCACTGTTGCAGACCGGCTTCAAACCACTCCTGCATCTTGTTTGCCACCTGCTCCTGCAGCGCACCGGAGCGCGTCCACGCCTGCAGCATCGCGCTGAAGGATGGCAAATCGAAGAAGAAGTGTTCAGAATCGCGCATCACCGGCGTCGCACCTGACACCACCGATTTCGGCTCAATCAGCTCAGTCGGGCTGTAGGTCGCGCCGCACACTTCGCAGTTATCGCCGTACTGATCGGGCGATTTACATTTCGGACAGGTGCCTTTGACGAAGCGGTCAGGCAGGAACATGCCTTTTTCCGGGTCGTACAGCTGCGAAATGGTGCGGTTTTTAATGAAACCGTTCTCTTTCAGGCGCGTGTAAATCAGCTCAGACAGCTGGCGGTTTTCGTCGCCGTGCGTGGAGTGGTAATTGTCGTAGCTGATGTTGAAACCTGCGAAATCGGTCTCATGCTCCTGCTTCATTTCCGCAATCATCTGCTCCGGCGCGATACCCAGCTGCTGGGCTTTCAGCATGATCGGCGTGCCGTGGGCGTCGTCCGCACAGATGAAGAACACCTGATTGCCACGCATTCGCTGGTAACGGACCCACACGTCAGCCTGAATGTGTTCAAGCATGTGACCTAAGTGGATAGAGCCGTTTGCGTACGGCAGGGCGCACGTTACCAGTAGTTTTTTAGCGACTTGAGTCATAATTTGCGTAGCATTCCGTGAATAAAAAATCGGGCTTAGATGTTAACCGAAGCACCCTCTGGCGTAAACACAGCAGCTCGGCCACGTCACTTTTAGCGCCTATCTGATATGATTGATGGCACACCGCCATCGTCTGGCGTCATGACTAAATAAGGAGTTGGGATGACCGCACAATCCCGGGACCATCATTCACCTGAAGCGTTGCGCGCCGTGGTTATCGGCGTGCTGAGCGAATTTGAGCATCCGACGCTGCAACACAATCTGACTACCCTCAAAGCGCTGCGCCACGTGGCGCTGCTCGACGACAAGCTGCACATTGAACTGGTGATGCCATTTGCCTGGGCCAGCGCGTTTGAGGCGCTGAAAGCCCAGACCAGCGCGGAGCTGCTGCGCCTGACCAACACGCGCGCCATCGACTGGCGGCTGCGTCATGACATCGCCACCCTGAAACGCGTGAAAAATCAGCCGGGCGTCAATGGGGTGAAAAACATCGTCGCCGTCAGCTCCGGTAAAGGTGGCGTGGGCAAATCCAGCACCGCCGTGAATATGGCGCTGGCGCTGGCGGCCGAAGGCGCGCGCGTCGGTATTCTTGATGCGGATATTTACGGCCCGTCGATCCCGGACATGCTCGGCACCGAAAAGCAGCGTCCCACCTCGCCGGATGGCACGCACATGGCGCCGATCATGGCGCACGGTCTGGCAACCAACTCTATCGGCTATCTGGTGACCGACGATAACGCCATGGTGTGGCGCGGACCGATGGCCAGCAAGGCGCTGATGCAGCTGCTGAACGAAACGCTGTGGCCGGATCTCGATTACCTGATTCTGGATATGCCGCCGGGCACCGGTGACATTCAGCTGACGCTGGCGCAGAACGTGCCGGTGACCGGCGCGCTGGTGGTGACCACGCCGCAGGACATTGCGCTGATTGATGCGCGCAAGGGCATGGTGATGTTCGAAAAAGTCAGCGTGCCGGTGCTGGGTGTGGTGGAAAACATGAGCATGCACATCTGCAGCGAATGCGGCCATCACGAGCCAATCTTTGGTACCGGCGGTGCGCAGAAGCTGGCTGAGGATTATCACACCCGCCTGCTGGCTCAGCTGCCGCTGCACATTAATCTGCGCGAAGATCTCGACGATGGTGAACCGACCGTGATTCGCCGTCCGGAGAGTGAATTCACCGCGCTGTATCGTGAACTTGCGGGCCGGGTTGCCGCCCAGCTTTACTGGCAGGGTGAGGTGATTCCGGGCGACATCGCCTTCCGCGCGGTTTAAGCCTTAGCTGCCGCTGGTGCGTGACGCCAGCGGCAGGTGCATCAACACGTACTGACCCTGTTCGCTCTCTCCCAGCGCTTCGCGCTGCCAGCCGTGCTGCTGATAAAACTGCAGCGCCGCTTCGTTCTGGAGCAGACATTTCAGCGCGCCGGTGGAGGTAAAACGCTGCTGCACCGCGTTCAGCAGCGCACTGCCGACGCCCTGGCCCTGAAAGGCCGGATCGACATACAAACTGTGCAAAAAATTATCGTTATCCATCACGCCGGCAAAGCCTGCACGGTGGCCGTCGATCTCCGCTACCAGTACCGTTTCACCGGGGATAATCGCGTCGAAATCTTCCAGCTGCCAGTCGTCGCCGGCCAGCCATGTCCAGTTATGACGGCGCGCCGCGAGATACAGCGTGCGTAAAAAAGGGCGGTCGGCTTCTTCAAAAAGACGAATTTTCACTTCCAGACTCCATGACGAGTAAGCGGGCACGTTTTGTAGCGGCGTTGTGCACGCAGTTGAATCGTGCAGCAAAGATGATTGAATGTTTATAAAAAAATAGCAGTTGCCGCGCGTAAAGATAAAGCCTGTTAACTCTGCAGCTTTTCTGTGTAGAATGCCGCGGCAAGCCGCATCAAATCTGGCGTCGGCACTTTGATAGCTTTTGATTATCTGATTGATAACGTCTGCATATTAGAAGTTGGCCCGAAAATTATGTAGCCTGCATCACATCTTTTTAACGGAGGTCACCCATGTCTATCATCAATACCAAAATCAAACCGTTCAAAAACGCTGCATTCAAAAACGGCGAATTCATCGACGTAACCGAGAAAGACGTTGAAGGTAAATGGAGTGTTTTCTTCTTCTACCCGGCTGACTTCACCTTTGTATGCCCGACTGAACTGGGTGACGTGGCAGACCACTACGAAGAGTTCCAGAAACTGGGCGTAGACATCTACTCCGTTTCAACTGACACGCACTTTACCCACAAAGCCTGGCACGGTTCTTCAGACACCATCGCGAAAATCCAGTATGCGATGATCGGCGACCCGACCGGTGCTCTGACCCGTAACTTCGAAATCATGCGTGAAGCAGAAGGTCTGGCTGACCGCGGTACCTTCATCGTTGACCCGGAAGGCATCATCCAGGCCATCGAAATCACTGCAGAAGGCATCGGCCGTGACGCGTCTGACCTGCTGCGTAAAGTGAAAGCGGCTCAGTATGTGGCTTCTCACCCAGGTGAAGTTTGCCCGGCTAAATGGAAAGAAGGCGACGCAACGCTGGCTCCATCACTGGACCTGGTTGGCAAAATCTAAGTTACCAACGCCCTTTGATCTTTCTTCCATCGGGTGCTGCGGCACCCGATTTTCTTCACAGGAACTCACTATGCTCGACACCAATTTAAAAACCCAGCTCAAGGCCTACCTTGAGAAACTAACGAAACCGGTTGAGTTGATTGCCACACTGGACGATGGCGCAAAATCCGCAGAGATCCGTACTCTGCTGACCGATATCGCGAGTCTGTCTGATAAAGTCAGCTTCCGTGAAGAGAACGATCAACCGGTACGTAAACCATCATTCCTGATTACTAACCCAGGCAGCCACAGCGGTCCGCGCTTTGCCGGTTCGCCAATGGGCCACGAATTTACCTCACTGGTGCTGGCACTGCTGCAGACCGGTGGACATCCGTCGAAAGAGGCGCAGAGCCTGCTGGATCAGGTTGTTGCGCTGGACAGCGACCTGCATTTCGAAACCTATTACTCTCTGTCGTGCCACAACTGTCCGGACGTGGTTCAGGCGCTGAACCTGATGGCGGTGCTCAACCCGCGCATCCGTCACACCGCCATCGACGGTGGCATGTTCCAGAATGAAATCACCGAGCGCAACGTGATGGGCGTGCCGGCGGTTTACCTCAACGGCAAAGAGTTCGGTCAGGGCCGCATGAGCCTGGCAGAAATCGTCGGTAAGGTAGACACCAACGCGGACAAACGCGCGGCAGAAGAGCTGAACAAGCGTGATGCGTATGAAGTGCTGATCGTCGGCAGCGGCCCGGCGGGCGCTGCGGCGGCCATCTACTCGGCGCGTAAAGGCATCCGTACCGGCCTGATGGGCGAGCGCTTTGGCGGCCAGGTGCTGGACACGGTTGACATTGAAAACTACATCTCCGTGCCAAAAACCGAAGGGGCGAAGCTCGCCGGTTCCCTGCGTGCGCACGTTGATGACTATGACGTTGACGTGATCGACACCCAGAGCGCCATCAAGCTGATTCCGGCAGCGAAAGAGGGCGGTCTGCACGCCATCGAAACCGCGTCCGGCGCGGTGCTGAAATCACGCAGCATCATCATTGCTACCGGCGCACGCTGGCGCAACATGGGCGTTCCGGGCGAAGAGCAGTATCGCACCAAAGGTGTGACCTACTGCCCGCACTGTGACGGCCCGCTGTTTAAAGGCAAACGCACGGCGGTGATCGGTGGCGGTAACTCCGGCGTTGAAGCGGCCATCGACCTGGCCGGTATTGTCGAGCACGTTACGCTGCTGGAATTCGCCAGCGAAATGCGCGCCGATAAAGTGCTGCAGGATAAACTGCGCAGCCTGAAAAACGTGGATGTAATCCTGAACGCGCAGACCACCGAGGTGACAGGCGACGGCAGCAAAGTTACCGGTCTGACCTACATCGACCGCAATAACCAGACCAGCCACGAACTGGCGCTGAGCGGTATCTTCGTCCAGATTGGTCTGCTGCCCAACACCAACTGGCTGGAAGGCGCAGTCGAGCGCAACCGCATGGGCGAGATCCTGATCGACGCCAAAGGCGAAACCAGCCTGAAAGGCGTATTCGCCGCCGGCGACTGCACCACCGTGCCGTACAAGCAGATTATCATTGCCAGCGGTGAAGGGGCCAAAGCGTCACTGAGCGCGTTTGATTACCTGATCCGCACCAAACCGGCTGAATAAGTTTTGCGATAGCCACGCAAGCGCCCCGCAACCTGTGTTGCGGGGCTTTTTTTTATCCCAGCCAGCGACGCGCCTGTTCATCGCTGATATCGCGATAATAGATTTTATGGATACGTTCGCCGCAGCGTTTGCATTCGGCTTCGAGGTACGTGGAGTACCTGTAGCGGCCGCCGGGGGCGACGGCGCCCTGACGGGAAATGGTGATATTGTGCCAGTGATGCGCGTGCGGAAGAAAACTGAATAAAGTCATTAGCGATTCCGGGTGAAGGTGAAATAGCGATCTTCAAATCCGGAAGGGAATTAGGCCGTGTTACGCTGCCGGCCGGTTTGATATTAATCAAGTTGCGCGCTTTCTTCTGTTTATTTCCCGCCTACTGCCCCGGCAGATTAAATTAACTATCCTGATGAATTTTAGGGCTTTTAGGAAAATTGATCTCCGTCGATTTGTTTATATTTTCCTGATGATCAAAAAATCATGAAAATTGATGGCGCACGTATTTTTGCTCATCGTTGCCCGGCAAAAAAAGCGCACCCGCCGCAGGATTTACAACTTTAAGCTGACCCTTTATGCTGTGAAGGCATGTCTGACATGGACGTGCATGACTCGGGGTGCCCTTCTTTGTGAAGGCTGAGAAATACCCGTAATACCTGATCTGGATAATGCCAGCGTAGGGAAGTCAGATGCCTGACCGCATTCGCCTTCCTGATTGCCGGTTGGGAGCCTTATGACACAGCCTGACCCTCTTTCCCCGGCGCAACTCGCGCACTCTCTGCAACTGCTGCGGCAGCAGGCACCGCTGGTGCACTGTATGACCAACGACGTGGTGCAAACTTTTACCGCCAACGTGCTGCTGGCGCTGCAGGCTTCACCCGCGATGGTGATTGATGGCGATGAAGCGGCGCAGTTTGCCGGTTTCGCCGATGCGCTGCTGATCAACGTCGGTACCTTAACCCGTGAGCGTCGCGATGCAATGCTGGCGGCGGTACAGGCCGCTAACCAAGCCGGTACGCCGTGGACGCTCGATCCGGTGGCGGTAGGCGCGCTAACCCTGCGTACGGAATTCTGTCAGCAGTTGCTGAGCCTGCGACCGGCGGCCATTCGCGGCAACGCTTCAGAGATTCTCGCCTTAGCCCACCAGGCCACGGGCGGACGCGGTGTGGATAGCGTGCATCAGGCCGATGCTGCACTGAACGCCGCGCAGCAGCTGGCGCAACGCTGCACGACTATCGTTGCGGTAACCGGCGAAGTCGATTACGTTACCGATGGCCGCCAGACGCTGGCGATTCCCGGCGGCAGCCCGCTGATGACGCGCGTGGTCGGCACCGGTTGTGCGCTATCCGCCGTAGTCGCGGCGTGCAGCAGCCTGCCGGGCGAGCGCATCCAGCACGTGGCAGCGGCCTGCCGCGTAATGTCACTGGCGGGAGAGCAGGCCGCGCGCAGCGTGGCAGGGCCCGGCAGCTTCGTCGCCGCTTTTCTCGATGCGCTGTGGACGCTGGAGGTGGCGGCATGAAACGCATCAATGCATTGACCATTGCCGGCACTGACCCCAGCGGCGGCGCGGGTATCCAGGCCGATCTGAAAGCGTTTTCCGCGCTCGGCGCGTACGGCACCAGCGTGATTACCGCGCTGGTGGCACAGAACACCCGCGGCGTGCAGTCGGTGTATCGCATCGAACCGGCATTTGTTGCGGCGCAGCTCGACTCGGTGCTGGACGACGTGCGCATTGACGCTGCGAAAATCGGTATGCTGGCGGAGACGGCGATCGTTGAGGTGGTGGCAGAGAAGCTGAAACGCGCCAGCCTGCCGTTTGTGGTGCTGGATACGGTGATGATTGCCAAAAGCGGCGATGCGCTGCTGTCGCCCGATGCGGTAGCCAGCATTCGTGAACGGCTGCTGCCGCAGGTATCGCTGATCACGCCCAACCTTCCGGAAGCCGCGGCGCTACTGGGTTGCCGCATGGCGCAGGACGAAACGACTATGCTGCAGCAGGGCGATGCGCTGCTGGAACTGGGCTGTGAAGCGGTGCTGATGAAGGGCGGTCATCTCAGCGATGCGGAAAGCCCGGACTGGCTGATCACCCGCGCCGGCCGCCAGCGCTTTACCGCGCCGCGCGTTAACACCCGTCATACGCACGGCACCGGCTGCACGTTGTCGGCGGCGCTGGCGGCATTGCGACCGCGCCATGCGGACTGGGCGGGCACCGTAGCGGAGGCCAAGGCCTGGCTGCAGCAGGCGCTGCTGCACGCCGATTCGCTTGAGGTCGGCCACGGCATTGGGCCGGTGCATCATTTCCATCAGTGGTGGTAGGGCGTAACGCCAGATTGCCGTTTTTTCACTGCGTATCCGTCTGAAAAATGGAGTCAGCAATTTGCCAGCCTGGCGCGTTTCGGTCCAGGCTGTGGGGGCGAATCGGCAGGTGCCGGTTCTTTTCCAGCCATTTATCAGGAGCGAACATGACGGACATCGTACAGTTATTGGGTAAAGAGGCGGATACGCTTCTTCAACATCGCTGCATGACCATTCCAGCGGACAGCCTTTATTTGCCGGGCGCGGATTATGTCGATCGCGTGATGATTGATAACAATCGTTCTCCTGCGGTTCTGCGCAATATGCAGACGCTCTACAACACCGGCCGTCTGGCGGGTACCGGCTATCTGTCGATTCTGCCGGTGGATCAGGGCGTGGAACACTCTGCTGGCGCCTCGTTCGCTGCCAATCCGGCCTATTTCGACCCGAAGAATATCGTCGAGCTGGCGATTGAAGCCGGCTGTAACTGTGTGGCGTCAACCTATGGCGTGCTGGCCTCCGTGTCACGTCGCTACGCGCACCGTATCCCGTTTATGGTCAAGCTGAACCATAACGAAACCCTGAGCTATCCCACGCAGTATGACCAGACGCTCTACGCCAGCGTCGAGCAGGCATTCAACATGGGCGCGGTTGCGGTTGGCGCCACCATCTATTTTGGCTCTGAGCAGTCACGCCGGCAGATCGAGGAAATTGCAGCGGCCTTCGAGCGCGCGCACGAGCTGGGCATGGTGACGGTGTTGTGGGCTTATCTGCGCAACAACGATTTTAAGAAGGATGGGGTGGATTATCACGCCAGCGCCGATTTAACCGGTCAGGCTAACCATCTGGCGGCCACCATTGGTGCCGACATTGTGAAGCAGAAAATGGCGGAGAATAACGGCGGTTATAACGCGGTGAAGTTTGGCCACACCGATGAGCGCGTGTACAGCAAGCTGACCAGTGAGAATCCGATCGATCTGGTGCGCTACCAGCTGGCCAACTGCTATATGGGCCGCGCCGGGCTGATTAACTCCGGCGGTGCTTCAGCCGGTGCGACCGATGTGGCGGAGTCGGTGCGTACGGCGGTGATCAATAAACGCGCCGGCGGCATGGGGCTGATTCTCGGGCGCAAGGCGTTTAAGAAGTCGCTGAAAGAGGGCGTGGCGCTGATTAATGCGGTGCAGGATGTGTATCTGGCAAAGGATGTGACGATTGCCTGATGGTGTGAGGGGCGTTTTTTCACCTTCACCCTTACCCTCACCCTCACCCTAACCCTCTCCCGCGAGCGGGAGAGGGGACTGTTTTGTGCGGGTTTTCAGAGTTAATTATTGAAGACTAGCTGGAACAGCGCCCTCTCCCGGTGGAAGAGGGTCGGGGTGAGGGCATCAAACCGCACCGCATCACACCCCACCGCAAGCTCACCGAACAACACTACGGCCCTTCAAACCATTCGCTGTTGCGCTCGGCAATCGGCGTGATGGTCAGAATCATCTCCTGCAGATGTCGCCGCATCGCCTTCTCAGCCGCATCGGCATTCTTCGCTTTCAGCGCGGCAAAAATCTCTTCGTGCTGCTGAATCAGGCTCTCCGGCGGCGACACTTCGCTCAGCGTCAGAAAGCGCACGCGGTCCATCGTCGCTTTAATGTTCTCCACCGTCTCCCACGCCAGCAGGCAGTCAATGCCTTCGGCAATCAACCGGTGAAACTCATCGTCGAGCGCCAGAAACGCCTGGCTGTCGTGGCGTTCCGCTGCCAGACGCTGCAGCTGCAGATTGTGTTCCAGCGCCATCAGTCCGGTGGCAGCGATCTCCAGCGCGGCGCGGCGAACCACGGCGATCTCCACCGCTTCACGGATGAAACGGCCGTCGGCGACGCGCTGGGCGGAGATTTTGCGCACGAAGGTGCCGCGCTGCGGCAGGACCTGCACCAGGCCGGCTTCCGCCAGTTTGATAAAGGCTTCCCGCACCGGCTGCCGCGACACGTTGAAGCGCGCCGACACTTCTTTCTCCGACAGCAGCGAGCCCGGATGGATCACGCAGGTTACGATATCCTTCCGCAGATAGCGATAAATCTGCTGATTTACCGGTTCGCTGGTGGTTATGGTATAGGCAATCGACATGCAGCAATATCCGTATTACGGCTGGCCGCCGCCAGCCCGATGAGAAAGCGTCAGTCTAATCAGCACGCTGCGTCTGCGCTACACATTTGTGCAGGCGGCTTAGCCTTCTGTGACCAGCGCCTGCACCGTGGCGCGTGCACCGGTAAGCCGCAGCTGCTGATACAGCTCGGTAAGCCGCGTAACAAACACTGAGTGATAACGTAAGTCGTCGCCGAACACCGCCTGCAGGCGCAGTAAGGCCTCAACGCGCTGCGGGCCATCCTCGCTATTGGCAACAATGCTGGCCAGCTGCGCGCTGAGCGGATCGCGAATCTCAATCGCCGCGCCCTGCTCATCGACGCCGCTGATATAGCGCATCCAGCCTGCTACGCCCAGCAGCAGATAATCACAGGCCGTCCCGTTACGCAGATGCCAGCGCACGCTATCCAGCAGGCGCTGTGGCAGCTTCTGCGTGCCGTCGGTGGCGATTTGATAAGTGCGATGTTTAATCGCCCGGTTTTCGTAACGGGCGATCAGCGAGTCGGCATAGGCGACCAAATCAACATCCTGCGTGCGCAGCGTGGGGGCCTGATCCTGCAGCATCAGCGCGCGCGCCGCCTGATGAAAATTCGCATCGGCCATGCAATCGCTGATGTGCTGATACCCGGCCAGATAGCCGAGATAAGCCAGGAACGAGTGGCTGCCGTTGAGCATGCGCAGCTTCATCTCTTCGTACGGCAGCACATCACGCACCAGCTCCGCACCGGCCTGTTCCCACGCCGGGCGGCCGCTGACGAAGTTATCTTCAATCACCCACTGGAAAAAAGGTTCGGCTTCTACCGCCACCGGATCGCGACTGCCCAGCCGCGCTTCCAGCGTTGCGAAAGCCTCATCGGTCATCGCCGGTACGATGCGATCCACCATGGTTGAGGGAAAGGTGAGGTGGGTCTGAATGTAATCCGCCAGCGCCGGGCTGCGACGCTGCGCCAGCTGGGTTATCACATTGCGCGTAACGTGGCCGTTCTCCGGCATGTTGTCACACGACATCACGCTAAACGGCGGCAGATCGCGCTGGCGACGGCGTTCAATCGCCGCCAGGATCACGCCGGGCAGCGAGCGCGGCGCGTCAGGATGCGCCACATCGTGCACGATGTCCGGATGCGTCAGGTCGAGCTGGCCGCTCGACGGCAGCGAACAGTAGCCTTTTTCCGTGACCGTCATCGACACGATGGCGATTTCCGGCTGGCTCATCGCTTCAATCACCGCCTCAATACCGTCACTTTTCGCGTGGAGCGCCTGGGTAATTACGCCAACAATGCGCGTGTGCAGGCTGTCGTCGGCCATTTCGGTCACGCTGTACAGCAAATCCTGCTGGCGCAGAGCGGCGATCAGCGCGCCGCTGTTGAGATTCACTTCGCAGTAGCCCCAGTCGCTGCCGTGCTGCGCCAGTTGGTCAGTGGCCAGCGCCTGATGCGCGCGGTGAAAGGCACCAAAACCGATGTGCACCATGCGGGTTTTCAGCTGGCTGCGGTCGTAAGTGGGGCGCTGTACGTCAGCGGGAAGGCGATCGGGTTGTAACATGCATAATCCTTGTGGCAAACGGGGCGCGCGGCGCCCCGGCAGAGTCATTCGATTAAACGGAAACCGGTTTGTCGCTGGCTTTCGGGCTGCGAATCACAAACAGCACCAGCAGCGCGCCAAGGGCCGCCACCACGCCCGCCAGCACAAAGGCGCTGTCAAATTTGCCGGTGTGCTGCACGATGAAGCCGGTAACGATCGGGCCGATAATGCCGGACAGGCTGCCAATCAGGTGAATAAAGCCGCTGATGCTGCCGACGCGGCTCTTGTGCACCACATCCTGAATAATCGCCCAGTAAATGGCACCGGTGATGTAGAGGAAGAAGATGGAGATCGACATCATGATCACCGCCGAATTCACCTCTTTGATGGTGCCCGCCAGCGCCACACATATCGCTGCCGCCAGCAGCGACACTACCAGCACAATCTTGCGTGATAGCAGCAGCTTACCTGTAATATTAAAGATTTTATCGGAAATCCAGCCGCCCAGCGCCAGGCCAACGAAGCCGACAATCCACGGGATCATGGTAGTGATGCTCATGGCTTTGATATCCAGCCCGTGCGCCTGCACCAGATAGGCCGGGAACCAGCTCAGGAAGAAGAACAGAATGTAGTTGTAGCAGAAGAAGGCGAATGCGGTAACGAGGATAATCGGCTGACGCAGATAGTAGCCCATGCCGTGCGCTTTGCCGTCCGCGTCGATGATATCTGCCGGCTCTTCCGCTTTCAGTTTCTCTACCAGCGCGCGCTCCTGCGCTGAGACGCGCTTACTGCGCGCCGGATTATCGGCGGCGAAGAAGAACCACAGCGCCATCCACACCAGGCCAATCAGGCAGATCACCACAAACGCCGGACGCCAGCCGAAGGAGAGCGCCAGGTAGCCGACAATCGGCCCGGCGACCGCGCCGCCGAGCGGGGAACCGGCACTCAGCAGGCCCATGGCGGTGGCGGCCTGCTTTTTCGGGAACCAGCCGTTGATGGCTTTGTTGGCCGAGGCGCAAATCGGGCCCTCCGCCATGCCGAACAGCACGCGCAGAATCATCATCGACCAGAAACCGGTCGCCAGCGCGGTCATGCCGCAGAACAGTGACCACATGCCGACGGCGGTGCCGAGCACAATCGTCGGGCCGAATTTATCGGTGGCTAAACCGCCAATAAAGTTGAACAGCGCGTAGCCGAAGAAGAAGCTGCCGAAGATCAGGCCGAACTGCTCGGCATTGATCATCAGATCTTTTTCCACCAGCGGCACGGTGAGCGACAGGGCAATACGATCGAGGTAGTTGATCATATAAACCAGGAACAGCAGCAGTACGAGGGTCCAGCGTAGATTCTTCAGCATAGAAACTCCGTTTCCCTGTTCTTCTTCAGACTGCAGCGTCACGGGGAGATGACCTTGATGACCGCGGCGCTGCGCCTGATTTATGCAGGGGATTATTGTTGTGGCCGGCGGGTACGCACCGGCATCAGGGACATCTGGTGTGGCGCATCACTCAATCCATTTGCAGGATCACTTTGCAGCAGGTGCGCGGGTCTTGTTCAAACAGTGTCATGGCGCGCTCGATCTGCGCCAGCGGGAAATAGTGGGTAACCAGTTTTTCCGGCTGGATCAGTCCCTGTTCCAGCCACGCAATCACCTGCGGGAAGCGGTTGCTGTTCAGGCGCGAGGTAAACAGCGACAGCTCTTTGCTGGTCAACGCCTGCTGCGTCAGGCTGCACGGCTCAGCAGAAAACCCGAGCAGGCCAATGCGCGCTGCCGGCGAGGCCAGCGCCGCCGCTTCGGCGAGGATCGCCGGATGGCAGGCGGCGTCAATAATCAGCGTCGGCTGAACGCCTTCCAGCTGCGCCGCCAGCGGGATCTCGCTGTTGTTATACAGGCGATCGGCACCGTTTTGCTGCGCCAGCGCCAGCCGCTCTGGCAGGCGGTCCACCACCAGCACCTGCTGTACGCCGTACACGCCTTTCAGCACCTGAATGGCGGTCAGCCCCATCGGACCGGCACCGTAAATCAGCGCCACATCCTGTGGCTGCGGTTTGAGGAACGCCGTGATATTCGCGGCAATGGTGAAGGGCTCAACCAGGCTGGCGAGTTGGTCGGGAATGCTCGCCGGCAGGCGATGGGCATTTTTGGCTGGTGCCACGGCATACTCACTGAAGCCGCCGTCGCGGTGGACGCCAATCACCTGCAGTGACTGACAGACATTAGGACGGCCAACGGAGCAGGGATAGCAGTGGCCGCAGCTCACCACCGGATCGACCGCCACGCGCTCGCCCAGCCGGCTGGCATCAACGTCCTGTCCGACCGCGTCAATCACGCCGAAAAACTCATGGCCGATCACGCGCGGATAGCGGGCAAACGGATTGTGACCGTGCCAGATGTGCACGTCAGAGCCACAGATGCTGGCAAATTTCACTTTTACCCGTACTTCATCAGCGGCGGGCTGCGGCAGCGCGCGCTCGGCCAGCAGCAGTTTACCCGGTTGTTCAATCACCACACTTTTCATCATTCACTCCTGGCGGGTGGCCTGAAGGCGCGGCACACCAGCAATAACGCGACAGTAATGACGAAAAAATACGCGCAATAATACTACCATACAAGTTACTGTTGCAGAGTTGTGAACGCAATCACAGAGCGGATGGGGTAGTTGCAAAGAGAAGTTTAAGAATGGCGTTGCGGTGCGCCTCACTGCACACCCTGTAAAGTCGTTATCTGGTTTACAGGGTCGCCATTCAGGGCGACCGGAATAAACGCTGCAAAATGACAGGCCTGCTGCGATCGACGGCTCGCTCGCCGCGCAACATTACGGCCGCCGTAACGTCACCGCGCTGAGCGTGCGCCACAATAACTCTTTATCCTGCGATGACACGTTGCGCTGCTGAATGTCGCGCATAAATTCGGCCTTTTGCGGTGCCTGCAGCGTCGCGCCCTGTTTCAATTGCGCGGCAAGCTGCGTCAGAATCGCGTCGCTGTAATGACCAATGCTTTTGCGCACCTCATCCAGCGGACGCGGCTGCCAGTGCGGCTCCGGCGTCGCCAGCCAGTCGGCGCGATAGCGATACTGCACCGCTTTCGCCACATCCATCTGTGCCTGAATAAACGGCTGTACCGTGGCATCGTCCAGGCCCAGCTGACGCGCTTCCGCCAGGGCTTTGTCCAGCACCTTGCGCTCCTGACCCAAATCTTCAATCGGCTGATGATGCTGCGCTTTATAACCCGCCACATCCTTCATGTAAGACAAACGCGTGTTAATAAGCTGGCCCGGCGAAGGACTGCTGAGTTCTGCCGCGGCGGCGGAACAGCTGCAAATCAGCAGCGCTAACGTGGCCGATCGTAACTGCATTTCCATACTGATGCTCCCAATGTTCAACCCAGGCGCTGGATCTGCGCGAGGCTCAGGCTAAGACAAAATAATGACATGACAAAGTACAGGGTGAAAAATTATCTTGTTTTTTAATCTACCAACTAGTAGGTTTGTTTTCCAGCGCCTTTTGCCGCAATGTTATTGCGCTTCAGGTTGAATGATTTCTGGCACAGGGCTGCCGCTGAGGCAGCGCTTATCATCAAAAGGAACACTCCATGACGGTCTTATCACATTACAAACGCCTTTCACTGCTGATTGCCGGTTCACTGCTGGCCGGCGCCACGCTGTCGCCGGCGATGGCGGCAGAGATGGCAGGGCAAAAAGTGCAGGTACGTGGCGTTGTTGAATCGGTAAACGGGCAGCAGCTCACTATCAAGTCACGCGAAGGATCGGAGGTCAGCGTGGCCATGAAGCCAGGCGCGATGGTGTCTGCGGTGGCGAAGGCCAGTATCAGCGACATTAAAAAGGGCGATTACTTGGGCATTGCCTCGCTGCCAAAAGCGGGCGGCGGTGATGGCGCGCTCGAAGTGCTGATTTTCCCGGCGCAGCTGAAAGGTGCAGGCGAAGGCAACTTCAGCTGGGATCTGAAGCCGGGAAGCTCAATGACCAATGCCACGGTCGCCAATAGCGTCACCTCGGTGGACAACAGCGAAGTGACGGTGAGCTATCACGGCCATCAGAAAAAAATTGCTATTCCGGCCGGTACGCCGGTGGTGACGTTGGCGGCGGCCACCCCGGATGACCTGAAACCCGGCACCACGGTGTTTGTTCCTGCCGAGAAGGGCGCCGACGGTAAGCTCACCGCAGGCAATATCATTGTCGGCAAAAACGGCGTAGTGCCGCCGATGTAATCCGGCTCCAGCCAGGCCTCGCCTGGCTGGTAAGGGGCTTGATGATGCAACAGCCTTCACCTTCCCGCAGTAAAACGCTAATCCGTCGTCATTCGCTGCTGGTGCGCGTGACGCACTGGGTCAACGCCCTGTGTTTTGCTGTACTGCTGATGAGCGGACTGCAAATCTTTAATGCGCATCCGCGTCTGTATGTCGGCCTGTATGGCGCGGACCATGAGCAGCCGGTGTTTGAAATCGGCAATCGTCAGCAGCAGGGATTTGTCCGGCTCGGCTCGCTGCAACTGAATACCACCGGCGTGCTCGGTATCTCGAAGCTGGAGGGCACGCTGACGGCGCGCGCCTTCCCCGGCTGGCTGACGCTGCCGTCGTGGCAGGATTTGGGAGCCGGTCGCCACTGGCACTTCTTTTTTGCCTGGCTGCTGCTGTTCAACGGCGTGATTTATCTGCTGCACGGTTTCTGGCACCGGCACTTTCGCCGCGATCTGTTGCCCGACCGTCAGCAACTGGGCGCCCGTCATTTGTGGCAGGAGATTTGCGACCACGCCCGGCTGCGCTTCGCCCGCGGTGAAGCGGCGCGGCGCTATAACGCGCTGCAGAAACTCAGCTATCTGCTGGTGATCTTCATACTGCTGCCGCTGATGCTGCTCAGTGGATTAACCCTGTCGCCAGCGCTGGATGCGGCACTGCCGTTTTTACCCGATCTGTTTGGCGGCCGTCCGACGGCGCGCACGGTGCACTTTGTCACCGCCACGCTGCTGGTGCTGTTTGTGCTGGTGCATGTGGTGATGGTGCTGGTGTCAGGCGTGTTCAATAACCTGCGTTCGATGATCACCGGCCGTTACGCGATCGACAAAGAGGATACCCCATCATGAAAATCGAGCTGTCGCGTCGCCGCCTGCTGCTGGGCGCGCTGTCCGGCGCCGGCGCGGCGCTGCTGAGCGGTTGCGATCAACTGACGCAAAATGACACGGTCAGCGGCTGGCTCAATCAGACCGAGCGGCTGACGCGTGCCAGCCAGCGCCTGCTGGGCGGCCAGCGGCTGGCACCGGAGTTCAGCGAGGCCGATATTTCGCCGCTGTTCCGCGCCAACGGCACGCAAATGCCCGACTCCGACGAGTATGCGCGTTTGCTGGCGAACGGGTTTGCCGACTGGCGGCTGCGCGTCACCGGGCTGGTGCAACAGCCGCTGAGTTTATCGCTCAGCGATCTGCAGCGGTTTCCCAGTCGCACGCAGATTACCCGGCACGACTGCGTGGAGGGCTGGAGCGCGATTGGCAAATGGCAGGGCGTACCGCTCGGACTGGTGCTGGATGCGGCGCGCCTGCGGCCAGGTGCCCGCTATGTGGTATTCCTGTGTGCCGACGAGCTGGAGCAGACGCTGGACGGCAGCGGGCGCTACTACGAAAGTATCGATCTGCAGGATGCGTGGCATCCGCAAACGCTGCTGGCCTACCGTATGAACGATCAGCCGCTGCCGGTCGCGCACGGTGCGCCGCTACGTCTCAGGGTCGAGCGCCAGCTCGGTTACAAGCACGCCAAGTATCTGATGGAAATTAAAGTGGTGGATTCGTTTGCCCAGCTGTGGGGCGGACGCGGCGGCTACTGGGAAGATCGCGGTTACGAGTGGTATGGCGGTATCTAACCGGCAGAACGCAGAAAAGCAAAAAGCCTGCTGTAAAAGCAGGCTTTTCTAAATCTGGCTCCTCTGACTGGACTCGAACCAGTGACATACGGATTAACAGTCCGCCGTTCTACCGACTGAACTACAGAGGAATCGTTTGGAACGGGGCGCATATTATCGGGCAGGCTGTGGCTTGTCAAAGCTCTTTTTCACAATTTTTTCTGACTGCTGAATAAAGCGTCAATTGCCCGACGCGGGCCCGCGCGATGGCGCGAATTAGCGCCAGCACTGCGCCTGATTGTGAGAGATGTCACCAATGCTATGCAAAATTACATTCTGATTTGTCGCTTCTGTCAGATACCTCGCATGTATGATCACAGATATTTCATTTCGCCGTTGTCGCCGCCCAAAACGAAACATATATTCCGTGAAACTCATCCCCGTGAACCGCAGGTGCAGCATGAACAAAGTCAGAATCGGTATGATTGGCAGTGGATATATTGGGCGTTGTCACGCGATTGCCTATGCGCAGGCACCCACGGTGTTCGCCCTGAAGGGCGAGATTGTGCGCGAGATGCTGGCAGAGGTGAATCCGGCGCTGGCGGCGCAGCAGGCGGCGACGTTTGGCTTTACCCGTTCGACGGGCGACTGGCGCGAGCTGGTGCGCGATCCGCACATCGACGTAGTCGATATCTGCGCGCCCAATTTCCTGCACAAAGAGATGGCGCTGGAGGCGATTCGCCACGGCAAGCACGTCTACTCCGAAAAGCCGCTGTCGCTCTCGGTAGCCGATGCGGAAGAGATGGTGCAGGCGGCAGAGCAGGCGGGAGTGAAAACCCTGGTGGGCTTCAACTACATGAAAAACCCTACCAGCCAGCTGGCACGGGAGATTATCGCGCGCGGTGAGATCGGCGAAGTGGTGCACTTTTACGGCACCCATAACGAAGATTATCTGGCGCGCGCGGAGACGCCGCTCGACTGGCACTGCCAGAAAGCGCTGGCCGGTCTCGGCGCGCTTGGCGATCTGGCGGCGCATATCGTCAACATGGCGCACTATCTGGTCGGTGATATTGATGAGGTGAGCGGTGACATGATGACGGTGATCAAACAGCGACCGGATCCCAAGGCGCCGTCACGCCTGCTGTCGGTGGAAAATGAAGATCAGGCCAGCGCGCTGCTGCGCTTTAAAAATGGCGCGCACGGCGTGATTGAAACCTCGCGCATCGCCTGCGGCAGCAAGATGGGGCTGACTTATGTGGTGACCGGCACCAAAGGCACGCTGCGCTACACGCAGGAGCGCATGGCTGAGCTGGAACTGTATCTGCACGATGATCCGGCCGGTCGCCAGGGCTTTAAAACCATTCTCACCGGTCCGGCGCACCCCGATTACGCCAGCTTCTGCGTCTCGGCCGGCCACGGCATCGGTTTTAACGATCAGAAAACGGTCGAGATTCGCGATCTGATCAACGGCATTGCCGCCGGCGATCGCATGTGGCCGGATTTTGCCGAAGGGCTGCAGGTGCAGAAGGTGCTGGAAGCGGTGGCGATTTCCGCCGTGGAGCGCCGCTGGATGAAGGTGTGATGCAGAGCGTCAGCCGCAGACGCACGTAACCGGTCGCCATGAATGGCGACCCTACACGGTGCGTGCAGGGATGGCGAGCCTCACAGGGTGCGCATTTATGCGCACCGGGATAATGCAGGAATTTTCCAATGATTACGCCAGCAACGCACACTGCGGCGGCAGGCGGCAGCTCAGCGCGCCGGGCTGCACCTCAATCACAAACTCGCTGCCGGACAGCGGCTCGCCGTCGAGGTTAAAGGTCATCTCATGCGGTGAACGGATGGTCAGTGACGTCAGCTGTGCCGCGACAATGTTCGGGTTTTCATCGTCGCGCGTCAGCGAGTGCAGCAGCGTTGGCAGCAGCTCCTGAGCGGTTACGATACTGAGATTGAGCTGTCCGTCGTTGATCAGCGCTTCCGGACACAACCGCTGTCCGCCACCGGCCTGACGGCCATTGCCAATGCCAATCACCAGCGCGTCACCCTGCCAGTGAAAGCCCGGTCCGCTGATTTCGCAGCTGTCCGGCTTCAGCGCATCAACGCGCATCAGGCCATGAATAAAATAGGAGACGCCGCCCAGCGCCGATTTCAGTTTCTCCGGCGTTTCCGTAGTGATGCGTGTGCCAAAACCGCCGGTCGCCATGTTGATAAAGTAACGGTCGCCGTTCACCCGCGCCAGATCGATGGCCGTGGCTTTGCCCAGTACCGCCAGCCGCAGTGCCGCTTCCATTTCTGCCGGGATACCGGCGCTGGTAGCAAAATCGTTGGCAGTGCCAAGCGGTAAAATCCCCAGCACCGGCCGCTGCGCTGGCGGCAGGGCGGCCAGCGCGGTGGCAATCTCATTGATGGTGCCATCGCCGCCGCCAGCCACCACGGTTTCCGCCTGCAGCTGCAGCGCTTCCTGCACGTAGCGGTCACCGTCGCCTTTTTCCCAGGTCACGCGCACCGCCAGGTTAAAGCCTTCGTCGCGCAGGGTATTCACGGCGGCACGCAACTCTTCATTGCCTGCGCCTTTTCCATTCAGAATCAGCAAAGTGAGGGGTTTATTTTGCATTATCGCTTCCCTGATGAGTAAGACAGAGCTGTGGTTATAGCATAGCTGCGGCGGGAACTTTATCGGCGAACGATGAAAAAAAGAAAACCCGCACGGGGGAGCCGGGCGGGTGAATGAGGTGGTTCCTGGTACTACCTGCTGTTTGTTGTTACTCGTTAGCAGCAGGCGCGATTCTAAAGCGCGGCGAAGCGGCGGTCTGTGATCCTGTTCTAACTTTGCCGTTTTCTTTTCATTTAGTGCGATTTTTACCGTGCGGATCGTAAGTGCTGTTACCGTCGGTAAAATTGCGCAGCAGCAGCGCATAGGCCAGATCGACCCCCTCCGGCACGCTGATCCAGACGCGATGACCATCTCCCGGAGCGACTTCAACCGCGGCACCCTTGTCATTCTGCATCGCCTGCAGCGTGCAGTTGAGATTGCCGTCCGGCGTCATGATCTCTACGCTATCGCCCAGCATGAACTTGTTCTTCACCGCCACCTGCGCCCACGTACCGCGCCGCTCACCAGTGAATTCACCTACAAACTGCTGACGCTCCGAAATGGAAAAACCCTGCTCGTAGTTTTGATAGCTGTCATGGGTGTGGCGACGCAAAAAACCTTCGGTATAGCCGCGGTGCGCCAGCCCTTCCAGCGTCTCCAGCAGTGCCGGATCGAAAGGTTTGCCGTCGGCCGCATCGTCGATTGCGCGGCGGTACACCTGCGCGGTGCGCGCACAGTAGTAGAACGATTTGGTGCGGCCCTCAATTTTCAGCGAATGCACGCCCATCTGGCTCAGGCGTTCGACGTGCGCCACCGCGCGCAGATCTTTCGAGTTCATGATGTAGGTGCCGTGCTCATCTTCGAACGCGCTCATCACCTCGCCTGGCTTCATCTTCTCTTCCAGCAGGAATACCCGGTCGGTAGGCTGACCGACGCCGAGCGTCGCGGACTGCACCGCAACCGGCTGATGAAAGCCAACAATGTTGCCGACTTCATCCTGCTGGCCTTCGGCCACGTTATATTCCCAGCGGCAGGCGTTGGTACAGGTGCCCTGATTGGGATCGCGCTTATTCAGATAGCCAGAGAGCAGGCAGCGGCCGGAGTAGGCCATGCACAGCGCGCCGTGAACAAAGATTTCAATCTCCATCTCCGGTACCTGCTGGCGAATTTCGGCGATCTCCTCCAGCGACAGCTCGCGTGACAGAATCACGCGCGTCAGCCCCATCTGCTGCCAGAACTTCACCGTGGCCCAGTTCACCGCGTTAGCCTGCACCGACAGGTGAATCGGCATCTGCGGGAAGGCGTCGCGCACCAGCATGATCAGGCCAGGATCGGACATGATCAGCGCATCCGGCTGCATTTCGATGACCGGCGTCAGATCGCGGATAAAGGTTTTCAGCTTGGCGTTGTGCGGGGCAATGTTTACTACCACGTAAAACTTCTTGCCGAGCGCGTGCGCTTCGCTGATGCCTTTAGCGAGGTTTTCATGGGTGAATTCGTTATTGCGCACGCGCAGGCTGTAGCGCGGCTGGCCGGCATACACCGCGTCGGCGCCGTAGGCAAAGGCGTAACGCATATTTTTCAGCGTGCCTGCCGGCGAAAGCAGTTCGGGTTTAAGCATGGGAAGTTCTCACTGATGTCAGGTCAGCATGTCATCACGGATGGCACGTGCAGCGGCCGCGTCAGGCGGCCCTGCAAAAGGTGGGGAATTGTAGGCAGGGCGACTCCCGATGTAAATTGACCTGGATCAATCTAAGCGGTTACAGCAGGCGGCCAACATCCGCTTCCCAGCGATATCCCATGCCGTACACGGCGCGAATAAACGGCTGTTCGGCATCAAGGTTCTCCAGCTTGCGCCGCAGGTTCTTGATGTGGCTGTCAATGGTGCGATCGGTGACCACGCGATAGTCGTCATACAGATGGTTCAATAGTTGCTCGCGCGAGAACACTTTGCCCGGCTCCAGCGCCAGCGTTTTCAGCAGGCGGAACTCGGCGGGCGTCAGCTCCAGCGGCTGTTCGCGCCAGCTGGCCTGGAAACGCCCTTCGTCGATCAGCAGATGCGAGGCCAGCTGCGCCTCTTCTGGCGAACGTTTCACCCGGCGCAGAATGGTTTTCACCCGCGCCACCACTTCACGCGGGCTGAAGGGTTTGCAGATATAGTCGTCAGCGCCAATCTCCAGCCCGAGCAGGCGATCGATCTCTTCCGTGCGTGCGGTCACCATGATAATCGGCAGCTCGGAGAAGCGGCGGATTTCCCGACACAGCGTCAGGCCGTCACGGCCCGGCAGCATCAAATCCAGCAGCATCAGGTCTGGTGGCGTTTGCTGCACGTAACTCAGTACCGCGTTGCCATCGGCGAGATGGTGCGTGCGGTAGTTTGACGCCTGCAGATAATCAATCATCAGCTGCGCCAGTTTGGGTTCGTCTTCCACAACAAGAATCAGGGGATCGCTATTTTCCGTGCTCATAAAGGGTGTCTAGTGAGGAACATACGGCAAGTTTAGCGTGATTTTCAGCCCACCTAAATCAGAGTCGGCCGCATTAATGCTGCCGTCATGCGCCTCAACAATATTCTTGCAGATCGCCAGACCGAGCCCGGAGCCGCCGCTGGCGCGATTGCGCGAGCTTTCGGCGCGGAAGAAGCGCTCAAACAGCTGCGCCTGCTGCTGGCGCTCGACGCCCGGTGCGCTGTCGGCAAACTGCAGCTGCCACTGCTCGCCGCTGAGCTGCATACTGAGCTGCACCGTGCCGCCGGCATCGGTGTAGCGCAGGCTGTTTTCCAGCAGGTTAGTAAACAGCTGCATCAGCCGGTCCGGATCGCCAAAGCTGCTGGCCTGCGCCGGCAGCATCAGGCTGAGCGTCAACCCCCGGCTGCGATAGCGTTCGCCAAAACTGCCCGCCACCACCTCCAGCAGACTGACCAGATCCACCGGCTGTTTGCGGTAGGCGAGGGCGCCCGCGTCGGAGAGCGACAGCTGGTGCAGGTCTTCCACCAGCTGGGTCAGCAGCGCGACTTCGCTCTGCAGCGAACTGATGGCGTCGGGCGTCAGCTTGCGCACGCCATCCTGCATCGCCTCCAGCTCACCGCGCAAAATCGCCAGCGGCGTACGCAGCTCATGGGAAATATCGGCCATAAAGGCGCGCCGGTTGCTCTCGTTTTTCTCCAGCGAGCGCGCCAGCTGGTTGAAGTCGCGCGCCAGCTGACCAATTTCGTCGCTGCTGCCGACCTCCACCCGGGTGGTAAATTTGCCCGCCGCCAGCTGATGGGTGCCGTCCACCAGCCGTTTCACCGGCGCCAGCAGGCCGCGCGCCAGCAGCCAGGTGACCAGCGCGGCCAGCAGCGTGGTGAGGCCGACGATCAGCCAGCTGGTCTGGCGCTGCTGATGGTCAAAGTTGATGTCGGTGCTGCGCGTCAGTCGCTCGGCGGGCGAGGCAATCACCCAGCCAACAATCTTGCCGTTGCTGGTGGTGATATTGCGGCGCGAGCCTTCCGGCGGCACCGGCGAGCGCGGGCCGGACAATATTTTGTACTGCTGATCGATAATCCAGAACTGGGTGCGCCAGCCGTGCGGCGGCAGCTGAGTGCCGCTGCCGGGATTCTGTTCCAGCGAGCGCAGAATGGTGAAAATCAGCCGGTCGTTGTTACGCAGAAAATCCCAGCTACCGTGCTGTTCGTATTGATCGGCCAGCGCATCGCTCAGCAGCGTCAGGCGCTGCTCGTTGCCCTTTTTGATGTAATCGACAAAGCCATGCTCAAAGCTGAGGCGCACGCCCCAGTGCATGGTGATGATCACCAGCATGCAGGTGGAAAAAATCGCCATAAACAGTTTGGCGCTGATGCCGAGTTTTACCGGCTGCTTCATCCTTTACTCCTGCCTCTCAGGTCCACATTTTTACTCACATCGGCGGGTACGCGCCAGAACACCAGCGCCGGCAGCGCAATCACCAGCGCCATGCACAAATAGGTGTACATAAAGGTTTGATGGGTCGCGGCGCTGTCGCTCACCGCGCCATGGCCGAAAGCGCCGAGCAGCAAACCAGCCACGGTGACGCCGATACTCATCGACAGCTGCATGATCATCGACAGCAGGCTGTTGCCGCTCGAGGCCAGCTCGTCCAGCAGCTCTTTCAGCGTCAGGGTATTCATGGACGAAAAGCGGATGGCATTGACCATGCCCTGCAACAGCAGCACCACGGGCAGCAGCCAGATCCAGCCAAGCAGCGCCACCACGGGAAACAGCAGCACCACCAGCGCCAGCGCCAGGGTGCCGCCCACCAGCGCGTTACGATAGCCAAACAGGTTCACAATGCGCACCACCACGCGTTTGATGCCCATGTTGCCCAGCACCATCGGGATCATCATCAGACCCGCGTGGAACGGGCTAAAGCCGAGACCCACCTGCAGAAAAATCGGCGTCATAAACGGCAGCATGCCGCTGCCGATGCGGCCGGTGAAGCTGCCGAGCAGGCCGATGGCGTAAATGCGGTTGTCAAATAGCTTCAGGCTAAACAGCGCGTTATCGTTGTTGCGGCCGTGCATCAGGTAGAACAGCAGGGAAAACACCCCCAGCAGAATCAGCAGGCACAGCAGCAGCGGTGAGCCGTCGGCGCTGCGCTGGCCGTCGAGCGCCAGCGTCAGCGTAGCCATGCCGACCGCCAGCAGCACAAAACCGAGGAAATCAAAGCGTCGCGTCTGCATGGTGTAGTTCGGCATCAGCAGCAGCGTGGCGATGGCACCGATGATGCCGACCGGAATGTTGATCAGGAAGATCCAGTGCCAGCTGGCATACTCCACCAGAATGCCGCCCAGCGCCGGGCCGAGCAGCGGGCCAATCTGGCCGGGCAGGGTGACAAAGGTCATGGCCGACATGTACTGCTCACGCGGCACGATCTTCATCACCGTCAGCCGGCCGACCGGCACCATCATCGCGCCGCCAATGCCCTGGACCACGCGCGCCATCACCAGCTGGTCGAGTGAGGTGGCGAAGGCACACAGCAGCGAACCGAGGCTGAACAGGACGATGGCGCAGAAGAAGATGTTGCGCACGCCAAAGCGGTCCGCCAGCCAGCCGCTGAGCGGTAGCGTAACCGCCACGGTGAGCACGTAGGAGACAATCACCGAGTGCATATGCAGCGGGCTGACGTTGAGATCGTGGGCCATCGCCGGAATCGCGGTGTTCACAATGGTGGTATCCAGCGTCTGCATAAAAAAGCCGAAGGCCACAATCCACAGTTGCCAGCGGACAGTGGCGGTTTGTGCGTTCATGGTCATCCCGTGTTAACAGTTTCATCAACCGCAGGCCGTGTAGCGGCACGATTCATCGCGCGTTGAATTGCGCCGCTACGCTTAGTGCAGGTATGACGTTATGGCTCCGTTATCAACCGCGGCTGCTTTTTCCGACGGCGCAGTTTATCCATCATCAGGTACACCACCGGTGTGGTGTACAGCGTCAGCAGCTGGCTCATCACCAGCCCACCGGCAATGGTGATGCCCAGCGGCTGGCGCAGCTCCGCTCCGTCCCCGCTGGTCAGCACCAGCGGCAGCGCACCAAACAGCGCCGCCAGCGTGGTCATCAGAATCGGGCGGAAACGCAGCTGGCACGCCTGGAAAATGGCGTCGCGCGCCGACAGGTTGCCGTTGCGCTCCGCCTCCAGCGCAAAATCCACCATCATGATGGCGTTCTTTTTCACGATACCGATCAGCAGCAGGATGCCGATCAGCGCAATCAGGCTGAACGGCGTATTAAACAGCTGCAGCGCCAGCAGCGCGCCGACGCCCGCCGAGGGCAGGGTAGAGAGAATCGTCAGAGGATGCACGTAGCTCTCATACAGAATGCCGAGCACGATATACACCGCAGCAATCGCCGCCAGCATCAGCCACAGCTGGTTCGACTGCGAATCCTGAAATACCTGCGCGGTGCCGGCGAAGCTGCCGCGCACGCTGGACGGCACGCCAATCGCCGTGATGGTGCGGTCAATGGCCTCTGACGCCTGCGACAGCGATACCCCTTCCGGCAGGTTAAACGAGATGGTCGAGGCCGCCGACAGCCCCTGATGGTTGACCGACAGCGGCGCGTTGGCCGGCTGCCATTTGGCAAACCAGCTCAGCGGAATCGCTTTGCCGTCACTGTTGATCACGAACATCTGATCCAGCGCGCTGACATCCTGGGTATAGCGCGGATCCACCTCCATCACCACTTTGTACTGATTCAGCGGCTGGTAGATGGTGGAGATTTGCCGCTGGCCGAAGGCGTTATTCAGCAGCGCATTGGCCGCCGACACGTCGATGCCGAGGCGCGCCATGCTTTCGCGATCGTAAGTCAGCGCCATTTCGCTGCCGTTGTCCTGCTGATCCGAATTGACATCGGCCAGCTCTGGCAGCGCGGCAAACGCCTGGCGGATTTTCGGCTCCCACTCACGTAAATCGGCGAGGTTATCCGACAGCAGGCTGTACTGGTAGCTGGCGTTCGACTCGCGTCCGCCGACGCGAATATCCTGCACCGCATTAAGGTAGAGGTTGGCACCCGGTTCTTTCGCCAGCTTCACGCGCAGGCGGGCGATCACTTCCTGCGCGCTTTCGCTGCGTTCTGACAGCGGCTTGAGTGACACAAACATCGAGCCGCTGTTGGTGCGCGAGCCGCCGGTGAAGCCGGTGACGTTATCGACCGCCGGGTCAGCCTTGATGATGTTCATGAAATCCTGCAGCTTGCCGCGCATCGCCTGAAACGAAATGCTCTGATCGGCGGAGATAAAGCCGTTGAGACGGCCGGTGTCCTGTTCGGGCATAAAGGTTTTCGGGATGGCGATAAACAGCCAGATGGTCAGCCCGACGGTGCCGAGCAGCAGCAACAGCACCCAGATCGCGTGGTTCAGCACCCAGCCCAGCGAGCGCGCATAGCCCTGCTGCACCGCCAGCAGCACGCGGCCAAATCCGCGCGTACGCGGCTGGCTGCGCTTCGCCTGCGGTTTCAGCAGATACGCGCACATTATCGGCGTCAGGGTAATGGAGATAAACAGCGAGATGAGAATCGCCACCGACAGCGTGATGGCAAACTCCGAGAAGAAGCGGCCAATAATACCGCCAATCATCAACAGCGGCAGGAACACCGCAATCAGCGACAGGCTCATCGACAGCACGGTAAAGCCCACCTCGCGCACCCCGGTCAGTGCCGCCTGCAGCGGCTTCATCCCAGCTTCGACGTGACGCGCGATGTTCTCCAGCACCACAATGGCGTCATCCACCACAAAGCCGGTGGCGATGGTCAGCGCCATCAGCGACAGGTTATTCAGGCTGAAACCGCACAGGTACATGGCGGCGAAGGTACCAATCAGCGACACCGGTACCGCCGCCGCCGGAATCAGCGTGGCGCGGCCGTCGCGCAGGAAGAAAAACACCACCAGAATCACCAGCGCCACGGCGATCACCAGCGACTGCTCCACTTCATGCAGCGAGGCGCGGATGGTGGGCGAGCGGTCCTGAGCGATTTGCAGGTCGATGGCCGCCGGGATCACCTCATGCAGCTCCGGCATTTCCGCCCGGATGCGGTCGACGGTATCGATAATGTTGGCGTCCGGCGACTTGCGCACCACCAGCAGCACCGCTGGTTTACCGTTGGTCATCCCGGCGTTGCGCACGTCCTGTACCGAATCCTGCACGTTCGCCACATCGCTCAGCCGTACCGCCGCGCCGTTGTTGTAATGCACCACCAGCGGCTGGTAGACGCTGGCGGTTTGCAGCTCATCGTTGGTCCGTACCTGCCAGCGCTGCTGGGTATCGTCGATGGCACCCTGCGGACGGCGCTGGTTGGCGTTGCTGATGGCGGTGCGCACCGCATCCAGCGACACGCCCTGATTAAACAGCGCCTGCGGATTGAGGTCGACGCGCACCGCCGGCAGCGAACTGCCGCCTACCGTGACATCACCGACGCCATCAATCTGCGACAGCTTCTGCGCCAGTTGCGTCGACGCGTAATCATACAGCTGACCGGGATTATAAATATCCGAGGTCATGGTGAGGATCATGATCGGCGCATCGGACGGGTTGGCTTTGCGGTAGGTTGGACGATTGGGCATGCCGGTCGGCAGCAGGCTCTGGGCGGCATTGATCGCCGCCTGCACATCGCGCGCCGCGCCGTTGATGTCGCGGTCGAAATCAAACACCAGGATGATGCGCGTGCTGCCCAGCGAGCTGGTGGAGGTCATTTCACTGACGCCGGCAATGCGGCCCAGCGAGCGCTCCAGCGGCGTGGCGACCGAGGCCGCCATGGTTTCCGGCGACGCGCCGGGCAGCGAGGCCGAGATCAGAATCACCGGGAAATCCAGCTGCGGCAGCGGCGCCACCGGCAGCAGACGGAAGCCAAGAATGCCAGCCAGCGCAATCGCCAGCGTCAGCAGCGTAGTGGCAACCGGCCGATGGATAAACAGGGCGAAAAACTTCACGACTGCGCCTCCGTGCCTTTCAGACGCCGGCGCGTGGCGTGGGCAAGGCGATCAAACAGCAGATAGATCACCGGGGTGGTAAACAGCGTCAGCACCTGGCTCAGCACCAGGCCACCGACCATGGCGATGCCGAGCGGACGACGCAGCTCCGCGCCGACGCCGGTGCTGAGCATCAGCGGCAGCGCGCCAAGCAGCGCCGCCAGCGTGGTCATCAGAATCGGCCGGAAGCGCAGCAGACAGGCCTGATAGATCGCCTCACGCGGCGCCATGCCCTGTTCACGCTCGGCGGCCAGCGCGAAGTCGATCATCATGATGGCGTTCTTCTTCACGATACCGATCAGCAAAATGATGCCGATGATGGCGATGATATCCAGCTCGTTGCCGCTCAGCATCAGCGCCAGCAGCGCGCCAACGCCGGCGGTGGGCAGCGTCGACAGAATGGTAATCGGGTGGATGAAGCTCTCATACAGCACGCCGAGCACGATATACATCGCCACTACCGCCGCGACGATCAGCCAGATGGTGCTGGTCAGCGCCGCTTCAAACGCCAGCGTGCTGCCCTGGAACTGCGTCATCATCTCTGCCGGCATGCCGACCTGATCTTCTGCCGTGGTGATCGCCTGCAGCGCATCGCCGAGCGAGTAGCCGTGCGCCACGTCAAACGAGAAGGTGGCCGACGGGAACTGGTCGAGATGATTAATGCTCAGCGCAGCGTGGCGCTCTTCGATTTGCGCGATGGCGCTGAGCGGCACGCTGCCGCCGTCGCTACTGTTCAGGCGAATCGCATCGAGACTAGCGAGACCGGGGGTTTGCGTGTTGTCCTGCTCCAGCACCACGCGATACTGATTGGCCTGGGTGTAAATCGTTGAGATCAGGCGCTGGCCAAAGGCGTTGTACAGCGCGTTATCAATGTCGGCCATGCTGATGCCGAGCCGGCTGGCGCTGTCGCGATCGACGCGCACAAAGGCTTCCAGCCCCTGATCCTGCCAGTCGCTGCTGACGTTGCGCAGTTGTGGCAGCGTATTGAGCTGTGCCAGCAGTTTCGGCACCCAGCTGCCCAGCGACTCCAGCGAACCTGACTGCAGGGTAAACTGGTACGGCGTGCGGCTCGCCTGGGTATCAATGGTCAGGTCCTGTACCGGCTGCAGCCACAGCGACACGCCGGGCAGGCGATCGATCGCCTGCTGCAGCCGCTGCTGCACTGCCGGAATACGATCGTCACGCTGGTCCAGCGGTTTCAGGTTAATTTGCAGCCGCGCGCTGTTAAGCGCCGCGTTGGTGCCATCCACGCCGACGAACGAGGTCAGGCTCTGCACCGCCGGATCTTTCATAATGATCGACGCCACGTCGCGGGTGCGCTGCGCCATACTGGCGTAAGAGACCGACTGTGGCGCCTGCAGCGTGCCCTGAATGATGCCGTTGTCCTGCTGCGGGAAGAAGCCCTTCGGAATCACCACCCACAGCAGCACCGTCAGCAGCAGTGTGCCAAGCGCCACCGACAGCGTCAGCCACGGGTGGCGCAGCACGCGCGTCAGCCAGCGGCCATAGCCGGCAATCACCTTATCGAACATCGCCTCGCTGGCGCGGGAGAAGCGGTTCTGCCTGCGCAGCGATTCGGCGCTCAGCATGCGCGCGCACATCATCGGCGTCAGCGTCAGCGAGACCACCGCCGAGATCAGAATCGCCACCGCCAGCGTCACGGCGAACTCGCGGAACAAACGGCCAATCACGTCGCCCATAAACAGCAGCGGAATCAGCACCGCGATCAGCGAGAAGGTGAGGGAGATGATGGTGAAACCAATCTCACCGGCACCTTTCAGCGCGGCGGTCATCGGCTTTTCGCCTTTTTCGATGTAGCGCGAGATGTTCTCGATTACCACGATGGCGTCATCGACCACAAAGCCGGTGGCGATGGTCAGCGCCATCAGCGTCAGGTTA
Source organism: Pantoea sp. SGAir0418 (assembly GCF_043529865.1). Taxonomy (NCBI): domain Bacteria; kingdom Pseudomonadati; phylum Pseudomonadota; class Gammaproteobacteria; order Enterobacterales; family Erwiniaceae; genus Pantoea; species Pantoea sp. SGAir0418. Next base: position 1,515,716 of record NZ_CP027911.1, read on the forward strand.
TTGATCGAAAAGCCAAGGAAATACATGGCGGCGAAGGTGCCGACCAGCGACAGCGGCACCGCGACCGCCGGAATAATGGTGGCCGGGACGTTGCGCAGAAACAGATAGATGATCATCACCACCAGCCCGATGGCCAGCATCAGCTCATGCTGGGTATCCGCTACCGAGGCGCGAATGTTGGTGGTGCGATCGGTGAGCAGTTTGACGTCAACCGACTTCGGCAGCGTGGCGGTCAGCGACGGCAGCAGCGCGCGGATGCTGTCAGCGGTGGCGATAATATTGGCACCCGGCTGGCGCTGCACGTTCAGCACAATCGCCGGCTCACGGTTGGCCCAGGCACCCAGCCAGCTGTTTTCTGCGCCCTGTTCAACCGTGGCGACGTCGCCCAGCCGCACCGGCGCGCCGTTGCTGTAGCTGACGATCAGCTTGCGGTAATCCTCCGCGGAGGTCATCTGATCATTGGCCGACAGCGTGATAGAGCGCGTTGGACCATCAAGACTGCCTTTCGCCGAATTGACGTTGGCGTTGCTGATGGCGGTGCGCACCGTCTCGCTGGTGAGGCCGAGGGCCGCCAGCGCCTGTGCGTTCATCTTCACCCGCACTGCCGGACGCTGGCCGCCGGAGAGCGTGACCAGACCGACGCCGGAGACCTGGGAAATCTTCTGCGCCACCCGCGTTTCCACCATGTCCTGCACCTGCGTCAGCGGCATGCTGGTGGTGGTAACGGCCAGCGTCATGATTGGCGGATCGGCCGGATTCACTTTGCTGTACACCGGCGGATTCGGCAGATCGCCAGGCAGCAGGTTAGTGGCAGAGTTGATCGCCGCCTGCACTTCCTGTTCGGCAACGTCGAGCGCCAGCGTCAGCTGGAACTGCAGCGTAATCACCGAGGCACCGCCGGAGCTTTGCGACGCCATTTGCTTCAGGCCGGACATCTGCCCGAACTGGCGCTCGAGCGGCGCGGTAATCGACGAGGTCACCACATCCGGGCTGGCGCCGGGATAGAGCGTGACGACCTGAATGGTCGGGTAATCGACTTCCGGCAGCGCGGAAACTGGCAGGAAGCGATAGCCCAGCACGCCGGCCAGCAAAATCGCGATCATCAGCAGCGTGGTGGCCACCGGGCGCAGAATAAACTGGCGTGACGGGCCGCCGCTGGCGTCGGGAGACATCACCTGCATTATTGACGTTCTCCGCGAGCCGGTTGCGCCGCGCGCGTGCTGTGCGTGGCGGTACTCTGTGCGGCGACAATTTCCACCGTGGCGCCTTCGGTCAGGCGGTCTAGACCGTCAGTGACCACGCGCTGACCGGCCTGCAGCCCGGCATCAATCACCACTTTCTGGCTATCCTGCAGCCCGGCGGTGACGCGTTTTTTGCTCACTTTGTTATCGCTGTTCACCACCCAGACAAAGTGGCCGTCGTTGCTCATCTGCAGCGCGGCAGTTGGGATCACCACCGCGTTTTGCAGCGTATCCACCTTCAGCCGGGCATTAACAAACTGATTGGGAAACAGGGCGTCGTCCTGATTGCTGAAGCGCGCCTTGAGTTTAATGGTGCCGGTGGTGACATCGATCTGGTTATCAATGCTCAGCAGCGCACCCGTGGTCAGCAGGGTTTTATTGCTGCGATCCCAGGCTTCAACCGGCAGCGGCTGACCGCTTTTCTGGGCTTTCAGGATCTGGCTGATATTGTTCTCGGCAACGCTGAACACCACGTCAATCGGGTGCGTCTGGGTGATCACCACCAGACCACTGGTATCGCCGGCGGTAATGTAGTTGCCGACATCCACCTGCTTCAGCCCGACGCGTCCGGCAATCGGCGCGGTGATGCGGCTGTAGGTCAGATTGAGCTGCGCGCTGGCAACATTGCCTTCGTCGGCTTTGATGGTACCAAGGGTTTCACTGACCAGCGAGCGCTGGGTATCCAGCTCCTGCTGCGACACCAGCGAGGTTTTCGCCAGTTTTTCGTAACGGCTGAGGTCGCGGCGCGCGTTAGCCAGCGTCGCCTGATCTTTGGCCAGCTGGCCCTGCGCCTGGGTGAGCGCTACCTGCCATGGGCGGGGATCGATTTCTGCCAGCAGCGCGCCGGCCTCCACCTGCTGACCTTCTGTGAAGTGCAGCGCCATCAGCTGGCCATCGACCCGGCTGCGCACCGTAACGGTGTTGGCCGCGGTGACGGTGCCGAGTCCGCTGAGGTAATAGGGCACGCTTTCGGTGGTCGCGGTTGCGGCCTGCACCGGTGCCAGCGGACGGCGTCCGCCGCTGTTGTTGCCACCGCGTCCGTGATGCGGCTGGCCATCAGCCTGGGTAGCCTGCGCAGGCTCGGCCGGATGCTGCCACCAGTAGTAAGCGCCCGCCAGCGCAGCCAGTACCACCACGCTAATCAGGCCTGTTTTTAATCGTTTATTCATTGCTCTGTGTGCTCTCCGGCGGTTTCGTTTTCCCCACATGCGCGCGCAAACGAACCGCGGCGCAAACGAAATGATTGTAGTCGCCCGGGCCGGGCAAAAATTGAAGGAATTAAGAATATCGCCCCGGGCACGCTAAGTATTCATATTCAGTAAATATTTTGGCAGCAATACGCATAAGCGTGACTTTTTCCTTTGCTAAGCTGAATGACAGACCAGTCTCGTTTCACTAAGGAGGATCACATGCGTCAACACAAAACCCGCCAGCTGGGCGATAGCGGTATCAGCGTGCCGCTGCTGACGTTTGGCGGCAACGTTTTTGGCTGGACCGTCGATGAAAAAACCTCGTTTTCACTGCTCGACGCGCTGGTGGAAAAGGGGCTGTTCTTCATTGATACCGCAGACGTTTACTCACGCTGGGCGCCGGGCAACGCCGGCGGTGAATCGGAAACCATCATCGGTAAGTGGCTGAAAAAAAGCGGTAAGCGCGACAGTATCGTGCTCGCCACCAAGGTAGGCATGGAGCTGACGCCGGAGAAAACCGGGCTGAAACCGGCCTATATCCGCCAGGCCGTGGAAGATTCGCTGCGCCGCCTGCAGACGGATGTCATCGATCTGTACCAGGCGCACCGTGATGACGACAGCACGCCGCTGGTGGAAACGCTGAAAGCCTTCGACTCGCTGATCAAAGAGGGCAAAGTGCGGGCTATTGGTGCGTCCAACTACAGCGCGCAGCGCCTGCAGGAAGCGCTCGACATCAGTAAGCAGGAGGGACTGGCGCGCTATGAAACCCTGCAGCCGGAGTACAACCTGTACGATCGCCAGGAGTATGAAAGCGGACTGGAGCAGGTGGCGGTGAAAAACGGTCTGGGCGTGATTAACTACTACTCGCTGGCCAGCGGTTTCCTGAGCGGGAAATACAAAAAGCCGGAAGACGCCAGCAAAAGCGCGCGCGGCCAGGGCATTGTAGAAAAATACCTCAACGATCGCGGTAAGCGCATCATTGAAGCGCTGGAAGATGTCGCGGCCTCGCACGACGCCTCTGCTACCCAGGTGGCGCTGGCGTGGCAGATTGCGCGACCGAGCATCACCGCACCGATTGTCAGTGCCACCTCGCTGCAGCAGCTGGATGAGCTGGTGAAAGCCACTGAGCTGGAGCTCAGCAAGCAGGAGATTGAAGAGCTGGCCAGCGCCAGCAAGCCGTAACGCGAAGCGGGACGCCGCGGCGTCCCGTCACGTAATAATTTTTTCGCCACGCAAAAAATGCCTTTTTCCTCCAGAACATATCCATTCATCGATCACTGTCACAATTGCGTTAAGTCACTGTCACCTTTGCACTCACTGCGCACAGATTTGCAAAAATTGACATAACCTCAGCATTATTCTCTGCCCGTTCCTCTCCGGAAACTCACAGAAGAATAATCATCATGAACAGAAAAAAAGCAGTGCAGCATATGCCTCGCCTGGCAGCGGGCACCCTAATGTTTGCCATGTTGAGTGCGTCGGCGGTGGCAGCCGATGCGTTCAGCTACGATTCTCCCTATATGTTTGGCGACTGGGGCGGTAACCGAACGCAGCTGGAAAACGACGGCGTGAAGTTCGACGTTAACTACACCATGGAGAGTGCCTCGAACCTGGGCGGCGGTGCCGATACCAACACCTCGATGCGCTACAGCGATCAGTGGGCGTTTGGCCTGAATCTTGACCTGCAAAAACTGCTCGACTGGCAGGATGCGCAGTTCCAGATGACCATTACCGACCGTAACGGTCGCAATATCTCCGATCAGGTGGCAGACCGCCGTACCGGCATGCTGTCATCGGTGCAGGAAGTGTACGGACGTGGCCAGACCTGGCGTCTGACGCAGTTCTGGCTCAGCAAAGGGCTGTTTGATAACACCGTCAACCTGAAAGCCGGTCGCGTCACCGTCGGGGAAGATTTCGACAACTTCGACAGCAAGTTCCAGAACCTCGCATTCGGCAGCGGCCAGGCGGGTAACTGGCGCGGCGACCGCTGGTTTAACTGGCCGGTTTCCCAGTGGGGCGGCCGCGTGAAGGTTAACTTTACGCCGGAAGTGTTCTTCCAGGTGGGCTTCTACAACCAGAACAGTGCCAACTACGATCGCGGTGACGGTTTCCGTCTGGATACCAGCAACTCCGAAGGCAACCTGGTACCGGTGGAACTGGGCTGGAAACCGACCTTCGGCCCGGCCAACCTGCCGGGTAACTACCGCATTGGTTACTACTACTCGTCGGCCAACGGCGATAACTACGGCAGCTGGCGCGATGGCGCTTATCAGAGCAAGGATCACGCCTACGGCGGCTACGTGCTGTTACAGCAGCAGCTGACCGCACAGGGCGGCGATGCTAGCCGTGGCCTCGGCGTGACGGTGCAGGCAGTGATGAACGATCACAAAACCTCGAAAACCGACAACTATCAGTCGATCAGCTTTACCTGGAAAGGGCCGTTTGATGCGCGTCCGCAGGATGAGATTGGCGTCGGCGCGGCGCGTATTCACGTCAACAGCGCGTATACCCGTTCGCTGCGTCAGCAGAATGATGCCAACGGCGAAACTGATTTCGACAGCCCAACCTATCTGCCGATTCAGGATGGTTCCGAGTACAACTACGAGGTTTATTACAATGCGCAGCTGACCAAATGGCTGCAGCTGCGTCCAAACCTGCAATACGTGGTGGCACCGGGTGCGGTAAGCGAAGTGAAAGATGCGTTTGTGGGTGGGATCAGTGCGAACGTGAATTTCTAATCTGGCAGAATGTGTGACTTTTCCCTCTCCCTTTGGGATGTACAGTCCGGGGACATCGTGAACACTTGTTCGGGGACATGGTAGACACTTACAACTAAGGCATAAGAACCCGTTTATGGAGTCGCTTATGCCCTGGGATGCGAGAGATACCATGTCATTACGTACTGAGTTTGTTCTGTTCGCCTCGCAAGACGGGGCGAACATCCGCGAGCTGTGCCGCCGCTACGGCATATCTCCCGCCACCGGCTACAAGTGGCTTCGCCGCTGGGAGGAGGAAGGACCGTCCGGCCTTCAGGACCGCTCCCGCGCGCCCCGTCACTCACCCAGCCGCTCATCTGACGACATCACTGACCTTCTGCGTATGGCGCACGAGCTTCATCAGCACTGGGGGCCCGCAAGATTAAGCGCTGGCTCGAAGACCGCGGGCACGGCATGCCGGCCTTCAGCACCGTCCACAACCTGATGGCCCGCCACGGCCTGCTGCCGGGCGCAGCGCCGGGCGTCCCGGCCACCGGCCGGTTTGAGCATGCGGCCCCGAACCGGCTCTGGCAGATGGATTTTAAGGGCCACTTTCCCTTTGGCGGCGGCCGCTGCCACCCGCTTACCCTGCTGGACGACCACTCCCGGTTCTCGCTGTGCCTGGTGCACTGCGCTGACGAACGGCGTGAGACGGTACAGGAGCAGCTGGTCAGCGTCTTTGAGCGCTACGGCCTGCCGGACCGGATGACGATGGACAACGGCTCGCCGTGGGGCGACACCACCGGCACCTGGACGGCAGTGGAGCTGTGGCTGATGCGCCACGGCATCCGGGTGGGGCACTCGCGGCCGTATCATCCGCAGACGCAGGGGAAGCTGGAGCGCTTTCACCGCAGCCTGAAGGCGGAAGTGCTGCAGGGGAAGTGGTTCGCGGACAGCGGTGAGCTGCAGCGCGCCTTCGACCACTGGCGGACGGTCTACAATCTCGAGCGCCCGCATGAGGCGCTGGAGATGGCGGTGCCGGCGTCGCGCTATCAGCCCTCATCGCGGCAGTACAGCGTCCGCGTAGCGCCACCGGAATACGACGAGGGCGTGATGGTCAGGAAGGTGGATATCAGCGGGAAGCTGAGCGTAAAAGGACTCAGCCTGAAGGCGGGAAAGGCGTTCAGGGGAGAGCGTGTCGGGCTGAAGGAGACGGGGGAAGACGGTTATTACGAGGTGTGGTGGTACAGCACAAAAGTGGGGGTGATCGACCTGAAGAAAAAGTCGATCACCATGGGTAAAGGATGTTAAAAAGTGTTCACTATGTCCCCGAACACCTGTCTGCCATGTCCCCGGACTGTACAGGGAGAGGGCAGGGTGAGGGGAAAATCGCACAGAGCTGTCTGGCCCTCACCCTAACCCTCTTCTGCAAGCGGGAGAGGGAATTATCTAAACATCACTTCGGCCCAGCGCGCCAGGCCGGCGGTGACCGAGCCGAAATCATCGCCGCTGGCGATGGGCGTGTCGGGCAGTGCCTGCTGCAGCGCGGCGCGCAGGATCGGCGAACGGGCGCTGCCGCCGGTGAGGTAAATCACCTCCGGACGGGTGTCACAACTGGCCAGCGCCAGCTGCACCTGCTCAAGAATGCGCGCCAGCGGCTGATTGATCGCCTCTTCCAGCTGCGCGGCGTTGATCTCCGCCTGCAGCGTTTGCGCAATAAACGCCAGCGAGGCTGCGGTCTCGCGCTGATCGGAGAGCGCAATCTTGCTCTCTTCCGCCGCGCGCACCAGCCGGTAGCTCAGCTTCTGCTGCCAAACTTTCAGCAGATGTGCGACTTTATCGCCCTGTTCGGCATCACGCACCAGATCGCGCAGCAGCTTACCGCTGGCGGCCGAGTAGAAGTCGCTTTGTGCCGGCACATCGTTAATCGCCACCGCGTTCCACCACGGCAGGGCGGGCAGGGCAGTGCCCTTCAGCGTGTTACCGCCCAGACCCAGCAGCGGCATCAGCGTTTTGAACGCCAGCATGATATCGAGGTCGTTACCGCCGACGCGGCAGCCGCTGTGGCCAAGCAGGCTGGCACGGCGATCGGACTGATTACGCCACTGCGGACCCATCAGCAGCATGGAGCAGTCGGTGGTTCCGCCACCGATATCCACCACCAGCACGCGTGTCTCCTGCTGCAGCGTGGCTTCAAACTCCAGACCGGCGGCAACCGGCTCGAACTGAAACTCGACGTCGCGGAACCCGGCACGCTGTGCGGCACGCAGCAGAATGCCCTGCGCCTGCTGGTTGGCATCTTCACCGCCCAGCCCCTGGAAGTTGATTGGCCGGCCAATCACGGCCTGATCAATCGGTTGGTCGAGCTGGGTTTCACCCTGCTGGCGAATGTGCAGCATCATGGCGCACACCAAATCTTCAAAGAAGGCGATCTGCTGGGGTTTCAGGCCGCTGGCGCCGAGGAACGACTTCGGCGATTTGACGAACCACACCTCTTCCGGATCAACCATATAGTGCTGCAGCGCGGTCAGACCAAACTGTACGCTGGCAGGCGTTACCTCGATATCCTCTTCGCGGTTATAACGCAGCGCGCGCTGCAGCAGCGCGGTGCTTTCGCTGTCTGGCGTGGGGACCTGATGATGGCGATGCAGCCATTCACTGATGGCTTCGCGCGTGGGCGCGCAAATCATGGAGGGAAGCAGGCGCTGACCGTTTTCCAGTGTCAGTAACCGCGGTGTGCCGCTATCCGTTACTGCGATGGAACAGTTAGCCGTGCCGTAGTCGAATCCGATAAACATTATATCCCCCATGCCAGAAAAAAGGGGGCGACTTTAGCGCAGCCAACGCGGGCTGGCAATGGGCAGCGCCGCAGTTTATCCCTGAACTTCCTGGTAAACCTGATACTGGCCGCGCCCGGCGTGTTTGGCGCTATAACAGGCGACATCGGCCTGCGACATCACCACATTGCTGATGCAGTTATGCTGATCGATTTGCGTGATACCGGCGCTGGCACCGACATGATACGGCCGGTCCTGCCACATAAAGGTAAAGTCATGCACCGCGCTGACGATGCTCTGTACCACCTCGCGCACCTGGTCAACATTGCTGTAGGGCAGCAGCAGGCCAAATTCGTCACCGCCGAGGCGCGCCAGCACATCGCTATTGCGCAGGTGCTGTTGCATGAGATCGGCCAGTGCGCGCAGCAACGCATCGCCAGCGGCATGGCCGGCGGTATCGTTGACCGCTTTAAACTTATCCAGATCGATAAACACCAGCACGTGCTCGCTGTGATGCGCGGCGGCGTCATTCACCAGTCGCTTCAGCTGCTGTTCAAAGCTGTGACGGTTCGGCAAACGCGTCAGCATATCGTGGGAGGCGCTGTAGCTCAGGCGTTTCATCATGCGGCGCGACTCGCTGACGTCATGAATGACCATTACGGCACCAATGTCGCTGCCGGTCAGGGTTTTCAGCGGCGTGATGCTGTAGTGAATCTCGACCTGGGCACCAGCCGGGGTATGCAACACCAGCTCTTCTTCCAGGTCCGGTGTGGTTTTGCTGGCGGGCAGGCTGCACAGCAACAGATTCTCCACGCGCGGCCCCTGCGCGCCACGCGTAATCGTCAGCAGTTCGCTCAGCGCCACGCCAGCCGCTTTCGCCTGCGGCCAGCCGCTCAGCGTCTCGGCCACCGGATTCATGAAGGTCACCCGCATCTCATCGTCAGTACAAATCACCGCTTCACCGATCGAGTCGAGGGTGATGGCCATGCGTTCCTTCTCCTGGAACAGCGCTTCATTCAGCGTGCGCAGCGAGGTGATGTCCTGACAAATGCCCAGCATGCGTTCGATCTGCCCATCCTTGCTGATGATGCTATTGGCCTCGGAGCGCACGTAGCGCACGCCCTGCGGCAGATTGATGCGGTACTCCAGCTGGAAGGCGCTGCGGCGCTCAATCGCCTGCTGAATGGTGAGTGCGGCCGCTTCGCGTTCCTGAACATCGACCAGATGCAGCCACAGGTCGTAGCTCGGCACCCGGTGTGGCTCCAGCGCAAATAACTCGTACATGCGCTTGTCCCATAACATCTCGCCGTTTAGCAGGTTCCACTCCCACACGCCGATGCCGCCCGCTTCGTTGGCCAGCGTGATGCGCTCCATCAGTCGCTGGTTGACCTGCTCGCTCTGCTTCAGCTCGGAGATATCCACAATCTGCGCGATAAAGTAGAGCGGGTGCAGCTGCGCATCACGCACCATCGAGACCGTGAGGCGCGCCCAGACGATCTCGCCATCTTTACGAAAATAGCGCTTTTCCAGGGTATAGGTCAGGATCTCACCGGCGATCAGCCGCTCCAGCTGCTGCAGGTCGCTGTTGAGATCGTCCGGATGGGTGATCTGCTGGAAGGTGAGTTTTTTCAGCTCTTCCGCCGCGAAGCCCAGCGTGCGGCACAGCGACTGGTTGACCTGCTGCCAGCCGCCTTCCGGTGATACCAGCGCCATGCCGATGGCGGAATACTCCATGGCGTTGCGGAAGCGGGTTTCGCTTTCGCTGATGTGGTGCTTTTCACGCTGAAAGGCATCCATCACCAGCGACATCACGTGGCTCGGCAGCAGCACCAGCAGAAACGGCAGCCAGGTGCTGACCTGGCCGAGCAGCAGATCGTTGCGCGCCAGGTTGACCCAGTCGAGCGCCAGCAGCAGCGAGATAAAGCTGGCGTTAAGGAAAAACAGCAGAAAGGCTTCGAATTTGGGCAGGCGCACCGCGCACCAGAACAGAATCACCACGATAAAGGTAAACGGCCACGGCAGGAAGCGCAGCGCCAGATAGCTGGCCAGCAGCGTGACCATCAGCGTGAGCAGCGTCTCCAGCTGACGTTCCGGCGTGATCAGCTGGCGCAGCGGTTTATCAGGCCACAGCAGCAGCACCGGACCGAAGGCCAGCACGCCAATCACTTCGGAGATCACCCATGTGGAGAAAAACGGCAACGAGGCGTGGCCGTCAACGTGCAGCATCCATAGCGCCACGACGCCGCCCAGCAGCGGCGCGATCAGGCCCGCAGCCAGCGCAAAGCGTATCCAGTCGGCCAGTGAGTTGAGCGGGGCTTTGCGGTCGAGCAGCGCGCGCAGCATCAGCCCGCCGAGGATGGCCTGCACCATATTAAGGATGGCGAATTTGACATTGCTCAGGGCCGGGCCGATCACCAGCAGATTGGCCAGCGCCGTGCCGAGCACGCAGCTGGCCAGCAGCAGCGGTACCTGTCGCGAGGGCGCGCGGAACACCACGACAGTCATTAACGCGGTGGAGTACCAGAGCGGGGAAATGCGGCCGCTGACGACAATCAGTTCCAGACAGAACAGCGTCAGTAAAAATGCCAGCGCGCAAAGCAGCAGGGCGCTGAGCCACTTTTTTTGCGGATTATCCTGCGAGGTTACTATCTCAAGAGTCATGCACGAATCCAGCAGCGCGCATTGATTACTCGAAGAAAAATGCGCCAGTCAATCTCTTAATCCATGCTAGCACATCTGTCAGATATCTTTGTGCGGAAATGTTTTTTTGCGGCCTGCATCCAGGTGCGCATAAATGCGCACCCTACAAAACCGGTGAAATCTGCTGGCAGTATCGCGACTGCTGGATCTGCAGCGATTCAGGTAAGGACACGACAAATTGCACAATTTTGTAGCGGCGCGATTTATCGCGCAATAAATTGCGCCGCTACCGTATGTGCAATCATTTGTGGAACGTGTTCAAAACGTATTGGACAGACCTTACACCCTTTACCGCGCAACGCACTCAGCGGAACAAATCGGCGCGGGTGAAGGGCTTTTCCAGCCCGGCGAGGTCAGCGGAAAAACGCTCGAGGAACTGCTGGGTGGTGGCGACGCGGCCGTGGCCCATCAGCAACAGCGGAATCAAAAATGCCACTGCCACCTGCACCACGCTAAACCCCTTCAGCGCGGTGCGGCGCTGGCTCAGCAGGAACGCGCTGCTCAGGGTAAAGCCCAGCATCAGTCCGGCCAGCACTTCACTCACCGAGTGCGCATGGATCACCAGGCGCGATAATCCCACCATCAGCGGAATCAGATAGCCGATACCGATGGTCAGGGCGCGCCAGAACGTGGGCCAGCGGCCGGAAATCAGCCACATCATCACCGGCCACAGCGTCGCTGACATCGCGCTATGACCGCTGAACCCGGTGAAGTTGTAGCGCGCGCTGCCAATGCCGAAGCCGAGAAACATAATCTTCGAGATGCTGACCAGCAGGCCCGCCAGGCCAAACGCCAGCAGCCAGTACCAGACGGTGCGACGGTTGTCGCTTTTCCACGGCAGCACCAGTGCGATGATCACCGCAGTGGGGATCAGCAACATACTGTCGCCGAAATAGGTCAGGGTTCTCCAGCTCATACTTTTCCTTGCAACGACTATCGGGCTCCCGCCAGTCACACGGCGGGCAGAGAAACAGTGTATCGATTAAGCCGCTGGCTGCAAAACGGGATAGTCTGAAAAGGCGGCGCGCCGGTTTTCACTGGCATCAACCCGGTGAAATCCCTATAATTGCCGCCAACTAACCCTCTCAATCGGCCTGTTTTTGTGCAGACAGAAACCGGCTCCAGTTATCAGGTCTTAAAAAAGTATGACTGACAAGTCTCATCAGTGCGTGATCGTTGGCATTGCAGGTGCATCCGCATCCGGAAAAAGTCTTATTGCCAGCACGCTCTATCGTGAAATCCGTGACCAGGTCGGTGACGAGCATATCGGTGTGATCCCCGAAGATGCCTACTATAAAGATCAAAGCCACCTCACCATGGAAGAGAGGGTGAAAACCAACTACGACCATCCGAGCGCGATGGACCACGATTTGCTGCTGCAGCATCTGCGTGCACTTAAGGCCGGCGAAGATATCGACCTGCCGGTTTACAGCTACGTTGAGCACACCCGCACCGACGAGTGTATTCACCTGAAGCCAAAGAAAGTGATTATTCTGGAAGGGATTCTGCTGCTGACCGATGCACGGCTGCGCCAGGAGCTTAACTTCTCGATCTTCGTTGATACCCCGCTGGATATCTGCCTGATGCGCCGTATGAAGCGCGACGTCAACGAGCGCGGGCGCTCGATGGACTCGGTGATGAGCCAGTACCAAAAGACCGTGCGCCCGATGTTCCTGCAGTTTATTGAGCCTTCCAAGCAGTATGCCGACATCATTGTGCCGCGCGGTGGTAAAAACCGCATCGCCATTGATATCCTCAAGGCCAAAATTAACCAGTATCTTTGACGACGCCCGTCCGGTTCAGCGGGACCGGAACGGGACACCGTGCGTCCGGATGGACGTGACGCGAACGGTTTGTCACAACCTGACCACCTTTCGCTACACTTAAATCATGGAGTTTCTGCGATGAGATTATGCGATCGCGATATTGAAAGCTGGCTGGACAGCGGCAAGCTGGCCATCGATCCCCGTCCGCCGGTTGAGCGCATCAACGGTGCCACCGTGGATGTGCGCCTCGGTAACCAGTTCCGTACCTTTAGCGGCCACACCGCACCGTTTATAGATTTGAGTGGTCCAAAGCATGAAGTGAGCGCGGCGCTGGATCGCGTGATGAGCGACGAGATTGTGCTGCCGGAAGGCGAAGCGTTCTTTCTGCATCCGGGTGAACTGGCGCTGGCGGTGACGCTGGAATCCGTCACCATCCCCGACGATCTGGTGGGCTGGCTGGATGGCCGTTCGTCGCTGGCGCGCCTCGGGCTGATGGTGCACGTTACCGCGCACCGTATCGACCCGGGCTGGCAGGGCCGTATCGTGCTGGAGTTTTACAACTCCGGCAAGCTGCCACTGGCGCTGCGTCCCGGCATGCTGATTGGCGCACTGAGCTTTGAACCGCTGTCCGGGCCGGCGGCGCGTCCTTACAATCGCCGCGAAGACGCCAAATATCGCGGGCAGCAGGGCGCTGACGCCAGCCGTATTGATAAAGACTAACGTTTCTCCTGGAGTGATTTCGCGCCAGCGGCCCGGAATCTGACGGTGATGAGGATGCAATGAGAAGACTGATAACCACGCTGGCCATCCTGTTAGTGGTGGTCGTAGCGGGCATGACGGCACTGGTGTTGCTGGTCAATCCCAACGACTTTCGTACCTATATGGTACAGCAGGTAAAACAGCGCAGTGGTTATCAGCTTGAAGTGAGCGGCGACCTGCGCTGGCACGTCTGGCCGCAGCTCAGCATTCTGGCGGGCCGCATGAGCCTGACCGCGCCCGGCGCCAGCCAGCCGATGGTGACCGCCGATAATATGCGTCTGGACGTCAATCTGTGGCCGCTGCTGTCGCATCAGCTGAGCGTCAGTCAGGTGATGCTGAAAAACGCGATTATTCGCGCTACGCCGGACAGCGCGGTGCAGAAACCGCAGGGCGCGCCGATTGAGCCGGGCGACAGTGAACCGGCCATCGCCGCCAGCAATGGCTGGACCTTTAACATCAGTAAACTGCGCATTGCCGATAGCCTGCTCATCTGGCAGCAGCCGGGCGGTGACGAGTACAACTTCCGCGATCTCAACCTCAATCTGAATCAGGACGATAACCGGCAGGCCAGCGTTGAGCTGGCGACACGCGTGTCGCGCAATCAGCGCAATCTCAGCCTGAACCTGAAAGGGCAGATGGACGTGGCGCACTATCCGCACCGTATCAGCGGCCAGCTGGATGAGCTGGATTACACGCTGGACGGCGCGAACCTGCCGCCGCAGGGCATTAAAGGGACGCTGAGCGGGCAGGCGCAGTGGGATGGCGACCAGCAGCAGTTTGCGCTGAACAAGCTGCAGTTAACCGCGAACGACAGCGCCCTCGACGGCAGCGCTGAGGGCCGGCTGGCCCTGCCGCAGCAGCTCAATCTCGCGCTGCACGCGACCTCGCTCAATCTGGATAACCTGATGGCCAGCGCGCCCGCCAGCGATAACAGCACCACGCAGCAGGCTAACGTGATGCGCACGCCGGTGATCGCTGAGCCGCGCGCGCACAATAATGCCGACTCGCCGCTCAACAGCATGGATTTACAGCTGACGCTCGACGCTGACAGCAGCGTGTGGCGCGGTCTGACGCTCAGCAATCTGCAAATTGACGCCCGCAATCAGCGCGGACTGCTGACGCTCAACAAGCTGCAGGGCAAATTTGGTGACGGCCACTTTTCCATTCCCGGCTCGGTGGATATCCGTCAGCCGGTCACGCAGGTGGCGTTTCAGCCGGAGCTGAGCAGCATTGCCATCGCGCCGCTGCTTAAAGCGCTGGAACTGCCGGCTTCGCTGCAGGGCACGGTCTCGCTCAAGGGCGACATCAGCGGTGCCGGGCTGAGCGTGGCGGAGGCGAAACAGAACTGGCAGGGCAATGCAGAACTGGAAGCCACTAATCTGCAGCTGGCGCAGCTGAATCTGCAGCAGATGGTGCGCCGCGCCGTGGCGCGCGTCAGCAATCGCGTCAGTAACGATCAGCCGGATGATCAGGGAATTGAACAGTTAAGCGGTCGCATCAGCCTGAAGCAGGGCAACGTCACGCTGCCGGATCTGCAGGGCGGCAGTAGCCGGCTGGCGCTGCAAACTCACGGCAACGTGGATGTGGTGAAGCAGCAGCTGGATGTCACCATTAATATGATTCTGCGCGGCTGGCACGGCGACGACCGGCTGGCGAAAGTCCTCAACGGCCAGCCGATTCCGCTGCGCATGTACGGCAGCTGGGGCAATCTGCAGTATTCGCTGCCGGTGGATGACGTGGTGCGCCAGCAGTTGCAGGGCGAAGCCAAAACGCGCCTCAATCAGTGGCTGGATAGTCAGAAGTCTGCACCGCGGCAATAAAATGACCACGGCGACGTTATCGGATTGTTCATCGCGAGATGATTCGCGCCGCTACCCCGTGTTGCACTGACGGGTAGCGGCGCAATTTATTGCGCAATGTACAACGGTGCGGATGTCAGGCCTGCGCGATAAATCGCGCCGCTACAAATCGCAACACTGGTGGCCGGACACGCATAATAAATCACGCCCCGGCACCGGGTTAAATAGACGGTGCGGGCGCGACCGGCACAATCTCGACTTTTTGCACCCGATGGTTCTCCACCTGCAGAGTGCGCAGCAGATAATCCCCGACGCGCAACTCCTCACCTTCGGCCGGCACGTGCTGCAGGCTATCCATCAGCAATCCCGCCAGCGTATGGTAATTGCGCCTCTCGTCGAGCGGCAGCGCCACATACAGCGCTAAATCTTCCAGCGGCATATGGCCGTTGGCGATCCAGCCGCCATGTTCCGCAGGCTGAATATCGTAACGGGCATCAATCTCTTCCCCTTCATTGGGCAGGTTGCCGGCGATAGTCTCCATCACGTCGCTCAGCGTCACCACGCCTTCTACCGAACCAAACTCATCCACCACAAAGGCAAAATGGGTGCGCGCATGGCGAAACTGCTCCAGCGCCTGCAGCAGGGTGACGCGCTCGGGAAACACCAGCGGCTGGCGAATAAGCGCACGCAAATCCAGCGATTTACTGTGCAGCGACTGATGCAGCAGATCGATCACATGCACCACGCCCAGCGGCTCGCGTCCCTGTTCGGTGATTAGCAGGCGCGTATGCTGGTTGCGGTCGAGTTTATCCATGATCGACTGCGGGTCTTCGCTCAGATCAATATGCTCGACGTCATGGCGTGACGTCATGATGCTGTTGATTTGGCGCTGACCCAGACCCAGCACGCGCATGATCATGCGCCGCTCCTGACGGTTAAACAGCGCTGCGCCCTGGTTATCGCTCAGCAGCGATGCCGTGTCGGCATCCAGATCGGCGCGCTGCGCTTCACCGCGCAGAATGCGCAGCACGGCTTCGGCGGTGCGCTGGCGCAGCGGCCGTCCGGCGGTAAGAAAACGGCGGCGATTAAACAGCGCCAGCTGATTAAAGATCTCAATCACAATCGAGAAGCCAATGGCCGCGTACAGATAGCCTTTGGGGATGACGAAGCCGAAACCCTCTGCCACCAGACTAAAGCCGATCATCAGCAGAAAGCTCAGGCAGAGAATCACAATGGTAGGATGGCCGTTAACGAAGCGCGTCAGCGGCTTGCTGGCCAGCAGCATTAACAGGATGGCGATGGTCACGGCGATCATCATCACCGGCAGGTCGTTGACCATACCGACGGCGGTAATGACGGCATCAAGTGAAAAGATGGCGTCCAGCACCACGATTTGCGCCACCACCGGCCAGAATTTAGCACCGCTGTTATTTTGACCCGATTCCTCGTCGCTGCCCTCCAGCCGGGCGTTCAGTTCGGTGGTGGCTTTAAACAACAGGAAGATACCGCCGCCCAGCAGCAGCAGGTCGCGTGCGCTGAAGCTGTGCTGGAAGAGGGTGAACAGCGGTTGGGTCAGCGTAACCAGCCACGACAGCGACGCCAGCAGCACCAGCCGTGATACCAGCGCCAGCAGCAGGCCGAACACCCGCGCGCGGTCGCGCAGCGTCGGCGGCAGCTTCTCCACCAGGATGGCAATGAAAACCAGGTTATCAATACCCAGCACCAGCTCAAGAACGATTAGCGTGACTAATCCTGCCCAGAGCGACGGATCGATGATCCACTCCCACATACTTTCATCACCATAATGTCTAAAAATGAGCTTAGTCTGATGATAGTTAATCGTCAGACAGGGTACAAATACGCCCCGGCCGCGCGGAAGTCGCGGGCTGGCGGCTTATTAGGATTAATCTTACCTTGTTCAGCCGGGCGATAAGTGAAAAGTATGGATAAACATCCTGTGTGGATGAAGACCACTATTTATTCTTATCCAGCGGCAAAAGCGTACATTTTTAATGCGACTAATCTGAAGACGGGTATCGAATTATTCTGAAATTTGGCGTGAAATTGCCTGGCGGGGCTGGCATCAATACTTATGGCTGGTAGTCTTTTTCCTAAAATAGTGCAGGGAAGACGGGGCCTACTTGTAAACAAGCCAGTAATAACTAGTATAGCAACGTGTTAGTAAATGTCTGCGCCAATGTTGTTAATAGCGCGCTGTTTAGCTTCTTAATGTTGTGAATTGTGATCGTGCACGGGTTAAGGCGGGTATTTCCCGGCGTGGCGACAAAGCGCGGACAAAAAATAGGGTGTTGTAAGCGGTATTGGCAGCGACAGCCAAGGGCGGTAGCGTGCCTGACGTGGTTTTCACAGGTTAAGAATTGTCTGGCCTTGCGGCAAAAGGAAGTCAGACTAATCTGTTGGTATTTATCACAATTTTCTTGCTTAACTGGAAAGAGAATTGGCCTAAATGCCGGGGAGTTCGCCGCAGTTTGTCTCGCTGGTTTAGTTAGTGCATCGCTCATTAATTACTCAGGCTTAGGCGTTAGGGATTAAGGGAAATAAAATAAAAGAGTCAAATATGCGCGATAATGAATTTACATATAAAAGTCTTCTGACAAAAATTTTACTGGCGTGCTCGGATTTAATTTGTTTCAACGCGGCATTGTTTATTGCACTCGCGCTGATTAATTCGTTCGCCGATTCTCCACTGGCAGATATTTCTGAAAAAGACCTCAACTTAAAAATCGCCACCCATGTCTGTCTGTCCTTAATTTGTACAGGCTGGTTCTGGGTTCGCCTGCGTCATTATACCTATCGCAAACCCTTCTGGTTTGAGCTGAAAGAGATCTTTCGTACCATTCTCATTTTCTCTGTCATCGATTTGTCAATTTCAGCATTATCACAATGGCAGATGTCCCGTTTTGTCTGGGTATTAACGTGGATTTTAGCGCTGGTGCTGATTCCGCTGGCGCGCGCTATTTCCAAACGCGTGCTGAATCATTTCGGTATGTGGAAAAAGCAAACCATTATTATTGGCAGCAACCGTAACGCGCAGGAAGCCTGGCAGGCGCTGCAGAGCGAAGAGGTGATGGGCTTTGATGTGATCGCCTTCTTCGACGTCGATGGCAGCTGCCCGCAGGCTAGCATCTCCGGTGTACCGGTGCTGCATAACGAGCAGGAGCTGTGGCAACTGACCAACAGCGAAACCCAGTTTATCGTTGCGGTTGAGTTCGAGCAGAGTCAGCACCGCGACCGCTGGCTGAAAATGCTGGCGATGCATAACTGTCGCTCGGTCTCGGTTATCCCGACGTTGCGCGGCGTACCGCTGTACGGCACCGATATGGCTTACATCTTCAGCCATGAAGTGATGATTCTGCGTGTGAATAACAACCTGGCGAAACGCACCTCGCGTGTCCTGAAGCGGGCATTCGATATCGTCGGCGCGCTCAGCATCATCATCGCGCTGTCACCTGCGCTGCTGGTACTCGGCTTCATGGTTGGCCGTGATGGCGGACCACCGATTTACGGTCACGAACGTGTGGGTCTCAATGGCCGCAAGTTCAAGTGCCTGAAGTTCCGCTCGATGGTAATTAACTCGAAAGAGGTGCTGGAAGAGGTGCTGCGCACCGACCCGGTAGCCCGTGCCGAGTGGGACAAAGATTTCAAACTGAAAAACGATCCACGTATTACCAAAGTCGGTCATTTCATCCGTAAAACCAGCCTGGATGAGCTGCCGCAGCTGTGGAACGTCGTGCGCGGTGACATGAGCCTTGTTGGCCCGCGCCCGGTGATTGAAGATGAACTCTGCCGTTATGCCGGTGATGTTGATTATTACCTGATGGCAAAGCCAGGCATGACGGGATTGTGGCAGGTCAGCGGTCGTAACGACGTTGACTATGAGACGCGCGTCTATTTCGATTCGTGGTATGTCAAAAACTGGTCGCTGTGGAATGACATCGCGATTCTGTTTAAGACGGTCGGCGTGGTACTCAAACGCGACGGCGCTTATTGATAGACAGCAAGGGCAGGGGACGAAATAACGTTCCCGCCTGATAACTGCCGGTGCTGGGAGTGTCTGTAACTGATAACTGCCATTATCGAGCCCGAACAGAGCGGGTTATTAAGCCGCTTAACGATAACCCACTTTAATTGAAGTCGTCTGCAACCAGGATGACAACATAAACCAGGGAGCTAATGATAATGAACCTCAGTTTCAGTGTTTAATTCCTTGCCTTTATTTTTGTTAGACGCTTACACAGCGGCGTTTTCGCCTCTATCAATCATTAACTGATAGCGAAGAACCAGATGATAATGAAAACTAAATTGATACCGTTACTGGTATCCGCGACTTTCCTCTCCGGGTGCACCATCGAACCAGGTTCGCACCTTTCCACTAGCGGAAAAGATGTCATTGAGCAACAGGATAGCAATTTTGACATCGACAAATACGTTAACGTCTTCCCTCTGACGCCGCGTCTGGTTGAACAGATGCGTCCGAAGCCGCTGGTTGCTCAGGCTAACCCGCTGCTGCAGAACGAGATTCAGAGCTATCAATACCGCGTTGGCATCGGCGACGTACTGAACGTCACCGTATGGGATCACCCTGAGCTGACCACGCCGGCCGGTCAGTACCGTAGCGCCAGCGACACCGGTAACTGGGTGCAGGCAGACGGTACCATTTTCTATCCGTACATCGGTAAAGTGCGCGTTGCAGGCCGCACCGTGACGGAAATCCGCAGTGAAATCGCGCGTCGTCTGGCGCAGTTCATTGAAAGTCCGCAGGTGGATGTCAATGTGGCCGCGTTCCGTTCGCAGAAAGCCTACGTGACTGGTTCGGTCACCACCTCCGGCCAGCAGCCGATCACCAACGTGCCGCTGACCGTGCTGGATGCGGTGAACGCCGCGGGTGGCCTTGCCGCCGACGCCGACTGGCGCAACGTGGTGCTGACGCACAACGGCCGCGAGCAGCGCATTTCGCTGCAGGCGCTGATGCAAAACGGCGACCTGAGCCAGAACCATCTGCTCTATCCGGGCGACATCCTTTACGTACCGCGTAACGACGATCTGAAGATCTTCGTGATGGGCGAAGTGAAACAGCAGACCACGCTGAAGATGGACCGCAGCGGCATGACGCTGGCTGAAGCGCTGGGTAACGCACAGGGCATGGATCAAACCACCTCTGACGCCACCGGCGTATTCGTCATTCGTCCGATTCGCGGTGCTAACCGCACCAAGATCGCCAACATCTATCAGCTGAACACCAAAGATGCGGCGTCGATGGTGATGGGCACCGAATTCCAACTGGAGCCGTACGACATTGTCTACGTCACCGCAACACCAATCACCCGCTGGAACCGCGTGATTTCCGGACTGCTGCCGACCATCGTGGGTATCGACGATGCAAGCTCCGCAGCGCTGCGTTTCCGCAACTGGTCGGACTAAGGTTTTACCATGATTAAGTCAGTGTTAGTCGTCTGCGTCGGCAACATTTGCCGCTCCCCCACCGGGGAGCGTCTGTTTAAACGCGCACTTCCGCATACCCGTATCGCTTCTGCCGGTCTTGGCGCCCTGAAGGGCCACCCGGCGGATAAGACGGCCAGCGCCGTCGCCGCTGAACATGGCGTTTCGCTGGACGGTCATGAGGCTCAGCAGTTAACGGCCAGCATGTGCCGTGACTTTGACCTGATTCTGGTAATGGAGAAGCGCCACGTTGAGCAGGTGAACCGCATCGATCCGGCCGCGCGGGGGAAGACCATGCTGCTGGGCCACTGGCTTAACCAACAGGAAATTGCGGATCCGTACAAAAAAAGCCGTGAGGCCTTTGAAGAGGTTTACGGGTTACTGGAAAACGCTACCCAGAAATGGGTTAACGTACTAAGCCGATAGTTGGGAATATCCATGAATATCAAAAACAAGGTTATGACTGCGCCAAAAGAAGATTCGAATGGATGGGATCTGGCGCATCTTGTGGGACAGCTGATCGATCATCGCTGGATCATCGTGGCGGTCACCGCTTTCTTTATGCTGATGGCAACGCTCTACACACTGTTTGCTACGCCAATCTATAGCGCGGACGCTATGGTGCAGGTGGAGCAGAAAAACACCGCCTCGGTGCTGAACGAATTACAGGATGTGATTCCGACCACGCCAGCATCAGACACCGAGATTCAGATTATCGAATCCCGCATGGTGATTGGTAAAACCGTTAACGACCTCGGTCTGGACACGGTCATTCAGCAAAACTACTTCCCGGTGATCGGTAAAGGTCTGTCGCGCCTGATGGGCAACAAGCCGGCGCAGATTGCCATTTCACGCCTGGAAATTCCGCGCAGCATCGACAAACGTACCGTTGAGCTGGAAGTCACCGGTCCGCAGACCTATACCGTGAGCAAAGACGGCGACGAACTGTTCAAAGGCCGCGTCGGTCAGCTGGAGCAGCACGGCGACGTCACCATGCTGGTTAGCGGCATTCAGGCTGACGAAGGCACCAGCTTCAGCGTTACCAAGCTGAGCGACCTGCAGGCGATTAAAACCGTACTCGGCGCGCTGACCGTCGCCGATAAAGGCAAAACCACCGGCGTGCTGGGCCTGGAGTTCCAGGATGAAGATCAGGAGCAGGCGAGCCGCGTGCTGAACCAGATCGTCAACAACTATCTGCTGCAGAACGTTGAGCGTAAGTCTGAGCAGGCGGAAAAGAGCCTCGAATTCCTGCGCACCCAGCTGCCTAACGTGCGTGCCAAGCTGGACGATGCGGAAGACAAGCTGAACACCTTCCGTCGTCAGAACGAGTCGGTGGACATGTCGCTGGAAGCCAAATCGGCGCTCGACTCGTCCGTTAGCGTCCAGAGCCAGCTGAACGAGCTGACCTTCCGTGAAGCCGAAGTTTCCCAGCTGTTCACCAAAGACCACCCGACGTACCGCGCGCTGCTGGAAAAACGCAAAACGCTGGAAGCGGAACAGGCGCAGCTGAACAAGAAAATCTCGGCCATGCCGCAGACCCAGCAGGAGATTCTGCGTCTGACGCGTGATGTGCAGGCCGGTCAGGAAATCTACATGCAGCTGCTGAACCGTCAGCAGGAACTGGGCATCAGTAAGGCCAGCACCGTGGGTGATGTGCGCATCATCGACCGTGCTGAAACCAGCACCAGCCCGGTGGCACCAAAGAAACTGCTGATTATTGTCGCGGGCCTGATTGTTGGTCTGATGCTGTCGGTTGGTCTGGTGCTGCTGAAAGCGCTGTTCCACCACGGGATCGACAACCCGGAGCAGCTGGAAGAGCTGGGCATGAACGTCTATGCCAGCGTACCGCTCTCCGAGTGGCAGCGTAAGAAAGACACCGAAGCGCTGGCGCGACGCGGCAGCAAAGAGAAGTCGGATCCGCACAACACGCTGCTGGCGCTGGGTAACCCGACTGACCTCTCCATCGAAGCGATTCGTAGCCTGCGTACCAGCCTGCACTTCGCCATGATGGAAGCGAAAAACAACATCCTGATGATCACCGGTGCCAGCCCGGGCATTGGTAAAACCTTTATCTGTGCCAACCTGGCGACGCTGGTATCCAAAGCAGGTCAGCGCGTGCTGTTCATCGATGGTGATATGCGTCGCGGCTATACCCACGAGCTGCTGGGTGCGGACAACAAGACCGGCCTGTCTAACGTGCTGTCGGGCAAAAGCGAGTTCTCGCCGGCGATGATTCAGAAGGGCGTGTACGGTTTTGACTTCCTGCCGCGCGGTCAGGTGCCACCGAACCCGTCTGAGCTGCTGATGCATCGTCGCATGCAGGAGCTGCTGGACTGGGCAAGCAAGAACTATGACCTGGTGCTGATTGATACGCCGCCGATTCTGGCTGTGACCGACGCTTCCATCATCGGTAAGCTGGCTGGTACCTCGCTGATGGTGGCGCGTTTCGAAACTAACACCACTAAAGAGCTGGATGTCAGCTACAAGCGCTTCGCTCAGAACGGTATCGAGATTAAAGGCGTCATCCTCAACGCCGTGGTCCGTAAAGCGTCGAATGCCTATGGTTATGGCTACGACTATTACAACTACGAATACGGCAAAGAGAGCAAAAGCTAAGCACTATCGGGGGCGGATTTTCCGCCCCTTTTTATGACTAAAAAGCGTTAGCGAGGTGCGCATAAATGCGCACCCTACGTGAACGGTGCAGGAGAATTGACCTCTTTACCCGTGCGCATACATGCACTGGCGGTCAGAACCGTGCCCGACGCTGTAGGGTCGCCATTCATGGCGACCGGCAAACCGCTCTGTCGGATATAACGCCATTGATGGCGACCGGCAAACCGCTTTCCCGAACATAACGCCATACATGGCGACTAAATTTTTCGGTGCGTTTTGCACCATCAAACATACACACAGCACAATCTTAGATATTTCCGTGACGGTACGAAAAGTCTTATTGAAAAAGAATACTAACGGCATGATTTTTCAGAACAAAGCCGATTCCTTTCTACAGGCCGCTCGCGTTACCGTTGAATCTGGAACAGCTGTTTAAGAGGTGCTGGCAATGCAGGACATCCGCTTCTCAATTGTAATTCCCGCTTATAACGCGTCGAAATCGATTGTCACGACGCTGGATTGCGTTAAAGCGCAAACCTATCGCAACTTTGAAGTCATCATCGTGGATGACAAATCCGCTGATGCCGCGGAACTGGCGCAGGTGGTGCGCGGCGAGCGCTATCAGGATCTGGACATCAAACTGGAGCTGTCTGAGGTCAAACTCAACGGTGCCGGCGCGCGCAACAAAGGTATTGAACTGGCGCAGGGCGACTTCATCAGCTTCCTCGACGCCGACGACGAGTGGCACGCGGACAAGCTGCTGGAAGTGTGCGATACCATCCGCAAGCTGGAAGCGCAGGGTAAATCGCGCTATGTCATCTTCAGCCAGGTCAATATTCATCAGGACGGCAGCTTCCTCAAAGTGATGCCGATGCAGCCGCCGGGTAAAAACGAGACCGTGGCGGAGTACCTGTTTGGCTGTTACGGCTTTATCCAGACCAGTACCATCGTGCTGAAACGCGAAGATGCCGCCAGAATCCAGTTTGATGCGCGCTATATTCGCCATCAGGATTATGACTTCTGCATCCGCGCCGACCGCATGGGCTACGAATTTGTGATGATCGCCAAACCGCTGGCGACCTACCATCTGGTGACCAAATTTGGTTCCAAACACAAAGGCGAGTCGGTGAAGTACTCCTTCTTCTGGCTCGACACCATGAAGCCGCACCTGACGGCGCGCGATATCCATACCTACAAAGCGTTCAAGCTGCCGCTGCGCTACAAAATGGATGGCAATTCGCTGCTGGCCAGCGTCAGTTTTGCGCGCTACTTCTTCCTCACCAACCGTGATAACCGCGCTTACTTCATCAATCGCCTGGTCGATAAGCTGAAGTCGCGCTTCACGGGGCGAAGAGCGGTTTCCTGATCGATTTATGACTTTCACTTGCTCCCGCAGCGGGAGCATTTTTTCGGTTCCTGACACTCCGGGTATACAAATGACAAATCATGTTGGCACCATCGGTATCGTGATGCCGATGTACAACGCGCGCAACACCGTGCTGCGTGCGGTTGAGTCGATCGTGAATCAGACCTACAGCGACTGGCATCTCTACCTGGTCAATGATAAATCCACCGATGATTCACTCGCTTTTGTGCGCGAGCACTGCCAGGACGCGCGCATCACTATCCTCAGCAACGAGGTCAACCTCGGCGCGGCGGAAACGCGCAACGTGGGCCTGCGCGCGGCCAAAGAGGAGATCATTGCGTTTCTCGACAGCGATGACGAATGGCACGCGGAGAAACTGGCCGAGCAGGCCGAGGCGCTGGCCGCCGGTGACGACTTTGTGATCACCCATTATCACTACAAAACCAAAACCGCCGATCACGACATCAACTACAACAAACTTTATCTGCAGCAGGAAAACTTCGTGAAGAAGCAGTATCGCGTCTGCTTCTCCTCGGTGTGTTTCCGTCGTCCGCCACAGGGCATCTTCTTCCAGCGTAAAGGCCATGAAGACTTCCTGTTCCTCTATGAGCTGTTCCTCCGCTACAAACAAGCCCGGGTGATCCAGAAGACGCTGGTCAATTACTACGAGCTGGGCGATTCGCTGTCGCGTAACAAAAATAAAGCGGCGAAATGGCACCTCGAATTATTAAGAATTATCTATAAAAACAATCCTTTAAAAATCTATTACTATTACGGCTGGTATATGGTGAATGGGGTTCTTTTCACCCTTAAACATCGCTAAGACCCTGTGTCCTTCGCGCTGCCGCTACGTTGGCTGCGCACGTCCATCCCGGTCACTTACTTGAGTAAGCTCCCGGGAATGAACGCACTTGCCGCCTTGCGGCAACGCAAATGACTTGGGTCTGGATTTGAGCAATTTGAGGTGAAAAGTATCAGATGAAAAAGATTGTTTTGGTTATTAAGGATGCCTACTCCTACGCAGGCACGGAGAACATCTGCAACTTCATGTCGGAGTGCCTCGGTGAGGAGCATGCCGTCACCATTTACTCGCTGGAAGGGCACGGCAAAACCTTTTACCCGTTTGAGCGGGTGAAAGAGATTGTCAGCTTCGAAGGCCACAGCAACCCGATTAAAAGTGCCGTGGCGCGCATCCATCAGGAGGGCTTCGACAGCGTATTCCTGATCAGTATGGGGCGCCTGAGCGTGATGTTTGCCTTCTGGAACCTGATGGCAATGAAGAAAAAAACCTTCAAAGCCTACGCCTGTGAGCACATCGCTATTAACTCGTTCAGCAAGCCGATCAAACTGCTGAAGTGGCTGCTGCTGCGCTACTACGACCAGGTGATCGTGCTGACTGACAAAGACCATCAGGTCTTCACCCGCTGGCATATCCCCAGCCAGCAAATTCCTAATCCGGTGGTGTACAAATCCTGGCAGCGCGAGACGCGCAGCCGTCAGGCGCTGGCGGTAGGCCGCCTCGATAACCAGAAGGGCTTTGACCTGCTGCTGGATATCTGGGCCGACTTCAGCAAAAAACACCCGGAGTGGAAGCTGGTGATCGCCGGTGACGGCGAACTGCGCCAGCAACTGCACGATCAGGCCGCGGCGCTGGGCATCACCGGCAGCGTTAACTTTGTCGGCAAAGTCAGCAATATCAATGATTACTACCGCGACAGCGACATGGCGCTGATGACCTCACGTTATGAAGGACTGCCGCTGGTACTGCTGGAAGCCAAATCGTGGTCGCTGCCGGTGGTGGCCTATGACTGTCCGACCGGACCGCAGGAGATCATCAATCACGGCGAAGATGGCTTCCTGGTGCCAATGAACGACAAAGCCACTTTCCTGGCGCGCATGGAGCAGCTGGCCAGCGACGATCGCCTGTTCTTTGCCATGAGCGAAAAGACCAAAGAGACGGCGCTGAAGTTTGACGGTAATCAGATCAAACAGAGCTGGCTGGCGCTGGTATAACCACTTTTATCGTGCCTCGGGGATACCTTTTCGGCCGCCATGCGGCCCCATGACCACGGGATTGTTAGCATGAAAAGAAGAGAAGTCTTGCAAACTGCAGCCTCCTCCATTGTTGCCGCGCTGTCGGTGAGCGCGTTTTCCAGTTACGCCGCCAAAAGTGGTCAGCCGGCGCTGAAAGCGGTTGATGCCTCCAGCGTCCCGCCGGGCGATGTGCCGATTCTGACGCCGGAAAACGTCTATACCATGCCACCGCAGTTCTGGCAGAACTTTGAAGGCAAACTGTGGATTGGCGCAGCAGGCAAAGATGCCAGCCAGGCCGGCAACCAGATTCCGGTGTATCTGCGCGACGCCAGCGGTAAGGTGTCCCAGGTGAGCCAGCCAATTGCGCTCAACAAAGGAAACTTTGCCCAGTTTATTCACGATAATGCCGCGTTAATCGCCAATCCCGCGCACTCGATGGTGGTGGAAGATAATCAGGGCAATACGCTGTTTTCCATCAGCGACGTGTCGCGCCCGAACGCCAGCAACTTCAGCCAGCGCCTGGCGCAGCCGAATGGCTATCAGCTGATCGGCGAAATCCCGTCGGTGGAAGAGCTGCGTAAAACCCGACCGCTGTTTGCCGGGGCGAAAATCAAGCTGAAAAGCTGGCACGAAGGACTGGAAGTGGGCGGCGGCGAGTTCGTCGGCGTGTATGGCGAAGGCGAAGATGATGGCGGCGTGATTTTCAGCGGCAGCGGGTTCTACTGGCGCCGCGTGGTGGAAGATTTCAACCGTCTGACGCTGTTTGACTTCGGCGCCATCGCCGACGGCAAAACCGATACGGCACCGGCGATCAAAGCCATGTATCAGTGGTCGCTCAAGGCTAACCAGCAGATCTGCGTGCAGTTTCCGGCAGGCACCTTCTTCGTCACCGGCTGTGACTTTGGCGATCAGCAGCAGCGCTTCTTCCGCATTTCCGGTGCGATGGTTAACTTCGGCTATTTCCCGGCGACCACGCTGGTTTCTGACGGTCGTTCCGAATTCCTGTTCCAGGTGAATGCGCGCTGGACCGAAATCTCCAACCTGATCTTCAACGGTCAGAACGACAAGCGGCCAAACAAACAGGGGCTGTTCCGCAACACCTGTCCGGGCGGCCAGTTCTTCCGCGGTGCCTGCCTGCGCTTCAACCGCGTCGGCGGCACCTCGATCAGCCTGCTGGATACGCTGGACTGCAAAATCGACCAGTGGTACGCCGACACCTGTACCGGTGACGTGATCAAAGCCAGCTGGTCCGGACAGAAGCAGGGTGCGTGGGACCACAGTACGGCGATTGAGCTGTCGAACTTCAACGCCCAGCGCTGTACCGGTGGCATGGTTCTTAACCTGCCGCGCTGCAGCCAGTCGATCATTCATAACGGCTGGATTGAGCACAGTGAGCACCCCGGCGATATCTCGAACGGCCAGTGGATCATTGATGCGCTGAGCCTGGAAGATTGCAAAAACCCGCTGAACGCGCGCAATTCCCGCCTCAACATGCGCCAGACCAATCTGCAGTCTGGCAGCTGGATCGATAACTCGCTGGAAGGCGAGCGCTGGCTGAATATCTGGGAGATGGGCTCAACGCGGGTGGAGTCTTACGGCGTGGCCATCGACGGCAGCCTGAAATACAACTACATCACGTCGCGTTTCCGTCTGACCAACAACACCAATCAGGCCACCTGGTTCGAGCTGGGGAATTTTTACTCGCCCACCGTGGGTGACAGCTGGGAGATCGAGCTGTTTGGTCAGTCGCAGTTCAGCAACGGCAGCGACAAACAGCCGCTGCTCGACGTGATGGGCGGTAAACAGACCGGCGGTCGCGCGGTGATTCATCTGCAGCGCAAAACCAGCAAGGCGGAAGCCAGCTGGTCTGCGGAAGGCAGTTCGCCGGTGCTGGAGGTGCGCGTCGATGCGCGCAGCGATACCGATAGCAAAGTGTTCGTCAAACTGGCGGGCTGGACGCCGACGGCGGTGGTGCTGATTAAGAGCACCGCCAAAGACCGTTTCCTCACCGGCCGCTGTGCGCGCGTTGACGCCACCATGGCGCAGGGCAGTCCGACCAGCGGCAGCCAGCCGGCCCCGCAACGGTTTAGCCTGCACAACGGTAAAGCCGGCATCGGCGGCAATGAGCAGGGCGATTTGCTGCTGGCGTCGCGCGCGCTCAAGCCCGAACAGGTGGATACGCGCCAGCCGAAGGGGTTTGTTTCAGTGGTGATCAACGGCGAGCAGGTGGCGCTGCCGTATTTTGCGCTGAAGTCGTGAGGGTGAGCGGCGGTCGCCATGAATGGCGACCCTACGTCCGTGCACTTCTCATCATCGCGCACAGGACTTGTAGGGTGCGCATTTATGCGCACCGTATACCAGCGATGCAGGGCGCGGATTGATGCTCAGTGCAGCACCAGATATGTAGGGTGCGCATTTATGCGCACCGTGTACCGGCGATGCAGGGCGCGGATTGATGCCCGGCGCAGCACCAGAAATGTAAGGTGCGCATTTATGCGCACCGTATACCGGCGATGCAGGGCGTGGATTGATGCCCGGCGCAGCACCAGAAATGTAGGGTGCGCATTTATGCGCACCGTATACCGGCGATGCAGGGCGCGGATTGATACCCAGCGCAGCGCCAGATATGTAGGGTGCGCATTAATGCGCACCGCTAAACAGGTAACGCATTTACGTCACAACAGGCAGTCGTCAATTTCGGGCCGCTGGCCCATTAGCAGTTTTTTCTTACAGAGTTCACTTAGCCAGTATGGAACTGGCGGCTTGTAAAAAATTACAAAAATTTATCTGGAGTTTTTATGAAGATTTTATTGGTGGGTAACCATACCTGTGGAAATCGTGGGGATGGCGCGATTTTACGTGGACTGATTGATTCATTGCAGGCCGCGCGTGGGGATCTGGATATCGATGTCATCAGCCGCTATCCAACCAGCTCCGGATATTTACTGCAGCAGCACATCCAGCAGGATTCGCTGTTTCTGCATAACAGTAAGGCGCCAAAAGGGCTGGTCAGCAGCCTGAAGCGCAAAGTCGCCAACCGTCTGATGCCGGACATCATGATGGCACACCTCGGCAAAGGTGGCGTGTATAAATCCTTCTCGGTGCCGCCGCATCTGGCGGAATTCACCCGCAGCCTGGCGAAATATGACGCCATCATCCAG
Organism: Pantoea sp. SGAir0418; assembly: GCF_043529865.1. Classification (NCBI taxonomy): domain Bacteria; kingdom Pseudomonadati; phylum Pseudomonadota; class Gammaproteobacteria; order Enterobacterales; family Erwiniaceae; genus Pantoea; species Pantoea sp. SGAir0418. The sequence goes on from NZ_CP027911.1 coordinate 1,545,281, forward strand.
GTTGGTGGCTCGTTCTTCGTCGATCTGTACGGCGTCACTCAGTTCGATCACGCGCTGTGCGCGCTGATGGCGAAGAAGCCGCTGCACATGATCGGTCACTCGGTGGGCCCGTTCGAAAACCCGCGCGTCAATGCGCTGGCAAACTTTGTTTTTGATCGCGTCGACAGCCTGGTGCTGCGCGAAGAGGTCAGCCTCGATCGCCTGAAGCAGGATGGCGTGACCACCAGCCGGGTGAAGAAGGGCGTGGACACCGCGTTCCTGGTGCAGGCGCGCGAGGTGGAAAATCCGAGCCACAACCTGCTGCACTGGCAGAACATCATTCAGTCGCGCAAAACCATCGCCATCACCGTGCGTGAGCTGGCACCGTTCGACAAACGCCTTGGCGTTACGCAGAAAGAGTATGAAGCCGCGTTTGGCCGGGTGATCAACGCCATGATCGCCGAAGGTTATCAGGTGGTGGCGTTCTCCACCTGTACCGGCATCGACAGCTATGCCAAAGATGACCGTATGGTGGCGCTGACGCTGCGCGACCACGTTGAGCAGCCGGAGCACTACCATGTGATCATGGACGAATTCAACGACCTGGAGCTCGGCATCCTGCTCAGCCACTGCCATCTCACCATCGGCACGCGCCTGCACTCGGCAATCATCTCCATGAACTTTGGCACGCCAGCCGTGGCCATCAACTACGAGCACAAATCACTCGGCGTGATGAACCAGCTGGGTCTGCCGCAGATGGCCACCGATGTGCAGAGCCTGATGGACGGCTCGCTGATCGACAAAGTGCAGACGGTGCTGGCGGACTACGACAACGTGAAGCAAAAAGTGAACACCGCGGTGGCGCAGGAGCGTGAAATCGGCAACCGCATCACCGAAGAAATTCTCAACGTCCTGGGGTAAGTGATGAAGCTAACCTTTTTCACCATGCGTTTTCCGGTTGCCTCTGAGACGTTTGTCCTCAATCAGGTGACGCATTTCATCGATGCCGGCTATGACGTCGAGGTCATCTCGGTGTTTCCGGGCGACATGATCAACCGTCATGCCGCGTTCGATGAGTACAATCTGGCGGCGAAAACCCACTATCTGCTGCCGGAAGAGAAGGTATCAAACCTCGACAAACTGACCCAGCGCATCGGACTGATGCTGCCGAAAATCGCCAAGCCGGCGCTGCTGAAGTCGCTTAACGTTGGCCGCTACGGTGCGCAGGCGAAAAAGCTGCTGTTGCCAGCCATTGTCGCTAATGCCCGGCAGACCTTTACCGCCGATGTGTTCCTGGTGCACTTCGGCTATGCCGGTGCGCTGGCGAATAAACTGCGCGAGCTGGGGGTACTGAAGGGCAAGCAGGCGACGGTGTTCCACGGCGCTGATATCTCGCGTCGCCACATTCTTGAAGAGCACAAACAGGATTACATCAACCTGTTCAGACAGAGCGAACTGATGCTGCCGATCAGCCATCTATGGGAGAACAAGCTGATTGAGATGGGCTGTCCGCGCGAGAAAGTGCACGTCACGCGCATGGGCATCGAGCCGGAGAAGTTTAACTTCCAGCCACGCGACGCGTTCCACAAACCGCTGCGCATCGTTTCGGTGGCGCGCCTGACCGAGAAAAAAGGGCTGGACGTGGCGGTCAAAGCCAGTGAAATCCTGCGCGATAACGGCGGTCAGTTCCAGTTCACCATCATTGGTAACGGCGAGCAGGACGGCATGATGCGCGAGCACATCGCGCGTGCCGGCCTGGAAGATATGGTGACCATGCCGGGCTTCAAGCCGCAGGAGGAGATTCGTCAGGCGCTGAGCGAGGCCGATATCTTCCTGCTGCCGTCGAAAACCGCCGCCGATGGCGATATGGAAGGCATTCCGGTGGCGCTGATGGAAGCGATGGCGGTCGGCCTGCCGGTGGTGTCCACCTACCACAGCGGCATCCCGGAGCTGATTCAGAATAACGTCAGCGGCTGGCTGGTGTCGGAAAATGATGCCGATGAGCTGGCGGACACGCTGCTGCGCCTGTCGCGCGGCGACGTTGACGTTGCACCGGTGGTGGCCGCAGCGCGCCATAAAGTGGAAACCGAGTTCAATCAGCACATCGCTTACGGCGAGCTGGCGAAAATTCTGGAGCGCATGGTGTGAGTGGATTAAAAAAACAGGCGGTGTGGCTGTTTGGCAGCACCTGCTTTGCCGCGCTGCTGCAGGTGCTGCAGCTGGCGGTGCTGGCGCGCAAGCTGGAAGCGCACGAGCTGGGTTTGCTGGCGATCATCAACGCCATTCTGGCGGTGGCTACCGTGCTGCAGGACATGGGCATGAGCAGCTACATCGTGCATCGTCAGGAGATTACACGTCGTGAGCAGAGCACCATTTACTGGGTTAACGTCTCGCTGAGCTTCTGTACCGGTCTGATCATGCTGGCCATCGCCTGGCCGGTGGCGTGGTTCTACCATCTGCCGGAGCTGACGGCGCTGATTATGCTGACCAGCCTCAACTTCCTCGTGCTCGGTCACCTGTCGCAGTATCAGGCGCACTATGTCAAAACCAAACGCATGGTGACGCTGGCGAAGATTGAGATGGGCACCAAGCTGTTTGCCTTCCTGTGTACGGTGGCGATGCTCTATTTCACCTCGCTGACGGTAGCGGCAGCGATTCTCGGGCTGTTCATCAACGCCTTCACGCGCATTCTCTGCATGATCTACTTTGGCGAGAAGTCGTGGCGGCCAACGTGGGAGTTCGACGGCAAAACCTTTGTCAGTGCGGTGCGTTACGGTATCTATCAGCTGGGTTCACAGACCATTAACCAGCTGCGTACTCAGGCCGATGCGCTGATCGTCGGTAAAGTGATGGGTGCCGAGATGCTGGGGGTTTACTCACTGGCGAAAGAGCTGATTCTGCAGCCGCTGAAACTGGTGTCGCCGGTGATTAACCGCCTGGCGCTGCCGCGCTTCGCCGAGAAGCAGCACGATCCCGAGCAGCTGAAAAAACTGTTCCTCAAGGGCACCTTCGTCATCATGCTGTTCAGCAGTGCTATGTACCTGGCGATTGGTATTCTCTCTCCGGTGATTGTGCGTGTGCTGTATGGCGCCTCGCACGAGCAGGTGTATCACCTGATCCCACTGATGCTGCTGTTCGGTATGCTGCGCCCGATGGGCGGCCTGACCGGCGCGATCTCCCAGGCGAACGGACGCACCAACGTCGAGTTCTACTGGAATATCGTCGCCAGCCTGGTGGTGGTGGTGGTGCTGGCCACTACGTGGATCTGGCCGAACGTGATTTACGTGGCGCTGACGCTGTCGATTTCCCAGGTGCTGATCTCCGCCTTCGCGCATCCGTTCTTCATCAAACCGGTGATTGGCATCCGCTTTATGCCGTATGCGCGCCAGTGGGTGTCGGTGTCGGTGGTGTTTGTCGGCCTGATGCTGCTGGTGAATCATTTCAACCTGTTCGTGATGCCCGAGTGGTTTGAGGGCTGGCTGTAAGCGGTGATGACGGGGGCGGTCGTCGGCAACGGCGACCGCCCGGCATCATCAGATGTGATCGGTGACTGACGTGCAGCTGTCGGTGCGCATCAATGCGCACCCTACAAAAACCTGCAGTGATCCCGTAGATACCGTCTTGCCGGTTACCTGGCAAGACATATTTCGGCATCGAACGGACGACCCGATTTCAGCACGCCATAAGCCAGCTGCAGCAGCTTCTTCATCGCCGCGCACACCACGACTTTTCCCGTTTTCTTACCCGCATCCAGCCGTTTCTTCAGCGCACTCACCGCCGGATTCCACTTCATCGCCACTATCGCAGGCATGTACAGGGCCTTGCGCATCGCGCTGTTGCCCATCTTCGATATCCTGCTTTTGCCCTTCCACTCACCGGACTCCTGCCGCATCGGATTCAGACCCACCCACGCCACAAGCGCCTTGCTGCTGCTGAACCTCGACATGTCCCCCAGATACGCCAGCATCGTGCTGCTCAGCACGCCCGCGATGCCCGGGATGGACTCCAGCAGTTCCCTGTTCTTTTTAAGGCCCGGATCATTGTCGATATGGTCGTTTATTGCCCGCTTCGTTTCGTCTATCTGCGCATCCAGCGCCGCAATGACCACGCGGATTGAGGGCTGCACCACCGCATCCGAGACCTCCAGCCGGTTCTCTTCCATCTGCCGCATTTCCTGAAGATTCGTCAGGCGCTTCACCAGCGCCTTCAGCCTGCGTTCATTCAGCGGCGCCGGCTGCCACAGCGACGGGCCGTGCAGTTTACAGTAGCGCGCTATCATGCGCGCATCGTCTTTATCCGTCTTGTTACGGCTCAGCTCCGCCTGTCCGAAGCGCCTGATGCGCGCGGGATTTTCCACGCTGACATCATAGCCTTCGTCGTGCAGGAAGGTGGCCAGCGGCTCACTGTACGCGCCGGTAGCCTCCATGCAGATATGGCAGCAGCCGAACGGCTCCAGCCATTTTTTCAGGGCGATAAAGCCCTTAGGGGTGTTGGGAAAGACTTTGGTTTTGTAAGACGTGTCGCCTTTCCAGACGGCCACATCAAACTTTCCGGAGGCAATATCAATGCCGACAGGCATACGGGTTTGCATAGATTCTCCTTAACAGCACAGGGAAACCGCCATGACCATCCTTATGGATGCGTGCTCGGGGCACAGGATACCGTCCGGTCTTGAAGGCGGGAGTTAAGTTGCCGGGGATGAATCTACGAAGCAGGCTTTATGCCCAGGGGGCGCCCCCATCTCACCAGCAACTTCCCGATGATCAGTCGGGGATCATCATACCCGGAGGAGAATGATCGGGATATAAGGGGCGCCATTCATGGCGACCTTTCAAAAATACGCTTCCATCTTCGCCCCAATGATGTTTCCGCAACGCCGGTCTGAACGCTCAACAATCACTGGCCTCACCGGTCATTGCTCAGCACTCTGCCTTCCACTGTTTTTCAGCCATTTAGCCGCTTTTTTTTCCCGCCTCATCGCTGACTGGCAGATGGACTTTTTGACGATTTTTTATGTGTTGACAGAGAGTTAGTGCCGGTTTTTCAGATAAAGATTATACTTGCTCAACCGGCCGATCCTGCATAATCGACCCCACGTATTCACTTCATGAAATGGAATAAATATGACCAAGCTTAAAGCAGTAATCCCGGTTGCGGGTCTCGGTATGCATATGCTCCCTGCGACTAAAGCCATTCCGAAAGAGATGCTGCCTATCGTCGATAAACCAATGATTCAGTACATTGTCGACGAGTGCGTGGCGGCGGGCATCAAGGAGATTGTGCTGGTCACCCATGCTTCCAAAAATGCAGTGGAAAACCACTTCGATACCACCTACGAGCTGGAAGCGCTGCTTGAAGCGCGCGTTAAACGCCAGCTGCTGAGCGAAGTGCAGTCAATCTGTCCGCCGGGCGTGACTATCATGAACGTGCGTCAGGCGAACCCGCTGGGTCTTGGCCACTCAGTACTGTGTGCCCGTCCGATGATTGGCGACAACCCATTTGTGGTGGTACTGCCAGACGTGCTGCTGGATGACTCCACCGCTGACCACCTGCGCTACAACCTTGCCGCGATGGTGGCACGCTTCGAAGAGACCGGCCGCAGCCAGGTTCTGGCGAAACACATGCCGGGCGAAGACCTGTCTGAATATGGCGTGCTGACCACCGAGCAGCCGCTGGATAACCCGGGCGATATCAGCACCATCACCAACTTCGTGGAAAAACCTGAGCATCCGTCCGAGCTGAACTCAGACCTGACCGCCGTGGGCCGTTACGTGCTTTCTGCGGATATCTGGGGTGAACTTGAGCGCACGGAGCCAGGCGCCTGGGGCCGTATCCAGCTGACCGATGCCATCGCCTCTCTGAGCCAGAAAAAACCGGTTGATGCTCAGCTGCTGACCGGCACCAGCTTCGACTGCGGCCGTAAACTCGGCTACATGCAGGCCTTCGTCTCTTACGGTCTGCGCAACAACACCCAGGGCCGCGATTTCCGCGAAGCAATCCAAAAAATTCTGGCAAAATAATCTCTTTCCCCGCCGCGCAGGTTGCGCGGTTTTAAAGGAGTACACATGGCTATTTTGGTAACGGGCGGAGCAGGGTACATCGGCTCCCATACGGTGCTGGCGCTGTTAGAGCGCGGCGACGACGTTGTAGTCCTGGATAACCTTTGCAATGCCTCGCGCGAAGCAATCAATCGCGTTGAGAAGCTGGCCGGTAAGAAAGCGGTCTTCGTTGAAGGCGACATCCGCGACCGCGCCTGCCTGCGCGATCTGTTTGCCAGCAATGACATCTCAGCCGTCATCCACTTCGCCGCGCTGAAAGCGGTGGGCGAATCCACGCGCATGCCGCTGGAATATTACGAGAACAATGTCGCCGGGACCGTGGTGCTGCTGGAAGAGATGCGCGCCGCCGGCGTGTGGAACTTCATCTTCAGCTCATCCGCCACCGTATATGGCGCTGACGCACCGGTTCCGTACGTCGAAACGACGCCGATTGGTGGCACCACCAGTCCGTACGGCACCTCCAAGCTGATGATTGAGTTCGTGATGCGCGACTTCGCCAAAGCCGAGCCGAACTTCAAAGCCATCGCGCTGCGCTACTTCAACCCGGTCGGCGCGCACGAATCCGGTGAGATTGGCGAAGACCCAACCGGTATTCCGAACAACCTGCTGCCGTACATTGCGCAGGTGGCGATTGGGCGTCTGGACAAGCTAGGCGTGTTTGGCGATGACTACGCGACGCCAGATGGCACCTGCCAGCGCGACTACATTCACGTCGTCGACCTGGCGGAAGGGCACCTGAAAGCGCTGGATCACCTGCCAAAAGTTGAAGGCTACAAAGCTTACAACCTCGGCGGCGGCAAAGGCTTCTCGGTGCTTGAGATGATCAAGGCGTTTGAGCAGGCGTCCGGTAAACAGATTCCGTTCGAGTTCAAACCGCGCCGCGACGGCGATCTGCCCGCGTTCTGGGCGGATGCCAGCCTGGCCAACAAAGAGCTCGACTGGCGCGTCACGCGCGGTATTGATGCGATGATGCGCGATACGTGGAACTGGCAGTCGAAGAACCCGAATGGCTTTAAGTGATTAAGCAGGTAATGAGTAAAAACCCGGCATATGCCGGGTTTTTTTATGGGCAAATAATTTACTTTGGTGTTTTTTTGTTCAGGCATTCATTTGCGGGATGCAGAAAAATCCTAATCAGCGCCAGACCAATGCATCAAGTTCACAACTCATCATATTGATTTAGTGAAACCCCGCTGCAGCCTTTCATTCTGCGAATCGCCAGCTATATTCTTTCCGACTCAGTAGCTTGCAGTTAACCGCAACGATGAAAAGAAATTAAGATTCGCCGCGCCGGCATCAGACAATAACCATGTTAATTCGGCAGCACAAAATGTATTATTTGCGATGGTCTCAGACAAAGCGGTTGATGCTGCAATATTGACCATAATTAGCCGAGACGGAAAGCACAGGATTGACTTGTTACACAGCATATTGGTTGCTGCAAGCCAAGGGCGGTAGCGTGGCTATTTTTTGTTTTGCTGAAAAATTGTCCCGCTGAAAATGATAGAGCAGTCTAAAAGACACATTAGAGGTTGTGGAATGTTACTTCCCGTAATCATGGCCGGAGGAACCGGCAGTCGTTTGTGGCCCCTTTCACGTGAATTGTATCCAAAACAGTTCATCAGCTTGCACGGACAGCACTCGATGCTGCAGGAGACTGTCAACCGCCTGACCGGTGTCGAAGCGCGAGCTCCGCTGGTCATCTGCAACGAAGAGCACCGTTTCCTCGTCGCTGAACAGCTTCGTCAGATCAACAAACTTTCCCATAACATCATCCTTGAACCGGTTGGTCGCAACACGGCGCCGGCGATTGCTCTGGCAGCGATTAACGCGATTGAGCAAGGCGATGATCCGGTACTGTTAGTGTTAGCCGCCGACCATGTCATTGAGAACCGCGCGGCATTCCACCAGGCCATCACCACCGCAACGAAATATGCCAAGCAGGGGCATCTGGTCACCTTCGGCATCGTGCCCACCGGACCTGAAACCGGTTACGGCTATATTCATCGCGGTGAGCAGCTGGCGGGTGATGAACATGCGCCGTTTAGCGTGCAGCGTTTTGTGGAAAAGCCTAACCTGAAAACGGCTCAGGATTATCTGGCTTCCGGTGAATATTACTGGAACAGCGGGATGTTTATGTTCCGCGCCAAACGTTATCTGCAGGAACTGGAAAAATTCCGTCCTGATATTCTGGATGCCTGCCGCCGTGCCATGGCGAATGTGGCAGAAGGTAACGACTTCATCAGCATTGATAAAGACGATTTCATTGCCTGCCCGGATGAGTCCGTTGATTATGCCGTGATGGAGCAAACGGACGCTGCCGTCGTGGTGCCGCTGGATGCAGGCTGGAGCGATGTCGGATCCTGGTCCGCGCTGTGGGAAGTGAATGAAAAAGATGCAGCCGGTAACTCGCTGAAAGGCGATACCTTCCTGCATAACACTAAAAATTGCTACATCAACAGCGAAGATCAGTTAGTGGCAGCTATCGGCGTGGAAAATCTGGTGATTGTTAACACCAAAGATGCCGTGCTGGTGGCGCGCAAAGATCAGGTTCAGGACGTCAAACGCGTGGTGGAGTTCCTGAAGAGCGAATGCCGTACGGAATATCGTCGTCATCGTGAAACTTACTGGCCATGGGGACGCTGCGATCTGGTGGTAAATACCGGCCGTTTTAATGTAAATCGTATCACCGTTAAACCGGGTGAACGTTTCGAATTACAGATGCATTATCACCGAACTGAACACTGGGTGATCTTATCCGGCACTGCCAAAGTGACTATTCAGGATAAAACCTTATTGCTGACGGAAAACCAATCGACCTTTATTCCTATTGGCCATCAGCACACTCTTGAAAATCCAGGCAAGATTCCCTTAGAGTTGCTGGAAATTCAGTCAGGCTCCTATCTGGGTGATGACGACTTAATTCTGATTAAAGAACAATTTGCAAGTAAGTAAGGACAGACAAGATCATGGCAGCATTGACCTGTTTTAAAGCTTATGACATTCGCGGTGAGCTTGGCGCGGAATTAAATGAAGAAATTGCATATCGTATTGGTCGCGCTTATGGCGAATTTTTAAAGCCGGAAACGATTGTCGTGGGCGGCGATGTCCGCCTGACCAGCGAAAGCCTGAAAATGGCCCTGGCCAATGGTTTAATGGATGCGGGTACCAATGTACTTGATATCGGCTTAAGCGGCACGGAAGAGATTTATTTCGCCACCTTCCATTTAGGCATTGATGGTGGCATCGAAGTGACGGCAAGCCATAATCCGATGAACTATAACGGCATGAAGCTGGTGCGTGAAGGTTCCCGTCCTATCAGTGGCGATACAGGCTTACGTGATGTTCAGCGTCTGGCTGAAGCTAACGATTTTGCGCCGGTAGATGCAGCTAAGCGTGGCAGCTATAAACAGATCTCGGTATTGGATGCCTATGTCAATCACCTGATGGGTTACATTGATCTGGCAAATTTCACCAAACCCATGACGCTGGTCATCAACTCGGGTAATGGCGCTGCCGGTCATGTTATCGATGAGATCGAAAAGCGCTTTCAGCTGGCGAATGCACCGGTCACCTTCGTTAAAGTTCATCATGAAGCGAATGGCAACTTCCCGAACGGTATTCCTAATCCCTTACTGCCAGAATGCCGGAAAGATACCTCCAATGCGGTGAAAGCGAACAAAGCCGACATGGGCATCGCATTTGATGGCGACTTTGATCGCTGCTTCCTGTTTGACGAGAACGCAGAGTTCATCGAAGGTTATTACATTGTTGGCCTGCTGGCAGAAGCGTTCCTCAAGAAAGAGCCTGGCGCGAAGATCATTCACGATCCCCGTTTGACCTGGAACACCATCGACGTCGTAACCAAAGCGGGTGGCATACCTGTTATGTCTAAAACAGGTCATGCGTTTATTAAAGAGCGCATGCGTGAAGAAGATGCGGTGTACGGCGGCGAAATGAGCGCACACCATTACTTCCGTGATTTTGCCTATTGCGATAGCGGAATGATTCCGTGGTTATTATCGGCTGAACTGCTAGCTGTAAAGGGAATTAAATTATCGGACATGATAAAAGAAAGATTGACCAAATACCCTTGTAGCGGTGAAATTAATTTCAACATTGAAAACAAGAACGCAGCGATAGCCGCAATAAAAGATTCATTTTCTGCGAAATGTCTTGAAATTAATCATACCGATGGCCTTAGCATAGATCATGAACATTGGCGAATTAACGTTAGAACTTCTAATACAGAACCATTACTACGTGTAAATATAGAAGGGAAATCAAATCCCGGAATGGTTGAAGAAAAACTTACGGAAGTAAAAGAAATCATCAGAGGCTTGATTTAATGCTCAAAACATTAATAGCTGCTTCAGCTTATAAAGATTTTATAATTAACAGTATCAAAAGAGAGTTTAAGAGCAGATATCATACCAGCTTATTGGGGGCTGCATGGCTCGTACTTCAGCCCCTTGCAATGATTGTTGTATACACTGTCATTTTTTCGGAAGTTATGAAAGCGAGGATGCCGGATAGCACTATTCCTTTTGCATATAGTATATATCTGTGTGCAGGCTTGCTAACGTGGGGCTTTTTCTCAGAGCTTCTGAGTAGATTAATAAATATTTTTGTAGATAGTGGGAATTATTTAAAAAAAATAAACTTTCCGAGAATATGCCTGCCTATTATTTCTATTGGAGTATCGTTTGTTAATTTCCTTATAATATTTTCATTGTATGTTGTTTTTTTGATAGTAACAGGAAATTTTCCTGGGGTAGTCTTCCTTTGCATCATACCATTACTAATAATACAGGTTTTATTCGCTACAGGTCTGGGTATTACATTAGGGGTGATGAATGTATTTTTTAGAGATGTTGGCCAGTTTATGACTATACTTTTGCAATTCTGGTTCTGGTTCACACCTGTAATATATTTAATAAATATCATTCCAGAATGGGCTCGCAGTTGGTTAATGTGGAATCCAATGACTGCAGTGATCATGGGTTACCAAAGAGTATTTGTGTATCACCAGGCACCTATTTGGTCTGATTTAACATTAGTAATGACATTAACTATTATATTCAATGTGATTGCATATCGTTTATATCGCAAACACTCCGGCGAAATGGTAGACGAACTATAATGAATATTATCTCAGTTAGTGATGTATCTAAAACTTATAAAAATTACGCAAAGAGAAATCATAGGATTATTGAATGGCTGACGTTCGGAAATAAGATATGCCACAGTAACATTGAAATATTGAGAGATATAAGTTTCGATATTGGCTCTGGTGAATCTGTCGGTATTATTGGAATGAACGGTGCTGGTAAGAGTACCCTATTGAAGATAATTACCGGTACCACTACAGCTTCATCAGGCTATGTTAAAGTGCAAGGACGCGTTGCTGCACTTTTAGAGTTAGGCATGGGGTTTCATCCGGATTTCTCCGGGCGTGATAATGCTTATATGTCGGGTCAATTAATGGGACTTTCTTCGCAGCAAATTACAGAATTAATGCCACAGATAGAGTCGTTTGCTGAAATAGGCAACTATATCGATCAACCTGTGCGGACTTATTCAAGCGGTATGCAAATTCGGCTTGCATTTTCTGTAGCAACAGCAACCCGTCCGGAACTACTGATTGTAGACGAAGCTCTCTCTGTAGGCGATGCTTATTTTCAGGCTAAGTGCTTCAATAGAATCCGGGAATTTAAATCTCAGGGAACTACATTATTGCTTGTATCACACGATCAGGCTGCAATTGCCAATATTTGTTCCAGGGCTATCTTGTTGGAAAAAGGAAAGATTATAGCAGATGGATTACCTACAGATATTATGAATCTGTATAACGCCAAATTATCAAAAACATCTGAAAAAAATGAGGTTTCCGCAGCTGGTGGTCAATCAGAATCGGGTAATAAAAAAGCCATGATTAAGGCTTTTTACCTTGAAAATAGCATTGGTGAAAAAACTGACATAGCAACCTCTGGTGAAAATATATATTTAGTCTTTGAAGTTTTTAATGGCAGCGTTACTAATGGCTTGACACTTGGTTTTCATATCAGAGACAGGCTAGGAAATATTATATTTGGTACTAACACACTTGCGCATAAAATAGAAATGAATAAGTTAGGGGAAAAGTTAATCAAGTTCAATTTGAATATGAATATAGGTGTTGGAGAATATAGTGTTTCAGCAGCGTTGCACAAAGATCGTGACCATTATGAAGAATGTTTTCACTGGAAAGATGGTTTAGGGAAATTTCAAGTCATCGCACCAGGAAAAATTTTCGTTGGAAGCGCATGGCTTGAAAATAAATGTGTAGTTATCGAATCCTAAGGTTATTATGATCAATTTCATTCATGAATTAAAATCCAGATATCAAAACATTGTAAACTCGTTAAACCTACTGAACGAAAAGGTTAATCAACTGGATGCAAAATTACAAACCATAGTAATGGATAAAAACTCAAACACTCAACCTAATCCTGTGACTGAGACAAGTGATGAAAATATAAATATTATAAAAGATGATATAATTGAGCGAGTGATAAGCAATAGTAATAATATTTTAGCCAGAGTTGATGATGTACGCAATCGTATGGAATTCATACGTGAAGAAATGATGTTTGAAATGCGATTGAAAACTGACACTTTGACGGATAAGAAAGATTTTAATAAAATTGATAAAAGAACAATATCTGATGATAAATTCTTGAAGCTTGGTATTCGTAAGATAAACTTGGGATGCGGGCATGTACAGCCAGAAGGATATATAAATGTTGATGCGCGTGAGCTTCCCGGTGTTGATGTAGTTACTAGTGCGGATGATCTCTTATTTGATGACAACATTTTGGAAGAAATTTATGCTGCGCATTTGATAGAACATTTCACTGAATTAGAATTGAAAAGAAAAATTTTCCCACATTGGCTTAAAAAAATTAGGCCTGGCGGAAAGTTGCGATTAGTTACACCTGATGCCGATAGTATGATTAGAGATTATATTGCAGGGGAAATGACTTTTGAAGCGCTTCGTAAAGTCACTTACGGGGCTCAAGACTATGAAGGCGATTTTCATTACACAATGTTTTCAGTAAATTCATTGAAAGAATTACTGATAAATGCAGGATTTGAAAAAATAGAGCTTATCGAAGATAACAGACGAAACGGACTTTGTCGGGAAATGGAACTTGTTGCAGTAAAATCGGAGGTTTAATGAAGGCATTCTCTGAAATCGATAATGACATAATGTCAATCATTGATGAGTGTCGTATCGAAAGAAAAAAAGAAGAGCGTAAGGGCGCGAATTTACTGCCAAAAGATTTGCGCTTTTTGTTCAAATCAAACGTTTTTCAAATAAATGAATTGCTTAACCTATGTCATGGTGATTACAGGCAAATCATGACAGTTCTGATAACAAAAAAAACTCCTGAGAATGTTAAATGTTATGATTTAATAAATAAGTTCAGAAACCGACCGTTTATTTTCATAACGTTATTATCCTGCCATCCCGCTTCTCAGGTAAGAGTTAAGGGGGGCTTTAAATATGCAGCCGTGAAAATTCTCAAGAAAAATAAAAGAGCCTTCGACCTGGCGAGAAAAATTCATCATAAGATTAGAGGGTGAAGATGTATACTCATTACAAAGGAAGGTTTATTCAAGTAATTGAGTCTTTAGATATGTATGACGCGTGCTCTAATCATGTTGTTAACATTGATGAGTACGTGAAGACTAATTATGGATTGCAGTCTGAAATTTATGTCAAACATTTCCATCCTCAGAGAGAATCAATGGTTAAATATATTGATCATCTTGATACAACTGATGATGATATTATTCTATTCCATTTTTCGGCTTTTTCTGAATATTGTGCGAATAAAGTTATTTCAAGCAAAGGTTTAAAAATACTTCATTACCATAATATCACTCCTCATTATTTTTTCTCTAAGGGCTCTTTTCTCTACAAGTTGTGTAAAAAAGGAAGGGAACAACTAGCTGAAATTTATAATAAGTTTAATTACGTGACAGGTGATAGTTTTTACAATATTCAGGAGATAACTGAGTTAGGGTTTAATCCGGGCAGGACCAAAAAATTACCTATTATTATCGATGATAGAAAGCTTGACCGAGTAAGAACTTTAAAAGAAATAAATAAAGATATAATCTTTGTTGGTAGAATATGTGAGAATAAATGTCAACACAAGCTCATCGAATTTTATAACCTATATAGAAAAAGCAACGAGGTGGGGAGATTATATATAGTCGGTAAGTTTGACACTGCATCAGACTATTATAAATTAGTTGTCAGTAAAATTAATGATTATAAATTAAATGACAGTGTAATAATAACAGGCGCTGTTTCTGAAGGCGAACTTGATGAGTTGTATAAAAATGCAGCATGTTTTATTTCTTTTAGCGAACATGAAGGATTTGGTGTGCCTTTACTGGAGGCATCACAATATCAGATTCCTGTTCTAGCCTTAAATAAAGCTGCTGTTAGCGAGACTCTTGGTGGCTCACAAGGGCTTTTTGATGATCAGATTGAATTGGAAATAAAGCTCAACAAAGTTTTAAGCGATGATGACTATAGAAAAGCAATAATCGATTTTCAAAATCAGGTTTTAAGCAATAATAATTATGAATCCTGGAAGAATTTCGCCGACTCATTTTTTACAACAATTCTTCCGAATGCTGAAAATTTCAAGAATGTTTCAGTTGTTATCTGTACCTTCAACAGGGCTGATCATTTGGCAAGATGTCTTGAATACCTTGAACGAAGTTATAGTAACAACTTTGAAGTCATTGTGGTTAACGGTCCCTCTACGGACCATACTTCTCAGGTTTTGGAGAAATGGAAAGGGAAGATAAAATTAGTAAACAACTCAGTACGCAATCTTTCTGTTTCAAGAAATTTAGGGATAAGTGCTGCCAGCGGTGATTTAGTTGCTTTCATCGATGATGACGCAATTCCTTTTTTGGACTGGTTCGAAAGAATTCAAAACTACTTCAATAGTACGCATAATTTTGTAGCTGGTGCTGGAGGTCCAACGTATTATGCTGGAACACTAGCTTTTCAGGCAGAAGACATTTTTGTAGACCATTATGGTAGTGGAATCATAAATCCTAGCCAAGATGTTGTAATGGACCCTGAATATAATCGCTCTTTATTAGGTACTAACTCAGTTTTTCGGCGAGATTATTTGATTTCTGTGGGCGGATTTAATGAAGAATACGATTATTTTTTAGATGAAACTGATGTTTGTTTCAGATTAATTAAAAATGGTTTTCTTATAAATCATTGCAAAGATGCGTACTTAAGACATGAATTCGCACAAAGCGAAAATAGAATCAATAAATATAACTATAATTGGTTTTCAATTGTTAAAAATACCGTATATTTCGCATTCACTTATGCGAATGCTCCAGAATCTTTCCTCAAAGAAGAACTTGAGAATCTTATAAAGAAAGATCGGGTCGCTTATATTCAACATGGAATGAGCACTGGAGAGATAACAAAGGAAGAATTCGAGAGATATCTTAAAAATATTTGGGATGGTTATGCTGCTGGAAGAGAGGCTGCAAAAAGATCTCCTGTCTTATTGGAAGAAAAGGAAATCGAAAAGGATTTTTTACCATTCAATCAGTTTGAAAAGTCTTTTCAAAGACTTCACATTGTTATAGTCAGTAAAGAATTTCCACCTTTCACAAAGGCGGGTGGGATAGGTACATTATACTATCATCTTGCTAGCGAGCTGTTGCTTGCAGGAAATTTTGTAACCGTAATTACTGAAAGTGAAGAAAGCAATGTGCTAGAACGGGGGCGTTTTAAACTTATTGCTCTTGAAAAAAACGGTATTCATAATAATATAATTCCGGATTCTGATCTGGCTAACTCAATACTTAATTGGTCAACAAGAGTTGCTATTGAAATTGATGCTCTCAATGAAATTGAGCCTGTATCAATTGTTGATTCTTGCCTGTGGGATTCGGAAGTCTATAGTTTTAGCTTAGTCAAAGACAAATTAAATATCCCGTTAGTAATCAGATTGGTTACTCCTCTCAAAGTTGCTAATGAGATGAACAATTGGGGTATGAATTCTTCGGATTTGAATTATTTATCGCATTTCGAAACTCAAATAGTCAATCGAGCTAATGCAGTAGTACCTATAAGCGATTCCATAAAGAATACCTTCATTAAGAAATATGATCCTGCCAATTCGGTTAATTACATAAAAATTAATGCGGGTATTGCTTACTGGCCTTCATATGAGGTATCACAAGGCTATGGTGTCCTTTCTTCTGACTCTCCTCTTTACAGTTTGAAAGAAAGAAAGGAAAGAGGTGAAAAAATATTTCTTTTCCTGGGAAGGCTAGAGCTCCGAAAAGGCATTGATATTCTCTTAGATGCTATTGAAATATATAATAATAAATTTTCATCTGAGAGCAAAGCTAGCTTTGTCATCGCTGGGAGTTCATCAATACCTATTGATGAAATACTTGCAACAAGATTCACTAATGTAAATAATATTGAATACATAGGTGAGGTCAGTAACTTTGATCGCGAAAAAGCATATGCACTATGTGATGTTGTTATTTTCCCATCAAGATATGAATCGTTTGGGTTAGTACCATTGGAGGCCTTTGTTCATGGTAAACCAGTTATAGCAAGTAATGCTGGAGCTATCCCAGAAGTCGTTATTGATGGTAATTGTGGTTTGCTTTTCAACGATGGTGATGCCTTAGATCTTTCTTCAAAAATAGAGTTATTGGAACAGGATCATGACCTATACAATAAATTAAGCGCTGGAGCAAATGAAAGAGTCCGTCATTTGTCATCTTATAATTCGGCTCAACAATCACTTGAGCTTTACCATTCTTTAAATATCAATTCAGGTAATAAAATATGAAATCAGCAGTAGTTACTGGAATCACCGGACAAGATGGCGCCTACCTTGCAGAATTACTCCTTAATAAAGGCTATACAGTTTATGGTACCTACCGGCGTACCAGCTCAGTAAATTTCTGGCGTATTGAAGAGCTAGGTATCAAGAATCACAGTAATTTGCATTTGGTTGAATACGATCTTACCGATCTTTCCGCTAGTATTCGTTTATTACAGCAAAGTGGTGCAACGGAGGTTTATAACTTAGCCGCTCAGAGCTTTGTTGGTGTCTCTTTTGAACAACCACTAACCACTGCAGAAATTACCGGTATTGGACCTGTTAATCTGCTCGAAGCAATTCGTATTGTTAACCCGAAGATCCGTTTTTATCAGGCTTCGACATCAGAGATGTTTGGAAAAGTTCAGGCTATTCCACAGAAAGAAGATACACCATTTTATCCGCGTAGCCCATATGGCGTAGCTAAGCTTTATGCCCACTGGATGACGATTAACTACCGTGAAAGCTATAACATCTTTGCCTCAAGCGGTATTTTGTTTAATCATGAATCTCCACTGCGTGGTCAGGAGTTTGTTACTCGGAAAATCACTGATTCAGTGGCAAAAATCAAACTGGGTAAGCTTGATGTACTTGAACTGGGCAACCTTGATGCGAAACGCGACTGGGGCTTTGCTAAAGAGTATGTAGAAGGAATGTGGTTGATGCTTCAGGCAGATGAACCGGATACCTTTGTACTTGCTACCAACCGAACAGAAACTGTACGTGACTTCGTGTCAATGGCATTTAAAGCTGCTGATATTGAATTACGTTTCGAAGGTAAAGACGAACAGGAAGTGGCAATTGACGTGGCAACAAATAAAGTTGTTGTAAAAGTGAATCCGAAATTCTACCGTCCAGCCGAAGTTGAATTACTGATCGGTAATCCTCAGCGTGCTAAAGATATTCTTGGATGGGAACCTAAAACTACTCTTGAAGAGTTATGTGCTATGATGGTTAAAGAAGATCTTCGCCGTAACGAACAAGGATTCTCTTTCTAATATGACTAATGGCAAAAAAGCATTGATCACCGGGATCAAGGGCTTTACTGGCCATTATATGGCAGCGGAACTTTCCGCTGCTGGATATGATGTTTATGGCCTGGGTTCAGCTTGCTCGGATAATATCGATAATTATTTTCAAGTAGATCTCACAGATAATATTCAAGTTAAAAACGCAGTAGATTGTATAAGTCCCGATGTGGTCGTTCATCTGGCAGCAATTGCTTTTGTTGGTCACTCAAATCCGAACGCATTCTATGATGTCAACCTTTCCGGCACGCGTAACTTGCTATCTGCGTTAACTGAAACAAAGAAAATGCCCGAAGCCGTATTAGTGGCAAGTAGCGCAAACGTTTATGGAAATAATATTGCTGGTAAGCTTGATGAATCAACGCTTCCGAATCCTGCTAATGATTATGCCGTTAGTAAGCTAGCTATGGAATATATGGCTAACCTGTTTAAAGATAGGTTGCCATTAATTATTACCCGTCCTTTTAACTACACGGGAGTGGGACAAGCTGAAAATTTTTTAATTCCTAAAATTGTTAAACATTTCCGCGAACGCAAAGACGTTATTGAACTTGGTAATATAGATGTATGGCGTGACTTCTCTGATGTACGAGATTTGGTTAAATGCTATGCTGAATTACTGAAGTGTAAAGCTTTTGGGGAAGTGGTCAATGTTGCTACTGGAGAGATGCACTCACTTAGAGATGTTATTAGCCTTTGTGAAGACATTACCGGCCACTCCATAACTATTGAGGTGAACCCTGGTTTTGTTAGACCAAATGAAATCAAAGAGTTGTGCGGTGATATTTCGTTGCTGAATAGTCTGATTGGCCATGAAATGCAAAAAGTACCACTTAGGGAAACTCTGAAATGGATGCTGGAAACAAAAAGCTAGAGGTTGTTTTCTCGACGGATTGCATAAAATACCCTTTAACGGGTATCGGGCGTTATGCTTTTGAACTGGCGAAACAACTTCAGCAACGGGAAGATAAACTTTCACTTACTTTTTTGCATGGAGCAAGAATAAGAGATTCATTGGCGGTTGCAAGTGAATCTTCGCAATCCGTTCAGTCGCTTAAGCGAGAGTTACAAAAAAGCAAAATAGTTAGTGAAGTTTATCGCCTTGTTTTTCCTCATTTAAAGTCCCGGGCACTTAAGAAATTCAAAGAATACATTTACCATAGTCCTAATTATTATCTCCCTCCGCGTGTTAAAAATTGCGTTGCGACTTTTCACGATCTGTCAGTATTTCATTGGCCACAGTTCCATCCTGCTGGGAGAGTACATCTCATGCAGAAAGAGTTGCGTAACACTGTAAAGCGTGCTTCGGTATTGATTACGGATTCGTATTATACCAAAAATGAGTTGATGGAATTTTTTTCTTTGGATGAAAAGAAAATTTCAGTTGCACCATTGGCGTGTAATCACCAATTTCATTCGCGCACTCAAGAGGATGTTCACGCAGTATTGGATAAGTATCATTTAAAATGGCGTCGCTTCTTTCTTTATACTGGTACAATCGAACCCAGAAAAAATATTTTAACGCTTCTACGTGCATACGATCGCTTGTCATTACAAGAGAAGAACAATTTCCCGCTCGTTATTAGCGGATATAAAGGCTGGGAAAATGAAGAGCTCTTTCGTCTTTTTGATAAAGGTGAGCGGGAAGGCTGGTTGAAATATTTAGGCTTTGTACCAGGTAGCGATTTACCCATGCTCTTTAGCGCTGCTAACAGTTTCCTCTTCCCTTCGATTTATGAAGGGTTTGGATTACCAGTTTTGGAGGCTATGTCATCTGGCACTCCCGTTATTTGTTCAAATGCAACGTCATTACCTGAAGTCGTTGGAGATGCCGCGTTAATGCATGAACCGGAAGACATAGAATTGCTCACGCATTATCTAAAATTGATGATTAATGATGAGGAGTTGAAACAGAAAATGATCCAGGTTGGTCTTAGTCAGGCCCAAAATTTTTCGTGGTCATTTTGTGCCGATAAAACGATAGAAGCGTATGATCAGGTTTCTAAATTAATATGATAAAAGTCCTTCACTGCTATAAAACATATTACCCGGATACTTTTGGTGGTATTGAGCAAGTTATTTATCAGCTCGCTGAAGGCGGGGTGAAAGAAAATATCCAATCAACGGTTTTTACGCATAGTCCTGATTTTGATGATGCTATTTCAATGTTGGATCATCATACTATTCATCGTGTTAAAACATCATTAGAGTATGCATCTACGCCAATTTCATTTGCTGCTATTACTGAGTTTAAAAAGCTAGCAACACAGGCAGATATTATTCATTATCATTTTCCCTATCCGTTTATGGATGTCCTGCATTTCTCGAATTTTACAAAAAAGCCATCGATTGTAAGCTATCATTCCGATATTGTTAAACAAAAGGCCCTGCTAAAACTTTATACACCATTGATGAATAGGTTCCTTTCCAGTGTAGATTGCATTGTCGCTGCATCACCAAATTATGTCGAAAGTAGCCCGATTCTGCAAAAATTTAAAGATAAAGTTAAGGTTATTCCCTACGGTCTGAATGAAAGTTTTTATCAAAACAATGATCCCCAGGTATTAGAAAAGTGGTCCCAGCGATTCCCTAACGGCTTTTTTCTTTTCATTGGGACCTTTCGTTACTATAAAGGGCTTCACATACTCATCGATGCTGTCGCTGGTAGTGATTATCCTGTTGTCATTGTTGGTGCGGGACCCATTGAATCTGAACTGAAAGCGCAAGCCCAGTCATTGGGTATCGACAATATTCATTTCCTTGGTGCATTACAGGATGACGATAAATCTGCGTTATTACAGCTTTGCACTTGCTTAGTTTTTCCTTCACATCTTCGTTCAGAAGCTTTTGGTATTTCTTTGCTTGAAGGGGCTTTGTACTCAAAACCACTGATTTCAAGCGAAATTGGAACCGGTACTACTTTCATCAACATTGACGGCCTTACCGGTCTGGTTGTCCCGCCTTCAGACCCCAGGGCTTTACGCAAAGCTATGGATGAGATCTGGTTCAACCCAGAGAAGGCTCGTACCTTTGGCCAGGCTGCTCAACAACGATTCGAAAAACTTTTTACAGCAGACAAGATGATTGAAAGTTATGCAGGTTTGTATATGTCTCTGTTAAATAAGTAAATTTCATCACTCGCTGCATTTCTTAAAAAGCATCAATAATTACCTCTTATCACCTCTCATGAGTTAACATATTGGTCACTTACTGAATGGTGTTACTGGTAACACCTAGCGAGACCACAGACAGGAGTATGTAATGTCCAAGCAACAGATCGGCGTTGTAGGTATGGCAGTGATGGGGCGCAACCTTGCTCTTAACATCGAAAGCCGCGGTTACACAGTCTCAATCTTTAACCGTTCACGTGAAAAGACTGATGAAGTTATCGCTGAAAATCAGGGCAAAAAACTTGCTCCTTATTACTCCGTGGAAGAGTTTGTTGAGTCGTTAGAAAAACCCCGCCGCATCCTTCTGATGGTACAGGCAGGTGAAGCGACAGACAAAACCATCGCTTCACTGACGCCACACCTTGATAAGGGCGACATTCTGATTGATGGTGGTAACACCTTCTATAAAGACACTATCCGTCGTAATAAAGAACTATCTGATCAGGGCTTCAACTTCATCGGTACCGGTGTCTCCGGCGGCGAAGAGGGCGCACTGAAAGGCCCATCGATCATGCCTGGCGGTCAGAAAGAAGCGTATGAACTGGTAGCGCCAATTCTGGATAAAATTGCTGCGCGTGCAGAAGACGGTGAGGCCTGCGTTACTTACATCGGTCCGGACGGTGCTGGTCACTATGTGAAGATGGTGCACAACGGTATCGAGTATGGCGATATGCAACTGATTGCAGAAGCATACGCTTTACTTAAAGGCGCACTAGGTCTGAACAATGAAGAGCTGGCTAAAACCTTCACTGACTGGAACAACGGTGAACTGAGCAGCTACCTGATCGACATCACCAAAGATATCTTCACCAAGAAAGATGAAGACGGTAAATACCTGGTTGATGTGATTCTGGACGAGGCAGCCAACAAAGGTACCGGTAAATGGACCAGCCAGAGCTCCCTGGATCTTGGCGAGCCACTTTCTCTGATCACTGAGTCCGTGTTCGCACGTTACCTCTCTTCACTCAAGTCACAGCGTGTTGCAGCTTCTAAAGTGCTGAGCGGCCCTCAGGCGCAAGCCTTCACCGGTGACAAAGCTGAGTTCATTGAGAAAGTGCGCAGAGCACTGTATCTGGGTAAGATCGTTTCTTATGCTCAGGGCTTCTCTCAGCTGCGTGCGGCTTCAGAAGAGAACAACTGGGATCTGCATTACGGTGAAATCGCGAAGATCTTCCGTGCTGGCTGCATCATCCGTGCACAGTTCCTGCAGAAAATTACTGATGCTTATGCGACCGATGCTAACATCGCAAACCTGTTGCTGGATCCCTACTTCAAAAACATCGCTGATGAATATCAGCAGGCGCTGCGTGATGTTGTCTCTTATGCCATCCAGAACGGTATTCCAACGCCAACCTTCTCCGCGGCAATTGCATACTACGATAGCTATCGCTCAGAAGTACTGCCTGCCAACCTGATTCAGGCGCAGCGCGACTACTTTGGTGCGCACACTTATAAGCGTATTGATAAAGACGGTGTATTCCATACTGAGTGGCTGGACTAATTGTAAAAAGGCTTCCTTCGGGAAGCCTTTTTTCTTATACCACCAGCAACTCCCCCTTACGTCCCGCATTTTCCCCCGCCAGCCTCACCACCAGCATTCCGGCCGTGACAAACTTGGTCAGGTTTCGTGCATACAGCACGCCGCCAAACTCAGCCACCAGCGGTGTCACGTAGTCATTGATCGGGTCGACAATCTCCGCCACCACTTCGCCCGCTTTAATCCACTCGCCTAATTTTCTGCGGTTCAGCAGCAGTCCGGAGTGAGGTGCGTGGATGTACTCACAGCCCGCCAGCTGGGTTGGTGCATGGATCAGGGCAGGGGAGTCTCCGGTTTCTCCGGCAATATATCCCCCTTCAATCAGCGCATTGATAATCGCATCCGCATCTTTCTCCGCCTGTTCCGGCGACACATCGGCTACGCCGCGCAGTTCCAGCGTCACCGGCAGCAGCCCGCGCGGCATCGGGTAGTCCTTGCCAAAACGCTCAGCCAGCGTCAGCCAGGGTTCGCAGCAGGCCTCATCAAACGGCTCTCCGCCGGAGATCTGCGCCAGTAGCTGCACTTCACTGCCAAGCCAGCGCGCCAGCGGCTCAATCTGCGGCCAGGCGTGCGGTGTGGTGTAAAGATGCGGCAAGGCATCCCAGTCGCAGTGCAGGTCAATCATCAGGTCTGCCTGGCTGGCCATGCGCATCAGGGTAAAGCGCTGGGCCTCCAGTTCGGTTTTGGCGATGCGGTCGCGGTAGTGACGATCGATGGCGTCGCGAATCAGTCGTTTGTTTTCATATTCACTCTGTGTCAGCGAGCCCGCCAGTTCTGCCGCCAGCGTATCGCCCAGCGCCGGGAAGCGACGGTTAAAATCCTGACCAGAAAGAGTATGAAAACGTCCGAGGTGAGTGCCGTGCCAGTGCTGACCCAGCGCGAGCGGATTCGCGACCGGCACCAAAGTGACTTTGGCTTTCAGCTTGCCCGCTGACTCCAGCGCCAGCAGCTTCTGCTTGAGATACCACGCCACCGCCATGCCCGGCAGTTCATCGCCGTGCAGCGCCGCCTGAATATACACCCGCTGCTGTGAGTCGGTGCCGAAGTGGAAGCTGACAATTTCCCGCTGGGTGCCCAGCGTCGCGCTTAACAAAGGATGATGTTGTTGTTGCATAACGCTGTCGATGTCCTGTGTCTGGGCACGCTCGTGGCCGCGCCGCATGAAATTGATGAAGGGAATTATAGTTCTGCTGGAAAAAGGGCGGCAAATGCGCCGCCCCATCGATCACGGCTTAATAGAGATATCCGTCGCAAAATACTTCTTCTGCAAGGTATCAAAGGTACCGTTCTTTTTGATTTCCGCGAAGGCGTTATCCAGCACGGTTTTTAATTCGGTGTCGCCTTTGCGCAGGCCGATGGCGGTGCCGGGGCCGATAATCGGATCCTGCACAATCGGGCCAGCCAGCTCGAAATCTTTGCCCTGCGGATGTTTCAGGAAACCGTTTGCGGCCTGTGCGGCATCGGTGAACACCACGTCAAGGCGTCCGGAAATCAGGTCGCTCTCGACCTGTGCCTGATCGCCATACGGCACCACGTTCACGCCGTGCGGCTGCCATTTTGCCAGCGCGTAGCGCTCCTGCACGGTGCCCTGTTCCACGCCCACGGTTTTGCCTTTCAGCGATTCCGCGGTGGGCAGCAGGCCGGAGCCTTTACGCGCAATCAGCTGGGTGTGGGTGTCATACAGCGGCACGGTGAAGTCGATCTGCTTCAGACGCTCTTCGGTGATACCCATATCCGACAGGATGGCGTCAAACTTACGCGCCTTCAGCGCCGGGATCATGCCGTCGAACTGGCTCTCGACCCACACGCATTTGGCCTGCATCTGCGCGCACAGCGCATTGCCGAGGTCGATGTCAAACCCGACCAGCTTGCCCTGCGGCGTTTTGGATTCAAAAGGGGGATAGGTTGGATCAACGGCGAAACGCACCTGATCGATTTTTGCCTGAGCGCCGAACGCGCAGCCTGCCAGCACAGCCAGTGCCAGCGTCTGGCGCAGACGGGCGGTAAAACGGGAACTTGCCATAGTTGCGGTCTTCTTTTGTCGTGATGATAAGTCATCGAGAGTACCGCTCAGCGTGGTGTATGGCAATTAGAGTATTATTTTCATCACGTTACCATTATGCAGTGCGCGGTAATCCTCCACCTGCAGTACCACCGACTTCTCCAGCAGCCCGGCGTTAAAGGCAATTTCGTCGTAGCGCTCGAACAGCAGCGGGTCGACCACCAGCTGTAAATCCGCATGAAAGCTAAACGGCGGAATCGCGCCAAATACGCAGCCGGTCAGCGCATCCACCTCAGCCGGCGAGGCCAGCGAGGCGCGACGGCCACCCACGGCGGCTGCCACTTTACTCAGGTCGGCCTGCTGGTCGGCCGGTAGCACCGCCAGCACATGCTGTTTGATGCCGTTGCCCTTGACGTGACACACCAGCGCTTTGGCACCTTGTCCCACTTCTGTGCCACGAATCGCGGCCACGGCTTCACATTTACCGGTCGCTTCATGCTCCATGAGTCGGTAACGGGCGTTGTGCTGATCGAGCAGGGCGAGCAGTTTTTCATGCGTGGTCATGGAGGTTTCCATTCTGATGAAGTGCAATTGATCGCACTCTTTTGCGAAGTATGCTGCTCAAAATCGAGCCAGAAAGCCCGTTTTGAGCAGCATGGCGCACAATCGTTACTTATGGCGTGCGCGCAGGTTGTTGATGATGGTGCTGAGGTCCAGCTCCTGATCCTGCAGCAGCACCAGCAGATGGTACAGCAGGTCGGAGGCTTCGTTAGTCAGTTCGTGGCGGTCATTGACGGTAGCGGCCAGCGCGGTCTCAACACCTTCTTCTCCCACCTTCTGTGCAATGCGCTTGGTGCCGCTGGCGTACAGCTTCGCCGTATAGGAGCTGGCCGGATCGGCGCTTTTACGCGAGGCCAGCAGCTGCTCCAGCTGATACAGGAAAGTCCAGTCCGGTGCGGCAGGCGAAAAGCAGCTTGAGGTACCGAGATGGCAGGTGGGGCCAATCGGATTGGCCAGCACCAGCAGCGTGTCGTTATCGCAATCCGGCGTGATGCTGACCACTTTGAGGAAGTGGCCCGACGTTTCGCCTTTGGTCCATAAACGGTTTTTGGTGCGGGAGAAGAAGGTGACGTTGCCGTCGGCCAGCGTCTTGTGCAGCGCGTCCTCGTTCATATAACCGTGCATCAGCACTTCGCCGGAGACGTTGTGCTGGACGATGACGGGCATCATGCCCGCGGTTTTGGCCCAGTCCAGTCTGGCCAGTTGTTCTGCAGTTAACACGCGCGAATCTCCACACCGTTGTCGATCAGGAAGTTTTTCAACTCGCCGATATTGATAATTTGTTTGTGAAACACCGAAGCCGCCAGCGCGCCGTCGACGTTTGCCTGCTCGAATGCTTCGAGGAAGTGCGCCATGGTTCCTGCACCGCCGGAGGCGATCAGCGGCACCTTACACACGTCACGCACTTTCTTCAGCTGCACCAGGTCGTAGCCGTTACGCACGCCGTCCTGGTTCATCATATTCAGTACGATCTCGCCAGCGCCCAGCTTCTGCACTTCCTCTACCCAGTCCAGCGTTTCCCACTGGGTAACGCGGGTGCGCGCTTCGTCGCCGGTATACTGATTGACGTGATACTTGCCGCTGGCTTCATCAAACCAGGTATCGATGCCGACCACGATGCACTGTACGCCGAAGCGATCTGCCAGCCGGGTTATCAGAGTCGGATCGGCCAGCGCGGGCGAGTTGATGGAGATCTTATCTGCGCCAAACTGCAGAATGCGCGCCGCATCTTCCGGGGTTTTGATGCCACCGGCGACGCAGAACGGAATATCGATCACTTCCGCCACGCGCGATACCCAGCTTTTATCCACTACGCGGCCGTCGGAAGAGGCGGTGATATCGTAAAACACCAGTTCGTCAGCGCCTTCCTGGGCATAGCGCTGCGCCAGCGGAACGATGTCGCCAATGATTTCGTGGTTGCGGAACTGCACGCCTTTCACTACTTGCCCGTCACGCACGTCCAGACAGGGGATTATCCGTTTTGCCAGCATGCAATTGCCTCCGCTACCGTAAATTTATCTTCCAGCAGGGCGCGACCGACAATCACACCCTGGGCACCGCTGCCGCGCAGGGCGGCGATATCATCCAGTGAACCGATGCCGCCGGAAGACTGGAACGCGATGTCCGGAAACGCCTGGGACACTTCCTGATACAGCGCCACGTTGGAACCGCTCAGCGTGCCGTCGCGCGAAATATCAGTGCACAGCACATGTTTCAGGCCCACCGGCTGATACCAGCCAATCACCTCTTCCAGCGTCACGCCTGCCGCTTCCTGCCAGCCGCTGATCGCCACGTCTTTGCGATTGCTGGCGTCAATGCGCACGTCAAGCGCCAGCACAATGGCGTCGGCACCAAATTCGCTGAACCAGCCTTTCACTTCTTCCAACTGCTTGACTGCGGTGGAGCCAACCACCACGCGCGTGGCGCCGGCTGCCAGCAGGGCGGCCACATCGTCACGATGACGAATACCGCCACCAACCTGCACCGGCACGCTGACGCCGCGTAAAAGCGTGGTTAGCAGCGGGATCTGGCGCTTTGCCGGATCTTTCGCCCCGGTCAAATCCACCAGATGTAACACTTCCGCGCCCTGGCGTTCATAATCCTGCAGGCGCGGCAGGGGATCGTTGCCGTAATCGCGCTGCTGGCCGTAGTCGCCCTGATGCAGGCGTACCACTTTGCCGTCGATCAAATCTAATGCGGGGATAATCATCACATCTCCAGGAAGTTTTTCAGCAGCTGCGCGCCAGCTTTACCCGAGCGCTCCGGGTGGAACTGCACGCCGAAGAAGTTATCTTTCTGCAGGGCGGCCGTGAACGGCAGGCCATAGTCGCACTGGGCGATGGTGGCGGCATTCACCGGCATGGCGTAGCTGTGCACAAAGTAGAAGTAGCTGCCGTCCGGAATGTTGCGGAACAGGTGATTGCCGGCCTGCGCGGTGATCTGGTTCCAGCCCATGTGTGGCAGCGGTAAACCCTGGGTATCCATCAGCGATACCGGCTCATCAACGATGCCCAGCGTGCTGACGCCGCCGTTCTCATCGCTGCCGCGTCCGAGCAGCTGCATGCCGAGACAGATGCCGAGCACCGGCTGGGTGCAGGCTTTCACCAGCTCGATCAGATCGCGCTCCTGCAGCTGGTCCATCGCCGCCCGTGCGGTACCGACGCCGGGCAGAAACAGTTTGTCGGCGCGCAGCACCACGTCCGGATCGCGGCTCACCGCGGGCGTGTAGCCAAGGCGCTCAATCGCCCACTTAACTGAAGAGAGGTTGGCGCAGCCGGTATCAAGAATCACCACGTTCATTACAGCACTCCTTTCGAGCTCGGCAGGGTGTTGCCCTCAACGCGAATCGCCTGACGCAGCGTGCGGCCAAAGGCTTTGAACAGGCTTTCTACGCGGTGATGATCGTTGCGGCCTTTGGTTTTCAGGTGCAGCGTGCTCATCATGGCGTACGACAGCGAGCGGAAGAAGTGCTCGACCATTTCGGTGCTCAGGTCGCCAACGCGCTGGTAGCTGAACTCGGCTTTGTATTCGAGGTGCGGACGGCCGGAGATATCCAGCGCGCAGCGCGCCAGGCACTCATCCATTGGCAGCACGAAGCCGAAGCGGCCGATGCCGCGCTTGTCGCCCAGCGCCTTCAGCAGCGCTTCGCCCAGCGCCAGGCCGGTGTCTTCTACCGTGTGGTGATCGTCGATATACAGGTCGCCTTTCACCTCGATGTTCATGCGGAAGCCGCCGTGCACGGCGATCTGATCCAGCATGTGATCAAAGAAGCCGACGCCGGTGTTAATTTTGCTGCCGCCTTCGCGATCCAGCCACACTTCCACTTTAATCTGCGTCTCTTTGGTGTTGCGGTTCACCAGCGCGTGACGATCGCGTTTGGTCAGGCGCGCCTGAATCGCGTCCCAGTCTTCGCCTTCCGCACCGTAGCGCAGGCCCTGAATGCCCATGTTCTGCGCCAGCTGGATGTCGGTCAGACGGTCGCCAATCACATAGCTGTTGGCGGTATCCAGCGCGCCGTCGGCCAGCCAGGCTTCGACCATTTTGGTCTTTGGCTTGCGGCAGTCGCAGTTCTCTTCCGGCAGGTGCGGGCAGATCAGAATGTCGCTGAAGTTCACGCCTTGTGAGCGCAGGATCTGCATCATCAGGTTGTGCGGGCCGTCAAAATCGGCCTGCGGGAAACGTTCAGTGCCGAGGCCGTCCTGGTTGGTGATCATCACCAGCTGATAACCCGCCTCCTGCAGCGCCAGCAGGGCCGGGATGGCGTTCTTCTCAAACGCCAGCTTCTCCATACGGTCCACCTGAAAATCCGTCGGCGGCTCAGAGATGAGGGTGCCATCGCGGTCGATAAAAAGGATCTTCTGACTCATGCTTGCTCCACAGATAAGGCTTGCAGCGCGGCGATCAGGCGCTCGCACTCTTCACGGGTGCCGATGGAGATGCGCAGACATCCCGCCAGGCCAGGGTTTTTGTTTTGGTCGCGCAGAATAATGCCCTGATCCCACAGCGTTTTAAACACTTTTGGCGAGTCAGTGAAGCGCGCCAGAATGTAGTTGGTCTCGCTCGGGAAGACCTGCTGCACCACGCTCAGCTGCGGCAGCTGTTCGCACAGCCAGGCGCGGTTGTCGTTAAGCTGCTGCGCGTGCTGACGCATCAGCGCGATGCCTTGCTCGCTCAGCGCCTGCGCCGCCACGTCGGCCACCGGCGTCGCCAGCGGGTAAGGTGCAATCACTTTCAGCAGCAGATCGATCACCGGCTTGTTGGCCAGCGTAAAGCCGCAGCGAAGGCCAGCCAGCGCAAAGGCTTTCGACAGCGTGCGCAGAATCACCAGGTGCGGGAACTCCTGCAGCCAGCTGGCCAGCGTCGCTTGCGGGCAGAACTCGATATAGGCTTCGTCGGCGACCACCAGCGCTTTGCCGGCGGTCATCGCCAGCAGTTGGCGGATGTCATCCTGATTAATCAGATTGCCGGTCGGGTTGTTCGGGCTGCACATGTACACCACTTTCACGCCGTCCAGCTGGTCCGCAATGGCGGGCAGGTTGAGTTGCCAGTTGTCCAGTGCCGGCACGGTGCGGTACTCAATGCCGATGGTTTCGGCGCTGACGCTGTACATGCCGTAGGTCGGCGGGCAGAACAGAATGGCGTCTTTGCCCGGCTCGCAGAAGGCGCGCATCAGCAGCTCAATCCCTTCATCCGCGCCGCGGCTCACCAGCACCTGCTCCGGCTGGACGCCGGCATAGGCGGCATAGCGCGAAATGACTAATTTTGGCTGGCACTCCGGATAGCGGTTCAGCGTCTGCTGCGACAGCTCAAACGGCACCGGCAGCGGAAATTCGTTCGCATTCAGCCACACGTCACCGTTGCCACCGAGGCGACGAGCAGACTGATACGGCGTCAGCGCGCGCACGTTGGCGCGGGCTAAATCTTCAACGTTGTTGCTCATGCTTGCTCCTTCAGGGCGGCGACGCGCAGGGTCACGGCATTTTTGTGCGCGTCCAGCTGTTCCGCGGCGGCGAGGGTTTCAATGGTGGCGGCGAGGTTGAGGAAGCCCTGCGGCGTCAGCTCCTGGACCGTCATGCGTTTCTGGAAATCGGCCAGCCCAAGGCTGGAGCAGGTCGCGGTGTAGCCATAGGTCGGCAGCACGTGATTGGTACCGGAGGCATAATCACCGGCGGATTCCGGCGACCAGTCGCCGAGGAACACCGAACCGGCGCTGGTGATCTCCTCAACCAGCGCGCGCGGCTGGCGCGTCTGAATAATCAGGTGCTCCGGGCCGTACTGATTGGAAATCTCAACGCACTGCACCAGATCCTGCGCCACGATCAGGCGGCTGCTCTCCAGCGCCTGACGCGCGGTGGCGGCGCGCGGCAGCTGCGCCAGCTGCTGTTCAACCGCCAGCGCCACGGCGTCAGCCAGCTGCCGCGAAGGCGTCAGCAGGATCACCTGGGAATCCGGACCGTGCTCGGCCTGCGACAGCAAATCGGAGGCGACAAACGCCGGCGTCGCGCCTTCATCCGCAATCACCAGCACTTCAGACGGACCGGCAGGCATGTCGATCGCCGCGCCGTCGAGACGCTGGCTGACCTGGCGTTTCGCTTCGGTCACGTACGCGTTGCCCGGGCCAAAAATCTTGTCCACTTTCGGCACAGATTCCGTACCGAAGGCGAGGGCGGCAATCGCCTGCGCGCCGCCGACCTGAAACACTTCCTGCACGCCGCACAGCTGCGCCGCGTACAGAATTTCATCGGCAATTGGCGGCGGCGAGCAAAGCACCACACGACCGCAGCCGGCGATGCGCGCTGGCGTCGCCAGCATCAGCACGGTAGAGAACAGCGGTGCGGAGCCGCCAGGAATATACAGGCCGACCGACTTCACCGGACGGGTGATCTGCTGGCAGCGTACGCCCGGCTGGGTTTCCACATCCACCGGCGGCAGAATCTGCGCGTTGTGGAAGGTTTCGATATTCGCCATGGCGTCTGCCATCGCCTGCTTTAAGCTGTCGCTCAGCCGCTCGCCGGCCGCCTGCATCTCAGCGGCGGACACGCGCAGATTCTCCACCTCGGCTTTGTCGAAGCGCGCGCTGAACGCCCGCAGCGCCGCGTCGCCTTGCTGTTTTACCTGCACCAGCACGTCCTGCACGGTGGCGCTGATACTGGCCGATGCCGAAATAGCCGGACGCTGCAGCAGCGCCTGCTGCTGTTCGGCACTGCACGCCTGCCAGTCGATAGGTTGCATGATTGCGCTCATCGGTTACTCCAGCATTTTTTCAATTGGCAGCACGAGGATCGAACTGGCACCCAGCGCCTTCAGTTTTTCCATGGTTTCCCAGAACAGCGTTTCGCTGCTCACCATGTGCATCGCCACGCGGCTCACTTCGCCGGCCAGCGGCAGCACGGTAGGGCGCTCGGCACCCGGCAGCAGGGCGATAACTTCTTCCAGCCGCTCGCTTGGCGCGTGCAGCATGATGTATTTGGATTCACGCGCTTTAATCACGCCCTGAATACGCGTCATTAGCGTGTCCACCAGCTGCTGTTTCGCCGCCGGCAGTTCGCCATCGCGCTGAATCAGCACCGCTTTGGAGCGGTAGATCACTTCAACTTCACGCAGGCCGTTGGCTTCCAGCGTGGCGCCGGTGGAGACCAGGTCGCAAATGGCATCGGCCAGACCGGCGCGCGGTGCCACTTCAACGGAGCCGTTCAGCAGGCAGGATTTAAACGCGATGCCTTGTTTATCGAGGTATTTCTTCAGCAGGTGCGGGTAAGAGGTGGCGATACGGGCATTATTCAGGCATAGCGGACCGGTGTACTCGTCATCGACTGGCATCGCCAGCGACAGGCGGCAACCGCCGAAATCAAGGCGGCGCAACGTGAAGTAGCGCGGATCTTCGCCCTGCGCGCGACGCGTCAGCAGCTCCTCTTCCAGCACGTTTTCACCGATGATACCGAGGTCGACCACGCCGTCCATCACCAGACCAGGGATATCGTCATCGCGCACGCGCAGGATATCGATCGGCATGTTCTCCGCAAACGCAATCAGACGCTGCTGCTGAAGGTTAATTTTGATACCGCAGCGTGCCAGCAGTTCGCGTGAATCATCACTTAAACGGCCAGATTTCTGCATAGCTATGCGTAAACGGGTGTTATCTAACATGGTTCCTGTCCTCTTATTCAATCCTGTCTGAAGCGTATCGGGTTGCGTTCGCCCATAAAAAAACCCCCGGAAGACGATCTTCCGGGGGCTCTCTTTGCGCTCGCACCACTGGAAGATCCTAAACGTCTTCCAGCACACATCGCCTGAAAGACTAGTCAGGGTGATGGTGATGATGGTGGTTGAACTGAACGCGTGTCATAAAAAATTCCGTTGCTGAATGAGTATTCATTTGCGTGCTGATTAACCTAACGAAGATGGCGGCGCTTGGCAACCCTTTTTTAACGTCAGTTTTCGCAACCTTCGGCAACAGTTTGCGCTGGTCTGGCTGGCGCGCTGGCACTAAGATGGGATGTCTTAGCGCGGGAGAGCAGGAGTCGATATGAAAAAGGTCGCGATTGTAGGTCTGGGATGGCTGGGAATGCCGCTGGCGATGGCGCTGTCAGCGCGCGGCTGGCAGGTGACCGGCAGCAAAACTTCACCGGACGGCGTCGATGCGGCGCGCCGCTGCGGTATTGATGCGTTTCAGCTGGTGCTGTCACCGGAGCTGGAGTGTGAAGCAGACGATTTGGCCGCGCTGATGGCGGTGGATGCGCTGGTGGTGACGCTGCCCGCCAGCCGCACCGTGCAGGGTGGCGAAGATTACATGCAGGCGGTGCAGAACGTGGTCGATACCGCGCTGGCGAATAAAGTGCCGCGCATCATCTTTACCAGCTCTACCTCGGTATACGGCAGCGGCGACGGCGTGAGAAAAGAGAGCAGTGCGCTGCAGCCGGAGACGGTGGCAGGCAAAACGCTGGTGGAGCTGGAAAACTGGTTGCATGACCTGCCGGGCACCAGTGTGGATATCGTGCGTCTCGCCGGACTGGTCGGCCCGAACCGCCATCCGGGGCGTTTCCTCGCCGGTAAAACCAACCTGGAAAACGGCGCGCACGCGGTGAACCTGGTGCATCTTGATGATGTGGTCGACGCGATTGTGCTGCTGCTGCAAACGCCGAAGGGCGGGCACGTTTACAACCTGTGCGCCCCGAAACATCCTTCACGCGACAGCTTTTACCCGAGCGTGTCGAAGCAGTTAGGCCTGGTGCCACCGACGTTTGTTGCCGAGCCGGTGCGCGCCAGCGGCAAGGTGATTGACGGTTCGAAGATTTGTCACGAGCTGGGGTTTGAATACAGCTACGATGACCCGATGAAGATGCCGCTGGAGTAGGGGCGGTGCGGGGTTGCCCTCACCCTAACCCTCTCCCGCCCGCGGGAGAGGGAACCGCCCGAGCGTTTATTTCGCTGGTTTCGTCACTTTGACAAACGGCAGCATTAACCTCAGACAGATGATCTCACGGCCATTCTCCTTCTCCATACAGATGAACGCACTGTCATTCTCCCTCTCTATGCAGATGAACGCACCATCATTCTCCCTCTCCCCGTGGGAGAGGGCCGGGGTGAGGGCAGCAAACCGCACCCACCTAAACCCCCAGCCGATCCCTTAACGCATACCAGGCCGCGCCCATCGCCGTCAGTGGCACCTTAAAGCGTCTTCCGCCGGGAAACGGCAGGTGCGGCAGCTTCGCAAACGCATCAAATCGCTCTGCATGGCCGCGCAGCACTTCGGCAATCAGCTTGCCGGAGAGGTGCGTGCAGGTCACACCGTGTCCGCTATCGCCCTGCATAAAGAAAACATTCTTCTCCAGCTGACCAAACTGCGGCATACGCGACAGCGTGAGCAGGAAGTTACCGCTCCAGCGATGGCTGATCTTCACATCGCGCAGCTGCGGAAAGGTGCGCAGCAGCTTGGGCCGGATCAACGCCTCGATGTCTTCCGGTTCGCGCGCCCCATACACCACGCCGCCGCCGTACAGCAGGCGGTTGTCGGCAGTCAGGCGGAAGTAATCC
Source organism: Pantoea sp. SGAir0418 (assembly GCF_043529865.1). Lineage (NCBI taxonomy): Bacteria > Pseudomonadati > Pseudomonadota > Gammaproteobacteria > Enterobacterales > Erwiniaceae > Pantoea > Pantoea sp. SGAir0418. The sequence continues at coordinate 1,579,593 of NZ_CP027911.1, forward strand.
AGCAGATAGTTACAATCTTCCACACAGTGGTTATTGGGCATCAGCCCCAGCGCCTGATCGCGGCTCAGCGGCTCGGTGGTGACGATCTGCGAGCCGCACGGCATGCTTTTGCGCCCCAGCCGAGGTTCCAGTTGCGAGGGCAGATAGGCGTTGCCGGCAAAAATCACAAAGGTGGCGCTGACTTCACCCTGCGCGGTTTTGACCCGGTTGGGTGCGCCGTAGGTCACTGCCAGCGCCGCCGACTGCTCATAAATACGGCCGCCGTGCCGGCGAATTGCCTCGGCTTCACCTAACGCCAGATTGAGCGGATGCAGATGACCGCCGCGCCGGTCCAGCAGACCGCCGACGTAACGGTCGGTGGCCACTTCACGGCGGATACCGCGCTCGTCCAGCAGCTCCAGATCGCTGTTGCCGTAACGCGCCCAGCTGGCCTGCTGGCTGCGCAGATGCCCCATCTGGCGCTGATTGAGGGCTGCAAAAATGCCGCCGGGACGATAGTCGCAGGCGATGGCGTAACGATCGATACGGTCGCGGATAATCTCCGCCCCTTCGAACATCATGCTGCCCAGCATCTGCGCAGTCTGTTTGCCGTAGCGCTGCTCAATCACATCGACATCGCGGCTGTAAGAATTCACCACCTGGCCGCCGTTGCGGCCGCTGGCGCCGAAGCCGACGCGGGCCGCTTCCAGCACCACCACATCGTAACCGGCTTCGGTGAGAAACAGCGCGGAAGAGAGCCCGGTAAACCCGCCGCCGATGATGCAGACGTCACACTGAATGCTCTCCTGCAGCTGCGGCCACGGCGCGTGCGCGTTGGCGGTCGCGGCGTAATAACTTTGCACGTGGTGCATCATAACCTCCTGTAGCGCGTGAACTCAGAAATTGGCGGGCGTATGCGCGCTGACAATGCGACACGGCTGATCTGACGTATTGGTAAAACTGTGCGGCAAACCGGTATCAATCACGTAGCTTTCGCCGCGGTTAAGGTGATAACTCTGACCGTTCACCACCAGGGTGATTTCCCCCTCCAGCACCGTGCCGGTCTCTTCCCCCGGATGGCGCAGCTTTTCACCGGTGCTGGCCCCCGGCTCGTAGCGCTCCAGCAGCATCGCCAGCGCACGCTTCGCCGCACCGTTATCAATCAGCTGTAAAGAAACACCGAGACTGCCGATCTCAACGCAATCATCCGGGCGTACGATGATGCGCGGCGTGGCATTCTCTTTCGGCTCCGAGAAAAACTCCGACAGCGACAGCCCATACACTTTGAGTAGCTTTTGTAATGTGCTGACCGCCGGACTGACTTTATCCTGCTCAATAGTGCTGATAGCGCTGTGTGTTAAACCTGACAACTCAGCGACGCGACGCTGAGACAATCCCAACTCCTGCCGGATTTGCGATAAGCGTCGTCCGGGCGCCAGAGTGGCATCATTCATGGCTGCTTTTCCTTGTGATAACGTGCTGCGGCGTGGATAAAGGCCTCGAATAAACGGCGCGAGACCGGATCGCGATCGGATTGCCACTCCGGATGCCACTGCACCGCCAGCGCAAACGGATGCTGGCGCAGGCTGACGGCTTCGATCAGGCCATCCGGCGCGCGGGCTTCAATGCGTAACTGCGGACCCGGCTCGCGGATGCCCTGGCCGTGCAGCGAATTGACCGCGAACGCGGCAGCGCTGCCGAGCAGCTGGCTCAGCAGGCCATCGGGTTCGGGCTGCACCAGATGCGCCGGCGCGTACTGCTGTTCCAGCAGCTGGCTGTCATCTTCGCGGTGCTCCTGAAACAGATGCGTCTGATGCAGCTGGCGATGCAGCGCGCCGCCGTTGGCGACCACCAGCTCCTGCAAACCGCGGCAGATGCCCAGCATCGGCATCTTTTTCCCGCTGGCGTGGGTGATAAGCGCAAAGGATAAGCGGTCACGCGACGGATCAGCATGCGCCTCATGACCCTCTTCACCGTAATGCCAGGGTTCAATATTGCTTGGGCTGCCGGTGAGCAAAATGCCGTCCAGCAGCGTCATACTGTTTTCTAATAGCTGCGGCGCGTGCATCAGCTGATGCGGTAACGGCAGCGGCACGCCACCAGCCAGCACCACGGCGTCGAGGTATTTGTTATGCACGGTCTGCCCAACGTGGTTGCCGATGGGGTTCTGGCACATCACTACGCCAATCAAAGGCTTGTCAAAAATAATGCCCATTACGTCTCCACGCTGCTGTTCAATATTTTCGCCGGTTTTGCGCGCTAAGTAGAAAAAGTGTGCAATATATTGTCAATCTAGCAACCGTCTGGTTGTTCTTCAAACAGAATTGTTACATTTGCACACCATTTGCGTTAGAGCTATGTTAGAGGTGTGGCTGTTATTTTGAGCATGTGCAAACCATCTTAAACGGTATAGGGCGGGTGGGAAGATGACGAACCTCGTGGAAGTAGAAGACTTCACGCGACACAGTGAAGAAAAACGAACCAGCGCGTTCCAGCTGGAGGTGAAAACCTGGCTGGAACGCCATCCGGAAACGCAGTATGTCGATATTCTGTTAAACGATCTCAACGGGGTATTTCGCGGTAAACGCATTCCCGTCTCCGCGTTAGCCAAGCTGGAAAAAGGGTGTTACTTTCCGGCCTCGGTTTTCGCCATGGACATTCTCGGCAACACCGTCGAGGAAGCCGGCCTCGGACAGGCGCTCGGCGAACCTGATAACCTCTGCATACCGGTCCCTGGGACCTTAATTCCTTCCGCCTCTGACCCGCAACGCATCGCCCAGCTGCTGCTGACCATGTGCGACCAAGATGGCACTCCCTTTGACGTTGAACCCCGAAACGTGCTGAACCAGCTGTGGCAACAGCTGCGCAATCGCGGTCTGTTTCCGGTGGTAGCGGTAGAGCTGGAGTTCTATCTGGTGGACAAAAAGCGCGATGCCGAAGGCTATATTCAGCCGCCGTGTGCGCCGGGTAGTGAAGAGCGCAATATGCAGAGTCAGGTCTATTCGCTGGATAATCTCGACCATTTCGCCGACGTACTGCGCGATATCGACGCGCTGGCGAAACTGCAGAATATCCCCGCCGACGGCGCGCTGGCGGAAGCCTCGCCGGGCCAGTTCGAAATTAACCTGCACCATACGCGCGATATCCTCAAAGCCTGCGACGACGCCATTCTGCTGAAGCGGCTGGTGCGTCAGGTGGCAGAAAATCACGGCATGACCGCCACGTTTATGGCCAAGCCGTATGAGGAGTATGCGGGCAGCGGCATGCACGTACACATCAGTATGCTGGATGCCGCCGACCACAACGCCTTTGCGCTGGATGATGGCAGCGATTCGCCGCTGCTGAAGCGGGCGCTGGCTGGCATGATCGATCTGATGCCGGCATCAATGGCGCTGCTGGCGCCCAACGTCAACGCGTTTCGCCGCTTCCTGCCGGAGGCGTTTGTGCCGCTGCAGGCGTCATGGGGACACAATAACCGCACGGTGGCGCTACGCATTCCCTGCGGCGATGTAGAAAACCATCGCGTCGAGTACCGTGTGGCGGGCGCCGATGCCAATCCGTATCTGGTGGTGTCAGCAATTATTGCCGGTATCTTGCACGGTCTGGATAATCAGCTACCCTTACCGCATCCGGTGAAGGGCAATGGCCACGAGGCGGAAGGGCTGGAACTGCCGATTCGCCAGAGCGATGCGCTGTACGAGTTTGAAAACAGCTATCCGCTGCAAAAGCTGCTCGGCGAGCGTTTCAGCGGCGTGTGGCACAGCTGCAAACAGTATGAACTGCGCGAGTTTGAACGGCTGATCACCGCCACGGAAATTGACTGGATGTTAAAGAACGCCTGACCGACAGAAGAATTGATCCAACATCTTGTGTCGATGGCCTAAGTTGGGGCAAAATACGCGCCCTGCAAAAGACAAAACATAACCGACGCTTATTACGTCGGTTATTTTTTTGCATGGTGCTTTCACTACATGAACGAGGCCGGACACGCATCCGGATAGATAGACACTGAAACACGCTTGTGCGTGAGATTTGAGGAACAAAGATGGGACTGTTTACAATTGCACCAGCGCAGGCTGGTTCTCGCTTCCGTGATGATTATGGCGCGGCGACAATCGCAAACACTAATATCACTTCTCACTGCAGCACATTGCGCAGTATCCCTGTGGTACAACTGAACTCAGTTGTTGCTGTAGGGGGCCTGAACAATGTCGCTTAATACCTCTGCCGCACCACAGCGTGCACATCTGAAAAAATCTCTGACTCTGATCCCGGTCGTCATGATGGGCCTGGCGTATATGCAGCCAATGACCCTGTTTGATACCTTCGGCATCGTGTCAGGCCTCACCGACGGTCACGTCGCCACCGCTTATGCTTTCGCGCTGATCGCGATACTGTTTACTGCCGTGAGCTACGGCAAGCTGGTACGCCGCTTCCCATCTGCGGGCTCCGCTTACACCTATGCTCAGAAGGCTATCAGTCCGCACGTCGGCTTTATGGTGGGCTGGTCATCACTGCTGGACTATCTGTTCATGCCGATGATCAACATCCTGCTGGCGAAAAGCTACTTTGAGTCGCTGGTGCCGGGCATTCCGTCGTGGATTTTCGTGGTGCTGCTGGTGGCGTTTATGACCATCTCCAACCTGCGTGGGATCAAAACCGTGGCCAACTTCAACAGCGTCATTGTGGTGCTGCAGGTGGTGGTGATGGCAGTGATCACCGGTATGGTGGTGTATGGTGTGGCACACGGTATTGGCGCCGGTACGCTGACCAGTACGAAGCCGTTCTGGTCTGAAAATGCGCAGGTGGTGCCGATGATTACCGGTGCAACCATTCTGTGCTTCTCGTTCCTTGGCTTTGATGGTATCAGCTCGCTGTCGGAAGAGACCAAAGATGCCGAGCGCACCATTCCACGCGCGATTTTCCTGACCGCGCTGATTGGTGGGGTGATCTTTATTGGCGTCTCGTACTTCCTGCAGCTGTACTTCCCGGATATCTCGCGTTTCCAGAATCCTGACTCTTCACAGCCGGAAATCATGCTGTTCGTGGCGGGTAAAGCGCTGCAGATCGGCATTCTGATTTTCTCGGTGGTGACGGTGCTGGCCAGCGGCATGGCGGCACACGCCGGCGTTTCGCGTCTGATGTACGTGATGGGCCGTGACGGCGTGTTCCCGCAGCGTTTCTTTGGCTTCGTGCATCCAAAGTTCCGCACGCCGTCGCTGAACGTGCTGCTGGTTGGTGCGGTAGCGCTGCTGGCGATCAACTTCGACCTGGTTACTGCGACCGCGCTGATTAACTTCGGTGCGCTGGTGGCGTTCACCTTTGTCAACCTGTCGGTGATTGCCCAGTTCTGGATTCGTGAGAAGCGTAATAAGACGCTGAAAGACCACCTCAACTATCTGGTGCTGCCTATTATGGGTGCGCTGACGGTGGGTGCGCTGTGGATCAACCTGGAAGAGACCTCGATGGTGCTCGGCCTGGTGTGGGCGGCGATTGGTATTGTTTACCTGGCGTTTGTGACCCGCACGTTCCGCAATCCAGTACCGCAGTTTAGCGAAGAGGTGTAAGGCTTTTCCCTCACCCTAACCCTCTCCCGCCCGCGGGAGAGGGAACCGCCCGAGCGTGAGTCAGGTATCAGCCCAGTAGCTGTACCAGAACGCACCATACCTCCCCCTCTCCCCGTGGGAGAGTACCGGGGTGAAGGCACCAGAACGCACTAGACCTCTCCCTCTCCCTGTGGGAGAGGGCCGGGGTGAGGGCATCAGCCCGCACCATACCTCCCCCTCTCCCCGTGGGTGTACAGTCCGGGGACATCGTGAACACTTGTTCGGGGACATGGTAGACACTTACAACTAAGGCATAAGAACCCGTTTATGGAGTCGCTTATGCCCTGGGATGCGAGAGATACCATGTCATTACGTACTGAGTTTGTTCTGTTCGCCTCGCAAGACGGGGCGAACATCCGCGAGCTGTGCCGCCGCTACGGCATATCTCCCGCCACCGGCTACAAGTGGCTTCGCCGCTGGGAGGAGGAAGGACCGTCCGGCCTTCAGGACCGCTCCCGCGCGCCCCGTCACTCACCCAGCCGCTCATCTGACGACATCACTGACCTTCTGCGTATGGCGCACGAGCTTCATCAGCACTGGGGGGCCCGCAAGATTAAGCGCTGGCTCGAAGACCGCGGGCACGGCATGCCGGCCTTCAGCACCGTCCACAACCTGATGGCCCGCCACGGCCTGCTGCCGGGCGCAGCGCCGGGCGTCCCGGCCACCGGCCGGTTTGAGCATGCGGCCCCGAACCGGCTCTGGCAGATGGATTTTAAGGGCCACTTTCCCTTTGGCGGCGGCCGCTGCCACCCGCTTACCCTGCTGGACGACCACTCCCGGTTCTCGCTGTGCCTGGTGCACTGCGCTGACGAACGGCGTGAGACGGTACAGGAGCAGCTGGTCAGCGTCTTTGAGCGCTACGGCCTGCCGGACCGGATGACGATGGACAACGGCTCGCCGTGGGGCGACACCACCGGCACCTGGACGGCAGTGGAGCTGTGGCTGATGCGCCACGGCATCCGGGTGGGGCACTCGCGGCCGTATCATCCGCAGACGCAGGGGAAGCTGGAGCGCTTTCACCGCAGCCTGAAGGCGGAAGTGCTGCAGGGGAAGTGGTTCGCGGACAGCGGTGAGCTGCAGCGCGCCTTCGACCACTGGCGGACGGTCTACAATCTCGAGCGCCCGCATGAGGCGCTGGAGATGGCGGTGCCGGCGTCGCGCTATCAGCCCTCATCGCGGCAGTACAGCGTCCGCGTAGCGCCACCGGAATACGACGAGGGCGTGATGGTCAGGAAGGTGGATATCAGCGGGAAGCTGAGCGTAAAAGGACTCAGCCTGAAGGCGGGAAAGGCGTTCAGGGGAGAGCGTGTCGGGCTGAAGGAGACGGGGGAAGACGGTTATTACGAGGTGTGGTGGTACAGCACAAAAGTGGGGGTGATCGACCTGAAGAAAAAGTCGATCACCATGGGTAAAGGATGTTAAAAAGTGTTCACTATGTCCCCGAACACCTGTCTGCCATGTCCCCGGACTGTACAGTGGGAGAGGGCCGGGGTGAGGGCACCAAAACGCACTCTACCTCTCCCTCTCCCCGTGGGAGAGGGCCGGGGTGAGGGCATCAGCCCGCACGAAACCCTGCTACGACACCAGCTCCTGCGCATACAAATACAGCGCTTTCAGCTGCGCCATCTTCTCTGCATCGCCCTCATGTAAACTGGCCAGCGACTCCAGCTCCAGCAAAAACGCCTGCACCCGCTCCGCATTAAGCTGCTCGCGGCGGTGCTGCAGCCAGCGCTGCTGCTCTTTATCATCCAGCGTGCCGGGGAAGTTGCGGGCGCGATAGCGGAACAGCAGCTTCGCGATACGCTTATCCTCAAAGGTCAAATCCAGCGCCGGCAGGTTCTGCGGCGGCGTCTGACGCAGGATGTTCATACCGGCGCGATCGGCGTCGCTGAAGAAACCGTCATACAGCTGCGCATCGACATCCTCCGACGGCGTGAACGGCTCCGCTTCGGCAAACAGCGTCACCACATTTTCCCGCACTTCGGCATGCTGGCGCAGCAGTGCCAGATTCGCCAGACAGTGCTGACGATCGATACCCAGTCGTTCGGCATCTTCCGGGCGTAATGTATTGGCCGGGGCCAGAACCGGGCACTTATTGATGTGCACCAGCTTGATCGGCACCGCCGGCAAATCGCCCAGATCGCTGTGTCGCGTATACAGCCGCTCGCGCAACTCATCCGGCGACAGTGTCAGCAGCGGCGTCATGTCGCCGGCCAGATCGGCCACGATCAGCGCGTTTTTGTTATCCGGATGCCATGCCAGCGGCACAATCCAGCTGGTATTACCGCGCGCTGCGCCGAACATGCCGGAAACGTGCACCAGCGGCTTCATTTGCGGAATATCAATCAGCGTCATCAGTTTCTGCTTGTTGCGATGGGTAAACAGAAACTCAAACAGCTTCGGCTGCTTCTCCTGCACCAGCTTTGCCATCGCCAGCGTGGCGTACACATCGGACATGGCATCGTGCGCCTGTTCGTGTGCCACGCCGTTAGCCTGGGTGAGATGCTCCAGCTTAAAGCTCGGGAAACCGTCGTCGTTCTCCGGCCAGACGATGCCTTCCGGGCGCAGCGCATAACAGGCGCGCATCACGTCGAGCAGATCCCAGCGCGAATTGCCGTTCTGCCAGCTCCAGCCATACGGGTCGATAAAGTTGCGGTAGAAGATATTGCGCGTCACTTCGTCATCGAAGCGCACGTTGTTGTAACCGATCACGCAGGTCTGCGGTTCGCTGAACAGCGCGTGAATACGCTGAGCAAACTCCACTTCTGGCACGCCGCGCGCGTTGGCCACCTGCGGCGTAATACCGGTGATCATTACCGCTTCCGGCTGCGGCAGGTAATCGTCCGCGAGCTGGCAGTAAAACACCTGCGGTTCGCCCACGGCGTTAAAGGCTCTGTCGGTGCGCAGGCCTGCAAATTGCGCCGGGCGATCCAGCGACGGGCTTTTGCCGAAGGTTTCATAATCGTGGAACAGAAAAGTGAACTCAGAGGCGGGCACGGCGTTATCCTGGCTATGGAAAATCAACGCACAGAATAGTCGTCAGCCCGGTACAGCACAACCTCGATCGCCATCGCTGCGAGTGGGCGCGCAGCATTTGTCCGCGGTTCATACTTTTTTTCAATTTATTCAGATATCAAAGCGCTATTTGCCGTAAAACGTGCGGCGGTAAATTCATTTATTTGATGTTGAGGAAGAAGTGTTGAAAAGGCGTCTGTTGGTAACTGTATCTGGAATGATTGTTTGGGCATCGCTGGCGCACGCGGATGACAGCATGCCGTTTCCCCTGACGCCGCCGGCCATTGATGCCGCGTCCTGGGTGCTGATGGACGCCACCACCGGGCAGATCCTCACCGCAGGCAACCCGGATGCGGAGCGCAACCCGGCCAGCCTGACCAAACTGATGACCGGTTATGTCGTCGACCGCGCGGTCGATCAGAAGAAAATCACCCGTGACGATGTGGTCACGGTGGGTAAAGACGCGTGGGCCGCCGGCAATCCGGTGTTTAAAGGCTCGTCGCTGATGTTTCTTAAGCCGGGCGATAAAGTCACCGTGCGCGACCTGATGCGCGGCGTAATCATTGATTCTGGCAACGACGCCTGCGTGGCGCTGGCCGACTATGTGGCCGGCAGCCAGCAGAGCTTTGTCAACATGATGAACAGCTACGTGCAGAAGCTCGGTCTGACGCATACCCACTTCGAAACCGTGCACGGTCTTGATGCGCCGGGGCAGCACACCACCGCGCGCGATCTGGCGGTGCTGTCGCGCGCCATCATTAACGGTGAGCAGGATTTCTACGCCATGTACAGCGAGAAAACCCTCAGCTTCAACGGCATTACCCAGAACAACCGTAACGGCCTGCTGTGGGATCAGAATCTGCACGTCGACGGCATGAAAACCGGCCACACCGAGAGCGCCGGGTTCAACATCGTTGCCTCGAACATTGTCGGTCGCCATCGTCTGATTGCGGTGATCATGGGCGGGAAAAGTTCGAAGGGACGTGAAGAGCAGGCGCGTAAACTGCTGGTGTGGGGACAGAACAACTTCGACACCGTGCAGCTGTTCCACGCCGGGAAAAAGATCGGCAGCGAAAACGTCTGGTACGGCAACCCGCACAAAGTGGACGTCGGTACCACCGAGGATATCTATCTGTCACTGCCGCGCAGCGAAGTGTCGAACGTAATGGCGAAGTACGTGATCAATCGTAAAGACCTCGAAGCGCCACTCAAAGCCGGCGAGCAGGTGGGCGAAATTCAGGTGCTGGATAAAGACAAGCAGCTGGCCAGCTATCCGCTGTACGCGCTGCAGTCGGTCGATGAAGCAGGCATCATCACGCGCATCAGCGATTACGTGAAACAGAAACTGTAAGCCGTCGGGCGATAAGCAAACGCTGCGTTACATCCTTGTGTGCACTGAGAAAACAAGATGTAGCGCAGTTGTATTATTGCGCAAAAAGTTGCGCCAGCCCCTCAATGTTCGTGCTGCGCCAGGGTAACATAGCGCGCAAATTTTTATCGCACCCGGACCACCATGTTACGCGCTGACAAGCCCATCTCTCCGATTGAGTTCTGGTTTTACCGCCACTACCGCGCCGTGCACGGCGTACGCATCGCTATCGCCTTTGTGCTGTGTTTTCTGTTTGTCCGTCTCACCGATATTCCGGAAGGCACCTGGCCGCTGATCACGCTGGTGGTGGTGATGGGACCGATCTCCACCTGGGGCAATGTTTTGCCGCGCGTGGTGCAGCGTATCAGCGGTACCTTTGCCGGGCTGATATCAGGGCTGATCGCGCTGAAGCTGGAGCTGCTGTCACTGCCGCTGATGCTGGTGTGGTGCTTTATCGTGATGATCGTCTGCGGCTATCTGACGCTGGGCAAACACCCGTATATGGCACTGCTGATCGGCATCACGCTCGGCGTGGTGGTCGGCGCGCCGGCCGGCGATTTCACCGTGGCGCTGTGGCGCGGCGGCGATGTGATTCTCGGCTCGCTGATGGCCTTGCTGTTCAGCGCCATCTGGGCGCAGCGCGCCTACACTCACTGGCGCATTCAGCTGTCGGACGCCTTTATCAACATGGCGAAGATTCATCACGCTGGCTTTTCTGCCAATCTGGTGGAGAAGCCGCGCCTCAATCCGCGCTTCCAGAAGCTGCTTACCAGCGTGATCAAAATGCGCGCGCTGCTGGAGCCGGCGAGCAAAGAGACGCGCATCCCTAAATCGGTGTTTGAAGCCATTCAGACCATTAACCGTAATATGGTTAACACCATGCAGATGCAGATTGAAGCCTGGTGGGCGTCGCGCGAAAGCCATCTGATTCTGCTTAACGCGCCGACGCTGCGCCGCACGCAGCAGATGACCGAGAACACCCTGAACGCGCTGGCGGCGTTGATGGTGAAAGGCGAGACCGAACAGGTGATTGCCAACAGCCACGAGCTGGAAGCCATCACCCAGGAGCTGGAAGCGCTGATCGCCAACGGCAGCGCGCGGCTGGAGACCACCGCGATTTACGGTTACGTCTGGCTGAGTCTGGAGCAGGCGCGCCAGCTGGAGCGCATGACAGACCTGGTGCGTCTGGCGCTGCGCAAATAGTTTTCTCAGGCAATGACTTAGTGCGAATTGCCCTTTCTTTGCGCTAAGATAAGTGCCAGTCCGAATTTAGCGGTGAAAATTGCGAACCCGGCTTATAAGCCGCTAAGCTAAATGTCTTCCCGGTTTATGACTATTTTGCCTGCCGCGGCAGGCCACAAGAAAGGTGCCAACATGGAAAATGCCAAGCAATCATTTCAGGACGTACTGGAGTTTGTGCGTATGTTTCGTCGTAAAAACAAACTGCAGCGCGAAATTACGGACAACGAAAAGAAAATCCGTGATAACCAGAAACGTGTGTTGCTGCTGGACAACCTGAGCGAGTACATCAAACCTGGTATGAGCGTGGAAGCGATTCAGGAAATCATCGCCAGCATGCGCGTGGATTATGAAGATCGCGTAGACGAGTACATCATCAAAAACGCCGATCTGTCGAAAGAGCGTCGCGAGCTGTCGAAAAAGCTCAAAGCGATGGGCGAACCGAAAGGGCAGTAAGCTTCACAGGCCTGATACCCGCGTTTTGCTCCAGGGTCGCCATTTATGGCGACCTTTTTAATGCCCGCGCCAGCTGCTGTAACTGCTGCGCAATCTCCGCCACATCCACCTGCTGCTGCAACGGCGCCGCCGTGGTGGCGCGCAGGACCAGTTCGGTCTCCAGCGGCTGACTGTCCGGTATCTCTCCCTCCAGCTGCGCCAGCAGACGATCGACGCTCACTGTGCCTAACTGCTGTAAATCCTGGCGCACCGTGGTCAGCGGTGGCTGATACCACGCGCTCTCCGCCGTATCGTCGTAACCGATGATCGATATCTCCGCCGGAATTCGTACGCCATGCTGATGCAGCGCGCGCATCGCGCCCAGCGCCATTTGATCGTTAGCCACCAGCAGCGCCTGCGGCAGTTGGTCGGGCAGCAGTGTCAGTAGCGCCTGATAGCCGGACGCTGCGCTCCAGTCGCCGCTCAGTACGCAGTCCGGCACCAGCTGATGATGCGCCAGCGCCTGTTGCCAGGCGCTAAATCGCGCCCGGGCTGACGCGGAGCTGGCAGGCCCGTTCAGCACGCCAATCTGCCGGTGGCCGAGCGCCACCAGATGATCCACCGCCTGCTGCGCACCGCTGGTGCTTCGGTACTGACACTGCGCTACGGCAGCGCTGCGCTCCACATCGAGAAACAGCGTCGGTTTGCTGCCGCATTGCTGCTGAATCTGCGCCGCCTGCGCGGCATCCAGCGGCAGGTTGATCAGCAGAGCATCGACGCGCTGCGCCAGCAATTCATGCACCGTGTCCTGCGCGTGGCTGGTGGCATTGGCCATGGCGATCACCAGATGATAGCCCTGCGCCGCCGCGCGCTGCTGAATCGCCGAAGCAATCTGCGCTGGCGCCATCAGCGCCAGATCGCTGGTCGCCAGACCGAGCGTGCGCGTGGCCTTGCCGGCCAGCTGCTGCGCGACCCGGTTTGGCACGTAGCTGAGCTGCTGCATCGCGGCTTCCACCCGCGCGCGGGTGCGGGGGGACACCTGCGCGGAATGGTTCAGCACCCGGGAAACCGTTTGATAGGAGACGCCAGCCAGCCGGGCGACATCGTCAAGCGTTACGGAACGCGCTGTCATTAATCCCTCCTGATGAGAATGCGGCGAGTGTAGCAAATTTTTCCCTGCCGTCGCGGTATTAAGGCGTTACACTGCCAGTGATAACGCAAGGAGAAAGTGATGCAGCTCAATGACCATCAAATTCAGGATATCAACACCATTGCCGCCTGGCTGGCGCTCGATCAGCTGCCAAAGGACGGTACGCTGGAGGTCGATTTAGCCATACTTGCCGGACATGCGGTGCTGCCAAACGTCGAAGCGGTGATTGCGCTGGCGAAGAAATATCAGCTGCCGTTGCTGATCAGCGGCGGCATCGGTCATTCAACCGCGCTGCTGGCCGCGATGATTGCCAGCCATCCGCTCTATCGCCAGATCGACACCGCCGGCAAGGGCGAAGCGCAGCTGCTGGGCGAGATGGCGCGCGTGTTCGCTGAGCTGCCTGACGATCAGCTGCTGCTGGAAACCGCTTCACGCAACTGTGGCGAAAACGCCGCCCTGAGCCAGCGCCTGCTGGATGAGCAGCAGTGGCAGCCGCAGCGCGTGCTGCTGGTGCAGGATCCGTTGATGCAGCGCCGCAGCTGGGAAACCTTCCGCTGGCAGTGGCGCGATCGCGAGCATGCGCCGGAATTCATCAGCTGGCCGGTGTTTGTGCCTCAGGTGATGATGGATGCGGGCATGCTGCGCATCGTTGGCGCGCCGCCGCAGGGGTTGTGGTCAGTGGAGCGTTTTCTGTCGCTGCTGATGGGCGAGGTGCAGCGCCTGCGTGACGACGCCAGCGGCTACGGCCCGAACGGCAAGGGGTTCTTCGGTCACGTTGATGTACCCGACGCGGTCGAAGCAGCCTGGCAGCGCCTGATGCAGCTGCCCGGCGTGCAGTCGCGGTTGGGTTGAGCCGTCACCAAAAGCATATGTGATTGAGTAAAGAGAATATTCTGCCTTATCCGTAGCGGCGCAATTTATTGCGCAACCGGCCGCGGTGCGGAAATGCACATTGCGCGATAAATCGCGCCGCTACGGTTTGTGCGACTGGCTGGTGCCGCAATGACATGTCGCACAAATAACAGGATGCGCATTCATGCGCACCTGGCACGCCACGCACCGGACTGATCACCGCGTCTGCAAATACACCTGTAAATTCACATACACCGCGTTCAGCAGCGGCGTCGCCACCGCATGGCGCGCGCCGCGCACCAGCAAATCGCCGATGATCTGATCGGCTTCGATATCGTAGCCCTGGGTTAAATCGCGGTACATGGATGAGGTCATCGCCGCATCAGGATTGTTCAGCGTCTCATAAATCTTCGCCGTCACGGCCGGACGCTGTTGGTAGCCATCGGCGGTGATCACCGCCAGCACCTCGGCGAAAATGCCCTGTAACAGCGCTTCACCACCGGCTGAACGCAGGATGTGCTGCGTATTGCCGCGCGCCACACAACACACGGCACCCAGCGTGCTCAGCAGCAGCCACTTCTCCCACAGCTCACTGATAATGTTATCGGCGAACACGCTATCAAATTGCGCATCACGCAGCGCGGCATCCACGCGCGCCAAACGGGCATCGTTGTTGCCGTCCAGCGCGCCGTAGTAAAGCACGTGCAGCGGCGACAGCTGCATCACTTCGCCGTGCTCGCCCAGCGTGGCGTGAATCTTACACAGCCCGCCAATCACCTTGTCACCGAAACGTGCGCGCAGCGTATCAATGTGACGCATACCATTGAGGATCGGCATGATCAGCGTCTGCGCGCCAACCGCCGGGGCGATGTCTTCAATCGCCTGTTCCAGCGCAAAGCTTTTCACCGTCAGGATAATCAGATCGTAATCACCGGTCAGCGTCGCGGCCAGCGCCAGCTGCGGCTGCAGCACCGTGCTGCCTTCCGGCGTTTGCAGCACCAGTCCGGTCTGTTGCAGCTGCTGCTGGCGGCGCTCGCGCACCAGAAAGGTCACATCACGGCCGGCCTGCGCCAGGCGCGCGCCAAAGTACCCGCCGGTGGCACCGGCTCCCACAATCAGAATACGCATGGACTGTTTTCCCGTTAAGCATGAAAGCCTTACCTTAAAGCGCTGCGCGTCGCTGCGCCACACCGCAAATGCGGAAAACCGTGACAATCTCAGCGATGAGCAAAAAAAGCTCAAACTGTTCGTATTAATTCGTACAATGGGTTTATGCTGGGGCACAGCGGCGGGCAATGGTGCCTGCCGGTTTTTTTCGTCAACAGACTAAGGACGCATCATGCCCCGACCCCTCCCCATCGAACGTTATCGCAACATCGGCATCTCCGCGCACATCGATGCCGGTAAAACCACCACCACTGAGCGCATCCTGTTTTACACCGGAATGAGCCACAAGCTGGGTGAAGTGCACGATGGCGCGGCAACCACCGACTGGATGGCGCAGGAGCAGGAGCGCGGCATTACCATCACCTCGGCGGCGGTCAGCTGCTACTGGCCGGGCATGGACGGCAGCTTCACGCCGCACCGTATCAACATCATTGATACGCCCGGACACGTTGACTTCACCATTGAAGTGGAACGCTCAATGCGCGTGCTGGATGGTGCCGTGATGGTGTACGACGCGGTCGGTGGCGTTCAGCCGCAGTCAGAAACCGTGTGGCGGCAGGCGAATAAATACCACGTGCCGCGCATTGCGTTCGTCAACAAGATGGACCGCCAGGGCGCGGACTTTTTCCGCGTGGTGCAGATGATGAAAGATCGCCTGCAGGCGCATCCGGTGCCGATTGTCATTCCCATCGGCGCTGAAGAGCAGTTCAGCGGGGTCATCGATCTCAACAAAATGCGCGCCATCTACTGGGACGACGCCAGCCAGGGCATGAGCTTTAGCTATGCGCCGATTCCGGACGCGCTGCAGGCGCAGGCGGCGGAGTGGCGGGAAAACATGGTGGCAGCAGCGGCAGAAGCCAGCGAAGCGCTGATGGATCGCTATCTGGAGCAGGGCGATCTCAGTGAAGACGAGGTGATTGCCGGGCTGCGGCAGCGCACGCTGGCGGGCGAAATCCAGCCGATGCTGTGCGGCAGCGCGTTTAAAAACAAAGGGGTGCAGCGCATGCTCGATGCGGTCATCGAACTGATGCCTTCGCCGCTCGACGTGCCACCGGTCGCCGGCATCAACGAGCGCGGCGAACACGACGAACGCCATGCTGACGATGAGGAACCTTTCTCGGCGCTGGCGTTCAAGCTGATGAGCGATCCTTATGTCGGTCAGCTGACCTTTGTGCGCGTCTATTCTGGCGTGCTGCGCAAGGGTGACAGCGTGTGGAACGCGGTAAAAGGGCGTAAAGAGCGCATTGGCCGCATCGTGCAGATGCAGGCTAACGATCGCATCGAAATTGATGAGATCCGCGCCGGCGATATTGCCGCCTGCGTCGGGCTGAAAGAGGTCACCACCGGCGAAACGCTGTGCGATCCTAATGCGGTAATCACGCTGGAGCGCATGGAATTTCCCGATCCGGTGATTTCGCTGTCGATTGAGCCAAAGACCAAAGGCGATCAGGAAAAAATGGGGCTGGCGCTGCAGCGGCTGGCGGCAGAGGATCCGTCGTTCCGGCTGCACACCGATGAGGAGTCCGGTCAGACCATCATCTCTGGCATGGGCGAACTGCATCTGGAGATTATCGTCGACCGTCTGAAACGCGAGTTCGGCGTGGAAGCCAATATTGGCCGGCCGCAGGTAACCTACCGCGAAACCATCCGCAAAACGGTGCGCGAGGTGGAAGGGAAATTCGTGCGTCAGTCGGGCGGTAAGGGCCAGTATGGTCACGTGGTGCTGACGCTAGAGCCGCAGGCGGCCGGAAGCGGTTTCGCCTTTGAAGACGCGACCAAAGGCGGCGTGGTGCCGCGCGAATTTATTCCTTCAGTGGAGAAGGGCATTCGCGAAGCGCTCAACAGCGGCGTGCTGGCCGGTTATCCGGTGGTCGACATCAAAGCCACGCTGACGTTTGGCTCTTATCACGACGTTGACTCGTCCGAGATGGCGTTCCGCATGGCGGCGATCTTTGGCTTCAAAGCGGCAGCGAAGCAGGCCGATCCGGTGATACTTGAGCCGGTGATGCAAGTGGAAGTGGAGACGCCGGAAGAGTATGCCGGCGGCGTGATGGGCGATTTGTCATCCCGGCGCGGCACGCTGCAGGGCATGGACGAGCGTTTCGGCGCGCGCATTATCCGTGCTGAAGTGCCGCTGGCCGAGATGTTTGGCTACGCCACCACGCTACGCTCAATGTCTCAGGGCCGCGCCACGTATAGCATGGAGTTTACCCACTACGCCGAAGCACCGCGTAACGTCGCAGAGGCGATTATCGCGGCTCGCGCACAGTAAGTCCGCTGGCGGCAGGGATGCCGCCGGTTAGTGCTTTATTTACAGCGCCGTCACGCCCAGCGCGGCGGCGTCATCTTCCCAGCGTTTAACCTCGTCAAACCAGTCGCGCTGCGGCACAGAAAAGCCCGCCAGCAGGTTGGCCTTCATCACATCCTTGTAATCCTCCACATTGGCCAGCTCAAACAGCGTGCTGCGCAGCTTTTCCAGTAGCAGACTGTCGGTTTTCGCCGAGGTTATCAGCGGCAGCGCGGCACACAGCGGGGTTTCACCGATAATGGCTAAGCCCTGCAGCTCCTGCGGCCGGTATTTGCGCAGCAGCGCCCAGGTGATGCAATCAATGGCGGCGAGGTCGGCCTCTCCGGCGCGCAGCGCGGCCAGCGACTGGCGGTGGCTGCCGCTGAACCGGGTAGTGGCGAAGAATTTGCCGTCCTGGGCCAGCGGCGCGACCACGTAGCGCAGCGAATTGTATCCGGAGTGTGAGTCATTGCTGTTGCACACTGCGCGACGGTCGCGGAAATCGGCGAGGCTCAGGTTCTCATCTTCCTGCCGTGCCACCAGCCAGCTGCGATAGCGCAGATCATGGCAGCCAGGCGCATTGGACTGAAACGTGCCCACCAGTTGCACGTCAGGCAATAGCGCGACCAGCGGATAGCCGCAGGTCTGACTCAGCAGCAGATTGTCATCACGCCAGTGTGGCAGCAGGTCGTCGTGCCACTGCACCTCAGCCTGCACGCCGCGCTTCGCCAGCAGCCGCGTCAGCACTGAGGTCATGGCCAGCGTGCTCGGGTGGTCGATGTCGTACATCGGTAAAGAGATGATGTGCATTCTGTGCGTCCTTGTGGTGTCCCGGGTGGGCGTTAACGTCGATCGGCTGACGCCAGAAGCGCTTCATCCATTCGCCGTAACCGGCAACGCGAAAACCCTGATTACGCTGATAGTAGCCGTCGCGGTAGAGCAAATAGACTTTGCGCAGACCGTACCAGGGTAAACCGGGCAGATCGTGATGTACAGAATGATAGTTGAGATTCAGGAACAGCAGGCGCCAGGGCCAGGCCGCTTCGTTATTCACCGAGCGCGCCAGCGGCGCCTCATCGGCACGATGTTCGTAAAATGAGCGCACCTTGGTCAGCATCAGCGCCGGATAGCTCACCGCCAGCACCAGCCTCAGCGGGGAAAAGCCGCGCAGGCTGAGCCAGTAAAACAGTCCGGCCAGCAGTAGCAGGTGCACCAGCCACATCATCATCGCCGGCACGTCGCGCTGCACCACGCTTTGCGTCAGCGCGCGCAGCGTGGCGAGGATATCCAGCAGCGGTCCCAGCAGCAGACGTCCCGGAAAGGTATTACGCAGATGGATGATGCGCTGTTGCCAGGGTTTGAGCCGTGCCCAGTGCGCCGGCGACAGATAATAGGTTTCCGGATCATCATGTGGATCGGTCAGGGTGTGGTTGCGGTGATGTGCCAGGTGCGAATCCCGGTACAGACCATACGGATACCACACCGCCAGCGGCAGCGTGCCAAACAGCTGATTAAAGCGCGGCAGGCGCGTCGGATGGCCATGAATTAGCTCATGCTGCAGCGACAAATACCAGGTGGTGAACAGGATCAGCAGCAGCGTGGCGAGGGGCAGGCCCAGCGTTTGCCAGTACAACACGCTGGCGAACCAGCCGCTATAAACAGTAATGATTAACAGCCAGGTCGGCAATTCGCTGCGCCATAGCCAGCTGCGTGCCAGCTGATGCACCACTTCGCGCTGTTGCGCACTGAGGTAGGCGGAGGTTCCTTTGACCATGTTCATGTATTCAGTCAGCGAGACGGGAAAAGATGCGCTCACGATGCGCGATACGCGTGATAAACACAAAGACGGAAAATTGCTTTGTTATGCAAAAAAGTTGAAGAAGCGCGCGAAAACTATTGGCTATCAGTCCTCTTCGCACAGGCGTAACCTTACCTCATCGAATTCTGATTGATGACGCCGGCGCCGTTCTGGCCCGCGAGGAGCATTTAGCATGAAAAAAATAGGCTTTTTATCTTTCGGTCACTGGACCCCGTCACCACACTCGGCCACCCGTTCGGCGCAGGATGTGCTGCTGCAGTCGATTGACCTGGCGGTCGCCGCCGAAGAACTGGGTGCCGACGGTGCCTATTTCCGCGTACACCACTTTGCCCGCCAGCTGAGTTCACCGTTTCCGCTGCTGGCGGCGGTCGGTGCCAAAACCAGTCGCATCGAGATTGGTACCGGTGTGATCGACATGCGTTACGAAAATCCGCTGTATATGGCGGAAGACGCCGGGGCAGCGGACCTGATCGCCAACGGCCGTTTGCAGCTCGGCCTGAGCCGTGGCTCGCCGGAGCAGGTGATTGAAGGCTACCGCTACTTTGGCTTCAATCCGCGCGAAGGGGAAACCGATGCGGATATGGGACGTCGTCACACCGAAGAGCTGCTGGAAGTGCTGCGTGGCGAAGGGTTTGCCAAACCCAATCCGCAGCCGATGTTCCCGAATCCACCGGGGCTGCTGCGCCTGGAGCCATATTCCGAAGGCCTGCGCGAGCGTATCTGGTGGGGCTCTGGCTCGAACGCCACATCGATCTGGGCAGCCCAGCTGGGGATGAATTTGCAGAGTTCGACGCTGAAGGATGACGAGACCGGCGAACCGTTCCATGTGCAGCAGGCGAAGCAGATTCGCGCCTATAAAGAAGCCTGGCAGGCGGCAGGGCATCAGCGTGCACCGCGCGTGTCGGTCAGCCGCAGTATTTTTGCCCTGATGAACGACACCGATCGCGCTTACTTCGGTCGCGGCGGACAGGAGCAGGATTCCGTCGGGTTCCTCGATGAGAAAACCCGCGCCATCTTTGGGCGTAGCTATGCCGCAGAGCCGGAGCAGCTGATTAAACAGCTGGCACAGGATGAAGCGATTGCGGAAGCCGATACCCTGTTGCTGACCATCCCTAATCAGCTTGGCGTGGATTATTGTGCGCACGTGATCGACAGCATTCTGACCCACGTCGCGCCAGAGCTCGGCTGGCGTTAAGCCACAGTGCGCAGGGAAGCGCACAATCATTGAAATTTAATAACCCCAATAACTCTGGTTGTTGCATTTCAGGGTTATTGGGGTTATTTTATTGCTTTCAGGACGTAGCAGGACACGCGCATGGATAGCCGATCGCTAATGGCCGAAATCAAAGCCGACGGCTGGGAGCTGATACGAATTAACGGTAGCCACCATCATTTTGTCCATCCGACGAAAAAAGGCCTGGTCACGATACCGCATCCAAAAAAGGATTTGCCGATTAAAACGGTAAAAAGTATCAGAAAACAGGCCGGATTGACCGTCCATTAATTTGCAAGAGGCACACTTATGTTTTACCCCATCGCAATCGAAGCGGGAGATGAAACCACCGCGTACGGCGTTACGGTGCCGGATTTACCCGGCTGCTTTTCCGCGGGAGATACGCTGGAAGAGGCCGTAAAAAACGCCAAAGAGGCGATTACCGGTCATCTGGAGTTAATGGTTGAACTCGGCCAGGATATTCCGGCGGTCTCGGACCTTAAATCGCTGATGAAATCGGCGGAGTTTGCTGGTTACGTGTGGGTGCTGGTGGATGTTGATGTGACCCGGATTCTGGGCGGTTCGGAAAAAATCAATGTCACTCTGCCGAAGTTACTGATTGATCGCATCGACCGTTGCGTGGCGACCCATCCGGAATTTAAAACCCGTTCAGGATTTCTGGCGCAGGTTGCGCTGGAGCGCATTGCAAAAACTCGCTGAAGCAGAAAGGGCGAAACGATGACAGTTTTTGCGGCGAACAACCATTGCGCGATAAAGCGCGCCGTTATCAGGTGCGCATAAATGCGCAACCTGGGAAATGCGGCAAGGTCTTTTGACGCGTATTAGATTTTGCAGGGTTGCCATTGATGGCGACAACGCGTCCTTCACGAACGCACCCAGACCTTGTAACCCGCATTAAACCCTGTAGGGTCGCCATTGATGGCGACCAACCATTGCGCGATAAATCGCGCCGCTACCAGGTGCGCATAAATGCGCACCCTACAAAATTCAGCAAAGGCTTTGACGCGTATTAGATTCTGCGGGGTCGCCATTTATGGCGACCAACCATTATCCGATAAATCGCGCCGTTACCAGGTGCGCATTAATGCGCACCCTACGAAAATCAGCAAAGGCTTTGACCCGTTTTAGATTCTGTAGGGTCGCCATTTATGGCGACCAACCATTGCGCGATAAATCGCGACGTTACCAGCCATTAATCCGCGCCCAGCTCCCACCACAGCTTATCCAGCGCGTAATAACGGTCGCGCTGCGCCTCTGGCTGGTTCAGATCGCGCTTCCACGGTTTGGCGAGAATGTAGTGCAGATTCTTCACCTCATCGTCATGCCATAAGCCGGCATGCTGGAACGGCAGGGTTTTCAGCGCGTTATAAATGTACGGCAGCGGCAGCCAGCGTCCGGCAAACACTTCATTGAGCAAATCCTGTTCAGAGAACGGATAGCGGCGCAGGTCGTCAATCTCAGCCACTTTCTGCTGCAGCCAGTCGAATACCGCCTGATCCGGCTGCAGCACCAGAAAGCCGCCGTTGAGATAGTTATCAAGATCGGCGGGCGGCGTTTCACCGCGCGCCTGCCAGGTATAATGGCAATGCTCCGGCTGCCAGCTGTCAGGATAGCTGGCGATTTGATTCGGGTTGCAGCGGCAGGCGTGACAGGCCGCCAGCGCATGCTTGCCGAGGTCAAGCGTAAACAGCTCATCCATGTTGCGCAGCACCAGCATATCGGCATCAAGAAACACCACGCGCTCGCAGCCGGTCAGCTCCCAGGCGCGCAGCTTGCTCCACACTTCACCAAACTGTGCCGAGGCATAATGCTGCTCCAGCGCGGCGTCCGGCATCAGCGGCTGGACCGGATGGATCACGCAGCCCAGCGCCTGTAATGCTTCGCGCATGCTCAGATCGATGGCATCGGTGACCATCACAATCAGCGGCCAGCGCGTTTCGCTGCGTTTGAGTGAGCGATGCAGCGCTTTCACCCCGACATAATATTCCGGCTGCGTTAACAGCGTTACCCAGGCGTACATAGCTTCTCCCCATCAAAATCAATCAAACTCAATCAAACAAAGCCGTGACATAGTCATTGCTAAAGCGGTGCGTCGGATCCAGCTGTTCACGTACCGCACGAAACGCATCCCACTGCGGATAGATGGCGCGCCACTGATAGCGCTGCGGATCGTAATATTTACCCCAGTGCGGACGTCCACCTTCTGCCGCCAGCAGTTTTTCCACTTCGGTGAGGAAATGCAGTCCGTCCTGCGACAGCGAGCCGTCATCCGCGTAATACACCACAAAACCAAAAAAGCAGGTCGGCTGCTGATGCGCCGGGCTCATCCACGCCTGTGAAGCGCCGGTGCAGCGCAGGATGATGGGATAGTGCATGTGCGGTCGATTCTGTGCGTACCAGGCTTTGATCTTGCCAATAATTTCCGGCGTTTTGGCCAGCGGCACGCCAATCTCAACGTTGATCTGCGGTACGGCGATACCACGACAAAACAGCTGGTAAATATCGCCGCTGATGTCGGTGAAGTCACGGAAGCGGGTGACGGTACGGAACTGTTTGCCGCCTTTACCGTGAATCTGCGTGTCGCGATGCATGTGTTCCAGCGTCTGATCGATGGTGTCGTTCAGGCTGCTGTCGGCCTGATCGCCGTGCTCAATCACTTCGCGCTGATGGTCGTACCACGCCTGGGTGTCTTTCGCACTGGCGACATCGGCGTTCCAGACATGCATCAGGTTGTCATCGACAAACCACCAGGCTTTGCTGAGTTCGTGCTGCTCATTCCACGTCAGCAAATCCTGCTCCAGTGAATCGGCAGATGCCGCGAATTTATGGCAGGTAAACAGGCGAAATGGCTGAGTGCGCAAGGTAATGGCGGTGACGATGCCGAGCGCGCCAAGCGACACCATCGCCGCCGGGAAATCGGCGTCACCGCGCTGAAACTCGCGCACGCTGCCATCGGCCAGCACCATGCGGATATGCAGTGCTTCGTCTGCCAGCGAACTCTGTGCCAGACCCTGACCGTGGGTGCCGGTTGCCAGCGCGCCGGCCAGCGTCTGCACCGCTATCACGCCGGGCGAGGAGGCGAGCATGCGATCCATCTTTGTCAGGCTGTCATACACCTGCTGCAGCGGCGTGCCCGCGGCAAACGTGACGCTCTCTTCATCCTGAGCGAGGATGCCGTGCAGCGCACTGAGATCCAGCAGTACGTCCTGCGGCTGTACGCACAGCATGCGACCGGGCGACAAACGGCTGCCGAGCACGCGCACTTTGCCGTGCGAGTCGCGCAACAGCTGTTGCAGCTCGGCTTCACTACGCGGCTGATGCAACTGCTGGCGCTGGCCAACTACCGAATTCTGCGCCCAGTTCCATAGCGCAGGCGTGTCATCGGTATTTTGCGTGTTGCGTAACGGATAGAGGAGAGCATCTTTCTTCACTGCAGCGTTCCTTAATCTGAGGTCTGTCACGGTCCCGTTTATTTGATCAAGCGTAGACCATCACAGCGAACCCGCAGATTACGGGGCTTTGCGGATATAGCGCAGCGTGGCCGTCACCGCCAGCTGACGGTTGCGGCGAATACTGTCCTCTTCACTGTCGTGGGGGGTAAACAGCGTGTGGAAGGTGTAGCGGTTGGAGACGTGATGCACACAAATACTGCTGAGCAGGCGGTGTACGTCCACGGTATCCAGGCCGTCGATAAAGATGCCCTGACGCTGGCCGCGGGACAGGATGTCATCCAGCAAATCGAGGGTACTTTTGTTCATCGCTTTGATGCGCTCAGACTGCATGATGTAACGCCCGCGCAGCAGGTTTTCTGTACACACCAGGCGCATAAAATCGGGATGCGTGACGTGATAGTCAAAACTGGCTTCCACCAGTTTGATCATCGCCTCTTCCGGCTCCAGCGTAGTAAGATTCAGGCCGGTTTCATGCTGGCGGATCGCCTGATACACCTGCTCCAGCACCTCAATATACAGCTTCTCTTTGTTGATGAAGTGATACACCACCATGCGCTTGGTGGTCTGTGCCAGTTCAGCAATCTGCTCCATTCGCGCGCCCTGCATACCGTATTCGGCGAAGGTTTGCAGCGCACCCGCGAGGATGCGTTTTTTCAACCCTTCCGGGTCATTTTTACGTTTGGGTGTGGTATCCGACATAGCGCTCAATAACGGTCAATCAAACAGGCATGGTAGCACAGCCGCCCGGGGCCTTTTGGCGCGATGAGCGGCGGCATGGCTTTATTCATTTCAGGAATAGCATTCCCGGATAAATCATAATGCTGGAATAAGCAACTGCGTATACTGCGCGTATCTGTCGATCACGGCAGCTTATTTTGACTCGCGTAATAATAACACTCAGGAAATAATTTATGCACACACGCTTTGTATCAGCCAAAAATAAATTGTTGTTAACCGTCGGCGCGTTACTGGTTGCCGGCAGCGTGGTCGCGCCGTTTTCAGTGGCGCAGGCGGCGGATAAAACCGCGGTGAAGGTTGGTATCATGAGCGGCGAGGACGAAGACGTCTGGCGTGAAGTAATAAAGCAGGCCGCCGCGAAAGGGCTGACGGTGAAAACCGTGATTTTCAATGATTATAATCAGCCCAACGAAGCGTTACAGAATGGTGAAGTGGATGCCAATGCCTTCCAGCATCAGCCGTTCCTGAATAATCAAATCAAGGTCAATCATTACGATATCGTGCGCGTCGGCGATACCGCCGTCTGGCCGATCGGTCTCTATTCGAAGAAAGTGAAAAGCGCCGCCGCTCTGAAAGAGGGAGCGGTAATCGGCGTGCCTAACGATCCGTCGAACGAGGCACGCGGGCTGGTGCTGCTGCAGCAACAGGGGCTGATCAAACTCAAACCGGGCGCCGGCATTGCCGCCACCACGGCCGACATCACAGACAATCCCCATCACCTGAAAATCAAAGAGCTGGATTCCGGCATCATTGGTCGCTCGGTGCCGGATCTTGATGCGGCAGTGGTCAATACTGACTGGGCGCTGAAAAGCGGCCTGACCGCGGCGGATCGTATCGCGCAGGAGCCGGTGAAAGACAACCCGTACAACAACTTTATCGCGGTGAAAAAAGAGAACGCCAGCGCCCCGTGGGTGAAAACCCTGGTGGCATCGTACCAGAACGATGCCGTCAAAACGGTGTTTGACAAGGTCTACAAAGGCACGGGCGAAACCGCCTGGTAAGGAACCCATCCATGACGCTATTTTCCGAGGCCACCGTGCCCCTGACCGCCGTGGCGCGCGGCGTGATCGAAGAGACAACAGTACGCGATCGCGTGGCGCAGCACAGCAACGTGGTGCGTTTGCAGGGCGTGTCGCGCCGTTTCGGCCAGACACAGGCGCTGCGCAATGTCTCACTGACGGTGCAAAAAGGCGAAATCCTTGGCCTGATCGGGCGCAGCGGCGCCGGAAAATCGACGCTGATTCGCTGTCTCAACGGGCTGGAGCAGCCCGACGAAGGCGTAATCGAGATTGAAGGGCGGGGTATTACCGGTCTCTCGGAACAGCAGCTGCAGGCGGTGCGCAGTCGCGTCGGCATGGTGTTTCAGCACTTCAATCTGCTGTCGGCAAAAACCGTGGCGCAGAATGTGGCGCTGCCGCTGAAAATAGCTGGCATGGAAAAGGCACAGCGCAACCAGCGCGTAGCGGAACTGCTGGCGCTGGTAGGATTGAGCGATAAGGCCGGACACTATCCGGCGGCGCTCTCCGGTGGACAAAAACAGCGCGTCGGTATTGCCCGCGCGCTGGCCGCCAGCCCGGCGCTGCTGCTGTGTGACGAAGCCACGTCGGCGCTCGATCCGGAAACCACCCGCTCGATTCTCGCGCTGCTGAAATCGCTCAATCAGCAGCTTGGTATCACCATTCTGCTGATCACGCATGAGATGGAGGTGATCAAATCCGTGGCGCATCGCGTGGCCGTCATCGACGCCGGGGAGATTGTCGAGCAGGGCCCGGTGTGGCAGGTGTTCGCCCATCCGCAATCCGCGCTGACGCGCACGCTGCTGCGCGGGCTGCTGCCGCAGCTGCCGGAGAATCTCGCAGCGCGGCTCAGCGAACAGCGTGAAGGTGAGGCGATCTATAGCGTTCACTTTGCTGGTGTGGCGGCGCAGGGGGATTTGCTGACGCAGTTTGCCAGCGCTCTGCCGGGTAAATTTCGCCTGCTGCAGGGGGGCATCGACCACATTCAGCACTACGCGGTAGTGCGTTTCTTTATTGCGCTCCCGGCCGCCAACGCTGCCGATGAGTATCAGGTTCTCAGCTGGCTGCGTACGCAGCAGGCACAGGTGGAGTTGGTCGGTTATGTCGCCAGTGATGATTGATTTACTGCTCAATGCGTTGGGTGAAACGCTGCTGATGACGGCGGTGGCCGGCCTGTTTTCGCTGCTGGCCGGATTACCGCTGGGACTGATTCTGGTGACCACCAGCCCCGGCGGCATTGCTGAAAACCGGAGCATCAATCGTCTGCTGGGCGTAGTGATCAACGGCTTTCGCTCGCTGCCGTTCATTATTCTGCTGGTGGCGCTGATTCCCTTTACCCGTCTGCTGGTCGGCACCTCTCTGGGCACCTGGGCCGCAATTGTACCGTTATCGATCACCGCCACGCCGTATTTTGCCCGGGTAGCGGAAGTTTCACTGCGCGATGTCGATCGCGGGCTGATTGATGCGGTGCGTGCCATGGGTGCCAGCAAATTACGTATTGTCTGGGAGGTGCTGATTCCTGAAGCGCTGCCGGGCATTCTTTCCGGTTTTGTCGTCACGCTGGTGGCGCTGATCGGCGCCTCGGCAATGGCGGGTGCCATCGGGGCGGGCGGCCTGGGCGATCTGGCGATTCGCTACGGTTATCAGCGTTTTGACACTGCGGTGATGGTGGCGGTGATCGCCGTACTGATCGTGCTGGTGTGCGGTATCCAGTGGCTCGGCGATCGGCTGGTGCAGCGCATTGACCGGCGGTAAACGGAATCTTACCGCTTCCTCTGCGCGGGGCATATTTTCATGTCAGGCAGGTATTCTCAGCATAGTATTACGTACCTTCTGAAGAGTAGCCGATCGGCAACCTGAATATACTCTCCTTATCGCATCGTAAATATCCATTCGGATCGTTAATTGCACCGTAAGGAGAGTTTTATGGAATTAACCGGTAACACCATTTTGATCACCGGCGGCGGTTCAGGCATAGGACGTGCTATGGCTGAAGCGCTTTTGACTGCAGGTAATCAGGTTATTATTGCTGGCAGGCGAAAAGAGGTACTGGATGAAACTATCGCAGCCAATCCTGGCATGCACGCCATCGTAATGGATATGGATAGTCATGATTCAATTCTCAGCGGTGCGCAAACTGTCATTCAGCGCTGGCCGGCACTAAACGTGGTGATCCATAACGCCGGCATTATGCGCAGGGAAGATCTGAAAAGAGGTGACGTCACTGTGGCTGAAGCAGAAATCACCACCAATTTATTAGGACCGATTCGCTTAACGGCTGCGCTAATTGAACATTTTCTGGCGCAACCCCGCGCCGCTATTCTGACCGTTTCTTCCGGTCTCGCTTTTGTGCCCCTGTCGCTTACCCCTGCGTATTGTGCCACCAAAGCGGCAATTCACTCCTGGACGCAGAGTCTGCGCTATCAATTGCGTGATACCGCCATTCAGGTAACGGAACTGGTTCCGCCGCTGGTACAAACTGAATTAATGGGCAGGCAGCACGCAACGAATCCGGCAGCGATGCCGTTGGCTGAGTATATGCAGGAAACGCTGCAAATATTGCAGGAACAGCCGTACACTGCCGAGGTGCTGGTTAAAAGGGTTAAGCCTCAGCGCTTTGCCGCTCGCGGAGATTATACTGCCTTTTATCAGGCGTTTAACGATCGCCTCGCGGGGCAAAATAATTAAGCCTGTCAGTGCGATATTCACTCACAACGTGGCGTTTTGTTGCTGTTGACGATGCTCTCGCGGAGAGCATCCCCACTCTTTTTTAAACGCGCGTCCAAATGCGCTTTCCGTATCATATCCGGCAGAAAATGAAATCTGCGAAATAGGTTCGCGCGAGCTTCTCAGGCGCTCGCCTGCCAGCAGCATTCGCCATTTCGACAGGTATCGCATCGGCGTCATCCCCACCCTGGTTTTAAATTTTTTCGCGAATACCGTACGCGACATCCCCGTCCGATGGGCCAGTTCCTGCAACGTCCACGGGAAAGCGGGATCGGCATGCATTAAATTTAGTGCGGCTTTGAGTTGGGGATCGCAAAGGGCAAATAGCCAGCCAATGCGTTCTTCACCTTGCTGCTGAAGAAATACCCTGAGCGCCTGCACCAGCATGATCTGCACCAGTTGCTGGGAGAGTAAAGCGCTGCCTGGCTGCGAAGTTTGTATCTCCTCTCTCAGGCATTCCATCGCACTGCGCATAATGTTGGTCCCCGTACCCTGCCTGACAGGAATGATCGCGGGCAGAGCCTGCAGCAGGATATCTGCCAGTGCGCTATCGAAGGTATATCGACCGCCGAGAATAAAAGCACCCTGATCGGGCGCGACCTGCGTCAGCGCGCCCGTTTCGCTGTCGGGCGGTACAAAAGGCTGTCTTTTAGCCGCGGGATGGGTGGCCAGACTAAAGGATTTGCCAGAGGTGAGAAATACACAGTCGCCGGTTTCCAGTAACAGAGGCTGCTGGATTCCGTCAACCGCGACCCAGCAGCTACCTTCCACGACACAGTAGCATTTGATGCCCTGATGAGGCGCAAACACCAGCGCGGTCTGTGCTTCCACTGGAAAACCGCCTGAGATAGCCCCCTGCAATCTGAGCAGAGTAAGCACTTCGGAAAGTGGATCCATAAAATTCCGTACGATCTGCATAAAATTACCTCGTTATAGCAGAGACCGTACCATTATTCATATTTTAATCTGCTTATCACCGGGACGTTGTTGTCCCAGACCATCGATAAGGGGATTGTAATGAAAGTGTTCATAACAGGTGCAAGCGGGTTTATCGGTATGGCGATCGCCGCTGAGCTGATTCAGGCGGGTCATCATGTCACCGGACTGGCTCGTTCGGAGCAGACTGTTCAGCGTCTCAATCGTATTGGCGCGGACGCGCACCGGGGCGAACTGAAGAACCTTCTGAGTCTGACCGTGGGTGCCCGCGCCGCTGATGCGGTGATCCACTGCGCTTATGACCACGCTTTTGCTCACCCACAGGACACGGCAATGCAGGAAACTCAGGCAATTGCAGCCTTAGGTAAGGGGTTACTGGATTCGACGCGACCTTTACTTATCACTTCAGTTGCTGCCATGGGCAGTCGTGCACCGGGTCAGCTTGCCAGCGAGGATTTTTACGACCCATCGACGCAAAATCCGCGCAAATCGACTGAAATAGCAGCAGCACAGGTCGCAGACAGTGGCGTCAATGTTTCCATCATCCGGTTGCCACAAGTGCATAACGAGGTAAAGCAGGGGTTCGTCTCAGCGTTAATCCAGCTGGCGCGAGAAAAAGGCGTTTCAGCCTACGTGGAAGAGGGGAACAATCAATGGGCTGCGGCGCATGTTGCTGATGTTGCCTCACTTTATCGGACAGTGCTCGAGAAAGCGCTGCCTGGCCAGCGTTACCATGCCGTTGCGGAACAGGGTATTTCATTGCGCAACATTGCCGAAGACATCGGAGCGGGCCTGGGGGTTCCTGTCGTGCAACTGACCCGCGAAGAAGCCAGTGCCCACTTTGGCTGGCTGGCGCTGTTCGTTACCATGGATATGCGTGCATCAGCAGAACTAACCCGGCAGCGTACCGGCTGGCAACCTTCGCATCCGGGTTTACTGCAGGATCTGGAACGCTACTTCAGATTAGCGTAAAACCATAGCGGCACAGCATCATCCTCAATACAGGTATCACGATGGTGAAGATTGAACACGCAGACCCGCGCTCGGCGGAGTCACAGTGGCTGATTGAAAAACTCTCCGCCGAGCTTGCGGCTATCACTGGCGATGGCGGAAACAGCCGCGCCAGCGTTGACACCTTTCAGGGTGAAGGCGCGTTGTGGGTGATAGCGAGAGATGCGCAGGGCTCGGCCGTCGGCTGCGGCGCGTTACGGCCGGTGGCTGCCGGGATCGCTGAACTGAAAAGGATGTTCTCCGACC
The DNA here is from genome assembly GCF_043529865.1 of Pantoea sp. SGAir0418. Lineage (NCBI taxonomy): Bacteria > Pseudomonadati > Pseudomonadota > Gammaproteobacteria > Enterobacterales > Erwiniaceae > Pantoea > Pantoea sp. SGAir0418. Next base: position 1,609,871 of record NZ_CP027911.1, read on the forward strand.
GCAGTTTGCCGGGCATCGGCTGCGCCTTGCTCAGCGCTCTGGAAGCCGCGGCAAAAACGTTGGGATATCGTGAACTGTGGCTGGAAACCCGGCATGTTAATCAGCGCGCCGTGGATTTTTATATCAGGCAGGGTTTCCGGCAGATTGAAAATTACGGACCTTACCGCGGCCGGGAAGAGGCCATTTGCCTGGGCAAAACGTTATAAAATAAAGGGCTGGCTGACATCAGTCCGGCGGGTTTGATTTAGCGGCCCGTATCACCCTCCATCGCCCAGCAAACTCACCACAACAAAAAGCCCGCTCAGGTTTCCCTGAGCGGGCTTCTTTAAATCTGGCTCCTCTGACTGGACTCGAACCAGTGACATACGGATTAACAGTCCGCCGTTCTACCGACTGAACTACAGAGGAATCGTTGGAACGAGGCGAATATTAGCGATGCCGATCCCCATTGTCAAAGCCCGATCGCACACTTCTGGTTTAAGTGCGCGTAAAAGCAGCGGATTGCTGCTTTTCTGCCTTGAATGGGCAGATTTCAAACTGCCAGCAAGATCTCACTTTAAACGCATTTCCTTTGAGATGTTAGATGCGTGTCAAAGTTTTGTTATTTGCCGATTTTAAAACAATCGTTTCAGTGCTTTTATGATGAAAATTTCAAAAGAAGAAGGGATGAAACAAATGAACTGCTTATCATCACGCCCGAAACGAGTTTTGTCCGCTCAACGCTTCTTTCGAAAGTAACATATTGATAAGGAAGATGTTGAAAAAAGGAGCAGCACGGTACCGATAGCGTCAGACCAGAAGCCTTACCTCTACGAACAGAAAAAAAACGCCAGCGACGTTGAGTGAATGTAAAAGATATTTTTCATTCGCGGACTCAGCCAACCTGAGCACGTTAACAAATAAGAAGGGTTACCTATGAAATTCAAAAAAGCGTTAGTGACTTCCCTGTTAGCTTGCATGTTACCTGCCGCTGTGATGGCAAAAGATATCCAGCTGGGCGTTTCTATGGCGCTGTTTGATGACAACTTCCTCACTATCCTGCGCACCGCCATGCAAAAAGAGATGCAAAAAGACAACGTGAAAGGCCAGGTGGAAGATGCCAAAGGCGACGTCTCTCAGCAGCTGCAGCAGGTACAAAACTTCATCGGCCAGGGCGTCGACGCCATCGTCGTTAACCCGGTCGATACTAACGCGGTGAAACCGATCATGGATGCCGCGACCAAAGCCGGTATTCCACTAGTATTTGTCAACCGCAAACCGGCGGGTCAGCTGACCGACAAGATGGCGTACGTCGGCTCCGACTCTGAACTGGCGGGCCGTCTGCAGATGGAAGCACTGGCCAAAGCGATGAACGGCAAAGGCAACGTGGCGATCCTGATGGGCGACCTGGCGAACGAATCAACCCGTGACCGTACTAAAGGCGTCGAAGCGGTGGTCGCCAAATATCCGGGCATTAAGGTGGTACAGAAGCAAACCGCGAAGTTTACGCGTAACGATGCGGTAGACGTGGTGAGCAACTGGATGACCGCCGGTGACGATATCCAGGCCATTGCCTCAAACAACGATGAAATGGCGATCGGTGCGCTGCAGGCGCTGGGTAAAAACCCGAACCACATCCTGATTGCCGGCGTGGACGGTACGCCTGATGCGCTGCAAATGCTGAAGAATGGCAAAATGGTTGCTACGGTATTCCAGGATGCGAAAGGTCAGGGCGAAGGTGCCGTACAGACTGCGGTGAAACTGGCGAACGGCGAAAAAGTGGAAAAAATCATCAACATCCCTTACCAGCTGATCACCAAAGACAACATGGCGCAGTTCGAAAACCGTAACCAGAAATAATCGCTCCCCCTTAAGCCGTACGGAGGTGATGTATGACCGCTTTTGCGCTTGAAGCCGAAGGCATCAGCAAGTTCTTCCCCGGAGTGAAGGCACTCGACAATGTCTCACTGCGTATTAAGCCGGGGTCGGTACATGCCCTGATGGGTGAAAATGGCGCGGGCAAATCCACTTTAATGAAATGCCTTATCGGGATGTATCGTCCCGATAAGGGCACCATCCGCATTAAAGGGGAGCCAGTGCAGTTTCAGGACACCATGGACGCGCTGCGTTCCGGCATTTCCATGATTCACCAGGAGCTGAATCTGGTGCCTTACATGACCGTGGCGGAGAATATCTGGCTCGGTCGTGAACCGATGAAATACGGCTTTGTCGATCACGGCAAGCTCAATCAGCAGACGCAGGAACTGCTTAACAAACTGAATATCCGTCTGAAAGCCGATCGGCTGGTCGGCGAGCTCAGCATTGCGTCCCAGCAGATGGTGGAAATTGCCAAAGCGGTGTCGTGGAACTCTGACATCGTGATTATGGATGAACCGACCTCGGCGCTGACGGAAACTGAAGTGGCGCATCTGTTCACCATCATCCGCGACCTGCGTGCCCAGGGCAAAGCCATCATCTATATCAGCCATAAAATGGATGAAATTTTCGCCATTACCGATGAGATCAGCATCTTCCGCGACGGCACTTGGGTCGGTAGCAACAGCACCACCGCCTTTACCCGTCAGTCGCTGATCACCCAGATGGTGGGACGCGAACTGACGCAGCTGTTCCCTAAATTCAATAGCGCCATCGGCGAAGAAGTGCTGACGGTGCGCAACCTGACCTGCAAAGACCGCTTTACCGATGTCAGCTTCAGCGTGCGCAAAGGCGAGATCCTCGGCGTGGCCGGGCTGGTGGGTGCCGGACGCAGCGAGGTGATGGAGAGCCTGTTCGGCATGGAAAGCTTCGACAGCGGTGAAGTGCTGATTGATGGTGTGCCGGTGAAAATCGACTCGCCGTCGACTGCGATTGAGAAGGGCATGGCATTTCTCACCGAAGACCGCAAAAAGTCTGGGCTGTTTCTGGTGTTGTCGGTGCTGGAGAACATGAGCATCGTCAATATGCCCGATTACATCGGCAAAAGCGGTTTCGTTAGCCACATGAAGATGGCGCAGGACTGCATGGAGCAGATCCGCAAACTCAATATTAAAACGCCGACCATGGATCAGATCATCAATAACCTCAGCGGCGGTAACCAGCAGAAGGTGCTGATTGCGCGCTGGCTGCTGGCGCAACCGAAGATTCTGATCCTCGATGAACCAACCCGCGGCATTGATGTTGGCGCCAAAGCCGAAATCTACCGCCTGATCAGTGAACTGGCTAACCGTGGCGTGGCCATCATCATGGTCTCCTCTGAGCTGCCGGAGATTCTCGGCATGAGCGACCGGGTGATGGTGATGCACGGCGGACGTATAACCGGCATCCTCGATAAAGAAGAGGCCGACCAGGAAACCATTTTGTCGTTGGCATCCGAGTGAGGCACGAGACCCCTATGAGTAACGTAAAAGTAACGGCCCCGCAGGCCACCGAACAGAGTTCTTTCTTCGGCAATCTGCGCCATAAACTGCCGAAAGACACCGGCATCTTTGTCGTGATGTTAGGCATTGCGCTGATCTTTGAAATAGCCGGCTGGTACGTGCGTGACCAGTCATTTCTGCTCAACACCAACCGTTTAGTACTGATTGTGCTGCAGGTGGCGATCATCGGTATCATCGCCGTCGGCGTCACCCAGGTGATTATTACGACCGGTATCGACCTGTCGTCCGGTTCGGTTATCGCCCTGACGGCGGTGGTTGCCGCCAGCCTGGCGCAGACGTCTGACAGCCTGTCGCCGATGTATCCGTCGCTGGTCAATCTGCCTGCCGCCATCCCAATCGTCGCCGGCATCGGCGTCGGCCTGCTGTGCGGCGTGGTCAACGGCGTGCTCATCACCAAAACCGGCATTCCGCCGTTTATCGCTACGCTCGGTATGATGGTGTCGGCGCGCGGTCTGGCACAATATTATACCCAGGGTAACCCGATCAGCTTCCTGTCGGACGGTTTCACCTCCATCGGTCAGGGCGCTATGCCGGTGATTATCTTCCTGGTGGTCGCCTTCCTGTTCCACATCGCACTCAAACACACCCGCTACGGCAAATATGTCTATGCGATTGGCGGCAACATGACCTCCGCCAAAGTGTCGGGCATCAACGTTAATAAATATCTGATCATCGTGTATACCATCGCCGGGGCGCTCTCGGGTCTGGCGGGGGTGGTGCTGGCGGCGCGCGTCAGCAGCGGTCAGTCGAGCATGGGCATGGCGTATGAACTCGACGCCATCGCCGCCGCAGTTATTGGTGGCAGCAGCCTGATGGGCGGCGTCGGGCGGATTACCGGCACGTTGATCGGCGCAGTGATCCTCGGTTTAATCAAAAGTGGCTTTACCTTTGTTGGCGTCGATGCTTACGTGCAGGACATCATTAAAGGGATGATCATCGTCGCGGCGGTTTCAATCGATATGCACCGCAACCGCAAAAAACGCTAACCCGTTCTGCTCCTCTCTTCCGGGAGAGGAGCAGGGTTAAGGCGGTAATTGCACGCTGCCGGGCTGCCGGCATCGTCAGACACAATAAGTTTTCCCACTGATAGCCACCGCGCAATTTCTCTTTATTCTCCTTTCTGCCCCCGCAATCCGTGCATTTTCTGCCCGATTTGCACCACTGCAGCACGCGCAGTCATCACTTTTTTGCACATCTGCCTCGCAAATGCTGCACCATCAGGGTGCGTCATCGCCAGCGGATAAACGTTATGGGTCATGTGCGGCACTTATTAACCCATTCGGGGTAATCAGAAACGCTTATTTTCCCGTTCGTTAGGAAAATTCTGGTCAGTGCCCGCCGGGTAAAGATCAAACCTGGCCTGCATATTGCAATTTCTTTGTCACAGGCCAGCAGGCTGAGAACTCATCATTTGGGCATTCGGGGATCCGTGACGGAGGCAATATGAACTTAAGACGACTGAAATACTTTGTAAAAATCGTCGATATCGGCAGCCTGACGCAGGCAGCAGAAGTCCTGCATATCGCACAACCTGCACTCAGCCAACAGGTGGCGACGCTGGAGAACGAACTCGACCAGCAGTTGCTGATCCGCACCAAGCGCGGCGTAACGCCAACCGAAGCCGGTAAAATTCTTTATGCTCACGCACGCACCATCCTGCGCCAGTGCGAACAGGCGCAGACAGCGGTGATCAACGCTGGCCAGGCGCTCAATGGTCAGGTATCGATTGGCCTCGCGCCGGGCACAGCGGCCTCTTCGCTCACCATGCCGCTGCTGCAAACGGTGCGCGAGCAATATCCTGATGTGCTGGTCTATCTGCACGAGAACAGCGGCACTTCACTCAATGAGAAAGTGATGAATGGCCAGCTGGATATGGCCGTGCTGTACGATCGCGCGCCGACTGCCGGTATCAACAGCATTCCGCTGATGAAAGAGGAGCTGTATCTGGTAGGGGCGACGGCCTGTCCGGGTGCTACGGTGGATCTGGCTGACGTGGCGCAGATGAACCTGTTCCTGCCGCGTGACTACAGCGCCGTGCGCAAACGCGTGGACGAAGCGTTCTCGCTGCGTCGTCTGAGCGCGAAAATCATCGGTGAAATTGAGTCGATCTCAACCTTAACCGCGGCGGTGTCGAGCGGCATGGGCGTTACCGTACTGCCGGAATCGGCGGCACGCGCGCTGGTGAGTTCAACGCATGCGTGGATGGCACGCATTAACAGTCCGTCGCTGAATCTGCCGCTGTCGCTGAACGTCTCAGCGCGCCTGCCGCTGTCGCCATCGGCGCAGGCGGTCAAAAATATTCTGCTGTCGCTGCTGAATAAGCCGATGGTGGAGGAGCGCGAACTGATGTTAGTGGGGTGATAGAGAGGTTTTTTCCCTCACCCTAACCCTCTCCCGCCTGCGGGAGAGGGAACCGTCTGGCGCGGCCATCCATCCCGGCACGCCATCTGAATATCGCGCGATCCACTCCCTCTCCCTATGGGAGAGGGCCGGGGTGAGGGCGGCAAATCGCACCCATCCCCAACCCCACGCTTATTACTATTCCGCATAACACACCGTTTTTTATTATTTGTTGCAATCACACCAACTTCATAACATGGACGAAACAGGGGCAGGAAACAGGAGAAAAGGGTGTGAATTTCCAGCAACTTAAAATTATACGCGAAGCGGCCCGTTGCGAATTCAACCTGACAGAAGTCGCCAATACGTTGTTTACCTCGCAATCGGGGGTGAGCCGGCATATTCGCGATCTGGAAGATGAACTGGGCGTGGAAATCTTCATTCGTCGTGGCAAGCGGCTGTTAGGCATGACTGAACCGGGCAAAGCGCTGCTGACCATTGCTGAACGCATCCTCGATGAGGCCGGCAAAGTGCGCCGCCTTGCGGATGTGTTTACCAATGAGACCAGCGGCGTGCTGACTATCGCCACCACGCACACCCAGGCGCGCTATAGCCTGCCGCGCGTCATCAAAGCGTTTCGCCAGCTCTATCCCAACGTGCGGCTGGAACTCAATCAGGGTTCACCGCAGGAGATCGTCGCCATGCTGCTGGCCGGTGAGGCCGATGTCGGCATCGCCTCGGAGCAGCTGGTGAATAACACCAGCCTGGCGGCATTCCCGTGGTTCAGCTGGCACCACTCGCTGCTGGTGCCGCACGATCACGAGCTGCTGGCGAATCAGCCGGTCACGCTCGCCAGCCTCAGCCGCCATCCGCTGATCACCTATCGTCAGGGGATTACCGGTCGCTCGCGCGTGGACCGTGCTTTCCATGCTGCTGGCCTCCGCCCGGATATCGTGCTCAGCGCGCAGGATTCTGACGTGGTGAAAACCTATGTCGAACTCGGGCTGGGCGTCGGTATCCTCGCCGATCAGGCGTGCGATATTTACGATGGCGAAGACCTGGTGAAGATTGATGCTCACCATCTGTTTGATGCCAACACCGTGTGGCTCGGGCTGAAGCGCGGCCAGCTCCAGCGCAACTACGTCTGGCAGTTCCTTGAACTGTGTAACGCCAACCTGTCACTGGAAGAGATCAAACGGCAGGCGCTCTCTTACGAAACCGACGACGAACCCGCCATCGATTTCCAAATCTGAGTTTCCTCTCTGGCCCGGTGCGGGCCTTTTTTATTTGCTTCCCCATACGGACATGGCAAGCTGGCGGGCACAATGTTTTTCAGGGAGAACCGCATGAATACGATATTGCGCGCCATGACCCTCACGGACGCCGAAGCGGGTTATCGCCTGACTCAGCAACTGGGCTGGGCGCACCGCCGCGAAGACTGGCAGCAGCTCATCGCCCTGGGTGAAGGCGTGGTGGTTGAGGCGCAGGGCGACTATCTCGGCGGGGCGATTGGCTGGCGCTGGGGGCCGGATGCCGCCACTATTGGTCTGGTGATTGTGAGCGAACAGGCGCGCGGACGCGGTATTGGCCGCCAGGTGATGCAGGCAATGCTGGAAAAATTCTCCGGCTGCAACGTGCGGCTGCACGCCACCGATATGGGGCAGGTGCTGTATGAGAAGCTCGGCTTCCAGGCCTGCGATCGCGTGGCGCAGCACCAGACGCGCGCGCTGGCGCAGCAGCCTGCGGTAATCGTACCGGATGGCCTGACGCTGCGGCCGGCCGTTGAAGCGGATGCCGCCGCCATCGACGCACTGGATTATCTGGCGAACGGGCTGCGGCGAACGCGTCTGCATCAGCAGCTGCTGGCGCAAAGCGTGGTGCTGCAGGATGCACAGGGCAGGTTGCAGGGGTTTGCCAGTCGCCGCCGCTTTGGGCACGGCTGGACCATCGGCCCGGTGATTGCTGACGATGTTGCGGCGGCGCAGGCGCTGGTGTCGCAGCTGATGCAGGATCTGACGCAGCAGTTTGTCCGGCTGGACACGCCCGATGCCCGGCTCGGCGCGTGGCTGCTCAACCTTGGGCTGGCGCAGGTCGATGCGCCTTATGCGATGGTACACGGCACACCGTGGCGGGCGGCACCAAACGGGCCGCAGACCTTTGCGCTGGTCTCGCCTGCGCTGGGTTAACTAAGCGTAACGGCGGTGATTTCTAAGCCAGACGCGGCGAACGTCGCCGAACAGGCGTTATCTGTCACATTCCATTTCGTCGGCTACCCTTAACGTTTATTGCAAACGTCTAAGGGAGAGCCCGTCATGAGCAAGAAAACCAGCGATTTCTTTGTTGAACGCCTGCAGGCATGGGGCGTCACGCGCATTTATGGCTATCCGGGCGATGGCATTAACGGCGTGCTGGGCGCTATCCAGCGGGCCAATAAAGCCGGTGCAGGCATCGAATTTATTCAGGTGCGACATGAAGAGATGGCGGCCTTTATGGCTGCTGGTCACGCCAAATTTACCGGTGAGCTCGGCGTCTGTCTGTCGACCGGCGGCCCCGGTGCCACCCATCTGCTGACCGGCCTGTACGATGCCAAAATGGATCACGCGCCGGTGCTGGCGATTGCCGGCCAGGCGGAAACCACCGCACGCGGCGCCAGCTACCAGCAGGAGATGAATTTAGACCGCATCTTCGCCGATGTGGCGAACTTTGTGCAGGAAGCGGCAGCCCCGGCGCAGATCCAGCATCTGGTCGATCGTGGCGTGCGCATTGCCAAAGCGCAGAACGGCGTCGCGGTGATCATCCTGCCGAAAGATCTGCAGGATGAGAACTGGCAGCCACCGCAGCATGCGCACGGATTTACCCATTCCGGGCCGGGCTATCAGCGGCCGAAGATTGTGCCCTACGACGAGGATTTGCGCCGTGCCGCTGAGGTACTTAACGCCGGCAAAAAAGTTGCGGTACTGATTGGTGCTGGTGCGCGCGGTGCTGCGGTTGAAGTGGTGCAGATTGCCAATGTGCTCGGCGCGGGCGTGGCCAAAGCGCTGCTGGGCAAAGACGTGCTGCCGGACGATGCGCCTTTCGTCACCGGTTCGATCGGCCTGCTCGGTACCAAACCGTCGTGGGAGCTGATGCAGAACTGCGACACTTTACTGATGATTGGCAGCGGTTTTCCGTGGACCGAATTTCTGCCGCCGGAAGGCAAAGTGCGCGCGGTACAAATCGATATCGATCCGGCGATGCTGGGGCTGCGCTATCCGTGCGAGGTCAACCTGCACGGCGACGCGGCAGAAACCCTGCGCGCGCTGCTGCCGTTACTGACCCATAAAGCGGATCGCCACTGGCAGGAGGAGATCGCGGTGCAGGTGCGCGACTGGTGGACGTTGATGGAACAGCGCGCCATGGCGCCCGCTAACCCGGTCAATCCGCAGCGCGTGGTGTGGGAGATGTCCCCGCAGCTGCCGGAAGATGCGATTGTCACCTCGGACTCGGGCTCCTGCGCCAACTGGTTTGCGCGCGATTATCGGGTGAAGCAGGGTCAGCGCGCCACGCTGTCGGGTGGGCTGGCTTGTATGGGCGCCGCCGTCCCGTTTGCCATCGCCGCGAAATTTGCTTTTCCCACTCAGCCAGTAGTGGCGCTGGTGGGCGACGGGGCGATGCAGATGAACAACCTGGCCGAGCTGATCACCATTCAGAAATACTGGCAGCAGTGGGCCGATCCGCGCCTGATTGTCTGCGTGTTCAATAATCAGGATCTTAATCAGGTCACCTGGGAACAGCGGGTGATGGAAGGCAATCCACGCTTTGAAGCTTCGCAGCAGCTGCCGGACGTGCAGTATGCGCGCTTTGCCGACAGCCTCGGTTTGCAGGGCATCTATGTCGACCGGCCCGAAGATCTGGCGGCGGCATGGCAGCAGGCGCTCAGCGCCACCCGACCGGTAGTGCTGGAGGTGAAAACCGATCCGGAAGTGGCCCCGCTGCCGCCGCATATCACACTTAAGCAGGCCAAAGCCTTTATGTCGTCTATGGCGAAGGGCGACCGCGGCATGGCGCAGGTGATTAGCGACACCGCCAGCCAGTTGCTGCACAGCAAGGGTTAGCGCGCCGCTACAATGTGTGCAGGATGGTGGTGCAGAAATACAATGCCGCACGGATCGTAACGGCGCAATTCATTGCGCATTCTGGCAGCTGTGCAATCTTTCACTCAGCGCGATAAATCGCGCCGCTACAATGTGTGCAGGATGGTGGTGCCGAAATTCAACCCCGCACGAATCGTAGCGGCGCAATTCATTGCGCATTCGGGCAACTGTGCAGCGTTTCACTCAGCGCGATAAATCGCGCCGCTACAATGTGTGCAAAATGGTGGTGCAGAACTACAATGCCGTACGCATCGTAGCGGCGCAATTCATTGCGCATTCTGGCAGCTGTGCAATGTTTAACTCAGCGCGATAAATCGCGCCGCTACAATATGTGCAGGATGGTGGTGCCGAAATAAAATGCCGCACAAGTCGTAGCGGCGCAATTCATTGCGCATTCGGGCAGCTGTGCAGTGTTTCACTCAGCGCGATAAATCGCGCCGCTACAATGTGTGCAGGATGGTGGTGCAGAAATAAAATGCCGCACGGATCGTAGCGGCGCAATTCATTGCGCATTCTGGCAACTGTGAAGTGTTTAACTCAGCGCAATTCATTGCGCATTCGGGCAGGTGTGCAGTGTTTAACTCAGCGCGATAAATCGCGCCGCTACAATGTGTGCAGGATGGCGGCGCAGAAATACAATGCCGCACGAATCGTAGCGGCGCAATTCATTGCGCTTTATAACCGGCATCACTCTTGTTGATAATAATGATCCAGCTCCCACCTCAACGGGTTTTGCTCAATATATTGCCGTGCGAAAAACAGCTCTTTTTCATTGCGTATAACCTGCTCATAAAAATTGTGTTGCCACACTCTGTTTGCGATAACCCGACTAACGCCTGCCTTATAACTAGCTACGATTCTGCTTAAGGAATTATTGTTCTCGCCACACAGCCACAAAATGCCGTGTAGGTGATTTGGCATCACAACAAATGCATCTGTCATCAATCCTGGAACACGTAACGACAGATTAAGCCATTCCTGATATACAACACTCCCTGTTTTACTGGGAACCAGTTTCGCCTGCCTGATGCTGCCAAACAGACATAACCGCTGTCGCGCAACAATTGTGATGAAATAAGCGCCCGCTGCAGCGTAATCGTAATGTAACAGTCGTAATTGTTTTCTGAATTGCATAACAGCCTCCTTTCACAGAGCATCTGCTATCCGAATCAATTTTTCAGATTGTTTTTTAACTTCTCCGATCCAGATTCAGAAAAGCGCGACAAATAACGCCGCTACGATGTCCGTAATAGATCTGCACGTAAATACATTCCCGCACAAATCGTAGCGACGCAGTTTATCGCGTCTCTTCTGCATCCTCACACCATCCGCTCAATCTCGCTCAACGGCACCGCGCGGCTGAACAGATATCCCTGCAGTTCATTACACCCGGCATCGGCCAGCGCGTTTTTCTGGCCCTCGGTTTCGACGCCTTCGGCGGTGACGGTCAGGCCCATGGCGTGGCCGAGGCGTACCACGGATTCAACAATCGCGGTGGAGTTCTCCGCCACGCCCAGCGACTGGGTAAACGACCGGTCGATTTTAATCTTGTCGACCGGAAACGTGCTGAGATAATTCAGGCTCGAATAACCGGTGCCGAAATCATCCAGCGCGATACGGAACCCGGCGTCGCGCAGCGCGATGATACTGTTGCGCGCTTCGTGTTCATCCTCAATCAACACGCCTTCGGTGATTTCCAGCTCCAGCCGCTGCGGATCGGCTCCTTCCGACTGCACAATCTCAATCATGCGTTCGACAAACCCGCTGGCGCGGAACTGCACCGGCGAAACGTTCACCGCCACAATCACCTGCGGTAACTTCAGGGCGGTTTTGCAGGCCTCGCGCAGCACCCATTCGCCCAGCGGAATAATCATGCCGGTCTCTTCGGCGATGGCGATAAAGTCCGCAGGCGACACATCGCCGCGCTGCGGATGATGCCAGCGCAGCAGCGCTTCCAGTCCGACAATCTGCTGGCCGCTGATCTCCATCAGCGGCTGATACCACACCGCCAGACCGTCGTAATTAACCAGCGCCTGACGCAGATCCGCCGCTATCTGCTGCCGCGTGCGCAGCGATTCATCCATCACCTTTTCAAACTGGCGATACTGACCGCGTCCGCCATTTTTCGCCTCGTACAGCGCTATGTCGGCTTTGCGCATCAGCTCCAGCCGGTCAATGCCATCGCGGGGTGCCAGCGCCAGGCCAATGCTGACGCCAACCCACAGCTCGTTGCCCACCAGCTGATACGGCTCGCCCAGCGCGGCGATGATGCGCTGCGCCAGCGCCTGCACCTGACCGATATTCTCTACCTCCGGCATCACGATGATAAATTCATCGCCGCCAATACGCCCGACGGTATCGCTGGCGCGCACCAGGTGACTCAGGCGGCGCGCCACCTCGATAATCAGGTCATCGCCGGCGTGATGGCCCCAGGTATCGTTAATGATTTTGAAGCGATCCAGATCCAGCAGCAGCAACGCCACGCGCTGGTCGTGACGGGTCGCGGCGGCCAGCGCCTGAGTCAGCCGATCCTCAACCAGCGCCCGGTTCGGCAGCCCGGTCAGCACATCGTGAAACGCCAGATGCTGCGCCTGCGCCTCGCTGGCCCCCAGCTTAAGCAGCGACTGCGATAAATCAAGCGAGGAAGTCCAGATGCGCCGCACCATAAACAGACACAGCAGGGTGATCAGCAGCACCGAAATCAGCGTGGAAGGGCCGAGAGTACGCAACATCTGCGCGCCCGGCTTGTCCGGATCCCAGCTGAGGTAGCCGACGATATCGCCCTGACGCGAGGTCAGCGGATAGCGCGCTTTGCGTTCGCTCTGCGGTACGCCATCGCTAAAGAAGAGCTGCCGCAGCTGGCTGCGTTCAGACAGGTTGCGCAGGTAGCCATCGTCGAGAAATTTAATGCTCACCAGCCGGTAGCGCCCGGCCTCGCGCGTACTGCTGATGTCGCCCACCGCCAGCGCTGCCGCACGCTGGCCGATGCGCACAAAATCCGCGCGGTCGGCCGGACCGGGTACCTCATCACTGCTTTGCACCAGTGGCGTCTGCAACAGATCGCGCAGGTACGGTCCGAGGCGCAGATCCGCTACCGGCTGGCCGTTGCGCCACACGGCGGTCGGTTGATTGGTGCGGTCAAGCAGCACAATCAGCTGATGATCAAACATATCGTACAGCCAGCTACCGACGTTTTGATTCAGCCAGTCGCTGTCCGGCTGCGGCTGCGCCAGTTGATCGGCGAGCGGGGACCAGCGTGTCAGGCTGCGCAGCTGGCGCAGATGTTCACTCAGGCTCTGATTGAACGAGGCAGCGATCATCCGCTGCTGCTGCTCGCGCGCCTCATGGTTGGTGGCCGAGGTGCTCCAGAACAGGCCGAAACCGGCACCGAGAAAAGTCAGCAGCAAAATCGCCACCAGCGGCAGGATCACTTCGCGCAAAAAATTGCGGCGAAAACCGTGCGAAAGTTTGAAGGTGTTTATCATTTTAAGGTTTCGCGCTCCGGGCAGGGCTTACTGAATAAATTAGCAGAATTTACGCAGCCTGCATCCGGTAAGGGAAGCGTTAAAGGTGTGAAACTGCACGCGATTTTTTTGCGCATAGTCACAAAGGTAACAGTTAAGTGGATTTTATTGAATTGGCCGCTGTCTGGCTGCCATCCTGCTGCCTTAAAGCAAATTCATCCGCACGTCACTGAGCCGTCACGGCACTGTCATCTGTCTCCCGCACTGTAGTCGCCATTCCGCAGCCTCTTTCGCTGCGCCCCTCAACCTGAAGCGAATGAGGTATTGAGCGTGATGGAGATATCCAGACATCCGACCACTGTCTATCAGGCGGTTGCCGCCCAGCTGGAGCAGGCGCTGCAGGAGCGCTATCGCTGCGGCGATTATCTGCCGTCAGAACAGCAGCTGGCCGATCACTACGCCGTCAATCGCCACACGCTGCGCCGGGCCGTGGATGAGCTGGTGAACAAAGGCCTGCTGCAGCGGCGCCATGGCGTCGGCATCCTGGTGCTGATGCGCCCGTACGACTACCCGCTGCATGCCCAGGCGCGCTTTAGCCAGAACCTGCTGGAGCAGGGCAGTCATCCCACCAGCGAACGGCTGCTGGCGGTACTGCGGCCGGCCAGCAGCGACGTGGCGGCGGCGCTGGGCACGAAGGAGGGCGCTAACGTCATCCATTTACGCACTCTGCGCCGCGTCAACGGCGTGCCGGTGTGCGTGATCAACCACTATCTGGCCGACCTGCGCTGGTGGCCTGCGCTACAGACATTCCAGCACGGTTCCCTGCACGACTTCATTCAGCAGCAGCTCGGCCTGCAGCTGAGCCGCCGTCAGACCCGCATTAGCACCCGCCGCGCGCAGGCCAAAGAGTGCAAACAGCTGGAGATTACGCTGCACGCGCCGCTGCTGTGCGTGCGCACCCTGAATACACAGCCGGACGGTCAGGTGGCGGAGTACTCCGTCAGCCTGACGCGTGGCGACATGATTGAACTCACCCTGGAGCACCAATGAAACAGCAAACCGCCCGTCAGCACTGGCTTTCGGTGCTGGCGCACAGTGAAGCCAGCGCGCTGGCCAGCCACTGGCAGTCGCTACAGCTTACACCCGCCTTCGAGCGCCTGCGCCCGGCGGAAACCGGTTTAACCCGTCTGCAGGCGCGCATGGGCGGCAGCGGGAAACGTTTCGTTATGGGCGATGCCACCGTCACCCGCGCGGTGATCAGACTGCACGACGGCACGCTGGGTTTTAGCTATGTGCTGGGGCGCGATAAGGCGCATGCCGAACGCTGCGCGCTGATTGATGCGCTGCTGCAACAGCCGGAAACCCAGGCGCTGCTGCAGGAAAAAATTATTGCCCCGCTGGCGGCACTGCGTGAAGAGCAGCGCCAGCTGCGCGCGCGGGAAATCGCCAGCTCCAAAGTGGATTTCTTTACGCTGATTCGCGGAGATAACGAATGACATTACTGGCAAGTTTTAACCATCCGGTTGCCGACGCCCAGCGCGCCTTCCGCCGCATTCTCAAAGCGATGAGCGAGCCGGGCGTGATGGTGTCGCTGCCGCTGGCGCAGGGCTGGGGCGATCTCTCCCCGGCAGCAACGGCGGTGCTGCTGACGCTGGTTGATCAGGAGAGCGCGCTGTGGCTGGATCGCCGCGTGGACAGCGATATCCTGCGCAGCAACCTGCGCTTTCACACCGGCGTACCGATTGTCGATGAGCGCGATGCCCCGTTTGCGCTGACCCACGCGGCGGCCAATCCCGATCCCGCCTGCTTCGCTGCCGGTGACAATCTGTCCCCTGAGAAGAGCACCACGCTGATTGTCGAAGTGCCGTCGCTCAACGGCGGGCTGACGCTGCGCCTCTCCGGGCCCGGCCTGCGTGAGCCGCGCGCCATCGCGCCGCAACTGCCGGCCGCCATTCTGACCTATCTGCGTGAGCGCCCGCATCCGTTCCCGCAGGGGGTGGATCTGATTTTCACCTGCGGTGAAGCGATGATGGCGCTGCCACGCACCACCGACGTGGAGGTGTGCTGATGTATGTAGCCGTGAAAGGGGGCGAAAAGGCGATTGCCAGCGCCCATCAGCTGCAGGCCGATCTGCGCCGTGGCGATCGCAGCGTTGCGGAGCTGGGCTGCGATCAGGTGGCGCAACAGCTGGGGCTGGCGGTGGACCGGGTGATGACCGAAGGCGGCATCTTTGACACACAGCTGGCGGCCTTAGCCATCAAACAGGCCAGTGGTGATTTGGTCGAGGCGATTTTCCTGCTGCGCGCCTACCGCACCACGCTGCCTCGCCTCGCGGACAGCCTGGCGCTGGAATCCGCGGAAATGCGCATCGAGCGTCGCATCTCGGCAGTTTACAAAGATCTGCCCGGTGGTCAGGTGCTGGGCCCGACCTATGACTACAGCCACCGCCTGCTGGATTTTACCCTGCTGGCCAACGGCGAAACGCCGGCCGCCGCGCGTGACGATCAGGCGCTGGCGCAGCGTTGCCCGCATGTGTTCAGCATGATGACGCGTGAAGGGCTGGCAGCGCGTGAAGAGGATGACGGCAGCGAGCCGTGTGACATCACGCGCCAGCCGCCCGGTTATCCGGCGTCACGCGCCGCCCGCTTACAGCAGCTGGTGCGCGGCGACGAAGGGTTTCTGCTGGCGCTTGGCTATTCGACCCAGCGCGGCTATGGCCGCAACCATCCGTTTGCCGGTGAAATCCGCACCGGCTATCTCAGCGTGTCGATCTGCCCCGAAGAGCTGGGTTTTGAGATTGAAATTGGCGAGATCCTGCTGACCGAATGCGAAATGGTCAACGGCTTCACCACCCAGGGCGACAGCGCCCCACACTTTACCCGCGGCTATGGTCTGGTGTTCGGACGCGCAGAGCGTAAGGCGATGGCGATGGCGCTGGTGGACCGTGCGCTGCAGGCACCCGAGTATCAGGAGCGCATTGCCGGGCCGGCGCAGGACGAAGAGTTCGTGCTGTCGCACGCCGATAACGTCGAAGCCGCTGGCTTTGTCTCGCATCTGAAACTGCCGCACTACGTGGATTTCCAGGCGGAGCTGGAGCTGCTGCAGCGGCTGCGCCAACAGCATCAGGAGCAGAATGATGAGTGAGTTAACCGGCTACAACAACGGCTACCTGGATGAGCAGACCAAACGCACCATCCGCCGCGCCATTCTGAAAGCGGTCGCGATCCCCGGCTATCAGGTGCCGTTTGCCGGCCGCGAAATGCCGATGCCGTATGGCTGGGGTACCGGCGGCATCCAGATCACCGCCAGCATTATTGGCGACAGCGACGTACTGAAAGTGATCGATCAGGGCGCGGATGACACCACCAACGCGGTCTCTATCCGGCGCTTCTTCCAGCGCGTCAGCGGGGCGGCAACCACCGAAGCCACCAAAGACGCCACGCTGATCCAGACGCGGCACCGCATTCCGGAGACGCCGCTTGAAGAGGATCAGGTGCTGATTTTCCAGGTGCCGATCCCGGAGCCGCTGCGCTTTATTGAGCCGCGTGAGACGGAAACCCGCACCATGCACGCGCTGGAGGAGTACGGCATCATGCAGGTCAAGCTGTATGAAGATATCGCCCGCTACGGCCATATCGCCACCACCTATGCCTATCCGGTGAAGGTTAACGATCGCTACGTGATGGATCCGTCGCCGATACCCAAATTCGACAACCCGAAGATGCACATGATGCCGGCACTGCAGCTGTTTGGTGCCGGACGTGAAAAACGCATTTATGCGCTGCCGCCCTACACCAAAGTGGAAAGTCTTGATTTCGACGATCATCCGTTCAGCGTGCAGAGCTGGGAACACCCCTGTGCGCTGTGCGGTTCGCGCCACAGCTATCTCGACGAAGTGGTGATGGATGATGCCGGTACGCGCATGTTTGTCTGCTCCGATACCGATTTTTGCCACCAGCAGCAGGAACAACAGCATGCACAGTGAACAGCCGCTGCTCGCGGTCAATAATCTGACGCACCTCTACGCGCCGGGCAAAGGTTTTGAAGACGTCAGTTTTGCGCTCTATCCCGGAGAAGTGCTGGGGATTGTCGGTGAATCCGGCTCGGGGAAAACCACGCTGCTGCGCAGCCTGTCGGCGCGTCTGGCGCCACAGCAGGGCAACATTCTCTACCACGGCCGCGATCTGTATCAGCTCAGCGAGAGCGAGCGCCGGCGGTTACTGCGTACCGAGTGGGGCGTGGTACATCAGCATCCGCTGGATGGCCTGCGTCCGCAGGTGACGGCGGGCGGCAATATTGGTGAGCGTCTGATGGCGATTGGACAACGCCATTACGGCGACATCCGTAACGAGGCGCTGCGCTGGCTGCAGGACGTCGAAATTCCGGCCAACCGCATCGACGATCTGCCCACCACCTTTTCCGGCGGCATGCAGCAGCGTTTGCAGATTGCGCGCAACCTGGTGACGCAGCCGACGCTGGTGTTTATGGATGAGCCGACCGGCGGGCTGGATGTCTCGGTGCAGGCGCGCCTGCTGGATCTGCTGCGCACGCTGGTGCGCGAGCTGAATCTGGCGGTGATTATCGTCACCCACGATCTCGGCGTCGCGCGTCTGCTGGCGCACCGCCTGCTGGTAATGAAGCAGGGCAAAGTGGTGGAGAGCGGGCTCACCGACCGGGTGCTCGACGATCCGCACCATCCGTACACCCAGCTGCTGGTTTCATCGGTGCTGGCATAGAACACGCTGGCGGTGCGTATTAATGCGCACTACTCATGAGGTGTGCACCAATCGTAGCGGCGCAATTTATTGCGCTCAGTTGAACAGCGAGCGTTGCTGTTAAATGCGCGATAAATCGCGCCGCTACGGTTACGTGCGGCTGCACGAATCATTATCAGGACATCAACATGCAACCCATTTTGCGCGTAGAGAATCTCAGCAAAACCTTTGTGATGCACAACCAGAACAGCGCCGAGCTGCCGGTGCTGCAGCACGCCAGCCTTGAGGTGGCAGCCAGCGAATGCGTGGTGCTGCACGGGCGCTCCGGCAGCGGTAAATCCACGCTGCTGCGTGCGCTGTACGGTAACTATCAGGCCAACAGCGGTCACATTTGGCTGCAGCATCATGGCCAGTGGGTCGATCTGGCACAGGCACCGGCGCGTCAGATGCTGGCGATCCGCCGTGACACCGTCGGCTGGGTCAGCCAGTTTCTGCGCGTGATTCCGCGCGTACCGACGCTGGAGATTGTCATGCAGCCGCTGCTGGAGCGCGGCGTCGAACGCGCCCGCTGTGAACAGCGCGCCCGCGAACTGCTGACGCGTCTTAATGTGCCGCAGCGCCTGTGGTCGCTGGCCCCCTCGACCTTCTCCGGCGGGGAACAGCAGCGCGTCAACATCGCACGCGGCTTTATCGCTGACTATCCGGTGCTGCTGCTGGATGAACCCACGGCGTCACTCGACAGCGCTAACAGCGCGGCGGTGGTGGAGCTGATTGAACAGGCGCGCGCCCGCGGCGCCGCTATCGTAGGTATTTTCCATGACGAAGCGGTGCGCGCCCGGGTGGCCGACCGCCTGCACGTCATGCAGCCGCTGCACACAGGAGAACAGGCATGATCGTGAATAATGTCCGGCTGGTGCTGGAAAATGAGGTCGTCAGCGGATCGCTGGAGATGCGCGGCGACCGGATCGCCAGCTTCAGCGACAGCGGCAGTCAGCAGCCAGGCGCGCTGGACGGCGGGAACGCGTTTTTGCTGCCGGGGCTGGTCGAACTGCATACCGACAACCTCGATAAATTCTTTACGCCACGGCCCAAAGTCGACTGGCCGGCGCATTCGGCGATGAGCAGTCACGATGCACTGATGGTCGCCAGCGGCATCACTACGGTGCTGGACGCCATCGGCGTCGGTGACGTGCGCGACGGCGGTCATCGCCTCGAAAACCTGAGCAAAATGATTACGGCGATTCAGGACAGCAACCGCAAGGGCATCAACCGCGCCGACCACCAGCTGCACCTGCGCTGTGAGCTGCCGCACCACACTACGCTGCCGCTGTTTGAAGCGCTGATGAGCACGCCGGAGCTGTCATTGGTGTCGCTGATGGATCATTCGCCGGGCCAGCGCCAGTATGCGTCGCTGGAGATGTATCGCACCTACTATCAGGGCAAATATCAGCTCAACGATGAGCAGATGGATCAGTTTGAGCGCGAACAGCTGGCGCTGGCTGCCGAATTTTCCACGCCGAACCGTAACGCCATCGCTGGCCTGTGCCAGGCGCGCGGTATTCCGGTTGCCAGCCACGATGATGCCACGGCGGCGCACGTTGCGGAGTCACACGCTGTTGGCAGCGCCATTGCCGAGTTTCCCACCACGCTGGAAGCGGCTCGCGCCTCGCGCGACTGCGGCATGCGGGTGCTGATGGGCGCGCCCAACATTGTGCGCGGCGGATCGCACTCCGGCAATGTCGCGGCGTGGCAGCTGGCCAGCCACGGTCTGCTGGACATCCTCTCGTCGGATTACTATCCGGCCAGCCTGCTGGATGCGGTATTCCGCCTGGTGGCCGACGAGCGTAATGCGCTGACGCTACCGCAGGCGGCGGCGCTGGTCACGCGCAACCCGGCACAGGCGATTGGCCTGCACGATCGCGGCACGATTGCGGAAGGGCTGCGCGCCGATCTGGTGCTGGCACACACCGATCACGGTCATGTGCACATTCGCCACGTCTGGTCACAGGGCAGGCTGGTGTTCTGATGGCTCGCCTCATCTGGCTGACCGGGCCCTCGGGCTCGGGTAAAGACAGCCTGCTGAACGCGCTGCGCGAGGCGCCGCCGGACAAGCTGGTGATCGCCCATCGCTATATCACGCGGCCGGCCGATGCCGGCGGTGAAAACCACGTGGCGCTGAGTGAAGCCGAATTCCGCCGGCGGGAAACGCTCGGCCTGTTCGCCATCAGCTGGCGCGCACACGGCCTGAGCTACGCGCTCGGCGAGGAGATTGACCACTGGCTGGCGCGCGGTCTCAACGTGCTGGTCAACGGTTCACGTCTGCATCTGCCAGTCGTGCGTCAGCACTACGGCGAGCAGTTGCTGCCGCTGGTACTGCAGGTCTCGCCGGCCGTGCTGGCGGCACGGCTGCGCCAGCGCGGGCGCGAAAGTGAAGCTGACATTCAGCGACGGCTGGCGCGAGCGGCAGAACCGCTGCCTGCCCACTGCCACGCGCTCAACAACGACGGCGTGCTGATCGACACGCTCCATCAGCTGCGCCAGTTACTGGAGCATCCGCCATGAATCTGACCTTTCTCGGTACGGGCGGCGTGCAGGCCGCGCCGCTGTTCGGCTGCGACTGTCGCGCCTGTGAACGCGCCCGGCAGCAGCCACGCTATGCGCGTCACGCCACCAGCGCGCTGATCGACACCGGTCGCGAGCGCATCCTGCTCGATGCCGGTCTGCCCGATCTGCATCAGCGCTTCCAGCCCGGTGAGCTGAGCCGCATTCTGCTGACGCATTTCCACATGGATCACGTGGCCGGCCTGTTCAGTCTGCGCTGGGGCCGGGGCGCGTCGATTCCGGTGTGGGCGCCACCGGATGAAAAGGGCTGCGACGATCTGTTTAAGCATCCCGGCCTGCTGGCGTTTCGCCCGGCGCTGACGCCTTTTGTCGCGCACAGCTTCGGCGCCCTGCAGGTGACGGCGCTGCCACTGCAGCATTCGCGGCTGACTTACGGCTACCTCTTCGACTGGCATGGCACGCGGCTGGCGTGGCTGTGCGACACCTGTGGTTTGCCGCCGGACACCGCCGATTTCCTGCAGGGCCAGCCGCTCGATCAGCTGGTGATCGACTGCAACGATGCGCCGCGCGCCGCGGTGGGTAATCACAACGACGTTACCCGCGCACTGGACATCGTGGCCCGGCTGGCTCCGCGCCAGGCATGGCTGGTGCACCTGTCACATGAGATGGATAACTGGTTGCTGGACAATGGGTTACCGGAAAACGTCAGCGTACCGTTCGATGGCCAGCAGATTGCTGTCGGTTTGCGCGACGCTGTCACCGTTTAATCATGGTTCTGTCATCAGACCTTCATCGCCAGTGTCCGTAATAACGGGCAATCAACACCTCAGAAGAGATGGAGCGCAACATGGCACAGGCACTACTCAAAACCGTCGTCGACAATGCACATCCTGCCCAGCGCCATGGCGACAAGGTGCTGTCGGTGCAGGGGCTGTGCAAAGCCTTCGGTGATAACCGAGTGCTGGATGATGTCAGTTTCGATCTGCATGCGGGCGAGCTGGTGGCGGTAATCGGCCGCTCGGGCGCAGGCAAATCGACCCTGCTGCATATGCTGAACGGCACCATTGCCAGCAGCGAAGGCGCGATTCTCAGCATGCGTCACGGCGAGGCGGACCGCGATGTGGTGACGCTCAACAGCCGGCAGATGCGCGAATGGCGCAGCGAGTGCGGCATGATCTTTCAGGACTTCTGCCTGGTGCCGCGCCTCGACGTGCTGACCAACGTGCTGCTGGGCCGGCTCAGCCAGACTTCAACGCTGAAATCCTTTTTCAAAATCTTCTCCGACACCGACCGTGCGCAGGCGATTGAACTGCTGCAGTGGATGAACATGCTGCCGCAGGCGCTGCAGCGGGCGGAGAATCTGTCCGGCGGCCAGATGCAGCGCGTCGCCATCTGCCGCGCGCTGATGCAGCGCCCGAAAATCCTGCTGGCCGACGAGCCGGTGGCCTCGCTCGATCCCAAAAATACCAAACGCATCATGGATGTGCTGCGCCAGGTGAGCGAGCAGGGCATCAGCGTGATGGTCAACCTGCACTCGATTGAACTGGTGCAGCAGTATTGCACCCGGGTGATCGGCATCCAGCGCGGCAAAGTGCTGTTTGACGGCCATCCCGCTCAGTTGACCGACAGCCTGCTGCATGCGCTGTACGGCGACGAAATTAACCAGCTCCACTAACTCCCACGGCAAGAGAAAATCTCACAATGAAACTGACTGCTTTAGCTTTACTGACAGGCGCTCTGATGGCTTTTGGCGTTAACGCAGCGGATGCACCGAAACAGTTGAACCTGGGAATTCTGGGCGGGCAGAACGCCACCCAGCAGATTGGCGATAACCAGTGTGTGAAAACCTTCTTCGATAAAGAGCTGGGCGTGGATACGCAACTGCGCAACTCGTCTGACTATGCCGGCGTGATTCAGGGACTGCTGGGCAACAAGATCGATATGGTGCTGAGCATGTCGCCAGCGTCTTACGCCTCGGTCTATCTGCAGAACCCGAAGGCCGTGGATATCGTCGGTATCGTGGTGGACGACAAAGATGGCTCGAAAGGCTACCACTCGGTGGTGATCGTCAAAGCCGACAGCCCGTATAAGAAGCTGGAAGATCTGAAAGGTAAATCGTTTGGCATGGCCGATCCGGATTCCACCTCCGGCTTCCTGATGCCCAATCAGGCCTTTAAGAAAGAGTTTGGCGGTACGGTGGATGATAAGTACAACAACACCTTCTCCAGCGTGACGTTTTCCGGTGGCCACGAGCAGGACATCCTCGGCGTGCTGAATGGCCAGTTCGACGGCGCGGTGACCTGGACGTCGCTGATTGGCGATTACAACAGTGGCTATACCTCGGGGGCCTTTGGTCGTCTGATTCGTATGGATCACCCGGATCTGATGAAACAGATTCGCATCATCTGGCAGTCGCCGCTGATTCCTAACGGCCCGATTCTGGTGAGTAACAACCTGCCCGCTGACTTCAAAGCGAAAGTGGTGGCCGCGATCAAAAAGCTGGATAAAGAAGATCACAGCTGCTTTGTTAAAGCGGTGGGCGGCGCCCAGCACATCGGCGCCGCCAGCGTCGCGGATTACCAGAATATCATCGATATGAAGCGCGACCTGATGAAGGGTGCACGCGGGTAACGAGCGGGTGGCTATGTGCGGTATTTCCCTCACCCCAGCCCTCTCCCGGGGGGAGAGGGGGCCGCACGAGCTACCGGACAATTCCCTCGCCGCTGGCGGGAGAGGGGGGCGCACGTGCCGGCATTGTTTACCGGACAATTCCCTCGCCGCTGGTATGGAGAGGGGGCCGCACGAGCCGGCATTGTTTACCGGACAATTCCCTCGCCGCTGGCAGTAAAGGGGGCCGCACGAGCCTGCATCATTCTGCCGGACAATTCCCTCTCCCGCTGGCGGGAGAGGGTTAGGGTGAGGGCAATCCCTCGCCATCAACAAAGGATCTCTCCCTTGACCGATTTCGAACACTACTACCAACGTATTCGCCGCCAGCAAAAACGCGACACGCTGCTGTGGTCGCTGCTGCTGGTGGCGCTCTATCTCGCGGCCGGCAACGTGGCGGAATTCAACCTGGTCACGGTCTGGCAATCGCTGCCTCACTTCTTTGACTACATCGGCGCGACGCTGCCGGTGCTGCACCTGCCGCTGCTGTTCGCGGACGTCAAAACCGAGGGTTCGCTGGCTTACTGGGGCTATCGCCTGCACTTTCAGCTGCCGCTGATCTGGGAAACCCTGCAGCTGGCGCTGTCCTCCACTCTGATTGCGGTGCTGATCGCCGCCGTGCTGGCGTTTTTCGCCGCTGATAACACCCAGACGCCGCGCAGCCTGCGCATGGCGATTCGCGCCTTTGTTGCCTTCCTGCGCACCATGCCGGAACTCGCGTGGGCGGTAATGTTCGTGATGGCGTTCGGCATCGGTGCCATCCCCGGCTTTCTGGCGCTGGCGCTGCACACCATCGGCAGTCTGACCAAACTGTTCTACGAATCGATTGAGAGCGCCTCCGACAAACCGGTGCGCGGTCTCGCCGCCTGTGGTGCCAGCAAGCTGCAGCGCATGCGCTTCGCCTTCTGGCCGCAGGTGAAACCGACCTTTCTCTCCTACAGCTTTATGCGGCTGGAAATTAACTTCCGCTCCTCCACCATCCTCGGGCTGGTGGGCGCGGGCGGCATCGGTCAGGAGCTGATGACCAACATCAAACTGGATCGCTACGATCAGGTCAGCATGACGCTGCTGCTGATCATCGTGGTGGTGTCGCTGCTGGATACGCTATCCGGCTGGCTGCGCCGTCGTGTGGTTGAAGGAGACGTAAAATGATCGCCTTAGCGCCCGACGTGGCGAAACTGAAACAGCAGCATGCTGCACTGTATGCCGCGCAAAACCGTTATCTGCGCCGCATCGCGCTGATTGCGCTGGCGCTGGTGCTCTACTATCTGTTCTTCTTCAGCGTGTTCGGCATCGACTGGCAGCGCTTTGTCATCGGCTGCCAGCAGCTCGGACGCTATTTCCTGCGCATGTTCGTCTGGCAGGATTTCGTCAACTGGCCGTTTGGCTACTATTTCTCGCAGGTCGGCATCACGCTGGCTATCGTGTTTGCCGGCACGCTCACCGCCACCGTCATCGCGCTGCCGGTCTCCTTTCTGGCGGCGCGCAATGTGATGCACGATCCGCTGACGCGGCCAATATCGCTGCTGGTGCGCCGGCTGCTGGATGTGCTGCGCGGCATCGACATGGCCATCTGGGGATTGATCTTCGTGCGGGCGGTAGGCATGGGGCCGCTGGCCGGGGTGCTGGCGATTGTGATGCAGGACATCGGCCTGCTGGGCAAGCTGTATGCCGAAGGGCATGAAGCGGTTGAACGCTCACCCAGTCGCGGCCTGAGCGCAGTGGGAGCCAACAGCCTGCAAAAACACCGTTACGGCATTTTTACCCAATCATTTCCCACCTTTCTCGCGCTGAGTCTGTATCAGATTGAGTCCAACACCCGCTCGGCGGCGGTGCTGGGTTTTGTCGGCGCCGGTGGCGTCGGGCTGGTCTACGCCGAAAACATGCGCCTTTGGAACTGGGATGTGGTGATGTTCCTCACCGTGATTCTGGTGGTAGTCGTGATGGTGATGGACGCCATCTCCAGCCGGCTGCGTAAACGCTACATCACCGGGAAAGGGGTGCCGCTGTGGCAGCCTGCCGCGCGCGACTGAGCCGTTCACTGCGCTGCCAGGCGCGCTCCAGCGCCTGCACCAGCTGCGCCTGCTGCCAGGGCTTCGCCAGCCGTTCACACAGCGGCAGCGTCACCGGCGTCTGGCGCAGATCCTGACCGCTGATCAGCAGGGTGGCCAGCTGTGGCCACTGCTGCTGCGCCTGACGAATCACATCCGCACCGTTCAGGGCACCCGGCAGCATCAGGTCACTGATCAGCAAATCGATATCCGGCGTCTGGCGCAGCAGCGTCAGCGCGCTCTCGCCGTCAGCACACTCCAGCGTCAGATAACCCAGCTGATGCAGATGTTCGCATAGCGTCTGGCGCACCGCCGGCTCGTCATCCAGCACCAGTATCAGGCGATCGCGGCTGGCGCGCGGCGTCAGCACCGGCGCGCTCACCAGCGGCTGCGCGGCTTCCGGCGCGCGCGGCAGCAGCAGACGCACCGTGGTGCCCTGGCCCGGCGCGGTCTCCAGTTCGATCTGTCCGCCGGACTGGCGCACAAATCCGTACACCATCGACAGCCCCAGCCCGCTGCCGCTGCCGGTGGCTTTGGTGGTAAAGAAGGGTTCAAACACCTGTTCCCGCACCTCGGCGGACATGCCGCAGCCGTGGTCAATCACTTCAATGGTGACGCGGTCGCGCTTGCCATCGGCCTCCTGAATTCGCTGATTCCAGATGCGCAGGCGGATCTCGCCGCTCTGGCGCTCCATGGCATCGCGCGCGTTCACTACCAGATTCATCAGGGCGTTCTCCAGCTGGCCGGCATCAATCCACGCCGGCCAGCCGGGGCGCTGCGCATCCACCACCAGATGCTGGCCGGGCAGCAGGGAGTGCTGCAGCAGCGACTGCAGATTTTCCACCAGTTCCACCACCGCAACGGCACGCGGATAAAGCGCCTGTTTGCGCGAGAAGGCCAGCAGGCGCTGCGTCAGCTGAGCGGCGCGATCGGCGGCCAGCCGCGCGCGCTCAATGCGACTGGCCAGCGTGCCGGGCGGCAACTGATCGACGGTCAGCGCCAGGCTGCCGATGATCACCGCCAGCAAATTATTGAAATCGTGCGCCAGGCCGCCGGTCAGCTGACCGACCGCTTTCATCTTCTGGCTGTGCAGCAGCGCTGCTTCCAGCGCTTTACGCGAGGTGCGCTCCAGCACCGTGTTAACCATGCCGCGCCGCGGCACTGGGCTGAAGCGCAGTTCCAGCGTGCGGCCATCCGGTAACCTGACTTCCTGCGCGTCGTGCAGGCTGCTGAGCTGCACATCGACGCGATCGAGCAAACGCTGATAGTGCATGCCGCGATGCAGCTCGCGTGGTGCGAAGCCCAGCAGTTCGGCATACTGCGCATTCCACACCACCAGCTGACCGCTGTTATCAAACAGCGCGAAGCCGTCGCGCATGGCGAGGAAGGTCGATTCCAGCTGGTTGCTTTTCTCTTTCAGTAGCTGCGAGGTGTGCGCCAGCGAAGCGGTATTGCGGGCAAACACGTTGAAGGCGCGCGCCAGATCGCCCAGCTCATCGCGCCGTGCCAGGCCGGGCACGCTGACGCTTTTCTCCCCCTGCGCCAGCCGCGTCATGGCGTGCGCGATGGCGGTAAGGCTGGAACCGAGATTGCGGTAGATGTAGTAACCGGCGTAACCGGTAATCAGCAGCGCCAGCAGCATAAACAGACCGATGAAACCGATGATTGAATCCAGTTCCTGATGGGCGGTGGCGCTGCGCGCATCGCTCTGCTGCGCTACCAGCTGAACGTAGTGGGTGATGTCTTCGTTGAGCATCGCCACCAGCGCCTTGATGCGATACGTGGCGTAGGCGATGGCGATGTCACTCTGCTCCAACTGACCGGCCACCGGCAGCAACTGCTGGCTGGTGCTGACCAGCCGGGCGCGCTGCATCGCCAGTACGCCCTGCAGCGGCAGCGCAGACCAGATCGGCAGCACGCTGTTGAGCTGTTGCACTGCGGCCTGCGGCGTGGCGGACTGAATTGCCACGGTTAACAGCGCGGCCGTCTGCTGGCGCAGCGGCAGAAACGCACCGTCGCTGGCCAGCAGGTCGATGCGGTTGAGCAGCAGCTGCGCCTGCCACAGGCCGCTGAGCATCACGTTACGCTGTAAATGGCGCTGATGCCCCTCCAGCAGCAGCTGGCTGATGCTTTGCTCCAGCATCTGGCTGCGCTCGCGGATGCGTGCCAGCAGCGCCGGCTGCTGTGCCGCCAGCGGCGCGCTGGCCAACTGACTCAGCGACTGCTGCAGCGCCTGCTGGGTCTGTTGCAGACGCGCCGACTCGCTCTGGTATTCGAGCGCGCCCACAACCTGCGCCAGCCGCACCGCGGCGATAGCGACATTGGCCGTATCACGCGCCAGCGCCAGGCTGCCGTTCATATCGGCCAGCGTTTGTGCCTGCGCCTGCTCCTGAATGTGACCGGCGTGGCGAAAACCGAAAATAGCCACCAGGCTCACCGCCAGCGTAACGCTCACCACCAGCAGGTTAAACATCAGCAGGCGCCCGCGCGCGCCGGCGTGCCAGTGCAGACTGTGACTCATTGCTGCCGCTCCTCACCGCTCAACTCCGGCGAGTATAGAAGCGCGGCCGGGGCGCAATATGACAAATATGAACGGCGTCTGACATTTTCCATTTATCTGGCGTTGCTTAACTCGCGGCTATCCACTGGCAGCAGGAGCCTGAAGATGGCGGCGACACCGATATTAGAAATGCGGGCAATTACCCGGCGCTTCGGCAGCTTCTATGCGCTGAAAGGCGTCGACCTGACCGTCTGGCCGGGTGAAGTGCACGCGCTGATGGGCGAAAACGGTGCCGGTAAAAGTACCTTAATGAAGATTCTGGCCGGCGCGTATACCGCCAGCAGCGGGGAAATTCTTATCGATGGTCAACCCTACACCATCAGAGGCCCGAAAGAGGCGCTGGCGGCAGGGATCACCCTGATTTATCAGGAAATCAACCTGGCACCGAATCTGACGGTGGCAGAGAACATCTTTCTCGGCAGTGAAATTTCCCGTGGCGGGCTGGTGAAGCGTCGCCAGATGGCGGAAGAAGCGCAGCAGGTGATTAACCGCCTTGGCGCGCAGTTCAGCGCCACCGATCTGGTGAGCCGCCTGAGCATCGCCGAGCAGCAGCAGGTGGAAATTGCCCGCGCGCTGCATCGCAACAGCCGCATCCTGGTGATGGACGAACCCACCGCTGCGCTCTCGAATCGCGAAACCGAACAGCTGTTTGCGCTTATCAAACGCCTGCGCAGCGAAGGCATGGCGATCATCTACATCAGCCACCGCATGGCAGAAGTGTATGAACTCTCCGATCGCGTCAGCGTGCTGCGCGACGGCCAGTACGTCGGCAGCCTGACGCGCGAACAGCTGAACGCCAGCGAACTGGTGCGCATGATGGTCGGCCGTCCGCTTAGCGATCTGTTCAACAAAGATCGCGCCATTAGCTTCGGCGAAATTCGTCTGGCGGTAAATCATCTGACCGACAACCGCAAAGTGCATCCCTGCAGCCTGGCGGTGCGCGCCGGGGAGATTGTCGGGCTGGCCGGGCTGGTCGGTGCCGGCCGCAGCGAGCTGGCGCAGCTGATTTTTGGTGTGCATCAGCCAGCCGGCGGGGAAATCTGGATCGACGGTGAAAAAGTACAGATTCACTCGCCGCGAGACGCCATTGCGCGCGGCATCGGTTTCCTGACCGAAAACCGCAAAGAGCAGGGGCTGTTTCTGGAACTGGCGGCGCAGGAAAACATCGTTATGGCCACGCTTGAGCGCGATGCCAGCTACGGCCTGCTTAACCGGCGCAAAGGGCAGAAGATCGCCAGCGAGGCGATTCAATCACTGAATATCCGCGTGCCGCACGCCCAGGTGCGCGCTGGCGGCTTATCCGGCGGCAACCAGCAGAAGCTGCTGATTTCGCGCTGGGTATCGATAGCGCCGCGCATCCTGATTCTGGATGAGCCGACGCGCGGCGTGGATGTCGGCGCCAAGAGTGAAATCTACCGCATGATGAACCAGATGGCGCAGCAGGGGGTGGCAATTTTGATGATCTCCAGCGAGCTGCCGGAAGTGGTAGGCATGAGCGACCGCGTATACGTGATGCGCGAAGGCACCATCGCCGGCGAGCTGAGCGGCGAGCAGATTAGCCAGGAAAACATAATGACACTGGCCACCGGCGCGCAGCCGGTCCAGGCCTGAGGAGACGGGAATGACCAGTGAAACCGCACGCGTAAAAAGTCCAACGCTAAAACGTGCGTTGATGAGTGACCTGCTGCAAACCGTGGGTATCTTGCCGATTCTGATCCTGATTGTGGCGGTATTTGGCTTTGTCGCCCCGAACTTTTTTACCGAAGCTAACCTGCTGAATATCACACGTCAGGCCTCCATCAACATTGTGCTGGCGGCGGGCATGACGTTTGTCATTCTCACCGGCGGTATTGACCTGTCGGTTGGCTCAATGCTGGGTACCACGGCGGTGGTGGCGATGGTGGTGTCGCTCGATCCGGCGTTTGCCGGGCTGACCATCCCCGCCGCGCTCGGAGCCGGGCTGATCATGGGGCTGTTCAACGGCATTCTGGTCGCCTGGGCTGGGCTGCCGCCGTTTATCGTCACGCTGGGCACCTATACCGCGCTGCGCGGGGCGGCCTATCTGCTGGCTAACGGCACCACGGTGATCAATTCGGATATCAACTTTGAGTGGATAGGCAACGGTTATCTCGGACCGATCCCGTGGCTGATTATCATTGCCTTTGCGGTGATTGCGCTGTGCTGGTTTATTTTGCGCCGCACCACGCTTGGCGTGCACATCTATGCGGTGGGCGGCAACATGCAGGCAGCGCGCCTGACCGGCATCAAAGTGGGTGCGGTACTGGTGTTTGTCTACGCCATGAGCGGTCTGCTGTCCGGGCTGGGTGGCCTGATGAGCGCATCGCGTTTGTACAGCGCTAACGGCAACCTCGGCGTGGGCTATGAGCTGGACGCGATAGCCGCGGTGATTCTGGGCGGCACCAGCTTTGTCGGCGGCATTGGCACCATTACCGGCACGCTGATTGGCGCGCTGATTATCGCCACGCTGAACAACGGCATGACGCTGATGGGCGTGTCGTACTTCTGGCAACTGGTGATTAAGGGCGGGGTGATCATTATTGCGGTGCTGATCGATAAGTACCGTACGCGGCATCACGTGGGGTGAGGGGGCGGGCATCGGCGCTAGCCCTCACCCCAACCCTCTCCCGCTCGCGGGAGAGGGGGCTGTCCGGAGAGAAGATTTTGAAAACAAGTGCTTCACCTGAACACCACGCAGAACGGTTCCCTCTCCCGCGGGCGGGAGAGGGGGCTGTCCGGAGAGAAGATTTAGAAAACAAGTGCTTCACCTGAACACCACGCAGAACGGTTCCCTCTCTCGCTCGCGGGAGAGGGGGCAGCCCGGAGCGAAGATCTGGAAAACGAGAGCTTCACCTGAAAACTATGCAGAACGGTTCCCTCTCCCGCACGCGGGAGAGGGTTAGGGTGAGGGCAAAGGCAAAGGCAATCAGGGCATAAAACCAAAAAAGCAGGAGAACATCGACTATGCGTTTTAATCCGATTATCACCGGACTGCTGGCCGCGACGCTGTTCAGTGCGCCATTTGTGCAGGCCAAAGAACTGAAATCCATCGGCGTGACGGTGGGCGATCTGGCTAACCCGTTCTTCGTCCAGATCACCAAAGGGGCGGAGCTCAAGGCGCGTCAGCTGGCGGGCGATAAGGTCAACGTGACGCTGGTCTCCAGCGGCTACGATCTTGGCCAGCAGGTAGCGCAGATTGACAACTTCATTGCCGCTAAAGTGGACATGATCATCCTCAACGCCGCCGAC
Organism: Pantoea sp. SGAir0418; assembly: GCF_043529865.1. Taxonomy (NCBI): domain Bacteria; kingdom Pseudomonadati; phylum Pseudomonadota; class Gammaproteobacteria; order Enterobacterales; family Erwiniaceae; genus Pantoea; species Pantoea sp. SGAir0418. The sequence continues at coordinate 1,641,046 of NZ_CP027911.1, forward strand.
TCCAAAGGCATCGCGCCAGCGGTGAAGCGCGCGCGTGATGCCGGCATCGTGGTGGTGGCGGTAGACGTGGCCGCGGACGGTGCCAATGCCACCATCACCTCTGACAACACCCAGGCCGGGGCCATGGCCTGTAAATACATCTCCGACCGCCTGAAAGCCAAAGGCAACGTGGTCATCATCAACGGACCACCGGTATCAGCGGTGCAGAACCGCGTGGAAGGCTGCATGAATGAGCTGAAAACCCACCCGGATATCAAATTGCTCTCTTACAACCAGAACGCCAAAGGCAGTCGCGAAGGCGGACTGGAAGTGATGACCGGCCTGCTGTCGGCCAATCCGAAGATTGATGCCGTATTCGCTATCAACGATCCTACCGCTATCGGTGCCGATCTGGCGGCGAAACAGGCGCAGCGTAACGAGTTCTTTATCGTCGGCGTCGATGGATCGCCAGACGGTGAAGAGGCGCTGAAGCGCAAAGGCTCGCTGTTTGTCGCGACACCAGCCCAGGATCCGCAGGTGATGGCGGCCAAAGCGGTTGAGATTGGCTATGACATCCTGCAGGGCAAGCCAGCGCCGGATAAGCCGGTGCTGATTCCGGTAACGCTGATCGATCGTAACAATGTCAGCAGCTACAAAGGCTGGACGGTGAAATAAGCCACACGGGCGTCGCGGTGCACACTGCGCGCCGCCACGCCCGCCGGAGACGCAGCTATGCAACGTTCCGAAGTTAACGCGATTTTGCAACTGACCCGCGAATTCTTTCTGCGGCAGGATGTGCATCTGCCGCCGTGGGCCGATTACGGTCTCAGCCAGTGGCGCGCGCTGGATACCTCAGCCGCTGCCGAACTGCTGGCGCTGCACCTCGGCTGGGATGTCACCAGTTTTGGTGCCGATGATTTCAGCCAGACCGGCCTGACGCTGTTTACCCTGCGCAACGGTTCACGCGGCGGACAGCCGTGGAGCAAACCGTATGCGGAGAAGATCATGCACGTGCGCGAAGGGCAGGTGACGCCGATGCATTATCATCCGCAAAAAATGGAAGACATCATCAACCGCGGCGGTGGCAACCTGATTGTCACGCTACACAATCGCGACGGCGATCGGCTGGCGGATTCCCCGGTACAGGTCACGCTGGATGGCATCTGCCAGACCCATGCCGCCGGTTCCCAGCTGCGGCTGTCACCCGGCGAAAGCGTCACGTTACTGCCCGGTGTCTGGCACAGCTTCTGGGGCGAAACCGGCTACGGCGATGTGCTGGTGGGCGAAGTCTCCATGCCCAATGACGATGAGCACGACAACGTCTTTCTTACCCCGCTGGCGCGCTTTAATCCGATTGATGAGGATGAAGCGCCGCGCTGGCTGCTGTGTAACGAATATCACCGCTGGCTGGCATAACAGGAGTGTTCCATGGCACTGATCTCTCTGGCGCAGGGCCTCGCCCATGCGCAGCAGCACGGTTACGCGCTCGGCGCGTTCAACGTTCTCGACACCCACTTTCTGCGCGCGCTGTTCCATGCGGCGGAACAGCAGCGTTCGCCGTTTATCATCAACATTGCCGAGGTGCATTTTAAATACGTCAGCCTGGAACCGCTGATCGCCGCTATCCGTGCCGAAGCGGCGCTGCACGCCATCCCGGTGGTGCTCAACCTCGATCACGGCCTGCATTTTGATGCGGTGATGCAGGCGATTCGCCTCGGCTTCACCTCGGTAATGTTCGATGGTTCAACCCTGAGCTATGACGAGAACATTCGCCAGACGCGGGAAGTGGTGAAGATGTGCCACGCGCTGGGCATTTCGGTCGAGGCCGAGCTGGGCGCCGTGGGCGGCGATGAGGGTGGCGCGCTGTTTGGCGAAGCGGACAGCAATAAATTCACCGACCCGGCGCTGGCGGCGGAATTTGTCCAGGCAACCGGCATCGACTGCCTCGCCGTGGCCATCGGCAACGCGCACGGCAAATACAAAGGCGAGCCAAAGCTTGATTTTGACCGTCTGGCGGCGATTCGCGCAGCGGCCGGCATTCCGCTGGTGCTGCACGGTGGTTCCGGCATCAGCGACGCCGATTTCCGCCGCGCCATCAGCCTCGGCATCCACAAAATCAACTTCTACACCGGTATGTCGCAGGCGGCGCTCGGGGCGATTGAAACGCAAATCACCCAGCGCGACGCGCGCTACGACTCGTTCGCCGAACTGTTAATGGCGGTTGAACGCGATATCGCCAGCGTTGTGGCCCAGCAGATGCAGGTGTTTGGCAGCGCCGGGAGGGCCTGACATGGCAGCACGCAACGGCATTCTGGCGGCGGGTAACATGCTGGTGGATCACGTGCAGCGCATCAGCCACTGGCCAGAACAGGGCTGGCTGGCGGAGATTAGCCACAGCGAGAAATGCAGCGGCGGTGCGGCGCTGAATGTGCTGTTTACCCTGGCGCGCATGCAGGTCGGTCTGCCGCTGGCCGCCGTGGGGATGCTGGGCGAGGACAGCGACGGCGATTACCTGCTGCAGCTGCTGGATGAACATCATGTGGATCGTCAGCACGTACAGCGTACCGGTGCGGCAGCCACGGCGATGACGCAGGTGATGACCGCGCCGGACGGTCAGCGCACCTTTTTTCACGCGCGCGGGGCTAATGCGCAGCTCGATGTGGCGCACTTCGCTCACCTCGCCACCGCGCACCGCATCTTCCACCTCGGCTATCTGCTGTTACTGGATAAGCTCGATCAGCCCGATGCGCAGTACGGTACCCGCAGCGCCCGGCTGCTGGCGGAGATGCAGCAGCGTGGCTATCTCACCTCGCTCGATCTGGTTTCGCGCGCCGGCGAGTATCAGGCGCTGGTGAAGCCGGCACTGCGCTGGCTCGATTATCTGGTGATTAACGAACTGGAAGCGCAGGCGCTCACCGGCATCGAGCTGCGCAGCAGTGGCACGCTGGCGTCACCGGCGGCTTTTGCTGCTGCGGCACGCTGGCTGCTGGCACAGGGTGTGCGCCAGCGCGTGGTAATTCATGCACCGGAAGGCGCCTGGGGCCAGCAGTCAGCGGGCGACGGCCTGTGGCAGCCCGCCTGGTGCTTAGCGGCAGAGGAGATTGTCGGCAGCGTCGGGGCGGGCGATGCCTTCTGCGCCGGCGTGCTGTACGCCAGCCATCAGAACTACAGCCTGCAGCAGACGTTAAAGCTGGCCCATACCTGCGCCAGCTTTAATCTGCATGCGGCCAACGCGCTGGACGGCATCCGGCCACTGAGCGAGATGCAGCGCTGGATGGATCAGGCGATTTGCGTTTCGCGCGCCGCGGCGGACGGGCGCATCACATCGGCGGAAAAAACATAGCCCAGTCCGCGAATGGTGCGGATCAGGATCGGCTGATGCGGATTAGCCTCGATTTTGCGTCTGAGGCGCATGATCAGCACATCAATGGTGCGATCGAACACGTCAAGGCTCTCGCTGTGGGTCAGCTCCAGCAGCTGGTCGCGCGTCAGAACCTTACGCGCGTGGCCGACCAGCGCGCGCAGCAGGCTGTATTCGCCCTGGGTGAGCGGTACGCTTTCACGCTGCGGATTGAACAGCTGACAACGCACATCATCCAGCCGCCAGCCGTTGAACTGCCAGCCCGCATCGGCTGCTGCTTCCGGCTGCGCCAGTCGCCCGCAGCGGCGTAGCGCCGCACGGGCCCGCGCCACCACCACGCGGGGATTAAAGGGTTTGGCGATATAGTCGTCGGCACCCATCTCCAGTCCAACCACCATATCGGCTTCCGATCCCATGCCGGTCAGCATGATCACCAGCAGTTCAGGGCGCTGACGCTGCATCTGCTGTAATACCAGCAGGCCGTTGGTATCGGGCAGCATCATATCCAGCATCACCAGGGAGATTTCCGGATGCTGCGCCAGCAGCGCCAGGGCGTCGCGCCCCTGATGACAGCTATAAACGGTAAACACATGTTCGCTCAGCACATCGTGCAGCAATTCGCAGATGGCACGATCATCATCAACGACCAGAATCGCGGGCTTCATTGCACTGCCTCTTTTGTTGCGAAAGGGTTAAACGCAGTGTAACCCGGCGTTTTTAAGCTGCTGAAACGCGCAGCAGAAACGTGAGCGCCATCGCCTGGCAGAGTGTGAAAGCGTGCGTTACCGCAATATTTCATCCCCTGCTGCGCACGGCGGGAAAACGTTTGCGCGCAGGTGGTGCAATGCACCATAATCGCGCCTCGTTCTGGTTCAGAATTTTCTTAGCCGCAACGGCACGCTGAAACGGAAACGATTGCGTCAGGGAGTGGCATAGCAATTGCTATGTGGACAGGGGATAGCACACGACGTTCTGCTGCCAGCGGTGGCAAAACGCCGGCATAAAAAAATAATTTTCCTCACTTTTTCCGCGTCAGCTTAGCCACCACGCGCGGAATAGCGGGAAAACGCCTTGGCAAGAGAGAGCAGGCCTGCGGGCCGTCTCCGCTGATGAGAGATGATGATGTTAGAAAAACTTTTTAAGTTAAAAGCTCACCACACCACGGTGCGCACCGAAATCATTGCCGGTATCACGACCTTTCTGGCAATGGCCTACATCCTGTTTGTGAACCCCAGCATCCTCGGGGCGACCGGTATGGATAAAGGCTCGGTATTTGTTGCCACCTGTCTGGCCGCGGCCATCGGTTCGATTCTGATGGGCCTGATCGCTAACTATCCGATCGCGCTGGCACCGGGCATGGGCCTGAACGCCTTTTTCACCTACACCGTGGTGCTGCATATGGGCTACACCTGGCAGATCGCGCTGGGTGCGGTGTTCCTCTCGGCGGTGATCTTCTTTGCGCTGTCGATTTTTAAAATTCGCGAATGGATTATTGCCAGCATTCCGCTGCCGCTGCGTGCCGGGATTGCGGCAGGCATTGGCCTGTTCCTCGCACTGATTGCGCTGGAAGGGGCGGGCATCGTGGTGGATAACCCGGCTACGCTGGTCGGTCTGGGCGACCTCACCAAACCGGGTCCGCTGCTGGCGCTGCTTGGCTTCTTTATCATTGTGGTGCTGGAAGCGCGTCGCGTCACCGGAGCCGTACTGATCGGCATTCTGGTTGTTACTTTTATCTCGATGGGCATTGGCCTGACGCCGTTCGCGGGCGTGTTCTCTGCGCCGCCGTCGATTGCGCCGACCTTTATGCAGCTGGATATCGCCGGCGCGTTCAACGTAGGCCTGGTGAGCGTGATCTTTGCGTTCCTGTTTGTCGACGTGTTTGATAACACCGGCACGCTGCTGGGCGTGACGAAACGCGCCGGTCTGGCCGATGAGCAGGGCAACGTGCCGAAAATGGGCCGTGCGCTGATCGCCGATAGCGCCGCTGCGCTGTTCGGTTCACTGCTGGGTACCTCAACCACCACCAGCTATGTGGAGTCCGCTGCGGGCGTCAGCGCCGGCGGCCGTACCGGTCTGACGGCGATTGTGGTCGCCATTCTGTTCCTGCTCAGCCTGTTCTTCTCGCCACTGGCGGGTAGCGTGCCGGTCTACGCCACGGCGCCAGCGCTGCTGTTCGTCGCGGTGCTGATGGCTTCCGGTCTGGCAGAAATTGACTGGAAAGATGTCACCACGGCGGCACCGGTCACCGTGACCGCGCTGACCATGCCGCTGACTTACTCGATCGCCAACGGTATCGCCTTTGGTTTTATTACCTGGACGGTGGTGAAACTGCTGAGTGGCCGCACCAAAGAGGTCAATGCGGCGCTGGTGATTCTGTCGATTCTGTTTGTGATTAAACTCGGCTGGCTGAGTGCCTGATTCTGTGTTACGGAAGCCCGCCCGGGCTTCCGTGTAATTTGTTACATTCGCGCAATGATTGTTTGCGTGATGTCTCGCAATTCCTGCCCGTCCCCACTTTTCTCTTTCAGGCCTGTTGTTTACTGTCTCTCCGTAAATTCTGCCATGCGCAAATTTTTTGCCTGCAGTGGCGGGATCGTGGAATGTTTAATCGCTGCCGCTCTGCTTAAATAGCGGTGTAGTGAGGCGATGACACAAGGTTGCTGAAGAAGGACAAGATAATGGATTATCCCGTTTGCACGCTGCCGCATCGGTTGCCGCCTCGCCTTCTGGCGTTAAGAAATCAGGGAGCACCGCTAATGGTACGATTAACCCAACACGTAGAACAGCTGGCGAACACCACCCAGCTGTTACAGCAGGATGTTGCGGTCCTGACCGCGCGTTTTGAAAACCTTGCAACCAGAGCGGACGTGGAACGCGTGCGTACCGAACAGGGACTGATGTGCAATCAACTGATGAATGAGATCGGGCAGGTGGAGAAACGCATCGATAAAAATTTCGAACGGTTAAATGACAGACTGATCTGGACCCTCATGTTGCCGGCTCTCATCGCCGTACTGGCATGGTTTGTAAAAGTGGCGGTGCTGAAAATTTAAGGTTGCCAGCAGAAATCCGGCCCGTCCATGGGCCGGAACAGCGGATTTAGCGGAAGGGCGGTTCGTTGAAGGTGCGTAGTTTCCTGGAGTGCAGTTTGTCACCCTCGGCGCGCAGCAGCTCAACGGCGCAGATGCCAATCTGCAGATGTTCCGAGATCGCGCCCTCATAGAAACGGTTGGCCTGGCCGGGCAGCTTGATTTCACCGTGCAGCGGTTTATCCGAGACGCACAGCAGGGTGCCGTACGGCACGCGGAAACGATAGCCCTGTGCGGCAATGGTGGCGCTCTCCATATCCACCGCCACCGCGCGGCTCAGGTTGAAGCGTAACGCAGATGCGGAGTAGCGCAGCTCCCAGTTGCGGTCGTCCGTGGTGACAACCGTACCGGTGCGCAGGCGCTGCTTCACCTCTTCGCCGGGCATACCGCTGACTGCTTTGGTGGCGTCGTACAGGGCACGCTGCACCTCCGCAATGCTCGGGATCGGGATATCCGGTGGTAATACGCTGTCCAGCACGTGGTCGTCACGCAGATAGGCGTGTGCCAGTACGTAATCGCCGATGCTCTGGCTTTCACGCAGGCCACCGCAGTGACCAATCATCAGCCACGCATGTGGGCGCACCACCGCGAGGTGGTCGCAGATGGTTTTGGCGTTCGACGGACCGACGCCAATATTGACCAGCGTGATGCCGCGACGATTGGGCGAGGTTAAATGCCAGGCGGGCATCTGATGCTTCTTCCACGCCAGATCCGACATCATCGCCGTTGGGTCCTGCGTTTCCGCCGTGATCACCACATCGCCGGCGCAGGCGAGACTGTCGTAAGGCGTGCTGGGGTCCTGCACCTGCTCAATCGCCCAGCGCACGAACTCATCGACGTAGCGCGTGTAGTTGGTGAACAGCACAAACGGCTGGAAGTGTTCTACCGCGGTGCCGGTGTAGTGACGCAGGCGCGCCAGGGAGAAATCGGTGCGCAGCGCGTCGAAATGCGACAGCGGGAATAGCGCGTCGGCGTTGAACAGGCCATCAGCGGTTTCATCGCCGATCTGCGACAGTTCGGTCGTCGGAAAATGGCGCGCAATACTGGCGCTCATGGAGCGGTCCAGCGACAGGTCGGAGCCATCAATCACATAGGGATAAGGGATTTCCTGCTGTGACGGGCCCACCTCAATCAGCACGTCGTACTCTTTTTCGATCATCTGCAGCTGTTCGCTGAGATAGTGACGCAGCAACGCCGGGCGCGTGATGGTGGTGCTGTAGCGACCGGTGTGGGTAAAACGTCCCCAGGCGCGGGTGCGATTTTGCTGCGGGCCTTCACCCTGCCAGGTGATGCGCAGCTCCGGATAGACAAAAAGCCCCTGCTGGCGCAGCCCGGCGTCCGGCAGTGTGCCGCTGGCAGTGAATGTGCGAATGGCGTTGCGCAGCGCTTCAACCGCGTCGTCATACATACGCTCCAGTTGATCCAGCGCCTGTTCGGTGGTCAATCCGTTCCGTTGCGTATTCATAGATTCTCCTTCAGCAATTTGGACCGATTTGACCAGAGCATAGCGGATAAACCTCTCATCACGATGAAGAATCTGTGATCGACCGCATTCTGCACCATCACGGTGCTGGTAGGCGGCAAAAGGCTGGCTATGTTTATCAGGTGCAGGGAGGCCACATCGCACGTTTTCCGCCCGGCTGCGATGCCGCTGCAAAAAAATTGTCACCGATTGTCTTCTCTGGCGAGCTTTTTGCTTAAATTTCAACCGTGGTCGCGCTGACCACACTGCTCTCGAAGTGTTTCAGATTGATTTCTCCCAGGCCGTGGTATGGCTCCGTTCCTGACCCGTTGAGGATTGAAAGCATGTCTTTGAAATTCATAAAACACCCATTGAAGGTGGTGATGGCAGGTTGTTTAAGCATGGCGTTCTACGCGCAGGCTGACATAAAGATTGGCGTGGCCGGTCCGTTTACCGGACCGAATGCTACGTACGGTACACAATACTGGAAGGGCGCCAGCCAGGCCGCGGCGGACATTAACGCTGCGGGCGGCATAAACGGTGAAAAAATTGTGCTGGTGCAGGGCGATGACGCCTGCGAACCCAAGCAGGCGGTGGCCGTTGCCAACCGGCTGGTGGATCAGGACAAAGTGATGGCGGTGGTGGGCCATTTCTGCTCATCCTCGACCATGCCAGCCTCAGAGGTGTATGACGAGGCGGGCGTACTGGCGATTACGCCCGGTTCAACCAATCCACAAATCACCGAGCGCGGCATGAAAACCCTGTTCCGCATGTGCGGGCGTGATGACCAGCAGGGGACAATTGCCGCTAATTATATTCTCGATACGCTGAAAGCGAAGAAAGTGGCGGTGATCCACGACAAAGACACCTACGGTCAGGGGCTGGCCGATGCCACCAAAGCGGCGCTGGAGAAACGCGGCGTCAAAGAGGTGCTGTATGAAGGGCTGTCGCGCGGTGAAAAAGACTTTAACGCGCTGGTCACCAAAATCGGCGCGGTGAAACCGGATGTGGTCTATTTCGGTGGCTGTCATCCGGAGGCGGGTCCGCTGGTGCGTCAGATGCGCGAGCAGGGCGTTAATGCGGCTTTCTTCTCCGGCGACTGCATCGTGACGGAAGAACTGGTGACTGCCGCCGGCGGTCCGCAGTTCACTAAAGGCGTGTACATGACCTTCGGCAATGACCCGCGCACCATCGCGGATGGCAAAGCGGTGATTGAAAAATTCCGCGCCAGCGGTTTTGAGCCGGAAGGGTATACGCTGTACGCCTACGCCTCCATTCAGGCTCTGGCCGCCGCCTACAAAGCGGCAGGTAAAGACAATGCCAAAGCCAGCGACTGGCTGAAGGCCAACAGCGTTGACACCGTGATGGGCAAGAAGGCATGGGACGAAAAAGGCGACCTGAAAGTCTCGGATTACGTGGTCTATCAGTGGGATGACAAAGGCAAATATCACCAGCTGTAATTCGCCTTGCGGCCCCGCGCGCAGCGGGGCCGTTCGCATCTGAGCGTGACCTGTGCACGCCTTCCACCTGCGAGAGACAATATGGACGCCTTTTTTATACAGCAGCTGATTAACGGCCTGACGCTGGGCGCGGTCTACGGGCTGATCGCCATCGGCTACACCATGGTTTACGGTATTATCGGCATGATCAACTTCGCCCACGGCGAGGTGTATATGATCTCTGCTTATCTGTGTGCGATCGGGCTGGCGCTGCTCAGCTACTTTGGCATTCACTCCTTTCCGCTGCTGATCTTTGGCACGCTGTTGTTCACCATCGTGGTCACCGCCGCTTACGGCTGGGCCATTGAGCGCATTGCCTATCGCCCGCTGCGCAATTCCACCCGGCTGGCACCGCTGATCTCTGCCATTGGCATGTCGCTGATCCTGCAAAACTATGTGCAGCTTAGTCAGGGACCGAATCAGCAGGGCATTCCCACCTTGCTCAGTGGCGTGCTGCGTATGGAGATCGACGGCGGCGTGGTGCAAATCACCTGGACCAAAGTGTTTATCCTGGTGGCGGCGCTGTGCGGGATGGCGCTGCTGACCTGGATTATCCAGTACACCAAACTGGGCCGTATCTGCCGTGCGGTCCAGCAGGATCGGCGCATGGCGTCGATTCTCGGTATCAATACCGACCGGGTGATTTCGCTGGTGTTTGTCATCGGCGCGGCGATGGCCGGGCTGGCCGGGGTACTGGTTACCATGAACTACGGCACGTTTGATTTCTACGCCGGCTTCATTATCGGCATCAAAGCCTTCACCGCGGCGGTGCTGGGGGGCATCGGTTCGCTGCCCGGTGCGATGCTGGGCGGTTTGCTGCTGGGCGTGGCCGAAGCGCAGTTCGCCGGGCTGGTGAACTCCGATTACAAAGATGTGTTCTCGTTTTCGCTGCTGGTGGTGATTTTAATCTTCCGTCCGCAGGGACTGCTGGGCCGGCCGCTGGTCGCCAAAGTGTGAGGAAGCCAGAATGAATGCAATGACGCAAACAAGCGGCATCCGTCAGGTGCTGCTCGACACGCTGCTGGCCGGTGCCGTCGCGCTGGTGGTGTTCGGCCCGGTAGTGGGCGTGGTGCTCAGCGGCTACAGTTTTACGCTGTCGCCGCTGCGCGTGGCGCTGCTGGTGGCGGTGGTGATGGCAGGACGTTTGCTGCTGGGGCTGTTTCTGCATACCGCCGTGGGGCGCCGTTTTCTGCGCAAGTTTGAGGGCAACGATGACGGCGTATACGTGCGTGAACCCGGGTACCGCTCGCGCCTGCGCTGGATAATACCGCTGCTGCTGGTTGTGGCCCTGGCGTTTCCGTTTCTCTCCAGCAAGTATCTGCTGACGGTGGCGATTCTCGGGCTGATCTATGTGCTGCTGGGACTCGGGCTCAATATCGTGGTCGGCCTCGCCGGGCTGCTCGATCTGGGCTATGTGGCATTTTACGCCATTGGTGCCTACGGGCTGGCGCTGGGCTATCAGTATCTCGGGCTGGGTTTCTGGAGCATGATCCCCATCGCTGCGCTGCTGGCGGCATTGGCCGGTGCGCTGCTGGGCTTTCCGGTGCTGCGCATGCACGGTGACTATCTGGCTATCGTCACGCTCGGCTTCGGTGAAATTATCCGGCTGGTGCTGAATAACTGGTTGTCGTTCACCGGGGGGCCGAACGGCGTCTCGGTGCCGTCACCGACCTTTCTCGGCCTTGAATTCGCCCGCCGGGCAAAAGAGGGCGGCATACCGTACCACCAGTTTCTGCATCTCGATTACAACCCCAACATGAAGTTCATCTTTATCTACGTGGTGCTGGTGCTGGTGGTGCTGCTGGTGCTGTTTATCAAGCACCGGCTGACGCGCATGCCGATTGGCCGGGCGTGGGAAGCTTTGCGTGAAGATGAAATCGCCTGTCGCGCTATGGGGCTGAATCACGTGCTGGTGAAGCTGTCGGCCTTCATGCTCGGTGCCTCAACCGCCGGTATTGCCGGGGTATTTTTCGCCAGCTATCAGGGGTTCGTTAATCCCACCTCGTTTACCTTTTTTGAGTCCGCGCTGATTCTGGCCATCGTGGTGCTGGGCGGGATGGGCTCGACGCTCGGCGTGGTGCTGGCCGCGTTTGTGCTGACGGTGGCGCCCGAGCTGCTGCGCAGCTTTGCCGAGTACCGCGTGCTGCTGTTTGGCATGTTGATGGTGCTGATGATGATCTGGCGTCCGCGCGGCCTGGTGCGCACCGCACGCGTCGGGGTGCCGCTGAGAAAAGGAGTACGCCATGAGTGATGCCATCCTGCAGGTGGATAACCTGATGATGCGCTTTGGCGGCATCAAAGCGCTGAATGATGTCAGCCTGCGCGTGGAGCGCGGCTCGGTCACCGCGCTGATTGGCCCCAACGGCGCGGGCAAAACCACGGTATTTAACTGCCTGACGGGATTTTATCGCGCCAGCGGCGGGCGCATCGTGCTCAATGCCCATCAGCGCAGCACCGATGTGATTCAGGTGCTGGGCCAGAGGATTCAGCCGGGTGACTGGCTGCGGCCGGCGCGGCTGGGCTCGCGTATCTGGTACAAGATGTTTGGCGGCGCACATCTGGTCAACCGCGCCGGTCTGGCGCGCACCTTTCAGAACATCCGCCTGTTTCGCGAGATGTCGGTGGTGGAGAACCTGCTGGTGGCGCAGCATATGCAGGTCAACCGTCAGCTGCTGGCCGGCATTCTCAATACCCGCGGCTATCGGGCAGCGGAGAGTCGCGCGCTCGATCGCGCTTTTTACTGGCTGGAGCGCGTCGATCTGGTCAGCAGTGCCAACCGGCTGGCCGGTACGCTCTCTTACGGCCAGCAGCGCCGGCTGGAGATTGCGCGCGCCATGTGCACCCGGCCGGAGCTGATCTGCCTGGATGAGCCCGCAGCGGGGCTTAATCCGGTCGAAACCGAGGCGCTGAGCCAGATTCTGCATCAGCTGCGCGCCGATCACCGCATCAGCGTGCTGTTGATTGAACACGATATGCCGATGGTGATGCGCATTTCCGATCACATCGTGGTGCTGGATCACGGTGACGTGATCGCCCAGGGAACGCCGCAGCAGATTCGACACGATGCGAAGGTGATCGCCGCTTATCTCGGCGCGGAAGAGGAGAGCGAGCATGGCTGAAGCAATGCTGGCGTTTGAACAGGTGGATGTGTTTTACGGCCCGGTGCAGGCGCTGAAACAGGTGTCGCTGACCGTGGCGGAAGGGGAAACCGTGGCGCTGATAGGAGCCAACGGTGCGGGAAAATCCACGCTGCTGATGTCAATTTTTGGTCAGCCGCGCATTGCCAGCGGCGAAATCCGTCTGCGCGGTGAGCCCATCAGCCAGCGGTCGACCCATTTTATCGCCGCCAGCGGCATTGCTCAGGCGCCGGAAGGACGGCGCATCTTTCCGGATATGACGGTGGAAGAAAACCTGCTGATGGGCACCATCGCCATCGGCGAGCGCTACATGAAGCAGGATAAAGAACGCATGTATACGCTGTTTCCACGCCTGCTGGAGCGGCGGAAACAGCGGGCAATGACGCTCTCCGGCGGCGAGCAGCAAATGCTGGCGATCGCCCGCGCGCTGATGAGCCGGCCGCGTCTGCTGCTGCTGGATGAACCCAGCCTCGGGCTGGCCCCGCTGGTGGTAAAGCAGATTTTCAGCATCCTGCGCGAGCTGACGCAGCAGGGCATGACGCTGTTTCTGGTGGAGCAGAACGCGCGCCACGCGCTGCAACTGGCGGATCGCGGTTATGTGATGGTTAATGGCGAAATTCGTCTGAGCGGCAGCGGCAGCGAACTGTTGCACAACGAAGAGGTGCGCAGCGCCTATCTGGGTGGCAGCGTCGGCGCGGGCGGGGAGTCAGCAAAAAGTTTGTAATAATGATTAAATGGTGACGGGAAACACTTTGCATAATCGTTAGCAGCCTATCATCATTATTACTCTACTTCTTAACCAAAGTGATTTGGTACTCCCTTGCAAAATCCTGGCGTAGCAGTAATGCGGGCGATCAGAAACACGGCGTGGTATCCCAAACGCCGTGCTTATCGCACGCTGTTGTGGCGTGAAATCACCCCACTGGCGGTGCCCATCTTTATTGAGAACCTGTGCGTGATGCTGATGGGGGTTCTCAGTACTTTTCTGGTGAGCTGGCTGGGCAAAGAGGCAATGGCGGGCGTTGGGCTGGCCGACAGCTTCAACATGGTGATCATCTCCTTTTTTGCCGCCATCGATCTCGGCACCACGGTGGTGGTGGCGTTCAGCCTGGCCAAACGCAACGGCAAGCGTGCGCGTGCGGCGACGCGGCAGTCGCTGGGATTGATGACGGTGCTGGCGTTTGTGCTGGTCATCGCCATCGAGTTCTGGGGGCATCTGATCGTTGATGTGATTGCCGGTAACGCCGAGCCGCAGGTCAAAGAACTGGCGCTCAGCTATCTGCAAACCTCCGCGTGGAGCTATCCGGCGGCGGCGATTGCGCTGATAGGCAGCGGCGCGTTGCGCGGTGCCGGCAACACTAAAATTCCGATGCTGATCAACGGCGGCATGAATATCCTGAATATCATCATCAGTAGCGTGCTGATCTACGGTGCGCTTGGCTGGGAAGGGATGGGATTTGTCGGTGCCGGGCTGGGATTAACCATTTCACGCTATATCGGCGCGGCGGCGGCCATTTACGTGCTGTATCGCGGCATCAGTCCGGCGCTGAAAATCACGCTGGCCAGCTATTTCCGCCGCTGGGATCGCAACATCCTGATGGAAGTGCTGGGGATTGGCGTACCGGCCAGTATCGAATCGGTGCTGTTTAACGGCGGCAAACTGCTGACGCAGATTTTTGTCGCCGGCATGGGCACCAATGAGATCGCCGGTAATTTTATTGCCTTCTCCATCGCCACCCTGATCAACCTGCCGGGCAACGCGCTGGGTTCTGCGTCGACCATTATCACCGGCAGGCGCTTAGGGAAAAATCAGGTGATGCAGGCGGAGCGGCAGATCAAGCACGTATTCTGGCTGGCGATGATTGGGCTATGTACGCTGGCGTTTATCACCGTGCCGCTGGCGGGCACGCTGGCGCGATTCTACACCCGCGATCCGCAGGTGATTGAGGTAACCAAACACCTGATCTGGCTAAATGCCGCCTTTATGCCTATCTGGACCGCCTCCTGGGTGCTGCCGGCCGGACTAAAAGGCGCGCGCGACGCACGGTACACCATGTATGTATCGATGTTCAGTATGTGGGGCGCGCGCGTGGTGGCCGGTTATCTGCTCGGCATCGTGCTGGGCATGGGGGTGATTGGCGTCTGGCTCGGCATGTTCCTCGACTGGACGATGCGCGGTATCTGTTTCTGGTGGCGTTTAACCAGCGGCAAATGGCTGAACAATTACCGCAAAATGCTCGCGAAGAGCAGTGGCCCGTAGGGCTGAGGAATCCCCACAAAAAGACAGGCACAGGGTTTTGTGATCGGGTTATTGCGCCAGCAAAAAAAGATCGCACCCTATGCCTGCCATACCCGGCCCCGCCTCAAGCCGCACGGCTATTTTCGGACTGACCGCTGCCTTTCCGCTGGCAACCTAACTCAGCGCTTTCGTGAATTCGAACGTGATGCGACAACTGTGCGCCTTGCCAGTAAACCTAAAAAATTTTTTTAATATCCTTAAGAATTGTCTTTATTGCGCCGTCCTGAAAATGAGAGCTTTCTTAGTGCGATGGGTGTAGAGATGATGGCAGTCAACTGGCAGACGATAGATAAGGTTGTATACATCAACCTGAACAAACGCAAGGATCGCAGGGTGCGTATCGCTCGTCAATTAAAAGCAATTGGCGTACCACGTGAAAAGATTGTCCGTTTTGAGGCTATTGAAGAAGCGCCAGGCTATATCGGCTGTATTAAATCACATATTCTCGTGCTGCAAATGGCTCAGCAAAACGGCTGGAAAAATGTATTGATTCTGGAAGACGATATGGTTTTCCATGATGATATTCAGACCAAACAGCGAATTGATCTATTTCTCTCCTCTTTACAGCAGATAAACTGGCATGTCGCGCTGCTCGCTGCCCACTATGATAACGTCGTGCCGTTAAAAAGTGTGGATTTTATGGTTAAGCCGCAATATGCATGGTGCGCTTGCGCTTACATTGTGAACGGTGATTACTACTCCACTCTCATTGATAATTATGCAGAAAGCTTGCAGGGGTTACTGGCGGGTGGCGTTCCTCAGTGCTGGGCTTTAGATGTACGCTGGAATAGTTTGATAAAACGTGACCGCTGGTTGGGTATCTTTCCCAATGCGGGCTATCAGGCCGCTGATAAAAGTGATATCGAAAACCAACCTGTTGATTATCGAGCGCATTTCGCTAAAAAATTAGAAGAAATAGTGTGGCCAGCCTATCAACCTGGCGAAGAAAAGATAAAAGTGGATATCTTTTTCCAGTGGGCCCCCGGCTGGACTAACTTTGAGTCGGTATATCGCGCTATGCAGGCCAAACCGCATTTTGATTGCCAGATTATCCTTGCGCCCTATTTCAGTCGGGGCGCAAAAGCACCGGATTACACTGCACAGCGTGATTTATTAAATGATAAGGGTATCCGGTATACCGAGTATCACGAGTATGAGATTACGGCGCGTAAGCCGCATGTGGTTTTTTTACAAAATCCTTATGATGATGCACGTCCCAATGAACTGCAAAGTTTGACGCTTAATCGACGCAATATTTCTATCGCCTATATTCCTTATGGGTTAGATATGGGTGATGGCGAGAGAAACCGTGTTTATCAGTACAATCTTCCCTGTCAAAATGTTGCCAGGTGGGTATTCGTTCGCTCTCAGCGGCATAAAGATGAGTTTGCTAAATATTGCGGAAATGGCAATCAACACGTCTATGTTAGCGGACATCCAAAGCTTGATAACTATCCATCACGCTTTGGCGCCCAGGCGGATGGCAAAGTTAATAAAGACAAGCCAACGCTATTATGGGCACCGCATTTCGTCATGCCTGATGATGAAAAGATGTGGTCTACATTTAATTTATATACACAGGCAATGCTCGATATCATCAAACGTGATGACGTTAATTTGATTATTCGGCCACATCCGCTTTTTAAACAATTTCTGGATATTCGTATAGAGCGCGGAACACACAGCGAAACTGCTCACAACTGGCAAATGCTGCGCGAATACTCTCATCTCAAATCACATGTGGAGTGGGATTTTTCTGCAGATTATCGCTACGCCTTTTCACAATCAGATGCGCTGATGGCAGATGCAGGATCGTTTTTGCTGGAGTATTTACCTTCGCGTAAGCCAATCCTTTTCCTGACTCATAAAAACTGCCTCGGTATTAACAGTAGCGCTGAATTTATTTATGACGCTTATGACGTTGCGAATGAATCCGCAGATATTAAAACTTTCGTTGATAATCTTGTTTCAGGCAAGGATCCCATGCGTGATAAGCGACTGCAGGTTTTACGTGATGAACTTCATATGCCAGAGCAGGGCGCAGGCAGTGAGATTGTAAAAATCATTGAAAAAACCCTTATGCCCGCTGGAGTTCATCACAATGTCTTCTAAACGCGCCGCAATATTACTGGTTGCTGGTCAGGGAACGAGAATGGGGCATCTGACCCTGAATTATCCTAAATGCTTGCTGCCGGTCGGTGAAATCACCGTGCTGGATACGTTGCTGACTGAGCTGTTAAAATGCGGCGAGCGTGAAATTGTACTGGTTACCGGTCATCAGTCATCAGTTGTAGAACGCTGGATTAAAGATAATTATGCTGATGCTAATATTAAGTTAGCGCACAATGATAATTATAAAAATGATGTCAACATATTATCCGTTGAAAAAGGTGTCAGCGCGCTTAATCATCCTGAATATGGCTATACAATTATCGAAACGGATGTTCTGCTGGATCCACGTGTATGGCCGCGGTTAATGCAAGCTGAAATGGGCAGTGACAGTTTTTGGCTCACCCATGGTTATTACAACGCTTGCCTTACTGGCGGTATTGTCGAAGCCAGTAAAGCTGAACCTGCTATAAAGAAAATTGCCTATGTGCCCGATTACGACTCCGCATTTGATGGCTGGATGAAAATGGTCGGCTTGCTAAGTGTCTCTCCGGAACAGGTGGAAAACGATCGACGCCTGCGGCAGACGTTTTTACAGACAAGCACTCAGCAATATTACATGGCACCCTGGATTGTACACCGCTCTTGCTTACCCTGCCGTGCTGTAGATATTACGGATTTGTTTGCAAGATCTTTCAACGAAGAAGTCGATTACCGGCAGGCGGTTGCGGATTATCATTTATTATTAGAAAATTTTGAGGCACTAAAATGAATGTAGAGTTTTTTGAACCACAAAAATTGCGTCATATTGAAAAATTCAGTTCACGTCGCGTTGAATGGTTGCGTAATAAAATTATTCAGGAAGGCGTATGGGTAAAACCTCTGGCGCTTGATCTACACCATAATCTGGTACTGGACGGCCAGCACCGTATGGAAGTCGCGCTCAGTCTGGGACTAAAAAGAGTGCCGGTCGTACGATTTGATTACGCCTCGGTGCCATTAAGATCGTTGCGCGAAAATCATCAATTTGACTGGCAGGAAGTGGCGAGGCGTGCATTAATTAATGACATCTACCCTTATAAAACGGTAAAGCATGATTTCGTTGTACCCATGCCGGTATGTCAATTTTCGCTGCAGGAGTTAGGCTATCATGGTTGAAAATGCCATCATTCTGGCCGCCGGCAGAAGCCTGCAACTGGATGGTAAAAATAAAGTTTTAATTCGCCATCCCAAAACGCGGAAAACGATTCTCGACTATGCTATTGATGCCTTTCATGGGAAAAGAATTACCGTAGTGATTGGCTTTGGTGCGTTACAGATTATGGAGTCCTACCCTGATCTGAATTACGTTATCAATGACAACTGGGCAACGACTAATAATGCAATGAGTCTGGGATTGGCCCTGAATCAGATTAATAGCCCCACGTATGTTGTCTCGGGAGATATGTTTTTTTCTCCTCAGCTTATCCATGAAATGGATCACGCTGAGGGAAATCTCGTTTTGACTCACCAGCGGCATAATCGCATGCTGACCTCCATTCATTGTGACGTTAATCGCCGGGGCATCGTGGAGGAGACGTATCTGGGACCGATACGCGCCGCAGAGCACCCTGAGGCTATGGGTCTGTTTAAAGTCAGTGATATGGCACTCCTGAGTCAGTGGCATAAGCAATGCCTGCGGTATGGTAATTTGTATGCCGCCCAAACGTTACCGTGTCAGAAAACGACAGCACTCTACGCTCACGACCTGGGGGAGCATGCATTTAATGAAATTAATACGCTGGCAGATTACTGGCGTCTGATGCAGGAGGATCACGGTTAATGATACGAGCTATTACGCTGGGCTTGCCTTACTCCGCTATTTCCGACGGGCATTCTGAGTCACGTTTACATCACTTTCGCACGTTAGTGATTGATAAACTCCAGTCTCGTCGTTGGCCACTGCGAACCTTACGTTTAACTCTGCCACCATTGAATGATCGTGATGAAGATGAGATTTATACCCTGCCAGCACGAATAAATTCAATCAATGCGTTGGCTGAAAGACTTGATATTCGTTGGTTTTGCTTACCGCTGGACTTAACGCATGGCGATAATTACCGCGGACGGTTAGATGCCGCGTTTGCTTTACTCTTCAGGCAACCGCGTATGTTTCTGAATCTGATGGTAGCCGATGAGCAGGGTATAAATATTCGAGCCAGCCATGACGTTGCCCGTTTCATGTTGCAGGTAGCACATCGCAGTAATAATGGCTTTGATAATTTCCGCCTCGGTGCCTCATTGCGTTGTCCGCCAAATGCCCCGTTTTTTCCGTTTTCCCGGCATGAAGGTGAGACACTGAAGTTTAGTTTTGCCCTCGAAACTACCGATATTGCTTTGGAATTGAGTGAGCAGGTACGGGAAGGCAACATGCTGCTGGCGGACTTTGCTGACCAGTTTATTCTTCGACTCTGCGCACGCTTACGCGAAATTGATGCATTCGGTCATGAGCTGGCGTCTGATTCTGGGCTTGAGTATGCCGGTCTGGATGCCTCGCTGGCGCCTTTTCCGGATGGCAGTATTTCTGTTGGCAGGTTAGTTGAAAATCTTGGTGCGCGTCCTGGTGGCGTTCAGGGATCACTCTTTATAACCAGTATTCTGACGAATGCGATTAAAAGCGCAGTCGCAATCAGTGGTGCTCGCGCAACGGGTTTTAATGGCGTCATGTTCTCAGTACTGGAAGATGATGCCCTGGCGAGTACCAATAATCGTCGTGCATTAAGCATTGATACGCTTAATGCATGGTCAACTGTTTGTGGTTGTGGATTAGATATGCTCCCGGTGCCAGGTTCGACACTGCCTGAAGATATTGCCGCGATTATTCTTGATACGGCTGCACTCGCGGTGCGGTTAACGAAACCGCTCGGTGTACGTTTATTACCTATTCCTGGCGGAGAGGTAAATGAATTTACACGCTTTAATTATGACTTCCTCTGCAATAGCCGCATTATGAATATCGCGAAAAGTGATGTCGATTTTTCTGCTGATAATGAACGCTGGACGTATCGCTAAAATCAGGCTTAATGAAATGTTAGATGCAAAAAAAGTGAAGGATTTTTGGGATCGCCGAGCGGATAATTACAATAAGTTATCGTTTGAAAGTTTAGCAAATCTGGAAAACGATCCAAAATTTCTCGATATTAAAATTCGCACAGAGATGCAAAAAGTTTTTGCCTGGTTGCCTGACCTGACAGGGAAAACGGTACTTGATCTCGGCGCCGGGGTCGGGCAGTGGGCTTTTCGCTTTCAGCATGAGGGCGCAAAAAAAATCACCGCTGTAGAGTTTTCAGCTGCAATGATTGAAGTGGGTAAGCTTGAAGCCAGCAAACGCAATATTAATAATGTCGATTTCATTCTTTCATCTGCTGAGAATTATTGTAGCTCAGAGCAGTACGATGTCATTTTTATATCTGGCCTGATGATCTACCTTAATGATGAGCAAACTGAAAAATTGTTAGGTAATTTGCGTGCTTACAGTAAACCAGAAAGCACTATATTATTGCGTGATGGTACGGGGGTCGGTGAAAGATTCGAAATCAATAACCGCTACTCTGCGAATCTGCAAGCAGAGTATTCGGCTACATATCGAACTGCTGAGCAATACGAAGCTATATTTGCGCGGCATGGTTTCAGCTTAACCAGGAGTGAAAATATGTTCCCTGAAGGTCATATGCTTAATAAGTATCCTGAAACCCGATTACGCCTTTATCACTTTGAGCAAAAAAATGGTTAATATCTCACCTCTCTATGACGATGTTAGCTGGCCGGCAGATGAAGGTGTTTTAGGCGTCGTAGGCGTAGCCCCCTGGGCAACACTGGATTTTTGCCAGCAGCTGTATGGCCTGGTTCAGGCAGATAAAGAGTGGCAATATCCGCGACTTATTATTGATAATAATAGTAAAATTCCCAGCCGCGGGCGTCATTTGCAACTGGGTGAACGTGATCCTTCTCCCTGGATTCACGCAACTATCACAGAACTCGCT
This sequence comes from Pantoea sp. SGAir0418, assembly GCF_043529865.1. Taxonomy (NCBI): domain Bacteria; kingdom Pseudomonadati; phylum Pseudomonadota; class Gammaproteobacteria; order Enterobacterales; family Erwiniaceae; genus Pantoea; species Pantoea sp. SGAir0418. The sequence continues at coordinate 1,662,003 of NZ_CP027911.1, forward strand.
GCTGCGGGTGCGACGGTTGCCGTTGTGCCTTGTAATACCGCTCACCTCCTTTGGTCGCGCTGGAGCAAGGACGCAGCTATTCCGGTTATTAATATTATTGATGCCACACTTGAGCATATTGCGCCTCAGGGCAAGCGGGTCGTTGTGCTCGGTTCTCAAATGTTGTACCAGAGCAGGCTGTATCAGGATGCGCTTACGCAACAGCACGCCGAGATCGTCAATGTCGCTGCATCCACCCAACAGCTAGTGACACGCTGCATTAACGAGATAAAAGCGACAAAAAGCGTGTCTGAACTCTCAATGCGGCAGTTAGCGGACGCCGTAAGTAGCTGGAAGCAACAGGGCGCTACGCACATTATTCTGGCTTGCACAGAGTTGAGTTTGTTAAAACACAGCGCGATCTGGCAGGAAATGACGTTAATTGATTCGAGTGAAGCTCTCGCGCGTGCCGCTTTGCGCGCCATATCATTTCGCCGCCTGCGTGATTAAGGCGGACGAATTATTTCCACGACGAAGGGCCACTTATCTCATTAATTTTCCCGCCCCCGGGCCTGTGAAAATCCTGCTTTGATTTTCCCCCGGGCGGGGTAAACACCAATTTGTATCACACTGTATCTCCCGCCACACAGCACACACGCCGTTGCATAACCCGCCAGTCTGTACATATCCGCTATACATCGCCGTGGTCTTCTGTACGCATCAACCGAATGCATGGAGATACCACGATGTTAACCCGACTGTTTATTTCAACGTTACTGATGGGCGCCTCTGCGACCTGTGCCTGGGCGGAGCGACTGAGCGCTGCTGACGTGCTCGGCCCGGCAGCCGTGGCGCCACTGGATCATCCCCAGCCGCCTGCGCGATTAATTGTCGATGCGCCGCTGGCCGGACCGCTGCGCAAGGGCGCGGTGTTTATCCAGTACCGGGCAGAAAACCTGCGCATCGAGCCAGTGTTTGGCCAGGAAGCGCTGAAAATCACGCCGCGCATCGGCCACATTCACGTCATCGTGGATGACAACCCGTGGCACTGGGCGGACACCAGCGGTGAGCCGGTGATTCTGGTCGGTCTGCCTGTCGGGCCGCACAAGGTCACCATTATTCTTGCCGATCCTACGCATAAACCGATCGACAGCAAAACCATCACCTTTAACGTGCCCGTACAGATTGCACCGCACTGATGACCCGGAGATAAATTATGAAAACACTGTTACGTCAGACTCTGTTGGCAACGCTGGTTCTCACGGCGGCAGGCACCGCGTTTGCCGCCACCCCGGCCTCACACGATTACGCTGCTGACTTCAGCCACGTGCAGCAGATCAACGCGGGCGTGCTGAACACAGGCTATGTGGACATCGGTCCGCGTGACGGCCAGGCGGTGATTTTGCTGCACGGCTGGCCGTACGATATCCAGAGCTATGCTCAGGTGGCACCGGCGCTGGCGGCAAAAGGGTATCGGGTGATCGTGCCGTATCTGCGCGGCTTCGGCAGCACGCGTTTCCTGTCGGATAAAACGCCGCGTAACGGCCAGCCTTCGGCAATCGCAGCGGACGTCGTGGCGCTGATGGATGCGCTCAATATCAAACAGGCCGTGCTGGGCGGCTTTGACTGGGGCGCACGCACGGCGGACATCGTCGCGGCCCTATGGCCTGAACGGGTAAAATCGCTGGTGTCGGTCAGCGGCTATCTGATCAGTAGCCAGCAGCTGGGTAAAAAACCGCTGCCGCCACAGGCGGAACAGCAGTGGTGGTATCAGTTCTATTTCGCCACTGAGCGCGGTCAGCAGGGGTATGCTGCCCATACACACGACTTTGCGAAACTGATCTGGCAGCAGGCATCGCCCGGCTGGAAATTCAGCGATGCCACCTTTAACCAGAGCGCCAAAGCGCTGGATAATCCGGATCAGGTGGCGATCACTATCAGCAACTACCGCTGGCGCCTGGGCCTGGAAAAAGGTGAGCAAAAATATGCCGCTTATGAGAAAACATTAGCCACGTTACCGACAATTCGCGTCCCCACCATCACCATCGAAGGGGATAATAACGGGGCGCCGCACCCGGCACCGGAGACGTACCGCACCAGGTTCAGCGCCAGGTACCAGCATCGCACCTTCACGGGCAATATCGGACACAATCCGCCAGCGGAAGCACCGCAGGCGTTTGTGCAAGCCGTTGAGGATGCGGCCGCACTGTAGCGGAGTAATTCACGACCCGGACCGGCCATCGCGTGCCGGTCTTTTTTGCATAAGCGGCTGACAGGAGGCTGTTTTGGAGCACGTTGATCACATTCTGGTGGTGGATGATGACCGGGATATCCGCGAACTGATAACCGACTATCTGATTAAGTCCGGTTACCGCGCCACCGGTGCGGCCAATGGCCGCGAGATGCGCGCCGTGCTGAGCAGCAGCCTGGTGGATCTGGTGGTGCTGGATATCATGATGCCGGGTGACGATGGCCTGACGCTGTGCCGTCAGCTGCGCAGCGATCCCCGGCAGAACCTGCCGGTACTGATGCTTACTGCCCGCAGCGAAGAGACCGATCGCATTCTCGGGCTGGAGATGGGGGCAGATGATTACCTGATCAAACCCTTTGTGGCGCGTGAGCTGCTGGCGCGCATCAAAGCGATCCTGCGCCGTACCCGGGCGCTGCCGCCGAATTTACATATTACCGGGGCCGGCCGCATCATTGCTTTTGGCGAGTGGCAGCTGGACACCTCCGCGCGCCATCTGCTGGACAGCGACGGCGTGATTGTGGCGCTGAGTGGCGCAGAGTACCGCCTGCTGCGCGTGTTTCTCGACCATCCGCAGCGCGTGCTGAATCGCGATCAGCTGCTCAACCTGACGCAGGGCCGCGACGCGGAGCTGTTTGAGCGCTCGATCGATCTGCTGGTTAGCCGGCTGCGCCAGCGGTTACGCGAAGATGCCCGTGAACCGGCCTACATCAAAACGGTACGCAGCGAAGGTTACGTACTGGCGAGCACGGTGGTGATCAAAGAGGCGCATCAATGAGGCTATGGCCGCGATCGCTGCTGTCACGCCTGCTGATTATCGTGTTGGGCGGGCTGCTGCTGGCAAATACTCTCACGCTGGCAAGCCTGCTGATTGAGCGCATGAGCAGCGCTAAAAGCGTGATGCTGGGCAACCTGGAGTACGATGTGGCGACCAGCGTGGCAATCCTCGATCGTCTGCCGGCGGACGAGCGTCCGGGCTGGCTGGCGAAGCTGGCGCGCGGCAACTATCGCTACAGTCTGTCGCCGGGCGAAGCGGGGCCGTATCCCTCCAGCTGGCGCACGCGCGACGCGGTACGCTCACTGCAGGAGGCGCTTGGCGGGCGCTATCAGACGAGCATTCATGCGATTCCGGGGCCGCGGGAGCATATTCAGGTGCATCTGACGCTGCATGACGGCGCGCCGCTCACGCTCGATCTCTGGCCGCGCATGCCGGCGATTGCGCGCTGGCTGCCGCTGGTACTAATGGGTCAGCTGCTGCTGCTGCTGTGCTGCGCATGGCTGGCGGTGCGGCAGGTAGTGCGACCGTTTGTGCGCTTTACCCAGGCGGTGGATGCGCTCAAACCGGCCGCCAGCCACGCACAGCTGATGGCAGAGAACGGCCCGGATGAAGTGCAGCAGGCGGCGCGTGCGTTTAACGCGATGCAGCTGCGGATTCAGGATCACCTCAAAGCGCGTGCGCAAATCCTCGCGGCCATCTCCCACGATCTGCAAACCCCGATCACGCGCATGAAGCTGCGGGTGGAGATGGCGGAGCAGCCTGAGCTGCGCGACAAACTGCTGAGCGATCTCGATAACATGAGCCGTCTGGTGCGCGAGGGCATCGCCTATGCACGCTCATCGGAAGTGCTGGAGGAGAAGCGCCAGAGCGTCAGCCTCAACGCGCTGCTGGATAGCGTAGTCTGTGACTATCAGGATGTCGGTAAAGCGGTGAACTTTGTGCCGTGCACAGGTCATGACACCTTCGCCATGCGGCCGCAGGCACTCCGGCGCATCATGACCAACCTGATAGATAATGCGCTCAAGTTTGGCGGCGAAGCGGAGGTTGAACTCTGTTCACCCCAGGGTGACAGCGTGGAGATTCGGGTGCGTGATAACGGGCCCGGCATCCCGGAGGAGGCGTTACAGGCGGTGCTGGAGCCCTTCTACCGCGTGGAGAGTTCGCGCAATCGCCACACCGGCGGGACCGGGCTCGGCCTGGCGATCGCCACCCAGCTGGTGAGCCAGATGGCGGGTAGCCTGCAGTTGCGTAACCGGGCAGCTGGCGGGCTGGAAGCGTGCATCATCCTGCAGCAGCAGGATATGTAACCTGATGTATCTGCCTGCCCGCTACACACATAACCCGACAAAACGGCGTTTCCCCGACACAGCCTGAACACATGCGGTGGATGTAATAGACGTACTGCCGGACGCGCAGACGTTTATCCACCGTATGAGGTTCTTTATGACACTGCTTATCGCTTTTCTTGCCGGGATGCTGACGCTGCTCAGCCCCTGTACCTTACCGATTATTCCTTTTGTATTTGCCAGCGTACGCGGCCGTCGCGGACAGCTGCTGGCGCTGCTGAGCGGCATGGTCCTGATGTTCACGCTGGTGGCGCTGCTGGTATCGCTTACCAGCCACTGGGTCAGTCAGTTCACCAGCATTGGTCGCGACCTGGCGCTGCTGTTCCTGGCGATAGCCGCACTGACGTTAATCTCGACGCGCTTCGCCCAACGCGTCACCCGGCCGTTTGTCGCGCTGGGTAACCGCCTCAACGATGCCAGCCAGCGGCGAAGCGGGGTGCTCGCCGCGCTGCTGGCGGGCCTGGCAACCGGTCTGCTGTGGTCGCCCTGTGCCGGACCGGTGCTGGGCGCGATCCTCAGCCTGGCCGTCGTGGGCGATCATCCCCTGTCGGTTGGCGTGTTGCTGCTGGCGTATGGCAGCGGTGCCGCGCTGATGCTGGCGCTGCTCTATTTCGCCGGACGATCGCTGGTGGCGCGACTGCGTCCGGGGCTGGCGATGAGTGCGCGGCTGCGTCAGGCGGCGGGCGTGCTGATGCTCGCCTCGGTGGGCGTGATTGTTACCGGCTCACAGAGCCAGCTGCAGGCAGCGCCCGCTTTTGCCCTGAAGCTGGAGCAGCAGCTGAGCCAGTGGCTGACCACGCCGGCACCCAAAGTATGCCTGGAGCCGGTTAGCCTGCCGCAAACCAGCAGCGCCTTGCCGTCGCTGGAGGGGGGCACAGCGTGGCTGAACGGGGCACCGGTGACGCCTGCCACGTTAAAGGGCAAAGTGGTACTGGTCGATTTCTGGACCTGGGATTGCATTAATTGCCAGCATACGCTGCCATACGTGCGCGACTGGGCCAGTAAGTATCAACGTGACGGGCTGGTCGTTGTGGGTGTGCACACGCCGGAGTACCCGTGGGAGCGCGATGAAAAGGCGCTGAAGCGCGCGATTACGCGCTGGCAGCTGCCCTACACCGTAGTGGCGGATAACAATTACAGCATCTGGAACCGTTTTGGTAATCAGTACTGGCCCGCGCACTACATCTTTGATGCACACGGACAGCTGCGCTACACCGCGTTTGGTGAAGGCAACTATGAAGAGCAGGAGAGGGTGATTCAGCAGTTGCTGAAAGAGGCGCGTGCATGACAGCTCAGGCGGCCCGCCCGGGCCGCCACTGCTTCTCATTTAGGTTGTGGTTCGCGGGGGATGACGTTGAAAGCCGGGGGTTTCACAGGGACTATCAGGTAAACAGCGTGCGGCATTGCCGGGGACCTCCCAGCCCGTAAGGTCACCCTGCAGAGTGACCGTCATGGCGCAGCCACCCTTATCACCCCGATATGCAAAATGCAGTAATCCTACGCATAACTTGTCGTTTGGTTCCGCGTCCAGGCTGGGGTTTACTGTCAGCGTTAACCTTTTTTGGAGAAGCTGACAATGAAGAAGATCCTGCAGCAGTGGCTGGCGCGTCTGGCAGCCAGCAAAGCCGCCACCCCTGACGGGCGCGAATTCGACCCCGGTGAGCATATCGATCTGCTGATCCCGATCAGCCAGCTGTACGGCGTGGAGTTTCATCCTTCCGTGTATCGCTACTATGAACGATAACCGCCGCCACCAGCGCATGCGCTATTGCTACTGGAATGAACTGTGCACGCCAGACTAAAAACCCGCTCACGCCGAGCGGTTTTTTTTATGCTGTTTGCCCGCCTGATGAAAAAATTGCCGTAACGTCCCGCCGGTTTGTTCAATTGTATTGATTTCGTAATTTTAACGTAAAGAAAAGTATTCCCAAGCGGCAGTGTGCGTGTAAGAATATAAAGGTAAATGATAACCATTGGCGTTATCATTTAGGTGTTGTCTGGGAAAACCGTGTTGATTCAGTGCGATGCCTGAATGGCAGGTGCGGTTAAGACAATGAGTGCGTTAATAACGATAAGAAACTCACCTTTTAACATGGATAAAAATCGCCAGCTGCCGTTTGGTAGCTTCAATTCGCTGACCTTGTTCACCGGGTTTTGTATTGGTATTTCGCCGGCTGCGGCGCTGGGGGCCGATAACTCCGGCAAAAAATCTGATGATACGCTGGTGGTTGAAGCGCGCACGCCTTCGCTGTACGCGCCAAATGCCTCGGCCGATCCCAAATTTACCCGTCCACTGGTGGATACCACCCGCACCATGACGGTGATTCCGGATCAGGTTATTAAAGATCAGGGCGTCACAAATCTGACCGACGCGCTGAAAAACGTGCCGGGCGTCGGGGCGTTTTATGCCGGGGAAAACGGCAGCTCAACCACCGGCGATGCGGTGTACATGCGCGGAGTCGATACCTCCAACAGCATTTACGTGGATGGCATTCGCGACATCGCCAGCGTCACGCGTGACACCTTCAACACGCAGCAGGTGGAAGTGATCAAAGGGCCTTCCGGCACCGACTATGGTCGCAGCGCGCCATCCGGCTCGATCAATATGATCAGCAAACAACCGCGGCTGGATACCGGGCTTGACGCGTCAGTCAGCGCCGGCAGCGCGTGGATGCGCCGCGGCACGCTCGATTACAACCAGGCAATCAACGACAATGCGGCGTTTCGCCTTAACCTGATGGGTGAGAAAACCCATGATGCGGCGCGTGACAACATCCAGAACGAGCGTTATGGCGTCGCGCCTTCGCTGGCGCTGGGGCTGGACACCGCAACGCGGCTGTACGTCAACTATTTGCACGTCCACCAGAACAACACACCGGACGGCGGTATTCCGACCGTTGGTCTGCCAGGCTATTCGGCACCGTCTGCCGCCTATGCTGCGCTGAACAATTCCGGCAAGGTCGCCACCAGCAACTACTACGGCACCGATTCTGATTTCGACAAGTCGACCACCGACAGTGCCACGCTGCGCTTTGAACACGATTTGAGCGATAACACCACGCTGCGCAACACCACGCGCTGGTCGCGGGTGAAGCAGGAGTATCTGCTGACGGCGGTGATGGGGGGAGCCAGTAACATTACTGCACCCAACCCGAACGATGTGGGCAGCTGGCGCTGGTCGCGCCTGGCAAACACCAAAGATATCAGCAACCGTATTCTCACCAACCAGACCAATATCACCTCGAAATTTGCCACCGGTTCCGTCGGGCATGATGTGAGTGCGGGCGTAGAGTTCACGCGTGAAAACCAGACCACCTATGGCGTCAACGCGCTGACCCCACCTGCGGTGAATATCTACCATCCCATCAGCAGCATTTCGATTGGCGGTCTGGACCGCAACGGTGCGAACGCTAACGGGCAGACTGACACGTTTGGCATCTATGCATTTGATACGCTGGCGATTACCTCTGACTTTGAGCTGAACGGCGGCATTCGTCTCGACAACTATCACACCGAGTACGACAGCGCGACGGCCTGTGGCGGCACCGGACGCGGCGCGCTGGCTTGTCCGGCGGGCGTGGCGCGTAATACGCCGGTGACCACGGTGGACACGGCGAAATCCGGCAATCTGGTGAACTGGAAAGCGGGGGCGCTCTATCGTCTGACCGAACAGGGCAACCTGTATGTGAATTACGCCATTTCCCAGCAGCCGCCGGGTGGCAGCAGCTTCGCGCTGGCGGCGGGTGGCAGCGGCAACAGCGCCAACCGTACTGATTTTAAACCGCAGAAGGCCAAATCCAGCGAAGTGGGCACCAAGTGGCAGGTGCTGGACAAGCGACTGCTGCTGAACGCCGCGCTGTTCCGCACCGACATCGAAAATGAGGTCGATGCCAATGATGACGGCACTTACTCGCAAACCGGCAAGAAGCGCGTGGAAGGCTATGAACTCTCAGCAACCGGCAACATAACGCCGGACTGGGAAATCATTGCCGGTTACACCATGCAGCACGCGTCGGTGCGTGAAGGTGCCAGCGTGGCGCAGGATGGCTCATCTGCGCTGGCCTATACGCCGAAGCACGCCTTTACGCTGTGGACCAACTATCAGGCCACTGATGCGTTGTCGGTGGGCGCGGGCGCACGTTACGTTGGCAGCCTGCGTCGCGGCAGCGATGGGGCCGTGGGCACGCCGGATCACACCGAAGGCTACTGGGTGGCTGACGCGAAGCTCGGGTATAAGGTCAACAATAACCTCGACCTGCAGCTCAACGTGTATAACCTGTTTGATACCAACTATGTGGCATCGATCAACAAGAGTGGCTACCGCTATCATCCGGGCGAGCCGCGTACCTTCCTGTTGACGGCTAACGTGCATTTCTGATGGTCAACCGTGGGGCGTTCACGCTCCACGCTTAATGGCGAGAACTCCGCGATGATGTATCACATTCCTGCCGTGCTTAACGCTGAACAGCTGGCGCACTTTACCGCCCAGCTGCAGCAGGCTGACTGGGTTGACGGACGGGCGACGGTCGGCAGCCAGGGCGCGACCGTAAAAAATAACCAGCAGATTGACACCGGCACGCCACTCTATGATCGGCTGCAGGCTGCAGTGCTTCAGGCACTGAATAGCCATCCGCTCTTCTTTGCCGCCGCGCTGCCGCGCACGCTTTCTGCGCCGCTGTTCAACCGTTATCAGCAGGGGGAAACCTACGGTTTTCACGTGGACGGTGCGGTACGCCACAATGGCGCGGCCGGCTGGATGCGTACCGATCTCTCCGCCACGCTATTTCTGTGTGAACCCGACAGCTACGAGGGCGGGGAACTGGTGATCGAGGATACTTACGGTCAGCACCGCGTAAAACTGCCGGCGGGCGACCTGGTGCTTTATCCCTCCAGCAGCCTGCACTGCGTCACGCCAGTCACGCGCGGCGCGCGGGTCGCCTCGTTTTTATGGATTCAGTCGATGGTGCGCGATGATAAGCAGCGCGCGATGCTGTTTGAACTGGACCGCAACATTCAGAGCCTGAAAGCGCGCCACGGTGACAGCGAAGAACTGCTGTCGCTGCTGAATATGTACCACAACCTGCTGCGCGGCTGGACGGAAGTTTAGCCGTCACGCAATAACAAAAAGCCCGCTCAGGTTTCCCTGAGCGGGCTTCTTTAAATCTGGCTCCTCTGACTGGACTCGAACCAGTGACATACGGATTAACAGTCCGCCGTTCTACCGACTGAACTACAGAGGAATCGTTGGAACGAGGCGAATATTAATGGCAGCCCCTGTGGGTGTCAACCGCTAAAAACACATTTGTATTCAACTGGCTAGCAAAGCGACAAAGCGATCGTGATTTAAGCAGATTCCGGTGCCTGCTGCGCCAGACGCGCCAGCGGATCCTGATGGTAAAACTGCTGCAGGTGGCGATACATGGTCGGAAAACGGCTGGCGAGCAGGTCGGGGGCGCTGAAAAAGTACTCCGACAGCACGGCAAAACATTCCGCCGGATCGCTGGCGGCATAGGGATCGAGGGTCGCGGCCTGTTCACCCACCAGCTCCACTTCCGCTTCAATCTCGGCCATCGCCTGCAGTAAATCTTTCTCCCAGCTGGCCACATCGCGCAGCGCGATGGCCGGGATGCCGCTGGTGTAACCGCTGCCGCGCGCGTCGAGCTTGTGCGCCACTTCGTGGATCACCAGGTTGTAACCAGAGAGATCGTACGAGTCCTGGATGTCCAGCGCGTTCAGCACCACCGGTCCCTGCGTCCAGCTCTGGCCGGCATGCACGGCCGGCGCGTGGTGCACCAGGCCGCTGTCGTCCTCCCAGCGATCGTCAACGCTGAACGGCTCCGGGTAGATCAGCACTTCGTGGAAGCCGTCGAGCCATTCCAGACCCAGCTTCAATACCGGCAGGCAAAACAGCAACGACAGGCGAGCCAGCCGCAGCTCGCTGAGTTCCAGCCCCTGTAGCGGAGTGATTTTTTTCTGCAGCAGGAAGCGTTGCGCCAGCGCTACCAGCGCCTGCTGTTCGTCGCTGTTCAGCAGAGAAAAGATCGGCTGCCCCAGCGCCTGTTGCCAGGGCAGGGCAGTCACGGCAGCATCTTTTTGTGCACGCCACGGCCATTTGATCATTGCGTCACTCACTCTGCAGGGCGGAAATCATATCCTGACGCGGCAGACGATAAATTGCCAGCGTGGAATCAAAGCCGCTTATTCAACCTGTTAGCGGCGGATTTGTCTGTGACAGGGATTGCAAACTGGCGAGGTGGGAAAGGGGGCGCGCTGTGCCGCCGGCGAGGGGGCAAGGGCTGGTGATTCACTGAATCGCGCAAAAGACGACGCCCTCTTCCGTGCGGAAGAGGGCAAACGCTTAGCCTTCACGCTCCACACGCTGGAATGCGATGACCCAAACCCAGGGATTTACCTCCCAGCTGGTGGCGCCGTACTGCTTCTGCCAGGCCTTGCGGTAAGCTTCTTTCGGCGATTCGGAATTCATGTTCATCGTGAAGAAATTATTGAGGAAGTGCGAATCGGTCTGCACGCCTTCCGCCATGATGTCGTCTTCGCTGATGTCCTGAATTTTCTCCGCGCGTACCGCCGTAATTTCCAGATCGATGCGGCTGGCCCAGCGTGGCATATGGATGGCGGTCTGCCAGCCAAACTGCTCGGCGACCTGCTGATTTTCTTCCTGTTGTCCAAGTTCATGGCTGTCGGCGCGATACTGGCAAAATGCCGGATTGCGGAACGGCAGCGGATCGCGCTCGTATTCCGCCAGCTGCGCCTCAGGCACAATCGGACCCCGCCAGGTTTCACGTACCCACAGGCGATCGCCGACCTGGCCAAACGGGCACTGGGCGCCAATGTCCGCCATCGACATCAGCTTATAGCCATGCAGATGATTAGCGCTGACATCAAACGCGTGCACGCCTTCATGATGATCCTGTCCCGGGCCAAACGCCTGAGTTTTCATAATGCGCCGGGTCTGAGTTTGCTGGCCAACCAGCAGGGCGCGCACCCGCTGTTCGGAAAAAAGAATCGGCCGTTCTTTCATTATGTACCTCGTGTTGTATCACGTACCCGGAGAACTTCGACGAAACATCCGTATCCTCGGATGAGAGCATTAGCATAATGGGTTTGAATCAATTTGCTTAATAATTTGTCGCCTTATTATCGGGCAATAACTGCCGCTTCCGGTATTAAAAATGGCTCATAAGCAAACAGTGTGCTGACGAAGGCTTCGGGTACAGGTGAGAGCCGTAAATTTCCCCTATACAGTACGTTATAACGGTCGCAATGGGAATCTTTTCAGATTATGTCGCTATGCAAAGGGGCGTTTTAATGCTGGGGTTGCGACAGGCTAAACTGGACCTTTGGCGATGCTGAAAATTCACCCAGCGGGAAATGCATCACCGAAATTAAACAGAGTGGCTTAACTAAAACAGGTTAAGGAAATACTGAAAACCGTATCGCGGCTGGGCAAGCGGCTTTAACAGCGCTATAACATGATCGGGATCGCATTTTTTTGCGCGGGACATCCGGGAAGGGTGTAAAGAAAGTGTCATCACCGGGCCGCTATGATGAGACGCAAGCCGTACCCGGTGCGAAATAATAGCAATAACAGGAGAAGCACGATGTCACTGACCCATTGGCAACACCGTTACGAAAGCTGGCTGCAGCTGAACTGGCTGCACGATGATAAAGCCCATGATATCGCGCACCTGCGCCGCGTCTGGATGAGCGCGGCCCGCATTATGCAAAACACCAATGCCGATCCGCTGGTGGTGCTGACCGCCTGCTATTTCCACGATGTAGTGAACCTGCCGAAAAACCATCCGGAACGCCATCTGGCTTCGACTTACGCGGCTGAAGAGACGCGCCGCATTCTGCAACAGGATTTTCCGGACTTCCCTTCAGCGCTGCTGGACAGCGTGACGCATGCGGTGCAGGCCCACAGTTTCAGTGCCCGCATTACGCCAAAAACGTTAGAAGCGAAGATCGTTCAGGACGCCGATCGTCTCGAATCATTAGGCGCGATTGGCCTTGCGCGCGTTTTCTATACCGCAGGTGCGCTGGGACGGCCGTTGTTCGATAGCGACGATCCGCTGGGTAAAGACCGTGAACTGGATGACGTAAAGTGGACGCTGGATCATTTCCAGAAGAAACTGCTGAGCCTGCCGCAGACCATGCAGACGGAAACCGGCCGTCTGCTGGCGGAACACAACGCCGATTTTCTCGTCCGCTATATGGCGAAGCTGTGCGCCGAACTGCAGGGCAATCTGACCGATATTGATGAGTCCGTATTACGCGATTTCAGTCCCATACCGGCACAATATTAAATTTTTATGACAGTCTGTTAACTTTCATCTGCTTCCGCTACGTTGTTGTAAATCAAGAGGGAGTGTGAAGATGACCGAGACCGTTAACTTAACCATTAAAATTGACCCGGCGCTGAAAGAGCACATTAAACAGTTAGCCGCTGATAACCAAATCTCCATGAGTCAGGAGATCGTTAACCGCCTGCAGGCCAGTTTAGATACCGTTGAGCCACCGGTCGTCGACAGTCTGCATACCGAAGAGGCGGGCGATCAACTGAGCGCCGCCGAGCTGAAGCAGGTGCGTGCACTGCTGAAGAAAAGTAAGAAAAAGAAATAACACCAAAACCCGTCGCTGACGGGTTTTTTCTTTCTGCACCTTAGCTAACGCGGAACTGCTGCGCGCGCTGCGTCAGTCGCGCTGAAAGTTCACTCAGCTGCGCCGCTGCCTGCACCTGCTGATCAGTCAGGGCTTCGTTTTGCTGGAGCTGAAGACTCATTTCCACCACTTCCCGGGCAATTTTGCTCACGCGATGGCTCTGCGCCGTACTGTTATCCTGCAGTTCATTCAGCTGGCTGACCACGCCGGATACCGCCTGGCCAATCCGCGCAAACAGCACTTCCAGCGCCTGCACCTTCGCAAAGCCATCCTGCACGTGCTGCTGCGTGTGCTGGATTAAACCGTCGATCTGCCGCGTGGAAGCGCCGCTCTGCTGCGACAGCAATCCCATCTCTTTGGCGACGACCGAAAAACTGCGCCCGTAAGCGCCAGCATGCGCAGATTCTATCGCCGCATTAAGCGACAGCAGACGCGTCTGCATCGACAGGCTGTCCAGCATGCCGACGATGCCAGCGATATCGCCGGCGGCCGCAACGATCTGCTGCATCTGGTGATCCATATTGTCGACTTCATGGGCGCAGTGACGCATCAGCGCATCCGCGGACTGCGCGTCGTGCGTCGCCTGTTGCGAGAAGTGTGCACCTTTTTCCACCTCTTCTGACACGCGATGCAGCCGCTGCGACAGATGATGGAAGCTGGCATTTTGCGCCTGATGCTGCTGCATCACCTGCTGATTATGCTGCTGCATCTCATCAGCGCCGGCCGCCACCCGGGTTGCTACCGTCGTGATGTCGCTGACGATCTGCTGCAAACCCTGACGCATGGTATCGATGGACAGGAGCAGCTGGCGCGTTTCCAGCGACTGACGACGCGTCGGTGCCGGGCTGGCGACCAGATCGCCCTTCGCGATTTGTGCCAGCTGGGCGTTGGCGTGACGCAGCGGCAGCAACACGCCGCGCATCAGCAGCGCGGCGGCCAGCAGCAGCAGCGCCATTAATAACGCGGCAATCGCCAGCGCCAGATTGCGGCTCTGCTTGAGCGTGCTGAGCGAATGCTGGTTGACGCTGCCGAGCTGCTGATTGGCCTGTTCAATTTCGCTAAACCAGGCATCGTTGAACTGCTGCTGGAAAGCCTGCATCGGCACCATAAAAAATGCGTTGATATCATTGGCTGCCAGCCCTTTCAGCTGCTCCTGCAGCCCGCCGGCCAGTAGCACGAAGCCCTGTGCCAGCGGGCTATCGCTTTTCGCCTGATAGGCAGCAAACAGCTGCTGCGCCTGCTGCAATGAGGTAGTGGCTGCCGCCGCCAGGCTTTTCCAGCTGTCGACCGAACCGCTCTGCTGGTCCTGCATCAGATAAATACCGGCACGATGGCTGTTGTCGCTGGCGGTGAGTAGCTCAATGCGTGCTTTATCCAGCAGGGCCAGCCGTTCGCGCAGCTGGCTGGCCTGCTGCAATGAGTGTTGCGTCTGATTCACGTGCTGGTTGAGCAACAGCACCCCGGCAAACTGCAGCAGACAAAACAGCACAATAAACAGCATGAACTGGCTGCGCAGGCTGGAGAGCCAGACGGGCAGACGCAGGGTAAAACGAGGTCGCAGCCGCAGCGGCAGGGAGATTACAGACAGGAGAGACATCAAACAGCTCCGCAAAAAATAAAACGCAGTATTGGTTTGATGCGTGACAGTCCGGTGACAGTGCGCGCGATGTGCGGCAAAACAGCACATCGCGCGTTACTAAAGCAAATTGCGGGGCGGAAAACCGGGGCGTGAAGCGCGGCTGCGTTTTCAGCGGCGCTGACGCGCGTACTGCTCAATCAGCGGCAGCAGCAGTTTCGCTACGGCGGCGAACACCGGTACCACCACCGAGTTACCAAACTGTTTGTAGGCTTGTGTGTCGGAGACCGGAATGCGGAAGCGCGCTTCGCCCGGCGCTTCAAAGCCCATCAGGCGGGCACATTCACGCGGCGTCAGGCGGCGCGGGCGGCGCGCCATGTTCGCGGCCTGCTGAAAATCCTGCACGCCCAGCGCGTGATCCCAGCCGCGATCGATCAGGATTTCCGACCCGTCTTTATAGTAGCGTGCTGACAGCGTGCGCACGCAGCAGTGCGGATTGCGCGGATCGTTGAGGCCAAAGCCAAAACCGTTGCCTTTGGCTTTATGCTTCTTCGCATACTGGTAGAGATAGTGCCACAGCGTGGGCGACAGGGTATATTTTGCCGCCGGCTGCGGCTCCAGCAGGCTGTGCAGCGGCGGAACTTCAGGCGGATAGAGCGCCGCCAGCGCGCGCAGCGAAAAACCCTCGCTCAGGCCGGTATCGCGCCGGATCCCCACCAGCACGATGCGCTCGCGGTGCTGTGGCAGGAAGTGACGCGCATCGACCACTTTGGCATCCGGCGATGAGTCGTCAGCCGCGTCAGCGACGTCGTAACCCAGCTCATCCAGCGTGGCCATAATAATGGCAAAGGTGCGGCCTTTATCATGGCTCTTGAGGTTCTTCACATTCTCCAGCACGAAAAACGGCGGTTTTTTGGCGGCGAGGATGCGCGCCACATCAAAAAACAGCGTGCCCTGGGCTTCACATTCAAAACCGTGGGCGCGACCCAGCGCATTCTTCTTGCTGACGCCGGCCAGCGAAAAGGGCTGACAGGGAAAGCCGGCCAGCAGCACCTGATGGTCGGCAATCGTCTTATCGATATGCTGATAAATCGCCTGCTCATCCGGCAAACCGGCCGGCTGGGTAATCAGCCGGATATCACTGTTGAACTGATGCCGGGCGGGATCGCTGTAGTGATTGGCTTTATAGGTGCGCACCGCTTCTTTATTCCACTCGCTGGTGAATACGCACTGGCCACCAATCTGCTCAAAGCCGCGGCGAATACCCCCGATGCCGGCAAACAGGTCGATAAACTGAAAGCGGGGATTGTCATAATGCGCCGGTCGCGACGGCAGCAGCGCCTGCAGACGGGCGACCTCCGCCGCTGACAGCGCGGGCGCGGCACTTTTTCCCGCGCGAATACGGTTAAGCTGCGTGATACTCCAGTCGCGGCCGCCGGCCTCGCTCAGGATGACCACCAGATCGCGGGCCGCGTAGATATCCAGTACCTGCAGCAGTAACGCGGTGGCGTCATCATCAGCGGAGTGCGGGGAGGGCGAAGCCGTCGCGGCGGGATCGAGTGCAAGCATGCGTTTTTCCTTAACAGTGAAGTGGCTATGCTACCACTCCTGGCGCGGCGTGGAAATTAACGATGGCTGCGCAGCGTCTCGCAATCTGCTTCGCACAAACTTTCGCTTTCGCCTCAACGCGCTAAAGTTGAAGAAGCCCGGAAAAAAGGAGACGCCATGGCAGACGTCCACTCGCATGATATTCGCAGCAAAAATATGCGCGCCATTCGCAATCAGGATACGGCGATTGAGCAGCGTATTGCGCTGCTGCTGAAAGATCGCGGCTTTAGCTTTCGCGTACAGGATAAAGCGCTGCCGGGCCGGCCGGATTTTGTGCTGCCGCAGCACAAAGCCATTATCTTTGTGCACGGCTGTTTCTGGCATCGTCACCACTGTTATCTGTTCAAAATGCCGGCCACGCGTGCCGAATTCTGGAGCGGCAAAATCAACAGTAACGTGGAGCGTGACCGGCGCTATGTGCAGCAGCTGCAGGAAAGTGGCTGGAAGGTGCTGATCGTCTGGGAATGCGCGCTGCGCGGCAAACTGCGGCTGGAAGATGAGGCGCTGGTGGAGCGGCTGGAAGAGTGGCTGCTGGCTGCCACGCACAGCAGCGAGATCGATCATCAGGGATTGCATCACTATCGGGCGGATTAAGGCAGGGTGATTGCTTTTACCTGCCATAACAGTTTAGATCAGCGTTTTCTCTGGGACGCGGAACACCACCATGAGCAGCATCAAACTGACGGTCAGACGCCTGTATCAACTGCGCGATGAGCGCATGGTCAATGCCCATGCCACGGCGCGCATTTACCTGGACGATACGCTGGTGGCCACCGAGGAGATAAGCGGCATGACAGAAAGTCCGGTGAGCAAGTATCTGCACGCCGACGATCTGCACGGGAAAACGTTACGCGTCGAATGGGACTGTGCGGGCATCGCCGATATGACGGTGACGGCGATTGAGCGGTGCCCCTGTTGTCAGGATCACGAACCGGAATAAGGAATGACATTTTGGCAGGAACCAGCTTACTGACTCTTCTGGATGATATTGCCACGCTGCTCGACGACATTTCCGTCATGGGCAAAGTGGCGGCAAAAAAAACCGCCGGCGTGCTGGGCGATGACCTGTCGCTCAATGCGCAGCAGGTGACGGGCGTGAAGGCCAATCGTGAGCTCCCGGTGGTGTGGGGCGTGGCGAAAGGCTCGTTTATCAACAAACTGATCCTGGTGCCGCTGGCGCTGCTGATCTCCGCGTTTGCGCCCTGGCTGATTACGCCGCTGCTGATGATTGGCGGCGCCTATCTGTGCTTTGAAGGAGTGGAAAAAGTGCTGCACAGCCTGCACCACGACAAAGCGGAGAAGAGTCCGGAAGCGCGGCAAAAGCGGCTGGATAATCTGGCGCAGCAGGACCCGCGCCAGTTCGAAAAAGATAAGGTGAAAGGCGCAGTGCGCACCGACTTCATTCTGTCGGCTGAAATTGTGGCGATTACCCTGGGCATTGTTTCGGATGCGCCGCTTCTCAATCAGGTATTAATCCTCGCCGGTATTGCCATTCTGGTGACCATCGGCGTGTACGGTATTGTGGCGATGATCGTTAAGATTGACGATCTCGGCTACTGGCTGCGTGAGAAGTCCTCCACGCTGGCGCAGGCCACCGGCGGCGCGCTGCTGGCGCTGGCACCGTGGCTGATGAAAATCCTGTCGGTGGTTGGCACCGTCGCGATGTTCCTGGTGGGCGGCGGCATTATTGTGCACGGTATCGCGCCGCTGCATCATGCCATTGAAGAGTACAGCAGCGGCTTCCCGGGCGTGGTTTCCATGTTACTGAGCAACGGCGCGAATCTGGTGCTGGGCTTTATCGTTGGGTCGATTGTGCTGTTAGTGGTAAATCTGGTTGCGAAGCTGCGCGGTAAATCGGTATAAAGCGCAGGAAATTTCTAATCACGGGTCAGGAGAACGATGATGAACGACGATATGTTTGAATTTGATATCGATGCACAGCTGGAGCAGGCGGAAGCCAAAGCGGCAGAAAAAGCCAGTGAAGTGCCGGCAGATATCAGCGACGAAGCCGACTGCGAAGGTTGCAAAATCTGATTTTCCACCCGGGAAAATCGTTCAAAGCCGATAATAACTTTTATCGGCTTTGTTTATTTACGGCATTTTTCACTGCTTATTCCGAATTTGTCACAGTAATAGCAATATCCTATAGGCAAAAAACGCGCACAGCTGCTATACCTTAATCCGTTCATTCAACGGTGAGAAGGGAGGGCGCGGTATGACCTTTGCAATCAGTGACGAAGTTCAGCACAAACAGGGCGGACCCACTATGGTGGTGACCGGCTATGCCAGCGGAATGGTAGAGTGTCGTTGGTATGATGGCTACAGTGTACGCCGCGAAGCGTTCCGCAGTGATGAGCTGACTCATCTGTCGGCCGCGCGCCAGCTGGCCAGCTGAGCCCCTCGGGACGGTCAGCGCGCCGTCCCGATGTCATTGTCACTTTTCACGTTTTTCCTGATCTCTGCCTGTACGCCGTTTTCCCGCCTGACTACACTTCTTCAATTCGTTGTTATCCGGAGCCTGGCTACTGATGCCAATCTCGCCACTGTCATCACGCCGCATGACGCCTGCGCTGCGCGTGCATCTCTGTTTTCTGGCGGTCTTTCTCTTTTCACTTTTTCTCACCGTCCATGAAGCGCTGGAATTAAAAAATAACTATCAGCAGCGGCAGCGCGCCCAGCTGTCCGAGATCCAGCGCAGCCTTGATAGCCGCTTTCAGGAGAGTCTGGACGAGCTTAATTACTATCAGCGGATGCTCAGCTACGCGCTGACGCACCCGCTGGACGCCGATTATGGTCAGCACGCCCTGCAGCGTTTTCAGCAGTTGCGCCATCAGCCGGTGTGGCAGTTGCAGATCGCTAACCTGCGCAGCATGCCGATTAACGGCGTCAGCGACGAATGGCTGCAGCGTGATGCGCTGCTGCAGCGCGATGATACTTATCTGCTGCCCGAGCTGCGCGCTGCGCTGGAGTTCAGCTTTATCATGCAGTTCAGCGATGAGGCGCAGGACTTTCATTCACGCTTCTGGTACACCTCGCGCGCGGGCTATTACATCAGCTCACGTCCGCCGCGCGACGCGCAGGAGCTGGCGCAAAGTTACGCCACCATGACGCAGCGACCCTATTTTCGCGACCAGCAGCCGGGCCGGGCGCCGCAGACGCGATGGCACTGGACCGAAGCCTATCAGGGGGAGTTCAACGAGGGGTTGATGCTGACGGTGAGCGCGCCGGTGATCGCCCATCAGCACTGGTACGGCGTGTTATCGATGGATTTCACCCAGCAGAGAATTAATGCATTGCTGCACCAGTCGCGTCACAGCGTGCTGCAGGGCAAGCTGGTGCTCGAAGATCGCGCACTCAACGAGATCACCCGGCTGCCGGCACCGCACGATGTGGCATTGACCCCCGCGCAGCGCGGCCAGCTGATGCAGGCGATTCAGCAGCAGCCGGCCGGAACACTGTGGCTGGGCAGTCAGCTGGCCAGCTGGGTTAAGTTAAAAAATGTCGATGCCTGGCTAATCAACGTGCAGAGCCTGCGCCAGGGGCTGGCACAGGAGCTGGGGCGGGTAGCGCTGTTTCTGTTGGGCATGTGGCTGCTGTTCGTGCTGTTACTGGCGCTGGCGCATCAGGTGATTTTCCGCCTGGTACGGCGACTGGAGGATCTCTCGGCGCGACTGGCCTGGCGCGCTAATTATGACGGCCTGACGCGTCTGCTTAATCGCAGCGCCTTTTTCGACCAGTTTATCGCGCTGGCGCGGCGCTGCGAACAGCAGCAACAGCCGCTGGCGGTGATCCAGCTCGATATCGATCATTTTAAAAAGGTCAATGATAGCTGGGGCCATCACGCGGGCGATCAGGCGCTGATGCGCGTGGCCGGCGTCATCAAACATACGCTGCGCCCTTACGACGTGGCCGGACGCATCGGCGGCGAGGAGTTTTGTATCGTGCTGCCGCACACCACGCTGGCTGAGGCGCAGGGCGTGGCGGAGCGTATCCGCAGCCGGCTGGCGGCCAAAACCATTCTGGTCAACGCCAGCACCACCTTTAGCGTTACGTTGTCAGCAGGTGTCAGCTGCAGTACTGAGCAGGGCAGTTACCATGCAGAGAGCCTGCAGGCGGTAGCGGACCGCCGCCTGTATCTGGCGAAAAGCGGCGGTCGCAATCGGGTGTGCGCGGCCGGTTAGACTTTGCCCTCGTTATCCTCTTCTACCGCCTGATAGATGCGCTGCAGGATATCGGGGAACGCCGACTGCACGCGGCTCCAGCTGGGGATAAACGGTTTCTCGTTTGGCCGCTCGATGAACGACTGGCCGGCGTCGAGAATCGCCTGAGTGAACATCTCGACCGCCGCTTCTTCAATGTGCTGATCAAACTTCAGCCCGTTCATGGTGGCTTCGTGGTTGTAGATCTCCATCATGTCGAGCGCGTTGCGATAATAGGTGGCCTTCAGCACGCGGAACGAGTCGCTGGTGAGCGGCACGCCCATTGTCGCCAGCTTACGCAGTAGCGACTGCACGATATCGTTACTCATGCGTTTCAGGCCACCGGTGCCGTCCTCTTCTGCCAGCGGCTGATGCTTATGATCGTAGTTGTCCGCGATTTCCACCTGGCAGGTCTGCCGCGTGGTGTAATTGCGATAAATCTCTGACAGCACGCCAATCTCCAGCCCCCAGTCGCCAGGGATTTTGATGCCGTTCAGCACGTGGGTGCGCATGGCAAACTCGCCGGACAGCGGATAGCGGAAACTGGTGAGATAGTCGAGATACTCCGAATGGCCGTAGACTTTCTGCAGCGAGCGCAGCAGCGGGCCCACCAGCAGACGCCCGACGCGGCCATTAAGCTTGCCGTCCGCAACGCGCGCATAGAAACCTTTGCAGAATTCATACTGAAACGCCGGGTTGGCCAGCGGGTAGAGCAGACGTGCCAGCATGCCGCGCTCATAGGTCACGATGTCGCAGTCATGCAGTGCCACGCACTGCGAGCGGTCGGAGGCCAGCGTGTAGCCGGTGCAGAACCACACGTTGCGCCCCTTGCCGGGCTGGCTGGGCGACAGGCCCTCTTTATCCAGCTCGGCGTCCAGCGCTTTCAGCCGCGGGCCATCGTTCCACAAAATGCGGTGGCGCTGCGGCAGGCGCGAGAAAAATTCGCGCGCGAAAAGAAACTGATCGCGATCGGCACGGTCAAGGCCAATCACAATCTCCTCCAGATAGGGCACTTTCGCCAGTTCATTGACGATATTATCCAGCGCCGGGCCTTCCAGCTCGGAAAACAGCGAGGGCAGAATCAGCCCCATTTTGCGCTTGCGCGCAAAGCGCACCATCTCTTTTTCCAGCGACTCCACGCTGCGGTGGGTGAGATTATGAAAGTTGGTAATTACGCCGTTCTGGTAAAAATCACTCATCGTCTCATCCTTCTGGTCAGCTGCCGTTATTCAGGTTGGGCAAGAAAGTAATCCAGACCTTCGCGCCAGCCCTCAGGGCCAACGTGTGCGGTGTGGTAAACGTTATGATGATCGCTGCGTTGCAGCACCACCGGGTTTTTACTGAAACCTTTAATCACCACGGCATAATCGACGCGCTCCAGCATCGGCGCATCGTTAGGGCCATCGCCCAGACCAATCGTGGTGCGCTTCGTGCCTTCCTGCTGCTGCAACTGCTGCAATAACTGTTCCAGCGCCACGCCTTTACCGCTGCCCGCCGGCATCACGTGCCAGAAACGTCCGCCCTGCGTCAGGGCCAGCTGATGCTGCGCCAGCGCCGCGCGGAAGGCGTCGAGCCGCGTTTCATCATCGCGCCATACGATGACTTCAGACGCGTCGCGCAGTCGGCTCTGGCTGGCTTCCGTCAACGTCAGCCCGGTGAAACGGGCCACTTCTGCGTCGCTAAAGTCATGAAAGCCGGTGAAGCGAAAATCCGCCTGCAGGGTGCTGAGCGTGGCACAGAGCGCAAGATAATCGGCACCGGGCTCTTCGGCGATCTGCGCTTCCCCGGCAAAGGCGACGCGGGCACCGTTTTCCGCGATAAAGGGCGCACCGGCGATGCCCAGCCGCTTCTGCAGCGGAATAATTTCGGCTGCGGTTTTACTCGAACAAATCACCAGCGGAATCTGTTGCTGCTTAAGACGCGCCAGCCACTCGCTGGCGGCCTGCCAGTTATAGTCATGATGATCGAGCAGCGAACCATCGAGATCGGTCACGATCAGCAGGGAGGAATCTAACGGGATCATCAATACACTCCTTACGCCCAAAGGCATCCGTAAAGCGACGTGTAATCAGTATAATAGCGTAATCACGATCACACTTTTCCTTGCCGCCGGCGCGGCCACTATCCAGGATAATTCTTAAAACACCGCCCGGATACCGAAGCGGCTGCACGTTTTGTGCATGCAGAATGTCAGCCGTAGCGCGATGTTTTCGGTAACAGCAGTGCATGATTATGCAGATTTGTTCGAATTGCGTGCAGAATTGAGACTTGTCTTACTTCAGCTAAGGCGTACTCTGAAGCGGTGTTAAGATTTTCCTGGTGTAACGAATTTATTCTTTTTTCAACCCGGCCAGCGTGCCGGGTCTTTTTTTGAAATCGATTTCAGCGGTTCACTTCGGTAATGGTGAAATCACGAATATCGAGTTCAAACGCCTCGGCCAGTTCGGTGTAGGAGTCAAACGCTTCGCCATTCACCTTCACACGGTGCGCATCTTCAGCCTGCATAAACTCCTGCACTTCGCCTGACGTTTTTTTCTGAATCGCTTCCAGCAGCGCGTCCACGTCGATGTTCACTTCGCGCTGCACGTTATCGCTGTACTCTTTTGCTGTAGCCATGACAGCCTCCTGGAGGCAAACGGATTCCTGACAAGTATAGTCGGTGACAGCGGGCGAGGGACGTGGACGGGAAACGGGCAAAAAAAAGCCCGCGCTGCGCGGGCAAAAATCCTTGTTACTTTTAGGTTGACTGCCCCTTTGGGGTTGGTGCAGTGCTGACAAGTGTACGAGGGTGCCGCGTCAAAAGTCTTTCCGGGAAACGTTAAGAAAGTGAAAAGCCCGGCTTTGACACTTCTTTACCCGCTCTATTCCCCATTCTGGCGTAAAACAGCTATGCTTACAGCTGGTTGATTATTATGGTTATCAGGGAGTTAGTATGGATTTAATTCGGATCATTATTGCCATTCTGTTGCCACCGCTGGGCGTGTTTTTACAGGTCGGCTTTGGCGGCGCCTTCTGGCTCAACATTCTGCTGACGCTGTGTGGTTACATCCCCGGCATCGTGCATGCGGTGTGGGTAATCGCCCGACGCTGATCGCGATCAGGCAGCGCTGACTATCTTCCGTTACACTATGCGCAGGACTGTTTCTGGAGAGAAATCAATGAAGGTCAATGACCGGGTAACGGTAAAAACCGACGGCGGCCCACGTCGCGTCGGTACTGTGCTGGCTGTGGAAGGCTTTAATGAGGGCACCATGTATCTGGTGGCGCTGGAGGATTACCCGCTGGGGATCTGGTTCTTTAATGAGAGCGATCACGCCGAAGGCGTGTTTGTTGAGCCGTATGCGGGGGAAGGGTAGTGTGGTTTTGCGATTAGATTGCCCTCACGTTGCTCTCAGGTTGCCCTCACCCTCACCCTAACCCTCTCCCGCTTGCGGGAGAGGGAACCGTTCAGCGACGATGCTTAGTAATAAGTTGTTCCTGAAGCGTTGTGTGAAAGCCATACTCAACAGCCGCACTGACAGCCCCCTCTCCCGCAAGCGGGAGAGGGCTGGGGTGAGGGAAAAATACCGCACCCCAGCTCACTCCTCTTAAAACGTCTCCCAGTTATCATTGCCCGCTGCAGCCAGCGTCGGACGTGGAGCGAGCGCAGGGGCTTTCAGCGCCGGCTGTGGCGCAGCAGCCACCAGCGAAGCCGGCGTATCATTCAGGCGGAACACCGCCACCGCCTGCGTCAGTTTACCGGCCTGATCTTCCAGCGAAGCCGCGGCTGAAGAGGCTTCCTCCACCAGCGAAGCGTTCTGCTGCGTCACGTTATCCATCTCGGTCACTGCCAGGCTGACCTGCTGAATGCCACGGCTCTGCTCATCAGACGCTGCCGCAATCTCGGCCATAATGTCGGTAACGCGGCGCACCGCTTCGACAATCTCGCCCATAGTGCTGCCGGCTTCGCCGACCTGATGCGAGCCATTGCTGATCAAATCCACTGACTCGGCAATCAGCGACTCAATCTCTTTCGCCGCCTGCGCACTGCGCTGCGCCAGATTGCGCACTTCACTGGCGACCACGGCGAAGCCACGGCCCTGTTCGCCGGCGCGTGCGGCTTCTACCGCGGCGTTCAGCGCCAGGATATTGGTCTGGAAGGCGATACTGTTAATGACGTTGGTAATCTCGGCGATTTTCTTCGAGCTGCCGGAGATGTTATTCATGGTTTTCACCACGCCGCTCACCAGTTCACCACCGCTGCGCGCTTTGCCAGACGCATCGGCGGCCAGCTGGCTGGCGTGATGGGCGTTTTCGGCGTTCTGCTTCACCGTGGCGGTGAGCTGCTCCATGCTGGCGGCAGTCTGCTCCAGCGCAGAAGCCTGCTGCTCGGTGCGTGATGACAGATCGGTGTTACCTGCGGAGATCTCGCTGGAGCCCTGATAAATCGCCACCGCGCCTTCACGGACGGTGCCAACGGTGCGCACCAGCGACGCCTGCATCAGCTGCAGGTTGTGCAGCAGGCTGCCAATTTCGTTGCGACCATAGGCCTGCTCGGGGGCGGTGAGATCGCCCTGCGCGATGCGCTCAATGCGACCCACCGACAGGCGCAGCGGATTGATCACCACGCGGCGCAGGAACACGAAGGTGAGCAGCACCAGCAGCAGCGCGGCGGCAAAAGCCGCAGCCATCGCGATAAAACCGACGCGCGACTGATGCGCCGCTTCGGCGTTAATCGCTTCGGCGCGTTCGGTGCGGATCTTAATCGCCTTCAGCAGCACGGCATTATAGGCATCATCCAGCTTGCGCGTGACATCGGTCTCCTGCGCGACAATCCCCTCAAAGCTGCCCTGTTTCGCCGATTCGATCATCGGCTTCAGGCCTTTATCAATATAGGCGTTGAAGCTGGTGGTGAGTGGACCGTCGAGCGCCAGGTCAGCCGGCGTCTTCATTTTGCGATCCATATAAATTTTGAAGCCCTCGCGCGCCTGCTTAATGCGTGTTTCGGTGCGCGCCAGATCGGCACGATAGCCATCCATTTCACCGATGCGCGCCGCCGCGCCCGACTGCAGTACATTAAGGCGTGCGGTTCGCAGATGGTTTGAGCTGTTAGAAATGCCCATGCGCACCTGAATCTCATCGGTGGCGTCATTGAGGGAATTATTGCTCTGAATCAGAAAGTAGCTGGCGAGTCCAATGCATAGGGCAAAAAGCAGCAGAATGCCACCAAAGATCATGCTGAACAGAGGCATCAGGCGTAGGTTTTGCCAGATGCTGAGCTTATGTTGCTCATCTATCGATGCTGTTTTCATTTCCTTGCTCTCATAGTGGTAAGGGGTTCTGAAAACAAGCATCGGCAGCAGGGGATAAAGGCTTAGCGGGGAAGTGGGATCGCGCTCGCAAAACGCTCAAAAATAATCAAGGCCAGTCGCGGGGACTGGCCTTGACCACAAAGCGTATTATCGGTGGGTGAAATTATCGCACGTTGACATAAATGCCCGAGGTAACATTATCTGTCAGGCGCACCACATGATAAATAACCTGTTTATTGTGCGTTTTAATTTTGCGTTTAATATTGCCTTTATGTGACGAAACAGTTTTCGCTTTGATTTGCATCTTATCCGAAATCTGAATGGTGTCATGACCTGACATCCACATCTTCAGCATATTCGATTCAGTCTGGCTCAATGTCAGTGGATGAATATCCAGCCCGGCAGAAATGCGCGGTGACGCATTGAGTTTCTTTTGCAGGTAGGTGCCCAGCAGGGAGTCCAGCGTCGATGTTTTTATCGATTTTGACGTAATAATCAGGTTCTTACGAACGTAGAGGTATTCCTCAAAATGGATATTCGAGATCGCCATAAAAATAAAGAATAGCGTATCCGGATGCTGCATGATAATAGAACGAATGCGATCGCTGGAATCGGATTCATGAATAAAGCATTCTTCGTTAATAAATACTACGCCCGGTTTTAATTGCTCACACCGTTGTTGCAATTGTTCGATGTCAGACACGGAAGTAATATTTTTCTTTTTGACTCCTTTTGCCGACATATAGTCTGACAAACCCAGGCGTGTGTAGTTACATGAATCCATAATAATCGTTGGCATTATAGCGACCCTCACCAATTTGTTATCCGTTTAAATCAACGATGAATACGCGTTTGCGGTACGAGAGAGATTTCCAAAGACACTTTTTTATTCTGCTCGGCAGACTGGCGTAATGCATTCCTGCGCCATCTTGACTCGTCCCTGACCCGTTCTGCGAAGTTTATTGTGTTACTTCCACGTCACTCTTGTCCCCGCGATAGTGGGAATCGCCGGGAATTTGGTTTATGTGTTTCTTTCGCTCTGTTTTGAGAGCCCTGTCACTATCGCGCAAGTCACAGACAAATCTGATAGGACAATTCTTAAAAACATTTGAATCGCGAAAGTGTGACGTTTCAGCGAGTGTTGACAATGCCGGAAAAAAGGGATTTAGACAAGAAAAATCGCTGTAATATTTTTTTTGTTTAAAAACAGCCCTTTGAGCATTTTATCAACCGATTCACCGGCTTAACCGGCTTAGGAATCGTCTGACTAAAATACGCGAAGCGCCGTTTAATAAGAATAATTTTCACCATAAATGCGCATTTATCAGAATATCCTCAGTTGATTTCTGAAAAATATGGTTCGAAAAATGCACAGAATGTTTTTGATTACTTAACTATCGTATAAGAAGGTTAACAGTATCGTTAATCAACGGGCAGGGGAAAGTTCTGATACAAACTGCGCGAGTAAATCAAAGACTTCACCGAACAGATGTTCACAGAAAGGTGCAAGCAACGGCATCATCATACCCAGACTCAGGATCCCTACCGTTAAGGTGATTGGGAAGCCGATGGCGAAAACCGACAGCTGAGGTGAAACGCGGTTTAACAAACCTAGTGCCAGGTTTAGCGTGAGGAGCAGAATTATTAGGGGTAGCGCTAACATCATGCCATTAAGGAAAATTAAGCTGGCGGCTTTGGTCAGCGCCATGAAGGCGTTGGCGTTGAGTGGCTGATCGTTAATCGGCAACGTGTGAAAACTGTCCACCAGTAACGAGATCAACCACAGGTGACCGTTGAAGGTCAGGAACAGCAGCATCGCCAGCATGTCGAGAAAACGGGCCAGCAGCGGCATGTTGATCCGGCTGTTCGGGTCGAGCAGGGTGGCAAAAGAGAGACCCATCTGCAGACCAATCATCTCACCGGCCAGCCGCACGGCAGAAAAAGCCAGCTGCATGGTCAGACCAATCCCCACGCCAATCAGCAACTGCTGCACCAGCATCCAGAAGCCCGCCGGAGTAAACAGCGTCACTTCGACCGGCGGCAGCAGCGGCATCAGAATCCAGGTGGTGACTACCGCCAGTCCAATTTTGACCCGTTTTGGAATCGAACGTTCATTCAGCAGCGGCGCGCTGGCAAACAGCGCCAGCAAACGCACCATCGGCCAGAAGAATTGCGCCACCCAGTGCACCAGCTGGCTGCTGTCGAGGGTGACCATTAGCCGATGATATAAGGCAGGTTGCTGAACAGGGTACGGATGTAGTCCAGCATCAGGTTGAGCATCCACGGTCCGGCCACCACGGCGGTGGCCGCAACGGCAAGAATTTTCGGGATAAACGACAGTGTCTGTTCGTTAATCTGCGTTGCCGCCTGCAGAATACTGATCAGCAAACCGCTCACCATCGCCACCAGCAGCAGCGGAGCGGCCATCATCAGGGCGATACGCATCGCTTCCTGGCCCATTACCATTACCGATTCCGGTGTCATGTTGCGCTCCTGTCGAGAGAAAGGTGAGGGCGGAAAGCCACTCAGGAGTAAAAACTTTGCGCCAGCGATCCCACCAGCAGCTGCCAGCCATCCACCAGCACGAACAGCATCAGCTTAAACGGCAGCGAAATAGTGGCCGGCGGCACCATCATCATCCCCAGCGCCATCAGTACGCTGGCGACCACCAGGTCGATGATCAGAAACGGAATAAAAACGGTGAAACCAATCTGAAAAGCGGTTTTCAGCTCGCTGGTGACATAGGCGGGCAGCAGAATACGCATCGGCACCGCTTCCGGACCCTGAATCGGCGCGCTGTTGGCGAGACGGGCGAACAGGGCCAGGTCGGCTTCACGCGTCTGGCGCAGCATGAACTCACGCAGCGGCTGGGCACCTTTGTCGATCGCCACGTCCATGCTGATTTTGTCCTGGCTGAACGGCAGATAGGCATCGGTGTAAATCTTGTCGAAGGTCGGCGCCATGATAAAGAAGGTCAGGAACAGCGCGAGACCCAGCATCACCTGATTCGGCGGCGCAGACGGCGTGCCCAGTGCGTTACGCAGCAGACCAAACACAATAATGATGCGGGTGAAACTGGTCATCATCAGCAACACCGCCGGAATAAAGGTCAGCGAGGTAATGAAGACCAGCGTTTGCACCGGCAGCGACCAGCTCTGACCGCCATTGGCCAGCGGCTGGCTGATCAAACCCGGCAGCTGCGCATGGGCAGCCGGTGCCAGCAGCATCAGCAGCGGCAGAAGAGGGAGCAATCGACGCATCATTGGGGTTTTCCGGGACGTTTAACCAGGTTCTGAAACAGCTGACGAAAATCCTGCGGCGCCGCGCTGACGGGCAGGGACGCTTCCAGTGGCAGCGGCGGCAGCGAGTGCAGATGCGTGATCTGCTGAGCGGTGACGCCCAGCACTAAACGCGCATCGGCGGTATCAACAATCACCACCCGCTCCTGACGGCCAACCTGCACGCTGGCGCTGACTTTCAGCGCCTGGCCGCTCACCGCTTTCGGCGCAAAGCCGAGGCGTTTCGCCAGCCAGCCGCAGGCCAGAATCAGCAGCACGATCACCGCCAGCACGCTGCTGACTTGCCCAACGACCGAACTGGTGGACACCACCGGCTGGGCGTGAGCGGGCTGAACGGTTTGCGCGTTTTTTAACATGATTAGCGGCTCAGACGACGCATACGTTCGGACGGAGTAATAATGTCGGTGATGCGCACGCCATATTTGTCGTTCACCACCACCACTTCACCCTGGGCGATCAGATAGCCGTTAATCAGGATGTCCAGCGGCTCGCCGGCCAGGCCATCAAGCGCCACCACCGAACCCTGCGTCAGGCGCAGCAGCTCTTTGATGGTCATCTTGGTACGGCCCAGTTCCACGGTCAGTTTGACCGGAATATCCATGATCAGATCGATGTCCTGCAGCGAGCCGCTGGCGGCGCTGGCCTCAAGCGACTTAAATACGTTATCGCCTGGCTCCGCCGCACTGCTGGTCGCCGCCTGCTCGTTCATCGCTTCAGCCCACAGATCGTCCGCAGAGATATCATCGGACGGTTTTTTGCTGTCACTCATTGGGCTGTTCCTCATTCAGCGAATTCAAAATCGGGTTAATCAGATGTTCTACACGCAGCGCATACTGGCCGTTGAGCGTGCCATACTGGCTCGTCAGTACCGGTACGCCGTCGACGTGGGCAATGATGCGGTCCGGCTTCTCAATGGGCAGGACGTCACCAGGTTTCAGTTGCAAAATACGTGACAGACGCAGCGACGTTTCAGCGAAGTGGGCAATCAGCTCCAGCTCCGAGTGCTGCACCTGTTTCACCAGATTGTCGCGCCAGTGGTTATCTTCCTGACGCGAGTTCTCCAGCGGTGGATTGACCAGCAGCTCGCGCAGCGGCTCAATCATCGAAAACGGAATACAGATATTGAACTCACCCACCAGGTTGCCAATCTCCACCTGGAACGGCGTGTTGACCACGATATCGTTCGGTGAGGTGGTGATGTTGGTGAACTTCACCTGCATTTCAGAACGCACGTATTCCACTTCCAGCGGATAAATGGCTTTCCATGCGTCGCTGTAGCCTTCCAGCGCCAGCTTGAGCATGCGGCGAATCACGCGCTGCTCGGTGTGGGTGAACTCACGGCCTTCCACTTTGGTCGGAAAACGACCGTCGCCGCCAAACAGGTTATCCACGGCGATAAACACCAGGCTCGGCGAGAACACCACCAGCGCAGTCCCCCGCAGCGGCTGCAGGTGAATCAGGTTCAGGTTGGTTGGCACCGGCAGGTTGCGGGCAAACTCATGGTACGGCTGAATCTTGATTGCCCCAACGCTGATATCCGGGCTGCGGCGCAGCAGGTTGAACAGCGCCATACGGAAATGACGGGCAAAACGCTCATTGATGATCTCCAGCGCCTGCAGACGCTCGCGCACCACGCGACGCTGGGTATTGGGATCATAGGGGCGGATATCGCCATCGGCCCCTTTGGAACTGTTCTCTACTTCCGCACTGTCACTGTCGCCATTGAGCAGCGCGTCAATCTCAGCCTGGGAGAGAATGCTATCGCCCATTAAGTCACCTCAAAATGAAGGCGGTAAACAGCACGTCACTGACTACCTGCGCAGGTTGACCTTTTACCAGCGGTGGCGCCAGCACCTGTTTGATCTGTTCAACCAGGGCCTGTTTGCCTTGCTCGGTTGCCAGCGCGCTGGCGCTCTGACGTGAAAGCAGCAGCAGCAAACGGCTGCGCACCTCAGGCAGGTAGTCATTCAGCCGACGACGGGTATCCTCATCCGGCAGACGCAGGGTAAAGCCTACGTACAGCACGCGATCGGGATCGTTGTCGGGATTGACCAGGTTAACCGTAAACGTATCCATTGCAAAAAATACCGGGGCGGGCGGCGGCTCCACTTTGGCAGCCTCCGGCTTGTCACCCTCGTGTTTATTCATCATTCGCCAGACTGCATAGCCTGCCACGCTGCAAGCGGCCAGCGTTACAATCAGTAACACCGGAATTAGTAATGAACGTTTGCGGCCTTTAGCTTTCGCGTTATCAGACATGTTTGCAGTTACTTCCTGTGAATTATGGGCAAGCCTCTCGGCTTACCTGGACAGATTATCCCGCGTCTTAAGTCAAACAATGGGAAGAAAAGACGCGGGTTTTACGCTTACCTTCAGCGTTTAGTCGCTGTCAGGCAAAGATATCGACAGCGCCGTTGCCGGTCGCGCGCGCCTGGAGGGCTGCCGGGACGGCAATAGGCGTTATCTCGTTGTCACTGTCCTGGGAGAGGGTAAAGCTGCCGTACTGGCCGTCGCGACGTCCTTCCTGCTGGCCCTGATAACTCTGGCCCTGTGCGAAGGCGTCGCTGTTGACGTTACTCTGTCCCAGGTTAATGCCGCTCTCCGCCAGCGCCGTACGCAGCTGTGGGAGCGCCGCTTCCAGCGCGGCCCTCACATGGCTGTGGCTGGAAACCATTGTTAACTGTGCCTGATCTTTATCCAGCGTCAGGCTGATCTGTATCGCGCCGAGGTCTTCCGGATGCAGACGTAATTCGGCGTTCTGCTGGCCGTTACGGCTGAACATCACAATCTGCTGGCTCAGCGCCTGCTGCCACTCGTTGCTGCCCAGCTGCGCATTCAGCATCGGCGTGGAGGGCGCGCTGCTGGTGCTGGCCGTGGTGCTGACCAGCGGACTGGTACTGCTCAGCGGGCTGCTGATGGCCGGCGCGCTGCTGTCATGGCTGCTGAGCATCTCGCGCCGCTCTTCCGGTTTGCTCAGCGTGCTCAGCACCTGCTGAAAACTCTCATCCAGCGTCATACCGCTGTTGCTGGCCGGCGTGCCGCTGGCGGCCGCGCTCTGCACCGGGCTATGGCTGACGCCGGTCAGGCTGGTCAGCGCATCGCTGCCTTTCGATGGCTGGCCATCCGGCTTCGCCTGTTCCTCTTTCAGCGCACTTTGCAGCGAACTGTTAAGTAACGCAGCGTTTAAGCTGGTGCGCGCCTCACCCCGGGTTTCCAGCGCGGTGCTGTTATCCGCTGGCGGGCTGCTGCGGTTTTCGACCACCGCTGGCAACATAGCAAACAGCGCCTGCACATTCTGTAAGTCGCTGGCAGTTAACGAACTTGCTGCGCGCTTGTCATTATCATCGGCTGATTTCAGTCCGGCTTTAGTGTTTTCCGGCTGTAAAAGTGCGTTTAACGCCTCTGGTTTGTCCAGTGCCTGCAGCAGGGCGCTTAATGACGCTTTTGTGACGTTTTTCGCGTCAATTTCTGCCGCCAGATCAGCGGATTGCGCGCCATTTCCCTGCTGCTTAACCAGCGTCAGCAGGCGGTTGCCCAGCTCAGTAATAAATCCCTGCGGCAGGGTGTCAGCAGCGGACAGATTGTCCACTGCCGATGAAGGTTGTGCTTTGCCGGTTTTAGCAAGCTGTGTCAGCAGTGTTGGCAGCGTGTTCATTCGCCTTTCCTCAATGCGGCCCGTTGGGCAAATTCATCCATCCGTTTCTGATCGAGACGGCTTTCCTGTCGTAATGCGTTCTCTTCCGCGCGGGTAATCAGCGTCTGATAGGCATTCAGCTTCTTATGCTTTTCACGCCAGTTGCTCAGCGCCTGTTCCAGCCGCTGGTTCCACTGATTAAGCTGCTGGCGATGCTGTTCGATGGCTTTTTCCAGCGTCTGAATAAACTGGTGATAATTGCTCCAGCGCGTGCTGGCGATGCCGCCGGACATATCCTGATTGAGCTTGTTACGGTACTCATCCTGGTAATCGAGCAGCATGCTGAGCTGCTGATCGGCCTGCTGCTGACCGCGACGCATGTCGCCGAGGTGGATCACCGCCTGTTCCAGATCCTGCTCCGCCAGGTCGCGCAGCGTATCAATCGCATTGGCTGTCTTCATCGCGTTACCTCAAGTCGGGCGGCGTTAGCCGAACATCGCCTGCAGGTGCAGACAGGCATCGTCATAATCGCTGCGTTCAAAAATGCCCTGCTGCAGGAAAGCTTCCATCTGCGGATAGAGCTTAATGGCCCGGTCCAGCATCGGATCGCTGCCTGCGGCATAAGCGCCGACGCTCACCAGATCGCGGTTACGCTGAAAGCTGGAGAGCAACTGCTTGAACTGGCGCACACGCGCATAGTGGGTTTCATCAATCAGCGAGGTCATGGCACGGCTGATCGACGCTTCAATATCAATGGCCGGATAGTGACCGGCCTCCGCCAGGCGACGCGACAGCACGATGTGGCCGTCGAGAATGGCGCGCGCCGAGTCGGCAATCGGGTCCTGCTGGTCGTCGCCTTCGGTCAGTACGGTATAGAACGCGGTGATTGAACCGCCGCCGTGAATGCCGTTGCCGGCGCGTTCTACCAGCGCCGGCAGCTTCGCGAACACCGAGGGCGGATAGCCTTTGGTGGCCGGCGGCTCGCCGATCGCCAGCGCGATCTCACGCTGCGCCATGGCGTAGCGGGTGAGGGAGTCCATAATCAGCAGCACGTGCTGACCGCGATCGCGGAAATCTTCGGCGATGCGCGTGGCATAAGCGGCTCCCTGCATACGCAATAGCGGCGAAACGTCGGCCGGCGCGGCGATCACCACCGAGCGCGCGCGCCCTTCGGCGCCAAGAATGTTTTCGATAAACTCTTTAACTTCGCGGCCACGTTCACCAATCAGGCCCACCACGATGACGTCGGCTTTGGTGTAACGCGCCATCATGCCGAGCAGCACCGATTTCCCCACCCCGGAGCCGGCAAACAGCCCCATACGCTGGCCGCGGCCCACGGTGAGCAGGGCGTTGATCGCCCGCACGCCGGTATCCAGCACATCGTGGATCGGCGTACGCTGCAGCGGGTTGAACGGCGCGGTGATCAGCGGCGCGCGGTAGCCGGTTTCCGGCGCGGGCAGGCCATCCAGCGGCTTGCCGCTGCCGTCCAGCACGCGGCCGAGTAGCTCCGGCCCCAGCAGCAGCTGTTTACCGCTGTGATCGCCGTGCACGCGGGCATACACGCGCGCGCCGGGCAGAATGCCATCGACCTCTTCCAGCGGCATCAGAAACAGTTTCTGGCCGTTGAAGCCGACCACTTCGCTTTCCACTTCGGTAATCGTGCCGTTGTCGTGGCGCTCAATAATGCAGGTGGCGCCCAGCGGCAGCTGCAGGCCGGTGGCTTCCAGCACCAGACCGGTGGCGCGCGTCAGGCGGCCGTAGCGGCGCACCGTCTGCACCTGACTGATGCGGTCTTCAAAACTGTCGAGCGCGCCCAGCCAGCGCGAAAGGCGTGACGTCATCAGAATGCTCCCGGTGCCGCCAGACGGCACAGCTCCTGCCAGCGCGTGGCGACGCTGGCATCCAGATCGCCGTCTTCGGCGCTGAGTTTACAGCCGCCGGGATGCAGCGAACTGTCGGCCAGCAACCGCCAGCCGTGTAAATCGAGCGTTGGGCCCAGCGTCTGCTCAACGCGCTGCAGATCGTCCGGGTGCACGCGCAGCTGCGGTTTGCCGCTGAACATTGGCTCCTGCTGAATCAGCTGCTGGATCTGGCGCAGCAGGGCGCTGCCATCCACCTGCGTCGCCTGGCCAATCACCGTGCGCGCCGCTTCCAGCGCCAGCTGCATCAGGCGCGACGCAATCACGCTATCCAGCGCTTCCAGCGTGTGATGGAACTCGGTGACCAGCTGCTGCATACGCGCCTGCAGCGGAGCCTGCTGCTGCTGGGCATCGGCCAGTCCCTGCTGGAACCCGGCGTCATAGCCGTTTTGCTGCGCTTCGGCGAAGCCTTTCTGATAACCTTCGCTGTAGCCCTGCGTCTGCGCATCTTTACGCATCTGCTGCTGCAGACGTTCCAGCTGCTGCTGCTGTTCATCTTCCTCGCTCAGCACGAGGTCGCTGTCCGGCTCCTCTGCCAGCAGCAGTTCAGGTTCGGGCGGCTGCGGTGCGCCTAAATCATCAGGCTGCCAGCGCTGCCATGCACGGGCGGAAAAGGCATCAGACATAGGTTTCCTCGCCACCACCAATTACCATCTCGCCTGCTTCCGCCAGACGGCGCACGATAAGCAGGATCGCTTTCTGTTCGTTCTCCACCGCGGACATACGGACCGGGCCACGGTTGGCGAGGTCGTCGCGCAGGATATCGGCGGCACGCGCCGACATGTTTTTGAGGAATTTCTCGCGCAGCGGCTGCTCGGCGCCTTTCAGGGCAATCAGCAGCTGCTCGGACTCCACTTCCTGCAACAGACGCTGGATGCTGCGGTCGTCCACTTCCACCAGGTTTTCGAACAGGAACATCTCGTCGATGATCTTCTGCGCCAGCTCGCCATCGAAGTCGCGTACTGCTTCGATAACCGCTTCTTCCTGCTGGGTTTTCATCAGGTTGATGATTTCCGCTGCGGTTCTCACGCCGCCCATCTTCGCGCGCTTGAGGTTGGTGCCATCCAGCAGGCCGTTGAGCACTTCGGTCAGCTCCGCCAGCGCCGCCGGCTGTACGCCGCCGAAGGTGGCGATACGCAGCATCACATCGTGGCGCAGACGCTCGTCGAACAGCGCCAGAATATCCGCCGCCTGGCCGCGCTTCAGGTGCACCAGAATGGTGGCGATAATCTGCGGGTGCTCGTCGCGGATCAGATCCGCCGCCGCCTGCGGTTCCATAAAGTTGAGGGTTTCCATGCCGCTGGTGGTTTCGCGCGTTTCGAGGATATCTTCCAGCAGGCTCGAGGCGCGCTCTTCGCCCAGCGCCTTGATCAACACCGAACGCAGGTAGTCGTTGGAGTTGAGGCTCAGCGCAGCAAACTGTTCGGCATCGGTTTCGAACTCGCGCAGCACTTCAGTCAGCTGCTTATGCGAAATCTGTTTCATGCTGGCCATCGCGGCGCTGAGGTGCTGCACCTCACGCTGGTTGAGGTGTTTGAACACCTCCGCCGCACGCTCTTCGCCAATGGTCATCATCAGAATGGCGCTCTTTTCAGTACCGGTCAGACTCATAGTTCGTTACTCATCCATTCGCGGATAACCAGCGCCACAACGCGCGGATCGTTTTCAGACATATCGCGGATGCGCTGGCTCATCACCTCGGCGCTCATGCGGTTGTTAGATTTGCGCTCCTGGTCCAGCTCGTCTTTATTGATCTGGACGCTGTAAGCAGCTTCTTCCTCACGGGCGGCAGCACGGGCAGCGGCGGCTTCGGCGGCGGCTTTCTCGGCTTCACGTTTACGCAGCAGCTGCGGACGCACCATTTTTCGGTAGAGGATGAAGGCAACCAGTGCTACCAGCAGCCAGCGACCGGCGGTCATCAGCTGATCAAAGAACGACTGCTGCTGCCAGAAGGGCAGGTCGCCGCCGGTCGGCTCGGTGGTGTTGAACTGCGAGTTCACCACGTTGACGCTGTCGCCACGCGTTTGCGAATAGCCCATCGCTTCGCGGGTCAGATCTTCAATCTGCTTGATCTGCTGATCGTTCAGCGCCACCGCTTTGCCTTTGCCGTCATCGCGGTAGTTGACCACCACGGCGACCGACAGGCGCTGCACGTCACCGACGTTGAGTTTGGTGTGACGAATGGTGCGATCCAGCTCGTAGTTCACCGTGTCGTTGCGGCTGGAGCTGCTCGGGCCGCTGCTCTGCGCGGTGCTGGTCGAGGTGCCGGCATTCTGCGCGTTGTTGTTCTGCTGGCCGTTAGCGTTGTTATTGTTCTGCTGCTGCGGGTTGGTGACCGGCGCGGTATTGGCCGGCGCAGGCTGATTCGACAGCGCACCCGGTACGCCGCCCGGATACGGGCTGCCGTTCTGATCGTTGGTGCTGGTCTGGCGTGAGCGAATCGCCGTGTTATTCGGGTTCGCGTTTGGCTGATACTTCTCGTCCGTCTGCTCGCTGCGGTCAAAGTTAATCTGCGCGGTCACCTGCGCATGCACATTACCCTGACCGAGAATCGGATTCAGAATGGCTTCAATGCGCTGCTGATAGCGTGCTTCCACTTCGGAGGCATATTTCAGCTGGGCATCATTAAGATCGCGGCCTTCGCTGTCGGAGCGCGTCAGCAGGCGACCCGCCTGATCGACCACGGTCACATTGCCTGGTGGCAGACCGGCCACGCTGCTGGAGACCATGTGCTGAATCGCCTGA
The DNA here is from genome assembly GCF_043529865.1 of Pantoea sp. SGAir0418. Lineage (NCBI taxonomy): Bacteria > Pseudomonadati > Pseudomonadota > Gammaproteobacteria > Enterobacterales > Erwiniaceae > Pantoea > Pantoea sp. SGAir0418. Next base: position 1,699,304 of record NZ_CP027911.1, read on the forward strand.
ATCTGGCCCTCATCCAGCGCACGGCCCGGTTGCAGGTTCAGCGTTACTGAGGCAGACGGGGATTTTTGCTCGCGCACGAACAGCGTCGGTTTTGGCATCGCCAGATGCACGCGCGCGCTCTTCACCGGTCCGAGCGTTTCGATGGTGCGCGCCAGCTCACCTTCCAGCGCACGCTGGTAGTTAATCTGCTCACTGAACTGGCTGATACCAAACTTCTCTTTATCCATCAGCTCAAAGCCTACCGAACCCCCTTTCGGCAGTCCCTGCTGGGCAAGGCGCAGACGCAGCTCATGCACTTTATCGGCGGGCACCATCAGGGCGCCGCCGTTTTCAGCGAACTGGTAAGGGATGTTCATCTGGGTGAGCTGGGTAACAATCGCGCCGCCATCCTCATCAGAGAGGTTGTTATAGAGAACGCGATAGTCGGGCGCTTTGGCCCACAGCACCAGCGCCAGAACCACGGCGATAGCGGCCGCGGCAGCAACGATTAATGGAATACGCGGATTTGCGCGCAGGCGGGCGAGAAGGTCATTAAAGCCTTTCTTTGCTGTATCCTGTGTGGCGGCTGCACTCGCATTCATGACCAATTCCTGCCTGACATAATTGACCGGGTGTATGTAGGTGACAAAACTGACTCCCTGATACGCATCCCCGCCCGTTGATGCCGTGTAGCTGGCCGACGGGGTAGGGGAAAAAATGAAATTCCAATCTAATGCCTGGCATTATTTGATGAATCGTGTCACTTCGATGGCTGGATAAGCCGGGTTTTTTGCAGTCATTTAGCGCCTTTGTCCTATTGACAGTGTGTTAACTTTTCCTCCGTGAAAAAAAGAACCCTTCATCTATGAGGTACAGGCAATGTCAATTCAGGCAATAGATGGCGTACTGCAGCAGCTGCAGCTAACGTCACTGCAGGCCAGTGGCAAACCGACCGAGTCCGCCAGTCAGCTCGATTTTGGTGCCACCATGAAAGCCGCGCTGGATAAAATCAGCGCCACCCAGACCGCTGCGCGCAGTCAGGCGCAGGATTTTGAGTTGGGTAAACCGGGCATCCAGTTGAATGATGTGATGGTCGATCTGCAGAAATCGTCGATTTCGATGCAGATGGGGATTCAGGTGCGTAACAAGCTGGTGAATGCCTACAGCGAGATCATGAGCATGCAGGTCTAGCGGCGCGCAATAAAAAACCGCCTGAGAGAGGCGGTTTCGTCAGGGTCAGGGCAGTGACAGTTTTTCGCTAATCGCCCGGTAGCCCTGTTCAGCGAAGCGTTGCTTGCTGATGGCGTCGTTTTTGGTGGGTTCAAACCAGGCACCTTCTCCACTGGTTGAGAAAAACCAGACTTCTGGCTGTTCTGCGCCGCGCTGCACCCAATAAAATCCTTCCTGCATTATCATGTCCTCCTCACAGGAATATAGTTCAGCTACGCTGCGCTTAACAGCGTAACTGACAATATTCTCACCTGCAGACGAAAACTAAGCAGATTGCGCCTCTTCCGGTGGCGTCAGTTTGCCACTGAGAAGTTTAAAACCGGCAGATTTAAAACGAGGCAGAGAAAGCGGTATTGGCTCCATCGGGCGATAAAAACCGCGTCCAGCATCCCAGTACCATACCTCAGGCTCAGTTGTGCTGCTGCCTACCCAGTAAAAACCCGTATCCATCAGTGCTCTCCAGAAATGAATGAAGGCACGCCTTCTCTAATTTCCGCAAAATAATGTCTTAATTAAACTCAATGATCAATCTCGCTTGCCGCTTCGCTTATTAGCGCCAGAGATGAGCGGCTGCGAAAATAACATCCGGTGGGTCGGTCCAGATATCATCGAAGGCTTATTTACCGATCCTGGAAAGGATCTTTTTTATCATCCTGACTGTCATCACGCGTACGCGGAATTTCACCGTGTTCGCGCGCATCATCCTGCGCCGGATGATCGTCTTCTTCATACGCATTACCTGCGTTGGGTGCCGCTTCCGGTAAACCTTTGTGCACCTCGCCCTCGTTTTTACGCTCCTTATTCGTTTCGTGTTGCTTCATCTCTCTCTCCAGCAGGGTTTCGTTATGATGAATTTCGCGTGATCAGCGGCCGTTTCAGGCGACCGTAATCGTTTTCACACTCTACACGCAGAACGGCTAAATTGTACAGTTTTGCAAAGTTGTACAAGTTTATGGGGGCTGTATAGAAGTGCACGCGTCAGCAAGGAGTAAAAATAATTTTGTTGAGCAGAAAGAGAGGCTTAGCACAGCGTCTGATATTTTATTCAGGTTAACTGCATGATTTTTCCTGCGAAAATGGTGATTTATTGTTGAAGAGAATGGCGAAATTATTGTGCAAATCTCCTCTGACCACACGAAATGCTAACTAAATTGTTGTACAAGTTTCCCATCTTTGTATAACTTCTCGCTTGTGGCAGTCAGTCACACGTAACGAATGATGCTTTGCATCGCCTCTGAAGGTGTTGTGGATTTCCACTTTCAGAGGCTGCTTTTTTACCTGTGCTGATTCAAAAATTTAACCTGAGTAACCGATTAATCACTGCAGTTTGCACTGCAGCTTACCCGATGAGGCTTGTTATGAAACAGAATGCATCGACGTCAGCAGAGTCTCAATTGTCAGAATATTTCCAGCACGCGGGTTCAGAATATGCCAGTGAAAAAGAGGTCATCGCGCTGATTTACAAACAGCTGGCGGCGGTGAAACTGCGCGTGAGCAATAAAGATATTATTCTGGCCCTGCTGGAGCGATTAGAGTCTGAACATGACGTGGTTCAGCTGGATATTTATCGCCAGGCACTGGAACTTATTGTTCAGCGCACGCCTGACGATATCGCTTCCTGAAACCTGTGTCTGTCGTACTCCACTCCATTGCCGAAACACGGACGTTTAGTTGCCTGTTTGTTTCGCCCCTTAGCTTAGGGGCATTTATTCTCTTCGCGTCTCGTTTCCTGCCTGAATAAGCCCAGCGTGAAATGCACAATTGCCTCTATTCTCTGCTACAGTATTTAGCTGGAGTAAGCTTTCATGCAAGCAGGGTTACTCATTACGCCAGAGGGCGTATCACTTTATCGGGCACGCATGAATGTCTGATTCGCGGCTCAGGCCGCTGGGCAAACCTATGAATGATGGTTATTACTGGATTAAAGATGGCGAGCGCTATCCGGAAGTGTGGCTGTACCAGAAGCAGTTTGGCTGGTTTCGCCCGTGCAGCGCGGTGCCAATGACGCAGCGTACCTTTGAGATGATGAAGTACGTAGTGCTGAGTGAACGGCTGGAAGAACCGGCGCGTGAGACTGAGTGTTAAGCCTGTGACCGCCGTTACGGCGGTCAGCTTTGCCGGTTACTTAATCTCCGGCCAGGCTACTGCCGGGAAACCATTAAACTGTGGGCGGGCAAACAGATAGCCCTGGAATTGACTGACACCGACCGCTTCCAGCCACATCCACTCCTCTGCTTTCTCCACGCCTTCAGCAATCACCGCGATCTCCAGCGAAGCGCAGCACTTAATAATGGCATGCACAATCGCCTGTTTTGGGCCGCTTTTGTGCACGTCACTGATGATTTCCCGATCGATTTTGATCTTATCCGGCTGGAACTTAGACAGCAGCGACAACCCCGCAAACCCGGCACCAAAGTCATCCAGCGCCAGGCTGATACCGGCCGCCTTAAGTTTTCTTACTTCTGCCGTAAATTCTTCAGCACGCGAGATGATTTCATTCTCCGTCACTTCCACCACGATCTGCTCCGGTACCAGACCGTTGGCCGCGATTTCCTGTAGCAGGAAATCCACCGCATTCGGGACGGTGACCAGCGACATCGGCAGCAGATTGATGGTCAGCGTCTGCTCGCCGAGGCCGAGATTTTTCGCCAGGTTGAAGGCCAGACTCTTGGACTGAATATCGGCGTGGTAAATCGCATCGCCGCCAAACGCAGAGAAGTACTCCTGCGGTGAACCGCCGTCCGGCGTGCGAATCAGCGCTTCATAGGCCGTAATACGCCGCGAGAAGGGATCAACAATCGGCTGAAACGCAAACCGGCAATCCTGTACATAGTGTTGCAGACTCTCCAGCTGACGCTGGCTTTCCGCATCAGTAATAAATTCCCAGGTATTCGCCGGCGGGATCTCGAAATAGTTCTCTTTTTCCCGCGCCTCAACGAAGGTGCGCAGGAACTGCAGTGCACGGTCGTCATAGGTGAGCTGGTAACGCGAAGTGCCTTTATCCAGCACCGCCTGCAGTACGCTGGATTTGTCGTGCTCGCGCAGGTCAAACAGCTCCATTCCGACGTTACCAAAGCGCCGGGCTGGCGCGAAGTCATGCATCAGCTCAACCAGATTGTGATGACGGGCGTCGCGGCAGATACGGTCGTAAATGCCCTGAACGGCCTGATCGGGTCCTTCAAGCAGCTGGAAGAAATGTCGTCCATCAAACAACAGAATGCCGGTGACATCTGAAACTTCGTTTTTCTTATTGGCTTTGCCGACCATATCCTCCAGCGTTTTGATGGGAACGTGATCATAGAGGTGGCTGCGGTAAAGGATGGTAGTCAGCATGAGATTGTCCGGCGCTATCGTTATTTTGCCTTACATTAACAGCCAGACGGCAGGATCTGTCCAGCGCTGAGACGCGTAATCGTTAACTATTTTATTAAATTCCACTTAACCGAAGCGGCTGGCGGGGCACGTCAGGTGGAATTTTAACTCAACCGCTGGCCAGCGAGGTTAACGATAAATAAATTCGATTGAAAGGATAAATGAAAAGCGTATCGTTAGCCGGGTTAACCGGAGGTGATAAAGATGTTGCGTGATTATTTGAAGATTGATGAAAGCGATCGTTTAGTTGAGCAGAGCTTGTTACGCCTGCATAACCGGGGACAGGAAGATGTCACCGAATGGCATATCGTCGGTGCCAACGGTGAGCACAAGGGCAGCGTGGCGCTGTTCGATAAACTGAGTAACCGTCGCTCTTATCGCGTCAGTTACCGTATAACGCAAACCGATCTCCAGGGGAGGGTGGTCGTTGATCATCTCACCGACACGTTGTGATTTTTGCCGTAGTCTTTTGTTGGATTTGACCCGCCGCGTGGCGGGTTTTTTGCTGCTTCAGCGGCTGCCGCGCCGCCGCATTTCCACCAGCGTGCCAATCAGTTCCAGCGTACTTTTCTGACTCTGCTGCACGGGAAAATCTTCGTTCAGCGGCCGTAACGAGAAAATTTGCTCGTCGTGCATCCGAATAATTCGCACCATCGCGACGTCGTCAACCCGCGCCAGCACCACATCGCCCGGCTGGGGCACGCGTTGCGGATCAAAAATCAACCGGTCGCCGGCGCGATACGCCGGGTTCATGGCGTCATCTTCCAGCGTTACCGCCAGCGCACCGTCGCTCAGCGCTTCGTCACTGTAAAGAAAGCGAACAGCCTGCTGCTGCCACTGCAGTCGCTGCTCATTCAGCCAGTCCGCGGCCTGCACCAGCGTGACCAGCGGCACGGCAGTGAGAGCGGGGGAAGCGTGCGTACTTGCAAACGGCTGGCCGTCGCCATCAATAATCCACGCCGCGCTACACTGCAGCAACTCCGCCAGCCGCAGCAGATGCTCACCACGCGGCACCGTCTCTTCTTTCTCCCACTGCGAAACCGCAACGTGTGACACGCCAATGCCATTGGCCAGTGCCTGCTGCGTTAATTTCAGTGCCTTACGGCGCTGGCGAATGCGCTCACCACCAGATTCTTTTTTCATCATCTTGACAACTCCTCCAGGCTTGACTTAAGTATACTTAAAATCATTATTTAAAGTAAACTTAAATATGCCGCTGGCCGTGATACTGGCGAGGGAGGTCAGCGGGGTGTCCGGCTAACCCTCGCCAGGTGAGAGAGGTAGGGCATGGAGAGTAGTTTGGTCACCAGCGTAGGCGCACTGCTGCTTGGCGGTGGCGCGGCAGCGGTGTTCTGGAAACCCCTGATGGCGGGGATCGCGTCAATCGTCACCAGCAATCGCGCGGGCGGCGAGATCATCACCAGCTACAAAGAGCAGGTGCTGCTTCTCAAGGAGAGCCATGCGCTGATGCGCCAGGAAAACGATGAACTGCGTATCCGTCACGACAAAAACCTGCGGCGTATCTCATCGCTGGAGACCGATCTGCGTTTGATCAAGAACGCACTCGGTATCCTGCTGGCGACCACCGAAGCCGAGCACAGCGATAAGTTTCGCAGCCAGATTAATCAATTGATCACCACTCTGGAGGAGAACCGCGATGGTGCAGATAAACAGTGAACTGCTGGTGCGAAGCCACCGCCGTCATCTGATGCTGGGTGGCCTGCTGATGCTGTTATCGCTGCTGTGTGTGGCGATGACCATTCTGTTTCTTTACGTCAATAACGACGCCAACCGGCGCGTGGAGGAGATTCGCCAGCAGTACCGGGCGATCTCCGATCGACGCGAAGCAAAGGTCGCCGAACTGACCAGCCAGCTGGTTGAGCTGCAGAAAAAGCTGGATGCCCAGCCGCCGCGCAGCGCCAGCCATACCACAACGCCCTCCACGCCGCCGGCCGGGCAGCAAACCGCGCCACAGCCGCGGCGCTAAGGAGGACCTGATGCGAATTACCGAGCGGATCGCAGTCCGTTTGCAGCAACTGCGGTCTTTATTTAGCAATAAGGAGAAAATTATGAGCGATCAAACTGTCATCAACCCAACCAGCGCTGCGGCGCAACAGGAATTGTCACCGCTGGAGAGTTTTGCCAACGAAACGGCCAGCGCGCCGGCTGCCGCTAACAGCGCAGCTGATAGCGTTGCCCAGCCAGCAACGCCGCCGGCAGCCGCAACGCCAGCTGCGCAACCGGCAGCGCCCGCCAGCGCTGAGCAACCGTTTCATGCGGATGCTCCGGTCGATCTCGATCAGCAGCTGGCAACGCAGGATACGCTGGCGAACGGCTCGGCCAGCGCAGGCGCCTCAGCGGCCGCCACGCCTGGTGTGCGCAACGCGCAGGCCGCCGCACCGGTTGCTGTCCCCGACGCGCCGGCTGCTGCGACCGCCGCCAGCGATGCGGTGGCGCAGGATATCAGCGCCGGGGTGAAGGACTTTGTCCAGGCCTTCAGCTTTGTTGAACAGGGCGTGCTGAAGCTGGGCAGCGCCGCGAAGGATGAACTTATTGCGCTGGCGAAGAAGTATCTGTAATTCAGGCGGGCAGGGATGCCCTCATCACCCGTTCGGTCGCGAGATCTGCTTTTCCAGTTCCAGCGGGTTTCGCTGCCGGCTATTAATCTTTTTAGCGGGCGAGCCGAAGTAGATCGACCACGCTTCGGTATCGCGCGTTATCAGTGAATTGGCGCCTACTGCGGTTCCCTCTGCCAGCGTAAGGCCCGGCATAATAATGGATTGCGAACCGACGATGACATGCCGGCCCAGCACCACTTTCCCCGAGGTGACGCCGGTCAGGTGGGCAGGCACGGTGGGATTGGTCATGAATTCCCCACTATAGTCATCACTTTTCGAGTAGATTTTTACGCCCTGCGAAAGCCCCGAGAAATCCGCCATTTCCACACCGGCACCCGCCAGTACGGCGCAGTAACCGCCAATATGAATGTAGGAGCCAAGCGTCAGATACCCATCGCCGGCAGCCACGAGGGTCGAGAATCCGTCGATGCGCACGTGATCGCCAAGGGTGATATTGTGCAGGCCAATAATGGTGCAGTTTTTTGCCACCATGACCTGCCTGCCGACGTGTTTAAAGCCGAAACTGTTCAGCTCATGTTCGGTGTAATAACCAGGATTGAAAGGTTCTGTCGACACAGTGCATTCTCCGGATGATCGGGGCTGGGGTGCCATTATAGGTGCGAAGGCAACAGTCTGTAGCGGAAGAAAAGCGCTAAATCTGACGTCAATTCATCGCAATCAGCCACGAATGGAGACTAAGTTAAGATAATTCTGCAGGCGGCTTCGCTATTATCTGCTAACTTTAATTGCTCAGGCGTTATTTTAACTGGCTTTATCAGCAAAAAGGAAAATAGCATGAGTGATACAGAGGCAATCAAAACCAAAACTGACTACCTGCGTGATGTCACCTCACAGCTAAAAGAGATGCGTCACTATGCGCAGACCAACACTGAGACGCTTTCCAGCCACTGGCTGGCCTTTGATGCCGGGGAGTATAAGGATAAAGAGTACGCCACGCGTTTTGATACGCTGATCAACAAGCAGGGACAGCTGCTGGATGATATCGATCAGGCGATTCAGGATCTGGAAATCGCCATCAATCACAGCGAGCAGGAAAGCTAAGCGCGGCTGCTGGTGGCCTAATCGGCCACCAGCCACATCTCGGCTTCATCGAACATCTCTTCAACAATACGCGCAATCGTCGCCTTATCGTTTTTACTCATATCGGTTTCGATGGCGTTACGCTCCATCGGCTTAACCCGCACCTCCAGATCCGGAAAGACGCGCTGTACGCGCTTCTCCAGCTCCTGCAAAATCATTTCGCGCGCGCCCGGTAATCCGGCTACGTTGCGCTTGTCGTAAATCAGCTCCACAAACATCAGGGCATTCCAGTAATCAAAGTGGGAGCGTCATATTACTGTAAATAAAACCAGTGACAAGCGGCAGGGCGGCAATTATTTTCATACGGGTGAAACAGCGCGGCGTAAAGATGCAACGACAGGGGAACAAAGCGGGCAAAAGCAGAGGGTGCACGCAAAAAATCGAACCTCTGGAGGTGGAAATCCAGCAACACCTCCAGAGGCGGTGCAATAGCACCTTTCGTTCAAGGACAATCGACGACAGTCGTCGTGATTATTAAGTTATACAACTTTTTCCATCTTGTACAACTTTTTCCCCGGAAATTTCTCTCCGATCGCCTTTTTATCAGTGCATCGCTTATAACTCGTTCTTAATACAGAACTCTTCCCACGTCATACCTAACGCTTCCGCGTGAGATTTCAGATAGGTTTCAATCGCTTGTGCAGCAACTGCTTTATCCGGTTCCGCCAGCTGGATGGAGAACAGCATGCCGTCGAGCTTCTTCTGACGCAGAAACGCGGCATAAATGCGCTCGGCGTGCCACGCGCGCAGTTCACGCAGGGACATATTGGCGGCGCGCGCATCACTCTCACTCAGTTCATCCAGCGCGGACTGAAAATCAGGGTGGGCGGTGAAAAACAGGCTGCGGGCCAGGGCGTAATACTCTTCAGGGGTTTTCATTCGGGGGTTCCTGCCGGTCAAATTGCGCGTTAGTGTAACCCGCACACGGCGACTTGTCAGGAACCCCGAATGTTTACTGCTGTGCGGCTTGCAGGCGCGTCACGTCCTGCTGATTTTTTTCCAGCGTTTGGCCCACCGTCAGCTTGCCCTGCAGCAGCGCCGCCAGATTCTGCCCGACGGCGTTACCCATCTGATCAAAGCCAGCAATACTGACGTACTGCACACCGGTGTAAGGTACGGTGTTCAATGTCGGTTGATCGACGGTGGCGGATTCAATCGCGCTGCGCACCTGAGCGGCGTAAGGCGCCAGGCGCTGGTAGTTTGGCTGCTGGTAGGTGGAGTTGCGGCTGCCGGGTGGCACCGCTCCCCAGCCGACGGTATCCGCGACCTGCTGAATATACTGCCGCGAGGTCGCCCAGCTGATGAAGTCGACGGCGGCGGCGCGCTGCGGTGAGTTGGCCGGTACCGCCAGCGCCCACGACCACAGCCAGTGCGAGCCGTTGCGCGTAATGCCGCCCGGCGCCGGGGCAAACGCCAGCTTGTCCGCCACCAGCGAGATCTGCGGGTTAATCAGCAGCCCGGCGGCGACGGTACTGTCGATCCACATCGCGCATTTTCCCTGTGCGGTAAGACGCAGGATCTGGCCAAAGCTATTGCTGGCCGTATCCGGCGGACCGTCCTGTTTCACCATCGCCAGATAATCGGTCAACACCTCACGCCACTCTGGCGAATTCAGCGTCGGCTGCCAGCGATCGTCAAACCACTGCGCACCATAGGCGTTGGCCATGGTGGTGAGCAGGGCCACGTTATCGCCCCAGCCGGGCTGGCCGCGCAGGCACAGGCCATAGATACCGTGCTGAGGATCGGTGAGTTTCGCCGCGAAATTTTTGATGTCGGTCCAGTCGGGATCGTCCGGCATGGTCAGCCCTTTCGCCGCAAACAGATCTTTGCGGTAATAGGTCATGCTGCTTTCCCCGTAAAACGGTAGCGCGTACAGCGTTTGCTGCCAGGACAGTGCTTTGCGCACCGGCGTCAGCAGATCGTCGCTGTCATACTCTGGCGGCAGGTTATTAAGCGGCGCCAGCCAGCCTTTTTTACCCCACAGCGGCGCTTCATAGGTACCCACGGTAATCACATCAAATTTTGCGTCACCGCTGTTCATGGCTGCCAGCACCGCCTGGCGCAGGGCGCCATCATCCATCACGTGCCACTGCAGTTTCACGTCCGGATGCTGCTGTTCGTAACGGCTCGACAGCTGCTGCATGATAGTCATGTCACCATTGGCAATGGTGGCGATATTGAGCGTGGTGGCGGCCTGGCTGAGCAGCGGCAGCGCGGCCAGCAGCGCAATTATGGTACGCTTCATGGCGGCTCCTTATGGCTGCTGCAGGCGGAAGAACGCCATTTTTTCCACCAGCAAACCGGCATGCTGGCTCACCGTCTGGCTGGCCGCGCTGGCCTGCTGCACCAGCGATGCATTCTGCTGGGTGGCGCCGTCCATCTGGATTACTGCGGTGTTCACCTGCTCAATGCCGCTGGATTGCTGGCGGCTGGCCACAGCGATCTCACCAACGATATCCACCATGCGCGCCACGCCGTGGTTAATGTCGTTGAGCATCTCGCCAGAGCGCTGCACCAGCGCGCTGCCGGCTTCGACTTTACCCACGCTGGCATCGATCAGCGCCTTGATCTCCTGTGCGGCACCGGCCGAACGCTGCGCCAGTTGTCGCACCTCTGACGCCACCACCGCGAAGCCGCGTCCCTGTTCCCCGGCGCGCGCCGCTTCTACCGCCGCATTCAGTGCCAGCAGGTTGGTCTGGAAGGCGATTTCATCAATCACGCGGTTGATATCCGCGATGCGCTTGCTGGAGGATTCAATCTCCTCCATCGCACTCACCGCGTCGCGCAGTACACCGCTGCCGCGCTCGGCCTGATGGCGCACATCGCTTGCCAGCTCGTTGGCCTGCGCGGCGTTGTCCGCGTTGTGTTTCACCGTGGCGGTCATCTGCTCCATACTGGCCGCAGTCTGCTCAAGCGAACTGGCCTGCGCATGGGTGCGCTCCGACAGATCGTCGTTGCCATCCGCCATCTGGCGTGCCGCATCGCTCAGTGCATGGGCACTTTCGCCCACCTCGCGCACGATCTCCGCCAGCCGCACATCCATGCGCAGCAGCGCCTGCATCAGTTCACCCATCTCATCGCGCGTTACCGTACCGATACGGTGATTGAGCTCGCCGCCGGCAATGGCATCCGCCAGCTCGCGCGCCTGGGCGATGGAACGGTTAATCGAGCGGATCAGCAGCCAGCCGGAGACCAGCGCCAGACTCAGACCCAACAGCAGGATGGCGATCAGGCTATTGCGTGCCAGCAGGTAGTCGCGGTTGCCCTGTTGCCAGGCCGTCTGCGCATGCTGCCGCATCAGCGTATCCAGCTGGTCAATGTCCTGCTGCAGCAACTGGCTGCCGCTGCGCAGACGGGTTTCGATGACCACCAGTGCGGCGGACGGGTTACCGCCTTTCAGCAGCTCACCGGCTTCATGCAGTGCACCCTGCCAGCCGTCGAGATGGGTCAGGAAGCGCTGGCTCAGCGGTTTGGTCTGCGCATCAAACGCCAGCTGCTGCCAGGTATGACGATCGGCGGTGATTTGCTGACCGTACTGCGTAATGCGCGCCAGGCGTTTTTCCACTTCACTGCTGTCGGTCCAGTAGCGCAGCGCATCGAACAGGGTAGCGGATTGCTCCTGCACCATGCGGTACAGGCGTGAGGAGTATTGCAGCGGAAGCAGCTCGTTCTGATAGGCATTTTGCGCGCGCTGATCGGCAGCGCGCAGGCCGATAATTCCCCAGACGGCAGCAATAATCAGTAACAGGCACAGCAGGCTGACAATCGCAGCCAGACGTGCGCGAAGGGTCAATCGCATAACAGCGTTCTCCGAAACCAGGGTGAGTAAGTCGTCAATATTGTTATGGGTGCAGGTGCTTTAGACTTCACATCAGGTTATCGGCGAAGAGTTGAACAGCTTGAGGGCGCCGGAGAAAGAGAAGGGGGATTCCACCGCAGATCCCTTGCGTCACGCCGGGAAAACATTATAACGTAGCCGCCATTGATGCGAGTGTAGGGACCGAAGATGAAAAAGTGGATGGTACTGGCCGCGCTGGCGCTGAGCGGCTGTGCGCAAATCAACAGTTATGACGAAGCGGTTAAAACCCCGGCACCGCTGGAGCTGCAGGGTAACTGGCAGACGATGGGACCGCAGAGCAAGCTGATCAGCAGCGAGGCTATGGCCAGCCTGATCGTCAGCGCTGATGGCACTACCCTTGACTGCCGCCAGTGGCAGCGGGTGATTGCCAAACCGGGCAAGCTGACGCGCCTGGATGATGACTGGGTTAACGTTAACCGTCAGGCGCGTGTGATGCCGCTCTCGCTGGAGAACGGTGAGCTGCACTACGATGGCCTGACGCTGCGTAAAGTGGATCGCCCAACCGTCGAGTGCCAGCAGGCGCTGGACGAAGTGGCAAAGCGCCCTGGCGATGCGGTGATTCAGGATATTGAGCCGCAGATTCTCAGGCCGGTCACGGCAGAGAAATAAAGGACAGAGCTAAAATGCTTTTCTTCCTCTCCCGGCTGCGGGAGAGGACATTTCATCAGGCTGGAACGGTTATCGCTTCTGCAATAAATAGCTGTTTTCAAAGCCGGGCAAACTGCCAATCACATCGAAACCATTAAAATAGCCACCCGCGCGTAATAAATCCACAGCAGGACCGACCTGCGGTGAATACTGGTGATCGCGATAATCGTCAAAGACGATAAAGCCGCCTTGCACAAGGGTGGGCGAATATAACAGGAAATCGAGCAATACATGGCGGCCTTCGTGTCCGCCGTCAATATGCAGTAATACGGTACGCGGATTAAGGGCCTGCACTCGCTCAATACTTAATTCAGAGTAGCCACGGATGAGATTAACCTGGGGAAACAGCTTTTCGTGATAAAAGCGCAGCTCACTTTCCTGATTTGCCAGCTCCATGGGATCGATGCTGATAATGCGACGTTTATGCTGGCAAATTTCATTCATGAAAGCCGTCGATTTCCCTTTCCACACGCCGATTTCAATGATGTCACCCGCCACATTATTATGCTCGAGTAACCAGCAAAGATAACCCAGGCATTTTACATGGCTATGGAAAGAGAGTTCACGGCGCGCCATGGCCAGCTCTGCCGGTAATTCTGCCTGCGCCTGTGCCAGAGCATCACCGACCTTATCCCAGGTGTCATCGATGAGCTGCTGTATTTCAGGCTCCTGAAAAAAAACTTTTAAATCCGCGATATCGAGCATGTCGTTGCCTTATAAAGAGAGAATACAGCCGGCAAGGCTGAAAAGGTCTGCGTTAAATGTGCCACAGTTGCCATCATTCAAGGCGGTAATAAGGCTCAGTTTAAGGGGGTAATTAAACGCTTAGCATGGCGGGGGCGGTAAGAATCCAGGGAGAACAGCGTCTCCCTGACAGAGAGGATTATAAATCGCTGGGATAAAGCACCTGACTGGAAAAACGACCATACGCGTTGGTGACTTTCTGTTGCTGCGTGGTTTGCTGGACCAGCGAACGCAGTTCTTCCATGCGGGTCGCCATCAACTGCTTAATCTCAAGCTCATTGTCCATCACCTGCTTCAGCATAGGCCGTAACTGGACACGCAGCGCAGCAGGCAGGGCGGAGGTATCACGGTCGCGCGCTACGAGCGTAACGCTGCTCACGTAAACTGCCTCATTGGCCACTAAATCATCCCAGTGCCCCTGGCGCGCCTGTTTCAACATCTGATTACTCAGGCTGAGCAAACGCTGATACCCCTGCAGCAGGTCGTTATCTGAAGTCATGGTTACGCTTCCTGAACGGCGTGAGGACCAATTTGTTTCCACGCGTCGGCAATGTTGCTCAGCAAGCGCTCGACTTCCGCAATCGCTGCCGGATCGTTGTGCAGGTTGGCTTCCAGCAGACGGCGGGTCATGTATTCGTAAAGATTATCCAGATTGGCAGAAATCTCTCCACCGGCTTCATGATTCAGCCCGGCGCGTAAGCCATTAGTAATGATATTAATGGCTTTCGACAGCGCCTGGCCTTTACCGGGAATGTCGCCCTGATCCATCAGAATGGTGGCTTTCTTCATGGCGCTGAGCGCGCCATCAAACAATAAAACCACCAGCTGATGTGGGCTGGCGCTTAACACGGCACTTTCCAGACCGACCTGTGCGTAGGCCTGCGTTCCCGATTTAGCGTACATATTTAACTCCTGTTAACTGCTCATGTTCGCGAACTGCTGCGTCAGATAGTTCTGGGTCTGGGTCATGGATGAGACCAGCGTATTCAGGTTCGTGAACTGGGTCTTGTAGCGCGCCATAGTGGCGGTAATCTGTGCGTTTACCCGATCGTAATCGTCAGACAGTTTTTTCAGCGTTTTATTGATGCCATCAGTGGCGTTCTGTACAGAGCCATTGCTGCCTAAAATCTGATCCAGATAGTTACTGGTTTGCGTCGCAAAGCCGGTGGTTTTGCCGTCACCGGACAGGAAACTGACCACATCCGCCGATTTTTCATCCAGCGCTTTGTTCAGTTTGGTGCTGTCGACGGTCAGCTTGCCATTCACATCCTGGGTAATGCCGATCTGTGACAGCAGGGAAATACTGCCGCCGCTTTGGGCACTGGTGGACAGCTTGGAGCGCAGGCTGGTCTGAATGTTACGCAGCGTGCCATCACCTAACAGATCGCCATTGCTGGAGTCCTGCGAGGTACTGCCCTGATCCACGGCGGTATATTTGGTCTGGTTACTGATGGTGGTCTGCAGCGAGTTGTACGCGTCAACGTAAGCCTGCACTGCGGCGATCATCGGCGCATTATCCTTGGTGACGGATAAGGTTTCCGGGCTGCCAGTGTTGGTTTTGGTCAGGTTCAGCGTGACGCCTTCCGGCGCATCAGTAATGGTGTTGCTGCTGCGGGTGATGGCGACGCCATTGATGCTCAGTTTGGCATCGGCTGCTTCCACCTGCTCCGTCATACCATTGCTGTTGCCACCTTTGGTAAAACCAATGTACTGCGCCAGGGCGCTGTCATCGGTAGAAACCGTCATCTCGTTGGTGGTGCCGGTATCACGCGAGGTCAGGGCCAGATAATAGGTATTGTCATCGGACTTGATAATACTGGCCGTAACGCTGCCCTGCTGTTTGTTAATCGCATCTTTAATGTCCGTCAGGCTGGTTTGATCTTTGCTCAGCGTGATGGTCATTGGGTCTTTCTGACCCGGTTGCGTAATGGTGATGGTGCGCGAGGCGAGGCTGGAATCGCCTAAATCGCCATCTTTACTGGTCGCGCTTTTCGACAGCAGCGACTGCGCTTTAGCCAGTTGGGTGACTTCTACCGAAAAGTTACCGGCCGCCGCATCATTGGCCAGCGTGGCGGTGAACGCGGTGTTGGTGCTGCTGACTTTTGTTGAGGCAATTGCAGATGTGTCTTTGAGCGCTGCGGCAGCTGTCTGGACTTTCGCCAGTGCCGTTTGCACGACGCCCCATGCTGTCAGCTTGGCTTTATAAGAGGTTTGCTGATTTGTAATTGGCGTCAGGTTGGCTTTTTCTGCCGTTTCAAGCTGGTCATACAGATCGCTCAAACCCAGGCTATTACCAGCATTGAGGTTACTTACACTTGCCATGTTGTAATCCTTTATAGGTGGATAATCACTGAGGAGGGTATCGGCAGTGAGCGGAAAAATATTAGACAAAATATAAAAAAACAATGAGGCAAATAAAGAAGGGATAGGGGCCTGTTTTCGGGGTTTAAAAAAATAGCTAAGGTTTTCTCAGGCACCGACGATAACCAAAGCAAGCTGAATGGCCCCGGGCCAAAAGCCCGATAGAATCTCAACTCATTGACTCAAGGAATTTATCATGGCCGTTATCAATACCAACACATTGTCGCTGACCACGCAAAACAACCTGTCCAAGTCACAGGCTTCTCTGGGTACCGCTATTGAGCGTCTCTCTTCTGGTCTGCGTATTAACAGCGCCAAAGATGATGCTGCAGGTCAGGCGATTGCTAACCGCTTTACCTCCAACATCAACGGCCTGACCGTTGCTGCCCGTAACGCCAACGACGGTATCTCTCTGGCACAGACCGCTGAAGGCGCGCTGTCCGAGATCAACAACAACTTGCAGCGTGTGCGTGACCTGACCGTGCAGGCGCAGAACAGCTCCAACTCGGCTTCAGACATCGACTCCATCCAGGCTGAAGTTAACCAGCGTATGGAAGAGATCAACCGCGTAACGTCGCAGACCGACTTCAACGGCATCAAAGTGCTGAACACCGGTTCCGGCTCTACCGACTACAGCTTCCAGGTAGGTTCAAAAGACGGCGAAACCATCGCCATCACCATCAGCTCAAGCGATGGTTACAACCTGGCGAAAGCCGGCACCAGCGGTACGGATCTGAACACCCGTGCGATGACCTCAGGCGATACCGTTAACGGTACCGCGCGCTCTACTGAAGCCGTTGGTTTTGACGTGCTGAAAGGCGCAGTCACCGGCGGCGCGTCTGGCGCAGCGTCCGGCACCACGCCACTGGCAGACATCGATGCGGCCATCAAATCTGTTGACTCACAGCGCAGCCTGCTGGGTGCCTCACAGAACCGCTTTGAGTCAACCATCACCAACCTGAACAACACCGTGAACAACCTGTCAGCTGCGCGCAGCCGTATTCAGGACTCTGACTACGCGACAGAAGTGTCGAACATGTCGCGCGCGCAGATCCTGCAGCAGGCGGGTTCTTCGGTGCTGGCGCAGGCCAACCAGGTGCCTCAGACCATGCTGTCTCTGCTGCGTTAATTCTCTCGCGCACAGACCGGGCCCCGTATGGGGCCCTTTTTTATTTCTGCTGCTGAGATTTTCTTCGATCGTTGCTTACCGCTTA
This sequence comes from Pantoea sp. SGAir0418, assembly GCF_043529865.1. Taxonomy (NCBI): domain Bacteria; kingdom Pseudomonadati; phylum Pseudomonadota; class Gammaproteobacteria; order Enterobacterales; family Erwiniaceae; genus Pantoea; species Pantoea sp. SGAir0418. The sequence goes on from NZ_CP027911.1 coordinate 1,716,430, forward strand.
ATTTTAATGAAATCATCATTAAAGCTTACGCAGCGGCTGCCGATAAATTTTGGCGACGGCGAGAACGCCACGGGTTTTCGACCTGAATTCATCATCAGTTAAGGAATAAACATCATGGCAGTCATTAACACTAACACCTTGTCGCTGACCACGCAGAATAACCTGTCCAAGTCACAGGCTTCTCTGGGTACCGCTATTGAGCGTCTCTCTTCTGGTCTGCGTATTAACAGCGCCAAAGATGATGCTGCAGGTCAGGCGATTGCTAACCGCTTCACCTCCAACATCAACGGCCTGACCGTTGCGGCCCGTAACGCCAACGACGGTATCTCACTGGCTCAGACCGCTGAAGGCGCGCTGTCCGAGATCAACAACAACCTGCAGCGTGTGCGTGACCTGACCGTACAGGCGCAGAACAGCTCGAACTCTGCCTCAGACATCGACTCCATCCAGGCTGAAGTTAACCAGCGTATGGAAGAGATCAACCGCGTAACCTCGCAGACCGACTTCAACGGCATCAAAGTGCTGAACACCGGTTCCGGCTCTACCGACTACAGCTTCCAGGTAGGTGCGAAAGATGGCGAAACCATCGCCATCACCCTGAGCTCAAGCGACAAATTCAACCTGGCGAAAGCCGGCACCAGCGGTACCGATCTGAACACCCGTGCGATGACCTCAGGCGATACCGTTAACGGTACCGCGCGCTCTACTGAAGCCGTTGGTTTTGACGTGCTGAAAGGCGCAGTCACCGGCGGCGCGTCTGGTGCAGCGTCCGGTAGCACGCCTCTGGCAGACATCGACTCCGCTATCAAAGCCGTCGATTCACAGCGCAGCCTGCTGGGTGCCTCACAGAACCGCTTTGAGTCAACCATCACCAACCTGAACAACACCGTGAACAACCTGTCAGCTGCACGCAGCCGTATTCAGGATTCTGACTACGCGACAGAAGTGTCGAACATGTCGCGCGCGCAGATCCTGCAGCAGGCAGGTTCTTCGGTGCTGGCGCAGGCCAACCAGGTGCCACAGACCATGCTGTCTCTGCTGCGTTAATCGCAAACGCGCAGCCTTCAACGGAGCCAGCTGGCTCCGTTTTTTTTATTTCCGGAAGAGGGTAGCCACAGCGGCGTTGCTAATTTTCTGATTATTAACATCTATTTTTTGTCTGCAAAGACGACAAAATCAATATTAAAAAGAGTGAAGTTTTTGCACAGCCTGTCGATAACTTTAATACGGTGTTGAACCGCAGGCCTGAAGGGCTGAATTATCTCTCTTAATAAAGGAAACTTGCTATGGCAGTGATTAATACCAACACATTGTCGCTGACGACTCAGAACAACCTGTCCAAGTCTCAGGCTTCTCTGGGTACCGCTATTGAGCGTCTCTCTTCTGGTCTGCGTATTAACAGCGCAAAAGATGACGCTGCAGGTCAGGCGATTGCTAACCGCTTCACCTCTAACATCAACGGTCTGACCGTTGCTGCCCGTAACGCCAACGACGGTATCTCACTGGCTCAGACCGCTGAAGGCGCGCTGTCCGAGATCAACAACAACCTGCAGCGTGTACGTGACCTGACCGTACAGGCGCAGAACAGCTCGAACTCTGCCTCAGACATCGACTCCATCCAGGCTGAAGTTAACCAGCGTATGGAAGAGATCAACCGCGTAACGTCGCAGACCGACTTCAACGGCATCAAAGTGCTGAACACCGGTTCCGGCTCTACCGACTACAGCTTCCAGGTGGGTTCAAAAGATGGCGAAACCATCGCTATCACCATCAGCGCCAGCGATGGTTACAACCTGGCGAAAGCGGGCACCAGCGGCACCGCACTGAACACCCGTGCGATGACCTCAGGCGATACCGTTAACGGTACCGCGCGCTCTACTGAAGCCGTTGGTTTTGACGTGCTGAAAGGCGCAGTCACCGGCGGCGCGTCTGGCGCAGCGTCCGGCACCACGCCACTGGCAGACATCGATGCGGCCATCAAATCTGTTGACTCACAGCGCAGCCTGCTGGGTGCGTCTCAGAACCGTTTTGAGTCAACCATCACCAACCTGAACAACACCGTGAACAACCTGTCAGCTGCGCGCAGCCGTATTCAGGATTCTGACTACGCGACAGAAGTGTCGAACATGTCGCGCGCGCAGATCCTGCAGCAGGCGGGTTCTTCGGTGCTGGCGCAGGCCAACCAGGTGCCTCAGACCATGCTGTCTCTGCTGCGTTAATTCTTTCTTACGCAGATCAGGCCCCCAACTGGGGGCCTTTTTTATGGGCGGGATTAACCGCTTTTTTACTGGATAATGGCGCGATTGTTTCCGGGCGCGCCGCGTATTCTGAGCTGAAAGAGACGTCGCACAGACGTGAGTTATCGCCGAGGCTGAGGATACAACCGACAATGAACGCGAACGCACTGGTAAGCATAATCATCCCTGCTTATAAAGCCACCTGGTTTGAACTGGCGCTGAAAAGTGCATTAGCACAGGATTACCCTCATTGTGAAATCATCATTGGCGATGATTGTCCTGATGCAAAAATCGAGGATATTGTCAGTGCGTATCAGGTAAACAGTAAATTTCCCATCTATTACCAGCATCATCATCCCGCATTAGGCGAAATCGCCAACCTCAGTCAGGCAATACGTCGCGCCAAAGGCGAATACGTAAAATTCCTTTATGATGATGATGTACTTCTGCCGCAGGCCGTGTCGCAATTAGTCGCGGCGCTGTCGCAGGTACCGCAAGCGGTGATGGCGACAGCCAGACGTAATCGCATTGATTCCGTCGGTAAGGCGATGGCAGACGAGATTTACAGTGTATCGCCGGTATTAGAAGACACGATTTTTCATGGTCAGGATATGGCCCGCTGGCAGGCTGATTTCCTGAACAACTTTATCGGGGAACCCAGTGCCGTTTTGGTGCGCAGCGCGGCGCTGCGCAAGCTGGTAGACGAGCCGCGCGAGCTGCATGCGTTGATCGATGAAGGATTACCGTTCATTGCCGATCTGGTGATTTACCTGCGCTTGCTACGTTATGGTCATCTGGTCTATTTACCGCAGGTGCTGGCGCAGATTCGTATCTCGCGTGAGCAAACCAGTCAGGAAGCGCGCCTCGATGGCAATATAGCCAGTCAGTCTCACCAGCGCTTTCCGGAAGAGATCAAAAAACTGGGCTGGTATGATGAGCAGCTGCCGCAGGGCTGGATTCGTCACGCCACGCTGCGCAGCCAGCAGGACTTCCAGCCGTTTGACCTGACAACGGCGCTGCAGAATGCGCGGGTAGAGAGCCATTTTGCCGAGTGGTTCCGTCAACGCACGCTGCGGCCCATCGAACAACAGCTGATTGCACAGCATCTTACCAGTCAGCCGGTCGCACGTATTGCCGTCGTGATTGATGTGCGCGACGCGACTGAGACCGAGTGGCTGCTGACACAGGCCAGCCTGGATGTCGCTGTGGCCGGTCTGAGCCTGCTGCCGGTGGTGCTGGCGGCACCGTATCAATCATTTATTCCGGCCTCTGTACAGCGTATTGATGTGCGCGACAATCAGGTAGTCGCTGCGCTCAACACGCTGACCGAAGAGGGACATTTCGACTGGCTGATAGTATTACGGGCCGGCAGTCAGCTGTATACCTCAGGTTTGCAGGCGCTGGGAACGGTGCTGCCGGAGGTCGGTCATTGCCAGTTGATTTATGCCGATGAGGTGTATCCGGTCAATGGCCGTCCGGTTGGCGCATCCTTCCGCCCTGACTTTAACCTTGACCTGCTACTCAGTAATCCATCGAGAATGGCCTGCCACTGGCTGTTCCGCCGCGAATTTTTGCAACAGACAGGCGGGTTTGCCACGCACTGGCCGGGCTGTTTTGAACTGGACGTGATTCTGCGCACCATTGAAAGCCAGCCTTTTAATGTGATTGGGCATCTGGCTGAGCCGTTAGTGCAGACCGCCTCATTACGACAGCCGGTGGATGAAGAGCGCGCCCTCATCCGCAACCACCTGCAGCACCGCGGCTACGCACAGGCCGATGTCACCCTGAGCCCACACAATGTTTATCAGCTGCATTATGGTCACCCGCAGTCGGCCCCGGTTTCCATCATCGTTCTGGTGAGTAATCACCTCGCGAACCTGGTGAGTTGCGTCACCTCGCTGATGGAAAAAACCGCCTCACAGAATTATGAATTGCTCCTGGTTTCTGCTCAGGGCGGAAGTGCCGCCCAGGACGAATGGCTGCGCGGTATCGCTGAGATCGACCCGGCACGCATTCGCACATTGCAGATTGAGGGCGGTTTTCATCGCGCCAGAATGGTCAATGCCGCCGCCGCTGTGGCCAGAGGCGATTACCTGCTGCTGCTGAGTAGCGATTTAGCCATGCTTGATAACAGCTGGCTGGAAAACCTGCTTAACCATGCACAACGTCCGGAAGTCGCTATTGTTGGCGCCCGGCAAATCTACGCAAATGGTCAGGTACGCCACGCCGGTTATGTGCTGGGGATTAACGGCCTGGTAGGTGAGCCGTTCTATGGTGAGAGCCATGAAACCGCGGGACACATGGCGCGTTTGCAAGCCGACCAGAACTACAGCGCGGTGTCAGGCGATCTGATGATGGTGCGTACCGAGGTGTTTCGCGCCGTTGAGGGTCTGGATGAGACGCTGCAGCATTTCGACGATGTCGACTTCTGTCTGCGCGTGCGCGAAGCCGGGTTGATGACGGTCTGGACACCGTACGTGCGTATGCTGCGGCAGGTTAATCCTGAACTGACGGTCGACACGCAGAGTCGAAGCCAGGAGGAAGATCGTCAGCTGCAGAAATGGCAGGCCATCGTGACCCAAGATCCGGCGTATAACCCCAACCTGACGCTCAATAACATCAACTTTAGCGTGTCCTCCGACAGCGAACTGACATGGCGTCCGCTTTCGTGGCGGCCATTGCCGGTGGTTATGCCTTTCATGGCTGATTTTGCCGGTTGTGGTTACTATCGCATCATCAAGCCCTATGAGGCGATGCGTGATGCCGGCCTGGTGGATGGCAAACTCTCCTCCACGCTGATTAATGTTGCCGAGCTCAATCGCTTCGCGCCCGATAGCCTGATTTTCCAGCGCCGGATTGACGCGGAGTTTCATGAATGGCTGGAGAAAGTCAGTAAGCATACGCAGGCGTTTAAAATTTACGAGCTCGACGACTACCTGCCGAATATTCCGCTCAAAAACCATCATCGCTCACAGTTTGGCAACGATGTTAAAAAACTGATGCGGCGCAGCCTGAGTTATATGGATCGCTTTGTCGTATCCACCGAACCCTTAGCCGAAGCGTTCGCGGATATGCACCACGATATTGTGGTGTGTAAAAACCGTCTTTCGCATGACTGGTGGGGCAAGCTGCAGTCGCTGCGCAATCAGGGGAAAAAACCACGCGTTGGCTGGGCCGGGGGCTCCAGTCATACCGGCGATCTGGAAATGATTGTCGATGTGGTGCGCCATTTTGCTAATGACGTGGAATGGGTGTTTTTTGGCATGTGCCCGCCAAAGCTGCGGCCTTTTATTCATGAATATCACCACGGCGTAGAAATTGAGCGTTATCCGGCCAAACTGGCTTCGCTTAATCTCGACCTCGCGTTAGCGCCTGTCGAAGATAACTTTTTCAACACCTGTAAAAGTAATCTGCGCCTGATGGAATATGGTGCCTGCGGCATTCCGGTGATTTGCAGTGATGTGGCGTGTTATCGCGGTGATTTAACCGTTACGCGCGTGAAGAACCGCCACAAAGACTGGGTGGACGCCATCAATATGCATCTGCTGGACCCCGCGGCGAGTGCCCAAATGGGCGCCAGGCTGCAACAGGAAATTCGCCAGGACTGGATGCTGGAAGGCGAGAACCTGCAAAGCTGGTCACAAGCCTGGACGCTGAAGCGTTAATTTTTGACCTGCTGCACTGCAGCAGGTCAATGCAGTTTCAATCTGGATAACACCACACTCTGCGGTCATTCACCGCCTCATCGCTGGCTGAGGCGGAAACCTGTTCTGCAGGGAATGACCCGGCTGATAACTTTCAAGGGTGGGTTGGTGTGAAAAGGCACTCTGCTGAGGTGAAAGATTATGAATAATAAACCTGTGTATGTAACCAGCCCGCTTATGCCACCGCTGGAAGAGTTCATGCCTTACCTTGAACAGATCTGGCAGAATAAAGTTCTGACCAACGGCGGGCCCTTCCATCAGCAACTTGAACAGGAGCTGGCACGCTATTTAGGTGTTGAGCATCTCTGCTTATTTACCAATGGCACGCTGGCGTTGCTGACGGCGCTGCAGGCGCTGCGTATTACCGGTGAAGTCATCACCACACCTTATTCTTTTGTCGCCACCTCGCATTCTCTGTTGTGGAATGGGTTAACCCCGGTGTTTGTCGATATCGACCCGGTAAGCTGTAATATCGATGCCTCCAAAATAGAGCAGGCCATTACACCGAGAACCACAGCCATTATGCCGGTCCACTGCTACGGCAATCCGTGCGACGTGGAGAATATTCAGCGCATCGCTGACCTGTACGGGCTGAAAGTCATTTACGATGCTGCTCACGCCTTTGGCGTCCGTAAAAACGGCAACAGCATATTGAATTATGGTGACTTGTCGATTTTAAGTTTTCACGCAACGAAGGTTTTCAATACCATTGAAGGTGGCGCAATTATTTGCCCGGATGCTAAAACCAAAAAGCGCATCGATTACCTGAAGAATTTTGGTTTTGCAGATGAAACCACCATTGTGGCGACCGGCATTAACGGCAAGATGAACGAGGTGCAATCGGCCTTTGGCCTGCTGCAGTTAAAGCACATCGACCAGGCATTAGCGGAGCGGGCGCGTATTCAGGCACACTATTATGATTTGCTCGCGGAAATCGATGGCATTACGCTGCCGCATATTCCGGCTGATGTTGAATGGAACTACTCTTATCTGCCGGTGATGGTAACGGAAGATTTTCCGCTGAGTCGTGATGAGCTTTATGCTCATCTGCGTGAGCACAACATTATTGCCCGTCGTTATTTCTATCCGCTGATCACCAGTTTCCCGATGTATCGTGGATTACCTAGCGCTGATGAAGCGGCCTTACCGATTGCACAACAAATGTCTCAGCGCGTGTTATGTTTGCCGGTCTATCCTGGCTTAGCATTGGCCGAAGTTGACAATATTGTGCAAATCATTCACCGCCTGGCTGAGCAAAAGCTAACGAGCCGCGCGTTACCTCTGGTGGGATAATAACAAGGCGTCTGAGACGCCTTGTTTTATATTTATTGCAGGGCGGTAATGTCAGGAACAGGCTGAACGGTGGCTGAATCACCGGTTAAGCAGGCGGATTGCATGCGGTTTTGCCAGTCCGATGCCTCAACCCCCAGCGCCGCTATCCGCGCGGTATTCATTACGCTGTTGACCGGCCTTGCGGCAGCCATCGGATATTGCGCGCTGCCAATCCCTTTCACCAGCACATCCCGCTGCGCGGCCACAAAAATCGCCTGGGCGAATTCGCACCAGCTGACCGCCACATCGCCACAGTAGTGATAAACGCCGGCGGCTTCCGCGCGGGATGCCAGGGTGATAATCGCCTGTGCCAGATCGCCGGCATAGGTCGGGCAGCCGCACTGATCGTTCACCACGCTGATTTCGCTGCGGGTTTCTGCCAGCCGCAGCATGGTTTTGACAAAGTTTGCACCGTACTCACTGAACACCCATGAGGTGCGAATCACTACGGCATCGGGCAGCACGGAGAATACGCGTTTCTCACCCTCCCATTTGCTCAGGCCGTAGAAATTAATCGGGCAGGGCAGATCGCTTTCGGTATAAGGCGTTTTTTTACTGCCATCAAACACGTAATCGGTGGAGAGATGAATCAAGCGGGCGCCCTGCTGGTGAGCGGCGATGGCGAGATTTTCCGGGCCGATGGCGTTGACCTTCATGGCGCGGATACGGTCGGTTTCTGCCTTATCGACCGCGGTATATGCGGCGGCATTGATGATCACATCGGGACGGAATTTCTTCACCACCCGTTCCACCGCCGGGCGGTCGGTAATATCTAACTCGGCAGAGCCACAGGCCAGCAGGATCCACTCTGCCGGCACCCGATCCAGTAAACAACGGCCAAGCTGGCCATAAGCACCGGTTAACAAAACGCGCATTGCACTAACTCCTGCAGGGAGAGTCCTTGTTGATCTTTTACCGATAGCAGAGGCGTCGCTACCGGCCATTGCACCGCAATTTCAGCGTCATTCCACATCAGGCAGGCTTCATCCTGTGGGTTGTAGTAATCAGTACATTTGTATTCGAAGTCAGCGACCTCGGAGAGCACCACAAAACCGTGTGCCAGACCCGGCGGGATCCACAGCTGGGTTTTGTTCTCTTCAGACAGCTCCAGCCCGGTCCATTGGCCAAAGGTGGGCGAATCCGCACGGATATCGACGGCAACGTCAAATACCGCGCCGCGTACCACGCGCACCAGTTTGCCTTGCGGCTGGGTTTTCTGAAAATGCAGCCCGCGCAACACGTTACGCGCCGAACGGGAGTAGTTGTCCTGCACAAAATCCAGGTCAATATCCAGCAGTTGCTGATAACGCCGCTTCTCAAAGGTTTCGAGGAAGAAGCCGCGGGCATCGCCAAACACTTTAGGCTGGATAATTTTTACATCAGCAATTTTCGTGGTGATGACCTCCATCTCACTCCTCCACCAGCATCTTCAGATAGTGACCATACTGCGTTTTACCGAGATAGGCGGCGCGCTTCAGCAGCGATTCGCTGCCGATCCAGCGCTTGCGCCAGGCGATCTCTTCCAGACAGGCAATTTTGAAGCCCTGGCGCTTTTCAATGGTATGAATGAAGTGTGACGCTTCGAGTAAGCTCTCGTGGGTACCGGTGTCGAGCCAGGCAAAGCCACGTCCCAGCACTTCGACGTTGAGCAACCCATCGTCGAGATACATCTGATTGAGGGTGGTAATTTCCAGCTCGCCGCGGGGAGAAGGGCGAACTTCCCGCGCCATGGCGCAGACGTTTTTATCGTAAAAATAGAGGCCGGTGACGGCATAGTTCGATTTTGGCTGTGGCGGTTTTTCTTCAATGGACAGCGCGCGGAATTGCTTATCAAACTCCACCACGCCGAAGCGCTCGGGGTCCATCACCTGATAGCCAAATACCGTAGCACCCTGCGGTCGCGCGACCACGTCTTCGAGCTTTTTACCAAAGCTTTGCCCAAAGAAAATGTTATCGCCCAGCACTAATGCGCAGCGCTCACCGGCAATAAAAGACTCACCGATGATAAACGCCTGCGCCAGGCCATCGGGCGATGGCTGCACCGCGAACTGCAGATTAACGCCGAAATGGCTGCCGTCGCCCAGCAAACGCTGGAATCCCGCCAGATCTTCAGCGGTAGTAATCACCAGGATGTCACGAATGCCTGCCAGCATCAGCACCGAAAGTGGATAGTAAATCATCGGTTTGTCATAAACCGGTAACAACTGCTTCGATACGCCGCAGGTTACAGGATGCAGGCGGGAACCTGTCCCGCCCGCCAGCACTATACCTTTCATCATTGCCTTCCTTATTACGCGTCTCTGCTCTCCACAGAGTCATGCTGTGAGCATACGAGCGCGCAGGAATAATTGATGGCGCGAATAACCGATAAAAAAGCGGGCATTGCCGGGGATAAGCGGAAGGAGAGAAAAGCAGCGCGTGGGCATTCCTGCTGAGCTAAATCAAATTGGGCTCTTGCGCGGCAGACGATTTCCCCTTGCGCATCATAACCTCAAAAAAGTAACCATCCTGTTACAGCCTGGGTCAGAACTGCCGATAACCCTCTTCAGAATCATTCCAATTTTTACGCTCTATTTTTCCTGTTTCTGGGGTGTCTATGCGCTTCAATTATGACTTGTTACCGGGTGAGCAACTGACCTTCGATGAGATCGCGCTGCGCTATGCGCAGCAGCATCCGGAGGAGAAGGAGCTCACCGCCCGCGGGTTGCTCAGCCCGTCAACCAGCTACCGCAACCTGGTGATCCGCGCGCTGTTTGCGCAGGAGGAGCTGAACAGTCCGCTGGAGGATCTGCTGTTCGTCTCCGACGATAACGAGCGCAAAAACTACCTGCGCCGCTTCGAGCATTACCTTAAGAACCAGCAGGCGTTTCTCTATTTTCGTCGTAACGATGAAGCGCGTAAAAGCGGACGCTGGAAAGTGATCGGCGAAACCCGGGTGTACGCGATGCTCGATCCCCGCTCGGCGGAAGCGCAAAACCTGCTCAACAGCCGCGGTTTTAAGCTGGTACTGATGCGTCAGACCGAAGAGGATGAGTACTGGCAGCTGTTTGATCCGCAGGCGCATCCCTGTTTCCCGCTGTCGCGCAAGATCCAGTTTTTAGTGGTGCTCAGCACGCCGCAGCAGAAAATGCCCAGCGCGGTGATGCCGGGTACCGAAGTGGGGCGGCGCGTCAAGGCGAAAGTGTTCCAGCGCGCCAGCCAGGCGGAGTTCAGCGCGGCGGTGAAAGCGCGCTATGGTGCCTGCATTATTACCGGCACGCGCTTAACCGAGCGCCACAGCTGGCCGTGGGTGGAAGCCTGCCATATCGACACCCAGGAGAATGAAGAGGGCTTTCTGGCGGATAACAGCGTCGACAACGGCCTGTTCCTGCGCAGCGACCTGCAGCGGCTGTTTATCAACAAAATGATTAGCATTGACGCAGAAACCGGTCAGGTGCTGTTTAATTCCGCGCTGGAATGCGACGAGTCCATTAGCCCTTTTTATCAGGCGCTTGAGGGCAAAACCTGTGCGCTGTGGGACGCCGTCCCGCCTGGCACAAGGCAGCGGCTGCGTAATCTGCGCTGAACCTGCGCACAATGGCGGTGCGATCCACCGCCATCCATAACAAATTTGAAATAACCTCGCTTTTGCCTGCCTATTCTGCCAATCGAAACCGCTACAGAATTGGATAATCATGCCGATAACTTTATTAACGCAGGGTAGTCAACGTGAACGATCTCTATACCGCCGATGGCGTGATGGATAAACATTCGCTCTGGCAGCGCTACGTTCCTCTGGTGCGGCATGAAGCGCTGCGCCTGCAGGTGCGTTTGCCAGCCAGCGTTGAGCTTGACGATCTGCTGCAGGCCGGTGGTATTGGCTTACTGAATGCCGTGGAGCGCTATGACGCGCTGCAGGGCACCGCCTTTACCACCTACGCCGTGCAGCGTATCCGGGGCGCAATGCTGGATGAGCTGCGCAGCCGCGACTGGGCACCACGCAGCGTACGTCGTAATGCGCGCGAGGTGGCCGGCGCCATGCATCAGGTAGAGCAAGCGTTGGGGCGCGCGGCTACCGAGCAGGAAGTGGCTGAGCGGTTGAATGTTTCGCTGGAAGAGTACCGGCAGATTCTGCTGGATACCAATAACAGCCAGCTTTTCTCGTACGACGAGTATCGGGAAGAACACGGCGACAGTGCGGAACTGGTCACGGAGGGGCATGAGGAAGCCAACCCGTTGCATCAGTTAATGGAAGGAAACCTGCGTGAACGCGTGATTGAAGCGATTGAGGCGTTGCCTGAACGCGAAAAATTGGTGCTCACACTGTACTACCAGGAAGAACTGAACCTGAAAGAGATTGGCGCGGTGCTGGAAGTGGGGGAATCCCGCGTCAGCCAGTTGCACAGTCAGGCGATCAAACGCCTGCGGGCCCGTTTGACGGGAGCGCGCTAACAGACTCAGTTCCTGGGGAACCAAAAATAAAAAAACCGGGGACTCAGCAATGGGAGCCAAAGTTAAAGCCAGACCGTTAAGTCGCTACCTTAAAGACTACAAACACAGCCAAAGCAACTGTTCACACTGTGGCAAAGTTTTAGACCGTATGGCGTTAGTGTTCCGCGGCCAGATCATCAATAAAGAGGCCATCGCACGCATGGACCAGATGATTGACGATCAGGTATGGATGAAACTCCAGCCGGAACTGACGGCGCTGTGCCGTTTCTGCAGCGATATTTTTTGTAATACCCATCCGAATTACTTCGATATCATGGCGTTCAAACAATATCTGTTTGAGCAGACCGAGATGAGTCACAGTACCATTCGTGAATATGTGGTGCGTCTGCGTCGTCTTGATGACATGCTGAAAGCGAAAAATTTCCCGGCAGAAAGGTTACGGGGCAACAGCTGGCATGAGTGTCTGCAAAACGATCTGCCCGATGCGGGCAACAATAACTACCGTATTGCACTGCGCAAATATGACCAGTTCTTAGGCTGGCAGCGCGGCTAAGGGTGATTCAGCCCCGGTTACTGGTGAGCATGCCAGCAACCGGGGCGCGTCGCGATCAATTCCGGATGCGACTTTTCTCATCTTCTGCAACACTGTAGGGATAACTGCATATTGCCCGAATGGAGGCTGCATTGTCCTTACATCTTCTGCACCAGTTTCCCCGTCTTGAACTGCTTGGCGCACCGACGCCATTAGAGCATTTGCCACGCCTGTCTGATTACCTCGGACGCGATATCTTTATTAAACGTGATGACGTCACGCCGGTGGCGCTGGGCGGTAACAAGCTGCGTAAACTGGAGTTTCTCGCTGCCGATGCGCTGCGGGAAGGCGCCGATGTGCTGCTGACCGCCGGCGCGATCCAGTCCAACCACGTGCGCCAGACGGCAGCCGTGGCGGCGCGCCTGGGCCTGAAGTGCGTGGCGCTACTGGAGAACCCGATTGGCACCGACGCCGCCAACTACCTGAGCAACGGCAACCGCCTGCTGCTGGACCTGATGGATGTCGAGGTCGTGATGGTTGATGCGCTGCACAATCCGCCGCAGCAGCTGGCAGAGCAGGCAGAACGGCTGGAAGCGCAGGGCTTCCGGCCTTACATTGTGCCGGTGGGCGGCTCGAATGCGCTTGGCGCGCTCGGCTACGTCGAATGCGCGCAGGAGATCGCCCATCAAAGCGAAGGCGTGGTGGATTTCGCTGCGGTGGTGGTGGCGTCGGGCAGTGCCGGGACGCATGCCGGGCTGGCGATCGGTCTGGAACAGCTGCTGCCGAATAGCGAGCTGGTGGGCGTTACGGTGTCGCGCAAGGTTGAGGCGCAGCTGCCGGTGGTGGAGCGCATTCGCAGCGCGCTGGCACAGCAGCTGGAGCTGGAAGCGCGTGCGCCGGTAACCCTGTGGGATGACTATTTTGCGCCGCGCTACGGCGAACCCAATGACGAAGGCATGGAAGCGGTGCGCCTGCTGGCGCGGCTGGAGGGCATTATGCTCGACCCGGTCTACACCGGCAAAGCGATGGCGGGTCTGATCGATGGCATCAGCCAGAACCGTTTCCGCCGGGAAGGGCCGCTGCTGTTTGTGCATACCGGCGGCGCACCGGCGTTATTTGCTTATCATCCTTCGGTATGAGACAGCAGCAAAAAAAGGTTTATAATCCAGCGGTTATTACAAAGAGCACATGCCGGAGCGGCACCCTTTATTGCGAGATAAAGCGCCGCGCCCAAAATGAGCGTTAATTAACCATAAGCACACAACACATCACAATAATGGGGTAAACATGGCTTTCTCTCCGATTCGTCGCCAGCTGGTGATGGGAATGATGGCGGTCGCACTGGTGGCGGGCGTGAACGTAAAAAGCTTTGCGGCAGAAGATTTGCTGGCGCAGGTCAAGAGCAAAGGTGAGCTGCGCGTCGGGCTGGAAGGCACCTATCCGCCGTTCAGCTTCCAGGATGAAAACGGCAAGCTGACCGGTTTTGAAGTCGAGTTTGCCCAGGAGCTGGCAAAACACCTCGGCGTGAAAGCGGATCTCAAACCGACCAAATGGGACGGTATGCTGGCCTCGCTGGATTCCAAACGTATCGACGTGGTGATCAACCAGGTGACCATCTCCGACGAGCGCAAGAAGAAGTATGACTTCTCCACGCCGTACACCATCTCCGGCGTGCAGGCGCTGACGCTGAAGAAGAACGCGGGCTCCATCACCAAACCGGAAGATCTGTCCGGCAAGAAAGTCGGCGTGGGTCTCGGTTCTAACTATGAGCAGTGGCTGCGCGACAACGTCAAAGGCGTGGATATCCGTACCTATGATGATGACCCAACCAAATATCAGGATCTGCGTTCAGGCCGCGTTGATGCCATTCTGGTCGACCGCTTAGCCGCGCTGGATCTGGTGAAAAAAACCGGCAATACCATGGCGGTGGCTGGCCCGGCGTTCTCCCGTCTGGAAGCGGGCGTGGCGCTGCGCAAAGGCAATGAATCGCTGCTGAAAGCGATTGATGGTGCGATTGCCGACATGCAGAAAGATGGCTCGCTGAGCAAGCTGTCTGAGAAGTGGTTCGGCGCGGACGTCACGAAATAATGCAGGAAAGTTTACAGCTGGTGCTGGATTCAGCACCTTTTCTGCTGAAAGGCGCGCTGTTCACGCTGCAGCTGAGTATCGGCGGGATGTTCTTCGGCCTGATACTCGGCTTCGTGCTGGCGCTGATGCGCCTGTCACGCTTCTGGCCGGTCAACTGGCTGGCGCGTTTCTATGTGTCGATCTTTCGCGGCACGCCGCTGATCGCCCAGCTGTTTATGATCTACTACGGTCTGCCGCAGTTTGGCATTGAGCTCGACCCGATTCCGTCAGCCATGATTGGTTTGTCACTTAACACCGCGGCCTATGCCTCGGAATCGCTGCGTGGCGCGATTGCGGCTATTGAGCGCGGTCAGTGGGAAGCGGCCGCCAGTATCGGCATGACGCCGTGGCAGACGCTGCGTCGCGTTATTCTGCCGCAGGCGGCGCGAACCGCGCTGCCGCCGCTCGGTAACAGCTTTATCAGCCTGGTGAAAGATACCTCGCTGGCGGCCACCATTCAGGTGCCGGAGCTGTTCCGGCAGGCGCAGCTGATCACCTCGCGCACGCTGGAAGTGTTCACCATGTATCTGGCGGCCTCGCTGATTTACTGGGTGATGGCTACGGTGCTGTCGGCGCTGCAAAACCGGCTGGAAGCGCACGTCAATCGTCAGGATCGGGAGGCAAGATGAGTGCAATTGAAGTCCGTCAGCTGGTGAAACAGTTTCACGGCCAGACGGTGCTGCACGGCATCGACCTCGATGTCGCGCCCGGCGAAGTGGTGGCCATCATCGGTCCGAGCGGCTCGGGCAAAACCACGCTGCTGCGCAGTATTAATCTGCTGGAAGTGCCGGAAAGCGGCCTGGTCAAAGTCGGTGACATCAGCATCGACGCCAGCCTCGGCCTGCATAAGCAGAAGGATAAAGTGCGGCAGCTGCGCCAGCAGGTCGGCTTTGTGTTCCAGAACTTCAATCTGTTCCCGCACCGTTCGGTGCTGGAGAACATCATTGAAGGGCCGGTAATCGTCAAAGGCGAAGCGAAGGCGGAAGCCATTGCGCGCGCGCGCACGCTGCTGGAGAAGGTTGGTCTGCACGGTAAGGAAGAGAGTTTTCCACGCCGGCTTTCCGGCGGTCAGCAGCAGCGCGTCGCAATTGCCCGGGCGCTGGCGATGCGTCCGCAGGTGATTCTGTTCGATGAGCCAACCTCGGCGCTGGATCCTGAACTGGTGGGCGAGGTGCTCAGCACCATCCGCGCGCTGGCGCAGGAGAAACGCACTATGGTGATCGTTACGCATGAGATGAGCTTCGCGCGTGACGTCGCCGATCGCGCCATCTTTATGGATCAGGGGCGTATTGTGGAGCAGGGCCCGGCTAAAGCGCTGTTCAGCAATCCGCAGCAGGCACGCACCCGGCAATTTCTCGACAAGTTTCTCAATCAATAATCTCTCCGGGCCGGTTCGCTGGCCCGAATTATTTTTCCTCTAGCAAAATATTAAATACCGCGCTTACCTTTTTGACGCATTAATAAATTTATTTCCCGGCGATATAATTAATGCTGGTTTACTCCGCTGCGGAATGTTCTTAATTTCCACGCGGCATTACGTGCGCGGCGCACCGTCAATTTATGCCATGAAGGCTTAAATAACAGCTATTCACAGCTAACCCGCCGGGCGGTCAATTTATCTCTGGTACTGTAAAGTATTGTTATATCAGGACCAGCGAAAAAGTTTTAGGAGTTTCGCTAGAGTCAGCCCCTGCTGCTTGTTGAATAATCGTTGAATAACCATAAAGGCTTCACTGCCTGTTTCTTCATTCTTCTCCTTTAAGACCTACACCTCAGCAGGAGTCAAAAATATGAATAACGCCAGGAAAGAAGATATTGCATGGGTGAATACCCTGAAAGGGGTGTGCATATTGCTGGTGGTGCTGTATCACACCGTATTACCCGGCTTTGAGGGCACGGTTAAATATCTCAGCGCCGGCTGGATCCCGGCGGAAATATGGGTGCAGTTTAATACGGTGTTATCACCGTTGCGTATGCCCGCCTTTTTCTTCGTCTCCGGCCTGCTTGCCACCAACGGCATTCTCAACCGGCCGTGGAAACAGGTATTTACCAGCCGCATTACCAATCTGTTCTATCTCTATGTGCTGTGGGGCTTTATTCAGTGGTGGTCGATTGTCGGCATTTCGACTGAAATCACCGGCCAGCGTATCTCGCAGAACCTCAACGCGGCTTACGCCGGTTCGCTGCTGGAGTTCCTTAAGCTGACCTTCCTGGCGATGAGTACCTCGTGGTACCTGTACGGTCTGGCGATCTACTTCCTGTGCGCCAAAATCTTCCGCCAGCACAAAGTGGCGCTGCTGGTGGCGGCGGTGGTGCTGAATTATCTGGCGGTGGAGAAGATCATTCCCTACTGGGGACCGCAGAGCGTGGCGCAGTATTTCCTGTTCTTCCTGCTGGGCGCGTTCTGGAGCCCGCTGATGTTGCGCCTGAGTCAGCTGCGCCGCGAGAACCTTCTGCCGTGGGCCGCGCTGGCCGCGCTGTCCGGCCTGCACGTGATTTTTGGCCTCGATAAGAGCCTGTTCATGTGCATCATCGCGGTGCTGGTGAGCGTGGCGGCGTGCCGCTGGCTCAACGCGCACTTCAGCATGCGTTACTTCAACTGGATTGGCCGCAACACGCTGCAGATCTACGTTATCCACCGCATTTTTATTGAGTTCTTCGGCATGTCAGCGATTCTGTTTGCGCAGCGCCATCATCTGTTTGAGCAGGCGTGGTTTGCGCTGCTGTGGGCGTGCTTCTATCCGCTGGCAATTGTCGGCATCTGTTCGCTGTGTTCGGTGGCGGTGTGGTCGCTGACCAACCGCGGGCTGGGGCAGTCGCTGTTTGTGTTCCCGACGCTGATTGGTTTGAAACGCAGTAAGTCGGTGGCGTGATGTGCGCAGGTAAGTTTTAAAATGGTACAAAAACGACGGAACGTTTCGTAGCGGCGCGATTCATCGCACAATGAATCGCGCCGCTACGACCTTATTGCAACTTGCGGTGTCCTTCACCGATCTCCATTACGCCATCCATGGCGATCCTGCTTTACTTAACCAATGGTCATCAGGCTGGCGTTGCCGCCGGCGGCCGCGGTATTGACGCTCAGCGAGCGCTCAATCAGCAGACGTTCCAGCAGCAGATTGGTCTCGCCGCGGGCAAAGCCCTGCACTGACACAATCGCGCCTTCGCGGGCGGCAATCTGTTCGCACAGGCTGCGCAGCTGATCGGCATCGCCGTGATAGATCACCGCATCAAACTCCGCCGCCAGCATATCTTTCGCCAGCGTGATGCGTGCCTGCACCGCGGCCGGCAGCGACTGGCGCAGCGTCCGATGCAGTTCGTCATCCTGCCACAGTGCCTGGCTACCGACGCTGGTGACCGCCGCCAGCTGAATCAGTGCATCCTGCTGATTGTCCGCGATACACAGTACCCGATCGCGCGGCAGCAGCGTAAAGGTATTGCGCTCACCGGTCGGGCCTGGCAGCAGTCGCACGGTCCCGGCCTGGCTCAGCGCATCGTAACGCTGACACAGCGCCAGCAGCTCCGGCTTATCCTGTGCCCAGCTCTGCAATGCCTGATGCGCGCTCAGCAGCGTGGTGCGCACGCTGCTGTCCACCGGCCGTTCGGCATCCTGACGATCAAAGGTGATGCGCAGGGCACCGTCCGGACGATGGGCCAGCAGGCGGTAGAGATAGAGCGGACCGCCGGCTTTCGGACCGGTGCCCGACAGGCCTTCGCCACCGAACGGCTGCACGCCAACCACCGCGCCAACCATGTTACGGTTAACGTACAGGTTGCCGACTTTCGCCCCGGCCGTCACCTGCGCAATGGTTTCATCGATTCGGGTATGCACGCCGAGCGTCAGGCCATAGCCCGAGGCGTTAATCTGCTCAATCAGCTGCGGCAGGTTGTTGCGCGCAAAGCGCACCACGTGCAGCACCGGACCGAACACCTCTTTATCCAGATCGCTGACCTGATCGAGCTCAATCAGCGTCGGTTTGATAAAGGTGCCGCTGTGCCACTCTTTGCTGTCCTGCGGATGCTCCTGCACCGCCTGATACACGGTAAAGCCTTTATTGCGCATCGCCTGGATATGGCGCTCGATGTTGGCTTTGGCTTCAGCGTCGATCACCGGACCGACGTCGGTCGACAGACGCTCCGGATTGCCCATGCGGCATTCGGCCATGGCACCACGCAGCATCTTCAGCGTGTGGTCCGCCACATCGTCCTGGATGCACAGCAGACGCAGCGCCGAGCAGCGCTGACCGGCGCTGTCAAACGCGGACGCCACGATATCCACCACCACCTGTTCGGTAAGCGCTGAAGAGTCGACGATCATGGCGTTCATGCCGCCGGTTTCGGCTATCAGCGGCGTCGGGCGACCCTGCGGATCGAGACGGCCAGCCAGGTTGCGCTGCAGCAGGGTGGCGACTGCGGTTGAGCCGGTGAACATCACGCCGCGCACCCGCTCGTCGCCGGTCAGCTGCGCACCCACCGTTTCGCCCTGGCCGGGCAGCAGTTGCAGCACGCCGGCCGGTACGCCGGCATCCAGCATGATCTGCACCGCCTGCGCGGCAATCAGCGGCGTCTGCTCGGCGGGTTTCGCCAGCACGCTGTTGCCGGCCGCCAGGGCGGCAGCAATCTGGCCGGTAAAGATCGCCAGCGGGAAGTTCCACGGGCTGATGCACACTACCGGACCGAGCGGGCGATGGGTTTCGTTATCGAAATCGTCACGCACCATGCCGGCGTAGTAATAGAGGAAGTCCACCGCTTCGCGCACTTCGGCAATGGCGTTGTTGTAGGTTTTACCCGCCTCACGCACCAGCAAACCAATCAGCTGCTGCATCTGATCTTCCATCGTCTGGGCGGCACGTTCGAGGATCGCGGCGCGCTCCTGCGGCGGCGTGGCGAACCAGATCGGTCCGGCATTCACCGCGGCATCCAGCGCACAGGAGACCTCTTCAGGGGTGGCTTCCCGCACGCTGCCGACGATATCCGCCGGCGTGGCCGGGTTGATCACCGCGCGGCTGCTGCCGCTACCCAGCTCGCCATCAATGATCGGCTGAGCCTGCCACGGCTGGCTGGCGCTGGAGAGCAGGGCGCTGGAGAGCGACGCCAGGCGGTGTTCGTTGGCCAGATCCAGACCGGCAGAGTTAACACGCTTGTCGCCATACAGATCGCGCGGCAGCGGGATCTTCGGATGCGGCAGACCAATTGCGCCTTCTGCGACACCCATTTTCTCCACCGCAGCCACCGGATCGGCCACCAGCTCGTCAATCGGCAGCGTGTTGTCAGCGATGCGGTTGACGAACGAGGTATTGGCGCCGTTTTCCAGCAGGCGACGCACCAGGTAGGCCAGCAGCGTTTCGTGGGTACCGACCGGCGCATAAATCCGGCACGGCCGGTTCAGCTTGCCGTCGGCCACTTTGCCCACAACCTGCTCGTACAGCGGTTCGCCCATGCCGTGCAGGCACTGGAACTCGTACTGGCCAGGATAGTAGTTGTTGCCCGCCAGCTGGTAGATCGCCGCCAGCGTGTGGGCGTTGTGGGTGGCAAACTGCGGATAAATCAGGTTAGGCACCGCCAGCAGTTTACGCGCACAGGCGAGGTAGGAGATGTCGGTGTACACCTTGCGGGTGTAAACCGGATAGCCTTCAAGGCCTTCCATCTGCGCGCGCTTGATTTCGCTATCCCAGTAAGCGCCTTTCACCAGACGGATCATCAGACGACGGCGGCTGCGCTGCGCCAGATCCACCAGCGCATCAATCACAAACGGGCAGCGCTTCTGATAAGCCTGAATCACGAAACCGATGCCGTTCCAGCCTTCCAGCTCCGGCTCAAAACAGAGTTTTTCCAGCAGATCGAGCGACAGCTCCAGGCGATCGGCTTCTTCGGCATCGATGTTGATGCCGATGTCATACGAGCGCGCCAGCAGCGTCAGCGATTTCAGGATCGGGTAAAGCTCTTCCATCACCCGCTCATACTGCGCGCGGCTGTAGCGCGGATGCAGCGCCGACAGCTTAATGGAAATGCCCGGACCTTCGTAAATGCCGCGTCCGTTGGAGGCTTTACCAATGGCGTGAATCGCCTGCTGATAGGAAATAAGATAGGCTTTGGCATCGCTGGCGGTGAGTGCCGCTTCGCCCAGCATGTCATACGAGTAGCGGAAGCCTTTCTCTTCCAGCTTGCGCGCGTTGGCCAGCGCCTCGGCGATGGTTTCGCCGGTGACGAACTGTTCGCCCATCAGGCGCATCGCCATATCCACGCCTTTGCGGATCAGCGGTTCGCCGCTCTTGCCGATGATGCGGTTCAACGATTTAGACAGGTTGGCTTCATTGTGCGTGGAGACCAGACGCCCGGTAAACAGCAGGCCCCAGGTGGCGGCGTTGACGAACATCGACGGGCTGCGGCCCAGATGGGACTGCCAGTTGCCGTTGCTGATTTTATCGCGGATCAGCGCATCGCGGGTGGGCTTGTCAGGAATACGCAGCAGCGCTTCCGCCAGGCACATCAGCGCCACGCCTTCCTGAGACGAGAGCGAGAACTCCTGCAGCAGGCTTTGCACCATGCCGGCGCGTCCGGTTGCCCCTTTTTGGTGCCGTAGCTTGTCCGCCAGGCTGTATGCCAGCTGGTGGGTTTTCTCTGCCAGCGGGGCAGGGAGACGCGCCTGCTCCAGCAGCATCGGCACCGCATCGGTCTCCGGACGACGCCACGCGGCGGTGATGGCCGAGCGGCTGACCGACTGCGGCAAAATGTGTTCGGCGAAGTCGAGGAAAGGCTGGAAGCTCTCTTCCGGCACACGCTCATCGTCTGCGGCATCATTCAGCTGCAGCGGGATCTCCGCCAGCGTTTCTCCCGCTTCCAGCTGGCCGAGATAGTTAAAAATTGCCTGCTTGATCAGCCAGTGCGGCGTGCGGTCAATCTTTTGCGCCGCCAGTTTAATGCGATCGCGGGTGGCTTCATCCAGCTTCACCCCCATGGTGGTGGTTCCCATGATTTCCTCGTCCTCAAAGTGTGAATCAACTTCAGCGTGGGCTGCACTATCACTCATGTTGCAACTTTGTGCAACCGTGTTAAATGTGACCTCGGTTGCACGTTTTTAACCGCCTTTTTTGTTAACGCAGCAAAAGCGGCACAGAACTTGCTGCAAGAATCTCGCCAGAGTTGCAACCCACCGCAACAAAACGCATCCTGGCTGACATCAGGTGCAACTTAAAATGTGAACAGGCGCAACCTGTGAGCATGAAAAATGCAAAGTCAGGTGAAACCCAGGTAACAGCTGTGTTAAATGCATTGTGCGCGTCGCACCTTTGCGGCAGGATACCGCGCCTTATGAGAAATCGCTTTCTCTGGATGCGGTAAAGCCCTGACGTTATCCCGTTCCGGTAACGCAGGAAAAAGATTTCTCTTAAGAGATCAAATAATAAGTGGAGAGACAGATGACAGTAAGTACACCGATGCTGGTGACATTTATCATTTACATCCTCGGGATGGTGTTGATTGGTTTTATCGCGTACCGCTCAACCAAAAACTTTGACGACTATATTCTGGGCGGTCGCAGCCTGGGCAGCGTGGTAACCGCGCTGTCGGCCGGGGCCTCGGACATGAGCGGCTGGCTGCTGATGGGACTGCCGGGCGCGATTTTTCTCTCCGGGATCTCTGAGAGCTGGATTGCCATCGGCCTGACGATTGGCGCGTGGCTGAACTGGAAAATTGTTGCGGGTCGCCTGCGCGTGCAGACCGAGCATCACAATAATGCCTTAACCCTGCCAGACTTTTTCACCAGCCGCTTCGAAGACCACAGCAAAATTCTGCGCGTCATCTCGGCACTGGTAATCCTGATCTTCTTCACCATTTACTGTGCCTCGGGCGTCGTGGCGGGTGCGCGCCTGTTTGAAAGCACTTTCGGCATGAGTTATGAAACCGCGCTGTGGGCCGGCGCGGCAGCAACCATTCTTTATACGCTGGTGGGCGGTTTCCTGGCGGTGAGCTGGACCGATACCGTGCAGGCCAGCCTGATGATTTTTGCCCTGATCCTGACGCCGGTGATTGTGATTATCGCCGTCGGCGGACTGGATGATTCGCTGGCGGTGATTGAAGCGAAAAGCCTGGAAAACCTCGATATGCTGAAGGGCCTCAACTTCGTGGCGGTGATTTCACTGCTCGGCTGGGGCCTTGGCTACTTCGGCCAGCCGCACATTCTGGCGCGCTTCATGGCCGCAGACTCGCACCGTTCTATTCGCACCGCGCGCCGCATCGGCATGGCCTGGATGATCCTGTGCCTGGCTGGTGCTGTTGCGGTGGGCTTCTTCGGTATCGCCTATTTCCAGAACCATCCGGAGCAGGCGGCGGGCGTAAGCGAAAACGGCGAGCGCGTGTTTATCGAGCTGGCGCGCATTCTGTTCAACCCGTGGATCGCCGGTATTCTGCTGTCGGCCATTCTGGCGGCGGTGATGTCGACCCTGAGCTGTCAGCTGCTGGTGTGCTCGAGCGCGCTGACTGAGGATCTGTATAAAGGGTTTCTGCGTAAAAATGCCAGCCAGAAAGAGCTGGTGTGGGTTGGCCGTTTAATGGTGCTGGTGATTGCGCTGGTGGCAATTGCGCTGGCCTCCAACCCGGAGAACCGCGTGCTGGGGCTGGTGAGCTACGCCTGGGCAGGTTTTGGTGCCGCATTCGGTCCGGTGGTGCTGTTCGGCGTGTGCTGGAAGCGTATGACGCGCAACGGCGCGCTGGCCGGCATGATTATCGGGGCCGCTACGGTGCTGATCTGGAAGCAGTACGCCTGGCTCAACCTGTATGAAATCATCCCGGGCTTCCTGTTTGCCAGCATCGCTATTGTCGTGGTGAGCCTGGCCGGCCGCGAACCGTCGGCTGAAGCGCAGCAGCGTTTCGATGCCGCCGAAGCAGAATACAACACCAAATAACGGTGTTGGTCTGAGTAAAGCGGGGAGCGCGAGTGCCGTGCTCCCCGCAGTTTTCGTGTCTCGTCCTCTGCGCACGATTTATCGCGCAATCTGTCCCCCCGTCCTGACTTTCCCGCATCGCTACCTGGTCCGCAAAAGCAAAATTAATTTCGCGCGGTGACTTGTATTTTCATCCGCGATAATGATAATCGATATCGTTCGCACTTTACGTATTTTTACCTAAGGTTTACCCTCCTTAACATTCAAGAGGTTGGTGATGTTCGTTCCCTTTCTCATTATGCTGCGCGAAGGTCTCGAGGCAGCGCTCATCGTCAGCCTGATTGCCAGCTATCTCAAACGCACCCAGCGCAGCCAGTGGTTCCCCGCGATGTGGGCTGGCGTGTTTATCGCTGCGGCGCTGTGCCTCGCGCTCGGTATTTTCATCAACGAGACCACCGGTGAGTTCCCGCAGAAACAGCAGGAACTGTTTGAGGGCATCGTGGCGGTAATTGCCGTGGTGATCCTCACCTCAATGGTGTTCTGGATGCGCAAGGTGTCGCGCAATATCAAAGCCACGCTGGAAAAATCCGTCGATCAGGCGCTGCAGAAGCCGGGCGGCAGCGGGTTGCCGCTGGTGCTGATGGTGTTTCTCGCCGTGGCGCGTGAAGGGCTGGAGTCGGTGTTCTTTCTGCTGGCAGCGTTTACCCAGGATGTCGGTTATGCGCCGCCGATTGGCGCGGTGCTGGGTCTGGCGACCGCCATCGTGCTGGGCATGCTGATTTACTACGGCGGCGTGCGGCTTAACATGGCGC
Organism: Pantoea sp. SGAir0418; assembly: GCF_043529865.1. Classification (NCBI taxonomy): domain Bacteria; kingdom Pseudomonadati; phylum Pseudomonadota; class Gammaproteobacteria; order Enterobacterales; family Erwiniaceae; genus Pantoea; species Pantoea sp. SGAir0418. The sequence continues at coordinate 1,740,487 of NZ_CP027911.1, forward strand.
ACTTCTTCCGCTGGACCAGCCTGTTCATCCTGCTGGTGGCGGCCGGTCTGGCGGCGGGGGCGATCCGCGCCTTCCATGAGGCGGGACTGTGGAACCACTTCCAGGCGACCGCGTTTGACTTCAGCAACACGCTCTCTACCCATTCGATCTTTGGCACGCTGCTGGAAGGCATTCTGGGTTATCAGGAAGCGCCGAGCGTCAGCGAAGTCGCAGTATGGCTGATTTATCTGATCCCGGCGCTGCTGCTGTTTTTCTTCCCGGCGCGTCCGGCACCCAGCGCTGCACGTTCGGTGCGCTAAATTTTCGCAGGCGCGCGTGCGCCTGTACCTTCATGTAACAGGGATATGACTATGACGATTCGCTTCCGCCGTAAGGCGCTGTTGCTCTCCATGCTGGCGCTGTCCGGTGCCGCTTCTGCCGCTGCCGTACCGCAGGTCACGGTGACGGTCACTGACAAGCAGTGCGAGCCGATGTCGCTCAACGTGCAGGCCGGTAAAACCCAGTTCATCATCAAAAACAACAGCCAGAAAGCGCTGGAGTGGGAAATCCTCAAAGGCGTGATGGTGGTGGAAGAGCGCGAAAACATCGCGCCCGGCTTCAGCCAGAAGCTCACCGCCAACCTGGAAGCGGGTGAATATGACATGACCTGCGGCCTGCTCACTAATCCGAAAGGCAAGCTGGTGGTCAGCGGTGACAGCAAAACCGCCAGCAGCGGCAAGCCAGATGTGCTGCAGCTGGTCGGGCCGATTGCCGATTACAAAGTCTACGTGATGGCAGAAGTGAGCGCGCTGGTGGCCGGCACCAAAGCCTTTACCGACGCGGTAAAAGCCGGTGACGTGGAAAAAGCCAAAGCGCTGTATGCGCCGACGCGTGTGCACTATGAGCGCATCGAGCCGATTGCCGAACTGTTCTCTGACCTCGACGGCAGTATTGACGCGCGTGAAGATGACTTCGAGAAAAAAGCGGAAGATCCGAAATTTACCGGCTTCCACCGGCTGGAAAAACTGCTGTTCGCCGACAACACCACCAAAGGCGCGGACGCGTTCGCTGACCAGCTGTATAAGGATGTGCAGGATCTGCAAACCCGCGTCAGCGAGCTGGCCTTCCCGCCGGCGAAAGTGGTCGGTGGCGCGGCAGGCCTGATTGAAGAGGTAGCGTCCAGCAAAATCTCCGGTGAGGAAGATCGCTACAGCCGTACCGATCTGTCCGATTTTCAGGCCAACATCGACGGCGCACAGAAAATCGTTGATCTGCTGCGTCCTCTGCTGCAAAAAGCCAATCCGCAGCTGCTGGCGAAAGTGGACGCGAACTTTAAGAAGGTGGATGGCATTCTCAGCAAATACCGCACCAAAGACGGTTTTGCTTCCTATGAAAAGCTGACCACCAGCGACCGTAATGCGCTGAAAGGGCCCATCACCACGCTGGCGGAAGATCTCTCCCTGCTGCGCGGCACTTTAGGTCTTGATTAATCATGAGTAAAAAAAATGACGCGGCGCAACCGTCGCGTCGTCGTCTGTTACAGGGATTGGGCATGCTGGGTGGCGCGGCGGCACTGGGCGGCGGCTGTCCGTTCCATGCCGCCAGCGCGGCAGAGAGTTTCTCACCTGGCACGGTTGCACCCGACGCGCGCCAGCAGGCGCAACCGTTTTACGGCGCTCATCAGGCCGGCATCCTGACGCCGCAGCAGGCATCTATGATGCTGGTGGCGTTTGATGTGCTGGCCAGTGATAAAGCCGAACTGGAACGCCTGATGCGGCTGCTGACGCAGCGCTTTGCCTTTCTCACCCAGGGCGGACCGGCGCCGGCGGTGCCCAATCCGCAGCTGCCGCCGCTCGACTCCGGCATCCTGGGTGCTGACATTGCGCCCGATAACCTGACCCTGACGCTGTCGGTGGGTGATTCACTGTTCGACGAGCGCTTCGGGCTGGCCGCGCATAAGCCCAGCCAGCTGCAGACGATGACACGCTTTCCCAACGATTCGCTCGACGCCGCACAGTGCCATGGCGACCTGCTGATTCAGATCTGTGCCAATACCCAGGATACGGTGATTCACGCGCTGCGCGATATCATTAAGCACTCGCCGGATCTGCTGGCGGTGCGCTGGCGGCGCGACGGCTTTATCGCCGATCACGCTGCACGCAGCAAAGGGCGCGAAACGCCGATCAACCTGCTGGGTTTCAAGGATGGCACCGCCAATCCGGATACCCACAATACTCAGTTGATGGACCAGCTGCTGTGGGTGACACCAGAACAGCAGGAACCGGCGTGGACGCACGGCGGCAGCTATCAGGCGGTACGCATCATCCGTTTTCACGTTGAAATGTGGGACCGCACGCCGCTGGGCGAGCAGCAAACCATTTTTGGTCGTGAGAAGTTGTCCGGCGCGCCGCTGGGGATGCAGCACGAGCACGACGTGCCGGATTACGCCCGCGATCCGGACGGCGAGATTATCGCACTGGATGCGCATATCCGGCTCGCCAATCCGCGCACGCCGCAAACCGACAGCAGCCTGATGCTGCGACGCGGCTACAGCTATTCCTCGGGGATTACCGGGGCAGGACAGCTGGATATGGGGCTGCTGTTCGTCTGTTATCAGCACGATTTAAGCAAAGGCTTTATTACCGTGCAGAAACGACTCAATGGCGAAGCGCTGGAAGAATATATTCGTCCCATCGGCGGCGGATACTTTTTTGTTTTGCCCGGCGTGGCGGACAAAAATCATTATCTGGGGCAGCCGTTGCTCGAAGCCTGATTAATTAATGTACAGCGCTTGTCCGCCGTTCGCGGTGCCAGGCGCTGCTGTTAAGCCCGCCTTAAATTTCTCCTGTCTCGCTGTCATGTCCGAATTTTCTGAAACAGTTTGTTAAGTGCTGAATTACCTATCTTACTGAATATTAATATTAATTTAATTTAAGCGCACCGGGCTGATGCAGCGCCACGCGGGTTTTCTTTGCCGTAAAGTAAAAATAGTGTTGCAAATCGGCGGAAATATGATGAACTTTAGTCATAGCGTCGTCAGTTGTGTGGCTAAGTCCACTGGAGTTCGCGCATGGCCCGGTCCTTATACGGACAGTTAAATACACTTCAGCTAGCGCAGTACGCTGTGGGGGATTGCCTCCCGCGTGAGAATCCTCTTCACTTTTCTTTTATCGCCTTCGAATTCTTTTCCGATGTTTACCGGTGCGCGGCAGCGTTTCGGCGTTGTTGCACACTTTTCTCACTGGCTCGATACGGCTTACAAGGAAGCCAACAAAACCTCTAAAGCGTTCAAATCATCGCCGCGGGTGATCCGCCGCGATAAATGAAACCAACTGTAAGGTGCCACTATGGGAAGACAGAAAGCAGTGATCAAAGCGCGTCGTGAAGCCCGCCGAGTGCTTCGCAGTGACTCTCGCAGTCATCGTCAGCGTGAAGAAGAATCGGTCACTTCGCTGGTGCAGATGGGTGGGCTGGATGCAATTGGCATGGCGCGCGATGTGCGTGACCGGTCACCAATTGAGGCCAGAAACGATGCTCAGGCGCACTATCTTAACGCCATAGAAACGAAACAGCTGATATTCGCGACCGGTGAAGCCGGCTGCGGTAAAACCTGGATCAGCGCTGCGAAAGCAGCCGAGGCCCTGATCAATAAGGACATCGAAAGGATCATTGTGACGCGCCCGGTTTTACAGGCGGATGAAGATCTCGGTTTCCTGCCAGGAGACATCTCCGAGAAATTCGCCCCCTATTTCCGACCGGTTTACGACGTTCTGGTTAAACGTCTCGGCGCTTCCTTTATGCAGTACTGCCTGCGACCCGAAATCGCCAAGGTAGAGATCGCGCCCTTCGCTTATATGCGCGGACGTACCTTTGAGAATGCGGTGGTGATTCTGGATGAGGCGCAAAACGTCACCGCTGCGCAGATGAAGATGTTCCTGACCCGCCTGGGCGAAAACGTCACCGTGATTGTCAACGGGGATATCACCCAGTGCGACCTGCCCGCCAGCGTCAAATCTGGCCTTGCCGATGCGCTGGCGCGCTTCGAAGAGGATGAGATGATTGGCGTGGTGCGTTTCGGTAAAGACGACTGCGTTCGCTCGGCACTGTGCCAGCGTACGCTGCATGCTTACAGTTAACCTTGAAAAAATAGCTAATCTCAACCCGGCTGCGGCCGGGTTTTTCATTGCTATGCTTACGGGAAGAAAAAGGGCGGAAACGATGAGCGGAGAAAGTCATGCACTCTCTTGATGTGCAGGTGGTAAGGATGGCGCAGCAGTGGGCGGAAGCGCAGCCGGTGTGGCTGTGTACCGTGCTCAGCACGTACGGCTCATCGCCGCGCCCGCCGGGCGCGATGATGGTGATTCGCGCCGATGGGCGCTATAGCGGTTCCCTTTCCGGCGGCTGCGTCGAGGAGAATTTTATCACCCGCGTTCAGCAGCAGGCGTTCTCTGCCGCCAGTCAACTGGTGCGTTACGGTGAGGGGGGCGACACGCCTGACCGCGCGCTGCCGTGCGGCGGCGTACTGGATATTCTGGTCGAATGGTTGCCTGCAGGTGCCGCCACGCTGCGCTACTTACAGCAGCTGGAGGATGCGCTGACCGGCGCGCGTGCCATCACCAAACGCCTGACGCTGCCGCAGCCGTGTCACGCGCTCGAACCGGCGCCTTATACCCACCGCACCCGCACCCAGGTCACTGACGGTGAAATCGTTCTGACCCTGAGTGCCGCGCCGCGCCTGATCCTTGCCGGACTCTCCAGCGTCGCCGTTTACTGTGCCAACTTCGCGCTGGCGCTGGGATTCGAAACCATCGTCTGTGAACACCGTGAAGAGGTGCTGAGCAACATGGCGGCCGAACTGGCGCCGGACGTCAAACTGGTGCAGCAGTTTCCGGCGGTGTATCTGGAGCGCGAGGGCTGTCATGCCGCCACGGCAATCCTCTCGCTGACGCATGATGCGCGTATTGACGATCTCACCATGATGGAAGCGGTCAATCTGCCGGCGTTTTATCTCGGTGCGATGGGCTCGCAGCGCAACAGCGCAAAACGCAAAGCGCGCCTGAGCGCGATTGCGGAGCTGACGCCGGCGCAGTTGCAGCGCATGCACGCACCGGTTGGGCTGGATATCGGCAGCAAAACCCCGGCGGAGATCGCGCTGGCAATCATGGCGGATATTGTGCGTCACAAAAATGGGTTAGCGGCAACGGATGCGCTTAGCCCGGTGCACGCAGCGTCTGAATGATCACATCACTCATCCCAAGAAAAACCCGGATGCACCAGGACGCCAGCAGACGGGAACGGCTATGCCAAATTTTCGCGCCGCAAATAATCAATAAGCTATGCTTTATGTTTCATGATGTGATCAACGCTTGCGCTTTACCGGTAACATCTTATCTTCAGAGAAGCGTGTACAAACACCTAAACTGAGAAGGGGTATTTATGGCTAAGCGTCATTGGGTTAAATCAATTGAAATTACAGCAATTATTGTCTTCGCGCTGGTGATCGCCTGGCTGGCCGTCACGGGCATCCTGTCATCAACCGGCCTCGATCATGCGTGGCCTTATCCACATCAATAACTGAGTCCGGCACCAGGGAAATCAATTACGCTTAAATATAAACAAAATAAATTATCTAACCTGTACACCCGTATCAGCGGTAACACCGTGGCAGCACACAGGGTTTCGCTCTCAGGTTTGCCGCGTATAAATCAGCGACGTTCGGGAAACACGTTATGCTGTTATTCGAAATCCGCATGGCGGCTGAACATGCTCTCGCTGGTTTCACCACACTGATGCATGATTTCAAGCACCATGGCATCACAGGTGATGAAGCAAAGCTGCTCAAAGGCCGAGCCCATTGGCTGCGAGAATCGCCCGGCGCTGCGTGCGTTATCGGTTTTAACGGTGCCGGGTAACACCAACACGCATTTGGCCAGTCTGCCGATGCCTGAATCTGCTTTCAGGGTAATCAGCGCCACATCGACACCGCGCTCAACGGCGTTCAGCGCCAGCGCTTTCAGGCTCGCGGTTTCGCCACTGCCAGAACCAATAATCAATAAATCGCCAGGTCTGGAGTGGGGTGACGAGATTTCACCCACCATGCTGACAGAGAAACCCAGATGCAACAGACGGTTAGCGAACGCGCGGATAGCAATGCCGCTGCGCCCGGCGCCCTGCAGGAAAATGTGTTTCGCGCTGCGAATATGTGCGATCAATGCCTGCGCCTGGCTCTCGTCTATCTGCCGGGCGTTGTGCGCGAGTTCGTTAAGAATGTGGGATACGTTTGACTGAACGGCCATGTTAACGCTCTCCCGTCAGGCAATGGTTCGTCCGTCTCATTAAGCAGCGAAAAGAGTGGCCGGAACATGGCCGGTGCTTTTTCAGTCTGGTCATCGCGCATTCCCTCTTAATTCAGCGACATCATCAGTGGATGAAAAGGATACCCTGCAGAATTTCCGGTAAGAGTACACGGTCCGCTGCCCACGCGATATTGCAGCGAAAGGGGATCTTTCGATTATGCGTCCTGTGGCACAAAAGCACCTGGAGAACAGACAAATAAAAATGCCCAGCTGTTAACCGGGCACCTATATATAAATGATGGCGGTGAGGGGGATTGATGAGCTTCGCTCACCCTGCGGGCAGTGTCGCAGGCTCCGCTGTCCAACTGGCATGCGCCAGTTGTCGAACCCCCATCGGGGATTCTCATCCCCCCCCCAGGTCGGGAGAATATACAAATAAAAATGCCCAGCTATTAACTGGGCACTTTTATATAAATGATGGCGGTGAGGGGGGGATTGATTCGCTTCGCTCACCCTGCGGGCAGCGTCGCAGGCTCCGCTGTCCAACTGGCATGCGCCAGTTGTCGAACCTCCAATCGGGGATTCTCATCCCCCCACGCGTGGAGAATATAAATGAGAAAAGCCCGTACTTGCGTACAGGCTCTTCTCTGAATGATGGCGGTGAGGGGGGGATTCGAACCCCCGATACGTTGCCGTATACACACTTTCCAGGCGTGCTCCTTCAGCCACTCGGACACCTCACCACATTTTGTTTGCTGACCGCACTGGGTCAACGGGGCGCTACTATAGGGAGTTCAGCGATAAGGGTCAAGGGCTATTTTCTCCTTTTTTTCTATTCGCTTAACCTCTGCGCAGATTGCCTTAAGCCTCTCCACTTTGCCGGCTTTGTCATCAAAATATTCCTTAACTGACACAAAAGTGTCACCGCACTGTCGCAGACTTGTCGGCGGAAACATTTGGTTATATCTACGGATAAGGATGCTGATAAATGAAACACTTACCTCTTTTCACGCTCTCTCTGCTGGCTTCACTCACCACCACGTCCGCGCTGGCAGAGAGCGCCAGCTATCAACGCGCCGCCATCGGCGATATCACCCAGCACGGCGGCGCGCGTCGCCTGAGCGGCGACCAGACCGAGGCGCTGAAAGCCTCATTGAGTAATAGCACGGCGAAGAATGTCATCCTGCTGATTGGCGATGGCATGGGCGATTCCGAAATCACCGCGGCACGCAATCAGGCAATGGGGGCTGGCGGTTTCTTTCCCGGTATTGATACGCTGCCGCTCACCGGCCAGTACACCCATTACTCACTGGACAAGAAAACGCATAAGCCAAACTACGTAACGGATTCTGCCGCGTCGGCCACCGCCTAGGCCACCGGCACGAAAACTTATAACGGCGCGATTGGCGTCGATGTCAACGGCACAGATCAGGTCACGCTGCTTGAGCTGGCCAAAGCAGCCGGCAAAGCCACCGGCAACGTCTCCACCGCAGAACTGCAGGATGCCACGCCGGCCGCGCTGATGGCGCACGTTACCTCGCGCAAATGCTACGGCCCGGAAAAAACCACTGAGCTGTGTCCGGGTAACGCGCTGGAGCAGGGCGGGAAAGGATCGATCAGCGAGCAGCTGCTGCAAACCCGTCCCGACGTCACGCTGGGCGGCGGCGCCAAATCCTTCGCTGAGCGAGCTAAAGCGGGCGACTACCAGGGTAAAACCCTGCGCGAGCAGGCCGAAGTACGGGGATTCCAGCTGGTCGATAATCTCGCCGCGCTGAATGCGGTACAGCAGGCTAATCAACAGACGCCACTGCTGGGGCTGTTCTCGGAGGGCAACATGCCGGTGCGCTGGCAGGGGCCAAAAGCCAGCTATCATGGCAATCTGGATAAACCGGTGGTGACCTGTGAGGTCAACAAAGATCGTCCGGCATCAATGCCAACCCTGGCGCAGATGACACAAAAAGCCATCGACCTGCTCAGCCACAACAGTCATGGCTTCTTCCTGCAGGTGGAGGGCGCGTCGATTGATAAGCAGGATCACGCTGCTAACCCGTGCGGTCAGATTGGTGAAACCGTCGATTTAGATGAGGCGGTGCAGGTGGCGCTGGCGTATGCGCGCGAGCACGGCGATACGCTGGTGGTGGTAACCGCCGATCACGCGCACAGCAGCCAGATCGTCGAAAACGGTACCAAAGCGCCAGGTCTGACTCAGGCGCTCAACACCAAAGATGGCGCGGTGATGACCATCAGCTACGGTAACTCGGAAGAGGATTCCCAGGAGCACACCGGCACCCAGTTGCGCATCGCGGCCTACGGTCCGCACGCGGCGAATGTGGTCGGCCTGACCGATCAGACCGATCTGTTCTTCACGCTTAAGCAGGCGATGGCACTGAAGTAAGCGCGTCAGTGCGGGCGGATGCGCAGCACCAGCAGCCCGCCCAGCACCAGTCCGCCAGCGGCCAGCAGCAGCGCAGGGTGCAGGGAAGCAAAAATCTGCACGCTGGCGGCGGAGATCAGCGGCCCGATCAGCTGACCAGTGGCATAGCCTGACGTCAATATCGCCACGGTTTTTGCCACGCTGATATTGGAGACGGCGCGCGCCAGCTGCATCGACAGCTGCATAATCGAAAGAAACCCCAGCCCGACCATCACCGTTGAGATCAGCAGCCCGCTCACGCCCGGGATGAGCACGCCGCTGGCCACGCCCAGCCCCTGCAGGATCATAACCCACGCCAGGCTGAGGCGCGTATTCAGGCGCGCTGAAAACAGCATAATCAGCACCACACCAGCCACTGCGCAAAGTCCAAACAGCGGCCAGAAAAGCGCTGCCAGCTGACCCTGAGCAAACAGGCTGTGCGCCATTTGTGACAGAAACGTCGCGGGCAAAATGTAGCCGAAACCGGCCAGCGTATAGGCCAGCCATAGCCGTTTTACCGAGCGACCTGGAGCCGCCGACGCACTTTCCCGCTGCCGGGCGGGGAGCGACGCGGGCAGCGCGCGCCACACCAGCAGCACGCCAGCCAGCGCGACCAAGCCATAGCATTGCCAGGCGCGATCGTCATTCAGGTGTAACCGGGCGATAAGCCACGCCAGCACGCCGCTCAGGGTGATGCCGGCTCCCGGGCCGGCAAATACCGCGGCGGACATGCGCGGGGCCTGCTGCTGTGCCAGCACCATCTGCGTCCAGGAGGTGACGATAATCAGGGCCCAGGCACCACCGATACCCGCCACCACACGGAACAGGCACTGCAGTACCCAGGCATGACTAAAGCCGGAGAGCAGAGTCACCAGCGCGGTGGCCAGCAAACCGGCCTTCAGGTAGCGCGCGTGATGGGCGGTGATCCGGCTCACGTGCAGTGCACCCAGCAGGTAGCCGATGTAATTCATCGCCGCCAGCACACCAGCGCTGGAGAGGGTCAGGTGACCGTTGGCGATCATCAGCGGGATCTGCGGCGTGAGTGAAAAGCGGCCGATACCCATTGCCACAATCAGGGTCACCATGCCGGTGAGCATGGTGATCAGGCTCACCCGGGTGTGCCGGACTGCTTGCCGTCCGGCGGAAACTGAATCTGCTGACATACTTTGCTTTACTCCGCTGAGATACCTTACTCTGTCCGGTGATAGTAAATGTCAATCAGTCAGTGAAAAATGGGGTGGTTTATCCTATGACTACAGGTCATACCCAGGCCGTAAAATCGCGTGGTGAAGATGTGAAAAACTTCCTTACCCGCCAGCGCGCGCGTATTGATCCGCAGATCTATGGCTTCAGCCGGCAAAACCGGCGCGTCAGCGGACTGCGGCGCGAAGAAGTGGCACAGCTGGCGGCGGTTAGCGTCAGCTGGTACACCTGGCTCGAGCAGGGTCGCGACATCAGTATTTCGCCCGCTGCGCTGCAGCGCATCGGCAAAGTGCTACAGCTCTCGGTCACCGAGCAGGAGTATCTTGAAGCGCTGGTGTTTGGCAACGCACATTCGCAACCTTTCAGTCATGAATTGCCGCCTGAGGTGAGGGCGATGGTGGATGCGCTGGACCCACATCCGGCGTTTGTGCGCCGCGCCAACATGGATATTGTCTACTGGAATCCGGCGGCGCAGTCGCTGATTGTCGACTGGGCGGCCCTGCCACCGGCGGATCGCAACTCGCTCAAGCTGATGTTCATCAGTGAAGCCTACCAGCAGCGCATTCATGGCTGGGAAGAGGCGGCGCGCCATACGCTGTCGGCGTTTCGCGCCGGTTATGCCGCCAGCAATCAGGCGCAGGAATTCGAAGTGGTGATCGAGGATTTGCTGGCGCGCAGCGCCGGGTTTCGCACGCTGTGGAATGACCATGATGTGGGGAAAATCGGCGCGGGCAATAAAACCCTAATTGATGTCGAAGGCAGGATGCAGACATATACCTTTACCTCGCTGCAAATTGAGCAGGCACCGGGTATGCATCTGATCTTCTATCTGGCGCATTAGCGCGGCGTGCGCGGGTCGGGCGCACGCCGCCGGGGAGGTTACAGACCGCGCTGTGCCATCAGGCGCGCGAGGTCAACCAGACGGTTAGAGAAGCCCCATTCGTTATCGTACCAGGCAAGGATCTTCACCAGGTTGCCACCAATCACCAGCGTCGATAAGCCGTCGATGATCGATGAGCGCGCATCGCCCTGATAATCGCTGGAGACCAGCGGCTCATCGCTGTAGCCGAGGATACCCTGCAGCGGGCCGGCAGCAGCAGCGGCTTTAAAGGCGTCATTCACCTCTTCGGCCGTCACGTCGCGTTTCAGCGTCACCGTCAGATCCACCACCGACACCACCGGCACCGGCACGCGCAGCGAGTAACCGGTTAAGCGGCCTTCCAGTTCCGGAATCACCCGGCCGAGCGCTTTAGCCGCGCCGCTGGAGTACGGTACAATCGACAGCGCCGCCGCACGCGCGCCGCGCAGATCTTTCTCTGGCTGGTCATGCAGCGCCTGACTGTTGGTATAGGCATGGGTGGTGTTCATCAGACCGTGCTCAATACCAAACGCCTGATGCAGCACCTGCGCGGCCGGCGCCAGGCCGTTAGTGGTACAGCTGCCGTTACTCACCACAAAGTGCTGCTGCGGATCGTAGCGCTGGTCGTTGACGCCCATCACAATCGTCAAATCATCATTTTTGCCCGGCGCAGAGATGATCACGCGTTTGGCGCCGCCGTGCGTGATATGCACCGCGGCCTTGTCACGCTCGGTAAAAAAGCCGGTGGCTTCGATGACGATATCCACGCCCACGTCACGCCAGCGAATATTGGCCGGATCGCGCTCGCTGAACACCCGCACTGGTTTGCCATCAATGCGCAGCTCGCCGTCGCCAGCGCTGACTTCTGCCGGCAGCCGACCCAGCAGGGAGTCGTGCTTCAGCAGATGCGCCAGCGTTTTGCTGTCGGTGAGATCGTTAATCGCCACAATATCGATGTCGCTGCTGCCGAGCGCGGCGCGGAATACGTTACGTCCGATACGGCCAAAACCGTTAATGCCTACCTTGATCATGACTGACTCCTTAGTGAAGTTACTGCAGTCACTGTAGGCCTGGCGTGCACTGGCGTAAACGACAAAAAAGGATCACTTTACGCCATTTTGCGGCTGTGAAAGCGCTGGCGATATTCGTTGGGCGTGAGATGCAGCTGGCGCTCGAAGCTGCGCCGCAGGTTGATACTGCTGCCAAAGCCGGTGGCGATGGCAATGCGTTCCAGCGTCTCGCGCGTCTGCTCCAGCCGCTCGCGCGCCGCCGCCAGCCGCGCTTCTGCCACATAGCGCGCCGGTGAAACGCCGGTTTCGCGGCTGAACACGCGGGTAAAGTTACGTGGGCTCATCGCCACCTGGGCCGCCAGGTTCTCTACCGACAGGTCTTCCGCCAGATGGGCGGCGATCCAGCTCTGCAGCTGAGCAATCGGCCCCGACTCGCTGACGGACTGCAGGTGAAAGCGGCTGAACTGCATCTGGCCGCCGGGACGACGCAGATACATCACCATATCCTGCGCGATGTCGCGCGCCACGCTGAAACCAAAATCTTCCTCTACCAGCGCCAGCGTCAGATCGAAGCCGGAGCTGACGCCACCGGAGGTCCAGATTGGGCCGTCCTGAATATACAGCGGGCCGCCTTCAACCTGCACGCGCGGATAGCTGGCCTGCAGCGTGTCCAGCAGACGCCAGTGGCTGGTGGCGCGCCGGCCATCCAGCAATCCCGCTTCCGCCAGCAGCATTGCCGCCCCGCAAATCGACACCACGCGGCGCGCCTGCGGGGCAGCCAGCTTAATCCAGTCCACCACCATGTTGCGTTCTTCGGGGTTATCACCGCGGCCGGTAATCATGATGGTGTCCCAGCGTTCGCGCGGATCGAGTTCAGCCAGTTTAAGGTCGGCGAGCAGATTGAGGCCGGACTGGCCGTGGATCACCTGGTGCGGCTGCGTGGTCGCGATGCTGATGCGATAGCGTGCGCCAGCAACGCCCACCGGCAGGTGCAGGTTGGCGTGCATGAGGATGTCGGCGATACCCGCCGCTTCGAACAGCATGCCGCCGTCCGGGACAATAATCAGAAAGGTTTTCATGGCGTAAAATGTACCTGCGCCACGAAAGAAGTCAATGTGCTATGGGCGATCAGGCGCGTGAGCTGAATACCCGGCCGCGGCCATCAGACGGGGCGCTTCCGGCCTGTTGGTTCAGGCGCTATATTTATATAAAATCATGATGTCGCAAATGATCTTATATCCATCATCGTGCAGTTAAAAATATCTGCAGACTGAAGCGTTGAATGCCAGATTAATCAGGTGTCTGTTATTTTGGAAGTGAAATGCCAGGATGGGTTAAGAGAAACACTGTTTTATAAAGCATTCCTTTGCCAGGCAGTGATAATGACTAGGATAATGAGCAGCTGAGTAAATCAGACTTAAAACCATCAATTATATTCTACCTGCAGAAAAGTCAAACCACGCTCACGGATAATGCGCGCGGTGCCCAGCGCGTAAGGTAATTCACGCGCGGCACTATTAACCTGCAGGGTTTCGCTCTTTTTAATCCCTTCGCGCGTGCAGTTCAGCGAGACGCTGCGCGTCACGGCATAATCACAGGAGGGTTCAACAATCGCGCCGACGAACGTGATTTGACCGTCGGCGGCAAGGGTGGCGTGGCTGGCAAGTAAAGCTATCATCGGTAACAGCAATCTTTTCATCACAGAGGCCCTTTGAGAAGTCGGGAATTACCCGGTTAATGTCGTCTTAATGACTAATAGCGCGCCACAGTTGAATATTGCTTAAACCGCGGCGTTTCCGTGTTGAGGCATATTATTGCGATGGCTTAGCCAGTGCGTCGTCATGTTTTACGCAATCGCCTCAGCAGTAAACGCTTATGCCTGCATTAAGCGCAGCTATTATATTAGTAAGCAACCAGGATTAATCGGGTGAGCAGGGCGGTGAAATAAGCGTATTAAACCGGATAGATTTATTAGCGCGATAACGTCAGGACAGAAAACGGGCAGATAGCGTGTTGGTGTAAGCCGCTGAGGGAGAGAAAAGCGGGCTGTGGTGAAGTTAAGCAGGCGCACCCGACATCGGTGCGCTCTTGCTTTTATCAGCTGCGGGAAATCTGCGCCAGCGTCACGTCGGCTGACGCAGCGCCTGCGGCGACACCATCGATAAACAGCGCACGCTGTTCACCGGCGGGCAGGGCAATCTGCAACGTTTGCCATGCCGGCTGATAATCACCCTTGCGCCGCAACGTAAGGTGAATGGCTGTGGCTTCGCAGCGCATTTCCCACTGCAGCCACAGCGCATTGCCCTGCTGATAGCCCCAGGATTCGCCATCATCTTCGAACAGTTCGCCGTGGCTAACGCCTTTGCCCTGCAATGGATAAAGCTGCAGCGTGCGACGATCGTCTGCGGCGGCGTCGACGTGAGCAATACGCTCGCTGAGTGGCAGTGCCGCACCTGCGCGCACCAGCAGCGGCTGCGTTTCCAGGGGCGCAGGTAAGGTGATCCACTGACCCCCGCTGTACCACTGCTGCGTGGCGAAATCATACCAGCCGGTCTGGTTGTCTGGCAGCCACAGGCGGCGTTCACGCTGGCCGGGTTCCACCACGCTGGCGACCAGCAGGTCGTGGCCGAGCAGGAATTCATCACACTCAGCAAAGGTCTGGGCATCGTGTTCATGATCGAGGAACGTCGGGCGCAGCATTGGTTCATCGTCCGCATGCGCCTGCCACAGCAGCGTGTAGAGATACGGCAGCAGGCGATAGCGCAGCGCAATGGCCGCCCGAATCGCGGGTGTGACCGAAGGATACATCCACGGCTCATTCACGGTGTGATCGTCATTCCACGAATGAATGGTGAAGCGCGGATGCATGACGCCATTCTGCACCCAGCGCACAAAAAGTTCTGCGTCGGGTTTATCGCCCGAGAAACCGCCGACGTCGTGACCGACGTTATACAAGCCGGACAGGCTCATGCCGAGGCCCATGCGAATGTTGTAGCGCAGCGAGGTCCAGTTGGTGCGGTTATCGCCGCTCCAGGTTTGCACGTAGCGCTGCATCCCGGCACAGCCGGAGCGCGAAATCAGAAACGGTCGCTGTTCGGGGGCAAAGCGCTGTTGCGCTTCCATCGAGGCGCGCATCATCAGCAGCGGCATCACCGGGCGAATATGCTTGATGGCAATCGGCGTACCGAAGCCGTGGCAGCGCGCTTCGCCGTCCCAGACTTCATACTCGTTGTTATCGTTCCAGGTGGCGTCGATGCCTTTTTCCAGCAGCTGACGGGTGACGTTCTCCTGCCACCAGGCCACCGTTTGCGGATGGGTGAAATCGAGGTGCGATCCTTCATCATCCCAGAACACCGAGCGCTCTGGCACATCTTCTTCCGAATCGCGGATAAACAGTCCCTGAGCCGCGACTTCTTCATAGCGCGGGTGATCCTGCAGCAGGCAGGGTTTGATGTTGGCCGCCAGGCGCAGCCCGGCATCGTGAAATGCCTCGCTCATCGCTTCCGGCTGCGGCACTTTGTCGTAGTTCCAGTTGAACACATAACGCTTGTTATTGATCGAGGTATAACCCGAAGAGAGCTGGAAGGAGTCGCACGGAATAGCGTGCTCCTCACACAGGCGGATGAAGTTCATCAGCTGGTTTTGCGCGTCCGGCGCATCGGTGTAGTGCATGGTCGAGCCGCTGTAGCCCAGACTCCATTTGGGGCCGAACAGCGTTTTGCCGGTCAGGCGCACGAAGGTTTTGGTGATATCCAGCACCCGCTTACCGACAAACAGGTAGTAATCGATATCGCCACTCTCCGCCTGCCAGCGGCGATACGGCTGGTGATAGTTATCCAGCTCGTTACCCAGATCGAACCAGCTGGTGCTGAGATTATCGTAGAACAGGCCAAAGCTGACGTCGTTACGCCGCGTGAGGGTGAAGGGCACATGTTTGTACAGCGGATCGGTGGAGGAGGCGTTGTAACCCATAGCATCCAGATTACGCATCTCATAGCGTTTGCCGTTGCGTTGCAGATCGCCGGTTTTTTCGCCAAGACCGTAGTAGCGATCGTCCGCCATGCGGCGCTGATAGTGCGCCACGCCGTCGCCGTGTGCGTTTATCTGATAGGCGCTGGTGGGGCGATCGCCGGTCAGCAGTTGCCAGTGGCCAGCGGCATCACGGTACTGCCACTCCAGCGCCAGCGGCTGACGCACTATCACGCGCAGCGTGTCGGTACTAATAGTCAGACAATCGGCTTCTTCCTCCAGCGTAAAACCGGGCAGGCTAAACCCGGCCAGGCTGTCGCGCGGACGCCCTTCCCACGGAACATCCTGTTCCGGCGCAATGCTCCAGGTGCGGTCCAGACTGTAGTTGCCGTGGCGCTTGATCACCACGCGGAACAGACCTTTTTCCAGCACGTACAGGCACAGATGGTGTTTGCCATCGACGTTAAGCACCACATGGTGACGATCAGAATGGGCTAAAGACCAGTTTTTTAAGGTTTTCATCGTTACCTACTTCATTGGGTCGCTGAACGACGCTCAGCAATAAACGCAATCAGGAAGACTGCACCGATCAGGTCAAAGAAGCCCATGGCGACAAACAGCGGGTTAAAGCCGATTTTGTCAGCCGTTACGCCAATCACCAGCGAAAACAGGAAGCTGGAGATCCAGGCAAACGAGCCGCGCATGCCATTTACCGTGGCCATCTGGCCCTTATCAAATTTTTCCACCACCAGCGCACTTAACATGCAGGAGATGATCTGATGACCAAAACCGCCAATTGAGATCAGGGCAATCGCGACATAGGGGTCTTTGGTCATCGCCACCAGTGCCAGCGACAGCATCAGAAAGGCGCCGGTGACCGAGCTGGCGACGACGGAATTTACCTGCCTGAAGCCAAACAGACGGGTATAGATGCGCGTCAGGTAGCCGCTGGCTGCACTGCCGAGATCCGCCGCGAGGAACGGCAGCCAGGCGAACATGGCAATCTGTTTCAGGTCCATTCCCAGGTCTTTTGCCAGATAGAGCGGTACCCAGAAGCTCAGCACGCCCCATGCCGGTTCAGCCATAAAAGCGGGAATGGCGATACCGTAAAAACGCTTGTTTCTGGAGACGGTTTTCAGAGCTTTAAAGAAGGGCAGTTTGACCGCCGGTGGCTCATTATCCTGACGAATAAAGGCCAGCTCATCGCTGCTGAGATTCGGGTTACGTTCCGGATCGCGATACAACAGCCACCACAGCACCACCCAGCCCAGAGCCAGACAGCCGGTAAACAGGAATGCGCCCTGCCAGCCGAACGAGGCGTGGGCAAAGTAGATGATGGGAGGCGCCAGCATGGCGCCAATCGAGAAGCCGACGCCGGCCCAGCCGGCCGCAATTGGACGCTCTTTTTTCGGGAACCATTCACCAATCACTTTGGCGTTAGCCGGCGTGGCGGCCGCTTCAGCTCCGCCCATGACAAAGCGCAAGATGGCCAGGTGCAACCAGCTGGCGGCGCCGGCATGGAACAGACAGGCCAGCGCCCAGATGGTGGCGCAGATCAAGAAGCCGAGTTTGAGGCCAATGACATCAATCAGCCAGCCACAGATCGGTTGAAAGAAGGTATAAGCCAGCTGAAAAGCGCCGACTATCCATGAATATTGTTCTGTGGTGATGCCGAGACTGGTTTTCAGCTCGGGTGCCAGAATGCCTAACGAGTTACGGGTAATGTAGTTGACGGTGACGCCGGCCAGAAACAGCACCAGCACCCACCAGCGCAGATGACGGATGACGCGTTTCGTGCCGGTTGCGGCAATCCCTGGGTTCAAACTGCGGTTCATCGGATTCTCCATTCATTATTAACAGCATGTGTGAGCAACGTCTGTGACTGCCTGGCCGCAGGTGGAGTCCATACCGGCCAGCGCATAACCCCTGGCCCTTGATTGCCGGGCGTGGCGTGATGCGTCCTGTTTTAACCATCCGCCGGGAGTGAACCACAGTTAGGCCAGGTGGTCGCCAGCCTGATGCGGTATTTGTGATCTGGTTAACCAAAATCATTTATCAGGTTGACTTCCGCCGGTGAAAAGCTGAATTTGACGCTGCGCAGGCACTTTTTACGACTCAGAAAGCGCTTCGCTTGTAAAATTGGTCAACCAAAATGGAAGGGCTTTGAGAGTGATGCTCAGGCCCGCAGGAGAGAACGACATGAAGCAGACCTGGCGCTGGTATGGCCCTGACGATCCCGTTTCACTCGCCGATGCCCGACAGGCGGGCGCTACCGGCATTGTGACTGCCCTGCATCACATTCCTAACGGCGAGGTGTGGCCGGTGGAGCAGATTTTGCAGCGCAAAGCGATGATTGAGGCGGCCGGGCTGGTCTGGTCGGTGGTGGAGAGTGTGCCGATCCATGAGGAGATCAAAACTGGCAGCGGGCAGTGCCAGCAGTGGATCAGCAATTATCAGCAGTCGCTGCGCAATCTGGCGCAGTGCGGCATCCACACCGTGTGCTACAACTTCATGCCGATTCTGGACTGGACGCGCACCGACCTGGCGTTCGAGCTGCCGGATGGCGCGAAAGCGCTGCGCTTCGATCAGATTGAATTTGCGGTATTTGAGCTGCATATCCTGCAGCGCCAGGCCGCAGAAAATGATTACAGCGCTGACGAGATAGCCGAGGCCGCTGCGCGCTTCGCCAGCATGAGCGAAGAGCACAAGCTGCGGCTGACGCGTAACATCATCGCCGGATTACCTGGCGCGGAAGAGGGCTACACGCTGGCGCAGTTCCGTGCTCAGCTGGCGCGCTATGACGGCATCGACAAAGCCCGGCTGCGCGAGCACTTTGCCACGTTCTTGCGCGGCATTATCCCGGTCGCTGAAGAGGTCGGTATCCGCATGGCGGTACATCCGGACGATCCGCCGCGCCCGATCCTCGGCCTGCCGCGTATCGTCTCCAATGCCGACGATCTGCAGTGGATGATCGACACCATCGACAGTCCGGCCAACGGCTTCACGATGTGTACCGGCTCCTACGGCGTGCTGGCGGAAAATGATTTAGCCGGCATGGTGAAACGTTTTGGGCCGCGCATCTATTTTGCCCATCTGCGCTCAACCCGGCGTGAAGCCAACCCCAAAACCTTTCACGAAGCCGCGCACCTTGGCGGCGATGTCGATATGTTTGCGGTGATCAAAGCGATTGCCGAAGAGGAGCAGCGCCGTCGTAATGCGGGGCAGGAAGACCTGATCCCGATGCGGCCCGACCACGGGCATCAGATGCTGGACGATCTGCATAAGAATACTAACCCGGGTTATTCCGCGATTGGCCGGCTGAAAGGTCTGGCTGAGATTCGTGGCGTTGAGCTGGCGATACACCGCGCCTTTTTCTGACGCCAGTCGCCCTGTACCGCTTGCCCGGCGGACGCGCAGTCGCGCCGGACACTGAGGAGTTCACATGCAACACAACCTTGCCGACGCCAGCATTAAAGTGGCGCGGCCCGCATGGCAGCAGCAGCGGCTGGTGCCGCGCATCGTGCACATCGGCTGCGGCGCGTTTCATCGCGCGCATCAGGCGCTCTATCAGCACTATCTGCTGGAGATAAGCGACAGCGACTGGGGCATTTGCGAGGTCAACCTGATGTCGGCCAGCGGCAGACAGCTGGTGGAACAATTGCGCGCGCAGAATTTGCTCTACAGCGTCACCGAGCAAGGTGCGACGCGTCATGACGTCAAAATCATTGGTTCCGTGCATTCAGCGCTGCACCCGGCGCTGGACGGTTGTGACGGCATTCTTAACGCGCTTGCCCGCGCGCAAACCGCCATCGTCTCGCTGACGATAACCGAAAAAGGCTATTGCACTCATGGCGCAACCGGCGAACTGGACAGCACCCATCCGCTGATCGTGCACGATCTGGCCCATCCCCGGCAGCCGAAATCCGCCATTGGCTTTATCGTTGAGGCGCTGCGCTTGCGGCGTGAAGCCGGGTTAGCGCCTTTTACCGTGCTGTCATGCGACAATCTGCGTGATAACGGCCACGTCGCGCGGGCTGCGGTCATCGGTCTGGCACAACGGCAGGATGCGGCGCTGGCGGCATGGATTGAGCAACAGGTCACGTTTCCCTGCACCATGGTTGACCGCATCGTGCCGGCCGTAACGGAAGAGACGCAGCGCGAGATTACCGGGCTGCTGGGCATCGCCGATCCCTGCGGTGTCGCCTGCGAACCGTTTCGTCAGTGGGTGATCGAAGATAACTTCGTGGCGGGACGTCCCGACTGGCAGCGCGTTGGTGCGCAATTTGTTCCGGATGTCGCCCCCTACGAGTTGATGAAACTGCGTCTGCTGAATGGTACGCACTCGTTTCTGGCGTATCTCGGCTACCTCGGCAGTTGTGAAACTATCGCTGATACCATGCAGCTGCCCGCTTACCGTCAGGCCGCGCTGTCGCTGATGCTGACTGAACAGCGTGCCACGCTGACGATGCCGGCAGGCAGCGATCTGAACGCATATGCACATCAACTGCTTGAGCGCTTCAGTAATCCGTCGCTGCGCCATCGCACGGCGCAAATTGCCAGCGATGGCAGTCAGAAACTGCCACAGCGCATGCTGGATTCGCTGCGTTATCA
This sequence comes from Pantoea sp. SGAir0418, assembly GCF_043529865.1. Classification (NCBI taxonomy): domain Bacteria; kingdom Pseudomonadati; phylum Pseudomonadota; class Gammaproteobacteria; order Enterobacterales; family Erwiniaceae; genus Pantoea; species Pantoea sp. SGAir0418. The sequence goes on from NZ_CP027911.1 coordinate 1,760,827, forward strand.
TCTGCACCACGGCAGTGACTGCCGGCATCTGCTGCTCGGCATCGCGGGCTGGATGCGTTATATCCTCGGCGAAGACGAAAAGGGCGAGCGTTACCCGGTGGCTGATCCGCTGGTCGCTAAGTTTGAGCGGATTAATCAGCAGTTCCCTTCAGGTCCCGCCCGCGTGCAGGCGCTGCTGGGCATTAACGAGATCTTCGCGGATGACTTACCCGCCAATCCGGCCTTTGTTGCCGCCCTGCAACAAACCTATGACCGCCTGTGCCAGCAGGGTGCCAGAGCCGCGGTTGCATCCCTCAATCCGGAGGCCAAATGAAGCGTTTTATGGATGACGATTTTCTGTTGCACAGCGAGGTGGCGCGTCGCCTGTATCATGACGTGGCGGCGGGGATGCCGATCTATGATTATCATTGCCACCTCAATCCGCAGGAGATTGCAGAAGACCGACAGTTTGCCAACCTCGGGCAAATCTGGCTGGAGGGCGATCACTACAAATGGCGCGCACTGCGCGCGGCGGGTGTAGAGGAATCATTGATCACCGGTAACACCACCAGCGATTACGATAAATATCTGGCCTGGGCGCAGACCGTGCCAAAAACGCTCGGCAATCCGCTCTATCACTGGACGCATCTGGAGCTGCGCCGGCCGTTTGATATCACAGACACGCTGTTTGGACCAGAAACCGCACCACGCATCTGGCATGAGTGTGCGGAGAAGCTGGCCACGCCTGAATTTTCCGCGCGCGGCATCATGCGCCAGATGAACGTACGCATGGTGGGCACCACTGACGATCCGATCGACTCCCTGCAGTACCATCGTCAGATAGCTGAAGACAGCTGCTTTGATATTGAGGTGGCACCGAGCTGGCGTCCGGACCGGGTGTTCAAGATTGAACTGGAAGGATTCACCGATTACCTGACCCGGCTGGAAACCGCCGCGGATGTCAGTATCGACAGCTTTGATGCGCTGCGTGTGGCGTTACTGCGCCGTCTGGACCACTTTTCCGCCCATGGCTGCCGCGCCGCCGACCACGGCATTGAAACGCTGCGCTATGCTGCGGTGCCAGCCGACAGCGTGCTGGATGGCATTCTCGCCAGACGCCGCAGTGGTACGGCGCTGAGCGAGCTGGAGATTGCGCAGTTCAGTACCGCTGTGCTGGTGTGGCTGGGCGCGGAGTATGCCCGCCGTGGCTGGGCGATGCAGTTACATATCGGTGCAATCCGCAATAACAGCACGCGCATGTTCCGTCAGCTTGGCCCGGACAGCGGTTTCGACTCCATCGGCGATCATCCTGTTGCCTGGCCGCTGGCGCGCCTGCTGGACGCGATGGACACCAATGACCAGCTGCCAAAAACCATTCTTTACTGCCTCAATCCGCGTGACAACGAAGTGCTGGCTACCATGGCGGGTAACTTTCAGGGCGCAGGGATGGCGGGCAAGATGCAGTTCGGCTCTGGCTGGTGGTTCAACGATCAGCGTGACGGGATGCTGCGGCAACTGGAGCAGCTGGCGCAGATGGGGCTGCTCAGTCAGTTCGTTGGCATGCTGACCGATTCGCGCAGTTTTCTCTCTTATACGCGGCACGAATACTTCCGCCGCATTCTGTGCAATTTGTTTGGCGAGTGGGTGCGTGACGGCATTGTGCCCCACGATGAAGCCGCGCTGGGTGCGATGTTGCAGGATATCTGCTTCCATAACGCCCGACGCTACTTCACCCTTAACCCACGGTGAAAATCACGCCCTGTGTTATAGTGCAGGGTAGAAAATTTGGCGGCCTAATGTCTGAACCAGCAGAAAAGAGCGTTATGAAACCACAAGCTTCAGCACAGCGACCCTATCAGGAAGTGGGCGAGATGCTTCGCAACATGATTACGCAGAAACAGTACGCGATTGGCGAGCGGTTGCCGCCGGAGCGTGAACTGGCGATGCTGCTGAACGTCACGCGCACGCTGGTGCGTGAGGCGCTGATTATGCTGGAGCTGGAAGGGTTGATTGAAGTGCGGCGTGGCGCAGGCATTTATGTGATCAACGACACGCCGGCACCGCGTGCCGCTGCGCAAACCGCCTGCAATGCCGCCGGGCCGTTTGAGATGCTACAGGCCCGCCAGCTGCTGGAGAGTAATATCGCCGAATTCGCTGCGTTACAGGCGACGCGTGAAGACATTATCAAAATGCGCCAGGCGCTGGCGCTGGAAGAGCGTGAGCTGGCGTCAGGCGCAGTGAACGACAGCGAAAACGGCGACCGCAATTTCCATCTGGCGATAGCCGAAGCCACGCATAACAGCATGCTGGTGGAGCTGTTCAAACAATCCTGGCAGTGGCGCGAAGACAACGTGATGTGGAGCCAGCTGCATCGGCATCTGATCAACACCAACTACCGCAAAAAGTGGCTCGACGATCATAAAAAGATCCTCGCCGCCTTAATCAAAAAAGACGCGCGCGCCGCGAAACAGGCGATGTGGCAGCACCTGGAAAACGTCAAGCAGCTGCTGCTGGAGTTTTCTGATGTGGACGACATTGATTTCGACGGCTACCTGTTTGAGTCATGGCCGCTGTATGCTACTAACGGATCGGATAATTAGCCTGGCGACAGGGCTTCAGCTATAAAAAAATCCACGCTATTGCGTGGATTTTATTTTTTCCGGGTTCATGAGATAAGTGGAACCTCATGACACCCTGGAAGCCAATCAGACGTTAAACAGGAAGTTCATCACATCGCCATCTTTCACGATGTACTCTTTACCTTCTGAACGCATTTTGCCGGCTTCTTTCGCGCCCTGTTCACCTTTGTAAGTGATGAAATCTTCGAAGGCGATAGTCTGAGCACGGATAAAGCCTTTCTCGAAGTCGGTGTGGATTTTGCCGGCTGCCTGCGGTGCGGTGGCGCCAACCGGGATGGTCCAGGCACGCACTTCTTTCACGCCCGCGGTGAAGTAAGTCTGCAGGTTGAGCAGGGCATAACCGGCGCGGATCACGCGGTTGAGGCCCGGCTCTTCCAGGCCCAGCTCGGCCATGAACTCGTCACGCTCTTCATCTTCCAGCTCGGCGATGTCCGATTCCACTGCCGCACAGACCGGCACCACCACTGAGCCTTCGGCTTCAGCAATCGCGCGCACCTGGTCGAGATACGGGTTGTTCTCGAAACCGTCTTCATTGACATTGGCAATGTACATGGTCGGCTTCAGCGTCAGGAAGCTGAGATAGCGAATCGCCGCTTTCTCATCGGCGTCCAGCGCCAGCGAGCGCAGCATACCGGCGTTTTCAAGATGCGGCAGGCACTTCTCCAGCGCGGCCAGTTCCGCCTTAGCATCTTTGTCGCCGCCTTTGGCTTTCTTCTGGCAGCGCTGAATGGCACGTTCGCAGGTGTCGAGATCCGACAGCGCCAGCTCGGTGTTGATGACATCAATATCTTCCGCCGGGTTTACTTTACCGGAGACGTGGATGATGTTGTCGTTTTCAAAGCAGCGCACTACGTGGCCGATAGCTTCAGTTTCGCGGATGTTGGTCAGGAACTGGTTGCCCAGGCCTTCACCTTTGGACGCGCCTTTTACCAGACCAGCGATGTCCACGAACTCCATGGTGGTTGGCACCACGCGCTGTGGCTTAACAATCTCGCTCAGCTGATCGAGGCGCAGGTCAGGCATCGGCACCACGCCGGTGTTGGGCTCGATGGTGCAGAACGGAAAGTTGGCTGCTTCGATACCCGCTTTGGTCAGCGCGTTGAACAGGGTGGATTTACCGACGTTCGGCAGGCCCACAATACCGCATTTAAATCCCATGATCTTACCTTTCTCACTGAGTGTGCAGCGCTGGCAGACAGCGCCGACTGATTCAAAAATTTTCGCGCATTATACACAGAATTCCCTGCGGCGGCGCGGGAATTGGCTTAGCTGGCTTTGAAGGCGTGCAGGCGGTTCATCGCCTTAATCTTGTCTTCTTTTAGCCACAGCTCGGTGCAGCGCACCGCTTCGTCGACCGCCTCGTCAATCAGCTTCTGCTCGCTGGCCGGTGCCTTGCCGAGTACAAATCCGGTGACCTTGTTACGATCGCCCGGATGGCCGATACCGACGCGCAGGCGATGAAAATTGTTGTTATTACCGAGCTTGCTGATGATGTCTTTCAGACCGTTATGACCGCCATGGCCGCCGCCCTGTTTGAATTTCGCCACGCCTGGCGGCAGGTCCATTTCATCATGTGCCACCAGAATCTCTTCCGGCGTAATGCGATAGAACGTTGCCATCGCCGCCACCGCTTTGCCGCTCAGGTTCATAAAGGTGGTGGGCACCAGCAGGCGCACATCCTCGCCGGCCAGCGACAGGCGCGCGGTGTAGCCGAAAAACTTCGGCTCCTCTTTGAGGGACTGATTATGGCGCGAGCAAAGTAAATCCACATACCAGGCGCCAGCGTTATGGCGCGTTGCCGCGTATTCAGCGCCGGGATTGGCCAGCCCCACAATCAGTTTAATGCTGCTCACGATGTTTATCCTGTCTCGCTGCGAAAGGGCGATAGTTTACTGCCTGCCGGCGGGGATGACAAAGGGCGCAATGACAGATTAATGACCAAAGGTGACTAATCAATTTCTATCGAAATCAAGGTGCTGGCGGTAAAGTTTTGTCAGACATTGTGAAGGATGTGTGATCCTGTACGCATCTTAACCGCCAGCCATTGCCTAAACTTATGGCCAGTTAACCAAACGTGCTGTTTTCTGCGTTGCTGAAAAGGATGGAGGTGAATCATGAAACGTCAACACTGCCGCACCGTCGGTAATGGTTTGATGTGTCTCGGCTTGTTAACCATGGTGCTCGGGGTGGGGTATTCCATCATTAACCAGCTACCGTCGGTCAACCTGCCACAGTTCCTCGCGCATGGAGCGATGTTCAGTATTTTCGTGGGTGCGCTACTGTGGCTGGTCGGCGCACGCGTCAGCGGGCGGGAGAGGGTGGAAGACCGCTATTACTGGCTGCGTCACTACGGTGACAAACGCTGCCGTCGCGATCACCACTCAACGCACTAACCGGCTTCAGCCATTGCCGCCTGCGGCGTCTGATAACCTTCGACGCGGTTACGTCCGGCGGCTTTAGCGCGATACAAGGCTTCATCAGCCAGCGCCAGCAGGGCGGGAAACGCCTGATGCCGCTGGCTGGCAGTGGCAAAGCCAATGCTCACCGTATAGCCGATGTCGTTGGGTAGCGACAGCTGTGTCGCCAGCCGGATACGCTCACATATGCGCTGCGCCTGCTCACTGTCGCCAGGAAGCAACGCGGCAAACTCCTCACCGCCCAGCCGGGCAAACTGACCTTCAACCGGCATTAACGCTTTTACCACCTGACAAAAATCGACCAGCACCCGATCCCCCTGCTGATGGCCATAGCGATCGTTGATGCTTTTGAAATGATCGAGGTCGAACAGCACTGCATTGTAAATATAGGGCTGCGGCAAACGTGCGTGGCGCAGCAGCAGTTTTTCTGCGGCCTCAAACAATGCGCGCCGGTTCCAGACGCCGGTAAGCGGATCGTGCAGCGACGCCAGCTTATGGGCGATCTGCGTACGCTCATTGACCATCGCCAGGATAGTGAATGTCAGGCCGATGACGAAGAGGATCGACTCCAGAATCACATACACCGAAAAGCCGGACCCGCCAATGGCGCCCGGTACGGGGGTGGCTACCGCATCGTCAAGGAAAATGCGCGCCAGATGGAACAGTAAGTGGATCCACAGCAGTATCTGCGCGGGCCAGAAAGTGACGGTCAGCGAGGCGCGTGCCTGCCACAGCAGACGAATCAGCGCGGCGGTAAAGATGATGCACAGCAGGCACATGACCAGCACGCGTTTCGGCTGGCCGTGGTAGAACTGCGGAAAGGCACAAAGCAGCGCCCACAGTAGCGCGCCAGTGATCCAGCAAAAACCGAGTGGAAGGCGGCAAAAAGTACGAAAGGCGTTGAGCAGGGTGCCGTAGGCCAGCAGCATGATGACATTCCCGACTGCCACCGGCAAAAAGTGCAAACCGGCGCTGCGCAGGCTACTGAGCAGCACGGCGGCAAGCGTCAGTATTAGCGTCAGGGTGGTAAAACCCAGCACCCGGTCGTACTGCGCCCCGACCCAGGCAAAAATCAAAATAATGCTCAGAAACCCCAGCACGTAGAGCTCGCAAATAAACAACGTATAAATGTCGAGTGGCATGGTGGTCGGAGTTCTCAGCAAAAGTGTGGTGAAAAATATCACTAATCACTGGACCGCTAAAGCCCGGATGCGCTTGTCTGATAAAAAGAGTGGAAGGCGGGGAGATTGGCGGATTTTGAGGCCATTTATCGCGCAAATAGTGGCGGCGGAAGCGGCTTTATCGGGATGTTACTCTGCGCACAGGCAATAAAAAACCGGGCAGGGCGCCCGGTTTTTCGCGAACAATTAATGTTCGAACATCGCCGAAATCGATTCTTCGTTGCTGATACGACGAATGGCTTCGGCCAGCATGCCAGACAGCGTCAGCGTACGCACGTTAGGCAGTGACTTCATCTCTTCCGACAGCGGAATGGTGTCGCAAACAATCACCTGATCAATCACTGACTTGCGCAGATTTTCCACCGCGTTGCCAGAGAAGATTGGGTGGGTGGCGTAAGCGAACACGCGTTTCGCGCCGCGCTCTTTCAGTGCTTCAGCCGCTTTGCACAGCGTACCGCCGGTGTCGATCATATCGTCGACCAGTACGCAGTCACGACCGGCAACGTCACCGATGATGTGCATCACCTGCGACACGTTCGCACGCGGGCGACGTTTGTCGATGATGGCCATGTCGGTGTCGTTGAGCAGTTTGGCGATAGCGCGAGCGCGCACCACGCCACCGATGTCCGGCGAAACCACAATCGGGTTTTCCAGACCAATCTGCAGCATATCTTCCAGCAGAATCGGGCTACCGAACACGTTATCCACCGGGACATCAAAGAAGCCCTGGATCTGTTCAGCGTGCAGGTCAACCGTCAGTACACGGTCCACGCCGACGCTGGAGAGGAAATCAGCCACAACTTTGGCGGTAATTGGCACGCGGGCAGAACGCACGCGGCGGTCCTGACGGGCATAGCCAAAGTAAGGGATTACAGCAGTAATACGACCAGCAGAAGCCCGACGCAGTGCGTCGACCATCACAACCAGCTCCATCAAGTTATCATTGGTGGGGGCACAGGTGGACTGGATGATGAAAATATCACCACCGCGTACATTTTCATTAATCTGTACACTTACTTCGCCATCGCTGAAACGGCCGACAGCGGCGTCTCCGAGGCTGGTGTAAAGGCGGTTGGCAATACGTTGTGCTAGTTCCGGGGTGGCGTTACCAGCAAATAGCTTCATATCAGGCACGAGAAGAACCTCAGGCTTGGCGTCCAGAGAATGAACCGCTCAAAAATAACCGGCGAATACATTTGAGCCTGTTCATACGGGTGTGTTAATGCGTCACGTGCAGTGTCTGGAACAGGGTGACACTGTCACGTTACGCTTAGAGCCCGGAAAGGGTGCGCTGTAACGGCGAGAGATTAAGCCCACGCGCCACAAATCCGCACATCCATTTCGGGGCAAGCTCCAGCACCTGACGAGCAGCGGACTCGGTGTCAAATTCAGCAAACACACAAGCGCCGGTCCCTGTCAGGCGCGACGGCGCGTATTCTAGCAGCCAGGAAAGCAGCGCATCAACCTCACGAAAACGTTTTCTTGCTACCGCTTCACAATCATTGTGAAAAGGACGCTGCAACAGTTCATCTAATGTGCGTATTGGTGAATCGCGCGTCAGTTCAGGATCGCGAAACAGATCCGGGGTAGCGATGCTGACGCCAGGATGCGCCACCAGATACCATTTTTCCGCAGGATTTGCGGGCTGCAATTGCTCGCCCACCCCCTCGGCAAACGCCGCGTGGCCGCGCACGAATACCGGCACATCGGCACCGAGGCGCACGCCAAGCGTAGCCAGCTCATCCACGCTGAGTTGGGTGCGCCACAGATGGTTCAGCGCCACCAGCACCGTCGCGGCATCAGACGAACCACCGCCCAGACCACCGCCCATCGGCAGGCGCTTCTCCAGCGCGATCCGGGCACCGGCCTGCGGCGGCAGCGTGCCTTTGTCCGCCGCTGCGGCACGCAGCGCCAGCGCCGCCCGCACGATCAGGTTGTCTTCATCGGCCACGCCGTCGAGCGGCGTCAGCAGGGTGATACTGCCGCTGTTATCCGGGGTAATCTCCAGGGTGTCGCCAACATCGAGAAACTGAAACAGCGTCTGCAAATTGTGGTAGCCGTCTGCACGACGGCCGGTAATGTAGAGAAACAGGTTGAGCTTTGCCGGCGCGGGCCAGGTGGTGATCATTGTGTGGTCCAGCTATCCATGCGCAGTTTGATGCGCTGACCGCCTTCGGTCAGTTCGAGGTTGGCCGGCAGCGGCGGGTTAACCTTGCTGTCGTAATCGCTGATATTCACCTTCCACTGCTGGCCGTTGCGGCTGTAGGTCAGGCTTTGCAGCTGATAGTTGTTGTTCAGCTGATAGTCGCTGGCGTCGCCTGGCAGACCCATCATCCACTGACGCAGGTTCGCCAGCGGAATATCCATGCCGGTGAGCTGGGAAATCATCTTCTCCGCGTCGTTGCTGACGTAGCGTTTGCCTTTGTTATCGACAATCTGCACCACCGAACCCTGCGCGTCGAGCTGCAGTTCTGTGCTGCCGAGCGGGTTAGTCAGCAGCAGACGGTAACGGTCTGCAGCAGTTTGCTGCCAGTTAAAACGGGCATAAACCTTCTGCTTATCCGACAGATAGGCAAAAGCGCCGCGCGTCTGGTACTGAGTAATTTTCGCTACCGCCTGCTGGTGTTGCTGCCACTGCGGCGATGTCGTGCTGGGACCGGGACCTTGCTGGGGTTTGTTGATGCTACAGGCAGCCAGCAACACGCTGGCAAGGGGCAAAAGGCGCAACAGCTGGCGCGGGGGCAAATGCATCACGTGGTCGTCTCCTCAGACACGTTTTTATGTCGTAACCGGTAACGCTAACCATCCGTCTCTGTGCCGTCAATGGCGATGTCAGGATAATTGCGCACGATCAGTTTAATCTTATTACAGTCATAGGCTTTGTATGGCTTTTCTTGATCTGTTGCATCTTGTAGAATGCGCAGCACAAAACCTGACAATTATTGGGACTTCCCAACCCGAATCACCATGACGCTGCTTGCTCTCGGAATCAACCACAAAACCGCACCTGTTGCGCTGCGCGAACGTGTTTCGTTCACGCCAGACACGCTGGACCAGGCGCTGAACAGCTTGCTGTCTCAGCCGATGGTGCAGAGCGGGGTGGTGCTTTCTACCTGTAACCGGACGGAACTCTACCTCAGCGTAGAGCAGCAGACCGATCTGCAGGAGCAGCTGGTGCGCTGGTTGTGCGAGTATCACGACTTACGTGAAGAGGACGTGCGCAACAGCCTGTACTGGCATCAGGACAACGCGGCGGTTAGCCACCTGATGCGCGTGGCCAGCGGGCTCGACTCGCTGGTGCTGGGCGAGCCACAGATTCTCGGTCAGGTCAAAAAAGCCCATGCTGACTCCTCGCGCGACCATGCGCTGAGCAGCGAGCTGGAACGCATGTTCCAGAAAACCTTCTCTGTGGCCAAGCGCGTGCGCACCGAAACCGAAATCGGCGCCAGCGCGGTGTCGGTCGCCTTTGCTGCCTGCTCCTTAGCCCGTCAGATTTTCGAATCACTCAGCAGCGTTAACGTGCTGCTGGTCGGTGCCGGTGAAACCATCGAACTGGTGGCGCGTCACCTGCGCGAACACAGCGTGCGCAAACTGATGATCGCCAACCGCACGCGTGAACGCGCACAGCTGCTGGCGGACGAAGTCGGCGCCGAAGTGATTGGCCTTGCCGATATCGAAACCCGTCTGGCCGATGCTGATATCATTATCTCCTCCACCGCCAGTCCGCTGCCGATTATCGGCAAAGGCATGGTGGAACGGGCGCTGAAGGCGCGCCGCAATCAGCCTATGCTGCTGGTGGATATCGCCGTGCCGCGCGATGTCGAGCCGGAAGTGGGCAAGCTGGCTAACGCCTATCTGTACAGCGTGGATGATCTGCAGGCGATCATCGAGCAGAACATGGCGCAGCGCAAAGCGGCGGCGGTGCAGGCGGAAAGCATTGTGGTGCAGGAGAGCGGTGAATTCATGGCCTGGCTGCGCGCGCAAAGCGCCGGTGAGACCATCCGCGAATACCGCGCGCAGGCTGACGACGTGCGCGCCGAGCTGCAGGATCGTGCGCTGGCGGCATTGCGTCAGGGTGCTGATGCCGAAAAAGTCTTGCAGGAGCTGGCACACAAGCTCACCAACCGTTTAATTCATGCACCAACCAAATCACTGCAGCAGGCCGCGCGCGACGGCGACAGCGAACGCCTGCAGATCTTACGTGACAGCCTCGGTTTAGAGTAATCTGGTCTGTCACGACCTATCACTGGGATACCCTCTATTAGATGAAGAGCTCGATTGTTGCCAAGCTGGAAGCGCTGCAGGAACGCCATGAAGAAGTTGAAGCGTTACTGGGCGATGCCGGCGTAATTGGCGATCAGGACCGTTTCCGCGCGTTATCACGTGAATATGCCCAGCTGAGCGACGTCACCCGTTGTTTCCGCGAATGGCAGCAGGTGCAGGAAGATGTCGAAACGGCTGAAATGCTGCTCGACGATGCGGAAATGCGCGACATGGCGCAGGAAGAGTTGAAACTATCGCGCGAAAAGCGCGAGGTGCTGGAACAGCAGCTTCAGGTGCTGCTGCTGCCGAAAGATCCCGACGATGAACGTCCGTGCTTTATCGAAGTGCGCGCCGGCACCGGCGGCGACGAAGCGGCGATTTTCGCCGGCGATCTGTTCCGCATGTACAGCCGCTATGCCGAAGCGCGCCGCTGGCAGGTGGAGATCATGAGCGCCAACGATGGCGAGCATGGCGGCTACAAAGAAGTCATTGCGCGTATCACCGGTGACGGGGCTTACGGTCGCATGAAGTTTGAATCCGGCGGTCATCGCGTGCAGCGCGTGCCGGAAACCGAATCGCAGGGGCGCATTCACACTTCCGCCTGTACCGTGGCGGTGATGCCGGAGCTGCCGGAAGCCGAACTGCCGGACATCAATCCGGGCGATCTGAAAATTGACACCTTCCGCTCTTCCGGCGCGGGCGGTCAGCACGTTAACACCACCGATTCGGCGATCCGTATCACCCACCTGCCAACCGGCATCGTGGTGGAGTGCCAGGATGAGCGCTCGCAGCACAAAAACAAAGCCAAAGCGCTGGCGGTGCTGGGTGCACGCATTCACGCGGCGGAAATGGCGAAGCGCCAGGCGGCGGAAGCCTCGACGCGGCGTAATCTGCTGGGCAGCGGCGACCGTTCCGACCGTATTCGTACCTATAACTTCCCGCAGGGGCGCGTCACCGATCACCGCATCAACCTGACGCTCTACCGCCTCGACGAAACCATGGAAGGCAAGCTGGATACGCTGATCGAGCCGATTGTGCAGGAGTATCAGGCTGACCAGCTGGCCGCACTGGCCGGGCAGGAGTGATGAACGTCCGGCGCTGGCTGCAGCAGGCGCAGGCTGCGTTGTGCGGAGGCGATAGCCCGAAGCGCGACGCGGAGATTCTGCTGGGTTTTGTCACCGGCAAGTCGCGCAGCTGGCTGATAGCGTTTGATGACAGCCCACTTGATGATGCGCAACTGGCACAGCTGGAGACGTTACTGGCACGCCGCGTGCGCGGTGAGCCGATTGCGCATCTGGTGGGCGAACGCGAGTTCTGGTCGCTGCCGCTGCGCGTCAGTGATGCCACGCTGATTCCGCGTCCGGATACCGAAGTGCTGGTGGAGCAGGCGCTGCTGCGGCTGCCCGCGACGCCCTCCGCGGTGCTCGATCTCGGTACCGGCACCGGCGCCATTGCGCTGGCGCTGGCCAGCGAGCGGCCCGATAGTCAGATTACCGGCTGCGACCGCATCGCCGCCGCGGTTGCGCTGGCGCAGGACAACGCCCAGCGCCTGCACCTCACCAACGCCGGATTTGTGCTCAGCCACTGGTTCGACGATCTGCCCGCCCAACGTTTCGATCTGATTGTCAGCAATCCGCCTTACATTGATGCCGCCGATGAACATCTGCAGCAGGGCGACGTGCGTTTTGAGCCGCTCAGCGCGCTGGTGGCGGAGGAGGCCGGGCTGGCCGATTTACGATTAATCATTGAACGCGCGCCGCACTGGTTGCAGTCGCAGGGTTGGCTGCTGCTGGAACACGGCTGGCAGCAGGGCGAGGCTGTACGCGCGCTGCTAACCCGTAATGGCTTTCAGGCGGTTACTACCGTTGAGGATTACGGCGGCAATCCGCGCGTCACGCTTGGACAACTTACTTAAGGAAGCACTATGGCCAGCTGGTATCCGCTGATTAAAAATTTCCATCTGCTGACGGTCGCGATCACCATCACACTGTTTCTGCTGCGTTTTTACTGGCTGACCACCGGATCTGCCCTGCTGCAGCGCCGCTGGGTGCGCATTGCGCCGCACATCAACGATACATTCCTGCTGCTCAGCGGTGCACTGCTGGTGCTGATTACCCACTTTTATCCGTTTACCCCACAAGGAAGCTGGCTGACGGAGAAGCTGTTAGCGGTTATCATCTACATCGCCTTAGGTTCCGTTGCATTGAGTCGTCGCCCGCGCAGCATGGCGACCCGCTGGGTCGCCTGTTTAGTCGCCGTGGTCGCATTATTACTGGTGATTAAACTGGCGATGACCAAAATGCCGTTATTGGGGATAGTATGACCTCGCCAGTGCAACTTGATTACAGTGAAACACCGTTAAGTGAAGCGGTGATTGGCGCGACCTGCGCCATACGCAATGATTTTTCCGCGCCTTCCGTCCAGCAGCAGCTGGCTGACCTGGTTGAAGAGGCGCGGCGCTATGTCAGTAGCGAACAGGATGCGGATCTGCAGCTGGAGAAGCTGCTCGATCTGTTTTACCAGCAGTGGGGCTTTGGCGGTGCCAGCGGCGTCTACAATCTGTCAGACGCGCTGTGGATCGATAAAGTGCTGAAGAGCCGGCAGGGAACGGCGGTATCACTCGGCGTGATTCTGCTGCACATTGCGGATGAGCTAGAGCTGCCGCTGATGCCGGTGATTTTCCCGACGCAGCTTATTCTGCGTGCCGACTGGCTCGACGGTGAAATGTGGCTGATCAATCCGTTTAACGGTGAAACGCTCGACACCCATACGCTGGAAGTGTGGCTGAAGGGCAACATCAGCCCGACGGCAAAGCTCTACTCTGACGACCTCGACGAAGCAAAAACCGTCAGCGTGATGCGCAAAATGCTCGACACGCTGAAAGCGGCGCTGATGGATGAGAAGCAGATGGAGCTGGCGCTCAACGTCAGCCAGGTGCTGCTGCAAATCGACCCGGACGATCCCTATGAGATTCGCGACCGCGGTTTGATTTACGCCCAGCTGGAGTGCGAGCATATCGCACTGACCGATTTGATCTATTTCGTTGAACAGTGTCCTGAAGACCCGGTCAGCGAGATGATTAAAGTGCAGATCCACGCAATTGAACAGAAACAGGTGACGCTGCACTAAGCGTCCCCCGACATTTAAGGAAAGGGCATGACACAGAAAGTAGTGAGTATCGGCGATATCAAGGTCGCAAACGATCTGCCATTTGTTCTCTTCGGCGGCATGAACGTGCTGGAATCCCAGGATCTCGCCATGCGCATCTGCGAACATTACGTGAAGGTAACCGACAAGCTCGGCATTCCGTATGTGTTCAAAGCCTCTTTTGACAAAGCCAACCGCTCTTCTATCAAGTCTTACCGTGGCCCTGGCCTCGACGAAGGCATGAAAATTTTCCAGGCGCTGAAGCAGGCGTTCGGCGTGAAAATTATCACTGACGTGCACGAAAGCTGGCAGGCGCAGCCGGTCGCCGACGTGGTGGATGTGATTCAGCTGCCGGCCTTCCTGGCGCGTCAGACCGACCTGGTGGAAGCGATGGCGAAAACCGGTGCCGTGATCAACGTGAAGAAGCCGCAGTTCGTCAGCCCGGGCCAGATGGGCAATATCGTCGATAAGTTTGCCGAAGGCGGCAACGACAAGGTGATTCTGTGCGATCGCGGCAGCAACTTCGGGTATGACAACCTGGTGGTTGATATGCTCGGTTTCAACGTGATGAAGAAAGTCACTAACAACAGCCCGGTGATTTTTGACGTCACCCATGCGCTGCAGACGCGCGATCCGTTTGGCGCGGCCTCTGGCGGTCGTCGTGCGCAGGTTGCCGAACTGGCGCGTGCGGGCATGGCGGTAGGCATCGCCGGTCTGTTCATCGAAGCGCACCCGGAGCCGAATAGCGCCAAATGCGACGGCCCGTCCGCGCTGCCGCTCGATAAGCTGGAACCGTTCCTGGCGCAGATGAAAGCGATTGACGATCTGGTTAAAAGCTTCCCGGAGCTGGACACCAGTAACTGATTTGTCATAGCAACAGCAAAGGCACCCGCGGGTGCCTTTGTAATAGAATGGTAAATTCTGTCGCAGGCGCTAACAACGAAGGGATTACATAAAGTATCAACTGAAATTGACCGTCAAAACCATCTAAAATATTTCACGTAGATAGCACCCATGGCAATGACCCAGAGTAGAGTCAATAACAGCCCATAATGAGGGAAAAGCGCTGTCAAAAGTATTCCACCTGCTACCGCCGCAATCACCGGTATTAGTGAAAAAAAAGACTGACTTAACCATGCATAGAACCAGGAAAAGATTCGTTTCATTTTGTCAGTAACCGTTCTACTAATGCCAGTATTTGCTCATCATTTGTTGAGCCGGATTTGTTTAAGTAAATAATTTTAGACATTTCAGGCTCTATGAGATAATAAAGCATTTCTAATTTCTGTTGATACAGATCGAAATAATATTCCGGATCCGCAAATTTCAAATGCTGAGCTGCTGTTGCAGCGATTTGTATTTTCCCATAAAATTTTAAAACTGTGACACTATAAAGCGAAGTCCGGTCAATTACATCAACCAGCGAACTCTTAAAAACTTTAGATTCGGTAACTATGCGCGCGATAAGAAATGAAATGGTGAGTTTTGAAGCTTTACCGCTTGTATAATTAGCCGCCTTTTCAGCAAGTTGGCGCACCAGATTTTGAACATTATGTTCACTGAGACGCGCAAGTTTTTTTCTAAAGTAGATTTCAACCATATCAAGGATGACATCATGTCGTGAAAAAACCTGTGGCAGAGCTGAAAACATACGAACATCTTCACTTCTCAGTCGCTTACATACATCTTTGTAATCATCAAAAACGCAGGAACCATACCAGCTAGCTCTTTCAATGCCCGAGGCAACCGTGGTACTGGCGGTTCGCGTTTCTTCACGCAGTTGCGCCAGTGCTTTTTCAAAATTGAGTGCAATTGTACGATCAGCCTGAAGCTTCAATTTCAAATACGACATGGTTAATCATCCCTTACTGTAGAAATCCTTAAGAAACGATTATATACTCATCACATCTTGTTGCAAGGAGCATGCATGGAAATGAAACGGATACTATTACTCATTGTCTTAACATTAGGCTACGCAATTGTTATTCCTGAGATCATGTTCAGATTCCTTTCCGAATCATCGTATATGCTGTTAGGTAAATTAGTGAACCCTTTTCATATTTTTTTATCGACCATTGATGCGTTGATCATCGCAACCATTTTATTATCTGCTTTTCTCTCATGGTTGACATTAAAGCTGATAGCGTCCATCGCTAAGCGGTAAGGTTTTAATGTACAAGCAGCATTTTGATACGGTGTCGGGGCTGAAAATAATGTAAGTCAATTGACGTATGGATTGTTTACAGGCAATCATAAACAATGACTGGCAGCCAGAGTAAATGCAGTGAACATTTTAACTTCTTCGGGTAAACAGAATATTAGCAATAAACTATTCGATTTAAGGCTTAATTTTTAGCAAATAGCTGGCAGGGCCAGATGTGCTAACGGCTGTTATTAAGCCGTAAAGATATCTTTATCCAGGTGCGCATAAATGCGCACCCAACATTGTACGGTCGCCGTTCATGACGACCGTTTCACCTGATGCACATGAATGCGCACCCTGCGCTGTAGGGTCGCCATTTATGGCGACCGTATCACCCGTATACCCACTTCAACATCACAGCATAATCGTCAGCAGATAGCCGGCAAACAGGGCCAGATGCGCTGCGCCGTTGAGCACGTTGGTGCGGCCAGTGGAGAACGAGATGTGGCACAGAATCAGCACCGCGCTCATCACCACCATATGCGGCGGCTCAAGGCCGAAAATCAATTGCTGACCGGTCAGGGTGGCGATAATGGTCACCGTTGGCACCGTCAATGAAATGGTGGCCAGCACCGAACCGAAAAACAGGTTCATCGCGCGCTGCACCTGATTCATCAGCACCGCCTTGATTGCACCCAGACCTTCCGGCGACAGAATCAGCAGCGCGACGAGGAAGCCGGTAAACTGCTCCGGTGCGTTCATTTCAGTGAGCAGCATTTCCAGCGAGTTGGCGTTCATCTTGGTCACGCTGATCACCGCAATCAGATGCACAATCAGCCACGCGGTGTGCCACAGCGAGCTGTGCGCGGAAGGCTTACCGTGGTGCGGGTCGCCATCATCGCTCTCGTCTTCATGCTCGTAAACAAACAGGCTCTGGTGAGTTTTGGTCTGAATCAGCAGGAACACGCCGTACATCGCCGCAGAGATCGCCGCAATGATCAGCGCCTGCGCGGTGGTGAAATTGCCGCCGGGCAGGGCATTGGGAAACACCAGCACCAGAATCGCCAGCGGGAAAATGGCGATCATGTACTGCTTCACGCCGGCCAGGTTAACGTACTGGGTGGCAAATTTACGCCCGCCAAGCAGCAGGGCACAGCCCACCAGTCCGGCGGTAACGATCATGATGATGGAGTAGAGCGTATCGCGCATCAGCGCGGGCGCTGCATCGCCGGTCGCCATCAGCGCCGAAATCAGGCTCACTTCCAGAATTACCACTGACAGGCTGAGGATCAGCGAGCCGTAGGGTTCACCTAACCGGTGCGCCAGAACGTCGGCGTGACGTACTACGCTGAAGGCGCTGCTTAAAATCGCTACCAGCGCCAGCAGATTGATGCCGATTACCGGCAGAAGCGCTGTCTGGCCGCCAAAAAAGCTCAGCACCGCCAGCGCCAGAATCGGGAAAATCAGCGAATACTCGCTGTGTCGGGTCTTCTCATGTCCAGCCATGCGCCATCCTCTTCGGCAAAAAGAACAAAAACAGGCAATTGCTGCCTGATAAATATAGTGACTCATCTGACGAAGCGCAGTGTAACTTTTCACCACTGCTCACGCAGATTTTTTACGCGTTTTTACTTTTTGTCATTTTAATCTGAATGAAGCGAAATTCGCGTTAATCAGCGAATTAACCCTTTTCATCAGCAGGTTAATGTTGCGTGTTTCTCATCTATCCTGCGTAAAAGGAGGAAGAACAGAACTGAATTATCTGGCCTTATCCTCACTACCCGCCTTTTTTGCTGGCAGAAGTATGAAATAGCAGGTTTGCGTTTTTGCCGTTCTCTTCCAGACTTATACAGGGAACCTGAAACAGGAGGAACTATGCCTTATTCATCGAACCGGGAACTGCCGGACAGCGTGCGCCACGTGCTGCCGGGCCATGCGCAAACCATCTACCAAAAGGCGTTTAACAGCGCCTGGGATCAGTATAAAGATGAAGACGATCGTCGCGGTGATGAATCGCGCGAGCAGGTGGCACACAAAGTCGCCTGGGCGGCGGTCAAAAAAGAGTACGCCAAAGGCGAGGACGACAAGTGGCATCCTAAACACTAGCTCCCGCGCGGGCCACTGCGGCCCGCTTCACACTTCTCCGCGCTTCGTTCAAGAATCCTGCCAGGCAGCCGATGCTATTTACAGATAATTTCCCCTTTGTGATCGGGGTCAATCTTGAAACGTTTATGGCAAATGCATTACTGTCTTGTCTTAAGTCGACGCCGCGGGCGCCGCCTGTAAAATCGCAGATTCAGGGAGCCATAACGACAGGAAGGTCAGCGCAGTAGAGGAGATCGCAGTGTTAACCCGGGAATTCTTACTAAAAGCGGATTGCAAAACTTCATTTGGTGATATTGACGAAGCGCTGCTGTGGAGCTGTGAGAAGCGCGCGGCGTCGCTCTGCGCCACGCTTGCCTGTCGTCCCGATCAAAGCCCGGTGTGGATCTTCGGCTACGGTTCCCTGATGTGGAACCCGGTTTTTGAAGCGGAAGAGGTGGCGACCGGACGGCTTGAGGGCTGGCATCGTGCCTTTTGCCTGCGGCTAACCGCCGGACGCGGCACCGTTGCCGCACCAGGACGGATGCTGGCGCTGAAAGAGGGCGGTTCTACCAGCGGTCTGGCGTTTCGCCTGCCGGAAGCGCGCCTGCATGAAGAGCTTGAACTGCTGTGGAAACGGGAAATGATCACCGGCTGCTATCTGCCCACCTGGTGTGAACTGACGCTGGAGGATGGCCGCACGGTTACGGCGCTGGTGTTTATCATGGATCCGCGTCATCCGCTGTATGAAGCCGACTCCTGCCGCAGCACCATTGCTCCGCTGATCGCTCAGGCCAGCGGCCCGCTCGGCAGCAACGCGCAGTATCTGTTCTCGCTGGAACAGGAATTGGGCAAACGCGGCATGCAGGAAGAGGCGTTAACGCGCCTTGCGGCCGAAGTGCGCGCGCTGCAGCAGAGCGCTGCGCGCGGCTAACCTCAATTACCCGGATTAATCAGCCAGGTGCCCGGCTGGTTAATCGTCAGCATCTGGCTGCGCACCAGGCTGCCGTGATGCACTTCAATACGATAGCTGCCTGCCGCCAGATTCAGCGAGGCGAAACCGCTGCTGGCGGGTTTCACATCCTTCGCTTCGCCGTTCAGCACGATATTTTCCCCTGCCTGCAACTGCAGGTAAACCGTCGCCATGGTTGGTGCGCTACTGGCGGGCGCGCTGCCCGCTGATGGGGTCGCCGCCGGGGCGCTGCTGGCCGCCACCGGCGGTGCGTCACTCGGGCGATTGGCTTTCCACACTACGACCATCACGGCAAGCAACGCCACGGCAGCCGCGGCGAGCAGGGCAGGCGACAAACGGCGCACATTGCGTGGTGTCACCGGTTCAATCGCGGCGGCAGCATGATTAACCGCCATTACCTGCGGTTCCGGCACGGCCGCTACCGGCTCGGGCGCGGACTGGCTCTCCACCGGGAAGGTCGTCACCAGCGCTTCGACATCGCTCACCGGCAGATCGATCAGCCGGGCAAAAGCATCAATACTCTGTGGCCGGTCTTCCGGCTTCATCGCCAGCGCGCAGTCGATCGCGTGCAGCAGCGGCAGCGAATACCCCTCAGGCTTGCGCTCCACCAGCGGCTGGTAGTTATCTTCAATGCAGCGCACCACGCTGACCGGCGGCGCGTGGCCGGTGATCAGCGTATGCAGCACCGCGCCCAGCGCGTAAATATCGGTCCAGGGTCCCTGTTCGACTTCTCCCTCTTCGCTGTACTGCTCAATTGGCGCGAAGCCCGGCTTGAGCATGATCTCGGTTTCATCCGACAGGTTGCCAATCTCTTTGCGCGCCGAGCCAAAGTCGAGCAGCACCGGCAGCTGGTTTTCCTGAATCTGAATGTTATCGAGCGAAATATCACGATGCAGGTAACCGGCGGTGTGAATGGTGTTGATGGCACCAAACAGCGGCGGTAATAGACGGCGAATCCACGCTTCGTCAATGCTGTCCGGGCTGGTGAGCTGCCACTCTTTCAGCGTCATGCCGCTGTAGTAGAGCGTGCCCATGTAAGCCGTGCCGTTCTCTTCCCAGAAGCGCAGGACGTGCAGCAGACCGGGATGATTGAAGCGCGCCAGCAGCCGTGCCTCCTGAATAAAGCTGTTGCGTCCGGCATTAAACAGTTTCTGGAAGCGCTCGCCGCGCAGTTCCAGCGCCAGATCCGCACCGCGTACCGCCAGCGACACCGGCATGTACTCTTTGATGGCGATGGTGCGTTCCAGCTGATGATCCCAGGCGCGATAGACAATGCCAAAGCCGCCGCCGCCGATCACTTCCTTGATTTCAAACTCGTTAAACCGGTAGCCCGCAGGCAGGGCATTGGGGGTATGATTTTCGTTTGCCGACATAGTGAGCTCTCTGAACACGTCCTGTAGCGCCCCGTCACGCCGGTGACGGCGGGCAACAACCGCTAATTAATTAATGTTACGCCAGGCACCAATTGCCGGATCGGCCAGATCGGCGTGCAGGGTGTCAATCAGTAACACAGTCACTTTTTGCTGTGGCATAAACTGCGGCGACCAGATGCCGCGTAAGCTATCAACCCGCGATTTCACCGCTTCGCTATCCGTGCCGGTGTTTTTATCCATTTTAATCAGCAGCGTGCCGCTGAAACGCCAGACGTGCTGCTGAGCATCAAACGGCAGCACCAGCCAGCTATCACTGGCATCGGGCCGCGTGACAATCATGCGCTGTTTGTTCACCGCTACCACCTCCAGCGGCGTGCGGGTCAGCGTAAGATCGGCGATGGGATAACCCTGCAGGAAGGTTACCGTCTGGCTGCGCGTTTTGCCGTCACTCAGCAGCGTCATTGCCGCCGGACCTTCCAGCCAGCCCTCGGTTGAGCAATGCTGCTGCGGGTTCTCAGGGATAAACAGCGAACCGCCGTTTTCATCCCACCAGGTACGGAAATGGCAGCCGCCGGGCAGGGCGAAGTGCTGCAGCGGCGTGCTGTCGGCCGGACGCGATAAATCCAGCGGCGCCGCGGTATTGGCGCTGGCGCTGGCGGTCGCGTCGTTAAGGATGATCGGCCGCCAGTTCTGTAGTTTTGCCGCGCTGCCGTTAGCCAGCACGCTGCCCTCTTTGCTGGTCATCTGCCAGGGGATCTCATCCAGCAGGCCGCACTGGTTCGCCAGCAGCGTGCCGACGCGCGGCAGGAAGCTGGTAAGAATGCTGGTGTCGCTGCTTTTGCCGGACACGATGCGCAGCGGCAGCGTCTCTTTACACCAGTCGTCGGGCGCATTACTGGCAACGTTATCGATATAGACTTCCAGCGACAGGCTGGGCGAGTAGACCACCCGGTAATCTTCCGCCTGCGCATTCAGGGCCAGTAACAGGGCGGCAACGCCCGGCAACCACAGTTTCATAATGATCCTTGCAATCAATAACGTGACGGCAGAAAACGTGCCGCATCAGCCTGGGAATAAAGCAGCGTCGCGTCCTGCGGTTCGCCAATCCAGATTGCCAGAGCGCTGAGATTGTCGCTTTTAACACTGCGGTTTACGGCCTGTTCCATCAATGCCAGCCACTCTTCGCAGGCGTTTACCATGCGCAGTGCCTGTTCCATTTCGTCGGTGGTGAGGTTGAGCCAGAAACCGTCGGTACAGACCAGAAATGCGTCACCATCGGTCAGCTCAATCACCTCGCTGAAGGTGGCCGGTCGGGCCGGCTCAATACCCAGCGCATTATAAAGTAAATTACTGTTAATGCCGGTATTTTCATAGCCGGCTTCGCGCAGCTGCTGCGCCAGACTGTGGTCACGCGTCACCTGATGCAGCACCCCGTGGCGGAAGTGATAAACCCGGCTATCACCGGCGTGCGCCCACCATGCGCGCTGCGTTGTGCGGTCAATAAACAGGGCGGCAAGGGTGGTGCTCATGCGCGAAAAATTCGGATTGTTCCCCTGGGCGCTGACCAGCGTTTGCTGACACTTTTCTATCGCCGCACGCGTACTCTCCGGCGTGAACGTGTCGCTTTGCTGCAGCTGCGTCAGCAGGGTATCGCGCACCAGCTGGGCCGCATAATCGCCGCCGGGCAGACCGGCCACGCCGTCGCATACCAGAAAACAGGCTTTCTGTTCATCGACTTCGGCACCGGTGCGATCCTGGTTTTCGTCACGCATACCCTGCTGGCAGCGGCTGGCAAACTTCATCTTCATGCGTCTTCGGTCCGCGTCTGGGAATCTTTGTACTGATTCACTTCCATGTCGTAGGCATGCAGAAAGGCTTCACCAAACAGGGTGTGGAAGTCATCTTCAATCTCGCCCGCGGTGCGCTGATAGTGACGGAGAAAATAGTCCCACAGCGCCGCTTTGCGTCCGCCGCTGAACGGCATCTTAGGCAGCACGCCGTCTTTGCGCGCTTCCTCTTCCAGACGCTGCGGATTAAACGACTGCAGCATCGCGGCAATGATGGCGCGAATGCCGGCAATCATCCCCAGCTGATGCGCCTGTAAATCCACCAGCGCATCGCGCACCGCTGCTTCCGGTGGCATAAAGCCAGGCATCTGGCTCTGGTACATCTGCATCAGCACGGTTTTGCCGGAAGGCAGAATTTTAAATGGGTTATTGGCTTCGTTAAGGATCATCGTCATGTCGGCTTTCACGCCGCGCTTGAGGATGGAGCGCGAAGAGAGCAGGGCAACCGTACCCTGCGAAAACAGGCTGAGCATACGGCCGGTGACGCGCATCTGCTCTTCGGTGATCGGCGTCTGGTGACCATTATTCAGGCCCATACCTTCCAGCAGCGCGGCGATCAGTTTGTCCTGATCGGCGCCCGGCAGCACGGCTGGCATCACGGGCGCATCGCTTTGCGGATCGATCGCCAGGCGCGCGTCCGGGCGGCGTTCGTGACGCGGACTGTCACTCTGTGGCAGGACTTCCGGTTCCGGCACGTTTTCGTCCTGCTGCATACCCAGCGGATCGGCGGCGCTGTCAGCAAAAAACGCCAGCGGATCATCCTGCGGTACGTTCTGACACGCCGGGTCACGCACTTCCAGGCCATATTCGCCAATCTGCAGCGTATCGCCGTGGCGCAGCCGCACCTGCGAGCCGCGCTGTAGCGCCACGCCGTTCAGCACCACTGAAGTGACGCTGCCCTGGTTGGTCAGGCGGCACTCGCCGTCTGGCGACAGGTGCACCAGCGCCTGCAGGCGCGAGATGGCGCGCGATTCGTCGGGCAGCACCAGGTCGTTATCCTGGCTGCGGCCGATGGTCCCGCCGGGCGGGCTAAACGCGACGGTTTTGGCGGGCACATCCGTATTGCACTGCACAATGGTAAATTGCATGAGTCATCCCGTTAACAAGGCAAGCGCACTGGCCTATTCAAACATCGGTGGATAGAGGCCATTACGTCCCGGCTGGGCACCCGCCGCCGGGTTAAACAATAACGAAAAAAGTTGCGCGGTGAGCGGGCCACTGTGTTTATGCGTGGCGTGGGCAAAGCCGTCACTGCGATTACTCCACCAGTAGCTAATGTGCTGTTGGGGATCAAAACGGTCGGCCACTTCACGCCAGCTCAGGGTGCAGGGCAAATCGTCAAAACCAATCACATCCATGATGTCGCTGCGCTGCTTATCCGGCAGCAGCAGCGGAGCCAGCTGCTGAATCTGCGTCTCCAGCGCGTCCGGGCTGTGGCGATCGCGCACCGCCTGCCACAGCAGCGCGCCGAGTTCCTGATACCAGTCGCCGGAGATCGCCAGCTGTGAAGCATGCCACGCGCTGAGCGGAATGCTGTGCAGCGCCAGCAGCGGCCACGCACGGCCGACGCGATCGCACGAGGGCAGCAGACAACCCAGCTGCACCTGCTGGCGCAGCGGCGATAGCGGCAGGACAAAATTCCATACCGGCGCGCGTAAAAACTGTTGCGTGCTAGCCTCTTCCTGCTGATGCCAGTGGATTAAGCCTTGTTGAAACCAGTGGCTCCACGGCGTCACCGTGGCTTCACTGAGCCGCTGGCGCAGAAAATCACCGGTGACCGGTAATTTGCCATACCAGCCCGGCGCGGTGTAACTCGCCATGGTTACCTCACCATTACTCACTGTGTCCGGTCAATCGCTGCGATACGGTGTGTGGCGCAACCGCCAGCATACGGCCATTCTGACCGGCATTTTTCAGATTTTCCGCAAGCTTACGCATCATCAGCGCATTGTCGCGCGCATAAGGTGACGACTGAATCTGCTGATCGAGCAGCTGGCTAAGGTGCCAGTCAAGCTGCTGCAGATCGCGCGCGCTGACATTGTCCGGCAGCGTGCGCTGCAGATTTTGCATCAGCCAGCCGCGCAGAAATTCGCCGTCGTAGTTACGCGGCTGATACAACATCTGATAAGCGCGCAGCGCATTGCGGCTGTAGTCATTGTCGGTGCCGGGATCGTCACGCAGCAGGTTGGTAATTTGCTGGGCCACGCGCGGCAGCAGTAAAGACTTAAGCGCATTTTGATAAAGCACCCATGCGGCATCACTCACCTGGTTACCGCGATACAGTCCAGCGCGCATGGTAAGCGGTGGATTGTCGAGAGAAAAATGCGCCGACAGCGGCAGTTTCACCAGGTTATTTAAGAAGGGTAGCAGATCAAAAATATTATCGGCTGGCTGATGAATAACCTGCTGACTCTGCGCGGTAATCGGCCCGATACGCGCCGCGACCTGATCGAGATAACGCTGATTCTGTACGTAGCTGGTGAGCCACAAACCGGAGAGCAGCACCAGCGCGCCGGTGAGCGCGCCGTAACCGATCCAGTGTAGCAGCCGGTTACGATACTCCCAGTGACGGTTGCTGCCGGCAAGGCCGCTTTCGCGGAACACCAGGTCGCTTAACAGGTCGCGAATAAAGAAGCTCTGGCCTTTGGTACCCGGAATCGGATTGCTGCGGTTAACGCTGTCCCACGCGGCAAGGCTCGACTCGCCGGTATGTGGCAGCTGTAGCTTACGGTTGAGTTCGCCCATGATGCGGTCAAACGGCAGGCCTTCCTGGGTGCCGCTGGTAAAGAACAGGCCGCGCGCCGACCAGGCAATCTCATCCTGATGGCGGGAAAATACCACGTCGAGATATTCGTTGAGTAACGGACGCAGCGAACTGAACTCCTGCGGGAACAGGAAGCTGTCGGCGCGCTGGGTGAGATCGCGCTCGCCGGCCATCACGTCGGCCAGCTGCTGCTGCAGACGCTGCTCCAGCTGCTGAAAGCGCTCGCTAAAGCTGCGGTGCCAGTCATCTTTGTGCGGCTTGCCCGGTTCCCACGGGAAGGTGAAGCCCCAGATGGCATCGCGCTGCGGCTTACTCAGGTTGCCGTAAAAGCTCATAAACCCTTTCAGCAGGTCGGTTTTGGTGACCATTACATACACCGGGAAATGAATGCCGGTTTGCTGATGCAGCTCGACCATGCGGCTGCGCAGCGCGCTGGCCTGGGCGTGACGTGCCTCGGCGGAATCGGTCAGCAGGTCGGCCACGCTGATGGTCATGATCACGCCGTTGATCGGCTGGCGCGTGCGGTAGCGCTTTAGCAATTTAATGAAGTTATGCCACTCGGCGCCGTCGCGCGCGCGCTGGCTCTCCTGCAGTGCGTAACGACCCGCAGTGTCGATTAAGACTGCGCTGTCGGTGAACCACCAGTCGCAGTGACGCGTGCCGCCGACGCCGCGTACCGCCTCTTTGCCGAGGCTGTCGGTTAACGGAAACTCCAGACCGGCGTTCAGCAGCGCGGTGGTTTTACCGGCACCGGGCGCGCCTATCATCACGTACCACGGCAGCTGATACAGATAGTGACTCTGAAAACGCGCCAGCCAGCTTTTCTGATGCCGGCGACCAAACTGGGTGCGTTTCAGCCGCAGCGCCGCTTCGCTGAAGCGCTGGGTCAGCAGCGTCTCGGTCGCCTGGCGATCGGACGCTTCTTCGTGACTCATTTCCTGCAGGCGATTGAGCAGCTTGCTGTTAAACCAGCCGCGCCAGATGGCGGGAATAAACTGGAACAGTACCCAGCAGAAATAGAGCAGGCCGACCGCCAGCTGGCGCGGGAATACCGGCTCCAGTGGACGGGTGTCACCCCAGCTCCACAACGGGCCGAGCATCCACAGCACGCAGCTCAGCGCCGTGACGCCAATCAGGCCCCACAGCAGGCGATGGGTTAACAGATGTTGGAGTGATGCGCGCATCACTGGCCTCCCTGATGATTGCCGAGGGTTTCCGGTGCCGCAAACAGGGTGATCTCCACCCGGCGATTGCGGGCGCGGTTTTCATTGCTGTCATTGGGTAAGAGCGGATTGCTGTCGCCGCGGCCTTCGGCTTTAACGCTGTGACCGTCCGCCAACTGCGTATTCAGCAGTTGCGTAACGGCACGGGCGCGGGCGAAGGAGAATTCATAGCTGGAGGCGAAACGGCCATCCACCGGACGATTATCGGTATATACCGATACCAGCACCGTGCCTTTTACCGTCTTCATCGCGCTGGCCACGTGCGCCAGCAGCGCGCGGCCAACCTGGTTCACCACCGTACCGTCCGGCGCAAACAGCTTGTCCGCAGGGATGATCACTTTGCTGCCAAAGGCACCATCGCTCACTTCCAGCTGGCCTGCGGCAATCACGTCGTTAAGCCGCTGATGCAGATCGAGCAGCGCCTGCGGTGAGGTGGGGCGGCGGCCCGGCATGATTTGCGGCAGCGGGGTTTGATAGATGGCGCGCAGCAGCGGTTCGGCCGCATTGCCCAGCCGCCAGTTGAGCCCGCTGTAGATCAGACAGGCAATCAGCGTAGCCAGTGTGACGCAGGCCCACAGCGGCACCATCGGTCGTGTCAGGGTGCTGACCAGCGGATGGACTTCGACCAGCGGCGCGCGCGGTGGTGGTGCCGGGCGGGTTTCCGCAATCAGCTGCGCCAGCCGTTTACGGATGCCTTCACACTGCGCGCGTCCGCTGTCGCTGCCGCGATAGCGCCCTTCGTAGCCCAGCAGCAGGCAGTAGTGAATCACTTCCAGCAGCCATAAATGCTGCTGCGGGCTTTGCGACACGCGCGACAGTAGCTGGAACACTTTTTCGCCGCCCCAGCTTTCGTTATGAAAGGTCACCAGCATGCCGTTGCCGGACCAGACGCCGCGCGTGCCCCAGGGGGTTTGCGCCGCCGCTTCGTCCAGCACGCTACACAGGCAGTAGCGTGCGCCGATGATCATCTCAAACGGTAAACCCGCCTGCTTGCAGCGTTGCTCGAACTGGCGGATCTCTTCAATCAGCAGCTGACGCAGGCCGGCGGGATCGTCGTGCGTCGCCGCCTGCCGTATACGCACGACGGCATTCAGAATCGGGGCTGCGGCATTCAGCAAAAGGTTATCGTTGCCCGCGACAATGCCATCGCGGGCAAGGGAGTCCTGAGTCATTAAATCTCGATTATCCTGGCAATAACGGAACGGTTAGCCCGCAAAGCAGCGGTGTGCTGCGGGCAATATGCGCCGGATTGCATCATCAGTCTAAGATCCAGGTCGCGGTATCATTGGTGCGGCATGCTTTACTGGCGCCCCCCACGGCCACGCAGACCTGTTTAGTACGACGGGGACGCGGCCGGTCGCTGCGCAGCGTGGCGTCATAGCGGCTGCTCTCCACGCCAGCTTTGGGGGGCACGTAGCCAATCAGCTGACCGCTGGGTTCTTCTGCAATCGCCAGCCAGTTGTGCTCGACGCGACCCAGCACCTCAAAGGTTTGGGCGTTATCCAGATAACGGACCACTTTGCCGCCGTAATCCGGCAGGGTCATCACAGAGGCGGCATACAGCGCGCGAAAGCTCTCATTCACCGGGGTAAATTCACCGGGTGCTGCCACTGCATGACGATGAACCAGTTTTACGCCGTTC
Source organism: Pantoea sp. SGAir0418 (assembly GCF_043529865.1). Classification (NCBI taxonomy): domain Bacteria; kingdom Pseudomonadati; phylum Pseudomonadota; class Gammaproteobacteria; order Enterobacterales; family Erwiniaceae; genus Pantoea; species Pantoea sp. SGAir0418. The sequence goes on from NZ_CP027911.1 coordinate 1,788,500, forward strand.
ACTTCGCTGGTGACCAGGGTGTCATCCGTCACGGGCGGTGGAGGCGCTTTACATCCCGCCAGCGTTAAAGCCGCCAGCAGCGTTAGCAAGAGACTCTTATTCACCATGATCCTCAAATTTTCATCAGTATCGCTGCAGAGTTGTATCCGGCACGCACTCAGCGGGCGCGCAGATTATGCAGTGAGAAGGCCACTAAAAAACAGTCAAATTACAGAAAGATAGTGCTGACTTAAGTCTACCTAAGACTTTTGAGAATTCAAACCATTGCACCGCGGCAAATCCCGTGCTACCGGGCGAAAAAACGCCTTAACGGCACGCCGCGATCGTTCTGGCTGGGACGATAGATAAGCTGCATTAATTTATTTGCGTAAGCAAGCGCGGCTGGTGTGCGGCGCGACATTTGCCCCCTGATGGTGCTTAGGGGAATTGGTAAATAAGATTTATCTATTTTTTCAGATAAAAAAAGATTGCGCGGCGAAACAATTTTATGATTTTCGGAATTTCCGGGCGCAGCCACGTCTTTAACCCAGCCAGTCCGGCACGGCTTTTGCTTGCTCCACCACTTAACCGTATTGCGCAGCAAAGGTCGCGGAACCGTTCGCTGGTGATTGGCCCGTACCAGGTTAGCGCAGGTCCTGATTTCACTTATGGCTAAATAAACCCATCTTTTTCTCGCTTAATCCGCGCTTTAGACCCGAAGGGTTTTGGCATCCTATGCTCAGAATTCCTGCCAGCTGAGGTATGTCGTGGCTGAAGAGAGCAACGAGGACAAAACAGAATCGCCCACCCCCCACCGACTTGAGAAAGCACGGCAGGAGGGGCAGATTCCGCGTTCGCGCGAGCTGACTTCGGTACTGATGCTGCTGGCCGGGCTGCTAATCATCTGGCTGGGCGGCCACAATATGGCGCAACGGCTGGCCAGCATGGTGGCCACCGGCTTCCGCTTCGACCACGGCATGGTCAACGACGATAAAATTATCGTCTCGCACATCGGCAACCTGGTGATGCAGGCGGTGATCGCGCTGCTGCCGCTGATGGCCGGGCTGGTGATCGTTGCCATCGCCGCGCCGATGATTCTGGGCGGAATCAACATCAGCGGAAAATCCATCAAATTCGATTTCAAAAAGCTCAACCCGTTACCGGGCATTGCGCGCATGTTCTCCGGTCAGACGTGGGCGGAACTGGTGAAGGCGATCCTCAAAGCGGTGCTGGTTGCGCTGGTGGCTGGCTGGTATCTGTGGAGTCACTGGCAGGAGATGCTGCGCCTGATGAGCGAATCGCCGGTGAATGCGCTGCAGCATGGCCTGTCGATGACCGCCATCAGCTGCGCGCTGGTGATGCTGGGACTGATCCCGATGGTTGGCTTTGACGTGTTCTGGCAGCTCTACAGCTACTTCAAAAAGCTGCGCATGACGCGCCAGGAAATTCGCGATGAACACAAGCAGAACGAAGGCGACCCGCACGTGAAAGGGCGTATCCGCCAGGCGATGCGTGCCGCCGCCCGCCGCCGCATGATGGCCGACGTGCCGAAGGCGGACGTCATCGTGACTAACCCGACGCACTACTCGGTGGCGCTGCAGTATCAGGAAGGCAAGATGAGCGCGCCGAAAGTGATTGCCAAAGGCGCCGGTGACATTGCCCTGCGCATTCGTGAAATCGCAAAAGAGCACCGCGTACCGATTCTGGAAGCGCCGCCGCTGGCGCGTGCGCTCTATCGTCATACGGAAATTGGCCAGTTTATTCCCGGCGCGCTCTATGCCGCCGTGGCAGAAGTGCTGGCGTGGGTCTGGCAGCTGCGACGCTGGAAGCGTGAAGGCGGCCTGATTCCAAACAAACCAAAACATCTGCCGGTCCCGGCAGAGATGGACTTTGCAGGAGAGAACACCAACCATGGCTAATCTGGCCGAAAAGCTGCGTTTACCGGGCAATTTTAAAGACACGCAATGGCAGGTGCTGGCTGGTCCGGTGCTGATCATGCTGATCCTGTCGATGATGGTATTGCCACTGCCGGCGTTCATCCTTGACCTGCTGTTTACATTCAACATTGCGCTGTCCATCATGGTGCTGCTGGTGGCAATGTTCACCCAGCGCACGCTGGAATTCGCTGCCTTCCCGACCATTTTGCTGTTTTCAACGCTGCTGCGTCTGGCGCTGAACGTCGCCTCAACGCGTATCATCCTGCTGGAAGGGCATACGGGGGCTGATGCCGCCGGGCGTGTGGTTGAAGCCTTTGGTCACTTCCTCGTGGGCGGTAATTTCGCCATTGGTATCGTGGTATTCATCATCCTCGTGATCATCAACTTCATGGTCATCACCAAAGGTGCCGGACGTATCGCCGAAGTGGGCGCGCGTTTCGTGCTGGATGGTATGCCCGGCAAGCAGATGGCAATCGATGCCGATTTGAACGCCGGCCTGATTGGTGAAGACGAAGCTAAACGCCGGCGCACCGAGGTGACTCAGGAAGCGGACTTCTACGGCTCGATGGACGGTGCCAGTAAGTTTGTGCGCGGCGACGCCATCGCCGGCATCCTGATCATGGTGATCAACGTGATCGGCGGCCTGCTGGTGGGCGTGGTGCAGCACGGTATGGATCTCGGCCACGCCGGGGAAACCTATACGCTGCTGACCATCGGTGACGGCCTGGTGGCGCAGATCCCGGCGCTGGTGATCTCGACCGCTGCCGGTGTCATCGTTACCCGCGTCAGCACCGATCAGGACGTCGGCGAACAGATGGTGGGCCAGCTGTTTAACAATCCGCGCGTGCTGATGCTGAGCGCCGGCGTGATTGGCCTGCTGGGCCTGGTGCCCGGCATGCCGAACTTTGTGTTCCTGCTGTTCACCGCGGCGCTGCTTGGCCTGGCCTGGTGGCTGCGCGGCCGCGAAATGCAGCCGAAGAAGCAAAGTGAAGCCTCCAGCGTGGTGAAAACGCAGGAGACGCCGGCAACGGTCGAAGCCTCGTGGACCGACGTCCAGCTGGAAGATTCGCTCGGCATGGAAGTGGGCTATCGTCTGATTCCGATGGTCGATCATCTGCAAAACGGCGAGCTGCTCGGGCGTATCCGCAGTATCCGTAAAAAGGTGGCGCAGGAGGTTGGCTTCTTGCCACCGGTGGTGCACATTCGTGACAACATGGAGCTGCCGCCGGCGCGCTATCGCATCCTGATGAAGGGCGTGGAGATTGGCAGCGGCGATGCTTATCCGGGACGCTGGATGGCGATTAACCCGGGCACGGCGGCGGGCACGCTGCCGGGTGAAGCGACGGTTGACCCGGCGTTTGGCCTCGCGGCCATCTGGATCGACAGCGCGCTGAAAGAGCAGGCACAGATTCAGGGCTACACCGTAGTGGAAGCCAGTACCGTGGTGGCTACTCACCTTAATCACCTGATCGGCCAGTACGCCAGCGAGCTGTTTGGGCGTCAGGAAGCGCAGCAGCTGCTGGACCGCGTCACCCAGGAGATGCCAAAGCTGACGGAAGATCTGGTGCCAGGCGTGATCACCCTGACCACGCTGCACAAAGTGCTGCAAAATCTGCTGACCGAGCGCGTCTCGATCCGCGACATGCGCACCATTATCGAAACGCTGGCCGAACATGCGCCGGTGCAGAACGATCCGCAGGAACTGACCAGCGTGGTACGCGTCGCGCTGGGCCGTGCGATTACCCAGCAGTGGTTCCCGGGCAACGGCGAAGTGCAGGTGATTGGACTGGATGCCACACTGGAACGTCTGCTGCTGCAGGCGCTGCAGGGCGGTGGCGGTCTGGAACCGGGTCTTGCCGATCGGCTGCTGATGCAGGCGCAGGCCGCGCTGCAGCAGCAGGAGATGACCGGTGCGCCGCCGGTGCTGCTGGTTAACCATCCGCTGCGGGCGCTGCTGGCGCGCTTCCTGCGCCGCAACCTGCCGCAGCTGGTGGTGCTGTCCAATATGGAGCTGACCGATAACCGTCAGATCCGCATGACTGCTACCATAGGCGGCAAATAATGCGCGGCGTGACGCTCTCATGGCTGCTGGCGGCGCTGCTGGCGCTGCCGCTAACGGGCAAAGCCGCCAGCGGTGCATGGCAGGCCAGCGCCAGCGGCCCGAGCCTCGGCGTACGCGGCAACTGGCTGCTGTCGCCGGCGCTTAAAGCGCCCTCGGCGGCTGCAGGGACTATTTCGCTGGTGAACTGGCGCTACACGCTAAGCCGCCCGGCACCATCCGGTCTGGTGGTGCGGCTGTGCGCCAGCCAGCGCTGCGTGGAGCTGGACGGCGCCAGCGGCAGCACACGCGGCCTCGCCAACGTGGCAGCCGATGAAACGCTGCATCTGGCTTTCGGCTTTCAGGGGCAGGGCGCGTTGCCGCCCGGCCTGCGGGTGGTGAGCAGTGAAGTGATGGTCAATTACCAATAGCAAATAGCCAATAGCCAATAAAAAACCCGCCGCAGCGGGTTTTTTTAGGCTTACATTCGCTCGACGGTTTTGATGCCCAGCGTATCCAGCCCCTGCTTCAGGGTTTTCGCCGTCAGCGCAGCCAGCTGCAGACGGCTGTTGCGCACGTTTTCCTCTTCGGCGGAGAGAATCGGGCAGTGCTCATAGAAGCCCGAGAACAGACCGGCCAGATCGTACAGATAAGCACACATCACGTGCGGGGTGCCATCGCGCGCGACCTGGGTGATCGTCTCTTCAAACTGCAGCAGACGGGTCGCCAGCAGCGCTTCGCGCTCGTCAGTCAGGATGATATCACCGTGCAGGCTGTCTGCCTCAATGCCCGCTTTACGGAATACTGAGAGCACACGCGTGTAGGCATACTGCATGTACGGCGCGGTGTTGCCTTCAAACGCCAGCATGTTGTCCCAGTCAAAGATGTAATCGGTGGTGCGGCTTTTTGACAGGTCGGCGTACTTCACCGCACCAATGCCGACCACTTCCGCCAGCTCTTTCAGCTCGTCGGCGCTCATCTCCGGATTCTTTTCGCTCACCAGCGCATGAGCACGCTCAACCGCTTCATCCAGCAGGTCGGAGAGTTTGATGGTGCCGCCGCTGCGCGTTTTGAACGGACGGCCATCTTTGCCCAGCATCATGCCGAACGCATGGTGCTCCAGCGGCACTGACTCCGGCACATAGCCCGCTTTGCGCACGATGGTCCACGCCTGCTGCAGATGCTGATGCTGGCGGGAATCGATGTAGTACAGCACGCGATCGGCATGCAGCGTTTCGTAGCGATATTTGGCGCAGGCGATATCGGTGGTGGTGTAGAGATAGCCGCCATCCTTCTTCTGGATGATCACGCCCATCGGTTCACCTTCCTTGTTTTTGAACTCATCAAGGAAGACCACGGTGGCGCCTTCGCTGGTCACTGCCAGCCCTTTTTCGCGCAGATCGGCGACGATGCCCGGCAGCATGTCGTTATACAGGCTTTCACCCATCACATCCTTACGCGTCAGGGTAACGTTGAGGCGGTCATACACCTGCTGGTTCTGACTCATGGTGATATCCACCAGCTTTTTCCACATGGCGCGGCAATATTCGTCGCCACCCTGCAGTTTCACCACGTAACCGCGGGCGCGCTCGGCGAAGGCTTCGTCTTCGTCATAGGTGCGTTTCGCTTCGCGGTAGAAGGCTTCCAGATCAGCTAGCGCGATATCTTCATGATGCTCGTTCTGCTGCTTCTCCAGATAGGCGATCAGCATGCCAAACTGTGTACCCCAGTCACCGACGTGATTAGCGCGGATGACGTGATGGCCGAGGAACTCCTGGGTGCGTACTGCGGCATCACCGATGATGGTGGATCGCACGTGACCGACATGCATCTCTTTCGCCACGTTGGGCGCCGAGTAGTCAATCACGATAGTCTGAGGTGTCACTTCGCTGACGCCCAGGCGTGGCAGCTGCAGCGCCTGCGCGGCCTGCTGTGCCAGCCACTGGCGGTCGAGGAAGATGTTGATAAAGCCGGGACCGGCGATGTCGACTTTGCTGGCGATGCCAGCCAGATCCAGATGCTGAACTACCTGCTCAGCCAGCTGGCGCGGCACCTGACCGAGCTTTTTCGCCACGGCCATGATACCGTTCGCCTGGTAATCGCCGAACTGCACTTTTGCAGACTGACGAACCTGCGGTTCGCAATCGGCCGGTGCGCCTGCCGCCACCATCGCCTGACTGACTTTATCGGAAAGAAGAGCCTGAATATTCACCGCGTTACCTTCATATGCTGAAAAGGCCCGCCAGCTGAGGGCGAGCCGATGTCGTCATCCCGCGTGCGTGTCGGGACGGAAAAAATAAGAGGGGAAGTATACGTGAAATGTTGGGGTGCGTCAGCAATCGGTTATGGCTGCCGGTGGACGCAGGCCCGCGCGCCGGTTAACGGCGGCGCGGGTGGCGACGGGGATTTTTAACGCTTTTGTCTTCACGCACCTTCCAGTGGCGGGAAATTGCAAATCCCATCAAGGCTATCAGGACCGCGACAACAATGAGCATAGACATAGGGCCATTCCTTGTAGTTGTGAAACCCAAATTTATAAGAAAGGGTCAGCTACTGCAATTGATTGACGGGTAAATAAGAGTTATCTCATTGTATTAACTATTGTTAATAATAACAGTTGGTTAAGGCACTTTTATAAAGTAACGTGTGGACCTGATTACGCGATTAATCCGAAAGAGAGGGGCGATTTATGCGGTTTTTGAAGGTTTTTGGCGTGAAATCGGATGAATCCGAGCATTTTGTCAAGCGAAAGCTGCGGCAGCCCTGTTTTTTTATTGATTAAAAGATCTGAACTGAGTTTGAGGTATTTAACGTATGAATCTGGATTTTCCTTCAGAACTGAGTGACTTAAAACAAGACCTGTCCCGATTTGAACAGGCTTTGCAACACTTTGCGGCACGCCTCGGCCTTGACCTCACGCAGCATGAGGCGGACCACGTGGCGGTGCGCTGTCACCAGTTCGCCACGGCAGAACGCTGGAAAGCCGGGTTACTGCAAATCGGCGATCAGTTTTCCGAAGCGATGATTAACGGACGGCCGATCTGCCTGTTTAAGCTGCATCAGCCGCTGCGCATCGCGGGCTGGCAGGTGGATGTGATCGAGCTGCCGTGGCCCGGTGAGAAGCTGTATCGCCATGAAGGCTGGGAGCATGTGGAAATTGTGTTGCGCGGCGAGCCGGAAACGCTGGGCATGCGTGCGATGGCGTTGCTGGCAGACGAGGCGCTGACGCAGCCGGGCATCGCGTTTAAAACCAGCACGCCGCAGGGCGAAAATGAACGTCTGCCCAATCCGACCTTAGCGGTGACGGACGGGCAAACTACCATCAAGTTTCATCCGTGGCGGCTGGAGGAGATCGTTGCCAGCGAACAGGCTTAGCGCCGCGCTGCCACCGCCTGCTGCAGGCGCGATACCGCCTGCTGCAGGGTGGCGTGCGTGCAGCCAAAGTTGAAGCGCACGAAGCGATCGTCGCCAAAATCACGGCCCGGCGAGAAACCGAGACCGTGTTTTTCGAAATACAGCGCCGGGCTGGCAACATCCAGCTGGCTGGCGTCAATCCAGCCGAGATAGCTGGCCTCTGGCGCGACCATGCTGAGTTCCGGCAGCGCATTCACCTGCTGCACCAGCCAGTCACGATTGGCGCGCAGGTAAGCAAGCTGGTCCGCCAGCCATGCATCACCGCCGCGCCATGCGGCTTCCGCCGCCACCAGCGCCAGGATATCCACGCCCGGTACGATGCCTTCACGCACCTGCTTAAAGCGTTTCCGCAGTTCGGGATGAGGGATAATGGCCATGGACGCACCCAGCCCGGCGATGTTGAAGGTTTTAGACGGCGAAATCAGGGTGATGCTGCGCTGGGCGGCATCTTCGCTCAGCGAGGCAAACGGAATGTGCTGTACGCCGGGCGTTAACAGCAGGTCACAATGGATTTCATCGGAGCACACCAGCAAATCGTGGCGTTGGGCAAAGGCCAGCTGCGCCTCCAGCTCATCACGGCGGTAGACGGTGCCGCCCGGATTCTGCGGATTGCACAGCATGAGCAGGCGCTCGTTGCCCTGCATCTGGCTGTCATCCAGCTGCATCACCCAGCGATCCTGCTGCAATTGCAATGGCAGATTGACCTGAGCGCGCTGCGCCAGCCGCGCCGCCGCGCGAAACGGCGGATAAATTGGCGTCGGTGCCACGGTGCTCTGCGACGACTCGGTAAATGCCCGGACCGATAAATTCAGTCCGCTCACCACGCCCGGCAGCAACACAATCCATTCCGGCTCAATCTGCCAGCCATAGCGCTGGGCTAAGCGGGAAATAGTGATATCAATCAAACCGTGCGGCGTCGCGCCGTAGCCGAAAACACCGTGGTCGGCACGCTGTTTAATGGCCTCAATGATGCACGGCGGCGAGCGAAAATCGGTGTCGGCAACCCACAAAGGCAGCACATCGCGATCACCATATTTGTGCCATTTCAAACTATCGCTGTGACGACGGTCTATCCCTTGATCAAAATCGAATGCCATAGTGCGCTTTCCACGTAAACTGTCTGAATGAGCAGACTAACTGATGCACTCCTCCCGAGCCAGCAGTCATGAAAAGGAGCAAGGTATGACGAAACTGGAAATTTGTTGCTATGGCATCGACTGCGCAATGACTGCGCAGGCGTCCGGTGCCGATCGCGTGGAGCTGTGCAGTGCTCCGCGTGAAGGCGGACTGACACCTTCGGCGGGTATGCTGGAAGCCGCACAGCGTGAACTGACCATTCCGGTCCACCCGATCGTGCGGCCGCGCGGCGGTGATTTTTGTTACACCGCCCGCGAATTTGAGGTGATGAAATCGGACGTGGCGCGTATTCGCGAGCTGGGTTTTCCTGGCCTGGTGATTGGCATGCTGGACGAAGATGCGCACGTCGACACGGTACGCATGCAGCAAATTATGGCGCTGTGCGACGGCATGGCGGTGACCTTCCATCGTGCCTTTGATTTGTGCCACAGCCCGAAGCGTTCGCTGGAGGTGCTGACTGGTTTAGGGATCGCCCGCATTCTGACTTCCGGTCAGCAGCAGAGCGCTGAAACCGGAATTGCATTATTACGGGAACTAAATGAATACAGCACCGGTCCAATCATTATGGCAGGGGCAGGCGTGCGCCTCAGCAATCTGCAAAAGTTCCTCGACAGCGGATTGCAGGAAGTCCACAGCTCCGCCAGTCGTGCCGTCGCGTCACCGATGCGCTACCGTAAAGCCGGTGTCTCGATGTGTTCTGAAGCGGAAACCGATGAATTCAGCCGCTCCTGTGTCGATGGCGATGTCGTCGAAGCCATGAAGAGCATGATGCAGATGAGCGTTGACCGGGTCGCCTGACCCGTACCAATTTTGCCGCGCAGCACGCCGAAAACCTGACGTGATGTTTGCAAGTACCAAACCCCAGTTCCTTGCTGGGGTTCTTTTTGTCTGCCGCTTCGCCATGAATAGCGCATTGGTGAAAAAGATGCTTTGATTACTCTATGGCTTAACGCGCGGATAACGCTGATGAAATCCCTCCCTTATGCTGTTGTGATTCTGCTGTTCCCCGTTGCCGGCGCGGCGCTGGCCGCCAGCAGCACCTGCCCGCCGCTGAGCAAAAATATCACCAGCAGCAACAACTGGATTATGCTGGGCGGCGACGCCAAAGGCGCGGTGCGCCAGGTGGTGGCCGGGGAGTTTGGTAAAGACGTCAACTCGCAGAAGCGCGTGCTCGGGCAGTTTGACCAGTGCGGCGATCTGATGGTGGCTGATATCACCTATGACAAAAGCGAAGGCAACGTGGTGCTGAGCATGGAGCAGCATATCGCGCGCGTGCAGCGCGGTTGGGTGGCTGACTATGCTTATCTGGTTAAAGTGACCCGCGCGGGCAAAGAGGAAGTGGTGGATAACCGGCAGGGCACCATCAGCTGGCAGATGGGGCAACACGGCAACATCATCAGCGCCTCGGACAAATTTACCAGCATGGGGAAAGAGGGCTTTACCGATACCACTTACCGCTACGATAAACACTTCCGGCTGGAAAAAAGTATCGCGCGCGGCAGTGATGCGCTGACCAACGGCGAGAATACCTGGCGCTGGAATCCACAGGGGCTGGTGGTGGCATCCACCAGCGCGCGCAGCAAAGAGACCTACAGCTACGATAATCAGTGGCGCGAACTGCGATTGCACGGCACCTCGACCACGCCGGTCAGCACTTTGCGATCGGTGGATGAGTGCCAGTTGTGGGACGAGGTGGGCAATTGCACGCTGAGCTATTTGCATGAGACCGAAGTGTTTGCCAAAGGCACCATTGAGCGGCATCTGAGTTCGGCCTACAAATATCAGTACTGGGATCGTCCGGCGACGGACAATTGATGCGCCGTCGCGTATGCTGTTCTGTGCACAACCCGGGAGCCCATCATGACACTGGTTATTTCATTCCTTTTCGCCATTACCCTGCTTACGTTGACGCCCGGCTTCGATACCGCGCTGGTGCTGCGTTCGGCGGCTGCGCAGGGCTGGCAGCGTGCCTCGGCGACGGCATTGGGCGTTACGCTCGGCTGTCTGGTGTGGGGCGTGGCGGTCGGGCTGGGCTTAGGCGCGCTGCTGCTGGCTTCGGAAATGGCTTATAACCTGCTGAAAGGCATCGGTGCTGTGTACCTGCTGTATCTCGGCGTCAGACTACTGCTCAACCCGCGCAGTACGGTGGCCAGCGGGCAGCAGGGGCAAAAGCGGGAAGAGCGCTATCTGACCTGCTTCGCGCGTGGCCTGACCGGTAACCTGCTCAATCCCAAAGTCGGGGTTTTTTACGTCACCTTTCTGCCGCAGTTTATCCCGGCCGGCGGATCGGTGGCGCTGTGGTGCACACTGATGGCGCTCACCCACATGGTGATTGGCTTAGTGTGGAACGCGGTATTGATTAGCGGCAGCCAGTACTTTGCTGGTCATCTGCGCCGTCCGGCAGTGTTAAAAGTGATGGATCGCCTGACCGGCTGCGTGTTTATTGGTTTCGCCGCGAAGCTGGCGCTGTCGCGGCGTTAAGCGTTACGGTTTGCGCGCCACCAGCACGGCACGCAGCGGGGCAGGATAGCCTTCAATCGTTTTGCTGCTGTCGTGCGGATCGAGGAACTCCGCCAGCGATTCGCTGGTCATCCAGTCGGTGCGACGCTGCTCTTCCACCGAGGTGATGGCGTAATCGGCAATGCGCACATCGACAAAACCGCACTTCTCCAGCCAGTTTTTCAGCGCCGCCGCAGACGGAATAAAGTAAACGTTGCGCATCTGCGCATAGCGTTCACCCGGAACCAGCACCGCGTTTTCATCGCCTTCAATCACCAGCGTCTCCAGCACCAGTTCGCCGTCGCTGACCAGCTGATTTTTCAGCTGCAGCAGATGGTCGAGCGGCGAACGCCGGTGATAGAGCACGCCCATGGAGAACACGGTATCGAACGCCTGCAGCGCCGGTAGTTGCTCAATGCCCAGCGGCAGCAGATGCGCACGGCGATCGTCACCCAGCAGCTTACGCACCGCTTCGAACTGGCACAGGAACAGCTGCATCGGATCGATACCGACCACCAGCTGTGCGCCGGCACCAATCATGCGCCACATGTGATAACCGCTGCCGCAGCCTACATCCAGCACGGTTCGACCGGCCAGCGAAGAGATATGCGGCAGCACGCGGTCCCACTTCCAGTCGGAGCGCCATTCGGTGTCGATGTCGCAGCCGTAGAGCGAAAACGGCCCTTTGCGCCACGGCATCAGGTTACGCAGCAGCTTTTCGATGCCGGCGCGCTGGCGATCGGTTAACGCGTCATGCTGCGCGCTGACGCTGTGCAGCAGATCGAGCTGCTGCGGCACCAGCAGCGGCAGATTGTCGACCGACTTCTCCCAGTTGCGAAAATGCCCGTGCAGGTTTTCACGCTGCCAGGCGGCGACCTGCGCCGGCAACACTTCCAGCCAGCTGGCGAGCGGGCCGGTGGCGATTTGCTGATAAAAACGGCCAAAATCAATCATTTCAACGCCACCAGTGAGCCAAAGTTAAAGCACTGGAACCACAATTCGGCATGGGCAAAGCCGGCGCTTTTCAGGCGGGCTTTATGCGTTTCCACGCTGTCCGTCAGCATCACGTTCTCCAGCATGCTGCGCTTCTGGCTGATCTCCAGCTCGCTGTAGCCGTTGGCGCGCTTAAAGTCGTGGTGCATGTTGAACAGCAGTTCGCCGACGTCGGCATCTTCAAAGCTGAACTTTTCTGACAGCACCAGCGCACCGCCCGGATTGAGACCGGCAGCGATTTTCTGCAGCAGCGTCAGGCGCGCGTCCGGCTCAAGGAACTGCAGGGTAAAGTTGAGCACCACCAGTGAGGCGTTTTCGATGTGGATATCGCGGATATCCGCTTCCAGCACCTGCACCGGCGTAGCGGCGCGGAAGGCGTCGATGTGTCGGCGGCAGCGTTCCACCATCGCCGGTGAATTATCGACGGCAATAATCTGGCAACCCGGTGCCTGAATATTGCGGCGCACCGCCAGCGTGGCCGCGCCCAGCGAGCAGCCGAGATCGTAAACCTGGCTATTGGGCTGCACAAAGCGTTCTGCCAGCATGCCAATCATCGAAATGATGTTGGAGTAACCCGGCACCGAGCGCTGAATCATATCGGGAAAGACTTCAGCCACGCGCTCGTCAAAGGTCCAGTCGCCCAGTTTATCGATGGGCGCGGAGAATAGCGTATCGCGGTCAGACATAATGAATTATCCGGAGAAAAAACGGAAAGGGCGCTATTCTGGCAGAAACTGCCGCAGGCTGCACCCGTTTCCCTGCGTTTAGAACAGGCTGGATTGCTGTGGCCAGGCGGGCAGCGGGCGCAGCGTCGGCTCCAGCTGTTGCAGCTGCGGCCACAGCGCCTGCAGCAGCGGAAACACCGCGCCCATATCCGGCGTGTGGATAAACAGCAGCGGGTCGCTGTCGTGCTGCCAGTCCGCCAGTTTTTGCTGCCAGACATCAAACAGTGGCAGGCTCTCCTCCACGCTGTCGCTGCCGATAAAGCGCACCATCGGCTGACCGGCAGTGCGCACCGCGTGCGTCGGCACGCGCGGCTTTTGCGCGCGCGCATGCACGGCGGCCGGGCTGAGCGAGGCAGAGGCGTGCACCGGACGGCTGTCGAGAATCACCCGATTAACCCCGCGCTGATGCAGGCCGCGATTCAGCGCGCGCTCGGCCTCGCCTTTGGCAAAAAAGGCCGCATGGCGCACTTCCACGCCATAGTGAAAGCTGCGCGGCAGGCGATCGAGAAACGCCCATAAATCTGTCAGCTGCGCCGGTGAAAAGGCGGCGGGCAGCTGCAGCCAGTACTGGCCGATGCGCTGGCTGAGCGGATCCAGCAGGCGCAGAAATTCATTCACCAGCTCATCGCAGTTCTTCAGCGCCGCTTTGTGGCTGATGGTGTCAGGAAATTTAAAGCAGAAGCGAAAGGCGTCGTCAGTCATGTCATACCAGCGCTGCACTACTTCGGGTTTGGGCAGCGCGTAAAGCGTGGTGTTGCCTTCGACGCAGCCGAACAGCCGGGCGTAATCCGCCAGGGTTTCGATACCCAATACTTTCCAGTTGGCGTGCTGCCATTGTGGTAATCCAATACGAAGTGTCAAAACTGCTCCTGCCTGCTGTGGCGCGGAAAATGCGCCGTACGTTACCTGGTTTTGCCACGGGCAGGAACCGATCGCGCGGCAAACGCTGACGATTTGTCCGCTTTGCGCGGGATCTGCTTATCCTGCCTGCCATTTTCCATTATAATAGCCGCCTTTTTTGCGGCAGCATCTCAGAAGGTTACGCGGCCTGATGCTGTCTGGCAGCAGCGGCGAAGTTAAAAGGATACGTTATGCGTACAGAATATTGCGGACAGCTCAATCTGTCTCATGTGGGTCAGCAAGTTACTCTCTGCGGCTGGGTCAATCGCCGTCGCGATCTCGGCAGCCTGATTTTTATCGATATGCGTGACCGCGAAGGCATCGCGCAGGTGTTTTTCGATGCCGATCATCAGCAGGCTTTCCAGCTGGCGTCTGAACTGCGTAATGAATTCTGTATCCAGATCACCGGTACTGTGCGTGCGCGTGAAGAGAAAAACCGCAACAGCGACATGGCCACCGGTGACATCGAAGTGTTCGCCCATGAGCTGAACATCATCAACCGCGCAGAACCGCTGCCGCTGGACTCTAACCAGACCAACAGCGAAGAAGCGCGTCTGACCTATCGCTACCTCGACCTGCGTCGTCCGGAAATGGCGCAGCGTCTGAAAACCCGTGCCAGAATTACCAGCTTCGTGCGCCGCTTTATGGACGGTGAAGGCTTTCTCGACATCGAAACCCCGATGCTGACCAAAGCCACGCCGGAAGGCGCGCGTGACTACCTGGTGCCGAGCCGGGTGCACAAAGGTAAATTCTACGCGCTGCCGCAGTCACCGCAGCTGTTTAAACAGCTGCTGATGATGTCTGGTTTTGACCGCTACTATCAGATCGTCAAATGCTTCCGTGATGAAGACCTGCGCGCAGACCGTCAGCCGGAGTTCACCCAGATCGACGTGGAAACCTCGTTCATGAGCGCTGAGCAGGTGCGCAGCGTGATGGAGCAGATGATCCGTGAACTGTGGCTGGACATCAAAGGCGTCGACCTCGGTGACTTCCCGCAGATGACCTTCGCCGAAGCGATGAACCGCTATGGTTCGGATAAGCCAGACCTGCGTAACCCAATGGAGCTGGTTGACGTTGCTGACCTGCTGAAAAGCGTTGAATTCCAGGTGTTCGCCGGCCCGGCAAACGACCCGAAAGGTCGCGTCGCGGCGCTGCGCGTGCCGGGCGGTGCCGCCCTGACGCGTAAGCAAATCGACGAATACGGCAGCTTTGTCGGCATTTACGGTGCCAAAGGCCTGGCGTGGATGAAGATCAATGCGCGCGCCAGCGGTTTCGACGGCGTGCAGAGCCCGGTGGCCAAATTCCTGACGCCAGAGATCGTTGAAGCTATTCTGCAGCGTACCGACGCGCAGGACGGCGACCTGATCTTCTTCGGCGCCGATCGTGCCAAAGTGGTGGCGGATGCACTGGGTGCACTGCGCCTGAAAGTGGGCCGTGATCTGCAAATCACCAATGATAAAGCCTGGGCTCCGTTGTGGGTTGTCGACTTCCCGATGTTCGAAGAGGACGACGAGGGCGGCCTGGCGGCGATGCACCATCCGTTCACCTCGCCAAAAGCGCTGACGGCGGAACAGCTGGCGGCCGATCCGACGCAGGCGGTGGCGAACGCCTACGATATGGTGATCAACGGTTATGAAGTGGGCGGCGGTTCAGTGCGTATCCACAGCGGCAATATGCAGCAGACGGTGTTTAGCATTCTGGGCATCAGCGAAGAAGAGCAGCGTGAGAAGTTTGGCTTCCTGCTGGATGCGCTGAAGTTCGGTACCCCGCCGCATGCAGGTCTGGCATTCGGTCTTGACCGTCTTACCATGCTGCTGACCGGCACCGACAATATCCGCGATGTGATTGCGTTCCCGAAAACCACCGCGGCGGCCTGTCTGATGACTGAAGCGCCAAGCGAAGCCAACCCGGCGGCGCTGGCTGACCTCGGTATCCAGATCGCGCCGAAGAAAGTCACTCCAGAGACGAAATAATGGGCTATAAACACCCGGTATCGGTGCTGGTGGTGATTTTTGCGCAAGATACCGGCCGGGTGTTAATGCTGCAGCGGCGCGATGACCCCAGCTTCTGGCAGTCGGTTACTGGCAGCCTGGAGCCGGGCGAAACGCCGGCGCAAACGGCGCAGCGCGAAGTGGCTGAAGAGCTGGCGATTGATATCGCCGCAGAGGGGCTGGTGCTGGAAGATTGCCACAAACAGATTGAGTTTGAGATCTTTCCGCACTATCGCCATCGTTATGCGCCGGGCATCACGCATAACCGGGAACACTGGTTCCGGCTGGCGCTGCCCGCCGAACGCCAGCCACTGCTGAGCGAGCACCTCGCCGCACAGTGGCTGACACCGGCCGCCGCCGCCGCACTAACCCGCTCGTGGAGTAATCGTCAGGCAATCGACGAATTTATCTGAATGCCCGCCACCGCGCGTTTTTCCGGTGGTTTTATCGTTAAATTACAGACATACGGTGTAAGTCGAAAGATTTGCACCGCTAAAATAGAACAGTCAGGCGTCATCGGCGCAGCAAGGTTGTTCACCGCCAGCGCACAGCAACCGGAGCGTAAATGAGTACGTGAGGATTGCGCGCACTGCCGGGGAACAAGATTGCCAGCAAGATAGCCTGCACCCTGTTAAAGATCGGAGAATATGTAAGATGGCTGGACATAGTAAATGGGCGAATACGAAGCACCGCAAAGCGGCTCAGGACGCCAAGCGCGGTAAAATCTTCACCAAAATCATTCGCGAGCTGGTGACAGCGGCCAAGCTGGGCGGTGGCGATGCCGGCTCCAACCCGCGTCTGCGCGCAGCGATGGACAAAGCCCTGTCCAACAACATGACGCGTGACACCATGAACCGTGCTATCGCGCGCGGCGTCGGCGGTGAAGATGACAGCAACATGGAAACCATCATCTATGAAGGTTACGGTCCGGGCGGCTCTGCAGTCATGGTGGAGTGTCTGAGTGATAACCGTAACCGTACCGTGGGCGAAGTGCGTCACGCCTTCAGCAAAACCGGCGGTAACCTCGGCACCGACGGTTCGGTATCTTACCTGTTCAGCAAGAAAGGCGTGATCTCCTTCGCGCCAGGCCAGGACGAAGATGCCGTGATGGAAGCGGCGCTGGAAGCCGGTGCAGAAGATGTCGTGAGCTATGACGATGGCGCGATTGACGTCTTTACCGCGTGGGAAGAGCTGGGCAGCGTGCGCGATGCACTGGAAGCCACTGGTCTGAAAGCCGACAGTGCTGAAGTGTCGATGATTCCATCAACTAAAGCGGAACTGGATGCCGAGACGGCTCCTAAACTGCTGCGTCTGATCGACATGCTGGAAGATTGTGATGATGTGCAGGAAGTTTACCATAACGGTGAAATTTCTGATGAGGTAGCGGAAACGCTGTAATGGCGTTACGCAAACCCCTGCAATACGGAGACGCGCTATGGCGATAATACTCGGGATTGACCCCGGCTCGCGCGTCACCGGCTACGGTGTCATCCGCCAGACCGGCCGCCAGCTCAGCTATCTGGGCAGCGGCTGCATCCGCACTAACGTCACCGATCTGCCTTCCCGCCTCAAACTGATTTACGCTGGCGTCAGCGAAATCATCACCCAGTTCGCGCCGGATTACTTCGCCATTGAGCAGGTGTTTATGGCGAAGAACGCGGACTCGGCGCTCAAGCTGGGGCAGGCGCGTGGCGCGGCAATTGTCGCAGCGGTTAATCTTGATCTGCCGGTGTTCGAGTATGCGGCCCGTCAGGTGAAGCAGACGGTAACCGGCATCGGCAGCGCGGAAAAAAGCCAGGTGCAGCACATGGTGCGCACGCTGCTCAAACTGCCGGCCAATCCGCAGGCGGATGCCGCCGATGCGCTGGCCATCGCCATCACCCATTGCCACGTCAGCCAGAATGCGGCGCGCATGAGCGACAGCAAACTGGTACTGACGCGCGGACGTTTGCGATCCGGTTAGCAAAAGCGTGGCCATTCAATAGGCTGGATATGCATCCAGCCTTTTTTATGATATACATAGCCGACATTTTACCTCCAGCAGGCGCGCGGTTGAGCGCGGTGTGGCAGGAGGCCGATGATTCAGACGCTTACACATACACTAAGGAATTGCTCAGGTGATTGGTCGTTTACGAGGCATTATTCTGGAAAAACAGCCGCCGCTGGTGCTGATTGAGGCGCACGGTGTGGGTTACGAAGTGCACCTGCCAATGACCTGCTTTTACGAGCTGCCGGACATCAACCAGGAAGCAATTATCTTCACCCAGTTTGTGGTGCGGGAAGATGCGCAGCTGCTGTTCGGGTTTAACAGTAAGCAGGAGCGGGCGCTGTTCCGTGAGCTGATCAAAGTCAACGGCGTCGGGCCCAAACTGGCACTGGCGATTCTTTCCGGCATGTCGGCGCAGCAGTTTGTCACGGCGGTGGAGCGCGAAGAGATCGCCTCGCTGGTGAAGCTGCCGGGCGTGGGCAAGAAAACCGCTGAGCGTCTGGTGGTTGAGATGAAAGATCGCTTCAAAGGCATGCACGGCGACCTGTTTGGCGGCGACTCGGCGTTTACCCTGACCACGCCGTCGGCACAGCAGGATAACAACGACGCCGAGGCTGAAGCAGTTGCGGCGCTGGTAGCGCTGGGTTATAAACCGCAGGAAGCCAGCCGTATGGTCAGCAAGGTTGGCAAACCAGATGCGGATTGTGAAACCCTGATTCGCGAAGCCCTGCGCGCTGCTATTTGAGGTAATGCATGATTGAAGCCGACCGCCTGGTCTCGGGCAGTTCTTTCACTGAGGAAGAGAGCCTCGACCGCGCTATTCGCCCCAAACTGCTGACGGAATATGTCGGGCAGCCGCAGGTGCGCGAGCAGATGGAGATTTTCATCCAGGCCGCCAAACTGCGCGGCGATGCGCTGGACCACCTGCTGATCTTTGGTCCGCCCGGGCTGGGTAAAACCACGCTGGCCAACATCGTGGCTAATGAGATGGGCGTCAATCTGCGCACCACGTCCGGTCCGGTGCTGGAAAAGGCCGGTGACCTGGCGGCGATGCTCACCAACCTTGAACCGCACGACGTCCTGTTTATCGATGAAATTCATCGCCTGTCGCCGGTAGTGGAAGAGGTGCTGTATCCGGCGATGGAAGATTATCAGCTGGATATCATGATCGGTGACGGACCTGCGGCGCGCTCGATCAAACTGGATTTGCCGCCGTTTACCCTGATTGGCGCTACTACCCGTGCGGGCTCGCTCACCTCACCGCTGCGCGATCGCTTTGGGATCGTGCAGCGCCTGGAGTTCTACAACGTGCCGGACCTGCAGCACATTGTCGGCCGCAGCGCCGCCTGTCTCGGTCTGACGCTGAGCGAAGAGGGCGCGCTGGAAGTGGCGCGTCGTGCGCGCGGTACGCCGCGTATCGCCAACCGCCTGCTGCGCCGTGTACGTGACTTCGCCGAAGTGCGCGCCAGCGGCAACATGAGTGGCGAAGTCGCCGCCAGCGCACTGGATATGCTCAATGTGGACAATCAGGGCTTCGACTATATGGACCGCAAGCTACTGCTGGCGATCATCGACAAGTTCATGGGCGGTCCGGTGGGGCTGGATAACCTGGCGGCGGCGATTGGTGAGGAGCGTGAAACCATCGAGGACGTTATCGAACCCTTCCTGATCCAGCAAGGCTTTATTCAGCGCACGCCGCGCGGCCGGATGGCCACGCAGCACGCCTATAAGCATTTCGGCATCAGCCGCGAAGAGTAACCGGCGTCACGCCGCCGGTTTTTTTGCCATGCTGATAATGAACAGTACCGCAGCACACAGCACCACCGACGGACCGGCCGGGGTATCGTAGCTGGCAGAGAAGGTCAGGCCACCGGTGACGGCTATGATGCCGATAAGCACCGCAAAGCCGGCCATCTGCTCTGGCGAACGCGAGAAGCGTCGCGCCGTGGCGGCCGGAATGATCAGCAGTGAAGTAATGATCAGTGCGCCTACAAATTTCATCGCCACACCAATGGTCAGCGCGGTTACCAGCATCAGCATCAGGCGGGTACGCTGAATGTTTACGCCGTCTACCTGCGCCAGCTCTGGACTGATGGTCATCGACAGCAGCGAACGCCATTGCCACGCCATCACCACCAGCACGATTGCCACGCCGCCCGCCATCAGCGACAAATCGTCCGGGGTGATCGCCAGCAAATCGCCAAACAGATAGGCCATCAAATCAACGCGCACGCCCTGCATCAGACTGACCACCACCAGACCCAGCGACAGCGCGCTGTGCGCCATAATCCCTAACAGCGTATCGATCGCCAGATGCGGGCGTCGCTCCAGCCACACCAGCCCGAGCGCCAGGCACACTGTCACCAGAATCACCGCATAATAGGGGTTCACGTTGAGCAGCAGACCAAACGCCACGCCGAGCAGAGAGGCGTGGGCGAGGGTATCACCGAAATATGACATGCGGCGCCAGACGACAAAAGAGCCGAGCGGACCGGCCGCCAGGGCCAGCAATACGCCGCCCAGCCAGCCAGGTAATAACAGTTCAATCATGACGGGCCGTTTCCTTTGCGCAGAACAATGCGTCCCTGTAAATCGTGACGGTGATTATGGTGATGACGGTAAATCGCCAGCTGCTGTGCGCCGCGCGGGCCAAACATGGCGATGAATTCCGGGTGCTGCGAGACGGCTTCCGGCGTGCCGGAACAGCAGATGTGATGGTTGAGGCACAGCACTTCGTCGGTCTTTGCCATCACCAGATGCAGGTCGTGCGACACCATCAGCACGCCGCAGTTGAGCTCGCGTCGCAGTTGATCGATCAAATCGTAGAGCGCCACCTGGCCGTTAACATCCACGCCCTGCGTCGGTTCGTCCAGTACCAGCAGCTGCGGCTGGTTGAGCAGGGCGCGCGCCAGCAGCACGCGCTGCGTTTCGCCACCAGACAGTTTTTGCAGCGGTGACTGCAACAGATGGCCGGCCTGCACCCGCTTCAGCGCCGGCAGAATATCGTCACGGCGACTGCCGCGCGTCAGACGCATAAAGCGCTCTACGCTGATCGGCAGCGTCGGATCGATGTGCAGCTTTTGCGGCACATAGCCAATACGCAGCCCCGGCGCGCGGCGGACGCTGCCGCTGTCTGGCGTGAGCAGGCCGAGTACCGTGCGCACCAGCGTGGACTTGCCGGCTCCATTGGGACCCAGCAGGGTGAGAATTTTGCCCGGCTGCAGTGACAGGCTGATGCCTGCCAGCACCGCGCGCTGGCCAAACTTCACCGAAATGTTTTCGAGTGTAACAAGTGACGACATAATATTTACAGGTTGCATTGAATTTCGAATGTTATAATATCACATTCCATCACCTGGTCACGATGGAATGACGCATTATGTTACACAATAAAAAGCGCCTGGCTTTTACCCTTTCTGCGGCGGCGATCGGCCTCGCCACCACGTTTTCCGCGCAGTCTGCGGTGGTGGCTTCAATCAAGCCTCTCGGATTTATCGCAGCCGCCATTGCCGATGGCATTACGCCGGTTGAAGTATTGCTGCCGGACGGTGCCTCAGAGCACGATTATGCCTTACGGCCATACGATGTAAAACGTATTAAAAACGCTGACTTAGTAGTATGGACCGGTCCGGAGATGGAAGCCTTTCTGACGAAGTCCGCCGGAGAGTTACCAGCCAGTAAAAACCTTGAAATTGCCGCCTTGCCTGGCGTAAAACCGCTATTGATTAGCGGTGGTGAAGATGAGGACGAACATGAGCACGGTCACGATCACGACCATGACTCAGACAATTCTGAGAAGCAAGACCCGTCTCATACTCATCACCACCACGGCGAGTTTAATATGCACCTGTGGATGTCGCCGGAGATTGCGAAACAATCTGCTGTTGCAATCCACGGAAAATTATTGGAACTTATGCCGCAAAGCAAAGCCAAACTTGACGCCAACCTGCAGCAGTTTGAGGCACAATTGGCGGACACAGACAAACGGATTGGCGCACAACTCGCGCCGGTACGGAACAAGGGTTATTTCGTTTTTCACGACGCTTACAGCTACTTTGAGAAACATTACGGTTTATCACCATTAGGTCATTTTACCGTCAATCCTGAGATCCAGCCGGGCGCCCAGCGTTTACATCAAATACGAACACAGTTGGTTGAGCAGAAAGCAGTCTGCGTTTTTGCTGAACCACAATTCAGGCCGGCGGTCATCGATGCCGTGTCTCGCGGAACCAGCGTGCGTAAAGGCACCCTCGACCCGTTAGGCATGGGAATCAGCTTAACCAAAGACAGCTACGTGAAATTCCTCTCACAGCTGTCAAGCCAGTATGCGAGCTGCCTGAATGGAGCATAGAGGAATAGGTAAAAGTGCAGCAGATAGCCCGCTCTGTCGCCCTCGCATTTAATAATTTGCCGCGCCCCCACCGCGTTATGCTGGGGTCACTCACCGTTGTTACACTGGCCGTCGCTGTCTGGCGGCCTTACGTCTATCATCCCCGCGATGTTGCGCCCATCGTGAAAGACATCACGCTGGACAAAAATGAACTGCGCACGCTGCTGCCGGAAGCCAGTGAACCGATCGATCAAACCACGGCGGAACCGGAAGACGAAATCCCGTCGGATGACATCGACAAAGACGTACCGGTCAATCCCGATCAGCATGATTACACCGTATCCTCAGGCGATACGCTGAGCAGCGCGCTTAATCAGTACGGTATCGATCTCGGTGACATCAACGCGCTGGTCAGCAGCGACAAGAGTTTGCGTAATTTGCGCGTGGGACAGCAGCTGAGCTGGACGCTGGATGCTGATGGCGCGCTGCAGGACTTCACCTGGGAGATTGATCGGCGTGAAACCCGCACCTACGCGCGTCAGCCGAACGGCAGCTTTAAGATGCAGCAGGAGATGCAGAAGGGTGAATGGCAGAACAGCGTTCTGAAAGGCGAAGTGCGCGGCAGTTTCGCCGCCAGCGCCCAGCGCGCCGGCCTGACCAGCGCCGAAACCAGCAGCGTGATTAAAGCCATGCAGTGGCAGATGGATTTCCGCAAACTGCGCGCCGGCGATGACTTTAGCGTACTGATGTCGCGTGAGATGCTGGACGGCAAGAGTGCGCAGAGCCAGCTGCTCGGCGTGCGCCTGCGCACCGGCGGTAAAGATTACTACGCTTTCCGCGCGGAAGACGGCAAGTTCTATGACCGCAACGGCTCCGGTCTTGCGCGGGGCTTCATGCGCTTCCCGACGGTCAAGCAGTACCGTGTCTCGTCAAACTTCAATCCGCGCCGCCTCAATCCGGTGACCGGGCGCATCGCGCCGCACAAAGGCGTCGATTTTGCGCTGCCGATTGGTACGCCTGTGCTGGCTGTCGGCGATGGCGAAGTGGTGATCGCGAAAAACGGCGGAGCCGCCGGCAACTACGTCGCGATCCGTCACGGTCGCCAGTACATGACCCGCTACATGCATCTGAGCAAAGCGCTGGTGAAACCGGGACAGAAAGTGAAACGCGGCGATCGCATCGCGCTTTCCGGTAACACCGGTCGCTCTACCGGACCGCATCTGCATTATGAAGTGTGGATCAACAACCAGGCGGTCAACCCGCTGACGGCGAAGCTGCCGCGCATGGAAGGGCTGACTGGTAAAGATCGCAGCACCTATCTGGCGCAGGTGAAGAGTTATCTGCCACAGCTGACGCTGAAATAACGTTAATTTCCGGGCAAACGCGCAAAAACCGACGGATTCTTCGTCGGTTTTTTGCTATCTGGCCTGTGAAGATTGCAAAATTACCTGCCGTCACTATTATTGAGCCGTCATTGTCAGAGGCGAGTGCATGGAAACCCGAAAAAAAAATAACAGTGAGTTTATTCCCGTTTTTCAACGTTCTTTTTTAAAGCCGAAATACTGGGGCAGCTGGCTGGCGATTGGTGCGCTGGCCGGTATGGCGATGCTGCCGGCCAGGGTGCGCGATCCGGTGCTGGGCGGGCTGGGTAAGTTTGCCGGCAAGCTGGCGAAAAGTGCGCGCCGCCGTGCGCTGATCAATCTCTACTATTGCCTGCCGGAGCTTAGCGAAGCGCAGCGCGAAGAGATTGCTGATCGTATGTTTGCCACCGCACCGCAGGCGATGGTGATGATGGCCGAGCTGGGGATGCGTAATCCTGAACGCGTGCGCCAGCGCGTTGAGTGGCACGGCCGCGAGATCATCACGGCGCTGCAGGAGAATCATGAGAACGTGATTTTCCTCGTGCCGCACGGCTGGGGCGTGGATATTCCGGCGATGCTGCTGGCCTCGGAAGGTCAGATGATGGCGGCGATGTTCCACAATCAAAGCGATCCGCTGATGGATTATATCTGGAACACTGTGCGTCGCCGTTTTGGCGGCCGCATGCACGCGCGCAACGACGGCATCAAACCGTTTATCGCCTCGGTGCGTCAGGGCTATTACGGCTACTATCTGCCGGACCAGGACCACGGTGCTGAGCACAGCGAGTTTGTCGATTTCTTTGCTACCTATAAAGCGACATTGCCGGCGGTCGGGCGTCTGATGAAAGTATGCCGTGCGCGCGTAGTGCCGCTGTTCCCGGTGTATAACAGCGCGACGCACAAGCTGGAGATTTATGTGCGCCCGCCGATGGACGATTTGCTGGATGCCGATGACACCACGCTGGCGCGGCGCATGAACGAAGAGGTGGAAATCTTCGTGCGTCCGCATCCGGAGCAGTACACGTGGATTCTCAAACTGCTGAAGACGCGTAAAGAAGGGGATATTGAGCCTTACGCGCGAAAGGATTTGTACCCGCGTAAATAGCTAACGCGCGCTGAACCGTGCCGCCCGGCACGGTTCATCATCACTTATTCTACGCTCGTCAGGCGACTGCGCCGCTTGCGCTCGCGCAGGAACAGCGTCACCAGGCCAAACCACAACACGCCGGCGACGAAGTTGATCGCGCTGAACCACGGCGTACCGCCGCTGAAATAACCGCTTTTTGCCACTTCAATCCCTGCCGCCAGCGTCAGAATGCTGATCATCCCCAGCATCGCGGCGATGCTGCCTTTGCCTTCGCTGCTGGAATAGAGCGTCAGCCGGTACAGCCCGGCGTTGACCATCCCGGCACCAAACGCATACAGGCTAAGGCCGGCGGTGAGCAGCAGGTAACTGTGGCTGTTGAGCAGGTTCGCCACCAGCGCGATGCTCAGGCCGAGCAGAATCGGCCAGGCGGCAAATTTAACCGGTTGCTCGATGGCCACGCGTCCCGCCAGTTTGCCCAGCGTCAGGTTACCGGCGATCATCGCCAGAAACACCGGTAATTGCAGCAATGCATACTGCAGGCGGGATAAGCCCTCTTCATGCATCAGAATCACCGGCGACAGCGCCACCCAGGTAAGAATCGGGATGAACACCAGGCCGATAGCGAAGGAGCCGTACATCACCTGCTTATCGCGCGTCAGCCGTCCGTAGCCGCGCGCCAGGTTCGGTAACGCAATGGAGTGGCTGCGATCGCCGGCGGTTTCCGGCATGATGCGCCACAGCACCACAAACGCCAGCAGGCTGCAAACCGCAAACAGCCAGAACATGCTGCGCCATTCGCCCACCGTTAGCCAGGCGGCACCGGCCAGCGGACCCGCCAGCGGTGCCAGCAGCGCCACGTTAGCCATCAGCGCCATCATGCGCACAGCTAACGCCTCGTCAAACGCCTCCTGCACTGCGGCATAGCTTACTGCGCCAATGAAGCACAGGCTGATGCCCTGGATAAAGCGCAGCGTAACGAACTGCTCGATGTTGCTCACCCAGGTGGTGAGAACACAGGCGGCGGCAAAGAACAGAATGCCGAACAGCAACACTGGACGCCGGCCATATTTATCCGACAGCGGACCGAGCAGCCACTGCAGCACCACGCCGCCCATCAGATAGGCAGTGAGTGAGGTGGATACCCATTCCGGACCGACGTTAAACTCGGCGGTGACCAGCAGCATGCCGGGCTGAATCATGTCATGGGCGATGTAGGTCGCGAACTCAAACAGCACCAGCGCGAGCGGAAACAGCAGCACGCGCCCGGTGAGTTGACTGATGGGTTGATAGCGGGCCATCTGGCCTCCTTGTCAGTGAAAAATAAAACGCGACTGCCAGGCAGTCGCGTTTGTCCATGTTGTTACAGCCGCTGTCAGAAGGTGCGTAAAACTCAGTCTACGCGCAGGACACGGCTGGTGTTGGTGGTGCCGGTGGTCGCCATCACGTCGCCCTGGGTGACAATCACCAGGTCGCCGGAGACGAGGAACCCTTTGTCGCGCAGCAGATTAACTGCATCGTGCGCGGCGGCGACACCATCGTTGTTGCTGTCAAAGAACACCGGCGTCACGCCACGGTACAGCGCGGTCAGGTTCAGGGTACGTTCATGACGTGACATTGCGAAGATCGGCAGACCGGAAGTGATACGCGACGTCATCAGTGCGGTACGGCCAGATTCGGTCATGGTAATGATGGCCGACACGCCCTGCAAATGGTTAGCGGCGTACATCGCCGACATGGCAATCGCTTCTTCGATATTGTCGAACTGCACGTCCAGGCGGTGTTTGGATACGTTCACGCTTGGAATTTTTTCCGCGCCGAGACACACCTTTGCCATCGCTGACACGGTTTCCGCCGGATACTGACCGGCCGCCGTTTCCGCCGACAGCATCACCGCATCGGTGCCGTCCAGCACGGCGTTTGCCACATCCATCACTTCCGCGCGGGTCGGCATCGGATTGGTGATCATCGACTCCATCATCTGGGTAGCAGTAATGATGGTGCGGTTCAGCTGACGCGCACGACGAATCAATGCTTTCTGAATGCCCACCAGCTCCGGATCGCCAATTTCCACGCCGAGATCGCCACGCGCCACCATCACCACGTCAGAGGCGAGGATGATGTCATCCATCGCTTCCTGCGTTGCCACCGCTTCGGCGCGCTCCACTTTGGCCACCAGTTTGGCGTCGCAGCCGGCATCGCGTGCCAGACGGCGCGCGTAGTTCATGTCTTCGCCGTTACGCGGGAAGGAGACCGCCAGATAGTCGACGCCAATTTTCGCCGCGGTAATGATATCCAGCTTATCTTTTTCGGTCAGCGCTTCAGCCGACAAACCGCCGCCGAGCTTGTTGATGCCTTTATTGTTGGAGAGCGGGCCGCCGACAGTCACTTCGGTGAAGACTTTCACCCCCTGAACTTCCAGCACCTTCAGCTGCACACGGCCGTCGTCCAGCAGCAGGATATCGCCCGGCACCACATCTTCCGGCAGGCCTTTATAGTCGATACCGACTTTCTCTTTGTCGCCTTCGCCTTTGCTCAGGTTGGCATCCAGCAGGAAGCGGTCACCGACATTGAGGAAAACTTTGCCTTCTTTGAAGGTTGATACGCGAATTTTAGGGCCTTGCAGATCGCCAAGAATGGCGACGTGGCGACCGAGTTTGGCCGCAATCTGCCGCACTTTATCGGCGCGCAGTTGATGATCTTCCGGGGTGCCGTGGGAGAAATTGAGTCGCACAACGTTAGCGCCTGCCGCGATGATTTTTTCGAGGTTGTTGTCGCGATCGGTGGCGGGGCCGAGGGTTGTAACGATCTTGGTTCTTCTGAGACGTCTGGACATGAAGGACTCCGTTGACAAAGTATCGTGTCGATCACAAGTGACACGCAATGGTCACTCATTCTATATGATCGAGGGGCTGTGATTCGACTCACATTGTGAATGTGATGTTAATTATTTTGCTGTGCACGTGATTCCGGCGCCGGCTTTTCGAGGCGCGACGCTTTTAACGCCTCTTTTACCCGTTTGAGATTCTCGCGGAAAGCTGTACCGCGCTCCAGGGTAAAACCGGTTGCCAGCACGTCAACCACGGTGAGCTGCGCCAGGCGGGAAACCATCGGCAGATAGATGTCGGTATCTTCCGGTACATCCAGCGTCAGCGCCAGCGTGGCTTCCTCAGCCAGCGGCGATCCAGGCGAGGTGATAGCCAGCACGGTGGAAGCGTTTACACGCGCCAGACGAGCCAGTTCTATCATATTTTTGGTGCGGCCAGTATGCGATATCAGAACAAACACGTCATTTGGTCCACTATTTATGCAACTCATGCGCTGGATCACAATATCCTCGGACCAGATGACCGGCAGATTAAAACGCAGAAATTTATTGGTGGCATCATGCGCCACTACCGCCGAGGCGCCAAGACCAAAGAAGGCCACTTTATGCGCCTGTGACAATGCCTGCACCGCCTGAGCCACTACCTGCATATCCAGTTGCTGACGGACGCGGCTGAGTCCCGCCAGCGCGGAATCAAAAATCTTGTGGCTGTAGCGTTCTACGCTGTCATTTTCTTCGACATCGCGACTGACCCAACTCGGTCCTTTGGCCAGACTCTGTGCCAGCTGCAGCTTGAAATCGGGAAAGCCGCGCGTGCCCATGCGGTGACAGAAGCGGTTCACCGTCGGTTCGCTGACCTGCGCCGCCTGTGCCAGCGTGGCAATGCTCGAGTGCATCGCCTGCTGCGGCGCGGCCAGAATCTGTTCTGCCACTTTGCGTTCTGATTTGCTCAGCGCGGCCAGCTGCGCCTGTATTTGATCCAGCATGTTGTTAACCCGATGACCATCAATCACTTTTTTGCGTTCACCCGTGCGTGAAATCGCTGCCAATTATGCGGAATATACCGTGTAATAGCCTGACGTACGCAGCGGCGGACAAATGTAACCGCGCTTTTTTTGTCATACTTTGATCGCTGCCGGGTTTTCGCCCGACAAACATCGAAACAGAAAAAGGCGCGTTAGCGCACTTCGCAACACGTTAAATGCGACCCGGCGGTGCAGGATAATCACCTGTAACCGACCGCAGCCGGGTTGTCCTGGCGCGGTGAAAAAAGTACATTGTGCTGTAAGAAAATTACAATAAGGACCCGGCAGGATGAGGACGCTCAGGCCGGGTATATCCTGCAACGAGGAGAGGAAAATGGCGGTAACACAAACAGCCCAGGCATGCGATCTGGTGATTTTCGGTGCCAAAGGCGATCTTGCACGCCGGAAACTGTTGCCTTCACTGTATCAGCTGGAGAAAGCCGGTCAGATTCACGATACTACGCGCATTATCGGCGTGGGTCGCGCGGAGTGGGACAAAGAGGCCTACACCAAAGTGGTGCGTGAAGCGCTGGAAACCTTCATGAAGGAGAAGATTGACGAAGCGCTGTGGGACAAACTCAGCGGCCGTCTCGACTTCTGCAACCTCGACGTTAACGACACCTCGCACTTCTCGAAACTGGGCAAGATGCTGGATCAGAAAAACCGCGTCACTATCAACTACTTTGCCATGCCGCCGAGCACCTTTGGCGCCATCTGTGAAGGCCTGGGCGCCGCTAAACTCAACGCCAAACCGGCGCGCGTGGTGATGGAGAAGCCGCTCGGCACCTCGCTGGAGACTTCGCAGGAGATTAACGACAGCGTCGGTAAATTCTTTGATGAAAGCCAGGTGTTCCGTATCGACCATTATCTCGGTAAAGAGACGGTGCTCAACCTGCTGGCGCTGCGTTTTGCCAACTCGATTTTCGTCAATAACTGGGACAACCGCACCATCGACCACGTGCAGATTACCGTGGCGGAAGAGGTGGGTATCGAAGGCCGCTGGGGTTACTTCGACAAAGCCGGCCAGATGCGTGACATGATCCAGAACCACCTGCTGCAGATCCTGACCATGATCGCCATGTCGCCGCCGTCCGATCTCAGTGCTGACGCGATTCGTGATGAGAAGGTGAAAGTGCTGCGCTCGCTGCGCCGCATCGACCAGACCAACGTGCGCGAGAAAACCGTACGCGGTCAGTACACTGCCGGTTTTGTGCAGGGCAAAAAAGTGCCGGGCTACCTGGAAGAAGAGGGCGCCAACAAGCAGAGCAGCACCGAAACCTTCGTCGCCATCCGCGTGGATATCGATAACTGGCGCTGGGCGGGCGTGCCTTTCTACCTGCGCACCGGTAAGCGTCTGCCGACCAAGTGCTCAGAAGTGGTGGTGTACTTCAAAAACCCGGAAATGAACCTGTTTAAGGACTCTTACGCCGAACTGCCGCAGAACAAGCTGACGATTCGTCTGCAGCCGGACGAGGGCGTGGATATTGAAATCCTCAACAAGGTGCCGGGTCTTGATCACAAGCACAAGCTGCAGACCACCAAGCTGGATCTGAGCTACTCCGAAACCTTCAATCAGTCGCATCTGGCGGATGCCTATGAGCGTCTGCTGCTGGAAACCATGCGCGGCATTCAGGCACTGTTTGTGCGCCGCGATGAGGTCGAAGCGGCGTGGACTTATGTCGATTCGATTATTGAAGCGTGGAATGCGGATGGCGACGCCTCCAAACCGTATCAGGCCGGCACATGGGGCCCGGTCGCCTCGGTGGCGATGATCACCCGCGACGGCCGTTCGTGGAACGAGTTTGAATAACCGCTCCTGCATCGCTGACTGAGAAGTTTATATTTACGCCCCTGCGCTGTTCGCCAGGGGCGTTTTGTTTTCAGTCAGTAGGGTTTATCCTGGTCGCCATTAATGGCGACTCTGCAGACCGATGCGAAATGATGCGCACCAGGCAATCATTCAAAAATGAACCGCGGTTTCAAAAATTGATGATATCCAATAGACGTCCGTCCGGCCGATCTTGTATGGTAGGGCTCTCTTTCTGACAGCCGGACCGCGCGTTGGGCTGTCTCTCCTGAGGAAACGTAATGAAGAACTGGAAAACGAGTGCGGAACAGATTCTGACTACCGGCCCGGTTGTGCCGGTGATTGTCGTCAACAAGCTGGAACATGCGGTGCCGATGGCCAAAGCGCTGGTCGCAGGTGGCGTACGCGTGCTGGAAGTGACGCTGCGCACGCCGGTAGCAATGGATGCGCTGCGGGCAATGATCAAAGAAGTTCCGGAAGCGATTGTGGGTGCCGGCACGGTGATCAATACCCAGCAGCTGAAAGAAGTGACCGACGCCGGTGCGCAGTTTGTCATTAGCCCGGGGCTCACCGAACCGCTGCTCAAGGCGGCGGTGGAAGGACCGGTGCCACTGATTCCTGGCATCAGCACCGTGTCGGAACTGATGGTTGGTATGGATTATGGTTTGCGCGAGTTCAAGTTCTTCCCGGCAGAGGCGAACGGCGGCGTCAAAGCGCTGGCGGCGATTGGTGGTCCATTCCCGCAGGTGCGTTTCTGCCCGACCGGCGGCATTTCACCAGCCAACTATCGTGACTATCTGGCGCTGAAAAGCGTGCTGTGTATTGGCGGTTCGTGGCTGGTGCCAAACGATGCGCTGGAGAGCGGCGACTGGGATCGCATTACGCAGCTGGCGCGTGAGGCAGTGGCGGGCGCGGCTTCCCCCGCTGATCGGTAATAACGCTGCCGCACAGAGGCTACGCGGCAGCAATCCATCTTTACGGGTGGTGATGACAACGCTTCACCACCCGGGCAATCAGCCCTGAACCTGCACCGCCGCGGCGCTGGCAATGGCGCGAGCCACGGCATCATCGGTGCTGTCACCGGTCGCCAGCGCGACACCCAGACGGCGCTGCCCCGCAATTTCCGGCTTACCAAACAGGCGCAGCTGCAAACCGGCGCCAAGTGCGGCTTCCACATTCACAAACTGCACGTTGTGGCTATCGAGCTGTGGCAGGATCACCGCCGAAGCAGCCGGTCCATACTGGCGAATGCCGCCAATCGGCAGGCCGAGGAAGGCGCGCACGTGCAGCGCGAACTCAGAGAGATCCTGCGAAATCAGCGTCACCATACCGGTATCGTGCGGACGCGGAGAGACTTCGCTGAACACCACCTCGTCGCCGCACACAAACAGCTCCACGCCAAACAGGCCGTAACCGCCCAGCGCTTTCACCACGTTAGCGGCGATGTCCTGCGCGCGCTGCAGGGCCAGTTCGCTCATCTGCTGCGGCTGCCAGGATTCACGATAATCACCGTCTTCCTGACGATGACCAATTGGCGCGCAAAAGTGGATGCCGTCCACCGCGCTGATGGTCAGCAGGGTGATTTCAAAATCGAACTTCACGACGCCCTCGACAATCACCCGGCCCGCGCCCGCGCGTCCGCCTTGCTGCGCGTAATCCCAGGCGTGATCCAGCTGGCTGGCTTCGCGAATGAAACTCTGGCCTTTACCGGAGGAGCTCATTACCGGTTTCACGATGCAGGGAAAACCGATCTCGTGCGCGGCCGCGACGAAACGCGCTTTGCTATCCGCAAACTGATAGGTTGAGGTCGGTAACGCCAGCTCTTCTGCCGCCAGACGGCGAATGCCTTCGCGGTTCATGGTCAGACGCGCAGCACGGGCCGTCGGCACCACTTTTTGCCCCTGCGCTTCCAGCTCCAGCAGTTTTTCGGTGGCGATGGCTTCAATTTCCGGCACCACAAAGTGGGGCTGCTCCTGCGCAATCAGCGCCGCCAGTGCGTCACCGTCCAGCATGTTAATGACGTGGCTGCGATGCGCAACGTGCATCGCCGGGGCATCGGCATAGCGATCGACGGCGATCACTTCCACCCCGAGACGCTGACACTCCAGCGCCACCTCTTTGCCCAATTCACCTGAACCTAACAGCATGACACGCGTTGCGGCAGGACGCAGCGCGGTTCCGAGAGTCGTCATAATTTCACCTTAGCAGTCAAAATGCGCGCGCAGTATAAACGAAAACGTTTGCGTACTCACGCATTGCGCACGTCCGGCTTTGCCATACTTTGCCGGCTCTGACGTTAACTGACACAGCGTGCGGCAGCATAGTGAGCGGAAACTTAAACAGGAGTTAAACGATGAGTAACTGGCTGCAGCAAATTCAATCGGTTCTGGCAAAGAAGGGCGGTGACGGCAAATCAGGCGGCCTGAGCGATATGCTGGCACCCGGCGCGCTCGGTGGCCTGGCGGGTTTACTGGTTGCCAGCAAATCGTCGCGCAAGCTATTAACCAAATACGGCGGCACCGCGCTGCTGGTCGGTGGCGGCGCCGCGGCAGGCGCGGTGCTGTGGAATAAATACAAGCAGCGCGTGCGTGAAACCCATCAGGATGAGCCTGCGTTTGGCCAGCTGCAGACGCCGCTCGACCAGCGCGCGGAGCGACTGGTAACCGCGCTGGTGTTTGCTGCGAAAAGCGACGGGCACATTGACGATCGCGAGCGCACGGCCATCGAGCAGAATATCCATCAGGCCGGTTACGGTGCGCAGGCGGAAGCGCTGATTCAGCAGGCAATGAACCGTCCGCTCGATCCGCAGTGGCTGGCCGCCGACGTGAAAAACGAAGAGGAAGCGCTGGAACTCTATTTCCTTAGCTGCGCGGCGATCGATGTCGATCATTTCATGGAACGCAGTTATCTCTCCGCGCTCGGCGATGCGCTAAAAATTCCGCAGGACGTGCGCGACGGTATTCAGCGCGACATCGCGGCGGAAAAAGCGGCCTGAGTCACGCCGGGGGCGGCTGTGGCGGCCTCCGGTTACACTTCGCGTGCGTTTCCGGCTTGGCTTCCTCTGCCAGAAGTGCCACGCTTGCAGGATGTCGTCTTTCAGGGAGAAACTCTGTAATGAATCAGCCGCAAGCGAAAAAAATCCCCCACCACATGACGTTACACGGCGAAACGCGCACCGATAACTATTTCTGGCTGCGTGATGATGACCGGCAAAACCCCGAGGTACTGGCTTATCTGGAGGCGGAAAACCGCTACGGTAAAGCGATGATGGCTTCTCAGGATGCGCTGCAGGATCGGGTGCTGAAGGAGATTATCGATCGGCTGCCGGCGCAGGACCACTCGGTACCGTATGTGAGAAACGGCTACCGCTATCAAAGTCGCTATGAAGCCGGCAATGAGTACGCGGCCTATTTCCGCCAGCCGGTGGATGCGCCCGCCGACCAGCCGTGGCAGCTGCTGTTAGATGGCAACCAGCGCGCCGCGCACAGTGATTTTTACACCATGGGCACGCTGGATATCAGCCCGGATAACCAGGTGATGGCGCTGGCGGAAGATTTTCTGTCGCGCCGCCAGTACGGCATCCGCTTTCGTAATCTCAACAGCGGCAGCTGGTATCCGGAGGTGCTGCGCGACGCGTCCTCCAGCGTGGCGTGGGCCAACGACTCACGCACCCTCTACTACGTACGCAAGCATCCGAAAACGCTGCTGGCTTATCAGGTGTGGCGTCACGAACTGGGGCATCCGCAGTCGGAAGATCAGCTGGTGTATGAAGAGCAGGATGAGTCTTTCCACCTCAGCGTGCATAAAACCACCTCGGAACACTTCATCCTGATCGCGCTGTTCAGCACAACTACCAGTGAAATTCTGCTGATTGACGCGGAATATCCGGACGCACAGCCGCAGGTGTTTTGTCCGCGGCGGCGCGATCATGAATACAGCATCGATCACTATGATCACCAATTCTTCATTCGCTCCAACCGCGACGGCAAAAATTTCGGCCTGTACCGCAGCGCGTGGCTGGCTGAAGATCGCTGGCAAACCCTGATTCCGCCGCGCGACCACGTAGTGATGGAAGATTTCCAGCTGTTTCGTAACTGGCTGGTGGTCGAAGAGCGCCAGCGCGGAGTAAATACTCTGCGCCAGATTAACTGGGCCAGCGGCGAGAGTTACGGTATTGCCTTTGACGATCCGGCCTATGTCACCTGGCTGGCCTACAACCCCACGCCGGAAAGTGACACGCTGCGTTACGGCTACTCGTCGATGACGACGCCGACTACACTGTTCGAACTGAACATGGAGACCGGCGAGCGGCGCATTCTCAAGCAAACCCCGGTGCCGGGCTTTGACTCTGCCGACTACAAAAGTGAACACCTGTGGATCACGGTGCGCGACGGCACGGAAGTGCCGGTCTCACTGGTTTATCACCGTAAACACTTTCAGCGCGGCGCCAATCCGCTGCTGGCGTACGGCTACGGCGCGTATGGCAGCAGCATGGAGGCCAGCTTCGGCACCAGCCGCATCAGTTTGCTGGAGCGCGGTTTCATCTACGCGATTATCCACGTGCGCGGCGGCGGCGAGCTGGGCCAGCAGTGGTATGACGATGGCCGGCTGCAACATAAAATGAACAGCTTCACCGACTTCATTGATGTCACTGAAGCGCTGGTAGCGAAAGGCTACGGTAACCCGCAGCAGCTGTACGCCATGGGCGGCAGTGCCGGGGGCTTGCTGATGGGCGGTGTGCTGAATATGGCGCCGCAGCTGTTTCACGGCGTGATCGCTCAGGTGCCGTTTGTCGATGTGGTCACGACCATGCTCGATCCGTCGATTCCGCTGACTACCGGTGAATATGATGAGTGGGGCAATCCGGAGCAGGCGGAATTCTATCGCTACATCCGCCAGTACAGCCCGTATGACAACGTGACAGCGCAGGCGTATCCGCACCTGCTGGTGACCACCGGGCTGCACGATTCGCAGGTACAGTACTGGGAACCGGCGAAGTGGGTGGCAAAGCTGCGTGAGCTGCGCACCAACGATGCGCTGCTGTTACTCTGCACCGATATGGATTCCGGCCACGGCGGCAAATCAGGACGTTATAAATCCTATGAAGGCGTGGCGCAGGAGTTCACTTTCCTGATCGCCCTGGCGCAGGGTACGCTGCCGCCGCGCAGCGATTACTGAGAGTCCTTAACGTATTTGCGCAGCGTCTGCCGCAGCGGCGCGCGCAAATCACGTACATTTTCCAGTACCCAGCGCAGATAGCCCGGATCTTTACGCGCGATGCTGCCGATGCTCTGACCACGATATTTACCAAACGGGAACACTTCGTCGCTGACCGGCGCCGGCTGGCAGCGACTCACCATCTCGCTGGCGCTCCAGCCGGAGGTTTCCATAATGCGGATCAGTAGCGCGGCGGTGACGTAGCAATCGTACAGCGCGCGGTGCGCGTGCAGATCATCCGGCGGCGACACCTCAAGTTTGAGGCTGTGGCGCAGCGCCTGATTACCGTATTTAATGCCCGGCCACAGCTGGCGCGCCAGCGTCATGGTGCAGATCCATTCGCCCGGCATCGTCGGCAGCATGCGCCGGTCAAAGCTGGCGTTATGCGCCACATAGTGCGGGCTACCGTGATAGCGGCCAATCGCCTCTTCGATGGTCGGCTTGCCCACCACCATGGCTTCAGTGATGCGGTGCACCGCCATCGCCTGACGACTGATGGGCCGGTCCGGGCAGATCAGATCGCTCATCGGATTGACGATCTGGCCGTCAATGACATCCACCGACGCCACTTCCACCACGCCGCCCTGCAGGCCACAGGTTTCCGTATCGATTACGCGTAACATAAATTATTTCTGCTTAGGTTCGTAGGGCAGGCGGGAGAGGCTGAGCGATGCCTGTCGATAGGCCATCAGGCGCTGACGGAACCAGTCGCGCAGCGCTTCCGGCTGCTCGCGCTCCACCATCTCGGCGATCACCGGCATGTTATAGCGCTCTTTAAACGCCACGCCAGCGGCGGCGAGATCGACGTTTACTTTGTCTTTCTCTTCCTGCGACAGCAGGGCAAGGTTTTGGCTCATGCTTTTCTCCTGATAAACAGGGGCAAAAATAATGGTTTCGCCCTGCTGGATCAAGGGAATTGGATCGCACCGCAAGTCTCGACAGCCTAAAAGCAGCGGCGTATCCTGCTGCCACATTTGCGGCGCAGTGCCGCAGTTAAAAGGGAAGACGTGATGATGAAAACTGCATCCAGGCGCGTTATCGCGCTACTGCTGGCGGGCGCGACGCTGGGCTTCAGCCAGCTGGCTCTGGCACATGCCCACCTGAAAGCCCCGGTGCCGGCGGACAACGCCGTGGTGGAGCGCGCGCCGCAGCAACTCACCCTGACATTCACCGAAGATATTGAACCGGCATTCAGCGGCGTGGAAATGATCAACGCGCAGCAGCAACCGGTGGCGCTGGAGAAAGCCCAGCTGAATCCGCAGCAGCACGATCAGCTGATTGTGCCGATCGCCCAGCCGCTGGCGTCGGGCCATTATCAGGTCAACTGGCACGTGCTGTCAGTGGACGGCCACAAAACCAAAGGTAGCTACAGCTTCAGCGTGAAGTAATGAGTCTTAACGCGTTCTGGATCGGCCTGCGGGCGCTGCATTTTCTGGCGCTGTTTCTGCTGACCGGCAGTGCATTTTATACCGCGCTGCTGGCGCCGGCGCGCTACCGACCGGTGCTGACACAGCGCTGGCGGCGGCTAATGGGATACAGCGCCGTGCTGAGTTTACTCAGTGCGCTGTTGATGCTGGCGGCGCAGACCGGGCTGATGAGCGGCGACTGGCGCAGCATCACCAGCATCGACGTCTGGCTGGCGGTGCTGGGCACGCGCTTCGGCGCGGTGTGGCGCTGGGTTATCCTGTTTGCCCTGCTCAGCACGCTGGCGCTGCGCCTGCGTGGTAATCTGCGCCAGCAGGCGTTACTGGCGACTGCGCTGTTGCAGCTGGTGGCACTGGCGGGCGTCGGCCATGCGGCGATGCGCGATGGCATGCCGGGACTGCTGCAGCAGGGGAATCATGCGCTGCACCTGATCGCGGCCGCCTTCTGGGCCGGTGGTCTGCTGCCGCTACTGCTATTGATGCGCGAGGCGCGTAACATTGCCTGGCGCACCGATGCCATTCGCAGCATGATGCGCTTTTCACGCTATGGTCATCTGGCCGTGGCGCTGGCGATTGTTACCGGCACGGTCAACAGTCTGCTGATTGCCGGTACGCCGCTCAACTGGACCGCCACGCTGTGGAGCGAGCTGCTGGTGAGCAAAGCGTTGCTGGTGGCACTGATGGTGCTGATTGCGCTGCTTAATCGCTATCTGCTGGTGCCGCGTTTTCGCCTGGCCGCCAGCCGGGCACCGAAACTTTTTATCCGTCTGACGCAGCTCGAGCTGCTGCTGGCGTTGATTGTTATCGGGCTGGTAAGCGTGTTTGCCACGCTTTCGCCGGCCTGAATCTGTTAAAAGATGAGATGAGGTCGAGATTTTGCTGAAGAAACTGATTCCAGCTGGGTTACTGATGGCGTTGTGTAGCCAGGCGTTCGCCGGGCAGATTATCACCGTCAGCCGTTTTGAAATTGGCAAAGATAAGTGGCCGTTCACCCGTGAAGAGGTGATGCTGACCTGCGAGAAAGATGGCGCGCTGTTTGCCATCAACCCCAGCACACTGCTGCAGTATCCGCTCAATGATAAAGCGCTGGCGCGCGGCAATGCAGGGCAGGGCACATTGCAGTCCATCGATACCATCCTCGCCGCCGATAAAGCGCATCCGGGACAAAAAATGAGCCTGCAGCCGATCGTCGATCGCGCCCAGCAACTGTGCGGTAAATAATCCCTGCATTTTCAGGCGTAGCGCACATTTTTGCCGCTGCGCCTGCCAGCCGTTAGTGCCAGCGCGATCACAGAGTTGGCAGCTTTTGCCGGCGGCGTAGCCCGCTGGCTGGAAAATCACCGATGCTGGTCTACCTTTAAAAGGCAAGGCGTCCTCGCCTGCAAAAATGCCAACTTTTAGCGCACGGCTCTCAACGAGCCATTTCCCTGGACCCGATACAGGAATCGTATTGGGTCTTTTTTTGTCTCTTTTTCGGCTTACTCTTTACCTGGCGAAATGGCAGTCGTGGCCGCAGCAAAATAATTATTTTAAATGCCTGAGGCTTTCAGAGATTAAAATAGTGACTGATTCTATCCACTTAAAACTTTAAACGCGGAGCGTTGACCGTTTCGTTACGCCTTTAATTGGCCATTAAATTTTATTACCCCTTGTGTTTACCCGCCAGACGTGCGTTAATGCATCTCCGGTCTGATAAGCAGACAGTCCCATAGTTAGTTCGTTTTGTATCTCTCATCTGTGTTAGTGCCTTTCCTGTGCCTTTCTCTTTGAGTTTTATCTCAGGTTCTGATGTGTCGCTGCGGTTCAGCCTCTAATGCCATATGGCTCATTATCAAGGTATAAACATGTCAAATAAAATGCTCGGTACAGTAAAATGGTTCAACGCTGAGAAAGGTTTCGGCTTCATTTCTCCGGAAGACGGCAGCAAAGACGTTTTCGTCCATTTCTCTGCCATTCAGGGAACTGACTTCCGCTCACTCGATGACGGTCAGAAAGTTGAATTCTCTGTAGAAAACGGCCCTAAAGGTCCGTCCGCTGTTAACGTTACAGGTCTCTGATTATTACAGTAATTAATGCTATGAGATGCCCACAATGTCAGGGCTCTCAATATCGCCAGTCCGTTTTTGACAGGAACAGGCAAAATCCACTCGGCGCAAAATGTATTTTTTGTAAGTCGATTATGATTGCCATTGCCTCATCGTTGTATGTGATGAAAGAAGCGAATTAATTCAGTTGTGTTATTCATGTGGCGAAATAAATTAATAACCACACCTGATGACTAACGCAGCGAGTACCCTATTATTGGTCACCTTCGGGTGGCCTTTTTTATGGTTACTAGCTGAAGCCTGGCGATAAGCAAAGCGTAAATCGCTGACTAATTTACTTCTTACGCTTAATTCACAGATGCGTGATAAACCCGTCGGGCTGAAGGATAACGCAACTAAAATAGTTATTACCTAATGTGGGGTATGGAGGTGCTTATGTCAGAACGACCCGATGATGTCACTCCGCTGCCTGATGATGCGCAGGTGCCCGGAGAAGAGCCGCTTGATGACGATGATGATACCGGCACCGGATTGCCTGAAGACGATGGGCAAAAACCGATCTAATCGATAAACCTCCCGCGGGAGGTTTTTTTATCATGTGGGTATTGGCTGTGGTGGAATCAATAGCTTCCCCAATCATCCACATTTCCATTCAGCGCGGTGGTTTATGCTGTTTACGTTGAGGCGTTTTTCTTCGCGCGCCGGGTACGCAGATATTCTTCCAGATAAGGCAGCAGTTCAAACACCACGATTGCGCACAGTACGCCAATAATATAACCCTGCGGCAGCGGATCGGCACGCAGCGTAAGAGTAAGCCGGGGCGTTTCATTGCCAGCCCCAAACAGCGCGAGAAATTGCGGCCAGTGACGGGAGATCACCAGTAGCAGCGCCATCAGCGGCACCATTTCGAGAAAACTGTGGATGTGTTGTTCGACCGGCGTCACTTTTCTGCTTTTCACCGCATAGCTGACGTCCCATAACGCAGTGGCTTCATGACAAAAAAACAGCACGATCATTAGCGCAATAATCAGCGCATTCACCTCAAGAAATAATGCCAGCAGCAGCGGAGTGCCCATCTCCAGAAACATTAAAATATGTATCCACGTCTCTTTAACGCCGGAGGTGTGCTCTATATCGGTTGCGCGATGACAAAGCCAGTCGGCAAAACCAGCAATAAGCCAAACCGGTAAGACAAAATAGAGTAACAGCAACATCTGTGGATCAAGACTGTGCATCAGCATAACCTATATTTCAGCGTAATAACCAAGCATAGCCATGAAAAGTTAATAAGGATAATGGTGGTGAGCGTTAATTAAGCCAGACGTAAAAAAGCCGCCGGAAATAATACCCGGCGGCGATAAGGACAATAAATTTCAGGGCAGGGCGCGGTAAGTACTGATGCCGCTAACAGTCAGGCCTGCGGCTGACCTACCGGCCCCTTACTCATTGGACCGCCGGGCACCGGTTGTTCTGCAGGGACATTAGGGCGTCCGTCCGGGCCAATTGGCCGTTCAGGTTGCTGACAGCCAGCCAGCGCGGTCAGGGTGGAGAGGATTAACAGACTGGCAAACAGGCTCTTCATGCGATGATTTCCTGCCAATGGAAAGATAATGTCCGCCGCACACGCGACGGCGGACCGGACGATAACGCATTAAGGTTCTTCGATACGTGCAACATCCACACGGGTATTTTCGCCACGACCATACACTTTGCCGCTTACCCGTACCTGATCCTCAGCGTTATAGGTTTTGCCTTTGAAGGTATCGACAGCGGCTTTAATGGTGATGGTGCCGGTGCTGTCGCGGAATTGATAATTATCACCGCTTAACTTTTTAACGATATAACCTTCCAGCGTGACATAGCCGCCCTGACGAAAATCCCGAATCTGTTCGATATGCGTCTGGCCGGTGTCTTCAGACCCTTTATAACCGGCGTCCTGTTGTTTCTGCGGCGGCGGGGTTTTACCGCCCTCGAAGCCGCCCTGTTCAGCGATAGCGCCCAGACTAAACACCATCAGCAGTGACGCCAGTACCGTTTTTTTCATCATAATCATTCCCTCTTGATTGCAACATTCCACAATGACTTAAGCCTGGCACAGGATCGCGCATACCGGGAGCCGTTACGCTGAATCGTTATTTAACACGCTTGCCGGAATGTCGATGCGATCGCCCAGCGACCAGCGTTTCTGCCCCAGCACGCGCTGCGGCGTGGTGTCCGGTACGTTGAAATAGTAACCGGCGGCGCCGTTATCGTCGGGCTGCGCTTTGAACAGCGTGTCCGGACGGATGCCCATCTCATTGAGGTCGTCGTCGCTTAACGCAAGGTAGGTGGCTAATGCAGACTGGCTCATGGCTTTCCTCCTGTCTTATGGGTACGTATTCAGTTAAGCATCGATTGGTATTTATGCCATCGGCTGCGCTTAATGCAGGCGGTGATGATTTGACGAACGCCAGATGCTGTTCTTGACTGAGTCGTACAGGCATCAAATTGAGGTCGCTACCATGACTGAGCTATTCCATATTATTTCCGTCGGTACCCTTGTCGCCGGACTTTATTTGCTCAATTAGCGCATTTATTAAGCGTGATAACATTGCGTGAGATAATACGTAAGTGACGTTGTCACATGTGATGCATCGTCATGCTGAGCGCAACGCAGCGGATATTTGCAGCAGCCAGCCACAGCGAAAAATGGTATAACAGGGCGCATTGATTGATGGCCGCTTAACAGGATTTCGCATGGCAGCAAATACACACTATCTTCTTTGGGTGATGATTGGCACGCTCACCATTCTGAGCATTTTTATCGGCGCGATTGTCGGTCAGGCCAAAACGCCGCGCACCGGATTGCTGACCTTTGCCGGTTTGTTTGTCGGTTTTATGCTGGCGATCTTTTTAATCACGCGTTAGCCGGGGATTCGTCATAGCCAACCTATGATTTTCAGCTGCGCCGTTACCAACTGCTGCCGTTGCGAATATGGCCCCAGCGCGGGGTGATATTCTGCTCCAGCTGATATATCAGCGCCAGAATCAGGTTGAGGTTATAGCGGGTCACCTCATTATGTTGCGTGATACAGGGTGATGACGATTCAATCAGATTGAAATTACTGTATTTTTCCAGCAGCCCGAGGTGCGGTAACACTTCCTGCTCGCGCTGATGATCGGCCAGAGCAGTAAACAGATAAAT
The DNA here is from genome assembly GCF_043529865.1 of Pantoea sp. SGAir0418. NCBI lineage: Bacteria > Pseudomonadati > Pseudomonadota > Gammaproteobacteria > Enterobacterales > Erwiniaceae > Pantoea > Pantoea sp. SGAir0418. Next base: position 1,830,404 of record NZ_CP027911.1, read on the forward strand.
ATTTTTCTGTGTCTGGCGATCGCGTCGCAGGGCATTGGGCAGGTATTTATTTAGCAACGCGACCGCAGCCGGGCTTATCTCTCCCATCATCGCTTTCCCCACACTGGGCCAAATCTGGCTTGCATAGTCACCGAGAAAAAACTGCGGTACTGCAGTAATAATGTTTCTGATGTTGTGGCGGATACCAAAGTAGAGCGCGGCACTGCCGCCTTTCGACGCGCCGAGAATGGTCACGTCAGAAGGTTGGGTTAGCTCAATCACCGCCCGGATGAGCTGGCTGACGCCGTGCTCGATGTTGAACTGAAGATTGTTACACAGGTAATACGCTGGCAAACCGTTGAAATCGTCTTTGATCCATAACACGGCTGCGCGGGTGTGCTCCAGCAAAGTAAAATCATACACGGTAGGATCGGGCAGGTTAAACCCGGACATGACAATCAACAGATGCTGATTATCCAGACTGGCCGGTTTATAGCGGTAGTGTACATCCAGGCCATTCAGATAGTTAAAGGTGTAGTCAGTGATCATGCGGGCTCCTGTGGGATTCAGCAGACAGAAGCGACACAAACGCAACGGGCATTAACAGCGTGCCAGATCAATAGTTGAGAATGATAGTTAATATCATTTAACTTGTTCGGAATAATCTTAAGCGTTACAGTAGGTGCCGTCCCTTACAGAGCTAACACCTTGATTGAGTGCCGGAGATAAGCGCCGGGGGGAATTTTCACAGGGCTGCAGGATGCAGCCACTGCTGAAAACCTTACAGCGGCCTGCGCGCCGCCAGCAAAAACAGCATCGGACGCTCGCGCTCCTCGTCCAGCGCCGGATTCTCCGCTACCTGCTGTACATCCGGACCCCACTCATCCAGCCGTTCAATCACCAGACCGGCGGCAATCAGCGCGTTTATCCACGTTGCCAGCTTGCGGTGCTGCTTCTTCACGCCAGCGGCAAACCAGTTGCTGACCCGTTCCCCTTCCTGCTGATACTGATTGACTGGCCAGCTGCGCTGCCCGGCATCATCAATGAACCACTCCTGCTGACGCGGAGCGGTATAAATTGGGTGCTCGCATGAAAACACCAGCGCGCCGCCGGGACGTAACGCATGAAAGATCGTGGCAAACAGGGCGTCGATATGGCTGAGATAGTGCAGCGCCAGTGAACTGTACACCACATCAAAGGTGCTGCTGAGCTGCAGGGTTTCGAGATCAGCGCGCTGGTAAGTGATGCCGGGCCGATCGGTCATCGCAGCGGCCTGCGCCAGCATTTTTTCTGACACATCCAGCCCCAGCACTTCACGCGCGCCTTGCTGCTGCGCGTAACGACAAAACCAGCCGTAGCCGCAGCCCAAATCCAGCACGCGCTGGTCACGCAGTTCAGGCAGCATTGCCCGCAGCGCGGGCCACTCGGGCGCGCCGTCCAGTCCGTTGACCGAACGCGGCAGGGTGGCGTAGCCAGCAAAAAAATCGGGGTTATCGTAGATATTCTGACTCATGGCGACTCCTTTCAATAAGACGCAAAGGAGTGTAAGCGTTTAGCGCGGTATGAAACACCGCTCAGCCAACAAAAAGCAGATGCACCAGGCGCGCGAGCGACTCCAGCAGCAGCAGGCTGCCAATAAAAATCATCACGAGGATGCCAACAAACTGTTTCCGACTGCTCACGCTGATGCCTCCGCGGCTACCCCTCACCGGACTATACTTTATGCCGGGTTTACTAAACTTCCAGTCAACCGGGGCAGATTACATGTTTTATCAGACGCTGCGTGCAAATAACTGGCGCAATATTTGGGTGGTCGGTGATTTGCACGGCTGCCGCGCGCAGCTTGATGCGCAGCTGCTGCGGCAGGGCTTTGATCGGCAACAGGATCTGCTGCTATCGGTCGGGGATTTAATCGACCGCGGGCCGGACAGCCTCGGCTGTCTGCAACTGCTGGAAGAGCCGTGGTTCCGCTGCGTGCGCGGTAATCACGAGCAGATGGCGCTCGATGCGCTGCAGGGCGACGATCCGATGCTGTGGATGATGAACGGCGGGGACTGGTTCTGGCAGCTGAGCGGTGCGCGGCTGATTGCCGCGCGTCATGCGCTGAAGCGCTGTGCCGAACTGCCGCTGATATTACATCTGCAATTCGAGGAGCGCGTCATCGTCATTGCTCATGCCGACTATCCTGCCAGTGCCTATGCACTGGGACAGGATGTCGACTGGCATCAGGTCGTCTGGAGCCGCGACCGGCTCGCTCGCCATCAGCGCGGCCGCTCGCAGCCGATCGCCGGCGCCAGTGCGTTCTACTTTGGCCATACGCCGCTGGAGCAGCCGCTTAACGCCGCGAATCAGCATTACATTGATACCGGCGCGGTATTTGGCAACCGGCTGACGCTGGTGCAATTGCAGTAATGGTTGTTAACGGAACAGCCGGCCGTCGCGCACCAGTTCACGCGGATAGCTGTTTTTGATGCGGCTTCCGACGCGTTTCGCCAGGCCCAGCGGCTGCTGCTGGTAAGTGACAATCACCTCATCGCGCACGGGCGGCGTGTCGGGATGAATATCCTGACCGCGATACCAGCTTTCCGCCTGCGCTTCGTCCAGTTCGAACGCCAGCGCGCTGTCCGGTTGCGCCAGCGCCACCACCGCTTCATGCTGCCAGCGAAAACCTTTCGGGAAGGTTTCTGCCAGTTTGAGACCGATACGCGAGAAACGCACTTTGCTGAGCCAGCTCTCCAGCGCCGCCGGGAACAGCCACAGCTCTTTGTCGCGCTGCCACAGTGTCAGGTTCTCATCCCAGTGCAGTCCCACCTTGTGCGCGGCCTGCGCCACCTCCGCCACCAGCTTGCGGCTGGCGGGCGAGAAGGGCAGCTTGCCGAGTTTGTAGGTCGGCGCTGGCAATGGCGGCACGCTGGCAGTTTTGCGCAGCCGCGCGACGAAAAAGCCTTCGCTGTCGAAGATATGCGGAAACACGTGCAGGAAGCCTTCCGGCGTCAGCGCGCGTTCGGCGCCAGCGAACAAATCGTTGAGCGGCACAATTTCCAGCGCCTGCGGATAGCGCTGCTGCAGCCAGGCAATCACCTGCTGGTTTTCGATGGTATTGAGCGTACAGGTCGAGTAAATCAGCGTGCCGCCCGGTTGCAGCGCGTGAAAAGCGCTGTCGAGTAAATCGCGCTGGGTGGCGGCGATGGCCTCGGTGCTGGCCAGCGTCCAGTTGCGCAGCGCGTCAGCATCTTTCCGTACCACGCCTTCGCCGGAGCAGGGCGCATCCAGCAGTATGGCATCGAACTGTTCCGGCAGCGCGGCACCAAAGACGCGTCCGTCAAAATGGGTCAGCGCCACATTGCTGACGCCGCAGCGGCTGATATTGGCATGCAGCACTTTCACCCGGCTGGCGGAGTATTCATTGGCGAGGATCGCGCCCTGATTGCGCATCAGTGCGGCCATCTGCGTGGTTTTAGAGCCTGGCGCAGCGGCCACATCCATCACCTGGCGGGCATCCGGCGCGGCGTCAAACAGCGCGCTGACCGGCAGCATTGAGCTGGCTTCCTGAATATAGAACAGACCGCTGAGGTGTTCCGCGACGCTGCCGAGCGGCAGCGATTCGTCATCACGCGCAATCCAGAAGCCTTCCCGACACCACGGAATCGGCGTCAGCTGCCAGCCGTAGCCCGCCACGCGCGTGAGAAAATCCTCCACGCTGATTTTCAGCGTATTGACGCGCAGACTGCGGCGTAGCGGCTGCTGACTGATGGCGAGAAAGCGTTCGAGTTCGGCCTCGTCGGCCAGGCTGGCGCGCATCAGCGCGAGAAAATCTTCAGGAAAACGATCGGACACGGATATCTACCGGACTAACAAAGTGAGGGCGAAGTGTAACGCTGAGCCCGGCTCAGGTACAGCCGTGCGCAATATCCCTGACGCAAATAAGTCGGGCAGCCCGCAGGCTGCCCGTTGTCTTAGTTTGGCGACGGAATCGCCGTGCCCCAGTTGCGCCACTCTTTTGGCGCTTCATCCTGCAGCAGGAAGTGCTTGTCGGCACCGGCCTGTGGTGCCAGCGGCACCGTCGGTGGTGTGGCAAACTGGATGCCGCCGCGAATGAACTGCTGGAAGGTGCCGGTTTTCACAACGCCGCCAATCAGGCCAAAGTCGAGGTTATAACCGGAGGCCAGCCAGAACACCGAGTTGTTACGCACCAGATGCTGATACTTTTTGCTGATGCGCAGCGCGATTTGCACGCGATCGGCCATGTTACCCAGCGAAGTGCCGGTTACCGTGCCGACTTCTACACCGCGGAACAGCACCGGCGTGCCAATCGACAGCGATCCGGCTTCGGTGGTATCCACATAGATGTTCAGCCCGTTAAGGTAACGCGAGTCGGTAATGGTGCTCTCCTGCAGCTCAAAGCTGCGCGCCAGCGCGCCTTTGCCCGGATCCACGTTCACATATGGCTGCAGCAGCGTTTCCAGGTGATTGACGCCGGCGGGCGAAATCTCCGGCGAGACGACAGAGAAGCGGCTGCCGATGCGCGCGAAGTCCTGCACATACTCCGGATAGAGCACCGCTTTCGCCACCACCTGGTTGTTATCCTGGCTCAGCGCCAATGACTCCACCTGACCGACGTTGATGCCGAGGTAGCGGATTGGCATGCCGGCCGACAGTTTGCTGGCATCAAAGGTGTGCAGGGTAATCTGGCTGCCGACCGCACGCGCGGCGGTCTCTGACGGATAGAGTACGCGCTTAACGCCTTTCGCTGCCTGCGCGCCCGTCAGGTTATCAAAGCTGATTGCGCCTTTCAGTGCGCGGTTCAGCGGCGAAGCCTGCACGGTCAGACCGCTGCCGTTAAGCTGGACTTTGGCACCGCCTTCGGCCCAGAACACGCTTTCGCTGGTCAGCAGCTTGCGATACTGCGGCTGGATATGGACCGAAATCTCAAACGCATCGGCGCGCGGCACCACATCCACCACTTCACCGACCTGGAACTTGCGGTACAGCACCACCGAGCCGGCCTGTACATCCGGCAGGCTGTTGGCGGTCAGTTTGAGCGTGGTCGGCGGCTGATCGCCGGTAATGCCTTCCGCCGCGCGCTCTGAGTCGGCGTACAGCGGATAGCGGCTGGACGGCTGACCTTTCGCACCCGGCACCAGCCGGATACCGCCGTCGACCCATTCGCGCGCGCTGGCGCCCAGCACCTGCATGCCGTCGAGGCCAAATTTAACGTCGAGACGGCTGTTAACGATGAACTTGCTGTCGGCGTGCACCAGCTGGCGGTGCTCCGGATTGATGGCTGCCACAAAGCTGATGCCGTTTTCATCCAGCCGGCGCGAAATTACCTGGCCGATCTTCACGCCATACAGCATCACCGGCTGCCCGGCGTCGATACCGTAGGTTTCCGGCGCGCTGAGCTGAACGGTGAGCACATCCGGCTTCTGCAACAGCGTTTCGCTGGCCGGCAGCACGCTGAAGTGATCCTGCGGCTCACCTTCGCCCGGGACCAGTTCCAGCGTATTGCCGGTCAGCAGGCTGCTCAGGCTGGTGTCGGTCAGGCTGAGTTTCGGCGCGCGCATCTCAATCCGCGTGCCGCTGCGCATCAGGCCGGTGACGGAGGGATCGATCGTCAGCTCGCCGGACACTTTACCGCCCGGCAGCAGCGTCAGTTTGGTCAGGGTGCCCACTTCCAGCCCCTGATACATCAGCGGCGTGCTGTCGGCTTTCAGGTTGTCGCCGTTGGGCAGATCGAGCGAAATCAGCACGCCGCGCTGGCTGTGTGCCAGATCCGAATAGAGCTGATAGTTTTGATCGCTGTTGGCCTGTTCGCCGCTGTCCGGCGAGTCAAAGGCAATCGCGCCATTCACCAGCGCGGCCAGGCTCTCCAGCTTCACTTTGGCGCCGCTCAGGCTGACATCGGCGTCAACGCCCGACACATTCCAGAAGCGGCTCTGTTTTTTCACCAGGTTGGTGAAGCGCCGCTCAATCAGCACATCGATGGTCACGCCATCGGTATTACCGTTGATGCTGTAGTCATAGACGCGGCCGACCGGAATTTTACGGTAATAGACCAGCGAACCGGTGTTGAGCGAGCCGAGATCGGGCGCGTGCAGGTGAATCAGCAGTTCGCCAGTGTTTACCCGGTATTTCGGCTGGGTATCCAGCGCGGTAAAGTGGTCGCGCTCTTTGCCGTCGCCGGGCATCATGCCGATGTAGTTACCGCCCACCAGCGCATCCAGCCCGGAGACGCCCGCCAGCGAGGCTTTTGGCGTCACCAGCCAGAACTGGGTGTTCTCCCGCAGCGCATCGCGCATGTCGCTCTTGATGCTGGCTTTGATCTGAATGCTGCGGTAGTCATCGCTCAGCACAATGCCCTGCACGGTGCCCACTTCCACGCCCTGATAGCGAATCGGCGTGCGGCCCGGCACGATGCCGTCCGCGGTCTGGAAGTTGATGGTGATGGTGGTGCCGCGCTCCTGATAGTTAGTCCATAACAGCCAGCCGGCAATCAGCAGGGCGATAATGGGCAAAAGCCAGAACGGCGAAATCTTGCGTTTATTACGCAGATTAGCGCTAGTCGGTGTAGTCGGCGTTTCCTGTTGCATGTGCATCCCAGATCAGGCGGCTATCGAGCCACTCAACGGCCATAATGGTCAGGATGACTGCCGCGCCAAAGTAGAAGGCGGCAGGTCCCATGGTAAAAGCCAGCAGCTGGTCACGATTGACCAGCGACATGGTTAAAGCAATGACGAACAGATCCAGCATCGACCAGCGGCCCACCCAGGTGACGGCGCGCAGCAGACGGATGCGGGTTTTCAAACCCTGTTCACACTTAAAATGGATGCTGAGCAACAGCGTCAGCATCACTAACACCTTGGTAAACGGCACCAGAATACTGGCGATAAACACCACCGCGGCCACCGGCACGTTACCGGAGGCGAGGCCGAGAATACCGGAGAAAATGGTGTCTTCGCGCCGCGCACCGTTGACGTACACCACCGAAATCGGCAGCAGGTTAGCCGGGATCAGCAGCACAATCGAGGCGATCAGTGCCGCCCAGGATTTTTGCAGGCTGTGGCGGCGGCGAAAATCGAGCGGCGTATGGCAGCGCGTGCAGCGTCCGCGTTCATCGGGCATACCGGTATGGTGGCAGTTCAGGCAAACCTGCCACCGCTCGGGCGGTTCGTGCGGCACCGACTGCGGGTAATAATGTTCCCACAGCTCCTCTACGTTGAGATGAATCAGCGTCAGCAGGCTCATGATGGTCAGCGCGATATAGGCGACCAGCCCGTAGCCGACCTCCAGCGCGGCATAATCCTGCACCTTAATCGATGCCACCGCCACGCCGACCAGATAGATATCCAGCATGACCCACTCTTTGAGTTTCTCCAGCATCAGCAGGACCGGGCGCAGGTTCATGCCGAGCGCGTGGCCAATCCACAAATAGCAGATGCCGGCCACCAGCGTCACCGGCGCGCCAATCGTGCAAAACGCCACCATGGCGGCTGTCAGCACGTTGCCCTGTTGCGCCATCTGCAGCACGCCCTCCAGCAGGCTGGCGTTGATGCGCATGCCAAGCAGGCGGATATCCACCAGCGGCAGGCTGAAGGCGAACGGCATCAGTACGATCATCGTGACGGCCATGGCGGTGAGCCGCGTCATTGACCAGTCGCGACCGTTCTGAATACGGGCATGGCAGCGCGGGCAATAAGCCGACTGATGCGATTTCACATCCGGTAAGGAAAAAAGGGTATCGCATTGCGGGCAACGCTGATAACGTGCGTGGGGCAACGTCTGGCTGATGGCGTGAATTTTCATAAATGACGCAAGGGGCCCATTGTTCGTTACAGTTACCGGCATGCGGAGCAGAGCACGTCTGTCTGCATCAATCTATGGTACGAGAATAGTCTCAAGCATAGCGTGCTAAGGGTATAGTAACTAACACAATGATTCACCTTGTGGGGTTGGATTATTAGTGCTTATTTTAACAACTGAGTGACAACAAGGTCACGCCAGTGATGAGTTATGGTTAAACAATGAACAAAAAAGCCTTTTACGAGGATTTAAATCGCGATGTCCGCGCACTGTTAGCGGGCGAAACTTCTTTCCTGGCGGCGCTGGGCAACTGCAGTGCGCTGCTGTTTGAACGCCTGGAAGGGGTTAACTGGGCAGGCTTCTATTTGCTGACCGAGCCGGAGACGCTGGTGCTGGGTCCGTTCCAGGGCAAAATCGCCTGCGTACGCATTCCGGTGGGTAAAGGCGTATGTGGCACCGCGGTTGCGGAGGATAGCGTGCAGCGGATTGAGGACGTGCACGCTTTCCCGGGGCACATTGCCTGCGACGCCGCCAGCAACGCGGAAATCGTGATTCCTCTGAAAGTGAATGGCACGATGGTCGGTGTTCTCGACATCGACAGTACGGTTTATTCTCGCTTCGATAGCGAGGATGAAGCGGGGCTGGTAGCCCTTACCGACGGGCTTTGTGCAGTGCTGGCGAACAGCGACATTGAAAAATTTCTTCAGCTGACGCGCAGCTAATCGACTGGATCACATAGCATTTGGCGATGTTGTCATTATAATGTCGCCTGTTCATGCCTGCTCTGGTCGGCAAACCCGTTGTAATCAGGAAATTTCATGGAAAATCAACCTAAGTTGAACAGCAGTAAAGAAGTCATCGCCTTTCTGGCGCAGCGTTTTCCGCACTGCTTTAGCGCCGAAGGTGAAGCGCGTCCGCTCAAAATCGGTATCTTTCAGGATCTGGTGGAGCGCGTTCAGGGCGAAAACAGCCTGAGCAAGACGCAACTGCGTTCGGCCTTACGCCTTTATACCTCAAGCTGGCGTTATCTTTACGGCATTAAAGCCGGTGCCACCCGTGTCGATCTCGACGGCAACGCCTGTGGCGTGCTGGATGAGCAGCACGTAGAACATGCGCGCAAGCAGCTGGAAGAAGCCAAAGCGCGCGTGCAGGCGCAGCGCGAGCAGCAAAAAGCGAAAAAACGTGAAGCCGGTGAAGAGACCGCTGAGCGTCGTCCGCGCAAGCCTGCTGCCCGTAAAGCGGCGGAGGGTGACGCACCGCGTAAGCCACGTCCACAGGCACCGCGTGCTGCGGCCGGTGAGCGTCAGGCTGCTCCGCGTCCACCGCGGGCAAAACCCGTCACTGACACTTCAACGTTGCAAGCGGGTCAAAACATCAAAGTCAAAGCAGGCAAAAGTGCAATGGACGCTACCATCCTGGAAATTACCAAAGATGGCGTCCGGGTCCAGCTCGCTTCCGGCCTGGCAATGATTGTGCGCGCAGAACACTTGCAGTTCTGAAACGGAGGCCCGACCCTGGCATGAACAGCATTTTTAAGATCGGTATGATCGCGGGCCTGCTGCTGGCAGGCCCCACTTTTGGCGCGGACAACATTACCCGCGCCGACCAGATTCCCCAGTTACACGAAGAAGCACAGCATCCTACCGTCAGTGAACGCGTCACTTCGCGTTTCACCCGCTCTCACTATCGTCAGTTCGATCTGAATCAGGATTTTTCGGCGAAAATTTTTGACCGCTACCTGAATCTGCTCGATTACAGCCATAACGTGCTGCTGGCGTCGGACGTGGCACAATTCGCCGACAAGAAAACCACGCTCGGTGATGAGTTGCGCAGCGGCAAGCTGGATGTGTTTTACGATCTTTATAATCTGGCGCAGAAGCGCCGCTTCGAGCGCTATCAGTATGCGCTCAGCGTGCTGAACCGCCCGATGAACTTCACCGGCAATGACACCATCGATATCGATCGTGCCAAAGCACCGTGGCCGAAAAGCACGGATGAGCTAAACGCGCTGTGGGATGCCAAGGTGAAGTATGACGAGCTGAGCCTGAAGCTGGCCGGGAAAGATGACAAAGAGATTCGCGAGACGCTGACCAAGCGCTACAACTTTGCCATCCGTCGTCTGGCACAAAGCAACAGCGAAGATGTGTTCCAGCTGGCGATGACCGCGTTCGCGCATGAAATCGACCCGCATACGAACTATCTGTCACCGCGCAACACCGAGCAGTTCAACACCGAAATGAGCCTGTCGCTGGAAGGTATCGGTGCCGTGCTGCAGATGGATGATGACTACACGGTGATCAACTCGATGGTCGCCGGTGGTCCGGCGGCCAAGAGCAAATCCATCAGCGTGGGCGACCGCATTGTGGGCGTCGGCCAGCCGGGCAAGCCAATGGAAGATGTGATTGGCTGGCGTCTGGATGACGTGGTGTCCAAAATCAAAGGGCCGAAGGGCAGCAAAGTGCGCCTCGAGATCCTGCCGGCCGGCAAGGGCACCAAAACCCGTACCGTGACGCTGACGCGTGAGAAAATCCGTCTGGAAGATCGCGCGGTGAAGGGCACCGTGCACAACGTCGGCAAAGAGAAAGTCGGCGTGCTGGATATCCCGGGCTTTTACGTTGGCCTGACCGATGATGTGAAAGTGCAGCTGCAGAAACTGCAGAAGCAGAACGTCGACAGCATCGTCATCGATCTGCGTACCAACGGCGGCGGCGCGCTGACCGAAGCGGTATCGCTCTCCGGCCTGTTTATTCCGAGTGGCCCGGTGGTGCAGGTGCGTGACAATAATGGTCGCGTGCGTGAGGACAGCGACAACGACGGCATCGTTTACTACAAAGGTCCGCTGGTGGTGCTGGTCGATCGCTTCAGCGCCTCGGCGTCGGAAATCTTTGCCGCGGCGATGCAGGATTACGGCCGCGCGCTGATTGTCGGCGAACCGACCTTCGGTAAGGGCACGGTGCAGCAGTATCGCTCACTCAACCGCATCTACGATCAGATGCTGCGTCCGGAATGGCCGGCGCTGGGCTCAGTCCAGTACACCATTCAGAAGTTCTACCGCATCAACGGTGGCAGTACTCAGCGGAAAGGCGTCACGCCAGACCTGCTGATGCCGACCGGTGTGGAAGCGGCAGAGACCGGCGAGAAGTTTGAGGATAACGCGCTGCCGTGGGACAGCATCAACGCGGCGACCTACACCAAAACCGGCGATATCACGCCGCTGGTGCCGCAGCTGACCAAAGAGCATGCCGATCGCATCGCCAAAGATCGCGAGTTCCAGTACATCATGAAAGACATCGCGCGTTTCAACGCGATGAAGGACAAGCGTAACATCGTGTCGCTCAATCTGGCTCAGCGCGAGAAAGAGAACCACGAAGAAGATGCGCTGCGTCTGGAACGTATCAATGCGCGCTACCAGGCGGAAGGCAAAGCGCCGCTGAAGAGCCTGGACGATCTGCCGAAAGACTACAAAGAGCCGGATCCGTATCTGGATGAAACGGTGAAAATCGCTAACGATTTGGCCCAGCTGGAAAAAGATCAGCCAGCGCCGGCGGCAGCGAAGTAACCCTTCGGCCTGAAATCACAGCACCGCTGCGGCGGTGCTTTTTTTTGCCTGTAAATCGCCGCCCGGCAGGCGGCAGCCGCTACCATTACCAAATGTAAAGTTATGTCTTTTTAGGCACTTAAAGATTAAGGTCGCTTGAAAAGCGCCACAATGGACATAGGATGTATATCCGCGCATGAGCGCGAGCACAACTGAGGAAGATTAACGTTTATGATGCGTATTGCGCTTTTCCTGGTCACCAACCTGGCGGTGATGTTGGTATTCGGACTGATTCTGAGTCTGACAGGAATCCAGTCAAGCAGTGTTCAGGGTCTGATGATTATGGCAGGTCTGTTTGGCTTTGGCGGTGCGTTTGTTTCACTGCTGATGTCCAAATGGATGGCGTTACGCTCGGTCGGCGGTGAAGTGATTGAACAACCCCGTAACGAGACGGAACGCTGGCTGATGGAAACCGTCGGCCGCCAGGCTCAGCAGGTCGGCATTGCGATGCCGCAGGTGGCGATTTACCACGCGCCCGATATCAACGCCTTTGCCACTGGCGCACGCCGTGACGCCTCGCTGGTAGCGGTGTCCACCGGTTTGCTGCAGAACATGAGCCGCGACGAAGCGGAGGCGGTGCTGGCGCACGAGATCGCCCACATCGCGAACGGTGACATGGTCACCATGACGCTGATTCAGGGTATCGTGAACACCTTTGTGATCTTCATTTCGCGCATCATTGCGCAGGTGGCGTCTGGCTTCCTGTCCGGCAACCGCGACGGTGAAGAGAGCAGCAACGGCAATCCGCTGGTCTATTTTGCCGTGGCGACGGTGCTGGAACTGGTGTTTGGTATTCTCGCCAGCATCATCACCATGTGGTTCTCGCGCCATCGCGAATTCCACGCCGATGCCGGCTCAGCGAAGCTGGTGGGTCGTGAAAAGATGATTGCCGCGCTGCAGCGCCTGAAAACCAGCTACGAACCGCAGGAACCCAGCAGCATGATGGCGTTCTGTATTAACGGTAAAGGTAAGTCGCTGAGCGAGCTGTTTATGTCGCACCCGCCGCTCGACAAGCGTATCGAAGCGCTGCGCAGCGGTGCCTACCTTAAGTAAGCCACATAGAAAATGAACAGGGCGCCTGCGGGCGCCCTTTTTTTATGACTCTGCCGGCTGACGGCTTTGCGTCATGCGCAGCATACTGACGATCGCCGCCACGCTGGCAAAGGTTCCGGCCAGCAGCAGCGAGGCATGCGTGCCGCTGTCGTTGAACAGGTTAAACATCAGCGCCACCAGCGCGGCGCCGGTGCTTTGCCCGACCAGTCGTGCGGTGCCGAGCATGCCGCTGGCACCGCCGCTGCGCTGGCGCGGAGCCGACGAGATGATGGTGTGATTGTTGGGTGACTGGAACAGCCCGAAGCCGGCACCGCACAGCATCATGCGCCAGATAATATCGGCATCCGTGGGTTGTGCAGGCAGCAGCGCCAGCATAAACAGCCCGGCAGCAAACAGCGCCAGCCCCAGCCCACCCAGCAGCCCGGCATGAAACTTCTCGATCAGGCGGCCGGCAATCGGTGCCATCACAATGGTAGCCAGCGGCCACGGCGTCAGCAGCAGGCCGGTTGCGACTTCATCCCGGCCCAGTACGTTTTGCAGGAAAAACGGCAGCGACACCATCGCCAGCATTTGTGCGCAGAAAGAACAGATCGAGGTGCCGATCGACAACGAAAACACCGGAATGCGCAGCAAATCCACCGGCAACAGCGGCACCGGCATCGCCAGCTGACGCCGCACAAACACCACGCCGATCAGCAGCAGCGCCAGCAGCATACCCGCAATCAGCCAGCCATTTTCTCCCTGCGCGAAGCCGGTCAGCGCTGAAATCAGCAGGCCAAAAAACAGTGCATTCATGATGGCGCTCGGCACATCAAATTTCTGCTGCTTCGCTTTCTGCGTGTTATCCGGCAGGAAGCGCAGCGCCAGCCACAGCGCCACCACACCGAGCGGAACGTTAATCAGGAACAGCCATTTCCAGCTGGCGATGGAGAGAATCGCGGCCGCCACCGTGGGACCGGCGGCGCTGGAGACCGCCACGATCAGCGAGTTGATGGCCATGCCGCGTCCCAGAAAGCGCTGCGGGTAAATAATACGGATTAGCGCAGTGTTGACGCTCATCAGCGCCGCACCGCCGAAGCCCTGCAGCACGCGCGCCACGGTGAGCATATTCAGCGAAGAGGAAAGGGCGCAGAACAGCGAGGTGAATACAAACAGCACCAGCCCGACCTGATAGACGCGCCGGTAGCCGAACATATCGCCAAGAAACGACAGCGACAGCAGCGAAATCACGATAGCGATTTGATAGGCGTTGACGATCCAGATCGATTCCGCCGGGCTGGCGTTCAGCTCACGCGCAATGGTCGGCAGCGCCACGTTGGCAATCGCGCCGTCCAGCACCGCCATCATGATGCCAAGCGCAATGGTAATTATTGCGCCGTAGCGCTGTGGAACGGGTAATCCATCCTGAGACACGGTAGGAGACATAAACAGGGAGAAGTGAAGTAAGTGAATATCATCATGCTAATCAATTTTCTGCCTGAAATCACCGCATTAATGGACAAAAATTACAAGTGGATGTGTCGTTGCCGCCGTCCGGCTGTAACCTCTATACTGGCGTTTTTTGCAAAAGCGTTAAGGAAGTCCCGCATGGCGAGCCGCGATAACGATAAACAGCCGGATGCCGTATCATCGGTAATGAAAGTGTTTGGCATTCTGCAGGCGCTGGGCGAAGAGCGCGATCACGGCATTACCGAGCTTTCGCAGCGGGTTATGATGTCGAAAAGCACGGTCTACCGCTTTCTGCAGACCATGAAATCGCTCGGCTATGTGGCGCAGGAGGGCGAGAGCGAAAAATATTCGCTGACGCTCAAGCTGTTTGAACTTGGCGCGCACGCGCTGCAGAACGTGGATTTGATTCGCAGCGCCGATGTGGAGATGCGCGAACTGTCGCGCCAGACCAAAGAGACCATTCATCTCGGCGCGCTGGAAGAGGACAGCATCGTCTATATCCACAAGATTGACTCGCTGTATAACCTGCGCATGTATTCACGCATCGGCCGGCGTAATCCGCTGCATAGTACCGCCATCGGCAAAGTGCTGCTGGCGTGGCGTGAGCGCGTGGAGGTGAACGACATTCTGCGTGAAGTGGAATTTCGTCGCAGCACCGCTAACACTATCGTCAGCGCGCAGGCGCTACTGCCGGTGCTGGAGCAGGTCAGGCAACAGGGCTTTGGTGAGGATAATGAAGAGCAGGAAGCGGGGATTCGCTGTCTGGCGGTACCGGTGTTTGATCGCTTCGGCATGGTGATTGCCGGCATGAGCCTCTCTTTTCCGACGGTGCGCTTCTCCGAACCGGCAAAAAAAGAGCATGTGGCGATGCTGCACCGTGCTGCGCGTAAGGTGTCGGAGCAAATGGGCTATTACGACTATCCGTTCTGAATCCTGCCGGGCTGACGCGCAGCCCGGCAGACGGCTAAACTCAGTTGTCGACCACTTCGCCGCTTTTCTTCAGCAGCGGACAATCGGTAACGCCAACAATGCCGCTGTCGGTGTGCAGATACTGTGCGGTAATCATGCCGCGCGCGGTCAGGTAGCTGCACTGTAAGCCCAGCCCGGCTGCGTTTTTATTGCTGCCGGTTAACACGCCGTAGCCGGTAAACAGCATCGCCAGCCACAAGACAGCCAGCACCATCACCGCACGAATCAGTAGTTTCATTTTTATCTCCTTGTGTTACATAACGCAGCTGTTCCCGCGTTGCTGCGAACTCTATAGTAGCAGCATGCCTCGCTATTCTCGCCGGATCGATCAGAGATAACTGAAAGCGGCACGCAGGCGGGATAATCTGCTTTATCTCCGCCACCATATCTTTTCCGCACGCAACGAGTAGAATCAGCGGCGATGTACCTGAATGATGTTTGAGGATTGATGCAGTTATGAACGAATTAGCCGCCAGTACCGGTCCGCTGTTTAACTATGGCGTGCTGGCCATCATTGTGGTTGTGGCCTTTATTGCCTGGTTTTTTGTTAACCGGGCCAGCGTGCGCGCCAGTGAACAGCTTCAGCTGCTGGAAGCGCTGCTGGAAGAGCAAAAGAAACAGAACGCGCTGCTGCGCCGTATCGCTGAGGCGCAGCCGGTGGCCGAAAAAGCGCAGGATGAGCAGGATACCGGGGACAAGCGCGACTTTATTCGCCTGATCCCGGAACGTTAAGCACACAATGGAGAGGCCATGGCCTGGCAAAATCCCTGGTATGACGCTTCGCTGGCCCATCATACGCCGCACGGCTTTCGTAACCCGGAAGAGGAGTTGCGTCAGCCTGGCGATCTACAGCGCTGGCGGCGCGAGCGTAAGCAGCAGAATCTGCCGCTGCCACCGCAGTCCGGCTATGCGGCCTTTACCGCCAGCTGGTGCCAGCAGGCTGACCTGAGCGGTGAAGATGACCGTGTCTGGTGGCTGGGCCATGCCGCGCTGCTGCTGCGTCTCAATCAACGCTATATTTTGATCGACCCGGCGCTGTCGGCACGCGCTTCGCCATTGCCGTTTGCCGGGCCGCAGCGTAAAACCCCGGCGTCGCTCAGCGTGGCGCAGCTGCCGCATCTTGATTATGTGCTGTTCTCGCATAACCATTACGACCACCTTGATCGGCCTACAGTGAAACGCATCGCCCGCCGCTTTCCTGCCGCGCACTTTCTGGTGCCGCTGGGAATGGCCGACTGGTGTCGCCGGCGTGGCGTGCGCACCGTCACCGAACTGGACTGGTGGCAGCAGGTGCACCTGGACGACATCAGCTTCACAGCCGTTCCCGCGCGCCACTGGAGCATGCGCACCTTCTGGGATCGCAACCGGTCGCTGTGGTGCGGCTGGGTCGTGCGTAATGCGCAGCTCAATTTCTGGTTCTCCGGCGATAGCGGCTACAGCGATAATCTCTCTGCCATCGCGCAGCGGCTGGGGCCGTTTAATCTGGCTGCGTTACCGATAGGTGCCTATGCACCAAAATGGTTCATGCGCGGCCAGCACATGGACCCGCATCAGGCGGTACAGCTCTGGCAGCAGATAGGGCGACCGCTGGCGATTCCCATTCACTGGGGCGTGTTTGAACTGGCGGACGAGTCGCTTGACGATCCGCCGACGGTGCTGGCGCAAGCATTGCTGCAGGCGGGCGAGGTCGATGCGCCTTTTGCCCCATGGCGAATTGGCGAGAGCCGCAGCCTGATGAATTACGATTAAGATTTATCCTAAGCCATTTTGTTAAATGCCAGCGGCTTCCGCGCTTTTTAACATTTAATTGTTGGGTGTTTAGAAAAAAATGAGATAAATGCCAGCGTGCAGTCTGCCTATATTTGGGGCAACGGCGATTATATTTTCCTGATTTTGGTGCAAAACTATTTTTAACTTGTACTGCCAGCAATTTATTGTACAAGATTTGAGCGCTGCGCAGTTTATGTTGCTCATTGCACAACGGCCAGTGAAATAGCTTATCTGTGCCATATTAATGCAATATTTTTTGCCTAAACTTATTCGGTTTAAATGTGAAAAAGCAGCGTTTAGCGCTTCGCTTGACGAAACGCGAGTCTGGCGCTAACTATACTGACGCATAGACTTTTTTTGCACACGCCGAGGCGTTGCTGTCAATAACGTTATCCACCTTTCGCTGCCGGTTTCAGGCAATTATGTGCGGCATGTCGATCACTGTTTAAAAATGGCTTGCCATTAATTAGCGGATATGTGATAACGAATCGTGGGTCAAACGAGGTACAGTTCTGTTTATGTATGGCATCTTCAGTAAAGAAGTTACGAGTAAAGACGTTGACGTTGAATACCGCTTCCTTGCCGAACCTTAAATTAGTGCCTCATTCAGTAATGTCTCTGGTTTCTCTGTAAGACTGCCTGCGGGCAATATAAACACTCTAAGGAATTTGCAAAAATGGCAAAGATTAAAGGTCAGGTTAAGTGGTTCAACGAGTCTAAAGGTTTTGGTTTTATTACTCCTGCTGACGGCAGCAAAGACGTGTTCGTTCACTTCTCTGCTATCCAGGGCAACGGTTTTAAAACCCTGGCCGAAGGTCAACAAGTTGAGTTTGAAATTCAGGACGGCCAGAAAGGCCCGGCAGCAGTTAACGTTACTGCTATCTGATTTCGCTCTCAGGCTCGGTGTCATGCACCGCTGAATCGAATCTTAAAAGCCCTGCTCAATGAGCGGGGCTTTTCTTTATCCTTTCTGTTACCGGATGATCAGGGTAAACTGCGCCGCGAATCGCTAACCCGGAGTTATCTATGTCGTTGATTTGCCCACTTTGCCACCTCGCTTTGCACCTGCACGCCAGCAGTTATCGCTGTGCGTCCGGTCATCAGTTCGATCGGGCGAAAGAGGGGTACGTCAACCTGCTGCCGGTGCAGCACAAAGGTTCACGGGAACCGGGCGACAGCGCAGAGATGCTTCAGGCGCGCCGGGCCTTTCTGGATGCCGGACACTATCAGCCGCTGCGCGATCGGGTGGCGCAACGTCTGGCTCAGCCGCTCAAGAACCGGCCCGCGCAGCTGCTGGATATCGGCTGTGGCGAAGGCTATTACACCGCCGCCCTGGCTGCCGCGTTGCCCGACAGCCAGCTGTACGGTCTGGATGTGGCTAAAGCCGCGGTGCGCATGGCGGCAAAGCGCTATCGCGCGGTTAACTTTTGTGTCGCCTCCAGCCAGCGCCTGCCGTTTGCCGATGGTTCACTGGACGCCATCGTGCGCATTTACGCGCCCTGTAACGAGCAGGAGCTGAGCCGCGTCATCAGGCCTGGCGGCTATTTGCTGACGGTGACGCCGGGGCCGCACCATCTGCAGCAGTTTAAGGCGTTGATCTATCGCGAAGTGCAGTTGCATACGGCGGAAGAGAAAAACTATGCGGGATTTGAACAGATCGATCAGCAAAACCTTCACTACACGATGACACTGAACGGGGCGGAAGCGGTGAGCCTGCTGCAGATGACCCCCTTTGCCTGGCGTGCGCGTGAAGCGGTGTGGCAGCAGCTGGCCTCCAGCGCCACCTTCAGCTGTGACGCGGATTTCACCCTGACGCTGTGGCAGCGCGTTTAACGCGCCTCCACCAGCGTATGGTAGATTTTCTCCAGGTCGTCGAGCTGTTTCACCGCAATCAGCAGGCGACGCTGCTCCAGCTGCATCACCAGAATGCCATCCTCTGACAGGTTCATACTCTGAATACGCCGGTAATCGATCCACACGCTGGCAAAAAACAGGCCGTCATTTTTCATCAGCAGCCGCGGGCTGCGGATCCAGAACAGCCAGATAGCCATAAAGCACAGCACCATTAGCAAAGTGGTGGTGAGCTGCGGGCCATGATGGCTGACGTTGTTCCACAGCAGAATCAGTAGCAGCACGATAAAGATGCCGCTGTCGATTTTATGGCGGCGACGCAGGGTGACGCGCAGTCGGGTCGGTCCATTGCGGCGGGGCAGGATGACATCGTCGTAAATCGCAAACAGGGCGAGAGCGGCGATCAGCAGGGCAATCAGGGCGTCAGTCAGTGACATACAGGCTTCTTCCTCAACCGAAGTGACCTCAGCGTTGGCGCTCAGGTCACACCGTTCAAAAAACGCCGGGAGTCTGACTCCCGGCGGTGAGATTACAGACCGAGCAGGCCGATCCAGTAACCAAAGATACCGATGGCAAAGAAGCCAACGATGATCCACAGCGCGTTAACTTTACGGCGCAGCAGCCACATACAGCCAAAGGTCAGCAGCAGTGGAATCAGGCCGGGCATCAGCTGGTCGAGAATCGACTGCACGGTGGTGACCGTGGTTTTGCCGGTCTGGTCGGTGATGCGGGATACCACCAGCGGCACGTTGACGTGCGTCCATTTGTTGACCAGCGCCCCCATGACAAACAGGCCGAGTATCGATGCCCCCTCGGTAAGTTTTTGCAGGAAGCCGCCGCCCATATCGCTGACGATATCCACCCCTTTGCGATAGCCATAAGCCACGCCGTAATAGCGGGTCAGCATGCGCGCAATGTTAAACAGGAAGAAGAACAGCAGCGGACCAAGCAGGCTGCCGCTCATCGCGATACCGGCACCCAGTGCGGCGAACACCGGACGCACGGTCCCCCAGAAAATCGGGTCGCCCACGCCAGCCAGCGGACCCATCAGACCCACTTTGATGCCGTTAATGGCACCGTCATCGATCGCCGCACCGTTGGCGCGCTGCTCTTCCATTGCCATGGTCACGCCGAGCACCGGCGCCGCCACGTAAGGATGGGTGTTGAAGAACTCAAGGTGACGCTTAATCGCCTGCTTGCGCTCGTCGTTGTTTTCCGGATACAGGCGACGGATCACCGGCACCATTGAGAAGCAGAAGCCCAGCGCCTGCATGCGTTCAAAGTTCCACGAACCCTGAAACAGGTTGGAGCGCAGGAACACACCGCGCACGTCACCGGGGGTGAGTTTCTTTGGAGTATTGGTTGTATCTACCATGATGTCACCTGTTCCTAGTCGAGTTCGTTGTCGAGGTCGTTGTTAGCCGGGCCCGCCGAGGCAGCGCCTGCGACGCGGTTGTATTTTGGCGCCAGCTGGATGTACAGCACCGCCATTACCACGCCAATCACGCCCAGCGCCACCAGGTTAAAGTTGGTGAACGCGGCGGTGACAAAGCCCAGATAGAAAAACGGCATCAGGTAACCAGCACGCATCATGTTGATGACCATCGCGTAACCGACCACCACGATCATGCCGCCGGCGATGTTCAGACCATTGGTGACCACTTCCGGAATCGAACTCAGCAGGCTGTGTACCGCGCTGGTACCGACCGAGACCGCCACAATCAGCGCCGGGATAGCGATACGCATCGCCTGCAGCAGCAGGGCAGAGACGTGGATCCATGAAATCGCCGTCAGATTGCCTTTCTCCGCAGCTTTATCCGCAGCGTGCTGGAAGGCGACAGTGATGGTACGTACGATGATGGTCAGCACCTGACCGGCTGCGGCCAGCGGGATGGCCAGCGCAATACCGGCACCGACGCTTTGACCGCCGGCAATGACCAGAATGGTGGAGATGATGGAAGCCAGCGCCGCATCCGGTGCCACTGCCGCACCGATGTTCATCCAGCCCAGCGCGATCATCTCCAGCGTACCGCCGATGATGATGCCGGTTTTCATATCACCCAGCACTGCACCAATCAGGGTACAGGCCACCAGCGGCCGGTGGAACTGGAACTCATCGAGAATCGATCCCATCCCGGCAATACAGGCCACAATAAATATCAACACTATTTGTAGCGAGGTTATTTCCATTGCATTTTTCCTCAGCAAGATCAGAACTTTTTGCCCACGCGCGCAGGCACAGGCGAATCAGGCATTGACCTTCGCAATCAGGTCCATCATTTTCAGTTTCGGGTCGTTGGAGACTTTACGCACTTCCAGTTCGATACCGCGCTCATTCAGCTTGCGGAAGGCAGCGATGTCCTTCTCATCCACCGACACCGCGTTATTAACCTGCGTTTTCCCCTGACGGAAGGCCATGCCGCCGATATTCACCGACTTGATATCCACGCCTTGCTCCACCACGCGCTCAACATCGGTCGGATTGGTAAACAGCAGCATCACGCGATCGGAACCGTACTTCGGGTTGTTCCACACGCGGATCATCTTGGCGATATCCACCACGTGGGCGGTCACGCCCGGCGGCGCCACCTGAGTCAGCAGGGTTTTGCGTACGTGATCGTTAGCCACTTCATCACTGACGACGATGATGCGCGTCACGTTGGTCTCTTTGGTCCAGCGCGTGGCCACCTGGCCGTGGATCAGACGGTCATCGATACGGGCCAGGCCAATTTTCATGTGCTCGCCCGGTGCCAGCGGTTTCTGCGGCTGGGCAGGAGCTTTCGGGGCGGGCGCTGCCGCTGCCGGCGCGGCGGATTCGGTTTTGAGCGCTTTAACCCCCTCGCGGCCGGCCTCGACGGCGATGTGGATCAGCTCTTCCAGCGATGGGTCGTCATCGCGCCCCATCAGGGTTTCCACCAGCATGGGAATGTTGACCCCGGCAATAACGTCATAGCCCGGTTTGTCCACCACGATGCGGCTGGCGGCGTTAAACGGGCTGCCGCCCCAGGTGTCCACCAGAAACAGCACGCCTTTCGACGTGTCGAGTCGGGCGAGCTGAGCCTGATATTTTTCGATTAGCGTTTCTGCATTCTCGCCGGGCACGAAATCAATCCATCCGACATTTTCCTGCTCGCCCAACAGCATTTCTGCTGTTTTCAGCAGCTGTTCTGCCGCCCAGCCATGTGTACCAATTACAAGCGCAATGGTCACTTGCTACCTCCGTTCGCATGAGAGTTCCCGACCATGGCCGGGAATCATTGAGAATTACCGTTGTTATTTTCTGTGGATCGCCCGGGACTAAATTGAAGAAAGTCATCAGGAAAAGGCCCAAAACATTCCGCGATACAGCAGTAAGGTCGCGATTTATTTTAGTGAGCGAAAAAATAAAATATGTGACGTTGCTCTGCTATTCAGAGCGTACCGGCGGCAACGGGCATTTTTATGGCAGTTTCTTGCGCTGGCGCAGTTATTTGTAAATGTAAGAAAATTTTTTGACGTTGTTGATGTAACTGATACATTAGCTTTCTGTTTATTACTCAGGAGTACCGGGCTTTAGCTCACCTATATGGACCGTCACCGACGTCGCTTCACTTGTTCCCCGCGCTGCTCAGCGCGCACCCTGACACCTGCCGGTGTTGCCTCATCCGTTAACGCCCTCTCGTCTCGCCTTCCGGCGCAGGCTCAGTCGCGTTCGCCCTTACGTTTAGCAAGGAGTCATTGATGGAATTTCTCTTCGACCCCTCAATCTGGGCGGGTTTACTGACGCTGATCGTGCTGGAGATTGTGCTCGGCATCGACAACCTGGTGTTTATCGCCATTCTTGCCGACAAGCTGCCACCGAAACAGCGCGATAAAGCGCGCCTGATTGGTCTGTCGCTGGCGCTGGTGATGCGCCTCGGCCTGCTGTCGCTGATCTCCTGGATGGTGACGCTAACGCGACCCCTATTCAGCGTAGGCGATTTCAGCTTTTCCGGACGAGATTTAATTCTGTTGATTGGTGGTTTGTTCCTGTTGTTTAAGGCCACCATGGAACTGCACGAGCGGCTGGAAAACCGTGGCATGGAGCATCAGGGCAATAAAGCCTATGCCAGCTTCTGGGCGGTCGTGACGCAGATTGTGGTGCTGGACGCGGTGTTCTCCCTGGATGCGGTGATTACCGCCGTCGGTATGGTGAACCATCTGCCGGTGATGATGACGGCGGTGGTGATTGCCATGGGCGTGATGCTGCTGGCCTCAAAACCGCTGACCCGCTTCGTTAACGCACACCCAACGGTGGTGGTGCTGTGTCTGAGCTTCCTGCTGATGATCGGTCTGTCGCTGGTGGCGGAAGGCTTTGGTTTCCATATTCCGAAAGGCTATCTGTACGCGGCAATTGGCTTCTCGATTCTGATCGAGCTGTTCAACCAGATTGCGCGCCGGAACTTTATCCGTCATCAGGCGCACCGCCCGATGCGTGAACGTACCGCCGAAGCGATTCTGCGTCTGATGGGCGGGCGTCAGCGTAACCAGCCGGCGCATACTGAAGAAGCGTCACTGACCGAAGCGATGCCGCAGGAAGCGTTTAAAGACGAAGAGCGTTACATGATTAACGGCGTGCTGACGCTGTCACAGCGTTCGATTCGCAGCATCATGACGCCGCGCGGCGATATCTCGTGGGTCGACGTCTCGCGTCCGCTGGATGAGATCCGCATTCAGCTGCTGGATACGCCTCACAGTCTGTTCCCGGTGTGTCGTGGCGAGCTGGATGAGATCATCGGTGTGGTGCGCGCGAAAGAGCTGCTGGTGGCGCTGGAGCACGGTATGGATGTCGCGACCTTCGCGGCCAACACGCCGCCGATTGTGGTGCCGGAAACGCTGGATCCGATCAACCTGCTGGGCGTATTGCGTCGCGCTAAAGGGAGCTTCGTCATCGTTACCAACGAATTTGGTGTGGTGCAGGGCCTGATTACGCCGCTGGACGTGCTGGAAGCGATTGCCGGTGAGTTCCCGGACGAAGACGAAACGCCGGATGTGGTGGCGGATGGCGACGGCTGGCTGGTGAAGGGCGGTACCGATTTGCACTCGCTGCAGCAGCTGCTCGACCACCATGAGCTGGTCGATCCGGATGAAGATCACGCGTCGCTGGCCGGCCTGTTGATTGAGCAGAAGGGGCAGCTGCCGCTGCCGGGCGAGATTATCGATTTGCCACCGCTGCACTTCCAGATTATCGAAGCCACGGATTACCGTATCGATCTGGTGCGCGTCACCAAAGACAAGCCGCACCATGACGAGGAAGAGGGCGACGCCTGATGTCGTCCGGCATCAGGCGCCCAGCTGCGCCTGATGCTGCGCCAGCCATTGCGGGAAGTCCTCAATCGGCATCGGGCGCGCATAGTAGTAACCCTGCAGATGATCCACGCCGCGCTCGCGCAGATAATGCGCCTGCTCGGCGGTTTCCACTCCCTCCGCGACCAGCGCGATATTCAGCCGCTGCGCCAGTGAAATCACCATATCCGTCACCGTGGCGTTGATCGCGTCAGTACCAATCGCGGCGGTAAAGATTTTATCGATTTTCAGCACGTCCGGCTTCAGGTCTTTCAGATAGGCCAGCGAACTGTGGCCGGTACCGAAATCGTCAATCGCCAGCCGCACGCCAATTTCGTGCAGCTGCGCCACGACCGTCTGGTCGATGACCGGCAGCGCATCGCGCTCGGTCAGCTCCACCACCAGTTTCGGCAGGGGATTGGCGGGCCACCAGTAGCGCTGTAAATCCTCAACAATCAGGCGATCGCGGAAGTGGCTGGCCGCGACGTTAATCGCGATATGAAATGCCGGGTACTGTGGCAGATTAGGCAACTCCGCGACGACTCTGGCAATCACAAAGCGCGTCAGCGGTGCAATCAGGTTCTGGCGTTCGGCCAGCGGAATAAATACGTCCGGGGCAATCCAGCCCTGACGCGGATTGTGCCAGCGCAGCAGCAGCTCGATACCATCGCAGTCGCCGCTGCGGGCATTGATCAGCGGCTGGCAGTAGACCATAAATTCGTTAGCAGTGATGCCATAGCTGATTTGCCAGCTCAGGCTCATGCGATTGGCGGTGGCCAGCCAGACGATATAGCCCAGCAGCAGGCTCAGCAGTACCGCCAGCGGCAGCTGAGACGGCAGGGTATTGAGCGCCAGTCGCGCCGGGGACGGGCCGTACAGCGTAATGCTGTAGGGATAACGCAGCGAGGCCTGATCGTAGGCCACTTCGTCATCGGACGGCACGGTATGCTCGATCAGCGGATTACCGTACTCGAGGCTCTGTCCGCCTACGTTGAAGATCGCGCGTTCCACCCACGGCAGCTGCGGCTCCAGCAGATAGTTGGTCATCAGCTCAATGTTGATGATCTGCAGCAGGCCGTCCTGGTTATCCAGCGACTTTGGCGTCCACAGCAGCAGCACCGGCGAACCTTTTAGCAGGTAGTCGTCGGTGGACAGCATCATGCGCTGGTTGTTGATCGCCAGCTCGGGATAGGTCTGGCTGAACGAGATGTGGCGCGGGCCATAAATACTCGAACAGTAGATGTTATCGTCCTGCACCAGCAGCACGGTGCGCACGGTTTGCAGCGCGGCGATCTTCTCAATCAGCGGGTAGCGCACCTGCGTGCAGGGCACGCCCACCAGCCCCAGCGTGTTGTTGGCGGAGACGTCCAGCGGCGAAAACATGCGGTCAAAGCGTTCAATCGCGCGGGTGGCAAAGTTAAGGGACTGCTGCTCAATGCGTGACTTCTCTTCGATGTAGCGAAAAGTCAGCGTAAGAATGAGAACCAGCGACGCGATCACCAACGCAATAAGCAGGCGCTTACGGCGAAATTGACCCACAAATTGCTGGGGAAGGAGCATCAGTAACCACCTTGCTAAGACAAAGAATGAGGCCAAATTAACGTGAAGGTTATCGGCATGGCGGCGGCCAAATTTAGCGCGGCTGGAGAAAAAAAGCGGCACTAAAAAATCGCGCGACCGGTAGAGGTCGCGCGCAAAAATAATGTATCTGGTTTGATAACGCGGAGGTAGAGGCCATTGCAGAAATAATGGCCGATCGCTGCAATTGTCAGCAGCGAAACGCGACGTTGCCGGTCAGTCGCACTGCACCTTGATCGCCAGACCGCCGCGCGAGGTCTCACGATATTTAGCGTTCATGTCTTTGCCGGTCTCGTACATAGTTTCGATCACCTTATCCAGCGATACGCGCGGCTCGCTGGTGCGGCGCAGCGCCATTCGCGCGGCGTTGATCGCTTTCACCGAAGCAATGGCGTTACGCTCAATGCATGGCACCTGTACCTGACCGGCGACCGGATCGCAGGTCAGTCCGAGGTTGTGTTCCATGCCGATTTCAGCGGCAACGCACACCTGCTCCGGGCTGGCTCCCAGCAGTTCAGCAAGGCCGGCGGCGGCCATTGAGCAGGCCACGCCTACTTCGCCCTGGCAGCCGACTTCGGCACCGGAAATCGAGGCGTTCATTTTATACAGTACGCCAATCGCGCCCGAGGCGAGGAAGTAGCGGATAAAGATATCCGGCGTGACCGTTTCGATGAAGTGATCGTAATACGCCAGCACCGCCGGCACGATACCGCAGGCACCGTTGGTCGGTGCGGTGACCACACGACCACCGGCCGCATTCTCTTCATTCACCGCCAGCGCAAACATATTGACCCAGTCGATGACGTTCATCGGATCGTTAGAATGTTTGGTTGAGGAGACCAGTAGACGTCGCAGCGACGCCGCCCGACGCGGCACGCGCAGCGGGCCCGGCAGCACCCCTTCGGTATTCAGGCCACGATCGATACACGCCTGCATGGTTTGCCAGATGTTGCCAAAATAGGCGTAAATCTCGTCACGGCTGTGCAGCGCCAGCTCGTTTTTCATCACCAGCCCCGAAAGCGACATGCCGGTATCGCGGCAATGACTGAGCAACTCTTTGGCTGAATGGAACGGATAGGGCACGGCGACCTCATCCAGCACGGACTGACCAAAGTGCGCTTCGTCGACAATAAAGCCACCGCCAATCGAGTAATAGGTTTTGCGCTCAAGCAGACGATCGCCGGCAAAAGCGTACAGAGTCATGCCGTTTTCATGCAGCGACAGGTTTTCGCTGCGGAATACCATGCCGCCGTCACGCGGGAAGTCGACCTCGCGCGCGCCCTGTGCCAGCAGCAGCCGCTCACGCGTTTCGACATCTTTGATAAACGCCGGAATGCTGTCGATGTCGACGCTGGCAGGCTCAAAGCCGGCCAGACCCATAATGATGGCAATGTCGGTGTGGTGTCCTTTACCGGTGAGCGACAGTGAGCCGTAAACGTCCACCGCCACGCGCGTCACGTCCTGCAGCTTGCCCTGTTCGATCAGCAGGTCAACAAACTGTTTGCCCGCTTTCATCGGGCCAACGGTATGCGAACTGGACGGGCCGATACCCACTTTGAACATGTCAAAAACACTTATCACCGGTGACGCTCCTCACAAATCTTCTTTTCTACGGCGCAGGCCGTTAATGCGGCTAATAGTAATCGCCAGCGGGCGGCAGCGAGCAGCTTTTCGCATGAAATAAACTAATTATAAACCACAGAAATAGTTATCCGTATCCCCGGATGTGAACGGGATCAATTTTTCGGCCAGGGTGAAACGGGACGGGGGATCAGGGCAGGGCGATCTGCTGGCCGAGCGCGCGCAGGATACCGGCGGTCATGCCCCAGATAAAATAATCTTCATACCACGACAGCCACACCTGGTGCTGGCGATGACCGCGGCGCAGCGTTAGTCCGCTGTAGCGCCCCAGCCGCAGCGCCTCTGCGAGCGGCATGGAAAAGGCGCTTTCAACTTCATCCGGGTTAAGCCGCAGCGGCAGGTGCGGCGGAATGATGCCGACCACGGGCGTGACGGCGAAACCGGTACTGCTGGTGACCGGCGGTAGCACGCCGACTACCCGCACCTGCTGTGGCGCGATGCCCACTTCTTCCTGTGCTTCACGCAGCGCGGTGGCGATCAGCGAATCGTCAGTGGCATCCATCATGCCGCCGGGGAACGCCACCTGCCCGGCGTGTTTGCGCAGCAGCGCGGAGCGGCGGGTCAGCAGCAGTTCGGGCTGGTCGCCATCAATCACCGGTACCAGCACCGCGGCACGGCGTCCGCTGATCACGCTGTGCGCGGTCGCCAGCGGCGGCTGCAGCACAAAGCGACTGAGAAACTGCGCCAGCGTCAGCTCCATATCACGCTTCATCACGCAGACAGGGCAGAATACGGTTGAGCTTGTGCAGCGTCTCCTGATATTCCGCCTCAGCATCGCTGTCAGCCACCAGACCGCCACCCGCCGCGCAGTACAGCTGCTGATTTTCGGCAATCAGCGTGCGGATGGTAATGCTGCTGTCCATGCGCCCGCACAGGCTGATGTAGCCGATACTGCCGCACCACGCATTGCGCCGCTGCGGTTCGAGTTCTTCGATGATCTCCATGGCGCGGATCTTGGGCGCGCCGGTAATGGAGCCGCCGGGGAAACAGGCGCGCAGCAAATCGGTAGCGGAGAGCGCGTCTGGCAGTCTGGCCCGCACCGTGCTCACCAGGTGATGCACCGCCGGGAACGGCTCCACCACAAACAGCTCCGGCACGCTGACGCTGCCCGGCTCGGCGACGCGGCCAATATCATTACGCAGCAGGTCCACAATCATCAGGTTTTCCGCCCGATCTTTTTCGGCGCTAGCCAGTTTCTCCGCCTGCAACCGATCGGCCTGCGGATCGGCCAGACGCGGCAGCGTGCCTTTAATCGGCCGGGTTTCAATCTGCTGCTGCTGCAGCGAGAGAAAACGCTCCGGCGACAAGCTCAGCACGGCACTGTGCGGCAGACGAAGGAAGGCGCTGAACGGCGCGCGGTTGGCGCGGTTGAGACGTAAAAACGCCTGCCACTCATCGCCGCGATAGCTGGCCTGAAAACGCTGCGCCAGATTAACCTGGTAGCAGTCGCCCGCCTGAATGTAGGCCTGCACCGCCTGGAAACGCGCGGCGTACTGCGCATAGCTCATATTGGCCTGCCAGTTGCTGGTCAGGGAAAAAGGTTTGGGCTGCGGCACCGCCAGCGCCTGTAGCCACTGCCAGCGCTGCTCCGCGTCGTGCAGGGCAATCAGCGTCAGCGTCTGGCGATGATGATCGGCAATCAGCGCCCAGTCATAAATGCCGACCGCCATATCCGGCGTGTGTAAATCCTGCTGCGTCCGCTGCGGCAGCGTTTCGAAACGGCGACCGAGGTCATAACCAAACAGACCCAGCGCGCCGCCCTGGAACGGCAGATTCGCATCAAACGCCGGCCGGATGCCCAGCGCGTCCAGCTGCTGCTGCACCAGCTGCAGCGGATCGGCGGTGGAGTGGCTGATGCCGGTGCCGTCGTCGATGGCGGTGCTGTCACCGCGCGTCGTCAGCGTTACCCGTGGATCGGCGGTGAGAATATCGAAACGGTTATCCGCGTGCTCGGCGTGACCTGAGGTCAGCAGCATCGCCCACGGGCGGTGCGCCAGCGTGGAAAAACGGTGTAAAAGCGTATCGGGCGTATACTGTAGCGAGAGGGTTTTCACGTTCGTTTGGCTAAATCAGTTCAGCAGGCAGGCGCGTAGCCTGGCATATTTTTTTGCTGCTGGCACCTGTTTGTTCAGCGTGGAATAATGCGTCCCCCCATTACAGGAGTGCATCATGTTTTCAGGTCTTCCGGCTTTATCGCACGAACAGCAGCAGCAGGCAGTGGAACGTATTCAGGAACTGATGGCCGGCGGCATGTCCAGCGGGCAGGCGATTGCGCAGGTGGCGCAGGAAATTCGCCAGAACCATCAGGGCGAAGCGATTCGGGCGCGCTTCGAAGAGGACGAAGACGACGAATAGCGCCCGGCGAGCGTTATAGCGCGGCGATGATTTTAATTTCCACTTTATAGCGCGGATTCATCAGGCCGGCCTGCACCGTGCAGCGTACCGGCGCATTACCCGGCGAGACCCACGCATCCCAGGCGCGGTTCATCGCGGCAAAGTCCTCTTTGTCCACCAGGAAAATGGTGGCGTCGAGAATTTTGCTTTTATCCGAACCCACGCGCGTCAGGATGCGGTCAATCACCGCCAGCGCGTTGGCGGTCTGCGCTTCCGCATCGTCATCCAGATTCTCCGGCACGCTGGTGTAATACACGGTCTGGTCATGTACAACCGCTTCGGACATGCGATGCTCGGCATCAATACGCGTAATGGTCATGCTGTTCTCCTTTATTTTTGCTGCGTTAGCCTGCCATATCCCATGGCCGGCTGTCATCTGTTGTGGTCGCCTGCGGTGAATCCTGACATAATTACAGTAGTTTTAAGAGCAATCGGTGAGGATGTGTGGCAGACGATTTTGCAGCGGATGGCGCGTTAGCGCAGGCGATTCCCGGCTTTAAGCCGCGCGCGGCACAGCGCGAAATGGCGCAGGCAGTGAGCGAAGCGGTGCAGCAGGCGGGCGAGCTGGTGGTCGAGGCCGGCACCGGCACCGGTAAAACTTATGCTTATCTGGCACCGGCGTTGCGGGCGAAGAAAAAAGTCATTGTGTCGACCGGTTCCAAAGCGTTGCAGGATCAGCTCTACAACCGCGATCTGCCGACCATTGCCCGCGCCCTGGCGTTCAGCGGCAAAACTGCGCTGCTAAAAGGGCGCTCCAACTATCTGTGCCTGGAACGGCTTGAGCAGCAAAATCAGACCGGCGGCGATCTCAGCGTGCAGGCGCTCGGCGATCTGATTAACGTGCGCAGCTGGTCATCGGAGACCGTTGATGGCGACGTCAGCAGCTGCGCCGGCGTCGCGGAAGACAGCCCGATCTGGCCTTACGTTACCAGCACCAACGATAACTGCCTCGGCAGCGATTGCCCGCTGTATAAAGATTGCTTCGTGGTGAAGGCGCGCAAAAAAGCGATGGATGCGGATGTGGTGGTGGTGAACCATCACCTGTTTCTCGCTGATCTGGTGGTCAAAGAGGGGGGATTTGGCGAGCTGATTCCGGAAGCCGACGTGATGATCTTCGATGAAGCGCACCAGCTGCCGGATATTGCCAGCCAGTATTTTGGCCAGCAGCTGTCGAGCCGGCAACTGCAGGATCTCGCCAAAGATATTATCCTTGCCTACCGCACCGAGGTGCGCGATGTGCAGCAGTTGCAGAAATCCGCCGACCGGCTGGCGCAGTGCGCACAGGATTTCCGCCTGACGCTGGGCGAGCCCGGTTTTCGCGGTAATCTGCGTGACCTGCTGAGCGACAACAACATCATGCGCATGTTTACGCTGCTGGATGATGCGCTCGAGCTGTGTTACGACGTGATTAAGCTGTCGCTGGGCCGTTCCGCGCTGCTGGATGCTGCCTTCGAGCGTGCCGCGCTGTATCGCACCCGGCTCAAGCGTTTACGCGCGATTGATGAACCGGGCTTCAGCTACTGGTACGAATGCAGCAGCCGGCACTTTACGCTGGCGCTGACGCCGCTGTCGGTCGCGGAGCGCTTCCGCGAAGTGATGGACGGACGCAAAGCGGCGTGGGTATTTACCTCGGCGACGCTGGCGGTCAACGAACAGATGAGCCACTTCGCCAGCCGGCTCGGCGTGGATAATGCCCGCACCCTGATCCTCGAAAGTCCGTTTGATTATGCGCAGCAGGCCTTGCTGTGCGTGCCGCGCAACATGCCGGAACCCAACTATCCTGGCGGTGCGCGTCAGCTGGCACGCATGATGAAACCGCTGATTGAAGCCAACAAAGGGCGCTGTTTCTTCCTGTGCACCTCGCACAAAATGATGCGCGAGCTGGCAGCGGAGTTCCGCGCCTCCATGACCTTACCGGTGCTGTTGCAGGGCGAAACCAGCAAAGGCCAGCTGCTCAAACAGTTTCTTGATGCCGGCAACGCACTACTGGTGGCCACCAGCAGCTTCTGGGAAGGCGTTGACGTGCGCGGCGATGCGCTGTCGCTGGTGATCATCGACAAGCTGCCGTTTACCTCGCCGGAAGATCCGCTGCTGAAGGCGCGCATGGAGGATTGCCGTCTGCGCGGCGGCGATCCGTTCAACGATGTGCAACTGCCGGACGCGGTGATCACCCTCAAGCAGGGCGTGGGCCGTCTGATTCGCGATACCGACGATCGCGGCGTGCTGGTGATTTGTGACCAGCGGCTGGTGTCGCGTCCGTATGGCGGTCTGTTCCTTAATAGCCTGCCGCCGACACCGCGCACCCGCGATTTACAGCGTGCGATTGACTTTGTGCGTCCGCCAGAGCAGCACTAATTTGTGCCAGGCTGTGGTAAGATGCGCGCCATTTTGATTCTCTGAGGTTGTTATGTCCGCCCGAATTTTAGCCCTGGACACCGCGACAGAAGCCTGTTCTGCCGCGCTGCTGAATCAGCAGCAGATCGATGCCCGCTTCGAAATCGCCCCCCGCGATCATACTCAACGTATTCTGCCGCTGGTGCAGGAAGTGCTGCAGGCGCAGTCGCTGGCGCTGAGCGCGCTGGACGCGCTGGCGTTTGGCCGCGGGCCTGGCAGTTTTACCGGCGTGCGCATCGGCATTGGCATCGCGCAGGGCCTGGCGCTGGGCGCAAATCTGCCGATGATTGGCGTATCCTCGCTGGCAACCATGGCGCAGGGCGCCTGGCGTTTGAC
The DNA here is from genome assembly GCF_043529865.1 of Pantoea sp. SGAir0418. Classification (NCBI taxonomy): domain Bacteria; kingdom Pseudomonadati; phylum Pseudomonadota; class Gammaproteobacteria; order Enterobacterales; family Erwiniaceae; genus Pantoea; species Pantoea sp. SGAir0418. The sequence goes on from NZ_CP027911.1 coordinate 1,862,520, forward strand.
CGGGGCAACGCGCGTGCTGGCGGCGATTGATGCGCGCATGGGTGAAGTCTACTGGGCAGAGTATCAGCGTGATGAGCAGGGCGAGTGGCAGGGCGCTGAGAGCGAAGCCGTACTCAAGCCGGAAGCGGCACAGGCGCGCATCGCGCAGCTGAGCGGCGAGTGGGCCACCGTCGGCACCGGCTGGCAGGCTTATCCGCAGCTGCTGGCTGGCACGACCGGGGCACAACTGCTGACCACCACGGTCACGCTGCCAGCTGCAGAAGATATGCTGCCGCTGGCGCTCAGCGCCTGGCAGCGCGGCGACAGCGTGGCGGTGGAAAATGCTGAGCCGGTTTATCTGCGCAATGAAGTGGCATGGAAAAAGTTGCCGGGACGCTAGGCGCCCACGCAACTTATTTTTGCGCCTTCAGTCTAACGGAGAAATAACAGGAGAAGTGCTATGCCAATTAGTCGTAAAGGGATGTCTGGCGCTCTGTTAGCCTGTGCGCTGTTGCTCAGCGGCTGCGTGTCAGTGCCGGATGCCATTAAAGGGAGTTCTCAGCTTCCACAGCAGGATTTATTACGCGTGATGAATGCGCCGCAGCTGTATGTCGGCCAGGAGTCGCGCTTCGGCGGCAAAGTCGTGAAGGTGACCAACCTCAACGGCCTGACCCGGCTGGAAATTGCCACTCAGCCGCTGGATGACAGCGCGCGACCGCGCCTCGGTGCTGCCTCAATTGGCCGCATTTATGCGGACATTCATGGCTTTGTTGATCCGATCGACGTCAATAATCAGTACGTCACGGTGCTGGGCAACATCAAAGGCACCGAGAAAGGGGAAATTGGCAAAGCCAGTTATAACTTTGTGGTGATTGATGTGCGCGGTTATCAGCGCTGGCATCTGACTCAGCAGGTGATGACGCCGCCGCAGCCGATCGATCCGTGGATTTGGTACGGGCCGACGCGTCGCCATCCCGGCTATTGGGGGCCTAACCCCTACTGGGGCATGAACACCGGCGGTCCGGCGCAGGTCGAGACCATTCTTACCGAATAGCGCTAAACAGGTTTTTTTACGGCCCGGTCGCGGTGCTCGCGAACGGGCCTTTTTATTGGGCGCGCAACCGATGCGCGAAATTTAGTGATGCGCCTCGCAACCTGAAAATGCCGGAACAGGCAAACTGGTACAATCAGTTAAAATATTGTTAACAACACTGATTGCAGAGGCGGCGATGGCTACGCAACAAGAATATCGGGGTGAATCTTTGAACAAGGTTTGGCTGAAACGCTATCCGCCAGATGTACCAGCGGAAATTAACGCAGACCGTTATCCCTCTTTGGTCGATCTTTTCGAACACGCAGCGCAACGTTATGCCGATCAGGTGGCTTTCATTAACATGGGCCAGCCAATGACTTACCGCCAGCTGGAGCAGCAGAGCCGTGCTTTTGCGGCCTGGCTGCAACAGGGATTAGGCTTGCAGCAGGGCGATCGCGTCGCGCTGATGATGCCGAATCTGCTGCAGTATCCGGTGGCGCTGTTTGGTGTGCTGCGTGCCGGTATGGTGGTGGTGAATGTTAACCCGTTGTACACGCCGCGCGAGCTGAAGCACCAGCTTAATGACAGCGGTGCCAGTGCAATTGTCATTGTCTCCAACTTCGCCCATACGCTGGAAAAAGTGGTCGCGGAAACCCCGGTTAAGCACGTGATGCTGACGCGCATGGGCGATCAGCTGGCGCCGGTGAAAGCCACGCTGGTCAATTTCGTCGTAAAATACGTGAAAAAGCTGGTACCGAAATACCATCTGCCAGGTGCGGTACCGTTCCGTCATGCGCTGCAGCAGGGCGAGCAGATGAGCTATCATCGTCCTGTGATCAGTAATCAGGATCTGGCATTTCTGCAGTACACCGGTGGCACTACCGGCGTGGCGAAAGGCGCCATGCTGACCCACGGCAACATGCAGGCTAATCTGGAGCAGACCAAAGCCACCTACGGTAAACTGCTGCGCGCCGGTCAGGAGCAGGTGGTAACCGCGCTGCCGCTTTATCACATCTTTGCCCTGACGGTGAACTGTCTGCTGTTCCTCGACCTGGGCGGCACCAACCTGCTGATTACCAACCCGCGCGATATTCCCGGCTTCGTTAAAGAGCTGAGCAAATTTCCCTTTACCGCCATCACCGGTGTTAATACGTTGTTCAACGCCCTGCTGAACGATGCCAATTTTAACCAGCTGGACTTCTCCACGCTGCGTCTGTCAGCTGGTGGCGGCATGGCGGTGCAGAAAGCGGTGGCCGAGCGCTGGGAGAAACTCACCGGACACTATCTGCTGGAGGGCTACGGACTCACCGAATGCTCACCGCTGGTGTCGGTTAATCCTTATGATATTACCTGCCACACCGGCAGCATCGGTTTGCCGGTTCCGTCCACCGACGTGCGTATTGTCGATGATGAAGACCGCGACGTACCGCCGGGCGAGCCGGGTGAACTGTGCATTCGCGGGCCGCAGGTCATGGTTGGCTACTGGCAGCGGCCGGATGCCAGCGAGGAAGTGCTGAAAAATGGCTGGCTGCACACCGGTGATATTGTTACCGTGGACGCTGAAGGGTTTATCCGCATCGTCGATCGTAAAAAAGACATGATACTGGTGTCCGGCTTTAACGTGTATCCTAACGAAATCGAAGATGTGCTGATGCAGCACGCCAAGGTGCGCGAAGCGGCGGCCATTGGCGTGCCGAGCGATCTCTCCGGCGAAGCGGTGAAAGTGTGCATCGTGAAAAAAGATCCGTCGCTGACGAAAGAGGAAGTGCTGGATCATTGTCGCCGTCAGCTCACCGGCTATAAAGTGCCGAAGATTATCGAGTTTCGTGATGAGTTGCCGAAGACCAACGTCGGTAAAATTTTACGTCGCGAATTGCGCGACGAGGCGAAGCGTGAAGCGTAGTACTGGCTTCCGCTGAATGCTCAGGTTAACGCCGGCACCGTCCGGCGTTTTTATTGCTTTTAACATGGAGCGCTGTGCGAGGTTTGCCGCAGCGAGAAAGACAACGTGAATTACACCCTGATCGACCATAATGACCAGCTGGCCGCCGTATGCCAGCAGGCCCGTCAGCATCGCGCCGTGGCGCTGGATACCGAATTCGTGCGCACCCGCACGTACTATCCGCAGCTTGGCCTGATCCAGCTCTTCGATGGCGAGCAACTGGTTCTGATCGATCCGTTAACCATCAGCGACTGGGCACCGTTTATTGCGCTGCTGCAGGATCGTCAGCTGACCAAGTTCCTGCACGCCGGCGGGGAAGACCTCGAAGTCTTCCTGCATCGTTTCGGCTGCCTGCCGGAGCCGATGATCGATACGCAGATTCTGGCCGCTTTCGCCGGACAGCCGCTGTCGTGGGGCTTTGCCGCGATGGTCAATCATTTCAACCAGATTGAGCTGGATAAGAGCGAAGCGCGCACCGACTGGCTGGCGCGTCCGCTTACCGAGCGGCAATGCCAGTACGCTGCAGCCGATGTGGCTTATCTGCTGCCGATCGCCCATCAGCTGGTGGCGCAAACCGAAGCGGCAGGCAACATGGCGGCGGCGCTGAGTGAATGCGCTACGCTGTGTCAGCGCCGTCTTGACGTACTGCAGCCGGAAGAGGCGTGGCGCGATATCACCAACGCGTGGCAGCTGCGTCCGCGCCAGCTGGCGGTGCTGCAGCGCCTGGCCGCGTGGCGCCTCAACCTCGCCCGGCAGAAAGACATGGCGGTGAATTTTGTGGTGCGCGAAGAGAACCTGTGGAAAGTGGCGCGCTTTATGCCCGGCAGCCTTGGCGAGCTGGATCATCTCGGCCTGAACGGTCACGAAATCCGCTTCCACGGTAAGGCGCTGGTGGCGATGGTGGCAGAGGCGCAGGCGCTGGATGAGGCCGCGTTGCCGCCGCCGTTGCCTAATCTGATTGACCACGCGCACTACAAGCAGGCGTTTAAAGCGATTAAAGCGCTGGTACAGCAGGTGAGTGAGCAGACCGGTTACAGTCAGGAGCTGTTAGCATCACGGCGCCAGATTAACCAGGTGCTGAGCGTGCACTGGGGGCTGAAAAGCGCCACGCGTCCGCCGGAACTGCTGGCAGGCTGGCGGGGTGAGGTGTTGAAAGCCGGTATCGACGAGATTTTACACACGCTGTAAGCGGAACGTTTTCCCCTGCGCAACCACGCAGGGGAAAATCAGGAACCCGCTACAATCATTTAGGAACGTCTTCCGTCTCCGGCAGCGTCACGTTGAGCTCGAGGATAGAGATGTCATCCCCTTTCTGATCCAGCTGCACCGTGACCATGTCCGGGTCAATTTTCACGTATTTACAGATCACTTCCAGGATATCGCGCTTCAGCTGCGGCAGATAGTGGGGCTCACTGTCGCCCCTTCTGCGTTCGGCCACGATAATTTGCAGCCTTTCCTTGGCTATGTTGGCTGTGTTCTTCTTACGGGATAAAAAGAAATCAAGTAATGCCATTGGTTATCCCCCGAACAGGCGTTTCAGGAAACCCTTCTTCTCTTCTTCGATAAAGCGGAAGGGGCGTTCTTCGCCAAGCAGGCGATCTACGGTATCAGCGTAAGCTTTACCGGCGTCAGAGTTTGCATCGAGGATCACGGGCTCACCCTGGTTAGACGCGCGCAGCACCGACTGATCTTCCGGAATCACGCCGACCAGAGGAATGCGCAGGATTTCCAGCACGTCTTCCATGCTCAGCATGTCGCCACGCGTTACGCGTCCCGGGTTATAGCGGGTCAGTAACAGGTGCTCTTTTACCGGCTCTTCGCTGTTTTCAGCGCGACGCGATTTCGACGAGATGATGCCGAGAATGCGGTCTGAGTCACGCACGGAAGAGACTTCAGGGTTGGTGGTAATGATCGCTTCATCCGCGAAGTACAGCGCCATCAGCGCACCGGTTTCGATACCGGCCGGCGAGTCGCAGACGATAAAATCGAAGTCCATTGCCGCCAGGTCGTTCAGCACTTTTTCCACGCCTTCGCGGGTCAGGGCATCTTTATCACGGGTTTGTGAGGCGGGCAGAATGTAAAGCTGCTCGGTGCGCTTGTCGCGAATCAGCGCCTGATTCAGCGTCGCATCGCCCTGAATAACGTTGACAAAGTCATACACCACGCGGCGTTCACAGCCCATGATCAGATCGAGGTTACGCAGACCGATATCGAAATCGATCACCACGGTTTTTTTGCCTTTCTGCGCTAACCCTGTGGCGATGGCCGCGCTTGACGTGGTCTTGCCAACGCCCCCTTTACCCGATGTAACTACAATGATGCGTGCCATAAATGTTGATTTCCTTAACGAAAGAAAAGGGGCCTAATTAAGTGTCTGGATGGTGAGCGCGCCCTCTTTAAGGCACAGGCGCGCGGCTTTACCAAAGAATTCCGCCGGGATCTGGTCCATGATCCAGTATTCGCCGGCAATGGAGACCAACTCTGCTGACAGGTTGGTGCAAAAAATCTGGCAGTCGCGATCGCCGCTGGCACCGGCCAGCGCGCGGCCGCGCATCATGCCGTAAATATGAATGTTGCCGTCAGCCACCAGTTCGGCACCGGCGCTGACGCTGCTGGTGACGATCAAATCGGCGTTGCGCGCATAAATCTGCTGACCGGAACGCACTGGCGTATTGATGATACGCGTTTTGCTGGCCGGTTCGCTGACCGGCGGCGCGACCGCTTCCGGCTCCGGCGCGGGCGCATCAGCGCGTTTGGGGTTCTCTTTACCCTCTGACAGCACCGGCAGGCCAGCGCGGGCAATCATCTTTTTCAGGGCTTCATCTTTACAGCCGCTCACGCCCACAATGCGTAAGCCGGTGGCACTGACGGCCTGCTGCATCTGCTTCCAGTTGATGTCACCGTTCAGGGCTGACACGTTCAGCACCACCGGCGCGTTGTGCAAAAAAGCCGGGGCCTGGTCGATTTTGTCCTGCAGCGCCTGACGAATCACCTCGGGTTGCGAATGGTGCAGATGAACAACTGACAGGGTAAAACTGCTGCCCTTGAATTCGATTGGCGATTGCGACATCTGTCCTGACTCAGTCCTGTTTTACGACCCTGAAGTAAACGCCGATAAAATCGTCATTAACACCCGCGGGTCAATATTCGAAGTTCTGCAAGCATGTTATAGTTACTGCTATATTCAGGCAAGTGACGCCCTTAGTTAATTCGAGTAAAAAATATGTTTTGTGTGATCTATAGAAGCCCGCAACGCGACCAGACTTATCTGTATGTAGAAAAAAAAGACGATTTTTCGCGCGTCCCGGAAGAACTGCTGCGCGGCTTTGGTAAGCCGCAGCTGGCGATGGTGCTGTCGCTCGACCAGCGCGACAGGCTGGCCAACGCTGACATCAATAAAGTGAAGCAGGGTTTAAGCGAACAAGGTTATTATTTGCAGATCCCACCACCGGTTGAAAGTCTGCTCAACATTCATCTTGAACAGGGTAAAAAAGTTTAATTCAGATTCATTTGTAAAAATATATCCTGTAAATATAATCAGTGCTTCGGCATTAATTTAACTGCTCACCTTAACCCATTATTGTGGGCAATAATCGTTGTCTTAAGCGGCGGACCTGATGAACTGGGGAACGGCTTTTGCCGCTTTCCGTCACGTGCTCCGCGATAAACCCGCTAATATAGTGCTCAGCAGCCTGCCACGCTCCGGCGGCTGATGAGACATCTTCGCCAGCGCGGCTGGCACCAATCACAACTCAAGCAGGGGATTAGCATGTATCAGCATCGTAACTGGCAGGGCGCGCTGTTGGATTATCCGGTCAGCAAAGTGGTGTGCGTCGGCAGCAACTATGCAAAGCATATTAAAGAGATGGGCAGTGCCACCCCGAGTGAGCCGGTGGTGTTTATCAAACCGGAAACCGCGGTGTGTGATTTGCGGCAGCCACTGTCGATCCCGGCCAGCTTTGGTGAGGTGCATCATGAAGTGGAGCTGGCGGTGCTGATTGGCGCCACTCTGAAGCAGGCCAGTGAGGAGCACGTGGCGAAAGCGATTGCCGGTTATGGCGTCGCGCTGGATTTAACGCTGCGCGATCTGCAGGCCGGGTTTAAGAAAGCCGGTCAGCCATGGGAGCGCGCCAAGAGTTTCGATAACTCCTGTCCGCTGTCCGGGTTTATTCCGGCGGCTGAATTCAGCGTCGATCCGCAGGACGCCGAACTCAAGCTGGTCATTAACGGCGAGGTGCGCCAGCACGGCACCACGGCAGATATGATCCACAAAATTCTGCCGCTGATTGCTTACATGAGCCAGTACTTCACGCTGCGCGCCGGTGACGTGGTGCTGACCGGTACGCCTGAAGGCGTGGGCCCGCTGCGCTCCGGCGATAAGCTGGAAGTGTCGCTGGCCGGTCACGGTATCAGCACCCGCGTACTGTAATACTTGCATCACCGCACCTGAAGCTTTATAAGGTGCGGTCTTGTTGCTCAACCCGGACCGCTATCATGACCGACCAACCTTTCTGGCAGACTAAACGCCTGGACCAAATGAACGACGCAGAGTGGGAATCGCTGTGCGACGGCTGTGGACAGTGCTGTCTGAATAAGTTGCAGGATGCGGATACCGATGAGATTTACTTCACCAACGTCGCCTGCAATCAGCTCAATATCAAGACCTGTCAGTGCCGCAATTATGAGCGTCGCTTCGAGTACGAAGAAGATTGCATTAAGCTGACGCGCGAGAATCTCACCACCTTTAACTGGCTGCCGCGCACCTGCGCTTACCGGCTGTTAGGGGAGGGCAAAACGCTGCCGGCGTGGCACCCGCTGATTGCCGGGTCGAAGAAAGCGATGCATGCTCAGCGTATTTCGGTGCGATACATCGCGGTGCGCGAGAGTGAAGTGCGCGACTGGGAAGAACACATTATAGACCGGCCGGATCGGAACGGCTGATAACGCAACAGGCAGCCGCGGCTGCCTGTTTTGTCTGAGACGTATTTTGACTGGGACTCAGCGACCAAACAAATCGCGACGTTTCGCTTTGAACGGTTGCGCAATCAATACCAGAATGCCCACCAGCAGATAAGCGGCAAAAATCACGATCATCCACTGCGGCATGCTCCAGGTCAGGAAAGTCCATCCGCGTTCGGCGCAGTCACCGCTGGCGACAAATACCGCCGGCAGCCATTTATCCAGCGGCAGCCAGCTCGGGAAGCGAGCAGCAAAATCGCAGGTCACAAACGGGTTGGGATGCAGCTGAATCATGGTGTGCTCATAAGAGAGGCGTACCCCTTCATAAGCGCTGTAGAGCCAGATGGCGATGGCGGCCCAGCGCAGCGGCGTTTTAGGCGCAATTGCACCCACCAGGCCGGCGCCCATGACGCCAAACAGCGCACAACGCTCATAGATACACATTACGCAGGGTTGCAGTCCCATCACGTGCTGAAAGAACAGCGCAACCAGTTCAAAAACCAGGGCGGTCAGGGCCATTAATAACCAGGCACCGCGTCCGCGTGAGCATTGATTCAAGTATCGCAACATATTGCTTTTCCCGTAGCCGTTAATGCATCGCAGTGTAAACCAAAAGCGTACCCGTGCCAGCCAGGCAGGCGGAAAAAATCATGTATAAAAATGACTTATCCCTGATCCACGCCAAAAAATCGTGGCTTTTAGCACACGGCATCAAAAGCGCCCACGCAAGCGCAGCGTAACCCACGGCTTTTTTCGCTGCGCAGCTGCTGAATTTTGCGCCAGCGCGCGCTTTTAATCCGCTGGCAGGCTATTTCCGCTATGACCCCTCTGGTATGATGAGTGCTATTACGACAAAGAAAGCAACGAGAAATAAATGCTATGGTGATTAAGGCACAGAGCCCTGCAGGATTCGCTGAAGAGTACATAATTGAAAGCATCTGGAACAGCCGTTTTCCGCCGGGATCGATTCTTCCTGCCGAACGTGAGCTTTCTGAACTGATCGGCGTGACCCGCACCACTCTGCGTGAAGTGCTGCAGCGGCTGGCTCGTGATGGCTGGCTGACCATTCAGCATGGTAAACCCACCCGCGTCAATGATTTCTGGGAAACGTCTGGTCTTAATATCCTCGAAACGCTCGCCCGTCTTGACCACGACAGTGTGCCGCAGTTAATTGATAACCTGCTGTCAGTGCGTACCAATATCGCGTCAATCTTTATCAGCCGCGCGCTGCGCCATCATCCGGATAAGGCGCGTGAAGTGCTGGAGAGTGCGCTGAGCGAGGAAGATCAGGCTGAAGCCTATACCGAGCTGGATTACCGCGTGTTTCGCGGCCTGGCCTTTGCTTCCGGCAACCCGATTTACGGCCTGATTCTCAACGGTCTGAAAGGGCTGTACACCCGCGTTGGCCGCCATTACTTCTCGAATCCGGAAGCGCGTGAACTGGCGCGTAACTTCTATCGTCAGCTGGCGGATCTGTGTGGCAAACAGCCGACGCAGGATCAGATCGTCGACAGCGTGCGTAACTACGGCCGCCGCAGCGGTGAAATCTGGCACAGTATGCAGAAAAGCATGCCGGATGATTTGAGCAGTAAGCGTTAAGTTTGCCCTGCCAGGTACGGTTTTAGCCGGGCACAATTTTGACTGACCTGACGCGTCGGCTGATGCAAGGGCAATCCGCAGCGCTGAGGCTTTTACGTTGCGCCAGGAGATTCCCGTGGGAAGCGGGAATCAGGCCGGGCCGGTCAGGATGACCGATACCGGCCGGTCCGTAAGGCGTAACGTAAACGCCGCAGGTACCGCGTAGCGGCGCGAGGACCTGGCCCGGCAGCAGCCGATGCGGCAGGTCCAGCGCAACCCTGCGCGTTTTATCTTCCTCTCAAAGCGCCGGTCCGCGCGCCGGACAGCGATCCAGCAGCTCCACGCTGCCATCTTCGTTCTGCTGTTCCAGATTGACATCAAAACCCCACAGCCGATGCACATGCTTCAGCACATCGCGACGGCTCTTATCGAGCGGGGCGCGCTGCTGCGGCACATAGCGTAGCGTCAGCGAACGGTCACCGCGCAGGTCAACGTTGTACACCTGAATATTCGGCTCCAGATTGCTCAGATTGTACTGCGCTGACAGCTGCTGACGAATCGCACGATATCCCGCCTCATCATGAATGGCGGCAATCTCAAGATAGTTATTGCGATCGTCGTCCATCACCGTAAACAGACGGAAATCCCGCATCACTTTCGGCGACAGGAACTGGCTGATGAAGCTCTCGTCTTTAAATTCGCGCATGGCGAAATGCAGCGTCTTCAGCCAGTCGGAGCCGGCGATGTCCGGGAACCAGTAGCGATCTTCCTCGGTTGGCGACTGACAGATGCGCTTGATATCCTGGAACATGGCAAAGCCCAGCGCATACGGGTTGATGCCGTTATACCACTGGCTGTTATACGGCGGCTGATACACCACGTTGGTATGACTGTGCAGGAACTCCATCATAAAGCGTTCCGACACTTTGCCCTCATCGTACAGGTGATTCAGGATGGTGTAGTGCCAGAAGGTCGCCCAGCCTTCATTCATCACCTGGGTCTGTTTCTGCGGGTAAAAATACTGGCTGACTTTACGCACAATGCGCAGCACTTCACGCTGCCACGACTCCAGCAGTGGCGCGTTCTTTTCCATAAAGTACAGCAGGTTTTCCTGCGGCTCAGAGGGATAGCGCGCCGCCTCGACCTGAGTAAACTCTTTCTCTTTGCGTGGCAGGGTGCGCCACAGCGTATTGACCTGGCTTTGCAGATATTCTTCCCGGCTTTTCTGCCGCGCTTTCTCTTCCTGCAGCGAAATCTTTTGCGGGCGTTTATAGCGATCGACGCCATAGTTCATCAGCGCATGACAGGAGTCCAGCAGTCGCTCGACCTCTTCCACGCCATAACGCTCTTCGCAATCAGAGATGTAGTTACGCGCGAACAGCAGATAATCGACAATTGAGCTGGCATCGGTCCAGCTGCGGAACAGGTAGTTGTTTTTGAAGAAAGAGTTGTGGCCATAGCAGGCGTGCGCCATCACCAGCGCCTGCATGGTCATGGTGTTCTCTTCCATCAGGTAAGCGATACAGGGATTCGAGTTAATGACGATTTCATACGCCAGTCCCTGCTGACCATGTTTATAGCGCTGCTCGGTTTCGATGAACTTCTTGCCGAACGACCAGTGGGCATAATTGATGGGCATCCCCACGCTGGAGTACGCATCCATCATCTGCTCGGAGGTGATCACTTCGATTTGGTGCGGGTAGGTATCGAGCCCATAGCTTTTGGCCACGCGGTCGATCTCCGCCAGGTAGACATCAAGCAGCTCAAAGGTCCAGTCGGGACCGTCACTGAGTCGTTTGCTGTTGCGGGTTGGCTCGTCAAACATTGTCGTCATAGCGCACCTCTGTTTTGCAAGCGGCAGGCAACAGAGTGTCACCTGTCACGATCGTTTAAGGCTTCATCCTGAGAAAGACAGCCCAAAAAAACTGAGCGAACACTTCAATGATAGTCCACTGTCGCTTATCCGATGCGGGAACTCAATCGAATTCTTTTGGTACAAAATCATCATAATAGGCGTGCTTTGGTAGCTAATAAGGTTATGTGTTATCTGAGTGATAAATTGCAGCATTAAATCCTGTTTATAAGCACGCGATATGACTGCGGCGCTTTCTCCTGAAAAAAGTGAGATGCTCTGCCTTTCGCATAATAATTCGCTGGTTAACGCTTTTAAGGCACAAAAAACTCTGATTTTGGCGCGAGTGCATGATTTCAGTGTGCAGTTAAGTGAAAAACATGTGAAATGAAAGGGTCGAATGTAATATCAGTTCAGCCATCGGGTTATGCTAAACCCGATGGTGATACCAGTTAATTATGCTTTTCGCGATGAGGGGCTTATGCGCGTAGTCATTCTGGGTAGTGGTGTCGTAGGGGTAGCCAGTGCGTGGTATCTGGCGCAGGCGGGGCATGACGTCACCGTAATCGATCGCCAGCCCGGCGCGGCGTTGGAAACCAGTGCCGGCAATGCCGGGCAGATTTCGCCCGGCTATGCGGCACCCTGGGCGGCGCCCGGTGTACCGCTCAAGGCGGTAAAGTGGATGTTTCAGAAACACGCACCGCTGGCGGTGCGACTTGACGGCAGCAAGTTCCAGCTGGAGTGGATGTGGAATATGCTGCGCAACTGCGACATGCGTCACTACCAGGAAAACAAGGGCCGTATGGTGCGCATCGCCGAATACAGCCGCGACTGCCTGAAGGCACTGCGCAGCAGCATCGGCATCGCCTATGAAGGGCGCCAGGGCGGCACTTTGCAGCTGTTCCGCACGCAGCAACAGTTTGACAGCGCCAGCAAAGACATCGCGGTGCTGCGTGAAGCGGGTGTGCCTTATGAGCTGCTGGAAGCGCATCAGCTGCACAGCGTAGAGCCGGCGCTGGCGGGTACCGCGCACAAGCTGACCGGCGGCCTGCGCCTGCCGAATGACGAAACCGGTGACTGCCAGCTGTTTACCCAGCGGCTGGCGGCAATGGCAGCCGCAGCCGGCGTCACTTTCCGTTACGACACGTCAGTGGATCAGCTGTTGCGCGAAGGCAATCGCATCTATGGCGTGAAGTGCGGCGATGAGGTCATCAAAGCCGATGCTTACGTCGTGGCGTTTGGCTCTTACTCCACGGCGCTGTTGAAAGACATCGTGTCGATTCCGGTCTATCCGCTGAAAGGCTATTCCCTGACTATCCCGATCAAAGATCCGCAGGGCGCGCCGGTCTCCACCATCCTGGATGAGACCTATAAAGTGGCGGTGACGCGGTTTGATGACCGCATTCGCGTCGGTGGCATGGCCGAAATCGTTGGTTTTAACACCAAACTGTTGCCGGCACGACGTGAAACGCTGGAGATGGTGGTCCGCGATCTCTATCCTGAAGGCGGGTATGTTGAACAGGCTACGTTCTGGACCGGACTGCGCCCGATGACGCCGGATGGCACGCCAATTGTCGGGCGCACGCCGCTGACTAATCTCTGGCTGAACACCGGGCACGGTACGCTGGGCTGGACGATGGCCTGTGGTTCCGGCCAGTTGCTGGCCGATCTGATTTCGGGACGTAAACCGGCCATCGCCGCCGACGACTTGTCGGTGCTGCGTTATCTGCCGGGCTTTGCGGCCCCGGCATCGCCGCTGCGTAATGCCAGCGCGACGCGCTGATACTTCAGGGAGAGTAAAAACATGTCACGTCCTACGGGTGCCACCATTAATCAACAGGCGCTGCGCCACAATCTGGCGATTGTGCGTCAGGCGGCACCGCACGCGCGCGTCTGGTCGGTGGTGAAGGCCAATGCCTACGGCCACGGCATTGCCCGCGTATGGCAGAGTCTGGCGGAAACCGATGGTTTCGCGCTGCTGAATATGGAAGAGGCGATCCTGCTGCGCGAGCAGGGCTGGAAAAAGCCAATTCTGCTGCTGGAAGGCTTCTTTCACGCCGATGACCTGACGCTGATCGATCGCTATCGCCTGACCACCAGCGTACACAGTAACTGGCAGATTCAGGCGCTGGCGAAGGCGCAGCTGTCGGCGCCAGTCGATGTTTATCTGAAGATCAACAGCGGCATGAACCGTCTCGGTTTTCGTCCGGAACAGGCACAGGCGGCCTGGCACAAGCTGCGTGCGTTGCCCAACGTGGGGGAAATGACGCTGATGGCGCACTTTGCCGATGCGGAAAACCCGCAGGGGCTGGTGGAACCGATGCAGCGCGTCGAACAGGCGGCGGAAGGGCTGAACTGTCCGCGTTCGCTTGCCAACTCAGCGACCACGCTGTGGCATCCGCAGGCGCATTTTGACTGGGTGCGGCCCGGGATTATTCTCTACGGCGCGTCACCGAGCGGCGACTGGCAGGATATCGCCAGTACCGGTCTGCAGCCGGTAATGACGCTCAGCAGTGAAATTATTGGCATACAGCAGATCGGTGCCGGCGAGGGTGTTGGCTACGGTTACCGCTACCACGCGGCCGCGCCACAGCGTATCGGTATTGTGGCCTGTGGCTATGCTGACGGCTATCCGCGCCATGCGCCGACCGGTACGCCGGTCAGCGTTGATGGCATCCGCACGCAAACGCTTGGGGCGATCTCGATGGACATGATGATGATTGACCTCGAACCCTGCCCGCAGGCGGGTATCGGATCGCGCGTGGAGCTGTGGGGTAACGAGGTGAAAATTGATGAGGTGGCGAAAGCCGCCGGAACGGTAGGCTACGAGCTGATGTGCGCGCTCGCGCCGCGCGTCCCGGTCACGCTTAGTTAAGCGCCGTCACTGTACCACGCATGTTCTTACTGCAGCGCCAGGCGATCAGCGCCAGCGCTGCACCCACCAGCATCATCAGCGCTAACGCTGATTTCTCTGCCACCGGCAGCGCCACCATCGCCAGGCTGCCGCCCGCACCACCCGCCATCTGAATAAATCCCTGCAACGCCGCCGCCACACCCGCCTGCTGCTGATACGGCTCCAGCGCATAACTAGTGGCCGGACCGACGGTGAAGGCCAGGCCGGCCACCGAGATCGCCACCGGAATCATGTACAGCGACCAGTGGGTTTGCCAGGCCGCAGGTAACAACGTCATCCCCGCCACCAGCAGCAGCGCACCGAGCAGCATGGTGACAAACCCCATGGCGAGACAAAACGGGCGGCCCGCCTTGCGAATGGTTTTATTAACAAAGGCGCTGACCAGCATGATCCAGAAACCGTTGGCGCCAAAGGCAAATGAGAACTGCAGCGGCGTCAGGCCACCTTCGGTCATCAACACGTGCGGCGCCAGCGAAACGTAGGTCAGCACCATGCCGAGCGCGCCCGCGTTGGCAAAGGCGAAAGCGAGAAAGCGCGGCTGCCGGGCGATGGCAGCATACTGCGCCAGCGGCAGTCCTTTGACGCGCAGCGTGTCCGCCGGGCGCGTTTCCGGCAGTGCGACCACCACAATGACGCCAATCACCAGCGCATAGCCGCACAGGAACCAGAAGGGCGCACGCCAGCCATAGGCTTCCGCCAGAATACCGCCGAGCAGCGGTGCCAGCGCCGGCACGATGTTCAGCGCGCCATTGAGGAAACCATAAGCGCGCGCCGCGGCATCGCCGCTCAGCCGATCGCGCACGCCGCTAAATGCCACCACCGCGCTACAGCATACCGCGCAGCCCTGAATCAGGCGCGCCAGGAAGAACACCGGCCAGACGGTGGCGGTTGCGGCCACTGCGCTGCCGATGATGTAGAGCGCGAGGCCGATCAGCGCGATCGGCTTACGGCCAAAATTATCCACCAGCGGACCGGTGACCAGCTGACCGATACCCATCACCAGCAAAAACAGCGGAATGGTGGTCTGGATCAGACTGACCGGGCTGTTAAGACCTTCGGCAATCTGCGGCAGCGTGGGGAGGTAGAGATCGATGCCCAGCGGTGCCAGCAGCACCAGGCTCAAAAGAAGTAGGGTAAACTTTTGCATTACGAACCAGTAACGTCCTGTTAAACAGGCGAGAAGGGTAATGAGTCTGCGGCCAAAAAGAAAGGGCTAAAACGAAAAGGCGATGTCTGCCGGGACGGCGCAGACATCGCGTCGAGGGTATCAGTAAGCACCGTCGCGACGCAGCACCACGCCAGCGGTTTTGAACAGAATGGCGATGTCGGTCCACAGCGCCCAGTTCTTCACGTACCAGGAGTCAAAATAGACGCGCGTGTCGTAGTCAATATCGTTACGCCCGCTGACCTGCCACAGACCGGTCATGCCTGGTTTGGCCATCAGATAGTAGTCGACATCGCCGGCGTAGCGTTCCAGCTCAGCTTCAATCACCGGACGCGGTCCCACCAGACTCATTTCGCCGCGAATCACGTTCCACAGCTGGGGCAGTTCATCTAGGCTGGTTTTCCGCAGGAAGCCACCGATTTTGGTGATGCGCGGATCATTCTTCAGTTTGAAATCACGATCCCACTCAGCGCGCGCTTCGGCACTGGTGGCCAGCAAATTCTGCAGCACTTCCTGCGAGTTGGTCACCATTGAACGGAACTTCAGGCACTTAAACTTCACGCCATCCTGACCGACGCGTTCGTGGCCATAAATGGCATTGCCGCCATCGCGTTTTACCATCCAGCACAGCAGACCGAATACCGGGGCAAGAAACAGCAGCAGCAGCGAGGCAACCACTACGTCGAAGGTGCGCTTGAGGAAACGCGAGGAGCGTTTCGCCAGGTTGTTACTGACGCGCAGGATCATCACTTCATGGCTGAAGATAAACGACATATCGGTGCCATACAGCGGCACACCGCGCAGCGTAGGGATAACCGAAATTGAGCGGCATTTCATCTTGGACAAAAACTTCAGCCATTTATCGCGCACCACCTGCTGTTCAAATTCGGTGGCGACGATAAATTGCGTGTTGTCGCGGTCCATGGTTTGCCAGTTGATGTCTTTCCAGGTAATAACCGGCACGCCGTTAACACTTTCCTGGTGAGGCTCATCATCCAGCGAGATAAACGCCTGCACGTTGTAGCCCAGAATCTCCTCGCTCTGCAGCGCTGCGTAGGCTTCCATGGCGTTTTTACCGGAGCCGATGATAATGGTCTCTTTTTGCCACTGGCCAGCGCGATTGATGGCACGCTTCACGCCGGCTCGCATCAGCGGCAGCAGCAGCAGGGCATAAGTCCAGCTAAATACCCACACCATGCGCGAGAAGTCCCATTTGGAAAAGGCAATCAGCGCCAGATCCAGCAGCGAAAACACAAACAGCGTTTTGACGATTTCTTTCAGCTCAAACCAGAACGGTTTGCGGTAGGTGTAGTGGCGCATACGCACCCAGAACCAGGCTGTGCACAGCACTGACAGACCTAACTGTGCGACAAAGCGGTATTCAATTTGCTGCGGCGGAATAAAACTGTCCAGTTCTCCCCAAATACCCTGGACGGTGGCCGCGGATAAAAATAATGCCAGGTTCAGTGCAATTAAATCCGAAAAGCTGAGTGCCACTTTCGCGATGAGATTTTTGCGCAGTCCGCTCCACGAGCGGGTTGCATCGTTCATTACCAATGTACTTGCCATAAAACCTGCTCTCTTTTCTTAAGTAAAAGATGGCCTGACCAGAATCAAGTACGCGCTCAGGAGTCGTCCGCTGAAAGCAGAAATAAAATAATATTCAGCGAGATATGAGTCAGTGCTGCCATAAGCGCTGCATGGAAAGGGCCGTTTGAGACGTGATTTACGTCACGAAAAGCTGCAGCAACGTTTAAGAGTATGCAGGAGTTATTTGACAGAGTTAATATGGAAAGAGTCTGAAAAAACAATATTTGATTAAAGTACAGGCCAGCTAATTTCTTGAAAAATAATAATAAAAGTAAAAGGTGCCGTGAAATGACAGACTATTTTAAGACTACTTTTCGGAATGACCGCCAGTCAAAGTGAATGGCGGTGAGGAAAATATCAGGCCGGTTTTTTCAATACCCAGCGGTCTTGCTGCTTGTCATAGTGGCCGATTTGCAGATCAACCGGTTCGCCATCAATCCACGCCGGTACGCTAGTTTCATGATCCCAGCCGTCGAGCTGATAACTCAGGCCGGGGTTGGTATGGCAGGGGATGCCGACGGTATCCAGCTTCTCCACATCCATTACTGCATCGACGATCTCGTAACGACCAATCTTCACCACGTGTCCCATCATCTTCTCCCGTTTGCTGGGTGGAATAGTGATCATAGACGCTGACACGCAGTTTACGAGCGATACGGCCTCGGATTATTCCTTCTCTTCCCGCACGCGCACCCCGATTTTGACGATCTGGTTATCCTCTTTTTCCGCCACCGTCCACGTCAGCTGGTTCCACTCGACCTGATCTCCCACCACCGGCGTGCTGCCGAGCAGACCCATAATCAACTGGCCGAGCGACTGCTGATCGTTAGTCTCTTCATCGAGCTCCAGGCCATAGATCTGCGCGACATCGCGCAGGCGCGCCTCGGCATCAAGGATAAAGTCACCAAAGAAGCGCTGATCCAGCGCCACCGGCGGCGTCTGGCTGAACATCTTGCCCAGCGCCGGCAAATCGCGCTCACGGCCAATAACGCACAGCACGTCACCCTCTTTCAGACGCGTATTGCCGTTGGGGTGCATCAGCGCGTTATCGCGGAACAGGGCGGCAATGCGCGTTTCGCGCGGCATTTGCAAATCGCGCAGCGCGGCGCCAACGCACCATTTGTCGGCGCTGAGCTGATAAACGAACTGCTCCCACGGATTTTCCGGATGGATATCCAGCCCGACGCGGCTGATGGGCGACGCGGTCGGCGGTACCACCACCTTAGCCCGTTTAGCGGCATAGCCCAGCGACGTGCCCTGCAGCATCAGAGATACCAGAACCACGAAGAAGGCGATATTGAAGTAGAGTTTTGAATTCTCCAGCCCGGCCATCATCGGGAACACCGCGAGGATAATCGGCACCGCACCGCGCAGGCCTACCCAGCTGATAAAGATGCGTTCACGTCCGGTAAAGCCTTTAAACGGCAGCAGCCCGACCAGAATCGACAGCGGACGCGCCACCAGAATCAGCCACAGTGAGAGAATCATCGCCGGCAGCGCGATATGCCACAGGTCAGACGGCGTCACCAGCAGGCCGAGCACGATAAACATACCAATCTGGCTCAGCCAGGCCATGCCGTCGAAAGTCTGCAGAATGCCGTGGCGGTTACGAATCGGGCTGTTGCCCAGCAGAAAACCACACAGATACACCGCCAGAATGCCGCTGCCTTCCATCACCGTGGTCAGGGCAAACACAATGATGCCGCCGCTCAGCGCCAGCAGCGGATAGAGCCCTTGTGCCAGGCTGATGCGGTTGATCAGTTGCTGCAGCGCCCAGCCGCCGCCCAGTCCGAGCACAATGCCAAGGCCGAACTGCTGCACCAGATGCACCACAAACATCCAGCTCAGGCCGCTCTGCCCCTGCTGGATCATGTCGATTAGCGTAATGGTAAGAAACACCGCCATCGGATCGTTGCTGCCTGATTCAATCTCCAGCGTGGAACTGACGCGCTCGTTAAGCCCTTTGTCGCCCAGCAGTGAAAACACCGCTGCGGCGTCGGTCGAGCCGATAATGGCGCCAATCAGGAAGCCCTGCATCAGATCGAGCTTAAACAGCCAGGCGGCAGCCAGACCGGTGAGGCCGGCGGTAATCATCACGCCAACGGTGGCCAGCGACAGCGCCGGACCAAGCG
The DNA here is from genome assembly GCF_043529865.1 of Pantoea sp. SGAir0418. NCBI lineage: Bacteria > Pseudomonadati > Pseudomonadota > Gammaproteobacteria > Enterobacterales > Erwiniaceae > Pantoea > Pantoea sp. SGAir0418. The sequence continues at coordinate 1,881,664 of NZ_CP027911.1, forward strand.
CCACCTTGAACGAGCTGGCCTTGGTGCGCATGCCGCCGTCGAGCAGAATAATCGCCAGCGCCAGGTTGGACACCAGATAGGCCACTGGATAGTTATCAAAGGCAATACCGCCGATGCCGTCCACGCCGGTCAGCATCCCCAGCGCCAGGAAGATCACCAGAATCGGGATGCCGAGACGCGACGAGAAGGAGCTCAGCAGAATACTTGCTGCGACCAGCACGGAACCAATAATGAACAAACTGTAAATCATGCTGGCATTCAACGGCGTTCTCCTGCGGCGGGGCATAAAAAAGCAAATTGCGGGCAATTCACACAGACAAGGTGAAAAGATAATGCCTTATCAATAGCTTGTCAGCGGTTAATTGCACATTTTTTCATTCTGTGGCGTGCTATCCCATAGAAGGTTAAATCCGCACAGAAAAACAGCAGGGTTTTCAGAGGGGTTAAGCCGGGCGGGGTAAAGAAAAAGCCGGTCGGTGACCGGCTGGTAAACTCAGGCTTCAGCGACCTGTTTATGGAAAAGTTCACGAAATACCGGGTAGATGTCTTCCGGCTCGCGGATGTGCTGAATGGCAAAGTTATCAAACATCGCCTGCAGATGCTCATACTCGCGCCACAGGGTCTGGTGCGCCCGTCGGGTAATCTCAATGTAGCTGTAGTAGCGCACCACCGGCAGAATATGCTTCGCCAGAATTTCATGACACAACGGTGAGTCATCCGCCCAGTTATCGCCGTCCGAGGCCTGCGCCGCATAGATATTCCACTGCGATGGGTCATAACGCTCTTTCACCACTTCGTCCATCAGCTTAAGCGCGCTGGAGACGATAGTGCCGCCGGTCTCCTGCGAGTAGAAGAACTCCTGTTCATCGACTTCTTTCGCCTGAGTATGGTGACGGATATACACCACATCGACGTTTTTGTAAGTCCGGCTGAGGAACAGATAGAGCAGGATATAAAAGCGTTTCGCCATATCCTTGGTCGCCTGGTCCATCGAGCCGGAAACGTCCATTAAGCAGAACATCACCGCCTGGCTGGACGGTTCAGGCCGCTTCTCGAAATTTTTGTAACGCAGGTCAAAGGTGTCGATAAACGGCACGCGCTCAATGCGCGCCCGCAGTTCCGCAATCTCTTTACGCAGCCGCTCCTCTTCCAGTAATTGCGCCGGCTCGCTGTTTTCGACTTCACTCAGTGTGGCTTCCAGTTCGTGCAGCATACGACGTTTGCCTGCGGTCATGGCGGTTCGTCGCGCCAGCGAGTTTTGCAGCGAGCGTACCACGCTGATGTTGGCCGGCACGCCATTCGAGGTGAAGCCCGCGCGGTGAGTTTTGTACTCATTGAGCTGGCGATGCTGATTTTTGCGCAGGTTAGGCAGCGCTAAATCTTCAAATAGCAGGTCGAGGTACTCATCCTTCGATATCTGAAACACGAACTCGTCCTGACCTTCTCCGTCCTGGCTGGCATTGCCCTGACCGCTGCCGCCACCACCGCCGCCCTGCGGCCGCTCAATGCGGTCGTTTTGCACAAAGTGGTCGTTCCCCGGATGCACGCGATGGCGGCTGCCGCCGCGCCCCTGATGGAAAATCGGCTCGTTGATGTCGTCGATAGGAATCGACACCGATTCGCCACTCTCCACGTCGGTGACCGAACGCTTGTTGATGGCCTCGGAGATCGACTGTTTGATTTGCGACTTATAACGGCGCAAAAAGCGCTGCCGGTTGACCGCACTTTTATTCTTGCCGTTAAGACGCCGATCGATGAAATAGGCCATAAATTCCCCCAAACTACGCTGTAAGCCAGGCCGGAACGGGTCCGGCCTCCTCAGGCGGCATGTGGATGCCGCGTAGCTTACCGCTGTCGATTATGACGATTTGCGCACGCGCAGATACCATTCACACAGCAGACGCACCTGCTTGCGGGTATAGCCTTTTTCCATCATGCGATCGACAAAATCGTCGTGTTTTTTCTGTTCGTCCGTGGATGTTTTGGTGTTGAACGAAATCACCGGCAGCAACTCCTCGGTGTTGGAGAACATTTTCTTCTCGATCACCGTGCGCAGTTTTTCGTAGCTGGTCCAGTTTGGATTGCGTCCGTTGTTCTGCGCTCGTGCGCGCAGCACAAAGTTGACAATCTCGTTGCGGAAATCTTTCGGGTTACTGATCCCGGCAGGTTTCTCAATCTTTTCCAGCTCGGCATTGAGTGATTCACGATCAAACAGCTGGCCGGTATCCGGATCGCGGTACTCCTGATCCTGAATCCAGAAATCTGCGTAAGTGACGTAGCGGTCGAAGATGTTCTGACCATACTCCGAATAGGATTCTAGGTAAGCGGTCTGAATCTCTTTGCCAATGAACTCCGCATATTTCGGAATCAGATAGCCTTTCAGGTGTTCCAGATACTTCTCCGCCTGATCCTGCGGGAACTGCTCGCGCTCGATCTGCTGTTCCAGCACGTAAAACAGGTGCACCGGGTTAGCCGCTACTTCGGCATGGTCGAAGTTAAACACGCGTGACAGAATCTTAAACGCGAAGCGCGTAGACAGGCCGTTCATGCCTTCATCCACACCGGCGTAATCGTGATACTCCTGCCACGATTTCGCCTTCGGATCGGTGTCTTTCAGGCTTTCACCGTCATAGACGCGCATCTTCGAGTAGATGCTGGAGTTTTCCGGCTCTTTCAGGCGCGACAGAATCGAGAAACGTGCCAGCGTTTCCAGTGTGCCGGGTGCGCAAGGCGCGGTGGTCAGCTCACTGTGGTTGAGCAGTTTTTCATAAATTTTGATCTCCTCGGACACGCGCAGGCAGTAAGGCACCTTCACGATGTATACGCGGTCAAGGAAAGCTTCGTTGTTCTTGTTGTTACGGAATGTCACCCACTCTGATTCATTGGAGTGCGCCAGAATGATGCCGTTAAACGGCAGGGCGGAAATCCCTTCGGTACCGTTATAGTTACCTTCCTGAGTGGCGGTCAGCAGCGGATGCAGCACTTTAATAGGTGCTTTGAACATCTCCACGAATTCCATGATGCCCTGGTTGGCGCGGCACAGCGCACCCGAATAGCCGTAGGCATCCGGATCGTTCTGCGCGTGGTTTTCCAGCTTACGGATATCCACTTTACCCACCAGCGCTGAAATATCCTGGTTGTTCTCATCACCCGGTTCGGTTTTGGCGATAGCCAGTTGCTCCAGAATTGACGGCCACACTTTCACCACTTTGAAGCGGGTGATGTCGCCGCCAAAGTCATGCAACCGTTTTGCCGCCCACGGCGACATAATGGTGCCAAGGTAACGCCGCGGCACGCCGTACTCTTTTTCCAGAATATTGGCGTCTTCCTGCGGATTAAACAGGCACAGCGGATGGTCATTGACCGGGCTGCGTTCACCGTCGGCACTCAGCACATAGATTGGCACGCGCTGCATGAGCGCTTTAAGCCGTTCGGCCAGCGAGGATTTACCGCCGCCCACCGGGCCGAGCAGGTACAGAATCTGTTTCTTCTCCTCCAGCCCCTGTGCGGCGTGTTTCAGGTAGGAGACGATCTGCTCAATCGCTTCCTCCATACCGTAAAACTCTTCAAAGGCCGGGTAGCGTCCGATGACGCGGTTCGAGAAGATACGGGAAAGGCGAGGCTCCTGGGCAGTATCGACCATCACAGGCTCACCGATGGCCATCAATAGTCGTTCTGCCGCGTTGGCGTATGCACTGCGATCCTGCTTACAGATGGTGAGGAATTCCTGCAGTGTGAACTCTTCGTCCTTGGCAGCTTCATAACGCTGACGATAGTGATCGAATATATTCATAGCGATGCCCGTCCTTTCGTTTTTAGCACAGGTAAAGGAGCGTAATAAGGTGCTCTTGCAGCTCCCGGAAGATATTCTTTATTGAGTACAGCAACCCTTATGCCAACCTGACGATTTTTTATCGGGATTCACAATTCTTATGGTTACTCTGCTCGTACAAAAAATTCTCGTCTTACTTTTACTGTAGAAGGCAATCAGAAAAATTGCTCCGTCTTTTCTCCTTATTTAGCGATATATCAATAACAAAGTCTCATAAGCGCTAAGGCCGTCACGCCCTTGCGGCAACAGGTGCGCTGCGTCTTAGACGCTTCTGACAGGATAAAAAGGAAATCAACATTAAAAGTTAAACCAGTGGCAAAATTTGGTTAGACTCTGCGTGTGATTGTTATATTAATGGAATGAATAAATTGTGAACCATTTCAAACTTAAAGCGCTTGCTCTGATGTGTCCTTGCTATTTTGCGGCGTTCAGCACTTACGCTGAACCCGTGTCACTTGGGGCTTCGGTTATTTATGCCCAGTCGCCGTACCGCGGCGGCCAGGACCGTTATCTGCCGATCCCGGTCATCAATTATGAGGGAGAAAACTTTTGGTTCCGCAGCCTGCAGGGCGGTTATTACCTGTGGAAAGACCCGCAGAATCAGCTGTCGTTAACGCTGCTGGGCTCGCCGCAGCAGTATGACCCGAAAGATAACGATCTGGGCGACATGAAAGGGCTGGACAAGCGTCGCATGACGCTGATGGCCGGCGCGACTTATCGTCACGTTGCCGACTGGGGGATTGTGCGTACCGCGCTGCTGGGCGATGTGCTGAATAACAGCAACGGCATGATTTGGGACCTGACCTACCTGTACCGCTTTGATTTCGGCGCGTTCAGCCTGACACCGGGCATTGGCGCAATGTGGAACAGTGCCAACCAAAACCGCTATTACTACGGCGTTTCCGGCCACGAAAGCGCGCGTACCGGCATTGATCGCTATCACCCGGACGACAGCTGGTCGCCTTACGTCGAGATGAACGCCAGCTACCAGATTAGCGAGAGCTGGAACGCCAGCCTGTCAGGCCGTTACACCCGTTTCGCCAGCGAAATTAAAGACAGTCCGATGGTAGATAAAGACGGTCAGTTTACGCTGTGGACCGGCGTCAGCTACAGCTTCTGATGACCGCACGAACGCCTCATAATGAGGCGTTTTTGTTACCCTGCACCAATATTGCGCCCTGTAATGGCGCAACGGGAGGTGAGATGAAGACAATTCAGTTCAATGACGATACGCCGTTACCGGCTATCGGCCAGGGCACCTGGTATATGGGCGAAAATCCGGCACAGCGGGCGCAGGAAATCGCTGCGCTGCAGGCTGGACTGGACGCCGGACTGAAACTGATCGATACCGCTGAGATGTATGCCGAAGGCGGCGCGGAAGAGGTGGTCGGCGCTGCGCTGCGCGGACGGCGCGATCAAGCCTGGCTGGTATCAAAAGTTTACCCGTGGAACGCCGGTGAGGTCGATGCGATTGACGCCTGTGAGCGCAGTCTGCGCCGTCTGCAGACGGACTATCTCGATCTTTATCTGTTGCACTGGCGCGGTAATGTACCGCTGGAAGAGACCGTGCGCGCCATGCAAACGCTGCAGCAGCAGGGCAAAATCCGCCACTGGGGCGTCTCCAATTTTGATAGCGACGATCTGCAGGAGCTGTGGAGTGAAGCCGGAGGGATGGGCTGCGCGACTAATCAGGTGCTGTACCATCTGGCTTCGCGCGGTATTGAATTTGATTTACTGCCGCTCTGTCAGCAGCACCATACACCCGTCATGGCTTACTGTCCGCTGGCGCAGGCCGGACGGCTGCGTCAGGCGCTGTTTGACGATGCGACTCTGCAGCAGATTGCACAACAGAAGGGCATCAGCATCGCTCAGTTGCTGTTGAGCTGGGTGATTCGCCAGCCGGGCGTAATGGCCATTCCCAAGGCGGGCAGCGTGGCGCACGTGCAGGAGAATGCGGCGGCCCTGAATATCACCCTGACCAGCGATGAGCTGGCGCTGCTGGATCGCGCCTTTCCGCCGCCGCAGCATAAACTGGCGCTGGATGTGGTGTAAACGGCGCGTGCGCGCCGTTCAGCATTACTTATTGCGGATTCTCAGCGTGACGCCAAGGCGGGCAGGGGTTTCTCCGGCACTTTTCATCGGCTTGTTAATCCGCGCCGTCTCCACGCAAACCATGGTTTTATAACCATCATTAGGCATATCGGCCATGCTGCAGGACAGTTCCGGGCCAGGATTCCAGGTGACAACGTCACTTTGATAATGGTGGTAGACTTCAATCTGGCGCTTACCGGCGCGATCGTGGATCACGCTGCAGTCTTCCGCTGCGGTATGAATGCGATCAACCCGATCGGGATAGGTTTGTTTACCGTCCGCTGCGCTGCCGATGGCATTGTCCTGCACCTTATCGATGTAGCTGTTGCCGAGCCCGCTGACTTCAATCTGCGCAATGTCCGCCACCTGAAAATAGCTGTGCAGCGCGGCAGTAGCTTCATAATCGCCCCAGGCTTCCAGCTCAATCTCACAGTGTTCAGCAATGCGGAAGCGCGCCAGCAGCGTGAAGTCGTGCGGCCACAGTTTTTTCGTTTGTGCATTACTTTCCAGCGTGAACGTCAGCATGACCGCATCTTCGTTCTCATCATGCGCCGTCAGCGTCCATGGCTGATTACGGGCAAAGCCATGTGCAGGTTCACCTGCCGGACCAAACCACGGCCAGCAGACCGGCACACCGCCGCGAATGGCTTTGCCGCTGACAAACGGCGTCTTGTCGCTAAGCCAGATGGCGGGCTGCTGACCGGCCGGCTGCCATGCCAGCAGATGCGCGCCCTGCAGCGCAATGGCCGCGCGCACTTTCGGATGGCTGATCACCAGAATCGGCAATTCACCCATCTGACGCTGCGACAGGTAAGGGGTGATCTGCGTCACCACGGGCAAGTTAAAGAGCGAATTGTGCATTGTCAGACCTTCTCTCATCCAATCGAAAAAAAAGGGGCGACCGAAGTCACCCCTTGTCTGTTTAGCCGGTTAGCTTACTTAGCAGCAACCAGTGCAATCAGATCCAGAACCTTGTTGGAGTAACCGGTTTCGTTATCGTACCAGGAAACCAGTTTCACAAAGTTGTCGTTCAGAGCGATACCGGCTTTCGCGTCGAACACGGAAGTCAGGGTTTCGCCGTTGAAGTCGGTAGAAACCACGTCGTCTTCGATGTAGCCCAGCACGTCTTTCATGTCACCTTCAGCAGCGGCTTTGATGGCTGCACAGATGTCTTTATAAGACGCTGGTTTTTCCAGACGAACGGTCAGGTCAACCACAGACACGTTTGGCGTTGGTACGCGGAACGCCATACCGGTCAGTTTACCGTTCAGCTCTGGCAGAACTTTGCCTACTGCTTTCGCTGCGCCAGTAGAAGATGGGATGATGTTCTGCGCTGCACCGCGGCCGCCGCGCCAGTCTTTGTGAGACGGGCCATCAACGGTTTTCTGGGTGGCGGTGGTGGCGTGAACAGTGGTCATCAGACCTTCAACGATACCGAACTTGTCGTTGATTACTTTAGCCAGCGGTGCCAGGCAGTTGGTGGTGCAGGAAGCGTTAGACACGATGTCCTGGCCGGCATATTTGTCGAAGTTGGCACCACGAACGAACATTGGGGTGTCATCTTTAGACGGGCCAGTCAGAACCACTTTCTTCGCGCCGGCAGTGATGTGTTTACGTGCGGTTTCGTCGGTCAGGAAGATACCGGTTGCTTCAGCAACAACGTCAACGCCCACTTCGTCCCATTTCAGGTTAGCCGGGTCTTTCTCAGCGGTAACACGGATTTTTTTACCGTTAACGATCAGCGCGCCATCTTTCACTTCTACGGTGCCGTCGAAACGACCGTGTGTAGAGTCATACTTCAGCATGTAAGCCATGTAATCGGCGTCGAGCAGGTCGTTGATCGCGACGATTTCGATGTCAGAACGCTGCTGAGCAGCACGGAAAACGATGCGACCGATACGGCCAAAACCGTTGATACCTACTTTGATAGTCATATATTCCACCAGCTATTTGTTAGTGAATAAAAGGTTGGCTGTAAAATTACAAAAACCTTACCAGGCGTCAAGCGGAATCGTGTCAATTGTTGCGAAAGGTCAATTCCAGCGCCAGGAATAATTGGGTGCGCAAACGCTTGCGCAGCGCCCTTATTGCGCACCTATCTTACGCCGAATGCAGACTAAAAAGGGATGACTGTTGCAAAGAGTGATCGTCATCACAAAATTGCGCAGTGCTGGTCGGGGCAAAAGCATCCGCACGAAAAAAGACCCGGAAGATGTTGTTCGTTTGTTAGAATACTAGACGATTTTTACAGAATGACACTCCGGAACTCAAAATGGCTAAAGACACCGCACCCGAGGCAAAAATTGCCCAGCTGTCGGAAATGCAGCGCTACGTCACTCAGCATCGTGGAACCGAACCGCCTTTCACCGGCGCGCTGTTGCACAACAAGCAGGAGGGTATCTATCACTGCCTGGTCTGCAACGCACCGCTGTTTCTCTCCGAAACCAAGTATGACTCCGGCTGCGGCTGGCCGAGCTTTTACCAGCCGTATAACGATGAAGCTATCCGCTATCTGGAAGATGACTCGCACGGTATGCACCGCGTCGAAATCCGCTGCGGTAACTGCGACGCCCATCTGGGCCACGTCTTCCCGGATGGCCCGCAGCCAACCGGCGAGCGCTATTGTGTCAACTCAGCGTCGCTGAACTTTACCGACGAGCAGGGCAATCAGCACGAGGGCTGAGCATGAAGCAGGAACTGGAAGCAATGCTGGCGGCGATGACGCCGGAAGTCTACGAGCGCCTCGCCACCGCGGTGGAAACCGGCAAGTGGCCAGACGGCGTGGCGCTGACGCAGGATCAGAAAGATAACTGTCTGCAGCTGGTGATGCTGTGGCAGGCGCGGCACAACGACGAACCGCAGCACATGACCATCGGTAAAGGCGGCGAGATGGTGATGAAGTCGAAAAAACAGCTGAAGGAAGAGTGGGGAATCGAGTCCGACGTGACGCGCATCAACCTGCATTAACCGGCTGCAGGGCTGGAGAGCTCCAGCCCTGATTTTCAGATAATGACCGCACCCTGCGCCTGCATCTGCGCGATCGCGATCTCGCTGTCGTCCGGATTGAGATTGACGCCCCGGCAGCCTTCCTGCACCACCTCAACGTGATATCCCAGTTCCAGCGCATCCAGCACGCTGTACTTGACGCAGTAATCGGTCGCCAGGCCCAGCATCACCAGGTGAGTAATGCCGCGCTCGCGCAGCCAGCTGTCGAGCTCGGTTTTGCGGCGGTGCCCATTATCGAAAAAGGCGCTGTAGCTATCCACATCCACATCGCCGCCTTTATGGAACACCGCATCAATCAGACTGCGATCGAGATCCGGATGGAAATCCGCGCCGTGTGAGTGCTGCACGCCGTGATCGGGCCACCAGATCTGCGCCAGACCATTCAGTTCACCGAGGGTATACACCGGCTCGCCAGAGACCGAGGCAAAGCTGCCGTGATTGGCCGGATGCCAGTCCTGCAACGCCACCACGCATTCACCGCGCGCGCGGAATTCGCGTGCATAGCGATTAGCAACGGCAACCGTCTGGTCACCTTCACGCACGGCCATCGGGCCGCCGGGGCAAAAATCGTTCTGAATATCGATGATTATCAATGCCCGCTTCATGGGATTTTGCTCCGTATCAGTCTTCGGTCAGTTCGCCACGTAAATTCTGCTGCATTTTGGCACGAATTTCAGCGCTGGTGAGGTTCTGGCTTAACAAAAAGTGCAGTTTAGTCAGGGTGGCCTCGACGGTCAGATCAAAACCACTGATCACGCCGGCGTGTTCCAGTGCGTTGCCGGTGGCGTAACCGCCCATGTTGACCTTGCCGGACATGCACTGCGTCAGGTTCACCACCACAATGCCGCGCTCGCTGGCCTGCTGCAGTTCGGCAAGAAACTCGGCGTTTTGTGGCGCGTTGCCCACACCGTAAGAGCGCAGAATCAGCGCCTTCACCGGCTGACGCAGGAAATTGCGTACCACGTCGGCAGAGATGCCAGGATAAATCGTCACCACGCCAATCGGCTGAGGAGTGATCGGATGGACGATCAGCTCACCGCTGCCGCGCGGTGCCGGCGGCGTATTGAGACGGCGAATATGGATGCCTGCTTCCAGCAGCGGCGACAGGTTCGGTGACGCAAACGCATTAAAGCCGTCGGCGTGGGCTTTGGTGGTCCGGTTACCGCGGAATAGCGTGTTGTTGAAGAACAGCGCCACTTCATTAATCGGATAGTTAGCCGCGACGTACAGCGAGTTCAGCAGGTTCTGCTGACCGTCTGAGCGCAGCTCGGCCAGCGGGATCTGCGACCCGGTGACGATCACCGGCTTGGCCAGGTTCTCCAGCATGAACGACAGCGCCGACGCGGTGAACGCCATGGTATCGGTGCCATGCAGAATGACGAAACCGTCATAGCGATCGTAGTTCAGCTGGATGTCGTCAGCGATTGACTGCCAGTCCTGCGGCGTCATATCCGAGGAGTCAATCAGCGGGTGGTATTCGTGGATGGTAAAATCCGGCATTTCCGGACGGTGAAACTCTGGCATCATCGCCAGCTGCTGCTGCAGATGGCCAGAGACCGGAATGTAACCCTGCGCGGAGCGTTGCATACCGATGGTCCCGCCCGTGTAGGCTACATAGATATTTTTCTTTTGCATGAATGGACTCAGACTTGCCGTAAAACGCGCAGTATAAGGGGATTAGCGGGGAAAAGCAGCCCGACCAGCGGCCGGGCTGTAAAGATTAGCGTACGTTGCCGCAGGTCAGGCAGAACGCGTAACGGTTTTGCGGATCGTTGAGATTATTCATCAGGCCCGGCTGCGCCTGCAGCGCGCCCATCACTTCGCTGACCGGTGCCGGCAGCCACACTTTCAGCGCGGCCGGCAGCACGGCCTGCGCCGACGCATTCATCTGGTTCAGCAGCAGGTCGATCATCCCCGGATCGTCCTGATACCAGCTCAGTTCAGGTTTCGCGACCTTCGCCAGCTCGGCGGCTTTGGCTACCGCATCGTCGAAGTCGCCCAGCGCATCCACCAGCCCGTTGGCTTTGGCATCGCTACCGGTCCAGACGTGACCCTGCGCGATGGCATCAATCTGCTGTGGCGTTTTATGGCGTGACGCCGCCACCAGACCGACAAAGTTGCGATAACCGTTTTCAATGGTCAGCTGCATCAGCTGCTGCACTTCCGTCGGCAGCGCTTTGGTGGTCGACACATCCGCCAGCGGCGAGGTGGCAACGCCATCGCTGTGCACGCCGATGCTGCTCAGGCTATTCTCCACCGTATTGATCACGCCAAAGATGCCGATCGACCCGGTCAGGGTGCTCGGCGCAGCAACGATGTAGTCGGCCGGCGTGGAGATCCAGTAGCCGCCCGATGCCGCCATGCCGCCCATTGAAACCACCACTGGCTTACCGGCGTCATGCGCTGCCGCCAGCTCTTCACGGATGGCTTCAGAGGCCGTTACGCTGCCGCCCGGGCTGTTGACGCGTAGCACGATGGCTTTGATTTTGTCGTCGAGGCGGGCGTCACGAATTTGTGCAGCGGTGGTGTCGCCACCGACGTTGCCGGCGCTCTCTTCGCCGTCCATGATGGCGCCGCTGGCGAGAATCACCGCAATGTTGCCATCCTGCTGCGTCGGTTGTTTGACGTTGTAGTCATAGATGCTGACGTTGCGGTAGTCATTGCTGGCTTTATCCCAGCCAAAGGTTTTCACCAGCTCGCGATCGGCGGCAGCGCGTGAATCCAGCACATCCACCAGTTTATTATCCAGGGCATATTTAGCGGTATCGCCCTGAACGGCCTGCAGACCGCTGATGATGCCCGCCGCCCCCGGGAACAGCTGCTGCGGCGTGATTTGCCGGTTGGCGGACACCGTGTTGAGGTAGTTCTGCCACAGCTGGCCGACCCAGCGGCCATCAGCATCGCGCGCTTCCGGCGACATATCATCACGCAGGAAAGGTTCAACTGCGGACTTATAGGTGCCGACACGGAACACGTGTGAGCTGACTTTCAGCTTATCCAGCAGGGATTTGTAATAGAGGCCGTTGGTGGCGAAACCGTGCAGATCCACCGTGCCCTGCGGCGACAGATAGACCTTCGTGGCGTAGCTGGCGAGATAGTATTGCGCCTGGCTATAGCTGTCGCCGAGGGCAAAAATGGGTTTGCCCGCGTCGCGGAATTCGCGCAGCGCCTTACCCACGTACTGCAGCGAAGGCTGATCGCCGCCGGCAAAATCGCGCAGATCCAGCACCATGCCGGTGATATTTTTATCGCTCTTTGCCTGACGAATGGCATCGACCACATCAAACAACGAATTTTCCTGCAAACGATCGCTGCTGGCACCCAGCAGCTGGCGGCTGATGCGGCTCAGACGATTGCTGACCGACGGTTTGTCCACCAGCACGCCGCTCAGATCGACTTTCAGCGCACCCTGCTGCACTGGTTCACTGCTGCTGGCGCTGGATAACTGCAGCCAGATGCCGACGCCGGCCAGAATTAACACAATCAGGAACAGATTCAGGATAAATTCCCGGATAAAATTCAGCACCCGCCAGCTCCAGCGGAACAGGCCAGCAATAATTCGCCACAATGTGCGCATAAACTCTCCATATTCACGTAGCCAGGGCAGCCGGTATGCGGTCTGCCCCGATGTCGGGTTCATCCTAAAGAGCAGCGTGCGAAAAGTCAGCAGGAAATCGCGCCAGACTGTTACAAAAGATCGCGCTGTGCCAGGATTAGCCCACGCTTTGTTAATCACGGGAGAATCAAGATGGATGCACTCGAATTACTGGTAAACCGTCGTTCAGCGTCGCGTCTGACCGAGCCGGCACCGGCCGGTGAGGTGCTGCAGAATATTCTGCACGCGGGTATGCGCGCACCGGATCATGGCACGCTGCAGCCGTGGCGCTTCATCATTATTGAAAATGAGGGGCGCGAACGCTTCAGCCATCTGCTGGAGCAGGCCGCACGCGACAGCCAGCTGGATGACAAAGCCATTGAGAAGGCCCGGACGTCGCCGTTCCGCGCGCCGATGATCATTACCGTTGTCGCGCACTGCGAAGCCTCCGCCAAAGTGCCGCGCTGGGAGCAGGTCGTGTCCGCTGGCTGCGCGGTGATGGCGATGCAAATGGCGGCCGTCGCGCAGGGCTTTAACGGCATCTGGCGCAGCGGGCCATGGACCGATCATCCGCAGGTACGCGCCGCCTTTGGCTGCCGCGAACAGGATGCGATTGTGGGTTTCCTCTACCTCGGTACGCCGCAGCTGAAAGCCAATACCACCGTGGTTGCGCCCGACAGCGAGGCGTTTGTCAGTTATTTCTGACAGACAGCAGCGGGTTTCTGCGGCAAGGTGCATGCAACGACACTGATTGCACAGTCGCTGTGCGAAAGATCGCGCTTAGCGGCGACAGCGCTTACCAGCAGCGGGCAGCCAGGCTAACATAGCCCTCTCTGTTCAGCGCACAAGGAACCCGCCATGAGCGAACCGCTTCGTTTGACGCAATACAGCCACGGCGCTGGCTGCGGCTGTAAAATTTCACCTCAGGTGCTTGAGACCATTCTGCACAGCGAGCTGGCTACCTTTCATGATCCGCGACTGCTGGTCGGCAATGAAACCCGTGACGATGCTGCCGTGTACGATCTTGGCAACGGCACGGCGGTGGTCAGCACCACTGACTTCTTTATGCCCATCGTTGACGATCCGCACACCTTTGGCCGTATCGCGGCCACTAACGCCATCAGTGATATTTACGCCATGGGTGGCAAACCGATCATGGCTATCGCTATTCTCGGCTGGCCGGTTAATGTGCTGGACGCGAAAGTGGCACAGCAGGTGATTGAAGGCGGTCGCGCGGCCTGCCAGGCGGCCGGCATCGCGCTGGCGGGGGGGCACTCAATCGATGCGCCGGAGCCGATTTTTGGCCTTGCCGTTACCGGCATCGTTGACGTAGCGCGCGTGAAAAAGAACAGCGCCGCGCAGGCGGGCTGCGAGTTGTTCCTCACCAAACCGCTCGGCATCGGTATTCTGACTACCGCAGAGAAAAAAGGGCTGCTGCGTGCGGAGCATCAGACGCTGGCGGCGCAGGTGATGTGCCAGCTCAATAGCGCAGGCGCGGAATTTGCTAAACTGCCCGGCGTCAGCGCCATGACCGATGTCACCGGCTTTGGTCTGCTGGGGCACCTGAGTGAAATCTGTCTGGGCTCCGGCCTGCGCGCGCACGTGCAGGCCGCACAGGTACCGCGTCTGCCCGGCGTGGACCAGTACATTGCTGCCGGCGCGGTGCCGGGCGGCACCAGCCGCAACTTCGCCAGCTACGGCGAGCACATTTCTGCCATGGATGAGGCCACGCGCGCACTGCTGTGCGATCCGCAAACTTCCGGCGGACTGCTGGTGGCGGTACAGCCTGACGCTATTGCGGCGTTTCGCGCGTGCGCCGCGCAGGCTGGCGTTGAGGCCACGGCAATTGGCTCGCTACTGCCGGCCGACCACGCCCATCCACTGATTACTGTAGTCACCTGACGTAAAGGAACGACGCCATTCATGCGTTTGTTTATTGCTGAAAAACCCAGTCTGGCACGCGCCATCGCCGATGTGCTACCCAAACCGCATCGACGTGGCGACGGCTATATTGCCTGTGGTAATGACCAGGTTGTAACCTGGTGTGTCGGGCATCTGCTGGAGCAGGCGCAGCCTGACAGCTATGACAGCCGCTATGCGCGCTGGAATCTGGCGGATTTACCCATCATCCCGGATAAATGGCGCCTGCAGCCGCGCCCGTCGGTGGCGAAGCAGCTCAAAGTGATCGAGGGCTTACTGCAGCAGGCCAGCGTGGTGGTGCACGCCGGTGACCCGGATCGCGAAGGACAACTGCTGGTCGACGAAGTGCTCGATTATCTGCAACTGCCGGCTGAAAAGCGCCAGCAGGTGCAGCGCTGCCTGATTAACGACCTCAACCCTGCGGCGGTCGAGCGCGCGGTAAGCCGTCTGCGCGAGAACCGTGAATTCATTCCATTGTGTGTCTCGGCGCTGGCCCGGGCGCGCGCCGACTGGCTTTATGGCATCAACATGACCCGCGCCTGGACGCTGCTGGGCCGCAACGCCGGTTACGACGGCGTGCTCTCGGTGGGACGCGTACAGACGCCGGTGCTGGGGCTGGTGGTGAGGCGCGATGAAGAGATCGAAAACTTTGTGCCGAAGGATTACTTCGAAGTCAAAGCGCACATCGTCACCCCGAAAGAGGAGCGCTTCGTTGCCAGCTGGATCCCCAGCGATGCCTGTGAACCGTGGCAGGATGACGAGGGCCGTTTGCTGCATCGTCCTCTCGCTGACCACGTGCTTGAACGTATCAACGGCAAACCAGCGTGGGTTACCGGCTACAACGATAAGCGGGAGTCAGAAACGGCGCCGCTGCCATTTTCCCTCTCCAGCCTGCAAATCGAGGCGGCGAAGCGTTTTGGCCTGAGTGCCCAGACGGTACTGGACTGCTGTCAGCGTTTGTATGAAACCCATAAGCTGATTACGTATCCGCGTTCGGACAGCCGCTATCTGCCGGATGAACATTTTGCCGGACGTCATGCGGTGCTGAACGCCATTCAGGCGCATCAGCCGGACGTGTCGCTGCCAGCGGATTTCAATGCGGATCAGAAAAATCGCTGCTGGGACGATAAAAAAGTGGATGCGCACCATGCCATCGTTCCTACGGCGCGCGCCAGCAAGGTGAACCTGAGCGACAATGAAGCCAATATTTACGGTCTGATTGCGCGCCAGTATCTGATGCAGTTTTGTCCCGACGCGGTATTTCGCAAATGCGTCATCGACCTCGATATCGGCGGTGGCAGGTTCGTCGCCAAAGCACGTTTTCTTGCCGAAGCCGGCTGGCGTGCGCTGCTGGGCAGTAAAGAGCGCGATGAAGAGAATGATGGCACGCCGCTGCCAGTGGTGAGTAAAGGCGATGAGCTGTTGTGTGAGCGTGGTGAGGTGCTGGCGAAGCAGACTCAGCCGCCGCGGCCGTTCACCGACGCCACGCTGCTGTCGGCCATGACCGGTATTGCCCGCTTTGTGCAGGATAAAGAATTAAAGAAAGTGCTGCGTGCGACCGATGGTTTAGGAACGGAAGCGACGCGCGCCGGCATCATAGAATTGCTGTTCCGCCGTACATTTCTGGTGAAAAAAAGTCGCTATATTCACTCAACCGAGGCGGGCAGGGCGCTGATTCATGCGTTACCTGAGATGGCCGCGCGGCCGGATATGACGGCGCACTGGGAGTCAACGCTTACCCGCATCAGTGAAAAAGCCTGTCGCTATGATGAGTTTATGCAGCCGCTGGTCAGTACCTTAATTGGTTTGATCGGTGAGGCGCGCCAGAGGCCGTCGCTGCAGGCTTTTCGTGGATTAGCCGCGACCGGAGCGAAGACGCGCAGTAAAGGCAAAACGCCCCGGCGCAAAACGAAGGAGACGGAATAATGCGTTACGCAACGCTGTTGCTGAGTGGGCTGCTGCTGTGCAGCCATGCCGCGCTGGCTAATCGCCAGCCGGAGCCCGCGCGAATGGGCAATACCGATGTGGTGGTGGATATGCCGCCGGAAGTGTGGACGCAGGGGCAGAATCGTCAGCAGAACAACTGCCTGCAGTGCTGTATCTATGAAAACCGCAGCTACTCCGAAGGCGCCGTGGTGAAAGCAGAGGGCGTATTGCTGCAGTGTGCGCGTGACGAAAAAGTGCTGGGTACCAATCCGCTGATTTGGAAAATCATTAAATAAGCGAGCGTGGCGCGCAGGCGCCACGCTGTTCAGTTACAGCCTGAAACTGGACCACACCGGCGCGTGATCGGACGGTTTGTCCATACTGCGAATGTTGTAGTCGATGCCGCTGTCGATGCAGCGTGATGCCAGCGGTGGGCTGGCCAGCAGCAGATCGATGCGCAGACCGCGGTTGTCATCAAATCCTTTTGAGCGATAGTCGAACCACGAGAAGCGATCGGCGGTTTCCGGGTTTTTCTCACGCCACGTATCGACCAGTCCCCACTGCAGCAACCGGTCCATCCACTCGCGCTCTTCCGGCAGGAAAGAGCATTTGCCGGTGCGCAGCCAGCGCTTGCGGTTCTCTTCACCAATACCAATGTCCAGGTCGGTACTGCTGATGTTCATATCGCCCATGATCAGCACCGGCTTGTCGGCCGCCAGTTGCTGCTCAAGATAGCTTTGCAGGTCGCGATAAAACTTCTCTTTGGCCGGGAACTTGATGGGATGGTCACGGCTTTCCCCCTGCGGGAAGTAACCGTTGATGACGGTGATATCGCCAATCGGGCTGGGAATTTCTGCCATGATCAGACGTCGCTGGGAATCTTCGCCGTCATCAGGAAAACCGCGTCGAACTGCCACCGGCTGCGTCTTGGTCAACAGCGCCACGCCGTAATGGCCTTTCTGGCCGTGATAAAACACGTTGTAACCCAGCTTGCTGACCTCTTCCAGCGGGAACATATCATCGTGCACTTTAGTTTCCTGCAGGCCGATGACATCCGGTTGATGCTGTTCAACCAGCGCCGCCAGCTGATGAGGGCGTGCGCGCAAGCCGTTGATGTTAAAAGAGACAAATTTCATTTCGCTGCCATTTTTCGTCGCAAAAGGTTGCGGCGATGGTAACCAGGTTTGCGGCAAAAGTCATGGCTTGCGTCATAAGAGCGTGACGATAAGAGCGAGAGGCAGCACGCAGGTGATTTGTGGTGGTGGACGCAGGAGAGCGGGGTCAGGCAGGCGGTGCCGTTCAACTGGGGCGTTGATGTGAATATCAAAGTGCGCATTAATGCGCACCCTACAATCCGGGTGACAACTGGGACGATGAGAATAGAAACCGGTCACATGGGTAACACTTGAGTCCGTATCACTGTAGGGTCGCCATTGATGGCGACCTGCATCGCGTAAATTCAGATGTCGGTCTGGTGAAAAGTGCAGCATAGAATGGTGGCGGGAGAAGGATTCGAACCTTCGAAGTCGATGACGGCAGATTTACAGTCTGCTCCCTTTGGCCGCTCGGGAATCCCGCCAGGGATATGAAGCTCAGAAGATTCAGGCGCAGAATGGATTCAGATGGTGGCGGGAGAAGGATTCGAACCTTCGAAGTCGATGACGGCAGATTTACAGTCTGCTCCCTTTGGCCGCTCGGGAATCCCGCCACTGGCCTGAATCTTTATGCCTGAAAGCGGGGCGCATCATACCAAATGCGTTCAGTCTGTAAAGCGCCCGCAGTAAAAAACTCAATCGTTTGCCCACTTTTTACGCGTGGCGCTGAAGAGTTGCGCAAATCAGCGCCGCAGTGGTTAAAGAATGATCGTGCGGTTGCCGTAAACAAACACGCGCTGGCCCAGCACTTTATACAGCGCGCGGCTCAGTACATTCTTTTCCACGTCGCGTCCGGCACGCATCATCTCTTCAGCGGTATAGCTGTGATCGACGTTAATCACGTCCTGCATGATGATCGGGCCTTCATCCAGGTTGTCGTTCACGTAGTGCGCTGTGGCACCGATGATCTTCACGCCGCGCTCATAGGCCTGATGATAAGGACGGGCGCCAATAAAGGCTGGCAGGAACGAGTGGTGAATATTGATGATCTGGTTGGGATAACGCTGCACAAACGCCGGCGTCAGCACGCGCATGTATTTCGCCAGCACCACGTAATCCGGCTGATAGCGATCGATCTCATCCGCCATGCGGTTATCGTGCTCTTCGCGCGTCAGGCCTTCATGGCTGACCAGCACGAACGGGATGTCAAAACGCTCGACCAGCGAACGCAGCGTTTCATGGTTACCAATAACGGCGGCGATTTCCATGTCCAGACCACCAAAGGCACTCTTCATCAGCAGATCGCCCAGGCAATGCGCCTCTTTGGTGACCAGAATCACCACGCGGCGACGTCCGGCGCTGTGCAGCTCACGTACCGAACCGGTCGGCAGCGCGCTGTCGAGGTCAGCCAGCAGCGTGTTGTCGTTGAAAATGCCTTCCAGCTCTGTGCGCATGAAAAAGCGCCCGGTACGGTGATCGACGAACTCATTGTTCTGCACAATGTTCAGTTCGTGCTTGTAGCAAATGTTGGTGATCTTGGCGATCAGACCTTTGGCATCGGGGCAAATGGTCCGTAAAACTTTTCGTTGCATGGTTTGCGCTTGCATCTCGATCAGAGTCCTGTCAAAGCGATGAATGGTGAAGCTGTTGGGCATCTGTCCAGATTAGCCACAACATTTTTTGTATTTTTTATCGGAGCCACAAGGACAGCGATCGTTACGCCCTAACTCCGGCGTTGTTCCGTCGACATAGTACCAGCGTTGATCCTCGCGAAGAAAGCGTGAACATTCATACAGGCTGCAGGTACGGCCTTTTTCGAGATAACGCGCAAAAAAAGTGACGAAGGCTTCATTCTCATGGCTTCCGTGATTACAACGGGTTACATTCAGGCCAAGCCATTCTGTGGTGGCGAAACTTTCGGATAATAGCGTCTCCAGTCCGGCCACGCGCTGGCTGGGATGCCAGGTTTCTACCAGCCAGGCGGCGTTTTGCTTAACGTAAGCGCTGTAACGCGAGCGCATTAACTGTTCAGCGCGCTGTGGCGTTTGTTGCCCGTTCAGAAAGGGCTGACAACATAGGCTATACTGCTCTCCGCTGCAGCAGGGGCACTTTTCGGACACATCATCTCCTGAGAGTGATTAAAGTTAATGAAAGTGTGCGCTATGTTAGCCGACTGGCCAGCGTGAAGCTACGCATCAGGTTGATCACGAGGTGAGATGAGAAAAGTCAGGATTGGGCTGGCCCTGGGATCGGGCGCTGCCAAAGGCTGGGCGCATATTGGTGTCATCAACGCGCTGGAGCGCGCCGGTATTGAGGTGGATGTCGTCGCCGGCTGTTCCGTCGGCGCACTGGTGGGTTCTGCCTACGTCAACGGCCGTCTGGCGTTGATGGAGAAGTGGGTCAGCGCATTTCGCTACTGGGATGTTATCCGTCTGATGGACCTCTCATGGCAGCGTGGCGGCCTGCTGCGCGGCGACCGGGTGTTTAGCCATATCCGTCAGCTTATCCCTAACGAGCTTATCGAAGACGCGGATAAGCGCTTTGGCGTGGTGGCAACCAACCTCAGCACCGGACGCGAGCTGTGGCTGACCGAAGGTGATTTGCACCAGGCGGTGCGTGCATCGTGTAGTATGCCAGGCTTATTGCCTCCGGTTGGCTACAATGGTTATTGGCTGGTGGATGGTGCGGTGGTCAACCCGGTGCCGATTTCGCTGACCCGCGCGCTGGGCGCTGACATTGTGATTGCCGTTGACCTGCAACATGATGCGCACCTGATGCAGCAGGATCTGCTGTCGGTCACGCCGCAGAGCGGTGAAGAGGCGGCAGCGGCAGAAGCACTGAGCTGGGGCAAAAAACTGCGCCAGCGTCTGATGGGGTTAACCCATCGGCGCGCCAGCCAGTCTCCAGGCGCGATGGAAATTATGTCTACGTCAATCCAGGTTTTGGAAAATCGCCTGAAACGTAATCGTATGGCAGGCGATCCGCCGGATGTGCTGATTCAGCCTTTTTGTCCGCAGATTTCAACGCTGGACTTTCATCGGGCTGAAGAGGCCATTGCGGCAGGCAAGGCCGCCGTGGAGAAAAAAATGGATGAACTATTACCGCTGGTCCGTAGCAGATAATCAGTTGTTCATTCACGGGGGTTGTGACTTCAGCCAATTCTGAAAGGCGCAACGGCGTTTTATGAACCACTATTGAAATATCTGGTACGCAGGGGGAGAGAATGGAAAAACCGCTAATCGGCAAAAAGATACTCATTGTCGAAGATGAGGTCGTTTTCCGTTCATTGCTGGACACATTGTTAACTGGCCTCGGAGCCAGCACGTTCGAAGCGGGCGACGGACTCGACGGCCTGAATTTACTCGCCGCGCAGTCGGTGGACCTGGTCATTTGCGATCTGGAAATGCCGCGCATGGGCGGTATTGAGTTTGTCGAGCGAATTCGTACACGCGGTAATAGCGTGCCCATCCTGATCATCTCCGCCACGCAGAACATGGCCGACATCGCCCACGTGCTGCGCCTTGGCGTGCAGGACGTGCTGCTCAAGCCGCTAAAAAACCTGGAACGTTTCCGTGAAGCGGTGTTTGAATGCCTCTATCCTTCGATGTTCACCTCGAAAGTGGAAGAAGATGAACAGCTGTTTCAGGACTGGGATGCCCTGGTGCACGATCCGCTCGCTGCCGCCAAGCTGCTCAAACAGCTGCAACCGCCCGTCCAGCAAACCATCGCCAGCTGCCGCATAAACTACCGTCAACTCACCATGGCGGAACAGCCGGGGCTGGTGCTGGATATTGCCGCGTTGTCGGACAAAGATCTGGCGTTTTATTGCCTGGACGTGACGCGTGCCGGCGACAACGGCGTGCTGGCTGCATTATTGCTCAGAGCACTGTTTAACGGTTTATTGCAGGAGCAACTGTCCGGGCAAAAGCAGCGTCTGCCGGAACTCAATGGTCTGCTGCGCCAGGTGAATATGCTGTTGCGTCAGGCCAACCTGAACGGTCAGTTCCCGCTGCTGGTGGGCTACTATCATCGTCAGTTGAAAAATCTGATTCTGGTCTCAGCCGGTCTGAATGCCACGCTGCACATCAATACTCAGCAAATCCAGCTCAGTAACGGTGTGCCGCTTGGCACTATGGGCAGCACCCATCTTAATCAAATCAGCCAGCGCGCCGATGCCTGGCAATGTCACGTCTGGGGAGCCGGCGGCCGGCTTCGCCTGATGTTATCGTCCGAAGAATAGCCACTCAGATTTATATTTTCCGCGGGTTAAAGACAGGGCCAAAGCTTAGCTTTACACTTGGGTAATAGTCTTAAATTCCGCGGATTAACTCCATCCAGGATAAATCCGTCTGACACTAACTGATATACTCATTTCGTTTTTAAACCGACATATCAAGTATTAACTTGAACGGCCTATTAAGAGAGGTATTTGATGTCTGCCTATAAGTCTAAAGTAAAAAAAGCGGTAATCCCGGTTGCAGGTCTGGGTACGCGTATGCTGCCTGCCACCAAAGCTATTCCAAAAGAAATGTTACCGCTGGTCGATAAGCCGTTGATCCAGTATGTCGTGAACGAGTGTATTGCTGCGGGTATTAATGAGATCGTGCTGGTTACGCACTCCTCTAAAAACTCCATCGAAAACCATTTTGATACCAGTTTCGAACTGGAAGCGATGCTGGAAAAACGCGTGAAGCGTCAGCTGCTGGATGAAATCCAGTCCATCTGCCCGCCACACGTCACCATCATGCAGGTACGTCAGGGTATCGCCAAGGGCCTCGGTCACGCCGTGATGTGTGCTCATCCGCTGGTCGGTGATGAGCCAGTCGCGGTGATTCTGCCAGACGTGATTATTGATGAGTACGAATCTAACCCAACCAAAGATAACCTGGCAGAAATGCTAACGCGCTTCGAAGAGAGCGGTCGCAGCCAGATCATGGTTGAGCCAGTCGCCGATGTCACCGCTTACGGCGTGGTTGACTGCCAGGGCGCAGAGTTGGCACCGGGCCAGAGCGCACCGATGGTGGGCGTGGTTGAGAAGCCAAAAGCCTCGGAAGCGCCATCTAACCTGGCGGTAGTCGGTCGTTACGTGCTGTCTGCGGACATCTGGCCTCTGCTGGCGAAGACCCCTCCGGGTGCCGGCGGCGAAGTGCAGCTGACCGACTCCATCGCCATGCTGATGGAAAAAGAGACCGTAGAAGCTTACCACCTGACCGGCGTGAGCCACGACTGCGGTAACAAACTGGGTTATATGCAAGCTTTTGTTGAGTATGGCGTGCGTCATCCGGTGCTGGGCAAAGATTTCGCTCAGTGGCTCGACGGCGTTGCAGGCAACAAAAAGTAATTCATTAAGCACAGGATAATTCAATGAAAGTCACTGTATTTGGTATCGGCTATGTCGGTCTGGTTCAGGCTGCGGTGTTAGCCGAAGTCGGACATGACGTTCTCTGTATTGATGTCGACGAAAAGAAAGTCGAAAACCTGAAAAAGGGCATCATCCCAATTTTTGAACCGGGCCTGACGCCGCTGGTTATGTCTAACTATGAAGCGGGGCGTCTGAAATTCAGCACCAACGCAGAAGAGGGCGTAAACCATGGCGTAATGCAGTTTATTGCTGTGGGCACGCCGCCGGATGAGGATGGCTCTGCCGACCTGAAATATGTGACTGCGGTTGCGCGTACTATTGCGCAGCACATGAACGATCACAAAGTCGTCATCGACAAATCTACCGTGCCGGTAGGCACCGCTGACCGCGTGCGCGCGGTGATGAGCGAAACGCTGAAGCAGCGTGATGCCAATATCGCGTTCGATGTGGTCTCCAACCCGGAGTTCCTGAAAGAGGGCGCCGCAGTTAACGATTGCATGCGTCCGGAACGTATCGTGGTGGGCACTGACAATGATGAAGTGGTCGAACTGCTGCGTGAACTGTACGAGCCGTTTAACCGTAATCACGATCGCATGATTCTGATGGATATCCGCAGTGCAGAGCTGACCAAATATGCAGCTAACTGCATGCTGGCGACCAAAATCAGCTTCATGAACGAGATTTCCAACCTTGCGGAACGCCTGGGTGCTGACGTGGAAAAAGTACGTCAGGGCATCGGTTCTGATTCACGCATCGGTTATCACTTTATTTATCCGGGCTGTGGTTACGGCGGTTCCTGCTTCCCGAAAGACGTGCAGGCGCTGATTCGCACTGCAGAGTCAATCGGCTACACCCCGCGCCTGTTGCAGGCAGTAGAAGACGTCAACGATTCGCAGAAGAACAAGCTGCCGACGTTTATTAAACGTCACTTTGGCGACGATCTGCGTGGCAAGACGTTTGCGCTATGGGGTCTGGCGTTCAAACCGAACACCGACGACATGCGTGAAGCCTCAAGCCGCGTGCTGATGGAAGCACTGTGGCAGGCGGGCGCAACGGTGCAGGCGTTTGATCCGGAAGCGATGGAAGAAGCCCAGCGCATCTACGGTCATCGTGACGATCTGAAGCTGTGCGGCACTAAAGAAGCTGCGCTGCAGGGCGCCGATGGTCTGGTGATCTGCACCGAGTGGCAGAACTTCCGTGCTCCGGATTTCGACGTGATTAAATCCTCGTTAAAACAACCCGTGATTTTTGATGGTCGTAACCTGTATGATCCGGAGCGTATCAGCAAACGCGGTTTCGTTTATTATGCAATCGGCCGCGGAGCGTCTATTCAAATTGTGTAATAAATGAGGGATGTATGAATTTTCTGGTCACCGGCGCGGCAGGATTTATTGGTTTTCACGTTAGTCAGCGTTTGCTGGCTGCCGGTCACCAGGTTGTTGGTATCGATAACCTGAATGATTACTACGATGTCAGCCTGAAACAGGCGCGCCTCGACCAGATTACCGCACATCCCGCGTTTACTTTTCTTAAAATGGACCTGGCAGATCGCCAGGCCATTTCTTCCCTGTTTGAACAGCATGCTTTTGCGCGTGTGATCCATTTAGGTGCACAGGCGGGTGTTCGCTATTCCATCGAGAATCCGCACGCCTACGCTGATGCCAACCTGATTGGTCACTTAAATATTCTGGAAGGTTGCCGTCATCATAAGATTGGCCACCTGCTGTATGCTTCATCGAGTTCGGTTTATGGCCTGAACCGTAAAATGCCGTTCTCCACGGATGATTCCGTTGATCATCCGGTATCACTTTATGCTGCGACTAAAAAAGCCAACGAATTAATGTCGCATACCTATTCACATCTTTACCAATTACCTACCACCGGATTGCGCTTCTTTACCGTTTATGGTCCGTGGGGCCGTCCGGATATGGCGCTGTTTAAGTTCACCCGCGCGATGCTGGCCGGTGACGCGATTGATGTGTATAACCGCGGCCAGATGACACGTGACTTTACCTATATTGATGATATTGCCGAAGCGATTGTGCGTTTGCAGGACGTGATTCCGCAGGCAGATGAAAACTGGACGGTGGAAAACGGCTCGCCTGCCACCAGTTCGGCGCCGTATCGCGTGTACAATATTGGCAATAGTCAGCCTACCAGCCTGATGACTTACATTGAGTCGCTGGAAAAAGCGCTGGGGATTGAGGCGAAGAAAAATATGCTGCCGATGCAGCCCGGCGATGTATTAGGCACCAGTGCAGACACCCAGCCGCTGTATGACGCGATAAATTTCCGCCCGCAGACCAGCGTAGAGCAGGGCGTGCAGCATTTTGTTGACTGGTACCGCGACTTCTATCAGCAATAAGTCGCGATAAAAAAAGGAAGCCAGCGGCTTCCTTTTTTCTTACCCGGTGTAAAACAGAGCACAGCGCCAGGGCTGGCATGCTGCGAAGCACTGGTTCCTTACAGCAGGAAATCGTCCAGTTGTTTACCTTGTTCTTCAATCGCTTTTTTAATCACGGCTGGCGTACGTCCCTGGCCGGTCCAGGTACGGTTCTCACCGTTCTCGTCGACGTAACCATACTTCGCCGGACGTGCCGCACGTTTGGCTTTACCTGGCGCTTTGGTTTCCGCTAATGCCTGCAGCAGTTCGTTTGGATCAATACCGTCTGCCATCAGCATTTCACGATATTGTTCCAGCTTACGGCTGCGCTCGGCATTTTCCGCCTGGGCGAGAGATTCTTCTTCACGACGTTCATTCACCACAACCTCAAGTTTTTCCAGCATCTCTTCCAGTGTTTCCAGAGAGCATTCCCGAGCCTGCGCGCGCAATGTACGGATATTATTAAGAATTTTAAGTGCTTCGCTCATTGTCCTAATCTCAAAATATAATAAATGGAGTTGTTCTGCCGCCTCATAATAGTGGCGGCGAAAAATAACTGCAATAGCCAGATTAAAAAGCAAAACGTAAAGTTAATGTTGTTAAGCTTTTTAAGGCGCTATTTATTATTCTTTTTATAGATTTGATAGCACAGGTTTTGCAGGGATAAATACCGCTGTGCGCCTTTCGCCCGGGCATCAGCGCTATTAATGCTGAATAAAATTGCTGCATGATGACGGCTTTGACATAACGTGCGAAATGTTGATAACGATGCCGCTGATCTATGATCATGGCGTTAATTTGAGCAGTTGATAAAAATAATGCATCGCAACAGTGCAGCAGCTTTATGATAGACTCACGCGCAACAGTTTCGGGCAGTGACAAGAGACATTTTATGGCGCAACTCTATTTTTATTACTCAGCGATGAACGCGGGAAAATCCACCGCACTGCTGCAGTCTTCCTACAATTACCATGAGCGCGGCATGCGTACGCTGGTGTATACCGCGGAAATTGACGACCGCTTCGGCGCCGGAAAAGTCAGCTCGCGTATTGGTCTTTCGTCTCCGGCTTTTTTATATAACGCGCAGACCAACCTGGAAAGTGAAATAGCGGAACAGCACGCGAAGCAGACGGTTCACTGTGTACTGGTGGATGAGAGCCAGTTTCTGACGCGGGAGCAGGTGAAAGCCCTGTCGGACGTGGTAGATAATCTGGATATTCCGGTGCTGTGTTATGGTCTGCGTACCGACTTTCGCGGTGAGTTATTTACCGGCAGTCAGTATTTACTGGCCTGGGCCGATAAGCTGGTGGAATTGAAAACCGTGTGTCACTGTGGACGCAAAGCCAGCATGGTGTTACGGCTGGATGCGCAGGGTAAACCGTTCAGCGAAGGGGAGCAGGTGGTGATCGGTGGTAATGAGCGCTATATCTCTGTGTGCCGCAAGCACTATAAACAGGCGATTAATGACGGCTCGCTAAACGCCATTTACGGTTCACAACTGCCTCACGCCTGAATAGCCGCAGCATAAAAAAAACCCGCCGCAGCGGGTTTTTTTGTATCAGGCCAGTCAGGCCTTCTTGGTTTTCTTCTCACTCTTAACGGCTTTAGCTTCACCCTCAGCTGCAACACTGTTATCTGCTTCTGAGAACTCACGGCCATAGAAGGTATCCAGCATGATTTGTTTCAGTTCAGCAATCAGCGGATAGCGTGGGTTAGCACCGGTACACTGGTCATCAAACGCATCATCCGCCAGCTTGTCGACTTTCGCCAGGAAGTCAGCTTCCTGCACGCCCGCTTCACGGATAGAAGTTGGGATACCCAGCTGAGTTTTCATCTCTTCCAGCCATGCCAGCAGTTTTTCAATTTTCTGCGCGGTACGGTCACCAGCCGCGCTCAGACCGAGATGGTCAGCAATCTCAGCATAGCGGCGGCGTGCCTGCGGACGGTCGTACTGGCTGAAGGCAGTCTGCTTGGTTGGATTGTCATTCGCGTTGTAGCGAATCACGTTACAAATCAGCAGGGCGTTAGCCAGACCGTGTGGAATGTGGAACTCAGAGCCCAGTTTATGCGCCATGGAGTGACACACGCCGAGGAAGGCGTTGGCGAAAGCGATACCGGCAATGGTCGCCGCATTGTGAACACGCTCACGCGCCACAGGATTTTTCGCGCCGTCACGGTAGCTGGCAGGCAGATTCTCTTTCAGCAGCTTCAGTGCCTGCAGCGCCTGACCGTCAGAGTATTCGTTGGCCAGTACCGATACATAGGCTTCCAGCGCATGGGTGACGGCATCCAGACCCCCAAAGGCGCACAGCGAACGCGGCATCTCCATTACCAGGTTGGCATCGACAATCGCCATATCCGGCGTCAGGGCATAGTCTGCCAGTGGATATTTCTGGCCGGTGGCATCGTCGGTTACTACCGCAAACGGGGTAACTTCTGAACCGGTACCGGAAGTGGTGGTGATGGCCACCATGCGCGCCTTGACACCCATTTTCGGGAACTTGTAGATACGTTTACGGATGTCCATAAAGCGCAGCGCCAGTTCTTCAAAGTGGGTTTCCGGATGCTCGTACATCACCCACATAATCTTGGCCGCATCCATCGGTGAACCGCCGCCCAGGGCGATGATCACGTCAGGTTTGAAGCTGTTCATCTGCTCGGCACCTTTACGTACGATGCTCAGCGTTGGGTCTGCTTCTACTTCAAAGAACACTTCGGTCTCAATACCGTGTGATTTCAGCACGCGGGTAACCTGGTCAGCATAACCGTTGTTGAACAGGAAGCGGTCGGTGACGATAAAGGCGCGTTTTGCACCGTCTGTCGCCACTTCCTCCAGCGCAATTGGCAGAGAACCGCGGCGGAAGTAGATAGACTTCGGAAGTTTATGCCACAACATATTTTCAGCTCGCTTGGCCACGGTTTTCTTGTTGATCAGGTGTTTTGGACCCACGTTTTCAGAGATAGAGTTACCACCCCATGAACCGCAGCCCAGCGTGAGTGAAGGGGCCAGCTTGAAGTTATACAGGTCACCGATCCCGCCCTGTGAAGCCGGGGTGTTGATCAGGATGCGCGCGGTTTTCATTTTGTCGCCGAAGAAGTTAACGCGCTCGCGCTGGTTATCCTGGTCGGTATAAAGACAGGAGGTGTGGCCGATACCGCCCATTGCCACCAGTTTTTCTGCTTTATCCACCGCATCGTAATAATCTTTCGCGCGGTACATGGCCAGCGTTGGCGAGAGCTTCTCATGGGCGAACGGCTCAGACTCATCCACCAGTTTCACTTCACCAATCAGAATTTTGGTGCTCACCGGCACGCTAATCCCTGCCAGTTCAGCAATTTTGTAAGCCGGCTGGCCGACAATCGCCGCGTTCAGCGCGCCATTTTTCAGGATGATATCCTGCACCGCTTTCAGCTCTTTGCCCTGCAGCAGGTAGCCACCGTGGCTGGCGAAGCGCTCACGCACGGCATCATAGACAGAATCCACCACAATCACTGACTGTTCAGACGCGCAAATCACGCCGTTGTCGAAGGTTTTTGACATCAGGATCGAGGCAACCGCGCGTTTGATATCGGCCGTTTCGTCAATCACCACCGGAGTGTTACCCGCGCCCACACCAATCGCTGGTTTGCCGGAGCTGTAAGCCGCCTTCACCATGCCCGGACCACCGGTGGCGAGAATCAGGTTGATATCCGGGTGATGCATCAGCTGGTTAGAGAGCTCAACCGATGGTGCATCAATCCAGCCAATAATGTCTTTTGGCGCGCCGGCCGCGATAGCAGCCTGCAGTACGATATCTGCCGCTTTGTTGGTGGCATCTTTGGCACGTGGATGAGGAGAGAAGATGATACCGTTACGGGTTTTCAGGCTAATCAGGGCCTTGAAGATGGCGGTAGAGGTCGGGTTGGTGGTGGGCACGATGCCACAAATCAGGCCAATCGGCTCAGCGATGGTGATGGTGCCAAAGGTATCATCGGTGTCCAGCACGCCACAGGTTTTTTCGTCTTTGTAAGCGTTATAAATATATTCGGAAGCGAAGTGGTTTTTGATGACTTTATCTTCAACGATACCCATGCCGGATTCGGCAACGGCCATTTTGGCGAGAGGGATACGGGCATCGGCAGCGGCGAGGGCGGCTGCACGGAAAATGGTATCAACTTGTTCCTGACTAAAATTGGCGTATTCGCGCTGTGCCTTTTTAACACGTTCTACCAGTGCGTTAAGCTCGGCAACATTAGTAACGGCCATAATACTCTCCTAAGGAAGTTAAACTTTTTTAGTAAACAAGCCTGAATCCAGAAGTATAGTCTCGTTACGCTTATGGATGGGTTAGGATGGCGATGTCCGTGCCGTTGCTTACTAAAAAGGTTTTTCCGCCAGGATGACCTGTGTCACAGGGTTGAGTTCCGATGGGCTAAGATTACCCCTGATGGGGTAGGCGATTTATGATGCAGATCAATTTAACTATCAGCTGACACCTTTCAGCGCTCACTTTTGCAAGTAAAGTTAGCGTCGACGGCTACAGAAGCCGATCTGACCGGCTGCAGGCCGATAACATCGCGCTAACAGTAGCGGAATAAACTGGGATAGTGCTTTAAGTGCAGCATTTATTTCTGCGTTAGCCTCTGGTGTTTCGCCAGGCTTTTGCACTACATTAAGCGCGATTTTTTTCGCCATCACCTGGAGCCCACCGTGACCCCTGCGCTACTCGATCTTTCTGGCTACATTAAATTTTTTGTGGGTTTGTTCGCGCTGGTTAACCCGGTCGGCATTATTCCGGTATTTATCAGCATGACCAGCTACCAGGCGGTGGCGGAGCGCAATAAAACCAACCTGACCGCGAACCTGGCGGTGGCGATTATCCTCTGGACCTCGCTGTTCCTTGGCGACGGTATCCTGCATCTGTTTGGTATCTCGATTGACTCTTTCCGCATCGCCGGCGGCATTCTGGTGGTCACCATCGCCATGTCGATGATCAGCGGCAAGCTGGGTGAAGACAAACAGAACAAGCAGGAGAAGTCAGAAACGGCGATTCGTGAAAGCATCGGCGTGGTGCCGCTGGCGCTGCCGCTGATGGCAGGGCCGGGCGCGATCAGTTCGACCATTGTCTGGAGCTCGCGTTATCACAGCTGGCCAAATCTGCTGGGCTTTACCCTGGCGATTGCGATATTTGCCTTCTGCTGCTGGTTATTGTTCCGGGCCGCACCGCTGATGGTGCGCGTATTGGGACAAACCGGTATCAACGTCATTACGCGTATCATGGGGCTGCTGCTCATGGCGCTGGGCATTGAATTTGTCGTGACCGGAATGAAAGCCCTGTTTCCAGGATTACTGAATTAACGGCGGTTATTTTTTATCGCTAAGCGCTTTATGAACCAGAATGGTGCAATTAAACGGAATATTGCACCATTATAGTGATTTTATTTGTCGCGCTTAATATCGGCTTAACCTCATCAGTTTTACTACTTATGCCATCCTGCACATAGCCTGAGCCGCAAAATACTGTGATAATTGTCACAGTA
This sequence comes from Pantoea sp. SGAir0418, assembly GCF_043529865.1. NCBI lineage: Bacteria > Pseudomonadati > Pseudomonadota > Gammaproteobacteria > Enterobacterales > Erwiniaceae > Pantoea > Pantoea sp. SGAir0418. The sequence goes on from NZ_CP027911.1 coordinate 1,912,393, forward strand.
CATCCCTCTGCTCTGCAAATAATCCGCAGTATCATTCTATAGCTTGCGCTATAAATCCGAATAAATATCCGGGCTTCAGCATTAAAAGCAGCAATATTCGTAAATATTATAAAGTTAGTTGATTAACGAATAATTAACGTGCAAATCAGGCTGTAAAATATTATTTATCAGTGGCTTAATCGATAATTCTGCTCAAGAATTAACACTTTTCCTGTGCGCGGCAACGTGATAAAAGAGAATCAGCTAACATTTTTGTGGTTTAGCTTTGGCGTGCGGGCAACGCTTCTGATAATTTTCGGCTCACCGCAAAATTTTTTATCTGCTAGCAACAAATGTGTACGCTTCTTGCTTACTGCTATCAGGTTTATGTTGAAGGTTGATATTGGTTGATGAAAAGCTTGGTAGCGAAAACGGCAGCGCGCACGTTTCTGGCGCTTTGCCTCTCCAGTGCGCTGGCGCAAAGTCAGGCCGCTGAGATCCCAGCCGGGACGTCATTAGCGGATACGCAACGCATCGTTATTAACAACGGCAGCGAAGTGTCCTCGCTTGATCCACAAAAAGTCGAGGGCGTGCCGGAATCCAATGTGATTCGCAATCTGCTGGAAGGACTGGTTGAGACCGACAACAACGGTCAACTGGTGCCCGGCGTGGCACAGCAGTGGCAAAATCAGCAGGGCCGCATCTGGACATTCACGCTGCGTAAAGACGCCCGCTGGAGCAATGGTGAGCCGGTCACCGCGCAGGACTTTGTCTACAGCTGGCAGCGTCTGGCCGATCCGCGCACCGCGTCGCCGTACGCCAGCTATTTGCAGGCTGCGCACATCAGCAACATTGATGCCATTCTGGCTGGTAAAGCGGCGCCTTCCCAGCTGGGCGTGAAAGCGCTGGACGACCATCATTTGCAGGTTACGCTCTCTGAACCGGTACCGTATTTTGTTGATATGCTGGCTCATACTTCGATGAAACCGGTGTATCGTCCGGCGGTAGAGCAGTGGGGCGATGCCTGGACACAGCCGCAGCACTACGTGGGTAATGGCGCTTACACGCTGGCGAACTGGGTGGTGAATGAGCAGATCGTGGTGAAGCGTAATCCGCACTACTGGGACAATGCCCATACCACGCTGGACGAAGGCGTGTTTCTGGCGCTCACCTCTGAGAATAGCGATATAAACCGCTATCGCAGTGGCGGCACCGACATGACCAACAGCGTGGTGCCGCCCGATATGTTCAAAAAACTGCAGCAGTCGCTGGGAGATGAAGTAAAAGTTAGCCCGCTGCTGTGCACCTTCTATTACGAAATCAATAACAAGAAAGCGCCGTTTGACGACGTCCGCGTACGCAGCGCGCTGAAGTTAACGCTCGACCGCGACATCATCGCGCAGAAAATTATGGGGCAGGGACAGATCCCGGCCTACGGCCTGACGCCGCCCTTTATTCACGGTATTGCTCTCAATACGCCAGCGTGGGCGCAGCAGACGCAGGCGCAACGTAACGCGGCAGCGAAGCAGCTGCTGGCGGAAGCTGGCTTCAATGCCCGGCATCCGCTGCGTTTTACCCTGCTGTATAACACCTCAGAACAGAACAAGCGTCAGGCGATCGCGGCTGCCTCGATGTGGCAAAAGAATCTCGGTGCGCAGGTCACGCTGCAAAATCAGGAGTGGAAAACGCTACTGGAGACCCGTCATCAGGCACAGTTTGATGTGGTGCGCGCCACCTGGTGTGCGGATTACAACGAGCCATCCAGCTTCCTCAATCTGCTGCTGAGTGGCTCCTCCATCAACACCGCGTTTTATCACAGCGCCGCATTTGATGCGCTGATGGCGCAAACGCTCAACACCGCGGATGACGCGCAGCGCGCTCAGCTCTATCAGCAGGCGGAACAACAGCTGGATCGGGATTCACCGATCATCCCGGTTTACTACCGCGTTAGCGTGCGGCTGGTGAAGCCGTGGGTGGGCGGTTTCAGCGGCAAAGATCCGCAGGATATGCTGGCGCTGAAATACTATTACATAAAGAAACATTGAGTAATGTGACGATCCGGCGCTACAGTCGGGCGTCACGTTGCCGTGGTAACCCTGCAGGGTGGTAGTGATCTTCGCGCAGACAGGCGGAGATCTCCCGGAAACGGGGTACGCCGGGCGGTCAGCCGACCCGGTGACGATAATAAAACTGGAGCGTAATAATGAACAACATCACGAAAAAAAGCCTGATCGCCGCAGGCGTACTGGCGGCCATCGGCGCGCTGGCAGGGAATGCTGCACTGGCGGCCAACGTACCGGCGGGTACCGAATTGGCAGCGAAACAGGAGCTGGTGCGCGGTAATGGCGATGAAGTGCAGTCGCTGGATCCGCACAAAATCGAAGGCGTGCCGGAAGATAATATCGCCCGTGACCTGTATGAAGGTCTGATCGTGAGCGACAGCAACGGCAAGCCGGTTCCGGGCGTCGCGGAAAGCTGGGAAAACAAAGACTACAAAGTCTGGACTTTCCATCTGCGTAAAAATGCCAAATGGTCAAACGGCGAGCCGGTCACCGCGCAGGACTTCGTCTACAGCTGGCAACGTCTGGTCGATCCAAAAACCGCCTCGCCTTATGCGAGCTACCCGCAGTATGGCCACATCCTCAACGTGGATGACATCATCGCCGGCAAAAAACCGACCTCAGATCTCGGCGTGAAAGCACTGGATGACCACACGCTGGAAGTGACGCTGAGCGAGCCGGTACCGTACTTCGATAAGCTGCTGATCAACGCGGTGATGTCACCGGTGTATAAGCCCGCCATTGAGAAGTTTGGCGACCAGTGGACGCAGCCGCAGAACTGGGTCGGCAACGGTGCCTTCAAACTGGAATCTCACGTGATCAACGAACGCGTGACGCTGGTGCGTAACCCGGAATACTGGGACAACGAACATACCGTACTGAATAAAGTCACCTTCCTGCCAATCAACTCCGAAGTCAGCGATGTGAACCGTTATTTCTCCGAGAACGGCAGCGACATCACTTACAACAACATGCCGATCGAGCTGTTTAAAAAACTGCAGCGTGATAACGGTAAAGAGCTGATGGTGAAACCGTATCTGTGCACCTACTACTATGAAATCAACAACCAGAAAGCACCGTTTACCGATGTCCGCGTGCGTACCGCGCTGAAGCTGGGTCTGGATCGCGACATCATGGTGAACAAAGTGCTGGCGCAGGGTCAACAGCCGGCCTACAGCTTCACACCGCCAGCCACTGACGGCATGGAACTGCTGCCGCCGGACTGGTACAAATGGGATCAGAACAAGCGTAATGAAGAAGCGAAGAAACTGCTGGCCGAAGCCGGTTATACCGCCGACAAACCGCTGACCTTCAACCTGCTGTATAACACCTCCGATCTGCACAAAAAACTGGCGATTGCCGCTTCGTCTATCTGGAAAAAGAACATCGGCGTCAACATCAAGCTGGAAAACCAGGAGTGGAAAACCTTCCTGGATACCCGTCATCAGGGCAACTTCGATGTCTCCCGCGCGGCATGGTGTGCCGACTATAACGAACCGACTTCCTTCCTGAACATCATGCTGTCGGACAGCAGCAGTAACACCTCGCACTATAAGAGCGCGGACTTCGACAAAGTGATTCACGATGCGGTGAAAGCGGCGGATGACAAAGCGCGCGTGGCCGATTATCAGAAAGCAGAGCAGATCCTGGATAAAGACAGCACCATCGTGCCGGTTTACTACTACGTGAACGCGCGTCTGGTGAAACCGTACGTTGGCGGCTACACCGGCAACGATCCGCTGGATAAAACCCTGGATAAGAACCTGTACATCATTAAGCATTAATAGCACTCAGGCTATCGACAGTGGCGGTGCTGCGGCGCCGCCTTTTTGACTTTGTGAAGCAACAGCCTGGTAGGTACGGCAATGTTAAAATTCATCCTGCGTCGGCTCCTTGAAGCCATCCCGACGCTATTCATTCTGATCACCATCTCCTTCTTTATGATGCGACTGGCACCCGGCAGTCCGTTCACCGGCGAGCGTGCGCTGGCACCGGAAGTCATGGCCAACATTGAGGCCAAATATCACCTCAACGACCCGATCGGCAAACAGTATCTCAGCTACCTGGTGCAGCTGGCACACGGCGATTTCGGGCCGTCGTTTAAATATAAAGACTACTCGGTTAACTACCTGGTCGGTCATGCGTTTCCGGTATCGGCCAAACTGGGGCTGGCAGCCTTCTTCCTTGCGGTGGTGCTGGGCGTCACGGCGGGGGTTATCGCCGCGCTGAAGCAAAACAGTTTGTGGGATTATGCGGTCATGGGGGTGGCGATGACCGGGGTGGTCATTCCCAGCTTCGTGGTGGCACCGCTGCTGGTACTGATCTTTGCCATCACCCTGCGCTGGCTGCCAGGCGGCGGCTGGAATGGCGGGCAGTGGAACTACATGCTGCTGCCGATGGTGGCGCTGTCACTGGCTTACATCGCCAGCATCGCCCGTATCACCCGCGGCTCGATGATTGAAGTGATGCACTCCAACTTCATCCGCACCGCGCGTGCGAAAGGTCTGCCGCTGCGCCGTATTGTGCTGCGCCACGCGCTGAAGCCAGCACTGCTGCCGGTGCTCTCCTATATGGGGCCGGCGTTTGTTGGCATCATCACCGGTTCGATGGTAATCGAATCAATTTACGGTCTGCCGGGCATCGGTCAGCTGTTCGTCAACGGCGCACTGAACCGTGACTACTCGCTGGTGATGAGCCTGACGATTCTGGTCGGCGTGCTGACCATCCTGTTCAACGCGATCGTTGACGTGCTGTACGCCGTTATCGATCCGAAAATTCGTTACTGATGGTGGAGCTCGCTCATGATGTTAAGTAAGAAAAATAGCGAAGCTCTGGACGCGTTCAGCGAAAAGCTGGAAGTGGAAGGGCGCAGCCTGTGGCAGGACGCACGTCGCCGCTTTATTCATAACCGTGCGGCCCTTATCAGCCTGCTGGTGCTGCTGGTGATTGCGCTGTTCGTGGTGTTCGCCCCGATGCTGGCGCAGTTCAAATATGATGATACCGACTGGGCGATGATGTCTGCACCGCCGGACACCACCTCAGGCCACTGGTTTGGCACCGACTCCTCGGGACGTGACCTGCTGGTGCGCGTGGCGATTGGCGGCCGTATCTCGCTGATGGTCGGCATCGCTTCAGCGCTGATCGCGGTGCTGGTGGGCACGCTGTACGGTTCGCTGGCCGGCTACCTCGGCGGCAAGATTGACTCGGTGATGATGCGTATCCTGGAAATCCTCAACTCGTTCCCGTTTATGTTCTTCGTCATCCTGCTGGTGACCTTCTTTGGCCGCAATATCCTGCTGATCTTCGTTGCTATTGGCATGGTGTCATGGCTGGATATGGCGCGTATCGTGCGCGGCCAGACGCTGGGACTGAAGCGCAAAGAGTTCATCGAAGCGGCGCAGGTCGGCGGCGTTTCTACCGGCAATATCGTGCTGCGCCACATCGTGCCGAACGTGCTGGGTGTGGTGGTGGTGTATGCCTCGCTGCTGGTGCCAAGCATGATCCTGTTTGAATCCTTCCTGAGTTTCCTCGGCCTCGGCACCCAGGAGCCACTGAGCAGCTGGGGCGCGCTGTTGAGCGACGGCGCCAACTCGATGGAAGTATCACCGTGGCTGCTGATGTTTCCGGCGGGCTTCCTGGTGGTGACGTTGTTCTGTTTCAACTTTATCGGCGATGGCCTGCGTGACGCCCTCGACCCGAAAGATCGTTAAGGAGTTTCCCGATGACCCATCATGATACTCAGCAGCCGCTGGCGGCTGCACCTGCGGGAAATGCTAACCTGCTGCTGGACGTTAAAGATCTGCGCGTTACCTTCAGTACTCACGACGGCGACGTCACCGCTGTGAACGACCTCAACTTTTCCCTGCGCGCCGGTGAAACGCTGGGCATTGTCGGTGAATCCGGCTCCGGAAAATCGCAAACCGCGTTTGCGCTGATGGGGCTGCTGGCGAAAAATGGTCGCATTGGCGGCTCGGCGCAGTTCAACGGCAGCGAAATCCTCAATCTGCCGGAAAGCAAACTGAACAAGCTGCGCGCGGAACAGATTGCGATGATTTTCCAGGACCCGATGACATCGCTCAATCCGTACATGCGCGTCGGCGAACAGCTGATGGAGGTGCTGAAACTGCACAAAGGCATGAGCAGCGCCCAGGCGTTTGAAGAGTCGGTGCGCATGCTGGATGCGGTGAAAATGCCGGAAGCGCGCAAGCGCATGAAGATGTTCCCGCACGAGTTTTCCGGTGGCATGCGTCAGCGCGTAATGATCGCCATGGCGCTGCTGTGCCGGCCAAAGCTGCTGATTGCCGATGAGCCAACCACCGCGCTGGATGTCACCGTGCAGGCGCAAATCATGACGCTGCTGAATGAGCTGAAGCGTGAATTTAACACCGCCATCATCATGATCACTCACGATCTCGGCGTTGTTGCCGGGATCTGTGACAAGGTACTGGTGATGTATGCCGGGCGCACCATGGAGTATGGCCGTGCGCGCGATGTGTTCTACCAGCCGGCCCATCCGTACTCGATCGGTTTGCTGAGCGCGGTGCCGCGTCTTGACGCGGAGGGAGAGTCGCTGACTACCATTCCCGGCAACCCGCCCAACCTGTTGCGTCTGCCGCAGGGCTGTCCGTTCCAGCCGCGCTGCGCTTATGCCATGGATATTTGTGCCAAATCACCGCCGCTTGAACCGTTTGCCGAAGGGCGCCTGCGCGCCTGCTTCAAACCGGTGGAGGAGTTAGTATGAGCACCGTAACTGAAGAGAAAAAAGTGTTGCTGGAAATCGCCGATCTCAAGGTGCATTTCGATATCAAAGACGGCAAGCAGTGGTTCTGGCAGCCGCCGAAAACCCTCAAAGCGGTGGATGGTGTCAGTCTGCGTCTGTATGAAGGCGAAACCCTCGGCGTGGTCGGTGAGTCCGGCTGCGGCAAATCCACGCTGGCGCGCGCCATTATCGGTCTGGTGAAAGCCACCGACGGACGCGTGGCGTGGCTGGGACGCGATCTGCTGGGCCAGAGCCAGGAAGAGTGGCGTCAGGCGCGCAGTGACATTCAGATGATCTTCCAGGACCCGCTGGCCTCGCTCAACCCGCGTATGACCATTGGTGACATCATTGCCGAACCGCTGCGCACCTACTATCCAAAGATGCCGCGTCAGGAAGTGAAGGATAAGGTTAAAACCATGATGATGAAGGTCGGTCTGCTGCCGAACCTCATCAACCGCTATCCGCACGAGTTCTCCGGTGGCCAGTGCCAGCGTATCGGTATCGCCCGTGCACTGATTCTTGAGCCGAAGCTGATTATCTGTGATGAGCCGGTGTCGGCGCTCGACGTGTCGATTCAGGCGCAGGTGGTCAACCTGCTGCAGAAACTGCAGCGTGAAATGGGCCTGTCGCTGATCTTCATCGCGCATGACCTGGCGGTGGTGAAGCACATCTCTGATCGCGTACTGGTGATGTATCTCGGCCACGCGGTTGAGCTGGGTACCTATGATGCGGTGTATAACGATCCACAGCATCCGTACACCAAAGCGCTGATGTCGGCGGTGCCGATTCCTGATCCGGACCTGGAGAAGAATAAGCAGATTCAGCTGCTGGAAGGGGAACTGCCGTCGCCAATCAATCCGCCATCAGGCTGCGTGTTCCGCACCCGCTGCCCGATTGCTGGCCCGGAGTGCGCCAAAACCCGACCGCTACTCGAAGGCAGTTTCCGCCATGCGGTGTCCTGTCTGAAAGTTGATCCGCTATAAGGGCGGTGCCATAAACAACAACGCCGGGCAGTGCCCGGCGTTTTTTTATGCGCTGCGGCTTATTCACGCCACAGAATATGACACAGCTTATGATCTTTCTCGCGGCACAGCAGGATCCGCGCGAACACATCGGTAATCGGTTCGCCGTCCGCTTCACCGAGGCCGATCACCACTTCTGAGAAGAAGTCAGGGTTGAGATCGAAATCCACATGTTCCTGCCAGTCTTCGGATGGATCAAACAGCTCGGCACCGCCGCGCTCTTCAAATTGCAGATTGAACAGAATGATGTCTGCCGGATCGAGGTTATCGCCTGCCAGCTCAAGAAAAATATCGTAAGCCTGTTCCAGCGTTTCATCTTCAGTAAGGCGATTATTTAAATCCATGGTCATTCCTGCTTGCCCTGAGGCGGTAATATTTTCGCTCGTTTTACAGTAAAGGGCTAAAGAAGTAAAACAGTCGTTCGACGATGCGCTGCCACCAGGCACGTTTTGCCCAGCGCGCGCCGTCCAGCAGACGCGAACGGGCGATATAATCATCCTGGACCGTGGCGAGATCGCTACCAAAGCCGTCATCATCCACCACCAGCGTGATCTCGAAGTTGAGCCACAGGCTGCGCATATCCAGGTTCACCGTGCCCACCAGGCTGAGCTGACCGTCCACCAGCACGCTCTTGGTGTGCAACAGGCCATCTTCAAACTGATAGATTTTCACCCCGGCTTCCAGCAGTTCAGTGAAGAAGGCGCGGCTGGCCCAGCCGACCAGCAGCGAGTCATTATGGCGCGGTACAACAATGCTCACCTCAACGCCACGCAGCGCGGCGGTACAGATGGCGTGCAGTAAGTCGTCGCTCGGCACGAAGTAGGGCGTGGTCATGATCAGCTGCTCGCGCGCTGAATACACCGCCGTCAGCAGCGCCTGATGAATCATGTCCTCGGGGAAGCCCGGACCTGAGGCGATCACCTGAATGGTGTGACCGCTCTCCTGCTCAAACGGCATCACATTGCCGTCCGGCGCCGGCGGCAGAATGCGTTTGCCGGTTTCGATTTCCCAGTCGCAGGCGTAGACGATGCCCATGGTAGTGGCCACCGGGCCCTCCATGCGCGCCATCAGATCAATCCATTGACCCACGCCAGCATCCTGTTTAAAGAAGCGCGGATCCACCAGATTCATGCTGCCGGTATAGGCAATGTAGTTATCGATCAGCACCACTTTGCGGTGCTGACGCAAATCCATGCGGCGCAGGAACACACGCCACAGGCTGACCTGCAATGCCTCGACCACATCAATACCGGCGTTGCGCATCATGCCTACCCACGGACTGCGGAAGAACGCCACGCTGCCGGCGGAGTCCAGCATCAGGCGGCAGTGCACGCCGCGCCGTGAGGCAGCCATCAGCGATTCCGCCACATCATCAGCCAGACCACCCGGCTGCCAGATGTAGAACACCATCTCAATATTATGGCGCGCCAGCTGAATATCGCGGATCAGCGCCTGCATCACGTCATCGGCGCTGGTCAGCAGCTGCAGCTGATTGCCTTTAACGCCGGCAATACCCTGACGATGACGGCACAGCTCGAACAGGGAGCGCGCCACGTCACTGTGTTCAGTCGCGAAAATGTGACGACACTGTTTCAGGTCGTTGAGCCATTTGGCGGTCGAGGGCCACATGGTGCGGGCGCGTTCAGCGCGACGTTTACCTAAATGCAGTTCGCCAAACGACAGATAGGCGATAATACCCACCAGCGGCAGAATGTAGATGATCAGCAGCCAGGCCATCGCTGAGGTCACCGCTCGCCGCTTCATCAGGATGCGCAGCGTAACCCCGGCAATCAGCAGCCAGTAGCCAAACAGCAGCAACCAACTGATAAGGGTATAAAATGTGGTCATAAAGTGGACGTCCCGTTCGCGCTTTGATGGGCAAAGTTTACGTGTTGATCTGCGCCAGCGAAACCTTTAATCGTTGATGACGTTTCGATGAAGGTTTCGATTTGGCATTTTTAGCCAGATCACTATAATGCGTCGCGGGTTTAGCCAGTCAGAGAGGATGTGATGAGACGCAGCAGAAATGAAGTGGCCCGCTGGAGAATGTTACGCCAGGCGCATCGCCGTCGTGCCCGCTGGCTGGAAGGGCAGTCACGTCGTTATAAGCGCATCCATGCGATTCGTCATCAGGTGGCGCAGCAGCAGCGTCGCTCTATCCTGTTTATCACGCAGAATACCTGAGCAATGAACGCGGTCGTCAGTGGCCGCGTAATACCAGTGAAACATTCACTATCTGCAGGGCCGCCGCCAGTACCACCAGCATGACGATGTGCTGGCGCGCCTGACGCCAGCCCTGACGGCGCCACAGCCACAGCGCACGACCAATCAGCAGCAGCACCAGCACTAACAACAGAAGGGGCTGCCACTGCATCAGAACACCCGTTTAAACGGTTTAACCGTGACTTTATCGTACACGCCAGCGGCGATATACGGATCGTCATTGGCCCACGACTGGGCCGTTTCCAGCGATGAGAACTCGGCAACAATCACAGAACCGGTGAAACCAGCCGGGCCCGGCTCATTACTGTCGACGGCAGGCAGAGGACCGGCGACAATCAGACGCCCCTCATCCTGCAGCAGCTGCAGACGCGCCAGGTGTGCCGGGCGCACAGAGTTACGTTTTTCCAGTGAATCTGCGGTATCTTCCGCATAAATGACGTAAAGCACGATGGGATACTCCCGTTAGACTTGCCGAATTTGCGAGACACGTTAAGTGATCGCTAAACAGAGTGCAAACGAAAGATAATGGGCGCGCGCTGCAACGCAGGCAGGGTTAAAAAGCGTCTTTCTTTTGGCCTTCAGTAGCGTGCTTATTGAAACTGATTGCTATTTGCATTTAAAATCAGCGCTTCACTCAATGAACATGACTGATATGACGACGTTGACTACGCCTTTTCCAACCCGAACGCCTGTGTCCGTGATTTTATCCGTGCTCCTTCACGGTTCGGTAATCGCCGGCATTCTTTATGCTTCATTTCATCAGACCATTGAGGTTCCTAAAGCGTCTCAGCCTATCAGCATTAGCATGGTGGCCCCCGAAGTGCAGCCTGAACCGGCACCTGCAGCCATAACCCCGCCGCCGCCGCCCGAACCGGAACCCGAGCCGGAAGTCGCGCCAGAGCCACCAAAAGCCGAGCCGGTGCCGATCCCTAAGCCGGAACCTAAACCGAAGCCAAAACCGAAACCGAAGCCAAAGGTGGAGAAAAAGGCAGAGCCGAAGCCGCGCCAGCAGGTGAAGCCGCAGGAGAATCCGTTTAAACAGGACGCGCCAGCCGCGCAAACGCGCCCCTCGACGGCACCGAAGAGTAACCCGTCCCCAACGCAGACGGTGTCGGATGGACCGAAAGCGATGAGCGTCAGCAAGCCGGCGTATCCGGCGCGTGCGTTCGCGCTGCGCGTTGAAGGGCGGGTGCGGGTGAAGTTTGACGTGGACAGCGATGGGCGCGTCGATAACGTCGAGATTTTGTCCGCCGAGCCGCGCAACATGTTTGAGCGCGAAGTGAAGCAGGCGATGAAGAAGTGGCGCTATCAGCCAGGGCGGCCGGGCAAGGGGCTGACGATGAACATCGTGTTCCGCATTAACGGCGGCGCGAACATCGAGTAAAGCCAGACAGGCAAAGAAAAAGCGGCCATTCCGGGCCGCTTTTTTATACGCTTAATTGCTCAGATTGGCCTGGCCTTCCGGCAGCGGACGGGATTTCCCGCTGTTATCGACCGCTACGTAAACAAACACCGCTTCGGTGGCGCAGTAAGTCTGGCCGATCGGTTCGGACGACACTTTTTTAATCCACACTTCCACGTTAATGGTCATCGAGCTATTGCCGGTGCGGATGCAGCGCGCGTAGCAGCTCACCACATCCCCGACGGCGACGGGCTTGAGGAAGGTCATACCATCCACGCGCACCGTTACCACGCGGCCTTTGGCAATCTCTTTAGCCAGTATCGCGCCGCCCATATCCATCTGCGACATCAGCCAGCCGCCGAAGATATCACCGTTGGCATTGGTATCTGCCGGCATCGCCAGGGTACGCGAGACCATCTCGCCTTGCGGCAACTTATGTTTTTCGTCCATTGCTCAGTTCTTCTGCAGGTGAAGACAAGCCCGGCGGAGACCGGGCTGCATCGATTATTTTTGTTCTTGTTGCGGCATCTGTCGCCAGATGTACAGGCCGCTTAACAGCGTAAACAGCAGGGTCAGGCCGGTAAGACCGAACACTTTAAAGTTAACCCAAAACGCCTGGGATAACCAAAACGCGACATAAATATTCGCCAGGCCGCAGGCCAGGAAGAACAGGGCCCAGGCGATATTCAGCCGATGCCATACCGCACCCGGCAGCTGCAGCTCTTTGCCAAGCATGGTCTGGATCAGAGGTTGCTGCATAAACCACTGGCTGTACAGCAGCGCCAGCGCGAACAGCGAGTAAATCACCGTGACTTTCCACTTGATGAATTCATCGTTGTGGAACACATAGGTCAGGGTGCCGAACACCGCAACCAGCACAAAGGTGAAAATGGTCATCTTTTCCAGCTTGCGGTACAGCACCCAGCTGACCACCAGCGCGATACCGGTCGCCACCACCAGCGCGCCGGAGGCGACGAAAATGTCGTACAGCTTGTAGAAAATAAAGAAAACTACCAGGGGAAGAAAATCGAGTAACTGCTTCATAGCGTTTCCAGTCAGGGGCAGGAGCGTTGAGTTACGGCGCCGCCGCGGGCGCCGTAACGCTTAACGTAACAGCATATACAGCCGGTACAAATAGATAATCAGTATGGCTGATACCAGGTTGCCCAGCGCGTTGAGCACCACCGAAGCGATATTAGCAGGCAGCACGGTCAGCGAGGAGAAGAAGAACATCAGCGCAATTTTCGCCAGCAGCCACAGAATAATTGCCGGGGCGATCACCTTAATGTTCTTCCAGGCCAGACGCATACTGGCGCGCATCGCACTGAAAATGCCCATTTTTTCACTTGCCAGCATCACCGGCGCCAGCGACAGCAGAATCGCCAGAATCACACCCGGCACCATCAGTACCATAAAGCCCAGCTGAACCAGCAGGGTGATCAGGAAGGTCTGCACCAGCAGTTTCGGCAGCAGCGGCGCAGAGGCGCCAATCGCGCGCAGCGCGCTGACGCGCTGTCCACTGGATACCATCGGCAGCAGGCACAGCATGCCGCCCAGCAGCAGCGTGTTGCCAATCAGGGCAGCAAAAGTGCCGGCGGCAGAGGCGCGCAGCAGAATGCGTTGCTGATCCGGTGACATGTTCTGGACGATTTCAAACAGCGATGAGGCGCTACTGTCGGTCTGGCTGAGCAGGGATAACTGATCCTCGCCCGGCGTCAGGGCGTGGCCAACAATCACGGTAATAAACGAGGTCAGCAACGCCATCAGCACGATGGTGACCAGCTGATGGCGCAGAAAATTTCCTGTGTCACGGTATAACGAGCTTGCCGTGATAGACATGTACACTCCTTGAAGGAACCGGGTTAATTAACCCGGCGATTGTACATGTTCTGCAGGCAGGCTGGCACCCGGAATCCCATAACTTTCTGTCATCTCAGGTAAAGAAGGGTGAAAAAGCGCGGGTAAACCATAGCGCGCCCGCGCGCGATCGCAGGCGTCATTCGGCACGCCATTTTCGCCGGACATGGCGAACTCCCGGCACGGTGACGGCCGCTGCGCATAAATACCACAGGATACACAGCCGCCAATTTCGCCCTGCAGCGCCACGCAGCGCGGAGAACGATCGTTGGTGCCGCGCATGTTGCGCATCATCAGGCTCAGGGGTTCTGTCAGTTCAACCGGCACCACGCCACCGCCGTCGTCGGCTTCGGCCCAGTAAAAAGAAACGCGAAAATGGGCGCAGCAGGCGCCACAGGTCATACAGGGGTTAAGTAAATCGCTCATCTGATCGCCCGCCACTCCTGAGGCTTCGAACCAAAATCACAAAAGGGGAATAGCAACATAATCACGCCGTGTCATGGCGGCAACAGGATTTTTATGTCCGCTTGTAAAGGCAAAATTGATCTGAATCAATTCATTGTTTTATAAGTGATTAATTTGAATTGATGCTGATGATCTTTTCGCAAAAAAGGGGTAAATCTTGTGCCGCGATTAACCTCAATACCCTGTTTTCCGGCAAAGGAGTGATTATGAAACTGGCTAAATGCGCGCTGCTGCTGGCGCTGGCGATCCCGCAACTGGCACTGGCTCACCAGGCCGGTGATTTTTTTGTGCGCGCCGGTAGCGCGACCGTTCGTCCGACCGAAGGCTCTGATAATGTGCTGGGTATGGGCGGCTTCAGCGTCAGTAATGATACCCAGCTGGGTCTGACGTTTACCTGGATGGCGACCGACAATATCGGCGTTGAGCTGCTGGCGGCCACGCCGTTCCGCCACAAAGTGGGACTTGGCCCGACCGGTAACCTCGCTACCGTGCGTCAGCTGCCGCCCACCCTGATGGCGCAGTACTACTTTTTCGACAGCCAAAGCGCGCTGCGCCCTTACGTTGGTGTCGGGATCAACTACACCACCTTCTACGATGCGAAGTTCAACCAGACCGGGCAGGATGCGCAGCTGAGCGATTTGAGCGTGAAAGACTCCTGGGGCGTGGCGGGTCAGGTCGGGCTGGATTATCAGATCAACCGCGACTGGATGCTCAACGCGTCATTGTGGTACATGGACATCGATACCGAGGTGAAATTCAAAGCGGCGGGCGAACAGCAGAATATCAATACCCGCATCGATCCGTGGGTGTTCTTCTTTGGCGCGGGCTACCGTTTCTGATTTTTACACCAGAAAGAAAAAGGGCGACCCGCAGGTCGCCCGTTTAGTTACTTAATCTGCATATTGTTGACGACGGATTTTACCCCCGCCACGTTACGCGTTACCGCAACCGCACGGTTGGCCATCTGCGGCGAGCTGACAAAGCCGCTCAGCTGTACTTTCCCTTTGAAGGTCTCAACGTTAATTTCTGTCGATTTCAGCGCCTCGTCATTCAGCAGCTGTGCCTTCACTTTGGTGGTAATGACCGTGTCATCGATGTAACCGCCGGTCCCTTCCTTTGTTGCTGTTGGTGCACAGGCACTTAAGGTGAGCGCCATCACTGCAGCCACTAAAAAACCCGCAACGACTTTGAACAATTTCATTGGTTATCTCCCTGTCATAGATGGTGGTGCACCGTAACGTGACGGCACGCTTAAGTGTGGGCCGTGCCTCGCATTTCGGCAACTCAGGCGCGATGAAAAAGTTTGTCGCAGGGGAGAAAAAAGGGGTAAGAAGTAAGAAGGGCCCCGCAGCCAGTGCAGGGCCGTGCCAACTTAGCGGGTAGCCGCTTTGAGATCGCTGACGAACGTTTGCAGTTCGCTGAGCAGCGCCGTTGGGTCGTTCTGATTACGCTCAATGATTTTCACGATGGCCGAGCCGGAGATGGCTCCGGCGGCTCCGGCGGCAACGGCCTCTTTCACCTGACCCGGCTCAGAGATGCCGAAGCCCTGCAGCGGCGGCGCAGCATGATATTCGCGCAGCTTCTCGATCAGATGATGCAGCGGCAGGCTGGCGCGATTTTCCGCACCGGTAACGCCGGCGCGTGACAGCAGATAGGTGTAGCCACGGCCGTGCGAGGCGATTTCGCGCAGCAGATCGTCATCCGCGTTGGGCGGACAGATAAAGATCGGCGCAATGTTGTGACGCATCGCCGCCTGGCGGAACGGGGCCGACTCTTCCACCGGCACGTCTGCCACCAGCACCGAGTCAACGCCGACCGCAGCGCACTGCGCGTAGAAGTTGTCGATACCTCTGCTGAACACCAGGTTGGCGTACATCAGCAGGCCAATCGGCAGATCGGGGTATTTCTGGCGCACGGTGGCCAGCATTTCAAAACACTGCGCCACGGTGGTGCCGGCGGCAAAGGCACGCAGCGTAGCGCCCTGAATCGTCGGGCCATCGGCCAGCGGATCGGAGAACGGAATGCCCAGCTCCAGCGCATCCGCACCGCCCGCGACCAGCGCATCAATAATTTTCAGCGACAGCGCCGGCGACGGATCGCCAAGGGTGACGAAGGGCACAAACGCGCCTTCCTGTTTCGCGGACAGACGTTGAAACAGCTGATTATAACGCTCCATCAGATCTCTCCCTTAGCTTTCAGAATATCGTGAACGGTAAAGATGTCTTTGTCGCCGCGGCCGGAAAGGTTCACCACCAGCAGCTGCTCTTTGTCCGGGTTTTCGCGGATCATCTTCAGCGCATACGCCAGCGCGTGCGATGACTCCAGTGCCGGAATGATGCCTTCGGCACGACACAGCGTTTTAAAGGCATCCAGCGCTTCATCATCCGTGATTGACACGTAGTCAGCGCGGCCGGTGCTGTTCAGGTGCGCATGCTGCGGACCGACCGACGGGAAATCGAGACCGGCAGAGATGGAGTAGGACTCTTCGATCTGTCCCTCTTCGGTCTGCATCATCGGCGCCTTCATGCCGAAATAGATGCCGACGCGACCGTGCTTGAGCGGCGCACCGTGCTCACCGGTGTCAATACCGTGACCCGCAGGCTCCACGCCGATCAGGCGCACGCTGCTCTCTTCGATGAAGTCCGCAAACATGCCGATGGCGTTAGAACCGCCGCCGACGCACGCCAGTACTGCATCCGGCAGGCGACCCTCTTTTTCCAGAATCTGCGCTTTGGTCTCTTCGCCAATCATGCGCTGGAATTCACGCACAATGGTCGGGAACGGATGCGGGCCTGCGGCAGTGCCGAGCATGTAGTGCGCGGTTTCGTAGCTGCCGGACCAGTCGCGCAGCGCCTCGTTACAGGCATCTTTCAGCGTGGCCGAGCCGCTGTGTACCGGAATCACCTCTGCGCCCATCAGCCGCATACGGAACACGTTGGGTGACTGACGCTCAACGTCTTTCGCGCCCATGTAAATACGGCATTTCATGCCGAGCAGGGCACACGCCAGTGCCGACGCCACGCCGTGCTGACCGGCGCCGGTCTCCGCGATGATCTCGTTTTTGCCCATGCGTTTTGCCAGCAGCGCCTGGCCCAGCACCTGGTTAGTTTTGTGTGCGCCGCCGTGCAGCAGGTCTTCGCGCTTCAGGTACAGGCGGGTTTTGCTGCCTTTGGTCAGGTTACTGCACAGCGTCAGGGCCGTCGGGCGACCGGCGTAGTTTTTCAGCAGGTCAGTAAATTCAGCCTGAAACGCCGGATCGCGCTGTGCTTCAACAAAGGCCGTTTCCAGCTGACGCAGTGCTGGCATCAAAATCTGCGGCACATACTGGCCGCCGAACTCGCCAAAGTAGGGATTAAGTAATGTCGTCATCGTGTCCTCTTCCTTATCCGGCCCGCCCGCAGGCGGGCAGACGCAATTAATAGGCGCGCAGCGTGCGGAATACCGCCGCGACTTTGCTGGCATCTTTGATGCCCGGCGCGGACTCCACGCCGGAGTTGAAGTCGAGGCCGGCGCAGCCGAGCTGAGCAGCTTCGACGCAGTTATCGGCGCTCAGGCCACCGGCCAGCAGCACATCAGCCAGGTCTTCACCCTGCAGCAGCGACCAGTCAAAGCGCTGACCGCTGCCACCCTGGCCATTATCCAGCACGTAGCGATCAACGTGCGGCCAGTCGCGTGGCGGCAACCGATCTTTAATGCTCAGTGCCTTCCAGATGCGCACGCTGGCCGGCAGCGCCTGGCGCAATTCCGCGACGTAGGCTTTGTCTTCGTCGCCGTGCAGCTGGACGGCCGCAAGCGATAAACGCGTCGCTAACGTGACAACGTCACTGATAGCCTGATTGCGGAACACGCCGACATACTTCAGCGGCGCAGCGGCGATCATCGCCTGCGCCTGCGCCTCGTTAACCTGGCGCGGCGAACCGGCGGCAAAGATCACGCCGCCATACAGCGCGCCAGCCTGATGCGCGGCCTGCGCATCTTCCGGGCGGGTCAGGCCGCATACCTTGTTATCGCCCAGCAGTACGCGGCGCACACCGGCGTCGAGGTCGTGCTCTTCCATCAGCGCCGAGCCAATTAAAAAGCCGTTGGCAAAATGGCTCAGCTCGCGCACCTGGGCGTAATTATGGATGCCAGACTCGCTGATCACGGTGACGCCATGGCTAAGACGCGGGGCCAGCTGACGCGTGCGATTCAGGTCAATCGACAAATCACGCAGATCGCGGTTGTTGATGCCGACCACTTTAGCTTCCAGCGCGATAGCGCGCTCCAGCTCTTCTTCGTTACTGACTTCGGTCAGCACGCCCATTTTCAGGCTGTGCGCCACCGCAGCCAGCTGACGGTACTGCTCATCATCCAGTACGGACAGCATCAGCAGAATGGCATCGGCCTGATAATGGCGCGCCAGGTAAATCTGGTAGGGATCAATAATAAAGTCTTTGCACAGCACCGGCTGCGTGATGGCGGCGCTGACCACCGGCAGGAAATCAAAACTGCCCTGGAAATATTTCTCATCGGTCAGCACTGACACCGCAGAGGCGTAATGGCGGTAGATGCCGGCGATAGTCGCGGGATCAAAATCGGCGCGAATCAGCCCTTTCGACGGGGAGGCTTTTTTACACTCCAGAATGAAGACGGTGCGCGTGCCACGCAGCGCCTCGTAAAAATGACGCTCCGCCGGCTGCAGATCGTTCTGGAAGGAGGCCAGCGGCTGCTGCGATTTACGTGCTTCAACCCACAGGGCTTTATCCTGCACAATTTTCTCTAATACGGTGCCCTTGATACTCATCTCATCCTCTCGCTGCCAGTGCCACAACGCGCTCGTACGCCTGACCGCTGCGAATGGCAGCCATGGCGCGCTCAGCGTTATCGCGCAAATCTTCATTTCCGAATACTTTCAGCAACATTGCGACATTTACCGCAACGGCCTGCTCGTGAGCGAGCTGGCCTTTACCCTGGAGCAAACGCGTCAGAATGTCACGGTTTTCTTCCGGTGTGCCGCCGGCCAGCGCCTCTTTCGGCTGGAAGCTGAAGCCAAAGTCTTCCGGCGTCAGCTGGTAGCTGGTGATCTCGCCGTCACGCAGCTCAGCGACCTGGGTCGCACTGTGCAGCGCCACTTCATCCATGCCGCCACCGTGCACCACGGCAGCACGCTGGTAGCCCAGCACTTTCAGCGTCTGGGCGATGGGCAGCACCAGTTCCGGACTGTAGACGCCAATCACCGCCAGCGGTGGGCGCGCCGGGTTAATCAGCGGACCCAGCACGTTAAACAGCGTGCGGGTTTTCAGCTGCTGGCGCACCGGCATCGCGTGGCGGAAACCGCTGTGATATTGCGGCGCAAACAGGAAACAGACGTTGAGATCGTCCAGCGCCTGCCGTGCCTGCTGTGCCGGCATGTCGAGATTGATACCGAAAGCGGCCAGCAGATCGGAAGATCCGGATTTGCTGGAGACGCTGCGATTACCGTGCTTAGCCACTTTCAGCCCGCAGGTGGCGGCGACAAAGGCGCTGGCCGTGGAAATATTAATACTGTTGCTGCCATCACCGCCGGTGCCAACGATATCGGCAAAAGTATAGTCCGGACGTGGGAACGGTCTGGCATCGGCCAGCAGCGCGGAGGCGGCACCGGCGATCTCTTCCGGGCGCTCGCCACGTACTTTCATGGCGATCAGCGCCGCTGCCAGCTGCGTCGGCTCCAGCTGTCCGGTAATAATCGCGCTGAACAGCTGGTGGCTCTCGGCCTGGCTCAGCGTTTGCGCCTGATACAGTTTTTCCAGAATAGTTTGCATCATCATCTCCCTGTTATTTCGCCAGCGCCCAGGCCAGTGTTTGCTCCAGCAGACGTGCGCCCTGCGTGGTGAGAATCGACTCGGGATGGAACTGGAAGCCGCACACGCGGTCCGTTTCGTGACGCACCGCCATCACCATGCCGTTGTAGCTGGCGTTAACCGTCAGTTCCGCCGGCGTATTGCTGCCCACCAGCGAGTGGTAACGCGCCACCGGCAGCGGGTTGCTGAGGCCGGTAAACATCGCCTCGCCATCATGGGTAATGGCGGAGGCTTTGCCGTGCAGAATTTCGCCCGCCTGGCCGACGTGCCCGCCGTAAGCTTCGACGATGGCCTGATGGCCGAGACAGATACCAATGATCGGCAGCTGACCGCGCAGCGCCTGTAACAGCTGCGGCATGCAGCCGGCATCTTTGGGTGCGCCAGGGCCGGGTGAGAGCATCAGCACCGGGTTTTCCATCTGCTGCAGGCGGTCGATCAGCACTTCTGCCGGGACGTTGTTGCGGTAAATCACCACGTTGTGGCCAAAGGTACGCAGCTGATCAACGAGGTTGTAGGTAAAGGAGTCGATATTATCGAGCAGCAGGATATCGGCCATCAGAAAATCTCCTTGCAGTGATGGGCAGTAGCGATGGCGCGCAATACCGCGCGGGCTTTGTTGCGGCTCTCATCCGCTTCAGCCTGAGGCTGAGAATCCAGCACCACGCCGGCACCGGCCTGCACGGTGGCGACGCCACCTTCCACCCAGGCGGAGCGGATGACGATGCAGGTATCCAGGTCGCCGCTGGCGGTGAAGTAGCCGACCGCGCCGCCGTAGCTGCCGCGCCGCGTGCCTTCTTTTTCCGCAATCAGCTGCATCGCGCGCACTTTCGGTGCGCCACTCAGCGTGCCCATGTTCATGCAGGCGCGATAGGCGTGCAGCACATCAAGATCGTTGCGCAGCGTGCCTACCACGCGGGACACCAGATGCATCACAAACGAGTAGCGGTCCACTTTGGTTAAATCCGCCACATAACGGCTGCCGGGCACACAGATACGCGCCAGGTCGTTGCGCGCCAGATCAACCAGCATCAGGTGCTCAGCCAGCTCTTTATGATCGGTGCGCATTTCCAGTTCAATACGGCTGTCCAGGTCGCGATCCAGCGAGCCATCCGCATGGCGACCGCGCGGACGCGTACCGGCAATCGGGTAGATTTCGATCTGGCGCGAGCTGGCGTCATACTTCAGCGAGCTCTCCGGCGAAGCGCCGAACAGCGCAAAATCCTGATCCTGCATAAAGAACATGTACGGGCTGGGGTTGCTGTTTTTCAGCGTATCGTAAGCCGCCAGCGGTGACGGGCACGGCAGCGAGAAGCGGCGCGATGGCACCACCTGGAAGATTTCGCCGATGCGAATGGCCTGCTGCAGTTCGCTTACCACGTTGCAGTAAGCTTCATCGCTCTGGCTGGTGCTCAGCGTCATCTGCTCGACGCGCTGCACCGGCAGCGCAGGCGCTGGCTGCGTCATCTGACCGTGCAGCTGTTCAATACGGCTCTGCAGACGCTGAAACTCGCTGGTCGACGGCGCAAACAGGCTGGCCTGCAGACGGGCGCTGCGCTGCTGGTGATCGATCACCAGTAACGTTTCGGCGAGGTAGAAGCAGTAGTCCGGGCAGCTTTGGTCATTGCGCAGCGGCGGCAGATCTTCAAATCCCGCCACCAGATCGTAGGCAAACAGGCCGCCCAGCAGCATGGCTTCACGTTCTTCGGCCGGGCTGTTTACCAGATGCGGAATCAGACGCAGCGCATCAAACACCGACAGTGCCTTCAGGCGGGAGTCTTCATCGTGCAGACCCTCAACCGGCGTGAAATGCAGCTCACGTCCGTCCGGGCGCACGGCGATGCGCACCTCGGGCGGCAGCGCTTCGTCCAGCAGCGGCAACAGCGCGCGGCCGTTTTCCGAGAGCGCCTGCAGGGTAACAACATTGCCCAGGGCGCTGATGCGCAGCGCGCTGTCGACAATCAGCAGGCTTTTCAGGTTCTGCTTGCTGTCGATATCGGCAGATTCAAGCAGCAGAGTTGCCGGACGTGCGCCGCATAATTGATGAAACACTGCGGCCGGATCTTCGCGGTAGGGCGCGGTACCGGTAATCAACTTCAATGTAGGTTTCGCATTAGCCATAATGGATTCTCTGAATTTCGCTCAAAAAAAAGCCCGCTCGGTGGCGGGCTCAGGTATCTGCACTGCGGTTACGCAAAATGTGCATGACGACGTCGCCCGTGAAAGGGATCATCGCGCCACCAACCATTAACATGCGTACCGATAAGAGCCATGATTAAATACCCGTTACGTGTGAACTTGTGTACTAGTTAACTGGTTCGGGTGAAAAAAGTCAATACCCTTTTTCAGTTACGGGCAAAATCGTTATCATGCCAGCCGGTTTAATGCAGTCGCTGGAGTGACCTTGTCAGATATCGCCCGTTTTCCACTTTATGATTTACACAGCCATACCCAGGCTTCTGACGGTTTGCTGACGCCGACCGCGCTGGTGCAGCGCGCCGTTGAGATGCACGTCGGCGTGCTGGCGATTACCGATCACGACAGCGTGGCGGGCGTTGCCGAAGCGCAGGCGGCGGTGCAGCAGCTTCAGCTACCGCTGCGGGTACTGGCCGGTGTGGAAGCGTCTACGCTGTGGGAAAATCACGAAATTCATATTGTCGGACTCAACGTTGATACGCAGCATCCGGCGTTAACTGCTTTTCTGGCGCAGCAGCACCAGTGCCGTATGGCACGTGCAGAACTGATTGCCGAACGGCTGGAGCGCGCGCGCATTCCTGACGCACTGGCCGGCGCTCAGCGTCTGGCGCAGGGCGGGGTGATTACCCGCGGGCATTTTGCCCGCTATCTGGTAGAGCTGGGCAAAGCCGATAACATGGCGCAGGTATTTAAAAACTATCTGGCGCGCGGCAAAACCGGCTACGTGCCACCACAATGGTGTACAATTAAACAAGCCATTGATGCTATTCATCATTCTGGCGGCGTGGCGGTACTGGCCCATCCTGCGCGCTACGGGCTGTCGGCCAAATGGCTGAAGCGACTGATTGCGCATTTTGCCGCAGAAGGCGGCGATGCGATGGAAGTGGCGCAGTGTCAGCAGGCACCGAATGAACGTACCCAGCTGGCGAGCTATGCGCGCGATAATCAGCTGGCGGCCTCACAGGGGTCCGATTTTCACCAACCCTGTCCGTGGATTGAACTGGGGCGCAAGCTATGGCTGCCGGGCGGCGTGGAGCCGGTCTGGGAGCGTTTTCCCGCTTTAGCGCCGGTCAGATCGCACGTTGATGGGTGATATGAGGTTTTTATGAGTCAACTTTTTCACATTCATCCGGAAAATCCGCAGCCGCGTCTGGTTAATCAGGCGGTGGATTATCTCAATAAGGGCAGCGTTATTGTCTATCCGACTGATTCCGGCTATGCGCTGGGATGCCGTCTGGAAGAGAAGAATGCCATGGAACGCATCTGCCGCATTCGTCAGCTTGATGGTAACCATAACTTTACCCTGATGTGCCGCGATCTCTCTGAGCTGTCGACCTATTCGCAGGTGGATAACAGCGCGTTTCGCATTCTGAAAAACAACACGCCAGGCAATTACACCTTCATTCTGAAGGCCACCAAAGAAGTGCCGCGTCGTCTGATGAACGATAAACGTAAAACCATCGGCCTGCGCGTACCGTCAAACCCGGTGGCGCTGGCGCTGCTGGAACGCCTCAATGAGCCGATGATGTCGACCTCCCTGATGCTGCCAGGCAATGATTTCACTGAATCCGATCCGGAAGAGATCCAGCACAGCATCGGCAAGCTGGTGGATTTAATTATCGATGGCGGCACGCTGGGCCAGCAGCCAACCACCGTGATCGATCTCACCAGCGATGCGCCCGTCATCGTGCGTGAAGGGGCAGGTGATACCCGCCCGTTCCTGTGATTACGCCGGGCCAGGCGCTGTTTGTGGCGTCTGGCCGATGTTGGCTTCCAGCCAGCGTTTGAAATCGCCGTACGGAATGTACAGCGAGACATCTTTTAAGATGACTTTTTTGCTGCGTACGTTAGCAATTTCATGGCTGTAACCCACAATCACTCCGCTGATGGTCTGGTCGGCATTATAGACAGCGCCGCCTGACATCCCCTGAACGACACCGGCATCGGAAGCCATTGCCATACAGGGCTTTTTATTCCAGCGATTATTAATGGCGGTGCGCGCCAGATTAACGCCGCTCGACTCCACCGGCATCGCGGAAATAAAACTGTAGCCATACATTTTAATTGGCTCGCCCACCGCGCTGCTGCGGAATTTCGCCAGCGTATCCGGACTGTTTTTATGATAAATAATCGCGACGTCGCAATAGGGGTGATAAGCCTTCACGCGCTGCACGGCGGTTTTGGCCACGTGCGCGGCAGTCAGACTGTATTCCGGTGTTAACGGAATGGTTGTACCGAGGATGCCCAGACCCAGTACCGTCGGGATGCCGGTCACGCTCATATCCACGTGCTGCAGCGCCGTACGACTGTACTCAGTATGGCCCACGGAACAGCCGCTCAGTGCCAGCGCTGCAAGCGCCGGCCAAAGCAGGATGGTTCTCATGATGGCGGTCTTCATTTAATGTCCGTCAGCAAAATCCCTGGTGAAGACTTTCGACAGACAAATTAAATTCAATCCGTGAAACGATTAGCGCGCCATTTCCTGAGCGCGCCGGATTATATTATCAGGCCAGCTGTACCATTATTTGTTAATGGCTTGTTGTTTTAAAGCTTATAAAAAGTAATTAAAATAATTTCTGATACTGCTTAGCCGAATTCAGGATTAAATTTTACACAGTTTTCGCGGCAGAACAATTCATCATATTTAATCTTTATCAAATAAAAACGAAAATACAGACTTAATCCAACCTGCAGCGCCAATCTGCTGTATGGCTGGGACTGCTGGCTGCAATAAGCTTTACTAACACCACTATTTAGTTCTTTATGCTGATTTTGGTGTTTTGCGCCGATTTTCTGTTTGCACAACTGCAGCCTGGCCGGGAACGCTGCGGGTAATAGACTGGTGAGTCTCTTTAATCTATTGCGGCACTAATCGGCGCAACATTAAATAAATAAACGGTCTCAGGCAAAACGACGTAATTTCAGCGGGTTGCGCAGGCTATCATCACGCTCTTTACGCAAATCAATCAGAAATCTGAATCAATGACCGTGCTGCCCGCTTCAGCCTCCGGATCACAGGCGCTTTATTATCGGCAGAAAAGGAAAAGGTGTTAACGAAACTGTAGCTGGTGTAAAATCTCCGGCCGTCCGCGCTGGCACCTGGCGCGAAGCGGTCACAGATTCTGATACGGGACCTGGTAACGCCGGTATCTTACCTCTTCATTACCACGACGCCTGGGAAGGCGACAACGAGGCAGCTCCATGAGCGAGAAATTACAAAAAGTATTAGCGCGCGCCGGACACGGTTCGCGCCGTGAAATCGAAGCAATGATTTCAGCCGGACGCATCAGCGTCGATGGCAAACTGGCGACGCTGGGCGATCGCATCGAAAATGACAAAACCCTGAAAATCCGTATTGATGGCCATCTGGTATCGATTGCTGAATCGGCCACCGAGGTGTGTCGCGTACTGGCGTATTACAAACCGGAAGGTGAGCTGTGCACGCGCAACGATCCGGAAGGGCGCCCAACGGTATTTGATCGTCTGCCGCGCCTGCGCGGTTCACGCTGGATTGCCGTCGGCCGTCTGGACGTGAACACCTGCGGTCTGATGTTGTTCACCACCGACGGTGAGCTGGCCAACCGCCTGATGCACCCAAGCCGCGAAGTTGAGCGTGAATACGCGGTGCGCGTATTCGGTGAAGTGGATGACGAAAAAGTGCGTCAGCTGAGCAAGGGCGTGCAGCTGGAAGACGGCCCGGCAGCGTTCAAAACCATCAAATTCGCCGGCGGCGAAGGCATTAACCAGTGGTACAACGTCACCCTGACGGAAGGGCGTAACCGTGAGGTGCGTCGTCTGTGGGAAGCGGTTGGCGTGCAGGTTAGCCGTCTGATGCGCGTGCGCTACGGCGATATTCAGCTGCCAAAAGGTCTGCCGCGCGGCGGCTGGATGGAGATGGAACTGCCGGCGGTCAACTACCTGCGTAAGCTGGTGGGACTGCCGGAAGAGACGGTGACCAAAGTGGCGGTCGAGAAAGATCGTCGCCGCACCAAAGCGAACCAAATCCGCCGGGCGGTGAAACGTCATAGCGCGGTAAGCAATAACAGCCCGCGTCGCAACAGTAATAAACGCGGTTCCTGATGCTCCCTGACGCCGCGCCTGCGGCGTCAGTTTTACCAGTCGATTCCCTGCTGTGCCTGAATTCCAGCGTCGAACGCGTGTTTGACCGGACGCATCTCACTGACGGTATCCGCCATCTCCAATAGCGTGCGGTGACAGCCGCGCCCGGTAATAATCACGCTTTGCTGCAGCGGACGCTGCTGCAGTGCAGCGATCAGCTCATCCAGATCGAGATAATCCATACTCACCATGTAGGTGATTTCATCCATGATCACCAGATCCAGCGACGCGTCTTGCAGCATGCGTCTGGCGTGTTGCCACACCTGCTGGCAGGCGGCCGTATCGCTGGCACGGTTTTGCGTCTCCCAGGTAAAGCCCGTGGCCATCACCTGAAACTCCACGCCGTGCTGCGCCAGCAGATTACGTTCGCCGTTGGGCCATTCGCCCTTAATAAACTGCACGGCAGCCACGTTTTTACCGTGGCCACAGGCGCGCAGCGCGGTGCCAAAAGCGGCGGTGGTTTTACCTTTGCCGTTGCCGGTAAACACCATCAGGATGCCGCGCGTTTCGGTGGCAGCGGCGATGCGAGCGTCAACCTGCTCTTTCAGCCGCTGCTGGCGTTGCTGGTGACGATCGCTCATGCGCTGGCCGGTCCCGGCTTGCGCCCCGGTTGTGCATCGTAGCTGATGCCGGTTTTACGGCGGCTGTCATCGCCCATCAGATAGAGGTAGAGCGGCATCAGGTCGGCCGGGGTTTTCAGCAGGCTGGCATTCTCCTCCGGGAAGGCGCTGGCGCGCATTTTGGTGCGCGTGCCGCCGGGATTGATGCAGTTCACCCGCAGATGGCGGTTTTTATACTCATCGGCCAGCACCTGCATCATGCCTTCGGTGGCGAATTTCGACACGGCATAGGCGCCCCAGCCCGCGCGGCCGGTGCGGCCCACGCTGGAGGTGGTGAACACCAGCGAACCGGCGTCGGATTTTAGCAGCAGCGGCAGCAGCGCCTGCGTTAAATAGAAGGTGGCGTCGAGGTTGATTTGCATCACCTGCTGCCAGACCGCCGGATCGAGTTCCGCCAGCGGCACGATCTCACCGAGAATGCCAGCGTTATGCAGCACGCCATCCAGCCGCGGCACCAGCGCGGCAACCTGTTGTGCCAGCTGCTGGCAGCTTTCTGGTGTGGCGTGCGCCAGATCCAGCAGCAGCGTAGCGGCGGGCTGTTTATTGAGCTGATTAATCGCCTCAGCGGTTTGCTGTAGCGTGGTGGCATTGCGGCCGAGCAGAATCACGCGCGCACCGTAGCGCGCATAGGTCAGGGCGGCTTCGCGGCCGATGCCGTCGGAAGCGCCGGTCACAAGAATGATGCGATTGTCCAGCAGGTCGCTTTTCGGTTGATAATGCACAGCGATGTCCTTTGCAGGTCAGAGGGTTTTTTGGCTTTATGCCTCAATTTGGCGCAAGGTGCAATCGTCGCAACGCGCATTCTGTGCCGCCTGCCGGCATTTCAGGCGACGAATGGCATCAAAGCGGGTAAACTCAGGGTTTGACTGTAATTCACTGTTTAATAAGGCGGCAGAATGGATTTACTCTCCAGCTATGGATTATTTCTGGCCAAGGCCGTCACCGTCGTGGTGGCGATCGCAGCTATTGTACTGATTGTGCTCAATGCCGCGCTGCGTAAACGTCACAGCGGCGGTCAGCTGCGCTTAACCCATCTCGACGAAGCCTATCGTGAGATGAAAGAGGACCTGCAGCTGGCGAAGATGAAGCCGCAGGCGCAAAAAGTGTGGCTGAAGCAGCATAAGAAAGAAGAGAAACAGAAAGCCAAAGCCGAAAAGCGCAACGCCAAAGCCGGTGTGACTGAAGCGGCGAAGCCGACTCTCTATGTGCTGGAGTTCAAAGGCAGTATGGACGCCGGTGAAGTCAGCTCGCTGCGCGAAGAGATCTCCGCAGTGCTGGCGGTGGCGCAGCCGGGTGATGAAGTGCTGCTGCGGCTGGAAAGTCCCGGTGGCGTGGTGCACGGTTATGGCCTGGCCGCGTCGCAGCTACAACGTCTGCGTGATGCGGGGCTGCAGCTGACCGCGGTAGTGGATAAAGTTGCCGCCAGCGGTGGCTACATGATGGCCTGCGTTGCGGATCGCATCGTGGCGGCGCCGTTCTCCATCATTGGTTCCATCGGCGTGGTGGCGCAAATCCCTAACTTTAACCGGCTACTGAAGCGTAACGACATTGATGTGGAGCTGCACACTGCCGGCCAGTACAAGCGTACGCTGACGCTGTTTGGTGAGAATACCGAGGAAGGGCGGGAGAAATTTCAGGAAGACCTGAATGAAACCCATCAGCTGTTTAAAGATTTTGTGCATCAGATGCGTCCGGCGCTGGATCTGGACAAAGTGGCGACGGGCGAACACTGGTATGGCCGTCAGGCGCTGGATCTGGGGCTGATTGATGAGATTGGTACCAGCGATGCGCTGATCATTGCGCGCATGGACCGTTTTAGCGTGCTGGGCGTGCACTTCGCGCGCAAGAAAAAGATGATTGATCGCGTGACCCACAGTGCCAGTGTGGCAGCCGAGCGGCTGATTCTGAAAATCTGGCAGCGCGGTGATAAACCGCTGTTGTGAATAAACCCGGCGCAGGCCGGGTTTTTTTATGCCAGGTGATACTGCGCGGAGAGCACCACGGCAAGGTGCTTAAACACGTTAAACACCGCCGTGGTTTTGGCGGTCGGCAACCCTTCATCGTCGAGGAACCACGGGCCGCGAAACACCAGAACCTCGCCCTGCTGAATCACCTCAGTGGCTTCCATCCCGGCAAAATATTCATCGTGCTGCTGAATGAGCTGATTAGCGATTTCCAGTAGCGTCTGGTGTGAAATGGATTCCGTTTCTGCTGACATTTTTCACCTCTTTTTTGACAGCGAATTTTCTCCTTCTATATTACTTGCCTGTCGGTGCGTTCAGCAAATCAGCGTTCGGTCAGAAAACTGGCGAGAAATTAAACAGAATGCTAATTAAGTTGCGTAACAGATTTTATCAGGTAGAGTGTGGGCGATTCAGCTTTCAGGGAGATCACACCAGGATGTGTGATACCGTCAGACGGAAAACTCGCTCTTAATCATCAAGTTGCAAATGCCGATGCAATCTGACCAGAGATTGTCCCCGCTGGCTTGAAAAGCAAAAAGTCAGCAGCAATATTGAACCCATTGGGTTTTGGGGCTGCCAATCCTCTCCCGTTTATCAGGACGTTTCAATTAGGTAAAGGTACATATGGGTAAAGCACTCGTCATCGTTGAGTCCCCGGCAAAGGCCAAAACAATCAATAAATACCTCGGTAATGACTACGTGGTGAAATCCAGCGTCGGTCATATCCGTGATTTGCCGACCAGTGGTTCAACGGCCCGTAAAAGTGCCGACGGGGAAAAGGCGAAAACCGGCAAGAAGGTAAAGAAAGATGAAAAGGCCGCGCTGGTTAATCGTATGGGCGTTGACCCGTGGCACGGCTGGGAAGCGGACTATCAGATTCTGCCCGGCAAGGAAAAAGTGGTCTCCGAGCTGAAAAACCTGGCTGCCGATGCCGACCACATCTATCTCGCAACCGACCTTGACCGCGAAGGGGAAGCCATCGCCTGGCACCTGCGGGAAGTGATCGGCGGCGACGATAAACGCTTCAGCCGCGTGGTGTTTAACGAAATCACCAAAAATGCGATTCGTCAGGCGTTTGATAAGCCGGGCGAACTGAATATCGAACGCGTGAATGCGCAGCAGGCGCGTCGCTTTATGGACCGCGTGGTGGGCTATATGGTCTCGCCACTGCTGTGGAAAAAAATTGCCCGTGGCCTGTCGGCCGGACGCGTGCAGTCGGTTGCCGTGCGTCTGGTGGTGGAGCGCGAGCGCGAAATCAAAGCCTTCGTACCGGAAGAGTACTGGGAAATTGACGCCGATCTGTCAACGCCGAAAGGCGATGCGCTGGCGGTCAGGGTAACGCATCAGGGCGATAAAGCGTTCCGCCCGGTTAACCGCGAGCAAACCGAAGCGGCCGTGGCCATCCTGGAAAAGGCGCGTTACGCGGTTCTGGATCGTGAAGACAAGCCGACCAGCAGCAAACCGTCGGCGCCGTTTATCACCTCGACGCTGCAGCAGGCGGCGAGCACCCGCCTTGGTTTTGGCGTGAAAAAAACCATGATGATGGCGCAGCGTCTGTATGAAGCCGGTCACATCACCTATATGCGTACCGATTCCACCAACCTGAGTCAGGATGCGGTGGCGATGGCGCGTGGCTATGTGGAGAAAAAATTCGGCAAGAACTACCTGCCGGATGCGCCCAACACCTATGCCAGCAAAGAGAATTCACAGGAAGCGCACGAAGCGATTCGTCCTTCTGATGTCAACGTTGCCGCCGAGCAGTTGAAGGATATGGAAGCGGATGCGCAGAAGCTGTATCAGCTGATCTGGCGCCAGTTCGTGGCCTGCCAGATGGTGCCTGCGCAATATGATTCCACCACGCTGACCGTCGGCGCGGCAGATTTCAAACTGAAAGCGAAAGGGCGTACGCTACGTTTCGACGGCTGGACCAAAGTGATGCCCGCGCTGCGTAAAAATGATGAAGATTTGACGCTGCCGCCGGTGAACGTGGGCGACACGCTGGATCTGAAATCCCTGCTGCCGGGCCAGCACTTTACCAAGCCGCCGGCGCGCTTCAGCGAAGCTTCGCTGGTACGCGAGCTGGAGAAGCGTGGCATTGGCCGCCCGTCTACCTATGCTTCGATCATTTCCACCATTCAGGATCGCGGTTACGTGCGGGTGGAAAACCGCCGTTTCTACGCCGAGAAGATGGGTGAGATTGTTACCGATCGTTTGGAAGAGAACTTCCGTGAGCTGATGAATTATGATTTCACCGCGCACATGGAAGACAGTCTCGACCAGGTTGCGAATAACGAAGCGCAATGGAAAGCGGTGCTGGATTCATTCTTCAGTGATTTCAGCCAGCAGCTGGAGCAGGCGGAGAAAGATCCGGAAGAGGGCGGCATGCAGCCGAACCAGATGGTGCTGACCTCGATCGATTGCCCAACCTGCGGACGTAAAATGGGGATTCGCACCGCCAGTACCGGCGTGTTCCTGGGCTGTTCCGGTTATGCACTGCCGCCGAAAGAGCGCTGCAAGCAGACCATTAACCTGATCCCGGAAAACGAAGTGCTTAACGTGCTGGAAGGCGATGATGCCGAAACCAACGCGCTGCGCGCCCGTCGTCGCTGCCAGAAGTGCGGCACCGCGATGGACAGCTACCTGATCGACAACGGCCGTAAACTGCACGTCTGTGGTAATAACCCGGAGTGTGACGGTTATGAAATCGAGCAGGGTGAATTCCGTATTAAAGGTTATGACGGTCCGATTGTTGAGTGCGAAAAATGTGGCTCTGAAATGCACCTGAAGATGGGGCGTTTTGGTAAGTACATGGCCTGTACCAACGACGAGTGTAAAAATACCCGTAAGATTCTGCGTAACGGCGAAGTCGCGCCGCCGAAAGAAGATCCGGTACCGCTGCCGGAGCTGCCGTGCGAGAAATCGGATGCGTATTTTGTGCTGCGTGACGGAGCTGCGGGCGTGTTCCTGGCCGCTAACACCTTCCCGAAATCGCGTGAAACCCGTGCGCCGCTGGTGGAAGAGCTGCAGCGCTTTGCTGACCGTCTGCCGGAGAAACTGAAATATCTGGCCGAAGCCCCGGCAGTGGATCCGGAAGGCAATAAAACGCTGGTGCGTTTTAGCCGTAAGACTAAACAGCAGTATGTTGCCTCAGAAAAAGAGGGCAAAGCGACCGGCTGGTCAGTTTTCTATATCGACGGTAAGTGGCAGGAAGCGAAGAAGTAATCCCCTTGGAGGCCAGCGTTCGCTGGCCTTTTTCCCATCCTTATAGCTAATCGTTCTACATTCTTACGTTAACTGATATAGTAGTTATAGCTTATTGCATTTTGCTGACTCGCTTTCCCTCATTATTACGCCATCAGGGCGGATACACGCCTGCAGGGAATGCACCTCTGTCGCTATCGGGAAGATATAACTATGAAATTGCAGCAGTTGCGTTACATCGTTGAAGTCGTTAACCACAACCTCAATGTCTCCTCCACGGCAGAGGGGCTGTATACCTCGCAACCGGGCATCAGTAAGCAGGTGCGCATGCTGGAAGATGAGCTGGGCGTGCAGATTTTTGCCCGCAGCGGCAAACATCTGACGCAGGTGACGCCAGCGGGTGAAGAGATTATCCGTATTGCCCGCGAAGTTTTGTCCAAAGTGGATGCGATCAAATCGGTCGCCGGTGAACACACCTGGCCAGATAAAGGATCGCTGTACGTGGCCACGACCCACACTCAGGCGCGTTATGCACTGCCTGGCGTAATCAAAGGTTTTATCGAACGCTATCCGCGCGTTTCCCTGCATATGCATCAGGGCTCGCCCACACAAATTGCTGAGGCGGTCTCCAAAGGCAACGCCGATTTCGCCATTGCCACCGAAGCGCTGCACCTGTACGACGACTTGATTATGCTGCCGTGCTATCACTGGAACCGCGCCATTGTGGTCACACCGGATCATCCGCTGGCGGGGAAATCCAATGTGTCGATTGAGGAGCTGGCTGATTTCCCGCTGGTGACTTACACCTTTGGTTTTACCGGCCGCTCAGAACTGGATACTGCGTTTAACCGTGCCGGTTTAACGCCGCGTATTGTTTTTACCGCAACCGATGCCGACGTGATCAAAACCTATGTGCGTTTAGGACTGGGGGTTGGGGTGATTGCCAGCATGGCGGTGGACCCGGTTTCCGATCCGGATCTGGTGCGCATTGAAGCTTCAGAAATCTTCACCAATAGCACCACCAAGATTGGTTTCCGGCGCAGCACCTTCCTGCGCAGCTATATGTATGATTTCATTCAGCGCTTCGCACCGCATCTGACGCGAGACGTGGTGGACGCCGCTGTGGCGCTGCGCTCAAACGAAGATATTGAAGCGATGTTCCGCGATATCAAGCTTCCTTTCAGGTAATTACCTAACTCATTATTTTTGCGGGATGTCCAGCGACTTCCCGCACACTTCCCGCCGCTTAGCACCAGCAGAACCTCAAAAAATTCCATTATTTTTTTGTAAATGAAACATGCGTCACATGTTTTTTCATTGTTATTTATTAAATGCGAATCAGTACACAATTTTTACTTTGCCGCTTTGCGGACTGCCAGGAATATTCCCATACTCCAGTTAAGAGCTGATGAGAAAGGGCTTTTTAACTGGCTCGTTAAATTAAACTCAAATTTAGAGTGGATCTAATTTTGGTTTAAGCCAAATTTACAATGTAACTATTAAATTAATAGTTTGCAGCGTGCTTAAATTTATCTCATCAGTTTTGGCGGTTTTGATAAATAGCGTTAATCGTTGTGCTCAATAAAAATAACTGGATTTTTGGACTTAACAAGTTTAGGATTCGTCCTAAATCTTCATCGTTGTTATCAATCGTTTTATTGAGAGTGATTATCAAAAACTATGACTACGAGATTAACTGTACAACCGGACTTCCGGGCTAAAAGCACCAAGGTAGAGCGTTCAGGTAACATCCGTCGCAAAGCCTGGTTGACTGTCTTCGCTGCTTCAGCACTGTTCTGGGTAGTGGTGGCGTTAATGATTTGGCGTATGTGGGGTTAAGCCATGTGGGCAAATACACTCAGTCGTAAATATCCGGTCGCTGCGCGTCAGCCTAAAGCACCGGTGTGCAAAGCCAAAGAAGCGCCTGCTGAACCGCAAGTGGCAATCCCGGCTTCCTGGGAACTGAGTGAACAGCAGCGCAGCTTTATTGAATCATTCATGGATCCGAAGTCTAAATAACGCAGTCTGCGTCCAATTCTTATTAAGACATACTGTCGCGCATTTTTACCGGACTCTCCGGTGGGCACGTTAAAAGCCCGTCCTTTAACACTCAGCATCTAAAAAAACGGTGTCATCAGTACAACGCTGAAGACGATGGCTTTTTGTTGCCCGCGATCCGGGAGGAGTGACAGATGAATACCACAACTTTTTCATGGCTCAGCGTTTATGCCTTCTCAATGGCCTTTTGGGCTGCGGCCGTCTGGGCCGTCCTGTAATTCGCTAATCCTGCCAGTTAACGCTTTCTGAATGCCCTGACATTAGTCAGGGCATTTTTCGTTGCGGTTTTGTGTGTCAATTCGTGTTGTTA
Source organism: Pantoea sp. SGAir0418 (assembly GCF_043529865.1). NCBI lineage: Bacteria > Pseudomonadati > Pseudomonadota > Gammaproteobacteria > Enterobacterales > Erwiniaceae > Pantoea > Pantoea sp. SGAir0418. The sequence continues at coordinate 1,946,447 of NZ_CP027911.1, forward strand.
TCAAAACGTTAACGAAAATGTGGTCTATCTTTAAGCTAAACCTTGCACTCTCTGAGGTTTAGCAGAAGAGCCCATAAAAGGAGGAGTTATGTCGTTAACGTTACGTGAGCAGAGTCAGGATGCGCTGGAAGTAGGGGCAAAAAAATATCATTACTACAGCTTGCCGAAAGCCGCTCAGCAGGTCGGTGACATCGATCGCTTACCAAAATCCCTCAAGGTTCTGCTGGAAAACCTGCTGCGCTGGCAGGATGAAGATTCCGTAACGGCAGCAGATATTCAGGCGCTGGTGGCGTGGCAGCAAACTGCACATGCCGATCGCGAAATTGCTTATCGTCCGGCGCGCGTATTAATGCAGGATTTCACCGGTGTACCGGCCGTGGTTGACCTTGCGGCGATGCGTGAAGCCGTTAAGCGGCTGGGCGGTGATGTGGCGAAAGTTAACCCGTTGTCACCGGTCGATCTGGTGATTGACCACTCGGTCACGGTCGACCATTTTGGCGATGACGATGCATTTGAAGAAAACGTGCGCCTGGAGATGGAACGCAACCACGAACGCTACGTTTTCCTGCGCTGGGGGCAAAAAGCCTTTAACCGTTTCCGCGTCGTGCCGCCGGGCACCGGTATCTGTCATCAGGTCAATCTGGAGTACCTCGGTAAAGCCATCTGGCATGAAACGCTGGACGGCAAAGAAGTGGCTTATCCGGATACGCTGGTCGGCACCGATTCCCATACCACCATGATTAACGCCCTGGGCGTGCTTGGCTGGGGCGTAGGCGGCATTGAAGCTGAAGCCGCCATGCTGGGCCAGCCGGTTTCAATGCTGATTCCCGATGTGGTGGGTTTCAAGCTGACCGGCAAACTGCGTCCCGGTATCACCGCCACCGACCTGGTATTAACCGTGACGCAGATGCTGCGCAAGCACGGGGTGGTCGGTAAGTTTGTCGAATTCTACGGTGACGGACTGGCCGATCTGCCGCTGGCGGATCGCGCCACCATCGCCAACATGGCGCCAGAATATGGCGCAACCTGCGGTTTCTTCCCGATTGATGAAGTAACGCTCAGCTACATGACGCTCACCGGGCGCGATGCACAGCAGGTTGAGCTGGTGGAAGCCTATGCAAAACAGCAGGGGCTGTGGCGTAAACCGGGCGATGAACCCATCTTCACCAGCACGCTGGCGCTGGATATGGCTGAGGTAGAGTCGAGCCTCGCCGGTCCGAAACGTCCGCAGGACCGCGTCTCCCTCGGCGACGTACCGGCGGCCTTTGACGCCAGTAACGAGCTGGAAGTGAATCACGCGCAGAAGCCGCACAAAACGGTCAGCTATCTGGACAGTGAAACCGGCGACCGCATCCAGCTGGATGATGGCGCCGTGGTGATCTCCGCGATTACGTCCTGTACCAACACTTCCAACCCCAGCGTCTTAATGGCGGCTGGCCTGCTGGCGAAAAAAGCCGTTGAGCGTGGATTGATGCGCAAGCCCTGGGTTAAAGCCTCGCTGGCACCAGGATCAAAAGTGGTGTCCGACTATCTCGCCGTGGCGCAACTGACCCCGTATCTTGATGAGCTGGGCTTTAACCTGGTGGGTTACGGCTGCACCACCTGCATCGGTAACTCCGGCCCGCTGCCGGATGAGATCGAAAGCGCGATCAAAGAGGGCGATCTGACGGTGGGTGCCGTGTTGTCCGGCAACCGTAACTTTGAAGGGCGCATCCATCCGCTGGTGAAAACCAACTGGCTGGCGTCTCCGCCGCTGGTGGTGGCGTATGCGCTGGCAGGCAACATGAAGATCAACCTGCAGACTGATCCGATCGGTCAGGATCAGCAGGGCAATGACGTCTATCTGAAGGATATCTGGCCATCGCCGGAAGAGATTGCCGCATCGGTGCAGAAAGTTACCAGCGACATGTTCCATAAAGAGTACGCCGAGGTGTTCGACGGCACGCCCGAGTGGCAGCAGATCAAAGTCAGCGAAGCCGCCACCTATGACTGGGACGAAGGCTCCACCTATATTCGTCTGTCACCGTTCTTTGACGATATGGAAAAAACGCCGCAGCCGGTGCAGGACATTCACGGCGCGCGCATCCTGGCGATGCTCGGTGATTCGGTGACAACCGACCATATCTCCCCGGCTGGCAGCATTAAAGCGGAGAGTCCGGCGGGGCGTTATCTGCTGGCGCACGGCGTTGAGCGTAACGACTTCAACTCGTATGGTTCACGACGCGGCAACCACGAAGTCATGATGCGCGGTACGTTTGCCAACATCCGTATTCGCAACGAAATGGTGCCCGGCGTCGAGGGCGGTTATACCCGGCACTATCCGAGCCAGGAACAGCTGGCCATCTACGATGCGGCGATGAAGTATCAGGAGGAGGGCGTGCCGCTGGCAGTGATCGCCGGGAAAGAGTACGGCTCCGGCTCCAGCCGCGACTGGGCGGCGAAAGGTCCGCGCCTGCAGGGCGTGCGCGTGGTGATTGCCGAATCGTTCGAGCGTATTCACCGCTCTAACCTGATCGGCATGGGCATTTTACCGCTGGAGTTCCCGACGGGCGTAACGCGTAAGACGCTACAGCTGACCGGGGAAGAGCGGATCGATGTGGCAAATCTGGCGCAGTTGCAGCCCGGCTGCAGCGTCCCGGTGACGCTGACGCGGGCTGACGGCAGTCAGCAGACGCTGGATACTCGTTGTCGTATCGATACCGGTAATGAGCTGACCTATTACCAGAACGACGGCATCCTGCATTATGTGATACGCAATATGCTCAACTAAAAAACAAAGCCGGGCATGCATGCCCGGCTTTATTATTGACGCTGACAGCGTGTGTCACTGAAGCGCTTTGCAAGTGCGCGCACCGCCGCGTTACGATTTCGGCAGCAGATGTCCCATCTTCTCGGCTTTCGTATCGAGATAGTGCGCATTTTTCGGGTTACGGCCAACGATCAGCGGCACGCGCTCAACGATATTGATACCCGCTTCTGACAGGATCTCCACTTTGCGCGGATTGTTGGTCAGCAAACGCACTTCATTGATGCCCAGCAGTTTAAACATGTCGGCGCACAGGGTGAAGTCACGCTCATCGGCGGCAAAGCCCAGCTGGTGGTTCGCTTCCACCGTGTCGTAGCCTTTGTCCTGCAACGCATAGGCGCGAATTTTGTTCAGCAGCCCGATGTTGCGGCCTTCCTGACGATGGTACAGCAGCACGCCGCGTCCTTCTTCCGCAATGGCGGTCAGCGCTGCCTCCAGCTGGAAGCCGCAGTCGCAGCGCAGGCTGAACAGCGCATCGCCGGTAAGACATTCGGAGTGGACGCGCGCCAGCACCGGATTGTGATCGCTAATATCACCATAAACCAGCGCGACGTGGTCGTGGCCGGTTGCCAGTTCTTCAAAACCAACCATGAGGAAATCTCCCCATGGCGTGGGCAGTTTGGCTTCTGCTACCCGTTTCAGCTGCATGTGACTCTCCAGAACCTTCAGAAGATGCGCTATCATCATGATAACGCACGGGCCCGACTGGCCCGACGAAACTGCCGATATTGTGCCACAACCTGAACCAGGGCCGCTAATCAGTCAGAGTGATTGTAGTGATAAAGCACAATTATCTAAGCCGCAACGGGTATGTTATTCTTTTTTCAACTAAAGTTATGCAATACGCCTGTCAGGTCGGGAAACAATAAAGGGACAAGATGTTAAAAATTGTGCAACGCACCACGCTGGGCGCGTTTTTATTACTGCTGATGCCACTGGGCGTATGGCTTTCCGGCTGGCAGTGGCAACCGGGAGAGAGCGGGCATCTGTTGCGCGTGCTGTTCTGGATCACCGAAACCGTCACCAGTCCGTGGGGCACGCTGACCAGCCTGATTCTGAGCGGCTGGGTATTGTGGTGCCTGCGCTTTCGCCTCAGGCCGGCCATTCTGTTGTTGATTATCATGAACGGCGCGATTCTGACCGGTCAGTCGACCAAAACCTTTATTAAAGAGCAGGTGCAGGAGCCGCGGCCGTATGTGGTCTGGCTTGAGCACAGCCACGGCGTCAACGAACAGCAGTTTTATCAGCTGAAACGGCAGCAGCGCGGCGAAATGGTGTCCGCCTTGCTCGCCAATGACACAAAGCTGCCCGCCTGGTTAAAAAATCACTGGGCGTTTGAGACGGGCTTTGCTTTTCCGTCTGGCCATACCATGTTTGCCGCCAGCTGGGCGCTGCTGGTGATTGGCCTGTTATGGCCGCGCCGGCATGTTGTCACGGTGGTGGTGCTGTTTGTCTGGGCTACGCTGGTCATGGGCAGCCGGCTGGTACTGGGCATGCACTGGCCGCGCGATCTGGTGGTCGCGACGCTGATCTCGTGGCTGCTGGTGACGCTGGCAACCTGGCTGGCGCAGCGCTTTTGCGGCCCGCTCAGCGTGCCGCCGGAAGAGCAGCGTGAGATTGCCGGGCGCGATGACGGATTGTAATTTCTCCCTTTGCCCCCATATGATTGATTGTACTTGCAGAAAGGGCACTAACTGCTGCGCGGATAAGCAGCAACGGCGGCACTTTTTTGGCATACTCTACCGGATAACCTCACGACAGGACGCATTGTGAAATATTTGCTGATTTTTCTCGTGGTTTTGGTCATTTTCATCATCTCCGTCACGCTCGGAGCGCATAATGACCAGATTGTCACTTTCAACTATCTGCTGGCGCAGGGCGAATTCCGCATTTCAACCTTGCTGGCCTGCCTGTTTGGTGCCGGATTTTTGCTGGGCTGGGCGATCTGTGGCCTGTTCTGGCTGCGCATTCGTGTTTCGCTGGCGCATGCACAGCGCAAACTGAAACGTATGCAGGCGCAAAATGAACAATCTGCTGCGGTAAATAGCACCTCCACTGCAGTGCGTCGGGATTAATGTTCGATGCTTGAATTGCTGTTTCTGCTTCTTCCTGTCGCGGCGGCGTACGGCTGGTATATGGGCCGCCGCAGTGCGCAGCAGGATAAGCAACAGGAAGCTAACCGTCTGTCACGCGAATACGTGGCAGGGGTTAACTTTCTTCTTTCTAATCAGCAGGATAAAGCGGTCGATCTGTTCCTCGATATGTTGAAAGAGGACAGCGGTACCGTTGAAGCCCACCTGACGCTCGGTAACCTGTTCCGTTCGCGCGGCGAAGTCGACCGTGCCATCCGCATCCACCAGTCGTTAATGGAAAGCGCGTCGCTTACCTACGATCAGCGTTTGCTGGCCATTCAGCAGCTGGGACGCGACTACATGGCCGCCGGTTTGTACGATCGCGCCGAAGACATGTTCAGTCAGCTGATCGATGAAACCGATTTTCGCATCAGCGCGCTGCAGCAACTGCTGCTGATTCATCAGGCGACCAGCGACTGGCAGAAAGCCATCGAGGTGGCGGAGCGGCTGGTAAAACTCGGCAAAGATAAGCAAAAGGGCGAAATCGCCCATTTCTACTGCGAGCTGGCGCTGCAGGCGCTGAGCAGTGACGACCTCGATCGTGCCATGAGCCTGTTGAAAAAGGGTGAAGCGGCCGACCATCAAAGCGCGCGCGTTTCCATCATGATGGGACGTATCCTGATGGAGCAGGGCGAATACGCGAAAGCGGCGCAGCGGCTGCAGCGCGTGCTTGAACAGGACAAAGAACTGGTGAGTGAAACGCTGCCGATGCTGGAAACCTGCTATCAGCGGCTGGAGCAGCCTGACAGCTGGGCGCAGTTCCTGCAACGCTGCGTTGAAGAGAACTCCGGTGCCGCGGCGGAACTTTATCTGGCAGACATTCTGGAGCAGCAGCAGGGGCCGGAAGCGGCACAGCTCTACATTAACCGTCAGCTGCAGCGTCATCCCACCATGCGCGTGTTCCATCGTCTGATGGATTTCCACCTGCATGAGGCAGAAGATGGCCGCGCCAAAGAGAGTCTGATGGTGCTGCGCGACATGGTTGGCGAACAGATTCGTACTAAACCGCGCTACCGCTGCCAGAAGTGCGGCTTCACCGCGCATGCGCTTTACTGGCACTGCCCATCGTGCCGTGCCTGGTCTTCCGTTAAACCGATTCGCGGACTCGACGGCCAGTAAGCTGGCCGCGTTCGGTGATTATTCATAACGCATAATAGTTACAACATACTTATAGAGAAATTATCATCCACGCTTCAGCACTGTGCATCACCTCGTCAAACAGCAAGGCAATCGCCGTCGCAACGTTGTCGTGGCCGGGTTGCACGGGTAGAATGCTTGCCGTTTGTCCATCGCGCCTGCGGGTGCCAGCCTCTGAGGAAACGTTATGCCTGTTACTCACTCACCGATTCTGGTGGCACTCGACTATCATGATCTCAATAGCGCACTGCAGTTCGTTGACCGTATCGATCCGGGCCAGTGTCGTCTGAAAGTGGGTAAAGAGATGTTTACCCTGTTTGGACCGTCGCTGGTGAAGACGTTGCAGGCGCGCGGTTTTGAGGTATTCCTCGATCTCAAATTTCATGACATCCCGAACACGACGGCGCATGCGGTCGCGGCGGCAGCGGATCTCGGCGTATGGATGGTCAACGTGCATGCCAGCGGCGGGGCGCGGATGATGAATGCGGCGCGCGAAGCACTGCTGCCGTTTGGCAGTGATGCGCCCTTGCTGATTGCGGTTACGGTGCTGACCAGCATGGACGAAGACGATCTCAAAGGTCTTGGCATCACCTTATCGCCGGCGCAGCAGGCTGAGCGTCTGGCACGGCTGACGCGCGAGTGTGGTCTTGATGGTGTGGTGTGCTCGGCGCAGGAAGCCGCGCACTTTAAACAGGTTATCGGGCAGGATTTCGCGCTGGTCACGCCGGGTATTCGCCCGGCGGGTAGCGAGGCCGGCGATCAGCGCCGCATCATGACGCCGCAGCAGGCACAACAGGCCGGCGTGGATTACATGGTGATTGGGCGACCTATCACTCAATCTGCCGACCCGGCGCAGACGCTGCAGCAAATCCTGCACAGTTTACAGGAGGGCTAATGGCTCAGGACAATCCGCTGGTTTACTCCACCGAAACCGGCCGTATTACACATAGCGAAGAGAAACCGCAGCGACCGAAAGGCGATGGCATCGTGCGCATTCAGCGCCAGACCAGCGGGCGTAAAGGTAAAGGCGTGTGCCTGATCACCGGCATCGATCTCGATGATGACGCGCTGGCAAAGCTGGCGGCCGAACTTAAGAAGAAGTGCGGCTGCGGCGGGGCGCTGAAAGAGGGCGTGATTGAGATTCAGGGCGATAAGCGCGATTTGCTTAAAACGCTGCTGGAAGCCAAAGGCATGAAGGTTAAACTGGCGGGCGGTTAATGAAAGCGGGCCACACAAGGTGGCCCGATGTGACGTAGATGCGCTGCGTAGCCTGCTACAATATTATTATTAATCAACCTGATGGCCAATAATGCCGCCCACCGCAGCGCCACCGACGGTACCCAGCGCGCTGCCGTTGGTGAGCACCGATCCACCAATAGCACCGGCACCGGCGCCAATCGCCGTGTTGCGGTCACGTTTTGACCAGTTGGAACAGCCGCTCAGGGCCACCACTAACGTCGTTGCCAGCACGGCAACCGTCACGCGTTTCATTGTTGTAGTCATGGACATCTCCTTGATGGTTTGCTCAGAGGCAACTCGTTAAGTATAGATGTTACGCCCTGAAGTTGTTCGCCCGATACACTCAGGCGGTGCTTTTCCTTCAGCCTGCACGCTGGCGCGCAACCACTTGCGCACGTTGTTCACGCTGCTGGCAAAAACCATTTTGGTACCGCCGCAGGCTTGAGATAATTCTAGGCGTAAGCGGATGTGTATGCAGAAAGAAAACTCTGAAATCCCGACGTGGTGTCCGCATCCGGATCCCGTATCAAACCCCACACTTTGCCCGCTTTAGCCACTTTCCGCTGCTAATCCAGCCATTCCCTCCATAACGTTTTTAGCGGTGGCTCCGCACAATTCACTGATGACTGTATGGCGGAGAAAACACAATGCTGGAAGCGCTGAAACAGCAGGTTCTGGAGGCCAATCTCGACCTGCCGCGTTACAACCTGGTGACCTTTACGTGGGGCAATGTCAGTGCGGTAGACCGCGAGCGCGGGCTGCTGGTGATCAAACCCTCGGGCGTTAAATATGAGCAGATGCAGCGCGACGACATGGTGGTGGTCGAACTGGAAAGCGGCAATGTCGTTGAGGGCCAGCTGCGGCCATCCTCGGATACCGCGACACACCGCGCACTGTATCTGGCGTGGCCGGAGATTGGCGGCATCGTGCACACCCATTCGCGCCACGCCACCATCTGGGCGCAGGCGGGCAGGGACATCCCGGCATGGGGCACCACCCACGCTGACGATTTCTATGGCACCATTCCCTGCACCCGCGCCATGCAACGGGCAGAGATTGAGCAGGAATATGAATGGCACACCGGCCAGGTCATCATTGAAACCTTTGCGCAGCGCGGCATTGAGCCCGGCGCGATTCCTGCTGCGCTGGTGAACTCCCACGGGCCGTTTGCCTGGGGTAAAGATGCACATAGCGCGGTGCACAGTGCGGTAGTGCTGGAAGAGGTGGCCTACATGGCGCTGCACACCGAGCAGCTGCGCGCGGAGCTGCCGCCTATCGCTCAGACCCTGCTTGACCTGCACTATCTGCGCAAGCACGGGAAGAACGCCTGGTACGGGCAAGGCTGAGCGCGTGATGTTGTCTCAAGGCACCGGCGGGTGCCTTTTTTATTTAAGGGGATTGCGTGCCCGGACGAGACGGAGACTGTTAATGCTGTGATTTATTCACTATGCGTTAAGCGTATTTATGCGCTTGCCGGCTGTTGCGCCGTCATTAAGTAAGCCCGCTAATCTTTCCTCAGGCAGGGGCTCGGGGATCTCTCTGGATTTTACGTTATAAATCAAACTCTCATTTGGTCTGGCCTCACTCTGCATTACGCTGATGTGGCGTTTAACGCATCACATAAATAGAGGATGAGACGATGACAGTAATTAACCAACCAACCTGCCGCCTGTTTACCGAAGTCGGCCAAACCACCCAGCTCGCCGCCTATTATGAGGAAGGCCGACACACCATGTGGATGATGCTGCGCGCTCAGCCGCGCCCCAGTTTCAACCACGAATTAATTGAGGAGATCATGAACCTGAGCTACGCCGCCCAGCGTTCCGGTCTGCCAATTGATTTCTGGGTGACCGGATCGCTGGTGCCGCAGATGTTTAACGCCGGGGGCGATTTGCGTTTCTTTGTCGAATGCATTCGCAACAACCGGCGTGAAGCACTGCGCGCCTACGCCCGCGCCTGTGTTGACTGCATCCATTCGGCGGCCCGCGGGTTTGACACCGGCGCAGTGACGCTGGCGATGATTGAGGGCAGTGCCTTGGGCGGCGGTTTTGAAGCGGCGCTGGCGCACCACTTCATTCTGGCGCAGAACAGTGCGCGTATGGGCTTCCCGGAAATTGCCTTCAACCTGTTCCCCGGCATGGGCGGCTACTCACTGGTGGCCCGCCGCTCCGGGATGAAGCTGGCCGAAGAGCTGATCTGTGAAGGGGAGTCGCACAGCGCAGAGTGGTATGAAACCCGTGGTCTGGTCGACAAAGTGTTCCAGCCTGGTGACAGCTACCGCACCACGCGCACCTTTATCGATACGCTGCGGCCAAAACTGAATGGAGTCCGTGCCATGCTGAAAGCGCGACAGCGCGTGCTGCAGCTGTCACGGGCAGAACTGATGGATATCACTGAGGATTGGGTCGACTATGCTTTCACGCTGGAACCGAAAGATATTGCCTACATGGAACGTCTGGTACAGCTGCAAAATCGTCACAGCGCATCACTGCGTAAAGCCGGTTAGCAGTACGCTAAGACGTTAAACGCGGGCAGGATGCTTAGCCAGCCAATGCCCGAGCTGCTCTGCGGGCATTGGTTTCGCATAATAATAACCCTGACGCCCATCGACACCGTTGGTCAGCACAAACTTCTCTTCGGCTTTGGTTTCGATGCCTTCGGCAATGACCTGTAAATCCAGGGCTTTCGCCACGGCAACGATCGCGCGCACCAGCGACTGCGATACCGGTTGCTTGTTGATATTGCGCACAAAACTTTGATCCAGCTTAATCGCATCGATCGGCACGCGCGCCAGCTGGGAAAGCGAAGAGTAGCCCGTGCCGAAATCATCCAGATGCACCTGTGCGCCTAACTCCTGAAACTGTTTCATCAGCTTCAGCGCACCGGCCTCGTTCTCGATCAGGCAGCTTTCCGTCAGCTCGATGTCTATCGGACACTCGCTGATGCCCGCTTCGCTCAGCGCCTGTTTCAGGTCGCTGTAGATGCTCTGGTCGATCAGCTGCTTGGCGGAAACGTTCACTGCGACACGCAGGTAAATGCCTTCGCTGCGCCATTTTACGATTTGCTGCAGCACGTTCAGCATCACCCAGCGCCCGAGCGGCACAATCAGTCCGGACTCTTCCGCGTAAGAGATGAAATCGCCAGGCGGCACCAGGCCGCGTTCAGGTGAATTCCAGCGCACCAGCGCCTCGGCACTGCGCACTTCGCCGTCGCGATCGATCTTCGGCTGATAGTGCACCACCAGATGATCCTGCTCCAGCGCTTTGCGCAGATTGGTATCCAGCCACAGATATTCAAATACGCGCTGGTTCATCTCGCTGGCGAACACGCAGAATTTGCCGCGCCCGTTCTCTTTAGCGTGGTACATCGCGGTATCGGCGTTACGAATCAGACTTTCGCGATCTTCACCATGCAGCGGGGCGAGGGCGATACCAATCGAGCAGCCGCTGTAGACTTCGATCAGCCCGATACGGAACGGCTGACGCAGCCGCTCCAGAATGCGTGAGGCCATCGCCTCCAGCGCCGCCTGACTGGTGTGCTCAGCCAGCACCACAAACTCATCACCGCCGAGGCGCGCCAGCGTCTGGTCCTTGCCGAGACAGCTGAGGATCGCCAGCGACACCGCCTGCAGCAGCTGGTCGCCAAACATATGGCCGTAGGCATCGTTTACCTTCTTGAAATTGTCGAGATCGAGGTAAACCACGCCGGTCTGGCTGCCATTAGCCAGCTCCAGTGCCAGGCTAATTTGCTGATGGATAGCGTTGCGATTCGGCAGGCCCGTCACCGTGTCGGTATTGGCCATAACGCGTAAGCGCTCCTGCGCCCGACGCTCTTCTGTGATGTCGGTTCCGGAACAGATGAGGAAAATTTCATTTTTTCCGCTACCGCTGTGGACGAACTTATTACGAAACAGAAACAGTCGCTGACCTTTTCGGGTTTTAACCCAGCGCTCCACTTCGTAGGAGTTGCCGTCGCGAAAGAACCCGGCGATGTTGCGGCGCGACGCCTGCGCTTCCTGCTTGGTCATAAACAGCTGAAACACATTGCGGCCAATCACTTCCTGCTCTTTCAGGCCGGTGTACTCTTCGCTCAGGCGGTTAAAACGCTGAATGTTGCCGCGCTGATCGAGGATGACGATTACCGAATTCGCTTCTGACACCACCTGTTCGGCGAAGGAGAGGCCAAGGGTTAAATCGCGCGCCACCGACGAGGTATCGCCCCAGGCGGATGCGGTACCGGCCCAGGTGGACTGATTCACTTTACGGCCGACAAAGTGCATCGGCACCGGCGAGCCATGCAGTGAAAGGGTCAGGTTGATGCTGGAAGTAATTACCGTCATGGCACGCAGCAGACTGGCCTGAGCCGGCGTCAGGGGCACCGCCATATTGGTATTGGCATTTTCATCTTCGGCAAAATGCAGCGCATCGCTATCTGAAGTTAAACGCCAATGAGGGCTGGTTGTGCCAAACAAGGTATATAGCAACGTTTGCCCTTGTTCATCGGTCATGGAAACTTCCTCCGGGGGAATGCGCAGCAGGGGTATCTCATTATTTTAGCAACAGTATTCAACCTCCTGCGCCAGCACAAGATGCAAACTGAATATATTTTTGTTTTTATTAAAGAATGGCACGAAAAAGCCCCGGATTCCGGGGCTGAAAGGTTAGCACGGGCACTTGCCGAGTTTGCCCGCCTGGCTGGGAAAACGCGCCTCCAGGCAGTAACGATGGAAGGCGCGCTCATCCATAGGGGTCTGTTCCGGATGTTTTTCGCGCATATGCTTCAGATAAGTTTGATAGTCGTGCACGCCCACCATTAACCGGAAGCTCTGCTGTAATCCCTGCCACAGACGCTGCCAGCGTGAGCACGGCGCGGCAGCGAGCGGTAAGCACTGCTGAATTTGCCAGCCCGCGTGCGGCTTTTTCCAGCGTAAAATGGCCTCAGACATTGCGCACCTCCTGCCGCAGTGACACGTCCGACTCATGGGTGGTCGGCACTGAACTGCGCAGCGCGCGCCGGATGACAAAGAACGCCGCAATCAGCATGGTTACCGCGACCAGCATGAAAAAGCCGCACAGCGCCGCGTTGATCTGGTTGCTGAACACGATGGTTTGCATGTCGGCCACGGTTTTCGCCGGTGCGATAATCACGCCCTCATCGAGACCTTTACGGAACTTACTGGCCTGCGCGAGGAAACCAATTGACGGTTTCTCATGGAAAATTTTCTGCCAGCCGGCGGTCATGGAGGTGATAAACAGCCAGGCGGTCGGCACAATCGTCACCCAGGCGTAACGCTGCTTTTTCATTTTGAACAGCACCACGGTACCGAGGATCAGCGCCATCGACGCCAGCATCTGGTTACCGATGCCAAACAGCGGCCACAGGGTGTTGATGCCGCCGAGCGGATCGACCACGCCCTGATACACGAAGAAACCCCAGCCCGCCACCGCCACGGTGGTACCGGCCATGTTCCCGAGCCACGAGCGGTTGTTAGCCAGCGAAGGTATCACGGTCCCGACCAGATCCTGCACCATAAAACGGCAGGCGCGGGTACCGGCATCCACGGCGGTGAGGATAAACAGCGCCTCAAACAGAATGGCGAAGTGATACCAGAACGCCATCATTGCACGGCTGTTAAACACCTCGGTGATGATATGCGCCATCCCGACGGCAAACGTCGGTGCGCCACCGGCGCGGGAGAGAATGGTGCTTTCGCCCACTTCGCCGGCGATACCGCTCAGCATCTCCGGCGTCACCACAAAGCCCCAGCCGTTAATTACCTGAGACGCGTTCTCCACCGTGGTGCCAATCAGCGCCGCCGGTGAGTTCATGGCAAAGTAGACGCCCGGATCGAGCACCGAGGCACAAATCAGCGCCATGATCGCCACAAAGGACTCCATCAGCATGGCGCCATAGCCGATAAAGCGAATATGGCTTTCGCGCTCCACCAGTTTTGGCGTCGTACCGCTCGACACCAGCGCGTGGAAGCCGGAGATCGCGCCGCAGGCAATGGTGATAAACAGGAACGGGAACAGCGCGCCGGAGAACACCGGCCCCGTGCCGTCGATAAAGCGCGTCACCGCCGGCATCTTCAGTTCCGGCATGGCGAACAGAATGCCCACCGCCAGCCCGATGATCACGCCGATTTTCAGGAAGGTGGAGAGGTAATCACGCGGCGCCAGCAGCAGCCACACCGGCAGTGACGAGGCAACAAAACCGTAGATCACCAGCACCCACGTCAGCTCGGTGCCTTTCAGGGTAAAAATCGGTCCCCAGTACGGATCGGCCGCCACGTCACCGCCGTAAATGATCGCCGCCATCATCAGCACAAAGCCGATGATCGACACTTCGGCGATTTTACCCGGGCGCAGAAAGCGCATATACACGCCCATGAACAGGGCAATCGGAATGGTGGCGGCGATGGTAAACAGCCCCCACGGACTGTTAGCCAGCGCTTTCACCACCACCAGCGCCAGCGCGGAGAGAATAATGATCATCACACCGAGCGCACCGAGCATGGTGACCACGCCGGCGAACGAGCCCAGTTCCTGGCGCGCCATCTCACCCAGCGAACGACCGTCGCGGCGCGTGGAGATAAACAGCACCAGAAAATCCTGCACCGCGCCGGCCAGCATCACGCCGACCAGAATCCAGATGGTGCCGGGCAGAAAACCCATCTGCGCCGCCAGGATCGGCCCGACCAGCGGACCGGCACCGGCGATCGCGGCAAAGTGGTGGCCAAACAGCACCCATTTGTTGGTAGGAACATAGTCCAGCCCGTCATTGAAGCGCTCTGCCGGCGTGCGGCGCCGGTCGTCCAGCTCAAAAATGCGCCTGGCGATAAACAGGCTGTAGAAGCGATACGCGATGCTATAGCAGGCGACGGAGGCGATCACCAGCCAGACGGCATTAACGTGTTCGCCGCGACTGAGCGCCAGCATGGCGAACGCAGCCGCACCAATTAACGCCACCGCTAACCAGATCAATCCGGTTCTGACGTTGTTCATGAGTTAACTCCTTGTAGGGACCGGGAAAAAGGCGATCGGAATACAACAAGTTAAAAGTAATGTAATGAATTGTTAACGACAGGGAATCGGATCAGAAGTGTGAAGCGGGAAACAAATTTAACAACTGTTCAGGCGGGCGGGAAAAAATGCGGGATAACGGCTGTTATCCCGCACGATTTCATGCTCAGGCGGCCGGACGGGCCACCACGCTGCGTGTTTCCATGCGCACTTCGGCGATGGTCACATCAATCACATCGGTCACGCGGTAGGCCACTTCACCTTTGATCTGCACGGTGCCGCTCTCCTGCGAGCACACCAGTTCGTCACGTACGGCGTGAATGAACGGGGCAGGGATAAAGGCGACCGCACCGTTCTCCAGCAGGCGCACGCGCATGCCGCCGCGCGAAACGTCGATGATCTCCGCGCTGAATTTGCGGTCAGTGCCGGCAAACGGCGCGAGGAAGCGCGCGTACAGCCAGTCACCGACATCGCGCTCGGCCATGCGGTTGAGACGGCGACGCTCACTCATGATCAGGGTCACGTCATCCTGTGGCCGCGCAATGCTTTCGCCGCGCACGATAGCCTTCAGCAGACGATGGTTGATCATGTCGCCGAATTTACGAATCGGTGACGTCCAGGTCGCGTAGGCGTCGAGGCCGAGACCAAAGTGCGGGCCCGGTTCGGTGCTGATTTCGGCGAAACTCTGGAAACGACGAATGCGGCTGTCGAGATACTGGGTTGGCTGCGCATCAAGCTGACGACGCAGCTGACGGAAGCCTTCCAGCGTGGTAATGGCCTGCGGATCAACCGTGATACCGTGACCAGCCAGCACGCCAGCCGCCTGTTCCGCGTTCGCCTGGTCGAAACCGGTGTGCAGGTTGTAGATACCGAAGCCAAGCTTCTCCTGCAGCACTTTAGCGGCGCAGACGTTAGCGAGGATCATCGCTTCTTCCACGATGCGGTTAGCGATGCGGCGCGGTTCCGCAATAATATCCAGCACTTCGCCTTTCTCACCCAGCACGAAGCGGTAGTCAGGGCGATCTTTGAACACCAGCGCGTGCGTCTGACGCCACTCGCCGCGCGCCAGGCACAGGCGATGCAGCAGGCGAATCTGCTGCGCGATGGTGTCATTTTCCGGCTGCCAGCTGCCGCTGTTCTCCAGCCAGTCCGACACTTCGTCGTACACCAGCTTGGCTTTGGATTCGATCCACGCGGCAAAGAAGTGGGCATCGTCAGCCAGGCTGCCATCCGGCAGCACAGTAACGCGACACACCAGCGCCGGACGCCTGACGTTAGGGCGCAGCGAGCAGACATCATCTGACAGTTCGCGCGGCAGCATCGGGATGTTAAAGCCCGGCAGATAGTTGGTGAAGGCGCGTCTGGCGGCCAGCTGGTCGAGTTCGCTGCCGGCGGCAACGTAAGCGGTCGGGTCGGCAATGGCGATGGTCAGCGCCAGCTTGCCTTCTGCCAGCTCTTCAACATACAGCGCATCGTCCATATCTTCGGTGCTGGCGCTGTCGATGGTGACAAAGTTCAGCGCGGTGAGATCTTCACGCTGCAGCTGTTCGTCCAGCATCTCGCCAAAGCCCACTTCCGGTGCTTCGCGCTCCAGATTGTGGCGCGACAGCGTGACCCACCACGGCGCGAGGTGATCGTCCGCGGTGACAACAAATTCGGTCAGTTCGGCATAGAAACCGCGATCGCCTTTCAGCGGATGACGGCGCATCTCTGCCACGGCCCAGTCACCGTTCTGGAAATCGTGGGTCAGGCCACGCACCGCACGGCACTGAATCGCGTCTTTCAGCAGCGGATGATCCGGCACGATAGACAGGCGGTCATCTTTTTTCTGCACGCGGCCGACAAAGCGCGTCAGGAACGGCTCAATCAGGGTTTCCGGCTCCGCGCTCTCGCGGTCTTTATCAGTGTGGATCACGGCGGAAATGCGGTCGCCGTGCATCACTTTCTTCATCTGCGGAGGGGGAATGAAGTAGCTTTTCTGAGCGTCAACTTCGAGGAAGCCAAAGCCTTTTTCCGTGCCTTTCACAACACCTTCGGCGCGCGGGGTCTGCGCGTGAAGCTTCTCTTTCAGCTGCGCGAGCAGCGGGTTATCCTGGAACATAATATATTTAGTTTCGTGGCCTAAGAGCGGTGGACAGTTTTACGCGAATCAGGTCCGCGCGGCAAGGCTAAAACAGGCGAAAAAGCCGCTTTACGCGGCTTTTTACTTTCTGGTAACGCACAGAACTCAGGCGATACGCTGGGTGGGCGCGGCGGCGGTCAGCGCCAGCTTCACCGGTACCGATTTAGAGGTGGGCGTGCCGCTGCCGTCACCGTAGCTGGAGAGCGGTACCAGCGGATTGGTCTCCGGATAGTAGGCGGCAAGGTTACCGCGCGGAATATTATACGGCACCAGCTTAAAGCCGCTGACGCGACGCGTCAGACCGTCATTCCACAGGGTTTCAATGTCAACCAGCTGCCCTTCGCTGAAACCGAGCGACGCCATGTCGTCCGGGTGGATAAACACCACTTCACGCTGACCGTACACGCCGCGATAGCGGTCATCCAGGCCATAAATGGTGGTGTTGTACTGGTCATGCGAGCGCAGCGTCTGCAACGTGAACGGCACTTCAACGTCATTGCCCAGCTGCGGGAACAGCGAGGTCGGCAGTGCCGCCGCGCTGAATTCTGCCTGACGCGATGGCGTATTGAAACGCAGTTCTGCGGCAGCGTTACCGAGGTAAAAGCCGCCGGGAATATCACACTGACGGTTAAAATCAGCGAAGCCGGGGATGGTCGCCGCAATGTGATCGCGAATGACGTTGTAATCAGCGGCCATGCCGAGCCAGTCGATGTGGTCGCTGCCCAGCGTCGCGTGCGCGATACCGGCCACAATGGCTGTTTCCGAACGCTGCGTCTCCGCCAGCGGAATGCCGACACCTTCTGAGGCATGCACCATGCTGAACGAATCTTCCACTGTGATGAACTGGTTGCCGCTGGCCTGGCGATCGCGCTCGGTACGGCCCAGCGTCGGCAGAATCAGGCCTTCGTGGCCCGGTACCAGATGGCTGCGGTTCAGCTTGGTGCTGATGTGTACCGTCAGACCACAGTGCTGCAGCGCTTCTTCGGTAACCGGTGAGTCCGGCGCCGCCGCGGCGAGGTTACCGCCCAGCGCAATCAGCACTTTGACTTCATCACGCAGCATGGCGTTGAGCGCTTCAACCGTGTTATGACCGTGCTCGCGCGGCGGTTCAAAAGCAAAATGTGCGCCCAGCGCATCAAGGAACGCTTTCGACGGTTTCTCGTCGATGCCCATGGTGCGGTTACCCTGCACGTTACTATGGCCGCGCACCGGGCACAGGCCTGCGCCTTGTTTGCCGAGCTGGCCAAACAGCAGCTGCAGGTTAACGATTTCCCGTACCGTATCGACCGAGTGTTTGTGCTGAGTAATGCCCATCGCCCAGGTGATGATCACCCGTTCGGCGCTCTGGTAAATGGCGGCGGCTTCGCGAATCTGCGCTTCGCTCAGGCCCGACTGCTGCACAATTTGCTCCCAGCGGGTCTCGTCGACGGCCGCCAGATACTGCTCAACGCCTTGGGTGTTGGCGTCAATAAAGGCCTGATCGAATATGCCTTTTTCACCGGCGGCCAGCCGTTTACGCTGCTCTTCCAGTAGCGCTTTAACCATGCCGCGCACCGCCGCCATATCACCGCCGAGGTTAGGCTGATAATAGGCAGAACTGATGTTGCCGGCCATCGAGGTCACCACTTCCAGCGGCTTCTGCGGATCGGCAAAACGTTCCAGGCCGCGCTCGCGCAGGGTATTGAAGGTCACGATTCTGGCGCCGTGATCGGCGGCGTGACGCAGGCTGTGCAGCATGCGTGGATGGTTGGTGCCGGGGTTCTGACCAAAGACAAAAATCGCATCAGCGTGGTCGAAATCGTCCAGGCGAATGGTGCCTTTACCGACGCCAATGCTGCGTTTCAGTCCGGTGCCGCTGGCTTCGTGACACATGTTGGAGCAGTCAGGGAAATTGTTGGTGCCCAGCACGCGACCAAACAGCTGGTACAGCCACGAGGCTTCATTGCTGGCGCGACCGGAGGTGTACAGCTCCAGCTGATCCGGATGATCCATCGCCTGCAAATGCTGCGCGATCAGCGCGAAGGCGTCATTCCAGCTAATCGGTTCATAGTGATCGGTCGCGCTGTTGTAGCGCATCGGGTGGGTCAGACGGCCCTGATACTCAAGGAAATAGTCGCTCTGCTGATACAGGGTGCTGACGCTGTGGCGGGCAAAAAATTCTGGCTCAACAACGCGGCGCGTCGCTTCCCAGGTCACGGCTTTCGCGCCGTTTTCACAGAAGCTGAAGGTGCTCTTGTTATCATCGCCCCAGGCACAGCCCGGGCAGTCAAAGCCGCGCGCTTTGTTCATGCGCATCAGGTTACGCATGTTTTTCAGGGCGGCTTTACTGTCAAGGACAAAACGGGTGGTGGCTTCCAGCGAGCCCCAGCCGCCCGCAGCGGCGCGATAGGGCTGAATCTTACGTTTAAATTTCATGATAGTCGCAGGCTTATTGTTTATGAATTGTTATCAGAATATGACTTCTGTTGGTGAGAAGTGTGCGACTGACGGCAAAAGTTGTCTAATTGATTGACTTAATGGTGCGATAGTTAACGTTTATCGCGCGCCAGGGGTAAAAGCGTGATCGCCATCATAAATTATCGGCTGTCGCGCGCCGGCGTGTAAGTGCGCGGCCAAATAGTGGCTAATAATTGCTCTTTCCGTTAGCAAAAGGGCGCGCTCCATGAAGCAACTTGCCAGTCAGGTTCACGCATTCGGCAAAGCCTTAATGATGCCGATCTCCGTCATTGCTGCCGCCGGTATTTTTCTCGGTCTGGCCGCCGCGTTGCAGAATCCGGCGATCACCGGTGAAGCATTTGCCAGTTTACAGGTGCCGCAGTTGATCATCGGTTTTATTCGTAAAGTGGCGGGCGCGCTGTTTGCCAACCTGCCGGTATTTTTTGCCGTCGCCAGCGCAATTGGGCTGGCCAAAGCGGAGAAACCCACCGCCGCGTTTGCGGCAGTGATTGGCTATATCGCCATGAATGTGGGGATCAGCGCCACGCTGGCGGCGAAAGGGCTGACGGCAGCCACCACCACGCCCGAGGCGCTGCAGCAGGCGGGTATGGACCAGACCAGCGCCATGATGACGTCAGCCGAGTACATCGACATGCTCGGCATTTTTACCTACAACATGAGCGTGCTGGGCGGGGTGATTGCCGGCCTGCTCACTGTGATGCTGCACAACCGCTTCTA
Source organism: Pantoea sp. SGAir0418 (assembly GCF_043529865.1). NCBI lineage: Bacteria > Pseudomonadati > Pseudomonadota > Gammaproteobacteria > Enterobacterales > Erwiniaceae > Pantoea > Pantoea sp. SGAir0418. Next base: position 1,966,079 of record NZ_CP027911.1, read on the forward strand.
TACCCAGCAGTTGCCCACGGCGATCAGCTTTTTTGGCGGCCGTCGCTTTGTGCCCATCGTGACGGTGGTGGTGCTGCCGCTGACGGGCGTGCTGCTGGCGCTAATCTGGCCAACCATCGGCCAGGGCATTGCGTGGGTCGGCCAGATGATCGGTAAAAGCGGTCAGTACGGTGCCTTTTTGCTCGGTGCCTGCGAGCGCCTGCTGATTCCGACCGGCCTGCATCACATCCTCAATGAAACCGTGCGCTTTACGCCGATTGGCGGCATGGCGACGGTGGACGGCCAGACCATCGTCGGCGCGCTGAATATTTTTAACACTTCGCTGACCCATCCCGGCGCGATTCCGGACGACACCGTGCGTACCGCCACGCAGTTTCTCGCTCAGGGCAAAATCCCGGTGATGATGTTCGGTCTGCCCGCCGCCGCGCTGGCCATCTATCACACCGCCAAACCTGAACATAAGCAGCGGGTCAAAGCGCTGGTGCTGGCCGGCGCGCTGACCTCGTTTACCACCGGCATCACCGAACCGCTGGAGTTCTGCTTCATCTTCGTCTCGCCGGTGTTGTACGTGATGCACGCGCTGCTGACCGGCCTGTCATTTATGCTGATGTCGATGCTGCACCTGATGATCGGTAACGTGCAGGGCGGCGCGATTGATCTGCTGGTGTTTGGCATTCTCGGCGGCAGCAAAACCCACTGGTGGTGGACGCTGGTGCTGGGCGCCATTTATGCGCCGGTTTATTACTGGGGCTTTCGCCTGGTGATTACCCGGATGCAGGTCGAAACGCCGGGGCGCGAATCCGAAGAGGAAGCCAAACCGTTGCAGGTGGCGGCGGATGAACGCACCCGCGTGATCATCAGCGGGCTGGGCGGAGAGGCCAATATAGAGGACGTCGATTGCTGCTTCACTCGCCTGCGCGTGCGGGTCAAAGAGATGAAAGAAGTGGTGGATCAAACGCTGCTGTCGACCGGTGCCAACGGCGTCAACCGCGTCAGCGAGCACGATGTGCAGGTAATTTACGGGCCGCAGGTCGAGAAGATCGCCAATGAGGTGAAAAGTGCGCTCGGCGTCGCCTGATGCCGGGCGGTACCGTTAATCATGTGGGGCGCGGTCGGTGGCGACCCGCCGCGTCTCCGCGTATACATCACCCGCTATCCGCCTGAGCAATCCGCCTGACAACGCAGAAATTTCTTCGCTGAGTGCGCGTTGGGGCGCGACGAGTTTTGCTACCATAACGCGATAAAAATTCGACGGTGGATAAGAAAATCGACATCAAGCAATTGATTTATTTGTGCAATCTGGAGCGCGAGCGCCATTTTGGCCGCGCGGCGGAGGCCAGCTTCGTCAGCCAGCCCACGCTCTCGATGCGGCTTAAAAACCTTGAGCGCGAGCTGGGGCTGTCGCTGATCAATCGCAGCAACAACTTTGACGGCTTCACGCCGGAAGGGGAACGCGTGCTGACGTGGGCGCGCGAAATTGTTTCGGTGTATCAGGGACTGAAGCTGGAAGTGGAGTCGCTGAAGCACGGCGTTAACGGCACGCTGCGGCTGGGCGTGATGCCACAGTGCAGCGTGGCGCTGCCAGCATTACTGAAAGCGGTGGAAGCGCGCTATCCACAGCTCGACTACCGCGTTTCCGCCATGAGCGCCGATCAACTGCTGGAAGCGCTTAACAGCCACACCGTGGACGGCGGTATCGGCTTTTTTGAGCTGACGTCACTGCGGGAACTGCATTTCCAGACCGCGCTGCTCAACGATCGCGGTGTCGAAGCCATTTTCCATCCCGATCATTTCCCGGCGCTGCTGCAGCATGAGCGGCTATCGCTGCACACGCTGGCGAGCCAGCCACTGTGCCTGGCCGAGCCCACGCGCTATTTCCGGCGTTACCTCGACGGACAGCTGCGTGAAACCGGCGTGCTGCCGCGGGTGATTGTGGAAAGCGCCTCGGTGATGCAGTTGATTCAGAGTGCGCAGGTTGGTCTGGGCGTCATGGTGTCGCCCTGCGGCCATCTGCTACCGGAAATGCTGCACCATCTGGCGCGCCGGCCAATTGATATCGCGCCGATGGGGCGTCAGGCGGCGCTGGTGATTGCCGAGCCGGGCAGGGCGTCGCCGCTGTCGCAGCACTTCTTTGACGAAGCACGCCGCCACCTGGCGGATTAGCGCGCTTCGCCCAGCGCCATCAGCAGTCGATCCTGCCAGCTGGCAAATGCCACCGCCTGCATCAGCGTGAACAGGCGCTCGCTGCCCCAGCCCGCGTTTAACAGCGGCTGCAGATGGGCAGCACTGAAGCGCTCCGGCAGCCGTGTAAGCTGGGCGCTCAGCGCGATTATCTGCTGCGTCAGGCTGTCATCGCTGGCCTGATCCACATCGTGCAGCAAACGCGTGCGCCAGCCGTTCGCCAGCTGCGCGAACTGGCGTCGGCAGCCCAGCACGCGCGCGCTGACTGCCTGCGCCAGCTGTTCCTCTTCCCCACCATAAGCCTCAAGCCGCTGACGCAGTGTCGCCCAGCCATACAGCGCCTGGGCATCGTGCACCAGCAGCCAGACGGCGTCGTCGAGTCCGGCCATACCCTGACAAAAGGTCACAGCCGCCAGCTGGTCAGCGCTGGCATAGCGCAGCTCAACCGGCTTGATGGCGTGCTGCCAGGCGGCGTCGTGACTGAACAGCGCCGCATCGGCGTCGGCGGGCGGCGTGACACCAGGGATCCAGCGCACCGGCAGGCCCATCATCGCCTGAAGCGCGGCGACCACGCGCGCCTGATAGCTGACGTAGCCTACTAGCTGGTTGAGCGTAACGATATCGGGTTCAGTCAGGCCTACCGCATCCAGCGCGCTGATGCTGCTGGCGGTAATCAGCTCCGGCTGCATCGCCAGCTGGCGCGCATACTGCGTGATTTGCGTCAGGCGATTATTGCTTTCGCGCGAAGAATCCGGTCCCGGCAGCGGATTAAGCCGCGCCGAGTAGTGATTGCACAGCCGCTGCACGCCAGCCACCTGTGCCACCGTGAGTGCGGTGCTGAGACGATCGTACAGCGTTAGCGTGTGAGTCAGCGAGGTGCTGACTGCATCGGGCAGCAGGGTATGGCTCAGGTCGCGTGCCGCCTGTAGCACTGGCTGAAAGCGCTGCAGCAGCGGCTGCAGTGCGCTGGCTTCCTGCTGCAGGCCGAGCAGAAAACGGTCATCAATATGAGCGGCTTCGGGAACCAGGGGAGCAGCAGCGGACGTATGCGGGCGAGTCTGGCTTTCATAAAACCAGTGGTCATGGCCGGGAGAACGGCGGTGTTCCATGGTCATTCCTTTCGCAAAAAACGGACTGAGTGCACAACGGGCAAATCTGAAAAGCGCATCGCCACTCAAGGGCTAGCTTATCGTCGCTGAACGGCTGTCCACGGCAAAAGAATGATGGGGAATAATTAATAGCGTGTGGCTATAAGGCGGGGAGAGAAAAGAAAAAGGGCGAGCACCTGGCTCGCCCGCAGAACTTATTTCAGTTCCAGCTCGTTCATCGCGGCAATGCTGAAGCCACCATCCACGTGCACCACTTCACCGGTGATACCACCCGCCAGGTCTGAGCACAGGAAGGCCGCAGAGTTACCTACGTCTTCGATGGTGACGGTACGGCGAATCGGGGTAACCGCTTCGCAGTGTGCCAGCATCTTACGGAAATCTTTGATGCCTGATGCGGCCAGGGTACGGATTGGACCGGCAGACACGGCGTTAACACGCACGCCTTCCGGACCCATCGCGTTCGCCATGTAACGCACGTTGGCTTCCAGCGACGCTTTCGCCAGACCCATCACGTTGTAGTTCGGGATAGCGCGCTCTGCACCCAGGTAAGAGAGGGTCAGCAGTGCTGCGTTCGGGTTCAGCATCGCGCGGCACTCTTTGGCCATCGCCACAAAGCTGTAGGCGCTGATGTCGTGCGCGATTTTGAAGCCTTCACGGGTAACGGCGTTCACGTAGTCGCCATCCAGCTGGTCGCCCGGGGCGAAGCCGATGGAGTGAACAAAGCCGTCAAATTTCGGCCAGGTTTTTGCCAGTTCAGTGAACAGGGCAGTGATGCTCTCGTCTTCTGCCACATCGCACGGCAGAACAATGTCTGAACCCAGTTCTTTAGCGAACTCTTCCACGCGACCTTTCAGTTTGTCGTTCTGGTAGGTGAAAGCCAGTTCTGCGCCCTGTTTGTGCATCGCCTGCGCAATACCGTAGGCGATGGAAAGTTTACTGGCAACGCCAGTAATCAGAATGCGCTTACCGGAAAGAAAACCCATAGCTGTAATCCTTATGGTCATTGTTGTTGGCGGTCGCGATGATTAAAAATTGTGCGACCGACGTTAATCGACGTGCGGATTCTAGCACGTCTGTATCAAATGGGGTAAATCGCACCGCGTTTTCCGCTACGGCCGTAGCACTCAACGCTCGCGCCGCCACGCCTCGGCGGTTAACGCTTCGCCAAAATGGCTGGCAATCAGCCGTTTGGTTAAGTCGTGCAGCGGCGAGGCCAGCACGTCAGCGGTGCCGCCGCGCTCCACCACTTCACCCTGATGCATCACCAGCACCTGGTCGCTGATGTGCTTCATCATGCCAAGATGCTGAGTGACATAAATATAGGCGATGCCGTGTTTCTCCTGCAGCTCGAGCATCAGGTTCACCAGCTGCGAACGCATGGTCATGTCCAGCGAGGCGAGGGCTTCATCGGCAACAATCACCTTCGGCTGCAGAATCAGCGCGCGCGCCAGCGCCAGACGCTGCTTCTGGCCGGGGGCCAGCATGTGCGGATAGTAGCCGGCGTGGTCGCGCAGCAGCCCGACCTGACGCAGCGTGGCAATGATGCGCTTTTCGCGTGCTTCATCATCAAGATCGGTATTCAGCCGCAGCGGAAAATCAAGGATCTGGCTGACGCGCTGGCGCGGATTGAGCGACGTCGACGGATCCTGAAAAATCATGCGAATCCGCTGGCTGCGGTAGCCGTAATCGCCATAAGAGAGCGGGTGATCGTCGATCAGCATCTCGCCTTCACTTGGCGCCACCATGCCGCTCAGCATCTTCGCCAGCGTGGATTTGCCCGAACCGTTCTCGCCGATAATGGCCAGCGTCTGCTTTTCGCGCAGGGTAAAACTGACGTTTTTCACCGCTTCAACATGCTGGCGCCGGAACAGCCCGGTGCGGTAGCGGTAGGTTTTGCTCAGGTTGCGCACTTCCAGCAGGGTTTCCATTATTGGCTCTCCATATTCAGCGGGAAGTGACAGGCATAAAGATGCGCTTTAGTGCCGCTCAGGCGCGGCGTTTCGATGCATTTACGCTGCGCGTAAGGGCAGCGCGGACCAAGACGGCAGCCAATCGGCAGATGTTCCAGCGACGGTATCGCGCCGGACAGCGTATTCAGGCGGCTTTTATGCGGCAGCGCGCGGCCAAAGTCGGGCATGGCGCGGATCAGCGCCTGCGTATACGGATGGTGCGGCGTTTCCATCAGATCGTCACTCTGCGCGGTTTCCACCGTTTGTCCGCAGTACATCACGTTGATGCGGTCCGCCCACTGACTCATGGTGCGCAGGTCATGGCTGATCAGCAAAATCGTGGTGTTGTTATTCTGATTGAGGCGGCTCAGCAGACGGAAAATCTGCGCCTGGGTGGTGGGCTCCATGGCATTGGTCGGCTCATCGGCAATCAGCAGGCGCGGCTGATTAGCCAGTGCGATGGCGATCATCACCTTCTGACATTCGCCCTCGGTCAGCTCATACGGGAAGCTGCGCATAATGTCTTTGTGATCTTTAATGCCAACGCGGTGCAGCAGCTCAATGGCGCGCTCTTTGCGCCAGAACCACAGGCGCTGATACCAGCGGCCTTTAAAGGTCCAGCGTGGAATGGCCTGCATCAGCTGGCGGCCGACACTTTCAGAAGGATCGAGACAGGATTGCGGCTCCTGAAAAATCATCGACACGTTATGGCCAACGATGCGCCGCCGTTCGCGCGGCGACAGGCGCAACAGATCGATATCATCGAACACCATGCGATCGGCGGTGACACGCCAGTTATCTTTGGTCACGCCGCAGATGGCTTTCGCCACCAGACTTTTCCCCGAGCCGGATTCGCCCACCAGGCCACGCACTTCGCCCTCGTTTAGCGTCAGATTGATGCGATCGACCGCTTTCACCGGACCTTCAGCGGTCATGAATTCAATGGTCAGATTTCGGATGTCCAGTAACGGCATTATTCCACTCCCGCAGCGACGGCGCGACGGATGCCATCGCCCAGCAGGTTAACAATCAATACGCTTACCATCAGCGCGGCACCCGGCAGCATTACCGTCCACGGCGCCACGTAAATCAGTTCCAGCGCGTCACCCAGCATCGCACCCCATTCGGGCGAGGGCAGCTGCGCGCCGAGGTCAAGAAAGCCGAGCGCGGCGATGTCGAGGATCGCCATTGACAGCGAGCGGGTAAATTCACTGACCAGCAGCGGCAGAACGTTTGGCAGCACCGCATTCCACAGAATATTCAGGTTGCGCGCACCATCCAGCCGCAGCGCCACCACATACTCTTTTTCCATCTCGTCATGCACTGCCGTGTAGATTTCGCGCACCAGACGCGGGATCAGCGCCAGCAGTACCGCCAGCATCGCATGCTCCAGCCGCGGGCCAAGAAAGGCCACCACGATAATCGCCAGCAGCAGAGAGGGAATCGACAGCAGCGTATCCAGCACGTGATTCATCACCGCCGAGCGCAAACCGTGGGTAATTCCCGCCAGCACGCCCAGCAGCAGCGCGCAGATTGCTGCCAGCACCGTTACCAGCAACGCAGAGCCAACCGTCGGCGCCACGCCGCTCAGTAAACGGCTTAGCACATCGCGCCCGAGATCGTCAGTGCCGAGAAAGAAGGAGACATCGCCGTAGCGCGACCACGACGGCGGCAACAGCTGATAGCCGAGAAACTGCTGGTCGATACCGTAGGGGGACAGCAGCCCGCCGAACAGGCAGAGAAACAGCAGGATGCCGAAGCCGTACAGGCCAATCATGGCGCTGGTATCGCGATAAAAGCGCTGCCAGCTGAGGCGAAACGCACTCGGCAGCCGCTTCTCGGCGTAGATGTTATCTGAGGGCATACGTATCCGTTTTACTATGGTTTAATTCGCGCAATTTTTATTCAAAAAATTCATATCAGGCGGTTATCTCGATTTCGTTTTTTTCGGTATCGGTGGAGGGCAAGCCCATCCAGCTAACTATAGGGGATTATCCGTCGATACCCCTGTCGCAGGCAAGGGAAGGGCGTCAGCAATATAGACTGTTAATCACCGAGGGGCTAGATCCTCGCCAGCAGGTAGCTCCAGACCGCATAAAAAATTGAAAGCGACATTGGCTGTCCATCAACAGTGGCTGGTTTTAGAAGTGTGCTTCCGGAAAGCGCTCCCGGTATTAGTTGCTAAGAAAATGATGCTCTTATAATTGATTCCTTTATGAGCCGGCGGAAGCAAATGTGCCCGTGTAAATTTTCAGATTGCAAAGAGTTCAAGGAATGCTGCGAGGCGATGCTGGATGTCAGGCTGAAGATGGATAGCTGGGACTGAGAAAAGGTCCTGAGGTGGGCCTTTAATTATTATGGTAACAGGAGACCGATAAAAGCGAAAACGATGAAACATGTCGTAGCTGCAAACCACAGTGCAGAAAAAAGCTTCATCCAGCGGGATATTTTGATGTTTTTATCATCAAAGAAGGCGTATGCCGGGTCATTAATGTCCATAAGAAATATTTTCTTCCTCTGGCTCAGTTTTATAAAAAACCGTATAACCGGAAATGCACCAAAAAAAACCACCATGTAATAGAAAGAACAAGGGGAGGGGAATTTATATTTCATGCTGTAAGAAGAGATTAATTTATAATAGCCTTTTCTTTTTGCCACATAGACAAGAAATGAAAAAAATATCAGCCCACTACCCAATAAGCCAAAAAATAATGATGTGCTCGCTAATAATTTATCAGTTATCATAGTAGCTCTGTTACTTTATTGACGATCGCTTCTGCACCAGTGCTGCCAAGGTAACCACCTGCTACAGATCCTACAACAGCACATGCCACCCCACATACACCCACGGTAGCAATACCTACAGCAGCACAAACACCGGCCATTGCAGCACCGCCATATGCCCCTCCAACTACCCCTCCGGCAGTGCCAACTATAAATTTTGAGTAGTACCTTACAGCAATTTTCCCACATTCCCCTTACTGGGGCATCCACCACATCTTTCGTGGTTCCAGCAAAAGAAAGGCCAGCACAACTGCCATGTGATCCTGGATACGCACATCTGTAACACCAACGAAATCGTGTCAACCGGCAAGATGGATGTAAAGGGCATCGGCGCGCTCACCGACATGCCGGATGAAGTGATGTCAGTCTGGAGGTGGACTGATTCTATACTTTGGCTCTTATAGGGACCATTGAAGTATCATGGCAAAAGCAGGCCAAAAATAGCAAATAACACATAACATGCGGTAGCAGTGAACCAAAGAAAAGAATAAAGCCTCATCCACTTACGTATTTTCATTTTTTCGTCATCAAAAAAAGAATAAGCGGGATCGTTTAAGTTAATGTAGTTCATTTTTTTCTTTTTGCTTAATTTTATAAAAAATCTAATGACGGGAAATGCGCCAAAAAAACCAGTCACATAATAGAATGTGCAAGGGGCAGGTAATTTATACCTTTCTTGATAAGAGGATACTAAATTAGTGTAATCCTGTCTTTTAAAGATGTAAACGACAAGTGACACGATCAGAAGGACGCAGCCTAAAGCCCCAAAAAACAGTGATGAGCCAGCCAATATTTTATTAGTTATCATAATGGTCTATTACTTTGTTGAGTATTGTCTCTGCCCCTGTGCTTCCTACATAACCACCGGCGAATGAACCAACAACTGCGCATGCAACCCCTCCAGCACCCGCTGTTACAATTCCTATAGCAGCACAACCAGCTAATGCGGCAGAACTGCCCCATACGCCACCCAGCATGCCCCCACCTGTTGTAAACGCAAATTTTGAATAGTCTTTAACCGCAATTTACCCACATTCACTTTCCCGGCCTTTACTGCAAGAATCCACCACATCATTCGTGGTCCCAGCAAAAGAAAATCCAATGCCAATAAAACCTCCCATTTTCATGAATCTGGCGGCTTTAGCTGCATTGCCTACATAATAAGAATATCCTGGTATAGCGCCTAGACCCACCGTCGACCACTCGTGAACTATCGAACGGCTGGACAAGTTCAGCGCACGTTTCATACTCTCGTATTGCTGGAATTTTATGGAGTATCGGGCCAGATTTTTGAGTAAGGGCTTATTTACTAATTCCTTTAACTGATTCAGCAACTGATTTCGCTCGACAAAAAACTGCTGCCCAATCAGCGTTCCCTGAGTGCGAAACTGATTCTGATAACTTGCCTCAATTTTCTTTAACGTCTGCTCAATGGCATTGAAATATTTTTCACCGGCATCTCCGGCGGTTCCGAAAATTTTATCTCCGGCACAGGTTAGCGCAGCAATCATGCCGTAGTGCTTTTGCATAAAACCGGCTTCTTCGACATTAACGCCGATTAATGCGTTATTAGTGCGTGATTTTGCCTGTTTTAATGTTGTGAGTGCCTGCATGGTTAGAGGGGCGGGTGTATCCGGGTCAGCTACAATCAGTATCTGTCCCGGCCTTAACCAGGGCGTCTCGGCATTTAGTTGCATAAACATGTTTACGGCCGGGCTGCGAATGTCTCTGAAGATCTCCCTTGCCTGATAATCCAGAGATCCGGCGCGTTCTACTACACAATATCCGGGGGCGATGTTACGAGCCATGATTCCATTCTCCAACTATTGGTGTAACAAGCTTAAGTAAGACGCGTCCGATAAAGCTTTCAATAATATAAATAATTCTACTGCGTTACGAAAAAGAGTTGTAACCTGCTATATGTGGTCACCACGCACTGAAACATAACATTCGAAATCTCGCAAATCCGCTTCATCCATAATCTGAAGCCTATGATTTGAAAGTTCTACTCCAGCCTGCGGCCTTTAACTTTCCACCAAATATTATACTCTGCACAGCTTATTTTGCAGAGCTGGTTTTTTACCAGGGTGTTAGTCACTCATCGCCGCAGCTGCCAAAGCATAATAATGTATCCATCTCAGAGTGCTTCAATTATGATTTTGCTGAGTCACTTCATGCATTATATTGATATATAATGTTTTTATCTAAAATAAAACTCTATCTGAGGGCATACCACTCCTTGTGTTTCAGCGGATTGAGCGCCGCACCGATAATATCCGACAGTACGCTGACCAGAATCACCAGCCCGCCAACCACCATCACGCCTGCGGAGATCGCCGCATAATCCTGCTGACGGATGGCGTTAATCAGCCAGCGCCCCAGTCCGGGCCAGTTGAACACCACTTCGGTGATCATCGCCAGCGTCAGCATGGTGGAGAATTGCAGGCCAAGACGCGGGATCACCGGCGGCAGTGCGTTGTGCAACACGTGACGGCGAATCACGGTGAAGCGCGACAAGCCGCGCGTTGCCGCTGCCTTGACGTAATTTTTATCCATCACGTCGCTGGTGCTGTTGCGCAGCAGGCGAATCACTTCGGTGGTCGGTGCCACAGCCAGCACAATCACCGGCAGAATCAGGTGCGTCAGCGCGCTGACCAGCATCTCATGCCGCCACGGTGAAGGGCTAAGCCAGGCGTCAATCAGGGCAAAACCAGTAATGTTCTGCACCGGATAGAGCAGGTCGAAACGGCCGGAAACCGGCAGCCAGCCCAGCGTCAGCGAAAACAGCAGGGTAAACAGCAGCGCCAGCCAGAACACCGGCATCGAGAAGCCGAGCAGCGCCAGCGCGCTGATGGCTTTATCCTGCCATTTATTGCGCATTACGCCGGCGCAGATGCCGAGCGGAATACCAACCAGCAGCGCCAGCATAAAAGCCAGCACGCACAGTTCCAGCGTGGCGGGAAACACCTCGCGCAGCTGTATATCAATTGCCTGACCGTTGGTACTGGAGACGCCAAAATCAAACTGCAGCAGCCCTTTAAACCAGAACCACCAGGCATCGAACAGCGAGGCGCCTTCCAGCGGCGCGTTGGGCGTGAAATAGCTCAGGCTGAAACTCACCAGCGAGAGTAAGAACAGGGTGATGATCAGCAACAGCAGGCGACGCAACAGATAGATGATCATGCTTACTCCTCGCCGTGCTCATCGCGGTAAACCCCGGCGAACGAGGCATTACCGAAGGGACTCAGCACCAGGCCTTTAATATCGTGCCGGTAAGCCTGCAGACGCAGCGACGACGCCAGCGGCAGGACCGGCAGCGCCTGCGCCAGCATCTGCTGGGCGCGATCGTAGCTATCGATACGCGCCGACAACTGCTGCGACAGCAGCGCGCGCTGCAGCGCTTCATCAAACGCCGGCGAACACCAGTGCGCGTAATTGGTCTGCGAACGAATCGCCGCGCAACTGAGCAACGGGCGGAAGAAACTGTCCGGATCGTTACTGTCGGTGGCCCAGCCGGTCAGGGTTAAATCGTGGTTCATGGCCATCAGCTGTGCTTCCTGAAAACGTCCCTCGACCGGCGCGATGGTGACGCGCACGCCCACCTGCGCCAGATCCGCCTGCAACAGCTCGGCGGTTTTTAGCGGGCTGGGGTTCCACGACATTGAGGTGGTCGGCACCACCAGGCGCAGATGCAAATCTTCAATGCCCAGTGCTTTTAATGCTTCACGCGCTTTTGCCGGATTGTATTCCGTCACGCGCGCATCATTATCGTAAGCCCACGAGGCGCGTGGCAGAATCGAGGCTGCGGTTTCCGCCGTGCCGTAATAAATCGACTCCATCAGACGTTCGTTGTTGATCGCCAGCGCCAGCGCGTGGCGCACTTCCGGACGGTCGAGCGGCGGTTTGCGGGTGTTAAACGCCAGATAGGCGATGTTCATGCCAGGACGCAGCGTCATGCGCAGGCGCGGATCGTCGCGCAGAATCGACAGCTGGCTGGCGGCCGGGTAGGCCAGTACGTCACACTCGCCGGTCAGCAATTTCGACAGGCGACCAGTGCCGCCCACGCCGAGGTCGATCACCACCTGTTGCAGACGCGGCACGCCTTTCCAGTAGTGCGGATTGCGCGCCAGACGCAGATATTGCCCGGTGCGGTACTCACTCAGCTGGAACGGGCCGGTGCCCACCGGCTGGCGATCCAGCTGTTCCTGCTGGCCTGCCGCGCTCAGCTGGCTGGCGTACTCCTGCGACAACACCGGCGCGTAGTGGGTGGCGATATGCCACAGGAACGAAGCGTCCGGGCTGTTGAGGCGGATCTCTACCGTGTCGTTATCCAGCTTCTTCACGCTCTGCACCGAGTCGGCAAACTGCAGGCTGTCGAAGTAGGGATAGCTGCCGCCGTTGACGTTATGCCACGGATGCTGGCGATCGAACATGCGGGCAAAGCTAAAGACCACGTCGTCGGCGTTCATTTTGCGCGTCGGCGTAAACCAGTTGGTGTGCTGGAACGAAACATCTTTGCGTAAGTGGAAGCGGTAAGTCGCGCCGTTATCGCGCACTTCCCAGCTCTGCGCCAGATCGGGGATCAGGCGATAGGTATAAGGGTCGACGTCGAGCAGGCGGTCATACAACTGTGCCGCCAGCGTATCGACCACCAGCCCGCTGCTGACCATCTGCGGGTTGAAGGTGTTAACCGTGCCGTTCACGCAATAGACAAAGCCGCTGTGACGGATAGAGTCCGCGGGCGCGGCGAGCGCAGAGGCACTCAGGACGCTGAGACCAAGCAGCAGCGCGGGGAATAATTTTGGCATAGAACTCAACGATTCTCGGGCAATAGCGAGAGTGTATCGCAAAGCACGCGCACTCCCCAAATTCGCCGCGCATCTGCGCTTTTTTTACCCAGCGGGCGACGGGGGTAAGCACAACCTTAGTGTGGAAATGAGAAAAATTCTCAATTAGAGCTTTACAGATGATAATAGGAATGATTATTATTCTTCTGCGCTTCGACGGTGGCTCTACCGAAGAAGAGCACGACATTGCTCACATTGCTTCCAGTATTACGTTGCCCGCACCTCGTGTTGCGGGCTTTTTTTTGCGCCCTCATCAGCCGCGCATCGTTATGTTCCTTCCGGCAATCCTCATGCGAAATCGGCATCGGTCATTTGTTACGCGCAGGGTAGTCTGGGCTTTTCATCAGCAGAGAAATGATAATGAAAAGAGTGACTTTAACGATGCTGTTACTGGCCAGCGGCAGCGTCGCGGCGCACGGCGTTACCCTGCGCATTGCCGATCAAAAGGGCAACATGCGCGCCGAGCTGGAAGCAGCGCAGCAGCTCAACGATCTCTCCTACCGTATCGAATGGGCGGAATTTCCGGCCGCCTCTCCGCTGGCCGAAGCCCTGAATGCCGGGGCGGTTGATGCCGGTATTATTGGTGATGCGCCGCTGCTGTTCTCGCTGGCCGCAGGTTCGCAGGTCAAAGCGGTGGCCGTCAGCAAATCCACCCCGGCCGGGCTGGCGGTACTGGTTGCGCCGGACTCACCCATCAAAACGCCGCGGGATCTGCGCGGTAAACGCATCGCCACCGGGCGCGGGTCGATCGGTCATTTTATCGCGCTGAAAGCGCTGGAAAGTGCCGGGCTGAGCGATAAAGCAGTCAGCTGGCGCTTTCTCACGCCTGCCGATGCGCGCATTGCGCTGGCGAGTGGCTCCGTCGATGCGTGGGCAACCTGGGATCCTTACACCGCGCTGGCAGAAGTAACGCATACCGGCCGCGTGCTAATCAACGGCGTGGGGCTCTCCAGCGGCAACAGCTTCCTCGCCGCCACCGATGCGGCACTGAGTGACGCCAGTAAACGTGCGGCGCTGCAGGATTATATTAACCGGCTGGCGGCCGCTGACCGCTGGGCCAATCGCCACGTTGAGGCGTATTCCGCCAGGCTGGCGAAAATCATCGGTTTTCCTCAGGAGGCTGCCGCCAAATCTTTTGCCCGACGTCAGTCACACTGGCAGAGCATTGACGACCACACCGTACAACAGCAGCAGGAAACCGCCGACTTTTATCAAAAGTACGGCCTGATTACTCAGCCACTCGATGTCAAGCCGACCTTTTATCGCGGTCTGCAGGTGGCACAACAGTAACCCTTTGTGCGCCGGTATTTGGCGAACCTGCGCGACACGCGTAGCATAACGCCATGAATTCCCGGGCGGATAACCCAATGTTAATCAAAACCTTTGATGGTCATAATGACCTGTTGCTCAACCTGTGGTTGCATCATCGCGACGATCCGGCCGCTGCCTTCTTTACCGGTATCGAAAAAGGACACCTCGATTTTCCGCGCATGCAGCAGGGCGGCTTTGCCGGCGGATTGTTTGCGCTGTTTGTGCCGCCGCAGCGCTACGTCAGCGAAGTGGCGCCGCACCTGGCCGGTGAAGCCTGGCAGCCGCTGGAGATCCTGTGGCAGCAGCTGGAGATTCTGAAAACGCTGGTTGCCCGTTCTGACGGCCGGGCGCGCCTGTGCCTCAGCACCGCCGATATCGCCGCCTGCCGGCGCGACGGCGTGCTGGCGATGGTGGCGCACATTGAGGGCGCGGACGGTTTTGACGGCGACGGCGCCGACCTTGCCGCCTTCTGGCAGGCGGGCGTGCGCAGCATCGGTCCGTTCTGGAATCTGGAAAATCGCTTTGGCGCTGGCGTCACCGGCGCATTTCCCGGTTCGCCGGATAGCGGTCCGGGGCTGACCGCCGACGGCGAGCGGCTGATCGCGCTGGCGAATCAGCAGCGCATGATGATCGATGTGTCGCACATGAATGAAAAAGCGTTCTGGGACACGGCCCGGCTCTCATCCGCGCCGCTGGTCGCCAGCCACTCGAATGCGCACACGCTGTGCGCACAGCCGCGCAACCTCACCGACGACCAGCTGCGGGCGATACGCGATAGCGGTGGCGTGGTCGGCATTAATTTCGGCAACGCCTTTCTGCGCGCCGACGGTAAGCGCGACGATGATGGCGGCTTGATCGAAATTGTTAAACACTGTGAGCATCTGATGACTATTATGGGAAGCGATCACGTCGCGCTGGGGTCGGATTTTGACGGCATCAGCGTGCCCGCAGAGCTTAAAGATGTCACCGGTTTGCCGCGGCTGTATGCGCTGATGCGCAGTCTCAACTATGATCAGGCATTGCTGGAACAACTTGCCTGGGGCAACTGGCAGCGGGTATTGCACCAAATCTGGCAGGCGTAAGTGTATTTCCTTACGCAAACAGGGTTGATCTGCTCGCTACATTGGCGCAACATCGCCCCGCGTTATCCATTGCTGGCGGAAGCCTTGTTTCTGCCGCAATGTTTTTAGCAGAGCCTGCTCTGCGTTTTAAGACTATGAGGAAGAATATTATGTGGAAAAAACCTGAGTTTGTTGACCTGCGTCTGGGCCTGGAAGTAACGCTGTACATCTCCAACCGCTAAGACGTCCTGCCCGCCGTTCGTGCGGGCATTTTCTTTTCCTGCTTCGGTCCTTCACATGTTTATTAAAGTCCTCGGTTCGGCGGCTGGCGGTGGCTTTCCGCAGTGGAACTGTAACTGCGCCAACTGCAGCGGGCTGCGTAACGGCACGCTCCAGGCGCAGGCGCGCACCCAATCCTCAATCATTGTCAGCGATAACGGTACCGACTGGGTGTTGTGCAACGCTTCGCCGGACATCAGCCAGCAAATCGCCCGGACACCGGAACTGGTGAAACACGGCGTGCTGCGCGGAACGGCGATTGGCAGCATTATTTTGACCGACAGCCAGATCGATCACACCACCGGTCTGCTGAGCCTGCGTGAGGGCTGCCCGCATCAGGTATGGTGCACGCCGGAAGTGCATGCCGACCTCACCAGCGGCTTCCCGATTTTTACCATGCTGCAGCACTGGAACGGCGGCCTGCAGCATCGTGCGCTTACGCCGCTTGAGCCGTTTCGCGTTGACGTCTGCGCCAGTCTGCAATTCACCGCCATTCCGATTCTCAGCAATGCGCCACCGTATTCGCCGTATCGCGATCGTCCGCTGCCGGGACATAACGTGGCGCTGTTTATCGAAAACACCGCCAGCGGGCAGACGCTGCTGTATGCGCCAGGCCTCGGCGAACCGGATGCGGTGATTGTGCCGTGGCTGCAAAAAGCCGACTGCCTGCTGATCGACGGCACCGTGTGGCAGGATGATGAGCTGCTGACCACCGGCGTCGGCAAAAATACCGGCAAAGCCATGGGCCATCTGGCGCTGGCGGAAGAGCAGGGGCTGATGGCGCTGCTGGCCGCTCTGCCGGCCAGACGCAAAATTCTGATTCACATTAACAACACCAATCCGATTCTCAACGAGCATTCGCCGCAGCGCCAGTTCCTGACGCAGCAGGGCATTGAAGTGAGCTGGGACGGCATGGCGATCCATTTGCAGGAGTCCGCATCGTGATCATTACCGAGGCGTTGTCACCCGAAGCCTTTGAACAGGCGCTGCGTGCCAAAGGCGCGTATTACCATATTCATCATCCTTACCATATCGCGATGCACAACGGTACCGCGACGCGCGAGCAGATTCAGGGCTGGGTGGCGAACCGTTTTTACTATCAGACCAATATTCCGCTGAAAGATGCGGCGATCATGGCCAACTGTCCGGATCCGGCAACGCGCCGTAAATGGGTACAGCGTATCCTCGATCACGACGGTCGTAACGGTGAGGAAGGCGGCATTGAAGCCTGGCTGCAGCTGGGAGAAGCGGTTGGTCTCGATCGCAAAGTCTTGCTGTCAGAGAAGCTGGTGTTGCCGGGCGTACGGTTTGCCGTTGATGCCTATGTCAACTTTGCGCGTCGCGCCAACTGGCAGGAAGCGGCGTGCAGTTCACTCACCGAGCTGTTTGCCCCGCAGATTCATCAGTCGCGCCTCGACAGCTGGCCACAGCACTATCCGTGGATCAAAGAGGAAGGCTATTTCTACTTCCGCAGCCGCCTGAGCCAGGCGAACCGCGATGTGGAACATGGCCTGGCGCTGGCACTGGAAGTCTTTACCAGCGCTGAGCAGCAGAACCGTATGCTGGAGATCCTGCAGTTTAAACTCGACATTCTCTGGACCATGCTGGATGCCATGACCATGGCATACGCGCTGCAGCGTCCGCCGTACCACACGGTGACCGATCAGGTCGCCTGGCACAGTACAAGACTGGTGTAATCACATGAAAGAGACTCTGATTCCGGCGTTTCGCCGCGGCTATCGTCTGCAGTGGGAAGCCGCGCAGGACAGCCACGTGGTGCTTTACCCGGAAGGGATGGCGAAGCTGAATGAAACCGCTGCCGCCATTCTGGAACTGGTGACCGGCAAGCAGGATGTGGCGGCCATTATCGCCACGCTCAATGCGCGTTTTCCGGAGGCGGGCGGCGTCGATGATGACGTCAAAGACTTCCTGCAATCGGCCATTGAACAGAAGTGGATCCAGTGTCGTGAACCCGAATAAACCTGGCGTGAATGCGCCGCTGTGGCTGCTGGCGGAGCTGACTTATCGCTGCCCGCTGCAGTGTCCTTACTGCTCGAACCCGCTGGATTTTTCGCAGCAGGAACAAGAGCTGAGCACCGAACAGTGGATCGAGGTGTTCCGCCAGGCACGCGCCATGGGCAGCGTGCAGCTGGGCTTTTCCGGCGGTGAACCGCTGACGCGCAAAGATCTGCCGGAGCTGATTCGCGCCGCGCGCGATCTGGGCTTTTACACCAACCTGATCACCTCCGGCATTGGCCTGACGGAGAAAAAGCTTGATGCCTTCGCCGACGCCGGGCTGGATCACATCCAGATCAGTTTCCAGGCGAGTGATGAAACGCTGAACGCCGCGCTGGCCGGTTCGCAGAAGGCGTTTCAGCAGAAGCTGGCGATGGCAAAAGCGGTGAAAAAGCACGGCTACCCGATGGTGCTGAACTTCGTGCTGCACCGCCATAACATCGACCAGATCGATAAAATCATCGATCTGTGTATTGAGCTGGAGGCGGATGATGTCGAGCTGGCCACCTGTCAGTTTTACGGTTGGGCGCATCTTAACCGTCAGGGATTACTGCCAACGCGCGAGCAGATTGCCCGCGCCGAAGCGGTGGTTGCCCGCTACCGTGAGCGCATGGGCAGCAGCGGTAATCTCACCAATCTGCTGTTCGTCACGCCGGATTACTACGAAGAGCGGCCCAAACCCTGTATGGGCGGCTGGGGATCGATATTTCTCAGCGTGACGCCGGAAGGTACGGCGTTACCCTGTCACAGCGCGCGCCAGCTGCCGGTGCAGTTCCCTTCAGTGCTGGAGCAGAGCCTGGAGGATATCTGGTACAACTCGTTTGGCTTCAATCGCTATCGCGGCTTCGACTGGATGCCGGAACCGTGCCGCTCATGCGATGAGAAAGAGAAAGATTTCGGCGGTTGCCGCTGCCAGGCATACATGCTGACCGGCGATGCCGACAACACCGACCCGGTGTGCAGCAAGTCGCCGCATCACGGAAAAATTCTTGAGGCTCGCCGCGAAGCCAGCTGCAGCGATATCAAAATCGCCCAGCTGCAGTTCCGTAACCGCAGCAATTCTGAGCTGATTTTCAAACAGCGGGTCACCTGATGTGCGAACGCAGCCTGACGCTGGCTAACGGTCTGCGCTGTCATCTGTCGCACCAGCCCGACGCGCGGGAAAGCGCGGCGCTGGTGCGCGTCGGCGCAGGCAGCCTGCACGAACCCGATCGCTGGCCCGGTCTGGCGCATCTGCTGGAACATCTGCTGTTTTGCGGCAGCGCTGGCTTTACCGGCGATGAGCGCCTGATGCCGTGGCTGCAGCAACAGGGTGGTCAGGTGAATGCCACCACGCAACTCAGCCGCAGTGCCTGGTTCTTCCAGCTGCCGGCGCAGGCGCTGGCGGCGGGCGTGGCAAGGCTGGCAGATATGCTGGCTGCGCCACTGCTAACCGGTACGGCGATTACGCAGGAAGCGGCGGTCATTGAGGCAGAATATCAGCTGCTGCGGCATCATGCCGAAACGCTGAGTGAAGCAGCGCTGCTCGACGCGGCCGGTGGCGCACTGCGCCGCTTTCGCGTCGGGAGTGCAGCGTGTTTTGGTGACAACGTAACGGAGCTGCAGCAGGCGCTACGGCTGTTTCATCAGCAGCGTTTTGTCGCCGCCAACCAGCAGCTGTGGCTGAGCGGACCGCAATCGCTGGATGAATTACAGCAGCTGGCCGAGGCGTTTGCTGTTCGCCAGCCAGGCGGTGCGGCGCACTCCTTATTGCCAGCCATTCCTGCGCCGGAGCCTGTTGAAACGCTCATCCAGCTTGCCGATGAAGAGTCATTCTGGCTTAGCCTGTTTATCACCGGCGAAGAAAACGCTTTGCGTGACAACGTCACATTGCTGGAGGCTTTCTGGCAGGATGAAGCCCCTGGCAGCCTGATGGCGCAGCTGCGCAGCGAGCAACTGTGCGCATCGCTGCAGTGCGAATGGCTGTGGCAGAGCGCCGATCATAGCTGGCTGGCGTTGCGCTTCAGTGCGCCAGCGCTGTCGGCGTCGGCAGCAAGACGCATTGAACAGCTCTTCTGGCAGCATTTGCGTGCGGTGCGCGCCGCCACGCCAGCGCAGCATGCTCACTATTTGCAACTGGCACAGCAGGATTTCGCTG
This sequence comes from Pantoea sp. SGAir0418, assembly GCF_043529865.1. Taxonomy (NCBI): domain Bacteria; kingdom Pseudomonadati; phylum Pseudomonadota; class Gammaproteobacteria; order Enterobacterales; family Erwiniaceae; genus Pantoea; species Pantoea sp. SGAir0418. The sequence continues at coordinate 1,985,753 of NZ_CP027911.1, forward strand.
TGCTGTCGCCGCTGACGCAGCTACGTGGACGGGCGCTGGGATCGGCGCCGTCAGCTGACGTTCCCGCAGATTTCACCGGTTTTATCGCCGCGCTGCCACAGGCACCGTGTACGCGGCTGCTGACGCAGCGACAGCTGTCCGCCGCGCCTTATACCACGCAGGGATTCTGTCTGCAGCGCGCGCCATGGCCACAGACGGCGGCTGGCCCGGTCGCGCCGGTTAACTGGTCATTTTATCCGTGCGCTGACGTCCTGCATTTGCCGGAACTCCCGGTAAATTGCCCGCCGTTGCTGCGCGTAAGTCCGGTGCAGCCGCGGGAAACGCTGCTGGTGCGCCCGGCGTTTTATCACACCCTGAGTGACGAGGCGGCGCTAAGCTGGCAGCAGCAGCTGCGCCCACGGCTGGCCGCGCTGCGCCATGCCGGTGGCAGCGGACGCTGGCAGCAGCAGCAGGGCGTCTGGCAACTGGTGATTGATCTGCCTGACGATGCAATGCCCGCGCTGCAACAGCTGCCTGGCGTGCTGGCGGCGCTGAATGCGCCGGTGCTGCCGCAACCGCACCGTGCTGCACAAAGTATTGTGATTCGTCAGTTGCTGGAAGCGCTACCGCAGCAACTGCTGGCCCCGGCTGCGCATCCTGCATGGCAGGCCGCCTGGTGCGGCCACAGCGAAAGCGTCAGTCTGCAAGCCGCGCATTGGCTGAGCGAGGTGGTCCGGACTCAGCCTGCGCCGGCGCGCGCGGCTGCGCTACAGCACGGCGTCAGCGCGCTGCGTTGTGCGGCGAACGATCAGGCCTTGTTGCTGTTTATTCCGCTGCCCGCTGCTGATGATGCCAGCCTCGCGGCGCTGCGTGCGCTGGCGCTGATGTTTGAACCACGCTTCTTTCAGCGCCTGCGGGTCGGGCAACAGATTGGCTACGTGGTGTCAGCGCGCTACCAGCGCGTGGCGGATGTGGATGGACTCCAGCTGGCGCTGCAATCCCCGTCCATTGGCTGGCGTACGCTGCTGCAACACTGCAAAGCATTTTTGCGCGACATGGTGAGTGAACTCGCCGCCATCAACGATGAAACGCTGCAGGGCTGGCAGGCGACGTTACTGGCGCAGTGCCAGCCACACCAGAACGCCGACGCCGCCAGTGAGGCACTGCGGAAACAGCAGGGACTGCCGGTGCTTACGCCAGAAGCGATCGCCGCGCTCACGTTACCCCAGCTGCAGCGGCTGCATCAGCGCCTGCTGCGCGAACGCCGCCGCTGGCGCTTACTGATTAATCACCGTGAATAATTTCTCCCTCTCTACAGTAGTCAGCACGATCCCGCTGGCATAAAGACAAAAGTTTACACAGCAGGGGTTGGTGTTTCTGCTGCTTTTGCATAAACTGGCCGCACTTTTCTCTGAGGCTGTGGCATGACGATATCGCCCCAACGCGCAAAATGGATTCTGGCACTGGTTTGTCTGGTGCTGGCATTTTGTCTCGTCCAGCGCAGCTTCAATCTCCCGACCCAGCCTGTCGTTAGCATTACTGTTCACAGCGCCGCCGTTGATGACGGTGCCAGCAGTGATAAACCCTGTGCGCTGGGCGCTAAGTCACTCAGCGGCAGCGCGCCGCTGCTCGATACCGCGCTGCCGTTCCTCGTACTGCTGCTGGCGTTGATCGCCACGCTCTTCCAGACCTCGTCTGCCACTGTCTGTCGACGTGAACCGCTGTTTGTGCCGCTGCGACGGCGCCATCTCACGCTCTGCGTCTTCCGGGAATAACACCACGCGATCCACCGCGTAAACCCTGTTATTCACCGGAGAAACGATTATGACATTCCTGATCAGGAGCCTGCTGCTCCTCGTGGCGAGCTGCGCGCTGACCGTGCAAGCCGCCAATACGGGCTGGCTGCGCAATGCGCAAAACAGTCACGCCGAAGTGCGCCTGCGCGCCGCGCCGCAGGGCGATCACCTGCAACTGCTGCTGGATATTCGCCTGCAGCCGGGCTGGAAAACCTACTGGCGCTCGCCGGGCGAAGGCGGCGTCGCGCCGGAAATCCGCTGGCAAACGCCGGATGTCAACGCCCGCTGGTCGTGGCCAGTGCCAGCGCGCTTTGACGTCAGCGGCCTCACTACGCAGGGCTACAAAGGCAACGTTACGCTGCCCATCGTGCTCGAATCTGCCCCGCAGGGCACGCTGGCCGGCACGCTGACGCTGTCCACCTGTAGCGACGTCTGCATCCTGACGGATTTTCCGTTCCAGCTCGATCTCTCGCAGCCCGCCAGTCCGGATTTTGCACGTGATTTCGCCCAGGCGATGGGGCAGATCCCGGCTGACAGCGGACTGACCGATCAGCTTGATGCCAGCTTCGTTGATGGCACGCTGCAAATCCGGGCGCAGCGTCAGCAGGGCTGGCAGCAGCCGGAACTGTTCTTTGATTATCCGCAGGGCAGCATGCTGGCGGCGCCGCAAATCAGCGTGCAGGGCGAGACGCTGACTGCCCGCGTGGCGGTGACCGACGAATGGGGCGAGGCCGCGCCGGACCTGCGCGGTAAAGCGCTGTCGCTGGTTATCGCTGACGCCGGTATCGCTCAGCAAAGCCAGCTGACCCTTGGTCATCAGCCGCTGTTTTCTCCCTCTGCCGGAAACGCCACGCTGTGGTCGGTAGTGCTGCTGGCGCTGCTCGGCGGGCTGATTCTCAACCTGATGCCATGTGTGCTGCCGGTGCTGGCGATCAAACTGAGCAGTCTGGTGCAGCAGCAGGGACAGACGCAACGCCAGACGCGTCAGCAGTTTCTCGCGTCCAGCGCCGGCATTCTGTTCTCTTTCCTGCTGCTGGCGCTGCTGATGACCGTGCTACGGCTCAGCGGTCAGGCGCTGGGCTGGGGCATTCAGTTCCAGAGCAGCGGCTTTCTGCTGGTGATGGTGCTGGTGATGTTCCTGTTCAGCGCCAGTCTGTTCGATCTGCTGCATTTCCGCCTGCCTTCCGGCCTGACTACCCGGCTGGCGACGCACGGCGGTGCCGGTCTGGCAGGGCATTTTGGCCAGGGGGCCTTTGCTACGCTGCTGGCGACGCCGTGCAGCGCACCGTTTCTTGGCACCGCCGTCGCCTATGCGCTGACCGCGCCGCTGCCGCAGCTGTGGCTGCTGTTTGTCGCGCTCGGCGTCGGCATGAGTCTGCCGTGGCTGCTGGTTGCGGCGCTGCCGGGCATGGCGCGCTGCCTGCCGCGTCCGGGGCGCTGGATGCTGCATCTGCGCACGCTGCTGGGGCTGCTGATGCTGCTGGCAACGCTGTGGCTGGTGACGCTGCTGATTCCCCACTGGGGCAGCACCGTCGCCATTCTGCTGGCGGCCATCCTTATGCTGGCGCTGACGGGCTGGCTAATCGCACGCCGCGCGCTGCCGCAGGCAGGTCTGGTGTTCATTACCGTGACGCTGGCGGGCGCGCTGTTACTGCTGACGCGTCTCTCACCGGAAGAAGAATCGCTGGTGTGGCAACCGCTGACCGAAGCCGCCATCAATCAGGCGCTGGAGCAGGATAAGCGCGTATTCGTCGATGTCACCGCTGACTGGTGCATCACCTGCAAAGTGAATAAATCACGGGTGCTGAATCAGCCTGACGTGCGTGCCGCCCTCGGCGCAGAGGATGTGGTGCTGCTGCGCGGTGACTGGACACAACCGGATCCGGCCATCGGCGAGTTCCTGCGCCGCCGCGATCGCGTAGCGATTCCCTTTAACCAGATTTATGGCCCGGCACTGCCGCACGGCCAGATTTTATCGCCGTTATTAAGTCGTGATGCGGTGATTTCAACACTCTCTGAGGCAAAAAAATGATGAAAAAATCCCTGTTACTTTCGCTGATGTTACTGGCAGCACCCGCCCTGGCCGCCGCGCCATTTACCCCTGAGCAGGAGGCGCGCATTAAACAGCTGATTCGCGAAACCCTGGTGCAAAATCCGGCGATTCTGGCAGAAGCCGCCGACGCATTTGATAAAGAAGCCGCGCGCCAGCAGCAAAACGTGGTCGCGCAGATGGTAGAGAAAAACCGCGCGGCGCTGTTTGACGATGCCGGCTCACCGCGCATCGGTGCCAAAAAACCGGCACTGACGCTGGTCTATTTCACCGACTACAACTGCGTCTTTTGCAAAAAGTTTGAGGCGGATATCGAAAAACTGCTGCACAACTATCCGCAGGTGGCGGTGGTGCTGAAGCCGCTGCCGTACCGCGCTGAAAGCTCGCTCAGTTCGGCGCGTCTGGCGCTGACGGTGTGGGAGCAGCAGCCGAATAACTTTCTTAAGCTGCATGAACGGCTGATGGCAAAGAAAGGCAACCATGATGAAGCCAGCATCGCCGCCGCGCTCGACAAAAGTGGCATCAGCTTATCGGCGCCGAGCACCGCCAGCCTCGACACCATCAACCTCAACCTGACGCTGGCGCAGCAGCTGGGTGTGCAGGGTACGCCCGCCACGCTGGTGGGCAATCAGCTGATCAGCGGGGCAGTGCCTTATGCACAGCTGGAAGCCGCGGTGAAAGGTGCGCTGCAGGCTCAGCTATGAGCCGGGTAACGCGCTGGCTGCGCGAAGGCGTGCTGTTGTTGCTGATGGCAGCGGCGCTGCTGCTGGCCATGGACTGGCTGCGTGCACCGCAGCTGCCCGCGGATGTAGCCCGGCAGCCGCTCAGCGCGCTGCAGGGCGAGGTGAACCTGGCGACGCTGAGCCAGCAGCGGCCGGTGCTGGTTTACGTCTGGGCCAGCTGGTGTGGCGTGTGCAAACTCACCACACCGACGGTGGCCGCGCTCAGTCAGCACGGCACGCAGGTGGTCAGTGTGGCTCTGCGATCCGGCAGCGATTCGCGCGTTGCCACCTGGCTGGATAAAAAAGGAGTACGGGGATTCGCCGTCAATGATGAAAGCGGGGCGCTGGGACAGCGCTGGCAAATCAGCGCCACGCCGACGTTCATCGTGCTGCATCAGGGCAAGGTGGTCAGCACCAGCAGCGGCTGGACCAGCAGCTGGGGGCTGAAGCTGCGCCTGTGGTGGGCGGCACGCGCTGCCTGATTAATCATTAACGGTTAACCGACCGCGATAAATAACCGTAGCGTGAATAACCTTGCGCTGCGGTTATTTTTTTTGCTGATGCAAAATCCGCATCCAATATTTCAATGCATTGAAATTAAACAAGTAATAAATAAAGCGATAAATGAATTCTTCTGGTTTATTTGCAATTAGCATCATCATGGCACATATATGTTAAATCACTTTTTTATTTATTCATTTAATAAAGGCGCGCTCGCGCCATTTTATTTTGGGGGAGAACAATGCGAATTCATCACCTCAACTGTGGCTGCATGTGCCCGCTCGGTGGCGCGTTATTCGATGGTTTCAGCAAAGGTCCGTTTGCTGAACTGGTGTGCCACTGCTTACTGCTGGAAACTGACCGTCACGGTTTAATCCTCGTGGATACCGGTCTGGGCACGCAGGACATGCGCCATCCTGACCGCCGCCTGTCGGGCTTTTTTCGCGCGCTGAATAATATTCGCTATAACGAGCAGCTCAGCGCGCTGGCACAGATTCAGCTGCTGGGTTTTCGCCCGGAAGATGTACGCCACATTATTCTGACCCACCTCGATTTTGACCACGCCGGCGGCATCAGTGATTTTCCGGCCGCCCGCATTCATCTGCTGCAGCGTGAACTGGATACCGTAACCCAGGCGGGCGACAGCAGCTGGCTGGCGCGTCAGCGGTTTCGCCCGCAGCAGTGGACAGCGCACGATGGCTGGCGCGGTTACGCCAGCGGCGGCGAGCGCTGGTATGGCTTTGATGCGGTGAAGGCGGTCGACGATCTCAGCGATGAGATTCTGCTGGTGCCGCTGCCGGGACATACGCTGGGCCATGCGGGCGTGGCGATTCGTCACCAGGGCGGCTGGCTGCTGCATGGCGGCGACGCCTGGTTTTATCGCGGTGAAATGTACCACAGCCAGCGCCACTGTACGCCGGGCCTGCGCGCCTATCAGCGCCTGATGTGCAGTGACCGCGCCGCCTGGCACAGCAATCAGCAGCGGCTGCGTGAGCTGTCACTGCAGCACCCGCAAGAGGTGCAACTGTTCTGCAGCCACGACGCGCAGGAACTGAACCAGTTCCGTCGGCACGGTTAACTTTTTGTGCGGGCTATGCGCATGACTCTTTATCTTTACTAATATTTCTCAGGCGTGCGAAGCGATGCCTGGCCGGATCGCTCTCGCCTGGAAAAACTGTGATAGGGAGAGTGCGATGTACCATACCTCGGGACGCTCGGTTGTTGGCGTGACGCTGTTTACCCTGCTTGAGCCGTTGCCGCTGGGCTTTTTCTTTGCTGCCTGGCTGTTTGATATTATCTATCTGCAAACCTTCATCGTCATGTGGACCAAAGCCGCCAGCTGGCTGATAGCCATCGGACTGGTGCTGGCGATTGTGCCGCGACTAATCAGCCTGATTCATTTATTACGTGGCGCACCTGCCGCAGAGAAAACCCATTTCTGGCTGTCGCTGCTGGCGATCGTGCTGGCCATCGTCAACGCATTCATTCACAGCCGCGATGCCTATGCGGTGGTGCCGATGGGCGTGACGCTCTCCACCCTGGTGGTGGTGGTGTTGCTGATAGCGAATCTGCAGCTGGCGCTGCGCGAGCGTCGTTTACAGGGAGGTCGCCCATGAAATTTCGTGTTATGAGTGCGCTGGGAATTGCGGTACTGCTGAGCGCCTGCGACAGCGGATCGGACCTCGATCCGCAACGGCAAATCGGCCCTGATCCGCAGCTGCCGCAGGCCAAAAACTTCTTTATGCCGCCGATGCAGGTGCCGGAAGGCACCGCGTGGAAACAGGGCGAGACACCAAAAGTGGCCGACGGCCTGAAGATCGAGAAAATCCCGGCCAGCCTGATGCACCCGCGTCAGCTGTATGTGCTGCCTAATGGCGACGTGCTGGTGGCAGAAGCCAACGGGGTGAAAAACCCGGTTACGGCACCAAAAGAATTGATCATGAGCCTGGTGCAGAAATCTTCCGGCAAAGGTGGCCCGGGCGGCAACCGCATCACGCTGCTGCGCAACGTTAACGGCAAGTGGGAACAGCACCGGTTTATCGAAAACCTCAATGCGCCGTTTGGCATGCAGCTGATTGGCAATACGCTGTATGTGGCTAACGCCGACAGCCTGGTGAAATTCCCTTACCAGACCGGCGAAACCGAAATCCGTACGCCGCCGGAAGAGGTGACGTCGCTGCCGGGCGGTGAGCTGAATCACCACTGGACCAAAGCGCTGCTCGCCAGTCCGGACGGCAGCAAACTGTACGTCGGTGTCGGCTCCAACAGTAACATCACCGAGAACGGCATCGGCGCAGAGTATGGCCGCGCGGCGGTGTGGGAAGTGGACGCCGCAACCGGTGCCAGCCGCATCTATGCCAGCGGCATCCGCAATCCTACCGGTCTGCAGTGGGAGCCGCAAAGCGGCAAGCTGTGGGCCATCGCCAACGAGCGTGACGAAATCGGGTCGGATCTGGTGCCGGATTACCTGACCTCCGTGCAGGACAAAGGTTTCTACGGCTGGCCGTACAGCTACTTTGGTCAGCACGTCGACGAGCGCGCGCAGCCGCAGCGGCCGGATCTGGTCGCGAAAGCCATCAAGCCGGACTATGCGCTGAGCTCACATGTGGCACCGCTCGGCCTGCTGTTCTATGGCGCGGAGAATATGCCGCAGTACCGCGGCGGCGCGTTCATCAGTGAACACGGCAGCTGGAACCGCACGCCGCTCAACGGCTATAAAGTGATTTGGGTGAAATTTGAAAACGGCAAACCGGTCGGGCAACCGCAGACGGTGGTGTCAGGATTCCTCACCGACGATCAGATGCAGGTACGCGGTTTGCCGGTAGGACTGGCGACGGATAATCAGGGCGGGGTGTTGATTGCCGACGATGCCGGCAACGCGATCTGGCGTATCAGCGCCGCGCAGTAGGATAATCGCAGGCAATAAAAAAGGATTTGGCCAGGTCGCCAAATCCTTTTTTTATGTTCGTCACCCGGCTGGTAACCGCGCTCGGAACGGGGTGCTCAGCACTCCTCACAAAAGGAATGATAAAATGTGCAGCGAAAGATTTCAAGTTTCGCTAAAATACTGTATGGTTATACAGGTGTTGAGCGCGGCGGATGCTTATTGTTTTCTGATGACTCCAGGGGCGCGGATAGTCAAACCCCGGCAGGTTTCAGGTGGTGCTGGCCTGTGGCTTTCACAATGAGTGCCGCTCAGCGCTCCTCACAGATGTGCTTAGGCGGTCGGCGGGTAGAGTCAGGGCCCCGAAAGCTGAACAGCGCGCTCCTGTCAGAGGAGAAGGAAAGTGATGGAACTTGTTCGATTACTCCTGGACCTGGTCCGGGTGATCCTGCAAATCATCGTTGCCCTTTTGCAACTGACCGGTCAGGCGCACTGACCGGAACTTGAAACAAGGCGGAGCTCACCCCTCCGCCTTTTTTCGTACGTCCGCGTCACGCGCCGGGCCGGCTTTGCTGTTGCATCGCCTGTCTGAACGCCGCAACAAATACGCTGACGCGCGCCGGCAGGTGGCGCGTGGTGGGAAACAGCGCCCACACGCCCAGCATCTGCGGCTGCGCGTCCTCCAGCTCCAGCGCCACCAGTTCGCCGGATGCCAGCTCTTCCCGCACATCCCACTCAGAAAGCTGCGCGATGCCGCTGCCAGCCACGCACAGCGCACGCACCCCTTCGACATTGCTGCCGCTAAAGCGCCCGTCAACGCTCAGGCTGGAGAGATGACCGTCCACCATAAAACTCCACTGCACCACATTCGACAGGCGCAGACAGTGGTGTTGATGCAGATCCGCCAGATGACGCGGCGTGCCGAAGCGTTGCAGATAGCCCGGAGCCGCACAGAGCCGGCGCGGGTTATCGGCCAGGCGGTGTGCCACCAGGCGGGAATCGCGCAGCGGGGCAATGCGAATCGCGACATCAAAGCCCAGCCCGACAATGTCCGTGACATCGTCGCTGAGCTGAAACTCAACGCGGAGACCGGGGTTTTGCTCCATCAGTGACGGCAGCAGCGGAATGATGGTGCGGCGGCCAAACCCCGTAGGCGCGGTGATACGCAGCTGGCCGGTGGCGCCCTGTTTATCGGGCGCGAACAGGTTGCGTGCGCTCTGTTCGGTCTCTGCCAGCGTTCTGGCATAGGGAAGAAACTCTTCGCCTTCATCGGTAAGGGCAATGGCGCGCGTGGTGCGATGCAGCAGCCGTACGCCGAGATCTTCCTCCAGTGAGGCCAGCCGGCGCGACACGGTCATAGTGGTGGTGCCGAGCCGCCGCGCCGCCTGCGTCAGGCTGCGGGTTTGTGACACCATCAGAAAAATATCAATATCCCGGGAATTCATTGTAACGGTTTCCGTTAAGCAGACGTATCATAATCGGTCATTTTTGCCACAATGGCGACTCACTATAATGGCTCCTGATGATAATTTATTTCAGAGCGCCAAATGTCCGACAAACACCTGTTTCAGAGCAGTACGCTTAACCACCTCGATTTAACCAATCGCCTGATGGTGGCACCGATGACGCGCATCTCCGCCAGCGTAGACGGTGTCCCGGGCGAGCGTATGCAGCAGTACTACACGCGTTTTGCCCGCGGTGGCTTTGGCGCGATAATCACCGAAGGCCTCTACATTGATGAAGCCTGGTCACAGACTTACGCTTTTCAGGCCGGGCTGGTCAATCGCCAGCAGATCGCCGGCTGGCGGGCCATCACCGACAGCGTGCACCAGCACGGCAGCAAAATCATTGCACAGCTGATGCACGCCGGTGCGATATCGCAGGGCAATATTTACCGGCGCGATACGCTGGCGCCTTCGGCGATCCCGCCACGTGGCGAACAACTGCGGTTTTACCATGGCCACGGCGCTTATCCGTTGCCGCGCGCCATGAGTGATGAACAGATTGAGCAGGTGATTGACGCCTTTGCTGACAGCGCGGCGCGTGCCATTGAGGCAGCCGGATTTGACGGCATTGAAATTCACGCGGCCAACGGTTATCTGCTCGATCAGTTCTTTACCGATTACACCAACCAGCGCAGCGACCGCTGGGGCGGCGATATTATCGCAAGACTGACGCTGACGCGGGAGGTGATTGCCGCGGTGCGACAGCGCATCGGTGCCAACGTCACGCTGGGCGTGCGGATTTCCCAGGGGAAAGTGAATGATCTTACGCATAAATGGCAGGAGGGCGCTGCCGGAGCGCGCCAGGTATTTGCGCTGCTGGCTGAATCAGGTATCGATTATCTGCATCTGACCGAGCACGATGCGTTGCAGCCAGCGTTCTCGGACGCGGCAGAGTCGCTGCTGCAGCTGGCGCGCCAGGCTGCGCCACAGTTGCCGGTGGTGATCAACGGATCGCTGTCAGATGCCGAACGCGCCGGCATGGCGTTGTATCAGGGCGCAGATTATGTGGCGCTGGGCAAAAGCGCGTTGGCCAATCCGGACTGGCCACAGCGCGTTCGCCACGGCCAGCCGCTGCGCGCCTTCGATCAAAACCTGCTGGCACCGTCCGCGGATGTTAAAAACAGCGAGCTGGTATAACCGCCGTTTTCGGTTGCCATCCATGGCGACCCTGCCACAACGGTGAAAGACGCATGCCCGTGCACCAGCAACAATGGTATGGGGGTTTTGTCGGGTGCGCATTGATGCGCACCAGCAGCAATAGTGTGTGATTTTGTCGGGTGCGCATTGATGCGCACCTGGATAAACCCAACACTACCCAGCCCGCTTAACGTTTAAACGCCCAGCTCAGCTTACCGTTATCGGCGCTTAACTTGTTCAGCGCCTTCTGGTTCACCGCGTCTCTGGCACCGAGCGCCTGCGCCGTCAGCGGACCATTATCACTCTGCGCAATCACCGTGTCCTTCGGTACGCTCACCATCTTCTCCGCCACCTTTTTCACCGCTGCGGCGTAGCCGTCGCGGTCGCGCAGGTTGAACGCTTTCAGCGGCAGTTCCCGGCTCAGCCACTGTCCCCAGAAGAATTCCAGGAACGGCGGCGGGTTGTCTGGCTTATCGAAGCCGATATCGCGCACAAAGTAGATCAGCGAACGATACTCATCATCCTGCATATGCTGGCGACCCAGCTCCTGCGGCAGCGCTTCGGGGGCGATTTTACCGTTTGGCGTCTCCAGCCACACCAGATGTGCCGCCGCCATTTTCTGCCAGAAAGCAGCCTGGCTTTTCAGCGGGCGGAAATCATCGGTAATGCGCACCTGCACCGGCGTTGACAGGCCGGCCATGTCAGCAAAGTTGCTGAACGTGTGGTGGCCATCAGTCAGGTACAGTTGATTATCCGGGCCGATCACCGCGGTTTTCATCGGGCCGGGTTCGCTGCCGACCGGCGCCTTACAACTGAAACTGGCCGGATCGCGCAGGGTGGAGCGCGGCGTGAAACTTTTCACCCCTTTTTGTCCCATGCTTTCGCAATAGTCATCGAACAGCTTTTCCGGATCGGCCTGATAACGATGCTGCTTGTAATCCAGCTGGCGATAACCAATGGCGGCCTGAGTGGGATGCAGCTGCGCCAGTTCGACCTGCACAATTTCTCCGGCTTTGATGTCGGGCGGCAGGGCGGCAAAGGCGGGGGCGGTACTGAATAGCAAAGCTAATAAAGGCAGGGACGCTTTCATTCCATTTTCTCCTGAAGATCTCCCGGTGGAGCAACACGATAGCATTCCTGTCATCTTCCCGCTCTAGTGTTGTGGCTCGCGGTTGCGTTGAGGCAACCACTTATCCAGACATCTGACCACAACGGAGCACCTGCTTTATGATTTCTGCCACACAGCATCCCGCTAAACTGCAACACACCGCGATCGATCCCAGCGTCCGTCTGCGCGACACGCAGATTGGCCAGCAGTGTGAAATTCTGGCGCACAGTTATCTGGAATACAGCGAACTGGGTGATTTTTCCTACCTTGGGGAACATTGCTGCGTGGCGGATGCACAGATTGGCCGCTTCACGGCCATCGCCAATCAGGTGCGTATCGGGGCACCGAATCATCCGATGGACCGCGCCTCACAGCATCGCTTCACCTACTGCCCGGAGTATTACGACAGCCGCGCGCAGCGCGATGCCGGTTTCTTCGCCGGACGCCGTGCCGATCGGGTTATCATTGGTCACGATGTGTGGATCGGTCACGGCGTGATTGTCCTGCCTGGCGTGACGGTCGGTGACGGCGCCGTGCTGGCGGCCGGGGCGGTGGTGAGTAAAGATGTGCCGCCTTACACTATCGTCGGAGGTGTGCCGGCGAAACCGATTCGCGCCCGTTTCAGCGCTGACATCGCGGCGCAGCTGCAGGCGATTGCCTGGTGGAACTGGCCGCTGGAGAAGCTGATGGCGCACCTGGCGGATTTTCAGTCGCCGGATATCGCCGCCTTCTGCCAGCGGCACGGGCGATAACCCTTACACAGCCTGCTGCGCGGCGGCTGGCGGCGCATCGGCTTGCAGACGTTTCTCCGGCTGCAGCAGCGTCATGGCCAGCATGCTGCCAAAGGCGATACAGGCGGTGACGGTAAACATGGCGTTATAACCGTAGTACTGCGCCAGCCAGCCGCACAGCATCGGTGAAATGATCGACGCGAGGTTGGCGATGGCCAGCGTCATGCCGCTGAAGGTGCCGACCGATGCCTTCGGCGTCACGTCAATCACGACCGACCAGTAGACGTTATTTACCAGCGCATTGAGCGCGTTGCCGAGCGTCATCAGCGCGATAATCCCGGCAGCAGATCCGACCCAGGGAATAGCCATAAAGCAGCAGGCGGTGGCGCACAGCGTCACGGCGGCAAACAGGTTGCGCGCCAGCCGCAGATTGTTAAAGCGTGCCAGCAGGCGATCGGCGATGCGTCCGCCCAGCAGCACCGTCAGGCAGGCACCGCTCCACGGGATCATCGCCACATACCACAGCGAGTGCAGGTCATAGTGGAAATTATCCTGCAGATATTTCGGCAGCCAGGTCACCAGGGTAAAGGTGATGTAGAGGAAACTGAAATAGCCCAGCGCGTTGCACACCAGCGTGCGGCTGGTGAAGAAGCGCCACCACGGCAGCGCGCCTTCGTCCTGCGGCTGCTGGCGTTGCCCGGCAATGATCAGCTGACGCTCGACGGCATTGGCACGCGGATGCTGCTGTGGCGTATCAGTAAAGTGGCGGGCAAACAGCAGCATCGCCAGCAGTGAAAACGCGCCGAGCAGCATAAACATCATGCGCCAGTCGTTGGTGAGCAGCAGCAGTCCGACGGCAATCGGTGCGGTCAGCAGCGAGCCCACCTGGGTGCTCAGCAGGCCAATTCCCAGCGCGAAACCGCGTTCGTTATCCGGTGCCCAGTGGGCGATGGTTTTGTTCATCAACGCGTAGGCCGGCCCTTCGCTGAAGCCAAACAGCACGCGCAGTGCAGCAAACCCCATGATCGCCGAGCCGCCAAACAGCGCCATGCCCAGCTCTCCGGCCCAGGCAGTGGCGATCTCCAGCAGCGACCACAGAATGCCGGCCATCAGCCAGACCTTTTTGGTGCCCAGCCGGTCGGCAAGGAAGCCGCCGCACAGCGACCCGAACAGATAGCCAAAGCCAAAGTAGCCCAGCACGGCACCGAGTTGCACTTTACTGAAGTGAAATTCCTGCGAGATGGCGTTGGCGGCGAACGACAGCGCACCGCGGTCGATGTAGTTAATCAGTGCGATGAGAAACAGCAGCGAGAAAATGGTGTAGCGGGTTGAGGACGCTTTCATCATACGACTCCTGAAAATGAACACAGGAATCATTAAGCAAAGGTAATGCCAGATTGCTAAGGCTGCTAACTAATTAGTGTCCGCCATGCCATAGTGCCCGCGCCGTCGCAGTCAGAACCATCGCGCTGGCTAATAAATACCCGCTATCTGAGCGTACTGCACCAAACCGATCGCCGGCACGATCGGTTACGGTGCGCTGCATCACACTATCGGCTGCGTGACCACCGCGGCACTGCGCAGTGGCTCCTGACCTAAACCGACGTGCAGCAGAATCTGGCTGCGGTAATGCGCATCCGCTTCCTGCTGTTCGTCACTCTGTAATAAACCGACCTCATTCACATTTTTCCCCGCGACCTGCTCCTTAGTGCGAGCCGCGCTGCGCATCCACTCATACTCAATATCGATATGGCCGGTATCAATGCAGCGAATGCCGTGCTGACTGAGGTCGTAAGCCAGCACGGTTGCCGTCGGTCCAAGGGAGATCAATACCATGTCGAACTCGCGCGCGTGCGCCAGTACATTACTGTATAGCTCGTTATAAACCGAAAACGCGTTACGGTTGAGAGTGGTAATGCGCCGGATCTGCCGTGCGCCATCCAGCAGATCGTTACCGAGACCAAGGCGCGTGCCGCTACCCTCAACAATCAGAATTTTTTTATCGTGAAACAGCTGTTTAAATTTGGCAAAAATACGTGCCGCCGGCTGTTTATCTTTATAATCATGATAAGGTCGCGTTACCGAAGTATTACCATAGCGATAGCCTTTCTTTAATAAATGCTCATAGTGGCGAAAGAAAAACGCTTTATGAAAAAACCAGAAAAGCGCTGAGCCAAAACGCATATTCCCGGTGCCGCGAAAGGCATCAGGCATACACAGCAGACAGCGATTATCGCTCTGCGTGCCACGGCGCAGGATCTCTTTCAGGCGAATGGAAAGGCGTTCATCAAAAGACTGAAAGCCAATATTCTTAAATAGCGTCATTTCCAGTTCCCCATCCCCATAGCGGCACACTGAGAGCCGGTCATCGCTGAGCAGCAGATCGATGGTCTGTTCTGCTGACAGGACCTGGTATTGCCGGGCGTGCGCATTGGCCACGGGAAATTTAATGGCAGCATGTGTGAGTTTAAATGGAAAACGTAATTTGCGATAAAAAGCGTCTGCGCTGATCATAATAACCTTCTTTTTATAAGCGGCTTTGCCGCAGAGCAGTCAGATAATGTATATCACCGATTAATTTGGCAGACAGGCTAAGGAAACTCTCAAAATAATAAATACGCTATTTCATTTATCAATGTCACTGCGCCGGACAGACGCTATTTTTAGAGCAAAGCGCAGCGTTGCCTGCTTTTTTACCATCAGCTTCTGACATGACCAGGACAAATCGCATTTTTATGCCACTAATCAATTAAATAATTTCACCAGAAATACGTACGCCGAAAAATTGCAGGCTGCCGGGAAGCACGCCTGTCGCGCCTTGAGTCATATCGCACGCTGCGTTATCAAAAAATGCGGATTTTCCTGATGATTGATTAATTTCCTCCAACAAAATTGAAACGTGATTTCACTCACACTACGAGCGAAGCGGGGCGCAGCAGGAAGGAGCAGAGCTACATTGATAAGCGGCACTAACGACACGCTGCCAGGCAGATTTTTAACTAACGGTTACGTAAGTTAAGATTTTGTTGAGTTTATGTGTCTTTAGTTTGGGGTGGTTAATAATGATGAGCGTTGAGGGATTCGCATGATAAACAAACTGACCAGTCTCGTGCTGGCGATTCTGGGTGTTGCGCTGCTCTATATGGGCGGCAAGCTGCTGATGATGGGCGGCAGCGCATTTTACGCATTGATGGCGGTGGGATTACTGATCACCGCCATTTTACTGTTCCGCAATCAGCGCAGCGCGTTAAGCCTGTATGCGGTGCTGATGTGGATCACGCTGGCATGGATGATCTGGGAAGTCGGCTTCGACAAGTGGCAGTGGATCCCGCGCGGCGATCTGTTTGGCGTAATAGGCCTGTGGCTGGCGATGCCGTGGGTGGTCAAACCGCTGTATCAGGGACAGCGTCGCTTCCACGGCCTGCTCGGCAGCACGGTGGCCATCATGATTGTACTGGTGATTGGATTGTGCTTTTACGATCCGCTGCCGCAGGCCGGCACCATCACCAATGCGCGTGAACAAAACAGCGAGCAGGGCGCGAGCGCTGACTGGACCGCCTACGGCGGCACCGCCGACGGCCTGCGTTTCTCCGCCCTGAATCAGATCACCAAAGAGAACGTGCGCAATCTCGAAGTGGCCTGGACCTATCACACCGGCGATCTGCGTCAGGATAACGACGCCACCGAATACACCTTCGAAGCCACGCCGCTGAAAGCCAACGGCATGCTCTATTTCTGTACGCCGCACAATGAGGTCCACGCGCTCGATCCGCAGAGTGGTGCGGTGAAGTGGAAATACACGCCGGCGAAAGATCGTTCTTATCTGCAGCAGCATCAGACCTGCCGTGGCGTCAGCTATTACGCGGGCGCACCGGTTGCCGCACAGGACACGGCGGCGACGGCGGCGATGTGCCGCAAGCGCATCTTTAACGCCACCACCGATGCCCGGCTGATTGCGCTGGATGCCGACAGCGGCAAACCGTGCGCCGATTTTGGCAACAACGGAGTGGTGGATCTGCATGCCAATATGGGTGAGGTTCGTCCACACGCGCTGATGCAGACCGCCGCGCCGCTGGTCGCGGGCAATCTGGTGATTGTCGGCGGCTCAGTTATGGATAACGGCTTCAACAGCGGTAACCCCTCTGGCGTAATTCGCGCCTATGATGTGCAAAGTGGTCGTCTGGTGTGGAACTTTGATCCGGCTAATCCGCAAAATACCGCGCCGATAGCTGCTGGCCAGACCTATCCGCAGGATACGCCGGTGGCCTGGGGTACGCTGAGCGCTGACCTGAAAAACGGCCTGGTGTATGTGCCGTTTGGCAACGCCTCGCCGGATGAACTGGGCATCGAGCGCGATGCCAATAGCAATACAGAGAAATTCCGTGATGCGTTAGTGGCGCTCGATCTGCAGACCGGTGCGTTCAAATGGCGCTATCAGAGCTCCCATCACGATCTGTGGGACCGCGATAACCCGTCACAGCCGTCGCTGGTCGATATCGATTATCAGGGCCAGAAACAGCCGGTGGTGATCCTGCCGACCAAAACCGGCAACCTGTTTGTGCTCAATCGCCTGACCGGCCAGCCGGTTTATCCGGTTAACGACGTGAAGGTTTCGACGGAAGGCGGCGTGCCGGGCGAGAAATTCGCCGCCACCCAGCCGGTATCCAGTCTGAACTTTATTCCGCAGCCGCTGACTGAGAAGTCAATGTGGGGCATCACACCGTTTGATCAAATGGCCTGCCGTATGGATTTCCGTAGCCTGCGCTATGACGGCAATCCGTGGACGCCAGCCACAGAAGGCGGCTCGCTGGTGTTCCCGGGCAATATCGGGGTGTTTAACTGGGGATCGGTGGCGGTTGATCCGCAACGTCAGATGCTGATTGCCGCACCGGTGCGCCTCGCCTACAAATACAACCTGATCAAGCGTACGCCCGCCACGGCGACGGAGCGCCTGTTCACCAAAGATGGCCAGCCTTACTGGAACGAAAACTTCCACGGTGATTACGCCATCCACATCCAGCAGCTGGCCTCCGGTCTCGGCATTCCGTGCATTGCACCGCCGTGGGGCCGCATGGTCGGCGTGGATTTGAAAACCGGTAAAACTGAATGGCTGCGTCGCGTTGGCACCACGAAAAACCTGAAAACCAGCTTCCTGCCGGGCCGCTTCCCGATTGGCTTCCCGATGGGCATGGTGGCGCACGGCGGGCCACTGCTGACGGCCGGCGATCTGGTGTTCCACGGTGCGACCGCAGATAACTTCATTCGCGCCTATGACAGCACCACCGGCGAACTGCTGTGGCAGCAGGAGCTTAGCGCCGGCGCGCAGGCGACACCATCCACTTACATGGGCAGCGACGGTAAGCAGTACGTGGTGATTGCCGCAGGCGGTCACGGTTCGCTCGGCACCAAAGCCGGCGACAGCGTGGTGGCGTTCCGTCTGAAATAATCCTGTCGATGCAAAAAAGGCGCCCGCGGGCGCCTTTTTTATATTTATAAATCAGCGCATTAACGCTTGGCGCGCTCGGTTTGTACCCGCTGGGCAATGCGATCGCCAATCGTCTGGTCGATGTTGCGCCAGTACTCAAACGCGCGCGACAGCACCGGCTCCTCCACGCCGTTGAGCAGATGACCGCTGACGTTATTCACCAGACGATCACGTGCCGCCTCATCCAGCACTTTATTGACCAGCGTATTGGCCTGGCCAAAGTCATCATCATCCTGACGCAGCGTGTAGGGTGCGCGCACCATGTTGCCGTGCGCTTCCCAGGTGGAATCCGTCGGGTAGCGCTCGCCGTCCGCCACCGGACCGCCTTTCGAGTTCGGCGCATAAACCGGATCGCTGACCGGATTGATGCGCATCGCGCCATCCTTGCTGTAGCTGTGCACCGGTGCCTGCGGGGCGTTGACCGGAATCTGCTTGTAGTTAACGCCCAGACGAGCGCGGTGGGCGTCAGCATAGGCAAACACCCGGCCAATCAGCATCTTATCCGGACTCAGCCCGATGCCGGGCACCAGGTTGTTTGGTTCAAACGCCGCCTGTTCAATCTGCGCGTGGTTGTCGGTCGGGTTGCGGTTGAGCATCAGTTTGCCGACTTTAATCAGCGGATAATCGCTGTGTGGCCAGACCTTAGTCAGATCAAACGGGTTGAAGCGGTAGGTTTCCGCCTCGGCGAACGGCATGATCTGCATGTATAGCGTCCAGCTGGGGAAATCACCATTTTTGATGGCGGTAAACAGATCGCGCGTATGGTAATCGCCGTCCTGGCCGGCCAGCAGATCGGCGTTATCCTGCGTCAGGAACTCCACACCCTGATCGGTTTTGAAGTGGTATTTAACCCAGAATTTTTCCCCGGCGGCGTTAACCCACATATAGGTGTGACTGGAGTAACCGTTCATGTGGCGCCAGCTTTTCGGAATGCCGCGGTCGCCCATCAGCCAGGTCACCTGGTGCGCCGACTCTGGCGACAGCGTCCAGAAATCCCACTGCATATCGTTATCACGCAGATTGTTGTCGGCACGGCGCTTCTGCGAGCGGATAAAGTGCTGGAACTTCATCGGGTCACGGATAAAGAACACCGGCGTGTTATTGCCCACCATGTCGTAGTTGCCTTCGCTGGTGTAAAACTTGATCGCGAAGCCGCGCGGATCGCGCCAGGTGTCCGGGCTGCCACGCTCACCGGCCACGGTGGAGAAGCGCATTACCACATCAGTTTTGGTGCCGGGCTGAAATACCGCCGCTTTGGTGTAGCGGCTGACATCTTCTGTCACCTGAAAATAGCCAAATGCACCGCTGCCTTTGGCGTGCGGCTGACGCTCTGGAATACGTTCGCGGTTGAAGTTAGCCATCTGCTCAATCAGGTAGTGATCGTGCAGCATCAGCGGGCCGTCAGGACCGACGGACAAAGAATGTTCGTCGCTGGCTACCGGAATGCCAGCATCCGTGGTGGTCGGCTTGCGATCGTCATTGCTCATAATATCTCCAGCTTTTGTAAGGATAATCCAACCACTAAGCGTAGCAGCGAGGCGCAGGCTTGCCCGAATAATTGCGCCGTCTCATCTGGTTGCCGCATTAAGCGATGCGGCACAGCTCGCAAATTTGCTTTTTATTTCTGCTGCAGGCTAAGCAGATTTTCCGTGCCGGAAAAAGCGCCATTCTGCGAATGGGATCGGAAAAGAAAAATTAATTCACCCGTCTTTTAAGACAGGTCGCAAAGGATTTTTCCATTTAGGTAAAAACAGACCTTGAATTAATCAATCATTTTATAACTTCATGTAAAATATCACTTTTTAATTTAATGATATTGATCAAAAAGAACCGCAATCCGCTTATTTATGCTCTCGCTGCGTCAAAGGCAATCCCGTTGTAATTAATGAATGGACATAATAAGAGAGATAAATATGGTGATGCATAAGGCTAAAACCGCGCGCCTGGCGCTGGCTATCGCGGGGATGATGGTGGGTGGCAGTGCAGCGGCACAGTCATTAACGCTGGAGCAGCGTCTGGCCCAGCTGGAAGAGAAAATCGCGCGCGATGAGCAGCAACAAAAGGAGGCGAGCGCCGGAACAACCAACACGTTCCGCTTTTCCGGCTACGCCCGTTCCGGCCTGCTGGTTAATGATAAAGGGCGCGGCGGACGTGCCGGACCTGCTATTTCGCCTGCCAGTTCGATCGGCGGCGATGCGCATATTGGCCGGTTAGGTAATGAAAAAGATCACTACATCGAGCTGGGCTTTCATAACCAAACCCGGTTCAGTAATGGTTCGTGGGCCAATTTCAAAGCGCTGCTGGCAGATGGCTCATCCAGTCCGGACCCGTGGGTGCAGAATAACGACAATAATCTGAATATTCGCCAGGTGTATGTCGAAATGGGGGATCTGCCCAGCTTTGGGGGCGCCGCGCAACATGCCTCGCTGTGGGCAGGTAAACGCTTTGACGGCGACAATTTTGATCTGCACTTCACTGATACCGATATCGTCTTTCTTGGCGGCACCGGCGGCGGCATCAGCAACCTGCAATGGAACGAGCAATGGCGCAGCGATTTCTCCATTTATGGCCGCAGTTTTGGCGACCTGGGCAGCAGCCGCTACGACGATAACAACGTGCAAAACCTGCTGCTGACCTCGAACCAGTTTTACGGTAACTGGCAGTGGATGCTGACCGGCATGAGCGCAAACGGCAACGACGAGCTGAAAGGGCGCGCATCGACCACCGGCAGCTATGCGCTGCGCAGTGACGATACGGCAAAGCACGGCGTGTTTACCATGCTGGCCTGGCACGATAAAAACCGCTTCTACGGACTGGCACCGGGCAGCAGCACTCACGCCATTCAATGGGGGAAAGGGCTGGGCGCAGAAACCCGGCAGATCGGTGGCGACGGCGACTTAACGCGCAACGCCAGCGCGCTGCGACTGGCCACTTTTGGCGTGATGCCACTGAGCGATCGCTGGTCAGTGGCCCCGTCGCTACTGGCGCAGCACAGCGAGGATCGCTACCGTAAAGGCGATCGCTATGACTGGGCAACCATCAACCTGCGCGCATCCCAGGCGATTACGGAAAACTTTGCGCTGCAATATGAAGCGTCGTGGCTGTATATGGACCTCAAACCCAATGGCCGCAGCTATCAGGATGGCGGCAGCATCGCGACGTACAACGCGGTGAAGGGCGACGTATATAAGCTGACCTTTGCGCCAACATTTAAAGTCGGCAACATCAACGACATGCTGGTGCGACCGGAGATTCGCCTGTTCGCGACCTGGATGAACTGGTCTAAAGCGCTGGACAACTATGCGCTGAACGATGATTTCGGCAGCGCGGGCTTTACCGCTGGCGGTAGCTGGAACTTTGGCGTACAGGCAGAAGTGTGGTTCTGAGATCGCACTTCGCGCTGACCGGCTGAAGGAAGGTTGCACGGTGCGAGGCGTTGAAAAATGCCTCGCACCGCATCCGGCGAAGCCTGCCAGCCAGCGGTAAAGCTGCATTCCGTCACCGATTATGGCTATAGTGCAACGTACTGAACCTGAAGCGATAAGGAATCGTTGTGACCATTGCCTGCCTGCATACCGCCGCCAGTAATATTGCTATTTTTGATGACGCCGCGCAGTCGCTCGGCATTCCGCCTCAGCAAATCAGCCATCTGGTGATGCCACATCTGCTGGCAGAAGCAGAGCTCAGCGGTGGCATGACGCCGGTCCAGCAGCAGCGTCTGGAGCAGCTGTTACTCAGCCTGACGCCGTGGTTCGACGCGATACTGATTACCTGCTCTACCTTAGGTGCCGCCGCAGACAGCTTTCGCGATCCACAACAGCGCTGTGCGGTTTATCGCACTGACCGTATGCTGGCGGACGAAGTGCATCGCCGTGGCGCACCCGCGCTGGTGCTGTGTGCCGCGGAGTCTACGATGCACAGTACGCGCCAGCTGTTTTGCCCGGAGCGTCTGGCACCTGACCAGCGTCCGCAAGTCAGGCTTATCCCTGATGCCTGGGCCGCATTCAAAGCTGGCCGGCTGGACGACTATTACACGCTGATCGCCGATGCCGTCGCTCAGGGACAGCAGCAGGGCGCGGTTCAGGTGGCGTTAGCGCAGGTGTCAATGGCCGGCGCCGCGTCGCGTTTTCCTGTGCCACAGCGGCCACTTACCAGCCCGCACCTGGCGCTCAGCTTCGTACTGCAGCAGGCTAAAGGCGCGAACGAAGGTCATTCAAAACCACTGATTTAAGCCAACAAAAAGCCCTACTGTTACGCAATTTTGCAGCCTTTATGATGGTCATCAGAACCTGATTTTTGAGGAAGCCACTGATGAACGTGATTAAAGCGCAGCGTGACCAGCTGTTTGAATACGGTCCCTTTACCATTCGCCGGCAGCGGCCGGGAGAACCACTGGGCACGCTGGCGATTGTCGACCAGATGACGCTGAAGCCCGGCGCGGTAGTACCGATGCGCCGCCATCAGGATGATGAGATTTTCAGCTATGTCTGGCGCGGCTCGGTGCAGTACCGGCGTGAGGAGGGAGAGACTCTCGCCCTCAACGGCAAACGTGCACTGCTGGTGAACGCGGGCAGTGGGGTACGTCATGAAGAGTCAGCACCGCTGATTGAAAGCGAAATGCTGCAGGCGTACATCCGCCCGGCATCCGGCGGCGGTGAAGGGCAGGTGCAGAGTGTGTACCGGGCAGAAGGGGCGGCACTTAACCAGTGGACGCTGCTGGCCGGTCCGCAGCACAGCGCGGCACCTTTGACGCTGCGTCAGGCCGTTTACATCTATGACGTCAGGCTGGATCGTGGCGCACAGATCGAGGTGCCGCATTTGCCGGGTTATGCCAGCTGGGTCACGGTGCTGGAGGGCATTGCACGCACCGGGGATGTGCGGCTGCAAAAAGGCGATGCGGTGAGCGATAGCGCTGCCTTGCCGGCTATCCACGGTGAACGCGACGCCCTGCTGGTCGCCTTTCTGGTGCAGCAGGATGCGCCTGCGGTGCTGAGCGGTACGCTAAGCGGCAGTTAAAACACCGGCTATGACACGGCTGGCACGCACCAAAGTGGCCAGTCGTGTCAGCGTGCCGCTGGCGATGTCACGCACTCAGGCGCTGCCGGCTTTGCAACTCAGCGCCCGATAACCCATTATTTCGCGTGTGACACCTGTTCGTAGTAACCGATCTTCTCCACTTTGGCGGTCGAACCGCCCCCTTCAAACTCGGATGCCAGCCAGGCGTTAACGATGTTTTTCGCCAGCTCCGGCCCAATTACGCGTGAGCCCATGGTCATGATCTGGGCATTATTACTTTTGCGCGCGCGCTCGGCGGAGAAGGTGTCATGACACTGCGCGGCGCGCACGCCTTCCACTTTATTGGCAACAATCGCGACGCCAATGCCGGTGCCACACAGCAAAATGCCGCGCTCAAACTGCTTTTGCTGCACCGCCGTCGCCAGCGCAAACGCCACGTCCGGATACATCGGGCGCTCATTTTGCGCGTCGTTACTGTAATCAGTTACCTGATAATCCTGCTCTTCCAGCAGCTTTTTAATGATGTTTTTCAAATCGATAGCCGCATCATCGGCACCAATAGCGATAGTTTTCATCACGTCTCTCCAGTGATACAGGGTCTGACACCTGCACATATGTTCGTCAGGTGATTAGATGTTCACTGACAGCCTGCCACAAAAACAAACATATGTTCAATACATGTTCATATGATTTAGCGATCGATTGCGCAAAATCTCGTGCCAACCCCTGCCAGTATGATCGCGCAGCGCCGCTCTGCTGCGAAAAATCCTGAAAACGCCACCGAAATCAAATCTCATGCGCACTGTCACACTTTCGCCAACTGCGCTTGAGGAGTGAGCAAATATCCGTGTAGTGTTCATTTGTTCGCATGACCCTATCCATGTACAAGAAGAACCATTGAGGACTCGAACATGTGTCATTTGCTTCTTACCTCGCATTTTGTCTGTCGCCAGCGCCGGTTTTGCGCCTGGCCAACACCGTCTCACTGCGCACGTTTCGGAGGTGCGTTATGAATCACTCTGCTGTCAGCGCGGTTGAGCAGACCGCAATCCGCAAAATCTCCTGGCGCCTGGTACCGTTTGTGGCGCTGATGTTCTTTATCAACTTCCTCGATCGCACCGCCATTTCCTTTGCCGGCCCAAACGGCATGACGCAGGACCTCGGCCTCAGTGCGCTGCAGTTTGGTCTCGCCTCCGGCATCTTCTTTATTGGTTACATCCTGCTGGAAGTGCCCAGCAACCTGGCGCTGCATAAGTTCGGCGCGCGGCGCTGGCTGGCGCGCATCATGATCAGCTGGGGCATCGTCTCGCTGCTGTTTACCTGGGTCAGCAGTGTCGAAGGGCTGTATACGCTGCGCCTGCTGCTGGGGATTGCCGAGGCTGGTTTCTTCCCGGGCGCCATCCTTTATCTCAGCCTGTGGGTGCCGGCGCGCCACCGCAGCAAAATTCTCTCGCTGTTCTACCTGGCACAACCGCTGACGGTGGTATTTGGCGCACCGCTGGCTGCCTCGCTGATTGAGCAGCACGGGCTGTTTGGCCTGGAGGGCTGGCGCGTAATGTTTATGGGCGTATCGCTGCCAGCAATCCTCATCGGGATTGTGGCGCTGTTCTGGCTGGTGGACTCGCCGCGTCAGGCGAAGTGGCTGAATGACGACGAGAAAAACTGGCTGATAGCCGAACTGGAGGCGGAACATCAGCACAAGCAGGGCCAGCACCCGCACAGCGTGCGTTCGGTGATGGGCAACAGCCGCGTGTGGATGCTGTGCCTGATCTACTTCGGCTTTATTTACGGCCTGTACGCGCTGGCGTTCTTCCTGCCGACCATTATCGCCGGCTTCCAGCAGCAGTTTGGCACCACCTTCAATGTGATGCAGAAAGGGCTGATCACCGGCGTGCCGTACCTGATCGCCGCCGTCGTGATGTTTTTCTGGTCGCGGGATGCCGCGCGGCGTGGCTGTAAAACCTGGCACATCGCGATTCCTGCGGTCGCGGGCGGCCTCAGCGTACCACTGGCGCTCTACATGGATTCACCGTTTACCACCATCCTGGTGATCGCCGTAACGGCCAGCGCCATCTTCGCCGCATTGCCCAATTTCTGGACGCTGCCGACGCAGTTCCTGACCGGCGCATCGGCAGCGGCGGCGATTGCGCTGATTAACACCCTGGGCAACGTGGCGGGTTTCTCCGCCGGTTACATCACCGGCGCACTGCATGATGCCACTCACAGTTATGTGTTACCGATGTTCGTGGTCGGCGGTTTTATGCTGCTCTCCGCTGTATTGATGCTGTTCCTCAATCGCCGTCGCGCGCAGCCTCTGCCAGCCTCATTTGTACAGGAGCAATAACATGACGTACCTGTTTAACCAGCCATCCGCGTTTGCCGCGGAACTGATCGAAGGCTTTGTGGCCGCCAACGCCGATAAAGTACGCCAGGTGAGCGGTGGCGTGGTACGCAGCACGCGCAGCCAGCCGGATACCGTGGCGGTGATTGTCGGTGGCGGTTCCGGTCACTATCCCGCCTTTGCCGGATTGGTCGGCCAGGGCCTGGCGCACGGGGCGGCAATGGGCAATCTGTTCGCTTCGCCGTCGGCGCAGCAAATCTATAACGTCGCGCGCGCGGCGCATAACGGCGCAGGTGTGCTGTTGCTGTTTGGAAACTATGCCGGTGACGTGCTGCATTTTGGTCAGGCGTGCGAGCGGCTGCGCGCTGAGGGTATTGCCTGTGAGGTGCTGGCGGTAACGGATGATGTGTCCAGCGCCAGCCACGATGAGCGTCTCAAGCGACGCGGCGTCGCCGGCGATCTGTGTGTGTTTAAAGTGGCTGCGGCCGCGGCAGAAGCGGGAGACGATCTGGCTACGGTGCTGAAAAAAGCGCAGCACGCCAACGATCGCACCCGCACCTTCGGCGTGGCATTTTCCGGCTGCACGCTGCCTGGCGCTTCGCATCCGCTGTTTGAGGTAGAGAAAGGGCGCATGGCGCTCGGGCTGGGCATCCACGGTGAGCCGGGCATCAGCGAAACGGCGGTGCCGCGCGCCGATGAGCTGGCAGAAATCTTTGTCGACCGGCTGCTGAGTGAGCGGCCAGCGGATGTGGCGCAGGTGGCGGGACAGCGCGTGGCGGTAATCCTCAACGGTCTCGGTTCAGTCAAGTATGAAGAGCTGTTTGTGGTGTATCGCCGCATCGCCCAGCTGCTGTCGGCGGCGCAGTTGCAGGTGGTGGAGCCGGATGTCGGCGAATTCGTCACCAGTTTTAACATGGCAGGCGTCTCGCTGACGCTGATGTGGCTCGATGATGAGCTGGAAACCCTGTGGCGCGCGCCGGCCAATACGTCGGCCTACCGCAAAGGCAGCGTCCTGATTGCCGAACCGCTCAGCGCCGCCGAATGCGAAGAGATCCGTGAAGAGACGTTACCGCAGGCCAGCACCGCATCACAACACAGCGCCCGGCGCGTTCTTGAGCTGCTGGAAGCGGTGGCGGTGATGATTCAGCGTCATGCCGGCCAGCTGGGCGACATTGATGCGGTAGCGGGCGACGGCGATCACGGCATTGGTATGGAGCGCGGCGTACTCGGCGCAGTGGAAAAGGCGCGTGAGGTGGCCGCGCGTGGCGCCGGCGCTGGCAGTCTGCTGTGTCGCGCCGCCGATGCCTGGGCGGATAAAGCGGGCGGCACGTCCGGAGCACTGTGGGGCGTGGCACTGACCGCGCTCGGCACCGCACTGGGCGACAGCGCGGCAGCGGATGCAACACGCGTCGCTGCCGGCGTCCGGGATGCCAAAGAGGGCATTATGCACTTCGGCAAAGCGCGCGTCGGTGATAAAACCATGGTTGACGTGCTGGTTCCGTTTAGCGACACGCTGAGCGCTGCGGTCGCGCAGGGCGCATCACTCACCGAAGCCTGGTTACGTGCGGCAGCGGTGGCGGAGCAGGCCGCGCAGGCCACCGCACAGCTGGTACCGAAAGTGGGGCGTGCGCGGCCGCTGGCAGAAAAAAGCGTTGGCACGCCGGACGCCGGTGCGGTTTCACTGGCGATGATCGTCAACACCGTTGGCAATCTGTTAAAAGAACACAGTGCATCTGAACAGGGAGCGTAATTATGGCTCAGCCTAAAATCTGGCTTGGCGTCAGCCTGAAAATGTATTTCGGCTATCAGCAAACGCTGGCGTGGTGTCGCGAGGTTGCGACGCTGGCGCAGCATCCGGCAGTGCAGCGCGGTGATGTCGGGCTGTTTGTGCTGCCCGCTTATCCGGCCATCCCGGCGGTAACGGAGATCTTTGCCGGCACGCCGGTGCGCGTCGGCGCGCAGGACGTGTGTCAGGCGGAAAACGGCGCCTGGACCGGTGAGGTCAGCGCCAGCATGCTGCAGGAGCTGGGGTGCTCACTGGCGGAGATCGGTCACGCCGAACGCCGTCGCCATTTTCATGAAGATAAAACGCAGATTGCCGCCAAAGTGGCGATGGCGCTGCGTTATCGCCTGACCCCGGTGCTGTGCATCGGTGAACCGCAGCAGGGCACGCCTGAGCAGGCGATTGCGCTGTGTCAGCAGCAGCTGCAGGAGGCGCTGGCGGAGGCCGCGCAACACGCGCTCAGCGGTGAGGTGTTGTTTGCTTACGAACCGCAGTGGGCCATTGGCGCACCGCATCCGGCGCCGGACAGCTACATCCGCGCGGTGTGCAGCGGGCTACAGCAGCTGACGACGCCCGACGGCATCACGCTGCGGGTGATTTACGGCGGCAGCGCCGGGCCGGGTCTGATTCAGCGCCTCGGCGGCGACGTCAACGGCCTGTTCCTCGGCCGCTTTGCCCACGATCCGCAGGCGCTGGCGCAGATCGTGCAGGAAGCCAGTAAGCTGGCTGAGGAGCTGCCGTCATGAGCCGCATTGGACTCAGTACCTATGCGTTTTTCTGGCGTATGTCGCCCCAGGTGCCACAGCCGCTCACGCTGGCGCAGATGCTGCAGCAGACTGCCGATCTCGACGTGTCAGTATTCCAGATCTGCGACTACCCGGCGATTGAGCAGTGGTCAGATGAACAGCTGCTGGCGCTGCGTCAGCAGGCGGATGCGCTTGGCATCACGCTGGAGCTGGGCACGCGCGGTCTGGGCAGCGCACACCTGCGCCGCTATCTGCACATCGCCGCCATTCTCGACGCGCGCGTGGTGCGCTCAATGTTCAACACCGCCGATCACCGGCCATCGCTGGATGAAGCGGCCAATCTGATTGCTGCCGTGCTGCCGGATTTTGCCCGCCAGCAGGTGCGGCTGTGCCTGGAAACTTACGAACAGGTCAGCAGCGCGGCGATGATGTCGGTGATCAACCGCTTTCTCTCGCCGTGGCTGTGCGTCTGTCTCGATCCGGCCAACTGCGTCGCCGGACTGGAACTGCAGGAGCAGGTGATCGCCAATACCGCTGCGCGCGTCGGCAATCTGCACATCAAAGATTTCGCCTTTACCCGCCGTGCCGGCTGGGTCGGTTTTACCCTGGCCGGCTGTCCGATGGGCGAAGGGAAGCTGGATTATGACCGGCTGATCGCCAGCGTGCGGCCGGCCGATCGCGACATCAACCAAATCATCGAACACTGGTTGCCGTGGCAGGACGATGCCGCGCAGACCTGCGCGCGGGAAGCTGAATGGACCCGCCGCGCCGTTGAATTCCTACGCAGTAAACAAGATCAGGAGTCGTTAACATGAGCAAGGCATTGAAAACCATCACCGTGATCGGCGCAGGCGGCAAAATGGGCATGCGTATTTCCGCTAATTTGCAGCACAGCGCTTATCAGGTGTTTTACTGCGAGAATTCACCGCAGGCGCAGCAGCAGGTGACTGCACAGGGACGCGAGCTGTCGGATGCCGCGTCGGTGGTGCCGCTGAGTGACGTGGTGATCCTCGCCGTGCCGGATATCGTACTGGGCAAAGTCTCGCAAAGCGTGGTGCCACAGATGCAAAGCGGTGCGGTGCTGCTGACGCTCGATCCGGCCGCGGCCTATGCCAACCTGATCGCCCAGCGTGACGGCATCGAATACGCAGTCGCGCACCCGTGCCATCCGTCGGTATTTCTGGCCCGCTACACCAAAGAGGAGCACGCCGATGCGTTTGGTGGCGTCGCTGCCGTTCAGCACGTCGCGGCAGCCTGGGAAAGCGGCAGCGCTGAACAGAAGGCAGAGCTGAGTAAGGTAATCAGCGTGATGTACGGCCCGGTTGATCAGGTGCACTGGGTCACGGTGACGCAACTGGCGTATCTGGAGCCGACGCTGGTCGAAACCGTCGCCTGCATGGTCGGTGCCTTCATGAAAGAGGCGCTGGATGAAACGGTGAAACACAGCGGCGTCCCGGAAGAGGCAGCGAAGGCCATGCTGTACGGCCATATTCAGATTGCGCTGGCGGTGGCTTTCCGCGCCACCAACCCGTTCTCGGACGCCTGCATGATCGCCATGGAGTATGGCCGCGAGAAGATCATCAAGCCGGACTGGAAACAGATCTTCGATCAGCAAGAGCTGGATAAGGTTATTGCCCGCATGCTGAAAATTGACGCCATTCAGCGTTAAGCGTGAAAGCAGCGGCGACTCGCGGCGTTGCTGGCTGGCGAAGCGAGTCGCATCAATGATATAACTCCCTGCTGAGCACTCCGCACGACGATACAAGACAGGTAACGGATGGAAAAAAACACGCTTTCTCAGGACTCCGAGCTGCTGACGGAAATTGCCGTCGCCTACTATCAGGACGAAATCACCCAGGAGGAGATTGCGCGTAAGTTTGGGATTTCCCGTATCAAGGTGGGGCGACTGCTGAAACGCGCGCGTGAAGAGGGCATCGTCGAGATCAATGTGCGCTACCATCCGGTGTTCAGTACGCGGCTGGAACAGCAGTTGCAGACGCGCTTTCCCCATCTGCAGCGCGCGCTGATTGCCCTCGATTCGCCAGACAGCGACGAGCAGCGGCGTCAGGTGGCGGCGCTGGTGTCGGCGCATCTCGCGCAGTCGCTGAAAGACAACGCCATTGTCGCCGTGGGCCAGGGGCGCAACGTGGCGGCCGTCGCCGATTATCCCGGTCAGGTGCCGACGCGCAACTGCCTGTTTATCAGCGGCATCGGCGGCACCCATCGTCCGGGGGATGCCATCAACGCGGACCACATCAGCCGCCGGCTGGCCAAAAAGTTTGGCGGCATCAGCGAAACCCTGTACGCCCCGGCTTACGTCGAAAACCGGGCGCTGCGCGACGCTTTCATGCAAAACGGCACCATCAAAGAGACGCTCGACCGCGCGCGGAAAGCGGATGTGGCACTGGTGGGCATCGGCGACATGAACGAAAACAGCTATATGGTGAAGCTCGGCTGGTTCACACCACATGAGATCATTGATGCCAGCGTCAATCAGGGCGTGACCGGTGACGTGGCCGGCTATGATTTTTTTAATGCCCAGGGCCAGCACGTGGATACGGTGATGAACGACCGGGTAATTGGCCTGAGTATCGACGAGCTGCGTAAAATTCCCTGCGTGATTGCCATTGCCGCTGAAAACACCAAAGCCATGGCGATCCTCGGCGCGCTGCGCACCGGCGCTATCGACATCATTGCCACCACGGCGCAGAACATCCGCACCATTCTGAGCATGTCGCAGTAACGCATCAACGCCTGCCCGGCGCGGCCTGCGGGCGTGCCGGGTGAGGGGGATGCTGCGCCAGGTCGCCGTCCATCACCCAACCGTCACGTCAGCGCCATAAATCTTTCATCCGCCTCAGCTAGCTTACCGCCATTCTGATTTCAGGACTGCGGATGCATGAGCCATCTCTCGCTGCAACACATCACCAAAACCTGGGGCGATAAAATCGCGCTGCAGGATATCAGCTTCGACGTGGCGCAAGGCAGTTTCGTCGCACTGCTGGGGCCTTCAGGCTGCGGTAAATCGACGCTGTTGCGCACCCTCGCCGGGCTGGAAACGGCCGACAGCGGCCGCATTTATTTCAATCACACCGACGTCACGCCTCTGCCACCGGCGCAGCGCAATCTGTCGATGGTGTTTCAGTCTTACGCGCTGTTTCCTCACCTGAGCGTGCGGGAGAATCTGCTGTTTGGCCTGAAGGCGCGCGGTGAAGATAAGCAACAGTTTGCCGCCCGGCTGGCGCAGGTCAGCGCACTGCTTGAACTGGAACCGCTGCTGGCGCGCCTGCCTTCACAGCTCTCCGGCGGGCAGCAGCAGCGCGTGGCGCTGGGCAGGGCGGTGATCGCCAACAATACTCTGTGTCTGATGGATGAGCCGTTATCCAACCTGGATGCCAAACTGCGTCAGAGCATGCGGCGCGAAATCCGCGCGCTGCAAAAGCAGCTCGGGCTGACCATGTTATACGTCACCCACGATCAGACCGAAGCGATGAGCATGGCCGATCACATCATTCTGCTCAACGATGGCCGCATTGAGCAGCACGGCACGCCAGACCAGCTCTACAACCAGCCGGCGAGCTGTTTTGCCGCGCAGTTTATTGGCGCACCGCCAATGAATATCCTGCCACTGCACAGCAAAGGCGCGCATCACTACCTCAGCCATCTCAGCACACCGCTGCTGAGCTATGCCGGCGAAACGGCGCTGAGCCTGGGCCTGCGCGCGGAGGATATCCAGCTGGTCGCCCCGCAGCAGGCCGCGCTGAGTGCGCGGGTAGTGAGCTACGAATACATGGGCGCGGATACGCTGCTGGTATGTCGGTTGCCCGGCATCACGGAATCACTGACCGTCAAAGTGCCCGGCCTGCAGCGCTTCACGGATGACAGCCTGGTCGGCCTGCAGTGGTCCACCAGCCGGCAATACCTGTTTTCCACCACCAGCGGCCAGCGCTGTGTCGCTGCTGAACACCCGATGTTGCTCGCTGAGAAAAAATACGCTGTTTAACCGTTGTCGTTTATTCAAGGGAAAATCATGTCTGCGATCCGTTTCTCGCCTCTGGCTTGTGTCGTTATGCTGTGTGCCTCCGCGTCGGTGTTTGCTGCTGAGCCGGTGAAGTTACAGATGTACTATCCGATTGCGGTCGGCGGTAAAGTCAGCCACACCGTGGAAGCCCTGGTGGCGGATTTTGAAAAACAGCACCCTGAGATCAGCATTCAGCCGGTCTACACCGGCGATTACGCCACCACCGTGACCAAAGCGCTGACGGCGTTTCGCGGCGGTAACGCACCGCAGCTGGCGGTAATGGGCGATATTGAAGCCTGGTCGCTGATGGATGCCGGTGCCATCGTCGCCGCCAGCGATTTAGCCCCGGGTGAAGAGGGCAAACAGTGGATCGACAGCTTCTATCCGGCCTTTTTGCGTCGCATTGAGGGCAAAGTGTGGGGCGTGCCTTTTCAGCGCTCAACCGTGGTGATGTACTGGAACAAACAGGCCTTTGAGAAAGCCGGCCTCGATCCGAATACGCCGCCCGCCACCTGGCAGCAGGTGGTGGCATTCAGCAAAAAACTGACGCTGAAACAGGCCAGCGGCGTCAGCCAGTGGGGCATTGAAATCCCTTCCACGCCGAACGGCTACTGGAATTTCCAGGGGCTGGCAGCCACCAATGGCGGACGGCTGGATAACGGCAAGGGCAACGCCGTGTATTTCAACACGCCGGGCAACGTGGAAACCCTGCAATGGCTGACCGATCTCGGCCAGAAAGAGGAAGTCTCGCCGAAGGGTGCGATTGCCTGGGGCACCACGCCGCAGGATTTCATCAGCGGCAAAACGGCCATGATGGTCACTACCACCGGTAACCTGACCAACGTGCACGATAACGCGGCCTTCCCGTTTGGCGTCGCCATGCTGCCGGAGAAAACCCAGCGCGGCAGCCCGACCGGTGGCGGCAACCTGTACGTGTTCAAAAGCGCTTCACCGGCGCAGCAGCAGGCGGCGATGCGCTTCATCCGCTGGGTCACCGCACCGGAACAGGCCGCGCGCTGGAGTATCGCTACCGGCTATGTCGCCACCTCGCCGGCAGCGTGGGACACGGCGGCAATGAAAGCCTATGTGCAGCAGGTGCCTCAGGCACTGGTGGCGCGTGAGCAGCTGAAATATGCCCAGCCGGAACTCTCGACCTACAACAGCGTGCAGATTCAGGACGCGCTCAATCACGCCATTGAAGCAGCGGTGACGCAGAGCAAAACCCCGGCCCAGGCGCTGGCCGATGCACAGAAACAGGCTGACCGCCTGCTGAAAAATTATCAGTGACGGCCGCGTGATGAGCTCATTCTCTGGCAGCGCCGCCACGCTGCGCCCGCGCGGGTGGACACTGCAGCTCAGCGGCTATTTGCTGCTGCTGCCCGCGCTCAGCTTCCTGCTGCTGTTTACTCATTATCCGGCGCTGGCCACGCTGTGGCAGAGCCTGTTCAGCGCCGCGCGCGCTTCGCATCCGGCCCATTTTGTCGGGCTGGATAACTATCGCGCGCTGCTGGATGACGACATTTTTATGCAGTCGCTGTGGAATAACCTGCTGTATGCGCTGATCACCATTCCGCTGGCGGTGACGCTGGCGCTGCTGATGGCGCTGGCGGTCAATCGTCGGCTGCGCGGCAACGCACTGGTGCGTGCGGCCTTCTTCATTCCGTCGCTGCTGCCGATGATCGCCATCGCCAATCTGTGGCTGTTTTTCTATACGCCACAGCTTGGCATCCTGAATAGCCTGCTGGCATGGTTTTCGCTACCGGCGGTCAACTGGCTCGGCGAGCCGGATACCACGCTGTACTGCCTGATGGCGGTTTCGGTATGGCGCGAGGCGGGTTTTTTCATGATCTTTTACCTCGCCGCCCTGCAGCAGATCGATCCGCGTCTCAGCGAAGCCGCTGCGATTGAAGGCGCATCGCGCCGTTACTTTTTCCGCCGCGTGCAGTGGCCGCTACTGCTGCCAACCACGCTGTTTGTGCTGATCAACGCCTCGATGAACGCCTTCCGCATTGTCGATCAGGTGATTGCTATGACCAACGGCGGCCCGAACAACAGCAGTAGCCTGCTGCTGTTTTATATCTATCGTACCGCGTTCAGTTTCTGGGACATGCCAGCCGCGTCGGCCATGACGGTGGTGCTGCTGGTGATCCTCGGATCGATTGCGTTGATCAAATTTCATCTGCTGGACAAGCGAGCCCATTATCAATGAAAGCTGCATCTTCTCCGGGCGGTTTTGCGCTCAACCTGCTGATTTGGCTGGCCGCGCTGCTGTGGAGCTTGCCGATGCTGGTGGCGCTGTGGATTGCCATTCATCCGGCCGCCGGACAGGGGCACTTTTCACTGCTGGCGCCGCTGACGCTGGAGAACTTCATCAATGCCTGGCACGCGGCACCGTTTGCCCGCTACTTCCTCAATACCACGCTGCTGGTGCTGATGATTGTGGTGGTCCAGCTGGTGCTGGCCACGCTGGCCGCTTATGCCCTGGTGCGGTTCCGCCTGAAATTTTCCGGTTTCCTCTTCGCGCTGATTCTGCTGCAGCTGATGATCAGCCCGGATGTGCTGATTCTGAATAATTACCGCACCATCAGCGCGCTCGGGCTGCGCGATACCCTGACCGGCATTGCGCTGCCGTACTTTGCCTCGGCGTTCGCCATCTTTCTGCTGCGGCAGACGTTCAAAAGCATTCCGCTGGTGCTGGAAGAGGCGGCAACCGTTGAGGGGGCCAGCCGGTTTTACATTCTGCGCCACATCTACATTCCGCTGGCAAAGCCAATCTATGTGGCGTTCGCGCTGGTCTCGATCAGCTTCCACTGGAACGATTTTCTCTGGCCGCTGGTGATCACCGACTCGGTTCAGGTGCGTCCGTTAACCGTCGGGCTGCAGCTGTTTTCTGCGCCGGAGCAGGGCGTGCAGTGGGCGCTGATTGGGGCAGCTACGCTGATGACCACCTTGCCGTTGCTGCTGCTGTTTTTGCTGTTCCAGCGGCAGTTTATTCAGTCATTCATGCGTGCCGGTATTCGCTAAGGAGAGCCACAGATGGGATATGCCCATGCGCTAACCGCAGCGCAACGCCAGCGGCTCGGTGATGTCGCTGAGCTGTATCAGTTACCGGATTTACGCGCGGCACCGCTCGACGGCACGCTGCGCTTCGGGCTGCTGGCCGATCCGCAATATGCTGACGTTGAGGCGGATGTCCCGGCGAATCTCTACTATCGTCATGCGCTGCATAAGCTGCCGCAGGCGATAACCGCGCTCAATCAGCAGCCGCTGGATTTTGTCGTTACGCTCGGCGATCTGGTGGATCGCCACTGGGCCAGCTATGCCACGCTGCTGCCGCTTTACGATCGGCTACTCCATCCGCATGCCGTGGTGCTGGGGAATCACGACGCCCAGACCATCGCGCAGCACTTTGATGACGCGCTGCCGCTGCCAAAAAGTTACTATGCCTTTCAGCTGCCGGGCTGGCGCTTTATTGTCTACGACGGCAACGATATCAGCCTGTACTGCAATCAACACAACGGCGACGATCGCCAGCGCGCGGCCGCACTGCTGGCTGATTTACAGGCGTGCCAGCAACCGCAGGCGCAGCCGTGGAATGGCGCGGTCGGTGCGACCCAGCTGGCGTGGCTGGAAACGCAGCTTATTGAGGCCCGCACCTGCGGCCAGCAGGTGGTGGTGTTCGGCCATTATCCGCTGGCACCGGGCTACAGCCACAGTCTGCTCAACGGTGCGCAGCTGGCAGAACTGTTCTGCCGCTATGGCGTGCGCGCCTGTTTTGCCGGCCACGATCACCGTGGCGGCTATCATCGCCGCGCGGATACCGTGTTTATAACCCTGAAGGGGATGCTGGATGGCCCGTCGCGCGTGCCCTTTGCGGTGGTGGAGCTGACGGGCGAGACGTTGCGGCTGCGGGGATGGGGCGGCGAAATCAGCCGCGAAGAGGTATACGGTGCCGCGCCGATTGCTAGCCGGCCAGGTTAAAACTGTTGTCAATGCGCAACAAAACCTCGGCCGTCGGGACTGATCCATCCAGACACAGGGTGACCCAATGCTTTTTGTTCATATGGTAGCCCGGGAAATAAACCTCGCCATCGACCAGCGAAGCGATCGCCTGCGGCGAGACTTTAATATTGACGATTTCAATCAGGCTATCATCCGGTCGGCCCAGCTTGCTGCTGTGAATCGTCAACAGCGCGCCGAACCACTTTTGATTATCTTTGCGGCGAAAGATAGCGTTTTCAGGAAAGCGCGGCCATAAGAATTCCAGCTCAGTCTGATACTGCTGTTTCAGGTGCTGAACGATCGCATCGGCCTGCGTTGTTTTGAAATGCTTCTGCGGGAAACATTTTTCTGCGATATCCAGCAAGATAGCATCATGTTCTTCACGGACCTGCCCCACAAAGGCACCGGTGGCAGAAATAATACGGTGAAGAATGTAATCTTCTCCTGTGACTTTATCGATAATGGTGGCGGCAATGTCACCCTGAGTAGTGATGTTTACCTGCAGGGTGAACTGCTTATTCATTACATCACAGCGGTAGCCGTAATCCTGCCCGTCCTTGCGGAAACCGTAAGCCAGCAGCTTTTTCACATTCATTTCCCGGCTGACGAAAAGATGATTTACGTTGTACATTTTCATGCCTGGTTAACGGTGAGATGTTCACAATACCTGGAGTTTACTCAGGGGCGAGCGGGCTATTTTAACCGACAGGTGGGATTTTTATGTGCCATAAATCGCTATGACACCCGGCACCGCTTTTTCGCCATATCACACCGCAAAGAACAACCGCCACCGGACGCTTAACCCAGCCTTACGCAACGCGCGCACATGCTGTATAGTCCGTTTTTTTTCGGAGGAACCATGCTGCCCAACTCATCCACGCGCCTGAATAAATACATCAGCGAGAGCGGAATCTGCTCGCGCCGTGACGCCGATCGTTACATCGAACAAGGCAACGTTTTCATTAACGGCAAACGCGCCAGCGTCGGTGCGCAGGTGTTCGCCGGGGATGAGGTCAAAGTCAACGGGCGGCTGATTGAACCGCGCAACGAAGACGATCTGGTATTAATCGCCCTCAACAAGCCGGTGGGCATTGTCACCACCATGGAAGAGGGCGAGCGTGACAACATTGGTGACTTCGTCAACCACAGCAAGCGCGTGTTCCCGATTGGCCGGTTGGATAAAGACTCGCAGGGGCTGATTTTCCTCACCAATCACGGCGATCTGGTGAATAAAATCCTGCGCGCCGGTAATAATCACGAAAAAGAGTACGTGGTAACGGTGGATAAGCCGATCACCGACGAGTTTATTGCCGGTATGGCGGCGGGCGTACCGATGCTCGGCACAGTGACGAAAAAATGCAAAGTGAAGCGGGAGTCGACCTTTGTATTTCGTATTATCCTGGTGCAGGGACTGAACCGGCAGATTCGCCGCATGGCCAAACACTTTGGCTATGAAGTGACGAAGCTGGAGCGCACGCGCATCATGAACGTGAGCCTGAAAGGTATCCCGCTCGGTGAATGGCGCGATCTGACGGACGATGAACTGATCGACCTGTTTAAGCTGATTGAGGATTCGTCGTCAGAAGATCAAAAAACGCAGCAGGCACAGGCGAAGAAGAAAGCGGCGACGCCCGCCGCGAAAAAACCGGCCGTCAGCGCACCGAAACAGAGTGACAAAGCGGGTCAGGGCGCTAACCGCAAGCGCTTTACCCAGCCGGGACGCAAGAAAAAAGGGCGTTAAAATCACACCCGCGGCGCCCGCGACCATCACGTATCTTTAGCGCCGCACGCCTTCATTCCAGCCACGTTTTTATTATTTATAACCGGGCGTCAGAATATCTGCGCCCGGTCATGCTTTTTCACGCAATCAATATGCAAATCCGCTGCATATCCAAAGGAGAAAATGGCATTAGGGATAAATAGTGACTGTGATAATTTTCAGCTATACGCCGAATAGCAGGCGTCACTCACCTTATTTAGCTGAACCTTTTCCAGGGATATAAACAATGCATAAACACCGCCTGGCCGGACTATTACTGGCCTCTGCATCGCTGCTCGCCGGCTTGTCGCTGCACGCTCGCGCCGCTGATGCATCCATTCCCTCACTGGCCGGTAAACGTATCGGTATTACCGTGGCCGGTACCGATCACTACTGGGATCTGAAAGCCTATCAGGGACAAATTGATGGAGTAAAGCGGCTGGGTGGCACGCCTATCGCGCTGGATGGCGGACGCAAAGAGTCACAGCAGATCGCGCAAATTCAAACGCTGATTGCACAAAAACCGGATGCCATTATTGAAACGCTGGGCACCGCCTCAGTGCTGGAACCCTGGCTGAAAAAAATTCGCGACGCCGGCATTCCCTTATTTACCGTGGATACCGCCAGCCCATCCAGTATTAACGTCACGACCTCCGATAACTTTTATATTGGCGAGCAGCTGGCATTAAAACTGGTCAATGATCTGCGCGGCGAAGGCAATATTCTGGTGTTTAATGGTTTTTATGGCGTGCCGGTGGTGGCGATGCGCTATGACCAGTTAAAAGCCGTGCTGAAATGGTATCCGAAAATTAAAATCATTCAGCCCGAACTGCGCGACGTCATTCCCAATACCGTGCAGGATGCCTATGCGCAGATTAGTCAGCTACTTAACAAGTATCCGC
Source organism: Pantoea sp. SGAir0418 (assembly GCF_043529865.1). NCBI lineage: Bacteria > Pseudomonadati > Pseudomonadota > Gammaproteobacteria > Enterobacterales > Erwiniaceae > Pantoea > Pantoea sp. SGAir0418. Next base: position 2,024,221 of record NZ_CP027911.1, read on the forward strand.
AAGGGTCAGTACAGGCTATCTGGGCGGCATGGGACGTACCGCAGATTGGTGCCACTCAGGCGGTTGATGCTGCCGGTCGCAGTGAAATCAAAACTTACGCCGTGGACGGCAGCCCGGACGTGGTCTCGCTGGTGAAAGATCCGAAATCCAGCGCGGCGGCGGTGGTGGCGCAGCAACCCTATCTGATCGGACAGACTGCGGTACAAAATGTGGCGAAATACCTTGCCGGCGATCGTTCACTTCCGCCTGCCACCTATGTTCCGGCCATTCTGGTCACCAAAGAGAATGCGGCGCAGGCGCAGCAAACGCTGGGCCAGAGCGATGATAAATAAGACAGTGCGACTGCAACTGCGCCAGATCAGTAAAGCCTTTGACGGCATTCCCGCGCTGCAGGCGGTATCGCTTGATGTCCACGCCGGCGAAGTGCATGGGCTGATTGGGCATAACGGAGCCGGAAAATCGACGCTGATCAAAGTGCTGGGCGGCATCCACGCTGCCGATGAGGGCAGCGTGACGCTGGAAGGCCGGCCACTGGTGTTGACCAGTCCGGCTCAGGCACAACAGCAGGGCATCGCCATTGTTCATCAGGAGCGGCTATTGCCAGGCACGCTGACGGTGGCGGAAGCGCTGCTGCTCGGTAATGAGCCACGGATTGGCAGCACACCGTTTATCGATCGCCGGCGTATGCGGCAGCAGGCGCGGCAGCTACTGCAACAGCACTTCGATCTGCAGATCGATCCCGATGCGCTGATCGCCGGGTTAAGTGTGGCGGAACAGCAACTGGTGCAGATCTGTCGCGTATTACAGCGCGCGCCGCGCGTGGTGGTACTGGATGAACCGACCGCCGCGCTGGCGCGCCACGAGGTGCAGGCGCTGTTTCGCGTTATTGAACGTATGCGTCAGCAGGGGATCGCACTGATCTACGTTTCTCACTATCTCGATGAAATCCAGGCACTGTGCCAGCGGGTTACGGTGCTGCGCGATGGTAAAGACGTCGCGCATTTTACCGGCGACGCCCTTTCTCCGCATGCGCTGATTAATGCCATGATCGGTGAGACGCAGCAGGCGATTGCACCGCGCGGTCTGCCACCTGACGGCGAGCCGGTGCTGACCGTAGACGCCCTGAGCGCGCCGGGTCGCTTTCACAATGTTTGTTTCAGCGCACGACGTGGCGAGATCGTTGGCATTACCGGCCTGCTGGGCTCCGGAGGGAAGGCGTTAATCAGCGCACTGTTTGGTCTGGAACGTGGCGTGAGCGGGACGCTGCGCGTAGGTGAGACGCACGGCGTACCGGCTTCGCCACATGCCGCGGTGAAACGTGGCATCGCGCTGGTGCCGGAAGATCGCCGCGCCAACGGCATCGCGCTCGATGTGAGCCTGCGCGACAACATCACCCTGACGACCGTGCAGCGCCTGCTGCGCTGGGGCGGCGTCTCCGCAACCGCCGAGACCGCGCTAGTGGCGGACAACATCCGCCAGCTGGCGATCCGCACACCGGGCCAGCTGGCACCGCTGCGTCAGCTGTCCGGCGGAAATCAGCAAAAAGCGGTACTGGCGAAATGGCTCAACACCCACGCCACGCTCTATCTGCTGGATGAGCCCACGGTTGGCGTCGACATTGCCGCCAAGGCCGCCATTTATCAAACCCTGCAGCAGCTGGCGGCCGCCGGTGCGGTGATTATCCTGTTTTCCACCGATCTGCTGGAACTGCAAACGCTCGCCGACCGCATTATTGTGCTGGCGCGCGGCGAGCAGGTCGCCACGCTGTCCGCCCGGCACACCAGTCACCAGGAGATTCTGTCCCTGGCTTCCGGCACGGGCGCATTGACGGAGCAAATCCTATGAGTGAACTGAGCCAACCGGCGGTGGTAACGGCGGCAGGCAAACCGCAGGGGCAGCCGTGGCTGCAGCACGTCGCGCTGCTGATTATTGTACTGGTGCTGGCGGTATTTGCCTGGCTGTCGCCTATTTTCCTCAGCGTGATCAACCTCGGTAATGTATTGCAGCAAACGGCGGTGGTGGGAACGCTGGCGCTGGGTCTGACGCTGGTGCTAAGCGGTGGCGGTGTTCAGGGGATTAGCGGCGGCATTGATTTATCCATTGCCGCTAATATGGGGTTGTGTGCCGCGGTATTCGCGGCGCAGATCGCTGAGCAACACTCTGTCACTTATGCGCTGCTGCTCACGCTGCTCACCGGCATCGCCGTGGGGATATTCAATGCCCTGGCGATTGTCTGGCTTGGTATTTTGCCCCTGCTGGCGACGCTGACCAGCATGAACATCGCCATGGGACTGGAGATGGTGCTGAGCGGAAACGCGTCGATTTCCGCCAGCAGCGCGCTGCAAAACCTGCTGATAGCCAGCGGACCGCTGGGCGTTTCCTGGCTCGGCTGGGGATTTCTGCTGCTGGCGTTGAGTGCACTCGGGCTCAGTCGTTTCACCGCGTTTGGCCTGCGCCTGCAGGCGGTGGGTAGCCATCCGCAGGCCGCCAACGCGGCGGGCATTAGCGTGGCGCGCTATCAAAGTCTGAGTTATGTGCTGTGCGGCTTCAGCGCTGCACTGGCAGCCATTGCCTCGGTGGCGCTGCTCAGCGGCAGTTCGCCGGGCGCTAACGACAATCTGCTGATGGTGATTGCCGCCGCGCTGCTCGGCGTGGTGTTTTCGCGTCGCCTGGTGCCGACCCTGGGCGGTGCACTGATCAGCGCGCTGTTTCTGAGTCTGATAGCCAACGGCTTTCAGTTGGTTAACGTCTCAAGTTACTGGATTAACGGCGTCGAGGGTGTGCTCATCCTGCTGGTTGTGGCGCTGACCGCGCTACTGCGGCGCCGTCAGGCGGGGAGGGCATCTCATGTCTGAACTGAGCCTGAGCGGTAAAAAAGTGCCGGGGCTGTTGCGCAGCCTGATGGTGCTGACCTTTGTTGCGCTGCTGCTGTTTTTCATCATCGCCGCGCCCGCGTTTGCCACTGTCGCCAACATTCGTAGCGTGCTGCTGAATAATGTCGCACCGCTGGCGATTGTGGCGCTGGCCATGACGCTGGTCACGCGTATCGGCGCGATCGATCTGTCCGTCGGTACGGCGATTGATGTCGCCTGCCTGGTGCTGGTGACGCTGGTACTGCATCAGGTCGCGCTGCCGCTGGCGCTGTTGGGTGCGCTGACGGCGGCACTGCTGGTAGGCGTGTTCAACGCTTTTCTGGTGACACAACTCGGCGTTGAGCCGTTTCTCGCCACGCTTGGCACGCTGTTTATTGGTCAGAGCGTACAGCAACTGTCGTCCAACGGTGGGCAGCCGGTCTATCTGCTAAGCCAGACGCTGCCGGCGGGTTTTACCGCTATTGGTCACGGCACGCTACTTGGCGTTCCACTACCGCTCTGGCTGTTGCTGGGCGTGGCGCTGGTGCTGTATCAACTGTTGCACCGCAGCGCCAGCGGTCGCGCACTGCGCATGATGGGTGAACAGCTCAGCGTAGCGCATCATTCTGGCGTGGCGGTCAAACGTCTCACCGCGCTGGCATTCATATTCAGTGCACTGGTCGCCGGCATCGTCGGGTTAATTCTCGCCGCCAATGTCAAAGCCTGGGTACCGTTATCGGGCAATGCCTATCTGCTGAATGCCATCGGTGCCAGCTTTATTGGCGCGACCTTCGCGCCTTCGCGCCGCCCGAATGTACCGGGTACACTGCTGGGTGTCGTGCTGCTGAGTTTCATCGCCAACGGACTGTTGCTGGTCGGCTGGAACTTTTACTGGCAGCAGGTGGCAACCGGCGTACTGATCTTTGTGGTACTGGCCGTGGGTGCGCTGCGTGCGCGTCGCCCTGTCTGAGGAGGGTAACGGATGCCTTCACCGTTTTTGCTGTTTGCGTTCATGATGAATGTCCCTGGTCATCTCTCTGCCGGATTGTGGCGACATCCCCAGGATCAGGCGCATCGCTATACCGAGCTGGATTACTGGACGACCCTCGCGCGGCAGCTTGATACCGCAGGTTTTGATGCGCTGTTTATTGCTGATGCGCTGGGACAATTGGATGTATGGCAGGGCAAGCCGGACGCGGCGTTGCGCCTGGCCGCTCAGATGCCGGTGAACGATCCGCTGCTGCTGGTCTCAGCCATGGCAGCCGTCACGCAGCACCTCGGTTTCGGTATTACGGTCTCTGCCACCTACGAACATCCTTATTTGCTGGCGCGCAAGTTCACGACGCTTGATCATCTCACCCGCGGGCGTATCGCCTGGAACGTGGTGACTTCCATGCTTGATTCCGCGGCGCGCAATCTGGGTTTGATCCGGCAGCTGCCGCATGATGAGCGTTACGATCGCGCACAGGAGTTTCTGGATGTGACCGCGAAGCTTTGGGAAGGCTCATGGGAGGAAGATGCGGTTAGCCGTGATAAAGCCAACAGCCTGTATAGCGATCCGCAAAAAGTGCACGCTATTCAGCATTATGGTCGCTGGTATCAGGTGCCGGATGCACATCTCAGTGAGCCCAGCCCACAGCGCACCCCGATGCTGTTTCAGGCTGGCACTTCGGCACGCGGTGCGCAGTTTGCTGCCCGTAACGCAGAAGTCATTTTCCTCGGTGGCGTCACCGCGCAGGCGATTGCCAGCGATATTCAGCGCATTCGTCAGCTGGCCGTGGCAGAAGGGCGCGATCCGGCGTCGCTGCGTTTTGTCACAGCCATCACGGTGATCACGGCCGAAGATGATGCCGCCGCCCGGGCCAAACTTGAGGATTATCAGCAATACATCAGTGAAGAGGCTGCGCTGGCGCTCTTCTCGGCGTGGACCGGTATCGACTGGTCGCAGGAGGATCCGGACATGCCGCTGGCCTTTCGCGAAACCGACGCCTGCCGTTCGGCGCTGGCCAGCCTGACGCGAATTGACGATCAAAAACGCTGGACGCTGCGTGAGGCAGCACGCTACATCGGTATCGGTGGTCTGCATCCGTTGCTGGTGGGCGGCGGCGAAACCATTGCCGATCGGCTGGATCAGTTTGCGGCAGAATCGGGCGTGGACGGCTTTAATCTGGGCTGGGCTATTAGCCCGGGCAGCTTCAACGATTTCATTGCCTGGGTCATGCCGGTGCTGCGCCAGCGCGGGCGGGTGCGTCCTCAGCCAGCACAGCCGTTAACCTTGCGTGAACGTCTCACGGGTCAGCCGCGCCTGGCAGCTGACCATCCGGCAACGCGCTTCCGCCGCCCTTAGCTCCACGCATGGCGCGGCGGCGGCGTGCCGTTGAGATAATAATTACCCACGTGGTAATACTTCCAGCGCACCGGATCGTGCAGCGTATGGGTGCGCGCGTTGCGCCAGTGGCGGTCCAGATTAAACTCCTGCAGCGTGGCGCGGGTGCCAGCCAGCTCAAACAGTTTGTTACCGGCAAGCAGAGCGATCTCCGTCGTCAGCACTTTGGCCTCGGCGGTGGCCACGGTCGCGCGTGCCACGCTGGTCTCATCGGGCTGCGTCAGCGCGGCGTCAATCGCTGCACCGGCCTGCCACAGCAGCGCTTCGGCAGCGTGCAGGCGGATTTTCAAATCACCGACTGCCGCCAGCGTGAAGTGGTCATCGGCAGCGCGCGCCTGGCCACTGTCAATCCACGGCCGCGAGCGTTCGCGAACAAATTGCAGGGTGTCTTCAATGGTGCCGCGCGCAATACCGACATCCACCGCCGCCTGAATGATCTGTGAAATCGGCCCGGCAGCGGTTGGCCGCTCAAACGCCTGCCAGGTTGGAATAACGCGCGACAGCGGGGCGCGGACATTCTCCAGCAGTACGGTACCGGAGGCCGTCGTGCGCTGACCAAAGGCCGACCAGTTATTAATGACGCTGATGCCTGGCGTGTCGCGATCGAGCACAATCAGATGCGCCCGGTCCTGCTCGTCCAGCGCCACGGCATGGATTCGATGCGCCAGCAGCGCGCCAGTGGCATAAAATTTTTCCCCGTTAATCACCACCTCATCACCGTCACGCCGAAAGCGCGTCTGAAAATCGGCGACCGTGCGGCCATGCTTCTCCGAGAAGGCATTGCCCCAGCGCAGCCCGGCCAGTACCTCGCTCAGCAGTACCTGTTTTTGTGCTTCGCTACCGTCTTCCAGCAGATGGGCCACACCGGCCAGATGGTTTTGCGGCAGCTGACCGAGCGCCGGATCGGCAGCTGAAATGATGGCGATCACCCTGGCCACGGTGGTCCACGACACGCCCGCTCCGCCCCAGGCTTTGGGGATGGCCATTGCCCACAGGCCGCTTTGCGAGAACGCATCCAGCTCTTTGAGGGGCAGAATGCCCTCTCGATCGCGCAGTGCCGCCTCGCGCGCGAAGCTGGCCGCCAGCTGATGGGCTACGGCGATAGCTTCCGCATCGTCGCGAATGATATGCGCGGCGCCAGCCGGTAATGGCACCGGTGCTTCCGCCTGTTGCGTATTGACTTTACGCGGCAGCGCCGCGGAGTCGGCTAAGGTCAGCGACATAATGACTTCTCCGGTAGAAGAGGATAGAGGAGGGCATCATCGCATGCGCACGCGGAGGGCTTATATCTCAATAGCGGTTAAGCAAAGCGCAAAAAAGCCTTAGTGCTTGCACACTAAGGCCGGATTTACAGTCGGGGAGAGAACCGCTGGCTACGCCACTTTCACCACGGTTTTGCCGAAGTTTTTGCCTTTCAGCATGTCAATAAACGCCTGCGGCGCATGCTCCAGCCCTTCTACCATGTGTTCGCGGTACAACACTTTTTGTTGCTCGACCAGCGGCGTCATCGCCTGCAGGAATTCCGGATAGCGATCGCCATAATCCTGGAAGATGATGAAGCCCTGCATACGGATGCGGCGTTTCAGAATCCCGCCCATGATCAGCGGCGTGCGATCGGGGCCGGGTGGCAGTTCGCGACTGCTGTAGCCCGACACCAGGCCACACACCGGCACGCGCGCGGCGGTGTTGAGCAGCGGGAAGACGGCATCGAATACTTTGCCGCCGACGTTTTCAAAATAGATGTCGATACCGTCCGGGCAGGCGGCCGCCAGCTGTTCTGCGAAATCGTCACGATGATGATCGATACAGGCGGAAAAACCGAGGGTGTCAATCGCGTAGCGGCACTTCTCCTCACCGCCGGCCACGCCGACGACGCGGCAGCCATTCAGCTTACCGAGCTGACCGACCGTGGCACCCACCGGTCCGGTGGCGGCGGCGACAACCAGCGTTTCACCGGCTTTGGGCTGACCGATATCCATCAGGCCCATGTAGGCGGTAAAGCCCGGCATACCCAGAATACCCAGCGCCCAGGACGGATGGGGTAGATGACCGATTTTAGTCACGCCAGTGCCATCGGACAGGGCATAGTTCTGCCAGCCGCTGGCCGCCAGCACCCAGTCGCCGGCGCTGAAGTCCGGATGCTGCGATTCCGCCACCTGGCATACGGTGCCGCCGACCATCGGCTGGTCGAGTTGCGCCGGCGGCGCGTAGGATTTGCTGTCATCCATGCGGCCACGCATATACGGGTCGAGCGACAGATAGTGGGTGCGCAGCAGCATCTGTCCCGCCTGCACCTGCGGCAGCGGTTGTTCGACAAAGCGGAAGTTCTCTTTCACCGGCTCGCCGTCCGGGCGTGACGCCAGCAGCCAGGCGTGATTGAGTGAAGCGTGTTGAGTCATAGCATTTCCTTGTTTCTGCGCGGGTAAAACAGCAAGTGTAGCCAATGACCGGGCAGGGAATGGATGATTGATGCGGCTTGCGCCTACATCAGAATGATACCAAACCGCTTCAGCAACAGCGCCCAGAGGGCGAACAGCACCACGGTAATCACGCAGGAGAGCAGTAGCGTGAGCCAGAAGCCGACGCGCTGGTAAAAAAACGGAAACAGGATAAACATCGGCAGTGTCGGCACCACATACCAGAACGTATACCATGCGTGAGCGGCAATCTTTTCCTGCGTTTGTCCTTCTATTTTCATCCAGACAAGCACCAGCAGGGTGACCAGCGGTAAAGCGGCGAGCAGGCCACCCAGACGATCGCTGCGTTTCGCGGCTTCTGAGATCAGTACCACCATAAAGGCGGTTAACGCGTATTTTGAGATTAGCCAGAGCATCGTTATTCACGATAATTATCATTAAGCCGGCTGCGTGCCTGAGGTTCTATTTCAGGTAAGAACGAATGACCGCCACGATCTCTTCCAGATCCTCACTTCGCGCCTGCGGCGTAGCCTCTGCGTTCATCAAATGTTCGCGTATATGGCCTTCAAGCAATTCGCTCATCAGGCCATTAATAGCGCCGCGCACTGCCGCGACCTGCTGCAGTACCTTGAGGCACTCCTCACCCGATTCGACGGCGGTTTCCAGCGACGCCGCCTGACCTTTTATACGTCGAATGCGGGTGAGTAAGCTTTTCTGATTTCTCAGGGTATGGGCCATTACTGCCTCCGATTGATCATGCTCTATACTGGGGTATAGTATATAACTCACTTTACGGCGCTTTCGGGTCGCCTGCAACTGATTACCCCGACATTGACATCCAAATCCCAGGAGGCTGGATATGGCCGCAAAATCGCCGTGCATCGATCTCTGTGTGTTTGATACGAAAACCGGCTGGTGCGAAGGATGCGGACGCACCCGTGGGGAAACCCAAAGCTGGCGTAAGCTTTCGCCTTATCATCGCAAAGCGACAGAGCGGGCGCTTCCGGCGCGCCTGAAAGCGCTTAAAACCCGAGAGGCGTAGTCTTGTTCGTCAGGTCGAGGCGACACACATTGAGGTTGACGCTGCTGCCAAAGATTGAAACCTGACGGTGTAGCAGGACATTTGTGATTAACATCTTACTTACATCATTAACATCCCCTTTTTGCTGGCTATCGGTTATGCGGTAAATCTATAGTCAATTTACTATGTAAAACTTTGTTTTATCTGGTGCAACTCATGGCTTTGGCGATGAGGTATGCCAGCAGCGTTTCAGACCTGATTTAAATCAGGCAGTTAAGAGGGGATACTATGGAGATCGTTAACGCACCGCATCTGCCAGTCAGAGAGCACTGGCTGGCACTGCATCATGAACCCGCTTTGATGCCCGACCTGCCGATGGTCGATGCGCATCATCACTTATGGGACCGCCAGTCAGGGCGTTATCTGGCGCCTGAATTCAGCCACGATATCGAAACGTCCGGCCACCGGATACTCTCCACCGTCTACATTCAATGCCGTTCAATGCTGCGCCGTAACGGACCGGAGGCCTTCAAACCCGTCGGTGAGGTGGAGTTTGCCAGCGGCGTCGCGGCAATGTTTAACAGCGGCCATTACGGCGCGGCGGCAGGCTGTGAAGCGATTGTCGGCGGTGCCAGCCTGTTGGCTGGCGATGACCTGCTGCCGGTGATTGAAAGCATGACGGAACGTTCAGGGGGACGGTTACGCGGGATGCGTAATCCGCTGGCCTGGCACGATGACCCGCGCGTGGTATCCAGTCCCGCGACGCCGCCCGCCGGTCTGGCGGCCAGTGCCGCATTCCGGCGCGGTGCCGCATGCCTGGCCCGCAAGGGACTGTCGCTGGATGTCTGGGTTTATCACACCCAACTCGATGAAATCGCTGAGCTGGCACGGGCGCTACCCGATCTGCACATTATTGTGGACCATTGCGGCGGGCCGATCGGTAGCGGGCCGTATGCCGACAAACGGGATGCCACCTTCCAGGAATGGAAAAAGGCCATCATTGCGCTGGCGGCGTTGCCAAACGTGAGCATCAAAATCAGCGGTTTCGGCATGACCGTCATGGGCTACTCCTTCGCCCAGCATGCCATGCCACCGGACTCCCTGACGCTTTCGCAGGCCTGGCGGCCGCAGTTTGAAACCCTGGTTGACGCATTTGGCGTCGGGCGCTGTATGTTTGCCAGCAACTTCCCGGTCGACAAAGGGATGTTCAGCTACGGCGTATTCTGGAATGCCTGTAAAAGGCTGGCTGATCACGCTTCGCCGACCGAAAGAGAACAGCTGTTCTGGCGCACCGCGGCTGCACGCTATCGCTTATCCTCCCTGGAGAATATGGATGAATATCAAATCAAGACTGCGTGAAGCGCCTCCCCTGGCGCAGGATGAGTCCGCTGCAGCGATCTCGTATACATCGGCAGAAAAAAGGACGCTGGCGCTGGGCGGGTTAGGGTGGACGTTTGAAAGCTATGACTCGTTTTTGCTCTCGCTGTTACTACCGGTACTGGGCGTGGTATTTGATGTCAGCAAAACGGAACTTGGCGTGTTTATCAGCACCACGGCAGGCGGGCAGATTATTGGTGGCATTCTGTTTGGGCTGGTTGCCGATAAGATTGGACGCGTCAGAACGGCCTTCATCTGTATCGCCATCTATTCACTCTTCTCCGGACTGCTGGCGTTCTCCCACAATCCTCAGGCGTTTGCTGCGCTGCGATTCTGCGGTGCGCTGGGTATGGGCGGCATGTGGACGTCAGGAGCGGCACTGATCGCCGAAACATGGCGTCCGGAACGTCGTGCACGTGGTGGCGCGCTGATGCAGATGGGGTTACCGGTGGGGGCGATTCTGGCGATTGGCCTGACGGCGCTGGTGACGGCCCTGACCGGCGGGCTGGAAAACGGCGGCTGGCGCTACCTTTTCATGATTGGCGCACTGCCGGTGTTTATCATGATGGTTATTGCTTATATCACGCCTGAATCACCCGTCTGGCTGGCGCGCCAGCAGGAACGCGCTCACCGCCAGAGCAAAACGGCAGGCACCGGCAAAATCAACCTCAAAGGATTGCTGCTGGCATTTACCTTTATCTTTTTCATTCAGTACCTGTTCTGGGGCGTATTCACCTGGACGCCAACCTATCTTCGTGAAGTTAAGCATCTTGATTTTCTTCACAGCCTGAAATTTGTGCTGGCCCTGCAAACCGGTGCCATTGCTGGCTTCCTGGTGTTCTCACTGCTGGCCGATAAGTGGGGGCGCAGGCCGATGTTTCTGCTCTACCTGTTTATCGGTGCGGTAGCGGTCGGTATGTATCTGGCGACCACTCAGCCGCTGATTCTGATGGTCGCCATCTTCATGGCAGGGTTTGGCGTAAACGGTATTTTTGCCGGCTCCGGTCCTTTCCTTGCCGAGATCATTGGCGACACGCAGTCACGCGGCTTTTTAATGGGGCTGGCGTATAACGGCGGGCGCCTGGGCGGCTTTATCGCTCCGCTGCTGATTGGCTTTGTGGCCAGCGTTGGAGGATTCACCGCCGGGCTGGCCACCACGGTGATCGCCTTTCTTGCCGCGATGGTGGTGGTCTGGTTAGCGCCAGAAACCAAAGGCGTGAAGTTGCAGTAAGCTGTGCACCTGTCGCGCAATCGGCAGGTTAAAACCTGTGACACGGTTGAACACCTGACGCGCTGTCAGGTGTTCAGCCAGTTGTGTGGTATACCCGCCGTAGCCAGAATCATCACCGCAAAATCCTGCATCACATCGCGGCCACGCCAGGTGAGCCCGCGCACAAACCCGGACAAAACATCAGGTTCGCCGGCGCGCTAATTGCCTGATTAGCCTGGCTTGCTGGAGAAGTGCCCAGGTGAGGTCGGGCAATCTCACATAACAGGCGCGTGCTTTACTGCGTATAACCGGGTCTGATTACCCCTCATCAAGGAGAACACCATGATAAACAGCCTGCGCACCGTTACGCTGCTGGCGGCAATGACGGTGAGCGCGCCACTGCTGGCGCAGACCTTTGTTTACGTATCCGCCGCCGACGACGGCACCATCGCGCGCTATACGCTGGACGCACGCAGCGGCGCTTTGCAGCTGCTTGGCCACACTGAGGCCGGGGGCAAAGTGATGCCGATGGCGCTCAGTGCGGATCACAAAACGCTGTACGCGGCGATTCGCAGTAAACCGCTGCAGCTGGCGAGCTGGCAGATTGACTCGCAGAGCGGCGAGCTGAACAACCGGCGCACCGTGCCGGCTGCGGCCAGTTACCCCTACATCAGCACTGACCGTCAGGGACGCTTTCTGCTGGGGGCCTCTTATGATGGCGACGTGGTGCAGGTTTATCGTCTGACGGCCAGCGGCACCATCGCTACGCCGCCGGTCGGCAGCTATAAAACCGGTCATGCGGCGCATTCGGTGATTGTCGATGCCAGCGGTCGTCACGCTTATGTGGGTAATCTTGGCACCGATCGCGTGCTGCAGCTCCGGCTGGGCGCAAACGGCACGTTGAGCGCCCTCGGCAAGGGGGAGGTAGCAACCGCCGCCGATAACGGTCCGCGCCACTCGGTGTTGTCGCCGGATAATCGCTATCTGTACAACATTGGTGAAATGGGCGGCATCATTACCCAGTTCCGGCGCGAAACCAGCGGCGAGCTGGTGAAAGTGGCGGAAACGCCCAACGCGGTGGCGGCGCAGTATCATCTGCAACATGGGCGTGAACGGCCGCCGGGTTACAGCGACAGCACGCCGCGCATCTGGTCAGCGGATATCCAGCTGACGCCGGACGGGCGTTTTCTGTATGTCAGCGAGCGCACCAGCAGTACCGTGAGCGGTTATCGTGTTAACCAGCAGGATGGCAAACTGACGCTGATTGGCAGCTGGCCGGTGGAGAAACAGCCGCGCGGCATGGCGATCAGCCCCAATGGTCGCTGGCTGGTGGTGAGCGGTGAGAAGAGTGCGGTTATTGGCAGCTACGCGATTGAGGCGCGCAGCGGGGCGTTGCAGCGGGTCGGCGAGGCGCCAGCCGGCCGGGACGCGAACTGGGTGACCATCGTCAGCTATTAAAATGATCGGGCGCAGGAAACTGCGCCTTATTGTGCGAAATTATTTTATGGATAGCATCGTCCGGCAGCAAAGTGTGATCTGCGACACATTTCTGCCGCTGAAGGCAGATTGCTGCTTTCTGCGGCAGTGACAGCGCAGATATCCCGCCGGCGACCCGCCGATCGCTGCGTTCGATTAGTTTCCTTAAAGCATTCTGTGCCTGCTGTCAGGCGCGTATGAACACCGTTTTCGATTACGAAACAATTTGTCGTAGTTATCGGGATGAGCGCCCGCCAGATTCTGGCAGGATACGCCGCACTTAGCGCCTTCTGGTCTCCGTGACATGCAGTGGTTTTCGAAAAACGCCGTTTTTTTTGCTGTAAAAACCTGTCTGGCCGCCTTTCTGGCATTATATCTGGCTCTTGAACTGAATGTTGATCGTCCCGCCTGGGCGCTGACCACGGTGTTTGTGGCATCGCAGCTTTATTCGGCCTCCACCATCTCCAAATCGCTGTTCCGCCTGCTCGGCACGCTGCTCGGTGGCGTCTTCATCTTTTTTATCTTTCCGCTCACCGTGGCGCATCCGCTGCTGTTCAGCCTGTGTATCTCACTGTGGGTGAGCCTGTGTCTCTATCTGTCGCTGCACGACCGCACGCCGAAAAGCTATGTTTTTATGCTGGCGGGCTACAGCGCCGCGATTATGGGTTTCCCGGAAGTGACGACGCCGCTCGGTATCACCAGCACCGTGCTGTCGCGCATTGAAGAAATTACCCTGGGCATTGTCTGTAGTAGCCTGGTGCACGCGCTGTTGTTTCCGGTCTCGATGCGCAGTCTGCTGGAGCAGAGCGTCAGCCAGTGGTATCTCAACGGGCGCAAGCTGTGCCGCGATTTACTCTCTGGCATTTCCGCTGACCGATCGCCAGAACGCGACGAAATCCTGACCCGCATGGCCACTAATCCGCAGCAGGTCGAGATCCTGATTACCCATTGCGTGTACGAGGGCGACGCGGCCCGGCGTCTGATTCGCCTGGTCAGCACGCAGTATCAGCATCTTTCATATTTAATCCCCACGCTGACGGCGATTGAGATGCGGCTGGAGCGGCTGGCGGCGCGCCAGATTGCCTTTCCTGCCTGGGTTGAGCATACCCTGCAGCAGTTCCTGCTGTGGCTGAATGACGGTGAAGCGGTGGGCGATGTCATTGGCATTCAGCTGGAACTGAGCCTTTGTCAGGATCGGCTGAATACTGCGTGGCGCAACGGCGAATTGTCTACCGAACACTGTCTGCTGTTTACCGGTCTGCTGGAGCGGCTGGTGGATTTTGTGCGTATCGCCGGGGCTTACCAGAGCGTGGGCGGGCTGGTCAGCGATCTGTCAGGCGACACCACGCTGGCGCGCGGCAAACGCACGCATCGCTTTTTCGACAAAGGGCTGATTCGGCTGTCGGCGCTGACGGCATTTTGCGCCACCTTTGGCTCCTGTCTGTTGTGGATGGCGACCGGCTGGCGCGACGGGGCATCAGCGCCAGTGATGGCCGCGATTCTCAGTTCCTTCTTCGCCAGCCTCGATACGCCGCTGACCTCAATGAAGCTGTTTATTCGTGGGGTGATCGTGGCGATCTTTATCAGCGTGATTTATGTCGCGCTGCTGCTGCCGCAGGCAACCTCGTTCGAGGCGCTGATCCTCTGCCTGGCTCCGGGTTTGCTGCTGCTCGGGCTGATGATTGCGCGACCGGCCAGCAACATGATCGGTCTGAGCGTGGCGATTCAGATCCCCGGCTTTATCGGCCTCGGACATCATCTGAAACCCGATCTGGTGCTGCTGGTGAATAACGCGATTGCTTCAATGGCCGGCGTGCTGTTTGCGGTGATCCTGACCGCGCTGATGCGCAATAAGCGGCCATCGTGGACCGCGCGCCGCGCCGTGCGTCACGGCCTGCGTGAACTGCTGCGTTTTATCAAGGAGATTGAGCGCAACGGCTCATCACTGCTGGGACGCCAGCGTTTTATTGGCCTGATGCTGGATAAGGTCAACGTGGTGCTGCCACGCCTGCACCTTGATCCGCAGTCCGATATGGCGCCGGCGGGAATGCTGCTGACCGAGGTGTGGCTGGGGGTCAATAGCTTTGACTACTACGCGCGCCATCAGGCGCTGCTGAGCCGTTATCAGCTGGACAGCGGGCAGATGTTTCACGAGCTGGGACTGTTTCTTAAGCGCAGGCTGAAGTCGCTGCAGACGCCACCGCATGAGGATTTGCAGGAGGAGCTCGATGTGCTGCTGATGCAGCTGGAACAGCTGGCGCAGCGTGACGAGGCGCTGTTGCTGCCGCTGTTTCATCTGTTCAGCATCCGGCTATACCTGTTTCCGCAACTTAGCTGGCCGGTGGCGACGCCGCGTCAGGCCGAACGCCTGCAGCAGCATCGTTACCGCCTGCAGGCTTAGCCATACCAGCTGTAACCTTTCGGCACGCGGGAAAAGCCGATGGCTTTCAGGGCCGGTAGCAGCGATGACTGGCTGGCCGGCTGATCGTCCACCCGTTCGAGAATGAAGCTGTGGGTCTTCTCCCGGCGTAAGGCCTGGCCCAGCGCCACGATCGCGGCCTGGCGTTGCTCCTCACTAATGTCGCCAAAAGTTAACAGCTCTTTACCACCCGGCGGCAGCCACAGCATAACGCGCCCATTGCCAATCACCACCAGTGCGCCGCTGCGGCGGGTAGGCCGCACGCCACCGACGCTGAGCGGCCACGCCAGCTGCACGCCAAAGGGATTGGCGGGATCCAGCACCGTCAGCGCCACCGGCGGGTGCGTGGCCTGCGCGCTGCCGAGCTGGCGCAGCCGGTCGATGGCCGGATTTTCAGCAAACTGCGCGCCGCCCATGCCGGCAACAAAGCGGCCGCGCAGCAGCCGTCCGGCATCCTCCATACCGCGCAAGAGCGGCTGCAACGCCGGAAAGCCGCCGGGAATCTGCTCTGCCACGGCGGCACCGCGCGTGATCACGCCAAAGCGGTCGAGCATATTTTCAGTCAGCGCCAGGGCGCGTTCGGTATCGGCCAGCGGCTGCCGCATAATCAGCGACCAGCGTCCGGCCATGCTGTTGAGCGAGGGCTGCGCAGCAGCACTGCGGCTGGCTGCGAAACTGGCCCGACTGTGGCGACTGCGCGCAGGGCGGGCCGTGCGTGGACGCGGCGTGTGGCTGGTGGTGCTGAGCTGGCGCAGCGCGGCCCAGGTATCCATGGTCAGATAGCCGCGCCATACCAACTCCCACATCGCGGCAAATACTTCGCCGGGATCGACAGATTGTTCAGGCTGCGCCATCACGCGCGGCAGCATCTCGCGGGCGAACCAGCCGCCGCCGTCCTGTAACTGCGCCAGAATCGCGTGCTGCAAAGGTGACAATGTCACATTATTACCCTCATCAGGCACCGGTAACGTTTCACTGGCAAACTCGCTCAGGTGCAGGGAGACCAGTCCGTCCTGCGTGCCAGGTGCCCGCTGACCACTCCAGATGACTTCACCGGAAGAGAGCAGCTCATCCAGCATCGCAGGCTGATAGTCACGCACCCGCGCCGGCAAAATCTGGCTTTCCCACAGCGAAACCGGCAGCGCCACGCCAGCCAGTTGTTCAATCACCCGCGCCACGCCGTTGATACCGGCAAAGGCGCCCTGTGCCGCAGATGCCGCGACGTCGCTCAGTAATCCCTGACGCTCAAGCAGAAAAGCCACGTACGCCGGCGCTTCGACCGGTCGGGTGGCCTCACGCGCCGCCTGCAGCGATCGCACGCGCAAACGACGAAATACGCTTTCCGCTACCCACTGCGTTGACGCATCGACTGCAGGCGAGAGGAAATCGCCTTTCAATACGCGTTGCTGCTGACGCAGCTCTTCCAGCGTGTCGTCGACCACGGCGCGGCCCAGACCAAAGCGGGCGGCGATTTGCAGACTGGTGGCGACAGCGTGAGTGCGCAGATAGCGATTAAGTAAGTCATGCAGCGGACGGGCCACCGGCGCGAGCAGCCCGGCGGGCAGATCAGCTGGCAGCGCCGTGCCCAGTGCGTCGCGCAGCCGCACGCCATCTTCGGCGACAGCCCAGCGCGCCTCTGCCGCAATCGTAACCTGAATGATGCGTTGCGCCTGTTGCAGCGCGGTTAGCAGCGGCATCAGCGCCGCCTCGCCGTTGTAGCGCACCGTGATTTCCGGCACAGTGAGCGGCCCCAGCTCGCGCAGCAGATCAACCACAGCTTCCTGAGTGCTGGCCTGATAATCGGGGACGGTGCGCTGAAGCTCCTGCTCAACGCGGGCCACCACCTCGGGTGCCAGCAGCTCGTGCATCTCAACCTGGCCCAGCAGATCGCTCAGCAGCGCGCTGTCGAGCGCCAGCATTGAGGCGCGCCGCTCCGCCTGCGGCGCATCGCTGGCATACATGAATTCGGCGACATAGCCAAACAGCAGCGGCGCAGCAAACGGCGAGGGCGTATCGGTGGTAACTTCAGTCAGCTTAACCTCGCCCTGTTGTATCCGCGCCATCAGCTGATGCAGCGCCGGCAGGTCATACACGTCCTGCAGACATTCACGCGCGGTTTCGATCAAAATCGGGAAATCATCGAACTGCCGCGCCACCTCCAGCAGCTGCCCGGCGCGCAGCCGCTGCTGCCACAGCGGAGAACGTTTACCGGGGTTGCGGCGCGGCAGCAGCAGGGCGCGCGCGGCGCATTCGCGGAAGCGGGCGGCAAACAGCGCAGAATGTCCCACCGCAGCCGTCACCTGTCGCTGGAGTTCGTCCGGCGCAAACAAAAACAGTTCAGCGCCTGGCACCCGGCCTTCGCTGTCAGGGAAGCGCGCGACAATCCCATCATCGCTGGCGACCACGGCCGGATCGAGCCCCATCTGGCGGCCAATCCGCTCAGCGATGGCCAGCGCCCACGGCGCATGCACGCGCTGACCATAAGGGGAATGCAAAATCACGCGCCAGTCACCGGTTTCATCGCGACAGCGCTCAATCAGCAAATTACGATCGTCAGGCACCAGGCCTGTGGCGGCAATCTGTTCGTCGATGAGCGCACGAATGTTGTGTCGGGCATTGGCGTCAAGGTTGTCGCTGCCGGGCAACACCCCGCTGGCGGCATGTCGCAAATAGCGGCCAATGGCTTCGCCGAGTGTCGCCGAACGCCCGAGACTGTCGCCGTGCCAGAAGGGCAGGCGCGCCGAGCGACCGGGTGCCGGCACCACTACCACCTGATCGTGCGTAATTTGCTGGATGCGCCACGAGGTGGCGCCAAGCGTGATGATGTCGTTAATCCGCGACTCATACACCATCTCCTCATCCAGTTCGCCGACCCGGCGCGCACCAGACTGTTCTTCGCCCTCCGGCAGCATCACGCTGAACATCCCACGATCCGGAATGGTGCCACCGCTGGTGACGGCCAGATGCTGCGCGCCCGGGCGACCGCTTAAGGTTTGCTGTTGTCGATCCCAGATGATGCGCGGGCGCAGGTTAGCAAACTCGTCCGAAGGGTAGCGGCCAGACAGCATGTCCAGCACCGCATCGAAGGCGTTACGCGGTAACGTTTTGAACGGATCGGCACGGCGTACCTGTTGATACCACGCCTCGATTGACAGGGTGTCCATGGCCGCCGCCGCCACCGTATGCTGGGCGAGAATATCGAGCGGATTGTGTGGCAAAGCGATAGCATCCAGTTCGCCTGCCAGCATCGCGTCCACCGTCACGGCCGCATCAACCAGATCGCGGCGCGTGCGCGGCCAGATAATGCCTTTCGGCGTACCGCCGACCTGGTGGCCGGCCCGGCCAATACGCTGTAGCGCGCTGGCCACCGAAGGCGGTGCCCCGACCTGAATCACCAGATCGATATCACCCATGTCAATTCCCAGTTCAAGACTGGATGTCGCCACCACGCAGCGCAGCTCGCCGGCTTTCAGGGCGTTCTCAATCTCCAGCCGCTGCTCTTTCGACACCGAGCCATGATGCGAACGGGCAATATACGCTTCAGCAGGCGTGGCGCGTTTTTCGGTTCCACCGCTAAAAGAGCCATAGGCGAGGGCGGGCTCTGTTACGCCCTGTTCCGGCGCGGCGCGTCGCGCATACAGTTCGTTGAGCCGTGCGGTGAGTTTCTCCGCCAGCCCACGCGAATTGGTAAACACCAGAGTCGCGCGATGGCGCAATACCTCATCCAGAATGCCGGCTTCAATATGCGGCCAGATGGAACCGGCGGCGAGGCTGCTCTCCTGCGCGGCGCGCGCATCGGGACGCTGCTGGATGTCCGTCATGTCCTCTACCGGCACGGTAATTGTCAGCTGTAGCGGCCGCTGCGCCGGCGGGTTGACGATGCGCGCAATACCTGCGCCACCGAGGAAAGCCGCCACCGCTTCTGGCGGTCGCACGGTGGCCGACAGGCCAATGCGCTGAGCAGGCTGCGCCAGCAATACATCGAGCCGTTCCAGGCTGAGCGCCAGATGGGCGCCGCGTTTACTTCCGGCCACCGCGTGCACTTCGTCAATAATCACGGTTGAGATGCCGCGCAGCGTTTCGCGGGCTTTTGACGTCAGCAGCAGGAAAAGCGATTCCGGGGTAGTAATCAGGATGTCCGGTGGCCGGCGCTGCAGCTTTGCCCGTTCGGCGCTGAGCGTGTCGCCGGAGCGCATGCCGACCTCCAGCGTGATATCCGCCTCACCCAATTCCGCGCGCTGAGCGGCAACGCCCGCCAGCGGTAGCGCCAGGTTACGCTGCACGTCAGCCGCAAGCGCTTTAACCGGTGAAATATACAGAATGCGCGTCTTATGACTGCGCGCTACGGGTTCGTCGCGGCTACGCTCGCGAAACAGCGCGTCGATCGCATGCAGAAATGCCGCCAGCGTTTTGCCGGAGCCGGTTGGAGCAATCACCAGGCAGTGTTGTCCGCTGGCGATGGCGCGCCAGGCTTCCTGTTGTACGGGGGTCGCCGCCGGGAAAGTGCGGCGAAACCACTGTTGCGTGGCCGGGGTGAACAGTGAAAGCGCTGAGGCTGGCATCCATGACTCCTGCATTCTCGAAAGGGCGATCAGCAGTGTAGCGTGCCGCAGCGTTTACGGCATTATCAGGATATTGCCGATGAGGGCGGCGCGAAAACACGCGCCGCAGCATTGATATGTGACAACGTCACTGAGGGTAAACCGAGTCGGCCAGTTTCCCGCGTCGATCAAAGCGACGTGCGGCCAGCCACAGCAGCGCGGTAACAAACCAGCCGATGATCCATGACACATCGTTGCCGGCAAAAATCCACGTCAGGGAACCATGATGCAGCGGGTTATCAATGAACGGCAGCTGTACCAGCACTCCGAGGAAGTAAATGATAATGCCGGCCCAGTTCCAGCGACCATAGCGGCCATCCGGTTGCGACAGCGCGGGCACATCGACTTTCCCTTTGGTAATCAGATAAAAATCCGTCAGGCTGATGGCGCTCCACGGCACAAAAAAGGCCAGCAGGAACAGCAGGAAGTGGGTAAATGATTTGAGAAACGCCGGTTCGCTGAGCAGCGCAATGATGCAGGAGAGCGTCACCATCAGCACCACAAACAGGATACGTCCGCCACGGCTGATCGCGGTTTGCTGGCGAAAACCGGAGACAATGGTGGTCAGCGACATAAAGCTGCCGTAGGCATTGAGCGTGGTGAAGGTGATTTTGCCAAAGCAGATGGCGAAGTAGATAACCATCGCCATAGTGGCGCTGCTGCCCAGCCCGACGATATAGCCCACTTCATTACCGGAGAACGCTTTACCCGCAATTGCAGCCACAATGACGCCCAGCGTCATTGATGCCTGCGTGCCCAGCACGGTGCCAAAAAACACCGAACTGAACAGCTTTTTCGCGGAGACATCCACCGGCAGATAGCGCGAGTAGTCCGACACATACGGGCAAAACGCAATCTGCCATGACGAGGAGAGCGATACCGCCAGCAGAAAACTGGCAACGCTGAAGTGCTGATTTTGCCAGACGGCCGCTAAATCGTGGCTGGAGAGCAGGGTGATGAACAGGTAAACAAAGGCCAGCACGCCTATGACGCTAGCCACTTTGCCGAGTTTATGAATCACCCGATAGCCGAGCACCGCAATCACAATGATGATGGCGCTGAAGATGATCATGCCGGCTGCATTGCTGACGTTGACCAGCTTCGCCAGCGCCTGGCCGGCCAGTACCGTGCCGCTGGCCGAGAAGCCCACATACATAATGCACACCAGCACCAGCGGGATCACCGCGCCAAACACGCCAAACTGCATACGGCTGGTGATCATCTGCGGCAGGCCAAGTCGCGGGCCCTGGATCGCGTGCAGCGACATGATGGCTGCGCCGACAATCTGTCCCACCAGTAAACCGACAATCGACCACACCACATCGCCGCCCAGTACCACCGCCAGCGCACCGGTAACAATGGCGGTAATCTGCAAATTGCCGCCAAACCACAACGTGAACTGGCTGAACGGCTGCCCATGACGCTCGCTGAGCGGGATGTAATCAATGGAACGTGTTTCTGACAGGCGCTGTTTCTCTGCGCCTGAATACTCTGCGGCAGGTATCTGAGCGGACATAGTTTCCTCGCTGGAACGGCTAAAGGTGGTTAGTCATTGATTTTTCTTGTTAGTCAGTGGTAAATGTCACGAAACATACATGTATATACATGTAGCGATATTGTCACGAGGTTGATGAGGTTACAAGCTGACCGGTCATTGGAAATTGTGATGACGCTGGCAATGTTGTCCGTTAATGTCAGCAGATTGGCCGACAACGGACGCGCACACAGGTGATGATGTGCTCAATGCCGCGTCACCACCGGTGGCGATCAGGACAACCCGGGGAGGGAATCATGCAGGCAGTGATTGAAACAGAACGTTTACGACTGGAACCCTTTGCGCTAAGCCACCTCGCCGGCTTGCGCGCGATGGATGATGACCCGGAAATCATGCGTTATATCAATGAGGGACAGGTGAAGAGCGAGGACGAGACGCTGGCGACCATTGAGCGCGTGCAGCAACGCTGGCAGCGCTATGGTTTTTCCTGGTGGGCACTGCGCGAGAAGAGCAGCGATGACATCGTCGGAGCGGCTTGTCTGCAGCATCTGGCTCATCAGGAACAGGCGCCGCTGGAAATTGGCTGGCGACTGTTGCGCAGCAGTCAGGGGAAAGGGTATGCCACCGAAGCCGCCACGGCGATTGTGCAGTTTGCTACCGGGCAGATTGGCGTGGATTATCTGGTGGCGGTGGCACATCCGGAAAACCTTGCATCCCATCGGGTGATGCAGCGGCTGGGTATGCGCTATCGCGGTATTGAGCAGCATTACGACCAGCCCTGTGTGGTTTATGAACTGGATATGAAGAGTGCCCCAGCGCATTCATAAGGCAGGGCGCGCACCCTTTCTGGCGGCGCGATTTATCACGCAATAAATTGCGCCGCTATCAAACATGCAACCGGTAAGGGTGCGCTCAATACCCTGGTACGTGCGCGGCTTTCATGATCAGATTTGCCACCGCCTGCGGCTGGGAAATCAGCGACACATGGCTGGCCTTGAGTTCGATAGTCTGCGCATGCATGCGTTTCGCCATAAAGCGCTGCAGATCCGGATTGATAGTGCGATCCCCCGTCGACACCGCATACCAGCTCGGTTTGCTATGCCAGGCCGCCACGCTGGTTTTCGCCTGGGTAATGGCTTTACCCATCGGTTGCTGAACGGCGTAATAAGCCCGCGCTTCGCTTTCCGGCAGATCGCCGGCAAAGTCGTGGATAAACGCCTGTTCACTGAGCGCGCCAAAGCCGTCGTCACGCCACTTCAGGCCAGCGGCAACGGGTGCGGCAGGGAACTTTTTGGTGAGCGCCGGATAATCTTCACCGGCCTCCGGCGCGCGCGCCGCTATATATACCAGCCCCTTCACTTCAGGTTCATCGCCCGCCTGACTGATAACCATGCCGCCGTAGGAGTGCGCAACCAGAATCACCGGTCCGTCCTGCTGTGCCAGCGCGCGTTTCACCGCCGCCACGTCATCATTCAGCGACGTCGTTGGGTTTTGTACCGCGGTGACGTGCAGACCTTTCGCCTGCAACAGTGGGATGACTTTTCCCCAGCTGGAGCCATCAGCATACAGGCCATGGACCAGCACAATATTTTTAACTTCCTGCGGCGCGGCAGCGCTGTCGGCGTGCGCCAGTCCGGCACTCAGGGCAGAGATTACCAGCGCGGTCAGCGCCGTGATTTTGCGTAATGTCATGATCGGTCCTCATAATTAATCGGGGTTCATGCACCACTGTAAGCGCCGGGGACCAACATTCCGCTGACGTGGAAATGACAAAAAAATGACAGCGACACGATGTGGCAGCGGAGGATTTAAAAGTAATAAAAGCAGAGGATTAGCCGTGAGTCGGAGCATAGCCGCTATGCTTGATAAGGATGAGACCCGACCAACCCGAGAATCTCTCAAAGGAGTGCTGAATAGATTATGCTGTTGCGCAAGAAGAAAATCCGCTCTCACAGCGAAGACCGCCTGCTGGCGTTAACGCTGGCCACCACGGCCGGTATCCTCAACGCCATGGCGTTTGGCGCATTTGGTTTTTTCCCTTCCCATATGACCGGCAACACCTCGCAAATTTCGGCAGAGGTAAATGGTTCTGACCTGCACGATCTGCTGTTTCTGGCCGTGCTGATTTTTGCTTTTGTCTGTGGTGCCATGCTGGCGCGTTTGACGGTAGCTTACGGCCTGAAGCGGAATCTGCGCACCATTTACTGTCTGGTGCTGCTGGCAGAGGGTATTTTCCTGCTGCTGACCTCCCTGGTAGAAATCCTGTGGTATTCCGAACGAAACAACGGCGAAATTCTGGTTACGCTGAGTCTGCTGATGGGCATCCATAACTCAACCTCAACCCAGCTTTCTTCCGGTCGTGTTCGCTCCACGCACGTGACCGGCACACTGACCGACGCCGGCATCGCACTGGGATCCTGGCTACGCGCATCCTTCAGTCAAAGCGAGGCCGCCGATCGCGATGGCCATCGAACCGTGCTTTTTACTCATCTGGTTACGATCTTCTCATTTCTGTCCGGCTGCGTTGTCGGTTATCTGCTGTTCAGACACCTTGGATTTGAAGCGATGGCGGGGTTGGGCATTGTGCTGGCGCTGATCGCCGTCGGTGGCATCGCCAGGACCCTGCATTTAACCGGCATGCGATTTTGGTAACACCGACGGAGAGTTTCCAGATTTGAACCAGGTGGACTAAGTGCACATGAATACTTTTTTTGCTGGTATTCATGTGCACTTGACATAAAGCCAGGCTAAATCAAGGGATGACAGGGAGTCCGGCAGAAGAAAAAGAGCAGGGGACGGACGCTGTCAAGCCGGCAGCACGCTCAGGAAGCGGATTTTTTTGTTAATTTGCCGTCTGGTTTTCTCACAGGCGCTATAACTTACTATTCCTGCTTCAACAAACTGCTGATGAGGTAAACAATGGATAACACCATGATAACGGATGAATTTTCCAAAGATTTGTCTGCGTTTGTCGGGACGCATTTCGTTTATACCTATGATAATGGCTGGAAATATGAGTGGTACGCGCGCAACGCGACGACCTGTGATTATCGTATCCATCAGGGATTGGTTGGTGGCCGTTGGGTGACCAACCAAAGCATGAATGCGGTGCAGTTTGCACCGGGCATTTATAAAGTTGACTGGCACGAGCCGACCGGCACCTGCGTCAGTCTGCTGTTTGATATCAACCGCAAGGTGATTCACGGCACCATCTTTTTCCCGCAGTGGATTGCCGGCGAAGGACAGCATCCGGAAAAAACCATCTGCTATCAGAATGAATTCATCGAAGATATGCATCGTTTCCGTGATGAAGGGCCAGCGTATCCGTACGTAGTGATTCCTGAGTTTGCCAAAGTGACCTACATGAAGAATGAAGGTCCGGATAATGATGCCGTAATCAACATGCCGCCGGGACAAATGCCGGAAGATTATTTTAAAGATAAATGAGGGTGGCAATCCGCTGACGGCGCCGGGTTCGGTCGCCATGAATGGCGCCCCTGCGATTGTGCAGTGCGGAGTGGCATTGCAGGGTGCGCATTGATGCGCACCTGGATGACATCGTGATATTCAGCAAACAGACCGATCGCGCTACATGAAATCTGACAAAAGCGCTGAGGGATAACCGGGAAGTTTTCGCGTAGCGTTGTCATGCTGGATGAGCTAAAGACATGATAAAAGCCACAAAGTGCGAAGCTGACTTGTAGGGTGCGCATTGATGCGCACCAGGATAACGCAGTAGTGTCAATCAAACAGACCGGTGGGACAGGTAAGAGGCGTGAAGGGCGAAACTGAAAGATTGAGATACGTGATCAGATACCTTATTTAACATAATATACATTATGCGCCATTTGATTACAGGGGCAAAGCTGACCTGATCGCTGTGAGCTAAGCTGACCAGGCCGCTTAGGCTACCTGCTGAAAATCCTGAAATACCTGTATAAATTCTGCAAGCATTGCCGTGAGTTCATGCTTCAAACTTTGCTTCCCTGAGCGTGTGTCGGCTCCACTGAACATACTCTGATCACCTGCAATAAGATTCCATTTGAAAGCGGCAATGATAGATTCATACGCTCAACGCTATGACACGTCGCGTAATTAATCCGGCAATGTGCAGAGATCAGCAATATTTATTGGATAAACGACGTCGCGAGTGTTTCGCAGCTCAGTAAGATCCCACCAGTGATAACTATCAATGACTGACTTTTCATTTTCAGTCCAACCACTGGTACAGATATCTTCATCTCCAACTTTAATTAAATAAAATCGTTCATTTGCCAAAACCACCTCACCGCTGGGAAGCGTCATTTCAAAAATGCGCTCAGTTAACGGCTGACCCACATCATCGACATAAAAGCCTGTTTCTTCTCTGAGCTCTCTGATAGCTGCCTGTTCAAAAGTCTCTCCCGGTTCAACGCCTCCACCGGGTGTAGCCCAGTATTCTCTGCCTGACAGGGCATTATTTTTATGCTTAAACCAGAATAATAAAACCTGATTAAGGGGATTTATAATAAGCAAACGAGCCGAATCGCGGGTGCGCACTTTATAATTCCTTTATGATTTTTAATACAAATCAGCATAACTGATCATGGTCAGAAAACGAAACGCCACAGTCTGCAGGAACAGGACGACAGGATAGACATCCCTCCCCGGCTCGCTATATAGTAAGCGCGCATCTCACTTCTGACTTGCCGTAGGCGTTACCGTCATCCAACGCGCCCTGAACCGGAATGGGCCTCTGCGCAGAGGAAAACCGGAACAGCGCCACGGCATCGTTCACGCTTTCTACGCATCCTGTTTCACGGGATCGCTAGCAGTGCATCACTGCACGTGGCCTTTCATTCTCTGACTGACAAGGCACACTATGAAACTGACCAACAACACCCTGCTCATCACCGGCGCAACCAGCGGTATTGGCCGCCGCATGGCCGAGGTTTTTCACGATCGCGGTAACCGCGTCATTATCACCGGCAGACGTCAGGCGCTGCTCGATGAGATCACCGCCCAGCGCCCGGCCATTACCGGCTTTGCTCTGGACGTTAATGACACCACCGCCCTCGCCCGCTGTTCTGCGGCGATTCACGCGCAGTTCCCGCATATCAACGTGCTGATCGCCAACGCCGGTATCTCGCAGCCGGAAACGGTGACGACAGACGAATGGACCAGTGATATTGCTGAGCAAATCGTGATGACCAACATCCTCGGTGTGATTCGCGTCACCGCCGCGTTTTTGCCGCTGCTGCGCCGTCAGCCGCAGGCCACGCTGATGGCAACCAGTTCCGCGCTGGCCTTCATGCCGCTGGCCAGTTTTCCCACCTACTGCGCCAGCAAAGCCTTTCTGCATTCCTGGCTGGTTTCGCTGCGTCATCAGCTGCGTAATACCCCGGTTGAGGTGCTGGAAATGCTGCCGCCATATCTACAGACGGCGCTGACCGGTGATCACCAGCTCAGCGATCCCCGTGCCATGCCGCTGGACGACTATATCGCGCAGATTCTGCAGATGCTGGAAAATGGTCCGGTCGCGCGCGGCGAACTGCTGCTGGAGCGCGACTATACGCGGCGCTGGGCCGAACGCGACGGCAATTTTGACGCCATATTTGACATGATGAACCCGCGCTAATCTGCTTTGAACCGGTGCGCCCGGCAGCGTACCGGATCTATCACGAAGTACGCAAAGGCGCGCCGTGGCTGAAGTGCGCCAGCAGCCGTTCTACCGCCGGATTGGCCTGCGCCTGAACCGCATAGCAAATGCCGACACGCCGCATCAGCGGCTGACCGGGTAAAGCGCGCCAGGCCAGGCGATGCCGCGCGGCAACCAGCGGCGCCGGCGCAATGGTGACGCCAAAGCCGGCTTCCGCCAGATCCAGCGCCAGCGCGTAGCTGCCGGCGTTGGCCGCTGCCGCACCCGCACCGTAAAACGGCAGCAGCCGCTGATGTGACTCATCAGTCGGCACCATCACCCACGACAGCGGATGCAACTGATCATGGGTCAGCGTTTCCAGCTGATTTAGCGCATGACTGGCGGGATACGCCAGCACGTAGTGCTCTTCAAACAGCGGCATAAACAGCTCGTCTTCGCAGCGCAGGCTTTCACACGCCAGCCGGATATCGCCCACGCAACCGGGCTCGACGTTAAGCAGCACCGTGGGAAAATGTTGCCGGATGGCCGTCAGCAGTTGCGCCAGCTGGGCGGGGGCGACATCCCCTTCAACGCCAATCTTCAACGGCAGACAATCCGACGGCTGCCGAAAGCGTGTCACCAGCGCCTGCATATCGCTGAGCATCTTGCGCGCCTGCGGATAAAGGACGCGAGCGTCCTCCGTGACCTCCACGCCGCGCGGCCTGCGGATAAAAAGCGTGGTGGCCAGCTCCTCTTCCAGCAGTTTGATCGTGGCCGAGAGCGCGGGCTGCGTCAGATTGAGTAACTGTGCGGCGCGCGTGATGTTGCGCTCTTCAAACACGCAGATAAAAGCTTTTAGCTGTCGCTTATCCATAGAAAATCATTATATCGGCGAAAGAAATAAACCATTTTTCACCAATTGCCGCGCGATTTAAAGTGCACGCCTCAGCTTCGCCATTAATTTTATCTATGAGGAAGTCATTATGACGCAGAATGTTAAACCCTTAATCGTCATCACCGGCGCCAGCTCCGGTATCGGTCTTGCCACGGCAAAGCTGCTTTCGGCGCGTGGACATGCCCTGCTGCTGCTGGCTCGCCGTATCGATCGTATGACGGCACTGAACCTGCCCAATACCCTGTGCCGCGCGGTTGATGTGACCGATCGCCACGCATTGACCACCGCAGTGCAGGATGCTGAGCAGCAGTTTGGCCCGGTCGATGCGCTGATTAACAATGCGGGCGTGATGCTGCTCGGCGCGATTGAACAACAGGATGCCGGCGAATGGGATAAGATGTTCGACGTCAACGTGAAAGGCCTGCTCAATGGCGTGCAGGCGGTCACCGCAGGCATGATTGACCTTAAAAGGGGCACGATCATTAACATCAGCTCAGTGGCCGGACGGAAGACGTTTCCTAATCATGCAGTGTATGTTGGCACTAAATTCGCTGTGCATGGCATGTCAGAGAACCTGCGCGAAGAGCTGTCGCCGCACAATGTACGCGTGATCGTCATCGCACCCGGCGCTGTTGAAACTGAACTGTTGAGCCACACCACCAGCGAAGCAATTAAGGACAGTTATCACGCGTGGAAAGCCGAAATGGGCGGCAAGGTGCTCAGCGCAGACGATGTGGCCAGCGCCATCGATTACGCCTATTCGCAGCCGCAGTCGGTCTGCGTGCGGGAAATCGTGCTGGCGGCCACCCGCCAGGGCGCATAAACCTCAGTGACCCGGCAGCGCTGCGCCGGGTTCCATCTCTTCGGCTAAGGCCGTCAGCGCCGCGCGGTTACCGATCGCATAACCCCCCTGCTGCTTACGCAGCACCCCTTCTGCGCTGAACTGCGCAAACACATACAGCAGGTGGCGATAGGTCACGCCAAGGTACTCCGCTACCTGCGTATGCTTTTCTTTATATACACCATCATGCTGGGTCAGCAGGATAAAGGCCGCCAGCCGGTTAACCAGCGGAAACGCCTGATTGCGTGTTGAGGTGACAATATTGCGGAAATTCTTTTTCACCAGGCCAAGGCAGGCGTGGCGCAGGAACTGTGCATCATTTAACAATAGCGTGCGGCAGGTTTTCACCGGCAGCGCCAGGCACCAGCAGGCTTCAATCGCTTGTACCGCGCGTGAAGCATGCGTTTCATCCAGCACTTCAATCTCGCCAATAAAACAGGGCGCATTAAAGAAATCCACCAGCGAAATACGGCCATTGGCCAGCGTGACATACAGTTTGGTGCGACCGCGCGCCAGATAAAACATATACGACGGCAGAGCCCCCTCACGCACAATATAGTCCCCGGCAAGAATATGAAATAAATGTGTGTGCGGGATCACATCGGCTGAAAATTTATCGCAATAGCCGGACGCCATTATTAACTGTTGCTTCAGCGCGTCATTATTTATTTCTTTCATCATTCGATGTCCACTATGAGATTTCTCATACGCTGGCGTGTCACGCCGCTGCTAAGGTGAAGGCCTCTACCCTACCGCACCGGAAAATTTCTGCAATGAAATTAAGGTGATAAATAAAGAGGCTGAGGAGTAAACCATGACAGCACGTAAAATTATTCTGGACTGTGATCCCGGTCATGATGATGCCATCGCCATCATGCTGGCCGCGAAACATCCTTCGATTGAACTGCTCGGTATCAGTATCGTGGCAGGCAATCAAATTCTGGACAAAACGCTGGTCAACGGCCTGAACGTTTGCCAGATGCTGAATATTGACACGCCAGTTTATGCCGGCATGCCGCAGCCGATTATGCGCCAGCAGATCGTCGCCGATAATATTCACGGCGAAACCGGTCTTGACGGCCCGGTGTTCGGCCCGCTGACGCGTAAGGCGGAAACAAAGCACGCGGTGAACTTTATTATCGATACGCTGATGAACAGCGACGGGGATATCACGCTGGTGCCGGTCGGCCCGCTCACTAATATTGCAGTAGCGATGCGCATGCAGCCGAAAATCATTCCTAAAATCCGTGAAATTGTGCTGATGGGCGGCGCTTACGGCACCGGTAATTTTACCCCGTCGGCGGAGTTTAATATTTTTGCCGACCCGGAAGCCGCGCGCGTGGTATTTACCGCCGGCGCCCCGCTGGTGATGATGGGCCTCGACTTAACGCACCAGACGGTGTGCACGCCGGACATCATTACCCGCATGGAAAAGGCTGGCGGCCCTGCCGGCAAGCTGTTCAGCGATATGATGAATTTTACGCTGAAAACCCAGCACGACAATTACGGTCTGGCGGGTGGTCCGGTGCACGATGCGACCTGCGTCGCCTATCTAATCAATCCGGATGCCTTCAACGTTCAGCCGATGTTTGTCGAAATCGATGTCAACAGCGGTCCCTGCTATGGCCGCACGGTGTGTGATGCGCTGGGCGTGCTGGGGAAACCGGCAAACACCAAAGTGGGCATCACGCTGGATACCGCATGGTTCTGGGATTTAGTCGAAGACTGCGTGCGCAGGTACCGCTAATCATTTAACCCCACAATATGGGCAGAAAGTGGTCGCCCATACCGCTATGCAACCTCACCAGGCTGACATCAGGAAATATCATGATGGATATAATGAGAAGTGTTCTGGGTATGGTGGTATTACTGGCGATCGCGTTTCTGCTGTCAGTAAATAAAAAGCACATCAGTCTGCGCACCACCGGTGCCGCGTTACTGATTCAGATTGCCCTCGGCGGCGCGATCCTCTATTTGCCGCCGGGCAAATGGCTGGCGGAAAAAGTCGCCAGCGGCGTGCATCAGGCGCTGGCTTACAGTGATGCGGGCAGCGCGTTTCTGTTTGGCGCGCTGGCCGGACCGCAAATGGACAAGGTGTTTAACGGCGCCGGCTTTGTATTCGCTTTTCACGTTCTGCCGGCCATCATCTTTATCACCGCGCTGGTTAGCGTGCTCTACTATATTGGCGTGATGGGCGCCATCATTCGGCTGCTGGGCGGCATCTTTCAGCGCGCGCTCAACATCAGTAAGATCGAATCCTTCGTGGCGGTCACCACCATTTTCCTCGGGCAGAATGAGATCCCGGCCATCGTCAAACCCTTCGTCAACCGTCTCAATCGCAACGAACTGTTCACCGCCATCTGCAGCGGCATGGCTTCAATAGCCGGTTCCACTATGCTCGGCTATGCCGGGCTGGGGGTACCGATTGAATATCTGCTGGCCGCCTCGCTGATGGCCATTCCTGGCGGCATTCTGTTCGCCCGGCTGCTCAGTCCGGCAACGGAAGCATCGCAGGTGACTTTTACCAACCTGTCGTTTAGCGACACGCCGGCACGCAGCCTGATTGAAGCCGCCGCCAGCGGAGCGATTACCGGGATGAAAATAGCCGCCGGTCTGGCGACGGTGGTGATGGCGTTTGTCGGTATCATCGCGATGCTCAACGGCATACTTGGCGGCATCGGCGGCTGGTTTGGTCACGGCGACATCAGCCTGCAGGGAATACTCGGCTTCGCGCTGGCCCCGCTGGCGTGGCTGATGGGCGTGGCGTGGCACGATGCGGCGCTGGCGGGCAGTCTGATAGGTCAGAAACTGGTGGTGAACGAGTTTGTTGCCTACATCAGCTTTTCACCTTATCTGCATCAGACGGGCGCGCTCGACGGCAAAACCATCGCCATCGTCTCGTTCGCCCTGTGCGGCTTTGCTAACTTTGGTTCGATTGGCGTGGTGGTCGGCGCCTTTTCTGCCGTCGCACCAGAGCGCACCCCGGAAATCGCGCGGCTGGGCCTGCGCGCGCTGATCGCCGCAACGCTCTCCAATCTGATGAGCGCCACCATCGCCGGCTTCTTCATCGGCCCTGGCTAAGGCGCAAACCGGGCATTACGCCTCTGTGCGTCCCTGCCCGGTTTTCATCGGTGCCACCACCACATTCACCCCCAGCTCCTGCAGGCGACGTAGCACCGGCACCGGCGTGCCCTGATTGACGATCACCACATCAAACTCGCTCAGGTGGGCAAAGCGATGCAGCGCGCGCCGCTCAAACTTGGTGTTATCCATCATCAGGATGCGCTTCTGCGCCGCCTCGAACATCGCGCGCTTAGTCTCCACCGTCTCGGCCGACTGATGAAACACCGCATCATCAATAATCGCCGACATGCTGACAAAAAACACATCGGCGCGCAGGCTGGCGATTTCGTCTCGCGTCATGCGTCCCATAAAGGCGTTACACCAGTGATGAAACTGGCCGCCGAGCCCCATCAGGGTGATATCGCGACCGTTACGTAATTCATTCATTAACGTCAGCGAGTTGGTGATTACCGTGAGCGGCGCTTTGGCCGGTAGCAGCCGCGCCATCTGCAGCACGGTAGTAGAATCATCAAGAAACAGCGCCTGGCCGGGTTCAAGGTAGCCAGCGGCCACTTCGGCAATCGCCTGTTTCTCTTCCAGCTGGCGCGTGGCACGGTAGAGATCGCTGGATTCCACCAGGCTGGTTGGTGTGGCAGAGACCACGCCGCGTGATTTATGCAGCAGCCCACGCTCAACCATCTCATCAATATCGCGATGGGCGGTCATCAGGCTGATCCCGAAGCGCTCAGTAATATCTTCGATACGCACCGCGCCTTCGGCCATCACGGCTTCGGCTATGAGCTGGCGTCGTGCCAGCTGACGCGCCTGACGGCTGTCGCCCGGTAAGGTTTCATTCAGGAAGTGACCAGCGGAGGTCTCTTGCGGGTTATGCGCCATGTTTCGTCCGGAAAGTGAAGCGGAAATGCAGTTTCGGCTTTGATTACAGCGCGTAAACGTTTCTTTTGCAAATCAGGCGCGCAGCAGGCAACCGATGACGGCCAGAACGCCGCCATCGGTAATCTGACTTACTGCTTCAGGACAAACGGCGAAACGAAATCACCGGCGTTGTCTTTGGTGATCAGGATACAGTCAAACAGCTGCTTCTCCTGTGCTACACCGGTTTTGCCGGTTTTGAGGAAGGTGTCCGCCTGCTCTACCGCCTTCTGCGCAAACTGTGCCACCGGCTGCATCACGGTATAGGCCAGCGTACCGGCTTTAACCGCGTCGACCGCATCCGGTGAACCGTCAAACCCGCCCACTTTGACCTGGCTGAGTTTGCCGGCTTCCTTCAGGGCGGCGATAGCACCCAGCGCCATCTCATCGTTACCGCTGATCACCCCTTTGATGTTCGGATTAGCCTGCAGCAGCGACTGCATTTTATTGAAGCCCTGGGTGCGATCCCAGTTCGCCACTTCCTGGCCGACTTTCTTAAGCGTCGGGTACTGAGACAGCACGGTATCGAAACCGTTGGCGCGCGTGGCGGCGTTGTTATCCGACGGCGGTCCCACCAGCTCGACATAGCTGGCGCTGTCACCCACCTGCTTCACCCACTCCATCGCGCCTACTGCCGCGCCCTGTGCGTTATTCGACACCAGCTGCGCTTTAGCCAGCCCGCTCTGGTTCAGTTCGGCATTGATCACGAACACCGGAATATTGGCGGCGATGGCTTTCTTTACCGAGCCAATCGAGCCGTCGGCGTTAGCCGGATCGAGAATGATCGCCTTCGATTTATTGGTGATCGCCGTATCAATCAGCTGGCTTTCGGTGTTGGTATCCCCTTTGTGCGCGCTGACTTTGGCACTGTAGCCCAGCTTCTCCGCCGCCTTCTGCGCGACCTGGCCCTCAGTCAGCCAGTAAGGGTTGGAGGGATCGTTGACGATGATGGTCATCAGGCCGTTGTTGGCCCAGCTGGGTAAGGCAAAGGTGGAGATGGCCATCGCGGCGGCGGCGATAAACAGACGTTTATTGAACATAGGTGCTCCGTTATTATTAGGGTACAGGTTTGTTTTACGGTTACTCGCGCGCCAGCCGGCCAGCGCGCACAGGGTTAGCGACCGCGCCGGCCGTATTGCAGGGTGTTGAGCAATACCGCCAGCACAATCACGGCGCCAGTGAACACCGTCTGCCAGTAGGCAGAAACGCCGATAATCACCAAGCCATCAGAGAGAAAGCCAATCACGAACGCGCCCAGCAGCGTGCCGCGCACGTTACCGCGTCCTCCGGTCAGCGCCGCACCGCCAATCACTACCGCTGCAATGGCGGTCAGCTCGTAGGTGGTGCCCGCGGTCGGACCGGCGGAGGTCAGCTGCGAAGAGAGCACCAGCCCGGCCATCGCCGCACAGATACCCGACAGCACGTAGACGCTGATTTTGATGCGTTTCACCGGCACGCCGGAAAGATCGGCGGCGCGCTCGTTACCGCCCGAGGCATACAGCCAGCGGCCAAACGCCGAGCGACTCAGCAGGAAGCCGCAGGCCAGCGCCACTGCGCCGAGCACCAGCACGCCGACCGGGATGTTGAACAGGCGGTTAAAACCGAGCCAGTCGAAACCAGTATTGCCCAGCGCTTCGCTGCCGGAGAGTTTGTTGTAGGTCAGACCGTTAGTGATCAGCAGCGCGATACCGCGCGCCACATACATGGTGCCGAGCGTGGCGACAAACGCCGGGACGCGAAAAATCGCAATCAGCACGCCGTTGACTAGTCCCACCAGCGCGCCCAGCACCAGCGTCAGAATTGCCACCGCCCACACTGGCAGATAGAGCACCACGCCCAGCGCTTCAAGGTTGATGCCCTGCATCATAAAGCCGGCCATCACGCCAGCCAGTCCCAGCGTCGAGCCGACTGACAAATCAATTCCGCCGTTGAGGATCACCAGCAGCATGCCGATCGCCGGCAAACCGAAGATGGCCACATGCGATGCCATGGTGAGGAAGTTCGCGCCGGTAAAGTAGTTGGGCGATAGCAGGGAGAAAGTGGCGATAATCACCAGCAGCGCGATAAAGGCACGCCCTTCCAGCAGCAGCCGCGCCAGATTGAGGCGCTTGCCGCTGGCCGGTTTCGCCACCCGCGGTGCGCTATCCAGCGTTTGGGTTCTGTCAGTCATACCGTTTGCTCCGTTTTTCATGTCATGCCACCAGAGACTCGCCCGAAGCGGCCATAATGCGTTCTTTGCTCACGCTGGCGTCGAAGATGGCCGAGATGCGCCCTTTGCTCATCACCACGATGCGGTGCGCGATACTCAGGCACTCGCCCACTTCTGAGGTGGTGTAAACCACCGCCAGCCCTTTGCTGGCATTCTCCGCCAGCAGACGAAACACTTCGGCTTTGGCACCGATATCGATGCCGCGGCTCGGTTCATCCAGCAGAATCACTTTGGGTCGGGTGGCGAGCATTTTGCCGATCACCACCTTTTGCTGATTGCCGCCGGACAGGGAACCGATAGCCGCTTCACCGCCGGCAGTCTTGACCGTCACGTTACGAATGCTGTCACTAATCAGCTGTTTCTCCCGTCGCGTTGACAGCACCAGTCCGCGCACAAACTCGCTGATGCTGGCCAGCGACAGGTTCTCGCCCACCGTCATGGTCTGCACCAGCCCGTCGCGCTGACGATCCTCCGGGACCAGCGCCAGCCCCATTTTGATGCGCTGCGACAGCGACAGCGCGGAGATCTCGGTATCCTGCAGCAGGATGTGCCCGCTGCTCTGCTTCAGCCGTCCGGCGAGACACTCCAGCAGCTCGGTGCGCCCCGCGCCCATCAGGCCATAAATGCAGACAATCTCGCCTGCCTGCACCGTCAGCGACAGCTGATCCACCAGCCGGATGCCGGTTTTGCTTTTCACGGTTAACGCCTGCACCGTCAGCGCGTCACCGCCGAAGGCATAGCCGCCGGGCGGTGAACCGAGGTCGAAGTGCTCTCCCACCATGTTGCGCACGATCCATTCGAGGTCGATCTCGTCGCGCCGGGCATAAGCGGTCATCACGCCGTCACGCAGCACCACAGCGCGATCGGTGATCTCCAGTGCTTCCTCCAGATGGTGTGAGATATACACAATCGCCACGCCCTGACTGGTCAGATCGCGGATGACCTGGAACAGCACCGCCACTTCCGCCGCGCTGAGCGCCGAGGTCGGTTCATCCATGATCAGGATTTGTGAATTCACCGACAGCGCGCGGGCGATCTCCACAATCTGCTGCTGCCCGAGACGCAGGTTCTCCACCGGCGTCAGCGGATCAATCTCCTCCTCCAGCGCCGCCATCAGATGGCGGGTCAGCCGCGCCTCTTCGGCGTAATCCACCCCGCCGGGCCGCATGATTTCGCGCCCCATAAAAATGTTGTCGCGCACGTTCATGTTGGGCGCGAGATTCAGCTCCTGATGAATAATCGAGATACCACAGTCGCGCGCCTCGGTGGCCGAACGGAACACCTTTGCTTCGCCGTTTAACAGAATTTCCCCGGATGTTGGCGTAATCACGCCAGAAAGAATTTTCATCAGCGTCGATTTACCGGCGCCGTTTTCACCAAACAGCGTGGTAACTTCGCCGCGGCGGATTTCAAAATTGACGCCTTTCAGCGCATGGGTGGAGCCATATACTTTGCTGACGTTGCGCGCCTGCAGAATCACTTCTCCTTTCAGCAGCGCCGGATTGACGTTGAACGGTTTCATTGCACCTCCACGCGCACCGGCGTAATCAGCCAGTTGGTCGGACTGAGCAGGCGGAACACGCCGACCACCTGCACGGTTTTGCCCGGCAGCGCGTCGCGGTCCAGTTTCTCCAGCACCGCCGCTTTCATGGCGCGGTTAATCGCCGCCCCGGCGTTCTGGTATTCGATCTGATTAGTAAAATCACCAAACTTAATTTTGCCGCTGGCATCACGCAGATCGGTGCCGGTGATCGCCGGGCCGGTTTGCAACCGCAGCTGCGTGCCCGCCGGCAGACCGGCGACCTGTAACGGGAAAACACCCATTTGCCCCGGCTGCACCACGCCCTGCAGTTTGACCGGCAGCACCGGCAGCGGCGAGCCGACACCGTATCTGGCCACCGCCTGCTGCCGATCGCTGTTCAGTGCGGCCGCCAGCGTGGCGGCATCCACCGCGCGCGCTTCGACATCCTGCTGGATGCCGGGAAAGGTTTTCTGCCCGTAGCTGTCTGCGGAGAAGCCCTGCTGACGCGCGTCGTCTGCCGAACCGATGCGCACCACTTTGGTATCCAGCGCCATGGCAGCCACCAGCGCCACGATCACCACACCGCTGAACGTGTAGCGCCGCCGACGTTTGCGTGCCAGCTGCTGCGTTAAGATTGAGACCTCGGACATAACGTGACCTCTCAGGATGCACAGCGACGATGTTCATCGCCCTGCAATGTTATAAATGTGATAACTTGTGTGATGAGAATTGTGCTGTTGTGACTAAATTGTCAACAGGTGGCGCGCAATTTTTCGCACAGCGCGATCTGGATCGCTTATTTGCCTGCAATCACCCCAAATCCGTTTAAAAACCCCTTTAATACAATCATTAAAAACCTTTCACAGTGTCCAGGTGCATCCGCAATCCCTGCTGATTTTGTGATCGAACTCGCCATCCGGTGTGAAATTTATTCTTTTTTTAGAAAAATAATACATCAGATATGTTATCTCCATGAGAAGTGGTGTAAGACAGTATTTAGCAAAATCATCACAGCTCATTAACAAGGCTGCGGATAAACCAAACAGGGGTTCCCGCACCGGGAGCAGCGAACGGAGGTGTATGTGGAGAGTGGCGATATCATTCTGGGTCTGGATTCCGGCACCTCGGTGGTTAAAGCGGTGGCGTTTGATCTGGAAGGTAACCAGCTGGCGTGCGCGTCGGCGCGCAATCGCTATTACCGCAGCGCAGGCGGTGCCGCCCAGCAGTCAATGACGCAAACCTGGCAGGATGCGGTCAGTGCGATTCACAAGCTCGGCGATCGGGTGGAGAATCTGGCGGCGCGCGTGGTGGCCGTAGCGGTGACCGCCCAGGGCGACGGCAGCTGGCTGGTCGGTGTTGATAATCAGCCGGTGGATGATGCGTGGATCTGGCTGGATGCCCGCGCCGCCGCCACGGTGGAAAAACTCAATCAGCAGCCGCTGGCCGCCGCACGCTTTCAGGCCACCGGTACCGGTCTTAACACCTGCCAGCAGGGTGCGCAGCTGGCGCACATGGACCAGCACTATCCCGAACTGCTGGCGCGCGCCGAAGTGGCGCTGCACTGCAAGGACTGGCTCTATCTCAATCTGACCGGCGTGCGCGCCACCGACCCGTCTGAAGCCAGCTTTACCTTTGGCAACTATCGCCACCAGCGCTACGACGATACGGTGATTGACGCGCTGGGGCTTAACCACCGGCGCCACCTGCTGCCGGAGATTATCGACGGCACGCAAATCACCCATGGCCTGACCGCTGACGCCGCCCGGCAAACCGGCCTGCTGGCTGGCACGCCGGTGTGTCTCGGCTATGTCGATATGGCGATGACCGCGCTCGGTGCCGGGGTGCACACCGGTGAAGCCAATACCGCCTGTTCGATTGTCGGCTCAACCGGCGTGCATCTGCGCAGCGTCACCATTGACGAGGTATGGCTCAACCCGGCGCAAACCGGCTACGTGATCCCGCTGCCGTGGCCAGGTTATGTCACTCAGGTACAAACCAACATGGCCTCCACGCTCAATCTCGACTGGTTGCTGAACGTGGCCAGCGATCTGCTGAGCAGCTTTGGCTGTGAAACCGATCATGCGCGGCTGGTGCAGCAGATCGATCGCTGGCTCAACGACGCGCAGCCAGGCACCCTGCTGTTCCATCCTTACATTTCGCTGGCCGGTGAACGCGGACCGTTCGTCAACGCCGACGCGCGCGCCAGTTTCACCGGCCTCAACTACCAGCACAACTTTGGCGACCTGGTGCGCGGCGTGATTGAAGGCATCGGCATGGCAGCTCGCGACTGTTATCAGGCGATGGGCGCCACGCTGCCGGGAGAAATTCGCCTTACCGGCGGTGCGGTGCGATCGCAGCCGCTCAGACAAATCCTTGCTGCCTGCATCGGCGCGCCGGTGCGCATCAGCCAGCGTGAGGAAGCCGGCGCAGCGGGTGCGGCCATGATGGCGGCGGTGGCGATTGGCGCGTATCCGGACATGGCGCACTGTGTTGAACGCTGGGTGCGCCCGCTGCTGGACGACGCCGAAGCGCCATCGCCTGCGCTGATGCAGCGCTACCAGCAGCTGTTCCCTCAATATCAGCAGATCCGCCGCGATCTTCCTGCCGCCTGGCAGGCATTAAACAGTTTTAAGGAGTAACGCATGAGTGACAACACGTTGGATCTGTTTGTGATCGGCGGTGGCATTAACGGTGCCGGTATCGCGCGCGATGCCGCCGGGCGCGGGCTGTCGGTAATGATGTGTGAAAAAGACGATCTTGCCGCAGGCACCTCCTCGCGCTCCGGTAAACTGGTGCACGGCGGCCTGCGCTATCTGGAGTACTACGAATTCCGCCTGGTGCGCGAGGCGCTGATTGAACGCGAGGTGCTGCTGAACGCGGCGCCGCACATTATCTGGCCGATGCGCTTTGTGCTGCCGCACAGCCCGTCCGATCGTCCGGCGTGGCTGGTGCGGCTGGGGCTGTTCCTGTATGACCACCTTGGCGGACGCAAAAAACTGCCGGGCACGCGCGTGCTCGATCTGGCGCGCGATCCTGAAGGCGCGCCGCTGCTGGACAGCTACCAGAAAGGCTTTGAGTACTCCGATTGCTGGGTGGACGATGCCCGGCTGGTGACGCTCAATGCGCTGGATGCCGCCGAGCGCGGCGCCACTATTTTGCCACGCACCCGCTGCGTGGCAGCGCATCGTCTGCCGGGCAAATGGCAGATTACCCTGCAGGATCAGGCCAGCGGCGCGCAGCGTACGGTGTTCGCCCGCGCGCTGGTGAATGCCGCCGGGCCGTGGGTGCTGGATATCGTCAATCAGGTTAGCCACACGCAAAGCCAGCGCAGCGTGCGGCTGGTGAAAGGCTCGCACCTCATCGTGCCGAAATTCTGGGAGGGCCAGCAGGCCTATCTGGTGCAAAACACCGACAAGCGGGTGATTTTTATCAATCCCTATGAGGGTGATAAAGCGTTAATCGGCACCACCGACATTCCCTGGCAGGGCAAAGCGGAAGATGTCAGTGCGGATGATAGCGAGCAGCAGTATCTGATTGACGTGGTGAATCGCTACTTCAAGGTTAAGCTGCGCGCCAGCGATGTAATTACCCGCTTCTCCGGCGTACGGCCGCTGTTTGACGACGGCAAAGGCAACCCCTCGGCGGTGACGCGGGATTATGTGTTCGACCTCGATAATCAACAGGATGCCCCGCTGCTGCACGTGTTCGGCGGCAAAATTACCACGTTCCGCAAGCTGGCCGAGCATGCGCTGCAACAGCTGGCGCCGTTTTTCCCCAACATGGGCGTGGACTGGACGCGCAGCGCCACGCTGCCGGGCGGCGAGATCGCCCATGCCGATTTTGACAGCTTCCTGGAGGAGATCAAAACGCGCTGGCCGTGGCTGCCGCAGCCGCTGCGTAAGCACTATGCGCGACTGTACGGTGCGCGTATGAGCACGCTGCTGGGCACCGCCGGTTCGCTGAGCGATCTTGGTGAGCATTTTGGCGGCCAGCTGTATGAGGCCGAGGTGCGCTACCTGGTGCAGTACGAATGGGCGCAGCAGCCGGAAGACATTCTCTGGCGTCGCACCAAACATCAGCTGCACCTGAGCGCTGCACAGCGCACCGCGTTCAGCCAGTGGTTCGAACAGACTTTCCACCCTGCCGCGCCGCTGCGCGCCCACGCTGGCTGAGAGGTGCCGCATGCCATTAACGCTTTCGCTGAATACCAATCCGCTGGTGAACCGCTTCGCCGATCCCGGCGATTTAATTCACACCGTGGCGCAGCAGATCCGCATCCGCGATCTGCAGCTGACGCATGAATTTATCAATCCCGGCTGGCCTGCTGCCACGCTCACCCACATGACGCGCCGCATGCAGCAGGCGCTGCGTGACACCGGCGTGCGCGTCACCTCCGGCATGACCGGCCCGTATGGTCGCCTCAACCATTTTGGTCATCCGGATGCGGCGGTACGTCGCTACTACATTGACTGGTTCAAGACCTTTGCCGACATCACCGCGGAACTGGGCGGCGTCGCGGTGGGCTCGCAGTTTGCCATCTTCACCCAGCGGGATTTTAACGATGCAGCGCGGCGTGAAGCGCTGATTGCCATCGCCATTGACTGCTGGGCGGAAGTGGCGGAACACGCCAAAGCGGCCGGTCTGCGTTACCTGTTCTGGGAACCGATGAGCGTCGGGCGCGAATTTGGCGAAACCATTCCCGCCTGTATGGCGCTGCAACAGCGGCTGAGCGCGGCACAGTTTGCCCTGCCGATGTGGATGATGGCGGATATCGATCATGGCGATGTCACCTCTGACGATCCGCGTGACTACGATCCTTACGCGTGGGCTGAAGCGGTGCCGCGCTTTTCGCCCATCATCCATATAAAGCAGAGCATGATGGATAAAGGCGGGCACAGGCCCTTTACATTGCAGTACAATGCCGGCGGTCGCATTCAGCCGCAGCCGCTGCTTGAGGCGCTGGCGCGCGGCGGCGCGCAGGATAACGAGATTTGCCTCGAGCTAAGCTTCAAAGAGCGCGAACCCACCGACAGCAATGTGGTGGCGGAGATTGCCGAAAGCGTGGCGTTCTGGGCCGACCATATTGATACCGGGGTGCAGGATTTGCATCTCGCGTGAGCATGCCGTGCTGAGGGCTTTCGTCAGCCCGCAGCACCCCTCAACCAGACAGGGACAACCCGATGAAATCCGCACCGACTTCCGCTGAACGCGATGACTCTCTGGCCCTGCGGGCGGCCTGGCTGCACTATGTTGGCGGCCTGACGCAGGCTGAAGTAGCCAAACGGCTCGGCCTGCCGTCGGTGAAAACCCATCGGCTGATTGCGCGCATGGTGGCCGAAGGCGCGGTGAAAGTCACCATCGACGGCGCGATTGTCGCCTGCGTGACGCTGGAAGAGCAGTTGCGCAGCCGCTACGGCCTGAACTTTTGTCAGGTGGCACCCGATCTCGGTGAAGAAGGCCTGCCGGTGCGCGCGCTGGGCATGGCCGGTGCCGACTATTTGCGTAATCTGCTGGCCTCCACGCCGGCAATCACGCTGGGTCTCGGCCATGGCCGGACGCTGTCGGCAGCGATTCACCAGCTGGCACGTATCGACGCGCCGCACCTGCGCTTTGTCTCCCTGCTCGGCTGTCTGACGCGCAACTACGCGCTCAATCCGCATGACGTGATGCATCGCATCGCCGAAAAAACCGGTGCGCAGGCCTACATGATGCCGGTACCGTTTTTTGCCAACACCGAAGAGGATCGCGATGTGCTGCTGGCGCAGCGTGGTGTCAGCGAAGTATTTAGCATGGCCGCGCACAGTGAAGTGAAGCTGGTGGGCATTGGCACCGTGGAACCAGCCGCCCAGCTGGTGGAAGCCGGGATGATCGATGCAGCCGAGATCCGCGCCCTGTCGGAAGCCGGTGCGGTGGGCGAACTGCTGGGGCACTTTTTCGCTGCCGACGGGCAGATGATTCACAACTCGCTGACGGCACGCACGCTGTCGGTGCCGCTGGATCTGGCGCAGCGCGCAGAGATCGTGGCGCTGACCGGCGGACCGAGCAAAGTGGCGGCGATCCGCGCGGTGCTGGCCAGCGGACTCGTCACCGGTTTGATCACCGACGAGCTGACCGCGCAGGCGCTACTCAGCGCATGAATCAGGTTAAACCAGACTGAGCTGCAGCGACTGCGCACGCAGCTGCTGCTGCCAGCCTGCGGCGAGTTCCGCGTCGGTGATCACCTGCTTAAACGGCTGTAGCGGCGCCAGCGCATAGGGATGAATCTGACCAAATTTGGAGGAGTCAGTCAGCGCGACGGTGTGGGTAGGCTTTTCCATGATGGCGTTCACCACATCGCAGCGCAGCATGTCGCGGCTGGTGAAACCGGTCGCCTCATCCCAGCCGTCAATGCCAATAAACGCCTTATGGAAGTTGAGGTGCTGAATGCACAGCCGCGTTAACGGCCCGACCACTGACTCACTGCTTTTCTGAAACAGCCCGCCGAGAATAATCACATCGCCGCCCTGCTCACGCAGCAGTCCGGCGATGTAATGGCTGACGGTGATGATGGTGATGTCCTGCCGATGGCTGAGCTCTCGCGCCAGCAGCGCATTGGTGCTGCCGCCTTCAATAAACACCGTTTCACCGGGGTTAACCAGCCCGGCGGCGTACTCCGCCAGGCGTTTTTTCACCGCAAAACGGGTTTGCATGCGCGCGCCTACGTCATCACTTTCCGGTGCCACGGCGGAACCGTGCACGCGGCGCAGAAAGCCACCCTTCTCCAGCAGGTTCAGATCCTGACGCACCGTCACCTCCGAAACGCCGGTGGTTTGCGCCAGTTCATTGACGCTGACGCTGCCGCGCTCGCTGACCAGTTGAATAATGTGCTGATGACGTGCGTTCATAGAGCCTGCTGTAAAAAAGTTTTTGCCCAGCTTAGCAGAAATCACGCTAATCCCAGACTGCGCCGGCCGTTTTCATTCAGATCCTGCGGCGTAAAACGGCCGCGCCAGCTGGCTTCGTAATCCTCTTTGGGGAAATCGCCCGGCGAGACACCGGTCGCCAGCGCCTGCGCCACCTGCTGCGCATAGTCGGCGTTTTTATCGCACATCGGCGCGGCGGGAATGTACATCACGTTGCCCCAGCCCTGCTGATTTTCTACCGGCGCCACCGCATGAATCACGTCGCAGTGCCACCACACCGAATCGCCCGCCTGCAGCGCCGGGATCGAACACAGACCGGCAATTAATTCCGGATGCCAGCGCTCCGATACCGGCAGCACTTTGCCCGGCGCCACGCCGCACAGTTCCTCTTCCGGCACATCCTTCAGTAACGGACGCAGCAGCAGATAAGCCATGGCTTCCGGCACCGGCACCACGTGCAGCAGTCCCTGACCAGGCTGCATGTCGGAGAGCGCGGTCCAGCCCTGGAAGGTGCGGAACACCGAACATT
The DNA here is from genome assembly GCF_043529865.1 of Pantoea sp. SGAir0418. Lineage (NCBI taxonomy): Bacteria > Pseudomonadati > Pseudomonadota > Gammaproteobacteria > Enterobacterales > Erwiniaceae > Pantoea > Pantoea sp. SGAir0418. The sequence goes on from NZ_CP027911.1 coordinate 2,067,986, forward strand.
TGGTGGTGGTGCCAGACTGGTACTCCTGCACGGCCGTGCGGTGCGCCGCGTCCCACGGATCGTACTGATCGAACTGGTTAGAAAAGATCTTGCTGAACACCTGCTGATAGGCCGGCAACAGCCAGCGCTCCAGCGCGCCGGAGTCGGTGTGCGCGCCCAGCCCTCTGGAGGTGGTGCCCGGCAGCCGGCGCCGGATGCGATCCGGATAGATGATGCTCACGTCTGGATCAAACCAGCGCGTACCGGCGGATTCGAATTTCCACAGGCGATTGAGGAACGCCTGGGTTTGCGCCATGGCCTCGCTCTGGCGTGCCGACATCTGCGCATCGCTCCAGTAAATGGGGTAGATCTCTGGCCGCGAGGCGTCGAGGTTGCCAAAGAAGTTGTCACCCGGCCCCTGATAGACGCGGTCGAAATCATTGTCGTCGAGGTAGTTAAGCATGTCAGCATCCCACGCCAGCGCCTGCTCGCGGCTGAAGGTTTGCTTCACCACCACGCAGCCGCGGCGGCGGATGTGATTTTTGGTCTGTTCGCTGATGCGGCCGGCGGCCAGATCCACGAAGCTGACCTGCGGCCACGCCGTTCCGTACTGCTTCTCTTCGGCGCGCGCGGCCGCGATTTCACTGACAATCTTACTTCTGACCTGCTCAAACAGGCCTTCGACATCGCCAATCTGTGCTCTGAGCGCCTGCTTCATCAGGCGCACATGCTGTTTAAAATCGTCGGGTTGTTGTTCTGAGGTAAAAGTGGTGTTCATCTCGCACTCCGTCTGTTTACGCTTTAGTTTCATTCGAAACACATTACACATTCATTCATAACATCAAGCGAACAAAAAGACAGCATGCAGGCTGAAAATAGCGAGCATGGTCACAGTTATTAATCTGAGGGGTTTTCGTTTGAAAGGGTTCAGGGAGCGAAACGGTGGGATGAATAACGCAAGCGCGCCTTGATCAGGCACGCGGGGGCCGCCCTCCATGGCAGCCCGGGAAAATTATGGCTGATCGAATAAATGACGGTACTGCACAAAGTCGGTTTGTTGCGCCAGCCGATCGTACAGCGCCCGCGCGTGGCTATTAGACGCCTGCGTCAGCCAGTAAACGCGCGAACAGCCGAGCTTCTCTGCCTGTTCATAGACTGCCAGAATCAGCGCCTTGCCGGCGCCCAGACCGCGCGCGGCTTCGCTGACGTAGAGGTCCTGCAAATAGCAGTAGTCGCCCTGAGTCCAGGTTGAGCGATGGGTAAGGAAATGCACCAGCCCGACCATCGCGCCGTCCTGCTCGGCCACCAGACAGTGCATGGGTTCCGCGCGGGACAGCAAGCGGCGGAAGCTCTCGCCGGTGGTGTTATCGTCAATGGTGGTCTGATAAAAGCGCTGATAGCCCTGCCACAGCGCCAGCCACGGCATGAAATCTTCGGCGCGCAGCGCTCTGATGGTGATCATTCGCCCGTCCCGATGTTGCTGATGATTTTTTCCGCAGCCACCACCCGATCGTCATTCGGGAACCACTTATTTGCCAGCATAATCAGCGCAACCCGCTGCGACGGAATAAAGACCGCATAGGTGGCGAATCCGTTGGTGGAGCCGGTTTTGTTGTACCACGCCTGCTGCGGCGCAGTCTGGGGCGGCGTAATCAGCGTGGCTTTCATGCCCTTCATGATGCGCGCGCCGCTGTTGCCGTCCACCAGCTGCTGCGTGGTGACCGGCAGTGGGTAATACTCCCACATCATCGCCTGAGTGAACGCCGCCTCGGTGTGGTAATAGCCCTGATGCGTGGCGGCTACCGCCTGCTGCCACGCGGGCGCAACCGGCTGCTGCTGCAGCTGGATCGCCAGCCAGCGAATCAGATCGGCAGAGGTGGATTTCAGGCCATAGGATTCCGCATCCAGCGGGCCTGGCGTCACCCGCACCGGACGATCCTGCTTGTTATAGCCCTGCGCGTAACGCCCCATCTGCGATGCAGGCACCTGCACATAGCTGTGCGTCATGCCCATCGCCGGCAGCAGCTGCTTTTCCATCGCGCTGATGAACGGCTGCTGCAGACTTTTGGCCGCAATCATGCCGAGCATACCGATACCGAGGTTGGAATAAACCCGCACCGTGCCCGGCTGTGCCGCTGGCTGCCACTGTTTGTACCAGCGCATCAGCTCGCGGGTATTGGTCACCTCATCCGGTACGAACAGCGGCGTGCCGCTGGTGTGCGTCGCCAGATTGAGCAGCGAGACGCGATCAAAAGCGCTGCCTTTCAGCTCCGGCAGCCACTGGCTGGCGCTGTCGCTGAATTTCAGTTTGTTCTGCTGCGCCGCATAGCTGGCTAAGGTGGCGGTGAACGTTTTACTCAGCGAACCGATTTCAAACAGCGTCTGCTCGTTGATCGGCTGTCCGCTCTCTTTCGATGCCACGCCGTAGTTATAAAATTCGGTTTTGCCGTCGTGCAGAATCGCCACCGCCATACCGGGGATCTGATACTGCTGCATCAGCGGTTTGATGATGCTGTCTGGTGATGTCGTTGCCAGCGCACTGCCGCTGACCAGCAGCGCGAGTGCGCTTAATCGGGCCCATGAAAACATGAAAATTCCTTTTCCTGCAGGTTAACCATGATGTCTGACCGGCAGTATATCGTTACCCCTGCCAGGCTTCCCGACAATTCTCATTGGTAGTGAACAAAATCACATCCTTTATGACCTGATTTGCCGTTTGCTGCGCCCGCTCCTATACCTTTGACAAGTAAGCGTTCATCGCAAGGAGCTGACAATGGAACAGGTTTTGACCCGCGAACAACGGCTTAGCCGCCTGCGCGCGCGCAGTTCGCTGCCGGTGCTGATCGTCGGCGGCGGCATCAACGGCATCAGTACTTTTCGTGAGCTGGCATTACAGGGCATTCCTGCGGTGCTGGTGGAGAAAGGTGACTGGTGCCAGGCGGCCAGCGGCGCGCTGTCGCGCATGATTCACGGCGGCCTGCGCTATCTGGAGACCGGCGAGTTTGGCCTGGTGAAGGAGTCGGTGATGGAGCGCGATCGCCTGCTGAAAAACGCCGCGCACTATGTGTTTCCGCTGCGTACCACCGTACCGATCGATAATCTCGGCGGTGGACTGGTTAACGCCACGCGACGTTTCCTGCGCCTGAGCGATAAGCCCACCCGGCGCGGCGCGCTGCTGATCAAAACCGGTCTGAGCCTGTACGACCTCTACACGCGACAGTATGGCGCTATGCCGCGCCACCAGCTGCGTAACGAAGCCGCCACGCGCGATCGCTGGCCTGGCTTCGCGCCCTGGGTGAAATACAGCGCCAGCTATTACGATGCGTGGATCAGCGCGCCGGAGCGACTCGGGTTTGAGCTGATTGAAGATGCGGAACGCGCCTGCCCGGAGGCGCTGGCGCTCAATTATCTGCGGGTGGTCAGCGCCAGCGACGAGACGGTGCTGCTGGAAGATACGCTGAGCGGTGAGCGCTTTAGCCTGCAGCCGCACGTGCTGGTCAATGCCGGCGGCGCGTGGATCGACCAGCTGAATCAGCAGCTGGCCGTGCATTCACCACCGACCAGACTGATAGGCGGCACCAAAGGATCGCATCTGATCCTCGATCACCCTCAGCTGTTACAGATGCTGGACGGTGAAATGGTCTATTTCGAAAATCAGGAAGGCCGGGTGTGCATCATGTTTCCCTGGTTCGGCAAAGTGCTGGTGGGCTCCACCGATATCCGCGTTGATGACCCCGATAGCGTGGTGTGCGAAGCCGAAGAGCAGGCTTACATTCTTGAGTCGCTGCGCTTTGTGTTTCCTGACATCGTGGTGCCAGCATCCGCGGTGGTTTATACCTTCTGCGGCGTGCGCCCGCTGCCGGCCAGCGAGGCCAAAGTGAATGGTCAGATTTCGCGTAACCATTCGCTGGTGCTGCTGCCGCCAGACCACGCGCGCGCCTGGAGCACGCTATGTCTGGTCGGCGGTAAATGGACTACCTTCCGCCGCTTCGGGGAAGAGGCCGCCGACCGCGTGTTGCGCCTGCTGGGAGAAAAGCGTCGCGTCTCCAGCAGCGACCTGCCGATTGGCGGCGGCCGGGATTTTCCGGCGCCGTCCGCCCAGCCCGCCTGGCTCAGTGCGCTGGCGCAGCAATATGACCTTCCGCTGGCGCGCGTGACGCAACTGGCGAAACGCTACGGCAGCCGGGCCCTGCCGCTGCTGCAGCAGATTCAGCAGCACGGCGAACAGCCGCTGCAGCATCATGCCGGTTACAGCGCCACCGAACTGCGCTATCTGATTGAGCATGAACAGGTGTGCCAGCTGGAAGATGTGCTGGTGCGCCGCACGTCGCTGGCTATCTGCGGTGAATTAACGCCGCCGCTCATGCAGGAAATTTCGCAGCTGCTGGCCGACTCGCTCGGCTGGCAGGACAGCCAGCGCGCTGAACATCTGCAGCACACCGCAATCAGCCTGGCGCAGCGCCATGGGCTGCACGCGCTCGCATCCGCGTTTTCACAGGAGGAAGTTCAGGATGTCACTCACCCCTAAAGTTCGCCTCAACCGGTTATTTCACCACGGCAAGTGCCTGGATGTGGCGATCGATCACGGCATCGCCAACGAGCCCGATTTTCTGCTGGGGCTGGAAGATATTGAAAGCGTGATGCGTAACCTGATTGCCGCACAGCCGGATGCGATCCAGGTCAATTATGGTCAGGCCGATCTGCTGCAGCGCGTTGCCGGACGCAAACCGGCGCTGGTGATGCGCACCGACGTCGGAAATGCCTATAACGCGGCGCGCCACCGCGAGATGTGGGCGGTGCTGCATAATCCGGAGGCACCGATTCTTGCCGCGCTGCAGATGGATGCCGCCGCGGTGGTGGTCAATCTCTACCAGATCCCGGATGAACCGGGCATTTTTCGCATGTGCGTGGAGAACATTGGCCGCCTGCGCCAGGCCTGCGATCGCTATGCCATGCCGCTGATGGTGGAGCCGCTGGTGATGGCCCCCGCCGGCCAGGGCGCGGCGTACGGCTCGCTCGGTGACGTCAGACAAATCGTGCCGCTGGTGCGGCTGGCGCGGGAGCTGGGCGCCGACATCATTAAAGCCGACCCCACGGATAACGTAGAGGATTTCCATCGTGTGGTGGAGGCGGCGCGCTGTCCGACGCTGGTGCGCGGCGGCGGCAAAGGGGAACTGGGCGCGGTGCTGGCGAAAAGCGCCGCGCTGATGGCGCAGGGTGCCAGCGGCATGGTGTATGGCCGCAACGTTTATCAACATGATAATCCGTCACGCGTGGTCAGCGCGCTGATGGCGATTATTCATCAGGGTGTCAGCGGCGCGGATGCGCTGGACATCTACCAGCAGGGTTAAGCGTGACCTGCACCGGCGCTTAAGCGGTGCGCCGTCTTCGCCTGAAACGGAGTCGGATATGAGCCAGATTCTCGGCATCGATGCCGGAAATACCATGATCAAAGCGGTACTGTTTGACCTGAGCGGCCGCGTGCTGTCGGTAGCGGAGTGCGCCGGCGAAACGCATCAGCCGCAGGAAGGCTATGCTGAACGGCCAGTTGAAGATATCTGGCGCGGCGTCAGCAACGCGGTAAGTCGCTGCCTGCAGCAAGCCGGCACGCGCGGCAGCGAAGTGATTGCCGTCGGAGCCGCCGGACACGGCAACGGGTTGTATGCGCTGGATCGTCAGCAGCGCCCGCTGTTTGGCATCCAGTCGATTGATCATCGCGCCAGCGCCACGGTACAGGCGCTGGAATCCAACGGTGCGGCGCAGCAGATTTACGCGCTGTCGTTGCAAAAACCGTGGCCCGCCGCCACGCCGGTGCTGATCAGCTGGATACGTCAGCATCAGCCGGAACGCTGGGCGCAGATCGGCCATCTGCTGTGTGCCAAAGATGTCATCGCCCATTTTCTGTGCGGCAACGTCAGCGCGGACTATTCGGATGCCGCCGGTGCCGGGCTGATTGATTATCGCCAGCGCAGCTACAGTGGTGAATTGCTGGCGTTATATGGCATTGAAGAGGCGCTCGCCCTGCTACCACCGCTGCGTGAATCCTGCGAGGTTACCGGCGTGGTCTCGGCCCGCGCAGCGCAGCTCACCGGTTTACCCGCTGGCATCCCGGTGGTGGCCGGCATGTTTGACGTGGTTGCCAGCGCGGTCGGCTCGGGCGTAGTGAACTGCGGTGAGGCCTCCATTGTCGCCGGTACCTGGAGCATCAATCAGGTGGTGGTCGACAAACCTGATTATCTGCGCCCGGTGTTTATGAATTCGATCATCGAACGCGATCGCTACATGGCGATCGAGGCCAGCGCCACTTCTGCCGCCAATCTTGACTGGTTCCTGCGTGAATTTGATGATGGCCGCGCCGGCCAGGGCGCGGCGCGCAGCAGCGACAGCGTGGCACAGGTCAGGCCTGACGCGCAGCTGCCGCTGTATCACCCTTACCTCTATTCAGGGCGGAAAGCCGAACCCGCCAAAGCCGGCTTTTACGGCCTCGGCGGCTGGCATACGCGCGCTGACATGCTGTTTGCCCTGTTTGAAGGCGTGACCTTTGCCCACCGGGCGCACATTGACCGGCTGCGCGCGGCCGGCATTACGGTCAACCAGGCCACGCTCTCCGGCGGCGCGACGCGCAGCAGTGTCTGGCCGCAAATGTTTGCCGATGTGCTGGGGATGCCGATTCGCGTCGCAACCTGCCACGAAACCGGGGCGCTGGGCGCGGCCCTGTGTGCGGGCGTGGGCGTGGGTCAGTGGCCGAATCTGGCTGCCGCCGTGCAGCAGGCGGTCACCCTTGCGCCGGAGGCGCTGCAGCCCCGCGCGGCGCGCTTCGCGTTCCATGACACACGCTACCGGCTGTTTAAAAAACTTGAGCTGGCGATGAGCGACATCTGGCGCACCGCCAGTTAATGGCGGTGCGGCGTGAACAAACCATGACACCGGCGGGCAAATGCTGTACACTTGATGCATAAAAATGTTCACATGAACATTATCAGGAGGTTGTGATGTCCACCGCATCGACTTTTAATCCCACCAGCGGATCGCGCATCTTTGATCCGTCGCTGATTCAGCACGCCCGCCCCTCTTTTATGGATCAGATGGGGCTGCCGCGTAACCGGCTTAAGGCGCATAAGTTGATCACCGACGGCATGGATGTCGGCATTGTCGAACGCGCCGCCACGATTCTGAAAGCGACGCCGATCGACATCGCGCAAATGGTCTCGATTGACCGCAACACCTACCGGCGCCGCGAGAAGTCCGGATCGCAGCTCTCGGTCGAACAGGGTGCGCGCATCTATCAGGTGTTTGAAGTGCTGGATGCGGTGATCCAGCTGTTCGCTGGCGATCCGGAAGTGGCGATGCACTGGATGTATCAGCCTGCACTGGCGCTCGACAACGCGCAGCCGATTAACATGCTCAGTACGCCCGCCGGCTGCGATGCGGTGCTGACGCTGATTGGCCGCCTGGAGCACGGAGTGATTGTCTGATGACACGACGGAAGGATCCGGCCGCACCCGTCAGGGTGTTCTATCGAATTGTCAAAGCGGAGTACGCCAGCCAGGCGTTTAACGGTGCTGGCGCAGAAAAATGGGGTGGCCGCTGGAATCCGCCCGGGATGAAAGCGGTTTACCTCAGCAGCTCAAAAGCGCTGGCGACGCTGGAACTGGTGGTGCACGCCGGAAAAACGCTGCTGGAGCAAAGCCGCTTTGTGGTGTTTACCGTGGCGGTACCGGAGTCCGACATCATCGCCCTCGACAGCAGTAAGCTGCCAGCCGGCTGGGAAAAATATCAGCAGCAGGAGGAGACGCAGGCCATCGGCGCGGCGTTTCTCGATCCGCACAACGGCTTTCCCCTGCTGATGACGGTACCCAGCATCCTCACCGGCGAAGATAATGCGCTGTTTAACCCCGATCACCCGGCCGCGGCCGCGCTGATTGCCACAGCGACCTCCGCTCCCTTCGCCATCGATCGCCGTATCAAAGACGATCCGTAAACGGTCTAGCGGCACTGGCTGGCACAGTTTTGTACGCAAATCTGCGCCAGCGAGCCACAGCCGCCGCCGTTGTCATTCTTGCACTGCGATTGCTGCACGTAACAGTTCTGCTGACAGGAAGAGACATCACACTTCGCTGCTACCGGCGTGAGCTGCGGCACATCCCCTTTTCTCTCCGGCTGCCACAGTGTTTGCGCCGCTGCGCTCAGGCTGCTCAGCAGCAATAACATCATTATCCACTTCATCATTCAGTCCTCGCAGGATGGATGTAGAGAGTATGAACGCTGGCCGGATGATTGCCAGCGTGAAACCTTTGGTTCACCTTCCGCCTGATGATGCCCTGTTAAGGTGCAGCATCTGCGCCCATTGCTGAAGCAGCGTCTAACCCAGCCAGAATAGAAATCATTATTTTCAATGCTTTAACTCATCATCATCCTGGCCCTGCAAGATGGTACAAAAGTTGCAGGGCTTAGGGTGCACAGTAAAGGAGACGGTAATGAAAGCGATTGTGATTGGAGCGGGCATCGGCGGCATGAGCGCGGCGCTGGCGCTGGAAAAAGCGGGTTTCAGCACCGCAGTGTATGAAGCGGTGAAAGAGATGAAACCGGTCGGCGCGGCCATCTCTATCTGGCCTAACGGCGTGAAGTGCCTCAATGCGCTGGGTCTCAAGGCACAGCTGCGCGCGCTCGGCGGCAATATGGCGTTTATGGCTTACAACGATGGCCACAGCGGCAGCACCCTGACCCGCTTCAGTTTGTCACCGCTGGTGCAGCAGGTCGGCGAGTATCCTTATCCGGTCGCACGCGCAGAGTTACAGGCGCTGCTGATCGACAGCTACGGCCGCGAACGCATCCGCTTTGGCAAACGCGTTGTGCGGGTGGAGCAGCATGCCAGCGGCGTGACCGCCTGGTTTGATGACGGCAGCCAGGCTGAAGGGGATTTTATGGTGGCCGCCGACGGCACCCACTCGGTGATTCGCCATCACGTGCTGGGCGAACACGTCGAGCGCCGCTACGCAGGCTACGTTAACTGGAATGGCCTGGTCACCATCGATGAGAGCATCGCGCCCGCCGATCAGTGGACCACGTTTGTCGGCGAGGGCAAGCGCGTCTCGCTGATGCCGGTGAGCGGTAACCGCTTCTACTTTTTCTTTGATGTCCCGCTGCCGAAAGGGCTGGCGCAGGATCGCGCAACGGTGAAAGACGATCTGCGCGGCTATTTTGCCGGCTGGGCCGAACCGGTCCAGCGGCTGATCGCCAGCATTGACGCACAAACCACCAATCGCGTGGAGATTCATGATATCGAACCCTTCAGCCGCTTTGTCAGAGGGCGTGTGGCGCTGCTGGGGGATGCGGCACACAGCACCACGCCGGATATCGGTCAGGGCGGCTGTGCGGCCATGGAAGATGCGGTGGTACTGGCGCAAACCCTGACCGCCCACTCGCTGGGCATTGAGGACGGGCTGCTGCGCTATGAAGCGCGGCGCGTGGCGCGCACCCGTGATTTGGTGCTGAAAGCGCGCAAGCGTTGTGATGTCACCCACGCCAAAGATGCGGCGGTCACCGCGGAATGGTATGCCGGACTGAAAGAGGAAACCGGCGAGCGCGTGCTGGCCGGCATGTGTGACACCATTGAAGGCGGTCCGCTGGGATAAGCGTGCAGGCCCGCCAGCTGCACCGCTGGCTGGCCCTTCGGTTACGGCGCGTTACGCCTCGTCGAGGCCGCGGTGTTTCAGCATCGGCCCGATGTCCGGCGCTTTACCGCGCCAGGCCAGCCACAGATGCTGCAGATCGCTGCTGTTACCGCGCGACAGAATCTGCTCACGGAAGCGCTGACCATTTTCGCGCGTCAGACCGCCCCGCTCGACAAACGCCTGATAGCCATCGTCGGCCAGCATCTGCGTCCAGATATAGGCGTAATACCCGGCCGCATAGCCGCCACCCCAGATATGACGGAAGTAGCTGGAGCGATAGCGCGGCGGCACGGCACTCAGGGCAATATTCTCCGCCGCCAGCGCCTGCTGCTCAAAATGGCTGACATCCTGCGGATTATCGTGCGGTGACAGCGAGTGCCACTGCAAATCAAGCAGTGCCGCCGCCAGCAGTTCGGTCATGTCATAGCCTTTGTTGAATTTCGCGGCGCGCACCATTTTGTCGCGCAGCGCAGCGGGCATCGCTTCACCGGTCTGATAATGACGTGCATAGTGGGCAAACACCTGATCCTGACTGGCCCAGTGTTCGTTGATTTGCGACGGAAACTCGACAAAATCACGCGGTGTGGCGGTGCCGGACAGGCTGGCATAGCGCTGGGTGGCGAACAGGCCGTGCAGCGTGTGGCCAAACTCATGGAAAAGCGTGATCACCTCATCCCAGCTGAGCAGTGCCGGCTGACCGGGCTGCGGCTTGCTGTAATTGCAGACGTTGTAAATCACCGGCCGGCTTTCCAGCAGCGTCGACTGGTCGACGAAATTGCCCATCCATGCGCCACCGCTCTTGTTATCCCGTGTGAAGAAGTCGGTGTAGAACAGCGCTAACGGTGCATCGTCGGCATCGAAAATCTCATAAACGTTGACGTCGGGATGGTAGACCGGCAGATCGTGGCGCTGTTCAAAGCGAATGCCATACAGCTGGCTGGCACACCAGAACACGCCCTTTTCCAGCACAGTGTTGAGCTCAAAGTAGGGGCGGATTTGCCCTTCGTCCAGCGCGTATTGCGCGGTGCGTACCTGTTCCGCATAGTAATTCCAGTCCCAGGCGCGCAGCGGGAAGCTGTGGTTTTGATCGGCGATCAGCTGCTGAATATCCGCCGCTTCACGCCCGGCGCGCGCCGTCGCGGCGGGCACGATGTTGCGCATAAAGGACTGGGCGGCTTCCGGCGTTTTCGCCATCTGATCCTGCAGGCTCCATGCTGCGAAGCTGTCGAAGCCCAGCAGACTGGCCTGCTGCGCACGCAGTTGCGCCATGCGCGACACGATGGCGCGCGTGTCGTTGTCGTCACCCTGCTCGCTGCGCGTCAACGCCTGCTGAAACAGCGCTTCGCGCGTGGCGCGCACCGTCAGCGACTGCAGCACCGGCTGCTGGGTGGTATTTTGCAGAGGGATTAGCCATGCGTCGTGCAGCCCGCGCGCCTCGGCGGCATCCTTCGCCTGTGCCAGCGCCGCCGGCGACAGGCCGTCCAGCGCCGCCGCGCTGCTGACGGTATAAGCCGCGGCGTTAGTTGCCGCCAGCAGCCGGTTACCGAAACGCGTGCCCAGACTGGCCAGCTCCTGGTTACAGGCGCGCAGTTGCGCTTTATCGCTCTCACTCAGGCTGGCGCCGGCCAGCTGAAAGCGCTGCCAGGTGACTTCCACCAGCCGCATCGCTTCGGCATCCGGGCACTGCGAGCCGCGCTGCCGATACACGCTGTCGAGCCGCGCAAACAGCGCCGGGTTAAGGTAGATTTCGTCATTGAGCGCCGTCAGCTGCGGCGTGATCAGCTCATCAACCTGCTGGAGCCGCTCGCTGGTATTGGCTGAGGTCATCGCGGCAAAAACGGGGTACACCCGGTTTAGCAGGCTACCGCTGCGCTCCAGCGCTTCATAGGTATTGGCAAAGGTTGCCGGCTCGGGGTTGCTGGCAATGGCCGCCACTTCCTGGCGCTTTTCGGCAATTCCGGCTTCCAGCGCCGGCAGGAAATGCGCTTCGTCGATCAGATCAAACGGCGGTGTCTGGTACGGCAACGGGCTGACGTTAAAAAACGGATTGGCACGTGAAGTCATTATCGCTCCTGATAATCAGCAACGCCGCAGCCACCTGCGGCGGGATGCTTTTATCCTGGCAGTTTCGTCGCCTGGCAACAACCTTGCGCGTGCGTATGGCTTTCCCGCTGCCACACGCACTTACCGTTGACCCAGGTTTGCGCGATGTTACGGTCATCACCCAGCGTCATCAGGACAAACAAACGCTGATGGATATCGTCGCTGTTGGCCATGCGCAGCTGCTGCAGTGGTGATACGGCAGGATCGATCACCACAAAATCTGCCTCTTTACCGGGGTTGAAGTTGCCGATTTTGTCATCAAGATCCAGCGCATGGGCGCCGCCCAGCGTAGCGTGGTAAATCGCTTCTGCAGCGCTGAGTTTGTACTGCTGCAGTTGCCCCACCTTATAGGCTTCACCCAGCGTCTGCAGCATATTGAAGGTAGTGCCGGCGCCAACATCGGTGCCCATGCCCATGCGCACGCGCTGCTGCCAGCGGCGTTTAAGATTGAACAGCCCGCTGCCGAGGAACAGGTTGGAGGTCGGACAAAAGGCCATCGCCGAATCGGTGTCATGCAGGCACTGCCATTCGCGATCCTCCAGATGCAGGCAGTGGGCAAATACGCTGCGTTTGCCGGTGAGCTGATGCTGGTGATACACATCAAGATAGCCGTCATGGGCGGGAAACAGCGTTTTTACCCAGGCGATCTCCTGCTGATTTTCGCTGAGATGGGTATGCAGCCAGGTGTCGGGAAACTCGTTTTTCAGCTGCTGCACTTTTTCCAGCAGCTGCGGCGATGAGGTCGGCGCAAAGCGCGGCGTCAGCGCATAACCGAGACGCCCGCGCTGGTGCCAGCGCTGAATCAGCTCACGCGTCTGCTGATAACTTTGCGCCGGCGTTTCGGTCAGTTCCGGCGGTGCGTGGCGATCCATCATTACCTTGCCGGCAATCAGCCGCATCTCCAGCTGTTCGGCGGCGCTGAACAGCGCGTCTACCGATTGCGGATGCACCGTACCAAACACCAGCGCAGTCGTGGTGCCGTTGGCCAGCAGCTGTTGCAGGAAAAACGCTGACATGCGCGCCGCGTGCGCCGCACAGTGGTACTGGCTCTCGACCGGAAAAGTGTACTGATTGAGCCACTCCAGCAGCTGTTCACCGAACGCGCCGATCATTTCGGTCTGCGGATAGTGAATATGGGTATCCACAAACCCCGGCAGGATCAGCTTGCCGCGCAGATCGATCACCTGCGTTGATTCCAGGTGTTGATGTGCCGGCTGCCAGCGCTCCAGACTCACCACTTTGCCGTCGCGCAGCGTCAGCAGACCGTCTTCGAGGTAGCGAGCCTGGTCGGCGAGGCCATCGGGCTGGTCGGCCAGCGCGGGGAAATCAAAAAAACTGGCGCGCAGGCGGGTTACAACAGAGTCAGACATGACGCTTCCTTCAGGGTGTAATGCAGGTTTCAGATAGATATAGCAAAGATATTGCAAACCGCATGCCAGGCAAGCCCATCCAACAATCACTTTAAATTCAGATGAATACACAATTTCAGCGCGATTATCGTCGCAAAAATTACAGGCAATCGTATGCGTAACCGATTGCCTGTTCGTGGTATTGCCCTTGCGCATTGCGCTGGCGTTATACGCCGGGAAAATGAACCTGATCGGGCACGCTCATGGTGCAGGGCTGCACCGCAAACGTGCAGGAAAGATTCTGCAACACGCCGCTCACGCTTTTCAGGAGCGCCGCTGCGGGGTTAATGCTAAGGTGTGGCAGAGAACCTGAAATCGTATAAGGAACAGTGAGATGATTATTTTTGTTACCGGTGCTACCGCCGGTTTTGGTCAAAGTATCACCCGCCGCTTCATTGCTACAGGTCACAAAGTGATCGCTAGCGGACGCCGTGCTGAGCGTTTGCAGGAATTAAAACAGGAACTAGGCGACAACCTGTACACCGTGCAGCTGGATGTGCGTAACCGCGCGGCTATCGAAGAAGCCATCGCCGCCCTGCCCGCCGAATGGCGTGATATCGATGTGCTGGTTAACAATGCCGGGCTGGCGCTGGGCGTCGAACCGGCACATAAAGCCAGCGTTGAAGACTGGGAAAATATGATCGACACCAACAATAAAGGGCTAGTGTATATGACGCGCGCCGTGCTGCCTGCCATGGTAGAGCGCAACGTCGGTCACATCGTCAACATTGGCTCAATTGCCGGCAGCTGGCCGTACGCCGGCGGCAACGTGTACGGGGCAACCAAGGCGTTTGTGCGCCAGTTCAGCCTCAACCTGCGCACCGACCTGCACGGCACCGCGCTGCGCGTCACCGATATCGAGCCTGGCCTGGTGGGCGGCACCGAGTTTTCGAACGTGCGCTTCAAAGGTGACGATGGCCGCGCGGATGCGGTGTATGAAGGCACCACAGCGCTGACGGCGGAAGACGTGACGGAAGCGGTCTATTGGGTGACCACGCTGCCGAAGCACGTCAACATCAACACGCTGGAAATCATGCCGGTGACACAAACCACCGCCGGACTGAAAGTGTTTAAAGGATAAGCAAGCTGCGCGTGGCGGCCCGTCGGGTCGCCCTGCGCGGCCGGTTCAGGCCTTGCCCCAGCCGATAACGATAATCAGCATGCCGCTGAACGCCACCAGCGCACCGCCCCAATCCCACGCACTCAGTTTGACGCCATCGACCAGCCGCAGCCAGATCAGCGCCGTTAACACATACACGCCGCCATAAGCCGCATACACCCGGCCGCTGGCTGCCGGATGCAGTGTCAGCAGCCAGACAAACAGCGCCAGGCTGGCTGCGGCCGGTAACAATAGCCAGGCGCTCATGCCGCGCTTCAGCCACAGCCACGGCAGAAAACAGCCGGTGATCTCGGCAATCGCAGTGATAAAAAACAGCAGCGCGGTTTTCACCAGCATACAAAGTCTCTCTGATCGTTAAACAAACCGCTCACCGCTGGTGAGCAAAGAAGCAGCGATGATATACTGGCAGACAGTGTTGTGACAGCCGCCCTGCGCGCTGTGCTGGAGTTAACGAAAGGAAATGACGATGAAAAAACTGTTTTCCGCCCTGCTGGCTACCACGCTGACCGCCAGCGTATTGCTGACTGCGCCGCTGGCTGTCGCTAAGACGGATCGCCTGATTATCGAAGATGGCAACAACGCGGCCAGCAACGAGGCGGCGCGTCAGAGCAAAGAGCAGTGGAACGATACGCGCAACCTGCGTAACAAGGTAAATACCCGCGTGGAGAAAGAGTTCGATAAGGCAGACCGGGCCTTTGATACCCGCGACGCCTGCGAAAAAAGCTACAACGTTAATGCGTACTGGGAACCGAACACCCTGCGCTGCCTCGATCGCCGCACCGGCCGTCCGCTGGCGCCGTAACGCGCGCCAGCTGCTATAGTTTTCACGGGAATGACGCAACAAGGAGTGAGTGATGAAAAAACGTAATGCAGTTGTGTTGCTAATGGCGCTGGCGTTACCGCTGGCGGTGCAGGCGTCCTGCGAAAGCGTGCGCGCCGATATCAGCAAAAAGATCATCAACAATGGCGTGGCGGAATCGGATTTTACGCTGGATATCGTGCCGAACGATCAGGTTGATCAGGCAGGCGGTCAGGTCGTTGGCCACTGTGAAAACGACACGCAGAAAATCGTTTATAAGAAAAACGGTCACGATGCGGACAGCAGCGTGCCGGACAGCGCGGGCAGTTCGCAGGATGCTCCCGCACAGTAATCCCTTCGGGCGGCTGGTCGGCCGCCCTGCTTTATTCCGCTTCCGGCCGCTGACGCGGCATCAGCCACGCAATCCACAACGTCAGCAGCGCAATCAGCAATGCCACCACAAATACCCAGTGCAGCGAACTGGCAATCTGCCCGGTCCAGAAGTGTAACTGTTCCTGCGGCAGCGCCTGACGGCTCTCCGGTGCCATAATTTTCTGCATCGGATCGCTGGCCTGCGGCAGCCGCAGCGACAGGTTAAGGTTGAGCACCGCGCCCATTATCGCCGTGCCGATGGCTGAACCCAGCATGCGGCTGAACATGATCGAGGCGGTGCAGATGCCGCGAATTTCATAGTGCGCATGATTTTGTACCGACACCAGAAAGGTGGTGCTGGTCATGCCCATCCCGGTGCCAATAACAAACGCCGTCAGCCCGGCCTGCATGATGCTGCTGTCGGCGCGCAGCAGCAGTAGCAGCGCGCTGCCGGCAATCAGTAAAAACGCGCCGAGCTGCGCGGTAAAGCGATACGAGGTGATCAGCATCAGGCGCCCGCTGAGCGTACTGGCCAGCGGCCAGCCAATTGACATCATCGCCAGCGCGCTGCCCGCCTGCAGCGGCGTGCCGCCAGTAATGCCCTGAATCCACGTCGGCAGAAATGCGCTGATGCCCATCATGGTGGCCCCGATAATCAGGTTCCCGGCATTGCCGGCCACAATCAGGCGGCTGCGCCACAGCGCCAGCGGAAACAGCGGCGCATCGGCGCGCTGCTCGTGATGTTTCAGCCGCCAGCCGGCCAGCAGCGCCAGCGCCAGGAACGGCACCAGCCAGAAACCCAGCGCTTCCGCCTGTAACAGCGCCACCAGCAATGCGGTGACGCTGATCATCAACCAGCAGCTGCCGGTCAGATTCAGCGTTGCGCCCTGATGCTGTTCGCGCGCCGGCAGAAAACGCGCCAGCAGCAGCATGGAGAGCAGACCAATCGGCACGTTTACCCAGAAAATCACCGACCAGTTAAAGTGCTGAACCAGCCAGGCACCGCTCAGCGGACCGATGACGGCCGCGACGCCCCAGACGCTGGAGAGCCAGCCCTGCACGCTGGCGCGCTCGCGCGGCGAGTAAATGTCCGCCACGATGGTGGTGGTCAGCGGCATAATCGCCCCGGCACCGAGGCCCTGAAAGGCACGAAACACAATCAGCCACGTCATACTATGGGCAAAACCGCACAGCACCGAGCCCAGCAAAAACAGCGTTACGCCGATGAAAAATAATCGTTTGCGGCCCCAGATGTCCGCCAG
Organism: Pantoea sp. SGAir0418; assembly: GCF_043529865.1. Taxonomy (NCBI): domain Bacteria; kingdom Pseudomonadati; phylum Pseudomonadota; class Gammaproteobacteria; order Enterobacterales; family Erwiniaceae; genus Pantoea; species Pantoea sp. SGAir0418. The sequence continues at coordinate 2,084,704 of NZ_CP027911.1, forward strand.
TCTGCCATACAACGGGACGCTTACCGCCTGCGTCAGCAGATAAATAGAAAATACCCAGCCAAACTGCGCGAAACCGCCAAGATCGGCAATGATGGTTGGCATGGCCGTGGCCACAATGGTGACCTCAATGGCAGCCATAAACATCGCCAGCATGCAGGCAATCAGAATCCAGTGGCGATGTTCCGTTTGTAATTGTGCGCTTTCAGTCATACGTCTCCCTTTTTCTTACAAGGCTAGTCGAAATTTCGCCGACTCAGTTTCCTCTGCGTGCGCCTGTTTGTGACAATGTCACCTATCTTGATGAAAATTTTTTATTGTCGAACGACACCTTATTTCATGCGGGTTTCGCTTAGTTTTACCACTTTTGTATCTACCTGATTTTGCCGTGAAAACTGGCAATGATCATCAAGCATTGCTATAGCTCTAAAGGCAGTTTCTGGTTTTTCACTGTGAAAAAGCCGGGAAACAGTCATTTTAACTGCAATTTGACAGCGTGCTGGATTTTCGTCTGTGTATTGCACCGCATAACGCCGGTATGCTGAAGATAACGTCATAAAATCAATCGATTTTTTCAATCAGGGAGACGCACGCTATGCACAATGCATCGCTCGCCCGACGTGCCGGGCTGGCACTGCTCGCCATCGTGGTGGTGATAGCCCTGCTGGTGTGGGGATTAGGGCTGGATACGCTGCGCGACCGCAAGGTGGATTTACTTTACCTTGGGCAGCAACACCTGTACTTAGTGTTCTGGTCGATGTTATGCGCTTTACTGGTTGGCATCCCGAGCGGGATTTTGCTCAGCCGTCCCTTTGCCCGTCGCTGGGCTGAATATGTGATGCAAATCTTCAACGTCGGTAACACGCTGCCGCCGCTGGCTGTGCTGGCGCTGGCGATGGTGATTGTCGGCATTGGCGATCGCCCGGCGCTGATCGCCTTGTTCCTCGCCTCGCTGCTGCCAATTGTGCGCAACACCTATGCCGGTCTGAGCGCGGTGCCGCCGTCGCTGATTGAAGCCGCCAACGGTATCGGCATGACCAAACTGCAGCGGCTGCGCCGGGTTGAACTGCCGAATGCGCTGCCGGTGATCCTCGCCGGGGTGCGCATCGCGACCGCGATTAACGTCGGCACCGCGCCGCTGGCCTTTTTAATTGGTGCCAGCAGCTACGGTGAGCTGATTTTCCCCGGTATTTATCTCAACGACTTCCCGACGCTGATCCTCGGCGCAGTGGCCACCGCCCTGTTTGCCCTGATCCTCGACATGCTGCTGGCAGCATTGGGACGCGTCCTCAGCCCGCACTCTGCGGCTTAACCCGGAGCATGTAATCATGGCCACTGCTAATCTGCTGGCGCGCTGGGTCAAACGCACCGCGCTGGCCCTGACCGCCACCTTAACCCTCAGTCACGGCGCGCTCGCCGCCACGCCCATTGTAATGGCGACCAAAAGCTTTACCGAGCAACATATCCTGTCTGCGATGACGGTGATGTGGCTGCAAAAGAAAGGTTTTCAGGTCATCCCGAAAACCAACATCGCCACCACCATCGGGCGCAACGCGATGATCAATAAGCAGATTGATATGACGTGGGAATATACCGGCACCTCGCTGATTATTTTTAACCATATCAACAAGCCGATGTCGTCTGAAGAGGCGTACAAAACCGTTAAACAGCTGGACGCGAAGCTGGGACTGGTGTGGCTCAATCCTGCCCCGATGAACAACACCTACGCGTTTGCCATGCAGCGCCAGCGCGCTGAGGCGGAAGGCATCAGCACCATGTCGCAGCTGGTGGCGAAGCTGGAACAGGTACGCAACACCGATCCGGATCATAACTGGAAACTCGGTCTCGATCTGGAGTTTGCCGGCCGCTCGGATGGTCTGAAACCGCTGCAAAAAGCCTACAACATGCCGCTGGATCGCCCACAGATTCGTCAGATGGACCCCGGTCTGGTCTACAACGCAGTACGCGACGGCTTTGTCGATGCCGGACTGATCTACACCACCGATGGCCGGGTAAAAGGCTTTGATTTGAAAGTACTGGAGGATGATAAGCACTTCTTCCCAAGTTACAACGTCACGCCAGTAGTGCGTCAGGATGTCCTGGAAAGCCATCCTGGCCTTGAGGCCGCGCTGAATGCGCTGTCGCCGCTGATCACCGATGAAGCCATCACCGAGATGAACAAGCGCGTCGATATCGATCACCAGTCGCCGCAGCAGGTGGCGCGTGATTTCCTCAAATCCAAAAACATGCTGTAAGGAGGCGCAATGGATACCCTGCATTACATCATGGATAACTGGAACACCCTGCTGGCGCTGACCTGGCAGCATACCTGGCTGGTGTTGGTGGCAGTAGGTTTTGCCATCCTCGTCGGTGTGCCGCTGGGCATTCTGATTGTCCGCTTCAAATGGCTGGCAACACCGGTGCTGGGCATCGCCACCATCGTGCTGACCATCCCGACCATTGCGCTGTTTGGTCTGATGATTCCGCTGTTTTCACTCATCGGTCAGGGTATTGGCGCCCTGCCGGCGATTACCGCGGTGTTCCTCTATTCACTGCTGCCGATTGTGCGTAATACCCATACCGCGCTGGAAAATCTGCCGCCCGGGCTGCGCGAAGCCGGTCGCGGTATCGGCATGACCTTCTGGCAGCGCCTGCGCTGGGTGGAAATTCCGATGGCGCTGCCGGTGATTTTTGGCGGTATCCGCACCGCCGTGGTGATGAACGTCGGCGTGATGGCGATTGCGGCTGTGATCGGTGCCGGCGGCCTGGGCCTGCAACTGCTGGACGGCATCAGCGGCAGCGATGTGCGTATGCTAATAGCCGGCGCACTGATGATCTGTTTACTGGCGATTATTCTTGACTGGCTGCTGCACCGTCTGCAGTCGGCGCTGACTCCTAAGGGGATTCGATAATGATAAAACTGGAAAACCTGACGAAAACCTTTACGCAAAAAAACGGCACCACGTTCAATGCCGTCGATAACGTCAGCCTGGAAGTGCCTGCCGGGGAGATGTGTGTGCTGCTGGGACCGTCCGGCTGCGGCAAAACCACCACGCTGAAGATGATTAACCGTCTGATCCCCGCCAGCAGCGGGCGGATTTTAATTAATGGCGAAGACACCAGCGGCCAGGATACTGTCACGCTGCGCCGCAACATCGGCTATGTGATTCAGCAGATTGGTCTGTTCCCGAACATGACCATTGAAGAGAACATTACCGTGGTGCCGCGCATGCTGGGCTGGGACAAAAAACGCTGCCGGGAACGGGCGACGGAGCTGATGAGCATGGTGGCGCTTGACCCGACGAAGTTTCTGCATCGCTACCCGCGTGAGATGTCGGGCGGCCAGCAGCAGCGCATCGGCGTGATCCGCGCGCTGGCGGCGGATCCACCGGTACTGCTGATGGATGAACCATTCGGTGCCGTCGACCCGATCAACCGCGAGGTGATTCAGAACGAGTTCCTCGATATGCAGCGCCAGCTGAAGAAAACCGTGATGCTGGTGAGCCACGATATTGATGAGGCGCTGAAGCTCGGTGACCGCATCGCGGTGTTTGGCCAGGGCAAAATCGTACAGTGTGCCAGCCCGGACGAACTGCTGGCGCAGCCGGCCAACGAATTTGTCGGCTCGTTCGTCGGTCAGGACCGTACGCTGAAACGTTTGCTGCTGGTGCAGGCGGGCGATGTCACCGATCAGCAGCCGACCATCACCGTGCAGCGCAGTACCCCGCTGCAGGAGGCGTTCGCGACCATGGACGACAACGACATGCGTTCGGTCACGGTGGTCGACGAAGATGGCAAACCGCTGGGCTTTGTCAAACGTCGTGAAGCGCGCGGCGCCACCGGCCGCTGCGAGGAGATGCTGCACACCTTTAAGGTCACCGGCAAAGCGGAGGAGAACCTGCGCGTGGTGCTGTCGAAGCTGTATGAACACAACACGGTATGGATGCCGATTGTCGATGAGGAAGGTCGCTACAGCGGCGAAATTTCGCAGGATTACATCGCGGATTACCTCAGCTCCGGCCGCACGCGCCGTCGTCTCAACCCGTAACCCCGACCGAACCGCGCCACGGAGGGCGCGATTCTGAAGGTAAGTTGTGCGTCAGTTGCTCTCTTCGACCGCGCCGACCGCAGCAACCGTTTTTGCTTCATTCGGCAGCACCACATTCAGCAGCATAGCGAGAATCCCGCCGGTGGTGACCGCATGACCAAACAGGTTGCTGACCAGCGGCGGAAACTGTTTCAGCACGTCCGGAACCGCTTCCACCCCGAGGCCGATGCCAAACGACACCGCCACAATCAGCATCTCACGCCGCCCCAGTGGTGCCTGCGTCATCACGCGAATACCGGCGGCGACCACGCTGCCAAACATCACCAGCGTTGCCCCGCCCAGCACCGGCGGCGGAATCTGCTGTAGCAGGTTGCCGACCAGCGGGAAGATGCCCAGCAGCACCAGCATCAGGCCAATCACCATCCCCACGTAGCGACTGGCGACGCCGGTCATCTGAATCACCCCGTTATTCTGCGCAAAGGTGGTATTGGGAAACGCCGAGAACAGTGCCGCCAGCAGGCAGCTGAGGCCATCGGCCAGAATCCCGCCCTGCAGCCGGCGCTGAAACCCGTCGCCTTCCAGCGGCTGGCGTGAAATCAGACAGTTGGCGGTCAGATCGCCCACCGCCTCAATCACGCAGATCACCGAGACCAGCGCGATTGGCACAAACAGCGTCCAGCTAAAATCAAAGCCAAAATGCAGCAGCGAAGGCAGCACCAGCCAGTGCGTCTCCGCCATCGGCTTCAGCGGCAGATGACCGCTCAGCGCCGCCGCGATGCAGCCCGCACCGATGCCGGCGACCACCGCCACCAGCCGCGCCCAGCGCGAGTGGGAACGGTTAAGCACGATAATCACCAGCAGGGTCAGCGCCCCCAGCGCCAGATTACCCGGCGCACCAAAATCGCGGGCGTTATGCCCGCCCGCCCAGTCGGTAATACTGACTTTTATCAGGCTGATACCAATCAGGGTGATCACCGTACCGGTCACCACCGGGGTCAGCACTTTTCGCAGCGGTGTGATGCAGCGGCTAATCAGCATCGGGATCAGCGCTGCCACCAGGTTGCAGCCGAATATCATGGCGAGGATCGCCTGCGGTGAACCGCCCTGCGCTTTCACCGTCATCCCCGCCGAGAGAATGACGCCGAGAAAGGCGAAGCTGGTGCCCTGCAGACAGATCATGCCTGCGCCAATGCCGCAGAAACGACGCGCCTGCAGAAAGGTGCCGAGTCCGGAAACCAGCAGCGACATGCTGATGAGATACGGAATCCAGGCCTGTAACCCCAGCACAGAACCGATAATCAGCGGCGGCGTGATGATACCGACCACGCTGGCCAGCACGTGCTGCAGGGCGGCAAAGAACGCCGGTGCAGGACCGATGCGGGCATCCAGCCCGTACAACAAACCTTTCTCTTCTTCTGGGTGCGACATAGCAGGGCTCCGGCAAACGATTTATCAGTTTGCCTGATGCATGAAACGCGCCAGGGCGACAGCGGACAGGGAAAATTCAGGACAGATGATTGAATATAAACAGGTTTACCGCATAAAAAAAAGCAGCCGCTCCTGAAACTTCGGATTCAGCTGCGTGCGATATGCCGCATTTTGTTTCATCAGGCGGCGGGCTTTGCACTCTCGCTGTGCAACGCATCACCCCCGAGTAACGTAATATCCAGATAACCACTCAAATCACGCTGTTCGGCGCGCGGCAGATAAGGCAATTCACCCAACAGCGGCGCGTTCAGCTTATCGCGCAGAACATCAATGATTTCAGCATAGTGCGCCAGACCGGGATTGATACGATTGGCGACCCAGCCCGCCAGCGTCAGGCCATCGGCGGCAATCGCTTCGGCGGTCAGTAAAGCGTGGCTAATGCAACCCTCTTTAATGCCCACCACCAGCACCACCGGCAGTTGCGCCTGCTGCACCCACTGCGACAGCGGCCGTAAGTCGTTCATCAGGCTGCGCCAGCCGCCCGTGCCTTCCACCACCACGCGTGCAGCGCGATCCTGTAAGCCAGCCAGCCCGCGATTGAGTAACGGATAATCGATGCGCTGCGCAGGGCTGGTGCTGATTTCATCCTCTTCCAGCGTCACGGGATTGACGTCGCTGTAGCTCAGCGTCAGACCGGATGCCTGTTGCAGCAGTACGGCATCTTTATTACGGAGCCCTTCCGGCGTGTGCTGCGCGCTTTTGGCAACCGGCTTGTAGCCAGCGGCACACAGATTCGCTTTGGCAAAGCACTGTAACAGTGCGCGGGAAACCACGGTCTTACCCACCGCGGTGTCGGTACCGGTGACAAAAATCGTTTTCACCTTTCTCCTCCTTCATTAAAGCGATGTGTAACCTGCAAAGGAGGCAGTTTAAGGATTTGTCCCAGGCAAGAGCTTGCGTTAGCGCAAACTTAAGGCGGGCTGGCGTTAGCCCTGCAACAGTTTTATCAGTAAATGGCCGCTATAGAGCGCGTCTTTGATCAGCGCCGCGCCGCCCAGCGTGCCGGGATCGTTGAAGGCCGCAGGGGTTAGCTGGATAGCCTGACTGTACGCCGGCAGGGCCTGCTGGCGAATGGTGCTGCTGACCGCCGGGAACAGCACGTCCGCCGCCTGGTTAAGCGGTGAACCGATAAGAATTTGTTGAGGATTAAAGATGTTGACCATCATCGCCAGCATGCGCCCGATATGATGACCGACGCCGGCAATAACGTCCCGCGCCAGCCGGTCGCCCTGCTGCGCAGCGGCACACAGCGAGGCCAGCGTCAGCGGCTGCTGGTGCAGCTGGCTGTCCGGCTGCGACGATAAACGCTGTGCCGCCAGCTGCAGCAGGCTGCCGGTGCTGGCCACCGTTTCCAGACAGCCATGGTTGCCGCAGTAACACTGCTGGCCGTAAGGATCGATCTGCGTATGACCGATCTCCACCAGCGCGCGTCCGCTTTTGTGCAGCAGCTGACCACCGCTGATCACCCCGGCGCCCACCGTTTCGTCAATGACAATCTGAATCACGTCCTGCGCACCCCGTGAAGCACCAAACAGCGCCTCTGCCAGCGTCCATGCGGAGATATCGTGCTGGACAAATACCGGCAGCCCGGTGCGCTGCGCCAGGGTTTCGCCCAGCGGCATATCCTGTACGTCATAGCCCGGCATACGGTGCACCACGCCGGAGGCGGCGTTGATCAGTCCCGGCAGGGTAATGGCGATAGCGGTGAGACGTTCAAGTTTTTGCTGATGGCGAATGAAAAAGGCGTTGACCAGCTCCTGCAGCGTCTGCAGCAGCGGCGTGTCGGCGCTGGCGGGCAGCGGCAGGCGATCTTCCTGTAGCGCACGGCTGCTGAGATCGCGCAGCGTCAGGGTGATGAACCCCGGCTGGAGGCGAACAGCCAGATAGTGCCAGGCCAGGGTATCGAGGATCAGCCCTATCGCCGGCCGTCCGCGACTGCCCGGCTCCTGAAACTCGGTTTCCTGTACCAGATGCGCATCCAGCATTTCACGCACAATTTTGGTGATGCTGGCCGGGGCCAGCTGGGCACGTTTCGACAGCTCGATCCGCGAAATCGGACCGTAATGGTCAATCAGACGATACACTGCACCGGCATTGGTCTGTTTTATTTGGTCAATATGGCCAGGCTGACTGTCCAGATTCACGCCCTGCTCCCGGATATTTTCGCGCTTCTAAATAAACAGCAGCTATGGTGATGCAGATTGGCGCGCAGCGTCAAATATTTGATTAGAAATGTGATTTATCGCACACAAAGAACGCGGTTTTCTGTACCCGCGGGTTCATTCCTCGGCATTGTGCAGCAGCAGCGCCATCATATTGCTCATCTGCGCACTCGGCTGGCGCAATGCTGACCACACCAGCCACACCTCAGAAATGGCATCGCTTTCCTGTAGCGGAATCCAGGCGACTTCCGCCAGTCGCGCGCGGGCAAACGAGGCGGGTAAAATCGACACGCCAAGGCCGGTTGCCACCAGGCCGAGTATCGTCATGGCTTCACCCACTTCCTGGGTAATGTAAGGTTTGATTTGGTAGCGATGCAGCAGCGCCAGAATTTCACCGTACAGGGCCGTGCCGCCCTGCGCATCAAAGAAAACAAAGGGTTCGCTGGCTAACGCCTGGATGCTAATTGACGTGGCCTGTGCCAGCGGATGCGCGTGGTGCACCACTGCGCACAGCGGTTCACGCAGCAACAGGCGGTGCTGAAGATCCTCCGGCAGCGGCGTATTGCGCATGACGCCCAGATCGAGTCGTCCCTCGTGCAGCGGCGCCAGCTGCTGCCGCGTGTTGTACTCCTGCATCTGAATATGCACCTCCGGCCAGCGCTGCCGATAGTGATACAGCGCATCCGACACCAGTCCGGTAAACGGCGCCGAGGAGGTAAAGCCAATACGCAACTCTCCCTGCTGACCGTGATGGATGCGCGCCGCGCGCCCGGCCGCCTGTTCCACCTGCAATAAAACCGCGCGCGCATCCTGTAAAAACGACTGGCCGGCCGGCGTGAGCTGTACGCTGCGATTAGTGCGGGTGAACAGCTGCGCGTCCAGCGCCTGTTCCAGTTGCAAAATCTGCTGACTGAGCGGCGGCTGAGAAATGTGCAGCCGCTGTGCGGCGCGGCCAAAGTGCAGCTCTTCCGCAACGGCAATAAAGTAGCGCAGATGGCGCAGCTCAATCATCATATCTTAAACGTCTCATTTGAGATTATTAATATATTGTACAACCTATTTAGCCTTTCCTACAGTATTCAGACATTTGCTGAATTGAGGATGTACTGTGAGTCGCTCTTCCCAGGCTGTGACGCTTGATGAGGACAGCTTGTCCACGAAGCCTGTTACCGCCGATACCGCTACTGAATGGATTGAACGTGGATCGCCGCAGTTTATGCGCGTGACGCTGGCGCTGTTCTCTGCCGGTCTTGCCACTTTCGCCCTGCTCTATTGCGTACAACCGATTCTGCCGGTGCTGTCACAGCAGTTTGGCGTGACGCCTGCCGAAAGCAGTATTTCGCTGTCGCTCTCCACCGGGCTGATGGCGCTGGGCCTGCTGTTCACCGGCCCGCTGTCAGATGCGATTGGGCGTAAATCGGTGATGGTGACCGCGCTGATGCTGGCGGCGATTTGTACGCTGTTCTCCGCCACCATGAGCAGCTGGCAGGGGATTCTGCTGATGCGCGCGCTGACCGGTCTGTCGCTCAGTGGCGTCGCGGCGGTGGGCATGACTTACCTGAGCGAAGAGATGCACCCGCGGGTCATCGCCTTCTCCATGGGGCTGTACATCAGCGGTAACTCGATTGGCGGCATGAGCGGTCGTTTACTCTCCGGTGTACTGACCGACTTTTTCTCGTGGCGTATTGCCATTGGCGTCATTGGCTGCTGTGCGCTGGCTGGCGCGCTGATGTTCTGGAAAATTCTGCCCGCGTCGCGCCATTTTCGCCCTGCCTCGCTGCGGCCACGCAGTCTGCTGATCAACTTCCGCCTGCACTGGCGCGACAAAGGATTGCCGCTGCTGTTTGCCGAAGGCTTTCTGCTGATGGGCGCGTTTGTCACGCTGTTTAACTACATCGGCTACCGTTTACTGAGCGCGCCTTGGTCACTGAGCCAGGCGGTGGTCGGGCTGCTGTCTGTGGTGTATCTCACCGGTTCGTGGAGTTCGCCGAAAGCTGGCGCGATGACCAGCCGCTTTGGTCGCGGTCCGGTGATGACGGGCGCCACGGCGATCATGCTGGCCGGTCTGCTGCTGACCGCCTTTAGTTCGCTGTGGCTGATTTTGCCGGGCATGATGCTGTTTACTGCCGGCTTCTTTGCCGCCCATTCGGTGGCCAGCGGCTGGATTGGACCGCGCGCGCGCCGGGCGAAAGGCCAGGCATCATCACTTTACCTGTTCAGCTACTACGTGGGCTCCAGCGTGGCCGGCACCCTGGGCGGCGTGTTCTGGCACCGCTACGGCTGGCCGGGCGTAACCCTGTTTATCAGCGCCCTGCTGGTGCTGGCACTGCTGGTTGGCCTGCGTTTACAGGGCCGCAAACTGTAATACCCTTCATCGTTAGCGCGGGACCTCAGCGTCCCGCCTGCTCCGCTGGATTCGAATAATCAGGCATTCGCGCCGTACCACTTAAAACAAAATAGCAATTCATCGCTATAATTCGTTCTATTCCAATAATACTTAGACTTATTTTTTACACAGCAATGAGGTAGTCAGATGGAGCTTTACTATTATGTCGATAAGCATGCCGGTTATAACGACAATCATGTGGTGCATGCGAAGGGCTGTCCGTTCCTGCCATCCGACGGCGGTCGCCGTTTTCTCGGGACTTTTTACACGCCCGGGGCTGCAATCCAGCAGGCGCGTAAATTTTACGCCACTGCGTTGGGCTGCGAACACTGCTGCCCGGTGGGCGTAAAAAAAAATCCGACCCACAACTTTAGCGTGGCACTAAAGCATATGGCGTGACTCTGATAATCCTGGTCTGAACCACACCCGTCCGCCCGATACCCGCCCTCAGCACGGCTAAGCGATTTTTCTATTACAGAAACAGCTGACTTAGCCTGTGCTGGTACGGCAGACTCGCGGGCCGGCAGCACGCAGCCGCAACAACTCCCCATAACCACAGGCTATTTACCACGCTCAGCGCGATAAGAAATATTCAGTGATAAAACCCGGGTTAACGGTTTTCATCGGCTGACTAATGCTCCACAATAGCGGAAATTTGTGATCGAGGTCACTTTACCGGGTGCGTTCCTGCCCCCCCTCACTCGTCGTTTAGCCGATTTGAATTCAATGCAATCAACAACCGTTTCCCGAAAAACAGCCTGGCTGCGCGTGGTGCTGCTGGCTATCGCTGCTTTTGTCTTCAATACCACCGAATTTGTGCCGGTTGGCCTGCTGTCGGACATCGCCAGCAGCTTTGCAATGAAAACCGCTGATGTCGGTATCATGCTGACCATCTATGCCTGGGTCGTGGCGCTGCTATCGCTGCCGTTAATGCTGCTGACGCGCAACGTCGAGCGCCGCCTGCTGCTGGCCATCCTGTTTATTCTGTTTGTTGCCAGCCACCTGTTATCGGCCGTGGCGTGGGATTTCACGTCGCTGGTGCTGTCGCGCATTGGCATTGCACTGGCGCACGCGGTGTTCTGGTCGATCACCGCCTCGCTGGCGATTCGCGTTGCGCCGGCCGGCAAGAAAACCCAGGCGTTGAGTATGCTGGCCACGGGCACGGCGCTGGCGATGGTGCTGGGCGTGCCGATTGGTCGTATTGTGGGTCAGTATCTGGGCTGGCGTACCACCTTTGGTATGATCGGCCTGTCAGCGCTGGTACTGCTGATTATGCTGGTGCGGATATTGCCGCGCCTGCCGAGTGAGCACACCGGTTCACTCAGCAGCGTGCCGATGCTGTTTCGCCGTCCGGCGCTGGTGGCGATGTACATTCTGGTCACCGTCGTGGTGACCGCGCACTACACCGCTTACAGCTATATTGAGCCGTTTATGCAGGTAGTGGCCAGCGCCGATGAGAACTTCACCACCCTGTTACTGCTGCTGTTCGGCTCAGCCGGCATTCTGGGCAGCATTCTGTTCAGCACGCTGGGCAATAAATTCCCGTCCGCGCTGCTGATCGCCGCCATTGCGCTGATTACCCTGTGTATGGGTCTGCTGGTGTTTGCTGCGGTACGTCCGGCAGCGATTACCGTGCTGTGTATTATCTGGGGAATGGCAATGATGATGATCGGCCTGGCGATGCAGGTGCGCGTGCTATCGCTGGCACCGGACGCCACCGACGTCGCCATGTCGCTGTTTTCCGGTATTTATAACATCGGCATCGGCGCTGGCGCGCTACTCGGTAACCAGGTCAGTCTGCATCTGCAGATGGCAGACGTGGGCAACGTGGGCGCCATCATTGGCCTGGCGGGACTGTTCTGGTGCATCGCTATTTTCCGCCGTTATCCGCAGCTGCGCTCCAACGGCTAATGCGTTTCACAGGCAGCGGCGCCCCTGACGGCACCGCTGCTGACATGGCCGGCTAAGGCAGGAAAAACATCGGCTGCAGTGCTTTGCTCACCGGGCTGTTGTCGGGATTTGATGGCATCAGGTCACGCATTGACGCCCACCAGCGCTGACACACCTCAGTTTGCGCCACGGCCTGCCAGCGCGCTTCGGATTCAACCTCGACGCTGGCAAACAGCAGGTTGCGTTCAGCATCCAGCCAGATCGCGTAGTTGTGCGCGCCATGCGCTTTCAGCGTCCGTTCCAGCTCCGGCCAGATTGGCGTGTGACGGCGCTGATACTCCGCATGGCAGTGCGCATAGACTTGCATAACGAACGCTTTACGCAACATCACTGCGCTCCGCCTGCAGCGCCGCCGGCCACGGCTTCACGTTAAAGCGCTCGCCCAGCGCAATCAGCTGTTCGGTGGTGATGCTCTGACGAATGCCGCCCATCGACAGCGCCATGACCACCACCTGCGATGACTTCTCAGCGGTATCAATCAGACCAAAGGTTTCGTCGAGCGTCGGTCCGGCGCCAAAGATTCCGTGGAAAGGCCACATCACCAGGCTATGGCTGGCCATCGCTTCTGCCGTCGCCTGACCAATGCCATCGGTACCCGGTACCATCCAGGGCAAAATGCCGACGCCATCGGGGAACACCACCAGGCACTCGGTGCTGCCCTCCCACAGCAGGCGGGTAAAGCGCGCCGCATCCAGATCCACCACATAGCTGAGCGCCATAAAGTGGGTGGCGTGACAGTGCATAATCACCCGGTCCGCGCCGTGGCTCAGTGCCTTGCGTACGCTGTGTGACTGAAAGTGCGCCGCCAGCTCGGACGTTGGCAGCCCTCCGTTGCTGAGCCCCCAGTGAATTTTGTACGACAGCCCTTTGTCATCCACCTGCAGCAGCACCAGACTGTTTGCCGGATCGAGCTGCACGTTGCGAAAGAACTTTCCGGAGCCGGTCACCAGGAACCAGTCGTTGGCCAGCGCGGGCGCCGGCTTGCTCAGTTCAATACAGCGCGGTGCCGGATAAAAATCGCTGGCATACGCGCTGACCTCTTCCGGCAACAGACGCAGACTGACGTTGCCGCCGTTACGTTCATCCCAGCCTTTCAGCCACATGTCACTGGTGGCTTTAACCATGTCGCGCACAAACCACGCGGAGAGAATTGTTTGCATGAATCGATTCCTTAACGTTGACGCAGCACGTGTTGTTCGTAGTGACGGACTTCGCTCAGCCAGCTGGCATCGGCTGGCACATCGTGGCGCAGGCACCACGCTTCCCATACCGCCTGCCACGGCAGCGATTTCTGCTCTTCAAGCAGCGCCAGCCGGGCGGTGAAATCCCCATCACGCTCCCGCTGACGCAGCTGTTCGCCCGGCTCCAGCAGCGCCCGCAACAGGGCTTTTTGGGTATTGCGCGTGCCGATCACCCAGGCGGCAATGCGGTTGATCGAGGCATCGAAGAAGTCGAGACCGATGTGCACCCTGTCGAACAACTTTTGACGGGCGATCTCACTGGCAATCGCCTGGGTTTCATCATCCAGCAGCACCACGTGATCGCTGTCCCAGCGGACCGGACGGCTGACGTGCAACAGCAGGCGCGGCACAAACAGCATGGCGCTGGAGATTTTGTCGGAGATCACTTCGGTAGGATGGAAGTGGCCGGCATCCAGCGTCAGCGCGGTCTGGCGGCTGGTGGCGTAACCGAGGCAGAACTCACTGGAACCCACGGTGTAACTCTCCGCGCCAATGCCAAACAGTTTGCTTTCCACCGCATCAATGTGGTGCTGCGGATTCAGCGGTTCACGGATGATCTCATCCAGCGCGCTGGCGAGACGCTGGCGCGGCGCGAGGCGATCGACGGTGAGATCTTTCATGCCGTCCGGCACCCAGATATTCATGACTGACGGCGTGCCCAGCTGCTCGCCAAACCAGGCGGAAATACGGCGGCTGGCGGTGCAGTGGTCGATCCAGAACTGGCGAATGCCCGTATCGGCATGCGACAGCGTAAACCCGTCTGCACTGAGCGCATGAGAAAAACAGGTTGGGTTAAAATCCAGCCCCAGCTGCCTGCTTTTCGCCCACTCCAGCCAGTTGCTGAAGTGCTGCGGCTCAATCGCATCACGTTCTACCGGGCGGTCGCTCTCAAGGTAGATGGCGTGCAGGTTGAGGCGTTTGGCGCCGGGTATCAGCGACATCGCTTTGTCGAGATCGGCACGCAGCTCAACCGCGTTGCGCGCCCGCCCTGGATAGTTGCCGGTCGCCTGAATGCCGCCGGTGAGCGCCCCCTGCGGATTCTCAAACCCGCGCACATCGTCGCCCTGCCAGCAGTGCATCGACACCGGAATGGTATCCAGTTGTGTCATCACCTGTTCCACATCCACCCCGATGGCGGCGTAGCGTTGTCTGGCCAGTTCAAAGGCCTGTTCAATCAGCTTTGTCATATGCAAGTTCCTTAGCAGGTAGGCTCAGCGCCGCAAAGCGAGCCTGATGGGCCGCAAAGACGCTGTGATTCAGCGGGATAAATTTTTCTAACGGGAAATTGTGGCGAATGCAGCGGCGTAAATCGGCCACGTCGCGCAACTCACCCAGCGCGATCAGCTGGCAGCCGATGTTGCCCAGCGTCGAGGCTTCCACCGGACCGGCAAACACCGGCAGCTGGCAGGCATCGGCGCACAGCTGGTTAAGTAGCGGATTCTGGCAACCGCCACCGACGATATGTAACTGACGCAGCGCAGTGTCGCGCAGGTGGCTAAGCTCCTGCAGCGTCTGAGAATAGAGCAGCGCCAGGCTGTCAAAGATGGTGCGCGCCAGTGCCGCCGGGCTGTGCGGCACTGGCATCGCCTGTTCGGCGCAGGCGTTCTGGATCTCCTGCACCATACTGGCGGGATTAATGAAGCGGTGATGATTAGGATGAATCAGGGCGCGGCAGGCCGGTTCCCGCGCGGCGTCGGCAATCAGCGCAGTGAGATCGCTGATGTGCAGTTCGCTGCACACCTGCTGCAACAGCCACAGGCCCATGATGTTTTTCAGCACCCGATAGCCTTCCGCACCGCCTTCATTGGTCAGATTAGCCTGCAGCGCCGCCTCACTGACGCAGGGCTGCAGGCTTTCGATGCCGATCAGCGACCAGGTGCCGGAGCTCAGATAGGCAGCATCGTCCTGCTCCAGCGGCGTGGCCAGCACCGCGCTGGCGGTATCATGGGTGGCGACGGCGATCACCGGAATGCGCTGGCCGCTTGCGTTGCGCCAGTAACCGACGGTATTGCCCGGCGCACGCGGCGTGCCGAACCAGCTGGCGTCGGCGCCCGCCCAGGCCAGCAGCTCGCGATCCCATTCGCCGCTGTGAATGTTGAGCAGCTGGGTGGTGGTGGCGTTGGTGTATTCCCAGTTGAGTTCACCGGTCAGGCGATAGTGCAGATAATCCGGAATCATCAACGCGTGCTTCACCTGCGCCTGCCAGTCCGGCTGCTGCAGATGCAGCGCGCGCAGCTGATACAGCGTGTTGAACGGCAGAAACTGAATGCCGGTGCGCTGATAGAGCGCCGGTTTCCCGAGTTCACGCATCGCCTGGGCCATCAGGCCGTCGGTGCGTTTATCACGGTAGCTGACCGCTTCGCCCACCCGCTCGCCGTGCGCGTCCAGCAGCACCAGATCCACGCCCCAGGTATCAATGCCGAGGCTGTCCGGCACAATGCCCTCCTCATCCAGCTGCTGCAGTCCGGCGCGGATCTCCTGCTCTAAGCGGTCCAGGTCCCAGCAGTCATAATCGCCGCGCTGCACGCGCGGGTTGGCGAAACGCCGCACTTCGCGCAGGCTGAGCTGCTGACGTTCAGCCTGCCAGCTGGCCAGCATGACGCGGCCACTGGATGCGCCTAAATCGATGGCAACAATATTACGCAGACTCATGGCGATACTCCCTGTGAAGACATGGCGACAGAGTAGAAATCCTGCGTCGCAGACACCTTCCCGCGAGTGCCAGCGGGTCATTACCGCTGGCAGGTTTGCAAAGGTGTTCGTGAGTGAGCTCACAGAACCGCATAACGACAGAGTTGTGAGCCTTGCCGCAATTCCATCAATCACTTAGGCGATCTTGAATAATTGGCGATTTTCCTGCGCTGCCCGGTGCAAAATTCAAGGTAAGGTGGCAGGCGGCTGCGTAGACTCGGTTACGGTTTTGTTAACTGAGGGCGCATGATGACGGTATTACACAGTGCTGATTTCTTTCCGGCAGGCGATTACACAATAGCCATTGAGCCACGTGTGCCGCAGTCGGCGTTTCCGGAGCATCACCATGATTTTCATGAAATTGTGCTGGTTGAACAGGGCTCGGGCATCCACGTATTTAATGGTCAGCCGCAGGCACTCAGCGCCGGCTGCGTCTGTTTTGTACGCGATCACGATCGCCATCTGTACGAGCAAACCGACAATCTGTGCCTGACGAATGTGCTGTATCGCAGTCCGGCGGCGTTCCGCTTCCTGTCCGGCCTGCAGGCGCTGCTGCCGCGCGAACAGGACGGCCACTATGTTTCACACTGGCGAATTAACCATAAAGTGATGGCGCAGGCGCTGCAGCTGGTGACGCAGATGAAGCAGCCGGCCAGCTGGTCGCTGGAACGTCAGGCGCAGCAGGAACAGCACTTTTTGCAACTGCTGGTGCTGCTGCGCGAGGCGGCGCACAACGATCAGGCGCAGGACCAGGATGCCCGCCTGCACCGCTTGCTGGACTGGCTGAATGCGCACTACAGTGAGGAGATTGCGTGGGAAGCGCTGGCCGATCGCTTCTGTTTGTCGCTGCGTACCCTGCATCGCCAGATGAAGCAGCAGACCGGCAGCACGCCGCAGCGCTATCTCAATCGGTTACGTTTATTGCAGGCGCGGCACCTGTTGCGCCACAGCGAGATGCGCATCACGGACATCGCCTATCAGTGTGGGTTTGGTGACAGTAATCACTTCTCCACCCTGTTCCGGCGGGAATTTGGCTGCGCGCCGCGCATGGCGCGCCAGCAGATGGGGTAACCGGAGGGCTGACATGCCGCTGTTACTGACGCGCGAGGATTACTTCCCGGCCAGCAATTTGCCCATAGCAGTGGCAGAACGCATGCCGCAGCCCTCTTTCCCACCGCACCGGCATGAGTTCAGCGAGATTGTGATTGTCTGGCGCGGTAATGGCCTGCATATCCTCAACGATCGGCCGTGGCTGATCACCTGCGGCGATGTGTTTTACATTCGTGACAGTGATTGCCACAGCTTTGATAGCGTCAACGATCTGGCGCTCGACAATATTCTCTACTGCCGCGATCGCTTCAGCCTGGCGCTCGACTGGCAGCAGCTGCTGCCGCCACAGGATGAAGAGACACCCGCCAGCTGGCGTCTGACCACGCGCGGCATGGCGCTGGCGCGCGGCGTCATCAGCCAGCTGGAGCGCGAAAGTCGCAAAAGCGATTCGCTATCGATTCAGCTGTCGGAAGCACTGTTTTTGCAGCTGGCACTGATATTGCGCCGTCACGGCTACGCCGCCGATCGCCCATGGGTGCTGCCGGAGGGCGAACAGCTCGATCTGCTGATGTCGGCGCTGCTCGGCGATATCAGCCGCCCCTTCGATCTGCCCCATTTCTGCCAGCAAAATCAGCTCAGCGAACGGTCGCTGAAACAGCTGTTCCGTCAGCAAACCGGCATGACCATCGGCCACTACCTGCGTCAGCTGCAGCTGTGTCAGGCAAAATATCTGTTGCGCACGCAGGCATGTCTGATTAGCGAAGTGGCGGCACGCTGCGGGTTTGATGACAGCAACTACTTTTCCGTGGTGTTTACGCGCGAAACCGGATTAACGCCCAGCGCATGGCGTCAGCGTTTTTTGTCGCCGCGCGAACCGATGGCAGACAAAGAAAAAGCCTGACGCGCGCAGAGACGCGTCAGGCGGTGCGGTGTTAAGCGTTATCAGGCGGCCATACCGAGACCGACAATGTTTGCCGCGATAATGATAACCACGCAGCCAATCGACAACACGCTCACCGGTCGACGCCCCACCGATTTCCACTCCTTCAGCACCAGTCCCACCAGGCCGCCGCACAGCACGTACAGGCTCATGTGCAGCATCCAGCTTACGAAGTCGTACTGCGGAGGAATTTTTGCGTGGCCCCAGGCATAAAAGAAGAACTGCAGATACCACATGGTTCCCCCCAGCACGGCGAAGGCGATGTTGGCGATCAGCAGCGGTTTTGCCACGGAAAAGTCGCGGCGCAGCGAAAGCTCCGGCTTCACCGCCAGGCGGATAAAGCAGTACGCGAGGTTGATCAGCGCGCCACCGCCCATAATCACCACGTAACTCGGCAACGCCACATACAGCGGATTGATGCCCAGACTGGCAGCGGCTTCATGCATCGGCTTCGCCGCATCCATGGCAAATGACATGCCGGCAGAGAAGATGCCGCACAGCACCGCCAGCACCAGGCCTTTCTTCAGGTTAAAATCTTCGGCGTTGATCCCCAGCGCCCGCTCCTTTAGCAGTCCGGCACGTGACACAATCGCCACACCCAGCAGCGCAACCAGTACGCCCAGCAGCGTCATCCGGCCGCCGGCGGAGCTGAACAGTTCAACAAATCGGCCCTGCAACAGCGGCGTCATCAGCGTTCCCACTACCAGCGTAATGCCAATGGAGATGCCAATCCCCATCGACATCCCCAGATAGCGCATGGTGAGGCCATAGTTGATGTTGCCGATGCCCCACATGGCACCGAACAGAAACACCGGCAGCAGCTGCGATAAACTGAAACTGCTGTAGTACGCCCAGAAGTTCGGTAACAGCGCGGCACTGACTGCCCAGGGCAGAATCAGCCACGACATCACGCCGCCGACCGACCACATGGTTTCCCATGACCACTTTTTAACCTGTTTAAACGGAGCATAAAAACAGGCGGCGCTGGCGGCACCCACCAGATGCCAGAAGATACCTGCAAGAATGGCACTGTTCATTGTTATTCCTTCGTAAGGTTGAGGCCAGACGGAAACACCTGCGGTTTCCGATTAGTGGCAGTCTATGGCGCACTGCGTGGACTCAGCCTTTTGATGGTTGCCGTAAAGCCAGGCTGACTGGCAAAATCGGGGGGGTATGCAACATAAGGATCACAAATTCGCATTTGCCGCTGTTATGCCGGGGAAACTCTTTAAGTTGCTTATTATTCGGCATATTTTTGATTTATGTTGTGTTGATCGGCACAGTTTTTCATCTGTTGCCAGCGCGCCGCTTAACATGGCACTCACACAAAGCTGCGCGAATCACTTCCCCCGACGGGGTTAAATCCGTATAACGTGGGAAAAATCATCGGAACCAGGGATTGAGATGAAGAGCAAACGGTTAACGCTGGTGCTGTCGCAGGCGGTGAGCCGCGTGATGCTGGATGACATCCGCGCCATCGTGCCGCCCGAGGCGCTGAATGTGTTCATTAATGGCTTAGATAGCTGCCACTACGCCACGCTGGACTGCGTGCAGAGTGAAGAGAACTGCGCGCTGCTGGCGTCAGCCATTGTGGTGTGGCGTCAGCTCGGCCATGTGCATCAGATTCAGTATCAGAAAGGCGAACATCTGCGTCAGGTCGATGACGCGACACAATTTCAGCTATTTAGTATGATGAAAACCCACCGCGCGCTAATCCAGCTCGCCTAACGCTCAGGATGCATATGAAAATCGGTCTGCTGTTCCCCATCGCCATTATTGTTGCCGGTGTCAGTTTTCTGGTCTGGTTTATTGCCAGCGGCGCCATGATGCCTGGTTCCTGAAACGGTCCACTGACGCAGAATGCTGCGTCGGTCGCGTGATTCTTGCCGCTATTGCCAGCGCCCTGCCGGTGCTGGCAGTGATAAAAAGGTCGCCAGCGTTCATCTGCTTCACTCTTCCTTCACATCAGTTTAACAAAACCGAGCGTGGAGCCCCTGCACATGACCCTTCATCATCAACACTACATTAATGGCGCGTTTGTCGAGGCGCATAACGATAGCTGGATTGAAGTGATTAACCCGGCGACGGAGACCCTGCTGTCACGCGTGCCCCAGGGCAGCAAACAGCAGGCGGCGGCAGCCATTGCCGCCGCAGAAGCCGCTCAGCCCGGCTGGGAAGCGTTACCGGCGGTGACGCGCGGCGACTGGCTGCACCGCATCGCCACGGCAATTCGCCAGCGCGAGCCTGAGCTGAGCGCCACCCTCGTCGCGGAGGGCGGCAAAACCCAGGCGCTGGCGCAAACCGAAGTGCTGTTTACCGCTGACTACCTCGACTACATGGCGGAATGGGCGCGACGCTACGAAGGGGAAATCGTCAACAGCGATCGCCCAAACGAAAACATCTTTGTGTTTAAGAAAGCGATTGGCGTGACCACCGGCATTCTGCCGTGGAATTTTCCCTTCTTCCTGATTGCGCGCAAAGCGGCACCGGCGCTGATCACCGGCAACACTATCGTGCTGAAGCCGAGTGAGATCACCCCGAACAACGCAGCCCTGTTCGCCGCCATTATCGACGACCTCGGCCTGCCGCCCGGGGTAATTAACATCGTTTACGGCTATGGCCCGGAGGTGGGGCAGGAACTGGCCGCCAATCCTAAAGTCGGGTTAGTGAGCCTGACCGGCAGCGTCAACGCCGGCATCGCCACCATGGCCGCCGCGGCGCCGAATGTGACAAAAGTGTCGCTGGAGTTGGGCGGTAAAGCACCGGCAATTGTCATGGACGACGCCGACCTCGATCTGGCCGTCAGGGCTATCGTCAGTTCGCGCATTATTAACAGCGGTCAGGTGTGTAACTGCGCCGAGCGCGTGTATGTGCAAGACGGCATTTACGATCGCTTTATCAGCGCCCTGACCGGGGCGATGCAGCAGGTGAAATTTGGCGATCCGGCGCAGCAGGCCGATGTGGATATGGGGCCGCTGATTAGCGCAGCCGCGTGCGACCGCGTCGGGCAAAAGGTCGCCAGCGCCGTTGCGCAGGGCGGCAAGGTGGTGCTGGGTGGCAAACGTGCCGGTGAACGCGGCTTTTATTTTGAACCAACCATCATCACCGGGGTACGTCAGGAGATGGCGATCATGCGTGAGGAGATTTTTGGCCCGGTGCTGCCGGTGATGCGCTTTAACACGCTGGATGAAGCCATCGCGCTGGCTAACGACTGCGACTATGGCCTGACCTCATCGCTGTATACCCGCGATCTGAACACCGCGATGATCGCGCTGCGCCGGCTGAAATTCGGTGAAACCTACATTAACCGTGAAAATTTTGAAGCGATGCAGGGGTTCCATGCCGGCTGGCGCAAATCCGGCATCGGCGGTGCCGATGGCCGCCACGGGCTGGAGGAGTATCTGCAAACGCACGTCGCCTATCTGCAGTTTGCCTGATGCGTAAACACCGGTGCGCAGTGCGCGCACCGGTTGCCACTTAGCGTATCCGTTTCTGACTGCGCAGCAGCGCTACCCCGCTTAAGAGCGACATCGCCATCAGGTAGTAGCCCGGCGCCAGACTGGTGCCGGTAGCGCTGATCAGCAGCGTGCAAATCAGCGGCGCAAAACCGCCAAACACCGTGACCGCAATGTTATAGCTGATGGCCATGCCGCTGGCGCGCGTACCAATCGGGAACAGATCCGCCATCACCGAGGGTACGGTAGAAAAATAGATCGATTTCAGCAGCGCCATCCAGCATACCAGCACAATCAGCGTGGCCGGCGTGGTGTGATTGACCACCAGCCGAAAGGCCGGATAGATGGTGACCATCAGCAGTATGAGCGATCCCCACATTAGCGGCAGGCGGCCAATGCGCTCCGCCCACCATCCCATCAGCGGCGTCACCACCGTCAGAATCACTCCGGCCAGCAACGTGGCGGTAAAGGCCACCGAGCCCGGCAGATGCAGGTTTTTAGTTGCGTAGGTCGGCACGTAGTTGAGCATGTAGTTGACCGCCGTTGAGATCACCATCAGGCCAATCGCCAGCAGCATCAGCGCTTTTTGCCGGCCAAACAGCCGTTTCAGCGGGGCCGCTTCCGGCGTCTGTGCGGCAAAGCTGGCGGGCTCATGCACGTGGCGGCGGATATACAGCCCGAGCGGGCCAATCAGCAGGCCGAAGGCAAACGGAATACGCCAGCCCCACGCCTGAATCTGGCTTTCGCTCAGGATCTGCGTCAGGCCGAGACCAAACGCCGAAGCCATTAGCGTGCTGGCGCCCTGGGTGGCGAACTGCCAGCTGGCGATAAAGGCTTTGCGCTCGGGAAAATGCTCGACCAGAAACGCCGTGGAGCTGCCAAACTCGCCACCGGCAGAAAAGCCCTGTATCAGGCGCGCCAGCAGGATCAGCAGCGGCGCGAGCAGGCCGATGCTGTCGTAGCCCGGCATAAACGTGATGATGGCTCCGCCAAGCATCATCAGGTTGATGGAGAGCAGCAGCGCTTTTTTACGCCCGTGGCGATCGGCATAGTTGCCCAGCACCACCGCACCCAGCGGGCGAATCAGGAACGAGACGCCGAAGCTGCCAAAGGTCAGCAGCAGCGAGACCGACGCATCGCTGGTGGGAAAGAAGGCGTGGGCGATATAGCTGGCGAAGAAGCCATATACCGCAATGTCGAACCACTCCAGCGCATTACCAATGCAGGTCGCAAACAGCGTTTTGTGCAGGTTTGGCTTCACGCCGCTCAGCGGCGCGCTATGGCTGAGGCTGCTCATGCGCCACCTCCGGCATAGGCGCGGTGTTGCGCCAGCCATTCCGTGCCCTGCTCGCCCAGCTCCCACAGCAGCTGCGTCATGATCTGCAGCCCTTCGCGGGCAATCGATTTCAGCATGTGCTCATTCACGCCATGTTGACCGCAGGCGGGATACGAATGTGGCACCCACAGCGTTGGCAGGCCCAGAATCTCCGCGAACACCTCATTTGGCAGCGATCCACCAAGGTTGGGCAGCAGCGCCGGTTTTTTGCCGCTGGTTGCCGCCATGCTGTTCAGCACCCAGTGCACCAGCGGATCGTCAGGATCGAGACGCGTGGCGGGTGAACCACGCAAAAATTCAACCTCAACATCATGGAAGCCATGCTGCGCCAGATGCGCGCTGACGTGCTGCGCCAGCAGCTGCCAGTCGGTACCGACCACAAAACGCAGCTGGCACACCGCTGTCGCGCTGCCGGGAATGGCATTCATCGGGCGCGCCGGGTTACCGGTGAGAAACGACAGCACTTCCAGCGTGTTCCAGCCGTACAGGCGTTCGGCAGGCGTCAGGCCTGGCTCGCCCCAGTTGGTGTCAATCGCGGGATCGCCTGGCATGCCACCCACCTCGATATCGCTGAGAATGGCGCGCACCTGCGGGGTCAGCGAATCGGGCCGCAGCGCCTCAACCTGCAGCACGCCCTGTGCGTCCACCAGCGTGGCGATGGCGCTGGCCAGCCGGGTGCCGGGATTGCTCAGCAGTCCGCCCCAGTTGCCGGAGTGATAAGCATTGTCACGCGCGTTGATGGTCAGACGGAAATTTACCGCACCGCGCGAACCGAGGAACAGCGTCGGCCGCACGGCGTTGAGCCGCGGACCGTCTGAGGCAATGAACAGGTCAGCCTGCAACAGTTCCGCCTGCTGCTGACACAGCTGCGCCAGCCCCGGCGAGCTGATCTCTTCGCCCATCTCAAACAGCCATTTGCAGTTAAAGCCGAGACGGCCGCCGCGCGCCTGGTAAACCTGCTCCAGCGCCGCAAGATTGACGCAGTGTTGACCTTTGTTGTCGGCGCTGCCACGCCCGTACCAGCGATCACCCTCTTCGGTCAGCTGCCACGGCGACAGCCCGCTGCGCCAGTTTTCGTCATCGCCGAATACCACATCACCGTGCCCGTAGCTCAGCAAGGTCGGTAAGGCGGGCTCTTCCATGCGCACCGCCACGAGGAATGGCCGGCCGGCGGCGTGTGGGTTATCGATGAGCTGTAGCGTGAAGCCCAGCGCCTGCAGTTGCGGCGCAATCTCCTGCTGCAAATAGTCCTGTAGCGCCGCATCGCGATCGTCGCGCTGGCTCTCGGTGCGCCACGCCACGCGGCGCGCCAGGATACGTTGAAATTCCCCGCTGTCGAAATATGCGGTGGCCTGCTGAACCGCCTGTTGTGCTGTCATGTTTGCCCTGCCTGTTATAGGTCTGCTGTTTTTTCATCTTTGCGGAAAGGCAGCTTTGCCACAATTATCAATTTATCGAGTAAGATTTGCCTTTAAAGCAAAGCTGCGTTGCCCGATTTCGAGGCAGGCACAGACGGAGGCCATGGCATGTTAAGCACGGAAATGCGTTATTTTCTCGCGGTAGCCGATTGCGGTTCGCTCAGCGCGGCCAGCGCCCAGCTGTTTGTGGCGGTCTCTGCCATCAGCCGCCAGATCCAGCGGCTGGAGCAGCAGCTGGGCGTGACGCTGTTTGCGCGTCATGCGCGCGGCATGGTGCTGACCGAGGCCGGCGAGATTTTTGCCCATCACGTGCGCAAAAATCTGCTGGATATGGAGTATGCGCTGGCGGAGATCAAAGGCCTGAAGGCGGTGCGGCGCACGCTGATTCGTGTCGCCTGTACCGACGGGCTGGCGTTTACCCTGCTGCCCCGGCTGATTGCCGCCTTTCGCCGCGATCATCCCGGCGTGCTGTTTGACGTCCGGGTGGCTAGCGCACAGGGCGTGGCTGAACTGTTGCGCAGCGGCGAGTGCGACGTGGCATTGCAGTTTAGCCTGCACGCGGAACGTGCGGTTGAGGTGGTGGGCTCATGGCCGGCGCCGGTGTTGCTGGTGATGCATGACAGCCATCCGCTGGCGGGCGTGCCGCAGGTGGCGCTGGCCGATCTTAGCCACTATCCGCTGGCGCTACCGCAGCAAAACACCACGGTACGCCAGCTGTTTGAGCTGGCCAGCCACATGAGTGGCCACCTGATTGAACCGGTGCTGACCTGCGACAACTTCTCCACCCTGTTTCATTTTCTACTGCGCACGCCGCTGGCGGTGACCATTTGCAGCAGTTTTACCCTGGCGGAAGAGGCCCAGCAGCAGGGTCTGGTGATGCGCGCGGTCAATATCGATCAGCTGAGCCAGCGTACGCTGCAGCTGCAAACGCAGTCAGGGCGACCCCGTAGCGCCGCCCTGACTCTGTTTCTGACCTTTCTGCAACAGCAGCTCAGCGCGCTGTCCGCTGCGATTAAGGCGTGATATCCACCGGATAGAAGATGTGCTTGCCGAACGGATCCACCTGGTAGCCGCTGACCGATTTACGCACCGGCTCGAAAATCGTTGAGTGCGCAATCATTACCGCCGGCATCTGGTCATGCATCATCTCCTGCGCCTCACGGTATAACGCCACGCGCTTGTCGTGATTTTGCTCGGCGCGCGCCTCGGTGATGATTTTCTCAAACGGCGCATAGCACCATTTGGACGAGTTGGAGCCGCCGTTCGCCGAGGTGCAGCTGTACAATGGCCCGAAGAAGTTATCCGGATCGCCGGTGGCGGTGGTCCAGCCCATCAGCGCCGCCTGATGCTCGCCGCCCTTAACGCGCTTGAGGTATTCGCCCCACTCATAGCTGACGATGTTGGCTTTGATGCCCACTTTTGCCCAGTCGGCCTGAATCATCTCAGCCATGCGGCGGGCGTTGGGATTATACGGCCGCTGGACCGGCATCGCCCACAGCGAAATTTCGGTGCCCGGCTGAATGCCGGCCTGCTGCAGCAGCGCTTTGGCCTGTTGCGGATCGTAGGCGTAATCCTGCAGATCTTTATCTGCACTCCACACATCCGGCGGCAGAATATTTTTCGCCACCGTGCCGGTACCTTTGAAGATGGCATCAATGATCGCCTGCTTATTGATGGCCATCGCCAGCGCCTGGCGCACTTTCACGTTATCCAGCGGGGCTTTGGTGGTGTTGAACGACAGGAAACCGGTGTTGAGGCCAGATTTCTGTTCCAGCGTGATGTTCGGGTTGTGGCGCATGTTGTCGAGATCGGCCGGATTAGGGAACGGCATCACCTGGCACTCGTTTTTCTCCAGTTTGGCATAGCGCACCGAGGCGTCCGGGGTGATGGAAAACACCAGCCGATCGATTTTGGCTTTGCCCTGCCAGTACTGCGGGAAGGCTTTGTAGAGAATGCGGGAATCTTTTTGATACTGCACCAGCTCAAACGGTCCGGTGCCAATCGGCTGCATATCCACTTTTTCCGGCGTACCGGCTTTCAACATCTGGTCGGCATATTCCGCCGAGTGAATCGAGGCGAAATACCACGCCAGATCGGCGAGAAACGGCGCTTCGGCATGGGCCAGCGTCATCCGCACCGTCAGATCATCCACCTTATCGATACGGGTGATCAGTTTTGCCAGCTCGAGGCTTTCAAAGTTGGCATAGTTACCGCCCGAAACGGTGTGATACGGGTTTTTCGTATCGAGCTGGCGCATAAACGAGAAGATCACGTCATCGGCGTTGAGATCGCGCGACGGCGTAAACAGTTTATTGCTCTGGAACTTAACCCCTTTGCGCAGATGGAAGGTATACACCTTGCCGTCCGGGCTGATCTCCCAGCGCTCCGCCAGGCTGGGCACCAGCTCGGTGGTGCCCGGTTTGAAATCCACCAGGCGGTTAAAAATCGGCACGGCGCTGGCGTCCACGCTGGTACCGGAGGTGTAGAGCTGCGGATTGAAGTTCTCCGGCGAGCCTTCAGAACAGTAAACCAGCGTCTTCGCCGAGACGCCGCCTGCAACCGCTAACCCCAGTGCGCTAAGCGCCAGTTTTCCTATCATCTTTTTCATCGTCTTCTCGCTTTTTATTGACTTCCATGAGCCAGCATCGGTATTTATTTCATAAATAACATGATTTAGCCGTCTGGCGTATCTCCAGTGGCGCAAAGCTAATAAGGAATTGTGATGACAGACCAACTTGCCCGTCAGCTGACCCAGCGTTTTTACCGTTATCTGGCGGTTTCCAGCCAGAGCGATGCCAAATCCAGCACGCTGCCCAGTACGCCGTCGCAACACGCTATGGCGGAACTGCTGGCGCAGGAGCTGCGCGATCTCGGTCTGCAGGATGTGGTGATTGATCAGCATGCCACGGTGACCGCCGTGAAACCGGGCAACCGGCCTGGCGCCCCGCGCGTAGGCTTTATCACCCATATTGATACCGTGGATGTCGGGCTATCCCCGGATATCCATCCGCAAACCCTGCGCTTTGAGGGCGCGGATCTGTGTCTGAATGCGCAGCAGGACATCTGGCTGCGGGTGGCGGAGCATCCGGAAATCCTGCCGTATGTCGGTCAGGAGATTGTGTTCAGCGACGGCACCAGCGTGCTGGGGGCCGACAACAAAGCGGCAGTCAGCGTGGTGATGACGCTGGTGGAGAACCTGCGTGGCGAGCACGGTGATGTGGTGGTAGCGTTTGTGCCGGATGAAGAGATCGGCCTGCGCGGCGCCAAGGCGCTGGACCTGGAGACGCGCTTTAACGTCGGTTTCGCCTGGACCATCGACTGCTGCGAGCTGGGCGAAGTGGTGTATGAATGCTTCAACGGCGCCTCCGCTGAAATTACCTTCACCGGCGTGCCGGCGCATCCCATGTCGGGCAAAGGCGTGCTGGTGAATCCGCTACTTATGGCGCACGACTTCATCGCCCGCTTCGACCGGCTTGCCACGCCCGAACATACCGCCGGGCGCGAAGGCTATATCTGGTTCAATGATATGCAGGCCAATGCCAGCCAGGCGGTATTGAAAGCGTCGATTCGCGATTTCGATTTAAAGGGTTTTGATGCGAAGAAGCAGCAGCTGGTGGAAGTCGCCGATCAGATCGCCGCGCACTATCCGACTGGTCACGTCGCGCTGAAGATCAATGATATCTATAGCAACATCAGTAACGCGATAGGTGAGGACCGGCGGGCAATCGATCTGATTTTTGCTGCGCTGCAGCAGGTGGGCGTGGAACCTAAAGTGATTCCGATGCGCGGCGGCACCGATGGGTCTGCGCTGTCGGCCAAAGGGTTACTGACGCCGAATTTCTTCACCGGCGCGCACAATTTCCATTCGCGCTTTGAATTCCTGCCGATCCCGTCATTTGTGAAGTCGTATCAGGTGGCGGAAGCGCTCTGTTATCTGGCGGCCCGATAAGCGCGGTTGCAGAGAAACGTTGAGACTGCCTGACCGGCAACTGCCGGTCAGGCTGACACCCGCTTATTTGCTGACGCTGACGTCAATGCCCGGGAAGAATTTCGCCGCCAGTTTAGTCACGGTGCCGTCGGCCTGGACTTTGGCGATGGCCGCATCCAGTTCACCTTTCAGCTTGCTATCGCCTTTGCGCAGACCGAAACCAATGCCGGAACCGAGAATGGTGTCGTCTTCCACCGGCTTACCGGCGAAGGCGAAACCTTTGCCCTGCGGCTTATCGAGGAAACCAGACTGACCGGCGGCGGACATCACCAGCGTACCGTCAAGACGGCCAGCGACCATGTCGTTGTACACCTGGTTCTGATCCTGATACGACGTCACCGTCACGCCCTGGGATTCCCAGTGCTTTTTAGCGTAGGTTTCCTGGATTGAGCCCTGCAGCACGCCGATATTTTTTCCTTTCAGCGACGCCGCCGTCGGCTCGAGTTTCTCGCCCTGCTTCACAATCAGCATGGTAGGAATGCGGTAGATCGGGTTGGTGAAGTCGATACTTTTCGCCCGCGCCTCGGTGATGTTCATCGCCGAGTTAATCGCATCGAATTTTTTCGCCTGCAGCGCCGGGATCAGCGCATCAAAGCTGCTCTCAACCCATTTGCAGTCAAAATGGCCGACCTGGCAGATGGCTTTGCCCAGTTCGATGTCAAAACCCTCCAGCTCGCCCTGCGCGTTGCGGCTTTCAAATGGCGGATATTGCGACTCCAGACCGTAGCGCAGGCTCTCCTGCGCCAGCGCCTGCACGGAGGTGATCATGCCCAGTGCGATAAACAGTGCGTTCAGTTTTTTCATTATTTTCCCCTAATTACCCTTTAACCCGGCACAGCGCCTGCGCGCCGGCTTCGAGCGTTGCGTCGTCTTTAGCAAAAGAAAGGCGGATTAATTTATTGTCAGTGCCATCCATATAAAACGCCGACAGCGGAATGGTGGCCACACCGTGATCGACGATGAGACGTTTTACCATTTCACTGTCGCTTTCGTCACTGAAATGTCCGTAGCTGGCCAACATAAAGAACGAACCGGCGCTCGGTAACAGCCTGAACGGTGAATCCTGCAGCAGCGTCTGCAGCCGATCGCGCTTCGCCTGATAAAACGACGACAGCTGCAGATAGTTTTGCGGGTTCTGCAGATACTGCGCGAAGCCAACCTGCATTGGCGTATCGGCGGCGTACATCATGAACTGATGCACCTTGACGATCTCCGCCATCAGCGCAGCAGGCGCCAGCGCATAGCCGACGCGCCAGCCGGTGACGTGGAAGGTTTTACCGAAGGAGGACACCACCACGCTGCGCTGTGCCAGTTCCGCGTGCGTGGCCATGCCGCAGTGCGTCTGGCCGTCAAACACGATGTGTTCGTAGACTTCATCAGACAACACCACGATGTCGGTATTACGCGTCAGGGCCGCCAGCTGGTCGAGATCGGCGGCATTCAGTACCTGTCCGCTCGGGTTATGTGGCGTATTGATGATAATCATGCGCGTACGCGGCGTGATCGCGGCACGCAGTTCGTCCCAGTCAATCGCAAAATCCGGCACCTGCAGCTTGAGGCCGATCGGCGTCGCGCCCTGTAACCGCACCACCGGCGCGTAGCTGTCAAAGGCTGGCTCAAAGAAGATCACTTCATCACCCGGATGCACCAGCGCCGAAATCGCCATGTAGATGCCCTGACTGGCACTGCCGGTGATCAGGACTTCGCTGGCGGCATCGTACTGCTGGCCATACAGGCGGTGCACCTTCTCCGCCAGCGCTTCACGCAGCGCCGGTAAACCGGTCATGGCGGCGTACTGATTATGGCCGTCGCGCATCGCCTGGCTGACCAGCTCAACCAGCTGCGGGTCACACGGGAAATTGGGTGCGCCCTGAGAGAGATTAACGGCCTGGTGCTGTGCGGACAGCTGGCCGATCACGCTAAAAATGGTGGTGCCGACGTCCGGCTGTTTGGAGGAGAGCTTCACGCTGCTGTTCAGGGTCATCATTGCTCCACAGGTTGCATAACCACGTATCGGAAGTAGATTTCTATTCAACGGCGCGACGCTTGAGTCGACAAGCGAATTGTTGTCATAATAGCCATGATAAAAAATCATAGCTCGAGGCCGTTATGTCCCGCTCTGCTCTGCCACTCAACGCCATTCATGCCTTTCTGGTCACCGCCCGTCATCTCAACCTGACGCGCGCCGCCAGCGAACTGTGCATCACTCAGGGCGCGGTGAGCCGCAAAATTGCGGCGCTGGAGAGCTGGCTGGGATTTGCCCTGTTTGAACGCCACGCGCGCGGTCTGCATCTCACCGATCAGGGCGCGGCGCTACTGCCGGAGCTGCAACAGGGATTCAATCTGCTGGTCAATGCCACAGAGAAAGCCAGCCGCAGCAATGCCTCGATTCGGCTGAAAGCCCCGACCTGCGCTATGCGCTGGCTGGTGCCGCGTCTGGTGGCGCTGGAGCAGCAGCGGCCAGACATCCACGTGGCGCTCACCACCACGCTTGATCACGCGTCGCAGCTGGAAAACTTTGATGCGGCGATTGTATTCGGCACGCCGCCTGCCGGTGCCATTCCGCTGTTTGCCGAGCGCCTGACGCCGGTGCTGGCCAGCAGCGTGCCGGCGCCGCGCCATGTCAGCGAACTGGCCAGATTCACCTTCCTGCATCCGACCGGCGATACGCGCGACTGGCAGCTGTGGCTGTCCGCCCAGGCGGAGCAGCTGCCGATGGCGCGCAATCAGCACTTCGCCACCATGGATTTGGCGATCAGCGCGGCGATTCAGGGATTTGGCGTGACGGTGGCGGATATTACGCTGGTGGAGAATGATTTGGCGAATGGGCGGTTAATCGCCCCGTTTGCCGCGAGTGTGGCAACCGGGGCGAGCTACAGCCTGTTACAGCGGGCGGAAAAAGATGCGCCACCGTTTTTGCCGCAGCTGGTGGCGTGGTTGTGTCAGCCTCAGAATGAAACCCACTCTTCACTGCTGGCGGGTTTACCCTGAGCGCCTGCGGCGGCAGATAACACCGGCCGGCGCAGCGCAGTCGCAGGCGCAGCGGCGGATGCTACAGCCTGCGCGCGCGGTGCGCTGTCGGACAGACGGAACTTCGCCACCGACGCCTGCAGCTCTTCGGTCTGACGCTCCAGCGCGCTGGCCGCCGCCGACACCTGCTCCACCAGCGACGCGTTCTGCTGGGTGACGCTGTCCATTTCGGTGACGGCGGTGCCGACCTGCGAAATCCCTTTGCTCTGCTCTTCCGACGCGGCAGCGATGTGCTTCATGATCTCATTCACATCCTGCACCGACTTCAGAATGTCATGCATGGTGCTGCCGGCGCTGCTGACCAGCTCCGAGCCCTTTTCAACGCGTGACACGGAATCTTCAATCAGCGTGGCGATCTCTTTTGCGGCGCCGGCGCTGCGTTGCGCCAGGTTGCGCACTTCGCTGGCCACCACGGCAAAGCCGCGCCCCTGCTCACCGGCACGCGCCGCTTCGACTGCCGCGTTGAGCGCCAGGATGTTGGTCTGGAAGGCGATGCCGTTGATCACGCTGGTGATTTCGGCAATCTTTTTCGAACTGCCGGAAATGCCCTGCATGGTGGTCACCACTTCGCCAACCAGACGGCCGCCCTGCTGCGCGGTGCCGGTGGCGGTCTCCGCCAGCGCGCTGGCCTGACGCGCGTTATCGGCGTTGAATTTCACCGTGGCGGTCAGTTGCTCCATGCTGGCTGCGGTCTGTTCCAGCGCGGCCGCCTGCTCTTCGGTGCGCGATGAAAGATCGTTATTGCCGGCTGAAATTTCTGCTGCGCCGCGGTAGATGTTCTCCGTGCCGCTGCGGATGGCGCTGACTGCTTCACGCAGGCTGTCCTGCATTGCCCGTAGCAGTGGCACCAGTTTGCCGACGCAGTTGCGGCCAAATTCTTCCACCGGCTGGCTGAGATCGCCCTGCGCAATCACGGTAAAATGGTTACGGATGCGATCCAGCGGTTTCACCAGCATCGTCACCAGGTAACGGTCAGTGAACAGCAGAATCAATAAGCCGAACACCACCGCCGACACAATAATCACTTTGGTCATGCTGGTAAGCGTGTCCACGGTCACGCGGGTCTCATCCAGCTTGCTGCTGGCGGCCTGATTAAACGCTTCTGCGCTGGCACCAAACGCCCGGCTCAGCGGCGGCGTGACATTGTTGGCCTGCGCGCGCCATGCATCCAGTGAAGCCTGCTGCGCCAGCGCCACCTGTGGTGCGATCCCCTCATCCAGCAGTTTCTGCCAGCTGCTGATCACATTGTTCACCGTCTCGCTGTCCATCGGACCCGGCGCCATGGCTTTGAACTGGCTTAACTGCTGTTTCATGTTATCCAGTGCCTGCTGCACCGGCGCGAACGCTTCTGCGGTCGGCGCGTTACCGGCGGTGCGGCCTTCCATTACCCGCGACAGACGCGTGACCACGCGGAAATATTGATCGTTGCCTTTGCTGAGCGCCGTCATCTGGTTTACCAGCTGACGATCAATCTCGTTACCCTCGCCGAGCGCATTCAGCGAGTGGACGCTGAACAGCCCTACGCCACACCATAACAGGCAGAAAAGCCCGAGAATGGTCAGCATAACGGCGCGAATCGTGAAGTTTTTTAACATACCCATACATAATCCCCTGGTGTGAACGCTGGCAGCCCGGATAAAACAGGGCTTAGGGTATTTATCGGCAGCGAACCGGGAAAAGATAAATGTTTTGTAAGCTAATTAATTGCAGGATGAGGTGCCGCGCGGAGCGGCTGAGCGGTCGTAAAATCAGGCAGATAGCGGCCAATTTGCCTTAAAAAAACATTGATGTTTTTACATGATTAGCAGGCTTATTAAAGTTTAACGTGGCTGCGCATCATCAGGCGAAACAGACGCAGACGGCCGCGCATAAATCGCGCCTTCAGCACCGATTCCGCTTTACCGTCGTGGCCAAAGGCGAGAGTCAAATCTTCCCCTGGCCGCCATACCGGCCAGTCAGGTTCTCCGTCGAGCCGCAGCCGATGGCTGAACTCACTGGCATCCCGTGCAAAGGCCACCCACCAGGCGCTGACGCGACCGGCAAAGGCGATATCGCTGGCACTGTAATGCCAGTCACCCGGCGGCGGCAGCGTCGCGAGCGTATTGAAGACATAAGGAATTTCGTTGCCGTGCCAGGTGCCGTGCGGGTAGAGATGACGCGCGTTTTCTGACACATAATCAAACCAGTAACGCCACGCAGGCATGCCGATGCTGTGCTGTGACTGTGCCACCAGCAGCGGCATGACGGTAAACGCCATGTCGCGCGCCACCGCGCGCCCCAGCAGGCTGTCATCATGGATATCGTACAGCCACTTCAGCAGGCGATAACTCAGGCGACTTTTGCTGCGCAGCTGTTGTAACACGCTGCGGGCATCCACGCCGAAGTAGTCCAGCACGCTGGCTTCGTCGCTGTTGCTGCCAATCATCAACGGCACGCGATGCTGTTTACCCGCCATAAAGGTGTCGAGCATGGGTCTGGGTAGCACCGCATCGCCGCTGATGGCCACCGGCCCGAGCGCCAGCGGTCGCTCCAGCGGCCAGAAACTGTCGGCCGGCAGTGCGCGCAGCTGCTCCGCACTGGCATCCGCGGCCAGATTGAAATGCGCTGCCACCTGCAGGCCGGTTTGCTGCGCCTGCTTATGCGGCACGTCCGGCAGACTGTAGGCACTTTGCACAATACCCTTATGAAACAGCCCTTCGGCCAGCGGCGAGCAGCACAGCGACAATACGCTGCGCGCGCCGGACGATTCGCCAAACAGCGTGACGTTATGGCGGTCGCCGCCAAATGCCGGGATGTTACGCTGAATCCACTGCAGCGCGGCAATCTGATCCAGCAGCGCAAAATTATTGACCACCTTGCCCGGCGGATACTGGGCGTCGAGCGCCGGATGCGCAAAAAAGCCGAAATGGCCAAGGCGGTAATTGAGTGTCACCACCACCACGCCCTGCGCTGCCAGCGCTTTGCCGCGATAGGGATCAAGGCTGCCGGCGCCGATGCTGAAGCCGCCGCCGTGCAGCCATACCATCACCGGTAACGGCGTAGCGGGTTCGACATCCGGCGTCCAGACATTCAGATAGAGGCAATCTTCGCTGAAGCGGCCCGGATCGCCGCCGCCGGCCGCCACGCAGTAATCACGATTTTGCCAGCTGGCATCGCCCCACGCGGTGGCGTCGCGCAGCGTTTGCCACGGTACCACCGGCTGCGGCGGACGCCAGCGCAGTGCGCCAACCGGCGGCGCTGCATAAGGTATTCCTTTAAAGATAAACAGTTCATCATCCATCAGGCCTCTGAGTTCACCTTCTGCCGTCATGATCCTCAGACGTCGTTCATTTTTCATTGCGGGTTCCTGGTAAAGCCTGATTCCATTATTTGCAGGCCTCAGTGGAATGTCTATGTTCTGCAAGCATTTGCAGATTAAGCCGAATAAGCGACCGATTCATTGAACAACTTCATCAAATTTTTTGGTTAACTGCAGCGGTGCATTCTGTTTTATGGTTGCAAGTTAACCTGGCGTGACGGAGAGACGCGATGTTTGCTGGCATCAATCAGCTGTTCACCCGGATGAGCGATCACCCGGATTTCGGTAAATTGCTGTTACGCTTAACCTTCGGCGGGCTGTTGCTGTTTCATGGCGAGTTTAAGGCGATTCATGGCGTCGGCTGGATCGCCCATCTGCTCAGCGTCAAAGGCATGCCAGGTTTCATCGCTTACGGTGCTTACATCGGGGAAATTGTGGCACCCATTATGGTCATCGTTGGCCTGCTGACGCGCCCGGCGGCCTTTATCATTGCCGTTAACATGGTAGTCGCAACGCTGCTGGTGAAAATGGGCGCACTCTGGCATCGCACCGATGTCGGCGCCTGGTCGCTGGAAACGGAAGCGCTTTACCTGCTGGGCGCGCTGGCCATCCTGTTCCTGGGTGCCGGAAAATATACGCTGGTGCGCGACGCACGCCTGCAATAATCATTAGAAAGAAAACCAGCCGGCCTGTAAAAGTGATCCTGTCACTTTTCAGGCCGCTTTTTTACGCCCTACTCCTGCACGCCGCAGCGCGCCAGACTGCGCTGTTGAGTCTGCTGATACAGCACCATCTCATCCTGCACGGCGGCACCGAGCGCGGCTTCAAAATCAGCACGACTGGCATTGCCGGCGCTGCGCGCCTGAGTCTGGTTGCCCAGATTAGACTGGAAGATGCCGGCCGCGCTCACCGGCAGAAAATCTTCGTAGACAATCGGTTCCGCCTGTAAACGTCCGGTGGCCAGCAGCTGCGCCACGGTTTCCCCGGCGCGCGGCGGCTGATGCTCGCCCTGCGGCGTCAGACGGTAGCGGAACCACGCCAGCTCCTGCTCGCGCAGCGTCTGTTCATCATCAGGAAAATCACGAAACACCGCGCTGAGGTGCTGCTGATGCTGCTGGTTATCGCTGCCGGTACCGGCCTGCGCCAGCAGCCGGTCGTACAGCGCGCGGCCTTTAGGCGTAAGCGCCGCGCCGCGCTGCTCAATTTCACCAAAGCGCGCGGTATGGGTGCCAGGCGTGCCATCATTAAAATGCACCGCCTCTTCCAGCGCTTTGAAGCTGGTCTGGCGCAGCAGAATCGGCACCGCGCGCGGCGGCGGCCCCTCAATCAGGATTTTCGGTTCGATGCCGCGCGAAGGCATCAGGGCCTGCACGCGATCGATGTCCAGCGTGCGTGGCGTCAGGTGATTGATGTGGCAGCCGCGGAAGCACACGACGTCGGCAATCAGGCGATGCTGCTGGCTCAGCGCGCGGTAGGTGGCGCTGTCCACCGTGGTGTGCGCATGCCAGCGAAAGGTTTCCAGCGCCTCCTGAACAAAGCGGGCGGCATCGGCAGCATTGAGACCGCCCTGCTGCTGATGCTGCGCGATCAGTGCCCGGCAGCCAGGCGTGAAGATGTCGCGCGCCGCCAGGATAGCCGCGGCTTTGTCGCGCAGTGCGGCATCGTCGATCAGATCCAGCCGCAGCAGCGAGGTGAAAACGCGGAAGGGATTGCGCCGCAGCGCGCTGTCGCTGACCGGGCGAAAGGCAGTTGAGTGCACCGGCACGCCCGCCTGTGACAGATCGTAATAGCCCACCGGCTCCATCCCCATCACGGCAAACATCTGCCGCAGCGTGCTGAGCTCTGCGGCAGTGCCGACGCGAATGGCACCGTGACGCTCCACGCCGAGGCGGCTCAGCTCATCGGCGGCGGCCAGACGGTTTTTCAGCGCCGGCTGCGCTTCTAAGGTGCGTTCGTTAACGGCGGTAACCAGCTGCGTCAGGGTGCCATACTGCGGCACCTCCTGCTGGTACATGGCCGACATGGCCTGAGAGAACAGCGTGCGGATGGCATCGCGGGTGAGAAAGTTATCCATGGTCATCACCTTGGGCTAAAGGGTTGCTGCTACTGTAGATCAACCCTTTAGCGGCGGGTAACATTTTCGCGGAACTGTGATCGCCCTGTCACTCGGTGGCGCGCGGCTGGTCACCAAAGCGGCATTTCAGTACCAGCATCAGCGTGGTCAGCGCCGCCGGCAACGCCAGCAGCAGAAAGATCTGGCTAAACGACCAGCCGAGGGACAGCAGCTCAGCGCCGACGAAGGCGCTGATGATCGCGCCGATGCGGCCAACGCCGTGCATCCAGCTGGAGCCGGTCGCGCGGGCATGAGTGGGATAGTAACTGGCCGAGAGTGCATTCATGCCGGTGTTGGCACCGTTAAAACAGAAGCCGCTGCAGAAGGCGATGGCGCTCATCAACCCGACCTGCGCCGGGGAAAACCCGAGCGCCACGATGGCGATGCCGCCGCAAAAGTAAATAATGGCCAGCGCCAGATTGGCGTTGATGCGGTCCATCAGCCAGCCGGCAAACAGTGAGCCAACGGTGCCGCCCGCCTGATACATGGCGGTGACGATGGCCGCTTCGGTGACAGACATGCCCAGCGTGTTGATCAGCGATGGCAGCCAGCTGCCAATCAGATAGACCAGAAACAGTCCCATGAAGTAGCCGCCCCACAGCATCAGGCTGCCAAACAGATAGCGGGGTGAGACGACGGTGGCCACTGCACCGTGGCGCGCGGCCAGCGGTTCACTGCTTTGAAAATGGCTGTCAGGCCGGACGCTACCCGGCAGCATGCGCGCCAGAATAGCGTGAATGCGCGCAGCGGGCGCGCGCTGGCTGATGAGAAAGCGCACCGACTCCGGCAGGCCGCGCAGCAGAAACGGCAGCACCAGCAGCGGCAGCACGCCGCCCATCAGCATCACCGAATGCCAGTCATAGCGCGGCAGCAGCCACGAGGCGGCAAAACCGCCGGAGGCCGCGCCAAAGGTGAAGCCGCAGAACACCACGGTGATAATAAACGAGCGACGCCGCTCGGGCGCGTATTCGGCCACCAGCGTGCCGACGTTGGGCATCGCCGCTCCCAGCCCCAGACCGGTGAGGAAGCGGAACAGCATCATCTGTTCGATGTTTTGCGCCATGGCGGTCGCCAGCGTCCAGAGGCCAAAAAACAGCACGCTGAGCAGAATCATCACGCGGCGGCCGTAGCGATCGGCCAGCGGTCCAGCCACCATGGCACCCAGCGCCAGGCCAATCAGCGCCGCGCTGATCACCATCCCCAACTGATGATTGGTCACGCCCCAGCTGGCTTTCAGCGTCGGTGCGATAAAGCCCATCAGCGCGATATCCATGCCGTCCAGCGCCACCACGACAAAGCACAGCGCAATTAAACGCTTCTGCCAGCTGCTTAACGCGCTCTGGTTGATGAGCTGGCGGACGTCAATGGCTTCAGCGCTGGTCACGGTACCACTCCTGCAGGATTATCACGAATAGGTCATCAGTTTTGGTAAAAAAAACGGCGCTTATGATAGCGCATCGTTAACAATAACGGGCAGGATTTTTAAGTGAAATTGAGAATTATTCAACATTTTACCCGCTAAGCTACTGATAACGCTGAATGCAGAAACGCGCCCGGATGCCCGGTTATTTATAAAGCCAACCAATACAGCCACTTACTAAAACTTCTCACGCTGACCGTTTTTGTTAATATAATTTTGCAGGTAAGTTAACAGAATCTCGGTCAGCCACTTGCCGCTGACCGCTCTGACTCATTACGCTGGCGTTTATGGACAAAAATCATCTCTTTAATCAGCGCATTCGTCTGCGCCATTTACACACCTTCGTGGCAGTCGCGCAACAGGGCACGCTGGGCCGCGCGGCGGAAACCCTCAATCTGAGTCAGCCGGCGCTGTCTAAGACGCTGAATGAGCTGGAGGAACTGGCGGGCGCGCGTCTGTTTGAGCGCGGTCGTCTCGGTGCTCAGCTGACGACGCTGGGAGAACAGTTCCTGACCCACGCGGTGAAAGTACTGGATGCGCTTAACCACGCCGGACAAAGTTTCAACTCGCCGGTTTCCGGACGCCCGATCGTGATCCGCCTTGGCGCCCTCACCACCGCCGCCATGGGGATGCTGCCGCAGATCCTGGATCGCTTCCATGAACAGCAGCCGAACACCACGGTACAGGTGGCCACGCTGCACAATAATGTGCTGCTGGCTGGCCTGCGCGCCGGGGAGTTTGATATTGGCATTGGCCGTATGGCGGACAGCGAAATGATGACCGGCCTGACCTACGAATTGCTGTTTCTCGAATCGCTCAAGCTGGTGGTGCGACCGGAACACCCGCTTTTAAGTGACAACGTCACACTTTCCCGCGCCATGCAGTGGCCGGTGGTGATATCGCCTGAAGGCACCGCGCCGCGGCGTATTGCCCAGCACATGCTGGATGAACAAGGCTGCTCGCTGCCGGGCAACTGTGTCGAAACCTCGTCCACCTCGCTGGCCCGCCAGCTGGCGCTGCGTTATGACTATGTGTGGTTTGTGCCATCCGGCGCGGTGAAGGAAG
Source organism: Pantoea sp. SGAir0418 (assembly GCF_043529865.1). Taxonomy (NCBI): domain Bacteria; kingdom Pseudomonadati; phylum Pseudomonadota; class Gammaproteobacteria; order Enterobacterales; family Erwiniaceae; genus Pantoea; species Pantoea sp. SGAir0418. The sequence continues at coordinate 2,123,780 of NZ_CP027911.1, forward strand.
ATTTAAGTCACAATGCGCTCAGCGCACTGCCCATCGCATCGCCCGGCCCCGGCGAGCCGGTGGGCATTATTACCCGCAGCGGCCACTCGCTCTCGCTAAGCGCGGAAGTGCTGATGGCCACCATCCGCAAATTTCACAGTTAACGGCTGCGTTTGGCGTGGCGTTCGCGATTGTCGAGGCGCGCGCGATCGGTTTTGCGCAGCCCGACATAAACTGCACCGCTGCCACCGTGCTGCGGTTGCGCGCTGCAGAAGGTCTGAACGTCGTCAAATTGCCGCAGCCAGCGTGCCACGTAGCTGCGGACAATATTGGCGTGCGCTTCATCATCCCGCCCTTTACCATGAATAATCAGCAGATTGCGCAGGCCCTGTTTGCGCGCTTCCAGCATAAAGCTGAACAGCGATTGCCGGCAGGTCTCCACCGGCTGGCGCAACAGATTAAGACTAGCGTCCAGCGTATATTTGCCCAGCCGCAGCTTATCGAGCACGCCCTGCTGAATGCCATCGGCTTTATATTCCAGCGGCGTGTCGCGCGGGATAATCTCAAGGAAGCCACGCGTCAGGAAGTTTTCCGGTGCGTCGTCATGCGGCTGCTGGCGCGGCGCTTTAGTTGACGGCGCGCGCAGCCACTGGGTGTTGGCGCAATCTTTTAACGGGGTTACATCACCCATGGCATCGCGGAAAAGGTCTTCATCATCAAGGTTCATGGTGTTTTCCTCACGCCTGGTGGTGAATCGGGCGCAACATGCCACCCGAAAGCAAAATAGTAGCAAAGGTTATCGGCTATCACATCCGTCACTTTCTGCGCGGGATCAGGTTGTGTCCGGATGTAAATATGGAAAGAAAACGTTCCAGATCAAAAACCGGCTGGTCATTTGCAGACTTCAAAGCCGCGAATACCCAGCATTTGTGCGGTTTTGATCATTATTACTGCTCGGATGAGTTCACATGACAAAGAAAAATGTTAAAATTGACGACAGTCAATAATCATCGAGCGTACCTATATGATCCCGGAAAAACGCAGCATTCGACGTATTCAGTCTGGCGGTTGTGCCATCCACTGTCAGGATTGCAGTATCAGCCAGTTGTGTATTCCCTTCACGCTGAACGAACATGAACTGGATCAGCTGGACAATATTATTGAACGCAAAAAGCCGATTCAGAAAGGCCAGACGCTGTTCAAAGCCGGTGATGAACTGAAATCCCTTTATGCTATCCGCTCCGGCACCATTAAAAGTTACACCATTACCGAACAGGGTGATGAACAGATCACCGGTTTCCATCTGGCGGGCGATCTGGTGGGCTTTGACGCCATCGTCAGCGCGCATCATCCGAGCTTCGCTCAGGCGCTGGAAACGGCCATGGTATGTGAAATTCCGTTTGAAACCCTCGACGATCTGTCCGGTAAAATGCCGGCGCTGCGTCAGCAGATGATGCGTCTGATGAGCGGCGAGATCAAAGGCGATCAGGATATGATCCTGCTGTTATCGAAAAAGAACGCGGAAGAGCGTCTGGCGGCGTTTATCTGGAACCTGTCGCGCCGCTTCGGCCAGCGCGGTTTCTCACAGCGTGAATTCCGCCTGACCATGACGCGCGGCGACATCGGTAACTATCTGGGACTCACCGTCGAAACCATCAGCCGTCTGCTGGGACGTTTCCAGAAAAGCGGCATGCTGGCGGTGAAAGGCAAATATATTACCATCGAAAACCATGCGCTGCTGGCTGAACTGGCCGGCCAGACCGATCAGGCAGCGTAACCGCCTGCCGGGTCGATAAATGTTATTTTATTGATCCGGCAACAACTTTTCCGCTTCTGCCCTGCGCCATCTTAGGCTATCTTTAATCCAACTTCGCTTTGGTTTGAGGAGAGTGCCTTATGTCCCGGTATCAGCATATTCTGGTGGCGATTGATGCTCAGCAGGACGACCAGCCGGCGCTGCGGCGTGCGGTGTATCTCAATCAACGTATCGGCGGAAAAATCAAAGCCTTCCTGCCTATCTACGACTTCTCCTACGAAATGACCACCCTGCTGTCGCCCGACGAGCGCGTCAACATGCGCAAAGGGGTGATTAGCCAGCGTACCGAATGGATCCGCGAACAGGCGCAGGCCTATCTGGAAGCCGGCGTGGATATCGAGATCAAAGTGGTGTGGCATAACCGGCCGTACGAAGCCATCATTCTGGAAGTGCTGGCGCATCAGCATGATTTGGTCCTGAAGATGGCGCACCAGCACGATCGTCTGGAAGCAGTGATTTTCACCCCCACCGACTGGCACCTGCTGCGTAAGTGCCCGTGCCCGGTATGGATGGTCAAAGACCAGCCGTGGCCGGAAGGCGGCAAAGCGGTGGTGGCGGTAAATCTTGCCAGCGAGGAACCGCATCATGATGAGCTTAATCAAAAACTGATCCGCGAGACCACACGACTGGCCGAAATGGTGAATCACACCGAGGTGCATCTGGTGGGCGCTTATCCTGTCACGCCGATTAACATTGCCATCGAACTGCCGGATTTTGATCCCAGCGTCTATAACGATGCGATTCGCGGCCAGCACCTGGTGGCGATGAAAGCGCTGCGCCAGAAATTCTCCATCGGCGAGGAGTTCACTCACGTGGCGAAGGGCCTGCCGGAAGAAGTCATCCCGGATATCGCTTCGCATCTCGACGCCGGGATTGTGGTGCTGGGCACCATCGGTCGTACCGGTCTGTCAGCTGCGTTTCTCGGCAATACCGCTGAACAGGTGATCGATCACCTGCGCTGTGATTTGCTGGCGATTAAGCCGGATGATTTCAAATCGCCGATTGACCTCGACGATGAGGAAGATGAAGAGGATTAAATAACACAGGGCGGCCATCCTGCGCCGCCCCGGTTTGAGCTTGTCAGGGCGGTGACATCACCGCCCTTTTCGTTTCCTACAGCGCGCGCAGAATGCCTTCGACGCTGGCTTTGGCATCGCCAAACAGCATCTGGGTGTTCTCTTTAAAGAACAGCGGGTTCTGCACCCCGGCATAGCCGGTGTTCATCGAGCGTTTGAACACGATGACGTTTTGCGCTTTCCACACTTCCAGCACCGGCATACCGGCAATCGGGCTGCGCGGATCGTCCTGGGCCGCCGGGTTGACGGTGTCATTGGCACCGATAACCAGCACGGTGTCGGTATCGCTGAAATCATCGTTGATCTCATCCATCTCCAGCACCACATCGTACGGCACTTTGGCTTCCGCCAGCAGCACGTTCATGTGCCCCGGCAAACGACCGGCTACCGGGTGAATACCGAAACGCACCTTAATACCGCGCGCGCGCAGCTTCTCGGTGATCTCTGCCACCGGATACTGCGCCTGGGCGACCGCCATCCCGTAGCCCGGCGTGATGATCACTGAGGTCGAGTTTTTCAGTAATTCTGCCGTCTCTTCCGCGCTGAATTCACGGTGTTCGCCCGCCTCTTCGCTCTCGCCGGCGCCGCTCACGTCGGTGCCGAAACCACCGGCAATCACGCTGATAAACGAACGGTTCATCGCTTTACACATGATGTACGACAGGATGGCACCGGAAGAGCCCACCAGCGCACCGGTGACAATCAGCAGGTCGTTGCTCAGCATGAAACCTGCCGCCGCCGCCGCCCAGCCCGAATAGGAGTTGAGCATGGAGACCACTACCGGCATATCCGCGCCGCCAATCGACGCCACCAGATGCCAGCCGAACACCAGCGCAATCACCGTCATCAGCAGCAGCGCAACGACCTGCGCACCGGTGCTGTCGGTGCGCACAAACCACAGCATCAGCAGGAACGAGACCACCAGCGCCGCCAGGTTCATTTTATGGCGATGCGGCAGCATCAGCGCTTTTGAGGAGATCTTGCCGCGCAGTTTGCCAAATGCCACCACCGAACCGGTGAAGGTCACCGCGCCGATAAAGATGCCGAGGAACACTTCGGTCAGATGGATATTTTCCATCACCGCCGACAGTCCTGGCGCGTGATCAAGGTAGCTGTTGACCCCGACCAGCACCGCCGCCAGACCGACAAAGCTGTGCAAAATCGCCACCAGCTCCGGCATTTCGGTCATTTCGACTTTCTTCGCCAGACGCACGCCAATCGCACCGCCGATCACCATCGCCAGCAGAATCCACGCCACGTTGCCGCTGTGCGGACCAAAAATGGTGGCGAGCAGCGCCAGCGCCATGCCGCTGATACCAAAGATATTGCCCTGCTTTGAGGTCTCATGCTTCGAGAGCCCGGCCAGGCTGAAAATAAACAGAATTGCGGCAACAATGTATGCTGCAGTCACTAATCCGCCAGACATGTTGTTACCCCTTAATTCTTACGAAACATTTTCAGCATGCGCTGGGTGACGGTGAAACCACCGAAGATATTGATGCTGGCAATCAGGACGGCGATAAACGCCAGAAAAGTGACCCAGCCGCCGTGGCCCATCTGCAGCACCGCGCCCACCACAATAATGCCGGAGATGGCGTTGGTGACGGACATTAACGGCGTATGCAGCGCGTGACTGACGTTCCACACCACATAATACCCGACGACGCAGGCAAGCGCGAACACGGTAAAGTGCGACAGGAATTCCGCTGGCGCGACGTTGGCCAGGCAGCCGAACAGCACTACCGCCAGCGCCAGCAGCAGATATTTGCGCCACGGCGCAGCGGGCTTCTCTGCCGCTTTCACCTGCGGCTGTGCGGCAGGTTTTGCGGCCTGTGGCGCAGCAGAGACCTGAATCGGCGGTGCTGGCCAGGTGACTTCGCCATCACGGATCACCGTGACGCCGCGCACCACCACATCATCGAAGTCAACGGTGATCTCGCCGTTTTTCTCTTTACACAGCAGCTTCAGCAGGTTCACCAGGTTGGTGCCGTACAGCTGCGAGGACTGCGTTGGCAGCCGGCTCGGCAGATCGGTGTAGCCGATGATTTTGACGCCGTTGTCGCTCAGCGTGACGCGGTCGGCGACGGTCAGATCGCAGTTACCGCCGGTGGCTGCCGCCAGATCAACAATCACGCTGCCCGGCTTCATGCTGGCGACCATCTCTGCGGTGATCAGCTTCGGTGCCGGCTTGCCTGGGATCAGCGCGGTAGTGACGATAATGTCCACCTCCTGCGCCTGCGCCGCGAACAGCGCCATCTCCGCCTTGATAAAGGCTTCGGACATCACTTTGGCGTAACCGTCGCCGCTGCCCGCTTCCTCTTCAAAGTCGAGTTCAAGGAACTCGGCGCCCATACTCTGCACCTGCTCCTTCACTTCCGGACGGGTATCGAAGGCGCGCACGATGGCGCCGAGGCTGCCCGCCGCGCCAATCGCCGCCAGACCGGCCACGCCAGCCCCGATAACCATCACTTTTGCCGGTGGCACTTTACCGGCAGCGGTGATTTGCCCGGTGAAGAAGCGGCCAAACTCATGGGCTGCTTCGACAATGGCACGATAACCGGCGATGTTCGCCATCGAGCTGAGCGCATCCAGCGACTGCGCGCGTGAAATACGCGGTACGGAATCCATCGCCATTACGGTGATGTTGCGTGCGGCTAATTTCTCCAGCAGCGCCGGGTTCTGCGCTGGCCAGATAAAGCTCACCAGCGTGCTGCCCGCGCGCATCAGGGCGATCTCGCTGTCGTCTGGCGCGTTCACCTTCAGTACGATGTCGGACTGCCAGACATCCTGTGTGTTACTGATGCTGGCACCGGCGGCGATAAAACTGTCATCATCAAAGCTGGCGCGTAAACCGGCGCCCTGCTCAACGGTGACGCTGAATCCCAGCCTGATGAGCTGCTCAACGGTCTTTGGCGTCGCTGCGACGCGGGACTCATTGGCTAACCGCTCTTTGGGTATCCCAATTAACATACTGTTTCCTTTCCATGATTAAAGGATGAGGTTCTGTAAGGGGCACATGCTTAAAAGCCGAAACGCTGTTTCAGCTTTTTATGAGCGAAATGCACTATGTAACAAAGTCTTTATAACCTACTGAAAATGCCCAGGACGATCTAGCGCCATAACGCACACTTATGACATTCACACAGATATTCAGATGCCAGCGATGAATACCGCGGTATGCGACCAGGTTTGCGGCATTATGGAAAATAATCTGCTGTGCCTAATCGTGTCATGACGAATTAACTGTTTTTAAAAACCTATATTTAACAATGCGTTAACTATTCTGGTACTAAGCGATACCGGTTAAAGCGGTAAGCTGACCAAAAAAAAGCCATAACAGCGAAAGATGACAGGCCGATGAATAAAATGCTGGGATTGTCAATGTTATGCGCATAAATTGGCTGAGACAGGCCGATTATTACATGCAATAATCAGCGGCTAATCTGTTATACATCAAGAGTCCAGCACGTTTTCGTACTCAATTTGCGTAAGGCGAAGGATCATTTTTATGAAGCTGAAGAACACCATTCTGGCGTCGACCCTGTTATCACTGCTGGCAGCCAATGCGTTTGCTGCCAAAGAGTTAACGCCAGAACAAGCGGCCGCGTTAAAACCATTCGAACGCATCAATATTAGCGGCCGTTTTAATGCAATTGGCGATGCAACAGACGCCGTGTCTAAAGCCGCCGACGCCAAAGGCGCGGACTCTTTCTACGTGCAGGGCATCAACGACAGCAACGGTAACGGTGGCAACTGGCGCGTTACCGCCGATCTGTACAAAGCCAATGCAGCGAAAGTGGAACAAAGCACGCAATACCGGATGTTCAACGGCGTGAAAGAGCTGCCGAAGGCGGAAGCATATCGCCTTGAGCCGTTTGACACCGTCTCCGTCAGCGGCTTCTTCTCCAGCCAGCCGGACGTGAACGAAGCCATCGCCAAAGCGGCGAAAAACAAAGGCGCGGCCTCCTTCTTTATTGTGCGTCAGGTGGATGCTAACAACGGTGGTAACCAGTACGTGACCGCCTACGTGTATAAAGCCGATGCCAAAGCGCGCGTGGTACAGGATACGTCTGACTCCATTCCGGCTGATTCAGAAGCCGGTAAAGCAGCCCTGGCTGCGGGCGGCGCAGCGGCGAAGAAAGTGGCAATCCCTGGCGTTGCTTCATCAGATACGCCAAGCACCAGCGTGGGTCGTTTCTTTGAAACCCAAAGCTCTACCGGTCAGCGTTATACTGTGACGCAGCCGGATGGCCGCAGCGTGCAGGAAGTCAATGCGATCACGGCCGCACAGATGCAGCCGTTTGACACCATCTCCTTCTCCGATCACTTCGGCACGCCAACCGAGATCTCAGAAGCCGTGGGCAAACGCGCCATCGCCAAAGGCGCGAAGTATTATCACATTACGCGCCAGTGGCAGAACCAGAGCGGCGGCAACCTGACCGTTACCGCTGACCTGTTTAAATAATCCCCGCGCAGGGCGGCGCCCGTCGCCCTGCCGTTTGCATAATCCGTGTGCAAATCTGCATAGTCTTGCATTGCCTTCACCGTTCGCTCTCCGTAAAATCTGCCGCCTGTTTTCAGGGTATTCCGTTTTAAACGGGACTGATTGCCACGTTACACTCTGGCTGAACAACTACTACCCAGCACACTCTGCTGCTCAGGAATGGCGTTTTGGATAAAAAATTAGGTCTTAGCGCGCTCACTGCGCTGGTGCTCAGCTCGATGCTCGGCGCGGGCGTCTTTAGCCTGCCACAAAATATGGCGGCGGTTGCCGGTCCGGCCGCGCTGCTGATCGGCTGGCTGATCACCGGTGTCGGTATCCTCTTTCTGTCGCTGGCGATGTTGCTGCTGACGCGTCTGCGCCCGGAACTGGATGGCGGCATCTTCACTTACGCGCGCGCCGGCTTCGGCGAGCTGACCGGCTTCTGCTCGGCCTGGGGTTACTGGCTGTGCGCGGTGATTGCCAACGTCTCGTATCTGGTGATTGTATTTTCAGCGCTGAGCTTCTTTACCGATACGCCGGATCGCATCGTGTTTGGCGATGGCAATACGTGGCAGGCGATGCTTGGCGCTTCCGTGCTGCTGTGGCTGGTGCACTGGCTGGTGCTGCGCGGCGTACAGACGGCGGCCAGTATCAACCTGCTGGCGACGCTGGGCAAACTGGTGCCGCTGCTGCTGTTCGTGGTACTGGCGCTGCTGGCGTTTAATTACGATCGCTTCCGTTTTGATTTTGACGGCGCGGCACTCGGCCAGCCGCTGTGGCAGCAGGTTAAACAGACCATGCTGATCACCCTGTGGGTGTTTATTGGTGTGGAAGGCGCGGTGGTGGTCTCCGCCCGCGCGCGGCACAAAAAAGATGTCGGGCGTGCGACGCTGCTGGCGGTGCTGGCCGCGCTGCTGGTCTATCTGCTGGTGACGCTGCTGTCGCTTGGCGTGGTGCCGCGTGCGGAACTGGCGCAGATGCGCAATCCGTCGATGGCCGGTCTGATGGAACGCCTGCTGGGTCACTGGGGCGATGCGGTGATTGCGGTTGGCCTGATTATCTCGGTATGCGGTGCCTACCTCAGCTGGACCATTATGGCGGCAGAAGTCCCGTTCCTCGCCGCGCAGCAGGGCGCGTTTCCGCGCAGCATTGCCCGGCAAAACCGCCATAACGCGCCGGCGGCGTCGCTGTGGCTGACCAACGGTAGCGTGCAGGTGTGCCTGATTCTGATTGCGGTTACCGGCGCGGATTACAACACACTGCTGACCATCGCCTCAGAAATGATCCTCGTGCCCTATTTGCTGGTCGGTCTGTTTCTGGTGAAAGTGGTGCGCGGTCAGCATAAACCGCTGGCCCTGCTGACGGGCCTCGGTGCCAGCGCCTATGGACTCTGGCTGCTGTACGCCTCGGGGCCGCTGCATCTGCTGTTGTCGGTGGTGCTTTACGCGCCGGGTCTGCTGCTGTTCCTGTATGCACGACGCGGTGGCCGCGGCGATCAACCGCTGTTTGCGCTGGAGCGCATCGCCATCGTGCTGTTAATTGCCGCCTCACTGCCCGCGCTGTGGCAGCTGACGCGCTAATCAGTGCGGTTGTAAGGGAATGGAAACGCACAGCAGATCGTTCTGCTGTGTCAGATTGAGCGGCTTGCGGTATTCCAGATGGATGGCGTCAAGCTGCTCAGCGGACAGCGGATAAGGCAGCTGAATATCGAAGCGGCTGATGTGCTGCTGTTCGGCCAGGGTGATCAGTCGGGCGATGTTAATTTCGTCGCTGACCTGGGTTGAAATGATTTGTAATGCTAATTCTTTCAGATGGTCGTCGCTGGCCTGTAAACTGTGCCCGGACTTGCGCGTCACCATGCCAAAAATTGGCATCACGCCGTAAATGGCATCGACAAAGCTCCAGCGTTTTTTGCAGGAAGCGGAAAGGAAGTCACTGTAGTTGAAGCAGATGCGGTCACTGTATCCGGCTGAAGCCAGCTCTTTATCAGACACCCTCGCACTCCTCCTGTTTTCAGTACGATTCCGAACCTTGCGCCAGAACGCGCCGGTAATAATGGCACATTTCACGGTGTACATACCAGTAAGACAAGGATAATTCGTGCGGTAGCGTAGAGCTCAGGACCAGGAAAAGCTATGCTGCTGACATTCTCAGCCATGACAGAGCATTATGAACAAAATTGTCTATGTGGAAGATGAGCCGGAAGTCGGCGAACTGATTGCGGCTTATCTTGGCCGCCACGATATTGAGGTGCTGGTTGAGACGCGCGGCGATCGCGCGGAAGCGACCATTCTCGCCGCCGATCCGGATCTGGTGTTGCTGGATATCATGCTGCCGGGCAAAGATGGCATGACGCTGTGCCGCGACTTACGCGCCCACTGGCAGGGACCGATTGTGCTGCTGACCTCGCTCGACAGCGACATGAATCACATTCTGGCGCTGGAGATGGGCGCCAATGATTACATTCTGAAAACCACGCCGCCCGCGGTATTACTGGCACGCCTGCGCCTGCATCTGCGCCAGGCGCACGTGGCCAAACCGGAAGCCGCGCCCGCCGTGCAGAGCTCGCAAAAGGTACTGCGTTTTGGTTCACTGACCATTGATGCGCTCAACCGCCAGGTGATCCTGTTCGACGAACCGATCACCCTTTCGACCGCCGATTTTGACCTGCTGTGGGAGCTGGCGAGCCACGCCGGAGAAATTCTCGACCGTGACGCGTTGCTGAAAACCCTGCGCGGCGTGAGCTATGACGGCATGGATCGCAGCATCGACGTCGCCATTTCACGCCTGCGCAAGAAACTGTACGACAGCGCCACCGAGCCGTTCCGCATCAAAACCATCCGTAACAAAGGCTATCTGTTCGCGCCGCAGGCCTGGGATACCCGCTCCTGATGAGAAAGCTCTTCATTCAGTTCTATCTGCTGCTGTTCGTCTGCTTCCTGGTGATGACGCTGCTGGTGGGTCTGGTGTACAAATTCACCGCCGAGCGCGCCGGACGCCAGTCGATGAACGACCTGATGGCCAGCTCGCTGTTTCTGATGCGCAGCGAACTGCGTGAGATCCCGCCGCGCGACTGGAATAAAACCATCCGCAACCTCGATCTCGATTTATCCTTTGAGCTGCACATCGAACCGATGAGCAAATATCAGCTGGACGAAGCCGACATGAAGCGGCTGCGCGCCGGTGAGATCGTCGCCCTTGACGATCAGTACACCTTCCTGCAGCACATCCCGCGCAGCCACTATGTGCTGTCGGTCGGACCGATTCCTTACCTGTTTTATCTGCACCAGATGCGCATCCTTGATATCGCCCTGCTGGCGTTTATTGGCATGTCGCTGGCGCTACCGGTGTTCATCTGGCTGCGCCCGCACTGGCAGGAGATGCAGCGGCTGGAGAAAGCGGCTCAGCGCTTTGGTCGCGGCGAGCTTGACGTGCGCACCCATTTTGAAAACACCTCCAGCCTGCACAGCCTTGGCGTGGCGTTCAACCAGATGGCGGACAACATCAATACCCTGGTGGCGAGTAAAAAACAGCTGATTGACGGTATCGCGCACGAACTGCGCACGCCGCTGGTCCGGCTGCGTTACCGGCTGGAGATGAGTGAAAACCTCAGCGCGGCAGAATCCGCGGCGCTGAACCGTGACGTCGGCCAGCTGGAGAGCCTGATTGAGGAGCTGCTGACCTATGCGCGCCTCGACCGGCCGCGCGTTGACCTCAATCTGCAATCTTTCGATCTGGCCCAGTGGCTGCGCGTGCACATCGCTGACGTGCAGACCATGAATCCGCAAACGCACATTACGCTGGATATTCCGCAGCTGGAAAACATTGGCGCGGCAGATACGCGCCTGATGGAGCGCGTGCTGGATAACCTCGTTAATAACGCCCTGCGCTATGCGCAGCAGCGGCTGCGCGTCAGCCTGTGGTTTGACGGCGCCATCGGCAATCTGCAGGTTGAAGATGATGGTCCGGGCATTCCGCCGGATGAACGCCAGCGGGTATTCGAGCCTTTCGTACGGCTCGATCCCAGCCGCGATCGCGCCACCGGCGGCTGCGGCCTCGGTCTGGCGATTGTGCACTCTATTGCCCAGGCGCTGCAGGGACAGGTCTCGATTGAGAGCAGTCCCCTCGGCGGTGCCTGCGTGCGCTTCTGCTGGCCGGTTGATCTCCCCCTGCGCGACGTTACGCCGCGCTTACCTTCATAAGGAGCTTGTTACATGACTGCAGCTTATCAGGAACTTAGCCGCACTTTTCAGCGCCTGGCGCGTTTTGGCCATCTGGGCGCGATTGCCGGCGTGGATATGCAAACCACCATGCCGCCGGGCGGCAGCCAGGCGCGTGGAGAAGCGATGGCGGAGCTGAGCGTATTTATGCACGAGCTGCTGACCGACAAGCGCCTCGGCGGGCTGTTTGACGCCGCCGGGCAGGAGTCGCTGAACGATGTGGAGCAGGCCAATCTGGGCGAAATGCAGCGCGCGTGGCGCCAGGCAACGCTGCTGCCGGCCTCGCTGGTGGAAGCCAAATCGCTGGCCGGCTCGCGCTGTGAACACGCGTGGCGCAGTCAGCGTCCGGCCAATGACTGGCAGGGCTTCAGCGCTAACCTGAAAGAAGTGGTGAAGCTGAGCCGCGAAGAGGCACAGCTGCGCGCCGATGCGCTCGGCGTATCACGCTACGATGCGCTGCTGGATGTGTTTGAGCCAGGCATGACCAGCGCGCAGCTCGACAGCACCTTTGGCGATCTGAAAAGCTGGCTGCCGGATCTGCTGCAAAAAGCGGTAGCCCGCCAGCAGGCAACGCCGATTGCCCAGCCGGTCGGCCCCTTCGCCATTGAATCGCAGAAGCAGCTCGGCCTTAGCGTGATGGCGACGCTAGGGTTTGATTTTAATCACGGCCGACTGGACGTGAGCGCCCACCCGTTCTGCGGCGGCGTACCGGAAGATGTGCGTATCACCACACGCTACAACGAAAACGATTTTCTCAGCGCGCTGATGGGCGTGATCCACGAAACCGGCCATGCGCGCTATGAGCAGAATCTGCCACAGCAGTGGCGCGGACAGCCGGTGGCGCTGGCGCGCTCGACCGCGATGCATGAATCGCAAAGCCTGTTTATGGAGATGCAGCTGGGGCGCAGTCACGCCTTCCTGCAGCATATTCATCCCCAGGTGGTGGCGCTGATGGGCGACCAGCCGGCACTGGAGCGCAACAACTTTATTCGGCTGACCCAGCGCGTGAAGCCGGGCTTTATCCGCGTCGATGCCGACGAGCTGAGCTATCCGGCCCATGTGATTTTACGTTACGAAATCGAGCGAGCGCTGATTGAAGGCGAGATTGAAGTCGAGGATATTCCGGCGCTGTGGGATGAAAAAATGCAGCAGTCGCTGGGGATCGATACGCGCGGCAACTACCGCGACGGCTGTATGCAGGATATTCACTGGACCGACGGCGCCTTCGGCTACTTCCCGACCTACACGCTGGGCGCGATGTACGCTGCTCAGCTGTTCCAGGCGGTAAAACGCGCCATTCCGCAGGTGGACGAATTGATTCAGCAGGGCGAACTGCAACCGGTGTTTGACTGGCTGCAGCAGAACATCTGGCAGCACGGCAGCCGCTTCCCGACGCAGCAGCTGCTGATCAATGCCACTGGCGAAGCGCTCAATCCACACTATTTCCGTCAGCATCTGGAACAGCGTTATCTCTCTGCCTGATCCGTGCGGCGGCCTGCCCGGCCGCCGTTTTTTGCGCGGAGAGTGGTCCGCAACCATCCCCGCCCTGACCGGTTTTCCTGCTTTGTACAATCCGTTACACGCCGATACCATTCCCTCACTGAAGGCGCGAATTGTTTTACATATAGTGCATTCACCGGCCCCGCAGTGGGCTACACATGAAAAAATAGTTCGAGGGTTTTGCAATGAAAAAATTATTTGCGCTGGTGATCGCCGCTGCTATGGGTCTGTCTTCTGTAGCCTTCGCTGCTGAGACAACAACTGCTGCTCCTGCTGCTGCTGCAACTACCGCTGCACCGGCTAAGCACAAAGCTGTTCACCACAAAAAAGCCGCTGCTCAGAAAGCGCAGGCTGCCAAAAAGCACAAGAAAGTAGAGAAGAAAGCACCAGCGGCTCAGAAAGCGCAGGCGGCTAAAAAGCACCACAAGAAAGCCACCAAACCAGCTGCTCAGAAAGCCCAGGCCGCTAAAAAGCACCACAAGAAAGCCACCAAGCCAGCGGCTCAGAAAGCCCAGGCTGCTAAAAAACACCACAAAGCCACCAAGCCAGCTGCACAGAAAGCTCAGGCGGCTAAAAAGCACCACAAAAAAGTAACCAAACCTGCTGCTCAGAAAGCTCAGGCTGCTAAAAAGCACCACAAAGCAAAAAAAGCTGCTAAATAAGGTTGCCTTGCGCGCCAACACCGCATTAATGATTGAAAACACCCGGTTCTGCCGGGTGTTTATTTACTGGAGTAGCGAAAAATGGTGCGTCGCTATCGCTTCGAAATTATCCTGATTGTCATGATTCTGTGCGGCATTATTGCGGCCAGCTTTTTTATCTAGTCGTTGTAGCGTGCTGATTACTCCAATATTTCTCCCTTTTTTACCGCTCACCGACTATAGTTATCGCTCAAGCGTGATGACCATAACCTCTATTTATTCTCGCCATTGAGAGAACTATGCGCCTGGCTATCCTGTTATTTGTAGGTCTTTTTAGCTTTAACCTCACAGCACATGCCGATGATGAAGACGGCCCCAGCCCGGAAGAGATTAAGACCCTGTTCTTCGGCAAAGATCATCGTAAAGCCATTACCGACGTCAGTGCGGCGCCGTGGGATGCCATTGGTCAGTTAGAGACGGAAAGCGGCAATCTGTGCAGTGCCACGTTGATTTCGGCCCATCTGGCGCTGACGGCCGGACACTGCTTACTGACGCCCCCGGGCAAATTCGACAAGCCGGTCGCGCTGCGCTTTATGGCGGGTGCCAAAGGCTGGCGTTACGAAATTCATGATATTGACGCGCGCGTGGAGCCTTCGCTGGCGCGGCGTCTGCAGGCGGATGGTGAAGGCTGGATCGTGCCGCCAGACGCGGCGCCTTACGATTACGGCCTGGTGATACTGCACAATCCGCCATCCGGTATCGTGCCGATTCCGCTGTTTGACGGTTCGCGCAGCGATTTAACCGCCGCGCTGAAAACCACCGACCGCAAAGTAACACAGGCCGGTTATCCCGCTGACCATCTGGATACGCTCTACTCGCACAGCGATTGCCTGATCACCGGCTGGGCGCAGCGTGCCGTGCTGTCGCACCAGTGCGACACCCTGCCGGGCGACAGCGGTTCACCGCTGCTGCTGAAGCGCGACGGCGAGTGGCAGCTGATTGCGGTACAGAGCTCGGCACCGGCACCGGCCGATCGCTATCGCGCCGATAACCGCGCCATTGCCGTTACATCCTTTAAAGACAAGCTGGAAGCGCTGGCGCAATAAGTCAGCCCAGCTGCTCCATCGCCTGCAGGATACGTTTGTCGGAGATCGGATACGGCGTGCCCAGCTGCTGCGCAAAATAACTGATGCGCAGCTCCTCCAGCATCCAGCGAATCGCCTGTACCTCTTCATCGTCCTGACGCTGCGGCGGCAGCTTGTTACGCCAGCTTTGCCACGCCTGCTCTACCGCCTGCACTTTCAGCATCCGCGCCCGATCGCTGTGCGGATCGACCGGCAGCTTCTCCAGCCGGCGCTCAATACCGTGCAGATAGCGCAGTGTGTCGCCCAGCCGCTGATAGCCGTTGCCGGTGACAAAACCGCGATACACCAGGCCGCTCAGCTGCGTTTTGATATCCGCCAGCGCCAGTGCCAGCGTCATGTCCACCCGCCCCTTGAGGAACTTGTTGATGTTGAACACGCTGGTGAGAATCTGCTCGACCTGGCTGGCGATGGTCACCACCGTGTCGTTGAGTTCGGCGCGTACTTTATCGCGCAGCTGCTCGAAATTTTCCTGCTGCCACGCCGGCCCACCGGCGTCCGCCATCAGCTTATCCACGCCGCAGGCGATACAGTCATCAATCAGCTCCAGCACTTTGCCGTACGGATTAAAATAGAGTCCGAGCTTGGCTTTGTTTGGCAGCTTCTCGTGCAGATACTTGATCGGCGAAGGGATGTTCAGCAGCAATAACCGCCGCTGGCCGCGCCACATCATCTTCTGCTGCTCGCGTTCACTGTCAAACAGGCGAATCGCGACGCTGTCTTTTTCATCCACCAGCGCCGGCCAGGCTTTGACCTGATAATTGCCGCGCTTCTGCTCGTAGCTTTGCGGCAAATCACCGAAGCTCCACAGATGCAGCCCGCGCTGTTCCAGCCCGTCATCCGCCACGTTGGACAGCGTCTCCTGCACCTTGCCTTTCAGCACCTGCTTCAGCTGATGCAGGTCTTTGCCTTCCTGCAGCTTACGGTTGTGCTCATCCACCACGCGGAAGGTCATTTTCAGGTGATCGGGCACCTGATCCCACTGCCAGGCGTCGCGCTCAATGGTGACGCCAGACATGCGGCGGAACTCACGCTCCAGCGCATCCAGCAGCGGCTGCTCCAGCGCCGTCACGCGGCCAAGGAAGGCTTCGGCATAGTTGGGCGCCGGCACAAAGTTGCGTCGCACCGGCTTGGGCAGCGACTTGATTAGTGCGATGATCAGCTCGCGGCGCACGCCGGGGATCTGCCACTCGAAGCCGGCTTCGTCGACCTGGTTGAGCAGCGGCAGCGGGATGTGCACCGTCACCCCATCCGCATCGGCCCCCGGTTCAAACTGGTAGCTGAGCTTCAGTTTCAGGTTGCCCTGATACCAGAAATTCGGGTAATCCAGCTGGCTGACCTTCTCCGCGCCGTCTTTGATCAGCATCTGCTTATCAAAGCTCAGCAGATCCGGATTGTCCTTACTGGCCTGTTTCCACCAGCTGTCAAAGTGCCGCGCTGAGACCACCTCGCTGCCAATGCGGCGATCGTAAAACGCAAACAGCGTCTCGTCATCGACTAAAATGTCGCGCCGCCGCGATTTGTGCTCCAGATCCTCGATTTCACTGCGCAGTTTCAGGTTATTGCGGAAGAAGGCGTGACGCGTCTGCCAGTCGCCTTCCACCAGCGCATGACGGATAAACAGCTCCCGGCTGAGTTGCGGATCGATGCGGCTGTAATTGACCTTACGCGCCTGCACAATCGGCAGCCCGTACAGCGTGACCTTCTCGGTGGCCATGACTGCGCCCTGCGCTTTCTCCCAGTGCGGTTCACTGTAGCTGCGCTTCAGCAGATGCTGGGCCAGCGGTTCGATCCACTCCGGGTCGATGCGCGCCGCAACGCGGCCCCACAGGCGACTGGTTTCCACCAGTTCCGCCACCACGGTCCATTTTGGCGGCTTCTTAAACAGCCCGGAACCGGGGAAAATAGCAAAACGCGCGTTGCGTGCGCCGGTAAACTCCTGCTTTTCCGCATCTTTCTGACCGATGTGTGACAGTAAACCGGTGAGCAGCGCGCAGTGCACTTCGCGATACGGTGCCGGCTCGCTGTTAAGCGGCATGCCCAGTTCCCGCACCACCTGACGCAGCTGGGTGTAGATGTCCTGCCATTCGCGCACGCGCAGGTAATTGAGATAATCGCTTTTACACTGGCGGCGGAACTGGTTACCGGACAGCGCTTTCTGCTGTTCCTGCAGGTAGTTCCAGAGATTAACAAAAGCGAGAAAATCCGACTCTTTGTCGGCAAAACGCCGGTGTTTCTCGTCAGATGCCTGCTGTTTCTCCACCGGACGCTCGCGCGGATCCTGAATCGACAGCGCAGCGGCAATAATCATCACTTCGCGCACACAGCCAAATTTCTGCGCTTCCAGCACCATGCGCGCCAGCCGCGGATCGACCGGCAGCTGCGCCAGGCTGCGCCCGGACGGCGTCAGTTTGTACGCACCTTCCTCGCTCAGGGTGATCGCGCCGAGCTCCTCCAGCAGGCGCACGCCGTCCTGAATATTGCGCTTATCCGGCGCTTCGACGAACGGGAATGCGGCGATGTCGCCCAGTCCAAGCGCCGTCATCTGCAAAATTACCGACGCCAGGTTGGTACGCAGAATTTCCGGGTCAGTAAACGCCGGGCGGCTGAGGAAATCATCCTCTGAATAAAGGCGGATACAGATCCCTTCCGACACGCGGCCGCAGCGCCCTTTGCGCTGGTTAGCCGACGCCTGCGAGATCGGCTCGATCGGCAGACGCTGCACTTTGGTACGGTAGCTGTAACGGCTGATGCGCGCGGTGCCCGGATCGATGACATATTTAATGCCCGGCACGGTGAGCGAGGTCTCGGCGACGTTGGTCGCCAGCACAATGCGGCGGCCGCTGTGCGCCTGGAACACCCGGTTCTGTTCGGCGTTGGACAGGCGCGCATAGAGCGGCAGAATCTCGGTGTGCGGTAAATCGCGCTTCATCAGCGCATCGGCGGTATCGCGAATTTCGCGCTCGCCGCTCATGAAGATCAGGATATCGCCGCGCCCTTCGCTGCTCAGTTCGTCAACCGCATCGAAAATTGCCTGCAGCTGATCGCGCTCGGTGTCTTCGGCATCTTCTACCACCGGACGATAGCGTACATCGACCGGATAAGTGCGGCCCGAAACCTCGATTACCGGGGCATTATTGAAGTGGCGCGAAAAGCGCTGCGGATCGATGGTCGCGGAGGTGATGATCACTTTCAGATCGGGACGACGCGGCAGCAGCTCGCGCAGGTAACCCAGCAGGAAATCGATGTTCAGACTGCGTTCATGCGCTTCATCGATGATGATGGTGTCATACTGCAGCAGCAGACGATCCTGCTGAATTTCCGCCAGCAGAATACCGTCGGTCATCAGTTTGACCTGGGTGGTTTCGCTGACCTGATCGTTAAACCGCACCTTATAACCGACGGTGCCGCCGGGTGTGGTTTCCAGCTCTTCGGCAATGCGGTTCGCCACGGTGCGTGCCGCCAGGCGACGCGGCTGCGTATGCCCAATCAGCCCTTTCACACCGCGCCCGAGCGCCAGACAGATCTTTGGCAGCTGGGTGGTTTTACCTGAGCCGGTCTCACCGGCGACAATCACTACCTGATGATCGCGAATCGCGTCGGCGATGTCCTGCTGCTTCTGGCTGACCGGCAGATTGTCCGGAAACGTAATACGCGGCGTCGCGGCGGCGCGCTGCGCCACGCGCTGTTCTGCCGCGGCGAACACCGGCTCCAGCTCAGCCATAATTTCCTGCTGCGCAGCGGGATTTTTCACCTTTGCCGCACCGTGCAGACGACGCTGCAGCGCTTTGCGGTCGCGCAGCATCAGGTTATCGAGCCGCGACCAGAGGGGGGCCAGAGGTGACGTAACGGATGATGACATAGTGATGAATTACCTGTTGTTGCAGTGAGCCGGCACTTGCGGCTCGGCGCCGGGCAGAATTTTCCGGCGGATTCAATCGATTAATGCCCGCCATCTTAGCACAGATTGGAACATCTCACCTGACCGGACGTGCCACCTTATTCAATAATTTCGAACATAGGCCTCGAAATATTGCGCTTTTACCTGCCGGACGAACTCCGTAGAGTGTAACGCATTGAGCGGTAAGCCAACCGCGTAACGTACAGGAAAATACCATGAGCAAAGTTTTAGTTCTGAAATCAAGCATCCTTGCCGGTTACTCACAGTCTAACCAGCTGGCAGACTTCTACGCTGATGAAGCCCGCGCCAAAGGCGACGAAGTCACGGTACGCGATCTGGCTGCCCAGCCGATTCCGGTACTGGACGGTGAACTGGTTGGCGCCCTGCGTCCTTCAGACGCGCCGCTGTCGCCACGTCAGCAGGACGCGCTGGCCCTGTCCGATGAACTGATTGCTGAACTGCAGGCGCACGATACCGTGGTTATCGCCGCTCCGATGTACAACTTCAACATTCCTACTCAGCTGAAAAACTACTTTGACCTGATTGCCCGTGCCGGCGTCACCTTCCGCTACACCGAAGCAGGCCCGGAAGGTCTGGTGAAAGGCAAACGTGCGGTGATCCTCTCCAGCCGTGGCGGCATTCACAAAGACACCCCGACTGATCTGCTGACCCCGTACGTGAAACTGTTCCTCGGCTTCATCGGCATCACCGACGTTGACTTCGTGTTCGCCGAAGGCATTGCCTACGGCCCGGAAGTGGCAACCAAAGCCGCCAGCGATGCCAAAGACGCCATCAAACAGATTGTTGCTGCGTAATCATCATTAAAACAATGCTATCTGTCTTGCCGGGCCTGAGTGCCCGGCTTTTTTATGCCTGCGCTGTCGTGGAAGCAGTTATTT
Organism: Pantoea sp. SGAir0418; assembly: GCF_043529865.1. Lineage (NCBI taxonomy): Bacteria > Pseudomonadati > Pseudomonadota > Gammaproteobacteria > Enterobacterales > Erwiniaceae > Pantoea > Pantoea sp. SGAir0418. The sequence goes on from NZ_CP027911.1 coordinate 2,143,437, forward strand.
CTGCACCCACTGGCCATTTATCCCGCGCACATATTCGCCGCTGCCGGCACGGTTAACCAGCTTCTCGCCGGCGATGCGCGCCACCTCGGCGGTGGTGAGGTTGTTCTGCTGCGCCACGCGTTGATACTGCTGGCTGCGGCCGTCATTGATGCGCTTAACCAGCGCCAGCGTCTCGTCATCCTGCTGACGGGCGGCGATGTAACCGCTCAGCGTTTCGCCCACGCGCCCCTGCTGGCGCGCCTGATCCAGCGTCAGCGCCCAGGCCGACGGCACCAGCAAAAACGCCAGCAACAGCGCTATCCCCTTGCGTTTCATCGGGCCTCTCCTCAAAACAGTCCGCTCTGATTCTTCAGCAGCGCTTCGACGTCTTTATCCACCTTGATGTGGATTTCATGTTCGATTTTTACGTTCATGTTGATGGTGATTGGCTCTTTGGGTGCGGCGACTTCGATGCGCGGCACACAGCCCAGCAGCGGCAGTCCCGCTGTCAGCACCAGTAATGCCCTCAGGCTCATGGTTTCGGGTCCTTGTTGGATGGCAGGGTGGCGTTTTGCTCCACCCAGGATTGCAAATTATCGCCAAAGCGCAGGCTGCGCCACAGCTGGAACAGGTTTTCCTGATGACGGTAATTAAGATTGACGGACTGGCGGCGGTTACTGAACTGGCTGGTGCCTTTCACCTCGCTTTGCAGAATCAGGTTACCGAAGTTATCCAGATCCAGCGTCGCCCACGAACGGGCAATCTCCATGTAGCGCAGCCAGTCCATCGCCGCCCCGGCGGCCACATTATTGCTGACAATCGCATCCGCCATGTCTTTGTCCATGCGGAACGTCAGCGGGCCACTGTTGGCGACCCAGCCCTTTTCAATCAGCCAGTGCGGATTGTTCACCCACAGCGGCAATTCGCCATTCACTTTACCGGACATGGCAAACTGCTTCGGCTTGAGCGCCGTCACCAGCCGGCTGAGATCAATGTCACGCAGCGAAATCCGCGCCGGCTGATGCTGCGGTAAACGCAATGCTGGCATGCTGACGTGCCCGCCGAGCAGATCGAGATTGACGTTGCTGAGCGTCAGCGGCTGGCGCTCCTGCCACGGATAGTGGCCCTGCAGATCCGCAGTTATGTTTTGCAGCGCAAACTGGTTTTTCACTTCGGCGATGCGCAGCGACACCGGCCCGCGGCGCCCCAGCTGCCACTGATGATCTTTCAGGCGGAACGGCAGGGTAAAATCGATGCCGTTAATTTCACTGTCCGGCATCCATACGCTGCCCTGTTTCACCGCCCAGAAACCGCCCGCCTCAAACCCCTGGCCGCTGGCGGCAGAAAAGGCCATCTGCGCGCGCAGTTCGCCAGACTGAATGCGCATTTTCAGATCGCTGCTCAGCAGCGGCTGAAAGACACTGAGCGACTGCGCCGGCCACCAGGCTTCGCCGCGCAGCCGCTCGCCGTCCCAGCGGCCATGCACGCGCAGCGGTCCGATGTCTTCAGCGGTGAGCTGACCGCGCCACAGAAAATGTCCTGGATCGCGCCCTTTGGCATCGAAACGCAGTTCGGACGGCGGCAGCCAGCCACCGTAGCTAAAGCGGGTCTGGCCGGAACGCAGCGCAAACCCGCCGTTAAACGCCGGCTGTGCCACATCGCGCTGCCAGCGCACCGGCGCGGTCAGCGTCAGGCGCGGCTTATCCACCTGCACCATGCCGTACGCCAGCTGATCAAACCCGGTGTTCAGCGTATCGAGGCTGATCAGGGTGTCGTGCCAGCTGCCGGTGCCCTTCACATCCCATTTGGCGCTAAGCGGCGCCATCACGCCTTCGCCCCAGTAACGCCAGTTCCAGCGTCCGCTGTCTGGCCAGAAGTCGCTGGCGCGCCCGTCGAGATGCAGCCTGAAGCGGCCGAAACTGGGGTCGTGCGCGTTGAGAATCGCCTGTAACCGGCCGTTGATGCCGCGCGAAGCCACGCTGACGCCGGCCAGCGGCCAGCGCGCTTCATCCACTTCCAGCGTCGAGAGTATGCGTCCGCGCAGGCGCAACAGTGCGCCCGGCTGCAGGCTGAGCTGCGGATCGCTCAGCATGCCATGTAATTGTCCGGGAATGGTGCCGTACAGCTGCAGGTCGGCAAACTTGCTTTCGCCGGTTAACTGGAACGGCAGTGCGCTGTCAGTCAGGCTCAGCTTGCCCGGCCCAACGCTCAGTACCAGGTTGCCTTTCCCGCCGCGTCCGGCGGTCAGTAAATTAAAGCGGCCGCGGATCTGCGTCTGTTCCAGCCCCTGCTGCCAGTCATCCAGCGTCAGCGCCACGCCGCCCGACAGCGGCTGCGACCCGAACGGCCAGCGCCAGTGACCGGCAGTGATGCGGATTTGCTGCGCATCGACCTGCCACGGCAGCTGCAACAACGGCTGTGGTTCCTGTTGCTGGCGCACCACCAGTTCGCCCTGCTGCTGCTGCCAGTTAAGCGTCAGCGCCAGCGGCTGCGGCCACTGCGTCAGGTTAAGCGCACCGCTGAGCTCACCCGCCACCGGCAGGCCATCGGCAAACGTTGGCAGCGTCAGATTGCCATGCAGTTCGACCGGTTGCGGCAGAATGGGATGGCTGAGCTGGAGCTGATCAATGTGCAGCTGCTGCCCCTGCAGGCGCGCGGCGACGCGCAGGTTGTCGCCCTGATAACGCAGCTGCTGAAGGTCTTTGTCTAAAGTCAGATCGAAGCGGCCGGCATATTGCTGCCATGGCAAAATACTGAGCTGTTGCAGATGGATATCCGCGCCGGGCAGCATCTGCTGCCACTCTGCGAGGCTGCGCGGCGCATCGCGCGTGGCACTGTGCGGCAGCGCCTGCAGACAATCGCTGTTGAGCGCCACCTCGCGCGCATCAAGCTGCCAGCGCTGTTGCGTCCGGCCAAGCGCCACGTCGGCGACCTGCGCCAGCAGGCAGTCACCGGCCAGATAGCGCACATCAGGAAACACAAGCCGGCCCTGCTGCCAGTGCGGCGCGCCGTGTAGCTCGACGCGGGTATTTTCCGGCAGCCAGATACCTGCCAGCCGCGGCAGCCAGTGCGTCAGCGTCAGCAGCAATCCCAGCAGCAGCAGTATCAGCGCCAGTAGCGCAGCAAGTAGTCGACGGAGGCCCCGCGTCATGGCTGTTAACGTTCCTGTTCTTTACCCAATCCTGACAGAGATGATGGCATGTTACGCCCGGCAAATGAAGGCGTTACCGCTTTAGTCTGGCTGAAGAACAGCAAAATGACGCGGAAAACGTTATCCTGATGTGATACCGACGTAACATTTTTCAGGAGCGAAACAATGAAAGTTGCGGTTTACAGCACCAAGCATTACGACCAGAAATACCTCGAGCACGTTAACGAAAGCTACGGATTTGAGCTGCAGTTTTTTGACTTCCTGCTGAGCGAAACCACGGCGAAAAACGCCGCTGGCTGTGATGCGGTCTGTATCTTCGTTAACGATGACGGGAGCAAAGCGGTGCTGGCGGAGCTGGCGGCGCTGGGCGTGAAATATATCGCGCTGCGCTGTGCCGGTTTCAACAACGTCGACCTCGACGCAGCCGCCGCGCTGGGACTGCAGGTGGTGCGCGTGCCCGCTTACTCGCCGGAAGCGGTAGCGGAACACGCGGTAGGTCTGATGATGACGCTCAACCGCCGCATTCACCGCGCTTACCAGCGCACGCGCGATGCCAACTTCTCGCTGGACGGCCTGACAGGTTTCAACATGCATAACAAAACCGCTGGCGTGGTCGGCACCGGCAAGATTGGTGTGGCGACGATGCGCATCCTGAAAGGTTTTGGCATGCGTCTGCTGGCGTACGATCCGTATCCCAGTGACGCCGCGCTGGCGCTCGGGGCGGAGTATGTTGATTTGAAAACGCTGCTGGCGGAGTCCGATGTCATCACCCTGCACTGTCCGCTGACGCCGGAAAACCACCATCTGCTCAATGCGCAGGCGTTTAGCCAGATGAAAGATGGGGTGATGATTATCAATACCAGCCGCGGTGGGCTGATTGATTCACAGGCGGCGATTGAGGCGCTGAAACAGCAGAAAATCGGCTCGCTCGGCATGGACGTGTATGAGAACGAACGCGACCTGTTTTTTGAAGACAAGTCGAATGACGTGATTCAGGACGACGTGTTCCGCCGCCTGTCGGCCTGTCACAACGTGTTATTTACCGGCCATCAGGCCTTTCTCACCGCCGAAGCGCTGACGGCGATTTCAGAAACCACGCTCAGCAATTTACAGCAGCTGGCGCGCGGGGAAACCTGTGCAAATCAGGTGAAGGCGTAACGTTCTGCGCCTGCGTTAGCGGGCGCAGGCACCGCCAATCAGCGCCTGTTCGTCGCAGCGACGACCATTTGCCAGCTGACACATCCCGATGCGTGAACCGTCTAACTGACGCGAGAACGCCAGCGTGCCACCTGCGCTGTTGCAGTTGGCTTCTGCCATGGACGACATCACGACGTGCGGCTGCACGTGCGCGGCGGTGGCCTGTTGCGGCGGTTCATTGTCGCTGTTGCTGCTGCAGGCAGAGAGTAACAGCGCTGCGCCGGCCAGCAGTAAAGTTGCGGCTTTCATCGGTCGGGCTCCGGGAGTGTGAGCGGAAAAGTCGCACCAGCATATGTCAGCAGCGGTGCGCGATCGATAGGCGACACAGCTTTTTACAAAATTTAATATCGTCGTTGGCAAGCAGAATTATCCTGATTGCAGCGTTTTCCCTCTTTCTCTGCCTGTTCATACGCAACATCAATCAATAAGGAGGAAGGATGTTAGCCGACATGCTCATCCGCATCGCGTTAGCCGGAATACTGGGCGGACTGATTGGCCTGGAGCGCCAGATGCGCGCTAAAGAAGCCGGCCTGCGCACTCACATTCTGGTCGGTATTGGCAGCGCCATGTTCATGCTGGTGTCAAAATATGGCTTTGCCGATATGCTGACTAACGAACATGTGGCGCTGGATCCCAGCCGTATTGCGGCGCAGGTGGTCAGCGGCATGGGCTTCCTTGGCGCTGGCACGATCATCATTCAAAAGCAGATTGTGAAAGGCCTGACAACCGCCGCCGGCCTGTGGGTGACCGCCGCGATTGGCCTGGTGATCGGTAGCGGTATGTACGAAATCGGTATTTACGGTACGGTGCTGGCGCTGGTGGTGCTGGAAACGTTCCGCCGTATCAGCCACTGGCTGATTGGCCGCCATCACACTCTTATCGTCCATCTCAAAGCCAAAAGCGTACCGCTGGTGTTGCTGGTACTACAGCGCGAAAATTTGCGCTATGGCCACATCGCTGTGGTCAATCGTAACGAAGAGAGCGGCCTGTGCGAGCTGAGCGTTGAGGTGACGTTGTCACGCAGATTTCCTATGCACAGCATTTATGACAAAGTGATGGAAATCAAAGGCGTGCAGTCGCTGGAAATGGTTTGACTGCGCTGCCGCTGGCGGGTTAATCGCTGCGGTGGAGGGGAGATAAAAAGCCCGGCGCTGAAGGCCGGGCGGCTGGGTTAGCAGGGTTTGAGTTGTCCAATCGCCATTTCAACGGCGCGGTTAGGCGCGCCGGTTAATTCCCGGTAGCGCAGTTGCAGGTTACGCAACTCGCTGGCCAGCACCTCTTTTTCGGTAGCGGCACCGCGCTGCGCCAGTTCCAGATAGCATTGCCCCACCAGCCGGCATGCCTCCTCAAACACCATATCGTACGTTTGCATTGTCCTCTCCTCACCTTTAAAAACTAAAAAAAGCGCTGAATCCATCCTGTCAGCGCAGTGAGAAGAAATCTTTACCCAGATCAATAAATATGCAGTTACCGCTGGCAAAATGTGCGCAATGGTAGCCGACTGCGGCGCTGCGCGATTAGAACGGGTCCTTTTTATCGTCATCGCTGGCGCTGCTCACACCGGTAATACCTTCCAGCGCCTGCTGGTTGATGACATCATCGGCGCTGTCAACCGCACGCGAAATCGTCAACAGATCCTGAAACTCGCTCAGCAAAATAGCGGCGTCCGACTTAAGCATATCGTCAGCCTCGGCTGACTCAATCACCATGTTGATGGCTTTGTTGGCGCTTTCAATAACTTCAGTGACGCCGCCTTTCTTACTGACGGCCAGTACCAGCGCACCGATCAGCAGCGACTGAGCCTCAACGCGCGCGGTCAACTGCTTGGTGGTGGCATCAATTTGTGAAATCTTCGCCAGCATGCTTAACACAACATTTTTCATCGCTTATTCCTCCCTGGGGAAGCAGGCAGTGTACCGCTTGCCAAATCCGCGACAAACTAAAAATTGTGAATAGCGCAACAGGTCTCTGACCGCGATCGCGCGGCGCACAGAGCGCATCACCGGCAAACCCATAAATCGTGCTGGAATTTGGCGCTGTAATCCGTACCATACGCCACAGACTTTTCCTGCTGACTGCGGTCAGCCGGCACCCATAAAGGCCAGCGCAGCGACCCGCAGCGTGCGCGGACACGGTTAATGCAGGCCTGACCAGGGCCGCATCAACGCGACATCCGCAGCTGACCAGCGATCACCGAGACCGAAATTCATGTCTGAACATCAAGAAGTTAATAAAAAAGAGCAGTACAACCTGAACAAACTGCAGAAGCGCCTGCGCCGTAACGTCGGTGAAGCGATTGCGGATTTCAACATGATTGAGGAAGGCGATCGCATCATGGTGTGCCTGTCCGGCGGTAAAGACAGCTACACCATGCTGGAAATTCTGCGTAACCTGCAGCAGAGCGCGCCGGTCAACTTTTCGCTGGTGGCGGTGAATCTTGACCAGAAACAGCCGGGATTCCCGGCACACGTGCTGCCGGCTTACCTCGACACGCTGGGCGTGGAGTACCAGATCGTCAACGAAGACACTTACTCCATCGTTAAAGAAAAAATACCGGAGGGCAAAACCACCTGCTCGCTCTGTTCACGCCTGCGTCGCGGTATTCTTTACCGTACCGCCACTGAACTGGGCTGCACTAAGATTGCCTTAGGTCACCACCGCGATGACATCCTGCAGACGCTATTCCTCAACATGTTTTACGGCGGCAAGATGAAAGGCATGCCGCCAAAACTGATGAGCGACGACGGTAAACATATCGTAATCCGCCCGCTGGCCTACTGCCGCGAAAAAGATATCGTGCGGTTTGCCGAAGCGCGCCAGTACCCTATCATTCCGTGCAACCTGTGTGGTTCACAGCCGAACCTGCAGCGCCAGGTGGTTGCCGATATGCTGCGTGACTGGGACAAGCGCTATCCGGGCCGCATTGAAACCATGTTCAGCGCCATGCAGAACATCGTGCCATCACATATGGCTGATATTAATCTGTTTGATTTCAAAGGCATTAAGCATGGTGATGCGGTGGTTGACGGCGGGGACATTGGTTTCGATCGCGAATCGCTGCCAGCGCAGCCAGTCGGCTGGCAGGCTGACGAGGACGATCAGCCGGACCTGAGCGCTCGCCTCGACGTGCTGGAAATTAAATAACGCGGTGACTTTGCAGCATAAAGGCGCGTCGCTCCGGCAACGCGCCTTTTTTATTAGCGGTGCGGTGGAGGATCGCTAATCGGCGGAAATTCAGGATCGTGCGGCGGCTCAGGCTCGGGGATCGGCTGCGGTTGCGGCACGGGTTCGGGAATCGGTGGCGGATCGGTCGGGATAGGTTCGCTGGCGTGAATCATGCGCATGCCGTTCTCCTGTTCGCTGAATGTCTGTTAAGCATAGGAAAGGATGCGGCAGCAAGCCAAACGGCAAAAAAAAAGCCGGCGGATAAGCCGGCGTCGTACGAATCAAATGTGCTATGCAGTAATTCAAAAAAAGGAAGTAAGACAATATGGAGCGCAACGCCCATCGCTTGACGTTGCATTCACCTGCGGGAGAGAGTTTGCCCCGGTTGGGCTATGCGCTTATTGATGTCGATCAGGTTTTTTCCGCTTTTCTCCCCTGCACCGCCACAATTACCCGTACATGACCTGCAGATAACGCCGTAGTAACATCACAGCCAGTTGCGGCGTTTCAGCCACAGCGCGACCCCCAGCACCATCACCAGTAACAACCCGCAGAACATGGTAAAGCCGTGCGGCCAGCTGCCACCGGGAATGCCACCGAGATTGACGCCAAACAGCCCGGTGAGAAACGTGGCGGGCAGGAAAATCATCGCCATCAGCGACATGGTGTAAGTGCGCCGGTTCATGGATTCCGCCAGCAGCGAGGCCACTTCATCCGCCAGAATACCGGTACGCGCCACACCCGCATTGAGGTCATCCAGCCCGCGCCCCAGCCGGTCCGCAACATCCTGCATGCGGCGGCGATCGTCGTCGCTCATCCACGGCAGTTTCTCGCTTGCCAGCCGCGCATAGACATCACGCTGCGGCGCCATATAGCGGCGCATCACGATCAGCTGTTTGCGCAGCAGCGCCAGTTCACCGCGCGCCGGGACCTGCTGGTCCATCAGCGCATCTTCCAGCGCGATAATTTTATCGTGCATCTCTTCAATGAATTCGCTGGCGTGATCGGTGAGCGCATCGCAGACGTCCACCAGCCAGCTGCCGCCGTCCACCGGGCCGTTGCCGTTTTGCAGATCGGTCAGCACTTCATCGATGGCATACACTTTGCGACGGCGGGTAGAAACAATCAGCTTGTCATTGATAAATACCCGCATCGCCACCAGCTGGTCCGGGCGCGAATCGGCATTATGATTCACGCTGCGCAGCACGATCATAAAGCCGTCACCGAGACGCGTCACGCGCGGTCGCATGCTGTCACCGGCCAGCGCATCCCGCACCGCATCAGGGATCAGCGGCGTGTGCTGCAACCAGTCGGCGCTTTGCCGCTGGGTATAGTTCAGGTGTAGCCAGCAGTGACGCTCGCAGTTGATGACATCTTTATCTTCAATGGCGATAACGCCACCCTTGCCGTCGAACTGGCAGGCGACAATCGCATCCGACACCTGCAGCGCTTTTCCTTCAATGACGTTCACGTACTCGCCTCACTAGCAAAAACAATACGATACAGTCTAGCGCGGCGCGGGACAGTTGCAATTACCAGGGTGTGAGTAAAAATGACAGCGCAACCGGGCCGTTTGCCGCCCTCCCTGGCGGTTCAGCGTCAGTGCTTCTCAATCCACAATTCCCGGCTGTAGGCAACGTCTTCCGGATTAGCGATAGGATAGCCCTTAACCCACGGCTTGATCAGCCGCCCGTTGGTGTACTGGTAGATCGGCGCAATCGGCGCCTGGTCAGCGATGATCTGCTCGGCTTTGTTGTAATCGGCATTACGCGCCGCCACGCTGGTTTCATTGCTGGCCTTACTCAACACCGCATCATATTCCGCGTTACTGAAGCGGGAAATATTGCCGCTGTGGCTGGCGGTCAGCAGGCTGAGGAAGGTCGACGGCTCATTGTAATCGCCCACCCAGGAAGCGCGGATCACATCGAAATTACCGCTGTTGCGGCTGTCGATATAGGTTTTCCACTCCTGGTTCTGCAATGTCACGTCAACGCCGAGATTCTTTTTCCACATCGAGGCCACCGCAATCGCAATCTTCTGGTGACTTTCAGAGGTGTTATACAGCAGCGTCAGGTGCAGCGGTTTAGCCGGGCCGTAACCGGCGGCGGTGAGCAGGGCTTTGGCCTGCGCATTCAGTTCCTGCTGGCTGTGCTGCTGCAGATAGCTCTGCTGCGGCGTGAAGCCGGCGGTGACGTCTGGTGTGAAGTGCCATGCCGGTTTCTCGCCGGTGCCCAGCACTTTTTCCGCGATGATGCGGCGGTCAATGCTCCATGACAGCGCCTTACGCACCCGCACATCCGCCGTCGGCCCTTTCTGGGTATTAAACGCGTAATAGTAGGTGCCAAGCTGATCCGGCGTATACACCTGCCCCGGCAGCTCTTTTTTCAACAGGCCGTACATATTTTTCGGGAAGGATTCCGTGATATCGATGTCCCCGGCGCGGTAACGCTTGGTGGCGCTGGATTCTTCATTGATGGGAATAAAGGTCACTTTCGTCAGCACCGAATGGGCGTTATCCCAGTAGTGCGGGTTACGCACCAGCACAATCTTTTCGTTAACTACGCGCTCCTGCAATTGATAAGCGCCGTTGCCCACCAGCTTACCCGGCACAGTCCAGCCATCGCCGTTTTGCGCGATGACCTTTTGCGGCACCGGGAACATCGCCACGTTAGCCACCATGCTGGGGAACCACGGCAGTGGACGTGACAATGTCACCTTAAGATGCGTTTCATCGGTCGCCACCACGCCCAGCTTGTCCGGGCTCATCTGCCCTTTGGTGATGGCTTCAGCATTCTCAATGCCGCTCAGCGCGGCAAACCAGGCGAAAGGCGAGCTATTTTTGGGATCGACCAAACGTTGCCAGCTATAGACAAAATCCTGTGCGGTCACCGGTTCACCGCTGGACCAGCGCGCATCTTTGCGCAGCGTAAACAGCCAGGTTTTGTTGTCATTGCTGCTCCAGCTCTGCGCAACGCCCGGCACGATTTTGCCCTGTGCGTCCTGGTTAGTCAGCCCTTCAAACAGATCGCGCAGCACCTGAATCTCCGGCAGACCGACCGCTTTGAGCGGATCAAGCGAGGCCGGTTCATCTTTGATATGGCGGACGATTTCCTGACTGCTGGCCAGTTGCGCCCCGGCTGGCACACTGGCGGCATAGGCGGATGAGAGAGCGCTGCTGATGATGAGCGCGGCCAGCGTGGTGCGGAAAGTTAGTTTCATCACGACTCCTTGACCCGAAAAAAGGGCGACGGCCAAACCAATGCGTCGCCAGCAACTTTTCGCACTTTATCGCAAATCGCTGATTGATAAATAGCTATTTCCCCGTCTGCTGTTTACCGTTATGTTGAGGCTGGATTGCAGCTCACAATTTTTGCGGCTGAACGCGATGCATGACAGAGAGGAAGGTTATGTCGACACACCACCCGCGCCCGCTGCGCGGTAAGCTGGACGCCGTCTGGCAACAGTATGGACATTCGGTGCTGGGTGCGCCGCTGCTGTGGTTTCCGGCACCGGCGGCTGACGAGGACAGCGGACTGATTATTGCCGGCACCCACGGCGATGAAAACGCGGCGGTGGCCACGCTCTCTGCCGCCATGCGCACGCTGCCGGACACGCTGCGGCGTCATCATGTGATTCTGGCGGTCAATCCGGATGGCTGCCAGCTCGGGCTGCGCGCCAATGTCAACGGTGTCGATCTCAACCGCAACTTCCCTGCCGCCAACTGGCAAGCGGGCGATACTGTCTATCGCTGGAACAGCGTGGCCGACGCGCGCGATGTGCTGCTCTCAACCGGAAACGCACCAGCGTCAGAGCCGGAAACCGCCGCACTGTGCCAGCTGATTCATCGCATCCGGCCGCGCTGGGTCGTCTCCTGGCACGAACCGCTGGCCTGTATTGACGATCCGCACCACAGCCCGCTGGCCAGCTGGCTGGCGGAACAAACCGGTCTGCCGGTGGTGAGCAGCGTCGGCTACGCCACGCCGGGCTCGTTTGGCAGCTGGTGCGCCGATCTCAGTCTGCCCTGCATCACCGCCGAAATGCCGGCCATCTCGGTGGACGAAGCCACCGAGATGTATCTTGATGCGATGATCAACCTGCTGCGCTGGCAGCCGTCGTCTTAAGCACGCCGTGCGAGAAGTGCAGCGACGGTTCCACATCGGCCGCCAGCCACGTCGGACCGTCGAGGTCAGCAAACGTGGCCTGCGGCGTTAACGGTAGCGCGGCGCGAATGGCGCGTGAGGTACACAACATACAGCCCAGCATGATGGCAAATCCCTGCGCGCGCGCGGCCGTGGCCAGCGCCAGCGCTTCGGTCAGCCCACCGGTTTTATCCAGTTTGATATTCACCATGTCGTAGCGCCCGTGCAGGGCTGCCAGACTGTCGCGCGTGTGGCAGCTCTCATCCGCACAGATCGGTAGCGGATGGATAAAATGGGCCAGCGCCGCATCCTGCGCGGCAGGCAGCGGCTGCTCCAGCATCGCCACCTGCAAATCCGCCAGCAACTGGCAACGCGCCGCCAGCCCCTCTGCCTGCCAGGATTCATTGGCATCGACGATCAGCGTGGCGTCCGGCACCGCACTGCGGATCGCCACCAGCCGTTCGCTGATCAGATGGTTATCCAGCTTAATTTTCAGAAGGCGCGCGCCGTGCTGCCACAGCGCCAGCGCGCTGCTGGCCATCGCTTCTGGCGTATCGATGCTGACGGTATGCGCCGTGACGATCTCCTGTGCCGGCAGCGCCTCACACAGCGCCGCCAGGCTGGTGCGCTGCTGCTGACGTTCCAGATCCCACAGCGCGCAATCAATCGCGTTGCGCGCGGCACCGGCCGGCAACGCCTGTTGCAGCGCTGCCCGCGTCATGCCGTTTTGTAACGCACCGAGCTGTGAAGCAATCTGCTGCAGCACCGAAGCCTCACTTTCGCCATAGCGCGCATAGGGCGTGGCCTCGCCAATCCCTTTGAGGCCATCCTGCTCAATCTCCACCACCACCACGTGCGCCTCGGTGCGGCTGCCGCGCGAAATCACAAACGGCGAGTGCAGCGGCCAGGCTTCCGGATAACTTTTCACTGTTCTCATACTGACTCCTCAAATCCATGACGTCATAACGTGCTGGTGCAGCTCCACGTTGAATTAGGCTCGTAAACCCTTAAAATTTATGTCATAAACAAACGCTATACCTGTTCTGGTGGGGTTAACGCCAGATATTTCATCGTTAAAAGGAAATTGTATGTCGCAGAATGTTCACTTTCAGGGCAATCCGGTGCCGGTTGCCGGCCACTTCCCGCAGGCTGGCGAGCAGGCAAAACCGTTCAACCTGGTAGCGAAAGATCTCAGTGATGTGTCCCTTTCTCAGTATGCAGGCAAACGCAAAGTTCTGAACATTTTCCCAAGCATTGATACCGGCGTGTGTGCCGCGTCGGTGCGCAAATTCAACGAGCGTTCTGGCGAAGCTGACAACACCGTGGTGCTGTGCATCTCTGCCGATCTGCCGTTTGCGCAGTCGCGCTTCTGCGGCGCCGAGAACGTCAACAACGTAGTGACGCTGTCTACGCTGCGCGGTGCAGAATTTATTGAAAATTACGGCGTCGCGATCGCCGATGGCCCGCTGAAAGGCCTGACCGCCCGCGCGGTGGTGGTGCTGGATGAGAACGATAAGGTGCTGTACAGCGAGCTGGTGAATGAAATCACCGAAGAGCCGAACTATGAAGCGGCACTGGCAGCGCTGAAGTAAGGCTATTGCTGATAAAAAAGCCGTCTGTCACAGACGGCTTGTTGATGCAGAACGCGGATTATTCGCCTTCGCTGCGTTTCTGACCGAGGCCATATTCGCGCAGCTTGTTGGCAATCGCGGTGTGTGACACCCCAAGGCGTTTCGCCAGTTTACGCGTGCTGGGATACGACAGATAGAGACGAGTCAGCACTGAACGCTCGAAACGGCTGGTGATTTCATCCAGCGACCCTTCCATTGCCTCTTCGCCCAGCGACACATCCAGCGCCTGCTCCGGCAGTACGATATCCTGCGGACGCAGTTCATAACCTTCCAGTTGCGTGAGCGCGCGGTACAGCGCATTTTTCAACTGGCGCACGTTGCCCGGCCAGTTATAGCGCGTCAGGAACGGCGTCAGCTGCGGTGACAAACGCGGGCGCGGCAGTCCCTGCTCATCGGCGAAGCGCGCCACAAACATTTCGGTGAGCGGCAGAATATCCAGCGGACGTTCGCGCAGCGGCGGCAGATTCAGCGTCAGCACGTTCAGACGATAGAACAGGTCTTCGCGGAACTCACCGCGCTGCACCAGCTCAATCAGGTTCTTTTGCGTGGCGCAGATCACGCGCACATCCACATGCACTTCATGATCCTCGCCGACGCGGCGGAAGGTGCCATCGTTCAGGAAGCGCAGCAGTTTGGTCTGCATGCGCGGCGACATCTCGCCGATTTCATCCAGCAGCACCGAGCCGCCGTTCGCCTGCTCAAAGAAGCCCTTCTTCCCTTCCAGCGCGTTGGGATACGCGCCCGCCGCGTGACCAAACAACTCGCTCTCAGCGACGTCATCCGGAATCGAGCCGCAGTTGAGCGCCAGGAACGGTTTTTTACCGCGTGCGCTGCGCAGATGGCAGGCGCGCGCCAGCATATCTTTACCGGTGCCGGTGTCGCCGACAATCAGCAGCGGCGCATCGTGCATCGCCAGCTTGCGCGCCTGGTCGATCACCTGACGCATTTTCGGCGTCACCGCCACGATGTGATCGAATTCGGAGTCATCGGTAACGCTGAGATTCTGCAACTGCCGCCCCATGCGTGCGGTGGATTTCAGAGTGATCATCGCGCCTACCGGCTGGTCGTTCTGCTCATCTTCCTGCGCCAGATAGATCGGGCGCGCTTCCATGAGAAAATCACGCCCCTGGATCACCACATGCTGCGCCTGCGCGTCAACACGTTCACTCTCCAGCCAGCGCTGGAAATTAAAGCCGGCAATCAGCGTGCCGGCGTTCTGATTACGGATCTTCTGTTCGTCGAGGTTAAACAGGTTTTGCGCCGCCGGATTCGCCAGTTCGACTTTACCTTTCAGGTCGAGGGAGAACACCGGCTCGGGCATCGCCACCAGCAGCGCGCTCAACGCGCGATGTTCACGCTCAGACGGCATGAAAGACACGGTGCGAACGTCTGTCACGCCCGGTGTGCGGCGAATCTCCGCCATCAGGTTGCTGAATGCGTCAAATTCCAGCGCAGAAAAGTTGAGGTAGATGCGGCCCAGCGAGGCAATTTCAATGCCGCGCAGGTCAATATTACGGGCAACCAGCAGGTCGAGTAGCTCGCGCGCCAGACCGATACGGTCCTGGCAGAAAACTTCCAAACGCATTGCGATGAGCCTTAGTCAGGTTTTGATTTTAGAGATAATACGCTAACTTGCAGCGCCTCAGAAGGGTTCTGTCATGAAAAGTTGACACTCTGAGGCAGGTGACGAAGAGAAGTGTAGCGGAACAACCAACAATAATCCCGCCAGAAATCACTCTGAGCACAGATAATTTCACCTTTCACGCCATCGGCAGCGTGAAAGGCAGACATGGTGAGATTATTTAGCAGCCTGACCTGCTTTATCACCGCTTTTGGCCAGCGATTCTTTAAGCTGTCCCACCAGTTCACGGCGGAAATCGCCGAGCCGCGGTTTGTCCTCCGCCAGCCACGGCAGCGGACGGCATAATTCCATGGCTTTGATCCCCAGTCGGGCGGTGAGCAGCCCGGCACCGATGCCCTGCGCCGCACGCGCCGAGAGACGGGCGGCGATGTCCTGCGACATCCAGTCCATGCCCACCTCACGCACCAGCTCTGACGCACCGGCAAACGCCATATTCAGCAATACCAGCCGGAACAGCCGGATGCGACTGAAGTAGCCAAGTTCAATGCCGTAGATGGCCGCGATGCGGTTCACCAGCCGCAGGTTGCGCCAGGCGATAAACGCCATGTCCACCAGCGCCAGCGGGCTGACGGCAATCATCAGCGTCGATTCTGCCGCGTGGCGGCTGATTTCGCGCCGCGCCTGCCGGTCCAGCACCGGCTGCACCAGCTGGGCATACAGCGTGACAATTTCGCGGTCGTTATGGGTTTCGTGCAGTGCCGCGTGCCAGCGCTGCAGTGCCGGATGCGCCTGATCCAGCTGCGCCTGGCGCGCCAGCTTTTCGCAGAACGCCCGGCCTTTGCCGATGCCGTGGCTGGCCAACAGCTCACGGCCAACGTCCCGCTCTTCCGCCCGCTGACGCAGACGATACAGCCGACGCCATTCGCCAATCAGCGCGCCCGCGCCAGCGGCGACAATCAGCCCACCAGCCACGCCGCTGCCCAGTGCAAACCAGTCGCGCGTCAGCCAGGCATCGTGCAGCCACTGGGCGCCCTGCGCCACCACGCTGATGCCAAAGATGCCCAGCCCGACGCCCACCATTTTGCGCCACAGGCTGCGCTTTGGCCGCAGCGCGGCTTCCACCACTTTCTCGCCGGCGCCCTCTTCCAGCGGCTCCGCGTCAGGCGTCACCAGAAACCCCTGTTGCGCGTCGCTGCTAAAGGTGTGCGCCGCGCGCAGGGTCGGCTCCACAGGCTCCTGCAACGGGCGGGCAAAATCTATCCGTGGTTTGAGTGGCGTTTCATTGCTCATCGCAATTTATCTCCCAGTAAAAATTCCAGCGCAGCATCCATGCGGATATGCGGCAATGGCCGATCGACATCCAGCTGCTGCGGCCGGAACTGTTCAAACTGAAACCCCTGCTGCTGCCAGAAGCTGTTGCCCGGCAGGCGCGGCGGTACTTCGCCCGGGTAAAAAGTCAGCGGTTCACCGTCGGAGAGGCGATGACCGCGCAGCGCCGGTAATTTTTCTCCGCGATGATCCACCAGCCCGCTCTCGGTCGCCTGCACCGACGCCAGCCCCAGGCAATCCATGCTGATGCCTTCAAACGCGGCGTTCTGCCACGCGTCCTGCACCAGCTGCTGCAGCAGAGACACCATATTGGCGTGCTGATCGGCAGTGATGTGATCGGCCTTGGTGGCGGCAAACAGCAACTTATCGATGACCGGCGAGAATAGACGGCGGAACAGCGTGCGCTGGCCATAGTGAAAACTTTGCATCAGCTGGGTCAGCGCCAGCCGCATATCATTGAACGCCTGCGGTCCACTGTTGAGCGGCTGCAGGCAATCGACCAGCACGATCTGACGATCGAAGCGCAGGAAGTGATTTTTATAAAACCCTTTCACCACATGCTGACAGTAGTAGTGAAAACGCTGCTGCAGCATGGCGAAATTGCTGCCGGCCGGCGCCTGAAGCAGCTTGCCGGCCTGCTGTTCATCGACGTTGGGCCACGGGAAAAACTGCAGTGCCGGCGCGCCAGCCATGTCACCCGGCAACACAAAACGTCCCGGCTGGATGAAGTGCAATCCTTCGGTTTTGCACTGATGCAGGTAGTCGGTCCAGGCCGCGGCGATCTCCGCCAGGCGGTTTTCATCGGCGGGCGCGAACGGGTCGAGATCGGCGCTCAGGCTGTGCCAGCGCGCGGCCCACTGCTGACGATCGCCCTGCAGCAGGCCGACCATCTGGCGTGACCAGCTGAGATAATCCTGCGCCAGCATCGGCAGATCGAGCAGCCACTCGCCGGGATAATCGACAATTTCGAGGTAAAGGGTGGCGGTATCTTTGAAATGACGCAGCAGAGACTGATCCGGCCGGTAGCGCAGCGCCAGGCGCATCTCGCTGACGCCGCGCGTCGGGGTCGGCCACATCGGCGGCGTGCCGTACAGCTGGGCCAGCCCTTCGTCATAGGTAAAGCGCGGCGTGCCCAACTCACGCTGGGGTACGCGCTTCACGCCCAGCAGTCGCTCTTCGCGTACCACGGAAAACAGCGGCAGACGCGCGCCGCTGTGGACATTAAGCAGCTGGTTAACCAGCGAGGTGATAAAGGCGGTTTTGCCGCTGCGGCTCAGGCCGGTGACGGCGAGGCGCAGATGACGATCCACGCCGCGGTTCATCAGCCCCATCAACTCATTTTGCAGTCTTTTCATCGCTCTCCCTGATGAAACGTGCTGACAGGCGGTTAAACGCCTTACTCAGCAACGGTTCCAGGGCGGCCGCCAGCAACAGGCGCAGCGGACGGCGCGCCACCGATTTCACTGCCCAGCCGGCCAGGCCGCCGGGCGCATAGGTTACTGCACTGATGATGATGAATTTTCCCGCCGACTTCAACGCAGGCGTTGCGCGGCGGCGCAGAGCAGTAAAACGTTGCGTATGCATAGCGCCTCTCTTAGAGCAGCGGACCCGCTGACGGGCCCGCGACAGGGATTAAATCTGGCGGAAACGGCTGCGTACGCTGAAGGTTTCTGAGGTCACGTAACGCTCAATATCGCGTACGTTACGCTCATCCGCGGTGAGCGTGTTCTCCAGCTCATCCAGCAGTTCGCGCGCCGTTGGTGTGCGCTCAGAGGGTGCGTCCAGCGGTTTTTCATCCAGCACGTAGCCGAGGATAAAGTAGGCGGTCACGGTGATCATAAACAGACCGAAAAACAGTGACAGCACCACAATCACACGCAGCAGCCGCACCGGAATATCCAGGTACTCGGCCAGCCCGGCACACACGCCGCGCACTTTGCCCTGCTGCGGAATACGCCACAGTTTGCGTCCGTTCATCATGGCTGCCTCCAGTTCGGGTGTTCGGCATCGAGGATCGCTTCCAGCGCCTCGACCCGGTCACGCATGCGGCGCGCTTCCTGCGTCAGCTGCTGCAGGCGCTGCAGGTCACCGGACGATAGCGTCCCGCCGTTGCGTTTGTTGCTGTAGTGCAGCCATAACCAGATCGGTGCCACAAACAGCACGAAGATCGTTAACGGTATGGCCAGAAATAGTGCGCTCATTGACTCTCCTTTTTCAGTACACCCGGCAATCCGGGCCCGTTAGCAGGCCCGGGGCGATCACTCGCTGCGGTTCATTTTGGCTTTCAGCGCAGCCAGCTGCTGGCTGATTTCGTCATCGGCTTTCAGATCGGCAAACTGCTGGTCCAGCGTTTTGCTTTTACCGAAGCGCTGGCTTTCCGCTTCTGCTTCCATGTGATCGATGCGACGTTCAAACGATTCAAAGCGTGCCATTGCCTCATCCAGCTTGCCGCTGTCGAGCTGACGACGCACATCGCGTGACGATGAAGCCGCCTGGTGACGCAGCGTCAGGGCCTGCTGGCGGGCGCGGGTTTCGCTGAGTTTTTTCTCCAGCTCGCCAATCTCGCCTTTCATGCGATCCAGCGTCTCTTCAACGTGGCTGGCTTCCTGCTGCAGCGCAGCGATCAGGTCGGTCAGCTTCTGTTTCTCAATCAGCGCCGAACGGGCTAAATCTTCTTTCTCTTTACTCAGCGCCAGCTCAGCTTTTTCCTGCCATTCGGCCTGCTGAGTTTCGGCCTGCTCAATACGGCGCAGCAGCTGTTTCTTTTCTGCCAGCGCGCGGGCCGAGGTGGAACGCACTTCCACCAGCGTGTCTTCCATTTCCTGAATCATCAGGCGTACCAGTTTCTGCGGATCTTCGGCACGCTCCAGCAGCGAGTTGATGTTAGCGTTCACGATATCGGCGAAACGAGAAAAAATACCCATAATGATGTTCCTCTGGTTGTCATGTCTTTACGCTCATGACTAATACAAGATGCGTGCCAGTTTTTAATATGCTGATTTTACTGGA
The DNA here is from genome assembly GCF_043529865.1 of Pantoea sp. SGAir0418. Classification (NCBI taxonomy): domain Bacteria; kingdom Pseudomonadati; phylum Pseudomonadota; class Gammaproteobacteria; order Enterobacterales; family Erwiniaceae; genus Pantoea; species Pantoea sp. SGAir0418. The sequence continues at coordinate 2,162,619 of NZ_CP027911.1, forward strand.
TTTGACTGTTTTACACGCGCGGCGCAATCCGTTAAAGTAGTGAAATTAATTAATCAGTGGTGAATTTCATCATGGCAAATGGTAAAGACAATCTGCTGGGCGAGTCGAATAACTTTTTAGAGGTGCTGGAACAGGTATCGAAACTGGCACCGCTGGAGAAACCGGTGCTGGTGACTGGCGAACGCGGTACCGGTAAAGAGCTGATTGCCAGCCGCCTGCACTACCTCTCCGACCGCTGGCAGGGGCCGTTTATTTCGCTCAACTGCGCCGCGCTGAATGAAAACCTGCTGGATTCCGAGCTGTTCGGCCATGAAGCCGGAGCCTTTACCGGCGCCCAGAAGCGCCACCTTGGCCGCTTTGAGCGCGCCGATGGTGGCACGCTGTTTCTGGATGAGCTTGCCACTGCGCCGATGCTGGTGCAGGAGAAACTGCTGCGCGTGATTGAGTATGGCCAGCTGGAACGCGTTGGCGGCAATCAGTCGCTGCAGGTTAACGTGCGGCTGGTGTGCGCTACCAATGAGGATCTGCCCGCGCTGGCCGCCGCCGGCCGTTTTCGCGCCGACCTGCTCGATCGCCTGGCGTTCGATGTTGTCCAGCTGCCGCCGCTGCGCGAGCGCCGCAGCGATATTCTGGTGATGGCCGAGCATTTTGCCATTCAAATGTGCCGCGAGCTGGGCCTGGCGCTGTTTCCCGGCTTTAGCGAGCGCGCTCAGCTCACCCTGTTGCAGCACAGCTGGCCGGGCAACGTGCGTGAACTGAAAAACGTGGTGGAGCGCTCGGTGTACCGTCATCACAGCACCGAACAGGCGCTCGACACCATCATCATCAATCCGTTTGCGCCACGCAGCGCTCCTGCGATAACAGAGCCAGCAGCAGAACAGCGTGAAAACGCCCTGCCGGCGCTGCCGCTGGATTTACGCCAGTGGCAAAACCAGCAGGAGTGCGCCCTGGTCGAAGCCAGTCTGCAACAGGCGCGATACAACCAGCGCCGCGCCGCTGAACTGTTGCGCGTCACTTATCATCAGCTGCGCGCGATGATGAAAAAACACGGCATCGAAGCACAGTAGGGTTTAACTGACGGGTATCGCTGCGGCAGCTGTCAGTTTTGCACGCCGGGTTGTCAGCTATGCGTGAGCCGCGTCCGGCAGGTTACTGCAGACTACAGGCAGACCTCAAGGAGACCCCCCATGCTGACTCAACCTGCTGAAAAATATCGCCCGTGGCCTGTCATCAATCTGGCGGATCGCCAGTGGCCGTCACGCCAGATCACCCGCACGCCGCGCTGGCTCTCAACCGATTTGCGTGATGGCAATCAGGCGCTGGCCACGCCGATGGACAGCGCGCGCAAATTAGCATTCTGGCAACTGCTGCTGCGCTGCGGCTTTAAAGAGATTGAAGTGGCGTTTCCCGCCGCCTCGCAAACCGATTTTGACTTTGTGCGCCTGCTGATTGAACAGCAGCACATCCCTCACGACGTCACTATTCAGGTATTAACTCAGGCGCGCGGCGATTTAATCGATCGCACCTTTGCAGCGCTGCGTGATGCGCCGCAGGCGATTATCCATCTGTATAACGCCACCGCACCGCTGTTCCGTGAACGCGTATTTCGTCAGAGCAAAGCTGAGATCGTCGAGCTGGCCTGCGCCGCCGCGCGACAAATCCGCGCACGCTGTGCGGCGCAGCCCGCCACGCGCTGGACCTTTCAGTACTCGCCGGAAACTTTCTGCTTTACCGAGCCGGAATTCGCGCTGGAAATCTGTGAAGCGGTCGCCGCCATCTGGCAGCCGGGACCGCAGCGGCCGATGATCATCAACCTGCCCGCCACGGTGGAAGTCAACACGCCCAACGTCTATGCCGACCAGATCGAGTATTTCTGTCGCCACTTCAGCCAGCGCTCGCAGGTGGCCATCAGCGTCCATCCACATAACGATCGCGGCACCGGCATCGCCTGCGCCGAGCTGGCGCTGCTGGCCGGGGCCGATCGCGTTGAAGGCTGTCTGTTTGGTAACGGCGAGCGCACCGGCAACGTCGATCTGGTGACGCTGGCGCTGAATCTCTATACCCAGGGCGTGACGCCTGAGCTGGACTTTAGCGATATGCGCGAGGTGCTGGAAGTGGTGACGCGCTGTAACCAGCTGCCGGTCCATCCGCGCCATCCTTACGCCGGCGAACTGGTGTTTACCGCCTTCTCCGGCTCGCATCAGGATGCCATTCGCAAAGGCTTTGCCGAACGCAGCGCGCGTAATGAAGTGGTATGGCAAATGCCCTACCTGCCACTCGATCCGCTGGACATCGGCTGCAGCTATGAAGCGGTTATCCGCGTGAATAGCCAGTCCGGTAAAGGCGGTGCCGCCTGGCTGCTGGAACAAAATCACGGCCTGCAACTGCCGCGCGGCCTGCAGCAGGATTTCAGCCGCTGCGTGCAACAGCAGACCGATGCTCACGGCCAGGAGATGACGCACCACGCGCTGTGGCAGCTGTTTTGTCAGCAGTACGGCCTGCAACAGCCACGGTGTCGCCTGCTGCAGGCGGAGAGCCATAGCGATGATCAGGGCGAGACGCGGATTAAAGCGCGCCTGCAGCAGGGTCCGCAGCAGCTAACCCTGGAAGGGCGCGGCAACGGTCTGCTGTCAGCGGCGGTGGCCGCGCTGCGTCAGCGCTACGATCTGGCCGTAACCATTGCGGATTACCATGAACACACGCTGGGCAAACGCAGCGACAGCCGTTCGGTGTGCTATATCAGCTGCATCACGCCCCATGGCGAGCGTGCGTGGGGCGTGGGTATTGATAATGACGTAACGCGCGCTTCGCTGCAGGCGTTGCTTAACGCGGCGGGCGCTTTTCTGCCGCCGGAAAGTAGTTCGCTGGCGTAACGCCCAGCACGCGACGAAACATGGCGCTAAAGGCGCTCGGGCTGTCATAACCGAGATCGAGCGCCACGGCCAGCACCGTATCGCCCTGCGCCAGCCGGGTCAGCGCCACGCTCAGCCGGGCACGCCGCAGCCAGTCGCTAAACTGCAAACCGGTTTCGCGACTGAAATGGCGCGCCAGCGTGCGTTCCGCCACACACAGCTGCGCTGCCGCGCGCGCCAGCGTCCAGCTCTCGCCCGGCGCCTGCTGAATCTGCTGGCACAGCGCCAGCAGCCGGTCGCTGTGTGGCAGTGGCAGGCCAAACGGCAGCACGTCCATCACGCGAATTTCATCGAGAATCAGCTCGTAAATGCGCTCGGCGCGACTGCCAGACGCGTAATGCTCCGGCAGCGTGAGCGCGCTGACAATCAGCTCCCGCAGCAGCGGCGATATCTGCACCACCTGACAGCTGGCGGGCAGATCGGCGCGCGCCAGCGGATCGACAAACAGCGTGCGCGCCGCCACGCTGCCAACGATGTGCAGCGCATGACGCGTGCCGGCCGGCAGCCACACGCCGCGGCTGGGCGGCACAATCCAGCTGCCGTGTTGCGTTTCCACTTTCACCACGCCGCTCAGGGTATGTATCAGCTGCGCGCAGTGGTGATAGTGCCACGGCTCCGCATCGCCGTGCGCGTAATCATGCGCATACGGCACCAGCGGACGCTGCGAGAAGTCAAAGTCGAGCCGCTGACTCATTTAGCGTTTCAGGTACTGATAAACCGCCGCCAGATCCTGCTCGCCGTAACCGGCATCGACCGCCTGCTGCCAGACATCGACGATGTTTTCCAGCGCCGGCAGCGAGGTGTCGCCGGCCGCGTCCAGCGCCAGCCGCGCATCCTTCAGCGCCCAGATCAGATGCATCTGCGGCGTAAAGTCGCCGCTGGCAATCATGCCGAGTTTCATTTTGGCGTACGGCGCTGCCAGCGGACCGCCCTCCAGCACCTGCCAGAGATCGTCGGTAGTGAAACCGAACTGCTCTGCCAGCCGGGTGCTTTCGGCAAGACTCTGCATCAGGCCAATCAACCAGCTGTTCACCACCAGCTTCATGCGCGAGCTGGCGCCGGCGGCACCCAGCCACTGCGTCCCTTTACCAATCGCGGCGAACACCTGCTCCGCCGCCTGGGCGCGCTGCCGGTCGCCGCTGGCCATCACCAGAATCTGCGCGTTTTCAGCCGGCGCTTTGGTACCGGAAACCGGCGCATCAATAAACACCACGTCCGGCCGTGCGGCCGCCAGCCCGGCGATCAGCGCGTCGGTCGCTTCAACACCGATGGTGCCCATCTGCGCCACGGTAGCCCCCTGCTGCAGTGCGTTCTGCACCTGGTTAAGCGTGGCGCGCGTGGTAGCGCCGTCCGCCAGCATGGCAATCACCACCTCTGCGCCTTCCACAGCCTGCGCGGCGCTGTCGCTCAGCGTCAGGCCTGCGGCCACCAGATCTTCACCTTTGGCACGGGTGCGGTTCCAGCCGCGCACGGTAAAGCCCTTCTTCAACAGATTGGCGGCAAATGCGTGTCCCATCGCGCCTAATCCCAGTACCGCCACTACAGGTTGCTGACTCATGTTTTCTCCTTCCTCTGACCGCAGGCAAAACGATCACACTGACAGAAATTGGGGCTGACAGCCAGGCCAGAGGTGCGGTGAAAGGACATTTTTCCCGCCACACTTAACAGGGTTTTGCCCTACTATTAACGCTTTTCAAACCCGCGCTAAAACGATTAACATACGCGCGATAAATGTCCCAATTGGTTCATTTCACGTCTTTTACGGTTATTAAAATGAAAATTGCTCTTTTGCGACAGGCGCCGTTGCTGATGCTGCCTGCACTCCTGCCGCTGCCGCTGCCGCTGCTGGCGGCGGACAATGCCAGCAATACCCTGGTGGTGAGCGCCGCGCCCGCGGCCAGTGGACTCTCCGAATTGGATACCCCGGCGGCGGTCAGCGTCGTCAGCGGCGACGATATGCGCCACGCCGCACCGCGCGTTAACCTGTCTGAAAACCTCACCAGCGTGCCCGGTCTGCAAATTCAAAACAGACAAAATTATGCGCAGGACCTGCAGATTTCGGTGCGCGGCTTTGGCTCGCGTTCCACCTTCGGCGTGCGTGGCATCAGAATGTACGTTGACGGCATTCCGGCCAGCATGCCGGATGGCCAGGGGCAAACCTCGAATATCGATATCGGTTCCATCGAACGCGTGGAAGTGCTGCGCGGCCCGTTCTCCGCGCTGTACGGCAACGCATCGGGCGGCGTGATCAATGTGGAAACCGAGCGCGGCCAGCAGCCGACCACGCTGGAGGCCAGCAGCTGGTACGGCAGCTACGGCAGCTGGCGCAACAGTGTGAAAGCGAGCGGTGCCACCGGTGATGGCAGCCACGCCGGCGATGTTAACTATACGGTGTCGGCATCGCGCTTCACCACGCACGGCTATCGCGACCACAGCGCCGCGCAGAAAAACCTCGGCAATGCCAGGCTTGGCGTGCGCATTGACGATGTCAGCACCCTGACGCTGCTGTTCAACAGCGTTCACGTTGAGGCGCAGGATCCGGGCGGCCTGACGCCGGATCAGTGGCGTGATAATCCGCGCCAGGTGGCCAGCAACGTCACGCTGTACAACGCGCGTAAAACCGTCGACCAGACCCAGGCGGGCCTGCACTACCTGCGCCAGATGAGCGACAACGACGATCTCAGCGTGATGCTCTATGCCGGTGAACGCGAAACCACCCAGTATCAGTCCATCCCGCTGGCAACCCAGCTGAAAGCCGGCTATCCCGGCGGTGTCATTTCGCTGGCGCGCCACTACCAGGGCATTGATACGCGCTGGACGCACCGCGCTACGCTGTTGACGCTGCCGGTGACCCTGACCGGCGGCCTCGACTATGAGACCATGAGCGAGAAGCGCAAAGGCTATCAGAACTTCACCCGCAGTGACGGCACCACCGACTACGGCGTGCAGGGTGATCTGCGCCGCAACGAGCGCAACCTGAAGTGGAACCTCGATCCCTATCTGCAGACCGCGTGGCAGCTGAGCGATCGCTGGTCGCTGGACGCCGGCGTGCGCTTCAGCACGGTCAATTTCGATGCTAACGACTATTACGTGACCGCCAGCGATCCGGATGACAGCGGCAATCGCCGCTATCACCGCTGGCTGCCTGCGGCCTCGCTCAAATACGCGATTAATGATGGCTGGAACGCCTATGTTTCCGCTGGTCGCGGCTTTGAAACGCCGACGCTCAATGAACTCTCCTACCGCGCGGCGGATCAGGCCGGGCTCAATCTCAACCTGCAGCCGGCCACCAGCAATACCGTGGAGCTCGGCAGCAAAAAACGCCTCGGCAACGGCCTGCTGACCGCTGCGCTGTTTCAGACCGATACCAAAAACGAGATCGTGTCAGACAGCAGTTACGAAGGCCGCACCAGCTACAAAAACGCCGGTGAGACGCGCCGCCGAGGCCTGGAACTCGGACTCGATCAGCAGTTTGGCTATGACTGGCACCTGAAAGCCGCGTGGACGCTGCTCGACGCGCGCTACCGCAGTAACGCCTGCGGCAGCGACAGCTGTGACGGCAAGCGCATCCCCGGTATTGCACGCAATATGGCTTACGCCGGACTGGCCTACGCGCCGGAGCAAGGCTGGTATGCCGGCGGCGACCTGCGCTACCTGAGCGACATTGCGGCCAACGACCAGAATGATGTCAAAGCGCCGGCGTATACGGTGGTGGGACTGAACAGCGGCTATAAATGGCTGGTGCAGAACTGGACGCTGGATCTGTTTGGCCGTGTGGATAATCTGCTCGACCGCCACTATATCGGCTCGGTCATCGTTAATGAGAGCAATGGCCGGTATTACGAACCCGCACCGGGGCGTAATTACAGCGTCGGCCTGACGCTAAGCTACGCTTTCCAGTAATCTAAATGGGGCACCGGCGCACGTCGGTGCCTTATTCAGGTGCGATAACGCGCTGAGCCGACAAATTTCGAAAATTGCTCACTCCAGATTTGTACGGCACAATATTCCTGCGGATCGATGCCTTCCGGCAGCGATTTAATAAAATCACCAAAGTTATTTAAATCGCCAATTAACGCCGATTGATGTTTTATTTGCAGAAATGAGTGCTGATCAAACGCCTGAGTTTTGGTGAGGTAAATTTTATAGTGTGGACCGGGGGCAATTTCCCCCTCAAAGGCGATGACGTTTTCATTGAGATAGACCTTGCCGCTGGCCCAGTACAGCGCATCACTGCCCGGCTGATGGCGATCAAACTCACCGCTATATAGTGCTTGCTGTTTCACCAGATTAACCTCCTTTTGCGTGGCATTTACTTCCGCGGTAATTAACGGTGACAGCACCAGACCTAAGGTAATACCGGTGCCCAGAAAAAACAGGCTGGCGATGAGATAAAGCACGTTTAATTTTTTTAGCATCCCTACCTCCCTGCAGCAGAATAGCGCTGTACTGCTCTGCCCGATCCTGCTGCTCACTGGTGTTAATAAAAACGTAAAGTCAGGCTAAATATTGGTTATCGTGTTGCTGTGCATACTGTGACAGTAACCAGCGCTGTTACAACCAACTCTCAACGGCGGCAGGGAAAGCGAGGCGCAGCAGAATAACCAGTGTCAGGGAGCGGCAAAGACAAGGGCCGGCAGCACCAGCCCTGGAGGGAAAAGATCAGTTCAGCAGCGCGAGAATTTCGTCAGTGGTGCCGGTTTCGCATTTGCGCATCTGAGCGCTCACACCACATTTGTTAGCCAACACATTTTGCGCCGCGCAATAGAATTACTTATATTGTTTGCTGCAGTCAGGCGTGCAGGATGTTAGTCAGGGAAGGGAGAAAGGATTCATGACACGTAACATCGCCCCGGGATATTGTGTTGTCGAACGCGCTGGATCACTGGAGTACCAGGCCAGAGAATTGTTTCGCGACACCCGTGCTCCGGCAGTTACCATGTTTATGCAGTTGAACGCTGACACGCCCTGGTTAAGGCCGGGACAGATACTGATTGTTGCTGACCCAGAGACGCCGGCCCCTCTAACCATGCAAGCACTTACAGCATTAAAACAGGCAAAGTCCCGCACTAATAACGCCCTGGTCGGAGTCAGCGTTGACGAGTCCGGTTTTATGCAGAAACACTATGGCATAATTGCTGCGCTAACCAGTGCTGGAGATAAGGTTTTCGGAACCGTCGGTGATGCTGGTGAAAAATACTTCAATGCCATTGAGCAGACGCTTAAGAAAATCGAAGCAAGTTATCAAAACCAGTTTCGCACTCAGGGAACACTGATAAGCCAGCAATTTTTTATTGAGCGAAATCAGTTGTTGAACCAGCTGAAAGAACTGGTCAACAAACCTGTGCTTAGTAATCTTGCTCGATATTCAGTTAAGTTTCAGCAATACGAGAATATGAAACGCGCACTTAACCTGTCCAGTAGATCTATTGTGCATGAGTGGTCTACCGTTGGGATGGGTGGAATTCCAGGCTATTCATATTACGTAGGGAATGCCGCCAGGGCGGCTCGTTTTCTCAGGATGGGCGGTTTTATTGGTATCGGTTTCTCATTTGCAAACACCACTAATGAGGTAGTTAACGCGTGCACCAGGGGACGCGAGAGTGAATGTGGCAAAACTGCCTTTAAAGAATATAGTAAATTCGCCAGCGGTACATTTGCTGGTATTACTGGAGGGACGCTGGGTGCATCTGCTGGTATCGGTATTTGTTTTGCTGTAGGCATAGCCACTGCAGGAGCCGGAGGGGTTGCTTGCGCCGCTGTAGGTTCATTAGTGGCTGGGACTGCTGCCAGCTCAGCAAGTGATTATCTTATGGATCTATGGTTGAAATAGCATGAACACGACTCTTTCTTATGTTGCTCTCGGATGCGCGATCATCCCTTTTTTTATAACTACGCTACAGTTTATTATTTATTTAATTAACAAACGCAAATATAACACTTTGTTATCGCAATATCTCGACAGCGCATTCGAATTACCACCACTGTATAGATTCTACGGCTCCATGGGTTTTTTTGGCTCTTTTGGCATGTCCTACTTCTTCTCCAGGCTTAAAAAAGGCCAGAAAATTATTTTTCAACCCAAAGAGCAGGCGGCTATTTCTACCTTTCTTAATGCTATCGATGTAAACGTAACAAAGTGGCTTGACACTTATTATTACCTGTCAATATTTTCATTACTTTTATATGCGGTTTTTGTGGTAATGAGCCTGATAAAAATGGTTACTGTGCAACTTTAAAGCCTACATCGTGGGCTGTTTCTTTCTTTAAATTAACTATTGATCGCCAGCCTAACATCCAGCATCGCCAGACAGCCTTCAGGGAACGGTAAAGATAAGGGCCGGCAGCGCCAGCCCTGGAGGGAAAAGATCAGTTCAGCAGCGCGAGGATTTCGTCAGTGGTGCCGGTTTCACCGAGGCGCGGGAAGATACGCTCAATGCTGTTGTGGTGGGTTTCGGCGTTCAGGCAGCTCATCGCATCGGTCGCCAGCGTAACGTTGTAGCCCAGCTCGTAAGCCTGACGCGCTGTGGATTCCACGCCGATACTGGTGGCAATCCCGCACACCACCACCTGCGTTACGCCACGCTGCTGCAGCTGCTGGTGCAGATCGGTATTGTGGAACGCGCCCCAGGTTTTTTTCGTTACGCTGATATCGCCCGGCTGCGGGGTCATTTCCGGCACCAGCACCGCCCAGTCTGCTGGCAGAGCAGCATCGTGACGCGGCTGCTGATTGCGGCCCGGCGCGCCGCCCGCCACGTTCACCAGCACCACCGGCAGCTGTTTCGCGCGAAACGCCTGCGTCAGCTGCGTGGCGCGTGCAATCACTTCATCCGGATGGCGCGGCGTAACCGGCAGGCGGACGATGCCGTGCTGCAGGTCGATGACAATCAGGGCGGTTTGGGCATCTAACGTGGTGACAGCCATGGTGAGTCCTCTCAAATTAAGGGTCAGCGAGTCGTTGCAGTAAGGGAATGGCGGCCAGCAGTGTTTGCTGTTCCTGCGGGCTGAGCAGGCTGCTGATGCTGTGCAGTAGCCAGTCGTCACGCTGGGCGCGATTGCTGGCGACGAGCTGCAGGCAGGCAGCGGTAGGCTGATAGCGGGTTTTGCGGCCATCCTGCGCATCGGCCACGCCCTGTACCAACCCCAGCGTCTGCAGGCTGGCGACCGTGGCACTCATCGACTGGCTGCGCACCCCTTCGCGCGCGGCCAGCTCGGTCACCGTCATCGCGCCGTCACGCACCAGATAACCCAGCACGGAAACCTGCGGCCAGGTGAGATCGCCCGGCGGGGCCGATTCACGCAGGCGGCGCATCAGTTTGCCATTGATGCTGCGTAACGCGGCAGCGGCGCTAATCAGCTCGCTCATCGCCCTTCTCCTTTACTGATGAGACCGCAGTATATAAATACGCAGGTAAACTGTGTAGTTTGCCTTCGTATCAATTTGTAATTGCGCATCCCGCCGCTCAGCTGCGCTGCAAATAGTGAATCAGGCTATGAAAGCGCAACGGGCTGGCCAGCGGATTGCGGTAGCTGTGCGGCTGATCGGCGGCGAACTGGCTGGCCTCGCCGGCCTGCAGGCGACGCCAGCTGCCCGCCATGCCCAGCAACAGCTCACCTTCCAGCACCACCACCTGCTCAATCACCCCGCTTTCGTGCGCTGACGAATCGCTTTGCGCGCCCGCCGCCAGCGTCACTTCCAGCAGGTCGAAGCGCAAACGCGCGTCATACGGCAGCAGCGGCTTCACCTGCATTTGTGCATTAGGCTGGCTGAAGGTCGCCACATCGCCCGACGGCTGCGCCCCGCTCTGCACAAAAAAGGAGAACGGCACATTAAAGCCGGTGGCGATTTTCCATAGCGTGGCGATCGTTGGACTCGACTCGCCGCGCTCAATCTGACCGAGCATGGCTTTACTCACGCCGGTGCGCGCCGCCGCCAGCGTCAGGCTCCAGCCATTGGCCTGACGCAGCTGCTTCAGCGCCTGGCTGAGATGTTGATGCAGATTTTCCATGAATTCTCCTGAAAAGCGGGCGCGCAGTGTACCACTTGTGCGCGCCATACTGTGCGTGCCACAATGTGCGTTATAACGCACAACAGGATGTGATTCCATGACCACTGCGACTGTTCGTCCGGCTTTTTCCTTTCCGATGCTGATTTCCGGCCTGATCGCCGTGCTGGTCGGCTACAGCAGCACCGCGGCGCTGATCTTCCAGGCGGCGCAGGCCGCAGGCGCCTCACCGGCGCAGATTGGCGGCTGGCTGTCAATGCTGGGCGTGGGCATGGGGCTGGCGTCACTCGGCCTGTCGCTGTGGACGCGGATGCCGGTGCTCGCCGCCTGGTCGACGCCGGGTGCCGCGCTGCTGGCCACCAGCGTGCACGGCCTGACGCTGAATGAAGTGGTCGGGGTGTTTGTCGCGACCAATCTGCTGATTGTGCTGAGCGGCGTGACCGGCCTGTTTGCCCGGCTGATGAACCACATTCCCCAGTCGCTGGCGGCCGCGATGCTGGCGGGGATTCTGCTGCGTTTTGGCATCGGCACCTTCAGCGGCTTACAGGATCATTTTGCCCTGTGCGGCAGCATGTGTCTGGTGTGGCTGCTGGGCCGCCGCTGGCTGCCGCGTTATGCCATTCTGCTGGCGCTGGTGGCGGGCGTGCTGGTGGCGCTGGGTCAGCGCGCCATCCACTTTCCGCCTCATGCGCTAACGCTAAGCGTGCCGGAATTTATCATGCCGCACTTTAATCCTGCCGCGCTGATTGGCGTCGGCTTGCCCTACTTCCTGGTGACCATGGCGTCGCAGAATGCGCCCGGTATTGCCACGCTGCAGGCGCATGGTTACCGGCCGCCGGTCTCCGCGCTCACCGGCTGGACCGGCCTGATCGCGCTGCTGCTGTCGCCGTTCGGTGGCTTTTCGGTGTGTATTGCGGCGATCACCGCCGCGATCTGTATGGGCGATGATGTCGATCCGGACCCGGCGCGCCGCTGGGTGGCTTCCGCGCTGGCGGGCGTGTTCTATCTGCTGACCGGCTTTACCGGCGCGCTGATCGCCGTGATGCTCAGCGCATTGCCGCCGGTACTGATCGCCACGCTGGCCGGTCTGGCACTGCTGGCCACGCTGGCGGGCAGCCTGCAGCGCGCGCTGGCGGAACCGGCGCAACGCGACAGCGCCATCGTGGCATTCCTGATCACCGCCAGCGGCATCTCCCTGCTCGGCGTCGGTTCGGCGTTCTGGGGCCTGATCGGGGGCGTCCTCACCCATTTGCTGCTCAGCCCACGCCGGAACGGTTAACATTTCACCACCCCGCGTACCGTGGGGGGAATAACGCCCTGTTTTCCCCCCTTTTTCCCCCGTTTGATTGCGGCGCATTTGGCTTAAGATCACTACCATCGCCCATCACACCCGATGTTTGGCTTCAGATAACCACCGATAAGGGCCCAACGAGTGGCAAAAACTTTTCTGCGCAGCGGCAATCTCGACGCGTTACTGGCACTGGGGGAGAACGGCCAGCCGGTCTGGGCTTCTGCCCTGCAAATTCGCGAAACGTTACGTTTGCGCCGCCAGACGACACTGGCCAACTGCCTCGCGATCCCGCAGGCCAACGAGCGCGGTGACCGCCTTGACTGGTACGCGCCATTCAGCGGCAAAGTGAAATCCTGGCTGGCGGCCAGCGATCGCGAAAAGCGTCAGGCGCTGGATCAGCTCACCCTTAATCAGCAGGATTTGCAGGCGCTCAGCCTGCGCGCCCGGGATGCCGACAATCCGGCGATGCGCCTGTTTGGGGCGCTGCTGGCGAAGACGCTGCAGTTTCCCGATCAGCAATACGTCTATCTGGTGGATGGCAAGCCGGTGATCACCTTCTGGGGCTTTGTCGACCCGCAGGCGCGCACGCGTGATGATGCGCTGGCCTGCCTGCGCGACAGCCTTGATGAAGAACTGCCGCCGCTGTTGGTGCCCGCGCCGGAGCCAGAAAGGGCTGCCGCGCCTGAACCGGTTGCGGCCCCCGTTGTGGCGGAGCCCGAGCCGGAACTGCTGGCGGAACCCGAACCACAGCCCGAACCCGCACCGCTGAGCGTTGTCGCCGACGCGCCCGCGCGGAAGAAATCCGCACTGCGCCCGCTGCTGCTGGTGCTGCCTCTGGCCGCTGCCGCCGCAGCGGGTGTGGCCTTCTGGTTACACAACGCGCCGGTCCAGCCGGCAGAAACCGAAACCGCGCCTGTGGTCAGCGCCGCGCCCGCGCTGGCCCCGGCGATGCTGGCGAAAGCACAGACGCTGGCCGCCACGCTGCCGCATAGCAGTGCGACGGTGACGCCTGCGCCGGCACCGGCTGCCCCACCGGCACCGCCGGAGGTCGTAGCGGAACATACCGAACCGGCCAAAGCGGACGATCTGGTGATGACGGCCGATGACGCGCGCCTCGGCTCGGTGAAATTTATCAATGGTACCTGGCGCGTGACGCTGCGTCAGACCAATCTGCCGACCGGCAAGCCGCCGAGCCTGCGCTATCAGATCCGCAACGGTAAAGGCAGCGCAGTGATTACCCAGGGCGACAATATTCGCTGTAAAGCCGATGTCACCGCTGCCATGACCAGCGCCGGCACCATGGTAGTGCGCAGCCGCTATACTGCCAGCTGCAGCGATAAATCACGCTATCGCATGCCGGAGCTGTTGTGCAAAGCCGGTGATGGCATTGCCAGCTGTACGGCGCAGTATGGCGCCGATCAGGTGTTCCCGTTGACGATTAAGCGTGAGAGTAAGTAACCATGTTGGCTCCCCTGATTGATGACAAACAGAAAATCACGCTGATCGAAGACAGCGGTGTGCAGTTTCTTGATTTTGGTCTGCGCCTGCCCGCGTTACAGGCGCGGCGGCAGTTTGTGCGCCAGACCGCCAACGGCCCGCTGCTGCGCCTCAACGTTGATGGCAACAGCGGCAAGTTTCTGCTCTATCCGCAGGATGGCGGTGCCGCTGAGGTGGTGCGCCCGGAAACCGATATCGCGCTGGCCGATTCCCTGACGCTGCTGGCCGGGCAGTGGCTGCCGCTGCCGGTGCTGCGCTGTTCCAGCGGCCGTCGTTTCATCGGTGGCCCGGATAACTGGGCGCGTCTGCGCCTTGCGCCGCTCAGCCAGCCCGACGCGGCGGGCAATACCCATCGCATCACCCTCGCCTTCGATACGCGCCTGGTGGCCGACGCGGACGGCGGTGAGCAGCTGGGGTTGAGCAAAGCCGATGCGCAGAACGGCGTCAGCTTTGCGCTGGCGTGGCACAACTATGAACTGGGCGAGTTCCTCGACCTCACCTGGGTTGACGGCTGGCTGCGCGAGACGTTCAGCCAGCAGGTGTATGCGCTGGAATCACGCCGTGAGCAGGAAGTGAACCAGGCGCTGCGCGAATTTGAATATCAGGCGCACTATCTCAACGTGCTGGAACTGCTGGGCGAACAGCTCGATCTGGCAGAAATCACTACCCAGGCGGCCTCACCGCAAACGCCGGCGGTCAACGTGGATATCATTCTCGACGTCGGCAACTCGCACACCTGCGGCATTCTGGTGGAAGATCACCCCGAAGAGAGCAACGGCCTGCGCCAGACCTATGAGCTGCAGCTGCGCGATCTGTCGCAGCCGCACCAGGTCTACAACGAGCTGTTCGATAGCCGACTGGAGTTTGCCGAAACGCACTTTGGCAAAGCCAACTTCTCGCTGGAGAGCGGCCGCGAAAACGCGTTTATGTGGCCCTCGCTGACCCGCGTCGGTCGCGAAGCCAGTCGTCTGGCGCTGCAGCGCGCCGGCACCGAGGGCAGCACCGGCCTCTCCAGCCCGCGCCGCTACTTATGGGACGAAGCGCGTTATCAGCCAGGCTGGCGCTTCAACGCCAGCGGCGGCAGCGACGAGCCGCAGGCCACCGCGCTGCCGTTTACCCTGTTGCTCAACGATGAGGGGCAGCCGCTGCATGCCCTGCCGGAAGATGACCGCCTGCCGGTGTTTTCTGCCAGCTACAGCCGCAGCTCGCTGATGACCTTTATGCTGTGTGAGCTGCTGGCGCAGGCCATGATGCAGATGAACAGCGTGGCCCAGCGCCAGCGTATGCCGCAAAGCCAGGCGCCGCGCCAGCTGCGTCATGTGATCCTGACGCTGCCATCAGCCATGCCGAAGCCGGAGCGGGAAATTTTCCGTCGCCGCATGCAGGAAGCCATCGCGCTGGTGTGGAAAGCCGAAGGCTGGCATCCGGCCGACGCCGCGTTTGACGCCGCCAGCCAGGCACACAGCCTGCGGCCGGTACCGGATGTGCAGATGGAGTGGGATGAAGCCACCTGCGGTCAGATGGTGTGGCTGTTTAACGAAACCCAGGTGAATTTTGCCGGTCGCGCGGAAGATTTCTTCAGCAGCATGGCGCGCCCGGATCGCCCGCGCGAAGCGGATGAGCTGCCGGGCAAAAGCCTGCGCATCGCCTCGATTGATATCGGCGGCGGCACCACCGACCTCGCCATCACCCAGTATCGTCTGGATGATGGTCAGGGCAACAACGTGAAAATCACCCCGCGCCTGCTGTTCCGGGAAGGGTTTAAAGTGGCCGGCGATGACATTCTGCTGGACGTGATTCAGCTGTGGATCCTGCCGGCGCTACAGCAGAGCCTGCAAAAAGCCGGCCTGGCGCTGGCGGAACCACTGATGAACAAGCTGTTTGGGCACGACAGCCGTATGGACGGTCAGGCCACGTTGCGCCAGCAGGTCACCCTGCAGCTGTTTATTCCGCTGGCGCAGGCGGTGCTGGAACGCTATGAAAACTGGAATCCACTCGACAGCCACAGCGAAATTAACGCGCTGTTTGGCGAGCTGGTGCCGCAGAAGCCAGCCAGTAGCGTGCTGGCGTTTGTCAACGGAGAGATTCAGCGCACGCTCGGCGGCGACAGCCGTTTCGATCTGCTTGACGTGCCGCTGGTGGTGAGCATGGCGCAGTTGCATGCTGAGTTCCTGCAGCACCGGATGGCGATTATCCCGGCGCTGCGCGCCATGTGCGAAGTGGTTTCCCTCTATCAGTGCGATGTGCTGCTGCTGACCGGTCGCCCGTCGCGCTTCCCGGGCATTCAGGCGCTTGTGCGTCATTTGCAGCCGCTGCCGGGCAGCCGCATTTTGTCGCTGGAGGGGTATCACACCAGCGACTGGTATCCGTTCAACAAACAGGGACGCATTGATAACCCGAAATCCACCGCGGCGGTCGGTGCCATGCTGTGTCTGCTGGCACTCGATCTGCGTCTCAGCAGCTTCTGGTTCCGCGCCGGCGATTTTGAACCCTACTCGACCATTCGCTATCTTGGCGTACTGGATGAAAACGCCACGCTGAGCGATGACAATCTGTGCTACAGCGAGATTGATCTCGATAGCCACAGCTTCGCGCTGGACCGTAAAAGCAGCTTCCGCATTCGCGGTAACGTCTGCCTCGGTTTCCGCCAGCTGGAGAACGACCGCTGGCCGGCGACACCGCTCTACAGCCTGAGCATTACCGATCCGCAGCTGGCGCGCCAGGTAGCGGGCGAAAGCGTGCTGCGCATCAGGCTGGCGGTACAACCGGGGCCGGATAACCTCGGCCCGGAGCGGCTGGTGCTGAGCGAGGCGCGCATGGACGATGGCACGCGCGTGCCGCTGGAGCAACTGAGTCTGAAACTGAATACGCTGTCGGCCACCGGCAACGCCAATGCGCAATACTGGATCGACAGCGGGAGCGTGTGTAAACGATGAGAACTGCCAAAAAAGCCACGCCGGCGACGCCTGCTAAACGCCTGGGTCTGCTGCAGGAGACGGTTGACGGCGCGCTGAACTGGGTGGAGAGCCACCAGGCGCACTCGCCGCGTCTGGCGCTGGAAGCCGATACGCTGCGGCTCCAGCTGCGGCGCGCCCGCGTTGAAAGCCACGCGCTGGCGCGACAGCTGGCGCGGCCGGTCACCCTGGCGCTGTTTGGTCAGTCGCAGGCGGGTAAAGCCTGGCTGCTGAGTGAAATGGTCGGCGACGCGCAGGGCCAGCTGATCGCCCGTCTCGGCGACAAAACCCTGAACTATTTTCAGCACATCAATCCCGGCAATCTCGATTTTGCCATCGCCACCCGTTTCAGCCATCAGCGTGAAGCGCAGTCAGGCGCGTGGCCGCTGGAGATGACGCTGCTGAGCGAAGCCGAGCTGATTCGTCTGATGCTGGCCGGTGCCAGCGCGGACACCCAGCCGGACAGCGCGGCGATTGATGCCGCGCTGCAGCGCCTGCAGCGCCATCGCCAGAGCGAGATGCAGCCCGGCCTCGACAGCGACGCGCTGGTGACGCTGTGGGCGTGGCATCGCCGCCAGCCCGACCACGCCGAGGTGCTGGACCGTCATTTCTGGCCGCAGGCGATTGAGCTGGCACCGTGGCTCAACGTAGACGACCGCGTGCAGCTGTTTGCGCTGCTGTGGCCGCAGCGTCCGGCGCTGAATGAAACCCTGCGCAGCCTGCTGCATCTGCGCCATCAGCTGCGGCACGCGCCGCGCGTGCTGGCACCGCTCAGCCTGCTGGTGGATGACGCCTCGCTGCCCGCTGAAAAGCTCATCGGCCATGACGCCGACCTGAACGAATTGATTGAAGTGTGTCCGGTTGTCGCCAACCGCGTGGGCAAACCGCAGTCAGTACCGCTCGGCTGGCTGGCGCTGCTGACGCTGGAAATCACCCTCCCGCTCAGTTCGACGCCGCGTCAGGCGCTGTATGACGAAGCCGATATGCTGGAACTGCCCGCACCGGGCACGCCCGCCGACCGCGATCAGCAGGACGAGCGCGCAAGGTTGCAGGCGCGTGATGCGCTGCGCGCCACTCTGCTGGAACAGAAACGTGCCCTGCTGCCGGGCTTCTATGCCGCGCGTCAGGGCATCGATTTAATGCTGATTTGTACCGCCGCCAGCCAGCGTCAGGATGCGGATCTCGCCGCCAGCGCGCTGCGCGAGTGGCAACTGCAGCAGAGCGCGACGGCCAGCGCAGACAAGCCGCGCCTGATTTGGGCGATTACGCCGCACGATGCGCGCTATCAGCAGTCGCAAATCAACGTCGATGAAGCGGTACAGCGGCAGATTGGTCAGCCTGGCCAGAGCTGGGGCTCCATGCTGGCGCGCGATCGCGCCGGTGTCGACCGCATGAGTAGCTGGCTGCAGGATGAGATGCAGCCGGAGGCACGGCGCGACCGGCTGGCGCTGCAGCTCAGCACGCTGCAGCAGAAACTGGTGGAGCGTCTGCAGCCGTGGACCGAAGCCAGCGCCACGCCGGAACAGGCCGCGCGGAAACAGGCCATCGCCGATACGCTGCTGAAGTGTTTACAGCATCGCACCGGCCTGCACGGCGAGCTGCTTGAGCGTCTGCAGCCGTCGCGCGAGGCGGTGCGCCAGCTGTGGCTGAGTCAGAGCCACGGCAGCACGCCGTCCACCGGTGGCCAGCCAGCCGCGGCAGAGCAGAGCTATTTTGGTATTGGTTTTGAGTTTGACCTGTTTAACGATGAGCCGGTAACCACCGCCGAACCGCGCAGCAGCAGCGGCCAGCGCGATCAGCAGTTTCCCCAGCAGGTGTTCGCGCTGTGGCTGGCGCACCTGCGTCAGCTGCCGGAGAGCCAGAGCCTGCTGGCGCTGCTCAACGTTGATAAGCCAACGCTGGAACTGCTGGTGGAGGAGCTCATCACCGCCAGCTTCCGTCTGCAGGTGCTGAGCAAACTGCAAAGCGCGCTGAACGAAACGGAGACGCAGGCCAGTGCCCATGAAGCGCGCACCGATCGCCAGGTGTCGCGTGCCATGACGGTGCTGGGTGACTTTGTCGCCTGGCTCGGCTTCCTGCAGCGGGATGAACGTGAACGGCCACAGAGTCGCGTCAACCGCGGCAGTCCGATTTTCGCCCGCCCGCCGGCGCCCAGCGTCAGCTTTTCGTCAGGCCAGCGTCTGACGCGGCTGTCTGCCGCGCCGGCTAACCACACCGCCTATTACATTTATGACTGGCTGGTGGGGTTAAATTCGCTGATCGTCGAGAATAACGGCTACACCGGCGGCGGCGATTTGCCGGCCAGCGCACGCCAGACGCTGGCGATTATGCTGCTGCCGCTGCACGCGTAGTCAGTGAGTAATCAGGCGCAGCTCACCCGCCAGCTGCTGCGCCGCCTCTTCCAGCAGCGCCAGCACCGGGGCAAACTCCGCACTGGCGCTGACCTCGGCGACATGCTGCAAATGCAGCGTTGCCGGCAGCGCCATACCGCCGGTCAGCCAGTCCCACAGCGCATCCAGATTGTAACCAAAGCGTTCACCGCAGCCGCTCTGTTCGACCAGCGCCTGATAAAAGGCCTGGCGCGTGCGCAGCGTGCGAAAATCAAAATGGAGTGTCAGCATAGTCAGGGTACCGGCGTGAAGCTGCGATAGTGATCGGTGGTGAGAAAGATCAGCCCATCGGAAGAGTAAAGCAGACGATCGGCATCGCGGTGGCCGCAGTCGTAATTGACGTCCGCTTCATACCACTGGCGCCCCGCCTGCATCGGCAGCCGCCGTTCGCGGTTACTGAAGCGATCGCCGCCAATCGCCCGCCCTGGCAACACCTCACACAGGTTACCCTGCGCCGGGTTCCAGCCCTGACGACGTGCCGCGCTTTTGGTGAGATAAAAATCAGGCAAACGGTGATGCTGCTGCAGCCAGCGCGCCACGCGATGTACATCGGTCAGTTGCGCAATATCCGTCTGTTTTTCTGGTGCAGTACCGCTCAGATGGGGCTTCAGCCCGATCCAGCAAACCACCAGCGCAAACAGTAATCCAATCCAGAGTTTTTTCGACATAGTGACATCCTGAAAAGCAGGACGCCGATAATAGCAGGTTTCAGGCGGGGAAAAACGCGGGCCAGCATGGCTGGCCCTGGCGGAGGTTTACTGCTGCATCGCGCTCGGGGTGTGCGCGGCGTGACGACGCCATGCGCCCGGTGCCACGCCATACTGGCGCTTGAAGCTGCGGTTAAACGACTGCTGTGAATCGAAGCCCAGCGAAACCAGCAAACCACCAGCGCAAACAGTAATCCAATCCAGAGTTTTTTCGACATAGTGACATCCTGAAAGGCAGGACGCCGATAATAGCAGGTTTCAGGCGGGGAAAAACGCGGGCCAGCATGGCTGGCCCTGGCGGAGGTTTACTGCTGCATCGCGCTCGGGGTGTGCGCGGCGTGACGACGCCATGCGCCCGGTGCCACGCCATACTGGCGCTTGAAGCTGCGGTTAAACGACTGCTGTGAATCGAAGCCCAGCGAAATCGCCACGTTGAGGATCGGTTCGTTGGTGGTGGTCAGGCGGTCGGCCGATTTTTTCAGCTTCTTGGCCCGGATGTACTCACCCAGCGGATAGCCGGTGTGCTCTTTGAACATGCGCTGCAGGTGCCACTTCGAATAGCCGGCGCGCCCCGCTACGGTGTCCAGATCCAGACGTGCTTCAATGTTGTTATCAATCCAGTCGATCAGATCGTGAATAAAAGCGTCGCTCATCATCCCATTCTCTCCCGTCGCCATGGCGAACAGTATCAGTATCAGTTGCAATTACACTTTAAGGGTGACTGACTATCGCACTTAATGCAAGTTTTATTATTGCATTAAATGCCGCACTCGCCGTAGGGGCTTTCGTTACCTGTTACGAATTGATCAAAACCGCACATAAAGTGTATCAGATATTCTTGCAGATGCAGTTCGCCCAAGCCTACACTCCTGTGGTTTTAATGCAATCTTAAAAGTTGCAGATTTTTCGTACGTCTCCTTTCTTTTTCACCAACGCGGAATAACAACAATGCATCTGCAAACATATGGGGTTCGTCGGGCCGTAAGCCTGTCAGGAGTGATGTTGCTGGGAAGCCTGCTGGCCGGTTGTGATCGCGGTGTGGCGCAAAACGCGCCGCCGCCTCCGCCCGAAGTGAGTGTCGCGCAGGTGGTGCAACAAAAAGTCAGCCAGTGGGATAGCTTCAATGGCCGCATTGAAGCGGTGCAGAGCGTGCAGCTGCGTCCGCGCGTCTCGGGCTACATCGATCAGGTTAACTATCGCGAAGGCGATGAGGTGAAGAAAGGTCAGGTGCTGTTTACCATTGATGACCGCACCTACCGCGCCACGCTGGAGCAGGCGCAGGCCGAACTGGCCAGCGCGCGTAGCCAGGCGGCGCTGGCCCGCAGCGAGTCGGCCCGTACCGACAAACTGATCGGCACCCAGGTGGTATCGCGCGAAGAGTGGGAACAGCGTCGTTCGACCGCCAGTCAGGCGCAGGCCAGCGTGCTGGCCGCCCAGGCGGCAGTCGATATGGCGCAGCTGAACCTCGACTTTACCCGCGTCACCGCGCCGATCGATGGTCGCGCCAGCCGGGCGATGATCACCACCGGTAACCTGGTGACCGCCGGCGACAGCGCCAGCGTTCTCACCACGCTGGTTTCGCAGGACCGCATGTACGTCTACTTTGACGTCGACGAAGCGATTTATCTGCAGTACCAGGCGATGGCGCGTCAGGGCCAGAACCGCGGTTCGCTGCCGGTAGAGATTGCGCTGACCGGCGAACAGGGCTATCCGCACCGCGGCACCGTCGATTTTCTCGATAACCAGCTGACCGCCAGCACCGGCACCATTCGCATGCGCGCCACGCTCGACAATCAGCAGCGTCAGTTTACCCCAGGCCTGTTTGCCCGCGTGCGGCTGCCGGGCAGCGCAGAATTCAACGCGCTGCTGGTCGACGACCGCGCGGTACTGACCGACCAGGATCGTAAATACGTTTACGTGGTTGATGCGCAAGGCAAAGCCGAACGCCGCGATGTTCAGCTGGGCGATCTGGCTAACGGCCTGCGTATTGTGCAGCAGGGTCTGAAGCCAGGTGACAAGGTAATTGTCAACGGTCTGCAGAAAGTGTTCATGCCCGGTATGCCGGTAAAAGCGCAGCCGGTGGCCATGCGCTCCGCTCAATAATAATCGAGACTGCCCGTTATGGATTTCTCCCGCTTTTTTATCGACCGACCGATTTTCGCCGCGGTGCTGTCGATTTTGATATTTACCACCGGACTGATCGCCATTCCGCTGTTGCCGATCAGTGAATACCCCAACGTGGTACCACCCAGCGTGCAGGTGCGCGCAGAATATCCCGGTGCCAACCCCAAAGTGATTGCTGATTCGGTGGCAACGCCGCTGGAAGAAGCGATCAACGGGGTGGAAAACATGATGTACATGAAGTCGGTGGCCGGCTCAGATGGCGTGCTGGTTACCACCGTGACCTTCCGCCCGGGGACCGATCCCGACCAGGCGCAGGTCCAGGTGCAAAACCGCGTGGCACAGGCTGAAGCGCGTCTGCCGGAAGAGGTGCGTCAGCTCGGCCTGACCACCCAGAAGCAGTCACCTACCCTGACACTGGTGGTGCATCTGTTCTCGCCCCACGGCAAGTACGATTCGCTCTATCTGCGTAACTACGCCACGCTGAAGGTGAAAGATGAGCTGGCGCGCCTGCCAGGCGTCGGCCAGATTCAGATCTTCGGTGCCGGTGACTACGCGATGCGCGTCTGGCTCGACCCGAACAAAGTGGCGGCGCGCGGCATGACCGCCGGCGACGTGGTCAGCGCCATGCAGGAGCAGAACGTGCAGGTTTCTGCCGGGCAGCTCGGCGCCGAGCCGACGAAGAAAGAGAGCGATTTTCTGCTGTCGATCAACACCCAGGGGCGGCTGGAAGATGAGGCGCAGTTTGGCAACATCATCCTGAAAACCGCCGATGACGGCACGCTGGTGCGCCTGCGTGACGTGGCGCGCATCGAGATGGGCTCCGGCAGCTATGCCCTGCGTTCGCAGCTGAACAACAAGGATGCGGTCGGTATCGGTATCTTCCAGTCACCGGGCGCAAACGCCATCGACCTGTCGAATGCGGTACGCGCCAAGATGGCCGAGCTGGCAACGCGCTTCCCGGATGACGTGCAGTGGGCCGCGCCTTATGACCCGACGGTGTTCGTGCGTGACTCGATCCGCGCCGTGGTCCAGACGCTGTTCGAAGCCATCGTGCTGGTGGTGCTGGTGGTGATTCTGTTCCTGCAGACGTGGCGCGCCTCGATCATCCCGCTGCTGGCCGTGCCGGTGTCGGTGGTCGGTACCTTCAGCGTGCTCTATCTGCTGGGCTTTTCGCTCAATACCCTGAGTCTGTTCGGGCTGGTGCTGGCGATTGGTATCGTGGTCGATGACGCCATCGTGGTGGTGGAGAACGTCGAACGTAACATTGAGCAGGGCTTAACACCGGTGGCGGCGGCTCACCAGGCGATGCGCGAGGTCTCCGGGCCGATTATCGCCATCGCGCTGGTGCTGTGTGCGGTATTTGTGCCGATGGCCTTCCTCTCGGGCGTAACCGGTCAGTTCTATAAGCAGTTTGCCGTGACCATTGCCATTTCGACGGTGATTTCGGCGATTAACTCGCTGACGCTCTCTCCGGCGCTGGCGGCGAAACTGCTGAAGGCGCACGGTGCGCCGAAGGACCTGCCGACGCGCCTGATCGATCGTCTGCTGGGCTGGGTGTTCCGGCCGTTTAACCGCTTCTTCCAGCGCAGCTCAGACGGCTATGAATCGATGGTCGGCAAAACCCTGCGCCGGCGCGGTGCGGTGTTTGGCGTATACGTGCTGCTGCTGGCCGGTGCCGGCTTTATGTTCCATACCGTGCCAGGTGGCTTTATTCCGACGCAGGATAAGCTGTACCTGATTGGTGGCGTGAAGATGCCGGAAGGCTCATCGCTGGCGCGTACCGATGAAGTGATTCGTAAGATGAGCGAAATCGGCATGAACACCGAAGGCGTGGCCTACTCCGTCGCCTTCCCCGGCCTGAATGCGCTGCAGTTCACCAATACGCCGAATACCGGCACGGTGTTCTTCGGTCTGAAGCCGTTCAGCGAGCGCAGCCGCACTGCGGCGGAAATCAACGCTGAGATCAACGCGAAAATTTCCAAAATCCAGCAGGGCTTCGGTTTCTCCATCATGCCACCGCCGATCCTCGGTCTGGGCCAAGGATCGGGCTATTCGCTGTATGTGCAGGACCGTGCGGGCCTGGGCTATGGTGCTCTGCAAACCGCGATTAATACCCTGTCCGGTGCGGTGATGCAGACGCCTGGCATGATGTTCCCGATCTCCTCCTATCAGGCCAACGTGCCGCAGCTGGATGTGCAGGTCGATCGCGACAAAGCCAAAGCACAGGGCGTATCGCTGACCGATCTGTTCACGACGCTGCAGGTGTATCTGGGTTCCTCTTACGTCAACGACTTCAATAAGTTTGGTCGTACCTGGCGCGTGATGGCGCAGGCCGACGGGGATTTCCGCGACAGCGTGCAGGATATCGCAAACCTGCGCACCCGTAACGATCGCGGTGAGATGGTGCCGATTGGCAGCATGGTGAACATCACCACCACCTACGGTCCGGACCCGGTGATTCGCTATAACGGCTATCCGGCGGCCGACCTGATTGGCGATGCCGATCCGCGCGTGCTCTCTTCTGCGCAGGCGATGGAGAAACTCGAGGCGATGTCCAGCCAGGTGCTGCCGAACGGCATGAATATCGAATGGACCGACCTGAGCTATCAGCAGGCAACCCAGGGCAACACCGCGTTTATCGTGTTCCCGGTGGCGGTGCTGCTGGCGTTCCTGGTACTGGCGGCGCTGTATGAGAGCTGGACGCTGCCGCTTGCGGTGATCCTGATCGTACCGGTGACGATGCTGTCCGCACTGGTCGGCGTGTGGCTGACCGGCGGCGATAACAACGTGTTTGTCCAGGTCGGTCTGGTGGTGCTGATGGGGCTGGCATGTAAGAACGCCATCCTGATCGTCGAGTTCGCCCGCGAACTGGAGATGCAGGGCAAAGGGATTGTGGAGTCGGCGCTGGAAGCCTGTCGCCTGCGTCTGCGCCCTATCGTTATGACCTCCATCGCCTTTATCGCCGGCACCGTGCCGCTGATTCTGGGCGAAGGTGCGGGCGCCGAAGTGCGTGGCGTCACCGGCATCACCGTGTTCTCGGGCATGCTGGGGGTTACGCTGTTTGGCCTGTTCCTGACGCCAGTGTTCTACGTGACGCTGCGTAAGCTGGTGACGCGCAAACAGCAGCCAGCGGTGGAAACGCAGACGGTGTAAACGCTAAGGAGTAAAACCCATCCGGGCCACCGTGCCCGGATTTTTTTTGCCTGGCGCAGCATGACGATGTTACACAGCAACAGCGCGCCTCTGCGCCAGAGCACAGCAGCGTGATTTCACAGGATTTACAGGGGTAGATTGTGCGTACAGAAGCGGAATGGAAAGGTGCGCATCAGCGATGCGCACGGGAGGTTAGCGGTCTTTTTTGCAGAGTTCGGCGATTTCGAGGTCAGGCAGCGGTTCGCAGTTGCTGGTATCGTGCTTTTTCAGCTCGTTAAGGGCATCGGCGACGGTGCGGGTTTCCAGCACTTTAAGCGACGCCTCTTCCGCTTGCTCCGCGATCGATTTGAAGTACCAGCACAGGTTGGCGCTGACCAGGCAGCGCGGTGCGACATCGGGGCGCGACGCCCACAGTTTTTTGTCTTCAATCACTGAGGTGTAGATATCGCGCAGCGTGATCTCAGCGGCCGGACGACCCAGATGGATCGAGCCGGTACGGCCAAGCGTCGAGACAATGATGCCATCGCGCGTTAACGGAACCATGAGTTTCCGAATGAAACTGGGGTTCGCTTCAAGACCGTACGCCAGAATGGCACTGGTCGAGCGTTTACCCAATTGCTCCGCCATCGCTACGCTCAAAACCATCTGCAAAGCTGTCGGGAAGCGGTAATCTAGCATTTCTGTTTCCTGAGTTGCGGCCTATCTTCTTGTTTTCATACCGCGGCAGTGAATAATCAATGAGCAATAAATATAACAAACACTGTTGCTTTTTAGAATACCGAAAATGCTTTCCACCCGTGACTAACCTGCGCTATTACCCGCCTTGATATCGACTTAATATATTGAATTTAAATAAAAAGATTCCAGTATAACATGCCGCTGACCGCTTTAGCACTCTGAGCCTCGCGCAACAATATGCGCGATGTGTCACTTTTTTGCCCCCACCGCTGTAGCTGCGGGCTGGCAAAGGACGTTGTGACAAAGGGATGATTATTTCTGCACGCGTGGTGCGCCGTGTGCGCATCCGACCTTCAGACAAGCCATTGTTTCTGTGTAAGAAACAAAAACACCCCGGCGAAGGGGGCTGCGTCAGGGTCGATTAACCGGCTTCTGAAAGGAATAATATTGATCCGTGTCAGGATTCCCTTGCTATTTTTTGCACAAAATGCGCGCCGTTACTATTTTCGAGGCGCGAAATAATGTCTGTATTATCCCCGGTCGTCGGCGCGTTATTGCTGACCGTTCTCCCGCTGATGGTAGGCATCATCACGGCGGCAACCAGCTGCCTGAACGCGCCAACCTTATGGCAATGCGTACGGATGGCACCGCTGCCTTTCATTGTCTCGGCTGGCTGCACTCTGCTGTTAAGCGCGTTGTGTTGCCTGCTGCAATATCTGACGGATCGCCACTAAAGCGCAGCAGCGGCCATCTCTGCCCGTTAGCCGTCAGTGGCGGTTTCAACCTGCGGATTCCGGAGCGCCTGCCGGCAATTTCCGCTTCAGCACCACCACCAAAAGCACGTTGATGAGCGCCAGCCCGCATAACAGCCACAGCGTAGCCTGCGCACCGGAATGCTGGAAAATATAGCCGCCAATCAGCGGTGTGAGCGCCTGACCAATCAGCGCCGGTCGCGCCATGCGGCCAACCACAATGGCGTACTCTTCCGGTTTCACCATCGCCAGCGGCAGCGTACCGCGCACGATAGCCCGCAAGCCATTCCCTGCACCGTACAGCACCATACTCACCAGCGCCCACGCGGGATAACAGGCCAGCAGCAGTAATCCCAGCGCCACCAGTCCGACCGAGAAGAAAGTGGTCCAGATGGGATGGCCGCGTTTGAACGCCATATCGACAATGCGCGACGCCACCTGGCACGGCCCCAGCAGCGTGCTGATCGCCAGCGCGGCGCTCAGCGAATGCCCGCTCGCCTGCAGCAGGGTAATCAGCTGCACCGATATCGCCGTCATGATCACCGACGCGAGGGTAAAGATGCTGCACAGCAGCCAGAACAGCGTGGGAGCCAGTGAATTCTGTGCGGTATGCTGTTGCGTGGCTTTTGGTATGGATGGCGTGCGCGGCGCTGGCAGCGCATACAGGTAAGCCGGCAGCACCGCCAGACACAGCAGCGCGGCAATAGCCAGACAGGCGCCGCGCCACTCCAGCCAGTGGATCAGCAGCGCGATGCCGGGCCACACCAGCGAGGTGCAGAATCCTGAAATCAGCGTAATACCGGTAATCGCGCCACGCGCCTGGCCGCCATATAAGGTGCCCAGCGTGGCGAACAGCGCGTCATACAGGCCCATCGCCATGCCCGCGCCGATAATCAGCCAGGCGAACAGAAACAGCGGCAAATTGTGGCTCAGCGCCATGATCACCAGCCCGAGCGCCATCACCGCCCCGCTCGCCGCCAGCAGCCGGCGACCGTGTGCGCGGGCAATCAGCTGGCCGCACAGCGGTGCCAGCAGGCCAGAGACCAGAATGCCGAGCGAAAGTGCGCCATACACCCACTGCTGCGACCAGCCGGTTTCCGCGATGATCGGGTTAGCCATCACGGCCATCAGATAAAATGATCCGCCCCATGACAGGATCTGCACGGCGCCGAGCGTGACGATAGCGGGCGCGCCCGGTTTTGGCTGATACTCCACAGCTAATATCCGTTAACAGGTAAATCACGGTTATAACATGTTCATCCGACAGGAAAAATGCCCGCGCGCCCTGTTGAGCCGAATTCCACGCCGGGGTTTCAGCGACTGGATGGATAAACCTTATTTCAGTATGTTGTAACTAGTATGCCTGCTTGCTCGCCACGTCATTCAGTGCCACCCTTTGGTATGTTGTAACTATGGAGAACCGCGATGGCTCGCTATGATTTGGTGGCTGATTTACATGAATGCGTCAATACGCTGGAGCGCGAACTCACTGCACTGCGGGCGTCGGTTGAACAGCAGCCGCTGTTGCTGGCGCGCGTGTTCAGCCTGCCGGAAATCGAGAAAGGCAAAGAGCATGATGAAATCAACCGCATCGCGGTGACCCAGCATCTCGGTAAACGCGCGCGCGAAATGGCCCTCGCCCACTATTGCCGCCTGTTTATGCAGCATCAGTCAGAAAAACTCAGCACCAAAGCGGCGGTGCGTCTGCCTGGCGCCCTCTGCATTGAGGCGGATGAGGCGGCCAGCCAGGGACTGGAGCAGCAGGTCACGACCATCAACACCCTTAAACAGCGGCTGGAGCAATTGATCACCGTCGACTCCGGCCTGCCAAGCGAGGCGCGTTTTGAGTTTGTGCACCAGCATCTGCGTGGCCTGATCACGCTCAACGCCTACCGCAGCGTCACGCTACTGCAGGCGCCGGATACGCTGCGTTTTGGCTGGGCGAATAAAAACATCATCAAAAAGGTGACGCGCGAGGCCATCGTCGGGCAACTGGAGCGCAGCCTGAAGGCGAACCGCGCGCAGGCGCCGTGGACGCGCGAACAGTGGGCAGAGAAAGTGCAGCAGGAGCTGGAGCGGGTGCGGTCATTGCCGGACGGCGCGCAACTGAAGATCAAGCGGCCGGTTAAAGTGCAACCTATCGCGCGGCTGTGGCGCGCCAGCGAGAAAAAACAGCTGCAGCTGGCCTGCCCTTCGCCGCTGCTGGTGTTGTGCCGCGATCGTACGCAGGTGCCGACGCTGGGTGAACTGCTGGATTACGATGCTGAAAACATCACGCACCGTTACAAGCCGCTGGCGCAGCCGCTGCATCTGATCATCCCGCGGCTGCATTTATGGAGTGACCGTCTGTAAGGCAAAAAAACAGCGCGACAGGTCGCGCTGTAGTGTCCGGCAGTAAAGCAAAGCTATTGCTTCATGCTGCCAACCATCTCTTCCGGCCGCACCCATTCGTCAAACTGCGCTTCGGTCAGGTAGCCGAGCTGCAGCGCCGAGGCCTTCAGCGTCAGCCCCTGCTTGTGCGCCTGCTTGGCAATTTCCGCCGCTTTGTCATAGCCGATATGGGTATTCAGCGCGGTAACCAGCATCAGCGACTCGTTGAGCAGCTGATCGATGCGCTCGCGGTTGGGCTCAATGCCCACCGCGCAATGGTGATTGAAGCTGTCCATGCCGTCGGCCAGCAGCCGTACCGACTGCAGGAAGTTGTGGATCACCATTGGCCGGTAGACGTTGAGTTCGAAGTTACCGGACGCACCGCCCATGTTCACCGCCACGTCATTGCCCATCACCTGGCAGCACAGCATGGTCAGCGCTTCACACTGGGTAGGATTGACTTTGCCTGGCATGATCGAGCTGCCGGGCTCATTTTCCGGGATGCTGATTTCACCGATGCCGCAGCGCGGACCGGACGACAGCCAGCGCACATCGTTAGCGATTTTCATCAGCGAGGCGGCCAGGCCTTTCAGCGCGCCGTGCGCATGCACCAGCGCATCGCAGGTCGCCAGCGCTTCAAACTTGTTGGGCGCAGTGACAAAGGGTTGCTGCGTCAGGTCGGCCAGCGCTTTCGCCACGCGCACCGCATATTCCGGATGGGTATTCAGGCCGGTACCGACTGCGGTACCGCCCAGCGCCAGTTCGGCGACGTGCGGAATACTGTGTTCGATGTGCTTCAGATTGTTCTCCAGCATGGCAACCCAGCCGGAAATCTCCTGGCCGAGCGTCAGCGGTGTGGCGTCCTGCAGGTGGGTACGACCAATTTTAACGATGTCTTTAAACGCGGCGGACTTCTCGCTCAGGGTATTTTTCAGCACCTCGATTTGCGGGATCAGCTGTTCGCGCAGCGCAATCACCGCGGCAACGTGCATCGCCGTCGGGAACACATCGTTGGAGCTCTGGCTCTTGTTAACATCATCATTCGGATGCACTTTGCGTGACATGCCGCGCTCGCCGCCCAGCAGTTCGCTGGCGCGGTTAGCCAGCACTTCATTCATGTTCATATTGGTCTGGGTGCCGGAGCCGGTCTGCCAGATGGCCAGCGGGAACTCGTCGCTGTGCTGGTCGGCCAGCACCTCGTCAGCGGCGTCGATAATTGCCCCGGCCCGTTCAGCCGGCAGCAGCCCCAGATCGCGGTTAACCTGGGCGGCGGCGCGCTTGGTCAGCGCCAGCGCGTGCACCAGCGCCACGGGCATCTTCTCGGTGGAGATGCGGAAGTGCTCCAGCGAACGCTGCGTTTGTGCGCCCCACAACTTATCTGCCGGAACTTCGATCGGACCCATTGAATCTTTTTCAATGCGGTTGGCTGCCATGACTACGTCTCCTTAGCTCAGATTTTGAGGTTTCCGCCTAAGTCGTCTTCCCGCGACGCCTTAGAGCGAGCAAGATGGTCACATACAAGAAATTAACATTATGCGAGCCCATCGCGTTTATTGCACTTGTTCGTGTATTTTCTATGGCACTTTCTGCTTTAATACGCTTATTTACTTACCGTTATTAAGGGTAAACGATGCAAAAATTGAACAATTCGCTGCAAAATTACGCATGGGGCAGCAAAACCGCGCTGACCGAACTCTACGGCATCGAAAACCCGCAGGGATTGCCGATGGCGGAATTATGGATGGGCGCGCACCCGAAAAGCCCCTCTACCGTTGAAGTGAATGGCGTCACCCGTTCGCTGCGTGACGTGATCAATGACGATCCGCTCGCGACGCTGGGCGCCACGGTAGCGCAGCGTTTCGGTGAGCTGCCGTTTCTGTTTAAAGTGCTGTGCGCCGATCAGCCGTTATCGATTCAGGTGCATCCCAGTAAAACTGCCGCAGAAGCCGGTTTCGCGCGTGAAAACGCGGCGGGCATTCCGCTCAGCGCCGCCGAGCGCAACTATAAAGATGCTAACCACAAGCCCGAGCTGGTCTATGCCCTGACGCCATTCCAGGCGATGAACGGCTTTCGCGAACTGCCTGAGATTGTCTCGCTGCTGGAGCCGGTCGCGGGCGCGCATCCGCAGATCGCCCATTTCCTCGAAAACGCCAGCGAAGCCGCGCTGGCTAAACTGTTCGCTACCCTGCTGTCGCTGAAAGACGAGAGCAAAACCCGCGCGCTCGGCGTGCTGAAATCCGCGCTGAACGCGCGCGAAGGCGAACCGTGGCAGACCATCAAAACCATCGCCAGCGACTATCCGGACGATAATGGCCTGTTCTCACCGCTGCTGCTGAATGTCATCACCCTGCAACCGGGTGAGGCGATGTTCCTGTTCGCCGAAACGCCGCATGCCTATCTGAAAGGCGTGGCGCTGGAAGTGATGGCGAATTCGGATAACGTGCTGCGCGCCGGCCTGACGCCGAAATTCATTGATATCCCGGAACTGCTGGCCAACCTGAAGTTCGAGGCCAAACCGGCGGCGACGCTGCTCACGCAGCCGCAGACGCAGGGCGACAGCCTGATTTTCCCGATCCCGGTTGAAGATTTTGCCTTCGCCATCCATACGCTTTCAGCCACGCCGCAAACGCTGGCGCAGCACAGTGCCGCCCTGCTGTTCTGCATTGAAGGCCAGGCGGTGATTGAAAAGGCCGGGCAGCAGCTGGTACTGCAACCGGGCGAATCCTGCTTTATCGCAGTCAGCGAGTCGCCGGTGAGCGCGGCGGGGACCGGCCGTCTCGCCCGGGTGTTCAACGCGCTGACGTGAGGCGGCTGACGCCTGCAGCATTAACTGCTATTATTTCAAACTATTAATTAAAAAACGCCTGCGGGCGTTTTTCTTCACCCGTCGCGCGGCCCAACGGTATGCGCACGCAAGGATAAGGACGACTCAGCGATGAAAAAGACCAAGGTTGCCGTAGGTGTGATTGTGGCGCTCGGCGTAATCTGGACTGGCGCAGCGTGGTTTACCGGTAAACAGCTGGAAAGCCACATGGATGAGATGCTGCAAAATGCCAACAGCCAGATCAACGCGTACGCGCCGAATAGCCGTCTGACGCTCAGCTATCAGGATTACCAGCGTGGCGTATTCAGCAGCAAAACCAAACTGGTAATTCAGGCCAGTTCGCAGACCGAAGACAATCCGCTGCTGAAGCCGGGCCAAAGCATCGTGCTCAACGAAACCATCGACCACGGTCCTTTCCCGTTTGCTCAGCTGAAGCGCGGCAACCTGATCCCCAGCATGGCCTCGGTGCACACCGAACTGGAAAACACCGATGCGGTGAAGAAACTGTTTGAACTGACCCAGGGCAAATCGCTGGTTAATGCCGATACCCGCGTTGGTTACAGCGGCGCGACCGATACCGCGCTGCACCTGCTGCCGGTGGATTACAGCAATGCGCAGACCGGTGATCGCCTCGCCACCAACGGCGGCACGCTCAACGTCAGCGCGGACAGCAAAGGCGACAAAATCAGTCTGCAGGGCGACTTCACCAGCATCGCCGTCACCAGCAAAAACCAGCTGCAGCAACCGGTGCTGTTTACCCTTAACGGTCTGAAGCTGGGCGGTGACACCCACCTGAGTCCGGAAGGCGTGCGCGTCGGCGACCAGACCATCACGCTGGATAAGCTCGACGCCAGCATCAACGGTCAGGAAGGCCTGACGCTGGAGAAGCTGGACGGGAAGTCCTCGTTCGACAACAAAGACGGCAAGATTGGCGGCCAGATTGATTATCAGGTCGATAACATCAGCCTGCAGAAACAGCCGTTCGGCGAAGCTAAACTGGCGATGAAATTTGCGCAGTTTGGTGCTCAGGCGGTGAAAACCTTCTCTGACCAGTACAATGCGCAGATGCAGGATCTGCTGAACCAGCCTGGCGTGGTGGACGATCCTATCCGCTACCAGGCCAGCGTGCAGACCATTTTGAGAAATAACCTGCCGACCCTGCTGAAAGGTTCGCCGACCGTAAGCGTGGCGCCGCTGAGCTGGAAAAATGACAAAGGCGAGAGCACGTTCAACCTTAACGTCGGTTTTAACGATCCGGCGACCGTCACCGGTGAACCGCAGAGTCTGGGTGCCGCTGTGGATCGCGTGCTGAAAACGCTCGACGGCAAGCTGAGCATCAATATGCCGATGGCGACCGAAGTGATGCGTCACGTCGGGCTGGCGGAAGGTTATCAGGGTGGTGACGCGCAGAAGCTGGCCGATCAGCAGGTGAAAGGCCTGGCGGCGATGGGCCAGATGTTCCGCCTGACGCAGCAGCAGGACGATAACATCACTACCAGCCTGCAATACGCTAACGGTCAGGTCACCATGAATGGCGACAAAATGACGCTGGAGCAGTTTCTGTCGCGCTACATGTTAGGCGCGCCAACCAGCGAAGGCATGCCAGAGTAATCCCCGCGGCAGCCCTCTCCGGGCTGCCGTTTTCCCCCGGCAAAAATATTTCACCCTTTTCTGCATCCGTTCAGCCGCACCGTACGTATATCCCTTTGTGAGCACCTTTCTGCTCCTTCAATGAGGATATATGATGAAAAAGTTAATCAGTCTTGCCGTTCTGTCTGCTGCCCTGCTTGGCGCTAACACTTCGATGGCGGCCATGCACACCGACTCGGTGATGGTGGGCGGTGCGGCAATGTATCCACAAAAAAACATTATTGAAAATGCCCTGAACTCGAAGGATCACACCACGCTGGTCGCTGCTGTTAAAGCCGCGGGTCTGGTCGATACTTTACAGGGTAAAGGTCCGTTCACCGTCTTTGCACCGACTAACGCCGCCTTTGCCAAACTGCCTGCCGGCACCGTTGATGCACTTCTCAAACCGGAAAACAAAGCCAAACTCACCAGCGTGCTGACCTACCATGTGGTCGCCGGTAAATATGATATGAAAGCGCTGGAGCAAAAAATTAAACAGGGTGGCGGTAAAGCCGAATTGAAAACGGTGAATGGTCAGCCGCTGTGGATTATGAACAACGGTCCGCACAATATTCAGCTGAAAGATGGTCAGGGTAATGTGGCGAATATCAGCACTTATGATGTTAATCAGAAAAATGGCGTGATTGATGTTATTGATACTGTTTTGATGCCTGAATAACTGTCTATACTCGGTAAGGTTAAATAAACCCGCCAGGAGTATTATGGACGCGTCTCAGGCTGAGCAACAAATAGCCTTAATCAGGGCGGTCGCCAGTGGCGATCGCCCTGCGTTTGAACAGCTGTACCGGCTGACGTCACCGCACCTGTTTGCGGTAGCGCTGCGCATGTTACGCCAGCGGGCGTGGGCGGAAGAGATTCTGCACGAGTGCTATATCACCATCTGGCACAACGCCGCGTCATTTAACAGTGCGCTAAGTTCGCCGCTTACCTGGATGACGCACATTGTACGCAACCGCTGTATTGACTGGCTGCGCAGCGGCTATGCCAGACAATTTAACACTGACGAAACCTGGCTCGACGAACACAGCAGCGCGCTGGATGACACCCGCATTGATGAGCAGTGCGATCCGCAGGTCGCCCGCTTACACCAGTGTATGAAGCATCTCAGCAGTGAGCAGCGCCAGTCTATCTCGCTGGCCTACTATCAGGGCTTGTCACATGCGGACATCGCCGGATGGCTGCAGCAGCCGGTGGGCTCGGTGAAAAGCTGGATTCGACGCGGGATGGAACATTTACGGGAGTGCGTAGGACTATGAGCGACAAGGTGCAGCGAGACGAAGCCCTGGCTGCAGAATACGCCCTCGGCACACTGCGCGGCAGCGCACGCCTGCGTTTTCAGCGCCGGCTGCAGGCCGAGCCGGCGCTGGCAGCGCGCGTGGCGCACTGGCAAACGCTGTTAGCCGGACTCGATCTGGCGCAGCCGCCGATCACGCCGCCGGCGACGCTATGGAAAAAAATCGTGCTTTCCCTGCCAGCGGAAACACGCACCGCGCCCAAACGTCGCACTCTGCCGTGGCTGGCGGCCGCCTGCGTCGCGCTGGGATTGGCGCTGTCGGCATACTGGCTGCGCGAGCCGGCGATGACGCCGTTAGCGGTACTGACCGATGCGCAACACAGTGGACAATGGGTGGTAAGCGCCAACCGCCAGCAGGATGTGATTAGCCTGGCCCCGCTGCAGGCCAGAGCGGTCAGGGCGGATCAGAGCCTGGAACTCTGGCTGATTCCGCCGGGTGAGTCACCGGTGTCGCTCGGCCTGATCAGCGGCACGGCGTCGCAGCACTACCCGATTGAAAAATCACAGTCCTTGGCCAAGGCTACGCTGGCGATCAGCCTGGAACCGCACGGCGGTTCGCCAACCGGACGCCCTACGGGCCCGGTGTTGTACAGTGTGAATTTATAAATGGTCAGGGTCGCGGCAAAAAAGACCACGTTAGCGTGGCATGCTATTCAGACATGTTACGCCGGGCGGATATTAACGGATAGGGTTAATAAAATAGCCGCGCGTGACTTAATGCAAATTATTAAGTCGTGGAGAATACTATTTCAGCAAACGGAAATAACGATTAATCATTATTTACTTTTTCGCCATGTTTAATGCTGCGGCCGGGCTGATATCGTCAGCATGAAAATTAATTTAACGCATCTTGCGGAAAGAAATATTTTATCGACGATTCATTTTCTTTTTCCGAATTCCCTGCCATGCTTAAAACGCTAAACCATAGTACGCGATATTATCGCGAACAATAAATAATAACGCTCGACACCATTGTGTCTTAAACGACACCGGGGAAACTCACCATGCAATTTCTTAAAAACTTCACCATTCGCCGGGTTGTGCAGTGCATCCTGGTCGCGGCGCTGCTGATTGTGGCGCTGGCCGGGATCTATGGCAGCACGGTGCTGCGCGACATGCATCAGCGCGAACTGCATAACGCCACCCTGACCAGCCAGCTGCTGTTTCTAAATCGCGCCAGTTTAGTGATGGCATCGGGAACCACGGCGGCGAAAGCGGCCGTAGCGGCCGATGCGCCGGCCGATAGCGACTGGGCGCCGCTGCGTGCCGCTCTCACCGCATCGCCGGCTGACTTTGCGGTGCCTGCGGCTGAGCGCCTGCAGTTGCTGCAGCGTGACATCGCAGCGAATAACCATGCCGACCAGTCCGATCGCCAGCGTCTGCAAATGGCCTTTGGCATTGCTGCACTGCTGATGCTCGCGCTGCTGCTGTTCTGTGACCGTTTTCTGGTCACGCATCTGGTACGGCCGCTGGGGGCGCTGCGGGAACATTTCCGCGGCATCGCCGCTGGCGATCTTACGCGGGAACCGCAGGATTTTGGCCGCAATTGTGTGGGTCAGCTGATTCCGCTGGTCAGGCTGATGCAGCAGAGCCTGCTGACCACGGTGCGCGCCGTGCATGACAACACCGACGTGCTGCGCAAGGAGTCTGCGGATATCGCCAGCGGCAATGCCGATCTGTCCGACCGCACCACCCGCCAGGCGGCTGCGCTCGAGCAGACCTCGGCCAGCATGGAGCAGCTTAGCGCCACCGTAGAGAAAAATGCCCACAGCGCCGGCGAAGCGCGCGAGCT
This sequence comes from Pantoea sp. SGAir0418, assembly GCF_043529865.1. Classification (NCBI taxonomy): domain Bacteria; kingdom Pseudomonadati; phylum Pseudomonadota; class Gammaproteobacteria; order Enterobacterales; family Erwiniaceae; genus Pantoea; species Pantoea sp. SGAir0418. The sequence continues at coordinate 2,199,013 of NZ_CP027911.1, forward strand.
GGCTGAGGATGCGGCGCGCACCACGCGCGACGGCGAAGCGCTGGTCAAAAGCGTGTCAGCGATGATGGCAGACATCGCCGCCGAAGCCGATAAAATCCGTCAGTTTACCGCCACGGTTAACAGCATCGCGTTTCAGACCAATATTCTGGCATTGAACGCGGCGGTTGAAGCCGCCCGCGCCGGTGAGCAGGGACGCGGCTTTGCCGTGGTGGCAGCTGAAGTGCGCACGCTGGCACAACGCAGCGCCAGCGCCGCGAAGGAAATTGAAGGCCTGATTAACGGCACGGTGACGCGTGTCGGCGAGGGCGCACAAACCGCGCAGCGCGCCGGCGCCATCATGGACAGCGCCACGCAAAGCGTTTCCGCCGTCACGTCGCTGATTGGCCAGATTGCGCTGGCGTCAGACGAACAGAGCAAAGGCATTGCCCAGGTTACGCTGGCCGTGACCGATCTGGATCGCGTTACCCAGCAGAATGCCGCACTGGTGAAAGAGATCGCCACCTCGGCCGGCAGCCTGAATGGCCGTACCGGAACGCTGGCGGCGGTGATCAGCCATTTTCGTTTTTCTGACAGCCCACCGCCCGGGGCTCAATCCGAGTTAACAACATCCGGCACCGGCACCGCTGCTGTTGCGGCCAGCCTTGCCAGCCTCTGACCGACGCTGCGTGCAGCACATAACAACACCGCCAGGGAAAGGCCACAATAAGAGAAAAATTTATGAGTCATCAATTATTGCAGCACCTTGTACCGGTTCAAACCGATGTCCGCGACTTGCGTATTGCCGCAGGCATGACACAACTGCTTGCCGCGGAGCGCTTCGACCTCAGCCTGCGCGTCTGGCAGATGAAGGAGTCCACCGCAAAACCCTCCCCGCTCAGTCAGGGAGAATATGAGTTTTTGCTGCTGCTGGCGGGCAAACATCCCTTTCTTGATCTGACGACGAAAGCACGTTAACTCACCTGGCGCTGGCCGTCAGGCCAGCGCCGCTCTGCCCCCAGGGTTGATGAGAAGCGGCTAAACCGGCCGGTCATATATCCACTCGCTTTGGTGCGTTCACGCCTGAGGCCCGATCGGCCTCGCCAGCTAACTGATAAAAAGCGTCCAGGCTGGCGCGAAAGCGCGCCGGATCGTGCTGGTCTTTAATTCTTTGCAGCGCCCGCGCCGAGCGGGTGCTGATCGCCTCGCGCTGCGCCATCATCTGCGTGATGATCTGTTTGAGCTGCGCAATAATTCTGTCCCTGATCGCCTGTTTCTCCTGCGCTGAACCGATAGCGATTTCAAACATATCATTCAACGGACACTCAATAAGCCAGCCGGCCGAGGCCGGGTTTATTTCCGGCAGTGCCCGCACATTAGTGGTAATGACCGGACAGCCGCACGCCTGCATTTCCAGCACTGAAAAGCCGTAGGTATCCTGCCAGGTCGGTAATAATCCCACATCGGTCTGTTCGAGCATTTTCATCAGCCGATCATTTTGCAAAAATGTTTCATGCCTGAAGATTGCCTGCTGATTAATCAGGTCTTCAATCCGCTGATGAAATTGCGCGTCATCCTGCTGCGCGCCGTGCGCGATATTATAGCGATGCTTCAGGTTGCCCGTTAAATTCACCTGCACGCTGTCAGGGTGAATGATGCCTTCTGCCAGCAACTCGCTAAACGCCAGCACCACTTCCGCCCCACCTTTACGATAAAACTCATTGCCGACAAAGCTGAACGTCAGCTTCGCCTGATTCACCGGCCTGACCCGATCACAGATAATTGCCTGTGGCGGATGCAGGGTGTGCAGTTTGGGCAAAATGGCTGCAGCCTGCTGCGGAAACGCCTGTAACAGCTTGATTTGAATTTTTTTCGTCGCGTCGGAGATAGCCAGCAGCGCCGTACACTGCGGTGCCGCGATCAGTTTGAGTTGTTTCTGCAATTGTGGATTATGCAGTTTGGCCATGCCCGGCACCGGCAGCACGCGCGGAATTTCGGTTTCAAATGTCGCCATCCAGCGTTTTTTCGTGCAGGCCACCTCATTAAAAAGATGGATGATTTGCGCATCGTCCGGCACCGAGAACGGTAGTGGCGCGAAAATAAACAACTTATTGGCTTTGCGGATTTTCTGCCTGACGGCGTTACGATAAAACCAGATATTTTTATATTTCAGATTGAGATAATGGTGTGAATCGTTGACGATGATATTTCTCTTTTCCGGATAACCTTTCCCGTTTACGATTATTTTCATACGTGCCCCGGCACAGGAAAAATAAGCATAGCTGGCAGTATATTCCTCGCCAGTCACAAATCCAGCGAGCAAGTAAACCCGCGCTAAACAATAAGAAAATACACATTTTGTGACAGGTAATAACATCAGCCAGCCTGAATAAAATACAGGCGCGGCCGGTAAAGAATATTAATCAATACAAAATTTGCGTAATTTATAAAAATGGCTAACGCGTTGATTTTTATTTAACGCTGGCCATATTATGACAATTTCGTGTCAGGATTTGATGCCGAAGTTTAATCTTTATTTTCTGCTGGCCCGCAATGCATAAGCAGAACGATGATCACAGGCCGGCTGAAAATCGGTAAGCAGCGGTAACAGAAACGTGGCGAATAATGACCTGACGCCGGGCGGGCGACAGGCTTAACGGCCCTGCACCAGCTGCGGCGGCACGATTAACGTCTGCACATCGGCCTGTGGCTGCGCCAGGCGCTGTAATATGCGTTCTGCCGCGCGCCGCCCGACGATGCGCGCTTCACTGCTGACAAACGTCAATGCCGGATCGTTCAGCTCAGGCTGCGGATCGTCGTTGAAGCCGACCAGCGCCAGCTGCTGGGTGTAGTAACTGTCCACGGCATCTTCCCCGAGGGTGCGGCCGCTGCGCAGCGCGCCGAAATAGCAGCCGAGCGTGGTGCTGGCATTGTGGGCCAGAATAGCAGTAATACGCGGATGCTGATGCAGCAGCGCCTGCGTCAGCGCAGAGACACTCTGCTGGCGATCGTCACATTCGATAATCCAGTCCGGGCGAAACGGCAAACCGTACTGCAGCAGCGTGGCGCAATAGCCGCCGATACGTTCGGCGCGCGTCAGTGAGGAACCCAGACCGCCCACCCAGGCAATGCGCTGATGTCCCTGTTTGATTAGATACTCGGTGGCCATCCGCGCCGCCTGGCTGTTATCCGGACGCAGCGAATCGACTTTTTCCAGACTGCTGGCGCGCGCGGCGCAGATCAGCGCAATATTTTGCTCCTGCGCCTGCAGCCGCAGCGATTCCGCCTGCGCCACCGCGCCGCCCAGCACAATGCCATCGGCACCCTGCGCCGCCAGCGAATCAAAACAGCGCTGCAGATGCTGGCCGTGCTGGCCACTCTGCGTCAGCACCAGCACTTTGCCCTGCTGCTCCAGCACCTCGCTCAGTCCCGCCGTCATTGCCGCATAAAAGGGCTGGCTGAGATCGCGCACGATCAGGCCAATCACCCCGCTCTCACCGCCGCGCAGCATGGAGGCTGAGCGGTTACGCACATAGCCGAGTTGCTCAATCGCCTGATTCACCCGCGCGGCGGTGGCGGGTGAAATCCGCCCTTTGCCGGACAGCACCAGCGATACCGTGCTGACCGATACGCCAGCGGCCTGCGCGACATCATGGATGGTGATTTTTTGCTGGGACATAGTGTGACGCTATTCGTTGCCGGAAAATTCAAAGAGGTAAAACGTTACACTGATTCACATAAAAATAAAGCCTGATGCTCGTCACGCTTTGTGATTATCACCACAAAAAGCCGTGATAAAACGTTTTATCATCCCCCACCACTTTACCCGCTTGTTACTTTTTAGCCAGGAGAGACTATGCCTCACAGCCAACCCAAAATGTCGCTCTGGGAATTTTTCCAGAGCCTGGGGAAAACCTTCATGCTACCCGTGGCGCTGCTGTCGTTTTGCGGCATCATGCTGGGCATCGGCAGTTCACTCAGCAGCCATGATGTACTGACGCTGATTCCGTTGCTCGACCAGCCGTTCCTGCAATACCTGTTTATCTGGATGGCGAAAATCGGCTCCTTTGCCTTTAGCTATTTGCCGGTGATGTTTGCCATCGCCATCCCGCTGGGCATGGCGCGGGAAAACAAAGGCGTGGCGGCATTTGCCGGCTTCGTCGGCTTTGCGGTGCTCAATCTCAGCGTTAACTTCTGGCTGAACATCAACGGGATTCTGCCGACTACCGATGCGGCGGTGCTGAAAGCCAATAACGTGCAGAACATTCTCGGCATTCAGTCCATCGACACCGGTATTCTCGGCGCGGTGATTGTCGGCATTGTGGTGTTCTGGCTGCACGAGCGTTTCCACAATATTCGCCTGCCGGATGCGCTGGCATTCTTCGGCGGCACGCGCTTTGTGCCGATTATCACAACCGTGGTGATGGGCCTGCTGGGGCTGGTGGTACCGCTGATCTGGCCATTCTTTGCGCGCGCGATCACCGGTCTTGGCTGGATGATCAACAGCGCAGGCGAATTCGGCCCGATGATCTTCGGCACCGGTGAACGTCTGCTGCTGCCGTTTGGCCTGCAGCATATTCTGGTGGCGATTATTCGCTTCACCGATGCCGGTGGTACCATGGAGGTGTGTGGTCACAGCGTCAGCGGCGCGCTGACCATCTTCCAGGCGCAGCTGGCGTGTCCGGAAACTCACGGCTTCGCGGAAAGCGCTACCCGCTTCCTGTCGCAGGGTAAAATGCCGGCATTCCTTGGCGGCCTGCCGGGGGCAGCGCTGGCGATTTACCACTGCGCGCGCCCGGAAAACCGTCACAAAATTAAAGGCCTGCTGATTTCGGGCGTGGTTGCCTGCGTGGTTGGCGGCACTACTGAACCGATCGAATTCCTGTTCCTGTTTGTCGCACCGGTGCTGTATCTGATCCACGCACTGCTGACCGGTCTCGGCTTCACCGTGATGGCAATGCTTGGCGTGACCATTGGTAATACCGACGGTAACGTGATCGACTTCTTCGTGTTTGGCGTGCTGCACGGCCTTTCGACCAAATGGTACTGGGTGCCGGTGATTGCCGCCGTATGGTTTGTGGGTTACTACGCCATCTTCCGTTTCGCCATCACCCGTTTCAACATCAAAACACCAGGCCGCGAAGCAGAAACCAGCCGCGTTGAGCAGCAGGTCAGCCGCGCCGGCGTGGGCAAATCCGGCTACAACACGCCAGCGATTCTCGCGGCGCTGGGTGGCGTTGACAACATCACCTCGCTGGATAACTGCCTGACGCGCCTGCGCCTGTCGGTGGCCGACATGAGCAAGGTCGACGATGCCGCGCTGAAAGCCAACGGCGCCATCGGCGTGGTGCACCTCAATCAGACCAATCTGCAGGTAGTCATTGGCCCGCAGGTGCAGTCGGTCAAAGATGAAATGGCCCATCTGATGAGCGCGACGGTGTAAACATGCAGGCGTTTAATTTTGATCGGGTAGTGGATCGCCACGGCAGCTGGTGCACGCAGTGGGACTTTGTCGCCGACCGCTTTGGCGTGCCAGATCTGCTGCCCTTCACCATCTCGGACATGGATTTCGCCACCGCGCCCTGCATCATTGACGCGTTGCAGCAGCGGCTGAATCACGGCGTGCTGGGCTACAGCCGCTGGCAGCACGAGGATTTTCTCTCCGCCCTGCAGCACTGGATGCGCAGCCGCTTTGCCAGCGAGATCGCGGCAGAGTCGCTGGTGTATGGCCCGTCGGTGATTTATATGGTGGCGCAGCTGCTGCGCCACTGGACGCAGGCGGAGGATGAAGTGCTGATTCACACACCCGCCTATGATGCGTTTTACCAGACAATCATCGGTAATCAGCGCAGGGTGCTGGAGTTACCGTTGCAGCGCGCTGGCGACACATGGCGCTGTGATATGGCTCAGCTGGAAACCCTGCTGGCGCGGCCGCGCTGTAAGGTGATGTTACTGTGCAGCCCGCACAACCCCACCGGCAAAGTGTGGCAGCGCGCAGAACTGCAGCAGATGGCGGCACTGTGCGAACGGCATGGCGTGAGCGTGATCAGCGACGAAATCCATATGGATATGGTGCTAAGCGAGGCGCGCCACACGCCGTGGTGCGAGGTGGCACAAGGCCGCTGGGCACTGTTTACCTCAGCCTCGAAGAGCTTCAATATTCCGGCGCTGACCGGCGCCTGGGGCATTATTCCGCACGCGGACGACCGCCGGGCGTGGTTTCACGCGCTGAAGCAGCAGGACGGGCTGTCGTCACCGGCGGTGATGGCGCTGGCTGCCACCATTGCCGCCTACCGTCACGGCGCACCCTGGCTCGACGCGCTGCGCGATTATCTGCGCGCCAATATGCAGCACATTGCGCAACGGCTCAACGCGGCGTTTGCCGGGCTCAACTGGCAACCGCCGCAGGCCACTTATCTGGCATGGATTGACACCGCGCCGCTGGCCATTGATGACGTCGCGCTGCAGCAGCGGCTGATCCAGCAGCATAAGGTGGCGATTATGCCAGGCAGCACCTACGGCAGCGCCAGCCGCAGCTATCTGCGTCTCAACGCTGGCTGCCCGCGCAGCAAGCTGGATGACGGGCTGGACCGGCTGATTGCCGCACTGCAATCGTTCTGAACCACAGCGGATGCTGATTAATTCAGCATCCGCTATCCGCTTTGCGCAAATCACTGGCGCGGTTGCGCAAGATGTTTTTATAATGGTCTGCACTTTACGTTAATTCAGCGAGTGCGACATGATTGATGCGAAACTTCCCCTCACCGACCTTCACCGCCACCTCGATGGCAATATCCGCGCCCAGACCATCCTTGATTTAGGTCGTCAGTTCAATCTTGCGCTGCCCGCCGATACGCTGGATACCCTGCGTCCACACGTGCAGGTGACCGCCAACCAGCCGGACCTGGTGAGCTTCCTGCAGAAGCTTGACTGGGGCGTCAAAGTGCTGGGCGATCTCGACGCCTGCCGCCGCATTGCGCTGGAAAACGTCGCTGACGCCGCGCAGGCCGGTATCCATTACGCTGAGCTGCGCTTCTCACCGGGCTACATGGCGATGAACCATCAGCTGCCGATTGCCGGCGTGGTGGAAGCGGTAATTGATGGCGTGCGCGCGGGCGTACAGCAGTATGGCGTTGATGTGAAGCTGATTGGCATCATGAGCCGCACCTTCGGCGAAGAAGCCTGCCTGCGCGAGCTGGAAGGTCTGCTGGCGCACCGCGACGGCATCACTGCCGTCGATCTGGCCGGCGATGAACTGGGCTTCCCGGGCAGCGAATTCCTCAGCCACTTTAACCGCGCCCGCGATGCCGGATTCCGCATCACCGTGCATGCCGGTGAAGCCGCCGGACCGGAGAGCATCTGGCAGGCGATCCGCGAGCTGGGCGCTGAGCGCATCGGTCACGGTGTCAAAGCGATTGAAGACCGCGCGCTGATGGATTTCCTCGCCGAACAGCGCATTGGCATTGAATCCTGCCTGACGTCGAACATTCAGACCAGTACCGTAGCCTCGCTGGCCAGCCATCCGCTGAAGGCGTTCCTGCAGCACGGTATTCTGGCAACCATCAACACTGACGATCCGGCGGTACAGGGCATTGAGCTGGCGCATGAATATGAGGTGGCTGCGCCACAGGCGGGCCTGAGCGCCGCCGAGATTCGCCAGGCGCAGGAAAACGGTATTGCCATCGCCTTTTTAACCGAGGCGGAGAAAGCCGCGCTGCGCCAGCGCGTGGCGGCATAAGCCATAAAAAAGGAGCGCAGATTGCGCTCCTTGTTGATCGGCTGGCGATAACGCCGTCCGGTTTACTTTAGTGACAAGGTCTGGCGTTTCTCCGCCGACTGCAGGCCAAGCTCAATCAGCTCCATCACCTGAATCGCCTCTTCCGCCGTAACCGGGTTGGCACCGTTACCGGCAATGGCGTCGCGGATCGCCGCATAATAGGCCGGATAGTTGCCCGGCAGCGTCAGCAGCTCTTTCTCCACCATCACTTCGCCCTCGGCCAGCGTCAGCGTGCCGTTGCGCATGTCGTAGCCCCACTCTTCACGCGGCGGACGTTCACCGGCTTTCAGACGGTCCTCCTGCGGATCGAGCCCGTACTTAACGTAGCTGCCGCGCGTGCCGTGCACCACAAAACGCGCCGATTCCGCGGCCACCAGCATGCTGGCATGCAGCACCACGCGCCGGGAGGGATAAGTCAGCACCGCGTGGAAGTAATCGGTGGTTTGCGCGCCCGGACGCAGTTCAGCCATGTCGACGTTGATCGCCACCGGCGGTCCAAACAGCTGCAACGCCTGGTCCAGCACGTGCGGTCCAAGATCGAACCAAATCCCGCTGCCCGGGCCTTTCATTTCGCGCCAGCGCTGACGCACTTCCGGACGGAAACGGTCAAAGTGCGACTCCAGATAGCGCACCTCGCCCAGCGTGCCGTCGTTCAGCAGCGTTTTCAGCGTCAGGAAATCGCTGTCCCAGCGGCGGTTGTTGAACACCGACAGCAGCAGCCCTTTGGCTTTGGCCAGCTGATCGAGCTCGCGTGCCTGTGACAGTGTCACGGTAAACGGTTTATCGACCACCACATGCTTGCCGGCATTGAGTGCCGCTTTGGCGAGCGGGAAATGGGTGTCGTTCGGGGTAGGAATTACAATCAGGTGCAGCGTCGGGTCATCCAGCAGTGCCTGAGGATCGGCCACCACCTGCACCGACGGCCAGTCAGCGTGCACTTTACTGGCATCGCTGCTGGAGATCGCCGCCAGCTCAACGTCTGGCGTACCGGCGATCAGCGGCGCATGGAAGGTTTTGCTGGCAAATCCGTAGCCGATCAGGCCGACACGTAGTTTATCGCTCATTCTCATTCCTCTTGTTCGTGACCTGACTGATTTAAGACGAATCAGTCAGTAAGAACAAGGCGGAATCACCTGAAAGCTCAGGAGATCGCACTCCGTGCCGGTTGCCAGCTCTCCTGGGCCACCAGCGCGTCGTGCGCATCCTGACTGCGGCGGCGGAAATCGCTCGGACTGACGCCCACCCGCTTGCGGAACACGCGCGAGAAGTAGAGCTGGTCGTCGTAGCCGACCTCGCGCCCCACCGAGGCGATCGGTTCCTGAGTGGTTTGCAGCAGCAGCTTGGCGCGGATCACCCGCTGATCTTCGCGCCAGCGCAACAGGTTGATTCCCATCTGCTCGCGGAACAGGTGGGCCAGGCGCGACGGCGACAGACAGACGTGGCGCGCCACTTCCTCGATTTTCACCTCGCTGGCCAGATGATTGGTGACGTACTGGCAGGCTTCAATCACGCGCGGATCGCGAATTTGCTGATGGCTGCGCGGATCCTCTTCCACCGCACGCAGCAGCAGACGCTCCAGCAGATTCATCGCCAGCTCCTCGGCAAAGCGACGTCCGGAGTTGTGCGTCTGTTCGATGCTGGCAAACAGACGGTCAAATTCGGCGCGCAGCGCATCCGGCAGCCGCAGCCGGCCAACGCCCTGGTTCTGATCCTGCCACTGCAGCCAGTCGGTCCAGTAGGCGCGCGGACGGAAATAGACCCAGCGATGATGCCAGCACGGACTGTCCGGCGCGCGGCCATAGTAGTGCGGCGTTTTCGGCTGAAACAGCAGCAGGTCGCCTGGCTCGCAGTCAAACGCTGACGCCCCGTCAAACACCCGTCCCTGACCTTTGATGGTCAGATTGAGGATGTAACCTTTCATGCCGTGCGGGCGATCGATAAAAAAATCGAGCTGATCGCCGGCGTTGATTGGCGTCAGACCGGCCACCAGCCAGGCGTTAAACGGATAGCCCGGCAGTAACGGATTTTGCTGTTCACTCGGCGCTTCGCGGTGGTACATAAGGATCTCCCGGTTCGCATGACATTGGGGCGCAGCGTTGCGGCTGCGCCCGCGGGATCAGGCGGTTCTGCTTTTTTGTTTGTAGCGGTCAAAGATCACCGCCGCTAACAGTATCAAACCGCGCACCACATACTGTGAGAATGGCGAGATATTCAATAAATTCATCGCATTCTCGACGGTACCCAGAATTAACACCCCGGCGACCACGTAGGAGATCTTGCCAATACCGCCCTTCAGCGACACGCCGCCCAGCACGCAGGCAGAGATAACGATCAGCTCATAGCCGAGCGAGGTCATCGGCTGACCGCTGGTCATGCGTGAAGCCAGGATAATGCCGGCCGCCGCTGATACCAGCCCGGAAAGGATAAAGATGATGATGCGCGTGCGCACCACCGGCACCCCGGCCAGCCGCGCCGCTTCTTCATTGCCACCAATCGCCAGCGTGTTGCGGCCAAAGGTGGTTTTGTTCAGCAGGAAACCGAACACGATCATGGTGGCGATGGTCAGCCAGATCGGTGCCGGCACGCCCAGCCAGTTGGCGTAGCCGAGGGTGAAAAAGCGCTCATCCTCAATCCCCACCGCTTTACCGTCGGAGAAAATATAGGCCAGGCCGCGCACAATCTGCATGGTCGCCAGCGTGGTGATCAGCGCGTTAATCTTCAGACGCGCAATCACGAAGCCGTTAACGAAGCCAGTGGCCATACCGAGCAGCAGGCCGGCGGCGACGCCGATCCACAGGCTTTCGGTCATGTTGATCACCACGGCGGTGACGACGCCAGCGCAGGCAATCACCGACGCCACCGACAGGTCGAAATCGCCGGAGGCGAGGCAGAACAGCATGCCGCACGCCACCATGCCGGACATCGACATCGCCAGGCCCAGCCCTTTCATGTTGATAAAGGTGCCAAAATTAGGCACGAAGATGGCGCAGACGATAAACAGCAGCGCAAACACCACCAGCATGCCGAAGTTGTCCCAGATGCGCCCGAGCTGCAGGCCACTGCGCTGCACCGGTGGCGTATTGGACGTGGTAGATGAAGCCATTTTTACTCTCCTTTACCTCAGGCCACGGCGGCCGCTTGAGTGGTTTTCGGCATGGCCAGGCTCAGCGTCAGCTGCTCCGTGGCGGCGTCGTGGGGCAGTTCACCGGCAATCTCACCTTCGCGCATCACTACGATGCGGTCGGCCAGTCCCATCACTTCGGGCAGATCGCTGGAGGCAAACAGCACCGCGATCCCTTTGTTCGCCAGTTGATAAATCAGGTTATAGATTTCATGTTTGGCGCCGACATCAATGCCGCGCGTCGGTTCGTCGAGCAGGATCACGTTCATCTCCTCCGACAGCCAGCGGCCCAGAATTGCCTTCTGCTGGTTGCCACCGGACAGATTCATGATCAGCTGATGCGCGCCCGGCGTTTTAATGTTCAGCGAGCGAATGTGGTGGTCCGCGTTTTTCGCTTCCCAGCCCGGCTTGATCAGACAGCCGGCACTCAGGTTGTGGCGGCGCGCGCTGATATTGATGTTTTCGCGCACCGAGTGCACCGGGATGATGCCTTCGGCTTTGCGATCTTCCGGGCACAGCATGATACCGGCGCGGATGGCATCAATCGGTTCGCGGATGTTGAGCTGCTTACCGTCCAGCGTGACCGTGCCTGCGCGCAGCCGGGTGGCACCAAACAGCCCTTTCATCAGTTCGCTGCGGCCGGCACCGACCAGTCCAAACAGACCGACAATTTCTCCGGCGCGCACCGTCAGCGATATCGGCATCCGCACGCCTTTCGCTTCCACCTGGTCCAGCTGCAGACGCACGGGCCCCAGCTCACGTGGCGCGTAGCCATAGATATCTCCAAGATTGCGTCCGACCATCGCCTCCACCAGATCGTCATGGTGGGTATTGGCCATATCCGTGAAGGTACGCACGTAGCGCCCATCCTTAAACACGGTGATGGCATCGCTCAGCGCGAAAATTTCTTCCATGCGATGCGACACGTACAGCACCACCCGGCCCTGTTCGCGCAGCTGGCGAATCACGCGGAACAGATGCTCAATTTCGCGCGCCGACAGCGAACTGGTCGGCTCATCAAAGGCGATGATGCGCGCGTTGCGCGCCAGCGCTTTGGCGATTTCGACCATCTGCCACTGACCGAGCGACAGGTATTTCAGCGGCATGTCGGGGTCGATATCCATGCCAAGATTTTTCAGCTGCAGACCGGCTTCGTAACGCAGCAGCTTGCGGTTAACCAGCCCGCGCTTGTGCGGCAGCTGGCCTAGATAGATGTTCTCCGCCACGCTCATTTCCGGTACCAGATGCAGCTCCTGGTAAATGATCGCCACGCCGGCATCCAGCGCATCAACGGTATTGCTGAAGCTTTTCGCTGTGCCTTTGATGCGGATTTCGCCGCCGCTGGGCTGATAGCTGCCGCTGAGGATTTTCAGCAGCGTGGATTTGCCCGCGCCGTTTTCTCCCATCAGCGCGTGCACTTCACCGGCGCGGCACTGAAAAGAGATATCCTGCAGCGCTTTCACGCCAGGGAAGGTTTTGCTGATGCCATGAAATGACAGAAATGCTGGATCCGTGTTCATGGGAACTCCTGAGCCTCTATGTTTCGCACCGTAGCGGCGTTGGCTGCGCACATTTACCCCGGTCACTGACCTCAGTAAGCTCCCGGGGATAAACGTGTTTGCCGCCTTGCTACAGCACGAACTATGCCGGCTGCCTGTTAATTAACATCACATTGAGGACGGCTTAAAACCGACTTACATCAGCCCTTTCTTCGCCAGCTCGGTTTTGAAATTGTCGCGGGTGATCAGCACCACGTCGGTCACTTCGGTGAATTTCGCTGGCTCCTGTCCTTTGGTCACCCAGTTGTAGAGCATTTCGCTGCTCTTATAGCCGTGCACGTCCGGGCTCGGCAGCAGGGAACCGTAGAAGCCGGTTGGCGCGCCTTTTGACAGCTCGCTTACCGCATCCACGCCGTTGATGCCGATGCCGATCACGTCCGGTGCCTTGAAGCCCTGGCCTTCGGTGGCGCGCACGCCGCCCAGCACGGTGTTGTCGTTCATGCCGACAATCAGCCAGTGCTTCACTTCCGGATGCTGCACCAGCAGCGAGTTACCGGCGTCAAACGCGCCCGGGATATCGTTAGATTTGGTCGGCACCTGATAAATCTGCTTCTCCGGGAAGCCGGCGGCTTTCAGCGCGGCCATCGAGCCACCGGTGCGGCGGCGCGCGGTATCCAGTTCGTTAGCGGTAATCGCCATGACGGCGGTTTGCTTCACATCCCAGCCGCGTTTCTGCATCTCTTTGTACAGCTCCTGGCCCTGACGCTCGCCGATTTTGGTCGCCGCCATCATCACCAGCGGCACGGTATCCATTGGCTTGCCTTTGGCGGTGACAAACTGATCATCCACGGCAATCACTTTCAGGTCATAGCTGCGTGCTTTGGCGACGATGGCCGAGCCCAGCTTGGGATCCGGCGTACAAATGACAAAGCCTTTGGCACCGCTCGCCGCCAGGCTATCGATAGCGTTCAGGGTTTTTTCACCGTCCGGCACTGCAATTTTGATCACTTCAAAGCCGAGATCTTTGCCGGCCTTATCGGCGAATTTCCACTCGGTCTGGAACCAGGGTTCCTCCGGCTGTTTGACGAGAAAACCGAGCTTCATGGTCTCGGCGATAGCGGATTGTGACATAAGCGCGGCGAGGCCTGCGGCCGCCAGTGCTTTAGTGAATTTATGCATGATGCTCTCCGGCACAATGGTGTTTTATCGCTGTTATCAACGAATCGGTGTAAACGCTACCAATCAGATTTCACGTTCGGGTACAGCGCAAAATCAGCGCGTTAGCTCAAAGGTTGTACAAAGGCTGTGCAAACGCTGGGCTAGTTGTAGCGGGAAAAGCGCGGAAAAATGTAGAGCGGTATCACATCCCAAAACGATGACTAAATCCTCCATATATTCAGCAAAATTAACCGGACATTAACTTTTGCTGTCGATCACACAACCCCGCCGATGACAGAAAAGTGCATATTCTCAGCCGCTGATGACTAACCGCCGCCCGCGCCCCATTCCAGGATAGAGCGAGACAACTCACAAAGGAGAATCCCGATGAGCGCGGGTGCCATAACAATTGGGCTGGATTTCGGCAGTGACTCGGTACGGGCGCTGGCCGTGGAGTGCCACAGCGGTAAAGAGCTGGAAAAGGCGGTGGTCAACTATCCGCGCTGGGCAAAGGGTGAATTCTGCGATGCACACGCCAACCGCTTTCGTCATCATCCTCAGGATTATATTGATGCGCTGGAGCAGGCCATCGTCAGCGTGGTGCAGGCGTTAAGTCCGGTGCAGCGCGCCGCGGTGGTGGGTATTGGCGTCGATTCTACCGGCTCGACGCCGGCCCCCATCGATCGCGACGGCAACGTCCTCGCGCTGCGTCCGGAATTCGCCAGCAATCCCAACGCCATGTTTGTGCTGTGGAAAGATCACACCGCCATAGAAGAAGCCGAAGAGATCAACCGCCTGTGCCGCAGCGGCCAGTTCACCGACTATACCCGCTACATCGGCGGCGTTTACTCCTCCGAATGGTTCTGGGCCAAAATTTTGCACGTGTCGCGTGCCGATGCCGCAGTGCGAGAGGCGGCGGTGTCGTGGGTAGAACTGTGCGACTGGGTGCCCGCGCTGCTGAGCGGCACCACCGCACCGGCCGATCTGCGGCGCGGACGCTGCGCCGCCGGGCACAAATCACTGTGGCATCCGGAATGGCAGGGTTTACCGCCGGCGGCGTTCTTTCGCGCGCTCGATCCCATGCTGGTGGAACAGCTCGATTCGCCGCTGTTCAGCGATACCTTTACCGCCGATGTGCCGGTCGGCACGCTGTCGGGCGAATGGGCGCAGCGCCTCGGTCTGTCAGAACAGGTGGTGCTGTCCGGTGGCGCCTTTGACTGCCACATGGGCGCGGTTGGCGCGGGCGCACAGCCGTACACGCTGGTGAAAGTCATCGGCACCTCCACCTGCGACATCCTGATCGCCGACAGCGAACAGGTTGGCGATCGCGCGATCAAAGGCATCTGCGGTCAGGTCGACGGCAGCGTAATGCCGGGCGCCATCGGCTGTGAAGCCGGACAATCGGCGTTCGGCGACATCTATGCCTGGTTCAGTCGCCTGCTCGGCTGGCCTTTGCAGCAGGCGGCGCAGCGCCATCCTGAATTACAGCCGCAGCTGGCCGCGCTGCAGCAGGATTTGATCCGCCAGCTGACCGACGCCTGGGCGGCAAATCCGCAACTCGATCACCTGCCGGTGGTGCTGGACTGGTTTAACGGTCGCCGCACGCCGGACGCCAACCAGCGCCTGAAAGGCGTGATTACCGACCTCAACCTCGGCACCGATGCGCCGGCGCTGTTCGGTGGCCTGATTGCCGCCACCGCCTTTGGCGCACGCGCCATCATGGAGTGCTTCGAGCAGCAGCAGATTCCGGTGCAGAACATCCTGACGCTCGGCGGCATTGCGCGCAAATCCCCTGCCATCATGCAGGCCTGCTGCGATGTGATGAACCGGCCGCTGGACATTGTCGCTTCCGATGAGTGCTGCGCGCTGGGCGCGGCGATTTTTGCCGCCGTTGCCGCCGGCGTTTACCCCGATGTGCCGGCGGCGCAGCAGGTGATGGCCAGTCCGATTGCCGTCACCCTGCAGCCGGACAGCGCGCGCGTGGCGACTTATCAGCAGCTTTATCAACGTTATCAACACTGGTGCCAGGCGGCTGAACCGCAGTACGCCGCGCGCGCCGCATCCGCTAAGTAAAGGAGCGATGAATGGAACAGAAAGTCTGGTTTGTGATTGGTACACAGCATCTCTACGGAGCGGAAACCCTGCGCCAGGTTGAGCAGCATGCGCGCCAGGTGATGGACGGCCTGAACCAGGCCGGTACGCTGCCGGTGCCGCTTGAGCTGAAGCCGCTGGTGAAATCACCGGATGAAGCGCTGGCGCTGTGCCGCGAGGCCAATCACGACAGCCAGTGCGTCGGTATCATTACCTGGCTGCATACCTTTTCGCCGGCAAAAATGTGGATTGGCGGACTGAGTATTTTGCATAAGCCGCTGCTGCAGTTTCACACCCAGTTCAATGCGGAAATTCCGTGGGACAGCATGGACATGGACTTCATGAACCTGAACCAGACCGCGCACGGCGGCCGTGAGTTCGGCTTCATTGGCGCGCGCATGGGTCTGCAGCACAGCGTGGTGACCGGTCACTGGCAGGATAAAACCAGCCAGCAGCGTATTGCGCGCTGGATCAATGCCGCCCTGGCGAAGCAGGCCAGCCAGCAGCTGAAAGTGGCGCGCTTCGGTGACAATATGCGCGAAGTGGCGGTCACCGAAGGCGATAAAGTGGCAGCGCAGATTCAGTTTGGCTATGCGGTTAACGGCTGGGGCGTCGGCGATCTGGTTGAGGTGGTGAACAGCGTCAGCGACGGTGATGTCAACGCGCTGGTCGACGAATATGAGAGCCAGTATCTGTTCAGCGCGGCGGCGTCTGTAAACGGCGACAAGCGGCAGAATGTGCTGGATGCCGCACGCATTGAGCTGGGCCTGAAGCGCTTCCTCGATAGCGAAGGCTGTAAAGCCTTTACCACCAATTTCCAGACGCTGCACGGTATGACCCAGCTGCCCGGTCTGGCAGTTCAGCGCCTGATGGCTCAGGGCTACGGTTTCGCCGGTGAAGGCGACTGGAAAACCGCCGCGCTGCTGCACATCCTGAAAGTGCAGGCCGGCACGCGCGCCGGTGGCACCTCGTTTATGGAGGATTACACCTACCACTTCGCGCCGGGCAACGAGCTGGTACTGGGCTCGCACATGCTGGAAGTGTGCCCGTCGATCGCCAAAGAGGAGAAGCCGCTGATTGATGTGCAGTTCCTCGGCATTGGCGGTAAAGCCGATCCGGCGCGTCTGATTTTCTCAACGCCGGCGGGTCGCGCGGTGAACGCCAGCGTCATCGATATGGGCGACCGCTTCCGTCTGCTGGTCAACGTGGTCGATACCATTGAACAGCCGCAGGCGCTGCCGAAGCTGCCGGTGGCACGTGCGCTGTGGCGCGCACAGCCGTCGCTGGCCACCGCTTCTGAAGCGTGGATCCTGGCGGGCGGCGCACACCATACGGTGTTCAGCCAGGCGCTGGATGTTGAGGATATGTATCTGTACGGCGAACTGCACGGCATCGAAGTACTGGTGATTGATGACGAGACGCGCCTGCCGGCCTTCAAAGATGCGCTGCGCTGGAACGACGCGTACTACCGCCTGAAACGTTAATTGCCTGAGATGTTGAAGTAAGCCGCGAGTGTATCGCGGCTTTTTTTTGGCTTAAAACGTGCGGTCCAGTCAACAAAGGCAGGCGTTATGTAAAGCCGGCGTGAATACCTCCCTGTAGCCTCGACCGCCGCATCCCTGCGGCGTACGCTTTACTCCACTGCCCGCCTTTATTTCCTTCATATCCGTGTGCTGCGAGTGGTCAGATTTAAACGCCGCGCAGCGCATTAATGACAGCGATGAACAACTTAACTGTCCCATCAAGACCAGCCCGAATAGCAAAGCGTCCGCGCCAGGGATGGCGCGGCCGATCGGCATGGATGCGGGGTTTCTTTGCGATCGGGCTGGCCTTGATGGGGCCGGGCACCCAATTAACAGCAACCCCACTAAACATCCACGAATCAGGGCATAAAAAAAGGTGCGCCAGTTTGCGCACCTCTTAACACACATGCGATCACGACTAAGAGGTTAAACGCTTAACCGGCGCGTTCTGCTGGCGGTCCCACATCACCGTCAGCAGACGCTGCAGCGCAATAAAGGCAAACAGCAGAATACCGATGGCAATTTTGGTCCACCACGAACTCAGCGTGCCGTCGAAGTTAATCCATGTCTGAATCAACCCCTGAATCAGCACCCCAAACAGCGTGCCCAGCACCGTACCGACGCCACCCGACAGCAGCGTACCGCCAATCACCACCGAAGCAATGGCATCCAGCTCGACGCCCAGCCCGGCCAGCGCGTAGCCGGCCGAGGTGTAAATGGAAAATACGATGCCTGCCAGCGTCGCCAGCGTGGTCGACAGCATATAAATCTTAATCGTGGTGGCGCGCGTCGACACGCCCATCAGCTGAGCCGACGTCAGATTGCCGCCAATGGCGTACACCTGATTACCGAAGCGCGTACGGTGCGCCAGCAGAATGCCCCCCGCCACCACCACCAGCATAATCACCGCCAGCAGGCTGAGACGTCCGCCGCCGGGAATTTTCCACGCCAGGCTCGACAACGTGGTATACAGCGGATGATCGATAGGAATCGAGTTCTCCGACACCAGATAGCTGCAGCCGCGCAGGAAAAACATCCCGGCGAGCGTGATGATAAAGGCCGGGATTTTTAATGCATCAATCAGCCAGCCCATCATGGCACCAAACAGCGCGCCTGCCGCCAGAATCAGCGCAAAGGCCAGCAGCGGATCGACATGGTAGTCGCCGATGATGCGCGCCAGGAACACGCCGGTGAAAGCGATCACCGCGCCAACGGACAGATCGATGCCGCCGGACAAAATCACAAACGTCATGCCGACGGCGATGATGCCGAGAAACGCATTATCCGTGAGGATGTTGCAAATCACCCGCGTTGAGGCAAAGCCGGGAAACTGGCTGAGGCAGAACAGGTAACCCGCGACAAACACCAGCAGGGTAATCATTAACGGTAAATGACGCTTGATCATGGTTTACGTCTCCCCTTCAGCATGGCGATAAAGCGCGGCGACTGCAGCAGCAGAACGCACATCACCACCACCGCTTTCACCACCTGGTTCAGCTCTGGCGGAAAACCTGACAGCAGGATGCCGGTATTCATTGACTGGATTATCAGCGCGCCAACCAGCGACAGCACCAGGTTAAAACGCCCGCCCATCAGCGAGGCGCCACCAATCACCACCGCCAGAATGGCGTCCAGCTCCAGCCACAACCCGGCATTATTGGCATCGGCACCGCGAATATCGGCGGCGACAATCAGCCCGGCTACCGCCGCACACACGCCGCTGATGGCGTAGGTGGACATCACCACCAGCCAGCCGGTCACCCCGGCATTGCGCGCCGCGCGCAGGTTGATGCCTACCGCTTCGATGAACAGGCCAAGCG
This sequence comes from Pantoea sp. SGAir0418, assembly GCF_043529865.1. Lineage (NCBI taxonomy): Bacteria > Pseudomonadati > Pseudomonadota > Gammaproteobacteria > Enterobacterales > Erwiniaceae > Pantoea > Pantoea sp. SGAir0418. Next base: position 2,217,978 of record NZ_CP027911.1, read on the forward strand.
CGGTTTTGCGCGTCAGCAGCCACACCGCCACGGCCACCAGCAGGGTAATCCACACCGGTACCGGCAGCAGCCACAGCGAACCGCTGCCAAACCACGCGAGGCTGTCACTGTTAAAGGTGACGATCTGTCCCTGGGTGATCAGCTGCGCGATGCCGCGCCCGGCCACCATCAGGATCAGCGTGGCAACAAACGGCTGAATCTTCAGCAGCGCCACCAGCACGCCGTTCCACAGGCCGCATAGCAGCCCGGTTCCGAGCGTGGCCAGGATAATAAAACTCAGGCTGTGCCCCGCCACCGTCAGCGTCGCCGCCGTCGCGCCGGCAATCGCCATTACCGCGCCCACCGACAGATCGATCCCGCCGGTGGCAATCACCAGCGTCATACCAATCGCCAGCAGCGCCACCGGTGCGGCGCGGTTGAGAATGTCAATCGGGCTGCCGAATAACCGCCCGTCCTGAATGTGAATAGCAAAAAAGTTATTCGCCACCAGGCTGTCGATCAGCAGCACCAGAATCAGCGCGACGATCTGCGGCATGCCCGGCGGCAGCTTCGGCTTCCGCCGTTCCGGTTTTTCGTGTGTCATAGGCGATTCAAGCATGTTGTGCTCCTCCGTCCGCGATGGCGTTGACGATCGACGCCACCGACAGCTGTTCCAGCGGAATTTCGGCGACCTGCTTCAGATCGCGCATGATCAGCACGCGATCGGCATAGCCCACCAGTTCTTCCAGTTCAGAGGAGATGACCAGCAGCGCCAGTCCGTCGGCGCACAGGGATTCTATCAGCCGAATGATCTCGGCGTGGGCGCCTACGTCGATACCGCGCGTCGGCTCATCCAGAATCAGAAACTGTGGTTTAGTCACCAGCCACCGTGACAGCAGCACCTTCTGCTGGTTGCCACCCGACAGCAGCTCCACCGGCTGGTCGGCGTGCGGCGTGCGAATACCCAGGCTCTTGATAAAACGCTCGGCTATCGCCTGCTGCTCACGGCGTTTGATCGGCCGCAGCCAGCCACGCTGCGCCTGCAGCGCCAGAATGATATTTTCCCGCACCGAGGCCGCGCCGATGATGCCGTCAGTTTTACGATCTTCCGGGCAGAAGCCCATGCCGAGACGCGAGGCTTTGGCCGGCGTGCGGATGTGCTGCACTTTGCCTTTGATGGTGGCGGTACCGCGATCGGCGCGGCGGATGCCAAACAGCACCTCGGCGGTCTCGGTGCGCCCGGAGCCGAGCAGTCCGGCCAGCCCCACCACTTCGCCCGGCCGTACCTGCAGGCTAAACGGTTCAATGGTGCCTTTCTTGCCGTAATCCTCAAACGACACCACCGGCTGATTGCTGCGTAACGTGCTGCCCTGGCGCTGCAGTGCGGTTTCCAGCAGCTCTCGCCCCAGCATCAGCTTGATCAGCTCAATCTGCGGCAGCGTAGCGGTGTCCCGCGTGGCGATAAACTGGCCGTTGCGCAGTACGATAATCCGGTCGGTAATGCGGTACACCTGGTCGAGAAAGTGGGTGACGAAAATCAGGCTCATGCCTTTGGCTTTCAGCTGCGCCATCAGGGTAAACAGCATCTCCACTTCGCTGGCATCGAGGCTGGCAGTCGGTTCATCCAGAATCAGTACCTGCGCGGAGAGATCGACTGCGCGGCAGATCGCAATGATCTGCTGCATCGCCACCGAGTAATGGCCGAGCGGACGCGTCACATCCAGCGCGAAGCCGTAGTTGCGCATCAGCGCATCGGCGTCGCGCACCATGCGCTTGCGATCGATCATGCCGAAGCGGCGCGGCTCGCGGCCAATGTATAGGTTATCCGCCACCGACATATTCGGCAGGAGATTCACTTCCTGATAAACGGTGCCAATGCCCATCTGCTGCGCATCGGCGGTACTGTGCGGCGCAATCACCGCGCCGTTGAGGGTAATGGTGCCGGCATCCCGCGTGTAGACGCCGGTCAGCACTTTAATCAGGGTCGATTTCCCCGCGCCGTTCTCACCCAGCAGCGCCATAATTTCGCCCTTGCGGATGCTGAACGACACGTTATCCAGCGCTTTGACGCCGGGAAAGCCTTTGCTGATGCCGTTGAGGCTCAGCAGGGGTGTTTCATCGTAGCTGCTCATCAGATTCTGCCTCGCTTACGTCATAAAAACCGCCCCGAAGGGCGGTTGCGGGGATCAGTAACCCATGCCTTTTTTCTTATCCAGCTCCGCCTGAGCGTCAGCCGGTAAGAACAGTTTTGATTCGGTTTTGATGATCTTCGGCGGCAGCGTGCCGTCTTTTTTGAATTTCTCCAGCGCGTCAAACGCCGGGCCAGCCATGTCCGGCGTCAGCTCAACGTTGGCGTTGGCCTCGCCGGCCAGCATCGCTTTATAGATATCCGGCACGCCATCAATCGAACCGGTAAGAATATCTTTGCCCGGTTTCAGGCCGGCTTCTTTAATCGCCTGGATGGCGCCGATCGCCATGTCGTCGTTATGCGCATACACCATGCAGATGTTTTTGCCGTTGTTCTCGGCTTTGATGAAGCTCTCCATCACCTCTTTACCCTTACTGCGGGTAAAGTCACCGGACTGCGAGCGAATCACTTTGATGTTGTTGTGGCCGGCGATGGCTTCGGCAAAGCCTTTCTTACGGTCGATCGCCACGCTGGCACCGACGGTACCCTGCAGTTCCACCACGTTACACTGCTTGTCACCGACGGTTTTCACCAGCCAGTCACCAATCAGTTTGCCTTCCAGCACGTTGTCGGCCGTCACCACCGCCATGTACAGCGATTTATCTTTCACCACGATGGCGCGGTCCAGCAGGAACACCGGGATTTTGGCGTCTTTGGCCTCTTCCAGCACCGGTTCCCAGCCAGTCTGTACCACTGGCGCGATGAATATGGCGTCAACGCCCTGAGCGATAAACGAGCGCACCGCTTTGATCTGGTTCTCCTGCTTCTGCTGACCATCGGCAATTTTCAGGGTGATACCGCGCTTTTGCGCTTCACTTTTTGCCACGTTGGTTTCGGCAGAACGCCAGCCGGATTCAGAACCGACCTGCGAGAAGCCCACCGTCATGTCGGCAGCCAGAACCGATGTGCTGAGTGCGGCGCTGACCATGGTGGTCAAGAGTAAACGTTTCCACATAATTTTCATTCCTCTGAAGGGAGTGTGCTGTAGGGGTACAAACGCGCTTCAAGCCTGGCGCAATTGCGCTAAAACAAGCGCGACACACCTCACAAAACAGAATGAATTAAAGGGGTTACGCGTATCAGCGTGTCAGACAGCTGACTCAGCTTATGGACAAAACGCCTGAACTTTATGTCAGCGGAGGTTAAATAACTGTAATAAACAGAAGCGGTTATGACCGCAGGCACTGGAAACGATTACAACGGACACGTAAAGAATGGTTATTCATGCGCGCAGCAGGCAATGTTCTGTTTTGTGATAATTCGCACACTTGCGATTTGACGTTTCATCACAGCTGCACCCTTGTGCGTCACCCGTTACCGATAAATCGCTTTTTCGCGCCTGCTGCGTTTCAAAATAAGCGCAACGAAAGTGCGAAAAATAGCGTCTGGAATACCGTTTAAGGCAGCTGTTAAATTTTCTCACCAGCCCCCGGTTAACGGGGCCAAAAACGGGCCTGACGCGCAGAAAAATGCGCGTTAAAAAAGATAAAAGCGTAAAAAAGTCCCTTTTGATGAGCGAATTAGCGCACGTTGTCTGAATTTTGAATTTTTTTAACCGCGGTGTCTGGACTCTGGCCGCGTGCTCCCTATACTTGAGCACTTCCCCGTTCTTTATCTTTTATGGCAATCATGACTGCGCTCGATTACCTGCTGAAATTTCGTAAAGTGAATAATCTTGAGAGTCTGGAAAAACTCTACGATCACCTCAATTATTCGCTCACTGATGATAACGAGATCATCAATATGTACCGCGCCGCCGATCACCGCCGTGCTGAACTCGCCTCAGGTGGCCGTCTGTATGACCTCGGCTGTGTGCCGAAATCCGTCTGGCGCTACGTGGTGTAAAGCGCGCTTATCCCTGTTTCTGCCCCTGGTGCGCTGTCCGAATCGGGCGTGACCCGTTTGGACATGGTACGCTCTGCCTCGTCTTTTTTCTTACATCAGGATGAACAACATGTCCGAATCGGTAAACCCGCCGCGTATTGCCGGCTGGCTGCTGCTGCCGCTGGCCTGGCTGATTATGACGATGCTGACCAGCGCGCTGGTGGTGGCGCTCTATCTGCGGCCGCTGTTTGACACGGAACTGCGCACCACGCTGTTTTCTCACGCCAGTATTTTAATGACGCAGTGGCTGGTGTCCTTACTCACCGCCGCCGCGGTGTGGCTGTACAGCATCTGGGTGTGCTGGATCTTTTGTCAGCGTTCGCGCCGTCTGCCACGTCACTACATTCTCTGGCTGCTGATGACCGTATTGCTGGCGCTGAAAACCTTCGCTTTTACGCCGGTGGCCGATGGGAAAGCGATCCAGACATTGCTGCTGGCCCTGCTCTCGGCGGCAGTCTTTGTGCCCTACTTCAAACGCTCACAGCGGGTCAAACAGACCTTTATTCAGCCCTGATGACGCTCTTTTCGTCAGGAATTTAATTCTGAGTGCTCTCAGCCAGCGCACGAATCGCGCAAAGGTTGAGATGCACCTCTCAATTCCGGATAATAAACGCCTTTCGGCTTCCCAGGTTAAAAAATGACCGATTACTTACTGCTCTTTATTGGCACAGTGCTGGTGAACAACTTCGTGTTGGTCAAATTCCTCGGCCTTTGCCCTTTTATGGGCGTGTCAAAAAAACTGGAAACGGCCATTGGCATGGGACTTGCCACCACGTTCGTCATTACGCTGGCGTCGATTTGCGCCTGGCTGGTGAATCACCTGATTCTGCTGCCGCTCGATCTGGTGTACCTGCGTACCATGGCCTATATCCTGGTGATTGCGGTAGTGGTGCAGTTCACCGAAATGGTGGTGCGTAAAACCAGCCCGTCGCTGTATCGCCTGCTCGGTATCTTTTTGCCGCTGATCACCACCAACTGCGCGGTGCTGGGCGTGCCGCTGCTGAGCGTCAACCTCAATCACACCTTCCTGCAGGCGGCGCTGTACGGTTTCAGTGCATCACTCGGCTTTTCGCTGGTGATGGTGCTGTTCGCTGGCATGCGTGAACGTCTGGTGCTGGCCAACGTGCCGGCACCGTTCAAAGGAAACTCCATCGCCCTGATCACCGCTGGCCTGATGGCGCTGGCGTTCATGGGCTTTACCGGTCTGGTGAAATTCTGATATGACCGCGATTTGGATTGCTATTGCTGTTCTGGCGGCGCTGGCACTGGTGTTTGGTGCCTTGCTGGGCTACGCCTCGCGCCGCTTTGAAGTAGAAGAAGACCCGATTGTTGAGCAGATCGATGCGATTCTGCCGCAGAGCCAGTGCGGCCAGTGTGGCTATCCCGGCTGCCGTCCGTACGCCGATGCGGTGGGCAATAACGGTGAAGCCATTAACAAATGTGCGCCGGGCGGCGAACAGACCATGCTGAAGCTGGCCGAACTGCTCAACGTTGAACCGCAGCCGCTGGACGGCGGCGCGGAGGTGCTGACGCCGGTTCGCACCGTGGCGTGGATTGACGAAGCCAACTGCATTGGCTGCACCAAATGTATTCAGGCCTGTCCGGTTGACGCCATCGTCGGTGCCACGCGCGCCATGCATACCGTGCTGAGCGATGTCTGCACTGGCTGCGACCTGTGCGTCGCGCCCTGTCCCACCGACTGTATTGAGATGCGCCCGGTTGCCACCACCACGGCCAACTGGAAGTGGGATCTCGACACCATACCTGTACGGGTGATCCCGGTAGAACATCATGCTTAATCTGTTATCACTGCTGCGCAAAGACAAGCTGTGGGATTTCGAAGGGGGAATTCATCCGCCGGAAATGAAAACCCAGTCCAGCGGCACACCGCTCAGCCAGTTACCGCTGCCTGAGCAGTTCATCATTCCGTTAAAACAGCATATTGGCCACGAAGGCGAAATCTGCGTGGCGCCGGGCGATAAAGTGCTGCGCGGCCAGCCGCTGACCTTTGGCAGCGGCCGGATGCTGCCGGTGCATGCCCCGACCTCCGGTACCATTGAAGCCATCGCGCCGCACATGACGGCACACCCATCCGGCCTGTCCGAGCTGTGCGTTTTTCTGCGCGCCGATGGCGAAGACCGCTGGATACCGCGCGATCCGCAGCCGGACTATCGCACGCTCGGCCGCGAGGCGGTGGTAAAACGCATTCACGATGCCGGCATCGCCGGCCTCGGCGGTGCAGGTTTCCCGACCGCTACCAAGCTGCGCGGCGGACTGCGCGGCGTCAACACGCTGATCATCAACGCCGCCGAGTGCGAGCCTTACATCACGGCGGATGACCGCCTGATGCAGGATTGTGCAGCGGAAGTGCTGGAAGGCTGCCGCATCCTTGCCTGGGTACTGCAGGCGGAGCGCGTGCTGATTGGCATTGAAGACAATAAGCCGGAGGCGATTGCCGCGCTGAAACAGGCGCTGGCAGGCGACCGCGAGCTGCAGCTGCGGGTGATCCCGACCAAATACCCGTCGGGCGGTGCCAAACAGCTGACCAAAATTCTCACCGGGCGGGAAGTGCCGCACGGCGGGCGCTCCACCGATATCGGCGTGCTGATGCAGAACGTCGGCACCGCCTGGGCAGTGAAGCGCGCCATCGTTGACGGTGAACCCATCACTGAACGCGTGGTCACTCTGACCGGCGAAGCCATTGCCCGGCCGCGCAACGTCTGGGGTCGTCTCGGCACCCCGGTGAGCCATCTGCTGCAGCAGGTCGGTTTCACGCCAGGCGCACGCCAGATGGTGATCATGGGCGGGCCGCTGATGGGCTTTACCCTGCCGTCCCTTAACGTGCCGGTGGTGAAGATCACCAACTGTATTCTGGCGCCGTCAGCCAGCGAGATGGGCCAACCGCAGGAAGAACAGTCCTGCATCCGCTGCAGCGCCTGTGCTGATGCCTGTCCGGCCAAACTGCTGCCGCAGCAGCTGTACTGGTACAGTCAGGGTGGCGATCATGACAAAGCGCGGGCCCATCACATTGATGACTGCATTGAGTGCGGCGCCTGTGCTTATGTCTGCCCCAGCAATATTCCGCTGGTGCAGTATTACCGTCAGGAAAAAGCCGAACTGCGCGCCATCGATCTGGAAGCCAAACGCACCGCCGAAGCCAAAGCACGCTTTGAAGCACGCCAGGCGCGCCTTGAGCGGGAAAAACTGGCGCGAGAAGCCCGTCACGAGCAGGCCAAACAGCGCGTGGCGCGCAGCGACAAAGCAGAGCTGGAAGCAGCAACCGGGCGCGTAAAAGCGCGTCCGGCGAAGACGCCGGAGCAGGAAGCGGCAGAACGCGAAGCGCGTCACGCCCGGGCGCTGGCGCAGCAGGCAGAGAAACAGGCAGAAACCGAACCGCTGAGCCGACAGGCGATCGATCCGCGCAAAGCGGCGGTGGAAGCCGCCATTGCGCGTGCCAAAGCGAAAAAAGTGGCCGCGCCGGCACAGCCAGCCGCTGATGCGGTACCGGCTGAAAGCGATCCGCGCAAAGCGGCAGTCGAAGCGGCTATTGCGCGAGCCAAAGCGAAGAAAGCCGCTGCCGCGCAGGCATCGACGGATACCGAGCCGGCAGCCGAAGCGCCGGCGGCAGAGGTCGATCCGCGCAAAGCGGCAGTCGAAGCCGCTATTGCGCGAGCCAAAGCGAAGAAAGCGGCTGCCGCGCAGGCATCAACGGATGCTGAGCCGGCAGCCGAAGCGCCAGCGACCGACGTCGATCCGCGCAAAGCGGCAGTCGAAGCGGCTATCGCCCGCGCCAAAGCGAAGAAAGCCGCTGCCGCGCAGGCATCGACGCACGCTGAGCCGGCAGCGGAAACGCCAGCGGCTGAAGTCGATCCGCGCAAAGCGGCGGTTGAAGCGGCGATTGCCCGTGCCAAAGCGAAGAAAGCCGCGGCCGCGCAGACGCCGGCCGATGCTGAGCCGGCAGCGGAAACGCCAGCGGCTGAAGTCGATCCGCGCAAAGCGGCGGTTGAAGCGGCGATTGCCCGTGCCAAAGCGAAGAAAGCCGCGGCCGCAGCGCAGCAGACAGCCGACGCGCCCGCCGCATCCCCTGAAGTGGAGGCCGCTGCCTCTCCTGACTCCGCCGACCCACGCAAAGCGGCGATTGCCGCAGCGGTCGCCCGTGCCAAAGCGCGTAAAGCGCAGCAGCAGCCTTCGACGACTGAGGATTAAATGGCTTTTCGTATTGCAAGTTCGCCTTATACCCATAACCGCCGCAGCACCGGCAACATCATGCTGCTGGTGGTGCTGGCCGCGCTGCCCGGCATGGCGGCACAGTGGTATTTCTTCGGCATCGGCTTCCTGATTCAGGTGCTGCTGGCGGTCGCTACCGCATGGATCACCGAGGGCGTGATTCTGCGCCTGCGTCACGCGCCGGTAGTGCCGACGCTGGCAGATAACTCTGCCCTGCTGACGGCGCTGCTGCTGGGCATCAGCCTGCCGCCGCTGGCGCCGTGGTGGCTGGTGGTGCTCGGTACCGTATTTGCCGTGGTTATCGCCAAGCAACTGTACGGCGGCCTCGGCCAGAACCCGTTCAATCCGGCCATGGTCGGTTATGTGGTACTGCTGATCTCCTTCCCGGTGCAGATGACCAGCTGGCTGCCGCCGGATGTGCTGCAGGCGATTAAACCTGGCCTGATGGACTCACTCAGTATGATTTTTACCGGCCACACGCTGGCCGGTGACACCATGCAGCAGTTGCAGCTGGGAGTGGATGGCGTGAGCCAGGCCACGCCGCTCGATACCTTTAAAACCGGCCTGCGCGCCGGGCACAGCGCCGAACAGCTGCTGGCCCAGCCGATTTACGGCGGCGTACTGGCCGGCCTCGGCTGGCAGTGGGTCAATCTCGGCTATCTGCTCGGCGGCATGCTGCTGCTGGCGAAGAACGCCATTCGCTGGCATATCCCGTTCAGCTTCCTGCTGTCGCTGGCGCTGTGCGCCACGCTCGGCTGGCTGTTCGCGCCGCAGTCGCTGAACTCGCCGCTGGTGCATCTGTTCTCCGGGGCGACCATGCTCGGTGCCTTCTTTATTGCCACCGATCCGGTCACCGCGTCCACCACCAACCGTGGCCGGCTGATTTACGGTGCGCTGATTGGCCTGCTGGTGTGGCTGATTCGCAGCTTCGGTGGCTATCCGGATGGCGTCGCCTTTGCGGTGCTGCTCGCCAACATCTGCGTGCCGCTGATTGACTACTACACGCAGCCGCGCGTGTATGGACATCGCAGGGATTGATGATGATCGAAACCATTCGTAAAAACGCGTTCACGCTGGGCATGTTTGCCGTGATCACCACCGGCGTGACGGCGGTGGTCAACTATGTCACCAAACCGACGGTCGATCACCAGACCGCGCTGCAGCAGAAAAACCTGCTCGACCAGGTGGTGCCCACCGATTTGTACGACAACAATATTCAGCAGGAGTGTCTGCTGGTGACTGATGCCCGCGCGCTCGGCAACGACAAACCGCATCATCTGTATGTGGCGCGCAAAGGGGATCAACCGGTGGCCGCCGCACTTGAGACCACCGCCCCTGACGGCTATTCTGGCGCAATACAGATGCTGGTCGGCGCTGATTTCCATGGCAAAGTGCTGGGCGTACGCGTAATTGAACATCATGAGACGCCGGGTCTGGGTGATAAAATTGAGCTGCGAATTTCCGACTGGATCAACAGTTTTAACGGCAAAGTGGTGCACGGTGCCGACGATAAAGCCTTTGCGGTGAAAAAAGACGGTGGCGAATTTGACCAGTTTACCGGCGCGACCATCACGCCGCGCGCGGTGGTCAACGCCACCAAACGCACGGCGCTGCTGATTGAAACGCTGCCAGCGAAGCTCGCTTCGCTGCCTGAATGTGGAGATGCACCATGAGTGAAGCGAAAAATTTACTGATTGGCGGACTGTGGAAGAACAACTCGGCGCTGGTGCAGCTACTGGGGCTCTGTCCGCTGCTGGCGGTGACCTCAACCGCCACTAACGCGCTGGGCCTTGGACTGGCAACCACGCTGGTACTGACCATCACCAACAGTGCGATTTCCGCTTCGCGCCGCTGGGTGCCGGGTGAAATTCGTATTCCGATCTACGTGATGATCATCGCCTCGGTGGTGAGCTGCGTGCAGATGCTGATCAACGCCTATGCCTATGGCCTGTATCAGTCGCTGGGCATCTTTATCCCGCTGATCGTCACCAACTGCATTGTGGTGGGACGCGCGGAAGCGGTGGCATCGAAAAGCAGTATTCCCCTCTCCGCGCTGGATGGCTTTGCCATCGGTATGGGCGCAACCTGTGCGATGGTGACGCTGGGTTCGATTCGTGAACTGATTGGTAACGGCACGCTGTTCAACGGTGCTGATCAGCTGCTGGGGCCATGGGCTAAAGCGCTGCGTATTGAAGTGGTGCATTTTGATTCACCGATGCTGCTGGCGATGCTGCCGCCGGGTGCGTTTATCGGCCTCGGTATGCTGCTGGCCGGCAAATACCTGATCGATCAGAAAATGAAGCAGCGCGCCGCACGTCAGCTGGACGCTGCTGCTGCCGCGCCGCAGGGCGAAACCGGGAAGGCTGTGTGAATAAGGATAAACGCCTGCAGATCCTCACGCGACTGCGTGACGCCAATCCCCATCCGACCACCGAACTGAATTTCAGCTCACCGTTTGAGCTGCTGATCGCTGTGCTGTTGTCGGCACAGGCAACCGATGTCAGCGTCAATAAAGCCACCGCCCGACTCTATCCGGTGGCTAACACGCCAGCGGCAATGCTGGCGCTCGGCGTGGAAGGCGTTAAAGAGTACATCAAGACCATTGGCCTGTTTAACAGCAAAGCAGAAAACGTCATCAAAACCTGCCGCATTCTGCTGGAGCAGCACGGCGGTGTGGTGCCGGAAGACCGCGCGGCACTGGAAGCCCTGCCCGGGGTCGGGCGTAAAACCGCCAACGTGGTGCTCAATACCGCCTTTGGCTGGCCTACCATTGCCGTAGATACCCACATTTTCCGCGTCAGCAATCGCACCCGCTTTGCGCCGGGTAAAAACGTTGAGGAAGTAGAGCAGAAGCTGCTCAAGGTGGTGCCGACTGAATTTAAGGTTGACTGCCATCACTGGCTGATTCTGCACGGTCGCTACACCTGCGTGGCGCGTAAACCGCGCTGCGGCTCCTGCCTGATTGAAGATTTGTGTGAATTTGCGGAAAAGACCGACTGATCGGTAACGGCGCGACATCGCGCGCCGTACTCTCAGCAATAATCGTTATCGCGCCGCCTGCAGCCACGCCACGACCAGCGGTGACAGCCGGTTTTGTAACGCGGCGCGTTCAGACTGGAACAGCGTGGCGACAAAGAACGGATGATCGGTCAGCTCTACCCCGCGCACATCCCCCTCCAGATCCCATGAGGTAATACGCAGATTGCGCGTGGCCAGCGCCTCGCTGAACTCAGCGTTAACGCCAAAGTTGCAGTGATAGCCTTCGTTACTCTGCAGCGCGCCGTAGGCCTGAGCAATACGCGAACCCGGCTCAAACGTGACCTCACCGCGCTGCTCGACCAGCGAGCAGGCCAGTGGCGCAATCACCCAGCGCGCGTCAGGGTCGGTCTCGGCATGGCCAGCATCCTCCCAGCCCAGCACGTTGCGCGCGTATTCCACCACCGCATATTGAAAGCCGGCGCACGAGCCTAAAAAGGGTTTACCGCTTTCGCGCGCCCAGCGAATGACGTCGAACACGCAGGCATCATTCAGGAAGGGACTGCCAGGCACCACCCAGACGGCATCATAGTCGTGCAGACGCGGCAGATCGATTTCCGGCGTCGCGATCCAGTCGGCGGTTACGTTAAGTGAGAGAGAGGTTGCGGCAAGCTGAACAGCGGGAGGAATAGCCTGGTGCGCGACAGCACTGGCACGGTAATCGCCCACGAGAGCGACACGAACGGACTGCTTCATGATGAGTTCCTTGCAGGGAAAAAACGAGGTTACAGCAATTTCTTCAGGCTGTCTAAGGGCTGGCGATCGGCTATCCATCTTTCCCCTGCCTGGCGCAACAGGTCACTGCCGCCGGGGGTGCTGCAGAGCTTATACGATGAAAGCCGCGATTAAGTGGTGAAATTGTCGGCAAACGGGAGAGCGGCAATCGTTTTCTTTTTTTACATTTCTAATTAATTGATAATTTTGTGCGCAGGATCAACAAATTAGCCTGCAGCGAACTGTCAGCCGCTTATTGTGCTCAACAATCAGACAATTGCGCTTACTTCTTCGGCAAAAATCAGGGGAATCATCCAGCTTAATGGGCTGGATAATATTATGTCCTGCCCGGAGCAGGAAAAGCAGTTTATCTCAGGAAAATCCATCAACCGATCTGCAACAAGAACAATTATCCTGCTATAATGTCACGCAGTGATATTTAACACTGATTTACAAGTTATTATCCTGGTTATAACCCTGCCTGTAACAAGTATTTCAGCGTGCAGAAAATGCTTGCCCTGTTGGCCTGATTCAGCCAAATTAGGCGCCGTTTTTCCTTTCTAATAACAATGTTGCGCGGGATTACCCAGCCCGACGCAGACTTAATTCCTGTTGTAAAACAGGCGATGTATAAACTGAGGTATACGTGTCAACTGCAAACAAACACACTGATGAGGCGGTAAGCCTTAACGCCTTCCGTCAGCCGAAAGCGTTCTATTTGATCTTCTCCATCGAACTGTGGGAGCGTTTTGGCTACTACGGTCTGCAAGCCATCATGGCGGTCTATCTGGTGAAACAGCTGGGGATGTCCGAAGCGGACTCCATCACCCTGTTCACTTCGTTCAGCGCACTGGTTTACGGCCTGGTTGCCATTGGCGGCTGGCTGGGCGACAAAGTGCTCGGCACCAAACGCGTGATTATTCTCGGCGTCATTGTGCTGGCGCTGGGCTATGCGATGATTGCCTTCTCCGGTCATGACACCACCATGGTGTATGTCGGCATGGCGACCATCGCCGTGGGTAGCGGGCTGTTCAAGGCTAACCCTTCTTCACTGCTGTCGACCTGCTACGAGAAAGACGATCCGCGCATCGACGGTGCCTTCACCATGTTCTACATGTCGATCAACATCGGTTCGCTGTTCTCGATGATGCTGACTCCGTGGCTGGCGGCCAAATATGGCTGGGGCGCGGCGTTTTCGCTGTCGGTGGTGGGCCTGGTGATCACCCTGCTGAACTTCCTGTTCTGCCAGCGCCTGGTGAAGAATTACGGCTCCAAACCAGACTTTGCGCCGCTGCAGGTCGGTAAGCTGCTGATGACCCTTGTCGGCGTGGTTGCGCTGATCGCGCTGGCCACCTGGCTGCTGCATCATCAGAGCATTGCCCGCATGACGCTGGGCGTGATCGCGATCGGTATCGTGCTGGTGTTTGCCAAAGAAGCCTTTGCGCTGCACGGTGCGGCACGCCGCAAAATGATCGTTGCATTCCTGCTGATGGTCGAAGCTATTGTGTTCTTCGTGCTGTACATGCAGATGCCAACCTCGCTGAACTTCTTCGCCATCCGTAACGTCGAGCACGCGATTCTCGGTATCACCTTTGAGCCGGAACAGTTCCAGGCGCTCAATCCGTTCTGGATCATGGTGGCCAGCCCGATTCTGGCGGCAGTCTATAACAAGCTTGGCGATAAGCTGCCGATGCCGCACAAGTTTGCCATTGGCATGGTGCTGTGCTCTGCAGCGTTCCTGGTGCTGCCGTTTGGCGCGAAATTCGCGAACCAGGCGGGTATCGTTTCGGTGAACTGGCTGATTCTGAGCTATGCGCTGCAGAGTATCGGTGAGCTGATGATCTCCGGTCTCGGCCTGGCGATGGTGGCGCAGCTGGTGCCACAGCGTCTGATGGGCTTCATTATGGGCTCCTGGTTCCTCACCACCGCTGGCGCCGCGATGATTGCCGGTAAGGTAGCGAACCTGATGGCGGTGCCGGAAAACGTCACCGATCCACACGCCTCACTGGCCGTGTATAGCCAGGTGTTCCAGCAGATTGGTATCGCCACTGGCGTAATCGCGCTGCTGATGCTGATTACCGCCCCGCTGCTCAACCGCATGACGCAGGATGACGCGCAGGCAGAACTGAAGCGCGCCAGCGCTAACCAGTAATCGTTTCTGAGCCGGGCTAAGCCCGGCTTTTTTTATCCCCCTTCACAACCCCTGCTTTCCGCTGTAGTTTAAGCAACACGCTTTTTATGCTCGCCTTGCACGGCTGAGATCGGGAATGGCTCATGGACAGATTTGACGAGCTGCAGGTGTTTGTTGCGGTGATTCAGCAGGGCAGCCTGGCTGGCGCGGCGCGCGTATTGCAGCGTTCGCCGCCGGTCATTACCCGCACGCTGAATGCGCTGGAAGCACGTTTCGGCACCACCCTGATTGAACGCACCACGCGCCAGCTGGCTCCCACCGAGAGCGGCTGGCAGCTGTTTGAGCAGGCGCAGCGCTTGCTTAACGATTACCAGAGCGCGCTCGACAGCGCCCACCACAGCGGACTGCACGGCCTGCTGCGCATCACCGCCCCGGTGATGTGTGGCCGTCGCCACGTGATGCCGCTGGTCAATGCCTTTCTGCAACAGCATCCGGAAATGCAAATCGAACTGATTCTTAGCGACAGCTATCAGGACCTGATTGAAAACGGGCTGGATATTGCGGTGCGCATTGGCGAGCTGCAGGATTCGTCGATGGTGGCGCGCAACGTCGGCAGCGTACGCTCGATGCTGGTCGCCAGCCCGGACTACCTTCGCCAGGCCGGAATCCCAGCCCATCCGGCTGAGCTCAGCATGCATGCGCTGGTGGCAGGCGTGCGCCACACCCGTGAGTGGCGCTTCGCGCACGACCTGCGTGTGCGCATCACCCCACGCCTGCGCGTCAATGATATCGCCAGCCAGCTGGATGCATTGCGCAGTGGCCAGGGCATTGGCCGTCTGTTGTCTTATCAGGTGATAGATGAACTGCAGGCTGGCACGCTGATCCGCCTGCTGAGCGAGTGGGAGCCGGCACCGCTGCCGGTGCATCTGGTGGCACAGCGGGTGAAAAACATGGCGCCCAAGGTACGCTGTTTCTGGGATTTCGCGCTCACGGCACTGCCGCCGCGACTGCAGGCGGCCGCTGAATTTCCCGCGCCCGCCCGCAATTCCTGATCGCTGTCACTGGTAAAAATTTCTGGCAGTTTTATGCTGCTGTCATCACAACAACTCATCAGGAGAGGCCATGATGAAACTCTATTGTAAGCCCGGTGCCTGTTCGCTCTCGCCGCATATCGTTGCGCGCGAATGCGGGCTGGATTTTACGCAGGTCAATGTCGATCTGCAGAAGAAAGTCACCGAGCGCGGAGAAGATTACTGGCAGATAAACCCCAAAGGACAGGTTCCCGCGCTGCAGTTTGATGACGGCAGCATACTGACGGAAGGCGTGGCGATTGTGCAGTATCTGGCGGATCTCAAGCCGGATCGCAACCTGCTGGCACCGACCGGCAGCCTGACGCGCTATCACACGCTGGAATGGCTGAGCTACATCAGCAGCGAATTGCACAAAACCTTTTCCCCGCTGTTCCGTCCGGATACGCCGGAAGAGTACAAAGCCATAGTGCGTGCACAGCTGGAGCAAAAATTTCAGCGCGTTAACGATGCGCTGCAGGATAAACAGTGGCTGATGGGGTTACGCTTCACCGTCGCCGATGTCTATCTGTTTGTGGTTACGCGCTGGGCAAAAGCCATCAAACTGAATCTGGAAGGTTTGAGCGCGCTGGAGGCATGGTTTGCGCGGGTGGCCGCGCGGCCGGCGGTTCAGGCCGCACTGAAGGCTGAAGGTCTGGTCTGACGCCACAGGCCGGCGTGCTGGCCGGCCTGTGGCTTAGCAGCGGTTACAGCTGTTCGGCCGCAAAGTGCTGCGTGGGTTGCGCAATCGCATCCTGCGCCGCCACCAGTTGCAGTTCATACTCGCCCATCTCGTGGGTTTTCAGCATCACTTCATATACTGCCGCCGTGACATGTTCCAGCGCATCCTGCAGCGATTTGCCGTGCAGCAGGTCAACCAGCAACAAGCCACTGGTCAGATCGCCAACCCCCACCGGCTGACGCACACCAAAATCCACCAGCGGACGGCTGATGTGCCAGCACTGATCGGCGGTGACCAGCAGCATTTCAAAGCGATCGCTACGGCGTCCGGCGCGCGCCAGGTGTTTCACCAGCACCACGCGCGGCCCCTGCGCAATCAATGCGCGAGCGGCTACCACCGCCTGCTCCACGTTTGCAACCGTCTGGCCACTGAGCATCTCCAGCTCCAGCAGGTTCGGCGCGATAAGATCGCTGGCCGGCATCGCCTGCTTGCAGTGAAACTCCGCCACGCCGGGCGCGACGATGCAGCCTTTTTCCGGATGGCCCATCACCGGATCACAGAAATACCAGGCGTCAGGATTCGCCGCCTTCACCATACGCACGATTTCCAGGATCTGTTCGCCCTGCTCCGCCGAGCCGAGATAGCCGCTCAGCACCGCATCGCAGGTTTTCAGACGATCGATGGCGGCGATCCCGCTGACGATATCGGTCAAATGGGTGGCGGGCATCACGGTGCCGGTCCAGTGACCATACTGGGTGTGATTGGAAAACTGCACGGTGTTTAACGGCCAGACGTTGGCGCCCATGCGTCGCATCGGGAATTCGGCCGCGCTGTTACCGGCGTGGCCATAAACCACGTGAGACTGGATTGCGAGGATATTTTTCATTATTGCCCTGTACTGCTTGCCATAAAAAAGGGCCGGAGACCGGCCCTTGCACCTTACTGCCAGCTAATCAGGCAGTAGTGTTTTTTGCCGCGACGCAGCAGCGTGTAACGACCAAACAGTTTGTCGCTGTCGCTGAAACGATACTCGGCATCAGACTGTTTCTCACCGTTGACAGACACCGCGTTGGAGCCAATCATGGTGCGCGCCTGGCCGCGTGACGGCACCAGTTCCGCCGCCACCAGCGCCTGTTGCAGATCGTCGTCCGCATTCAGGCTAATGGTCGGCATACCATCCTGTGCCAGCTGCTCAAAGTCCGCTTCGGTCATGTCGCTCAGACTGCCGGAGAACAGACTGTCGGTGATGCGCTTCGCCGCGCTCAGACCGCTTTCGCCGTGCACCAGACGCGTCACCTGCTCTGCCAGCACATACTGCGCGCGCGGCGCTTTGCCACTGGTTTTGTCTTCTTCTTCCAGCGCATTGATCTCCTCAATGCTCATGAAGGTGAAGAACTTCAGGAAACGATAGACGTCCGCGTCGGCGGTGTTGATCCAGAACTGGTAGAACTTGTACGGACTGGTTTTCTTCGCATCCAGCCATACCGCGCCACCTTCGGTTTTACCAAATTTGGTGCCGTCCGACTTGGTGATCAGCGGCACAGTCAGTCCCCACGCCTGCTGCTGATGCAGACGACGCGTCAGATCGATGCCGGAGGTGATGTTACCCCACTGGTCGGAGCCGCCAATCTGCAGCACCACGTCGTAGCGCTTGTTCAGTTCGGCAAAGTCGTAACCCTGCAGCAGGTTGTAGGAAAACTCGGTGTAGGAGATGCCCTGATCTTCACGGTTCAGGCGCATTTTCACCGCTTCACGGTTGATCATCTGGTTGACCGAGAAGTGCTTACCGATATCGCGCAGGAAGGTCAGCACGTTCATGCCGCCAAACCAGTCATAGTTGTTGGCCGCGATGGCGCTGTTGTCGCCGCAGTCAAAATCGAGGAAAGGCGCAACCTGTTTGCGGATCTTCTCTACCCACTCGTTAACGGTTTCCGTGGTGTTGAGTTTACGTTCGGCCGCTTTAAAGCTGGGATCGCCGATCAGGCCGGTGGCACCGCCGACCAGGGCCACCGGCTTGTGGCCGGCATCCTGGAAACGTTTCAGGCACAGCAGCGGCACCAGATGGCCCAAGTGCAAGCTATCAGCGGTGGGATCAAAGCCGCAATAGAGTGCAATTGGCCCTTGCGCCAGCCGCTCTGCTAACGCTTCCTCGTCCGTTACCTGGGCTACTAAGCCTCTCTCTTGCAATTGTTGTATCAGGTTACTGCTGGTCATCACTGACTCCAAATTGATCAGACTGCACCTATGCTGGTACACAGCTGTCCGCTGACGTGCGGATACGAAAAAAATGAGGGCTATAGCATAAAGCGCTGACGAGCCGTGCGCCAGCGCTGAAAGGGGATAAAACGCAGTTTTACGGTGCTAAACGGTCGATTGTCCAGCCGCTGCCATCACGCTGATAAAGGAAGCGGTCATGCAGGCGATGTTCGCCGCCCTGCCAGAACTCCATGGTGTGGAATCTGACGCGGAATCCGCCCCAGAAACTCGGCAGCGGCACTTCCCCCTGCTGAAACTTCTGCTTGAGCTCAAGGAATTTGCCCTCGAGCACGCCGCGCGCGGAAATCCGGCTCGACTGTTTTGATACCCAGGCGCCAATCTGGCTGTCGCGCGGACGGCTGTGGAAGTACTTCAGCACTTCCAGCGGCGACAGTTTCTCCACTTCGCCCAGCACCATCACCTGACGCTCAAGGAAGTGCCAGGGGAAATGCAGGGAAATGCGCGGATTGTCCGCCAGCTGCAGCGCTTTACGGCTGCCGAGGTTGGTGTAAAACACCATGCCCTGCTCATCGTAGTGCTTGAGCAGCACGATGCGCTGATAGGGCTGGCCGCTGCTGTCCACCGTCGCCACCGTCATGGCGGTGGGATCGGGTAGCTGCGCGGCGCACGCCTGCTGCAGCCACTGCTCAAACAGCGCCAGAGGAGTATCTGGCAAATCTTTGCGCCGCAGCCCGCCGCGCGTGTACTCCCGACGCAGGTGGGCAATGTGTTGCAAGCTGTCACTGTCGCTCATGCTGGTATCCCGGTTCTCTCTTACTGTGCGGAGGCATCCGCGTTCTGCAGTTCACAATCATTAATCACGATTTTATCGTTGCGTTCAACAAAGGCGCCATTGCCTTTTGACCAGAAAACGTAGGTCCCATCGCTGTAGCGCGCGCCGGAGGCAGATACCGTCTGGGTCAGCGTGAGTGGTTTGCCGTCCAGAATAAAGCTCACCTGCTGCTTCGCGTTGTCCAGAGTGACCGTCAGCGGCAGCGTGCCACACTGGTAATGTAACGTCTCTGGCGCGGGTGCGGGTTTATGCCAGATACCACAGCCGCTGAGTAAGGTCAGGGTGCCGGCCAGCACGATCATCTTTTTCATGTTTGCTCCTTAACGTATTGCGTGGGGATTGGCGGGATAGATAGCACCCAGCACGCTCATTTCGCGCGCGCCGGTTACCGCCGGCAGATTGCCCGGCAGCCCGGACAGGGTGCGGAACGCCAGCCAGGCAAAGGCCAGCGCCTCCATATCATCACCGCTGATACCGGCCTGATCGGTGGTGCCCACCTCAGTGCCAGACAGATGCGCGGCCAGCCGCGCCATCAGCAGCGGATTGCGGCTGCCGCCGCCGCACACCAGCAGACGATCGCAGCCATCGTTGAGCTGTACCTGATGGGCGATGGTCAGCGCGGTCAGCTCGCACAGCGTTGCCTGCACATCCTGCGGGGCCAGCGCCGGGAAGCGCTGCAGCTGCTGTTCCACCCAGCCCAGGTTAAAGTATTCCCGACCGGTGCTTTTGGGTGGCGGCAGCGCAAACCACGGATCGCCGAGCATCTGCTCCAGCAGCGCGGGTACGACCTGGCCACTGCGCGCCCAGCCGGCATCTTTATCAAACGGCAGGCCTTTATGGCGCCAGATCCACGCATCCATCAGCATATTACCTGGTCCGGTATCAAAGCCGCGCACCGGCTGACCAGGGATCAGCAGCGACAGATTGGCGATGCCGCCAATATTCAGCACCATGCGCCGTTCAACACTGTCCATCAGCAGCGCCTGGTGAAAAGCCGGTACCAGCGGCGCGCCCTGGCCGCCCAGCGCCATGTCGCGGCGGCGAAAATCACCCACCACCGTAACGCCGGTCGCGGCAGCGATCTGGTTATTGTCGCCAATTTGCAGCGTATTTGGTGCCGCCGACTGCGGCTCGTGCCACACCGTCTGGCCGTGGCAGCCAATCGCCATGATATCGCTGGCCTCCAGCGCCTGCTGCTGCATCAGCGTCAGTACGGCTTCCGCAAACAGCTGGCCGAGCCGGGTATCAAGCTGACCGAGCTGCGACAGCGTCAGCGTCTGTCCCTGACAAATTTCCAGCACCTGCTGACGCAGCGCCAGCGGGATGGGATGGCAGTAGCTGGCCTGTTGCGCCACCATATGCTGGTCGATCGCGGCCAGCACGACGTCTACGCCGTCCAGGCTGGTGCCGGACATCACGCCGATATAGCGTCCTGATTTCATAGCGCTTCCTTACCCGTTTGCGGGCCTGCAATGCATCTGTGTTTAGCCTGGCAAATTACCGGGGCTAATTCTATGATAAATTTCCGCTTTTCAACTGCGCTGCGACACGCATTCCGGCAGCAAACTATTTTCATCCGGCAATTGAATTTTTGTTGATGGGCGGTGGTCTATGCTTCGGCCCAGCCGCATATTGTTCGGACATCGCGTCAATTGACCATTTTCTGACTTATACTGTTGCAGTACAGGACGAGAATATGGCGTTTTTTTGCATTAAGGAGCTTTCTCATGATTAAGCGTTTCGTAGCCGTAGCCCTGGCGGGTATCACGCTGGCTGGCTGTGTTAATAACGATACCCTTTCCGGCGATGTTTACAGCGCCAGCGAAGCCAAGCAGGTTCAAAGCGTCTCATACGGTACGCTGGTCTCCGTGCGTCCGGTAAAAATTCAGGGCGGCGATGACAGTAATGTGATCGGTGCCATTGGCGGTGCGGTGCTGGGTGGTTTCCTCGGTAACACCATCGGCGGCGGCGCGGGGCGCAGTCTGGCAACAGCCGGCGGTGCGGTACTGGGCGGCGTAGCCGGTCAGGGCGTGCAGGGTGCGCTCAACAAATCTGACGGCGTAGAGCTGGAGATCCGTAAGGATGACGGCAATACCATTATGGTGGTACAGAAGCAGTCCGCCAGCCGTTACTCGGTCGGCCAGCGCGTAGTGATGGCCTCCAACGGCAGCCAGGTCACCGTCTCTCCGCGCTAAGCGCGCAGATAAAAAAAACCGACGCCAGTGCGTCGGTTTTTTTATTTCTCGCGGTTCTGCAACTCGAGAATGTTTTTTTCCAGCCGGGCAATCAGCGTCACCATCTGATTGATCTCTTCCAGGCTGATGCCGGAGAGGATGTCGTCACGCGTCGCGTCTATCACGTTTTCGACCTGCTCAATGATCGGCTCAGCCTGACGGGTCAGCTTGATGCGCTTGGCGCGGCGATCGTTAGCGCAGGTGGCGCGGGTGATGAGCCCCTTCTCTTCCAGCTGATCCAGCGTACGCACCAGCGACGGCTGCTCAATACCGATGGCTTTCGCCAGCTGAATCTGCGACTGCTCTGGCGGGAGTTGATGAATATTGTGCAACGTCACCCAGTGGGTTTGTGTCAACTCAAGCGGCTTCAGACGCTGGTCGATCAACGCGCGCCAGATGCGCACCAGGCGAGACAGATCTGTTCCAAGCGGCGTATCCATTTCATCTCCTTATAATTAGCTTGCTAGCTATCAAGCCAGATTTTACACTATTCTGCGAGTTTACAGGACAAATTACAAATCCCGGGCCAGACGGCACGCCCGCTGTCTACACTTGATTTAACCGTGCCCGGGTAAAAAGGATGATGCCACGTGTCAATCTTCGCGCTCACCGCGACGGCGCCGCTGACCGATCTGGTATTCGGTGCCTCACTGTTCTTCCCGCCGCTGTTCAAAGCGGTGCTGCTGGGCTTCTTTTTCTGGCTGCTGATTCATCCGCTGCTGCGCGGCTGGATCTACTCCGGCGATGTCTGGCACCCCACCTTAATGGATCTCTCACTGTTTGTTCTGTGCGTGAGCGGCGCACTGTGGATACTGAGCCTCGGATAAATCACCATGAAATTCAACCCCTTTAAGTACTTTTCTACCCTTGTGGTGTTTGCCCTGGCGCTGCTCGCAGGCTGGTGGATGTGGAACTACTACATGCAGGCCCCGTGGACGCGCGATGGCAAAGTGCGCGCTGAATTGGTGGACGTGACGCCCGAGGTCTCCGGCCGCATCAGCGCGCTGGCCGTGCGCGACAATCAGTTTGTGCATAAAGGCGAGGTGCTGCTGACGCTGGATCCGGTGCCGTGGCAGATTGCGCTGACCAATGCGCAGGCCCAGCTGGCGAAGGCGCAGGCCGACCTCGCCAAAGCGCAGCATGAGGCGGATCGCCGTGCCAGCCTGCCGCGTAACGTGATCTCCGCTGAAGATATGGACGCGGCGCGCCTCAACGCGAATGCGGCGGCCGCCACAGCGAAAGCCGCACAGGCGATGCTCGATCAGGCGCGCTGGAACCTGCAGCAAACCACGGTGACGGCACCGACCGACGGCTGGGTCAGTAACCTGACGCTGCGTGCCGGCAATTACGCGACCGCCGGTACGCCACTGTTCGCGCTGGTCGACAGCCACTCTTACTATGTGATGGGCTATTTCGAAGAGACCAAACTGCGCCATATCCAGCCCGGCGCGGCGGCGCAAATCGTGCTGTATAGCAACGGCGCACGACTGCAGGGCCAGGTGGAGAGTATCGGGCGGGCCATTTACGACCAAAGCATCGCCAGCGACGGCGGTCTGGTGCCTGATATCAAACCCAACGTGCCCTGGGTCAGGCTGGCGCAGCGCGTCCCGGTGCGTATCCGGCTAAACGCGGTACCGGATAATGTGCCGCTGGTAGCCGGTACCACCTGCACCATCACTGTCGCGCACTGAGGCCGGCATGAATCTGCAGTGGCTGGCCTGGCACAATCTGCCGTGGATAAAGGCAACCGGCGGCGAGTGGCGCTATGCGTTGCGTAACGCAATCGCGATGTGTCTGGCGCTCACCCTGGCGTATGCGCTGCAGCTGGATCAGCCTTACTGGGCCATGACGTCCGCCGCAGTGGTGAGTTTCCCCACCGTCGGCGGCGCCATCAGCAAAAGCCTGGGTCGCATCGTCGGCAGCCTGCTCGGTGCCAGCGCCGCGCTGCTGATCGCCGGCCATACGCTCAACGAACCGTGGCTGTTTGCCTTTTTCATGGCCGGCTGGCTGGCGCTCTGCACCTGGGTCGCCAGCCATTTTCAAAACAATGTGGCCTACGCCTTTTCACTGGCCGGTTACACCGCCGCGATTATCGCCTTCAGCAGCGTCAATGTTAGCGACGTCAGCCAGCTGTGGGACATCACCCAGGCGCGCGTGTGCGAAGTGATCGTCGGGATTCTCTGCGCCGGGCTGATGATGATGATCCTGCCCAGCACCTCGGACGGCAGCGCGCTGATGCTTTCGCTGCGCCAGATGCACACCCGCCTGCTCGACCACGCGGTGCTGCTGTTGCAGCAGAGCAGCACGGAAAATGTGCGCACCGCCCACGAAACGGTGATCAGCCAGATCCTTACCATGAATCTGCTGCGCATTCAGGCCTTCTGGAGCCACTATCGCTTCCGCCGGCAAAATAACGTGCTTAACTACGTGCTGCATCAGCAGCTGCGCCTGACCAGCGTGCTCTCCAGCCTGCGTCGCATGCTGCTTAACTGGCCCGACGCGCCGCCGGCGCTGTACAGCGCAATGCAACAGCTGCTGCACGAACTGGCGCAGCCGCAGTGTGATAAATACCGGCTGGCGCAGATTCTGCGCAGCATCACGCCGGACGTGCACGGTGATTTCCGCCAGCGTGCTTTTGTCCAGCGGCTGCGCTACTTCTGCTGGGTGTGGCTGAATGTGGAGCGCTGGATTCGCCTGATTGAGCGCGCCGACGCTGACACCCGTTTCCAGCCGCCGTACGCGCCGGCACTGGCACGTGCCAGCGACAGTGCCGAAGCTGGCTGGAGTGCGCTGCGCACGTTTAGTGTGATCATGCTGGGCTGCGCGTTCTGGATCGGGACCCAGTGGGACGCTGGCGCCGCCGCGCTGACGCTTACCGCTATTGCCTGCGTGCTCTACTCGTCATCGCCTTCGCCCGGCGGCAGCGTGTCGCTGCTGCTGAAAACGCTGCTGTGGCTGTCGCTGTTCAGCTTTGTGCTGCAGTTTGGTCTGATGGTGCAAATCAGCGCGCTGTGGCAGTTTTTGCTGCTGCTGTTCCCGCTGCTGCTGACGCTGCAACTGTTTAAGCTGCAACAGAAGCAACGCGCCGCGCTCTGGGGCCAGTTTATTGTGTTTATGGGATCGTTTATCGCGGTAAGTAATCCGCCAGACTGGGATTTCCAGAGCTTCCTTAACGATAACCTGGCAAAAGTGTGTGGCGTCCTGCTGGCGTGGCTGGCGTTTCAGGTGTTACAGCCGGGTTCTGATGCGCGCCGCAGCCGACGCCATATCCGGGCGCTGCGCCACGCTTTTCTCGATCAGCTACGTCGCCAGCCGCGCCTGAGTGAAAGCCGGTTTGAATCGCAGATTTATCATCACATCAGCCAGCTGAGCCACAGCCGTGATGAGCAGGCGCGCCTGTGGCTGCTGCGCTGGGGCGTGGTGCTACTGAACTGTTCGCACATTGTCTGGCAGCTGCGCGCCTGGCAACCCCGCTCACCGGCGCTGGCGCAGCTGCGCGACAGCAGTCTGCAGGATTTGCAGCGCATTATGAGTCTGCGCGGTGTGCGTCACGACTCGCTGCAGACCGCGCTGGATACGCTGCAGCAGGCCATTGATCAGCTTCAGGGGCAGCCGGAGAGCGACGCGAATACCCTGGCGGGTATTTTGTGGCGCCTGCGCTGTTCGCTGGCGCAGCTGCGTCAGGCGGTGCCGGATTGATCATTCACAGTACTGGGTAAACTGCCGATCAAAGTCATCGTGCAGCTGCTGCAGGGTCTTCTGCCCTTCAAAGCGGGTTTTATCCTGCTCGGACATCGGTTCTATCACCAGCGCTTTCTCGTCCGACGAGTAGATAAAGCGCCGCGCCAGCGTGCTGCCGGTAAAACTGGTGCCCTGAATGCCGCCGCACACCACGGTGATGCTGTGACGGCGGATTTCGGTATGAGTGAAATTGGTTTCGGTGGCGCTGCGCAGGACGTTCTGACAGCCTTTGGCTTGCAGCCGCTGCAGGGTATGCTGCGTCAGCCATTCGCGGCCGCGGGCAATATTTTCACAACTGGCGCGCAGCGGATTGGTATCTATATCTCGCTGCAGCTGACGGCTGGCCTCCAGTCGCAGCTGGGTATCATTCGGGCGATCGCAGCCCACCAGCGCTAAACACAACAGCAAAATCCCACGCGTTTTCATGCCTGCCCCTGAGCGGTTCCGTTCCTGAATCAACATCATAGGATGGAATGTTGCCGCTGAGTAGCAGGAAAATGGGTCAGAATTTTTCTGCGCGGCGGCGGCGGGTCAGGCCCGTCGCCGCCCGGTAGTCAGATCACGCCGCAGGCCAGACGTGCCCCGCCACCGCCAAGCGGTAGCGGATGGTCTGCATGGTTATCGCCGCCGACATGCACCATCAATGCTTTGCCTTTGATCTCGCTCAGCGATTTCAGACGGGGCGCCACCACGGGATAGCTGGCTTTGCCGTCGTCGGTGACATACAGCGCGGGCAAATCGCCGAGGTGACCGTCAGCGTACGGACCGAGGTGCTTGCCGCTGTTGTGCGGATCGAGGTGACCGCCCGCCGCGCCGGCCGCCACGGTTTTGCCGGCGGATTCGCCGGGCTCACAGCTGCCTTTGGCGTGGACGTGGAAGCCGTGAATGCCGGGTTTCAGCCCGCTCAGCGCCGGCGCGAACTGCAGACCATACGGGGTTTCGCTGATGGTCACCTTACCGATCGACTCACCGATACCCTGCGCCGTCACCTGATGCAGCGTCACGTCTTCTGACGCCGCGTGTGCACCGGCAGCACACACCAGCGTCAGCACGGCCATAATGGTTTTTTTCATAACGTCTCCTTACGGTTCAGATTCCCTCTAAGCCTGGACCGCTTTTGCCCAGGCTGCCGTAGTTTGACGCAGATTTACGCTTCAGGGCACATCGTAGCCGAGTGCCGCCTTGCGAATGCGGAACCACTGCTGGCGATCCAGCGTCAGTTCGCAGGCTTTCACCGCGTCGCTCACGCGCGCAGTTTTACCGGAACCGATAATCGGCAGCGGACGACTGGGCAGCTTCATTACCCAGGCATAGACCACCTGATCGATATTGCTGGCACCGATCTCCTGACGCACCTGTTCCAGCTCATCGCGCAGCGGCTGGTAGTGCGGATCGTTAAACAGGCGGCCGCCACCGAGGCACGACCACGCCATCGGGCGCATACGCGTCTGCTGGCACTGGTCGAGCGTGCCGTCGAGCAGCGCCGACTGCTCCAGCGGTGAGATTTCCAGCTGATTGGTGACCAGGCTAAACGGCAGACGGGATTGCAGCAGCGTGAACTGCGCAGCGGTAAAGTTGGACACGCCAAAATAACGCACCTTGCCACTCTGATGCAGCTGCAGGAAGGCGTCGGCGATTTCATCCGCATCCATTAACGGATCCGGACGGTGAATCAACAGCAGATCGAGATAATCGGTGGCAAAGTGGCGCAGCGAATTTTCCGCACTGTGCAGGATGTGGCTGGCTTCGGTGATGTAGTGACCGATTTTATGCTCGGGTTTCGCGCGGGTGGCAATGCCGCACTTGGTGACGATTTGCAACTGCTGACGCAGCTGCGGTGCCAGGCGCAGCGCTTCGCCGAACGCGGCTTCACAGCGATAGTCGCCGTAGATGTCGGCGTGGTCAACGGTGGTGATGCCCAGCGCCAGATGATGCTCGATAAACTGCACCAGTTGCTGCGGCGTCATGCCCCACTCCATCAGCCGCCAGTAACCGGCGATCAGCGGCGAAAAAGCGGGTCCCTGTGGGGCAATAGCGTGCGGTTGTAACATGGTTAAACTCCCTTCTGCGCAATAGCGAAAGCGCGAGTATAACCAAATGCGCACGGCGCGTTTTCTTAAAACAGCTCCGGTTGCTGTGGATCAGGATTTTCATCCACTTTTTGCTGACGCTGCAGGCGCAACAGGCGCTGACGACACAGGCGCAGCACCTCGCGTTTTTGCGCATCGCTGAATTTCATCCAGTTGAAGCGCTCCTCCCGGCTGCGCAGACAGCCACGGCAATAACCGCGCGCATCGCTCTGGCAGATACCGCGACAGGGGCTCGGAACCGGAAAAAACTCTAATTGCTCAGCCACATCACCTCCGCAATGAACCTATCCACTCTTATTGATAACAGCTTAATGACATAGTGCAAGGCATAAACCGTTATTGCTGGTACTGTACACGGCGACAACCACGCCAGCTTCCGTCACCGTGGCAATAGTCAGGGAATCAATCAGGTAAGGAGACGCGGTTAAGGTTTTCCTCATCTTCAATTCATACGATTGTCATATTCCGTTATTCCGATGAGTCTCCATGAAACTGACCTCTAAGTTACAGTGTCACGACAACAGTTTTAATTTACTGGCCGCGTTGTTCTTTGCCTTTGTCCTCAATGCCCTGTTTTTACTGCGCGCGTGGGAAATTATCCCCTACACCCGCGTGCATGATTACCTGTTCGCCGCCAGCATGCCGGTGGTGCTGGTCGCGGCGTTTTATCTGCTTTTCTCGCTACTGGCCTGGCCGTGGTTACGCAAACCACTGCTGATTGTGCTGATTCTCGCCAGCGCCGCCGCCAACTACTTTATGCACAGCTTTGGTACGGTCATCGACACCAACATGATCGAAAACGTGTTTGAGTCGAATGCGCAGGAAACCGGCGCGCTGATGAGCCGCAACTATGTCATCTGGATGCTGCTGATGGGCATTCTTCCGGTCGCGCTGGTGTGCAGCGTCCGTATCAGCAATCGCCAGCGCTGGTGGTGGAACCTGCTGCAGCGCCTCGCCAGTGCGCTCGGTGCCGTACTGGTAATTCTGCTGATGGCCGTGCTGTTCTACAAAGACTACGCTTCGCTGATTCGCAATAATAAAGGACTGGTGAAGATGATCACCCCTGCCAATATTGTCAGTGGCACCGGCCATTATGTCGATCAGCGTTATCTGCAGGGCAGCCAGGCGCTGGTGAAGATTGGCGAAGATGCGAAGAAAGGACCGCTAATCACCGCCGGGCCGAAGAAGACGCTGGTGGTGCTGGTGGTCGGTGAAACTGCGCGCGCGGAGAACTTCTCCCTCGGCGGCTATGCGCGCGACACCAACCCACAGCTGAAAAAGCAGCAGGTGATTTATTATCCCAACGCCAGCTCCTGCGGCACGGAAACCGCCATTTCGGTGCCGTGCATGTTCTCGAATATGCCGCGCGAGCATTATGATGCGAACCTCGCCCATCATCAGGAAGGCGTGCTGGATGTGCTGGCCCATGCCGGAGTCAGTGTGCTTTGGCGCGAAAACGACGGCGGCTGCAAGGGTGCCTGTGACCGCGTGCCGCATACCGATATGACGCAATGGCAGCTGCCACAATACTGCCACGATGGCTTCTGCCTCGATGACGTTTTACTGCATCGCTTTGATAACTATGTCGACAGCCTGCACAATGACGGCATCATCGTACTGCACCAGATGGGCAGCCACGGTCCGGCTTACTTTAAGCGCTATCCGGCCGCGTTCCAGCGTTTTACGCCGACCTGCGACAGCAATCAGATTCAGGATTGCGATCACCAGGCGCTGGTTAACACCTACGATAACTCGCTGCTGTATACCGACGATATGCTCAGTCGCACCATCGATAAGCTGAAAGGCCTGAGCGATCGCTTTAACGTGGCGCTGGTGTACCTGTCCGACCATGGCGAATCGCTGGGCGAACACGGCATGTACCTGCACGGTGCGCCGTACCTGTTTGCGCCGTCGCAGCAGACGCACATCCCGCTGCTGCTGTGGATGTCGCCGGGCTACGCCGCGGCATATCACATTGATCAGGCCTGTCTGCGCCAGCAGGCGGCAGAGACAGCGGTGTCGCAGGATAATCTGTTCCACACGGTGCTCGGCCTGTTCAACATCCAGACGCAGCAGTATCAGCCACAGCTGGATATGATCAAATCGTGCCAGAATCGCGCCTGAGGATTGCATTAGACCGACTGGTCTAATACTCTGCCTGCCATGAACAAGACAGTGCAACGCAACGAAACCCGTGAACATCTGCTCGCCACCGGCGAGCAGGTCTGCCTGCAGCGCGGTTTCACCGGCATGGGGTTGAGCGAAATGCTGGCGCTGGCGGAAGTGCCGAAAGGCTCGTTTTACCACTACTTCCGCTCGAAAGAAGCGTTCGGTGTGGCGCTGCTGGAGCGCTATTTCGTCAACTATCAGCAGCAGGTTGAACAGCAGCTGACCCAGCCCGGCGTTACTGCACGCGAACGCTTACTGCAGCATTTTCGCTACGCGGAACAGCTGTTTATTGAGCAGGGTCACATCGTTGGCTGTCTGGGCGTTAAGCTTTCCGGTGAAGTGTGCGATCTGTCAGAGCCGATGCGCGATGCGCTGCAGCGCGGTGCTACGGCCATCACGGCGGCTTACGCACGCTGTCTGACGGAGGTCGCAGCCGAACAGCCGCTGCCCTATGGGCAAAGCCCGCAGCAGCTGGCGCAACGCTGTTATCTGCTGTGGCTGGGAGCCAGCCTGCAGAGCAAGATTTCACGTGAGCCCGGGCCGATTAGCCTGGCGCTCGACACCATCGAACAGTGGCTTAATCACCGCTGATTTTTAAAAACGGCAATTTCTAGACGACCGGTCTATTACAGGAGTCATCATGGCGAGTAAACAGCTGTTCACCCCGCTGAAAGTGGGCGCGATTACCGTACCTAACCGTGTATTTATGGCGCCGCTGACGCGTCTGCGCAGCATTGAACCGGGCGATATTCCTACCCCGCTGATGGCGGAGTATTATCAGCAGCGCGCCAGCGCGGGTCTGATCATTACCGAGGCCACCCAGGTTTCGTTCCAGGCGAAAGGCTACGCCGGTGCGCCGGGTTTACACACCGCAGAGCAAATTGCTGCGTGGAAAATGATTAACGAAGGCATTCACGCCGCGCACGGTCACAGCGCCGTTCAGCTGTGGCACACCGGCCGCATCTCGCATAGTAGCGTGCAGCCGGATGGCAAAGCGCCGGTTGCACCGTCCGCGATCGCCGCAGGCACTCGCACCTCGCTGCGCGCCGCCGACGGCAGCGTGTATCGCGAAGATACCTCCATGCCGCGTGAACTGAGCGTGGCAGAGATTCAGCAGATCGTTAAAGACTTCGGTCAGGCGGCAGCCAATGCGCGCGACGCCGACTTTGATCTGCTGGAACTGCACTCTGCGCACGGCTATCTGATGCATCAGTTCCTCGCACCGGGTTCTAACCAGCGTACCGATGAATACGGCGGTTCGATTGAGAAGCGCGGCCGTTTCGCGCTGGAAGTGGTCGATGCGGCAATTGCTAACTGGTCAGCCGATCGCATTGGTATTCGTATCTCGCCAATCGGCGCCTTCCAGAATCTGGAAAACGGTCCGGATGAAGAAGAAGCGGCACTGTGGTACATCAGCGAACTGGGCAAGCGCGGCCTCGCCTACCTGCACCTGTCTGAGCCAGACTGGGCGGGCGGTAAGCCTTACACCGATGAGTTCCGCCAGAAAGTGCGTGCCGCCTTCCCGGGCGTGATTATCGGTGCCGGTGCCTACACCGTGGAAAAAGCGGACGATCTGATTGCGCGTGGCCTGATTGACGCGGTGGCCTTTGGCCGTGACTTCATCGCCAACCCGGACCTGGTAGCGCGCCTGCAGCAGGATGCACCGCTTAACCCGCAGCGCCCGGAGAGCTTCTACGGCGGCGGCGCGGAAGGTTACACCGACTACCCGACACTGTAAGTCAAACGTGGCCGCAGCGGATGTGCGGCCGCGTGCTTTCTTCAGGGCATTCCCTCGCTATACTAAGCGGGTTCCCTGATGACTTTTAAAAAGAGGATGTTATGCGTTTACTTCACACTATGTTACGCGTTGGCGATCTGCAGCGCTCCATCGATTTTTACACCCGCGTGCTGGGCATGCGCGTGCTGCGTCAGAGCGAAAACACCGAATACAAATACACCCTGGCTTTCGTGGGTTACACCGAAGAGAGCGAAGGTGCGGTCATTGAGCTGACCTACAACTGGGGCGTGGATAAATACGACCTCGGCAATGCCTACGGCCACATCGCGCTGGGCGTGGATGATGTCGCGGCAACCTGCGACCGCATCCGTCAGGCGGGCGGTAACGTCACGCGTGAAGCCGGCCCGGTCAAAGGCGGCAGCACCATCATCGCTTTCGTGGAAGATCCGGACGGCTACAAAATCGAGCTGATCGAAAACAAACACGCCGGTCACGGCCTCGGCAACTAATGCCGTTAGTCAGCCTGCTAATTTGCGGGCTGACTTCCCTCTCCTGCTGCACCCTGCGCCGATTTTTGCCATAATGCGCGCTGCCCCATTTCCTGCAATGAGATCCTGATGTCTGAATCGAACGCCTTAAACGCTCTCCATCAACGCTTCCGTGGTTTTTATCCTGTGGTGATTGACGTTGAAACCGCCGGTTTTAATGCGCAAACCGATGCGCTGCTGGAAATCGCCGCCACCACGTTAAAAATGGATGAGGATGGCTGGCTGCACCGCGATGAAACCCTGCATTTCCACGTGGAGCCGTTCGAAGGGGCGATTCTCAATCCCGAAGCGCTGGCGTTTACCGGCATCGACCCCAGCAATCCGCTGCGCGGCGCGGTGAGTGAATATGAGGCGCTGCACGCCATATTCAAAATGGTGCGCAAAGGCACCAAAGACAGCGGCTGTAACCGGGCGATTATCGTGGCGCACAATGCCACCTTTGATCATAATTTTCTGATGGCGGCAGCAGAGCGCACCGGCATGAAGCGTAACCCGTTCCACCCGTTCGCCACCTTTGACACCGCCGCGCTGAGCGGGCTGGTGCTGGGACAAACGGTGCTGGCGAAGGCCTGTAAAGCGGCGGGGATAGATTTTGACAGCACTCAGGCGCACTCGGCGCTGTACGATACCGAACAGACCGCCACGCTGTTTTGCGAACTGGTGAATCGCTGGAAACGCCTCGGCGGCTGGCCGCTGGCGGTGAGTGAAGAGCCGGCCGAAGACGATGCCTCGGCCTGAGGCCCGTCAGACCGCAGCCAAAAAAAGGCCGACACTGCTGTCGGCCTTTTTCTTATTCTGCTTCTTTGTGCTTCTCAGCGGTCTCTTTGATCAGCGGTTGCAGTTCGCCGCGCTGGAACATCTCAACGATGATGTCGCAGCCGCCGACCAGCTCGCCATCCACCCACAGCTGCGGGAAAGTTGGCCAGTTGGCGTATTTCGGTAACTCAGCGCGGATATCCGGATTTTGCAGAATGTCTACGTACGCAAAGCGCTCACCACAGGCAGACAGCGCCTGTACCGCCTGCGCAGAGAAACCGCAGCTTGGCAGTTTCGGCGAACCTTTCATGTACAGCAGGATCGGGTTTTCTGCGATCTGGCGCTGAATTTTTTCAACAGTACTCATTTTTGCCTTCCTTAATCCTTCACTTCGTGTTTGTTTATTGTAGCGACTTCGCCCCGCGACTGAAAACGGGATTTTGCCTTAGCCGGCGCATATCGCCATGTTTGTTAAGTTCGCGCGCCACGAATAACATTTTCATATCATTAATAAGCATTAATCAATTAATAATTAGCAATAATTCCGCTGGGTTAAACAGCTGAAATCGCTCATTTTTGCCCCACTTTCAGTACCGTGACAGATTAATGGAAAAAGACCTTACCTTTTGCAAAAAAAGTGGATTAGAATTGCCCCGGTGCTGATCGTCGATCAGATTTTTCTAACTTTACCGCGGTCTGGCTTCCTGCCGACGGCTTAACCTGTAACCGGACTATGCGTTTACTGATTACGCTTTTCATACTGGCTTTTGCCCAACTGTTCTTTAATGTGGCGGCGGCTTCTCCGCATGCGCCGGTTAATGCCAGTTTGCAGAAAGCGGAGAAAAAGAACGCGCGTGAAGATGAGCGTCGCAAACGACGCCCGGTGAAAACCACCAGCAAAAAGTCACGCCTGACGTCAGTACAGAAGTTCAGGCTGAAAAAACAGCAGAAAAGCGAAACGGTACTTCAGCACACCACGCAGCGCAAATCCTCACTTAAGCTCAGTGCGAAAAAATATGGTCATCAGCGGCTGGCGAAAAAATCGCGTGACGTTGCCGTTGATGATGAAGTGCAGCAGCTGAGCGGCATTAAAATGAGCAAGGCCCACCGCCTGCGCTATCAAAAAGCACGTGAAACCGCGATGACGAAACTGATGGGCCAGCTGGGTAAACCGTATCAGTGGGGAGGCACCTCACCGCACACCGGTTTCGACTGCAGTGGTTTAGTGTGGTACGCCTACAAAGATCTGGTGAAGTTTAAATTTCCCCGTACCGCTAATGAGATGTATCACCTGCGCGACGCCGCGCCGATCAAGCGCGAGATGCTGGAGAAAGGCGATCTGGTGTTCTTCCGCATCAACAACCGCGGCACCGCCGACCATGTCGGGGTTTATCTGGGCAATGGTAAATTCATTCAGTCTCCGCGCACCGGTAAGGACATTCAGATTAGCGCGCTGGGCGAGGATTACTGGCAGAAGCATTACGTTGGCGCGCGCCGTATGATGACGCCGAAAACCGTGCGCTAACCTCAGCGTTGCGCAACAAAAAAGCCGGTGGCTGTTCAGCAGCACCGGCTTTTTTATTAATGCAGAATGGCGGTAAAGCTAAAGGCAATAATCATCAGCAGAGCAGCGGCGGTGGTGGTCAATGCCAGTTTTAAATCGGTACTCATCACAACTCCTTAGTCACACAGTTTGCATGGTTAAATAATTTTCGCACAGTGATGGGCAAAAATCTCGTGTTATCCGCCCCGGCTTGCTAGAATCGCCGCCTTTCGTTGCGCAACAGATTTAGCGCATGCTGCATTGACAGCCTGCTGAAGGATGTTTCCCTGCCCGATTAAGCAGATTAGCCCTGATATTCAGGGCGCAAAACCATTAGCAGACGCAAACGTTTAACAATATACTTATCAGTAAGTTGCGATAAGCCCAGGAGTACCATTTTCATGGCAACCATTAAAGATGTGGCGAAACGCGCCGGGGTCTCAACCACCACGGTTTCGCATGTCATCAACAAAACGCGTTTTGTCGCGGAAGAGACGCGTAACGCCGTATGGGAAGCGATTAAAGCGCTGCACTACTCACCGAGCGCGGTGGCCCGCAGCCTGAAGGTGAATCACACCAAGACGCTGGGCCTGCTGGCGACCTCCAGCGAAGCGCCCTACTTCGCCGAAATTATTGAAGCCGTGGAGAATCACTGCTTTGAGCGTGGTTACACGCTGATTCTCGGCAACGCGCATAACGATCTGCAAAAACAGCGCGCTTATCTTTCGATGATGGCGCAAAAGCGCGTCGATGGCCTGCTGGTCATGTGCTCCGAATATCCCGACGATCTGCTGCAGATGCTGGAAGAGAACCGCAATATCCCGATGGTGGTCATGGACTGGGGCGAATCGCGCGGGGACTTTACCGATACCGTGCAGGACAATGCGTTCCACGGCGGTTACCTCGCCGGGCGTTACCTGATTGAGCGCGGCCATCGCGACATCGGTGCCATCCCCGGCCAGATGGAGCGCAACACCGGTGGTGGCCGTCATGCGGGTTTTCTGCAGGCGATGCAGGAAGCGGGCATCAGCGTCCGTCCCGAGTGGATTGTGCAGGGTGACTTCGAACCGGAGTCAGGTTATCAGGCAATGCAGCAGATCCTGAACCAGAAACAGCGCCCGACGGCGGTGTTCTGCGGCGGCGATATCATGGCGATGGGCGCGATTTGCGCGGCCGACGAGATGGGACTGCGCGTGCCGCAGGATATTTCGGTAATTGGCTATGACAATGTGCGCAACGCGCGCTACTTCACCCCGGCGCTGACAACCGTGCACCAGCCGAAAGCGCAGCTGGGGGAAAAGGCACTGGAGATGCTGCTGGACCGCATCACCAGCAAACGCGAAGAGCCGCAGACCATTGAAGTGCAGCCCACGCTGATTGAGCGCCGCTCCGTGGCCGATGGCCCGTTCCGCGATTACCGCCGTTAAGCCGCCTTCTCGCTGAGCCACTCGTGGTTCAGCGTCTCCGCATCGCCCAGATATTCCAGTAACCACGCCAGCGCCGGTGACGCGCGCTGCTCAGACCAACTGACGCAACACGGGCTGTCCGGAAACGGCTGCGGCAACGCCAGCTCCACCAGCGCGCCGCTGTCCAGCAGCGGGCGCGCCAGGTGGCCCGGCACCATGCCCACGCACAATCCGGCCTGCAGGCAATCCAGCCCGGTTTCCCACTCCGGCACCACCAGCCGCCGCTGGTTATCCAGCGTCCACGTCATGCGGCGCGGCAGCGCGCGCGACGTATCTTCCAGCACCAGCGACGGCCAGGCGCGCAGGGTTTCGTCATCCAGCTGCGGACTGTGGGCCAGCGCATGCTGCGGACTCACCACGCAGCGCCAGTTGAGCGCGCCCATATCCTGAAAGGCGAAGCGGCCGCCGACCGGAATGGCCTGGGTGGCGCCAATCGCCACATCGACACGACCATCAGCCAGCGCGTCCCACACGCCGTTAAATACTTCGTAGCTGATGATCAGCTCCATATCGGGGAAATGGCGGTAAAAATCCTTTACCAGCTGGCGGGTACGCTGCGGTTTGACGATGCAATCTACCGCGATGCTGAGCTGACCGCGCCAGCCGTTAGCCAGCTGCTGACATTGACGGCGCGTGGCCAGCATTTTTTTGATAACAGAACGCCCTTCACGCACAAAATGCTCGCCTGCTGCCGTCAGCACCACTTCGCGATGCTGCCGCTCAAACAGCGGTACCGCCAGCCAGCCTTCCAGCTGGCGCACGGTATAGCTGATGGCAGAGGGCACGCGGTGCAGCTCCTGCGCCGCCGCGCTAAAACTGCCGGTGCGCGCAACCGCGTCCACCACTTCAAGCGCATATTCTGACCACATAATTTTCCCTTCAAAAATTTTAACAGCACCCTGCAAATATTAGCGTTTCACAAAGCCCGCTGCCCCCTTTTACACTCCCCGCCGTTCAACCTGCCGAATGAGAAAAACCATGCTGTCATCCAAAGGATTTCTGCCTTACCTTGCCGTGCTGAGCATGCTCGGCTTTCTGGCCACCGATATGTATTTACCCGCCTTCGGCGCCATGCAGCGCGACTTTGCTTCCGCACCGGGCACCATCAGCGCCAGCCTGAGCCTGTTTCTGGGCGGCTTTGCCTGTGCGCAGGTGCTGTGGGGCGTGCTGTCGGACCGCTTCGGCCGTAAACCCATTCTGCTGGCGGGCCTGAGCCTGTTTGCGCTGAGCTGTCTTGCCATGCTGTGGGTGACTAACGTCTGGCTGATGCTGGCGCTGCGCTTTGTGCAGGCGGTAGGCGTGTGCGCCGCGGCGGTGAGCTGGCAGGCGCTGGTGGTTGATCGCTATCCGCAGGCCAAAGCCAACAAAGTGTTTGCCACGATTATGCCGCTGGTGGCGCTGTCACCGGCGCTGGCGCCGCTGCTGGGGGCCTGGCTGATGGCCCATTTT
This sequence comes from Pantoea sp. SGAir0418, assembly GCF_043529865.1. Taxonomy (NCBI): domain Bacteria; kingdom Pseudomonadati; phylum Pseudomonadota; class Gammaproteobacteria; order Enterobacterales; family Erwiniaceae; genus Pantoea; species Pantoea sp. SGAir0418. The sequence continues at coordinate 2,254,669 of NZ_CP027911.1, forward strand.
CACTGGCGCGCCATTTTCCTCGCGCTCACGCTGGTGACGCTGGTGTTGCTGTTCGGCACGCTGAAACTGGCCAGCTCGCCGCGTGCGCGCCACAACAGCGCGCCGCAGCCGGGCTGGCTGACGCTGCTGGCGACGCGTATTTACAGCGGTAACGTACTGATTTATGCCGCCTGCTCCGCCAGTTTCTTCGCCTGGCTGACCGGCTCGCCGTTTATCCTCGCCGCCGCGGGTCTGAGCCCGGCGGACATTGGCCTGAGCTATATTCCGCAGACCATCGCCTTCCTGCTGGGCGGGTTTGGCTGTCGCGCACTGCTGAACCGTTTTCAGGGTGCGCAGCTGCTGCCGTGGTTGCTGATGATTTACAGTCTGAGCATTCTGGGTCTGTTTGCGGTGGCGCTGATCACCACGCCGCCGCTGGTGGCTCTGCTGCTGCCGTTCTGCGGCATGGCGCTGGCCAATGGCGCGATTTACCCGATTGTGGTGTCCAGCGCCCTCGCCCCGTTCCCGCAGGCCACCGGCAAAGCGGCCGGCCTGCAGAATCTGCTGCAGCTGGGCTTATGCTTCCTCGCCAGCCTTATTGTATCCGCCGGTCTGCAGCAGGCGCTGTTACATACCACGCTGGTCATGGTCGCCACGGTGATCCTCGCCTGGGCCGGTTTCCTGTGGCAGCGCAGCGCCAACGCACAAAGTGATATTGCTCACGCTTCCCGTCCCTGCGAAGATAATTGCTAAGGCAACGATTATCGTTAGCAAACTAACGATAAGCCATTGAATACTGACCTGCGTGAGCATATACTCAGTGGGTCAGCATTTCTGCAACAAATCAATAACATAATGATCGTATTTTTTAGCGACACTGTCGCTGGGATGGCGTCTGCACGATATTCACCTCCGGAGTTGTGGCAGACATTTCTATTCAGATTCATACCTCTGTAGTACGTCGGCTATCTGGCGCACGGATTTTCCGTGAGTTCTCTCACAGGCCTGAGGAATTTGACTATTCTTTTTCTCAGGTTCAAATCGGAAAGGTGATGGAGAAGCTATGAGTTCATCGTGTATAGAAGAAGTGAGCCTTGAAGAAAACCAATGGTTTCGTATCGCCCATGAATTACTGGAGCGGGCGGACATTCACATCAACGGCACACGCCCCTGGGATATTCAGGTCAGACATGCGGATTTTTTCAAACGGGTCTTGCAGGAGGGATCGCTGGGCCTCGGTGAAAGCTACATGGACGGCTGGTGGGAGTGCGAACGTCTGGATATGTTCTTCCACCGCGTGCTGAAACATCATCTGGATAAGCAGTTACCGCACCATTTTAAAGACACGCTGCGCATTGCTGCGGCGCGCCTCACCAATCTGCAGTCAAAGAAACGCGCCTGGATTGTTGGTAAAGAGCACTACGATCTTGGCAACGACCTGTTTTCACTGATGCTCGATCCGTTTATGCAGTACTCCTGCGGCTACTGGAAAAGCGCGGAAACGCTGGAGCAGGCACAGCAGGACAAGCTGGATATGATCTGCCGCAAGCTGCAGCTTGAGCCGGGCATGACGCTGCTGGATATCGGCTGCGGCTGGGGCGGACTGGCGGAATTCGCCGCGCGTCATTACGGGGTGAAAGTGCATGGCGTGACTATCTCTGCCGAGCAGCAGAAAATGGCGCAGCAGCGCTGTGCCGGTCTGGATGTGACCATTCTGCTGCAGGATTACCGTGATTTGAACCAGCAGTTTGACCGCATCGTGTCGGTGGGCATGTTCGAACACGTCGGGCCGAAAAACTATGCCACCTACTTCGATGTGGTTGATCGTAACCTGAAACCGGAAGGCCTGTTTTTGCTGCACACCATTGGGGCGATCAGAACCGACATGAACGTCGATCCGTGGATCGATAAATACATTTTCCCCAACGGCTGTTTACCGTCGGTACGGCAGATTGCCGATGCCAGCGAATCTCACTTCATCATGGAAGACTGGCATAACTTTGGCGCGGATTATGACACCACGCTGATGGCCTGGTACGAGCGATTCCAGGCGGCATGGCCGCAGCTGGCGGAGAAGTATGGCGAGCGTTTCAAACGGATGTTCAGCTATTACCTCAACGCCTGCGCCGGTGCGTTTCGCGCGCGCGATATTCAGCTGTGGCAGGTAGTTTTCAGCCGCGGCGCTGAAGGCGGTTTGCGCGTGGCGCGTTGATTTCCGAGCCAGGACAAAAGGCGCTTACCGCGCCTTTTTTATTCGCGATTACTCAGCGTCCGGCAGCGTTTGTGCCGCCAGCGCGGCCGCGGCATCACGCTGCGCCAGCACACGTTCAACGGTGTCGACAATCGCCTGGGTATGCGGATCGATTTCGATATTGACCCGGTGCCCCAGCTTCTTCGCGCCCAGCGTGGTGCGCTCCAGCGTTTCCGGGATCAGGTGCACGCAGAACTTACTTTTGGTGACATCACCGACTGTCAGGCTGATACCATCGATGCCGACGAATCCTTTATGCAGAATATATTTGATCTGCTCAGCGTCCTGTAATTTAAACCACACTTCGCGGTTATTCTCTGACTGGATAATTTTACAGATTTCGGCGGTGGTCATAATATGGCCGGACATCAGGTGTCCGCCAATTTCATCGCTGAATTTCGCGGCGCGCTCAATATTCACGATGTCACCAACCTGTAATTCACCGAGGTTGGTGATGCGCAGCGTCTCTTTGATGAGATCGAAGCTGACGCGATCGCCGTCAATGGCGGTCACCGTCAGGCAGCACCCGTTGTGCGCTACCGAGGCGCCCAGCGCCAGGCCGGGCAGCAGCTCAGCAGGCAAGCGCACGGTGTGGGTGCGGAACAACTCTTTTTCTTCAATGGCGACAATTTCTGCCGTGCCCTGCACAATTCCGGTAAACATAATTTCAGCCTCTGCGAAGTTTGTGGCAGTTTATCACAGCTTGCGCCGCAAGGTTTAATTTGCCGGCGCGCAAACTTTACACAAATGGCGCAGCCAAATGCGATCAATGTTTGGCGGAAGTGCGGGCTACCGCTACACTAGGTCGCGCATTCTTTGGGGATTTCACCCCGCTCTCTTCTTAAATTACGCAGGTGATACGTGCAGAAGTATTTAACAGAAGCGCGTCAATTGCTGGCCCTCGCGATCCCGGTCATCCTTGCTCAGGTGGCACAGACCGCGATGGGATTTGTGGATACCATAATGGCCGGTGCGGTGAGCGCCACGGATATGGCCGCCGTTGCTGTCGGCACCTCTATCTGGCTTCCCGCCATTTTGTTTGGTCATGGTCTGCTGCTGGCATTGACGCCAACCGTTGCGCAACTCAACGGATCCGGGCGACGCGAGCGCATCGCAGAACAGGTGCGCCAGGGGTACTGGCTGGCGGCGGGCGTGGCGCTGCTGATTATGGTGGTGCTGTGGAACGCTGGCTACCTGATTCACACCATGCATGACATTGATCCTCAGCTGGCGGCCAAAGCAGAAGGTTATCTGCACGCGCTGCTGTGGGGCGCACCGGGCTACCTGTTTTTCCAGGTGGCACGTAATCAGTGTGAAGGGCTGTCGAAGACCAAGCCGGCGATGCTGCTGGGTTTCCTCGGCCTGCTGACCAACATTCCGCTGAACTATGTGTTTATTTACGGCCATTTTGGTATGCCTGCGCTGGGCGGCGTGGGCTGTGGCGTCGCCACCGCATCGGTTTACTGGGTGATGTATCTGGTGATGCGCTTCTGGCTGAAGCGCATGCCGGCCATGCGCGATATTCGCATGCATAACCGCTGGTCGCCACCGTCGCGCACCATCCTGACGCGCCTGTTCACGCTGGGATTACCGGTCGCGCTGGCGCTGTTTTTCGAGGTCACGCTGTTTGCCGTGGTGGCGCTGCTGGTGTCGCCGCTCGGCATTGTGAAAGTGGCTGGTCATCAGATCGCGCTCAACTTCAGCTCGCTGATGTTTGTGCTGCCGCTGTCGCTCGGCGTCGCCACTACCATTCGCGTCGGCTACCGTCTGGGCCAGGGCTCGGCCGAACAGGCCCGCATCGCCGCGTGGACCGGTCAGGGCGTGGGTATCACCATGGCGGCGATCACCGCGCTGTTTACCGTAACCTTCCGCCACGATATCGCTGCGCTCTATACCGCTAATCCGGAAGTGATTACCCTGGCGGCGCAGCTGATGCTGCTGGCGGCCATCTACCAGTTCTCGGATTCGATTCAGGTGATCGGCAGCGGTATCCTGCGCGGCTATAAGGACACGCGCTCGATCTTCTTTATTACCCTGATCGCCTACTGGGTGCTGGGACTGCCGGTGGGTTACGTGCTGGCGCTGACCGACTGGGTGGTGGCACCGCTGGGGCCGGCCGGTTTCTGGTGCGGATTTATCGTCGGTCTGACGTCGGCGGCGGTGATGATAATCTGGCGCATCCGTCGTCTGCAGCGTTTACCGGCGCAGGTGATTCTGGCACGCGCCGCGCGCTAAGTGGCTGAGCGGGCGTTTATTTGGCCCGCAATGGCGAAAAAAACGACGCATAGCACAGTTGCTGGTCAGTCGTCAGGAAAAATCACTTTTCCGCTTGCCAGCATCACGGCCTGCCGTTAATATTCGTCCCCGCTGTCGCCCTGACAGCGTGTTGCGCTCTTAGCTCAGTTGGTTAGAGCACCACCTTGACATGGTGGGGGTCGATGGTTCGAGTCCATTAGAGCGCACCAAGTGCGTCCGTAGCTCAGTTGGTTAGAGCACCACCTTGACATGGTGGGGGTCGGTGGTTCGAGTCCACTCGGACGCACCAGATTTCTGAAATGCGCTCTTAGCTCAGTTGGTTAGAGCACCACCTTGACATGGTGGGGGTCGATGGTTCGAGTCCATTAGAGCGCACCACTTTTGCTGTTATCTCCCTTGCGCAACTCGCCTTTCCTTGATCTGAGTCGGTTTTCTCCCTCTGCTTTTATATTGGTTTTCGCATACTTAGCGACTATACTATGCCGCGTTGTTCCACCTGAAAGGTTTCAGCGCTAACGTGCCTATGCCAGCCACTTACATCATTTGCGCAACGCCGTCGCTACGGTCTCTCCGCCCGGCGCATAACTTCTCTGCACGCTTAGCCGTCGTCACCTATTCTTACTTCTGTGTCAAACGTACCAACACCAAACAGATTTTTACTTCGGTGCCAGGCGCATCGAACCCCGACCTTTATCATCCATCACAACTTACAGAAATCTGACATGAAAAAGACCAAGATCGTTTGTACTATCGGTCCGAAAACCGAATCCGAAGAGATGCTGACTCAATTGCTGGAAGCGGGCATGAACGTCATGCGCCTGAACTTCTCTCACGGGGATTATGCCGAACATGGTCAGCGCATCACCAACATGCGTGCCGTCATGGAAAAAACCGGTCGCCAGGCCGCGATTCTGCTGGACACCAAAGGCCCGGAAATCCGTACCATGAAACTGGACGGTGGCAATGATGTGTCCCTGAAAGCTGGCCAGACCTTCACCTTCACCACCGATCAGTCAGTGATTGGTAACAGCGAGCGCGTTGCCGTTACTTACGCCGGTTTCACCGAAGACCTGAAAATTGGTAACACCGTGCTGGTCGACGATGGTCTGATCGGCATGGAAGTCACCGAAGTCACCGAAAACACCGTGGTGTGTAAAGTGCTGAACAATGGCGACCTTGGCGAAAACAAAGGCGTCAACCTGCCAGGCGTGTCCATTCAGCTGCCGGCACTGGCGGAAAAAGACAAGCGCGATCTGATCTTCGGCTGCGAGCAAGGCGTGGATTTTGTTGCGGCTTCCTTCATCCGTAAACGTTCTGACGTGCTGGAAATCCGTGAGCACCTGAAAGCCCACGGCGGTGAGCACATTCAGATCATCTCCAAGATCGAAAACCAGGAAGGCCTGAACAACTTCGACGAGATCCTGGAAGCCTCTGACGGCATCATGGTCGCGCGTGGTGACCTCGGTGTGGAAATCCCGGTTGAAGAAGTGATCTTCGCGCAGAAGATGATGATCAAGAAGTGTAATAAAGCGCGCAAAGTGGTAATCACCGCGACGCAGATGCTGGATTCGATGATCAAGAACCCGCGCCCTACCCGTGCTGAAGCCGGCGACGTGGCCAACGCCATCCTCGACGGTACCGACGCGGTGATGCTGTCCGGTGAGAGCGCCAAGGGTAAATACCCGCTGGAGTCGGTCACCATCATGGCGACCATTTGCGAGCGTACCGATCGCGTGATGAAATCGCGCATCGATTCCCTGCAGGATTCGCGCAAGCTGCGTATCACTGAAGCAGTGTGCCGTGGCGCCGTTGAGACCGCTGAGAAACTGGAAGCGCCGGTGATTGTGGTGGCGACCGAAGGCGGTAAGTCGGCTAAATCCGTGCGTAAATACTTCCCGGATGCCACCATTCTGGCCCTGACCACTAACCAGACCACCGCGCGTCAGCTGATCCTCAGCAAAGGGATTGAAACGCGTCTGGTGAGCGAAATCGCCTCGACCGATGATTTCTACCGCATCGGCAAAGAGATGGCGCTGCAGAGCGGCTACGCGCAGAAAGGCGATGTCGTGGTGATGGTTTCGGGTGCGCTGGTACCGAGCGGAACCACCAACACCGCGTCGGTGCACGTACTCTGATCGAGCCGGTGATGTTTATTTAAAAGAGCGCCTTTCGGGGCGCTTTTTTTTATTCCGCGCCTGAGACAGAAAGCGGAAAATTCCAATCGATAATAACTATTCAATATCCCGCAGAATTAAGGTTAATCCGATTAAATCTCTCTGTTTTCGCTAAATATTTTCATCATGTTCTGCGAAACGCTGCTTCTTTGAGCGAACGATCAAATTTAAGCATGTTCTCATCAAAAATTTATTCTCAACTTAAAAAGCTTTGTGTAATACTTGTAACGCTACATGGAGATTAACTCAATCTAGAGGGTATAAATAATGAATCGTACTAAACTGGTACTGGGCGCGGTAATCCTGGGTTCAACTCTGCTGGCTGGTTGCTCAAGCAACGCTAAAATCGACCAGCTGTCTTCAGACGTTCAGACTCTGAACGCTAAAGTTGACCAGCTGAGCAACGACGTGAACGCAATCCGTTCTGACGTTCAGGCTGCTAAAGACGACGCAGCTCGCGCTAACCAGCGTCTGGACAACCAGGCTCACTCTTACCGTAAGTAAGAGTTCTGGTTTGAAAAATGGTGCCCTTGTGGCACCATTTTTTTTGTCCGGATTCTGCCGTCCGCTGGCCCTGAATCACGGTGTCGCAGCGGCTTCGCCCTGCGCCTGACTGATGGTGGCTTGCGCACCGCCTGTTGCCCCCTGCTGCGTCTGCAGCACTGCCGGCAGCGGCGTCGCCTCACTCACCGGTTCCCCACTGCTCACCAGTACCGGCATGCCTGAGCGACGTTCAATCGCCGCCTTAATCAGCGCACTGTCGCTCTTCGCACTCTTTATAAAGGCTTTCAGCGGCGCGCTCAGCGCAATTGGCATGGTCTGCGGATCGTCCTGTTCATTACGCGACAGCGGCTGGTGTACCTCGATGTAGCGTTTGCCGTCGGGTTCGATGGCATATTTGATCGGCTGGTTAATCACCTGTACGCGTGTACCCTGCGGCACGCTGTTAAACAGCGCTTCGATATCGTCCGGGCGCAAACGAATACAGCCGGAGCTGACGCGCATCCCGATGCCGAAGTCGGCGTTGGTGCCGTGAATCAGATACTGGCCGCTGCCGCGCGCCAGACGCAACGCAAACAGCCCCATCGGGTTATCCGGCCCGGCAGGCACCATCGCGGGCAGCGTGATGCCCTCTTTGGCGTAGCGTTTGCGGATATTGACGGTGGGCGTCCAGGTGGGGTTAGGGATTTTCTGGCTGATACTCGTCACCATGCTCGGCGTGGCGGCACCCAACTGACCGATGCCGATCGGATAAACCACGACGCGATTTTCCCCTTTGGGATAGTAGTAGAGGCGCAGTTCGGCCAGGTTGATCACGATGCCTTCACGCGGCGCATCCGGCAACAGCATCTGCAGTGGCACGGTAAGCTGCGTTCCGGCTTTCGGCAGCCAGGGGTCGACGCCCGGGTTGGCTTCCAGCATGCCGAGCATGCCTATCTTATAACGCGCGGCAATGCTCTCCAGTGGCCGTTTGTCATCCAGGACGGTGGTCAGAGTGTTTTCGCCAATCAAACGGCTATCAGCGGCTGGCAGGGGATATTCCGTAGCAAACGCAGGTGCAGACAGTCCGAAACAGGACAACAGCAATGCACCGGCTAAACGAAGCGCAGGTTTCATGCAATTTTCTCTTTGTCGGATGGAACAGACCCCGGTCATGGCCGGGGTCTGGAGAGTGTAACTTAGCTGAAAGACTGTGCGTTATGCCGGATCGCGCGAATCATCGCTTCCAGCCCCTGCGAACGCGAAGGGGTGAGGTGTTGCGTCAGGGCCAGTTCGCCAAACCAGTGGGCGACATCCAGTGCCAGAATCTCTGGCGCTTTAAGCCCCTGATACAGGCTAAATACCACGGCAATCAAGCCCTTAACGATGGCGGCATCGCTGTCACCTTCAAAAGCAATGGTGCCGTCTGCCTGTGGGGTCATGCGAATCCATACCTGACTCTGACAGCCGGAAATGACGTACTGCGGCTGATGCAAGCTTTCAGAGGATTCTGGTAATTTTGCCCCGAGTTCAATGATGTAGAGGTACTTCTCTTCCCAGTTGGCGCAACGATTGAAGTTGCGCACCAGTTTCTCTTTTTCTGGCAGGTTTGCCATGCATAACTCCTGAAATCTGCTCAACCGCCCAGAAGACGATGAATGCGCGTCAGGCCAGCCGCCAGGCGATCGGCTTCCTCTTCGCTGTTGTAGAGCGCGAAAGAGGCGCGACACATCGCGGGCACCGCATAATGACGCATCAGCGGCATGGCACAGTGGTGGCCGGTGCGGATGGCAATGCCGTACTGGTCGAGGAAGCTGCCAACGTCAAAAGCGTGGTGCTTACCGAGGTTAAACGCCACCACGCCGCTGCGCTCGGCCGGGCCGTAAATAACCAGGTCCGGCACCGACGCCAGCTTGTCCAGCGCGTAACGCATCAGCTGGCTCTCGCGCTGCTGGATCGTCTCCAGACCGAGTTCGCTGATCCACGTCAGCGCTGCGCCAAGGCCAATGATGCCGCCGGTGTTCGGCGTGCCGGCCTCAAAGCGCCACGGTGCGCCATTCCAGGTGGTGCCTGTGGGCAGCATGACCTGATCGATCATCGAACCGCCGCCTTCCCACGGCGGCATGATCTCCTGCAGCGCCTTACGCGCGTACAGCACGCCAATCCCGGTCGGCCCATAGATTTTATGGCCGGAGAACACGTAGAAATCGCAGCCGATATCCTGTACGTCAACCGGGTGGTGCATCACAGCCTGAGCGCCGTCTACCAGCGTCACTACGCCCGCAGCTTTCGCCTGCGCCACGATGGCTTTCACCGGGTTAACCGTGCCGAGCACGTTGGAAACGTGCGTCACGGCCAGCAGGCGCGTACGGCTGTCGATCAGCCCCGCCAGCTGTTCCAGCGCCAGCTCGCCGTTGTCGTTAAGTGGCAGCACACGGATTTCCGCGCCGGTGCGCTGGGCCACCATCTGCCATGGCACGATGTTGGCGTGATGCTCCATCTCAGTGACAATCAGGTTATCGCCCGGCTGCAGCTGACTGCCGCCCCAGCTGTTAGCCACCAGATTAATGCCTTCGGTGGTGCCTTTCACGAAGATGATCTCTTCCGGCGCGGCGGCATGCAGAAAACGCGCCGCCTGGGCGCGCACGTTTTCCATGTCGCTGGTCGCCTGTGCGCTCAGCGAGTGAATGCCACGGTGCACGGCCGCATAGCCGTGCTGATAGAAGTGACTTTCCGCGTTGATCACCGCGAGCGGGCGCTGTGCGCTGGCCGCGCTGTCAAGGTAGGCCAGCGGATGTCCGTTGACCTCACGACTCAGAATCGGAAACTCCGCTCTGACTCGTTCGAGATCGAAACTCATGACTCAACTCCCGGGAAACGATCGGTAATACGTTGTAGTACCACCTGACGCAGCGCGTCATCTTCCAGCGCTTCCGTCAGTTCAGCGGCGAAAGCATGGATGATCATCTGCTGCGCCGCGTCTTCGGCGATGCCGCGCGAGCGCAGATAGAACATCTGCTCGTCGTCGATGCGACCGATAGTCGCGCCGTGGCTGCACTTAACGTCATCGGCGTAGATTTCCAGCTGCGGCTTGGTGTCCACTTCCGCCAGGCGACCGAGCAACAGGTTGTTGTTGGTCATCTGGCCGTCAGTTTTCAGCGCGTGCTGCGCCACTTTGATGTGGCCGTTAAACACTGAGCGCCCTTTGTCACGCGAAATGGTTTTGTGCAGCTGGCGACTCAGGCAGTGGCCTTTGTTGTGCTCCAGATAGCTGCGCGTATCCGCCACTTCGCTGCCTACCGGCAGCACCAGGCTGTTCAGCGACAGCTGGGTGTTCTCACCGTTCAGCTGCACGCTGGTGTTGTGACGCGACAAACCGGCACCCAGCAGGAAGCTGGTGCTGCTCACCTGCGCGTCACGGCCAATCACGATGTCGTTGTGCGCAAAGTGGTAGCTGCTGCTCTCTTCAAACGCCAGCTTGGTATGCTTCATCTGCGCATTGTCGCCCACCGCAAAGGTAAAACGCGCGCCGGTGAAGTGGGCGCTGCCATTCAGCGTCACGTAATGCTCGATCACCTGCGCTTCCGCGCCGGACTCCAGCTCCAGATGGTGACGATGATGCACCGTGTTGAGCGCATCCGCCTGCCCGCTGGTAATGTGCAGCAGATAGAGCGGCTGCGCCGCAGCTTTGCCGCGCGGCAGACGAATCGAGGTCACCTCTTCCGCCAGACTTTCCGTCAGGTGCAGGAACACCTCCGGCTGTACTGCGGCCGGTAACGGACGTCGCTCAGCGGCACGGCTGTGCTGCACGTCAAACAGACCGGTGTCACGCGCGCTCAGCTCAGGCTGGAAGCGGCCGTCGACGAACACCAGGCAAATCGCGTCCAGCGGCAGCGCCAGCGCAGCCACCTGCTCAGCGCTCACGCCTGGCGCTTCCGCCTGCACGAACTGCTGTGCCAGCAGGCTGTCCAGCGCGGTGTATTTCCAGTTTTCATGCTTGCGCGTCGGCAGGCCGACACGCATCAATTGCTGCCAGTGCTGCTGTGCCTGCAGCGAACGCTGTTCGCCGCGTGACTCAAACAGGTGATGCCACTGCTGCAGCGCGTTATCACTCCTGGTCGGTAAGCCAGCCATAGCCTTGCTCCTCCAGCTGTTTCACCAGCGTAAAGTCGCCAGACTTCACGATTTTGCCCTGATACAGCACGTGCACGTGATCTGGCTTGATGTAATCCAGGATGCGCTGGTAGTGCGTTACGATGATGAATGAGCGCTTGCCGTCGCGCAGGCTGTTCACGCCTTCTGCAACAATTTTCAGCGCATCGATATCCAGACCGGAGTCGGTTTCATCGAGGATGCACAGCTCAGGCTCCAGCGCCGCCATCTGCAGGATGTCATTACGCTTCTTCTCACCGCCGGAGAAACCGACGTTGACGGAACGGGTCAGCAGATCTTCCGGCATCTTCAGCAGCTTGATCTTGTCTTCGATGAAGTCCTGGAAGTCGAAACGGTCCAGCTCTTCCTGCTCACGGTATTTACGCACCGCATTGACTGAGGTCTGCAGGAAAAACTGGTTGCTGACGCCCGGGATCTCGACCGGGTACTGAAACGCCATGAAGATGCCCTCACCGGCACGCTCTTCCGGCTCCAGCTCCAGCAGGTCTTTGCCTTTAAAGGTCACGGAACCGCCGGTGATTTCATAATCTTCACGACCGGCCAGCGTGGCAGACAGGGTGCTCTTGCCGGAACCGTTCGGGCCCATAATGGCATGCACTTCGCCCGGCTTAACCTCAAGGTTCAGACCGCGCAAAATCTCTTTGTCTTCAACGCTAACCTGTAAATCTTTAATGCTTAACATACTCTTTCCTTCACATTGCTTCCGGCAACGCGTGTGGCATCAGCCGACACTGTGCTCAAGGCTGATCGCTAACAGTTTTTGCGCTTCCACGGCGAATTCCAGTGGCAGCTCGGAGAAAACGTCTTTACAGAAGCCGTTGACGATCATCGAGATCGCATCTTCTTCGCTAATGCCGCGCTGCAGGCAGTAGAACATCTGATCTTCACCGATGCGCGACGTCGTGGCTTCGTGCTCAAGCTGCGCGCTGTTGTTGCGCGTTTCCACATACGGGAAGGTGTGCGCACCGCAGTCCGGCCCAATCAGCATCGAGTCACACTGGGTGAAGTTACGCGCGTTAGTCGCAGTCGGCATGATTTTCACCAGGCCGCGGTAGGTGTTCTGGCTCTTACCGGCCGAGATACCTTTCGAGATGATGGTCGATTTGGTGTTTTTACCAATGTGAATCATCTTGGTACCGGTATCGGCCTGCTGGCGACCGCTGGTCAGCGCGACGGAGTAGAATTCGCCCACTGAGTAATCACCGCGCAGGATGCAGCTCGGGTATTTCCAGGTGATGGCTGAGCCGGTCTCGGACTGCGTCCACGACATCTTGCTGTGCTCGCCTTCACACAGCGCACGCTTGGTCACGAAGTTGAGGATACCGCCCTCGCCTTCTCCGCCCGGGAACCAGTTCTGCACCGTGGAGTATTTCACTTCGGCGTTTTTGTGGATGATCACTTCAACCACCGCTGCGTGCAGCTGGTAGGTGTCGCGCACCGGCGCTGAACAGCCTTCGATGTAGCTGACGTAGCTGTCTTCATCAGCAATCAGAATGGTACGTTCGAACTGGCCGGTTTTCGCCGCGTTGATGCGGAAATAGGTCGACAGCTCCATCGGGCAACGCACGCCTTTCGGGATGTAAACGAAGGTACCGTCGGACGCCACCGCCGAGTTGAGCGCAGCAAAGAAGTTATCGTTGTGCGGCACCACGGTGCCAAGATACTTCTGTACCAGCTCCGGATGATCGTGGATCGCTTCACCGAAGGAGCAGAAAATAATGCCCTGCTCAGCCAGCTTGTCACGATAAGTGGTCGACACGGACACCGAGTCGAAAATGGCGTCCACCGCCACTTCTCTGCCTTCACGCACCGGCACGCCCAGCTGGTTAAACGCGTCTTCCACTTCTTTGGTCAGGTAATCGCTGGAGGCGACACTGCCGGACGTCTGGGTGGCACCCGGTTCAGAGGCACAGCTGTCATCGCAATTGCCGCAGGACGGCGCGGAATAGTAGCTGTAATCCTGATAATCGAGCTTGTCGTAGTGCGCTTTCAGCCAGTGTGGCTCTTCCATCTCCAGCCAGGCGCGAAACGCCTTGAGACGGAACTCCAGCATCCACTCGGGTTCGTTACGTTTGGCCGAAATGGCACGCACCACATCTTCATTGATGCCGTGTGCCAGTTCGTCGGTTTGCAGCTGGGTGAAGAAGCCTTCTTTGTAGTTCAGGCTGCCTTCCCAGGTTTGTACATCGTCAGATGCTTCGCTGTGTCGTGACATATTTCACTTACTCGACGCCAAAGCTTTCACCGCACCCGCAGGCGTGCTGAGCTTTAGGGTTGTTGAATTTAAAAATCTGGTTCAGGCCTTCGCGGACATAATCCAGCTCGGTACCGTCAACAAACGGCATCGCCTGAAGCGGCACAAACAGTTTTGCGCCATATTGCTCGAACTGCAGGTCGTCATCGGCAGGCGCTTTCACCAGATCCATAACGTACCCAAAACCGGCACAGCCGGACTGTTTCACACCCAGTTTCAGGCCCTTAACTTCCGGGTCCTGTTCCACCAGGCTGAGAATCTGTTTCGCTGCCGACTCGGTCAGCGTGAGCCCTTTCCAGACGAAATCGTCAGGTGAAAAAGACGCTGCATTTACTGATGACATAGTGCTACCTCGTAAGTCTGGGCCTTTTCAGGCTATCCCCCTATGGTAGTGATATCAGATATCACTTCAACCTCTTGTTTTGCAGGGATAATCATCTCGTGCTGTTTTTTACTGCTGCTTTATTAAGCATAGTCCCTTCCCACCAGCTTGTGCGCGCCATTCCCGCGCGCGCCGTCAGAACGTAACCTGTTCATAAGCCGTAAATTTTCCAGTTCGCTTTTTACGTTTATGCTCTGATTGATAGGTTACGCCTTTGCTGAATGTAAAGAGATTGTTATTGCCGATTTTTGTAACAGGCAAAGGAAATCAATAAAATTTCACGGCGGGAATTGCATTCCTGGCGCGGTTTAATATGATAATGATTATCATTAACCTACTTTGGGTGGCGACATGACGCTTTCCGTCTCAGCCTGGTTACAACACAAAATCGACGAATATAAGTTTTCGGTCCGCGATATCACCGTCGACTTCTATCTGGCTCAGGCAAAGCTCAACCGCACCGATTGTTCCATTGAACAACTGCGTCGTTTTAACGATACCTGTCTCGACATGGCCGAAATCTGCCAGCTGAACGGCGACGATCACAGCTACCTGCACGCGATGGGCAAGCTGCACCACCGCTTAGTACAGGAGATGGGCAATGCCGATCGCGATCGCCTGTTCCGTATTCAGGCTTACCAGCTGGCGCGCCTGTCGCTGACCCGTTTGTGTCATCAACTGGCGCTCAGCGGCGACTGGGACCAGGCTACCCGCCTGCAAAGTGATTTCGTCCGCCACGCAGGCTGGATATTCTAATCCAGCTTTGTGACGGCTCCTACAATTTGTTTACATCAATTCCAGCAAAGCCTGTAGCGGATGGCGCATACCGTTGCCCTCGGCGCGTTTCACCTGGCTGCGGCAGGAGAAGCCGGTCGCCAGACAGCGCTGACGCGGCAGCTTCTGCAGTTGCGGATGCCACGACAGTTCATAAATGCCCAGCGAGTTGGCCAGGTTTTTACTCTCGTGACCATAAGTGCCGGCCATGCCACAGCAGCCCACGTTGATGTTCTCCAGCTTCGCGCCAAAACGGGCAAAAATAGCCTGCCACTGATTGGGCGTTGACGGCAGCGCCGTGACCTCAGTGCAGTGGGCAAACAGATACCAGGCTTCGCCGCTGGCGATCTGCACCTCGCGCCCGGCCAGCACGCCGTGCAGCCATTCATGCACCAGCTGCACACTGAACGCGCCGCGCTGCTCGCCCAGCACCTGCTGATATTCGTCGCGATAGCACAATACCGTGGCCGGATCGACACCGACCATTGGCACACCGAGCTGCGCCACCCGGTTGAGGAATTCGGCGGTTTTGCCGGCGGTGCGGGCAAAGCGCTGCAGAAAACCTTTCACGTGCTGCGCTTTCCCGTTAGGTGAGAACGGCAGCAGCACCGGCCGGTAGCCGAGTTTTTCAATCAGCCGGATGAAATCGGTCACCAGCTGCGCTTCGTAATAGCTGGTAAACGGATCCTGCACCACCAGCACGTGCTGTTCGCGCTGGGCCGCATCCATCGCCTCCAGTTGCTCCAGCGTGACCCGCATCGCCGGGTGGCCGCTCAGCTGCTGCTTCAGGCTCGGCGAGGAGAGCAGCGGCAGATCCACCATGCCGATGTGGCGCTGGCTGAGGTCGCGCATCCACGGCTGTTTCAGGAAGAAGTTGAACACCCGCGGTGCTTTCGCCATCAGCGGCGCATAGCTTTCAACCGACGCCACCAGATGGTCGCTGACCGGGCGCAGATAGCGGGTGTGATAAAGCTGCAGGAAGCGCGAGCGGAAGTTCGGCACATCGATTTTAATCGGGCACTGGGTCGAACAGGCTTTACACGCCAGGCAGCCGGACATCGCCTCTTTCACTTCATGCGAGAAGTCATATTCGCCCTGCTTCGCATGCCACGAATTGCGCGTGCGCTGAATCAGACTGCGCAGGCTGGCGCCCTGTGATGGCAAGGCCTGCTCCAGCTTAAGCGGGTCAACGCCCTGCTCCGCCAGCAGGCGCAGCCACTCACGCGTTAGCGTGGCGCGTCCTTTTGGCGAATGGATACGATCGCGGGTGATTTTCATCGACGGGCACATCGGGCTGCGCACGTCAAAGTTGAAGCACAGTCCGTTGCCGTTACACTCCATCGCGCCGCGCCAGTCATTGCGTACCGTCAGCGGAATCTGGCGATCCCAGCTGCCGCGCGTGGCCGCATCGACCTGCATCATGGGCTCGTCGTTACCCAGCGGCGTACAGATTTTGCCGGGGTTGAGACGGTTATCCGGATCGAACGCCGCTTTGATGCGACGCAGCTCATTAAACAGCGTTTCGCCAAAGAACGCCGGACTGTACTGGGCACGGAAGCCTTTGCCGTGCTCGCCCCACAGCAGACCGCCGTAGCGCGCGGTAAGCGCCACCACTTCGTCCGAGATCTGCTTCATCAGCATCTCCTGCTGCGGATCGCACATGTCCAGCGCCGGACGCACGTGCAGCACGCCGGCATCCACGTGACCAAACATGCCGTAGCTCAGGCCGTGGCTGTCGAGCAGCGCACGAAAATCCACAATGTAATCCGCCAGATGCTCCGGCGGCACGGCGGTGTCTTCCACGAACGGAATCGGTTTGGCGCGCCCTTTGGCGTTGCCAAGCAGACCTACCGCTTTTTTACGCATGTTATAGATGCGCTCAATGCCCGCCAGATCATCACACAGCTGATAGCCCATCACGCCGCCCTGCTGCTGCGCCATCAGCTCATCCAGCCGCGCGCACAGCGTGGTCACCTGCTGCGCAATCAGCGCCGCATCGTCGCCGGCAAACTCGACAATATTCAGGCCGAGCATCTCTTTGCCTGGCACATCGGTGATCAGCTCGCTGACTGAATGCCAGACAATATCCTCGCGCGCCAGGTTCAGCACTTTCGAATCCACCGTCTCCACCGACAGGGCCTGCGCCTCGACCATAAAAGGCGCATTACGCAGTGCGGAATCGAATGAATCGTACTTAATGTTCACCAGCCGGCGCACTTTGGGAATGGGTGTGATATCCAGCCGGGCTTCGGTGATAAAGGCCAGCGTACCTTCGGCGCCGCACAACAGGCGCGTCAGGTCGAAAGTTTGCAAATCATCACTGAACACATGGCGCAGGTCATAACCGGTGAGGAAGCGGTTCAGTTTGGGGAATTTTGCCAGAATCAGTTCACGCTGCTCGCGGCAGCGGTTAAGCACTGCTTTATAGATGCGCCCTTCAGCGGTCGGCGTCGTGGCCAGCTGTTCCGCCAGCGCGGTGGGCATGGCGCGCGTATCAAGAATTTCGCCGCCCAGCAGCACGGCACGCAGGCCTTCGACGTGATCGGAGGTTTTGCCATACACCAGCGATCCCTGACCGGAGGCATCGGTATTGATCATGCCGCCCAGCGTGGCGCGGTTACTGGTCGACAGCTCCGGAGAGAAGAAAAAGCCGTACGGCCTGAGCCAGGCGTTAAGCTGGTCCTTCACCACGCCGGCTTCTACCCGCACCCAGCCCTGCTCGGTGTTGATCTCGAGGATGCGGTTCATGTAGCGCGACATGTCGACCACAATGCCCTGATTGAGCGACTGCCCGTTAGTACCGGTGCCGCCGCCGCGCGGGGTAAACACCAGGCTGTTGAAACGTGGCTCACCGGCCAGTCGGGCGATCAGCGCCACGTCCGCCGTTGAACGCGGAAACAGCGCCGCATCGGGCAGGAGCTGATAGATGCTGTTATCGGTGGAGAGCGTGAGGCGGTCGGCATAGCTGGTCGCGGTGTCGCCGGTAAAACCTTGTTCTTTCAGCGACTGCAGGAATGTCAGCACCAGTTGAACGAGGCCTGGCGCCTGAGAAATCTGTGGGATCATTATTTCGTGACCGGGATGTTGTAAACGTTTGCGTGGTTAATTTTTTTCAGCTCTTGGTTGTATCACATTTTTTTGCCGCCCGCTGTTTTTTCAGGAAAACGGCCGCGTCGCGCTGCTTTTTCTGTTTAATTTTCAGGAAATAGATCATCATTGTGAAGGCGCCGCGGAGCGCCCTCCTGAAGGATTACTGAGGTCTGTGTTGTGATGAAAAGCCTGCAACGCGGTGTGGATCTACCGCAAATGTTGTTCTCGCTGATGTTTATTTTGCTGATGATCATTGCCTGTCTGTGGGTGGTGCAGCCGTTCATTCTCGGCTTCGCCTGGGCCAGCATGGTGGTGATTGCCACCTGGCCGCTGATGATTCGTCTGCAGCAACTGCTGTGGGGTCGCCGTTCGCTGGCGGTGATTGCCATGACGATTCTGCTGTTGCTGCTGTTTATTATTCCTATCGCGCTGCTGGTCAGCAGCCTGATTGATAACAGCGCGCCGGTCATCGCCTGGGCGACCCAGCGCCATCTGGTGCTGCCGGATCTCGCCTGGCTGCGCGATATTCCCTACGCCGGACGCAAACTCTATTCCAGCTACCATAAACTGATCGACGGCGGCGGCGCGGCGATCATGAGCCAGGTCCAGCCTTATATTGGTCGCACCACCGGCTTCTTTGTCGCCCAGGCCGGACACTTTGGCCGTTTCATGCTGCACCTTGCCCTGATGCTGCTGTTCAGCGTGCTGCTGTACTGGCGCGGTGAGCAGGTTGGTCTCGGCATCCGTCACTTTGCCTACCGCATGGGCGGACGGCGCGGTGGTGACTGCGCTGGTGCAGGGCGTGCTGGGCGGCATCGGTCTGGCGATTTCCGGCATTCCGTATGCCACGCTGCTGACCGTATTAATGATTCTTACCTGCCTGGTGCAGCTTGGACCGTTGATTGTGCTGGTGCCGGCAATTATCTGGCTCTACTGGAGTGGTGACACCACCTGGGGCACGGTGCTGTTAGTGTGGAGTTGCGTAGTCGGCACGCTGGATAACGTGCTGCGTCCGATGCTGATTCGCATGGGCGCTGATTTACCGATGATTTTGATACTTTCCGGCGTCATCGGCGGGCTGATCGCCTTCGGTATGATTGGACTGTTTATCGGTCCGGTCGTGCTGGCGGTCTCTTACCGGCTGGTTTCGGTGTGGATGCATGAAGCGCCGGCGCCGGATGACGATCCGGAAACGGCCATCGAAGCACTGGCCGAACACGAAGAGCCGCAGCCGTAACGCGCTTCCGGCGCATAACCGGGCGTCCAGCCCGGTTTGCTTATCCGCTTTTCCCTCACATCACCCAACGCGATTTGCATTAGTCAGCCGTGGTTAACACTCATTAATCCGTACCACTTAATTTCGCGGCACAATAATTTTTTCCATTAGTGATTTTTAAGAAAAAACGCACTTTTCAGCGTTTAAGCCCGATCGCACCGATAAAATGATTATTTTTCGCACTGATTCCTGTGCCGGATGGGTCATAAAACGTAATGAAAGATTATCAGCTTTAAACTAATAAGAGGATTCTTAAAGACGCCAGCGGCGGCGGTGAATAACATGTTCACTATGTTTTAAATCAAGCCACTGATTTTTAAACAACCTTTTTCCCCTGAGTAAAGTGAAGAATTGCTGTGTGTAGTCTTTGCCCATCCCCTGTGATGGGCTTTTTTTTGCCTGCAATTCAGCGATAAACAGAGCGGCCCGGCGGCGAACGCCGTCAGCGCTGGGTTTATGGCAATCTTATGTTTTGAAAAGTGGGATGGGATAAGGGACAGGTGCCCGACGGTTGCCGGGCACCAGGCAGGTGTAACAGATTACGCTTTGGCCGCGTCCAGCTCAGCGAGGCTCAGCCAGGTTTCCACCACGGTATCCGGGTTGAGTGACAGGCTGTCGATGCCCTGCTCCATCAGCCAGGCAGCAAAGTCCTGATGATCAGAAGGCCCCTGGCCGCAGATACCGACGTATTTGCCCTGCTTCTTCGCCGCCTGAATCGACATCGACAGCAGCGCCTTCACCGCATCGTTACGCTCATCAAACAGCGCCGACACCACGCCGGAGTCGCGATCCAGCCCCAGCGCCAGCTGCGTCATGTCGTTGGAGCCGATAGAGAAGCCGTCAAAGTGCTGCAGGAACTGCTCTGCCAGCAGCGCGTTGGACGGGATCTCACACATCATGATCACCTTCAGTCCGTTCTCGCCGCGTTTCAGGCCCTGCTTCGCCAGCTCGGCCACCACGGCCTCGGCCTGATCGACGGTGCGTACAAACGGCACCATGATCTCAACGTTAGTCAGCCCCATCTCGTTGCGCACGCGCTTCACGGCTTCACACTCCAGCGCAAAGCAGTCGCGGAAGCTGTCGGCCACGTAGCGTCCGGCGCCGCGGAAGCCCAGCATCGGATTTTCCTCTTCCGGCTCGTAACGCTCGCCGCCGACCAGGTTGGCATACTCGTTGGTTTTGAAATCCGACAACCGCACAATCACCCGCTTCGGCGCGAAGGCCGCGCCCAGCGTGGCGATCCCTTCGGTCAGCCTCGCGATGTAGAACTCCACCGGATCGTCAAAGCCTTTCATCATCTGACCAATCTGCGCCTGCAGTTCCGGCGTCTGCTGATCAAACTCCAGCAAGGCTTTCGGGTGCACGCCAATCATGCGGTTGATGATGAACTCCAGACGCGCCAGCCCAACGCCTTCATTTGGCAGGCAGGCAAAGTCAAACGCGCGATCCGGGTTACCGACGTTCATCATAATTTTCAGCGGCAGATCCGGCATGGTATCAACCTGCGAGCTGGTAACTTCAAAGTCCAGCAGATCGTTATACACATAGCCGGTATCGCCTTCGGCGCAGGACACCGTGACCTTATGACCGTCCTTCAGGTGTTCAGTGGCGTCACCACAGCCCACCACCGCCGGAATGCCCAGCTCGCGCGCAATGATTGCCGCGTGACAGGTCCGCCCGCCACGGTTGGTGACGATCGCCGACGCCTTCTTCATGATCGGTTCCCAGTCCGGGTCGGTCATGTCGGTGACCAGCACATCGCCTTTTTCGATGCGGTGCATCTCGCTGATGTCGTGAATCACCTTCACTTCACCCGCACCGATGCGATGGCCGATGGCCCGGCCTTCCACCAGCACGCTGCCTTTGCCCTGCAGGCTGTAGCGTTCCATCACCTGTCCGTTGGAACGCACGGTTTCCGGCCGCGCCTGCACGATGAACAGTTTGCCGGTGTGGCCATCTTTGGCCCACTCAATATCCATCGGACGCTTATAGTGCTGCTCAATCAGCACCGCCTGGCGCGCCAGCGCCTGCACTTCGTCATCGGTCAGGCTAAAGCGGTCTCGCTGTTCCTGTTCCACGTCCTCAATGCGCACCTGTTCGCCGTGCTCCTGCGAATCGGCATACACCATGCGGATCTTCTTCGAGCCCAGGGTACGGCGCACAATCGCCGGGCGATTAGCAGCCAGCGTCGGTTTGTGCACGTAAAACTCATCCGGGTTAACCGCGCCCTGCACCACCATTTCGCCAAGACCGAACGCCGAGGTGATGAACACCACCTGGTCGAAGCCAGATTCGGTATCAATGGTGAACATCACGCCGGAGGAGGCGAGATCGGAACGTACCATGCGCTGCACACCGGCCGAGAGCGCCACGCCACGGTGGTCGTAGCCCTGGTGCACGCGGTATGAAATGGCGCGATCGTTAAACAGCGAGGCGAATACGTGCTTCACGGCCACCAGCACCGCGTCGAAGCCCTGCACGTTAAGGAAAGTTTCCTGCTGGCCGGCAAACGAGGCATCGGGCATATCCTCGGCGGTGGCCGAAGAGCGCACCGCAAAGGAGGCTTCGGCGTCATCAGCAGAAAGTTGTTCATAGGCGCTGCGGATCGCCGCTTCCAGCTCTGGCTGGAAAGGCGTATCCACCACCCATTGACGAATCTGTTTGCCGGCCTGCGCCAGCGCTGCAACATCATCAATATCCGTGTTGTCCAGCAATGCATAAATACGCTGATTCAGTCCGCTTTGGTCGAGAAACTGATTAAAAGCGTAAGATGTCGTCGCGTAGCCGTTTGGCACGGATACCCCGAGCGACGACAAATTGGTAATCATTTCTCCCAGGGAAGCATTCTTGCCCCCTACCCGATCAACATCATGCATGCCAAGCTGGTTGTACCAGAGCACTAGCGACTGTTGGTCTTGATTGGACATTGAGATTATCCTTTTAAATGATTGGAGCACATGGAACATTTTGCTATTCGCCAAGTCAGCCTGGCACAATCAATTAATAAAGACTAAGTGTTGAATCGTTAAACCAGAAAATCAGCGTTAAAATCGGATTACTCCCCGAAAAGCGTCTCGTTGCGCAACGCAGCTATTTTTTTTCAACCTATTGGCAATGCGATATTTTTCACTTTTTCATGAGGTTAGCCGCGTTTTTTGTTGCGCAACGCTTGCCGTTTTTATTTTGCGCCCGCGCAGGCAAAAGCGAGAAATTAGCGCTTAACAACCTGGCTTTTCATCTATGATGGGTAATCAGCGCAGCGTAAAAATATATTATTCGCCGGCCAGATATGGATATTTCATTTTACCCTTAGTGAAAATGAAATATTTTAGGCGATAATGTTACGCAAAAGTAAACAAAAGCATGAGGTCAACCATGAGCACTGAACGCAGCGTATTCTATATCTCTGACGGCACCGCCATCACCGCGGAAGTGCTGGGCCACGCGGTGCTGTCACAGTTTCCGGTGAATACCAACAGCGTGACGCTGCCGTTCGTGGAGAATGTGCAGCGCGCCCAGGCGGTGAAAGCCCAGATCAATGCGCTCTACCAGCAGAGCGGCGTGCGCCCGCTGGTGTTTTTCTCGATTGTCACATCAGAGGTGCGCGATATCATTCTGGAGAGCGAAGGTTTCTGCCAGGACATCGTGCAGGCGCTGGTGGCACCGCTGCAGAGCGAACTGGGCGTGGCCTCGATGCCGGTGGCGCACCGTACCCACGGCCTGACCGCCAGTAACTTAGGTAAATACGATGCCCGCATCGCCGCGATTGATTACACCCTGGCGCACGATGACGGTATTTCGCTGCGCGGGCTGGAAGATGCGCAGGTGATTCTGCTGGGGGTATCGCGCTGCGGCAAAACCCCGACCAGCCTGTATCTGGCGATGCAGTTTGGCGTCCGCGCGGCTAACTATCCGTTCATCGCTGATGACATGGACAACCTAAAGCTGCCGCCTGCGCTGCGCGCCCATCAGCACAAGCTGTTTGGCCTGACCATCGATCCGGAACGGCTGGCGGCGATTCGTCAGGAGCGCGCTGAAAATACCCGCTATGCGTCGATGCGTCAGTGCCGGCTGGAGGTCGGTGAAGTGGAAGCGCTGTTCCGCACCCATCAGATTCGCTATCTCAACAGCACCAATTACTCTGTCGAAGAGATCGCCACCAAAATCCTCGACATCATGGGCCTGCGCCGCAGCATGTACTGACCTCACCTGCCAGGTTGTAAAGCCTGGCTGCCGTCAGTAATGAATAGCCTTTTGATTTAGCTGGTTGAATTCACGGGCTAATGGTTTATTGTGATCATCATCACTTCCCGGTATTTCACCGCTGCGAAGAACAGATTTTTGAGAATCCCAATGAACAAAACTGATGAACTGCGCACCGCGCGCATCGGCACGCTGCTGACGCCGGCCGCGCTGGCGCAACAACACCCCATTTCGGCGGCGATTGCCGCTAACGTTACCGCCGCGCGTCAGCGTATCGCGCGCATCCTAACCGGTGAAGATCCACGCCTGCTGGTGATTATCGGCCCCTGCTCACTGCACGATCCCAAGGCCGCGCTGGAGTACGCAGAGCGTCTCAATCTGCTGCGTGAACAGCACAAGGACCGGCTGGAAATTGTGATGCGCGCCTACTTTGAGAAGCCGCGCACCGTGGTCGGCTGGAAAGGCCTGATTTCCGATCCGGATCTCGATGGCAGCTTCGACGTCAACCGCGGCATCGCTATCGCGCGCCAGCTGCTGCTGGATATCAACGCCATCGGCATGCCAACCGCCACGGAGTTTCTCGATATGGTGATCGGCCAGTTTATTGCCGACCTGATCAGCTGGGGCGCGATTGGCGCGCGCACCACCGAGAGCCAGATTCACCGTGAAATGGCCTCGGCGCTCTCCTGCCCGGTGGGCTTCAAGAATGGCACCGACGGCAACGTGCAGATCGCGGTTGATGCGATTCGTGCCGCGCGCGTCAGCCATATGTTCCTGTCACCCGACAAAACCGGGCAGATGACGATTTATCAGACCAGCGGCAACCCGCACGGTCACGTGATCCTGCGCGGCGGGCGTCAGCCAAACTACCACGCTGAAGATGTCGCCGCTGCGGCCGCCAACCTGCGCGACTTCAACCTGCCGGAACAGCTGGTGATCGACTTCAGCCACGGCAACTGCCTGAAGCAGCATCGCCGCCAGCGCGATGTGGCGCAGGACGTGGCGGCGCAGATCCGTGCCGGTTCGCGGGCAGTGGCGGGAGTGATGATTGAGAGTTTCCTGCAGGAGGGGAATCAGAAAGTGGTGAGCGGCCAGCCGCTGACCTACGGCCAGTCGATTACCGATCCGTGCCTCGGCTGGGATGACAGCGCGGAGGTGCTGGCGCTGCTGGCGGCTGCCGTGGACAGCCGCTTCTGATGCCTGCTAGCTGGAGCAGCTTACCTCCAGCGTTTTTCCCCACTCCGGCGGCCGCTGGCGCAGTTCCGGACTGATGGCCGCCTCGTTAAACGGCTGCTGCAGCGCCAGATGTAATCTGGCCAGCGCCGCCGTTTCCCCCTGCTCAACCTCATCGATCACCTGCTGGGCCAGATAGTTGCGCAACACCAGCGCCGGGTTAGCCGCTTTCATGACTGCCTGACGCTGCGCATCGCTGACGCCATCCTGCAGCAGGCGCTGGCGATAGCCGTGATACCAGCGGTCGAAGGCGTCACGGTCGATAAACTCATCGCGCAGCGGTGAACGCGTCTCTGCCTGCTGCGTCTCGCTCAGCAGGCGGAACGTCAGGGTGTAATCGCTGTGCTCTGCCGTCATCAGCGCCAGCAGGTCAGTGAGAATGGCGTTATCCCCCGCATCGGCGGTCAGTAACCCGAGCTTCGCGCGCATTTTCTCGCCCCACACCCGCATCAGCTCGCTCTCGTAATGGCTGAGCGCCTGTTTCAACTGTTCCGTGCTCAGCAAACCGGACAGCGCATGCGCCAGGCGGTTAAGATTCCACAAGCCGATCATCGGCTGGTTGCTGAAGGCGTAGCGCCCCTGATAGTCGCTGTGATTACAGATGAAATCCGCATCGTAGTCATCGAGGAAACCGTAAGGCCCGTAATCGAGCGTCAGGCCGAGGATCGACATATTATCGGTATTCATCACGCCATGCGCGAAGCCGACGCTCTGCCACTGGGCAATCAGGCTGGCGG
This sequence comes from Pantoea sp. SGAir0418, assembly GCF_043529865.1. NCBI lineage: Bacteria > Pseudomonadati > Pseudomonadota > Gammaproteobacteria > Enterobacterales > Erwiniaceae > Pantoea > Pantoea sp. SGAir0418. The sequence goes on from NZ_CP027911.1 coordinate 2,279,931, forward strand.
TGCGTTTGACGATATCGGTAAACCACAACAGGTAGCGATCGGCCTCCTGCTCCAGCTGCGGCCAGTGATGATGAATCGCGTAGTCCGCCAGCTGGCGCACTTTCTCCGGCTCGCCGCCGTAATAGAAATGCTCGAAGTGACCAAAGCGCAGATGGCTGTCGGCGATGCGCATCAGCATCGCGCCGCGCTCGCGGGTTTCACGCTGGACCGGTTCGTCGCCAATGGCCAGCGCCAGCGCGCGCGTGGTCGGGATGCCAAGATGGTGCAGCGCTTCCGAGGCGAGAAACTCGCGCACACTGGAGCGGATCACCGCGCGGCCATCGCCCATGCGTGAATAGGGGGTCAGGCCCGCGCCTTTCAGATGCCAGTCAAGTTTGCGGCCGTCGGCAAGTTGCTGTTCGCCCAGCAGCAGACCGCGTCCGTCACCCAGCTGACCGGCCCACACGCCAAACTGGTGCCCGCTGTAGACCTGCGCCAGCGGCGACATGCCGGGAAGCAACGCTGCGCCATACCACACGCCGTGGCCCTGGCCAGCAAACAGCGCGGCATCCAGGCCCATCTCCTGCGCCAGCGCGTCATTGTGATAACACAACCGCCCGCCGGCAAGCGGCGTTGGGTCCAGCGCGGTGTAGAATCCCGGCAACGTCTGCTGCCAGCTATTAATAAATTGCATCGACACTCCGGAAGGTGCGCAACGGTGCGCCACCCGCATTGCGTTTAAAGATAAAGCGTAGTCTACCGTCGGGGTGACGGAGAAGACAGATGAAAGGTTACTGCTGTGAAGGCGTGGTGAGCGTGACGTGCGGATAGATGAGATCGCTTAACCGTTCCGCTTTAACCACCGGGAACAGGCTGCCCTGCAGCTGCGCCCCGCTCAGGGAACTGACTTTCTCCAGCAGGGCATTATCGTCAACGCCACAAATAATTATTTGCGGGGCGTAAGCGGAAAAATTATCGATAACAGTCTGAATAAATGGCGTAAATGAGGCACGTTTCGCCAGCGCATGAATAAACGCTTTGTCCATTTTTAACACGCTAAACAGATTTTCGTATACTGCCGTAGCCGGTGCTTTTCCTGCCCCAAATTGAGAAAGCGATAAGCGAAATTCCTGTTGCAGGCGTGCTAACAGCGGCTGCTTTTTACCAGCCGATAATTGCGGAAACGTTTCACTGATATCCAAAACAATAAAGGGAAGTTGTTTAAATTTCCTTAAGAGAAACTCACTGGCCAATAGCGTTGTGGCCATAGATTCATCAATACGAACCAGCGCGATAATTTGATGTAACTCAAAAAAGTCACGGTACTTTTCCAGCAGCACTAACTGGCTCTGCAGCAAACGTAATTGCTGGGCATCGTCAAGCTGCGGCAACAGCAAGTCCTGCGGCAGCGTAATCGGCGCACTGTCGTGAACAAACTGGGTGACCAGCTCAACCGCAGTCAGCTGGCCCGCCAGAGAATAGGCAGGATAAAACCAGGTTTCCGACTGATAGTCGGCAGATAAATGGACTTTCATTTTTTACAGCCAGATGCAGTGGCAATTGGCGCATCGTATATCAATGAAAACGGTCAGGCAATAGGACCAAACGTTAGAAGAGACGCCGTTTTCTGTCTAATTACCGACTTTTCTGCATCAAATAATACTTAAGCCAAATGATCCAGGTTAATGTCCATACTGATTAAATTCACTGACGTCTATTTTTAGTCGCAAACCCGATTGCGGTAAAGTGCCATTTTAAATGAGAGTTATATCTGGCGGAAAAAAACAAATAAATCGGATCAAAACCCATCTGTTTATTACGCCTTTTTTAACACTAATGGGTTAAGCGGATTAGATGCGACGCGCCTGCCAGAATACTTTGCGCCAGTAAACATTATCCAGCGAGGAGCGGATCACGCCCTGGCTGGTGGAAGCGTGAATGAAGGTATTGTCGGTGTCATAGATGCCTACGTGCAGGCCATTTTCGCCGCTGCCGGTTTTAAAAAATACCAGGTCGCCGGGCAGCAGATCGCTTTTATCGATGCGCGTGCCAATATCGGTCTGATCAATCGTTGAGCGCGGCAGCTGCAGGTCAAAGCGGTCACGAAAGGTCAGGTAGACAAAGCCAGAGCAATCTACGCCACCACGGCTTAACCCGCCATAGCGATAAGGTGTACCGCGCCAGCGGCTGAGCTGATCGTTAAGTTGCGCAATCACGGTGATGGAGTCAGACAGACGGCCATTGGGCGGCGGCGCATGATGGCTACAGCCCGCCAGCAGCAACACGAGGAGAAACAGGGTCAGCCGCATCAGAATAGTCCTTAAAAACGTCGTCCGGCTGACACTGTAGCGACAAAGCGGCGCGGCGCGCAAGTCAGGGAAGATAAAGCAGCGGCCCCTGTGGCGTCTCCAGCCGGGCAAAATCAGCCTGATAGAGCGGCGCCAGTCGCTCGGCGGTCAGCACCTCGCGCGCCCCGCCCTGACTGACTACGCGGCCCTGATGCATCAGCCAGACGCGATCGGCATGGCGCAGGCTGTGGTTGAGATCGTGTCCGCTGGCGACAATGGCGATGCCGGCCTCGCTGAGCTGCAACAGCAGCTTATCCACCGCGCGCTGCTGTGCGATGTCGAGCGCGGTGAGCGGCTCATCCAGAATCAGTAACGCACCGCGCGGATTAATTGCCGGATGGATCTGCAGCACCACCGCCGCCAGGCGCACCCGCTGCCACTCACCGCCGGAGAGCTGCGCCAGCGGACGCGTCAGCTTATCCTGCAAGCCAAGCTGCTGCAGCAGGTCAGTGAGCGTCGCCTGCGCGTTATCGCCGCCCGGCGGGCTGTGCAGCCGCAGATAGTGCCACACCGGCAGCGCCGCAGGTGCCGGCTGCTGCTGCGGGAGCCAGGCGCGCTGCTGCGCCAGTGCGGCCCCCGACCAGCTTCGCAGCGGCTGGCCGGCCAGCGTCAGCTGCCCTTCGGCGTCGAGCAGGCCAGCGAGCGCGGTCAGCAGCGTGCTCTTGCCAGCGCCGTTTGGGCCGACCACGTGCACGCGCTCACCGCGGCAGAGCGTCAGCTCCCCCGCGCTCAGCCGTCCGGGCACGCGCAGGTCGTGGCACTGCAGCAGCATTACGCCGCCAGCGCCTGCTCAATGCGCTTCAGAATGATCGGATCGTCCGGCGTCATGTCCGGCGAGAAGCGCGCGATCACCTCACCCTGTTTGTTGATGAGGAACTTTTCGAAATTCCACAGGATATCGCCCGGCGCTTTCGGCGCGCGGCCTTTGCTCTCCATGCGCTCAAGGAAACCGCTGCCTGCCGGGCGTTCGGCTTCCGGCTGCGCGGCGACCAGCTGACGGTACAGTGGATGCCGCTGCTCGCCGTTGACGTCCGTTTTGTCGAACAGCGGGAAGGTTACGCCGTACGTGGTGCTGCAGAAGGTTTTGATCTCTTCATTGCTGCCCGGTTCCTGCTCGAGAAACTGATTGCAGGGGAAGCCCAGCACGCTGAAATCTTTGTCCTGCCAGGCCTTCTGCAGCGACTCCAGCTGTTCATACTGCGGCGTCAGGCCGCATTTTGATGCTACGTTAACCACCAGCAGCACCTTGCCCTGATACTGTGCCAGCGTGGTTTTTTCACCGTCCAGCGTAACCAGTTCTGTCTGATAAAGGCTCATCGTCGATTCCCGTTGTTGATTGCACTGTGCCAGCCGCAGCTAGCGCGAAGACTTTACTAATAACATGATAAACAGCGGCGCGCCGAGCGTGGCAGTGACCACCCCAATCGGCAGCTCGGCCGAAGTGAGCACCAGCCGTGCCAGAATGTCCGCCGCCAGCAGTACCGCCGCGCCCGCCAGCGCCGCGGCCGGCAGCAGGTAGCGATGATCGCTCAGGCCGCTGAGGCGCAGCATATGGGGGATAACCAGTCCGACAAATCCAATCGCACCGGCCATCGCCACGCTGACGCCCACCAGCCAGCCCATCGCCAGCACCAGCAGATTGCGCCACAGCAGCAGTGGCAGGCCGAGCTGCCGCGCCGACACCTCCCCCAGCGCCAGCAGATTAAGCGTCCGGGCGCTGGCCAGCAGCGCCAGCGTCACCGGCAGCAGCGCCAGCATCATCCAGCCGTAGCGCCAGTCGATGCCGCTAAATCCCCCCATCATCCAGTACATCAGCTGGCGCAGATCGAGGCTGGTGCTAAAGTACACCGCCCACGTCATGATGGCGCTACAGATAATGCCGAGCGCCACGCCAGTCAGCAGCAGACGGCTGGCCGAGAGCTGACGATGGGCAAAATGCAGCAGGATCAGCGTGATCAGCAGCGCGCCCGCCATCGCTGCCAGCGCCAGGCTCCACAGTGCGCCGTTACCCAGCAGCACCGCCAGCACCAGGCCGATGCCGGCGCCGTTCGATACGCCCAGCAGCCCGGGCTCCGCCAGCGGATTGTTGAACAGCGCCTGCATCACCACGCCGCAGACTGCCAGCGCCGCGCCCACCAGCAGCACCGCCAGGGTGCGCGGCAGGCGAAGCTGCCACACGAACAGATCGCCGCTGGCAGAAAACCATTGCAGCGGAGATATCCAGCTGTCGCCCGTGCACAGACTGAGCACCAGCAGCAGCAGCACTGCGGCAGTAAGCGCGCCGAGCCAGCGCCGGCTGCGACGGTCGGCCTGTTGGGCCAGCTGATCCAGCAGAGTCATAAGTAAGATTGGCTGAGAAAACAGAGATTTGATTGTAGAGAGATTACGCTAAAAAGAAAGCCGCGCCTGCAGCGTGCTGCCGGGATTGCGCGCATAAAAAAGGCCGCTGAGCGGCCTTTTTGTCATACTGAAATCAGTCAGCATCCTTGGGTGACGCGTTCTCCACGCGACTTTTCAACTTCTGCCCCGGACGGAATGTCACCACGCGGCGGGCGGTGATTGGAATATCTTCCCCCGTCTTCGGGTTACGGCCCGGACGCTGGTTTTTGTCACGCAGATCAAAATTACCAAATCCGGACAGTTTTACCTGTTCTCCGTTTTCCAACGCGCGGCGAACTTCTTCGAAAAAAAGCTCTACCAACTCTTTGGCATCGCGTTTGCTCAACCCGAGTTTTTCAAACAGGTACTCTGACATTTCAGCTTTTGTAAGCGCCATAGGTTCAATCCCTCAAGGTTGCCTGGAATCGCTCTTTTAATGCTGCAACGCATTTGGCAACGGTCGCAGCAATCTCCTCTTCTTCGAGTGTCCGGCTGGTATCCTGCAAAATCAGGCTAATCGCGAGGCTCTTTTCACCCTCGTTTACGCCCTTACCACGGTACACGTCAAACAAGTTTACGCCAACTACCTGATTTACGCCAACTTTCTTACACTCCGCGATGATATCTGCTGCGGGCACATTTTCAGCCACTACCACAGCGATGTCACGGCGGTTTGCCGGGAAGCGTGAGATCTCGCGCGCGTCAGGCAGGACGCGGTCTGCGACCTTATTCCAAAGCAGTTCAAACACTAAGGTGCGACCGTTAAGATCCAGCTTACGTTCCAGCTCCGGATGAACCACCCCGATAAATCCGATTCGTTCGCCGGCTAAATAAATGCCAGCACTCTGTCCCGGATGCAGCGCCGGATTGGCTTCTGCACGGAACGAAATCGCGTCGGGTTTACCGGTCAAATCCAGCAGCGACTCTAAATCGCCTTTCAAATCATAGAAGTCAACCGTCTGGCGCGCCAGATCCCAGTGCTCTTCGTAGCGGTTACCGCTCAGCACGCCCGCCAGCATAAGATCCTGACGGATGCCGAGATCGGCCTGCGTATCAGGCACAAAGCGTAAACCGCTCTCAAACAGGCGCACGCGGCTCTGCTGACGGTTCTGGTTATACACCACGGCGCCGAGCAGACCGGTCCACAGCGACAGGCGCATCGCCGACATATCGCTGGAAATCGGGCTGGGCAGAATCAACGCTTCTTCGCCCGGATGCAGCAGCTGCTGCACTTTCGGATCGACAAAGCTGTAGGTAATCGCTTCCTGATAGCCTTTATCCACCAGCAGGTTTTTGGCACGCTTCAGCGACAGATCGGCTTCACGGTGCTGGGTCATCAGCAGGCTGGCTTTCACCGGCACATCCGGAATGTTGTTGTAGCCGTAAACGCGCGCCACTTCTTCGACCAGGTCTTCTTCGATGGCCATATCGAAGCGCCAGCTCGGGGCGACGGCTTGCCATTCGCCGTTGCCGACGGTGACGTCACAGCCGAGACGGGTCAGGATATCGGTCACCTGCTCATCCGCAATGACGTGGCCAATCAGGCGGTCCAGCTTCTCACGGCGCAGCGTAATGGTGGCGCGCGCCGGCAGTTTGCTGGCATCGGTCTGATCGATAACCGGGCCGGCTTCGCCGCCGCAAACCGCCAGCAGCAGCTGAGTGGCGCGCTCCAGCGCCTTATGCTGCAGCGCCGGATCGACACCGCGCTCGTAGCGGTGGGAAGCATCGGTATGCAGACCATGACGACGCGCACGACCGGTGATCGCCAGCGGATCGAAGAACGCGCACTCAAACAGTACGTTCTGCGTCGCTTCGTTGACGCCGGAGTGCTCACCGCCGAAGATGCCCCCCATCGCCAGCGCTTTGTGGTGATCAGCAATCACCAGCGTGTCGCTGTGAAGAGTGGCTTCGCTGCCGTCGAGCAGCGTCAGGGTTTCTCCCTCTTTCGCCATGCGCACCACGATACCGCCGTCAATGCGGTCGAGATCGAAGGCGTGCATCGGCTGGCCGAGCTCCAGCAGCACGTAGTTAGTGATATCCACTACCGGATCGATCGAGCGGATACCGCAGCGGCGCAGTTTTTCGCGCATCCACAGCGGCGTTTCAGCTTTCACGTTTACGCCTTTTACCACGCGGCCCAGGTAGCGCGGGCAGGCATCGGTGGCGTCAACACGAATCGGGAAGGTGTCGCTAATGGTGGCTTTAACCGGCTCGATGACCGGCGCCTGCAGCGGCAGGCTATTGATCACCGCCACGTCACGCGCGATACCGATGATGCCCAGACAGTCGGCACGGTTCGGCGTCACGCTGATTTCGATGGTGTTGTCATCCAGCTGCAGGTACTGGCGAATATCGGTGCCCACCGGCGCATCGGCTGGCAGCTCGATAATACCGTTGTGATCGTCAGAAATCCCCAGCTCGGAGAACGAGCACAGCATGCCTTCTGACGGCTCACCGCGCAGTTTTGCCGCTTTGATTTTGAAATCGCCCGGCAGTACCGCACCAACGGTCGCCGCCGCCACTTTCAGCCCCTGACGGCAGTTTGGCGCGCCGCAGACGATATCCAGCAGGCGATCGCCACCGACGTTGATTTTGGTGACGCGCAGTTTGTCGGCGTTCGGGTGCTGGCCGCACTCCACCACTTCACCCACCACGACGCCATGAAACGCGCCTGCCACCGGGTCGACGCCGTCGACTTCCAGACCGGCCATGGTGATTTGCTCAGACAGCGCGGCGCTGTCCAGGGCTGGATTTACCCATTCGCGTAACCAGAGTTCACTGAATTTCATTGGATAACCTGCCCTTATTTAAATTGTTTGAGGAAACGTAAATCGTTTTCGAAGAAGGCGCGCAGATCGGTCACACCGTAGCGCAGCATGGTCAGACGCTCCATGCCCATCCCGAAGGCGAAGCCGGAGTAGATTTCCGGATCGATACCGACGTTGCGCAGCACGTTTGGATGCACCATGCCGCAGCCCAGCACTTCCAGCCATTTGCCATTTTTACCCATCACGTCCACTTCCGCTGACGGTTCGGTGAACGGGAAATAGGACGGGCGGAAGCGAATCTGCAGGTTCTCTTCGAAGAAGTTGTTCAGGAAGTCGTGCAGCGTGCCTTTCAGATTGGTGAAGCTGATGTCTTTATCGACGATCAGGCCTTCCATCTGATGGAACATCGGGGTGTGCGTCTGATCGTAATCGTTACGGTAAACGCGGCCCGGCGCGATGATACGAATCGGCGGCTGCTGATTTTTCATGGTGCGGATCTGCACGCCCGACGTCTGGGTACGCAGCAGGCGCGTGGCGTCGAACCAGAAGGTGTCGTGATCGGCGCGCGCCGGGTGATGGCCCGGAATATTCAGCGCATCAAAGTTGTGATAATCGTCTTCAATTTCCGGACCGGTCGCCACCGCGAAACCCAACTCGCCGAAAAAGGTTTCGATACGATCGATGGTGCGGGTCACCGGATGCAGACCGCCGTTCTCGATACGGCGTCCCGGCAGCGACACGTCGATAGTCTCAGCCGCCAGGCGGGCATTCAGCGCCGCGCTTTCCAGCGTATCTTTACGCGCGTTGAGACGATCCTGTACCTGCTGTTTGGCGTCGTTGATGACCGCACCGGCCGCCGGGCGCTCTTCCGCCGGCAGTTCACGCAGGGTGGTCATTTGCAGCGTCAGGTGCCCTTTTTTACCCAGAAATTCGACGCGCACGGCGTCCAGGGCGGCGATATCCGACGCCTCGTCGATGGCGGCCGTGGCACGGGCCACCAGGTCTGCGAGTTGGGACATGATTTCCTCTTCTTCCAGCCGGGCTGGTCAGTTCTCGTTGGGATCGTGCGATCCGATTAAGTGTCGCCGGAAACAAAAAAGCCTCCACGAGGGAGGCTTTCAGCGCGATTTTTCGTTTCTTTTCTTATGCGCAAAAGCCCCTGACGATCAGGCGCTAAAGTAAAAAAAGAAACGGAAAATAGCAGCGTGCATGCTTGCGTTACCTTGTCTTGATAGAAACCGCACTATTGAAATGCCCTGCGGCTAAAATGTCAATCATTTGCGTGGGTTGCAGGCAATAAAAAAGGGAGCAAGCTCCCTTTTTTACCTGACTTACGCCAGAGCTGATTTTGCTTTTTCAACCAGTGCAGTGAATGCCACTTTGTCGAATACAGCGATGTCAGCGAGGATTTTACGGTCGATTTCAATGGACGCTTTTTTCAGGCCATTGATGAAACGGCTGTAAGAGATGCCGTTCTGACGCGCCGCAGCGTTGATACGTGCGATCCACAGCTGACGGAACTGACGCTTACGCTGACGACGGTCGCGGTAAGCATACTGACCAGCTTTGATAACAGCCTGGAAGGCAACGCGGTAAACACGTGAACGTGCACCGTAGTAGCCTTTAGCTTGTTTTAAGATTTTCTTGTGACGTGCGCGAGCAATTACACCACGTTTTACGCGAGCCATGTGAGCTCTCCTATATCATATTCTGTGATTTCCCCATCATCTTTCGTGCTGCAGTGGCGTTGGCTGCCTTCATTCATCCCGGTCACTTACTGATGTAAGCGCAGGGATTCATTCCGTTGCCGCCTGACTGCAACCCGAAATCTATCGGGGAATTAAAAAAAGGGTTTACTTATGCGTACGGCAGGCAGGCAACAACCAGACCCAGATCGCCTTTAGACACCATGCCTTTTGGACGCAGGTGACGTTTACGCTTGGTAGACTTTTTAGTCAGAATATGACGCAGGTTTGCGTGCTTACGCTTGAAGCCGCCAGAAGCGGTCTTCTTGAAGCGCTTTGCGGCGCCACGTACAGTTTTAATCTTTGGCATTTTTACAAATATCCACTTCGCATTGTTAATAAAATGAACCAGACAGGCGAATAAAAATCCGCGCAGCGCGAACGCTACGCGGCATTATTACTTGAAAGCCTACTGTTTCTTCTTAGGTGCGAGCACCATAATCATCTGGCGGCCTTCGATCTTCGTCGGGAAGGATTCGACCACTGCCAGTTCATTCAGATCTTCTTTCACGCGGTTAAGCACTTCCATACCGATCTGTTGGTGCGCCATCTCACGACCACGGAAACGCAGCGTGATTTTGGCTTTATCGCCCTCTTCCAGAAAACGAATCAGGCTGCGGAGTTTTACCTGATAGTCGCCTTCATCGGTACCAGGACGGAATTTGATTTCCTTGACCTGGATAACTTTTTGCTTCTTCTTCTGTTCCTTAGAAGATTTGCTCTTTTCATAAAGGAACTTGCCGTAATCCATAATGCGGCAAACCGGCGGTTCGGCGTTCGGGCTAATTTCAACTAAATCTACGCCAGCTTCTTCTGCTTTCTCAATCGCTTCGCGCAGTGAGACAATGCCAAGTTGCTCGCCGTCTACGCCAGTTAAGCGCACTTCGGTGGCACGGATTTCGCCGTTGATACGGTTCGGACGCGTCGGTTGTACTCGTTTTCCGCCTTTAATAACCTTATTCCTCTAATTGGTGAAGATGTCGGCTGCGAATCTCTTGTTGCAGCTTCTCAACAAACACATCTACGTCCATGCTCCCGAGGTCTTTACCACGGCGGGTGCGCACGGCAACCTTGCCTGCTTCAACCTCTTTCTCACCGCAGACCAGCATGTAAGGGACGCGACGTAATGTGTGCTCGCGGATTTTAAAGCCTATCTTCTCGTTTCTCAAGTCTGCTTTGACACGAATGCCAGCATTCTGCAATTTCTTTGTCAATTCACTGACATATTCTGCCTGGCCGTCGGTGATATTCATCACCACTGCCTGTACCGGCGCCAGCCAGCTCGGGAAGAAACCAGCGAATTCTTCGGTCAGAATCCCGATGAAGCGCTCCATCGAACCCAGAATCGCACGGTGAATCATCACTGGCGTCTGACGATCGTTGGTTTCGCCCACGTAGGTGGCGTCCAGACGTTTCGGCAGGGAGAAGTCTAGCTGAACGGTGCCGCACTGCCAGGCGCGGTCGAGACAATCGTGCAGCGTAAACTCAATTTTCGGGCCGTAGAAGGCGCCTTCACCCGGCTGATATTCGAACGGAATGTTGTTCTCTTTCAGCGCTTCGGCGAGGTCCACTTCGGCACGATCCCACATCTCATCGCTGCCAATACGCTTCTCAGGGCGCGTCGACAGTTTCACCACGATTTTTTCAAAACCGAAGGTGCTGTACATGTCATAGACCATGCGGATGCAGCTGTTCACTTCATCACGCACCTGATCTTCAGTACAGAAGATGTGGGCGTCATCCTGGGTAAAGCCGCGCACGCGCATCAGACCGTGCAGCGCACCTGACGGTTCGTTACGGTGACAGCTACCGAACTCCGCCATACGCAGCGGCAGGTCGCGGTACGATTTCAGACCCTGGTTAAAGATCTGCACGTGACCCGGACAGTTCATCGGTTTGATGCAATATTCACGGTTCTCGGAAGAGGTGGTGAACATCGCTTCTTTGTAGTTGTCCCAGTGCCCGGTTTTTTCCCACAGCACGCGGTCCATCATGAACGGACCTTTCACTTCCTGGTAGTCGTACTCTTTCAGCTTGGTGCGCACAAACACTTCCAGCTCGCGGAAGATGGTCCAGCCGTCATTGTGCCAGAATACCATACCCGGTGCTTCTTCCTGCATATGGTAGAGATCGAGCTGCTTACCGATTTTACGGTGATCGCGCTTCGCGGCCTCTTCCAGGCGCTGCAGATACGCCGCCAGCTGTTTCTTGTCTGCCCAGGCCGTACCGTAAATACGCTGCAGCATTTTGTTGTCGCTGTTGCCGCGCCAGTAGGCTCCGGAGATTTTCTGCAGTTTAAAATGATGGCAGAAACGCATATTCGGCACGTGCGGACCGCGGCACATGTCGATGTATTCTTCATGATGATACAGGCCAGGACGATCGTCATGGCTGATGTTTTCGTCGAGAATAGTGGTTTTGTAGCTCTCGCCCCGCGCAGCAAACACGTCACGCGCTTCCTGCCAGCTCACCTTCTTCTTCACGACGTCGTAATTGGTCTCAGCCAGCTGGTGCATGCGCTTTTCCAGCAGCTCAAGATCTTCCTGAGTCAGCGTATGGTCGAGATCGACATCATAATAGAAGCCGTTATCGATAACCGGACCGATGGCCATTTTGGTATTCGGCCACAGCTGTTTGATCGCATGCCCTAACAGGTGCGCACAGGAGTGACGAATAATTTCCAGACCGGCTTCATCTTTCGCGGTGATGATGGCGACCTGCGCATCGCTGGTGATCGGATCAACCGCATCCACCAGTTCGCCATTGACGCGACCGGCAATGCAGGCTTTCGCCAGACCCGGACCGATATCCAGCGCAATGTCCATCACGCTGACCGGACGGTCAAATACGCGCTGGCTGCCATCAGGAAGAGTAATTACTGGCATTTCATATCCTTAATTGCAGTGGTAAGCCACACGAAAGCCTACATGCAACACTGAGTTTTGTTTGGTTAACCTGGCGCGATGTCAGACCCACACTGTCGGAATGACGCCAGGCGCGTAAAGCGGCAACGATGATAACAGCTTTCCGCAGTGAGCAAAACCCGCGAAGAAATGCGCTAAGCCAAAGAGAGATCAAAAAAAACCGCCGCGCGGCACAGGCCGGGCGACGGTGTAACAATGCGCTCTGGTTTACATCGCGTAAGAGAGCTGGACCGTGGTTTTGGTGTCAGTACGGTCCGGCGCAGATTCTGGCGGATTGTTATTCCAGGTAACGTTGTAGCCCAGTTTCAGCGCGAAGTGGTCGTTGATCGCTACCTGCAGTGCGGTTTCGGAGTTCAGCGTGGTGTCTTCACCAAAGCTGCTCAGCACCGACACACCCTGGATGAATTTGGTGGTGTCAGTCAGCTGCCACTGATAGCTCAGCGCGCCGTAGCCCAGTGCTTTGGTTTCGTGGCCGCCATCGTGGAAGTCATCGTAACGTACACCCGGACCGAATTCAGCACGCAGCGAGTGCACCGGACCGTTGAGGATCTGACGACCGTAACCGGCGGTCAGGACATCGCGTGAATCATAACCGTTCAGGCGGTCGCTCAGCCAGCTCGCCTGACCGAACAGGTAGTCAGCGCTGTTGAGGTTATAACGGCTACGGCCACCGATGTTATAGGTTTCCGACGAGCGCTCATCGTTGGATGAGGTATTCGCGGCGTTACCCCACAGGCTGTACGCCGTTGAGGTCTGATACCAGGTCATGCTGGTTGACGCGGTCAGCGATGAGCTGGTGGTGTTACCGGTCTGTGCCAGGTAACCGGCTGACGCGGTGCCTTCAAACGGTTTTTTTGCCGTAGAAGGGTCATCCATTGAGGTGAAGACAGCGTTATCTGCAAAGGCCTGGTGACAAAATGCTCCGGCGGAGAGCAACAAAACAGCGGACAGCTTATTGAAGGCTTTCATTAAAAGGTAACCCGTACGACAGTTGAAAAAGAGATGAGTCTGGAGAATTTTCCCGGGCAATCAATGCAATTTACGGTAAGTTTTGTAAAAAAGTATGAAAGCACCAGAATCGGCAGGTTTTGCGCTGGCACCGCTTGTGGATTGGGAATCTTCCCATTTCCGGCGCGCATTATAGGCGGCAAATAACCAAATAACAGCTTAAATGCTACAAGAATTTTCTGCCGACCCTGACAGGACTTTACGCTGTGCGCCGCAGGGCGATTGTGCAGAATTCGCTCTATCGCAGGCGCTGGTCTACGCTGAAATCTGTTCGATAACAATGAGGTGAAAAGATGAGCGATCATGATCTCAAGCGTTACGTTGTCACCTTCCGTTATCAGGAAAGGGGTCTTGGCGATCTGCAGGCGCTGAACAGCGCGATGGTTAACGGCGGTTACAGCACCACGTTACACGATGCGGACGGCCATCCGCACGAGCTGGGCACCAACAGCTTTGGCATTGTCAGTGCGCTGGAGGAGCAGGCGCTGGCGGAACACGCCGCCGGGCTGGCGGCAGTGGCGCTTGATCAGCAGCCGGACGCTGACGTCACCACGCTGGAGGCGTTTCTCAAAGCGCAAGCCTGACGCAATCCGCAAATTGCGCATTGCCGCTGGAGTTGTGCAAGTTTTGCGCGTTACAATCGATCTTACGCAGCGAATAAAGAGGATTACCCGATGTGGTCAGCCATTAGTCGTCTGTTAAGCGAGTACGCCGGCGATGCCGAAATCACCGAACGTCATGAGTTGCCCGGTGGCGATATTCATCCGGCGTGGCGCCTGCGCTACGGTGAGCTGGAGGTGTTCGTCAAATGCAACACGCGCGACATGCTGACGCTGTTCAGCTGGGAAGCCGACCAGCTTGATCTGCTGGCGCGCACCCACACGGTGCGCGTGCCGAAGGTCTACGGCGTCGGTAACGATCGTGACACCAGCTTTCTGCTACTGGAATACATTCCCCCGCAGCCACTCGACGCCCAAAGCGCATTCCAGCTCGGCCAGCAGCTGGCCCATCTGCACCAGTGGAGCGAGCAACCGCAGTTTGGTCTCGACTTCGACAACAACATTACCACCACGCCGCAACCCAACAGCTGGTTACGCAAATGGTCGGTGTTTTTCGCCGAACAGCGCATCGGCTGGCAGCTGCAGCTGGCGGCGGAGAAAGGCGTGCACTACGGTGACATGGAGTTGATCGTGGATTGCGTGCAGCGCAGCCTCGCTAATCACCATCCGCAACCGTCGTTACTGCATGGTGATTTGTGGCCAGCCAACTGCGCCGGCAGCGCCAGCGGCCCGTGGCTGTTCGATCCCGCCTGCTACTGGGGCGATCGCGAATGCGACCTGGCGATGCTCAGCTATTACGCCGATCTGCCGCGCCAGATTTACGAAGGGTATCATGCGGTGTGGCCGCTGCCGGAAGGCTTCTCGCAGCGTCAGCCGGTGTATCAGCTCTACTATCTGCTCAACCGCGCCAACGTCTTTGGCGGCAACTGGGCCGGCGAAGCGCAGTTCGCTATCGGCCAGTTGCTGGAGGAGGATGCGCTGGGCCAGCGCCAGGTCAGACCGGCCTGACGCCTTACAGCATGCCGAGCAGTTTCAACACGAAGTAACCGGCCACGGCGATGATCACCGGCAGAATATACAGCGGAAAAATCTGCAGCAAAATGGTGTGGCGCGGCACATGGATTTTCTCTTCCAGCTGCGCCCGCGTGCGCCCTTCGCTGCCCTTCGCCTGTTCCAGGATCATCTGGTCTTCAATGCCTTCTTTGATATGGCGCGCCTGACGCCACATGCGTGCGCCCGAGGCCTGCAAAGCGATGCCCACGAATATCAGGATATAGATCAGCCAGAAGCCAATATTGGCCCCGCCGTTAAATTCCGGCACCGGCGAATTGTTCCAGAACACATTGAGAAACGGCGTGTTGAACTTAATCATATCCACCATCACATGCACGAAGTCGAGCATCACGGCGTCAATGCCGGGCTGCTTTTCGCTGTGTTTAAACATGAAGCCTAAGATGGAGATAAGGGTGGATAACAGCGCCGGAATAAAAATCACCCAGCCAGCCACTCGCTTGAGGATGGCGATGCGGCCAGCCTGTTGATACGTCATGGTGTCTTCCCTTCACAAACAGTAGTTTTGCCCTAAGTCTACCTGCACTACAGCAAATTTTCCTGAAAAATGCGTAACCTGCCGTAAGTCGGTTTTCGCCGCCGCCCATGTTAAGGTAGGGCAAACTGTCAATGGAGCTGTTGTATGACCTATCGTCGCCCTGTGTTGGCCGCTATTTTTGATATGGATGGCTTACTGATTGATTCTGAACCGCTATGGGATCGCGCCGAGCTGGAGGTGTTTGCCAGCCTGAATGTGGATATTAGCCGCCGCCACGAGCTGCCGGATACGCTCGGCCTGCGCATCGATCAAACCGTGCGCATGTGGTACGAGGCGCTGCCGTGGAACGGACCGGATCAGGCCGAAGTCACTCAGCGTATTATTGCCCGTGCGCTGGCGCTGGTCGAAGAGACGCGGCCGCTATTGCCCGGCGTAGAGCAGGCGCTGCAGCTGTGTCAGCAACAGGGCCTGGCGATTGCGCTGGCCTCGGCGTCTCCGCTGGCGATGCTGGAACGCGTGCTGGAGATGTTCAATCTGCGTCACTACTTTAGCGCCCTCGCCTCGGCTGAAGCGCTGCCTTACAGCAAACCGCATCCGCAGGTGTATCTGAATGCTGCAGCAAAGCTGGGGGTTGATCCGCTCAACTGCGTGGCGCTGGAAGACTCGTTCAACGGCATGATCGCCAGTAAAGCCGCGCGCATGCGTTCCATTGTGGTGCCTGCCGCCGAACATCGCCACGATGCGCGCTGGGCACTGGCCAATGTGCAACTGGAAAACCTGACGCAGCTGCAGGCGGAACATCTGTTTAACTGATCGATGTGCGAGGCGCGTTACGCCTGGCTGATGGTTCGCCCGGTTGGCAGGTGCAAAAGTAAGCCAGACCGTTAATTTCCCGCGCTTTTTTCAGGCGCGGGTCAGCAAAAAATTCACTCTTCGTTACAGCGTCACCGTTCTCATTTACTGGATAAATCCCTATACTGGATGCATCGACAGTTTTTGCAGCCAGGTTCCATCATGACGGCCGAAGGCCATATCATTTTTGCCATCGCCAGTGCGATATTTGCCAAACGCGCCGAACTGACGCCGGTGATGGCCAGTGCCGACTGGTGGCATCTGGTGCCGGCTGCGCTGCTGACCTGCCTGCTGCCGGATATCGATCACCCTAAATCGGTGCTGGGCCAGCGGCTAAAGTGGCTGTCGCAGCCGATAGCCCGCGCTTTTGGCCATCGCGGCTTTACCCATAGCCTGCTGGCGGTGGCGGTCAGCCTGTGGCTGTTTCAGATTAACGTGCCGGCTGACTGGTTCCTGCCAGCGGATGTCCTGCAGGGCATGACGCTCGGCTATCTGAGCCACATTGTCGCCGATATGCTGACGCCCGCCGGCGTGCCGCTGCTGTGGCCGTGCCGCTGGCGCTTTCGCCTGCCTATCCTCAACAGCCAGCAAGGCAATCAGCTGGAGCGTGCGCTATGCCTCGCCCTGGTGGGTTATGCGCTGTGGTTTCCGCCCGGTATGCCGTCATTTGGCGCTAACGGCTGGCCGGAGCAGCTGTTCAACAATCTGCAGAACGGGATTGGCCGGCTGGTGAACGGCAGTACGCGCTGATGTGTTTTTCCTTCTGCCAGCGATTGCTGAAATAATCGCCTTAAATTCCATTTAGTTATAACCCAGACGATTTAGATATATTGTTCCCGCAGGGCCAACTGGTACCATGCCGCGACAGTTACAGAGGATCCCTCTGCTATTTTCGGTTACGCGGCGCGATCGCGTGGCGACCTTCAGGAGTTAACAATGAATATTCCTCTGATCATCAATATCGTGGCATTTGTCGCGCTGCTGATTGCGTTAAACCGCGTCGGCAACCAGAGCTGGAGCCTGTCGAAGCGCGTGCTGACCGGCCTGGTGCTGGGGGTGATCTTTGGCCTGGCACTGCAGGCCATTTATGGCGAAAACAGCCCGGTGGTGAAAGAGTCGATTGGCTGGTTTAACATCGTCGGCAACGGCTATGTTCAGCTGCTGCAGATGATTGTCATGCCACTGGTATTTGCCTCAATCCTCAGTGCGGTGGCGCGGCTGCATAACGCCTCGTCGCTGGGCAAAATCAGCGTGCTGACCATCGGCGTGCTGCTGTTTACCACCGCTATTTCCGCACTGGTGGGCGTGCTGGTGACCGGCCTGTTCCACCTTAGCGCCGAGGGACTGGTACAGGGCGCGCAGGAAACCGCGCGTCTGAGCGCCATCCAGAGCAACTACGTTGGTAAAGTCGCGGATCTCAGTACGCCGCAGCTGCTGCTCTCCTTTATCCCGAAAAACCCGTTTGCCGATCTGGCCGGTGCCAATCCAACGTCGATCATCAGCGTAGTGATTTTCGCTGCTTTCCTCGGCGTGGCGGCGCTGCAGCTGCTGAAAGATGACAAAGCCAAAGGCGAGCGCGTGCTGGTGGCGATTGACACCCTGCAATCCTGGGTGATGAAGCTGGTCCGTCTGATCATGAAGCTGACGCCGTACGGCGTGCTGGCGCTGATGACCAAAGTGGTTGCCGGTTCCAACCTGCAGGACATCATCAAGCTGGGCGGCTTTGTGGTGGCGTCGTATCTCGGCCTCGCGATCATGTTTGGCGTTCACGCGCTGCTACTGTCAATCAACGGTATCAACCCGCTGCGCTTCTTCCGTAAAGTCTGGCCGGTGATTACCTTTGCCTTCACCAGCCGTTCCAGCGCCGCCAGTATTCCGCTGAACGTGGAGACGCAGACGCGTCGTCTGGGCGTACCGGAATCCATCGCCAGCTTCTCGGCCTCATTTGGCGCGACCATCGGCCAGAACGGCTGTGCCGGCCTCTATCCCACCATGCTGGCGGTCATGGTAGCGCCGACCGTGGGTATCAACCCGTTTGACCCGGTATGGATCGCCACGCTGGTCGGTATTGTCACGCTGAGCTCAGCCGGTGTGGCGGGCGTCGGTGGCGGCGCGACCTTTGCCGCGCTGATCGTCCTGCCGGCGATGGGACTGCCGGTCACGCTGGTGGCATTGCTGATCTCCATCGAACCGCTGATTGATATGGGCCGTACCGCGCTCAACGTTAACGGCTCGATGACCGCCGGTTCACTGACCAGCCGCTGGCTGGGTATGACCGACAAAAAAGTGCTGGAGAGCGACGAACACGCGGAACTGGCGCACCGCTAATTAACCCGTTTTCCCGTAACGGCAGGCCGCAAAGCCTGCCGTTTTTTTTGCCGTTTTCTGCACTTTTTTCCGCAATCATGGCGCTAACGTCAGGAAAACGTTAAGCATGGTAAACGGAGGCAAAATCGACGGTTTTTTGCTTGAGTTTGCGCGCTGAAAGGCGAATGCTGCGGGGAGTTACCGCAGGAGAACCCTCATGAGAAACGTTATCGCCTCAATGCTGGCGTTAACCCTGATAGCGCCAACTGTAAGTTTTGCTCATCCGTATGGCTGGGGTCCGGGCCCCGGCCCGCACTGGGGTGGTCCGGGACCCCGCTGGGGCCATCCCGGACCGCTGCGTTTTCTGCCGGAGGCCGCGACCGCCGTGCTGATTGGCGGACTGACCTACTATCTGCTAAACGGTAGCTACTACCAGCGGCAGGGCGACACCTACGTGGTGGTCCAGCCGCCGGATGGCCCACCGGCCAGCGCCATGCGCGTTCTGGATTACAACGGCAAACGCTATTACGTGCAGGATGGTCACTACTATCAGCGCGAGATCAGCGGCAGCTACATTGAGGTGCCGCGGCCGTATGGGCTGTAAGCGCACAAAGAAAAACGGCCCGTCTGAGACGGGCCGTTTGTTATTCTGCTGCCGTTACTGCGCGGCTTGCGGATCGGTATCGTAATCCTTACAGCTCTGGAAGCCGTAGTTCATGACGCGACCGGTGTCGTTATAGCTCACAAAGTAAGTCTGCTGTTTGCCATCACGCTCACCAATCACGTAGGTCTGGCAGGTACCCCGTGCGTGAACCATGGTGATTTCGGTTGACGCCGGTCCGGCAATCTGGCGCACCTGTTCACGCGTCATGCCTTTTTTCACATCCTTCACCACAGGCTTAGTCACGTAGCTTTCCGCACGATCGTAAGTTGTACAACCAGACAGGGCTGCCAGCGTCATAGCGGCAGCGATACATCCCAGCACTTTATTCATCTTGTTGTTCCTCATACTTTGTCCATGTCCCACTAAGCCTGGAACATAATTCCAGATTTATCAACTCAATGGCGGTGCTTTCGGTCAGTTCTGAAGCGTCAGGATTACGTAAAGATGCTGTGTTGCCGTCACCGGCTCCGTATAATCGCGGCGCAAGATACATCTTAAAGCCAAAAATAACACAGAGGTTCAATGACACCTGCACACCCTAACCGGTTGGTTTATGCCATTACGCTCGGCCTGCTCGCCGCGCTCGGGCCGCTTTGTATCGATCTCTATCTGCCTGCCCTGCCTGAACTGGCGCGCGACCTCGGTACCGAAACCGCCACCGCCCAGCTAAGTCTGACCGCCGGTCTGCTGGGGCTGGGCGCCGGACAGCTGCTGTTTGGTCCGATGAGCGATAAGTTTGGCCGTATTCGTCCGCTGCTGCTGTCGCTGGCGCTGCTGTTCATCGCCTCGATTGGCTGTGCGCTGGCGAAGGATATTCACGCTCTGCTGGTGGCGCGCCTGTTTGAAGGGCTGGCCGGTGCAGGCGGCGCGGTGCTGTCGCGTGCCATTGCCCGCGATATGTATAGCGGCCATGAGCTGACGCGCTTTTTTGCCCTGCTGATGCTGGTGAATGGCCTGGCGCCGATTGGTGCGCCGGTGCTGGGCGGTGCGCTGATGACAGTGCTGAACTGGCGCGGCATCTTTGTGGTGCTGGGCGCGATTGCCGTGCTGCTGATTCTGCTGGCGCGCTGGAAGCTGCGCGAAACCCTGCCGGCCGAACGCCGTAGCCAGGGATCGATCTTCTCCGCCTGGGCAGCGCTCGGCCAGGTCATCACCCACCGGCCGTTTATGGGCTTCTGCCTGACGCAGGGCTTCATGATGTCCGGCATGTTTGCTTATATCGGCGCCTCGCCGTTTGTGCTGCAGCAGATTTACGGCCTGTCACCGCAGGCGTTCAGCTTGTGCTTTGCGGCGAACGGTATTGGCCTGGTGATTGCTTCCCAGACCAGCGCCCGGCTCTGTCCGCTGTGGGGCGAATATCGCGTGCTGAAGGGCGGCCTGACGCTGGCGTTTGTCGCCTCCAGCTGCCTGCTGCTGGCCGGCGTGAGCGGCGCGCCGCTGCCGCTGGTGCTGGTGGCGCTGTTCTTCACCATCGCCAGTAACGGCGTGATCGCCACCACCGCGTCATCGCTGGCGATGCAGAGCCAGGGCCACCGCGCCGGCAGCGCCTCGGCGGTGATCGGCGTTGCGATGTTCTCGCTCGGCGCGCTCAGCGTACCGATCACCGGCCTTGGCGGCACCTCGGTCATCAGCATGACGGCCACCATCTTTGGCTGCTTTATGCTGGCCATCATGATGTTCATGCTGCTGGCGCAGAAACCAAAAAGCGCCTGAATTGCCAACAGAAACACCGGACAACAAGCCGTTCGGCTTGTTGTTTTTCTGCGGAGGCGTTAGCTTTAGCACATGATTCGCATTGTGCCGTCAGACTACCGACTTGAGGAGAGGTTCATGTCACTGCAGCAGGAAATCATTCAGGCCCTGGGTGTTAAACCGGTTATCGACCCGCAGCAGGAGATCCGCGTCAGCGTCGATTTTCTGAAGTCCTATCTGAAAGCCCATCCGTTTATTAAGACCCTGGTGCTCGGCATCAGCGGCGGTCAGGACTCAACGCTGACCGGCAAGCTGGCGCAGACTGCCATTACTGAACTGCGTGAAGAGACCGGCGATCACGACTACAGCTTTATCGCCGTGCGCCTGCCGTATGGCGTGCAGGCTGACGAGCAGGATTGTCAGGATGCGCTGGCCTTTATCCAGCCGGATCGCACGCTGGTGGTCAACATCAAAGAAGCGGTACTGGCCAGCGAGCGCGCACTACAGGAAGCGGGCATTGCCCTGTCGGATTTTGTGCGCGGTAACGAGAAAGCGCGCGAACGCATGAAAGCTCAGTACAGCATTGCCGGCATGACCAAAGGCGTCGTGGTTGGCACCGATCACGCCGCAGAAGCAGTGACCGGCTTCTTTACCAAGTACGGCGACGGCGGCAGCGACATCAACCCGATTTTCCGCCTCAACAAAGGCCAGGGCAAACAGCTGCTGAAAGCGCTCGGCTGCCCGGAACACCTCTATCTCAAGCACCCTACCGCCGATCTGGAGGACGATCGTCCCGGTCTGCAGGATGAAGTGGCGCTGGGCGTGACCTATCAGCAGATTGATGATTTCCTCGAAGGCAAAACCATCGACGCCGACGCGGCGAAAATCATTGAAGGCTGGTATACAAAAACCGAGCATAAACGTCGTCCGCCGATCACCGTGTTCGACGACTTCTGGAAGAAGTAATCCCTGCGGCTTCCCGATCCCCCGGCGGGAAGCCTGCCTTTTCACGTCCCCGCTGGCGAGAAAACGCGCACGCTGATATACTGTATGCACAACCAGTAAGCGGAGCGTTCTTTGGTCAGACGAGCAAACCGCCATCGCCTCGAATTTGATGCGGCGGCTATCTATCAATATCCCGAACATCTGCGTCAGTGGCTGGAAGGCTTGCCTAATCAGCCGGGCGTTTACACCTTCCACGGTGATAACGACAACCTGCCGCTGTACATCGGCAAGAGTATCAACCTGCGCAGCCGGGTGATGGCCCATTTTCGCACGGCGGATGAAGCCAGCATGCTGCGCCAGGCGCGGCGCGTCAGCTGGATCCCCACCGCCGGGGACGTGGGCGCACAGCTGCTCGAAGCGCAGATGATCAAAACGCAGCAGCCACTGTTCAATAAGCGCCTGCGCAAAAACCGCCAGCTGTGCTCGCTGCAGCTGGGCGACGGCGCACCGCAGGTGGTGTACGCACGCGATCTCGATTTCTCCTCCTCGCCTGACCTGTACGGGTTATTCCGCAGCCGCTTTGCCGCGTTAGAGAAGCTGAAAAGCCTCGCCGACGAGTTGCGCCTGTGTCACGGCCTGCTGGGATTAGAGCGCCTGCAGCCGGGACGCGGCTGTTTCCGCGCGGCGCTTAAACGCTGTGCCGGTGCCTGCTGCGGGGCGGAACCGCTGGCGGCGCATCAGCAGCGCCTGCTGGCAGGGCTGGAGCAGCTGCGCGTTGTGTGCTGGCCGTGGCAGGGCCCGGTGGGTATGGTGGAGCGCGGGACGGAGATGACGCAGATTCACGTCATCGATCACTGGTTCTGGCTGGGTTCGGTCAGCAGTGAGCAGGAAGCGCGTCAGCTGCAGCGTGCGCGTCACGGCTTCGACCATGACGGCTACAAAATTCTCTGCCGACCGCTGCTGTCCGGCGTTTATCCGCTGATTGAGCTGTAACGCAAAACCGCCGACGCTGCCCAAAGCACAGTGTGCCATGGACAACGTCGGCGGTCTCAAACCGGTGAGCTAAACGGCTTATTCGCCATCAGCCGGCGGTGGCGGCATTTTACCGTCGTGCGGGCCTTTTTCTGTCAGACGTTTCTCAAAGTTGGCGTTGTACTGCTTCTTCTGGTCTGGCGTCAGCACGTTATAGATCTTGTTCTGGGTTTCCAGCATCTTCAGCGCATGCTCTTTCGCATTGGCGCTCATTTTGTCTGCCTGCGCTTCTGCTTTGGCACGGTCAAAGGTGTCGGATGCAATGATGCTGTGGTTAGCACGACGCTCTTCCAGCGATGGACGCTTCATGTCTTTGTGGCTGTCACGCAGGATGTCGCGAATCTGGGTTTTCTGCGCGTCGGTCAGGTTGAGGTCTTTGAACATCATGTCCATGCCGTGGTGGCGCATCGGCTTGTGCATCGGTTTTTCACTGCCCGCTGGCGGCGGCGTCAGGTTGTCAGCCGCAGCATGGACGATATTGGCGGCACCGAAAGCCATTGCGGTAGCCAGAAACAGGGAGGTCAGTTTACGCATAATATTGTCCTTACTTTTCAGTTTAATGACGACAGCCTGTGTCGCGTCTTCGGAAACAAGCATACGACGCTGAACGTCAACTACTCAGAGGCTGAGTAAAGCCCTGCAAGCATAAAAGACAGATATCGGGCAATCATGGAGAGATTGCGAAGAAATGCGTGAGGAATTGCAAAAGAGTATGACGATCAAGGGGAAAGCGCAGGAATTAAGGAGGAGTGTAATGGCTTTGTCGGTTTTGCGGAAGGAAAAATGTCGTTAATTTGCACACATTCTCTGCTCACCCGTGACCTCTCCCGTCACAGGGAGAGGACGCATTGCCGGGTAAAGATTTCGATTACAACTCCAGCGCCTGGGTCTGCTCACTCTCCTCTACCAGCATCAGCCCGGCGCGCAGGCCCGGTGCCACGTTGGGATTGGGGAACAGCACATATTCACGCGCCTGCTGCACGTAATAGCGCCGCTCACCCTCTTCTGCCAGCAGCGTGCCCTGCGGGAAAGCCGTGAAGTTGAGAGTTTCCGGGCCCATATGCAGAACGAACTGCTCGCCGTGCCGGGTGATTTGCTGCGCCACGCGGTAATGACGCGGCGTCTCGCGCACCGGCGGCAGCGCCTCACCGTACAGCAGCGCTGCCAGCGCACGCTGCACGCCGCTGAACTGAGTGAGATCGTTCTCGCCAAACGGCAGCGCCTTTCCCAGCTCCAGCGTACAGCTGGCTGCCGCGTAGTGTTCACAGCTGAAGTGGGTAAAAGTGCCGCCCGGCGCACGGTGGAACACCAGCGCTTCCAGTTCGGCCGCTGCCAGCCAGTGTAAAAAATCCGCTGGCCACGGCTGGCTGTTGAGCGGCATCACGCCAAAGCGCGTATGCCACGAACCGCGAATCGCGGTGTGCAAATCGAGATGCCAGCGAATTTCGTGATCGAGGCACTCACACCAGAAGTTCTCCAGCGCCTGCTCCAGCTGGAGCGCGCGCTGCGCCTCCGGTACGTCGGCCACCTGTTGCCAGCGGCCACCGAACAGCCGATTGATATCATAATGCTGGTAGCGTTTGCCGCTGCGCAGCGCCGCCGGGTTGCCGAGGATCACCAGCAGGCGCACGGCCAGCGGTTTTTCCCCCTGCAGCAGCGGCGTCAGCAACAGGTTGAGGATCTCCACCGGGGCGGTCTCGTTGCCGTGAATCCCGGCAGAGAGAACCAGCGCCTGCTGCGTGGGCGTATGCGGTGTCAGGGATAGTATGCCCTCATCATGCCACTGCCAGTGCAGGTGGGCGTTACTGCCCTGCCGCTGCGCGGGCGGGCGGCCTGACAGGGTTTGCTGTAAAAAGTCCTGCATGTTCACTCCTTTCTGACACAGGGGGTAACACATTTGCCCCCGGCGTTAACGCTGAAACGCGTAGACACTGCCTAAGTCTAGCAGCTGTGTCAGCTCGTCCAGCGCGCTTCGCCCTTCGCTCAGCAGCTGCGGATCGGCCAGGTCGGCCTGCGTCAGGCGGTCGCGATAGTGACGGTCCACCCAGTCATTCAGACGCGTAAACAGGCGATCATTCATCAGCACCGCCGGATTGACGGCCTGACGCTCCGCCTCGGTTAATACCACGCGCAGACGCAGACAAGCCGGTCCGCCGCCGTTGCACATGCTCTCACGCAGATCAAACACCTGCAGCGCGCGAATCGGGCCGCCGCTCTCCACCAGTTCGCTCAAATAGCGCCACACGCCGGGATGCTGGCGCGACTCTTCCGGCAGCACCAGCCGCATGCCGCCGTCCGGATGCTGCAGCAGCTGGCTGTTAAACAGATAGGTGTTCACCGCATCAGCCACTGACACGCGATCGCGCGGCACCACAACCGGCTGGAAGCCCGGCACCTGATCCGCCAGCTGTTGCAGCAGCTGCGGCTGGTCGACAAACGCCTCTTCGTGGCAGAAAAACACCTTCTGATTGCTGACGGCGATTACATCATTGTGGAACACCCCCTGATCGATCACCGCCGGATTTTGCTGAGCAAACAGCGTGCGCGCGTCATCCAGCTGATGCAGTCTCGCCACCGCCGCGCTGGCTTCACGCGTCTGGCGCGCCGGATAGCGCGCCGGTGCGCTGCCCTGCTGCTGGCCGTCGCGACCGTAGACAAACAGCTGCACGCCGGGCGCGCCATAGTCAGCGCCGAAGCGGTTATGGTTGGCTGCGCCTTCGTCACCAAACAGCGCCACCTGCGGCAGCGCGTCGTGTACGCTGAAGTGGCGGCCATCGCGGAAGATGGCGCGCAGCAGGTCGGCGGTTTCCGGCGCTTCAATCGCCCGGTGGAACTTATTGTTCAGGTTGGCAACGGTAAAATGCACTTTGCCGTCGGCGCTGTCGGCAGAGGGCGAAACCGTGGCCGCATTGGCCACCCACATCGCCGACGCCGAACTGGCCGCTGACAGCAGTTGCGGTGCCTTCTGCGCCGCTTTGGCCAGCACCTGCGCATCGCTGCCGCTGAATCCCAGCTGGCGCAGCAGCGGCAGATTAGGCCGCTCGTGCGGAGGGATAACCCCCTGCACATAGCCCATGTCGGCCAGCGCCTTCATTTTCAGCAGCCCCTGTTTGGCCGCCAGTCGCGGATTGGAGGGCTGCAGCTGATTGCGCGTGGAGGCTTCGTTGCCAAACGACAGGCCAGCGTAGTGGTGCGTCAGGCCGACCAGACCATCAAAGTTTGCTTCAAACGCCTTCATGATGTCGCTCCTGAAGCAGTAAAATCGAGCCCTGGCGACAGGCTGCCCGGTAGCGCTAAGCTGCTGCTCTCCAGCGAGGCCATCGGCCAGGCGCAGTAATCCGCCGCGTACCAGGCGCTGGCACGGTGATTACCGGAGGCGCCTACGCCGCCAAACGGTGCCGAACTGGCGGCGCCGGTCAGCGGTTTATTCCAGTTCACGATGCCGGCGCGCGCTTCCAGCAGCAGCTGATCAAACTGGTCACGCTGCGGTGACACCAGTCCGCACGACAATCCGTAGCGCGTATCGTTGGCGAGGCCAATTGCCTGCGCGTAATGGTCGTAGCGGATGACCTGCAGCAGCGGTCCGAACACCTCTTCGTCAGGCAGTCCGGCGACGCCGGTCATGTCGATGATGCCGGGCGTAATAATCGCGCTGTCGCGATCCGGCCAGCGCATCGCCAGCAACTCCTTTCCACCCAGCGCAATCCGCTGCTGCCAGGCAGCGAAGATCTGCCCGGCGGCGGCGGGCGAAATCACGCTGCCCATAAACGGCTGCGGTTTGGCGTCCCACGCTGCCGGTTTGAGGCGCGCACTCACCTCGACCAGGCGCTGCAGAAAGGCATCGCCTGCCGCACCGCGTTTCACCAGCAAACGACGCGCGCAGGTGCAGCGCTGGCCGGCGGTAATGAACGCCGACTGAATGGCGATATGCACCGCGCCATCAATGTCGACCGGATCTTCCACAATCAGCGCATTGTTGCCGCCCATCTCCAGCGCCAGCATTTTCTCCGGCTGTCCGGCGAACTGGCGATGCAGGTGATAGCCGGTGGCCGCGCTACCGGTAAACAGCAGGCCGTCAATCTGCTCCGCCTGCGCCAGCGCCTGGCCGGTATCACGTCCGCCCTGTAACAGCGCCAGCGTACCCGCCGGCAGGCCCGCTTCCTGCCACAGCTGCACGGTTTTCTCTGCGGTGGCGGGGGTCAGTTCGCTCGGTTTAAACAACACGCAGTTGCCCGCCAGCAGCGCCGGCACGATATGTCCGTTCGGCAGATGGCCGGGGAAGTTATACGGCCCAAACACCGCCAGCACGCCATGCGGCCGGTGGCGCAGTGAACTCTCACCCTCGGCCTGTTCGCCGGTGCGGGTGTGATAAGCCTTAATCGAAATGGCCACTTTATTGATCATCGCCTGCACTTCGGTCAGCGTTTCCCAGCGCGGTTTGCCGGTCTCACGTGCGATGATCGCCGCCAGCTCGGTTTTATCCCGCTCCAGCAGACGGGCAAAGTCCTCTACCCGCGCCTGGCGGGCAGCAAACGGCAGACGTGCCCATGCCGGGAACGCTGCGCGAGCCGCTTCACAGGCCGCCGCCACCTGCGCGGCAGAAGCAGCGTTGCCCTGCCATAAGATCTCGCCGCTCACCGGATTGTGTTTACTCAGCGTCTCCGCGCTGCCCGGCTGCCATTCACCGTTGATAAAATGCGTCATGCGTTATTCTCCTCGCGACCCAGGGTAACCACCCGCAGCAAATCGCCATAGTCGCAGCGCAGCGCGGTGCGCTGCTGCTGATTAATCAGAACCTGACCGGATGCGACATCGACCGGCAGCAGCGCCACGCGGAACTGCTGATAGTCGCAGTTCGCCACCAGACACAGCGGCCAGTGCGCCTCAGCTTCGCCTTCGCTGGCGGTCAGCACTTTGCTCTTGCGGATGGCGCGGATGCGGTCGATCTCACACTCCAGCGTCGGGCCGCCGTCAAAGATGTCGATATAGTTGAGATAGCGGAAACCCTCGGCTTCCAGCACCGCGCGCGCCGGCGCGGTTTTCGGGTGGACTTCACCAATCACCTGCTGTGCCGCTTCCGACAGATAGTGGATATACAGCGGATGCTTGGGCATCAGTTCTGCGATAAAAGCTTTTTGCCCGGTGCCGCTGAGAAAATCGGCCTGGCGAAACTCCATCGAGAAGAAACGGCTGCCCACGCTGTCCCAGAACGGCGAATGTCCCTGCTCGTCGCTGACGCCGCGCATCTCCGCGACCACGTGCTTCATGAAGCGCTCGCGGAAGTTCGCCATAAACAGAAAGCGCGACTTGGACAGCAGATGGCCATTTTTTCCGTCGCGGTAGTCAGGATCGAGGAACAGCGTGCACAGTTCGCTGCTGCCGGTGTGATCGTTACTCAGCGACAGCGTCGGCAAACTGGCGTAGACGTTCAGCTCTTTCGAGGCGTGCACCTGGGTACCGACGCGGAAGTTGTACCAGGGATCCTGCAAACCTACCGCCACTTCAATGGCGCAGATGCCGACGGCGCGGTTGTCACTGCTATCCGCCAGCACAAACACGTAGCCCTGTTCAGCGCGCGGCAGCGCGTCCTGCCAGGTTTGCAGCGAGCGCTCAATGCGCGCCTTCAGCGTCTCGCTGTCAGCGGGCAGCGAGGTCAGACCGCCGCCGGTTTTCCCCGCCAGCGCCAGCAGCTGCGGCAGATCGTCACGTTCGACGGGGCGGATCACCATCATGATGTGGCTCCTTTGAGCACGCGTGCGCAGGCGCGTTCGAAGCGCGCCAGCCCTTCTTTTACTTCACGCTCGCTGATGTTCAGCGCCGGGGCAAAGCGCACCACGCTGGCACCGGCGATCAGAACCATCACGCCCTCTTCCGCCGCCGTCAGGTTGAACTGTTTGGCTTTACCGGCAAAATCGTCATTCAGTACCGCGCCAATCAGCAGGCCCAGGCCGCGAATCTCTTTAAACACCGGCAGCCGCTGGTTGATCTCCTGCAGCGCCGTGACAAACCACTGGTGCCGCTCGGCGACGCCAGCCATAAACTCAGGCTGATTGATCAGCTCCAGCACTTTACCGGCCACCGCACCGGCCAGCGGGTTGCCGCCGTAGGTGGTGCCGTGCGTGCCGACGCCCATCACCTGCGCCAGATCTTCACGCGTCAGCATCGCACCGATGGGGAAGCCGCCGCCCAGCGCCTTGGCGGTGCTCAGCACATCAGGCGTGACGCCGTAATGCATATAGGCATACAGCGAGCCGGTACGGCCGACGCCGCTCTGCACTTCATCAAAAATCAGCAGCGCCTGATGGCGGTCGCACAGTTCGCGCAGTCCGCGCAGAAACGCCGGATCGGCCGGTAATACACCGCCCTCGCCCTGAATCGGCTCGACGATGACCGCGCAGGTCTGGTCATTAATTAAGGCCGCCGCCGAGGCCAGATCGTTAAAGGTGGCATGCTGAATGGCTGGCGGTAACGGGGCGAAATCGCGCGAATAGGCGGGCTGTCCGCCGGCTGAAACGGTGAACAGGGTGCGGCCGTGGAAGGCATTGGTGAAGGCGACGATACCGTTTTTTTCGGCACCGAAACGGTCGTGCGCCACTTTACGCGCCAGCTTCAGCGCGGCCTCGTTGGCTTCCGCCCCGGAGTTACAGAAGAACACGCGGTCGGCAAAGGTGGCATCAATCAGCTGCTTCGCCAGGCGCAGAATCGGTTCGTTGGTGTAGCCGTTGCCGGTGTGCCACAGTTTACCGGCCTGCTCGGTCAGTGCCTGCTGCAGCGCGGGATGGGCATGGCCAAGCGCGTTCACCGCGATGCCACCGGCAAAATCGATGTACTCTTTGCCCTGCTGATCCCACAGCGTAGAACCTTCGGCACGCACCGGCACAAAAGCCGCAGGGGCATAAACCGGCATCATCCATTGATCGAAATCGTGACGTGAAACCTGCAGTGACATAGCCATTTCTCCTGCCTCACTTCGGGTGAAGCTTTTGTTTTAAAATTGTTAAAAGTTGCTGAGTTGCAGCTCGACTATAGAGTGCAGTTAACGTGCCAGCCAGAGGAAAAAATGCATAAATCAGGTTCGATAACGAAATATCAATAAGTTACACCCTTTCGCTATGCACATTTAATGCATAAAAAGTGAATAACCATCCGATGACAGCGGCACCGCAGTAATTTGTTTAGCGGATTTATGCATTCGCAAAATGAAATATTGCTTTTGTGATCGCACAGCGGATATTTCGCCAAAATGAGGCGTCTGCTGCGCCATTTTGGGGCGCACTGCGCTTAACGGGTGCAAGTGACAGTCCGGTTCAGGCATCGGCATGGTGCATGTTAGCCGTTTATTAGTAACAACTGATTAACTTATTTTGGCTACCTTGTGCCAGGCTGGCCGGTAATTAAACGTATTAAAGATCGGGATATTATTTAGCCTGAAATAAACCGACACAGTGCGTCAATGCGGATAATTTACGGGGTGACTATCAGCCTGCTTTGATTCATAAGCATTGAACTTTAAGGCATAGGCTTGTGCTATTTAAGGCAATAAAACGCTATTTTTATTAAGTCATATCCCTCTTACTTTAATCATTACTTATCAATAAGATAAATATTAATCGTCGATTAAACGCTCACTTAATCATGATAAGTAAAAGCGATTCCCATTTCCGAATAATGGAATTGGCGTATGAAAATCGCACAAGTAGCCAATAAGAAATTATTTGTTACAACTATTGCACTACTGATCTTTATCCTTTTGTGTCATTTTCTTGTCACCCCACCAGGGGCTTAAAAAATTAAAAAATAACACAGGGTAAAAATATAAATGATGAAGCGCACTTTACTGGCAGCAGTCATGCCATTACTGCTGGGATTTTCTGTGGCTCAGGCCGCTGAAATCTATAATAAGGATGGTAACAAGCTGGATCTGGTCGGCAAAATTAACGTGTCGCACCTGTTCTCCGATGACACCACCAATGATGGTGATACCTCATCGTATGTCCGTATCGGTTTTAAGGGCGAAACCAAAATTACCGATAAGCTGACCGGCTACGGTTTCTGGCAATCGCAGTTCAGCCTGCGTAACACGGAAGGCGCCGATGCGCAGGCCGGTAATAAAACCCGCCTCGGCTATGCGGGTCTGAAGTTTGCGCAGTTTGGTTCGATCGACTATGGCCGTAACTATGGTCTGATTTATGACGTGCTGGGCTATACCGATATGCTGCCTTTCTTCGGCGGTGATTCCGGTTATGTCGATGCTTTCCTGTCCGGTCGCTCCACCGGCGTGCTGACCTGGCGTAACAAAGATTTCTTCGGTCTGGTTAAAGGCTGGAACGTCGCAGCGCAGTACGAAGGGAAAAACGAGCGCAGCGACAGCGCGGCAACGCCAAACCTGGCGGTACGCCGCTCCAACGGTGATGGTTTCGCGCTTTCCACCTCGTATGACACCGACTTTGGCCTGAGCGCGGTTGCCGCCTATGCCAGCCTCAATCGCGTCAGCGCGCAAAACCTTGCCACCTACGGCAGAGGTGAGAAAGCCGAACACTGGGAAACCGGGGTGAAATATGATGCTAACCAGCTCTATCTGGCGACCATCTACGGCGAATCCCACAACGCCACGCCAATCGGTAACAGCGGGTTCGCCAACAAAGCGGTGAACTTTGAAGCCGTGGCGCAGTATCAGTTCCTGAACGGTTTCCGTCCGTCGCTGGGCTACGTGAGCTCAAAGGGCAAAAATATTGAAAACGTCGGCGACGCCTGGCTGTTCAAATACGCGTCCGTGGGTGCCACCTACTACTTCAACAAGAACATGTCGGTCTATAGCGAATACCGCATCAACCTGCTGAAAGATGACAACGCGCTGCGCCTGAAAACCGACGATATTACCGCGGTCGGTCTGGTGTACCAGTTCTGATGATGATTTACCCTCATGGCATCCCGGCAAGTGTCGGCTGAGGATGCAGCAAAGGGCAGCTCCGGCTGCCCTTTTTCTTTGGTGCCGCGCTGATTATGGCGCCAGCAGGTCGAAGCGGTTTTCGCCCCCCTGCTCCAGCATCACCGGCGGCTGCACCTGCAGCGTAATCCAGTTGGAAGTCACGCGATTTTGCTTGCTGTCCTCCAGCGTCACCGACAGGCGATAACTGTTGTTCGCCTCAGGCGACGCATCCCACGCCGGCATAATGATACTCCAGCCCTGTGGATCGTTGGGATCGGCTCCCGGCGTCAGGCTCAGCGCCTGCGTATCGCCCTGCCAGCTGACTTTACTGATTGGATGCGCACTGCGGATCTGCAGTTTCAGCGGCAAACTCTCGCCCGCATTAAGCTGCCACGGCGGCGTGGCGAGGAATACCGACAGGGTTTTACGCTGGCGGAACTCCAGCACCGGCGTATTGCTGCGTGTGACCAAATCATAGCGGCTACCGCGCAGCGAACGCGCGGCGGCGACGTTATCCGGATTGAGCTGCTGACTGAGCGCCACGCCAAAGCGGTAATTAAGACGTAAACCGAGCTGATCCTGGCTCTCGCCTTCATTACTGGTTTTGTGGCTGGCCGATACGGTGACCAGCGGCACTGGCGTATAGGAGACGCCCAGCGTCAGCGCTGAAGGATTGTGATAACTGTTGCCGGAATTAAACAGATCGACATTGTTGCCGAGATACTGCTGCCAGCTGACCGACACGCCCAGCTGGCGGTAAAACGGCAGATAGCCCTGAGTGGTGACATCATACCCGCGCGCCAGCCGCTGCTGCTGGAACGGGTTGCGATTGCGCCAGCCGGACAGCGGCGTGTAGTAGTTGGCGGATAAGCGCAGGTAATCGCTCCAGGCCTCGGTGCCCAGCGAAGCGCGCTGCAAGCCGCTGTCAAACAGCCGATCAACGAAGCCGTTATAGCCCAGCAGCCAGCTGCCGGCCACCCAGCGCTGTCCCAGCCCGGCATTGCCCACCAGCCCGTCATCGGTCTGGTGCACACCCAGCTGGCTGAACGTGAGGTAATTGTAGCGATCGGCCCATGGCGTCAGCAGCGAAGCCCCGCTGCCGCTGAAGTTACCTTCCATATCGACGTTGAGATCGATCTGTGCCTGGCCATAAGGCGACAGCAGCGACTGCCCTTCATCCGCCACCCGGGTAGCAACCTCATCACGAAAATGGTTAAACGCCCAGATTCCGGCCTGCTGACCCAGCGTGGTATCGCTGTCGCTGTTCTGGCTGGCCTCACCGATGCTTTTGGCAATGCCCGCCAGCTTTTTACTGAACGCCGACGTATCGTCCTGATAGCCCAGCGCCGGTAATTCATCAGCAATTTTCTGGAAACGTGCCGGATCGGCAAACGGCGTGGCGGAGACGTCGCTGTTGCCGGTGAAGGCCTGCGCAGGCGCAACGGCCACCAGTACAGGGGCCCCTAAGCTTACAGCAGCGAAAATTTTGCGGGTCAGAACCAATGGCAGCATAGCAAAAGAGTAGTCGTTTCAGTTTAGAATTTGAAGTAGCTCACAAAACTGTACGAGATTACCTTAACATATCCTCGCGCCAACGTAGGACTTGTCTTGCTATGTTTCAGATTTTACGCCACCTAAGGGCATGAAAGGCGAGCAGACGGGAAAGCGCGTCGTGCGGTCCCCTCTCCCGGGCGGGAGAGGGTTCGGATGCGGGTTGAACACCCGATCAGCATTAAAAACCTAAACTGTCCAGCAGGTCGTCAACCTGGTCCTGGCTGGATACCACACCTGGCGCGTTAGCATGGATCTGCGGACCGTTCAGCAGGCTGTTGCCCTCTTTACGTGCCGCCGCATTGGCTTCCGGCATGTTCTCCAGCAGTACCATCAGCAGCTGACGTTCGATCTCCTGGATCACATCCATCATGCGCTTGATTACCTGACCGGTCAGGTCCTGGAAATCCTGCGCCATCATAATTTCCAGCAGCTGCTTGTTGGTGTACGCCGTGTGAGACGGAACGTCGTCAAGGAACTGGCGCGTATCCGAAACCAACTCGCGTGCATCCGCCAGCTCGATCGGGTTTTCAAACCAGGCATCCCAGCGGCCTTTCAGCTGGGTGGCGCCGGCTTCCATCTGGTCCTGGTGTGGCTGCGCCGCTTCCACACAGTTCAGCGCACGTTCCGCTGCCTGTGCGGTCATCTGCACCACATAATCCAGACGGTCACGCGCGTCCGGAATCGCTTCTGCCGCTTCGGCAATGGCCTGATCCAGCCCCAGTTCGCGCAGGCTGTCACGCAGCATACGTGTCAGAGAGCCAATCCGGGCAATAATCTCGTGTGCCGAAGCTTCTTCAGTTGGTTTCGGAAGGTCGCTCATCACATCTCCTTACATACCCAGTTTTTCGAAGATTTTGCCCAACTTCTCTTCCAGCGTGGCGGCAGTGAAAGGCTTCACCACGTAACCGCTGGCACCGGCCTGCGCGGCGGCGATGATGTTCTCTTTCTTGGCTTCGGCTGTGACCATCAGCACCGGCAGTTTGCCCAGCGTGGCGTCGGCACGAATGGTCTGCAGCAGTTCCAGACCGTCCATGTTCGGCATGTTCCAGTCAGAGATAACGAAATCGAAGCCGCCTGCACGCAGTTTGGTCAGGGCGTCGACGCCATCCTCGGCCTCTTCCACGTTATTGAATCCCAGCTCTTTCAGCAGGTTACGGACGATACGACGCATCGTGTTGAAGTCGTCCACTACCAAAAAGCGCATGTTTTTATCAGCCATATCTACTCCTGTGTTGTCTTGTCCGGCAGGACCGGCTCGTTAAATTCGCAATGCCTGTCCGGCGCTAATTTTGGCCAGCATATGCTGGCTGATGTGACCCAGATCGACCACTTCACTGGTGCCGCCCATCGCTATCGCTTCGCGCGGCATACCAAATACCACACAGCTGGCTTCATCCTGGGCGATGGTCCACGCGCCGGCGCGGTGCATTTCCAGCATCCCGGCCGCGCCGTCGTTGCCCATGCCGGTCAGAATGACCCCCACTGCATTTCGCCCGGCGTTGACCGCAACCGAGCGGAACAGGACGTCCACCGACGGTTTATGGCGGTTCACCGGCGGTCCGTCGTTCAGTTTCACCACGTAGTTGGCACCGCTGCGCGCCAGCTCCATGTGCATCGCGCCCGGCGCGATATAGGCGTGACCGGGCAAAATACGCTCGCCGTCTTCCGCCTCTTTCACGGTGATCTGGCACAGCTTGTTCAGCCGCTCGGCAAACGAGCGGGTAAAACCGGGCGGCATATGCTGCGTAATCAGCAGCGCCGGGCTGGTGGCCGGCAGCGGCTGCAGCACATGGCGAATCGCCTCGGTGCCGCCGGTTGAAGAGCCGATAGCAATCAGCTTTTCACTGCTCAGCAGCGGTCCCGCTTTCAGCATTACCGGCTGCGGCGTGGCAGCACGCGCATGCAGTTTGGCGCGCGCGGCGGCGCGAATCTTGTCGGCGATCATCTGGCTGTAGGCCAGCATGCCTTCACGGATGCCGAGCTGCGGCTTGGTGACGAAATCCACCGCGCCTAACTCCAGCGCACGCAGCGTCACTTCCGATCCTTTACCGGTCAGCGACGAAACCATCACCACCGGCATCGGCCGCAGGCGCATCAGTTTTTCGAGGAAGTCGAGGCCATCCATACGCGGCATTTCGACATCCAGCGTCAGCACCTGCGGGTTGTACTGTTTGATCAAATCCCGCGCTACCAGCGGGTCCGGCGCCGTCGCGACCATCTCCATATCGGGATGGCTGTTGATGATCTCCGTCATCAA
The DNA here is from genome assembly GCF_043529865.1 of Pantoea sp. SGAir0418. NCBI lineage: Bacteria > Pseudomonadati > Pseudomonadota > Gammaproteobacteria > Enterobacterales > Erwiniaceae > Pantoea > Pantoea sp. SGAir0418. Next base: position 2,315,423 of record NZ_CP027911.1, read on the forward strand.
CTGGCGCATCAGCGCGGAATCATCCACGCACATCACGGTGATTTTGCTCATCGTCTTTCCTTGGTCAGTCCATAGACAGTCTGTCCACGCAGCCAGAACTCTTTACTGATCTGACTGAAGTTTTCCGAATGCCCGGCAAACAGCAGACCGCCCGGCTTCAGCAGGGGGACAAAACGGCGCAGAATTTGTTCCTGCGTCTCTTTATCGAAATAGATCATCACGTTACGACAAAAAATCGCGTCGAACGGCCCCGGCAACGCCCAGTCGTGCGCCAGTAAATTGAGCTGCGCATAGTTCACCATGTTGGCCAGCTCGCTGCGCACGCGCACCATGCCGGCGTGCGGACCGGTGCCGCGCAGGAAGAAGCGCTGCAGCTGCGACTGCGATAAGGTGCGCAGCTCCTCCTGGCGATAAACGCCCGCTACCGCTTTCTCCAGCACCTGCGTATCGATATCACTGGCGTGGACGGAAAATTTCCCCGGTCCGGTGCCCAGCGTTTCCGCCAGCGTCATGGCAATCGAGTACGGCTCTTCACCGGTTGAAGCGGCGGTGCTCCACACGCTGTAGTTGCCGCTGCGTTTGCGCGCATGCTCTGCCAGAATCGGGAAGTGGTGCGCCTCACGGAAAAATGATGTCAGGTTGGTGGTCAGTGCGTTAATAAACGCCTGCCACTCGGCACTGTTCGGGTCCTGCTCCAGCAGCGCCAGATAGCGACCAAAATCATCAATATTCAGCATGCGCAGCCGACGTACCAGACGGTTGTAAACCATCTCGCGTTTGTGGTCGGCCAGCACGATGCCCGCACGCTGATAGATCAGCTGGCTGATACGACGAAAATGTGTATCGGAAAGCGGCAGGCGCTGCACCATTTGTGAGAGCAGCGTCGTGGCTTCATTTTGATCCAATAACGTCGATTTCTTCATTTCGGGTCACCCGGCAACAAACTGATTAAATTGTGATACTGCGGTTGCTACTGTGCTGCCAGTGCACACCATTCACACGGGCCGCCCTGCGGCGGCCACAAGGGTTAAAAGGTTTCCCAGTTATCGTCAGCGCCACGAGCTCCTGCCGCTGGCGCCAGCGCCTGCGGTGCAGACTGACGCGCAATTTTTGGCGCTGTAGTTACGTTAACGGCCTGGGCGACAAATTCTTTACCAATATTGAACACCGCCACCGACTGTTTCAGTCGGCTGGCCTGATCTTCCAGCGCCGCCGCCGCCGTCGCGGACTCTTCCACCAGCGCGGCGTTCTGCTGGGTGACGCGGTCCATCTCGTTCACCGCCAGGCCAACCTGGTCGATACCGCGGCTCTGCTCATCGGAAGCCGAGGCGATTTCGCCCATGATGTCGGTCACGCGGGTCACCGCGTTGACGATCTCGCTCATGGTTTCGCCCGCGCTCTCTACCAGCACCGAACCGGTATTGACGCGGCTGACCGAATCTTCAATCAGGCCTTTGATCTCCTTCGCCGCCTGCGCGCTGCGCTGAGCCAGACTGCGCACCTCGCCCGCGACCACGGCGAAACCACGCCCCTGCTCACCGGCGCGTGCCGCTTCCACTGCGGCGTTCAGCGCGAGGATATTGGTCTGGAAGGCGATACCGTCAATCACGCTGGTGATATCGGCAATCTTCTTCGAACTGCCGGCGATGTCCTTCATGGTGCTGACCACGCCATCGACCACTTTGCCGCCCTGCTGCGCCGTTTCGGACGCGTTCAGCGCCAGCTGCGACGCCTGACGGGCGTTTTCCGCGTTCTGCTTCACGGTGGCGGTCAACTGCTCCATGCTGGCCGCGGTCTGCTCCAGCGATGCGGCCTGCTGTTCGGTACGCGAAGAGAGATCGTTGTTGCCCATGGCGATTTCGCTGGCGCCGGTGTAGATGGCGTCAGAACCGTCGCGCACGATGCGTACGGTGCGCGCCAGCTCCTGCTGCATGTGCTGCAGCGAACTGAGCAGGTCGCCCATTTCGTTGCGCACGCTGAGATCGACTGGCTGCGTCAGATCGCCGCGCGCAATATGGCGGATGTGCTCAATGCTCTGCTGCAGCGGACGGATCAGCGCCGTACGCATACCGCTCCACACCAGCGCAATCACCAGCAGCGTCACCAGCAGCGTACCGACCACCAGCATAATCGCGTGTTGGTAAGCGCTCTCATTGGCGTCAATGCCCTGTTTTGCCAGCACAATGTTGTAGGCGAGCCAGGCGTTGTAATCCTTTTCAAATTTGTCCTGAAAACCCTGCGTTGGCTGATCGACAAAGCCTTTAAAGTTACCGGCACTGAGAAAATCAATCAGCTCGGCCAGCGCCCCGCGAAACGCGTTGTAGTTAGCCTGCAGCGTCAGCACGTTCTCCGCGCTTTTGCCCTTTTCCGACAGGTTAGCGTTGAACTCGGCAAAGCTCTGATCGGCGGTTTTCAGCTCCGTATTGGCCAGCGCCACCAGATCTTTTACCGTGGCACCGGAGCCGGCCTGCTGACTGTCCAGCAGATAGCGGATACCGGCACGGTTCAGTGTGTTACGCGCCTGTACCAGCGAAACCCATGAGGTGCCCATCGCCCGCTGCAGGGTGCTAAGACGTTGGTTGTACGCAAAATTATCTTTATCGGCTTTCACCGTTGAAAAAAACATTCCTCCGGAAAACAGCTGCAGTAAGGCAAATAACGCCAGCACGCACAGCAGGCCGGATACCACTCGAACACGACTAAACATAAACACCTCATTAATTGGCGGATCGCTGGTGTTATCGGCGCGCAGGCGCGGATCTTTATGTGAGGTGAAAGGGGTAAGACCAGCAGCAAACCGGTGAAGGGCCAGCCATGCGACCCTCTCCCGCGGCGGGAGAGGGGACGATTCAGGCAGTGATTAAAACGTTTCCCAGTTTCCGTCACTCACCGGGGCCGCAGCGGCTTTGCGCGCCGCCGGCGGTGTCGTGGTCAGCGGGGGACGCACAGGGGCCGCTGCCGACGCGCGCGGAATGCGGAACACCGACACCGACTGGCTCAGGCGGCTGGCCTGCTCCTCCAGCGAGGCCGCGGCGGCGGCCGACTCTTCTACCAGCGAGGCGTTCTGCTGCGTGACGCGGTCCATCTCGGTCACCGCCTGGCCCACCTGGTCGATGCCACGGCTCTGCTCATCCGAGGCCGAAGCGATTTCGCCCATGATGTCAGTCACGCGCGTCACCGCACCGACGATATCCTGCATGGTGTCACCTGCGGTGCCGACCAGCTGCGAACCGGCGTTAACCCGGCTGACCGAATCGTCAATCAGTCCTTTGATCTCCTTCGCTGCCTGCGCGCTGCGCTGCGCCAGGTTACGCACCTCGCCCGCTACCACGGCAAAACCACGGCCCTGCTCACCGGCGCGCGCGGCTTCGACCGCCGCGTTAAGCGCCAGGATATTGGTCTGGAAGGCAATGCCGTCGATCACGCTGGTGATATCCGCGATCTTCTTCGAACTGCCGGCGATGTCATGCATGGTGCGCACCACGCCCTCAACCACGTCACCACCTTTGCGTGCCGTCTCCGACGCGCTGAGCGCCAGCTGCGAGGCCTGCCGGGCGTTCTCGGCGTTCTGCTTCACCGTGGCGGTGAGCTGCTCCATGCTGGCCGCGGTCTGCTCCAGCGACGCCGCCTGCTGTTCGGTACGCGCCGAGAGATCGTTGTTGCCGGCGGAAATTTCGCTGGCGCCGGTAAAAATGGCGTCCGAACCGTCGCGTACGTTGCCGACGGTGTGCACCAGCGACTGCTGCATCTCATGCAGACTGCTGGCCAGCTGGCTCATTTCGTTACGCCCTTCAACGGTGATGGTCTGCGTCAGATCGCCTGCGGCGATATGGCGAATGTGGCCGAGCAACTGATGCAGCGGCTGAATCAGCACCGTGCGCAGGCCAAACCAGCAGGCGACGATTACCGCGATCACCATCACGGCGACAATCGCCAGCAGCCACATCATGGTGTGGAAGGCACGCTGGTTCTGCGCCACGCCCTCAGCGGCTAAAGCACTCTGCGCGCTGCGCCACTCCTCGTAGGTGGCTTTCATTTTGACCTGTTTGGCTTCAATGTTCTGATCAAACATGCCCTGCAGATCGTTGGCTTTCAGCCGGGCCAGCATCGCCTTCAGGCCGTTATTGAACGCGGCATAATCCGCTTCCAGCCGGTCGCGCAGCGCATCAGACAGTCCTGGCGTCGCGGGCAAATCGTAATAGCGCTGATAGTGGCCGGCCGCGGTGTCGAGCTGTTTCTCCGTCTGCGCGATCAGTGCGTTAAGCTGGCCGCCGTTGGTCTGTGACGCCATGCTGCCCTGCATGCGCAGCATGGCGCGGTTGAGCACGGTACGGGTTTGATTGAGTTCAATCCAGGCATCGGACATGGCAGCGACGTTATTACTTGACGTTTGTGCCACAGCAAACGCCTCTTTATCTTTTTGTAATGCCGACCAGAACAGCCCACCGGACAGTAATTGCATAGCACCGAACACCAGCAGGACTGCGATCAGGCTGGTGACGACGTTGATTCGTTTTAACATGGTGTCTCCAAAAAGGGGGTTACGCCCTGTTTATCGACCGCTGCGCTGAATATTTGAGAGGGTTTACCGGACTTTACGAGGGATAATGCTGAATTAAAGCTTTTTTACAGCGTTTTATAAGTAAAGAAAGCAGCTGATGCGGGAGCGGCGCGTTGTCCGCTCCCGTTTCAGCTTAGAACGTTTCCCAGTTGGCGTCGCTGACCGGCGCGGTCAGCGCTTTGCGTGGCACGCTGGCCTGCGGGGGGGCGATCTGCGGATGGCGCACACCCGTGCTGCTGACAGGCTGAGCGCCACGTGGAATGCGGAACACCGCCACCGACTGGCTGAGACGGCTGGCCTGCTCCTCCAGCGAGGCCGCCGCCGCCGCCGACTCTTCCACCAGCGAGGCGTTTTGCTGCGTGACGCGGTCCATCTCGGTCACCGCCTGGCCGACCTGATCGATACCGCGACTCTGCTCGTCTGACGCCGAGGCGATCTCGCCCATGATGTCGGTGACGCGCGTCACCGCATTGACGATTTCGCCCATAGTATTGCCCGCCGTGCCGACCAGCTGTGAGCCGCTGTCAACGCGACGCACCGAGTCTTCAATCAGCCCTTTGATCTCCTTCGCCGCCTGCGCGCTGCGCTGGGCAAGGTTGCGCACTTCACCGGCCACCACCGCGAAGCCGCGGCCCTGCTCACCGGCGCGTGCCGCTTCGACGGCGGCGTTGAGCGCCAGAATATTGGTCTGGAAAGCGATACCGTCAATCACGCTGGTAATGTCGGCAATCTTCTTCGAACTGCCGGCGATATCGTGCATGGTGCGCACCACGCCTTCGACCACTTCTCCGCCTTTCTGCGCGGTTTCCGATGCGCTGAGCGCCAGCTGCGAGGCCTGCCGCGCGTTCTCGGCGTTCTGCTTCACCGTGGCGGTGAGCTGCTCCATGCTGGCCGCGGTCTGCTCCAGCGACGCCGCCTGCTGTTCGGTACGCGCCGAGAGATCGTTATTGCCGGCGGAGATTTCGCTGGCGCCGGTAAAAATGGCGTCCGAGCCGTCGCGCACGTTGCTGACGGTGCGCACCAGCGCCTGCTGCATCTCCTGCAGCTTGCTCGCCAGCTGGCTCATTTCATTACGTCCTTCGACGGTGATGGTCTGGGTTAAATCGCCCTGCGCAATGTGTTCAATGTGCTGGATGCTGTCGTTGAGCGGCTTAATCAGCACCTTACGCAGGCCGAACCAGCACAGCACGATCACGCCCACCACCAGCGCCAGTACCAGCCCCAGCAGCCACATCATGTGCTCGTAAGCGGCACTGTTCGCCGCTACGCCGGCCGCCGTCAGACGATCCTGATCGGCGCGCCATTGGGTGTAGTTTTCCAGAAAGGCACTTTGCGTCGGGGCCACCGGTACTTTGCCGGCTGCGGCGGTATCGTTGTGCTGCAGTACCTGCTGCATCTCATCCAGCGCACTGGCGTAAGCTTTATAGGTCTGCTCCAGCTGCTGATTGAGCTGCAGGTTCTGGCCCGGCGTGTCCGGCGTGTTTTTAAACAGGGTGAATTTGTCCTGCGCCGTCTGCTGGAACGTCCTGCTCTGCCCGAACAGCGTACTGATGTCAGCTTCGGTGCCGGTCAGTTTACTGGTGGCAATACGCAGCTGGATGCGCGTCAGGATCACGCGGCTTTGGTTAAGGCTCATGTAAGCATCATTGATGGCGGCAATGTTTTTGCTCGCCAGCTGAGAGGTATTGAAACTTTTTTTGTCGTCACTCAGCGCTTTAAAAAACAGCGAGCCGGAAGCCAGCTGCAGTACGCCAAACACCAACAACACCAGCAACAGGCTGGTCACAACGCGGATTTTCGTAAACATAGTTTGCCCTGGGAAATGAAGAAAAATCGTGCAATACAGTTATCGACCTGGCGGCGGGAATATTGAGCGAGGGCAGGAAATATTTGTGGGCTTTGCTATTGATTTATAACGGTTTAATAAAGAATGTAATAGTCACGGGCCGCATCAGCGACCCGTGACTCTCTGCGAACGATTATGCGCTACGCAGCGTATCCACCAGCGCCATCTCTTCACTGCTCAGCAGTTTTTCGATGTCGACCAGAATCAGCATACGCTCGCCCAGCGCACCGAGACCGGTGAGGTACTCGGTCGACATGGTGACGGCAAATTCCGGTGCCGGACGGATCTGATCCTGCGTCAGCGACAGCACGTCAGACACGCCATCCACCACGATGCCGACCACGCGATGCTCAAGATTCAGCACGATCACCACGGTGTTTTCGTTGTACTCCACGTCCGGCTGCGAGAACTTCACGCGCAGGTCGATAATCGGCACAATCACGCCACGCAGGTTAGTCACGCCCTTGATGAACTCCGGCGTGTTAGCGATACGCGTTACCTGATCGTAACCACGAATCTCCTGCACTTTAAGGATATCGATGCCGTACTCTTCGTCACCGAGGGTGAAAACCAGGAACTCCTGGCCGACGGTTTCGCCGGCGATTTTCGTCACGGTTGCCATGTCAGTCATTTTTTTACCCTTTCGTTATCTGTTACGCTGCGGCACCGGCCACACGCTTCTCACGGTTCAATGATTGCAGTGCCGATACGTCGACAATCAGCGCAACGCTGCCATCGCCGAGGATGGTGGCGGCGGAAATGCCCGGCACTTTGCGGTAGTTGCTTTCCAGGTTCTTCACCACCACCTGATGCTGACCAATCAGCTGATCGACCAGCAGCGCATAGCGACGTCCTGCGCTCTGCAGGATCACCACGATGCCCTGCGTGGCGTCGGTTTTGGCGTTCTGCACGTCAAACACATTCCACAGCTCAACCAGCGGCAGGTACTCGCCGCGCACTTCCAGTACGCGCTCGCCACCGGCCAGCGGTTTCAGCTCTTCAGCCGTGGGCTGCAGTGACTCCATCACCGCGTTCAGCGGCAGGATGAACACTTCGTCTGCCACGCGCACCGACATCCCGTCGAGGATCGCCAGCGTCAGCGGCAGCAGAATGCGAATGGTGGTGCCTTTGCCCTGCTTTGAGGAGATTTCGACGTGACCGCCCATCTCCTGGATATTACGTTTCACCACGTCCATGCCGACGCCGCGGCCTGATACGTCGGTCACCTGCTCGGCGGTCGAGAAGCCTGGCGCGAAGATCAGCATGCCGACTTCTTCATCGCTCATGCTGTCGCTGACCGGCAGGCCGGACGAGAGCGCTTTCGCCAGGATACGTTCACGGTTGAGGCCGGCACCGTCATCGATCACTTCAATGCAGATGTTGCCGCCCTGGTGTTCCGCGGACAGCGTCAGATTGCCGACCGCCGTTTTGCTGGCGGCCAGCCGTTTTTCCGGGGTTTCGATGCCGTGGTCGAGGCTGTTACGCACCAGGTGCGTTAACGGATCGATGATGCGTTCAATCAGGCTCTTATCCAGTTCGGTTGAGCTGCCGAGCAACGTCAGTTCCACCTCTTTGCCCAGCTTGCTGGCCAGATCGCGCACCAGACGCGGGAAGCGGCTGAACACGTACTCCATCGGCATCATACGAATCGACATCACCGATTCCTGCAGGTCGCGGGCGTTACGCTCCAGCTGACCCATGCTGTTGAGCAGGTCACCATGTGCCACCGGATCCAGCGCACCGGAGCGCTGCGCCAGCATTGACTGGGTAATCACCAGCTCGCCGACCAGGTTGATCAGCTGGTCAACTTTTTCTACCGCCACGCGAATACTGCTGGATTCGCTGCTTTTGGCGGGCGCGGCGGCACGCTTGCTCTCACGCTTCACCGCCGGGGTAATGTCGGTGACGGTCGCCGTTTGCTGCACCGGCGCTGCGGCTTCGGCCTCTGCGACTGGCGCGGCGGCAACGGCGGCGGGTGCGGCGTCCTGCGGGAACTGAATCTGCGCTTCATCAATCACGAAACACAGCACCGCCACGATATCGTCTTTGCCGACACCGTCGATGGTGGCTTCCAGCGAGCTGGCGCCTTTCACCACATCGGTCAGGGTGCCGAGGTTGCCCAGCTCTTCCAGCAGCAGATCCGGCTCTTTCTCTTTCAGATTGATCAGCTGCAGGCGCAGGCCGCTGCTGGCGGGCGCGGCAGGTGCTGCCACGTCGGCGAGCGCCACCACCGGTGCGGCGGCTTGCGGGGCTATTCCTTTGGCTTCCAGCGCCAGCTGGCGCAGGGCTTCACAGATGTAGTTAAAGCTTTCTGCGTTTGGCTCCTGCGCGGTTTTATAGGCATCGAGCTGTTCCTGCATAATATCTTTGGTTTCCAAAAACAGGTTGATGATGTCGGTGCTGAGCTGCATTTCGCCACGGCGCGCACCATCCAGAATGTTTTCCAGGATGTGGGTGGTTTCCTGTAAAACCGTAAAGCCAAACGTACCGGCTCCGCCCTTAATAGAGTGGGCGGCGCGGAAGATGGCATTCAACTGCTCGGAATCGGGCTCCTGGGGATCCAGTCCCAACAGGTGTTGCTCCATATCCGCTAACAGCTCATCGGCTTCATCAAAAAACGTCTGGTAAAAATCGCTGATGTCCATGCTCACGGGATCACCTCGGCTGTGAGGGTTGGTCTGGTGTCACCGCGCTGGCGGCGGGCGGTGCCGCTGCCGGCGGATTCGCCGCGGCTGCCGGTGTGGCCGGTGCTGCGGTAGAACCCGTGGGGGCAGTTGGCGCCGCCGGACCAGCCGGTGCGGTAATGCTAGGTAAAATCTGCGCCGGGTCACTCACCTGAACGGCATCGCTCTCGGCATTCTCTTTTTCAATCGCCGCTTCGGTGTCATGGTTCAACACCAGCAGGCTGATACGACGGTTCACCGCGTCGTTGGCGCCGCGGTTTTTCAGTTTCATGGTGTCGGCCATGCCGACCACGCGCAGCATTTTGCCGCCGTCCAGTCCGCCCGCCACCAGCTCGCGGCGTGAGGCATTGGCACGATCCGCCGACAGTTCCCAGTTGCTGTAGCCGCGATCGCCGCTGGCGTACTGGAAGTCATCGGTATGACCGGACAAACTGATTTTGTTAGGAATATCATTCAGCAGCGGCGCTATGGCGCGCAGGATATCGCGCATGTACGGCTCCACTTCCGCGCTGCCGGTTTTAAACATCGGGCGGTTCTGGCTATCGATAATCTGAATGCGTAGCCCCTCTTCCACCATGTTGATGATCAGATGCGGACGCAGCGCTTTCAGGCGCGGATCGGCCTCAATCAGCTGGTCGAGTTTTTCACGCAGCCGGTTCAGGCGAATGTCATCCAGCTGGCGCTTTTGCGCATCCATATCGACCTGTTTTTGCACTTCGCCTTTCTTCTGCGTCGGATCATCGCCGCCGCCGGGAATCGGACTTTCGCTGTCGCTGCTACGCTGACCGCCGGTCAGGGCGACCTTGAGCGGTGTTTTAAAATATTCGGCAATCTGCACCAGCTCCTGCGGATTGGCGATCGAGATCAGCCACATCACCATGAAGAACGCCATCATCGCCGTCATAAAGTCGGCATAGGCAATCTTCCATGAGCCATGGCTGCCTTCATGCTTTTTATGTTTGCGCCGTTTGACCAGCACAATCGGGCGATTACCGTGCTTCATGAAGGCGTATCCGAAGTCTGCTTAGCCGGGTTTTTCGCGTTACGCACGTGCTCTTCCAGCTCGGTAAAGGACGGACGCTCGGTGGAATACAGGGTTTTACGCCCAAACTCGACAGCGATCTGCGGCGCATAACCGTTCAGGCTGGAGAGCAGCGTGACTTTGACGCACTGCATCATCTTGGTGGTTTCCGCGCACTTCTGGCGCAGCACGGATGCCAGCGGCGAAATGAAGCCGTAAGCCAGCAGAATACCGAGGAAGGTTCCCACCATGGCGTGCGCAATCAGCGCGCCCAGTTCTGCCGCCGGGCGGTCCGCGGAGGCCAGCGCGTGCACCACGCCCATTACCGCGGCGACGATACCAAACGCCGGCAGGCCATCACCGACTGCCGCTAAGCTTTGTGCTGGTACTTCGCACTCGTGTTCATAGGTTTCGATCTCTTCATCCATCAGGGCTTCGATCTCGAAAGCATTCATATTTCCGCTCACCATCAGACGTAAATAGTCGGTAATAAAATCCACTAAAGGTTTATCGGACAAAATACGCGGATAGTTAGCGAAAATTTCGCTCTGGCTGGGATCTTCAATATCGCGTTCCAGCGACAGCATGCCCTGCTGACGTGATTTCGCCATCAGGCGATACAGCAGTGCCATTAAATCCATGTATACGGCTTTGTTATATTTTGAGCCGCGCATTAACAAGGGCAGCGCTTTTAGCGTCTTTTTAATCGATTTGCCGTTGTTGCCCACCAGAAACGCACCAATGCCGGCGCCGCCAATAATCAGCAACTCCGACGGCTGGTAAAGCGCGCCCAGATGGCCGCCTACCATCATGTAACCGCCCAGCACGGAACCGAGGACTACGATATAACCCACAATAATCAGCACAAAAACATCCTTACGTCCGTAACGTGTTGGTGGAAGTTAAGCCAGAGAGCCGCAGGTGTTATTCACAGGGTGTGGGCAAAAAAAAAGCAGCGGTATTAACCGCTGCTGGATGCTTTCCACGATGCGAACAAACTTAAACGGCGCGTTTAACCTGTTCATCCAGCAGTTGTGGAAAGGTATCGGCAGAATCTGCAGAAAGTTTACGTCTTTTTACGGCACGTGATGGCGGCTGGCACAGGCTGCAAACAAAGCTGCCCGGCGGCTGATGCGCGTGGTTGATGAAGCTTCCGCCACAGCATTTACAGTCAGACAATTCCAGCATGCCACTTTCAACAAATCGCACCAGGGTCCAGGCGCGGGTCAGCGCCAACAGCGGGCCCTCGTCCGATTGCGGACACTGCTCAAGATACAGGCGATACGCTTTGATAACCGCCTCTACGCCACTGCTCAGCCGGGTTTTCAGCAGAAACTGCCAGGCGTTGCAGAACATCGACGCATGAATATTTTGTTCCCAGGTCATGAACCAGTCGGTAGAGAATGGCAGCATGCCTTTCGGTGGTGGTGCACCACGCAGCTCTTTGTACAGTTTAATCAGGCGACCGCGGCTCAGCTGGGTTTCACTTTCCAGCATCTGCAGTCGTGCGCCCAATGTAATCAGCTCCATTGCCAGCTGAATATCACGCGCTTCCTGAACAATACTTTTTTCGGTCATTACACCGCCCTCTTTTTAGCAGAGACATCATCTTTCGATGCGCTGCGCAATAAACGGCTGGATAATAAAATACCGGTGTGGATTTGCTGCAAATCATCCACACGTGATTCCTGCGTTAAACGGTTAATAAGATTGTGATCGGTAAAGCGGAACTGGCAAACCAGTTGATTGGTTTCCGCTAATTTTACCATCTCAGGTAAAGTCAATTGCTGCAATGCATCCGCCATTGGCTCATCGATACCTAAACGAAACATTGCTGAAGCTTTTTCCTGGTTTATCAAACGCTGTGCAAGCAATAAATATGACAGATTGATGTCATATATGTGTTTTAGTAATTCTGATGTACCCATTTTTTTCCATCCTGATAGACGCGACATATATACGGCCACAGAATTAAGTGTTCTATGGTTCGGGTTGCTGGTTGGTAAATCTAAAGATGGCAAAAAATAATCAGGCATAAGCCAACGCGTACTGAACTGTTTCACTTCCCACCGGGATATTGATCAGTAGTAGTCAAAACTCCAGGCCAATCTTTTCTTGAGTTGTAACCATCTTCCGTGACGTCTGCTTACAGTTTTTTAAGACTAATCCGAAAACAAGGCAAATCTATATCGTCTGATTTCGACATACAACGTGATTGGTATGAAATTTTAGATAAAGTGTGATCTGCGTCACACTTTTAAGGCAAATTTTTCAAGTGAAGCTTCAGTAATGCTTTTCTGTTGTTCTTTTTTTGAGCGATTTTGAAACGTTTCGCTAATATTTCACAGGAAAAGTCTGAATTTTGAAGCGTGTCGCAGATCGCCGCCATGGGACGATCTTTTATCTGCTACGTTGGCTTTAGGCAAACACAAGACACCGAAATAAACCAAAAAGGCAGCATAAAACACCAAAAATCACTGTAATTATTCGCTTTTAAATTAATCACTTACAGGGAATATTGCCACACAGGACTAATGGCGCTGTGCTAGCGAAGCGTGAAGAGTGGATGCGGCGCGCTTGTGGTGTGTAAAGAGTTTGTAGGGAGGGTTTAGCGAGTCACAAGGGATGTAACAGCACGTTACATTAGCGATATGAATGAATTGACTAACTAACACACTGATGTATCAGAACTATCGGCCTGGCCAGCCAAATCTTTAGGGTCGGAAGAAAAAAATCATCGTTTCAGCGCTTAAGCGGCTTAATTTTAACCAATTCGTGCGTTTTTTGGTGCCGGGTCAGCGGGTTAGCGCTTAACAAAATGAAATCGATTTCATCCGGTGAGGGTGTCGCGTGAAAACGCTACGCAGCACGGTCCTGCCTGCGTCGTCTGACGGATACCTCTCCCGCGTACGGGAGAGGCATTGCCTGAGGGAAAATCGCGCCTTGCGGGGCTACTTACGCCAGCTTCTGAAACGTCGCGACCTTGTTATCGCTACCGTGGCTGGCGCTGCGTGCCGGCAGCGTGTTCAGATCGTTCAGGAAGCTTTCGCGCCAGTGCGAAATGTCCTGCTTACGCAGTACGGCCATCATGTCGTTATAGCGCGAGATACGCTCGGTGCGCGGCATGGTCAGCGCGCGGTCCAGCGCCGCCGCCACATCATCACGATCGTACGGGTTAACGATTAGCGCAGAAGTCAGCTCGTTAGCCGCTCCGGCAAAGCGCGACAGCACCAGCACGCCCGGATCGTCCGGATCCTGCGCCGCGACATACTCTTTCGCCACCAGATTCATACCGTCACGGAGCGGCGTAACCAGCCCCACGTCGGTCAGGCGGAAAATCTTCATCAGCAGGCGGCGATCAAAATGCTGGTTGAGATAATAGAGCGGCGTCCAGCCCAGCGTGCCGTATTTACCGTTAATGCGCCCTGCTTCTGTCTCCAGCTGGTGACGAATATCCTGATAGGCCTGCACGTCGCCGCGCGAGGTCGGCGCAATCTGTGAGTAGCGGATTTTGCCGCGGTGCTGCGGGAAGTTTTCCAGCAGCGCCTCATAGGCAAGGAAACGCTCCGGCAAGCCTTTGGAATAGTCGAGACGCTCACAGGCGATAATATTCTGCAAATCGCCCAGCTCACGCTTCATTGCGGCCATCTTCGGTGGCAGCGGCCCTTCTGCCATCTCTTTAATGCTGTCCGGCTCGATACCGATGGGGTAAACCTCGGTCATAAAGGTGTTGCCAAAGGCGCGATGCTTCTTCTCGCCTTTATTCTGCAGCTGCGTCAGCTGGCTCAGGCTGTCGAGAAACGCCACGCGATCGGATTCTGTCTGGAAACCCAGCAGATCGTATTCACACAGCATTTCCAGCAGTTCCTGATGCGGCGGCAGCGCATTGAAAATTTCCGGCGTCGGGAACGGGATATGCAGAAAGAATCCGATTCGGTTATTGATGCCCTGTTTACGCAGTTCAGCGGCAAACGGCAGCAGGTGGTAATCGTGGATCCACAGGATATCGTCCGGCTTGATCAGCGGTTTAAGCCGCTGCGCCAGCAGGGTATTCACGCGGCAGTAGCCTTCCCAGGCTTCACGCTGATACTGCACCAGATCGAGACGATAATGGAACGCGGGCCAGATCACCGTGTTAGAAAACTGGCAGTAGTACTGATCGTAATCGTTTTGATTGAGAGGGAATGAGGCATAGGTAATGCCGTCTTGTTCGATCTGGGTAAGTTCCTCATCTTCTTCACCGGAAAACTCACTGATCTCTCCGTTCCAGCCAAACCACAATCCTCCGGTGGTCTGCAGCGCATCCAGAATGCCGACGGCGAGACCGCCTGCGTTGGTTTTGCTTCCATCAGGAATAGCGATACGGTTAGATACGACGACTAAACGACTCATAACCTAAACTCCTTACCGACGTTGTCATGTTCTAGTTGTAATAATAGTTGTTCCAGCCAGTGCCAGACCGCTGCCACATCGGGCAGACGATAGCGCGCCTGGCTTGGACCTTCACCGACCTTGACCGAGATGCCGTGCATAGCATTGACAGCAAGAAAGCCTTTCTCATCGGTCAGATCGTCGCCCACAAATACCGGAATGCGACCGGTAAATGGCGCTTCCTGCATAAATTCGCGTACCGCAGCACCTTTATCGATGCCCTGCGGTTTCAGTTCCACCACGCATTTACCTGGCTGCAGCGCCAGCGCCGGAAAGCGGGTTACCGCCTCTTCGGCCAGCTGCATGATGGCGTTTTCATACTCAGGCGCGTTGCGGTAGTGCAGCGCAAAGGCCATGCCTTTCACTTCCAGCAGCGTACCGGGCCACTGGTCGAGGGTCTGCTGCAGTTCAACCTGCAGCGTTTGCGCCACCTCATCGGGCAGCGACTGACGGTGCAGATGTCCGCTGGCATCGCGGCGCTCAGCGCCGTGCACGCCCGCTGCCGGGGCTTCCAGCGGCGCGACCAGCTCATCCAGCTGGCTGATCGGACGGCCGGAAACCAGCGCCAGCGCGCCGTGACTTAAATTAGAAATTTGTTGCAGATGCTGGCGCACCGATGCGGGGATGGAAACCGACTCGGGCTGCGACTGAAGCGCGGCCAGCGTGCCGTCCACATCAAAAAAGAAGGCGTAAAGTCCGCCACTTAGCGACGGCAGGGTGCTGTTCTCATTAACCGCAGGGGTCACGTCTCCTCCTGTATCTGAACGTAAACGGGCAGTCTGTTCGCAGGCAGGCAGGAAGTGAGGAGGTTTTTCCGTAAACACGGTAATCGAAAGGGTAACGCTCCAGAACTAAACGAAATTTTCATCAACACTGCAACCGCACTACGAACATCGGCAACATTAAGTGTAGACAACAATTGAAGTTTCGCCAGACGGGCGCACAGAGTGCTTAGCGAAGAGTGCACTTTTCAGCGGTTTGCGCGGCAAAAAACTGAATTCTGCTGTTTTTCATACGCTTCGCTTTTTTTACCGCGGGCAGACTTGATCATAGCAAAAATCGCCTGATACTGTATATAAAAACAGTATCTATGGAATGTTCGCTATGACGCGTTTCTTTTTGCCACAGCTTTCACCGCCTTCGCGCTCCCGCCCGCTATTCCTTGACGCGGTGCACGGCGGTTTCCCCTCGCCCGCTCAGGACTACATTGAGCGCCAGATTGATCTCAATGAGCTGCTGGTGACTCGCCCGAGCGCCACCTATTTTGTGCGTGTCGAAGGCGACTCGATGCGCGATGCCAATATCCGCGAAGGCGACCTGCTGGTGGTCGACAGCTCACTCAATGCCCGGCACGACGACATCGTAATCGCCGCCATTAACGGCGAGTTCACCGTCAAGCGGCTGCAGACGCATCCCTGCGTACAGCTGATGCCGATGAATCCGCGCTATCAGCCCATCCGGCTGCGTGAAGAGGAGGAGTTAGAAATTTTTGGCGTGGTGACGTTTATTATTTACGCCGCACGCATCCAGCGTTAGCGCATCGTTTCGGCGCGGATCATCTCAATCAGCCGGCGTAAACCCGGGTGCAGCTGGCGACGGTCGGGGTAATACATCACCAGCGGTTCGTCTTCGCTGCACCAGTCCGTCAGCACGCGCACCAGCTGCCCGCTCGCCAGCTGTGCCTGTACGTAGCGCTCCGGGCAGTAGCCGAGACCGTAACCGCCGGCGACCGCATCAATAATCATGTCGCTCTCATTGAGCGTCAGCGTGCCCGGCACATCGACCTCATACGCCACCTTGCCCTGCGCCAGCGGCCACTTATACAGCGTGCCATTGCCAAGGCGCATGCGAATACAGCGATGGTTGCGCAGATCGTCCGGATGCTGCAGCGGCGGCGCGTCGCGCAGGTAATCGGGTGACGCCACCACAATCCAGCGCAGTTTGGGCGTCAGCGGCATGGCGATCATGTCTTTCGGTACGCTGGCGCCGTAGCGGATCCCGGCGTCATAGCCGCTGCCGATGATATCCACCAGATTGTTATCCACCGTAATTTCCAGGCTGAGCTCCGGATAGGTCGCCATAAAGCGCGCCAGGATCGGCCGAAACAGCAGCTGCCCGGCATCACGCGGGATGTTCAGCCGCAGGCGGCCGCTGGGTGATTCGCGATACAGGTGCAGATCGTTCAGCGCCAGCTCAATCTGCGCAAAGCCGGTTTCCAGATGGCGCAAAAAAGCGGCACCGGCGTCCGTCGGCACCACCGCCCGGCTGGTGCGGTTGAGCAGGCGCACGCCAAGACGCGCTTCAAGACTGCGCAACGTGTGGCTGATGGCCGACGTGGTGACCCCCAGTTCCAGCGCGGCGAGGCGGAAGCTCTTGCGCCGGCAAATCAGCAGAAAAACATTCAGATCGGCCAGTTCATTACGTTGCAGGGCGGGCATTTTCGTATCTCCTGACTCATTGCCACGTTGAATCTGATTCAACTTCAGATGAGCTATGATAGCGAAGCTGCCGTACCGGATGCTATACGCGCGTGGCATGGCAGGCAAAACGTCACTTTTAACCCCGAGCTCAACATGCTGCCCGAAGACCGAAAAGACGCTATTTATCGCTACCTGTTTGCGAAACGATCGGCCACCATTCACGAACTGGCCACGCTGATGGCGGTGTCGGCGATGACCATCCGCCGCGATATTAAATTCCTGCAGGACGCCGGCCTGGTGGTCGGCATACACGGCGGTGCCAGGTTGCCTGCCGTGGTCCATCAGGCATTACCGTATGTGGAGAAGGCACAGCTGAACGTGCACGCCAAACAAAGCCTTGGCCGTTATGCTGCGTCACTGGTAGAGGATGGCCAGGTGGTCTACCTCGATGCCGGTACCACCAGCTATGAAATTGCGCGTGCGTTAGGCGATCAGGCAAGTCTCACCGTGCTGACTAACGACTTTACGATTGCCGCCTGGCTGATGCGTCACAGCCACATCACGCTATTTCATACGGGTGGCAAAGTCGATAAACGGCATATTGCCAGCGTGGGTGCCATGGCGGCGACCGCCCTTGCCTCGTTCAATATTGATCTGGCTTTCCTCAGCGCCAGCGCGTGGGATGTCACGCACGGCCTCTCGACACCCGACGAAAACACCTTGCTGGTGAATCAGGCGGTGCTGGCCGCCTCAGCGCAGCGTTATCTGGTGGCTGACAGCAGCAAATATGGTCGTTACAGCGTGTATTCCCTGTGTAAGCTGCAGCAGCTGGACGGTGTGATCACCGATGACGATTGCCCCTGTGCTGCCGTTGAAGAGATGAAACAGCGTGATATTCGTCTGCACCGGGTAAATCGCCGCGGCTGAGCGGCTCTCTGCGCATCCCGGTAAAGGTCATTAATTAAAAAGGAGGCGCGAACGCCTCCGGTGGCTACAGGGAAATCACATCAACTATTTATTATGGGGCACGGTTTACGGCGTAGGGGCGACTTTAGGATTGGAGCTGAACCAGCCGCGGCGATCCTGCCAGTTGCCATATTCATCCACAATCGCCCCTTTACTGTTGGCCATCAGGAAATGATAACTCTCCAGTTTTTTCAGCGACAGCGTTTCGCCCTGATGCTGAATGACGACATTGTGGCTTTGCACCGGACCAAAACTTTTCGGCGTCGGCGGAATATCCGCTGATGCGGCGCCAATTTCTGAGAAGTTATATACCCAGCCATCGAGGACGCGCCATGATTCATGTTTTGCCGGACGTGCCGGCGGCGCGCTAATCGGCATGTGTCGATGCTCCGGAATCATCTGGTTCGGCAGCAGATACATGGTCATAGCGTAATAACCGTAATCCAGATTATTGACCCAGGTGATGCTGGCCAGGCCAACATGCTGATAATCGCCCAGCCCGAAATCATTGACCCACAGCTGCTGGCGCATGGCCGGCGTCAGCGTATGACCATAAGAGGCGAGCAGTTGCGCTATTGCATCTTTCGCCACCTCTTTCTGGAAGACGCCATTTTTATAGAAATCTTTATTGGTATAAACGTGATGCGGCTGAGCCGCAACGGATGCGGTGGCATTGAGCGCCAGTAAGGCCGCAGCGAACGCCAGAGCAGGTTTTGTCATAATTCACCTCCTGTTTATGACAGCCATGTTGATGCAAATAAAAATTTCACCGGCCGGTAAAACGCAAGGGTGGCCAGCGCGGAGAACAGAGTTGCAGATGGCGATGCGGAGGGGAAATTCATTTAGAGAATCGGATCTATCTAATTATCAGATACGGCTGTGCTTTTTTGTGATTATTAACAAATAATCACAGGCTATTCTGCCCGGTAAAGCATCCAGCTGCTGACGGGCACAATTTATCTGCTGCTAAAGAAATTCTTAAAATGTTGGTTGCGCTCGCAATTGTGACAGGCGCGCGGCCAATTGTGTTTGACCTGCTTTTCACATCAATGCACACTGGCGGGCGTGAAAAACGGCAGATGAAGAGCCAAGAGATGTTGCAGAATTATAGTCAGCGCGTCCATTTCTATTACTGCATTCTGGTTGCGTTAAAACTCTATGTGAACAGCAAGAAGTCCGGCGGCGTACGCGGGAAAAATAACTTTTTGCTGAAGTGGTTACGCAACGCGCAAAACAACACCATCTTTCATCCTGATATCACCAGTGAAATTGAATGGCTGCGCGGAAAAATTATCAGCGCCGGACCGGATGCCGATTTAGAACCGATGCTGCAATACGTTTACGAGACAGCAAAACGCGCCGAAACGCTGCGTCTCGGGCCGTAATCGCACGGGCTGCGCATTGCATTACCCCTGTCTGCAGGCAAAAAAAAGGGGGCAACGCGCCCCCAACCACTACAAAAATTTCATCCCTGACGCCCTGGTGCGGATTCCCTTCCGGCTGGCGCTAATTCTCTTCGCACTGGCTACGCGTTACAGGGTTAGCACCAGCACGCTGATCAATAACCAGCAGCCCGCGCAAAATGCGCCCGCCGCCACCCAGGTTAACGCCCGGGTATTTAAATTGCAGACATCGCGTTGCCAACGTTTAACCGGCTGCATAATCACTCCTGAAAATTTATTCTCATTATGCCTGGCAGAGGATTGCTGTGAACTGCGGATAAGCTTGTCACGTATTAATATTCCTGACCATCGGATGTGCTTACCGGTTATGTAGGCGCAGGACTACAATCCATTAATTACCGCTTATATCGCCGTCGAGACGAAAAATGCCGCAGGTGTGCAGATCGCAATAGCGTCGTTTTCGCGCCGTTTGTCATCCGGAAATGCGGTTTCACATCGTTTAGTTTTCCTAAAAAACAGGCGCAGATTTAATCGTTTTTATTTACCCCTGCTCAGGGTTATTAATAAGCACACCGGACGCGATAATTTGCAGATGATAAAGGGATGTGGCGTGACCAGTCTCTTGATGCACAGCCTGACCGCGTTCAGTGCCCTTTCTCAGGTTCTGAATTACGTTAGCATTTAACTTTGGATTCAATTATCAATGAAAACCCGTCTGGCCGTTATGGCCTCTGTTGCTGCGATATTATTTTCACAGCAGGCATTCGCCAAAAACCTGTGCACCCTGATTGTTGACGCTGAATCAGGCAAAGTCCTGCTGGAGAGTGGCAACGACTGCAGTGGAGAAGTCACACCCGCATCCACCTTTAAAATAGCCATCAGCCTGATGGGATTTGATGCCGGCGTGCTGAAAAATGAAAAGGAACCCGCCTGGGATTACCAACAAGGATACCCGGACTGGGGCGGTAAAAACTGGATGAATAAAATCGATCCTACGGCGTGGCTAAAATATTCGGTCTTCTGGTATTCGCAGCAGGTTGTTAAAAAAATCGGGCAACATCGCTTTGAAGACTATGTAAAGGCGTTTGCTTATGGAAACGAAGATGTTTCCGCCGTTGACGTCAGCGCCCCCGGTCAGAATGGGGTGTGGGTTATGTCATCCCTGCAGATTTCACCGGTTCAGCAGATTGGCTTTTTAAGGAAAGTCGTTAACCGTGAGCTGCACGTAAACAAGCATGCCTATGACATGACAGATAATATTACCCGCTACGACGTCAGCGTTAAGGGCTGGACGGTGCACGGCAAAACAGGAACCGGCTCGCCGGGGAAAAATAATCAATACGATCCGCACCATGCCTATGGCTGGTATGTCGGCTGGGTGACCAAAGGCAGGAAAAAAATTGTTTTTGCCAAACTGATTCAGGATGAACAGGTGTTAACGCCGAATGCTGGCCTGAGAGCACGTGACGAAGTGTTGAAGCAGATGTCGGCGGTCATTGCGCCGTGATGGCGTAACACATGGATGCCACGGATTTTTATTAACCTCCCGGTTTTCATGCGGCTGACAGATTGCGGCGAGGTCCTTCATTATGAAACTGACGGTTAGCCAGCCGATGAAGTGACCTCCGGACCGCCGCTTATCTTTCTTTACGCAGCGTCGTCAGCAGTGACTGCGCAGCAACAGAAGACTGACCGGATGGCGAACACACCAGTCCAAACTGACGGTGAATCGCTGGCCTGCGCTACTGGCGTATATGGCACGGATCAATGCGCGCCCAACTGTGCAGGCGGCGTTGCTGGCAGAGGCGTCTTAGTGAGACTGGCAGACAGAGTTTTGTGCCAGCGACCAGGCTCTGTCTGCAAAGTTAGATGTCAGTGTTATTGTGACAACGGCGCGCAGAAAGTTATGCTGTGCGCGCCAGGCTATGAAGCCCGCTATTGGGCCCGCGTGGCAACATCAACATCGAACCTGTGCTGTTTTGAGGACACTGACATGCCCCCTTCTTTTTATCAGTTTTCGGCCACCAGCCTGACCGGTCAACCTATCTCTATGGCCGACTACGCTGGCAAGGTGGTTCTGGTGGTGAATACCGCCAGTCATTGCGGCTTTACGCCCCAGTACGCCGGCCTTGAAGCGCTCTATCAGAAATATGCCGCACAGGGTCTGGTGGTGCTTGGCTATCCCTGCAATCAATTCGGTAAGCAGGAACCGGGAAACGCTGATGACATCTCACAAACCTGTCATGTTAATTACGGGGTAAGCTTCCCGATGTTCGGCAAAGTCGAGGTTAACGGCAGCGCAGCGCACCCGATATTTCGCTATCTGAAAGCGGAACTACCCGGCGTGCTGGGCGGACGGATTAAATGGAATTTCACCAAGTTTCTCATCGGACGCGACGGCAAACCGCTGAAACGCTTTGCACCGATCACGCCCCCGGAGAAAATGGAAGCCGCGATACTCGCTGCACTTTAAGGTAGAGCGTTACCGGATTCGCAGCATTAATTTTAGAGCACAGCGGAAATTGATGGCATCCGGCGGGAGGCTGGTTAAGTCGGGCGCCTTTCCGCCCATTTCAGCATGGCATCAAGAGCAGGACAAAGTGCCTGTCCCCATTCAGTGAGTCGATATTCCACTTTCGGTGGCACCTGAGGATACACCATCCGCGACACTATACCGTCGGCTTCCAGCTGTCTCAGTTGTTGCGCCAGCATCTTCTGCGAAATACCGGGAATTAATTTTTCAAAATCTGAATAGCGCTGTACTTTGCCGTCGAACAGATGAAAAAGGATGATTAATTTCCAGCGCCCTTCCAGCAGTTGAATAACCTGCTCCACTCCGCTTGCGGCTGATTCCGGACTGTATAACTTACTCATCATTCAGTAACTCACTTTTTTGTGCGTACTTGTCAATTTAACAGTCTATGTGGAATATGACCGTACTGTAAACAAAGGGAGTACAGGTCTATGTCATTCACATTACCGCTCGCTATTTATGATGACTTCGCGCTCAGCAAGGGTGGCGATATTGCCAGCATTACTGATTATGGTACTGCCACATCAACAGACCGGAGATTCTTCAATGCCATGTGATCTCGATTTCAACGGTAAACGCATATTGGTCACTGCGGGTACCAAAGGTGTGGGTAAAGCGGTAGTTGGGCTATTCAAACAGCTGGGTGCAACAGTATTAACAACCGCACGCCACGCATCCGCAGAATGTAGGGCAGACGCTTTCGTAACGGCAGACCTGACCACGGTTACAGGGTGTAACTCAGTCGCGGAAGCCGTTCAGACACATCTGGGAGGCGTCGACATCATTGTTCATGTGGCCGGCGGTTCTACCGCACCCGGTGGTGGCTTTGCAGCATTGGGTGAAGAGGAGTGGCAACAGGAGCTCAATCTTAATCTGTTGCCCGCGGTACGTTTAGATCGTGCGTTGTTGCCTGGCATGCTGCAGCAGGGGGGCGGAGTGATCATCCATGTCACTTCTATCCAGCGAGAACTGCCCTTACCAGAATCAACCACGGGTTATGCAGCAGCGAAAGCGGCGCTGTCAGCCTACAGTAAAAGCCTGTCGAAAGAGGTTGCGTCGCAGGGGGTTCGGGTGGTTCGCGTGGCACCCGGCTGGATCGAAACCGAAGCTTCAGTGGCCATGGCGGAACGGCTGGCGCAGCAGGCAGGAACAGATTACGAAGGCGGTAAGCAGATCATCATGAAGGCACTTGGCGGTATTCCGCTGGGACGCCCTTCCCAACCCATTGAGGTAGCTAATCTCATTGTCTTCCTCGCATCATCTTATGCTGCCGCGATCACCGGTACTGAATTTGTCATCGATGGCGGTACTATTCCAACGGTGTAGTCAGATATCCTCATCGACCCATTCGGGTAGCGATCCGGATATTTTATATACCTTAATAAGGCGCCAGCGGCTATTAGATCAAGCCATGTGCGATATCGACCTGGCCGCTGTGTGATATTCCCCGGCTCTTTGTCGCTAATATCCGCTCCTCGCTCATGGCGAATACGCAGTCCGCCTGGTGGCCGAAACGGACATGTATAGCGAAAATAAGGATGATTATTTGTGCACAAATCAGGGCTTCTTTGGCCGTCCATTGAAAAACGTTTATGACGCTTTTTCATTCACCGTCATGATAAAGTTCAGCGTGTTTTCCCCCTGGTTTGCATAGAAGTGTGGAACATCGGTTTTGGCTGTAACGGAAAATCCCGCCGTTACCTGAAATACACTCTCTTTCACGCCAAGCGTGAGGGTTCCGGATTTTACGTGCAGTAGCTCCAGCGTGCCTGAGGTATGCCCGGGTGATTCAAACTTTTCGCCTGGCCGCATTTCCCACAGCCACAGCTCAAGCATATCGGGTCCACCTGAGCCGGCCAGCAGCCTGGCGCTTCCCCCTTTGTCTCCTGTCCAGAGTTCGGGGATGTCCGTATCAGCGATGATGTGCACATCTGGCCTGGCGCTGACATCAACAAAATCCGCCACGGACACGCCCATGGCAGCAGCAAGCCGGCATAACAGCGCAATGCTGGGATTAGCCTTGCACCCTTCTATCTCAACCAGCATCCCCTTACTGACACTGGCTTTGCGGGATAACTCATCGAGAGAAATTTTTCTTTGTTTACGAAACTGCTTAATCCGCAGGGATACGGCTTCATTAACCGTGTTGACATCTGCGCCGGCAAAGGTCACTAAATTGACTTTTTTGGTCATTGGTCGCTATTATGAAATAAAATGGTCATTACAGGATTATCGCGTGTTAATCGTATCTGCGTCAATTTCCCCTGAAGTCTATCAAATCGCCCCCGGTTTTCGGGCGCTCAGCATCAGTGTACAGGCAGCGCCTGTCGTGGATCCGCACGTCGGGGTAACGGCACTGAAGGCGGCCTGTGAAGCGGTGCTGTCAGATTCCCCCGACTGGGCTGAATCCCATCTGGCCGCATGGGCAGATGTGTTTCAGAAATTTGGTGCCAAACCCAAACGCACGCCCTGTTCTGCTGATGCGCTACGCAAACGCGTGCTTCGCGATGGCACCCTGCCCGCGCTCGATCCGGTCGTTGATCTTTATAACGCTGTCAGTCTGCGTTATGCCGTGCCCGTAGGGGGAGAAAATATTGCCGCGTACAAGGGTGCACCTCGCCTGACGGTGGCAACAGGCACGGAACCCTTTGATACCATGAAAGAAGGGGTTATGGCGGTGGAATATCCTGCGCCTGGCGAAGTCGTCTGGTGTGATGATGCCGGCGTAACCTGCCGTCGCTGGAACTGGCGGCAGGGAATCAGGACTCGCTTAAGCGTTGAAGCGCAACACATGTGGTTTATTCTGGAAAGTCTGCCGCAGATGCCGCTCGATCAGCTGCATGAAGCTGGAAAGATGCTGACCGACGGCCTTGAAGAAATGATGCCCGGACGGCAGTGTAACGTCACCCTCATCGGCGAGTAACACCTTTAACTCAGTTCTGGAGACTCTGCATGTTCACCGGCTTGTCTGCTTTCCCGTTAACGCCTGTCACCGCGCGTGGTGTCGATGAACAGGGATTCACGAAGATCCTGGCTCGCCTGACGGCAGCCCGTGTCGATTCTTTGGGTGTTCTGGGTTCAACCGGCAGCTATGCTTACCTGAGCAGGGAACAGCGCAAACGCAGCGCAACGCTGGCGTGTCAGGTTGCCGGGGAGATTCCCGTGATGGTTTGCGTGGGTGCTATCAGTACCGATGCCGTACTGCATCTGGCTGAAGATGCGCAGTCCGCAGGCGCGGATGCGCTGCTGCTGCCGGCGATGAGTTACCAGCCGCTGCGTAATGAAGAGGTGTATGCCCTCTTTGAGACGGTTACCCGCCATGCTTCAGTACCGGTTTGTGTTTATGACAACCCCGGCACCACGCATTTCCGCTTTACCGACGAACTGCTCGGGCAGCTGTCGTCACTGAAAGGTATTCGCTCAATTAAAATTCCGGGAGTACCGGATACCCCCATCGCTGCAGCTGAACGCGTCGCTGCATTACGACAACATCTTCGTCCTGGCGTGACCCTGGGTATTAGTGGTGACGCCAGTGCCGGGCTGGGGCTGAATGCCGGTTGCGAAGTCTGGTATTCCGTTTGCGGCGGTATCTTCCCGGAAACCGCTAAACAAATTACGCAGGCCGCAGCCATTAACGACGCTGAACGCGTTACTGCCTTAACTCACCGCCTGAAACCTTTATGGGAGCTGTTCCGTAAGCATGGCGGAAGTATCCGCGTGATTGCAGCGGCAGCAGGCATACTGGGGCTGACCGATGCCGACTGTCTGCCTCGCCCACTGTTACCCTTATCGGCCGCAGAGGTGGCAGAAGTAGCAGCAGTGATGGCCGCTCTGGACCTGAAGTAACGCGCCGGCGGAATCGGTCCTGCACCAGGACGTTGATAGAAAGTAGGGTTTGAAGGGTGCACAAAAGGTCATGGTGCCTGCATGTATCAGCTTCTGATAAAGAATGCCCGGAGATAAACATCACCGGGCATAAAGCGGTGTTTAAGCTGATTTGTAACGCGCTTCGAGCTTATCCATGAAGCCAAAAAGTACCTGATTCATTTCGCTGTAGTCGTGCGCACGAAGTTCTTCTGGCGTATGAACAAAGCGATACTCTGCGGCTCGGCTCAGGTCTTGCTGCGAATGAGCGATGAGCCGTTCTACAACATCCAGCGTCAGTTCCATGTGGCACTGAAAACCAAAGACGCGATCTGAATAGGAAACGATCTGGCGGGGACAGCCTTCGCTGTAGGCGATGATTTTTGCATCCGCGGTCAGGCCCGGCATGTCGTTATGCCAGTGACCGACCTCAAGCGACTTCGCAAAGTGAGAAAACAACGCATCCTCGCGAGCCTCTTCAGTTAGCGTGATCGGGAACTTACCAATCTCTTTTTCAGGGCTGTGAGCAAACGGCGCGCCCAGCGCCTCACCGATCAGCTGTGAGCCAAGGCAGATACCGATAACGGCTTTACCGGTTTTAACAGCAGCAGCAATCAGCGCCTGCTCGCCTTTCGCATCGAAGTACGGACACTCTCTCTGGGTCGTGGACGGGTCCTGCGGACCGCCCATCACGATCAGGAAATCAATACCTTCGGCGTCCACGGGTAGCTCATCGCCTGCGTATACACGCGAGTAAGTCACCTTATGACCTTGATTTCTGGCCCATGTTTCATAAGCCCCTGGCGCTTCAAAACTTTCATGTACGATAAAGTGTACCCGCATAAGGATAGGCTCCTGTTATACCTGTGATAATCTGACCGATAAACGACACACTCATCCAGTGAGTTGGTACACCGGATGGTTTCGAGGCAGCATCATAGTTGCAGGACCCTAATCTGAAATGCCAGGTAGTATAGATAAAGCGCCAAGACATGAAGCATCCACTGGCTGGTCCGGCACAGCGATTAGCTATCAGCGAGGAGAAACCGATCCTCCTCATCATCACCTTGAAGGGCAACTCCTCTATGCAACCAGAGGCGTTATGCTGGTCGAAACGGAAAACAACCGCTGGGTTATCCCCCCTCAGCGTGCATTGTGGCTACCGCCTCTGCAGATACATAGTTACAATCTGCTGTCTCACACAGATCTCAGGGCCGTCTATTTCAGTGGCAGCCTTATCGCGGAATGTACAAATTTTGCGAAGAGTGACCAGGTGCATGTCATTACGGCTACGCCACTGGTGAAAGAACTGATAACCGGTCTGTTCAGTGATAACTACAACAGACCGAGCCAGCGGAAAATGGCACTGTTGCTTCTGGAAATACTCAGCGAAGCGCCTTCTCTTACTGCGGAACTTCCAATGCCACGTGATGAGCGATTATTCTCTGCGGCCAGAGAACTTGTGGTAAATCATCGCTGGGAAATACCACTGAGCGATCTGGCTTTTATCGCGTCAATGTCTGAACGTACTTTTTCGCGATTGTTTATTAAGGATACGGGTTTTAGTTTCAGAACCTGGAAGCAAAGAGCAAGAATTTATGCTTCGTTAGATCTCCTTGCGAATAACATCCCTATCAAACAGGTCGCTTATAAGCTCGGTTTTTCATGTCCGGCTGCCTATACCGCTGCTTTTCGTTCCATCCTGAATGCAACGCCGCGCGATTATTTGCCTTGATCTATGAATCAATGCCTGCTTCTCGCTCCAGACAGACATTTTCCTGTGAGTCAGTCTGCCTTATCCCAGGAACTGACGCTGCCGTTTCAGGCCATTTAATGGCTGTGCGCTGTGTCAGGGTAAATTTATCAGGCGATGTCTCTTAATCACCTGAGCAATAGCCACCCTGAGTTTCCACATCCTGTTAAACCCGGGTCCACGATGCCCCCCGATGAAGCAAGGGGGGTCATTCAGCCTTTAGCATTTTCGTGCTGGCACCGGTGTTCAGCGCCAGCACGGCAGCCTCTAGGGTTGCAGCGGTTCCGCCAGCGTTATGATAAACAACTCACTGTCCGAGCTGGCTTTATCCAGCGGCTTCACGCTGATGGTGGTGGCAACCGGCTTGTCATCT
This sequence comes from Pantoea sp. SGAir0418, assembly GCF_043529865.1. NCBI lineage: Bacteria > Pseudomonadati > Pseudomonadota > Gammaproteobacteria > Enterobacterales > Erwiniaceae > Pantoea > Pantoea sp. SGAir0418. The sequence goes on from NZ_CP027911.1 coordinate 2,343,278, forward strand.
ACCGTCAGCCTGCCCTGGTCGTTGACCCGATAATCCTTGCGCTTCTTACCTTCCACCGGATTTTGCAGCACCATTTTCACGCCGAAGTCATTGTCATTGATGACCGCCAGCGTGTTGCTGTCGATCAGCGCCAGCCCTTCGGCCTTCTCCTGCTGCCAGCCGAGTTGACGCAGATCCACCACCCGCGTTTTCGTTGCCAGCACGATGCCGCGCTGCGCCAGCGTTTTTGCGTCGTCAAACTCCGGGTAGTCACCGGCCTTATCGAATGCGGCCAGATCGCTAGCCTGGCTGAGATCCACCTTATAGATAAGGTTACGCATCGCGTCGTCTTTGTCGCTGCCCTGCTCAATCAGCAGGATGTGCTGATTATCGATCGCCACGATATCGCCAATTTTCGCGTCGCTGTTTTTACTGTACGCCTTGCTGTCGATAGGGTAACCATACATCGCGGTTTTCCCGGTGGCCGGATCGAAGCTAACCAGGCGGGTAAAGCGTGCCTGCTTTTTACTTTTCCCGTTGATATCCAGCGTACTCTGCACCGCGGCGATGATGCGTCCATCCGGCATGCGCGTGATCCCTTCAAAGCCACGATTTGGCTGGCGCCATTTAAGAACGTTCGGCAGACCACCCGCGATCGATTTTTCCCCTTCCATGGCCTGCGGCCCGTGAATCGCCAGGATCCTGCCCTGCTTATCAACGTTAATCAGGAACGGACCATACTCATCGCACAGCCAGTATCCGCCCTTCCCGTCCAGCGTAATGCCTTCCGTATCCAGACCCCGGTTATCGCCCTGCAGCACGTGCAACTTATCGCTTAGCGCGATTTCATTGGTTGACCCGATGACGCCATTCTGCAGCGGCAAGCCGTTAATATTGCCCTTTGCGTCGTGCAGCGGTCGGGCGTCCGTCGCCTGCGCTTTGCCGTTCTTCACCTGGATATTCATCAGCAGCGGCGCGAAGTCCGGCGTGACGAAAATTTTCGACTCCTGTTTACCCATGTCAGGCGAGTCGGCATTCGGTCCGCGATCGGTGACGGTCACAAAGTTGAGCGTATCTCCCTGCCTGCCGGTAAACAGCAAACCGGAACCGATGCCTACCGGCAAACCCTCCGGAAACGCGCTGGCGAACGCACCGCTGTAGCTGACGCGCGTCCTCTCAGGAAAAGTGACGCTATAGTGTTCGGTTGGCGGCTGCGCCGCCAGCGTGGATAACGAGAGGGTACAACCGAGAATCAGGGGAAGCGTTTTTCTTTTCATATTATTCATGTCCATACAGAGGAGCTGACACCCTAAAGACTAAAAATGACAGGAAAATGAAATGGCAGAGCAACAGTGGCGGCTGACATCCTCCCGGGCAATCTCCCCGGTTCGCAACCGCAGCGGTTTTGCTTCATTCATCAGGAACCGGCTTTCCTGTTGTCCTCCTGCAGCTCAGCCCTGCCAGACATTTCTCAGCCTTTTCCTACAACCTGACGCAGGCCGTCTGATATCGGCTCAGCGCGGTTTCCGTTCAAATGGGTTAACCGCGAGCACAGGAGGAAACAATGCTGAACATCTTCACTATGGATAGCGACCGCTGGATTACGGAAGGTCTGCGCCTCTATTTTTCCGGGCAGATGATAAGCTGCCTGACGCTCACCTCGCCGGATGACCCGATCCCCACCGGACGCGGGCGTAACGTGGTAATCAGCGAGCTGCATTTTGCCAATAAAAACCTGGAAGAGACGCTGCGTAGCCTGCTGCTGATGCAGCTCAAAACACCGGGCGTCGAGCTGGTGATTCTCACCGACATCAGCGATGAAGCCGTGCTGAATTACGTCGCCCGCTACCTGAAGAAAGCGCTGATCCTGAGTAAAAAATGCCCGCTGGCGACGCTGGTCAGTGCGGTGCTGACGCCGGAAAACGTTGCCACCGTCGCCGCACCGCACGGCAACGCCGATGTGCTGACCGAGCGCGAGTTCACGCTGCTGCGCTGGCTGGCGGGTCCGCGCCGCATGACTGAGATCGGGCATGCGCTGCACCTCAGCAATAAGACCATCAGCCACTACAAGAACACCATCTCACGCAAGCTGGGGTGTAAAAACCACATGGATTTTTACCATCGCCTCACCAGCTACGGCTTTTAATTCGCGCCTCCCGCCTCAATTCAGGATGTTCAGCCCGCTGGACATCCTGCGCCTGCCTCCTTTCCTGTTAAAAAATCAAGACATTCAGCCAATTTCCTTACCGCAAAAGGGATGACACCCGGTTTGATTCGCGCATAATGACGGGTCACCTGTACGGGCAGGATGCCCGCTGACACCCCCACTCTGCCGTAACGCAGGATAAAACATAAAAACTGAAGGAAGACTGGCATGGAATTCACCATACGCAACGCGCAGCCTGATGATGCCGAACTGCTGCATCAGCTGGGGCGCATGACCTACAGCGCCCACTTCAAACATATGTGGGTCTCCGAAGCCGAGCTGGATGAATTCATCGACAAAGAGTACGGCCTGGCCGAACTGCGCAGCAGCCTGGTAGCCCCCAACGAAAGCTGGCTGATTGCCGAAACCAACAAACCCATCGGCTTTGCCAAAGTGACCTGGAATACGCCGGTACCGGACTCCGGCATGAGCGGTGCCCAGCTGAATAAGCTCTATCTCAATCCGCAGGAAACCGGTAAAAACTATGGCCGGCGCATGTTCGAAAGCATTATCCACGCCGCGCGCGATAAGCAGGAAGGCTATCTGTGGCTGGAAGTGATGGGCGAGAACGTGCGCGCACGCAAATTTTATGAAGCCTTTGGCATGCAGCACATCAAAGACATTCCTTTTATTACTGCTTCGCAGCAGAGCATCCTGCAGATTTTAGGCATGGTTATTTAGCGTGGCTCACGGCGCCGGGTCAGCTGTCTGGCCCGGCCGGTTGGGTGCACTGGAGTGTTTCATTTTATTACTTCACCGCCGCAAAAGTTTTAAATAAGCGCAGCGACAGCGCAGAACTATTGTTATTTCAACAAACTAAGATAAAAAATAAAAACGCCCTTTTTTATGCGCCGTCACGCTTGCAGAAATAGCACCAGCGATTAGTATTAAATACGCAACACGCACATGACAGCGCAACAACGTCATGTTATTTATTACTCATGAAGAGGATATATTATGACTCAGCATCGAGGCGGTTCAGGTAATTTCGCAGAAGATAAACAGAAAGCATCAGAAGCCGGTAAAAAAGGCGGACAGCACAGCGGCGGCAACTTTAAAAACGACCGCGAAAAAGCGTCCGAAGCCGGTAAAAAAGGCGGTCAGAGCAGCAATCGCGGCTCGTGATTAGCCGGCCAGCACAGGATGAGGCGGCCATGGCGCAGGGAGCGCGCCGTTACCCCCGGATTATTATCTTACCCTGCGCTGACTTTCCTCACGTTTAACAGATAACTCTGAAACCGCCTGAATCTGGCAGAAAACGTTATATGATCAATTAACTATTTATTGCCTTACAGGAACAGCCTGACGTGATATTGCGCTATTTTACCTCTCTTTTTTCCAGTCCGGAATCATTACTGCAGGTGATGAGCCGCCAGGATATTCGTGAATCCATTCAGGAAGGTGACCGGATTATTATTGACGAAGACGGTAACGCTTCGGTTAATCCCCTCAGCCCGCAGGTACAGCAGGACTTCGCCGATCATATTAAGCGCTTAAAGGATATCTGATGGGAACCGCGATATTTATGGTGCTGATGGTCTGCGGCTACTGGTACACCAGTCGCGATATGTCCAGCCGCCTGAAAATAAAACGCTCCTTTGGCTGGGACGTCTATTTTCTCATTGCGCTGTACGGCTGCATTTTTGTCGTTCAGGGCGTGGTCGCCACCGGCCTGGTCTGGCTGCTACTGCTGGCGGCATCGGCCATCAATAACAGCCTGGCGCTGTCTGCCGATCTCCATGCGCGCTGGCACGTCGATTTCATGACCTGGAGTTTTCTCGGCATTCAGGCACCGGTGGTGATCATGCTGGCGTTTGCCGTGCTGTTTTGTGTGTATCGTTCCAATTCCGGCAGCGCGCGGCTGACCGCCGGCAGTCGCAAAGAGCTATATCAGCGCCTGTCCCGCTCTAACGGTATTGAACAACTGCTGCTGCACTGCATGGAAGAAGGCGAACTGGCATGGGTCACGCTGAAATCGCGCCGTATCTACATCGGCATGATTCACGCTGCCACCTTTGAATATCCCAGCACCGCCAATATCGTGCTGATTCCGATGCTCAGCGGCTACCGCGATTCGCGCACGCTGAATCTGGCGATTGAGCATAACTACAGTCGCTGGTATCACCAGCACGAGATTAGCTTTGTCTCCAAACCCAAAAGCGCGCTGGAGTTCCGTAAGGTGCTGATGGTCGACCAGATTGAAAGCCTGTCGCTGTTCGATCCGGCCAGCGCCAGCGCACTGGCTATGGGGAAACATCAGCACACAGAGAAGCGGCAGAATGTTCCGGGCTGAGCCGCGCAGCCACCCTTTACATCCGCGCAGCTGGCAACGGTGGCGCGGGTTCACATGGTAACCGTTAAGGAGTATAAAATGACCGATCGTCCCGTTCACGGCGACCAGCCGGATTACGATCCGCGTAAAAACAGCCCCGACCAGAAGCCGAAAGATGACGAAACCAGCGCGCCTGAATCCGGGGATAAACAGGCCGAATAAACCATAAACCGCCTTTTCAGGCGGTTTTTTTTCGCGCCCGGGTCGGGTTAGCCCGGCCACAGCCAGTTACGTACTTCCGGCACGTCTTCACCGTATTCGCGCACATAGCGATGGTGCTCCGCGATGCGCTGCTGCAGGTCGTCGAGCAATTCAGGATGGCGATCGGCCAGGCCCGGCACATGCAAAATCGCCGCCTGCGCCAGATGATAGCGGTCCAGCTCGTTGAGCACCGTCATATCAAACGGCGTGGTGGTGGTGCCCTCTTCGTTGAAGCCGTGCACGTGGAAATTGGCGTGATTGCTGCGCTGATAGGTCAGACGATGAATCAGGCTGGGATAGCCATGAAAGGCGAAAATTACCGGTTTGTCGCGGGTAAACAGCGCATCGAAATCCTCTTCCGACTTGCCGTGCGGGTGCTGCTGCTGCGTCTGCAGCGCCAGCAGATCCACCACGTTGACTACGCGAATGCGCAGCGTGGGCAGATAGTTTCGCAGCAGATCCACCGCCGCCAGCGTCTCCATGGTGGGCACATCGCCGGCGCAGGCCATCACCACGTCCGGCTCGCCGTCATCGCTCGCCCAGCGCCATTCGCCCATACCCGCCTCACAGTGGGCAATGGCGCTGTCGATGTCCAGCCACTGCGGTGACGGCTGCTTGCCGGCGACAATCACGTTGATGCGATCCCAGGTGCGCAGACAGTGATCGCCCACCCACAGCAGGGTGTTCGCGTCCGGTGGCAGATAGATGCGCACGATATCCGCCTTTTTGTTCGCCACGTGATCGATAAAACCGGGATCCTGATGGCTGTAACCGTTGTGATCCTGGCGCCAGACATGTGAAGACAACAGATAGTTGAGCGAGGAGATCGGCTGGCGCCAGCCCAGTTTGCGCGTCACCTTCAGCCATTTGGCGTGCTGGTTAAACATCGAGTCGACAATATGGATAAAGGCTTCATAACAGTTAAACAGCCCGTGTCGTCCGGTGAGCAGATAGCCCTCCAGCCAGCCCTGACACTGATGCTCGCTGAGAATTTCCATCACCCGACCGTCACGCGCCAGCTGCTCATCATACGGTTCGATATCTGCCATCCAGCTGCGGCTGGTGACGTCAAAAACCGGCGTCAGGCGATTCGAGGCGGTCTCATCTGGCCCGAACAGCCGGAAGTTATCGGCGTTGCTCTGAAAAATCGCGCTGAGGTAGTGGCCGAACTGCTTAGTGGCTTCGCCGCGCTGGCTGCCCGGCGCGCCGGTGTCGAGCGCAAACTCGCGGATGTCCGGCGTGTTGAGCGTGCGTCGCAGCCGGCCGCCGTTGGCATAGGGTGAGGCGCTCATGCGTTTATCCCCCTGCGGCGCCAGCGCACGCAGTTCCGGCCTGAGTTTACCCGCCTCGTCAAACAGATCCTCCGGCTGATAGCTGCGCAGCCACTGCTCTAACACCTGCCGATGCGACGCGTCTTCGCGACACGACGCCACCGGCACCTGATGCGCACGCCAGAAATCTTCCACCTTTTTACCGTCCACCTCTTTCGGGCCGGTCCAGCCCTTCGGGCTGCGCAGCACAATCATCGGCCAGCGCGGGATCGCCTGCTCTGCCTGGCCGCTGCGTGCCTGCTGCTGATAAGCGGCAATCTTATCAAACGCGTTATCCAGCGCTGCCGCCATCTGCTGGTGCATGTCGGCCGGCTCGTGCCCGCAGACAAACAGCGGCTCATAACCGTAACCGCTGAACAGCTGCTGCAGATCGTCATCACTGCTGCGCCCCAGCAGCGTCGGGTTGGCAATTTTGTAGCCGTTCAGATGCAGAATGGGTAGCACTGCACCATCGCGCTGCGGATTGAGGAATTTGATGCCGTGCCAGCTGGCGGCAAGCGGCCCGGTTTCGGCTTCGCCGTCACCAATCACGCAGGGTACGATCAGCTGCGGATGATCGAAAACCGCGCCAAACGCATGCGACAGCGAATAGCCCAGCTCGCCGCCTTCATTAATCGAGCCCGGCGTTTCTGGTGCCGCATGGCTGGGAATGCCTCCGGGAAACGAAAACTGCTTAAACAGCCGCTGCATACCGGCGGCATCTTCACTGACGTGCGGATAGATTTCGCTGTAGCTGCCTTCGAGCCAGCTGTTCGCCACCATCCCCGGCCCGCCGTGCCCCGGGCCGCAGACGTACAGCAGATCCACCTCGCGCTGGCGGATGATGCGGTTGAGGTGCGCATAGATAAAGTTCAGGCCGGGCGTCGTGCCCCAGTGGCCGAGCAGACGTGGCTTGATATGCCCGGGCTGCAGTGGTTCGCGTAACAGCGGGTTGGCCATCAGGTAGATTTGCCCGACGGACAGATAATTGGCGGCGCGCCAGTAGCGATCGATCAGCGCCAGTTCATCGGCGGCACTCGGATTGGTCATGCCTCTTCTCCTTTGGTTAGCCATCAGTTAACCCTAATAGAGGATAGGCGATGCTGCGAGCCAGACGGTATTTCTGCACTGTTGCTATTAACCGCTGCGCTTATTCAATCTTTCACGAAAATATAAGCGCAGCGGTAAAAGCTGTACACGTAAATATTTTTTCCATTTTGTGCACTATTTAATGGGTCGTGACCCGCAAAACTGGCGCTTTTTCACTTTTGGTCTATTGTGCCTTCTACAGGTAATACCAGTAGAAAATAGAAAAATAAAAGGATCCTAAAATGGACTACAAAATGTTCGCTAACCGACTGCAGCAGTGGCCGCAGTTACATTTTACGGCGATTGAACTGCAGCAACGCGAGATGACCTGCGAGATCTACGCCACGGCGGCTGAGCACCAGACCATGAGCCAGCTGTTTATTTGTCGCGTCAGTGATGAAAAAAATGCGCAGGAATTAATCAGGCAGTATCGCAGCTGGCTGCATAAATTTAATCTCGGTCGCAGCAGGCGCGATAATTCCCGCCCGCCGCGCAGCGTGTCGGTGAATGTTCCGGGCGCAATAAGCGCAGCGCTAAAATAGAGTTATCGGCATGCTTAACCATTTTTTAGTTGCATGAGTCTGCTACAGCAGCGTATTACTATTCGCGCAGCGTGATAACACCTGGCAATGTGTCTGACTAATAACCTGTGCCATTTTCACTGACAGCAGAAAAAGGTGTTGGGTTGTTATCACCTGTGTAACACTGTACGGATATACAAGTCCCGGAGGTGACGTGAAACAAGTTAACCGTCCTGCACCGGATCTGTATGCGCTGATAGGCATCGCGGTGACGGAATTTATCAGGGAAGGTAGCGTATTCAGGATACATGACGTGACGCAGGTGCTGCATACGATGAAAGCAGAAGCGCGTGATGAGGATTTCCGGCATCGCTGCGATGCCGCAATAAGGCTACTGGCAGATCTTATGCACTGAACCGATCCCCGCCTGCGCGGGGACCACTACCTCAGGCGTCGTCTGGCGTATAACCCACCACAATTTCCAGCGTTCTGCGCAGCACACTTGCCTGCGCTTCGTCCTGTGTCGCTTCCAGCGCCATAATCAGACATAGAATGATGGATTTGTTACTGACGCGGCCTTCGCTGGCCAGCACGCTACGAATGACATCATTCAGTACCGCGGCCTCTTCACTCAATGCCACTCCGGCATCGCGAAAATGCGCCGCCAGTTCCGTGTCCGGCAGCGCAGAATAGAGAGAGTGATTCTCCGACATCGTTCTTTTCCCGTACTGTGAGCAATACAGTCAGATTATAATTTAACTGTCAGTCAGTGCTTGCGGCTGCCGCCACCCTGACCGTTGTGGCCAAACAGCGGATGCACATTATCGCGATCCGATTGTTCGCCACGCCGCTTTTGTCCAGCCGTCATGCTCGACCGGACTTCATCGATTGCCGTGCGAATCGCAGCCGCCTGCGCATCATCGCTGGCCTGCTGCTGCATAATGTGGAGCTCATCAAGCAACGCCTGGGTGGTGACCGGCCCGGAACGCTGCAGCAGCGTTAACGCCGCTTCGCCGATGATCTCATCAATAAGAGTCTGGTGTTCGCTTCTGTTCATAACATAATAAATCTCTGCATGCTGCCTGCCCCGACCGGGAACGCGACAGAAAAACAGCGCCGCTATCCTGCGGCGCGATACAGCCCGTCACAAGTCATACATGCAGTGATACGTTATCAGAATGGCGTTTTCGTGTGTACAACCTGGACGCTTTCGCTTCGCTCTCAGCTCTCGCGTTCAAATAGCAAGCCAATCAGCTGGTGATAATGGTGCTCTTCTTCCGTGGTAGAAGCGAGCTCCAGACGACGCAGCAGCTTAGTACACAGCGATTTACGGTTCAGATTACGGCCTTCACGCAGGATTTCGACCACGACCTGGCCCAGCGTCTCCTGCTGCGAAGGCAGCGTGGCTTTGCTAAAATAGTTGGCAATCGCCTCGACTGAGTTCGGAGTGTATCCGTTCTGGCGCATAAGTGACTCCCGTTAACATTAAATTGTCAGAAAAATGTTCTGGCTAAGTTGTACAAGTTTTTCAAAATCTGTACAAGAGGATAAACAAGAGAATGGGTTTTTTTTGTTGCAAAAAGTGCTACCGAAAAGTTATTAACCCATGCATAAATTGAAATTTTTTAACATCGCCAACGCCCGATCAGGTCCACATTAATAATGAGTCGATAACGTATCGCTTCGTTATCAGTGCCACCTAATCTGCCTGTTACTTATTTCCTCTCGCGCTAACAATCGTTATTGGTGGTTGCAACCGCTGCGCTTATCAGATATTACCGCGCGTCATTTTTTCGTTCCCTGCAGCACGGCAGCTGGTGATATAAAATGCGTGCGGCGCAATGGACCACTCCCTGAATTGCGCCGCTGCGTTACCGATTAAGCCGCCTCAGGGAAGCTTAACTGATTACGCTGACTGCATTTATATTAAAGAAGGCAGTTTAAGCTTCCGCCGCTGCGGTTTTGCCGCGACGACTTACTTTTCCACCGCGTCTGCCCGCTTCTACTGCCCTTTCAGGACAGTTTTTAAAATTCCCGCTGCTGACGCTGCCGCCTTTTTTACCCGCTTCGCGAGCACGCTCGGTATTTTCTGCAAAATTACCTGCACCACCACGTCGTTGTGTCATATGTCACCCCATCCTGCACCACCACGTCGTTGTGTCATATGTCACCCCATTGATAAAAATAATTAAGTAGTTAAACGACAGAATATCTCCACACAGGAACAATATGGATGGGATTGGAGATAAAACAACATTTAATATGCATATTTGCGCTGACAAAAAGCCATGCGCAAATGGTTATTTTCACCGCTGCGCTTATAGCGGGTTGCTTGTAAAGATTTTTTTTTCAAACTTGTACAAAATAATTTTAGTGGTATAAAATCAATTAATTAACAAAAGCGTGATCTGCGTCACAAACAAGTATTGAGAGATTGTTGCTATTTTTCAGTTTTATCTGAATTTTCCGGGATGATGGAAATATGACCGCTCACTTCCAGCACCGCGTATTTAATTTGATCGATGCGTTCCAGTCCCTGACCTGAACGCGCGGCCTCGAGGATATCTTCCCGACTGATGCCCGACATTTTTAGCCGCTGCGTTAATATCCGGCCATGCTCCACCAGAATCAGCGGTCCTCCCTCCGCCATTTGTTCGAATAGCGGAAAGCGCGCTTTGAGTTTGCCCAGCACAATATCAATAGTGATTAAGGTAATGATGGTGAGGCTGGCACCGGTAACGGAAAAGTCATCACCCAGCAATGCCTGCTGCGTGGCTTCGCTAATAATCAGCAGCAGAATCAAATCGAATGAGGTCATTTGCAGCAGTGTGCGTCGACCGGCAATTTTAAATACCACCATTAACAACAGATAAATGGCGGCTGCGCGTAATACCGTTTCCATAACGCTCTCCTTTTATGGGTAAATCCACTGCGATACCTTTACCGGTACCTGATGATTGACGTGCACGCTCAGCGCAACCCGTCCCGCCGCCTGCGGCTGAATCCCCAGCCAGATCACATGACCTTCTGCCGCCTCGCTGGCGTAAGTCAGCTGCAGCGTGTTATCCCGCGTGATGGCCTGCTGTGGCTGTGGCTGTAGCGTCTGGATCTGCAAATCGTCTAACGCGCCGCTGCCTAGCGTGACGGTGAAATGCTCGCCGCTCTGCGGTGCCACGCGAATCCGCAGGTTCATATTGCTGTCGATGCGACCAAAACGTTCATAGCGAATGCTGACGGAACCATCAGCCGACTGCGCCTGTCCGTCGCTTAATATGCCTTTGGAAAACAACCCACAGGCACCCAGGATCACAATCACCATTAGCACGTATTCACCGATACGCTGTATAACGCTCTCCCTGCGTTGCCAGCGCATATCCTCCTGCACCGGATAATCACGGCTGGCTAACTCATCTTTCTTCATGGTGTTATTCCTCTTGCAGTTAATTAGCTGACATCATGTCGCTCCGGTTATTCCCTCTTCGTTCTGAATTTTAAGCTTAGCGGTAAACGCCGGGAGCTTCGGTAACAGTTTAATTCGGCTGAGCAGCGGTGCAGAAATTACTCCTATAATTCGGATGCACGCCGCTGGCAATGCATATGAGCAGCGGCAGAGACGGCGTTTATTAATTTCACTCTGACAAGGGATACAGAATATGGATGAAGAACTGGTTAATTTAGCGACCGAAGTGGGTAATAAATTACTGGCCGCCGGCCTGAGCGTCACCACCGCCGAATCCTGCACCTCTGGCTGGGTCGGTTCCGCGCTGGCGGCCGCCAGCGACAGTAGCCGCTTTTACAGCAGCGGCTTTATTACTTACACCAATCAGGCGAAGCAGCGCGTGCTGGGCGTCAGCGCAGAGACGCTGGCGCGTGATACCGCCGTCAGTGAAGCCGCGGTACGGGAGATGGCCTGCGGCGCGAAAAAGCTCTCCGGGGATACGCTGGCTATTGCCGTCAGTGGCTATGCCGGCCCGGACGGCGGTGAGGACGGCACGCCAGCCGGCACCGTGTGGTTTGCATGGTGTCTGGCAGATGGCAGCGTGCACACCAGCCGGCAGTGGTTTTCAGGTGAAGGTGAAGAAGTGGTGCGCAAAGCAACCCTTTTTAGTCTGGCGGAATTGAACCGTCTGCTCGACGCTATTTAGCGCCGCTTCGCCGTTCAATGATTAAACGTAAATAAATAAGCCGGGCGGATAAAATTCCCACCGGAGGAAAATGTGTTGAGCATAAATAATCATCAGGCGGGTTAAAAGCGAGACCGTAATATGGACCGGCTCGCTAAAAATAGCGTGGTTATTTTACACCACAATCTCCAGCCTTCTCATTAATATAGCGTTAGCGAGGCGTGAAAAATATAACCGTCGCGCTTGTCAGTGAGGCAGCCTGCATTAGTATTAAGTGTGCAAAACATGCATGGCGGCAGATGCGTCATGTTATTTATTACTCATCACGAGGTAATAGTATGACAGAGCATAGAGGCGGTTCAGGTAATTTCGCAGAAGACAAAGAGAAAGCATCTGAAGCGGGTAAAAAAGGCGGACAAAACAGCGGCGGTAATTTCAAAAACGACCGTGAGAAAGCGTCCGAAGCCGGCAAAAAAGGCGGACAGAATAGCCATCGCGATTCCTGATGCGCTGTAACGCAGAGTAAGGAATGTCTCGGAGCAGGGAATGCTCCGTCATCAACAGGATGACAGGGATTTATTGCTTCGTTTCATTCCCTCTCTTTAATCGCGTTATCACTTAATGGCTTCAGCCTCCCGTTAATCACCGATTCGGAGAATATTTCATGAAAGTTAAATCGCTACTTGATCTTTTTATTCACGATCTTTCGGACGTTTACAGCGCGGAGAAACAGATCACCCGTGCGTTACCCAAACTGGTCCGGGCAGCCTCCGATGAAAGTTTAAAAAACGCTTTTCAGCAACATCTGGAAGAGACCCAGGGACAAATTGAGCGCCTCGATCAGGTCGTAGAGAGCCACGATGAGCTGCGCATCATGCGTATGAAGTGCCACGCGCTGGAAGGCCTGGTCGAAGAAGCGCAGGAGCTGATTGAATCCACCGAAGCCGGCCCGGTGCGCGATGCTGGCCTGATCGGCGCAGCGCAGAAGGTTGAGCACTACGAAATTGCCACTTACGGCACGCTGGTGGCCATGGCGAAAAAGCTGGAGCTCAACCAGGCCGCAGAGTTGCTGGCTGCCACGCTGGCAGAAGAAAAATCCACCGATGAAAAACTCACGGATATCGCGGAAAAACAGTAACGCGACTGCCGTACAACGGAGGTAGATATGACGACCACATCCGCACTCTCGCATTATCACGATTGGCTGCGCGACGCTCACGCCATGGAAAAACAGGCCGAAACCATGCTCGAGCAGATGGCAAAACGCCTGGAAAACTACCCGCAACTGCGGGCCCGCATTGAGCAGCATATCGAAGAAACCCGTCAGCAGCAGTCTCTGCTGGAATCCATTCTCGACCGCCACGGTATTTCCCACTCCAGCGTGAAAGACGTGATGGGGAAAATGGCCGCCATGGGCCAGGCGTTTGGCGGTACCTTCGCGGAAGACGAAGTGGTGAAAGGCGCTATCAGCGGCTACGTGTTCGAGAATGCCGAGATTGGCAGTTACACCAGCCTGATCAGCGCCGCCACGCGTGCCGGGGATCAGGAGAGCGTGGCCATTCTTAAACAGATCTGTGAACAGGAGATCGCGATGGCGGACTGGATGTTAACGCACATGCCTGAACTGACCGATCAGTTCCTGCTGCGCAGCGAAGACCCGGACGCGAAAGCGAAACGCTGATTTTCTCTTTTCGTAAGAGACTTTTTGAGGTGAGCTATGTTTCGACACGTTAAGAAATTGCAGTATACGGTGCGCGTCAGTGCGCCGAACCCGGGCCTGGCCAATCTGCTGCTAGAGCAGTTTGGCGGTCCGCAGGGCGAACTGGCTGCGGCCATGCGCTATTTTACCCAGGGCCTGGGCGATGAGGATTTAGGACGCCGCGACCTGCTGATGGATATCGCTACCGAGGAGCTCAGCCATCTTGAGATTATCGGCTCGCTGGTTGGCATGCTCAATAAAGGCGCCAAAGGCAAGCTGGCCGAAGGCACTGAAGAGGAAGGCGAACTGTATCGCTCAATCACGGGTGCCGGTAACGATAGCCATCTGACTTCGATTCTTTATGGCGGTGGTCCGCCGCTGACCAACTCCGGCGGCGTGCCGTGGACCGCGGCTTACGTGGATACCATCGGGGAAGTGACAGCCGATCTGCGTTCTAATATCGCCGCCGAAGCGCGCGCCAAAATCATCTATGAACGCCTGATCAACGTCACTGACGATGTCGGCGTGAAGGATGCGTTAGGCTTCCTGATGACGCGTGAAGCCGCGCACCAGCTTTCATTTGAGAAAGCGCTGTACTCCATTCGCGACAACTTCCCACCGGGCAAGCTGCCGCCAATTGAGCAGTATGCGCACAACTACTACAACATGTCGGAAGGTGATGACGTGCGCGGTAGCTGGAACTCCGATGACAACTTCGATTATGTGGCCGATCCGCAGCCAGCCGTTGACGGCGGAGATGGTCTGCCCTCCGTGATGCTGTCGCCGGATGAGCAGCGCGACATCGATGCGCTGGCCGCACGCACCGCATCCGACCCGCTGATCGATCCGATCACCGGCGCGGAAGCGGGCAGCAAGAAGTCGCCCTGACGTTCAGTCAGACCAGGCAGTGACGCGTTTTTTTCTCGCGCAGTAACTGGCCCCTGGCCCACGGCGTTTCCCTGAGGGGAACGCCGTTTTTTCGTCCTGCTGTCTGTAACCACCCTGTTCTTTTCCCCACCAGCAACCTGGCCAGACAGATTGATTTCTGCTTCTCATTTTTCCTGCATCTGACCTATACTGTTTTTATATACAGTATTTTCAGGGTGCCGATGATGTATGCATTGGTCGACGTAAACTCTTTCTACGCCAGCTGCGAAACCGTGTTTCGCCCGGATCTGCGCGGCAGGCCGATCGTGGTGCTGTCAAACAACGATGGCTGCATTATCTCGCTGAGCCGCGAAGCGAAGGCGCTCGGCATCAAAATGGGTGCGCCCTGGTTTAAACATCGCGACGAGCTGATGCGTCATCAGGTGGTGGTGTTTTCATCTAACTATGCGCTGTACGGCAACATGTCGGCGCGCGTGATGGAGACGCTCGACCGGCTGGCGCCGCGCGTAGACGTCTATTCGATTGACGAGGCCTTTCTTGATGTCAGCGGAATTGAAGGCTACACCTCGCTGACGCGCTTTGGACAGCAGGTACGTGACTGCCTGTGGAAAGAGACGCACCTGAAAGTGGGCGTCGGCATCGCGCCAACGAAAACCCTCGCCAAGCTGGCTAACTGGGCGGCCAAACGCTGGACCAAAGCCGAAAACGTCATGGACCTCTCTGATCCGGCGCGCCAGCGCGGCCTGATGCAGCGGGTGGGCGTAGAGGAAGTGTGGGGCGTCGGCCGCCGTTTATCCAGCAAGCTGAACCTGATGGGCATTCAAACCGCCCTGCAGCTGGCGGAGACGCCCACTGCGCTGATTCGCAAGCATTTCGGCGTGGTGCTGGAGCGCACCGTGCGCGAGCTGCGCGGCGAACCCTGCCTGGCGTTTGAAGAGGTGATTCCGCACCGGCAAAATATCCTCTGCTCGCGCTCGTTTGGCGATCGCATTACCGATTATCAGGATATGCGCGAAGCCATCGCCAGCTATGCGGCACGCGCAGCGGAGAAACTGCGCAGCGAGCGTCAGTATTGCCGCTACATCGGCACCTTTATCCGCACCAGCCCGCACGATCCGCATCAGCCCTACTATGCCAACGCCGCCAGCCAGACGCTGATTACCCCTACCGCCGACAGCCGCGACATTATTCAGGCCACGCTCAACTGTCTGGATCGCATCTGGATCCCCGGCAAGCGCTACCTGAAAGGCGGCGTAATGCTGGGCGACTTTTTCAGCGACGGGGTGGCGCAGCTTGATCTGTTTGCTGACTATCAGCCGCGCCGTAACAGCGATCAGCTGATGGCGCTGATGGATAAGATCAACGCCCACCAGCGCGGTGCTTTGTGGTTTGCCGGTCAGGGGATCCAGAAACCCTGGGCAATGAAACGCGACATGCTGTCTCCGGCTTACACCACGCGTATTAGTGACGTGCCGCGCGTGAAGGCCAAATGACGCTGCGCGCGATAAGCAAGGCGCGGCGGGCTAAGCAGCGCGACGTTGCGCCCGAAATGTTAACAGAAAGCGGCTTGAATTCAGCGTGCTGAACCCCCACTCTAACGCTTTCGCCCTGACAGGAGTAAAACAATGGCAACCGAATATGCGATTATCGCGGGTGGCTGTTTCTGGTGCACCGAAGCAGTATTTAAAGATGTGATTGGCGTCGAGTCAGTCGAAAGTGGTTACACCGGCGGTGAACGTCCTAATCCCACCTACGAGCAGGTGTGCAGCGGCGCGACCGGCCACGCCGAAGCGATTCGCGTAGGCTTCGATCCGGAGAAAGTGAGCTACGGCGATCTGCTGGACATCAGCTTTGCCACCCACGATCCTACCCAGCTGAACCGTCAGGGTAATGATGTCGGCACCCAGTACCGTTCGGCGATTTTCCCGGCTAACGCGGAACAGGAAGCCGAAGCGATTGCGGCAATTGCCCGCGCGCAGGAAGATCACAGCGTGCCGGTGGTGACCACCATCGAGCCGCTGAAAGCCTGGTACCCGGCAGAAGATTATCATCAGGATTACTGGGATGGTGCGGGTCAGCGCAACGGTTACTGCCTGGCGGTGATCCCGCCGAAGCTGCAGAAACTGCGTAAAAGCTTCGCTAACCGGGTGAAACAGGGTTAACCCGCCCGCTCTCCCCCACGGAAGGTCGTCATCGCTGACGGCCTTCCTGCATTTAGCGCGACCCGCTGCGGATTATCCGTCATAATAGCCCCCCGTTTTCCGCAGAGCACGACCATGATCTCACCACAGCAAGCCACGCCAGTGCGCAGGCGACCGATGAAGCTCAACACCCTGGTGACGCTGATGCTCAGCGCGGTGATTGTGCTGGTGCTGCTGAGCGTACACATGTTTTATTTCTTCCAGATTGGCGCCGCGACGCGCAGCCAGCTGGAGGATAAAGCCATGGCAGTGGCGCGCACGCTGGCGAAATCACCCGAAATTCAGCAGGCGCTGCGCCTGCCGCCCGACCGGGCCGCTATCCAGCCCATCGCCAAAGCGGTGGAAGAGAGCAACCATCTGCTGTTTATCAGCATCACTAACATGGATGGCATCCGCTACTCACACCGTAATCCGGAGCTGGTGGGCAAACACTTTATCGGCCCGGACATCGAACCGGCGCTGCGTGGCAACGAGAATGTCTCCGTGAATCAGGGCTCGCTGGCCAAATCGCTGCGCGTGTTTACCCCGGTGTACGACGCCCAGCAGCGGCAGATTGGCGTGGTGGCTATCGGCATCTCGCTGGAGGCGGTCACCGACCAGATCAACCAGAGTCGCTGGAGCATTCTGTGGACCATTCTGATCGGCACTTTTGCCGGCGCGGTTGGCACCTTCATTCTGGTGCGCGTGCTGAAGCGTATCCTGTTCGGCCTCGAGCCATACGAAATTTCCACCCTGTTTGAGCAGCGCCAGGCGATCCTTAACTCCGTCAAGGAAGGCGTGGTGGCGATGGACGATCAGGGCGAGGTGACGCTGGTCAATCAGGCGGCGCGCCAGCTGCTGAGCGATAAAATGGGCAGCAGCGTGGTGAGTACCGCGCGCATTTATGATGCCTCGGTGATCGACCAGCATCTGCAGGAAGTGCTCAACGGCGGTCGCGCACGGCGCGATGAGGAGCTCAACGTCAATGGCCGACTGCTGCTGAGCAACACCGTGCCGGTGCGCAGTCAGGGACGCATTATCGGCGCGGTCTGCACCTTCAGGGACAAGACCGAAATCAGCCAGCTGATGCAGCGTCTGACCGGCATGGTAAACTATGTTGATGCCCTGCGTGAGCGCTCGCACGAGTTCATGAATAAGCTGCATGTGATCCTTGGCCTGCTGCACATGAAAAATTATGCGCAGGTAGAAGCCTATATTCTGAAGACCGCTAATAACTATCAGACGGAAATCGGCTTCCTGCTGGAGAAGATCAAATCACCGGTGATTGCCGGTTTTCTGCTCAGCAAAATTAACCGCGCCTCTGATTGCGGCCATCGTCTGACCATCAGCGATGCCAGTTACCTGCCGGACAGCGGCAACGAGCAGCAAATGGCGGCGCTGATCACCGTGGTCGGCAACCTGGTGGAGAATGCGCTGGATGCGATGAGTGAGCAGACCGAGGGCGAAATCCACGTCATGCTGCACTATCAGAACGGCTGGCTGACCTGTGAAGTGAGCGATGACGGACCGGGTATTGCGCCGCAGCATCTGGCAACCGTGTTCGACAAGGGCTTCTCTACCAAAGGCGAGGATCGCGGGGTCGGCCTGTTCCTGCTGAAACAGCAGACGGAGCACCTCGGCGGCAGCGTCAGCGTGGAGTCCGAGCCTGGCGTGTTCACCCAATTTTTAGTCCAACTTCCGTGGGATGGAGGAACCAAACCGCATGATTAACGTGTTAGTGGTCGACGATGACGCCATGGTGGCCGAGCTGAACCGCAGCTTTATCGGCCAGGTGCCGGGCTTTCACTGCGTGGGTACCGCCGCGACGCTGCAGCAGGCGCGCGAGTTCCTGTTTAATAGCGAAACGCCGATCGACCTGGTGCTGCTGGATATCTATATGCAGCAGGAGAACGGGCTCGATCTGCTGCCGGAGCTGCGCCAGGCGCAGAGTTCAGTGGAAGTGATCATCATTTCGTCAGCGGCCGACGCGGAGAATATCAAAACCTCGCTGCACTACGGCGTGGTCGACTACCTGATCAAACCGTTCCAGTTCCCGCGTTTTGAAGAGGCGCTGACCGGCTGGCGGCAGAAAAAATCGCTGATGGACAACCAGCACTACTACCAGCAGTCGGACCTCGATCTGCTGATGCACGGCAGCCCGGCCACCCAGCACGACAACAAACGGCTGCCGAAAGGCTTAACGCCGCAGACGCTGCGCACGCTGTGTCAGTGGATTGACGCCCACCCCGGCCATGAGTTTTCTACCGACGAGCTGGCGGCCGAAGTGAACATTTCACGCGTTTCGTGTCGCAAGTACCTGATCTGGCTGGCGCAGATTAATATTCTGTTCACCAGCATTCACTACGGCGCCACCGGCCGCCCGGTGTATCGCTATCGCCTGCAGCCGGAGTACCATTCGCTGCTGCAGCAGTACTGTCAGTGACGCAGCTGCCAGCTGAAATCCAGCTGGCTGAAGCGGAAATGGCGCGCCGGCGAGCAGATAATCTGCCGATCGCGGGTGACAAACACCGCGTCAATATCAGGCTGGCCGGCGAGATACGCCAGCCCCTGCTCTGGGCCCATGCCGTACAGCAGCGTGGTATAGATATCGCCATCCAGCGAGCGATCGGCAATCACCGTCACGCTCAATAACTCATTGTCCAGCGGATAGCCGGTGTGCGGATCAAAGATGTGATGCCAGCAGCGGCCGTCGCGTTCAAAGTAGCGCTCATAAATCCCGGACGTCACCACCGATTTGCCCTGCACCTGCAGCGTACCCAGCAGCTCATCGTCCCGGCCAAACGGTTTTTTGAGCCCGATGCCCCAGCCCTGCGGCTGATGCGGCGGGCTGCCGAGCGTCTGCACATTGCCACCGAGATTAATCAGCGCCTGCGCAACACCCTGCTGACGCAGAAATGCCTGCACCACATCGGCGATGTAGCCTTTCGCGATGGCGCCCAGATCGATCTCCATGCCCGGCAGCGGCAGAAACACCGAGCGCTGTTCGGCATCCAGTACCACCTGATGTGGATCGGTCAGGCGCAGCAGCGTCTCAATCTCCGCTGCGGGCGGCACTTCACGCCCCTGAAAACCAATCTTCCAGCGTTTCACCACCGGACCGATAGTGAAGTTAAACGCGCTGTCCGGCAGGATGCTCACCGCGTGCGCCACGCTAATCAGCGCAAAAACCGGCGCGCTCACCACCACCGGATGGCGTCCGGCGGCCTGATTAATGGCCATCACTTCAGATTCGGCGCGGTTGACGGTAAACAGGTTTTCCTGCTGTTTGATCAGGCGAAAGACCTGGCTGGCCAGCGTGGGATTGTCTTCGAACAGTTTAAGCAGAATGGGCGAACCCATGAGGACGGCAGAATAGGAATGGACGCCAGCGTCGCTTGTCATTGTGGCCCCGCAAAAGAACGATGCCCGCGGGCGCGGGCATCGTGATAGCTTAGTTACCTAACGCCAGTTTAGCGGCATTACGGCCCGCTTTGATACCAAAGATAATGATATCGGCGACGGCGTTACCGCCGATGCGGTTCGCACCGTGGATACCGCCGACCACTTCACCCGCCGCCCAGGCACCAGGAATCACCTGTTTCTGCGCGTCAAGCACCGCGGTCTCGGTATTGATGGTCACGCCGCCCATGGTGTGGTGCACGCCCGGTGCGATACGAATCGCGAAGAACGGACCCTGATTGAGCGGATGACGCAGCGCGGTGGCACGGCCAAAGTCTTCGTCTTTCTGGTTAATCACAAACTCATTGTAACGGCCCAGCGTGCTTTGCAGCGTTTCCTGATCCATGTTGAGTTTCACCGCCAGTTCGTGTGGCGTTGGCGCGCTAATCACAAAGCCTTTGGCGATGTATTCGTCCGCCGCTTTGTTGTTGGCACGTACCTGCTCATCGAACACGATCCACGCGCTTTTTTCCGGCAGCGCGATAATCTCGGCAGAAACTTTGTCACGGGTTTCCATTTCATTGTAGAAACGCTTACCGGCCTGGCTGACCAGAATCGCCCCGCCGCCGCGCATCGCTTCGGAAATCAGGTACGAGGTGGTCTGCTCAACCGTTGGGTGAATCTGGATTTCGCCCATGTCGACGGTCTCAGCGCCAATTTTCTGCAGCATGGCGATACCGCTGCCGGTGGCGCCTTTGTGGTTGGTGGTGACGAAACCATCCAGCTCCGGACGGTATTTCACCACCATCTCGCGGTTGGCACTGAAGCCACCGGTGGCCACAATCACGCTTTTCGCATTCAGGATGCGGCTGTCGTTATATTCATCGACCACTTTCACGCCGGTCACCGCACCGTTTTCAAACAGAATCTCGGCCACTGAGGTTTCCAGCAGCACTTCGATGTTGCGCTGGTTAACGTTTTTCACCAGGCCGCTAATCAGGAAGCCGCCCACCGCCGAGCGATCTTCCGGACGGTGCGTACGGTCAATGCTCATGCCGCCGGTGATGGTGATATCGCTCAGCTCAATGTCTTTCGCCGCCAGCCACTCAATGGCTTCTGGCGCACGCTCAACGAACTCACGCAGCAGCACCGGGTTGTTTTTGAATTTGCCACCTTTCAGCGTTTCCTCGTAGAACAGCTCTTTACTGTCTTCGATGCCTTTCAGTTTCTGATAACGGGTTTCCGCGGCATTCATCCCCACCGACGCTTTGATGGTGTTACCGCCAATGGTGGGCATCTTCTCAATGATCACCACGCGCGCGCCGTCATCGTGCGCCTGAATCGCCGCCGCCAGACCGGCCCCGCCGGTACCAACCACCACCACATCGTAATTGACCGGCGCATTCGGGTTACCGCCCTCTTCAATCACATACTCTTTGCTGGAAGTGGTCAGCGCGCGCGATACCGCTTTCTTCAGCGCCTCACTCTGCGTGGTAGCGCCGGTAATGGCATCGACGTGCGGACTGTTCGCCACCAGAATACGTTCACGCAGGCTTTCAAAGGTGCTGGTGAAATCGACGTCGAGGTTAGGATCCGGCACCAGCGAGATGTCGGTGATACGGTCGGTGTCGAGCGTCACGTTGATTTTCAGCTTCAGCGCTTCGGCTTCCACTTTCGCCTGGTAAACGCCGGCTTTGTACTTACGATGGCCATCGCTGACGTCACGGATCATCGCATCCACCAGCGAGAAGCGCCACAGCGGTTCCGGAATGGTCAGCGCTTCGCGTTTGGTGCTGTCGATGTACAGATCCATGTGCTCGTTTTTGATGATGCGATCGGCCCAGTCCGGATAGGCAATACAGGCTTTACCAATCGCCACCAGATCGAAGCCCGAGGCCAGCGCCAGTTCGGCATCCTCTTTGTTCACCACGCCGCCAACGCCAATCACCGGCACTTTCGCCAGCGTTGCCGAGCGCTGTTCAATGTATTTGCTGATTAAAGGCGTCGGATCCTGAGTGTCGACAATCGACGGACGCAGCAGCTGGCCGACAGAGAAGTGCACGTAATCCAGCCCGCGCGCCGCCAGTTTTTCCAGCAGGTACAGCGTGTCGTCCCAGCGGATACCGGGCACTTCCAGCTCTTCCGGCGAGAAGCGATAGCCGATGATGAAATCCGCTGCGGCGAAGCGCTCCGCCATTTTATGGGTGATTTCCAGCACTTCCAGCGGGAAGCGCGCGCGGTTGTCGCGGCTGCCGCCCCATTTGTCGTCGCGCTGGTTAGAGTTAGGCGAGTAGAACTGTTGAATCAGGTAGGTGTTAGCGCCGTGGATCTCCACGCCGTCGAAGCCGGCTTTAATGGCGCGGTTCACCGCATCACCAAACTTGGTGATCATCACCTCCACTTCTTCCGCCGTCAGCGCCTGCGGGGTGCTGGCACCTTCACGCGGCGCGGCGATAGCGCTGGGCGCGACCGGGGTTTTCCCGCCGATAAGCGCGGGCTCAACCATGCGGCCGCCGTGGTAAATCTGCAGAATGGCTTTGGAACCCTGGGACTTGATGGCGTGCGCGATTCTGGCCAGGCCAGGGATTTTGTTGTCGCTGTCGATGCCGATAGCGCCCGGGAACGCCGGACCGCGGTTATCGATAAAGGCGCACTCGACGATCACGGTGCCGATGCTGCCGGCACGCACGCGATAATACTCAACGAGATCGCTGGTCACGCCGCCGTCGTAATAGCCGGTACAGGTGGTCATCGGGGCCATCACCAGGCGGTTTTTCAGCACCGCCCCTTTCGGTAATGTCAGCGGATTAAGAATCGGGGTGAGCGTATTCATGATGAGCAACTCCAGAATTAAGAAATCGTGTATTCAATTCTTTGGCAGTTCGGAGGTCTTTATAATTAATTTAAGTGGTCCGACTTCATGGTATAAATATACCATTTTATTTAGTTACATAACCCAGAATGTTAGTTATATAAGTTTTACGCGTGAAAATACTTTTTATTGCTCATTGCTGAAATCCGCGCTCCGCTAAGTTTTAACCAATACTTGACAAAAATCAACTTTTTCCTTACATTTAAAACAAATGAAGTAATATCAAAGAGATAAAAAGAGCTTTTCGACCGACTCTGGCGCTATTTTTGCCGTTTCGTTCACTTTTAACACATATTTTACACCTGTTGGTTCATTTATTACGGCGCAAAACGTTAAAACAAAAAACCCGCTAATAATTTTATTGATCCAGATCAAAATAGATATTTTAATTAATCGCATCATAGCGTCATTCAATTGATAATTCGCGAAGCAAAATTGCAATAACGAAGATTCATGTAAAAGACACTTTAAAACGTCCCGGTTGATCTGCTACAAGCGTTTCGTAACTAAAAAAATCAACCCGACCGGGCCGTCAATCGCATTCCCATAACTTGCAGACCAAAACTATGAATACACAAACAACCCAGAGTGAACCCCTAAAGGCGCCACCTGCCGCACCGGGGAAAAAGAACCGGCTAGTCATGTTGTGCCTGCCGATCGTGGTTGCCGTGCTGTTGCTGCTGGTACCTACCCCTGCCGGGCTGGAGCCGTATGCATGGCACTTCTTCGCCATCTTCGTCGGGGTGATTGTCGGCCTGATCTTCGAACCGCTGCCGGGCGCGGTCATCGGCCTGACCGGTGTGGTGATCATCGCGCTGTTCAGCCAGTACGTGCTGTTCAGCCCGGCAGAACTGGCCGATCCGAAGTTCAAAACGGCCGGACAGGCGTTTAAATGGGCGGTGAGCGGCTTCGGCAACTCCACAGTGTGGCTGATTTTCGGCGCCTTCATGTTTGCCGCCGGCTACGATAAAACCCAGTTTGGTCGCCGCCTGGCGCTGATTCTGGTGAAATATCTCGGCCGTCGCAGCCTGACGCTCGGCTATGCCATCACCTTTGCCGACCTGCTGCTGGCACCGTTTACGCCGTCCAACACCGCGCGCAGCGGCGGCACCATCTATCCCATCATTGCCAACCTGCCGCCGCTGTACGGTTCTAAACCTAACGACCCAAGCGCACGCAAAATTGGTTCTTACCTGATGTGGGTTGCTATCACCGCCGCCTGTATCACCAGCTCAATGTTCCTCTCCGCGCTGGCCCCTAACCTGCTGGCGCTGGCGCTGGTAAAAAGCGTGGTTGGCTTTGATATCTCGTGGGGCATGTGGTTCCTCGCCTTCCTGCCGCTGGGGATCCTGCTGATTCTCACCATGCCGCTGCTGGCTTACTGGCTCTATCCACCAGAAGTGAAAGTGAATGACGAAGTGCCACGCTGGGCTAAAGCCGAGCTGGAGAAACTGGGTCCGCTGTCGCGCAATGAAATTCTGCTGCTGGTGTTCGTGGTCGCTGCGCTGATGATGTGGATCTTCGCGACCGCATGGATTGAACCGGCGATGGCCGCCCTGCTGGTTATCGTGCTGATGCTGTGGACCGGCGTGCTGAACTGGAACGATATCACCAGCAACAAAGCCGCATGGAACACCTTTGCCTGGTTTGCCACCCTGGTCGCGCTGGCCGATGGCCTGGCACGCGTGGGCTTCATCGCCTGGCTGGGTAAAGAAGGGGCGCTGCTGCTGCACGGCTACGACCCGCAGGTTTCAGCGGTGGTACTGCTGGTCGCCTTCTACCTGCTGCACTATCTGTTCGCCAGCACCACGGCGCACACCACCGCCCTGCTGCCTGCCATGCTGACCATCGCCGCGTCGATTCCAGGCATCAACATGCCGGTGTTCTGCCTGATGATGTGTACCTCACTGGGTGTGATGGGCATTATCACCCCGTACGGCACAGGCCCAAGCCCGATTTACTACGGTAGCGGCTACCTGCCAACCAAAGACTACTGGCGTCTCGGTA
This sequence comes from Pantoea sp. SGAir0418, assembly GCF_043529865.1. Lineage (NCBI taxonomy): Bacteria > Pseudomonadati > Pseudomonadota > Gammaproteobacteria > Enterobacterales > Erwiniaceae > Pantoea > Pantoea sp. SGAir0418. The sequence goes on from NZ_CP027911.1 coordinate 2,368,085, forward strand.
CCATCTTTGGTGCCCTGTTCCTGGTGGCGCTGATGGTCATTGCCTACCCGTGGATGGTGATGATGTTCTGATGATGTTGCTTTGATGTTAAAAACGCAGCCGCGTAATAACGTTAAAGTGGTATGATACTCGCCAGTCAGCTCTTGCCGCGGACTGGCGAGAGAAAATCGAATAACAGATCGCCTAATTTGTCGCCCGTCATGCTGGCGGGCAACACGAAGCTAAGTGAGCCAACATGTCGAACAAACCCTTCTACTACCAGAATCCCTTTCCTCTCGCCAAAGATGATACCGAGTACTATCTGCTGAGCCGCGACCATGTTTCGGTGGCCAACTTTGACGGTGAAGAAGTCCTGAAAGTCGACCCGAAAGCGCTGACGCTGCTGGCGCAGCAGGCGTTCCACGATGCCTCTTTCATGCTGCGCGCGTCACATCAGCAGCAGGTGGCGTCGATTCTGGCGGACGATGAAGCCAGCCAGAACGACAAATACGTGGCGCTGCAGTTCCTGCGTAACTCAGAAATCGCCGCCAAGGGCGTGCTGCCGACCTGCCAGGACACCGGCACCGCCATCATCATGGGTAAAAAAGGCCAGCGCGTCTGGACCGGCGGCGGCGATGAAGCCGCGCTGTCTCAGGGCGTTTACAACACCTTTATCGAAGATAACCTGCGCTACTCGCAGAACGCGCCGCTCGATATGTACAAAGAGGTCAACACCGGCACCAACCTGCCGGCGCAGATCGATCTCTACAGCGTTGACGGCGACGAATACAAATTCCTGTGCATCGCCAAAGGTGGCGGTTCTGCTAACAAAACTTATCTGTATCAGGAAACCAAAGCGCTGATCACACCAGCGAAGCTGAAAAACTACCTGATCGATAAAATGATGTCGCTCGGCACGGCGGCCTGTCCGCCGTACCACATTGCGTTTGTCATCGGCGGCACTTCCGCTGAGAGCACGCTGAAAACCGTGAAACTGGCGTCAACCCACTATTACGATTCGCTGCCGACCGAAGGTAACGAACACGGTCAGGCGTTCCGTGACGTGCAGCTGGAACAGGAACTGCTGGAAGCCTCGCAGAAACTCGGCCTCGGCGCGCAGTTTGGCGGTAAGTATTTTGCTCACGATATCCGCGTGGTGCGTCTGCCGCGTCACGGCGCATCCTGCCCGGTGGGCATGGGCGTTTCCTGCTCGGCTGACCGCAACATCAAAGCCAAAATTAACCGCGAAGGCATCTGGATCGAGAAGCTGGAAGACAACCCAGGCCGCTATATCCCGGAAGCGCTGCGTCAGCAGGGCGAAGGCGAAGTGGTCAGCGTCGATCTCAATCGCCCGATGAGCGAGATCCTCGCCCAGCTCTCCGCTTACCCGGTGGCAACACGTCTGTCGCTGAACGGCACCATCATCGTGGCGCGTGATATTGCGCACGCCAAACTGAAAGAGCGCATCGACAACGGCGAAGGTCTGCCGCAGTACATCAAAGATCACCCGGTGTACTATGCAGGCCCGGCGAAAACGCCGGAAGGTTACGCGTCCGGTTCACTCGGTCCGACCACCGCCGGCCGCATGGACTCCTACGTCGATCTGCTGCAGGCTAACGGCGGCAGCATGGTGATGCTGGCCAAAGGTAACCGCAGCCAGCAGGTGACTGATGCCTGCCATAAACACGGCGGCTTCTATCTGGGCAGTATTGGCGGCCCGGCGGCGGTGCTGGCGCAGCAAAGCATTAAGAGTCTGGAATGCGTGGAGTATGCCGAACTGGGCATGGAAGCGATCTGGAAAATTGAAGTGGAGAACTTCCCGGCGTTCATCCTGGTGGATGACAAAGGCAATGACTTCTTCCAGCAAATCCACAACCAGTGTGCTGCCTGCGTGAAATAAGCCGGCCTGCAATAAAAAAATCCGCGGCGTAAAAGCTGCGGATTTTTTTGTCTGCCAGCCCCTGCGGCGCTCACACACCGCGCAGCTGCACGTCCAGCAACAGATCGGCATCGTCGTCGTTCTGGCCAATCACGTAGATCGCCTGGCGGCCCGGCAGATTTACGGTAATGATATTCTCTTCGACCGCATCCAGCACTTCGTCGTGCTGCTCCTGAAAGTGGTACAGGGTGTTCATCTTCTCTCCTTAAAAACGGTGCGTTACTGTATAAACTCACGTCTCTTAATATCGACAAGACGCGTCTTAATAACAGGGGGAATAATCTGTTTTTTCTGTCAGCACTGTGACAGGGCTGTGTGACGTTGCCATGAAGGCGGCAGCGGCGCGCACCGCTGCCGGTTAAATCAGAAAAAGCCGAGAGGTTGCGTGCTGTAGCTGACCAGCAAATTTTTGGTCTGCTGATAGTGATCGAGCATCATTTTGTGGGTTTCACGGCCAATACCGGATTTTTTATAGCCGCCAAACGCGGCGTGCGCCGGATAGAGGTGATAGCAGTTGGTCCAGACGCGACCGGCTTTGATCGCGCGACCTACGCGGTAAGCACGGTTAATATCGCGCGTCCACACGCCCGCACCGAGGCCGTAAATCGAATCGTTGGCGATGGCAATCGCTTCCGCTTCGTCTTTAAAGGTCAGCACGCCGACCACCGGTCCGAAAATCTCCTCCTGGAAGACGCGCATGCTGTTATCACCTTTCAGCAGCGTCGGCTGTATGTAGTAACCGCTGGCAAACGCCTCACCGATTTTCTCCACCCCGCCGCCGTGCAGCACCTGCGCGCCCTCCTGCTGAGCAATCTCCAGGTAAGAGAGAATTTTGTCGAACTGCTGCTGCGACGCCTGCGCGCCGATCATGGTCTCAGTGTCGAGCGGATCGCCACGCTTAACGGTCTGAATGCGCTTCATCACCGCCGCCATAAACGGCTCAAAAATCGACTCCTGCACCAGCGCGCGTGACGGGCAGGTACAGACTTCGCCCTGATTAAGGAAGCCCAGCACCACGCCTTCGGCTGCTTTTTCGATGAAGCTCTCCTCCGCCTGCATGATGTCTTCGAAGAAAATGTTGGGCGACTTGCCGCCCAGCTCGACGGTGGACGGGATCAGGCTTTTTGCCGCCAGCTCAAGAATGTGGCCGCCGGTGGCGGTCGATCCGGTAAAGGCGATTTTGGCGATACCCGGATGCGAAGCCAGCGCCTCGCCGGCCTCTTTGCCGTAGCCGTGCACCACGTTAATCACGCCCGGCGGCACCAGGTCTTTAATCAGCTCCATCAACAGGGTAATGGAGAGCGGCGTCTGTTCAGCGGGCTTCAGCACCACGCAGTTACCGGCACCCAGCGCCGGCGCCAGTTTCCACGCCGCCATCAGCAGCGGGAAGTTCCACGGGATAATTTGTCCGACGACCCCAAGCGGCTCATGAAAGTGGTAGGCGGCGGTGAACTCGTCAATCTCTGCCGCGGTGCCTTCCTGGGCGCGCACGCAGCCGGCAAAGTAGCGGAAGTGGTCAACCGCCAGCGGTAAATCAGCCGCCAGGGTTTCACGCACCGGCTTACCGTTATCCCAGGTTTCATTGACCGCGATGGCTTCCAGATTGGCTTCCAGCCGGTCGGCAATTTTCAGCAGCAGCAGCGAACGCGCCTGCGGCGAGGTTTTGCCCCATGCGTCCGCAGCGGCCTGTGCGGCGGCGATGGCGTTGTCGATATCCTGTTTATCCGAGCGCGGGAATTCGCCGATGGTCGAGCCGTTGACCGGCGTGGTGTTAACAAAATAGTTACCGTTTACCGGCGGAACAAATTCGCCGTTGATGAAGTTGCCATAACGCGATTGCAGGTGGATGAGAGAACCGGTTTCTCCCGGAGCAGCGTAACGCATGGTGTTTCTCCTTGCGGGACAGAGTGGCGATTAACAACATTTAAACTTGTTATTAACATTGAGCGAACAATGCCAGCCTGTCAGATCGCTCAGCGGGAAACTGTGACCGCATCGAAGGAAAAGAGGGCATTAAGAAACTGCCCTGCCGTCACGCCATAACCTGCGCCTGTCGCAGACAGATAATTCCGAGTTTGGCCATAAGCGTGATGAAAAGCGGAACATGTGCGAATTGTGCGGTCAATATGAAGCAGACCCGTGAACAGGAGAACAAGATGCTGGCTTCAGCCCTGATGGTAATGCGCGCCAAAGCGAACTTCGTTCAGCAATTTATCCGCAATCCGCGCAAAATGGGCAGCATCACGCCCTCTTCAGCCGCCCTGTGTCGCGCCATGTGTGAAACGGTCAACTGGGAGCACAGCCTGCGCATTGCCGAGCTGGGCGCCGGCGACGGCGTGCTGACCCGCCATCTGCTGGCACATATGGCACCGCAGGCGCAGCTGGATGTGTTTGAAATCAGTCCCGAGCTGGTAAAAGGGTTACGCCGCTGGAACGATGCGCGCATGCAGGTGCGCGCCTGCTCCGCAGAGTATTTGTCCGGCGAGTACGACGTGATTTTTTCCGGCCTGCCGCTGCTGTCACTGCCGCCCGCAACGCGCGACGCCATTCTTAGCGCGGTGCATGAAGGACTGGGGCCGCGTGGCGTCTTTATCCAGTTTCAATACACCTCGCTGACGCAGCCCAGCCTGTCACGCTACTTCACCTGGCAGCGCCAGCGGGTGCTGAAAAATATGCCACCCGCCTGGGTTTATCGCTGCACGCGGCATTACGCGCCCTGAGCCTGCGCCTGCGGGCGCGTTTGCTGCCAGAAACGCTGCAGCAGCTCGCGCGCCCAGTCTTCGCCTGACAGCTGCGCGCCATCATCGCTGACGCCGGAAGGCAGACAGGCGGTCATGATGTTATGGTCGAACTCCGGATGGAACTGCACCGACAGCGCCTGCGGCGAATAGCGCAGGATCTGACAACCATCCAGCGCTGAACGCGCCAGCACCTGTGCCTGCGGCGGCGGTACCAGCACCGACTGGCGGTGCGACAACCACGCCGGGAAGGCCTCCGGCAACTGTGCCAGCCACGGATCGCGGTGCGGGGTGCGCGTCAGGGTTTTCAGCCCGCGCTCCCAGCCGTTCGGGTTATCGCCCACTTTACCGCCCAGCGCATAGGCCATCAGCTGATGGCCATAGCAAACGCCGAGCAGCGGCAGTTGCGCGTCGATGGCTGCACGAATCCAGGCGGCGGTGCGCTCGCTCCAGTCGGCGTGATCGGTCACCATCGCCCACGAACCGCTGAAAATCGCGCCGCTGATGCCAGAGAAAGCCGGCAACTCTTCCCCGAGATGCGGCCGCACAATGACATAATCATCCGGCTGTAGCGCCAGGGCTGCAATAAACCACTGTGGTTGTTCACCAATTTTTGCCACCACCTGCGGCGGCGGCGTTTCGAGTTGAATCAGAGCAAGGGGTAAGGTGCGGATCTGTGTCATGCCGAATACGGTCCTCAAATGATCGTGTTTCGGACATCCACTCTGACAGTAAATTTGCCCCCTGTCCTGGATTTTTCGGCATAAGCTAATGCCATTACGAAAAAAAGCGTCGCCCGCGTGCGCTAACCGATCGCCTTCGTGCCATCATTAGACGGTGACAACATCGATAAAACAAAGGACAGCAGCGTGGCGGTGCGGCATTTTTTTCTGGTTCTGATGGTAGTTTGCATCTGGGCCTTCAATAACGTGGCGGTGAAGTGGGGATTGCTGGAGCTTCCGCCGCTGTTTCTCACCTGGATGCGCTTTGTGGTGGTGGCTATCGTGCTGGTGCCGTTTTGCCGCATCACGCGCGCCCAGCTGCCGTGGCTGCTGACGCTGGCGTTTACTTTTGGCTTCATGCACTTTTCGCTGCTGTTTGTCGGCATGCGCTATACCGATGCCGGCACCGGCGCCATTGTGGTCCAGCTGGGCACACCGATTGCCATGCTGCTGGCGATGGTGGTGCTGAAGGAGAAACTGCGGCTGGTGCAGCTGTGCGGTATCGCCATCTCGCTGGCCGGGGTGGTGGTGCTCTCCGGCAGCCCGACAATTCCGGCGTGGTGGGTGCTGTGTATTCTGCTGTGCAGCGCCACTGGCTGGGCGGTGAGCAACATGATTGTGAAAAAGTCACCGCCGATTAAACCGCTGACGCTCACCGGCTGGATCTCTTTCCTTGCGGTGCCGATTGTCGGCGCGGCCTCGTGGCTGACCGAATCGCAGCAGTTTACCGCGCTGAGCCACGCCGGCTGGCGCGGCTGGTTTGGCATCCTGTACAGCGCCCTCGCCTCGTCGATTGTCGCCTACACGCTGTGGTACGCGCTGCTGAAAAAATATAACGTCAACCTGATCATGCCCTACTCGCTGCTGACGCCGGTGCTGGCGGTACTGATGGGCGTGCTGGTGCTGGGTGACAGCATGAACAGCTTCAAAATCCTTGGAGCCTCGCTGGTGGTGCTGGGGACGGCGATTGCGGTGATTAACCTGCGTAACCTGCGTATGCATGCCCGCTTTCCGCGCCTGCGCCGCCGCTGATCCACTCTGCTATGCTTGAAGCTCGCGTGTTTTCCGGAGGTTTAGCATGGATTCTCAACGTGCTGCCGCATTGTGGCAGCAACTGTGGCAGGGATTGCGAGGTGCGGAACACGCGCCAACGATCCACTTTATTCAGACCGACAGCTTCCCCTCGGCTTTTGCCGTTAGCGAACTCGCCGCCACCAGCATCGGCCTCGCCAGCCAGGCGCTGAGCGATCTGCTGGGGCGTCCGGCCCCGGTCAGCGTCAACGTCCGCCTGGCCTCGCGCTGGTTTCAGCACAGCCTGACGCCGCTGAACCGTCCGCCAGCCGCCCAGTGGGATGCGCTGGCCGGTGACTATCCGTGCGAGGATGGCTGGATCCGCCTGCACACCAACGCACCGCATCATCGCGCCGCCATGGCGCGCGTGCTGGGCGAGCACGCCGAACGATCATCGCTGGCGGCGGTGGTGGCACGCTGGCAGGGACACGCGCTGGAGCAGGCCGTGGTCGACGCCGGCGGCTGTGCCGCCTGGATGCGCAGCTCACAACAGTGGCAGCAGCACGCGCAGGGGCTGGCGGTAAGCGAAGAAGCGCTGATTGCCCAACGGGCAACCGGCGAAGCGCCCACGCCGGGCTGGGCGCTGCTGCCGGCGCGACCGCTGCTGGGCGTGCGGGTGCTGGATCTGACGCGCATCATTGCCGGACCGGTAGCGACCCGCTTTCTGGCCAGCCTCGGCGCGCAGGTGCTGCGCATCGATCCGCCCGGCTGGCGTGAACCGACGCTGGAAGAGGAGATCAACTGCGGCAAACGCTGCACGCAGCTGGATATCAAAACCCGCGCCGGGCGCGATCGGCTGATTACGCTGCTACAACATGCGGATGTGCTGGTGCACGGCTACCGCGCGGATGCACTGGAAAAGCTGGGGCTGGATGCGGAGAGCCGTCAGCGGCTGGCGCCGGGGCTGGTGGATGTCAGCCTCAACGCCTGGGGCTGGCACGGGCCGTGGCGCAACCGGCGCGGTTTTGACAGCCTGGTGCAGATGGCCTGCGGCATCGCCGAACAGGGTATGCGCTGGCAGGCAGGCGTTAAACCGACGCCGCTGCCGGTGCAGGCGCTGGATCACGCCACCGGCTATATGATGGCGGCCGCGGTGCTGGAAGGATTACGCCAGCGCCGAATTAACGGCACCGGCTGGCAGGCGCGTTTGTCGCTGGCGCGTACCGCGCTGCTGCTTCAGCAGCACGGCGCAGCGCCACAAGGCGAACAGCGCGGCATTACGCCGCAGCCGCACGATGCGCTGAGCGCGCTGGAGATCAATCGCTGGGGGATTGGCGAGCGCCTGCGCGCCGCGGCTTATCTGCCCGGTACGCCGATGCTGTGCGCGGCACCGGCGCAGCTGCCCGGCAGCAGCCATCCCTGCTGGTGACGACTCAGGCGTCGTCGCCCTCTTCACGCAGTTCGTCATACATCGCCTGAATCGCCTCACGGCTCAGCGCCGCCAGCGTGCGATAAAACGCGGTGGTGGCGTGGGCTTCCACTTTACCGAGGAAGGCGCCGCACCACGGCAGCAGGTAGTCATCGAACAGCGCCAACTGGGCCGCCGCCTCATCTTCCGCAGACTGATCTTCCAGCCAGGAGGCCGCCAGCAGCAGCACGCCAAAGTGATCGGCCGGCGACTCGCTCAGTGGCATACCGCGTGAGGTTAAAAACGCCCGCACCTCGGCTTCCTGCGGTCCGTTCGGCCACTGTGAGGCGTACGGCGGTACGCTGCAGTCGCTGCCGACGAACAGCGCGTTGTAATCCGCCGCCAGCGCCTGCGGATCGCTATTCTGCTGCAGCCGGGTCAGCAGTTCATCCTGCTCCAGCGGCCACTGATCTTTCAGTTTGCCTTCGCGCAGCAGGGTGAACAGCGGCACCAGCAGCGGGTCCTGCGGCTGGCGATTAAACAGCGAGCCGATGACGCGGCAGAGAATGGAAAACTCATTCATGCAACAGAATTCCTTGAGGCAAAAAAGTTAAAAGTCGGCAAATTCCGCAATGTGTTTGCCGGTGCGCTGTTCGAGAAAGTCGAGCAGGCGACGCGGCGTGACATTTAACACGCGATCCTGCGGAAAATCCACTTCGCGCGTAATACGCAGGCAGTGTTCGAAATCACCGAGCGTAAAGGCGGTGTGCGAATCAGAGCCAAACGCCAGCCGGCCACCGGCGTCACGCACCGCTTCCGCAATCGCGCGGCAGTTAGGTTCACTGCCCGGACGCGAATGGGTAAACGACGAGTTGTTGATCTCCAGCGCCACATCGTAGTGCGCGGCGGCTTCCGCGATGGCGCGAATATCCACCGGGAATTTCGGGTTGCCCGGATGACTGATGATGTGCACCAGTCCGCTGGCCATGGTGGCGATCATCGCTTCGGTGTGGTGGGCCTTGTCGCGCGGCGCATAGACCGGCTCATGGAAGCCGGCGACAATCAAATCCAGCGCATCCAGCATCGGCCCGCTGCAATCAATCTCACCCTGCTGATTTTTGATGTTGGCTTCAATGCCGCGCAGCACGCCGACGCCGTCAATCACGCGCGGCCAGATGCGCATATTCACAAAATGCCAGTAGTGCGGCGCATCGGCCATGTCCGGACCGTGATCGGTAATGGCGAACAGCTTCAGGCCGTTCTGTTTCGCCTGCGCGACGTAATCGTGCAGCGTGCTGTAAGCATGGGTGCTGGCCACGGTGTGCATATGTAAATCGACGGGATACATCCTCTTCTCCTCTGCTGAATTAATAGCCACGCTGGCGATCGACCAGACCGCGCGGCTGTTGGCCCTGCTCCAGTGCCGTGATGGCACCGGCGATATAGTCCATCGCCTCATGCGGCAAGGTGGTGGCGGCATTATGCGGGGTAATCATGACACGCGGATGAGACCACAGCGGACTCGCGGCCGGCAGCGGTTCCACCTGGAACACGTCCAGCGCCGCAGCGGCCAGCTGCCCGCTCTCCAGCGCCGCCAGCAGATCGGCCTCCACCACGTGCGCACCGCGTGCGAGGTTGAGGAAACAGGCGCCGCGCGGTAGCGCGCTGAGAAAGGCGCCATCGATCAGGTTGCTGGTTTCCGGCGTGGCGGGCAGCAAATCAATTAATACCTGACTGTCAGCGAGAAAATCCGCCAGCTGGTCGCGGCCATGAAAGGTGGTGACCCCCGCTATCTGCTTCGGCGAGCGGCTCCAGCAGCGCAGCGGAAAGCCCCACTGGCGCAGGCTCTCCAGCACGCTGCGGCCAAGCACGCCGGCCCCCAGCACGCCAATGGTAAAAGTAGCACGTTCACGGTCCGGCAGCGGCTGCCATAGCGCCTGTCGCTGCTGCTGGTGATAGTCGGCGAAGCGGCGGAACCAGCCCAGCACGCACCAGTTCGCATACTCCTGCATCTGGCGTGCCATGCCGGTGTCTTCCAGCCGGTAGAGCGGCACCGCATCAGCCAGCATCTCAGGGTGCGTGCGCAGCTGCCGCAAAATTTCGTCTACGCCGGCCCCCATGGCGAATACGCCACGCAGCGCCCGTCCCGCCAGCATCTCCACCGGCGGCGATCGCACAATGGCGTAGTCGGCGGGGGCACTGTCGCCCGGCTGCCACTGGCGGATGCGCACCGACGGCAGACGCTGGCGCATGCCGTCCAGCCACGGCTGCGGATTCAGTGACGGGTGATACCAGATGATCTCCATACTGCTCTCCTTTTTTTCTTTCAGCCTCAGTCAAATAGAGGCGCAGGGCAAGTAAAAACCCGCACCGCACCGCAATTTTCCGGCGATTAATCGCGAAGGCTTCACATTTCCGCCGCTGCAAAAGGCTAAGCGGCGCGTTAACGTCTAAAGTTGTTCGGGTGGTCAATGCGTTAGCGCACCACCTTTTCGGACAAGGAGAAAAACCGATGATAAAAAATGTAGTGTTTACGCCTGCGCGTCTTACCCTGTTGCTCAGCGCGGCGCTGCTGAGCGCGTCTGCTGTGCACGCTGAGGATAACAGCCGCATGCTCAGCGCCCAGCCGCAGCCGCCGGATGTGCGACTCGGCCCACTATTCAGTGCCGTGCAGCAGGCCAGATTTTATCCGGACCAGAAAACCTTTGCCGATGCGGTCCCCAAATATGACCCGGCGTCGATTCTCGCCGACTGGCAGATGCAGAAAAATCAGCGTAATTTCGATCTCAGGCGCTTCGTGGACACCAACTTCATCCTGCCCAAAGCGCAGGATAAATACGTGCCGCCCGCCGGCCAGAGCCTGCGCGCGCACATCAATGGCCTGTGGCCGGTGCTGACGCGCAGCACGCCAACGGCCAGCCAGTACGATTCGCTGCTGCCACTGCCGAAACCGTACGTGGTGCCAGGCGGGCGTTTCCGCGAAGTCTATTACTGGGACAGCTACTTCACCATGCTCGGGCTGGCAGAGAGCGGCCACTGGGATCGGGTGCAGGATATGGTGGACAACTTCGCCAGCGAGCTGGACAAGTACGGCCACATCCCTAACGGCAACCGCAGCTACTATCTCAGCCGCTCGCAGCCGCCGTTCTTCAGCCTGATGGTGGATTTGCTGGCCAGCCACAAGGGAGATGATGTCTACCGCCAGTATCTGCCACAGCTGCAAAAAGAGTATGACTACTGGATGGCGGACAGCGATAAGGTGGCTGCCGGCCAGGCGAGCAAGCGCGTGGTGAAGCTGAGCGACGGCACCCTGCTCAATCGCTACTGGGATGACCGTGACGTGCCGCGCACCGAATCCTGGCTGGACGATGTCAACACCGCGAAAAAAGCGCCTGAGCGCAATAAACAACAGGTGTATCGCGATCTGCGCGCGGGCGCCGCCTCGGGCTGGGACTTCAGCTCACGCTGGTTCACCGATGCGCACAATCTGGCCTCGATTCGCACCACCCAGCTGGCCCCGGTGGACCTCAACAGCCTGCTGTTCCACCTGGAGCAGACGCTGGCGAAAGCCGCGAAGCTGGCAAAACAGAATGATAAAGCGCAGCAGTTTGCGGCGGATGCAGAGAAGCGCCAGGCGGCGATCAATCGTTACCTGTGGGATGACAAACAGGGCTGGTATGCCGACTACGATTTCCAGAAAAAGCAGGTGCACAATCAGCTCACCGCCGCCACGCTGTTCCCGCTGTATATGCAGCTGGCGGGCGACAAACAGGCTGAACGTACCGCCGCCGCCGTGGAAAAACAGCTGCTGAAACCGGGCGGGCTGGTCACCACGACGGTAAACAACGGCCAGCAGTGGGATGCGCCTAACGGCTGGGCGCCGCTGCAGTGGGTAGCGGTTGAAGGTCTGGAGCACTATAAGCAGAACCAGCTGGCGCAGCAGATTGGTCTGCGCTTCCTGCAAAATGTGCAGCAGACTTACGATCGCGAGCACAAGCTGGTCGAGAAGTATGTGGTCGACGGTGCCCAGCTGGGCGGTGGTGGTGGTGGCGAGTATCCGCTGCAGGACGGTTTTGGCTGGACCAACGGCGTAACGCTGAAGCTGCTGGATAAGTATTGTCCGAAAGATAAAACCTGTAACAGCACGCGCGACATCCCCTCAATGCCGACGCTAAACGCGGCGAAATAACCCTAACGTCAGGTGCGCCGCCGTGCGCACCTGCTTCTCAGGCCCGATGCCACAGCCAGGCGATGACCACGCCCGGCGCTGCAGCATCCCCCTGCGCATCACACTTTTCCATTACTTATCTTTTACATCTTGAAACACCCCTTACTAAAAGATAATAATTCTCAATCTTAAAATGACTCTTTTTCTCATCGTTAACCGCCGCGCTGGTGTGGTGCGGCTTTTGTTCTCAGCCAAAGGAATCATTATGACCGCGCTGTTCCCCCTCAACCGTGGCCGGCTGCTGTGCGCGCTGGCGCTGGCGTTTCCGGCACTCGGCGTAGCCGAACCCTCTCTGGTGGTCACCGCACAGCCGCAGGAGAGCGCCACCTCGCCCACGGCGGACTATCTCGCCACCCGCAGCGGCGCCACGAAAAGCGATCGTCCACTCGTCACCACGCCGCAGTCCATTTCCGTGGTGACGCGTCAGCAGATTGACGATCAGGGCGCGCAGGATATGAACCAGGCGCTGGGCTATACCCCGGGGGTTTTCACCAACTTTGGTGGCACGGCCACGCGTTACGACACCATTTCGCTGCGCGGTTTCCACGGCGGTGACGTCGACAACACCTTCCTTGACGGTCTGCGCGTGATGAGCGACGGCGGCAGCTTCAACATCCTGCAGGTGGATAACTGGTTCCTTGACCGCATCGACGTAATTAAAGGCCCCTCTTCTGCCCTTTATGGTCAGACGGTGCCGGGCGGACTGGTGAACATGGTCACGAAGCGGCCGCAGTTTGCTTCACAGGGCCATTTACGCTTCGCCACCGGCAGCAATGCCAGCAACAGCGCCGCCTTTGATTACACCGATGCGATTAACGATCAATGGGCGTACCGCCTGACCGGCATCACGCGCAACAGCGATACCCAGTACGACCACACGCGCGAAGAGAAATATGCGCTGTCACCCCAGCTGCTGTGGCAGCCGGATGAAGACACCAGCCTGCTGCTGCGTGCTTATCTGCAAAAAGATCCCTCAGGTGGCTATCACGGCTCGGTGCCGGCGGAAGGCACGCTGTACAGCCACAATGGCCGCTGGCTGAACGACGGCTTCTATGAGGGCGACAGCGCGCTGGATCAGTTCAAACGTCATGAGCAGATTTACGGCTACGACTTTTCGCACCGTTTCGATGAGGTATGGTCGGTGCACAGCACCGGCAGCTACAGCCATTCCAGCGTGGCGCTCGACCAGGTGTACCAGATTGGCTGGAACAGCGACAATCCGGACCTGCTCAATCGCTACTACTCCGGTGAGCGCTCTTCGCTCAGCGCGTGGGCGACTGATAACCAGCTGCAGGCGGAGTTTGCCAGCGGTGCGCTGCAGCATCGCGTCACGCTGGGCGCGGAGTATCACCGCTACAAAAATGATTTGAGCGACGCCAGCGGTGCTGCCTCACCGCTGAATGCCTGGAGCGGCGAGGCCATCGGCAGCCAGCCGGATTACCTCTGGACAGCGCAGACGCGCCGCTACTATCAGAGCGGCCTCTATCTGCAGGATGAGATGGCGTGGCAGCGCTGGCATCTGGATTTGTCTGGTCGCTATGACCGCATCGTGTCAGAGAATGGCAATAGTCGTCGTCAGGACGATCACGTCAGCGGCCGCGCCGCGCTGCTGTACGCCTTTGATAACGGCGTGTCGCCGTACGTCAGCTGGAGCCAGGCGATTACCCCGGCTTCGCTGACCGATCCCGACGGAAATCAGCTAAAACCGACCACCTCAGAACAGTATGAAGCCGGGGTGAAATACCAGCCGAACGGCACGCGCGATCTCTACAGCGTGGCCCTGTACGATCTGACACAGAACGATGTGGCCAACCGTAACGTGCAGGACGGCACCTACACCCCGTCCGGCAAAGTGCATGCACAGGGCATTGAACTGGAGGCGCGCAGCCAGCTGACCGAACGGTTCAGCACCATTGCCGGTTATACGCTCAACCATCTGCGCTTTAAGGATTCCGTGGACGGCAACGATGGCCATACGCCGTACGTCACGCCAAATAGCATGGCGTCGCTGTGGGGGCATTATCAGTTTGATTACGGCCTGAGCGCGGGTGCCGGGGTGCGCTATATTGGCCGCCAGTGGGCCGATAACGAAAACACCACCCGTTTGCCGTCGGTGACCCTGTTTGACGCCTCGCTGCGCGCCGATCTGGGCGCGTGGCAGCCGAATCTGAAAGGTGCCTGGCTGCAGCTGAATGCCCGCAATCTGACGGATAAAAAGTATCTGGCAGCCTGCTACGGCACCGGTTACTGCTATCGCGGCGCGGAGCGGACGCTGACCGCCACAATCGGCTACGATTTCTGACGACATAAAAAAATCCGCAGCCCCGGACGGGACTGCGGATCTTGTTGAATCGTGATTTGGCGTCAGCTGCGGACTTTACGGTAGATCCACAGCACCACAATGGCACCGATCACCGCGACCACAAAGCTGCCAAAGTTGAAGCCGTCAACCCGGCCAAAGCCGAACAGGGTACTGATCCAGCCGCCCACCACCGCACCGACAATCCCGAGTACCACGGTCAAAATAAATCCGCCGCCATCTTTACCTGGCATGATCCATTTAGCGATAATCCCGGCAATCAGACCAAAAATAATCCATGAAAGAATACCCATTTGCTGCTCCTTACGTTATGAATCAAGGTGTTCATCGCGCTAAGTATAGCCGGGAATTTTTTCTCTGCTACATCAACATCATGATGAATTCGTTCACGCCGGCTAAAGCTTTTACCGCCCCGGTCGATAACCGACGAAGAGCAGTGGCACTCGTAAAATAGCAATCGGACAGGTGGAGCAGGACGTGAAAGACGCCGATAAAGAACAATATCTCAAGCGCGGTACGCTGGCGGTGTTGAACGTGATGAAGGATTTGTTGCGTTATCAAACCCTGCTGATGGTCAATTTCTCCCGTGGTCAGTTCATCAGCCGGCTGCTGGCCGCGGATGAAGATCGGGTGATTTTTGATCTCGGCAGCAACGCGCTGGACAATGATTTGGCACTGCAGGGTGGCGAAGTGAATATTGCGGCCGAAACCCACGGTGCCAAAGTGGAGTTTGGGCTGCAGGGATTAACCCGCATCGATTATGACGGCCTGCCCGCCTTTGCCGCCGCGCTGCCCGACCTGGTGTGGCAGATTCAGCGCCGGGAATTCTTTCGCGTCAACGCGCCGCTCGAACCGGTATTTTACTGCCACAGCCAGTGGCCGGACGGCAGCACAGCGCGCTTTCGCCTGCAGGATCTGTCGCTCGGCGGCGTCGGCGTGTTGCTGGATGAGGCACTGCCGGAAGGTCTTAACCGTGGCGATACCTTCAAAAAGCTGCGCGTTGAGCTGGGCGAATATGGCCAGTTCGAAGTGACCGCACAGCTGCTGCACATCGGCGAGCGCAGCACCGTGACCAGCAAGAACGAAACCCGCATCACGCCGCGACTCAGCTTCCGTTTTACCGCCATCGAACCGGTGCAGGAGCGTCAGCTTCAGCAGGTGATTTTTGCGCTGGAACGGCTGGCGCGCGACAAGGCCAATCGCTTCCAGTAAACCGCCGGCGTCCCGCGCGGCGCCAGCGTAGTCTATGCTTTCTCCTTGCACATTCTTTTCACCGGCTCCCAGCAAGGAGATTCTCCCCAATGGAAAACTGGCTTTCTGCCCATCGTTTGCAACTTATCTTTCTCAATCAAAACTTCTGGATTAATAGCGCCATCATTGTGTTCGGCACGCTGATTGTTTACTGGCTGCTGCGCACCGTTATTCGCTTTGTCTCTAACCGTATCGCCCACTACAGCGAACAGCGCCACGTGCGCTTCACCGGCATTCTGGTGGAGATTCTGCGCAGCACCAGTCAGCTGCTGCTGCTGATCTTCTCGCTGCTGATCGCGCTGAAATTTGTCGACCTGCCGGACAGCTGGAGCGTCGCCATCGCCCACGGCTGGTTCCTGGCGCTGATTCTGCAGCTCACGCTGTGGATTGACGGCGGCATTCGCCTGTGGCTGCACTCGTTGCTGCGCGATCCGCTGCACGTGCGCAATCCGGTCACCACGGTGATCCTTGGCATTCTGCTACGCGTCGTGGTGTGGGTGATGATGCTGCTGGCGATCCTCTCCAATATGGGGATCAATATCACCGCGCTGGTGGCCAGCCTCGGCGTCGGCGGTATCGCCATCGCGCTGGCGATTCAGACGGTACTGAGCGATGTATTTGCTTCGCTGGCGATTGGCTTCGATAAGCCCTTTGAGCACGGCGACTTTATTGTGTTCGGCGACATCGCCGGCTCCATTGAGCACATTGGCCTGAAAACCACCCGGCTGCGCAGTCTCGGCGGCGAACAGATTGTCTGCTCCAACACTATTCTGCTGCAGCAAACCATCCACAACTACAAACGCATGCAGCAGCGGCGCATCGTGTTTAAGTTCGGGATTAATTACGGCACGCCGGCGGAGAAAGTGCGGCAGATTGGCGGCATGGTGCAACGCATCATTGAAGGCGTGCCGGACACGCGTTTCGATCGCGCCCATTTCCTGTCGTTTGACGAATCGCAGCTGACGTTTGAGGTGGTCTATTTCGTGCTGAGCGCCGATTACAACAAATACATGGACATTCAGCAGGAGATTAACCTGCAACTGATGGCGCAGCTGGAGCAGAAACAGATTCGTTTCGCCTTCCCGATGCGCCGCGTGGAGTTCACCGGCGGCGTGCTGCCGCGCATTAACCTCAGCGATGCCTCAAATGAGGGCGCGGCAGAGCGCGCACAGCACTGAGCCCCGCCAGCGGCATTAGCCGATGGTGCGATAGGCGGTGGTGACTTTCCACAGGTAGCGCGGCGCCTGGGCAGCCGGATGCTTGTTCTGCACGTGCTGGTAGAACTCATCCGGCGTCATGGCGTTGATCATTGCAATGGCGCGATCGCGGTCGCGCGAGAAGGTACGTAGCAGCGCGCCGGCACCGTTGGCATAGGAAACAATGGTGGCATAGCGCAGCGTCAGCGGATCGCGAATGCCCGCCAGCGCGGAATCCTGCAGAATCCGGATATAGGCCGCGCCGATATCAATATTTTTCGCCGGGTCGCGCAGTTCGGAGTTACTCGGCTGGCCGTGGCGTCCCTGTGCGCGATACACCTCGCGTCCGGCGGTGGCGGCTTTGATCTGCATCAGCCCGACCGCGTTAGAACGGCTTACCACGGTTGGGTTGCCCCCGGATTCGACACTAATAATGGCGCTGATCAGCTTCTCATCAACGCCATAATGACTGGCGGCATCTTCGGTAAACAGTGACCATGCATCATTCACTTTCGACGGCGGCGCCTGGGTTAATGGCGTATTCTTCTCCGGCGTCACCGGTTTTTCCGGCTCGCTGGCACAGCCAGCCAGCAGCAAAGCAGACAGCATAAGTAGTCGGATTTTCACTGATTTTTGGTTCCGCTATAGGATTGGCGCAAGCTATCATAACCATGACGGTAAAAGGTAAAATTACCGTTTATCCTAAATACGTAAAAAACCTTGTGCTACCGTGACTTCGGTAACGCATTTCGTCATCATCGGCAGGCCAACAGACAGCAGGATGGAAGTTATGCTCGCCCCTCGTTCAATACGCCTCATCGCCCCTTCCGGTTATTGCCACAATCAGGATGCCGCCCGCCGCGCGGTGGAGCGCCTGCAGGCGGAAGGCCATCAGTTGCAAAACCCGGAAGCCATTACGCGCCGCTGGCAGCGTTTTGCCGGCGATGACGCGCAGCGCCTGCAGGATGTGAATGCGCTGGCGTCGCTGGCGTCGCTGCCGGATATCGTACTGGCGGTGCGCGGCGGCTATGGTGCCTCACGCCTGCTCGATCACCTCGACTATGTGGCGCTGCAGCATCGCCTGCTTAATCAGCCTGTCGCGCTATGCGGCCACAGTGATTTCACCGCTATTCAGCTGGCGCTGCTGGCGCAAACCGGGCTGATCACCTTCAGCGGACCGATGCTGGCCGGCAATTTTGGCGCGGAGGCTTTATCTGAATTTACCGTCAGCCACTTTTGGCTGGCGCTAACATCTCCTACAGTCAATCTGGCGTGGCACAGCGCCAGTCCGGATCGCGGCCGCTGGCAGGGCACGCTGTGGGGTGGCAATCTGGCGATGATCTGCTCCCTGATTGGCACGCCGTGGCTGCCGCAGATTGAAGACGGCATTCTGGTGATCGAGGATGTGAATGAGCATCCGTTCCGCATTGAGCGTATGCTGATTCAGCTGCAGCAGAGCGGTATTCTGGCGCGCCAGCGCGCCATTGTCACCGGCAGCTTCACCAGCACCACCCTGTCCGATTACGACAACGGCTTTGATTTCGCCACGGTGTGGCAGCGGTTGCGTGACGAGTACCAGATTGCGGTAATCAGCGATCTGCCGTTTGGCCATGATGCCGATACCGTGACGCTGCCGCTCGGCGCCAGCGCCACGCTTGAGATTGACCAGGGCGCCGCGCGGTTAGCCTTTACCGGCCATCCGACGTTGCGCTGACGTGTTGCCGCAGGAGACCGCTATTGAAGCCGCTGTACGAAGACTTGTGGATCTCCACGCCGGAATTTCCCGCCGAAGAGACGGCAAATGATTTAATGATGCACGGGTTTATGCTGCGCCATCCGCGCGGCAACCTGTTGATTGGTCGCGTTGAGCAGCTGCTGGATCATGAAGTGCTCGCGGACGCGGGCGGCGTGATTCGCCACTATTTTACCCACTGGCACGAAGCCGCGCCGGGCGCACGGGCCATTCAGCAGCGCTTCAATAGTGCGCTGTATTGCCACAGCCGATCGCTCGGCCCGGTGAGCCTGGTGATTGAGCCGGACGAAACCTTCACGCATCAGGACGTGCACTTTGGCGACTTTCACCTGCTGCCCACGCCGGGCCATACGCCGGGCAGCTGCAGCTACCTGTACCATTCACCGCTCGGCCAGACCTACCTGTTTGTCGGCGACACCCTGACGCGGGATTACCATCGCTGGATCAGCGTGCTGGTGCCGGACAGTAATCCTGCGGAGCTGCAGCAGTCGCTGGAGCTGTACCGCTCGCTGCGTCCGGATGTAGTGCTGATGAGCACCACGCGCGGACATCTCTCCTGGGCGAAGGTCGATTTACAGAGCTGGCTGGCCGCGATTGATGAAGCGGAACAGTCGCCGCTGGATCTGCGCCAGCAGCCACTGCTGTGATTACAGCGTCTTGCTCAGATAGTGACGCTGATGTTCGCGCGGATAGTGATCAAGGCTAAAACGTAGCGTATAGCCAAGCTTTTCATAAAACGGCCGCGCCTGAAAGCTGGCGGTATCCACCTGCGCGTAACGGCAGCCGCGTGCGCGGGCTTCCTGTTCGGCAGCCTGAATCAGCTGGCTGCCGGCGCCCTGCCCGCGTAACCCATCGCTGACCCACAGCATATCAATGCGTAACCAGTTGCCATAGGTTGAGCCCGTCAGCCCCGCCAGCTTTTTCCCGGCGCCGTCTTTAATGAACACACCGATGGCTTTCATCTCATTGATGTCAATAAAGCGGCTGTTGAAGGCGTTCAGGCCGAGGCGCATTTCATCCAGATCCTGATGCGTGACGCTATCCGTAACGCTTAATTGCATGGTCGGCTCCTTGTGGCGGCATTATGAAGAGGGGTGCTGGCGGTCGTCGTAGCGCTCCAGCGACAGAATATCAGCATCGCGTTTTTCCGTGCGGTTGCAGGGCAACAGCTTATCGCTGTCGGCGTAGACGAAAAAGGTTTCGCCGCTGTTTTTATTCACGATCAGCTGATCGCCATTGCGGAAACGGGTGATGGCGACCTTATCACCGTCCTGCAGACGCGTGCGCTGCTGCCCGGCGGCAATCTGGAAATGCCGGGTTGGCCACATCAGCGTGCTAAGCCCGTAAGCGGCACGCGATACCGTCATGGTGGGGCGGCCCGGGCAGGTGATCTGGAATTCGCTTTCGCTCCTCGCGGGGGCAATCTGGCAGGCCATCAGGAGCGCGGCAAGGGTTATCGCCTTCATGGGGGGTCTCCACTGAGGTTAGATCATGATTTTACAGGAATTTAATTGGCCAGAGGGTAACATACAACCGCCGCCGGTGCGGTAATCTGCGACCGCGGGTCAGCCAGCGCGGGCAGGAAGAACGCCTCCACATCACTGATTTTGTGAGGTTTTATGCGATCGGGATATCTTTGTAACGAGTTAAGTAAAATGCGCTAAGATCGCGTCAGGAGGATGTTATGCGAGATGAACAGGCATTATTCGCGCGGCTGGCGCAATCGCCGTTTCGCCGCCGCTTCCATTTAGGCGCGAAAGAGCGGCAGTACTGTATTGAGAAAGGCCCGGCGGTGATCGACCAACACGCGGCCGATTTTATCCAGCAAAGACTGGCCGCAGCCGAACCAAAGAATGATGGCAAACAGACGCCAATGCGCGGCCATCCGGTATTTATCGCCCAGCACGCCACGGCAACCTGCTGCCGCGGCTGTCTGGCAAAATGGCATGGCATTGCTGCGCATCAGCCGTTAACGGCAGAGCAGCAGCAATATATGGTGCGGGTGATTCACCGCTGGCTGGTGGGTGAAATAAATGGTTAAGACCGGGATGGGATGGAGCTACTCTGCCGCGACCTGCGCGGCCACCAGCATCAGCGCCAGTCCGGCATCGTCTGGATCGAAACGCTGCATAACTTCATGGATCGCCGTCACGCAGTTCATCACCTGCTGTTTTTTGTCGGCGTCTAACTTATCAATCGCGTGCTGAAGAATCATTAAACTGGCTTCTTCTTCTCTCATGGATTTACCCTTGTTTTGCTTACCTGGTGCGCAACGCTGGCAAGAATAACGTTTATCTGCTAGCAAAGTCACCCCTTTACATGCTTACCGCTTAACGATTAAACAAATGGCAAATGGGCAGTGGCGTCAGACATGCTATGATCGGATCAGTGGCGCGCATCGTCAGGCCAGCATAAATCAGGGAATGCACCAGGAACAGGACCATGTTAAGACTCAGTTTTCTACTCACACTTATCCTGCTGGCTGGCTGCAGCTCCACGCCGAAAGGCGTCGATTGCCCCGGCGAGGTCGCAACGCTCTATGGTCAGTCGCTGGGCCACACCGAAGGGCGCATTTTCGATTTGGTGAATTCGTTTTCGGTGGCGCGCGATGGCGTAACGCTGAGCAGCGGCGCACTGCACTCCACCGACCGTTTCCGCTATGTCCCTTCTGCCGTGACGCCGGAAGGCTTTTATGCACAGCGGCTGAACGACAAGCAGTTCCGCCTGATCAACCCGGCGCGTAACACCATGATTACCTGGACGTGTCCATAAGCCGTGCGTGGCGCGCGCAGATGGTTTATTGTCAGCGTTTGTCATGCTGCGGACCTGCATTATGGAAAAGAGTCTGGACAATAACGGTTATATCGATTTCCCCTTTCCGGCCACCCGAGACGCGGATGGCTCGGTCAACCCGTGCGGTTTTGACCTGACGCTGGAAACCGATCGCATTGATGAGATCGCCGCCGGTAAACATTCTGAAAATTTGCGTCGTCTGCTGGAAGAGGTCAATCTGCAGGATGGCCTGTTTATGACGCTGGCCTGTGACTGGCAGCAGCGCGCAGATGGCGTGTGCGGCTTTCTCGACGTGGCGTTCCGCCCCACGCTGGACAGTAGCAGCGAAGAGACACAGAGCCTCGATCAGTTCTTTGAGATGTATCTGCGCCGCCAGGAGCAGCAGCACAGCATGCCACGCGACGCGCTGGTCAACTATGCGCGCGCGGTGCTGGACTGGAGCTGGTCGCCGCTGCAGCAGCGCCATCGCCGCTATGAGAAGGTCACCATTCGCTATTACTGCCAGCAGGCGGACGATGCCGAATGGTGTTTTGATCACCTGCGCCACTTCCTGGTGAGCTGGTACCCGGCGTATCGCAACCAGCAGTGAGGGCGTCCGCGTGACGCCCTGCGCTTACGGCCGTACCAGACGAATCGCGTGCTCGAGCATACGCTGTTCATCGCGTTCGTCGTGGGCGCGATGGTGGCGCGTACGCTGCAGCAAACGGGCAATCTCCTCCCGTCTGGTTTCATGGCCGCACTCAGAAAGGACAATCACCGCATCACCAATCACCCGGCAAACTTCATCGTAATCGTCTTCATTCAGGATATCGCGTTTCATTTCTCCTCCGTTCAGTGGGCGCTGCGTGAGGTTGGTGCAGCTTAACGTGGTCCTTACCAGGTATGGACAGCAATGCCGATTCCTGCAAACCACTGTTACATCCTGAAAAGCCACCAGGTTGCTGGTCTGCACTTCTCTGTCTACGCTGAAAGAGACATTCACCACTCTCAGGGAGTCAATATGACCGATAAAGCGGAAGCAAAATTGAATGAAGCGGCGGGTGCCGTACAGGAAAAATTTGGCGAGTTCACCGGTTCACGCCGCCATCAGGCACGCGGTGCCGCGCGACGCTATCCGGCGCAGGCCAGTTATGCGGTGCAGGATGCAGCAGACTGCGTGGTGAGATCGGTACGCGACAACCCGGCGACCGGGCTGGCCGTTGCCGCCAGCATCGGCGTGATTGTCGGTTTCCTGCTGGGCCGTAAATAATCCCCGGCGATCGGGGCCCGTGCGGCCCCGATACTCAATGCCGCTGCGGCACGCCGTCCCGTCGTTCCTGAATATGTTCATCCGGCGTTTCGGCGACATCTGCCGTACTGCTGTGCCCGGCAAGGTGGCGCCCATGCTGTCCCGCTATCACCACAGGCCCTACCGGTAATTGTGCACTGGCCGCCAGTGATAGCAGCAATAAAAACCATCCCGTCAGTAACGTTCTTCCCATCCTGCCCGCCTTACACGCTGATTAGTGAGCGCTCAGCTTGCCGGATGTCATGCAAATTAGCGTCAGCGCGACGCAAAGCTATGTCGGCAGTTGTGAATAATCAGGCCTGTGCGCGCCGCGCTTTGTAACGCGCCACCATGGTCATTAATGCCTGATAAATCAAACCGGCATACAGGCTCATGACAATCATCATGCCCGGCGTTTTGCCCTGTGCCTGCCAGGATACAAACCACATAAAAATGCCCCACAGCAGGGAAAAAATCAGCCAGCCTTTTACAAACTTGATCACACCTTGCATAGCACCTCCGGATTGATGAAGGCTGAAGATAGCGGTTCAGCCAGCAAATGGCACGCGCGCCAGTGCCGGGATGTTAACTGTTTCAAAGTTTTACGCAAACCCCTATCGCAGCGGGAAAAAGCCGTGGAAAACAGCACGCAGAACGCAGCATCAACGGGTGCCTGTCATGGCCGTCCCGGTTAGTTTGGCCATGACCCGCCGATGTGATGGCAGAGACCGCCTTGCATCAGTGTGTATTGTGTGTATAATTTCACCTACAGGAAGTCCGATGAAGAGCGCGACGCTGATTAAACTGCTGCAAAAGAATGGCTGGAAGCTGGAGCGCATACGCGGCAGTCATCATCAGTTCTCACATCCGGATTTTGCTCATCTGATCACCGTGCCGCATCCGCAGAAGGATATGAAGACAGGCACGCTGATGCAGATTCTGAAAGACGCCAGGCTGGATTGATCCATGCTGGTTTTATTCCGCTTGCTCAGAGGTGACATGATGCTGTTTCCCGCTTTGGTAGAGATTGACGCTGACGGCTCGGCCAGTGGTTATTTCCCGGATGTCACCGGCTGTTATTTTGCCGGTGATACGCCCGAGCAAACGCTGCAGGATGCGCAATCTGCGCTGCATGCCCACTTTGAACTGATGGCGGAGAAAGGCTTGTTGATTCCGGAGCCGGCGCAGCACTGGCAGCAGGAATTTAGCCAGCCCGGCGTGTGGATCTACGTTGATATTGATGTCACCCGCTATCTGGGCAAATCCGAGCGCATCAATATCACTATGCCGCATCTGCTGATTGAGAAGATCGATAAGATGGTCAGTAATAACGCGCGCTACAGCAGCCGCAGCCATTTTCTTGCCGAGGCGGCGCGCAAAGCGCTGGTCTCGTAGCAACACTATTGCGCACGCGTCGCTTATCGTCCGTGGCCGCTTTATGTTTGAATTCCCGCCTCAACCGGCCGGCATGTGGTTAAAATGAATTACTTACGCGACATACAAACGTTTATTGAAGGCAATACAGTGCTCGCCGCCACCTTCAGCCTGCTGCTGTTACTGGTTGCCGGCATGGTCACCCATCTGATCTGTAAGTTCTTCGTGGTAAAAGTGGTGCGCCGCGTGTTCTTTAGCACGCATAAAAACCAGGTGCCGCTGGATAAAGACGTCCGGCTCTCAGAAAAGCTGTCGAATTTTATTCCGGTGATCACCGTCTATTACCTGCTGCAGTTTATGCCGGATTTGCCCGAGCATCTGCTGATCGCGGTGAAAACCATCTGCGGCATTCTGTTTTTTGTTTATCTGTCGCTGTTCTTTAACGAAGTGCTGGAGATCGTTAATAACTCCTATTCGCGTAAGTCGAAGCGCAAGAACCACTCGATAAAAGGCTATATCCAGATCGGTAAGATTCTGGTGCACATCATTTCCGCCATCATGATTCTGGCTATCATGTCGAACAAATCGCCGGTGATTATCATCTCCAGTCTGGGTGCGGTCGCGGCGGTATTGATGTTAGTGTTTCAGCACACCCTGCTGTCGCTGGTGGCCAATATTCAGGTGTCATCGAACGATGTGCTGCAGCTTGGCGACTGGATTGAAATGCCGGATAACGGCATCAGCGGTGAAGTGATTGATATCGCTCTGCATACCATTACCATCCGCAACTGGGACAATACGCTGTCGCGGATCCCGACCAAAAATTTCCTGACCGAAACCTACACCAACTGGCAGGCGATGTTCTCCTCCGGCGCGCGGCGTATCATGCGCAGCTTTCATCTCGACCAGACCTCGATTCGCTTTCTCGATCAGCAAATGGTGCAGCAGATGAGCCAGATTCGCGGCGTCAGTGAGCAGCTTTCAATCCTGATGGATGGCCGCGATAGCAGCGTGGTCGGTGACCGCTGGTTTGCGGAAAACGGCATTACCAACCTCACGGTGTTCCGTCACTATCTTACCGCCTGGCTGGCGCAGCGCGACGATATAAAAAAAGATATGTATATCGTGGTGCGCGCGATGAAACCCTCACCGGAGGGATTGCCGGTAGAGGTTTATTGCTTTACCTCCTCGGTGCTGTGGGTCGATTACGAGAATTCCCAGTCGGCGATATTTGAATTCATCTACGCCATCGTCGGTCAGTTTTCGCTGCGGATTTACCAGCATCCGGCCGGCAATGATTTCTGGCGTTTGTCGCAGGCGCGCGATAGCCAGATCGGTCAGTTACAGCCTCCGGCGGAATAAAGCCACGCATCGCACGGTCGTCATGCATGGCAAACCGGCGGTGACAGAAGTCCTTCCCGCTGCCAGCATAAAAAAAGGGAGCCCTGCGGCTCCCTTTCATGTTGCATTTGCTCAGGGCAAATTACATGTTCGCGATGATCGCGTCACCAAACTCTGAACATTTCAGCAGCTTAGCGCCGTCCATCAGACGCTCAAAGTCGTAGGTCACGGTTTTGGCAGCGATTGCGCCTTCCATGCCTTTAACAATCAGGTCAGCCGCTTCGAACCACTCCAGGTGACGCAGCATCATTTCTGCAGACAGGATCACGGAACCAGGGTTCACTTTATCCTGGCCCGCATACTTCGGTGCAGTACCATGGGTAGCTTCGAACAGTGCGCACTCGTCACCGATGTTGGCGCCCGGTGCGATACCAATACCGCCTACCTGTGCCGCCAGGGCATCAGAAATGTAGTCACCGTTCAGGTTCATACAGGCGATAACGTCATACTCGGCTGGACGCAGCAGGATCTGCTGCAGGAAGGCGTCGGCGATCACATCTTTAACGATGATCTCTTTACCGGTGTTCGGGTTTTTGAACTTCATCCACGGACCGCCATCGATCAGCTCGCCGCCGAACTCTTCTTTCACCAGCTGGTAGCCCCAGTCTTTGAAAGAGCCTTCGGTGAACTTCATGATGTTGCCTTTGTGCACCAGCGTCAGGGAATCACGGTCATTGGTGATGGTGTATTCAACCGCGGCACGCACCAGACGTTTCGTGCCCTCTTCTGAACACGGCTTCACGCCAATACCACACTGCTGCGGGAAGCGAATTTTCTTCACGCCCATCTCTTCACGCAGGAATTTGATCACTTTGTCCGCTTCCGGCGTACCGGCTTTCCACTCGATACCGGCATAGATATCTTCGGAGTTTTCGCGGAAGATCACCATGTCGGTATCTTCAGGACGTTTAACCGGGCTTGGCGTGCCTTTGTAGTAACGTACCGGACGCAGACACACGTACAGATCCAGTTCCTGGCGCAGTGCCACGTTCAGGGAACGAATACCGCCACCTACCGGGGTAGTCAGTGGGCCTTTAATGGCCACGCGGTACTCTTTGATTAAATCGAGGGTTTCCTGCGGCAGCCAGACATCCTGGCCATAGAGTTCGACGGATTTTTCGCCGGTGTAAATTTCCATCCAGGAAATTTTTCGCTCGCCGTTGTAGGCTTTCTTCACAGCGGCATCAACCACTTTCAGCATCACCGGGGAAACGTCAACCCCAATACCGTCACCTTCAATGTAGGGGATGATCGGGTTATTCGGGACATTCAGTTTGCCCTGATCCAGGGTGATTTTTTGACCTTCCGCCGGAACAACTACTTTGCTTTCCATTAACCTCTCCTTCGAGCGATTTTTTGTTAATGATTTGTAAGATGCGCGTCAATACTACTTGAATATTTCCGCCACGCCA
The DNA here is from genome assembly GCF_043529865.1 of Pantoea sp. SGAir0418. Classification (NCBI taxonomy): domain Bacteria; kingdom Pseudomonadati; phylum Pseudomonadota; class Gammaproteobacteria; order Enterobacterales; family Erwiniaceae; genus Pantoea; species Pantoea sp. SGAir0418. Next base: position 2,394,877 of record NZ_CP027911.1, read on the forward strand.
ATCACCGCAGTTTCGCGCTATAATGCGCCGATTGTTACCAACTGCAAAGCCCATGCGAAAAACTTCTCAACGAATTCACCAGCATAAGCGCCCTGCTGCGCCGGCGCGCCAGCCCGCGCGGCGTGACACGCGGCCAAAAGGTCCGCGTCGCGTCATACTCTTTAACAAACCTTTCGATGTTCTGCCGCAGTTCAGCGATGAGGCTGGCCGCCGCACGCTGAAAGATTTTGTGCCGGTGAGCGAGGTGTATGCCGCAGGCCGTCTCGACCGCGACAGCGAAGGGTTGATGATTCTGACCAACGATGGCGCACTGCAGGCGCAGCTGACGCAGCCGGGCAAGCGCACCGGCAAAATCTATTACGTTCAGGTGGAAGGCGTACCGCAGGAATCAGATTTATCCCGCCTGCGCAGTGGCATCACCCTCAACGATGGTCCAGCGTTGCCGGCGGGCGCAGAAGTGGTGCCTGAACCCGCGTGGCTGTGGCCGCGCACCCCGCCGATTCGCGAGCGCAAAGCTATCCCCACCTGCTGGCTGAAAATCACGCTGTATGAAGGGCGCAATCGCCAGGTCCGAAGGATGACGGCGCACATTGGCTTTCCAACGTTACGCCTGATCCGTTTTGCCATGGGTGATTACCAGCTGCAGGATTTGGCACCGGGCGAATGGCGCGACATCAGCGACCGGACGTAGTTCATACATTTCGATAACGTCAGGTTAACTATTTGGGAGGAACGATGTTTAAACCTCATGTAACCGTCGCCTGTATGGTGCACGCGCAGGGCAAATTACTGGTGGTGGAAGAGCGCGTTGACGGCCGCGTTACCTGGAATCAGCCGGCCGGCCATCTTGAGGCCGATGAAACGCTGCTGGAAGCCGCGCAACGTGAGCTGTACGAAGAGACCGGCATCAGCGCGCAGCCCGACTATTTTCTCGGCGTGCAGCAGTGGATCGCCCCGGACCATACACCTTTTGTGCGTTTTCTGTTTGGCCTCGATCTGCCCGCCACCGTGACCACCACGCCACACGACAGCGATATTGACTGCTGCTGGTGGCTGTCGCCCGCGCAGATTCTCAGCGCAGAGACGCTGCGTTCGCCGCTGGTGGCCGAAAGCGTGCGGCTGTGGCAGCAGGGGGCCCGCTATCCGCTGCAGCTGATAGCCCCGTATCAGTGGCCGTTTCATGAGGGTGCGCACAACGCTTCCGCGTGATAGAATGCGCCGCCTGTTTTTATCGTAATCAAGAGTGCGTCATGTCTGACAACAGCCAGAAAAAAGTGATCGTCGGGATGTCCGGCGGCGTCGATTCTTCCGTTTCCGCCTGGTTACTGCAGCAGCAGGGCTATCAGGTTGAAGGCCTGTTCATGAAGAACTGGGAGGAAGACGATGGCGAGGAGTATTGCACCGCCGCTGACGATCTGGCTGACGCACAGGCCGTGTGTGACAAGCTCGGCATCAAACTGCACAAAATCAATTTCGCCGCTGAGTACTGGGACAACGTATTCGAGCACTTTCTGGAAGAGTACAAGGCCGGACGCACGCCGAACCCGGATATTCTGTGTAACAAAGAGATCAAGTTCAAAGCGTTTCTCGAATTCGCTGCAGACGATCTCGGCGCAGACTACATTGCCACCGGCCACTATGTCCGCCGTGCCGATGTCGACGGCACCAGCCAGCTGCTGCGCGGTCTCGACGGCAACAAAGATCAGAGCTATTTCCTCTACACGCTCAGCCACCAGCAGATTGCACAGAGCCTGTTCCCGGTCGGCGAACTGGAGAAGCCTGAGGTGCGCCGCATCGCCGAACAGCTCGATCTGATTACGGCGAAGAAAAAAGACTCCACCGGTATTTGCTTTATCGGCGAGCGTAAATTCCGCGACTTCCTCGGTCGTTACCTGCCGGCACAGCCGGGCGTCATCGAAACCGTTGACGGTGAAGTGGTCGGTGAACACCAGGGGCTGATGTATCACACCCTGGGTCAGCGTAAAGGGCTGGGCATCGGCGGACGCAAAGAGAGCAATGACGATCCGTGGTATGTGGTCGACAAAGATGTCGCGCGCAATACGCTGATTGTGGCACAGGGCGGCGATCATCCGCGCCTGATGTCGGTGGGCCTGATAGCACAGCAGCTGCACTGGGTCGATCGCCAGCCAGTGACCGCTGCGCTACGCTGCACGGTGAAAACCCGCTATCGTCAGAGCGACATTCCCTGCGAGATCATTCCGCACGGCGACGATCGCATTGAAGTGCGTTTCGATGAGCCGGTCGCGGCCGTCACTCCGGGCCAGTCCGCGGTATTTTACCTCGGTGACGTGTGCCTTGGTGGCGGTATTATTGAACAGCGCCTGCCGCTGACAGAGGCCTGAGTCGGCACTGCCGACGCGTCTACAGGAGTGAAGCGTGGCTAAAAACTATTATGAGATAACGCTGGCGCTGGCCGGCGTTTGCCAGGCAGCCCATCTGGTGCAACAGCTGGCACACCAGGGGCACTGCAACAACGCGGCGCTGCAGGCGTCGCTGCGCAGCCTGCTGGATTTAAATCCAGGCTCAACGCTGGCGGTGTTTGGCAACGATGAAGCCAACCTGCGCCCCGGGCTGGAAGCACTGATGGCGGTGCTGAACAGCGGCAGCCGGCAGGGTGCCAGCGCCGACCTGACGCGTTACACCCTGAGCCTGATGGTGCTGGAGCGTAAACTGCACGGTAACAAAACCGCGCTAAACACCCTGGCACAGCGCATCAGCCAGCTTGATCGTCAGCTGGCGCATTACGAACTGGAATCAGACACCATCACCAGCGCTATGGCCGGCATTTATGTTGATGTGATTAGCCCGCTCGGCCCGCGCATTCAGGTGACCGGCTCACCGCAGGTGCTGCAGAATTCGCAGGTGCAGAGTAAAGTTCGCGCTGCGCTGCTGGCCGGTATCCGCGCGGCGGTGCTGTGGCAGCAGGTCGGTGGCGGTCGTCTGCAGCTGATGTTTGCGCGCCAGCGTCTGCTGCGCGAAGCGAAAACCCTTTTATCCCGGCTGGGTCCGGCGTATTAAGCGCCGCCCTGCCCTATATTGTTAACGATTCAGGAGTTGCACTGATGGAATTATCCTCTCTGACCGCCGTCTCACCTGTCGATGGTCGTTACGGCGATAAAGTCAGCCCGCTGCGTGCGATTTTCAGTGAGTACGGTTTGCTGAAATTCCGCGTTGAGGTTGAAGTTCGCTGGTTACAGAAACTGGCCGCGACCGCAGAGATCAAGGAAGTTCCTGCATTTGATGCCGACGCAAACGCTTTCCTTGATGCAATTGTCGCCGGTTTCAGCGAAGAAGATGCGGCGCGCATCAAAACCATTGAGCGCACCACCAACCATGACGTGAAAGCCGTCGAATATTTTCTGAAAGAGAAAGTGGCCAACGTGCCGGCGCTGCACGCGGTGTCTGAGTTTATCCATTTCGCCTGCACCTCCGAAGATATCAATAACCTGTCACACGCGCTGATGCTGGAAACCGCACGCCGCGACGTGATCGTGCCGTTCTGGAACCAGATCATCACCGCCGTGAAGGGCCTGGCGCAGGAGTATCGCGACATTCCGCTGCTGTCGCGCACCCACGGTCAGCCGGCAACGCCGTCCACCATGGGCAAAGAGATGGCCAACGTGGCCTACCGCATGGAACGCCAGCTGCGTCAGCTGAGCAAGGTGGAAGTGCTGGGCAAAATCAACGGCGCGGTGGGTAACTACAATGCGCATATCGCCGCGTATCCGGAAGTGGACTGGCATCAGCTGAGCGAGCAGTTTGTGACCTCGCTGGGTATCAGCTGGAACCCGTACACCACGCAGATCGAGCCGCATGACTACATCGCCGAGCTGTTTGACTGCATCGCGCGCTTCAATACCATCCTGATTGATTTTGACCGCGACATCTGGGGTTACATCGCCCTGAACCATTTCAAACAGAAAACCATTGCTGGCGAAATTGGCTCTTCAACCATGCCGCACAAGGTTAACCCTATCGACTTCGAAAACTCCGAAGGGAATCTGGGGCTGGCCAATGCGGTAATGCAGCACCTGGCCAGTAAACTGCCGGTATCACGCTGGCAGCGCGATCTGACCGATTCTACCGTGCTGCGTAACCTCGGCGTCGGCGTCGGCTACGCATTGATCGCCTATCAGGCCACGCTGAAAGGTATCTCCAAGCTGGAAGTGAACCGCGATCGCCTGCTGGACGAGCTGGATCACAACTGGGAAGTCCTGGCAGAGCCGATCCAGACCGTGATGCGCCGCTACGGCATTGAAAAGCCGTACGAGAAGCTGAAAGAGCTGACGCGCGGCAAGCGCGTGGACGCAGCCGGTATGCAGGCGTTTATCGACAGCCTGGAGCTGCCGGAAGCAGAGAAAGTGCGCCTGAAGCAGATGACGCCAGCCAACTACCTCGGCCGCGCGATTCAGATGGTTGACGACCTGAAGTAATTCCTTGCTCTGAAAACTCAGGCTATGGCAAGTTGGTGTTACCTCAGTCACGCACGTCACGTGGTGGCTGAGGTTCCCCTGCCAGTGCATCACAGCGGAGTGTTAATCTGCGGTTTAGCTGGCGTAGCGTATACTTTTCGCCATCATCACTGAGTTGAAGGTAAGGAAATTCTATGCGTGTTCTGGTTGTGGAAGATAATGCCCTGCTGCGCCATCACCTCGCAGTCCAGTTACGTGACATGGGTCATCAGGTGGATGCCGCCGAAGACGCCAAAGAAGCCGACTATTTCCTGCAGGAACACATTCCCGATATCGCGCTGGTCGATCTCGGCCTGCCCGACGAAGACGGCATGTCGCTGATTCGCCGCTGGCGTGGCGATGCCATTCGTCAGCCGATTCTGGTGCTGACCGCGCGCGAAGGCTGGCAGGCGAAAGTTGAAGCGCTGGAAGCCGGTGCCGATGACTACGTGACCAAGCCGTTCCACATTGAAGAGGTCGCCGCCCGCTTACAGGCGCTGATGCGTCGCAATAGCGGACACGCCTCGCAGATTATCTCCATGCCGCCGTTCCAGGTTGACCTGTCGCGCCGCGAGCTTACGGTGAACGACGCGCCGGTCAAGCTGACCGCGTTTGAGTACACCATTGTTGAAACGCTGATCCGCAATGCCGGTAAAGTGGTCAGCAAAGACTCGCTGATGCTGCAGCTGTATCCCGATGCGGAACTGCGCGAAAGCCATACCATTGATGTACTGATGGGCCGGCTGCGCAAAAAAATTCTCGCGCTGCACCCGACCGAAGTGATCAACACCGTGCGTGGCCAGGGATACCGCTTTGATCTCTGATTTATGAAGCTGTTCCGCCGTCAGCGCCCTTTCTCCTTACGCGCGCGTTTTCTGCTGGCGACGGCGGCGATCGTGCTGTTTTTGTCGCTGTCGTATGGCATGGTGGCGGTTATTGGCTACGTGGTCAGCTTTGATAAAAATACCTATCGCGTGATGCGCGGCGAGAGCAATTTGTTCTTCACCCTCGCGCAGTGGAAAGACAACAAGCTCACCATCGCCCAGCCGGAACGCATGACGCTCAATTTCCCGACGCTGGTGTTCATCTATGACGAGCACGGTAAGCTGCTGTGGCAGCAGCGCGACGTGCCGGAAATCCGCAAAAACATTCGCCGCGACTGGCTGATGAAGCCAGACTTTTACGAGATCGATACCAGCAATCGTACCAGTATGGCGGCGATGGGTAACAATCCGCAGGCACAGCAGCGGCTGCACGCGCTGGACAGTGACAGCAATGACACCTTCACCCACTCGGTGGCGGTCAACCGCTACGACGCGACCACCAATCTGCCGGCGCTGACCATTGTGGTGGTGGACTCGATCCCCCAGGAGCTGCAGCACTCAGACGTGGTGTGGTCGTGGTTTAGCTATGTGCTGGCGGCCAATCTGCTGCTGGTGATTCCGCTGCTGTGGCTGGCGGCACACTGGAGCCTGCGTCCGATTGGCCACCTGACTTCGCAGGTGCGCGAGCTGGAAACCGGTCACCGGGAAAATCTCGACGACAACCCGCCACAGGAGCTGCGCAGCCTGGTGCGCAACCTCAATTTGTTGCTCACCAACGAACGGCAGCGCTACACGCGCTATCGCACCACGCTGTCGGATTTGACGCACAGCCTGAAAACGCCGCTGGCGGTGCTGCAAAGCACGCTGCGCTCGCTGCGCGGTGGCAAAGAGCTGACCATCGAACAGGCTGAGCCGGTCATGCTCGAACAGATCAGCCGCATCTCGCAGCAGATTGGCTACTACCTGCATCGCGCCAGCATGCAGGCGGATCACAACCCGCTGCAGCGCGATCTGCACTCGGTCTCGGCCCTGCTGGATAGCCTGTGTTCCGCGCTCAATAAGGTGTATCAGCGCAAGGGCGTTGAGATCACGCTGGATATTTCGCCGGAGCTGACCTTTATCGGCGATCAAAATGACTTTATGGAAGTGCTGGGCAACGTGCTGGATAACGCCTGCAAATACTGCCTCGAATTTATTGAGGTCAGCGCGCGCCAGACGGAAAACGCGCTGCATCTGTTCATTGACGACGACGGCCCCGGCATTCCCGAAAGCAAGCGCGATCTGATCTTTGTGCGCGGCCAGCGTGCCGATACGCTGCGTCCCGGTCAGGGACTGGGACTGGCAGTAGTGCGCGATATTCTCGAGCAGTATGCCGGTCAGGTAATCGCCACGACCAGCCCGCTCGGCGGCGCACGCATGGAGGTGATTTTTCAGCGGCAGGAAGTTGAACATCACCGCGAGTAGAACCGGGCGCGGGCTGTTATACTTGGCAGCAATTATGGCCCTAACCGGAATCCTCGCATGGACTATCAGCTCGACATCAACTGGCCCGACTTTATTCAGCGCTACTGGCAAAAACGCCCGGTGGTGCTGAAACGGGGTTTCAAAAACTTCATTGATCCGATTTCTCCGGATGAGCTGGCCGGTCTGGCAATGGAAAACGAGGTGGACAGCCGCCTCGTCAGCCACAACAACGGCAAGTGGCAGGTCAGCCATGGTCCGTTTGAAAGCTACGATCACCTGGGTGAAAGCAACTGGTCGCTGCTGGTCCAGGCGGTGAACCACTGGCATGAACCTTCTGCTGCGCTGATGCGCCCGTTCCGCTTTCTGCCCGACTGGCGTATCGACGACCTGATGATTTCGTTCGCTGTGCCCGGCGGCGGCGTAGGCCCGCACTTTGATCAATATGATGTGTTTATTATTCAGGGCACAGGCCGCCGTCGCTGGCGCGTGGGCGAAAAAGTGCCGATGAAACAGCACTGCCCGCATCCGGACCTGCTGCAGGTTGAACCGTTCGACGCCATCATCGATGAAGAGCTGGAACCGGGCGACATTCTGTATATTCCACCGGGTTTTCCGCACGAGGGCTATTCGCTGGAGAACGCGCTCAACTATTCAGTCGGCTTCCGCGCGCCTAACGGACGCGAGCTGATCAGCGGCTTTGCGGACTACATGCTGGCGCATGAGCTGGGCAGCTACCGCTTCAGCGATCCGGATGTGCCGGCGCGCGACTGCCCATCGCAAATTCTGCCGTCGGAAGTAGAAGGGATCCGCAAGGTGATGCTGGATGTGATTAATCAGCCGGAGCAGTTTAACCAGTGGTTTGGCGAATTTATTTCCCAGTCGCGTCACGAGCTGGATGTGGCTCCGCCGGAACCGCCGTATCAGCCGGATGAGATTTATGACGCGCTGCAGCAGGGTGATGCGCTGACGCGCCTCGGCGGCCTGCGCGTGCTGACGCTGGGCGACGCGGTGTACGTCAACGGTGAGCGCGTTGAGTGCGCGCATCCGTCGGTACTGGCTGCGCTGGCACACAAACACGTATTGACGCTGGAAGATTTCGGCGATGCGCTGGATGACCCTTCGCTGCTGGCTCAGCTGGCGGCACTGGTGAACAGCGGGTACTGGTTTTTTGCTGATTGAGTTGATCAGGTCCTCTGCGCCCGTTTCCCTCACCCCGGCCCTCTCCCGCCCGCGGGAGAGGGAGAAAACCGTGCGACGATTGCAGTAAAGCGCCGGCCATAAGATGCGTAAGAAAACAGGGGCACAAACAGGAGTTAAGGCAATAAACAAAGCCTGATTCCCGCTCGATCGGTCCTCTCTCCCGCCCGCGGGAGAGGGAGAAAACCGCGCGATGATTGCAGTAAAGCGCAGGCCATAAGATGCGTAAGAAAACAGGGGCATAAACAGGAGTTAAGGCAATAAACAAAGCCTGATTCCCGCTCGATCGGTCCCCTCTCCCGCAGGCGGGAGAGGGTTAGGGTGAGGGCAAGCCCCTCTCCGCCCTACTTCTTCTCCGCCGCGAGCGCGGCCAGGCGCACGATCACCTCAACCGACTTCGCCATCACATTCAGCGACGCAAACTCATGTTTACCGTGGTAATTGTAGCCGCCGGTAAACAGATTCGGACACGGCAGTCCTTTCCATGACAGCGCCGATCCGTCCGTGCCGCCGCGAATTGGCTTCACGTTCGGTTCGATACCGCAGTCGCGCATCGCCTGCAGCGCCAGTTCAATGATGTGCGGATGCGGTTCCACCTTCTCCCGCATATTGCGATAGCTGTCGCTGATCTCCACCTTGATGGAGCACTCAGCCTGCAGACCTTTACTGACGCGGCGGCCAATCTCCTGCAGCAGCTGCTTACGCTGTTCGTAGCTGTCGGCATCAAAATCACGAATCAGGTACATCAGCTCGGCGTGCTCTACCGATCCCTTAATAGTGTGCAGGTGGAAAAAGCCTTCATAGCCGTCGGTAAACTGCGGCTTCTCTTTGGCCGGCAGCTCGGCGTGGAAGCGCATTGCCAGGTCCAGCGCGTTCACCATCACGTTTTTCGCACTGCCGGGATGCACGTTGTTACCGGTGATTTTGACCAGCGCCGTCGCGGCATTAAAGTTCTCGAACTCAAACTCGCCGAGATCGCTGCCGTCAACGGTATAAGCCCAGTCAGCCGCGAACCCCTCAACGTCGAAGTGCGACGTGCCGCGACCGATCTCTTCGTCCGGAGTAAAGGCCACGCGAATGGCGCCGTGCGGCACATCCCCTTTGGCCAGCTCGGCCATTGCCGTCATGATCTCAGCGATACCGGCTTTATCATCAGCGCCCAGCAGCGTTTTACCGTCGGTGGTGATCAGCGTATGCCCGGTCAGCTTGTGCAGCACCGGGAACATCACCGGCGAGAGCACTTCATCCCCGTTGCCCAGCGCGATATCGCCGCCACGATAGTTTTCAATGATCTGCGGATTGACATTTTTCGCGGTGAAATCCGGCGAGGTATCCATGTGGGAAATAAAACCGATCACCGGCGTCGGCCAGTCGACGTTTGCCGGCAGTGTGCCCATCACACAGCAATGATCGCTTAAGGTGACGTCCACAAAACCCAGCGCAATAAGCTCTTCCTGTAACTGACGCGCCAGCGTCCACTGCCCTTCGCTGCTCGGCACCTGCCGCGCCTGAGGTTTTGCCTGGGTTTCTACTGCCACATAACTGAGAAAACGCTCAAGTAATTGATCCATCTGTCATCCCTCTAAAGAACCTGCATTATTATCATGGGGCCTGATTATCGCCATGTTGCGTCAAATCATTATCCTTCAGGTTAGCCCTCTCAGCCCAATCGTGCGCTGAAATTCGCCCTGCCAGCCACCCGTCCGGCTGGCCCGATGAGCATACTCCAGCAATTTGCAGACTTTTCAAGGTTATTCCGTGTCTGAACATGGCAATGGCGCATTTTTCAGGTATTATCGCGCCCTTCATCACGGCAAGCTGTCGCCGGCGGCTATGCTGTAACCTGATTCTCATCAGACTGAGTGACTAAAATGACGCAAACACGCGCGCAGCAGGCGCTGGTTACGCTTTCTGGCATCAGTAAAGCTTTCGATGGCAAAACCATCATCCCGGATTTCGACCTGACCATCGGTCATGGCGAATTTATCACCCTGCTTGGCCCCTCCGGCTGCGGTAAGACCACGATTCTGCGCCTGATCGCCGGGCTGGAAAACGCCGACAGCGGACGTATCCATCTGGATGAGAGCGACATCACTGAAACGCCCGCCGAGCATCGTCATATCAATACCGTGTTTCAGAGCTACGCGCTGTTTCCGCACATGTCGGTGTTTGAAAACGTCGCGTTTGGCCTGCGCATGCAGAAAACCCCGGCGGCAGAGCTGACGCAGCGCGTCAACGAGGCGCTGGCGATGGTGCAGCTGGAAAGCTTTGCCGCGCGCCGGCCGCATCAGCTCTCCGGCGGCCAGCAGCAGCGCGTGGCGATTGCGCGCGCGGTGGTCAACCGGCCCAAAGTGCTGCTGCTTGATGAGTCGCTCTCCGCGCTGGATTACAAACTGCGCCGCCAGATGCAAAACGAGCTGAAAGCGCTGCAGCGCAAGCTGGGCATCACGTTTGTGTTTGTCACGCACGATCAGGAAGAAGCGCTGACCATGTCCGATCGCATCGTGGTGATGCGCGACGGGCGCATCGAGCAGGACGGCACGCCGCGCGAGATCTACGAAGAGCCCGCGAACCTGTTTGTGGCGCGCTTCATTGGCGAAATCAATGTGTTCGATGCAGAAGTGATCGGCAGCGCGCACGCGCCGCAGGTACGCGCTCGCGTCGAAGGTCGCGAGTGTGATATTCACTGCCCGTTCCCGGTCAAACCCGGCGATCGGCTGCATGTGCTGCTGCGGCCGGAAGATTTGCGCGTCGAGGAGATTGATCACGACAGCCGCAGCGAAAACCTGATCGGCTATGTACGCGAACGCAACTATAAAGGCATGACGCTGGAATCCACCGTTGAGCTGGAGAACGGCAAGCTGCTCACCGTCAGCGAGTTCTTTAATGAGGACGATCCGGATTTTGACCACTCGCTGAACCAGAAAATGGCGGTCAGCTGGGTGCCAAACTGGGAGGTGGTGCTGCCGTATGAAACGGATGCGTAATCGTCTGCAGAAAGCCATTGTGGCGCTGATCGTCGGCTGGCTGACGCTGTTCGTGTTGCTGCCGAATCTGATGATCTTCGTCACCAGTTTTCTGACGCGCGACGACGCGCACTTTGTCAGCATGGTGTTCACCCTGAACAACTACGGCCGGCTCCTCGATCCGCTGTATGCCGACGTGCTGCTGCACTCACTCAACATGGCCTGCATCGCCACGCTGTGCTGCCTGCTGCTCGGCTACCCTTTTGCCTGGTGCCTGACCAGACTGCCGGCGCGTCTGCGTCCGCTGATGCTGTTTCTGCTGATTGTGCCGTTCTGGACCAACTCGCTGATTCGCATTTATGGTCTGAAAATTTTTCTCAGCACGCGTGGCTGGCTCAATGAATTTCTGCTGTGGCTCGGCGTCATCGACAAGCCGTTTCGCATCATGTTTACCCCGGAAGCGGTGATCCTCGGGCTGATCTATATTCTGCTGCCATTTATGGTACTGCCGCTCTACTCCAGCCTTGAAAAGCTGGACAAATCCTGCCTGGAAGCGGCGCGCGATCTTGGCGCCAGCAGGCTACAGACCTTCATCCGTATCATTTTGCCGCTGACCCTACCCGGTATCGTTGCCGGCGCGCTACTGGTATTTATCCCGGCGATGGGGTTGTTCTACGTAGCGGATTTAATGGGCGGGGCAAAGAACCTGTTGATCGGTAACGTAATCAAAAGCCAGTTCCTCAATATTCGTGACTGGCCGTTTGGTGCCGCCACCAGCATTGTCATGACGCTGCTGATGGGGCTGATGCTGCTGGTTTACTGGCGCGCAGCGCGTCTGCTGAATCACAAGGCGGCGTTGCAATGATGGCGCGCGGATTACGCTACGGCTTCATGGCCGTGATTTATGCCTGGTTCTACATTCCGATCATCATCCTGATCGTCAACTCCTTCAATGCCTCGCGCTTCGGCATCAACTGGCAGGGCTTCAGCACCCAGTGGTATCGCCTGCTGGTCAATAACGACAGCCTGATTCAGGCAGCGCAGCATTCGCTGATCATGGGCGTGCTGTCGGCCAGTTGCGCGACGCTGATCGGCTCGCTCACCGCCGTGGCGCTGTACCGCTACCGTTTTCGCGGCAAGCCGTTTGTCAGCGGTATGCTATTTGTGGTGATGATGTCGCCGGATATCGTGATGGCGATTTCTCTACTGGTGCTGTTTATGCTGCTGGGGATTTCGCTCGGCTTCTGGTCGCTGCTGTTTTCCCATATCACCTTCTGCCTGCCGTTTGTGGTGATTACCGTCTATTCGCGCCTGAAAGGCTTTGACGTGCGCATGCTGGAGGCGGCAAAAGATCTCGGCGCCAGCGAAGTGACTATTCTGCGCAAGATTTTGCTGCCGCTGGCGCTGCCGGCAGTGGCCGCGGGCTGGCTGCTGAGTTTCACCCTGTCGATGGATGATGTGGTGGTGTCGTCATTTGTCACCGGTCCCGGCTTCGAAATTTTGCCGCTGAAAATTTATTCCATGGTGAAAGTGGGCGTGTCGCCGGAGGTGAACGCGCTGGCTACCATTTTGATGCTGCTGTCGCTGCTGCTGGTGGCAGCCAGTCAGCTGTTGCTGCGTGATAAAACCAAATAGAGGATAACCGATGAAAAAATGGTCTCACTGGCTGGCGGCTGGGGCGCTGGCACTGGGTATGCAAAGCGCTCAGGCGGATGACAACAACACGCTTTACTTCTATAACTGGACCGAATATGTGCCGCCCGGGCTGCTGGAGCAGTTCACCAAAGAGACCGGCATCAAAGTGATTTATTCCACCTATGAATCCAATGAAAGCATGTACGCCAAGCTGAAAACCTGGAAAGCAGGCGCTTACGATCTGGTGGTGCCGTCGACCTACTTCATCGCCAAAATGCGCAACGAGGGCATGCTGCAGAAGATCGACAAGTCACAGCTGAGCAACTTCCGCAATCTCGATCCTGACCTGCTGAACAAGCCGTTTGATCCGAACAACGACTATTCCATTCCCTATATCTGGGGCGCAACGGCGATTGGCGTGAATACCGACGAGGTGGATGCGAAAACCCTGACCCAATGGGCCGATCTGTGGAAACCACAGTATAAGCAGAGCCTGCTGCTGACCGATGACGCGCGTGAAGTGTTCCAGATGGCGCTGCGCAAGCTCGGCTACTCCGGTAATACGCAGGATCCAAAACAGATTGAAGCCGCCTATGAAGAGCTGAAAAAACTGATGCCGAACGTGCTGGCGTTCAACTCGGATAATCCCGGTAATCCGTTTATGGAAGGCGAAGTCAACGTCGGCATGATCTGGAATGGCTCCGCCTGGGTAGCGCGCCAGGCTGGCACGCCGCTGCAGATTATCTGGCCGAAAGAGGGCGGAATTTTCTGGATGGATAACCTGGCGATCCCGGCGAATGCGAAAAATAAAGCGGGCGCGCTGAAGCTGATTAACTTCCTGCTGCGCCCGGATGTGGCGGCTAAAGTGGCGGAAACCATCGGTTATCCGACGCCCAACCTGGCGGCAAGAAAGTTGCTGCCACCCGAGGTGGCCAGCGATCCGTCACTCTATCCACCGGCTGAAGTGATCAAAAACGGCGAGTGGCAGAACGATGTCGGTGCCGCCAGCGTGCAGTACGAAACGCTGTTCCAGAAGCTGAAAGCGGGACGGTGAGGTTCTGAGGTGGAGGTTGTGCGGCCTGGCCCTCACCCTGCCCTCTCCCAGAGGGAGAGGGTTCATGCGTGCCGGGTTTAGCTGAGTTTCAGTCGGGCGCGTTTTTCCCCTTCTCCCGCCGGGAGAAGGCCGGGATGAGGGGAAACGCGCAGTACGCTGACTATTTATACAAGCCGCGCAAAAAAGTATGCACGAATTCGGGCACCACTTCGCTGGCTAAGCCGTAATGTGCTTCAGCGAATTCGTTACCGACCTGACTGGGGGCCAGATTCAGCTCCACGGTATGCGCGCCCTGCAGTTTCGCCTCGTGCACAAATCCTGCCGCCGGATAGACGTGGCCTGAGGTGCCGATGGCAATAAACAGATCGGCCTGTTCCAGCGCCTGATAAATCTCCTCCATGCCGAGCGGCATTTCACCAAACCACACCACATGCGGACGCAGCCGCGACGGGAACTGGCAGCAGGTACAGCGATCGTCCGGACCGACGTCCTCTGTCCACGCCAGCACCTGACCGCTGTGCTCACAGCGCACCTTCAGTAACTCACCGTGCATATGCAGCACGCGCTGGCTGCCGGCGCGCTCGTGCAGGTTATCGATGTTCTGCGTAACCAGCAGGAAATTATCGCCCAGCACCTGCTCCAGTTCGGCCAGCGCTTTGTGCGCCGCGTTAGGCTGGATCTCTGGCTGCTGCAGCTGACGCCGGCGCGCGTTGTAGAACCCCTGCACCAGCGCCGGATCGCGGCGAAAGCCTTCGGGCGTCGCCACATCTTCCACGCGATGCTCTTCCCACAGGCCATCTTCCGCGCGGAAGGTGCGAATGCCGGATTCTGCCGAAATTCCGGCACCGGTCAGCACCACCACGTGCGGCTGCGGATGGGCGGCAAGTTCGACCTGACGATCGCGCTCAAAGATGCGCTGGCGAAAGCGCTGATGCACTTTGCGGCGGTTCTTTTTGTAGCGGGCGAGTCGAAGGCGGCGGCGCGGTTGGCGCATAAAGGCTCCTTAATCTGCGGCGCTGAACGCCGCGCTGCGGGTGTTTTCCGGGTTACTCAGACCCGATAATAGCGGCTGGGTATGACGGCTGCATGCCGCAGACGCTGAAAATGTGCGCAGCCGCGAAGGCGGCTGCGTGTTTTGTCTTTACTGACCGCTCAGCACGCGGGCAGGATCGATGCGGCTGGCGCGCCGCGCCGGATACCAGCTGGCAATCAGGCTCAGGCCAATCGCCGTCGCCAGCACGATGGCCACATCCAGCCAGTGCAGCTCAGACGGCAGAAAGTCGATAAAGTAGATGTCGCCCGCCAGCAGCTGATGCCCGGAAAGGTGCTCCACTACGCGCATTACCGGCGTCAGATTGAGCGCCACCAGCACGCCGACCACCACACCGCTGACGCTGCCCAGCAGCCCGGCCAGCAGGCCATACCAGATAAAAATGGCACGAATCAGGCCGTCTTTCGCGCCCAGCGTGCGCAGCACGGCGATATCGCTGCTCTTGTCCTTCACCGCCATCACCAGCGTCGATACGATATTAAAGCAGGCCACGCCAATCACCAGCACCATCGCCAGATACATAATGGCGCGAATCATCTGGATATCACGATACATGTAGCCGTAAGTGCCAATCCAGCTGCGGATGGTGACATAGGAGTGGGTGGCTTCGCCGGCATCGCGCACCAGCTTCTGTGCCTGGAACGGATCGCTCATCTTCAGCGCAATGCCGCTGACGCTGTCGCCCAGATCCAGATATTTTTGCGCATCGGCCAGCGGCACCAGCGCCAGACTGTGATCCAGCATGCCGCTCAGCTGCAGAATACCGCTCACCTGCAGACGAATGCGTTTTGGCTGCAGCAGTTTGTTCTCGCCATCATTATTCGGGATCATGATGGTGATCCAGTCGCCCTGCTTCACGTTGAGCGATTTGGCGATGCCGCCGCCCAGAATGATCTGCTGCCTGCCGGCGCTGAACTGCGACCAGGCATCGCCGCTGACAAAACGCGGCAGCGCGCTGAGCCGCGACTCCTGCTGCGGATCAACGCCCTTCACCTGCAGCGCCTGCAGCTTCGCACCGCTCTCAATCAATCCGGTAAAGTTAACGTAAGGCGCCGCCGCGGCGATGCCCGGCACCTGTTCGATGGGCGCAATCATCGGCTGCCAGTTGCGAAATGGCTGGTTCACCGCCTCAATTTCGCCGTGCGGCACCACGGCCAGAATGCGGTTGTTGAGCTCCCGCTCGAAACCGTTCATCGCGCTCAGCCCGATGATCAGCACCGCCACGCCAAGCGCAATGCCGATGGTCGAGATGATGGAGATCAGCGACACCATGCCGCCGCGCCGCCGGCCGCGGCTGAAGCGCAGCCCGAGCAGCAGGGATAAAGAGGACACCATTAGATCGCTCCCAGCGTCAGGTGATCGCTCAGCTGGCCGTCGCGCATTTCCATCTGCCGGCTCAGGCGCTTCGCCAGGTTGAGGTCGTGCGTCACCACCAGAAACGCGGTGCCCTGCTGCACGTTGAGCTCGCCGAGCAGTTCAAAAATGGCGTCCGCGTTGCGCGCATCGAGGTTACCGGTGGGCTCATCGGCCATCACCAGCCGCGGCCGGTTCACCAGCGCTCTGGCGATCGCCACGCGCTGACGTTCACCGCCCGACAGCTCAGAAGGCCGGTGCGCCGCGCGCTTTTCCAGGCCAACCGCCGCCAGCATCTCGCGTGCGCGCGCTTCCGCTTCGGCTTTGCCGGTTTTGCCAATCAGCAGCGGCATGGCTACGTTCTCCAGCGCGCTGAAGTCCGGCAGCAAATGGTGAAACTGATAAATGAAGCCGAGTTCACGGTTACGCAGCTCTGCTTTGGCCGCCGACGACATGCCGTTAAGCGATTTCCCGTCAAACACCACGTCACCGGAGGTCGGTGCATCCAGCCCGCCCAGCAGGTGCAGTAAGGTACTTTTGCCGGAGCCGGAGCTACCGACGATGGCCGTCAGTTCGCCCGGCTGCAGGCTAAAAGCCACATTGCGCAGCACATCGGTCTGCACGCTGCCTTCCTGATAGCGTTTGCACAGGTCACGACACTGCAACAAAGGGGTATTACTCATAACGTAAAGCCTCAGCGGGTTGAACGGCGGCAGCGCGCCATGACGGATAGAGGGTAGACAGCAGCGCCACGGCCATCGAGACCAGCGCAATGGTGATCACCTGCCAGACATTGATATCTACCGGCAGCGCCGCGCCATCAAGGAACAGGCCGATCACCGGCATTAAATTGTTGAGCTGGCTGGCCAGCAGCACGCCCAGCAGTGTACCGAGCAGCGCACCGATAATACCGGCGCTGGCGCCCTGCACCATAAATACCGCGACGATTTGCCGCCGCGTTAAGCCCTGGGTTTGCAGGATCGCCACTTCCGCCTGCTTCTCCATGATCAGCAGGCCCAGCGAGGTAATGATATTGAAGGCGGCCACGGCAATGATCAGGCTGAGCAGCAGCCCCATCATGTTTTTCTCCATGCGCACCGCCTGGAACAGGTCGCCCTTGCGTTCGCGCCAGTCTTTCCACGTCAGCCCCTGCGGCAGCGGCTGCTGGCTCAGCGCATCGACATTCAGCGGCTTATCCAGCCACAGGCGCCAGCCGGTAATGTTGCCGAGCGGATAGCGCATCACGCGCGAGGCATCCTGCTGGTTCACCAGAATCTGATAGCCATCGACTTCGCTATTGGCCGCGTAGGTACCGGCAACGGTAAAGATGCGCTGGCTCGGCACGCGCCCCACTGGGGTAAACTGACTGACCGATGGCACCATCAGGCGCAGCTGATCGCCGCGCTTCACGCCCAGCTGCGAGGCCAGCAGTTCACCGAGAATGACTTTATACTGGCCCGGCTGCAGCACGCTCTGCTGGGTATTGACCAGATAAGGCGTCAGCGGATCCGGCTCGTCAGGATTGATGCCCAGCATCACGCCCACCGACACGTTGCGCGCACTCTGCAACACCACATCGGCGGTGGTCAGCGGCGCGATCCGCGTCACGCCCTGCAGCCTGAGATCCTGTGCGCGCATCTGCTGCGGATTGATGCTGCCGGTGTCGCTGGTCACCAGCGCCTGCGGCATCAGGCCGAGAATGTTGCCTTCCAGCTCGCGCTCAAAGCCGTTCATCACCGACAGCACCGTCACCAGTGCCAGCACGCCGAGCGTGATACCAATAGTCGAGAGCCAGGAGACGAAACGACCGAAACGGTCTGAAGCACGTCCACGCATGTAGCGCAAACCGATGAATAACGCGACTGGTTGATACATGAGATCCGTCTTGGCCGTTGCCCAAATTAAGTAGAGCGATGATAAAGGAGCCGTCTGCTTTATGAAACCTCTAACCCGCTGAGTCAGTTGCAAAGTTGCGTCAAAATGCGTCCTGCTGCGCGACAATGCACAAAATTACGACAAAATAGTGACGCTATTAGTACGATTATTCGTCAGCAGGTGGGTTAGACTTAGCTTGCAGTACCGGTTTTCGCATCACAGTAAGCGCAGTACGGAGGTTCTTACCATGAGCAGGTTTCCTAAAGGCAGTATCGTTAAACATAAATCTGGCGAGATCAAAGGCGAAGTGGTCAATGTCTTTGAGCAGGGAGACGCGCTAACCGGTTATTATGTGAAGTGGGACGATGGCAACAACAGCTACCATGTCGAGCGCGAGCTGTCATGGGCCAATGTGGATCGTCCTCGCATGCACTACACACAGCAATCCAGTAAATAACCTGACGCGGCCAGGTCGCCATCAATGACGACCTGGCAACCGGCCATACTGGCGGCCCTTCAGGGTGCCGCTGAGGTAAGGTGCGCATTCATGCACCCTGACATAAACTCAGAAAGGAGAGATGATCCTCACGGCGGAATGTGGAATGATGACGCCCTGGAAACTGAGGAGAGAATGTCGGACCTTATGTCGGAACAGCGTCGTTATACCCTGCCTGCAAAAGCAGGCGACCATCGTCAGCTCGGCCAGCTGGTCGGCGCCGCGCAGGCGGTTGAGTGTGCCAGCATCACCGAACGCCACCACGGTCCGGTGCTGATGATTACCCCGGATATGCAATCGGCCCTGCGACTGCAGGAGGAGATCAGACAGTTTACCGATCTGCCGGTCACCAATCTTGCTGACTGGGAAACGCTGCCCTACGACAGCTTCTCGCCCCATCAGGACATTATCTCCGCCCGTCTCTCCACCCTGTACCAGCTGCCCACCCTGACGCGCGGCATGCTGATTCTGCCGGTTAACACGCTGATGCAGCGCGTTTGCCCGCACAGCTTCCTGCACGGCCATGCGCTGGTGATGCAGCAGGGCCAGAAGCTGTCGCGCGATGCGCTGCGCGACCAGCTGGAGCAGGCCGGTTATCGCCATGTCGATCAGGTGATGGAGCATGGCGAGTACGCGACGCGCGGCGCGTTGCTCGACCTGTTCCCGATGGGCAGCGATCAGCCTTACCGCATCGATTTCTTTGATGATGAGATCGATAGTCTGCGCCTGTTTGACGTCGACTCACAGCGCACGCTGGAGGCGGTGAGCGCCATCAACCTGCTGCCGGCGCATGAATTTCCCACCGACAAAGCGGCCATTGAGCTGTTCCGCAGCCGCTGGCGTGAAACCTTCGACGTGCGGCGCGAACCCGAGCACGTCTATCAGCAGGTGAGCAAAGGCACGCTGCCGGCCGGGATTGAGTACTGGCAGCCGCTGTTTTTCGAGCAGGAACTGCCTACCCTGTTTAGCTATCTGCCCGCCAGCACGCTGGTGCTGAACAGCGGCGATCTGCACGCCAGCGCTGAACGTTTCTGGCAGGATGCTAACGCACGCTATGAAAATCGTCGCATCGATCCTATGCGCCCGCTGCTGGAACCGGCCACGCTGTGGCTGCGCCCGGATGCGCTGCTGAGCGAGCTGAAAAACTGGCCGCGCATGCAGCTCAGCGCTGAGACGCTGCCGGAAAAAGCCGCGAACAGTAATCTGGGCTATCAGCCATTGCCGGAGCTGACGGTGCAGGCGCAGGCCAAAGCGCCGCTCGATCTGCTGCGCCAGTTCCTCGAGCAGTTTACCGGTCAGGTGATTTTCTCAGTAGAAAGCGAAGGTCGCCGCGAGAGCCTGCAGGAGCTGCTGTCCCGCATCAAACTGCGCCCGCAGCCGATCGATCGCTTCGAGCAGGCCGATGAGCAGCCGTACAGCCTGATGATTGGCGCCAGCGAGCGCGGTTTTATCGACACCCAGCGCCAGCGCGCGCTGATTTGCGAAAGCGATCTGCTCGGCGAGCGCGTCAGCCGGCGGCGTCAGGACAATCGCCGCACCATCAATCCGGATGTACTGATTCGTAACCTCGCCGAGCTGCACCCGGGCCAGCCGGTGGTGCATCTTGAACACGGTGTGGGGCGCTACATCGGCCTGACCACGCTGGAAGCCGGCGGTATCGTGGCTGAGTATCTGATGCTCTCCTATGCCGGCGATGCCAAACTTTACGTCCCGGTGTCATCGCTGCATCTGATCAGCCGTTACGCCGGCGGCGCCGATGAAAATGCGCCGCTGCACAAACTGGGCAGCGATGCCTGGTCACGCGCGCGCCAGAAAGCGGCGGAGAAAGTGCGCGACGTGGCCGCTGAGCTGCTGGATATCTATGCCCAGCGCGCGGCCAAGGCCGGCTTTGCCTTTAAGCACGACCGCGAGCAGTATCAGCTGTTCTGCGAAGGTTTCCCGTTTGAAACCACGCCGGATCAGGCGCAGGCAATTAACGCCGTGCTCAGCGATATGTGCCAGCCGCTGGCCATGGACCGCCTGGTGTGCGGCGATGTTGGCTTTGGTAAAACCGAAGTGGCGATGCGCGCTGCCTTCCTTGCGGTGGAGAACGGCAAACAGGTGGCGGTGCTGGTGCCAACCACCCTGCTGGCGCAGCAGCATTACGACAACTTCCGCGACCGCTTCGCCAACTGGCCGGTGCGCATTGAGATGCTGTCGCGCTTCCGCAGCGCCAAAGAGCAGGCGCAGGTGCTGGAGCAGGCCAGCGAGGGCAAAATTGATATTCTGATCGGCACCCACAAGCTGCTGATGAGCGATCTGAAGTGGCGCGATCTCGGTTTGCTGATCGTCGATGAAGAGCACCGTTTCGGCGTGCGTCACAAAGAGCGCATCAAAGCGATGCGCGCTGACGTCGATATTCTGACGCTCACCGCAACGCCGATTCCGCGTACTCTGAACATGGCGATGAGCGGCATGCGCGATCTGTCGATTATCGCCACGCCACCGGCGCGCCGTCTGGCGGTGAAAACCTTCGTGCGCGAGTATGACAGCCTGGTGGTGCGCGAAGCGATCCTGCGTGAAGTGCTGCGCGGCGGCCAGGTTTACTATCTCTACAATGACGTCGAGAACATCGAGAAAGCAGCGCAGCGGCTGGCCGAGCTGGTGCCGGAAGCGCGCATCGCCATCGGCCACGGTCAGATGCGCGAGCGCGATCTGGAACGGGTGATGAACGATTTCCACCACCAGCGCTTCAACGTGCTGGTGTGCACTACCATCATCGAAACCGGGATCGACGTGCCCAGCGCCAACACCATCATCATTGAGCGTGCCGACCACTTCGGCCTGGCGCAGCTGCACCAGCTGCGTGGCCGCGTCGGCCGTTCGCACCATCAGGCCTATGCCTGGCTGCTGACGCCGCACCCGAAAGCGATGACGACCGATGCCCAGAAGCGACTGGAAGCGATTGCCTCGCTGGAAGATCTGGGCGCTGGCTTTGCGCTGGCGACGCACGATCTGGAGATTCGCGGTGCCGGTGAACTGCTGGGTGAAGATCAGAGCGGTCAGATGGAGACCATTGGCTTCACGCTCTACATGGAGCTGCTGGAAAACGCGGTGGATGCACTCAAGGCCGGACGTGAACCGTCGCTGGAAGATCTCACCAGCAATCAGACCGAGATTGAGCTGCGCATGCCTGCCCTGCTGCCGGATGATTTTATTCCGGACGTCAATACGCGCCTGTCGCTGTATAAACGCATCGCCAGTGCAGCCGATGAACAGGAGCTGGCTGAGCTGAAAATTGAGATGATTGACCGCTTCGGCAAGCTACCCGACGCCGCGCGCAACCTGCTGGACATCGCCGCGCTGCGTCTGGTGGCGCGCCAGCTGGGGCTGCGTAAAATCGAAGCCAGCGAAAAAGGCGGCTTCTTTGAGTTCGCGCCGCAGAATCAGGTTGATCCCGGCTGGCTGATCGGCCTGCTGCAGCAAGATGCGAAGCAGTGGAAGCTGGATGGCCCGACGCGACTGAAATTCACCCGCGATCTCAGCGAACGGAAAACACGCATGGAATGGGTGCAGAATTTCGTCGCCGAACTGGCGAAGAACCGGGTTTGATCGCCCAGCCGTTACGCAGCAGCGCTATGCGACGCGCTGCTGCGTACGGTGCGGGAGCCTGAGCATTAAAAAAAGCGCCTTGCGGCGCTTTTTTTGTTACTGCTGCTGTGAAGTAGCTTTGCCCAATCAGGCCTGATTCGAATTCAGGATCAGCTGACCATTACGGTCGAGCGGGATGCGGGTGCCAGGGTCATTCTCCATGCGGATTTTGCCCTGCTGGTCGCCTATTTTATAGGTCACGTCATAACCCAGCATTTTTTCCTGTTTATCGTACACGGTTTTGCAGCGCTGCTCGCTGGTGGTGTATGTGTCACGATCCTGCAGCGCACCCTGTACCTGGTTACCGCCGTAGCCGCCTGCCAGCGCACCGGCTACGGTCGCGATATCCCGGCCGCGGCCACCGCCGAACTGGTGACCAATCACACCACCGGCCACGGCACCCAGTACGGAACCGGCGATGCGGTTCTCATCCTGCACCGGACGACGGTGCGTGAGGGTAACGTTGCGGCACTCCTGACGCGGTTGCTTAATGCTCTCTTTGATTGGCGTTGCCGAAAGCACCTGAGCATACTGCGGGCCACGATCAAACACATCCATGCTGGCGACGGCGGCCACGCCCAACGCTGCTGCTACGCCGATTCCAATACCCGCTAACATTGATTTATTCACAGGAATGTCCTCCTGAAGTTGTTACCGCGCATTCCTGCCGCAACCCGATCCCGGGTTACCGAGGCATAACCGGCGTGCGCGCCGCGCCGTGTTCGTTGGCATAAGTTTTACAGATGGTCCGAAAATGCAACATCAGATTAATGGAGGAAACGCAGCGGAAAGCCAGCAGGACCAGCTTTTAGGAGAGTTCTGAGCGGCAGTGTCATTGCACCGTAACCTGGCGCTGAACGAACGGCAATCAGCAGGTTACGGCAGCCGGGCAGGCAGCGGGCGGGGGTGACCGCCCGCCAGCGATTAATGCAGTTTGAGACGCGGACGCAGCACGCGGTTGAGGCTGCCGACCAGCATCATCAGACCGGTCTTGAAGTATCCATGGAGCGCAATCTGGTGCATACGGTACAAGGAGATGTAGACAAAACGCGCAATACGCCCTTCCACCATCATCGAACCGCGCATCAGGTTCCCCATCAGGCTGCCGACGGTACTGAAGCGGGACAGCGACACCAGCGAGCCGTGATCTTTATACACGTAGGCTTTGAGCGGCTTGCCTTTGCGCTGGGCGAGGATGTTTTCCAGCGCACGCGACGCCATCTGATGCGCCGACTGCGCGCGCGGCGGCACGAATCCGCCGCCCGGCAGCGCGCAGGAGGCGCAGTCGCCGATGGCGTAAATATCGTCGTCCAGCGTGGTCTGCAGCGTCTCTTTGACCACCAGCTGATTAATGCGGTTGGTCTCCAGCCCGCCAATCTCTTTCATGAAGTCTGGCGCTTTAATACCCGCCGCCCACACCATCAGATCGGCTTCGATGAATTCGCCCCCTTTGGTATTCAGACCGTTGGCTGCTGCGCTGGTGACCATGGTTTGCGTCAGTACGCGCACGCCAAGCTTGCTCAGCTCCTGATGCGCCGCTGCGGAGATGCGCGGTGGCAACGCAGGCAGAATACGCTCGCCGGCTTCCACCAGCGTAACGTTGAGCGCGCTGCTATCGAGACCTTTATAGCCGTAGCTGTGCAGCTGTTTCACTGCGTTATACAGTTCTGCCGACAGCTCGACGCCGGTCGCGCCGCCGCCGACAATGGCGATATTGACTTTCTGCAGCTGCCCTTCGCTGGCAGAGAAGCGCAGGAACAGGTTGAGCATCTCATTATGGAACCGACGCGCCTGATGCGGGTTGTCGAGGAAGATGCAGTGATCTTTCACGCCTGGCGTGCCGAAATCGTTCGAGGTGCTGCCCAGCGCCATCACCAGACGGTCATACGCCAGCTCGCGCTGCGGTACCAGCAGCCCACCCTCCGCGTCGCGGATCTCCGCCAGTTCAATGGTTTTTGTGTCGCGATTAATTTGCGTCAGCGAACCCAGCTGGAACTGGAAACCGTGGTTGCGCGCATGCGCCAGATAGCTGAGCGCATCAATACCTTCATCCATCGAGCCGGTCGCCACTTCATGCAGCAGCGGTTTCCACAGATGGCTGTGGTTACGATCGACCAGGATGATCTCCGCCTTTTTTTTGCGGCCGAGTTTATGGCCGAGCTGCGTTGCCAGCTCCAGCCCTCCGGCACCGCCACCGACGATGACGATTTTTTCCATGCTTGTAGTCAATGAAGACCCCCTCAAAGTTGTAAACCAAAAGTTAATTAATGGTTATATAAAACCTTAATAAACATAGGGTTGGCGACATTTAATCGCGAGCTGAGGGCAGAATAGCACGGCATAATCATCCGGACATAAGAAAATTGATGTACATCAATCTTTGCACTGCATTATCAGAATGTTACACGTTTTGTGCGCCGCATCACACGGCGCAGCAGCACTCAGGCAAGGGTTTTGAACGCTTTGATGCGTTGCAGATGCGGGGCAATATTTTTGAATTTGTGGCTGGCCTCCTCGTCCCACACGATTTCGTAGTACGGGTGCAATGCGGCCGCGCTGCGCTGATTATCCAGCGCTTCATCGTGACGTGACAAAATGGTCAGGCAGCGGTCGCGGTTCTTTTCACGGAAGTTGCTGACGCATTTGGTGGCGATATCAAGATACTCTTCCGGCCGGTCGATCTTGCCTTCCATGTTTTCATCAGGAAACAGGTTGGGATTGAATATCGCCTGGCGCATGCCGCAAAGGAAGCCGATGCGTTCCGCCCAGTAGCCGCCCAGGCCGACGCCACAAATCAACGGATGCGCATCGCTGCCCTGCTGGAGCAGTTTGTCGCACTCTTTCAGCAGAAACTGCATATCGTGTTTCGGATGGCGGGTGCTGTAGCTGATAAGTCTGACGTCCGGGTCAATAAACTGCAGCTGCAACACCTTTTCATGGTTGCCCGGACTGTTGGAATCAAAACCGTGCAGATAGATGATCATGATTATCCTCAGCGTGGAGTGAGATCCGGGCAGCGGCGATTATCTGCCCGACGCTTTGTGCGCCAGCCAGCGATCCTGCAGGTCACTGAGCTGACGCTGATTTTGCCGCCAGCGCTCGCTGGCCTGCAAACTCTGACGGTCAAAACGTCCCTGATGGTATAACTGCGTGACGCGCGTCGCCTGGATCGGCGTCAAATTATCCAGCACGCTCACCGCGCCAGCACGCTGATTGCACACCAGGATCATATCGCAGCCGGCATTCAGCGACTGCTGAGCCCGTTCCGCATAGCTGCCCATCACCGCCGCGCCCTCCATCGACAGATCGTCTGAGAAGATTACCCCGTTGAAGCCCAGCTCCTGCCGCAGCACCGTTTGCAGCCAGTAAGGCGAACCACTGGCCGGCAGCGGGTCCACTTCAGTATAGATAACATGCGCGGGCATCACCGCATCCAGCAGCTGCTCATCAATCAGCTGCTGGAAGATTGCCATGTCGTGCTGGCGCAGCGTGGCCGCATCGCGCGTGTCGCGCGGCGTCTCTTTGTGCGAATCCGCGCTGACCGCGCCGTGGCCCGGGAAGTGCTTACCGGTGGTTTTCATGCCGGCTTCGTGCATGCCGTGGATAAACTGGCGCGCCATCTGCAGCGCAATCGCCGGATCGGCGTGGAAAGCGCGATCGCCGATGGCCGCGCTGATGTGGCCGATATCCAGCACCGGCGCAAAGCTGATATCGATATCCATGGCGATCATCTCCGCCGCCATTTGCCAGCCGGCCTGCTGCGCCAGCTCGCCGGCACGCGCCATGTCGTGCAGCGCGGCGAACGATTGCATCGCCGGCAGCTGAGTAAAACCGTCGCGGAAGCGCTGCACGCGTCCGCCTTCCTGATCGACCGCCACCAGCAGCCGGTTGCGCGACGCCGCGCGAATCTGGCGTACCAGCTCCGCCAGCTGCGCAACATCATGGAAGTTGCGGGCGAACAGGATCAGTCCGCCTGTCAGCGGATGTTGCAGAATTTCGCGCTCTTCGGCGTCCAGCTCGTAGCCTTCGACGTCCAGCATCAGCGGTCCGGGCGTTGTCATCGTCATGTTTCGGTTCCTGAATTAAAGATCCTGCCAGCTGGCCTGCGCCAGCCGTTGCAATGTTTGGTCATGGCTCTGCTCGGCGCGCAGCTGATACCAGCTGGCCATCAGCAGCTGCAGCCAAGGCTGCCAGCGCCGGCTTTGACGCCGCAACGCCGTTGCCGACAGACGCGCCTCGGCGGCATAGTCGGTTATCCAGTAATCGTGTTCAGCGCCATCCACCGCGCCGATAGCGGCCAGCTCCAGCGCCACGTCGCCATCCGCAGCATATTCCCAGTCAATTAAACGCAGGCCATCCGGGGTGGCAATCAGATTGCCAGGGTGGACGTCCATGTGCAGCGGTGCCAGCCGCAGCGGCGACGGTTCGCCGCGCTGCAGCAACTGGTTTAAGCGCCGCTGCCAGCGCCAGTGCCGCTGCTGACACAGCTGCCAGTAGCGCTGCAGCAGCGGTGCCAGCCGTAAGCGATAACCGGTCAGCGGCTGGTGATGCAGGCGCAGCAGCAGCGTCAGCACCGCTGCGCGCTGCGCGCTGAACTGATCCGGCGACAGCACCTCGCCCGGCAGCCAGCGCTGCAGCAGCCACGGCGCCTGCCACGTCAGCGGCTGCGGCGCCAGCGCCGTAGTACGCAACTGACGCAGGATGCGGTATTCGCGCTGACGATCGACAAACGGGATGGGCTGCGACGGTGTCCGGCGCGCCAGCAGATCGCCCTGCTCGCTGCGTACCTGCACGCTGTTACCGCTCAGTCCTGGCAGCGCGAAAAAATGACCGGCAGCTTGCGCCGTCGGCCATTGTTGCTGAACCAGATGCTGCAGCCGGGGATCAGGGTTGTGCAACGCCGTTGCCCGACCAGATGATTTCGCCGGTTTGCACCAGCATCAGCTGCATTTGCAGCGCAGGGGCTTTCACATCGCCCTGCGCGTTGCTGTACAGCACATACTGCGCGTTGACGATGCGCGCCAGGCCAATCGCTTTGCTGCGCGAGTTGAGGCTATCCTCTGGCGACAGGCCGAGCGTTTGCTTGGCCTGATTAAGCTGATCGTTTGAGACCAGGCTGAACTTGCCGTTATTGGCCAGCGCGTTCTCAATCGCTGCCGTGGCTTTTTCCGTTTGCAGCGAGCCGTTGGTGCTGTTTTTGATGCGATCCACCAGCAGCACGCTGCCCGGATTGACGCCCGCCGACTGCACCATGTTGGCGACTAACGGCTGGACGCTGGCATTCCAGTTGATGGTTTTCAGCTTCGGCGGCTGCGGCACAGTTTGCGGCGGCGGCACCGGCTGCGCGGGTGGTTGTTCTGGCTGGGTTGGCGTGGTCGGCTGCGTCGGTTCAACCGGCGCCGGGGTTTGTTGTTTCACCACACAACCGGTGAGCATCAGCGCAAACAGTAGCGCGCCGGAACGTTGTACACTGCGAATCACAGGTTACTCCTCAAAGATAAAGATAGAGACGCACCTTGCTGGCGGTCGGGTTACCCATTTGCGAGGCCACTTCTACGCTGCCGTGCGCCGGTACGGTTTGAGTCTGCGCCGGCTCCTGCGGCTCAATCTCCAGCCCTTTGTCATCGTACCAGTAGAAACGATAGTGCACGGTGACCGGCGTTTCACGCAGATTTTGCAGCACGCTGGCGGCGCGCTGCTGGCCGTCACGGCTGGTCAGCGCAGGCTCATCGGTGATGATGCCCGCCGACAGTACGGCAGACTCCATCACCAGCGACTGGGAGGTGTTGATCATCGGCTTATCGCTGCTGCAGCCCACCAGGGTCAGCAACAGCAAGCCGCTCAGCCATTGACGCATCACAAGGTCCGCCTGAGGTTAGATGGCCAGCATCGGGCCCAGCGGCTGTCCGCCGACCAGGTGCATATGAATGTGGTAAACCTCCTGCCCACCGTGACGGTTGCAGTTGATGATCAGGCGATAGCCATCCCCGGCGATGCCTTCATCACGGGCAATTTTTGCGGCGGCGGTGACCATGCGGCCCAGCGCCTGCTCATGCGCCGCCTGTACATCGTTGGCGGTCGGAATCAGTACGTTGGGGACAATCAGTATATGGGTAGGCGCTTTGGGCGCGATATCGCGGAAGGCGGTGACCAGTTCGTCCTGATAAACCACGTCGGCGGGAATTTCGCGACGAATGATTTTACTGAAAATGGTTTCTTCAGCCATGGTGCAGTTCCTTAAGCCTGAGTTCAGTCAGGCAGTATGCGTGAGGAATTCCGTTTCTTTCAACCTCGGGACCACTTTTCTTCATTAAATGGCTGCCTTTGCATCACTTTTTCACGCTGGCGCGGCGCGGCGGGTGGCGTCTGGCGGCAGTAAAATAAAAAACCCCTCGGATGAGGGGTTTTGTCGCACCGAAGTTGCAGTGCGGTGAAGCGGCGGTAGAGGAGTAAAGCGTCCCGCGACAGGGATGTCGCGGGACGAGCCCCAGGGATGGTTTTAGCGTCTTTACGATCTGACGCCGCTTCACCGCACCGGCCCGGCCTGCCGTCATGTCACTTACATACTGCGGATATAATCATCCATCTCGGTTTTCAGGTTATCGGACTTGGTGCCGAAAATCGCCTGCACACCGGAACCGGCCACCACCACACCACGCGCGCCGAGGTTTTTCAGTTCAGCCTGATCCACCTTCGCTACGTCCGCCACGCTGACGCGCAGACGGGTAATACAGGCATCAAGGTTAGTGATGTTCTCTTTACCACCGAACGCCGTGACCAGCTTGCCCGCCATTTCACTGCCGGTCGCGCTGCTCTGCTCCATGGCCGTATCTTCACGACCCGGGGTTTTCAGATTCAGTTTTGCGATCAGCACGCGGAACACGGTGTAGTACACCAGACCGTAGATGATACCGACAATCGGGAACAGCCAGATTTTGCTGCTGTTGCCGCTCAGCACGATGAAGTCGATCAGACCGTGTGAGAAGCTGGTGCCATCACGCATGCCCAGCAGAATACAGATTGGGAACGCCAGGCCCGCCAGGATGGCGTGGATCACGTACAGGATCGGTGCCACGAACATGAACGAGAACTCGATCGGCTCGGTGATACCGGTCAGGAACGAGGTCAGCGCAGCGGAGATCATGATACCGCCCACTTTGGCGCGGTTTTCAGGTTTAGCAGAATGCCAGATGGCGATAGCCGCAGCCGGCAGACCGTACATCTTGAACAGGAAGCCGCCAGACAGTTTACCGGCAGTCGGGTCACCCGCCATGTAGCGCGGAATGTCACCGTGGAAGACCTGACCAGCCGCGTTGGTGAATTCACCAATCTGCATCTGGAAAGGAACGTTCCAGATGTGATGCAGACCAAACGGCACCAGCGCACGCTCAACCACACCGTAAATACCGAACGCCACCACCGGGTTCTGATAGGCCGCCCACTGGGAGAAGTCCTGAATCGCGGTACCAATAGGTGGCCAGATGAAGGACAGCACCACACCGGTGAAAATCGCGGTCAGACCGGAAATGATCGGCACAAAGCGCTTACCGGCAAAGAAGCCGAGGTATTCCGGCAGCTTGATGCGGTAGAAGCGGTTGAACATGTAGGCCGCAATCGAACCAGCAATAATGCCGCCCAGCACCCCGGTATCGGCGAGGTGTTTGGCTTCGATCTCGGCTGCCGGCAGATGCAGCACCAGCGGCGCGACCACAGCCAGGGTTTTCACCATAATGCCGTAGGCGACCACGGCGGCCAGCGCCGACACGCCGTCGTTATTGGTAAAGCCCAGTGCCACACCGATCGCAAAGATCAGCGGCATGTTAGCAAATACCGAACCACCCGCTTCGGCCATCACGTGGGAAACCACTTCCGGCAGCCAGCTGAAGTTAGCAGAACCAACACCTAACAAAATACCGGCAATCGGCAGAACCGATACCGGCAACATCAGCGATTTACCTACCTTTTGCAGGTTCGCAAATGCGTTCTTGAACATAGAAGCTCCTGAGTATGAGTGCATTTTTTAGCGCAGTGCGCATGGCAAAGGGGGAGGATCCTTAGCCGGGGTGACGCTGAGCGTCTTTTGATTTATTACGAAGGGTAAAATAAATGACGACACGTTACTTTGACGGCTATCACGTTTCACCAAACACAGCGCTGAAATTTCAGTCATTTCTTACTGACTTGCTGCTATAAACAGCAATAAATCACTGCCTGCGCCGCGAAACACGCAGCGCAGATGAGTGATTTCAGATTAATTACAGAGTTTGAAATAAAGCGCGTTAGCCGCCGAGTCGGCTCATCGGCACCTTAAACAGGCGGGAGAAGTTTTCCGTGGTGGCGGCCGCCAGGGTCGCAAGATCGACGCCCTTCACCACGGCCATATACTCAGCTACGTCGCGGGTGAAGGCCGGCTGGTTTTCTTTGCCGCGATGCGGTACTGGCGCCAGATAGGGTGAATCGGTTTCAACCAGAATGCGATCCAGCGGTACATAGCGCGCTGCTTCGCGAATCTGTTCGGCGTTACGGAAGGTCACAATGCCGGAGAAGGAGATGTAGAACCCAAGATCCAGCAGCTGCGCCGCCGTCTCTTTGTCTTCGGTGAAACAGTGCAGCACGCCGCCGCATCGCTCTACCTGCTCTTCACGCAGAATAGCCAGCGTGTCTTCGCGCGCATCGCGGGTGTGCACAATAATCGGCTTGTTCAGCGCAATGCCGGTGCGGATATGCTCACGGAACGAGGCCTGCTGCTGGGCTTTGGTCTCCTGCTGGTAAAAATAATCCAGCCCGGTTTCGCCCAGCGCAATCACCTGCTCTTCCGCCGCCAGACGGCGAAACTCTTCCACGTCATACGGCGTTTCCTGATTGAGCGGATGCACGCCGCAGGCCAGCGCGATGTTGTCACGTTCGCCGACCAGCTGCTTGATTTTGTAGTAATCCGGCAGCGAGGTGGCAATCGCCAGCATGAATTTCACATCCCGCGCCGCCGCTTTGGCAATCACGTCATCCAGATCGCGGTGCTGGGTTTCATAATCAAGGCCATCGAGATGGCAGTGCGAATCAACAATAAACATAAATTTCTCTTTTACCCTTAGCCGACCGTAGCGGGAGACAGCAAACGTCCCCAGGCAAGCAGACAGTCGGTCAGAATCAGTTCACGATTAAGCGCCGCCACGTGCAGCAGCTGCTCGCGACACTGCAGCCACTGCTGCACGCTCGCATTCAGCGCGCTGCTGCTGAACTGCTGCGCCAGCTGCGTCACCACGTCCGGGCGATCGCCATTACTCAGCCAGTTGCTGGCGCCCTGCTGCACCTTCATCGCATCCACCAGTAGCGAAAGCAGCCAGCCGAGGCGAACCGCCACATCGTCGCTGTTGAGCGCCGGCAATAGCTGCAGAATATCGCCGCTCAGTGCGCTGTTCAGGCTGTCGCACAGCGTTTGCCGTGCCTGCCAGCGGTCCGGCTGTAACAAGGCCAGCGCCGCAGCCGGTGCACCGTTGCTCAGACGCAGCGCCGCGCGCAATATCGCTTCCGGCTGCGGCTGCTGTTTCTGCAGCCATTGCAGGCTGTGCGTCTCTTCCGGCGGCGACAGATGCCACGTCATACAGCGGCTGCGCAGCGTGGCCAGCAGTCGCGACGGCTCGCGCACGCTGAGGAAAAACCAGCAGTTGGCGGGCGGCTCTTCCAGCGTTTTCAGTAGCGCGTTGGCGGCGGCTTCGGTCAGTTGCGTCGCATCCGGCAGCCAGACAATTTTCGCGCCACCCTGCTGGGCAAAATGGTACAGCTTCTCACTGACGTCGCGAACCGCATCAATGCCGAGCGAGGCTTTTCCCTTTTCCGCTTCCAGCCGATACCAGTCCGGATGGGTGTGCGCCTGCATCAGCTGGCAGCCGTGACACTGACCGCAGCTTTTCAGTCCCTGCGGCTGCTGACACATAAGCCAGCGGCTGACGCCCCACACCAGCGCATCGTCGCCCATGCCCTCAATGGCCTGAATCAGCAGCGCATGATGTGCCTGTCCACTCTGATGGCGGGCAATGATCTGTCGGTACGGCTGGTTCAGCCACGGATACCAGTTCATGCCGCCTGACCTGCCAGCCACTGACGCAGCACGGCTTTAAGTGACGCTGTCACATTCTCAATCGGCTGTGTCGCATCGATGGTTTTGATGGTCGGATCGGCAGCAGCCAGCGCCTGATAGCGTTCGCGCGTGCGGGTAAAAAAGTTCAGCGACTCCTGCTCAATGCGATCCAGTTCGCCGCGCGCCCGGGCACGCTGCAGGCCAATCTCCGGCGTGACGTCGAGATAGAGCGTCAGGTCGGGACGAAAATCGCCCAGCACCGCATCACGCAGCGTGGTCATCAGTTGGGTGTCGAGCCCGCGGCCACCGCCCTGATACGCCTGCGACGAAAGATCGTGACGGTCGCCCACCACCCAGGCACCGCGTGCCAGCGCCGGTTTGATGACGTTTTCTACCAGCTGCACCCGTGCCGCATACAGCATCAGCAGCTCGGCTTTATCACTCACCTGTTCGCCATCAATGCCCTGTTTCACCAGCACGCGCAGCTGTTCGGCCAAAGGCGTGCCGCCCGGCTCACGGGTAAAGACCACGTCTTCAATACCCTGCTCATGCAGGACCGCAACCACCGCCTCACGCGCGGTGGTTTTGCCGGCGCCTTCCAGCCCTTCGATGACGATAAACTTACTTTTCATTTTTTTCCTTCATCGCCAGCCGGTAAACCTGCACGGCTTTATTATGACTGGCCAGATTGGTGGTAAAGGTGTGACCGCCTTTGCCATCCGCGACGAAATAGAGGTAATTGGTCTTCTCCGGATGGGCCGCCGCTTCCAGCGAGGCGCGCCCCGGCATGGCAATCGGTCCCGGCGGCAGACCGCTGATGGTATAGGTATTGTACGCGGTCGGGGTCTCAAGATCCTTGCGCGTCAGCGTACCGGTATAGCTGTCGCCCATTCCGTAGATCACCGTGGGATCGGTCTGCAGTTTCATACCGGTGCGCAGGCGATTGATGAATACCGAGGCAACGCGCGCGCGCTCTTCGCTGACGCCGGTCTCTTTTTCGATAATCGACGCCATGGTGACCATCTGCTGCGGTGTTTTATACGGCAGACTGGCCATCCGCCCCTGCCAGATCTCATCCACCAGCTTGTTCATGCGCGTGTGCGCCCGCTCCAGCAGTGCCACATCGCTGGTGTTGGCAGTATACAGATAGGTATCCGGATAGAAACCGCCTTCCAGCTGGCTGACATCAAGCTTAAGCGCAGCCGCAACGCTGGCAAATTCATCATCCGGCAGCGTGTGTTTAAGGTATGGCGCTTTACGCAGCTCAGCCAGCCACTCTTTCAGCCGGGAACCCTCGACAAAGCGCAGCGGAAATTGCGCCTCTTTGCCGCTGGCCAGCAACTGCAGTAGCTGGCGCACCGTCATACCGGTTTCAAGGCGATACGTCCCGGCTTTGAAGTTAGCCAGA
The DNA here is from genome assembly GCF_043529865.1 of Pantoea sp. SGAir0418. Lineage (NCBI taxonomy): Bacteria > Pseudomonadati > Pseudomonadota > Gammaproteobacteria > Enterobacterales > Erwiniaceae > Pantoea > Pantoea sp. SGAir0418. The sequence goes on from NZ_CP027911.1 coordinate 2,428,380, forward strand.
TCGGGCTCCAGCTTCAGCAACGGGCCAAACCAGATGCTTTGTGGAATGATGTGCTGGCTCTCCAGCTGCGCTTCCAGCACCACGCGACCGCTGCCGGCCGGCAGGGTATACAGGGTTTCCTGGTGAATGGTTAATGGCGTCGCGGCAAAGCGTTTAATCTGCCAGTAGCTAAATGCGGCAGCCAGGCCAGCGATGACTACGGCGCCGGCAACTATTTTTTTCATTCGGGTCATGATGCTTCCATCGTCTGGCAACTGGCGAGCAGTTGCTGGTACAGCGTGCGTGCGGAAAAGGTGACGTCGTCAATTTGCCGCACGGGTAATACTGGCATCAGCGCGTTACAGATCACCACTTCATCGGCGCTTAATACCGCCGTTCGGCTGGCCTCCACCTGCTGGCAGTCGTGACCGGCCTGGGCCAGCTGCGCCAGCAGATAACGACGCATGATGCCATCAACGCCGGCCTGCGCGAGGCGCGGCGTGAAAATGACCTCACCGCTGCGCCAGAATAAATTGGCCGCACAGCATTCCACTACCGTCCCGGCGGTGTCAAGCACCAGCGCTTCGTCAGCGTCGCACGCGTCCAGCTGCTGGCGAATCAGCACCTGCTCCAGCCGGTTGAGATGTTTGATGCCGGCCAGCAGCGGGTTCTGCGCCAGCCGCACCGGGCTGGTCACCAGCCGCGCGCCCTGCTGCTGCAGCGTGGCGTAGTGCTGTGGCCAGGGTGCGAGCGCGATGATACGCGTGGGTTGCGTGCAGCCGGCGCGACTGTAGCCGCGTCCGCCCGCGCCCGGCGTGAGGATCACTTTGAGCACCGCTTCGCGCTGGCCCGCCGCAGCGCGGCGCATCTCCTCCGCCAGTAAGGCGCGATCCGGCGCGGCCATCAGCAAACGCTGGCAGCCGTCCTGCAGACGCTGCAGATGCGCCTCCAGCAGCTGGATTCGGCCCTCTCTGACTGCCGCCGTGGTGAAACAGCCGTCACCAAACTGCACCGCGCGATCGCGGGCAGAAAGGGTGTCCTGTACCACTCCGTTAATCCACATGCGCTTCTCCTCTGCCGCTGGCGACAGCGTTGAATAGCACTGTGGCGCGTAACATTCCACGCCACTGCGTGACAAAATATAAAAAAGGCCCGCATTGCGGGCCTCTGTTCGGCTGGATAGCGCTTATACCTTGCGGAAGATCAGCGAGCCGTTGGTGCCGCCGAATCCAAAGGAGTTACACAGCGTGTACTCCAGTCCGCTGACCTGGCGCGCCGTGTGCGGCACAAAGTCCAGATCGCAACCTTCGTCAGGATTGTCGAGGTTGATGGTGGGCGGAACCGCCTGGTCGCGCAGCGCCAGAATCGAATAAATCGCCTCTACCGCGCCCGCCGCACCCAGCAGGTGACCGGTCATCGACTTGGTCGAGCTGACCATCACGCTGTGCGCTGACGCACCAAACACCGACTTCACCGCCTGCGCTTCGGCTTTGTCACCGGCCGGCGTTGAGGTGCCGTGCGCGTTAACATAGCCAATCTGCGCCGGATCCAGCTGCGCGTCACGCAGCGCGTTAACCATCGCTGCGGCTGCACCTGAACCGTCTTCCGGTGGTGATGTCATGTGGTAAGCGTCGCTGCTCATGCCGAAACCAACGATTTCCGCATAAATCTTCGCACCGCGTTTTTTCGCGTGTTCGTACTCTTCCAGCACCACGATACCGGCACCGTCGCCCAGCACGAAACCGTCACGATCTTTATCCCACGGACGGCTCGCCGCCTGCGGATTGTCGTTACGGGTAGAGAGCGCACGCGCCGCGCCGAAACCGCCCACGCCCAGTGGCGTACTGGCTTTCTCAGCACCGCCGGCCAGCATCACATCCGCGTCGTTATACGCGATGATGCGCGCTGCATGACCAATATTGTGCACGCCAGACGTACAGGCAGTCGCAATCGAGATGCTCGGGCCTTTCAGGCCGTACATAATGGTCAGGTGGCCAGCGACCATGTTAACGATGGTTGAAGGCACAAAGAATGGGCTGATTTTGCGCGGACCGCCATTGACCAGCGAGGTATGGTTATCTTCGATCAAACCCAAACCGCCGATGCCGGAACCGATAGCCGCACCGATGCGTCCGGCATTCTCCTCGGTTACGACCAGACCGGAGTCCGCCATAGCCTGAATACCGGCCACAATGCCGTACTGGATGAAGTCATCCATCTTGCGTTGATCTTTGCGCGAGATGTATTCATCGCAGTTAAAATCTTTCACCAGACCCGCAAAACGCGTTGCGTAGGCACTGGTATCAAAATGGTCGATCAGGTTAATGCCGCTCTGACCGGCAAGGAGAGCACGCCAGGTAGACTCTACGGTATTGCCGACAGGAGACAACATGCCAAGACCGGTCACAACTACACGACGCTTAGACACGTTCGTCCTCCAGGGAGGGAAATAATGACGCTATGTGGGGCAAACATAAAACTCAGGCGGTCGAATGACCGCCTGAAGATATTCATTAACCTTTATGGTTATTGATATAGTCGATCGCTGCCTGAACGGTAGTGATTTTCTCAGCTTCTTCGTCTGGAATTTCAGTATCAAACTCTTCTTCCAGAGCCATTACCAGCTCAACGGTGTCAAGAGAATCTGCACCCAGGTCTTCAACGAAAGAAGCGCCGTTAACCACTTCGTCTTCTTTAACGCCCAGCTGCTCAGCTACGATTTTCTTAACGCGTTGTTCGATATCGCTCATACTATTTAATTTCCTATCAAAACTCGCTTTCGCGATGGTTTTCGTAGTGTATAAAATGTTGAAAAAGATGCAACAAAATCCCGGCTGGTCGAACCACGATTTTGCGTTATTCTGCGGTGTTTACCGCAGATAATGCAAATGATTTCGTGATTATCAGACCATGTACATGCCGCCATTGACGTGCAGCGTCTCACCCGTGATGTAGGCGGCTTCGTCAGAGGCTAAGAATGCAACAGCATTGGCAATCTCCTGCGGGTCGCCTAAACGACCTGCCGGCACTTCTGCCAGAATGCCCGAGCGCTGATCTTCGTTCAGTGCACGCGTCATGTCCGTCTCAATAAAGCCCGGAGCCACGACGTTTACGGTAATGCCACGTGACGCAACTTCTCGCGCCAGTGATTTGCTAAAGCCAATCAAACCTGCTTTTGCTGCCGCATAGTTTGCCTGACCCGCGTTACCCATGGTTCCAACTACCGAACCGATGGTAATGATACGGCCCACGCGCTTTTTCATCATGGCACGCATGACCGCCTTCGACAGGCGGAACACCGATGTCAGGTTGGTATCGAGGATATCCGCCCACTCATCGTCCTTCATGCGCATCAGCAGATTGTCACGCGTAATGCCTGCATTATTGACCAAAATGTCAACTTCGCCAAATTCGGCGCGAACTTTCTCGAGCACGCTCTCAATAGAGGCCGCATCGGTCACGTTCAGCAGCAGACCTTTGCCCTTGTCGCCGAGGTAAGCACTGATGGCTTCCGCGCCGCTTTCGCTGGTGGCAGTACCCACCACTTTTGCACCGCGTGCCGCCAGCGTTTCCGCGATGGCACGTCCGATACCGCGGCTGGCGCCGGTCACCAGCGCTACTTTACCTTCAAAGCTCATGATTTTCCTCTTATTCCTGGCCAGGCGCCGCAGCCAGTGACGACGGATCGTTCACCGCTGCAGCCGTCAGGCTGTCCACAATTCGTTTGGTCAGGCCGGTCAGCACTTTACCCGGGCCGATTTCCAGCAGTACGGTCACGCCCTGCGCAGCGATAAACTCAACCGCCTCAGTCCAGCGTACCGGGCTGTAAAGCTGACGCACCAGCGCGCTGCGGATTGCTGCAGCGTCGCTTTCGCATTTAACGTCAACGTTATTCACCACCGGCACCGAAGGTGCATTGAAGGTCACGCTTTCCAGCGCCACCGCCAGCTTATCAGCGGCCGGCTTCATCAGCGCACAGTGCGACGGCACGCTGACCGGCAGCGGCAGCGCGCGCTTGGCACCGGCCGCTTTACAGGCGGCACCGGCACGTTCAACCGCTTCTTTATTGCCGGCGATAACCACCTGACCCGGCGAGTTGAAGTTGACCGGCGAAACCACCTGGCCCTGCGCGCTCTCTTCACAGGCTTTGCGAATTGCCGCGTCGTCGAGACCGATAATCGCCTGCATGGCGCCCGTGCCTTCCGGCACCGCTTCCTGCATCAGTTTGCCGCGCAGTTCTACCAGCTTGATGGCGTCAGCAAAATTCAGCACGCCCGCACACACCAGCGCAGAGTATTCACCGAGGCTGTGTCCGGCCATCAGCGCGGGCTGCGCGCCATTTTTGCTCTGCCAGACGCGATAAATCGCGACCGAGGCTGCCAGCAGCGCCGGCTGGGTCTGCCAGGTTTTGTTCAGCTCTTCAGCCGGGCCCTGCTGGACCAGCTGCCATAAGTCGTAACCCAGCGCGTCAGAAGCTTCACGGAAAGTGGCTTCAACCTGTGGATTTTCCGCTGCCAGATCGGCCAGCATGCCGACGGTCTGCGATCCCTGTCCCGGGAAAACAAAAGCAATTTGCGTCATCTTGCGTTCCTGTCAATCAAAAGCGAACCAGCGCCGAGCCCCAGGTGAAACCGCCACCAAAGGCCTCGAGCAAAATCAGGTGTCCGGGCTTGATGCGGCCATCACGTACCGCTTCGTCCAGCGCGCTTGGCACCGACGCTGCCGAGGTGTTGCCGTGTCGATCCAGCGTCACCACCACTTTATCCATGCCCATGCCGAGCTTTTTGGCGGTGGCGCTGATGATGCGCAGGTTGGCCTGATGCGGCACCAGCCAGTCAAGCTGTTCACGATCGAGATTATTCGCCTGCAGCGTTTCATCGACGATATGCGCCAACTCAGTTACCGCGACCTTAAACACTTCGTTGCCGGCCATGGTGAGGTAAGCCGGCTCATCCTGATGCGCGCGATCCTGGTACGGCAGCGTCAGCAGCTTACCGTAGCGGCCATCGGCATGCAGATGTGTGGAGAGAATGCCCGCTTCTTCGCTTGCGCCGAGCACCACGGCACCCGCGCCATCACCAAACAGGATGATGGTGCCGCGATCCTCAGGATCGAGGGTGCGTGCCAGCACATCCGCGCCGATTACCAGCGCGTGCTTCACCGCACCGTTTTTGATGTATTGATCGGCCACGCTTAGTGCATAGGTAAAACCGGCACAGGCGGCTGCGAGATCGAAGGCGGCGCAGTCGTTGATTTCCAGCATCTGCTGAATCATGCACGCTGAGCTCGGGAAGGCGTGGCTGGACGAGGTGGTTGCCACGATGATCAGGCCAACGTCGCTGGCTTCCACGCCCGCCATTTCCAGCGCACGCTGGGCAGCGGTGAAGCCCATGCTGGCTACCGTTTCATCCGGTGCCGCAATGCGACGTTCACGAATACCGGTCCGGGTGACAATCCACTCGTCCGAAGTCTCCACCATTTTTTCCAGGTCCGCGTTGCTGCGAACCTGCTCAGGCAAATAGCTGCCCGTACCGATAATTTTGGTAAACATCTACGCTTTGTCACTCCTGGCTAATACAGCGTCAAGGCGCGCGGCAATTCTCTCGGGAACTTGCTTGCGCACCGCCTGCTCTGCCTGTTCTATCGCCACGGCAAACGCGCGTTGATTCGCCGCGCCGTGGCTCTTGATCACTGTCCCGCGCAATCCTAACAGACAAGCGCCATTGTACTGGTCGGGGTTGAGATGACCGAAACGTTTAGCCAGACGCTTTTGGATCCAGCGTCCCAGCCATTTCAGCCACCAGGCCCGTTTTTTTCCTTCACCTGACGATTTGAGCAGAGAAAGAAACATTCTTACCACGCCTTCCATGGTCTTCAACGTGACATTACCCACGAAGCCATCACAGACCAGCACATCCGTCTTGCCGGTGAGGAGATCGTTCCCCTCAAGGTAACCAATATAGTTGATCTGCGGCGAGGCCCGCAGCACCGACGATGCGGCGCGGATCGTCTCCAGCCCCTTCGTCTCTTCCTGACCAATGTTGAGCAGCGCGACGCGCGGCTGGCTGATTTCCAGCACTTCTTCCGCCATCACCGCACCCATCACTGCAAACTGCACCAGCATTTCACTGTCGGAATCGACGTTAGCGCCCAGATCCAGCACCACCGTCTTGCCGTGCTGCTGATGCGGCAGCACGGTCATCAAGGCCGGACGCTCAATGCCATCCAGCGGCTTCAGTAATAATTTTGCCAGGCCCATCAGCGCACCGGTATTGCCGGCACTGACGCACGCCTGCGCTTTCCCCTCTTTCACCAGTTCTAACGCCACGCGCATGGAACTGCCGCGGCTGTTACGAATCGCCTGCGAGGGTTTGGCATCACTTGCAATAACCGATTCGGCAGGGATTACCTGCACACGCCCCAGTAACGAGGAATCCGCTTTGGCAAGAAATGACGAGATAATGTCGGGATCGCCGACCAGAAGAAGAACCAGCTGCGAATGAGAGGCCAGTGCCTGCAAGGCTGCAGGCACTGTCACGCAGGGACCGAAGTCCCCGCCCATGGCATCAACTGCCAGGGTCAAACGTGTCAAGGTATCGCCTTGCGTAACCGCAAAGAATTACTTGGTGATAACCTTGCGACCGCGGTAGTAACCATCCGCAGTGATATGGTGACGCAGATGAGTTTCACCAGAAACTTTATCTACTGACAGAGTGGTAGTGGTCAGCGCATCGTGCGAACGACGCATACCACGCTTAGAACGGGTTGGTTTATTCTGTTGTACGGCCATGGACCTTACTCCTATTACTTACGCTTTAAACTGGCTAATACGGCAAATGGGTTTGGTTTTTCCGCCTCTTCAGGCAGCTGGCCAAAGACCATGTCCGCGTCGGACACTTCACAGTGTTCAGAATCATGCACCGGAACGACCGGCAGCGCGAGGATGAGTTCATCTTCGATCACCGCCAGCAGGTCGATTTCACCGAAATCGTTGACATCGACCGGCTCGTAGGCTTCCGGCAGTGCCTCGGCCTGCTCATCAGAAGAGACAGGACTGAAGCAATAGCTTACGTGCACAGCATGCGGGAACGGTTGGTTGCAGCGTTGACATAACAACGTTACCTGCACATCGGCTGTTCCTTGCAGAACCGCGAGGCGCTGGTTGTCAACCGCAAACGACATGGCACATTCCACATCACTGTCCACACTCACGACCGTTTCGGCCAGGCGCGCCACCAATTCAGGTGCGTAAACACCGTGATAATCCAGGCGTTTTTGCGCGGCGCGGACCGGATCGAGCGTCAGGGGTAATTTTACCTTTTGCATAGGGCGCGCATATTAACTTTGTAACGTCATAGAGTCAAAGAAAAAGGCCGGTTTACAGCATCTTTCACCCGTTAGTCGCATCCAGTGCGGCGCATAGTTTAAAATGCCTGTCATCTTTACGCTATCACTTCTGCAAAAAAATGATGACACCGCTGGTTTTAGCCTCAACCTCTCCGTTCCGTCAGGCGCTGCTACGCAAGCTCGGCCTGCCGTTTATCACTGCCGCCCCTGAAAGTGATGAAACGCCGCTGCCGGGAGAAGCCGCGCCGCAGCTGGTGCAGCGTCTGGCCATTGCCAAAGCGCAGGCACTGGCCGCGCGCTATCCTGCGCACTGGATCATTGGGTCCGATCAGGTCTGTGTACTGGATGGCCGCATCGCCGGCAAGCCGCATACCACCGAGAACGCCTGCCAGCAGCTGGCGCTGGCGAGCGGCAAAGCCATTACCTTTTACACCGGCCTGGCGCTGATTCACCCCGCCAGCGCGCAGCAGCATGTGCTGTGTGAACCCTTTACCGTGCATTTTCGACAACTGAGCGCGGCAGAGATTGCGCGCTACGTCGAGCTGGAGCAGCCGCTGCAGTGCGCCGGCAGTTTCAAAAGTGAGGGACTGGGGATTTGTCTGTTCGAACGGCTGGAGGGGCGCGATCCCAATAGCCTGATTGGCTTACCGCTGATCGCGCTGAATGGCCTGCTAAGGCAGGCGGGCATCAATCCGCTGGGCTGATGCCACGCTCTCAGGCTTTTTTCTGCTGGCGCAGCTGGGACAGGCAGTGCTTCAGAGCCTTATCCAGCGGCGCTTCCATACGCAGGCTTTCGCCGGTGTTGGGATGGGTAAACGTCAGCGCGGCAGCATGCAGGAACAGCCGCGCCAGACCGGTTGATGCCAGCTGGCGATCGAATTCGCGATCGCCATAGCGATCGTCAAAGGCAATCGGGTGCCCGCCATGCAGGGTATGCACGCGAATCTGATGCGTACGTCCGGTCACCGGACTGGCTTTAACTAATGTCGCCAGGCCAAAACGTTCTTCAACTTTAAAGCGCGTTTCTGAGGGCTTGCCCTCGGCGCTGACCCGCACCACGCGCTCGCCGCTTTGCAGAATGTTTTTCAGCAGCGGTGCCTGCACCACTTTCAGGTGCGATGGCCAGTCGCCGCGCACCAGCGCCAGATAATCCTTCTGCATGCCCTTCTCACGCAGCTGCTCGTGCAGTGAACGCAGCGCCGAGCGCTTCTTCGCCACCAGCAAAATGCCGGACGTGTCACGATCGAGACGGTGCACCAGTTCAAGGAAACGCGCATCCGGGCGCAGCGCGCGCAGCCCTTCAATCACGCCGAAGCTCAGCCCGCTGCCGCCGTGCACCGCGGTGCCGGACGGTTTGTTCAGCACCAGCAGATAATCGTCTTCATACAGAATGCATGACTCCAGCGCCGCTACTTTATCCAGTTTGGGCGACACTGCCTGCTCTTCACGCTCGGCCACGCGCACCGGCGGCACACGCACTTCGTCGCCGTCTTCCAGCTTATATTCAGGTTTTACGCGCTTCTTATTCACCCGCACCTCGCCTTTGCGCAGAATGCGGTAAATCATGCTTTTCGGCACCCCTTTCAGCTGGGTGCGCAAAAAGTTATCAATGCGTTGACCGGCATTTTCAGCCGTGATGGCGACAAACTGTACGCCGGGATTCTCTGTTTTCATGGCGGCGATTCTAAATAGTGTCCCCGGATAGCGCCACCCCTTTTTCTGTGCTTAACTCTGACTTTATCGCCGCGTTATGCGGCCAGAATGCTGGCTTTTTCAACGATGCGATGATTACCCCTGCAAATGAACAGGTTAAGGATGAACAAACTTCACAGCTCGGTAAAAGTCGCCTTGCTATAAGTTGCTAAGCAATGGAATAATGCAGAGGTTTCTGTCCTGGAAAGAGTCAGGCAGGAAAAAGAGCGAAATTAAGGTATTTTGCCGGATGAAACGGACACGCAGCAATGGCGTAAGACGTGATGTTTAATCAGGCACTTAGCGGGCTGCGGGTTGCGGCCTGGACGACAGACTGGGATGTGTGGATTTTTGAATACTCTGTAGCACTTCCACCTTCAGGCGCTGGTTTTCCTTATGAAAAACAGGCCACCGACAAGATTTGCGCCCCTTTAGCCGCCGACAACCGTGAGGTTGACGTCAGTGCATGCAGACACGGGGCCATCGGTTGATTCTCGTCCAGGGTAACGATGCCCGCAGCTTTATCACTCATGTGAGAATAACGAGTAAGTCACGATGAAAAGAATGTTAATCAACGCAACTCAGCAGGAGGAGTTGCGCGTTGCCCTTGTTGACGGACAACGTCTGTACGATCTGGATATCGAAAGCCCCGGACACGAGCAGAAAAAAGCCAACATCTACAAAGGTAAAATCACCCGTATTGAACCCAGCCTCGAAGCTGCGTTTGTTGATTACGGTGCCGAGCGTCACGGTTTCCTCCCTCTGAAAGAAATTTCCCGCGAATACTTCCCTGCTAATTACAACGCGCATGGCCGTCCGAACATCAAAGATGTGCTGCGTGAAGGCCAGGAAGTGATCGTACAAATCGATAAAGAGGAGCGCGGTAATAAAGGGGCAGCACTGACCACCTTTATTTCGCTGGCCGGTAGCTATCTGGTGCTGATGCCCAACAACCCGCGCGCTGGCGGCATTTCCCGCCGTATCGAAGGTGATGACCGTACCGAGCTGAAAGAGGCGCTGTCAGCGCTGGAGCTGCCGGACGGCATGGGCCTGATCGTGCGTACCGCTGGCGTCGGCAAATCTGCCGAATCGCTGCAGTGGGACCTCAGCTTCCGTCTGAAGCACTGGGAAGCCATCAAAAAAGCCGCAGACAGCCGCCCGGCACCGTTCCTGATTCATCAGGAAAGTAACGTGATTGTGCGCGCCTTCCGCGACTACCTGCGTCAGGATATCGGTGAAATCCTTATCGATAACCCGAAAGTGCTGGAGCTGGCGCGTCAGCACATCGCCGCGCTCGGTCGTCCGGACTTCAGCAGCAAAATCAAACTGTACACCGGTGAAATTCCGCTGTTCAGCCATTACCAGATCGAATCGCAGATTGAATCGGCGTTCCAGCGCGAAGTGCGTCTGCCGTCCGGCGGTTCTATCGTTATCGACAGCACCGAAGCGCTGACCGCCATTGATATCAACTCCGCCCGCGCGACACGCGGTGGTGATATCGAAGAGACCGCCTTCAACACCAACCTGGAAGCCGCCGACGAGATTGCCCGTCAGCTGCGTCTGCGCGACCTCGGTGGTCTGATTGTTATCGACTTCATCGATATGACGCCTGTGCGCCATCAGCGCGCCGTGGAAAACCGTCTGCGTGAAGCGGTACGTCAGGATCGGGCGCGTATCCAGATCAGCCACATTTCGCGCTTTGGTCTGCTGGAGATGTCGCGTCAGCGCCTCAGCCCGTCACTGGGTGAGTCCAGCCATCACGTCTGCCCGCGCTGTAGCGGTACCGGCACCATTCGTGATAACGAATCGCTGTCGCTGTCGATCCTGCGTCTGATTGAAGAAGAAGCGCTGAAAGACAACACCAAAGAAGTGCACGCCATTGTGCCGGTTCAGGTGGCCTCTTACCTGCTGAACGAAAAACGTGAAGCGGTCAGTGCGATTGAGAAACGTCAGGGCGGCGTGCGTGCCATCATCGTGCCAAACGATCAGATGGAAACGCCGCACTATTCGGTGCTGCGCGTGCGCAAAGGTGAAGAGACGCAAACCCTCTCCTATCACCTGCCGAAACTGCATGAAGCTGAGATGGCGCTGCCTTCGGAAGAAGAGCACGCTGAGCGTCGTCGTCCGGAGCAGCCTGCACTGGCCGCCTTCGTGATGCCGGATGCACCACCGGCTCCGGTTGAAGTGAGCGAAGAGAGCCAGCCGGCAGCGGTTGACGTCAAAGCCAAACCGGCGGTCGCAGCACCCGCGACGGTCAGCACCGGTTTTGTTGCGCGCCTGCTGGGTGGCCTGAAAAAACTGTTTGCCGGTGATGCCCCCGCCGCAGCCCCTGCTGAAGAGAAGACCGAAGCGAAAACGGCTGACGGTGAGAATACGCAGCAGCGTGGTGAGCGTCGTAACAATCGCCGCAACAACAACAATCGCCGCGAGCGCACGCCGCGTAACGGTGAGCATGCGCAGAGCCGTGAAGGCCGTGAGCCACGTGAAGCGCGCGAGCCGCGTGAACCCCGTGAGCCTCGTGAAGCCCGCGAGCCACGCGATCAGGATAACCGCCGTAACAAGCGTCAGAATGACGCGCGCGGCGAGCGTCCGGCGCTGACTGAAGAGCAACTGCAGCAGCGTGATGAGCAGCAGCAACAGCGTCGCGAACAGCGTGCTGAGCGCCAGCGTCGTCGTCAGGAAGAGAAGCGTGCGCAGCAGGAGCCGCAGGTTGCTGAGCAGGTGCCTGTTGTTGATAGCGTTGATGACAGCGTTGCGCAGGAAGACGAACGCGTTCAGGTTATGCCGCGTCGCAAACAGCGCCAGCTCAGTCAGCGCGTGCGCGTAGGTGAAAACGCTGACGCGATGCCTGCTGAGCTGCCTGCCGCTGCCGTTACTGAAGCGGTGCAGGAAAATAGCCAGCGCGCCCAGCTGAAAGAGCAAGCCGAAACCGCTCAGGATGAGCAGGATGACAGCGAGAACCGTGACGGGGCCAACATGCCGCGCCGTTCACGTCGCTCACCGCGTCATCTGCGCGTCAGCGGTCAGCGTCGTCGTCGCTATCGTGACGAGCGTTACCCTACGCAGTCTGCGATGCCGCTGGAAACAGCAGCTGCCTCACCAGAGATGGCGTCAGGCAAAGTGTGGATCACCTATCCGGTCACGCAGACTCACGAGCACTTCACCTCTAACCAGGCGCTGAACGAAATGCCAGACTATGGCTATCAGGATGCCGCCCCGGCGGAAGAACTGCCTGTGGCTGTCGAAGCCACAGCCGTGGCACAGCCAGAAACGCCAGCGCCAGAAGTGGTGCATCAGGCTGAACCGCAGGCGCACACTGAGGTGCCGGTGGTGAATACTGATGACCTGACGCCAGTGGCGGCACCGGTTGATCACCAGCCAGCAGTGATTTCCGCAGCCGATGAAGCGGTTGCACAGGAAACCGCAGCAGAAGCGCAACCGGCTGTTACGCCTGCCGAAGAGACGCCGCCAGTGGTTACCGAAGCGGTTAGCGCAGCTGAACAGGCTCCGATCGAGGTGTCACCCGCGGTTGAAGCGCAGGTAGAAGAGGTGCTGTCCGCGCCGGTCGCGGCCGAAGAGCCTGTCGCGCCGGTCACCGAACCGCACGCACCGGTTGCCGCCCGTGATACCGGGGTTAGCCATGCTGAGACCCGCTTCAAGCATCACGCTACGGCGCCGATGACAAAAGCACCGGCACCGGCATGGGAACCTGAGCCCGAGCGCCACAGTGACTGGGTTCGTCCGGCCTTCAACTTCGAAGGACGCGGTTCAGCCGGTGGTCACAGCGCCACGCATCAGGCTACCGCACCGGCTACCCGTCCGGAAAGCGCGTAAGTCTCTGCTGTAGAGCACTACCGTCTCCAAACCCCGGCTGGTCCGGGGTTTTTTATTGCCCGCATTCTCCCCTTCCACCTGACTGAACACTCTGAATAAAAGCCAAAAAAAATCCCACGGCCCTCGCAGGCAGTGGGAAAAACTAAGCGTACCCGGTTTAAGTACGCTCAAACAGTCAGGTTTATTTATTCATCTGGAACAGCGACATCTTCGACATATCGCTAAAGGTGGTGTACGACGCCTGCAGCAGCTGCTGCTGCATGGTGTAGGTAGAAATGGCTTCGGTGTAATCGACGTTAACCAGCGTGCTCATCTGATCTTTCAGCGTCACCTTGCGGTCGTCACCTTTTGCATCCAGCGTATCCAGTTCGTCCAGCTGGGTACCAATCTCAGAACGCACCGCCAGCACGTTGTTCAGCGAGTTGCTGAAGCCACGGTTGGCTTTGTCCATCGCCGCGCTGAAGGTCTGTTTAGTGGCATCGTCAGCGTCATTCTGCGGCACTTTCAGCGCCGCAATGGCGTCATCCAGCATATCGAACAGGTTAGTCTGGCTGGCGCTGCCATCCGGCTCCGGCTTGGCGTTGCTGGTCAGCTGGTCAAAAATTGAATTACCGGTATGGCCCACCGTCATGGTGCGTTCGCTGTCGACTTTCTGGGTGATCGCGTCGCTGCCACCGCTATAGATGATTTTACCGCTGGCATCTTCGGTGAACGGCGGCTTGTCGGACGCATAGCCGGCAAACAGGTAGCGGCCGTTCCCGTCTTTGCTGTTGGCCAGGTTGAGCAGCTGCGAGCGAATGCCCTCCAGCTGGGTAGCATAAGACGCACGGTCATCGTCACTCAGCGAGCCGTTACCGGCGCTGATCAGCGTGGATTGCGCCGACTGAATCGCCGTCGTGACATCACTCAGCGTGCTCTCTTCCAGCGACAGTCCCTGATTCGCGAACGAACGCGCCAGCGCGAACTGGCTGTCGCGCGCCTGCGTCTGCGACAGCACCACGGCGCGCGAAGCGGCGATCGGATCGTCAGACGGATTGGTCACGCGGCGACCGGTTGACAATTGTTCACCCGCTTTCAGCCAGGAGGATTGCGCGTCAGTGACGCCGCGCACCTGCTGGTCGAAAATCATATTGGTACTGAGTCTCATCGGTCAGGCCTCCCGTATTAACCGCGAATGCTCATCAGAGCATCGAAAATGGTATTGGCGGTTTGCAGTACCTGCGCGTTCGCCATGTAAAATTGCTGATATTTGCTCAGGTTGGCGTACTCTTCGTCGAGGTTTACGCCAGAAACCGACTGCTGACGTTCAGTCAGCTGCGTCACCACGCCCTTCTGGGTGGTGGCAGCGGTTTCGAGGTTTTTGGTTTTGTTGCCGACGGTGCTCACCAGGCTGGCATAACCCTGCGCCAGCGTGGCGTTACCATTAATCAGTTTGGCATCCTGCAGGTCCAGCAGCTTTTGCGCGTTACGGTTATCGCTGGCGCCACCCGCAGCCGAAGCTGCCGCGATCTGTGATTCACTGGTGATAGCCACTGACATGCCGCTAATCACATCCTGCACCGGTTTGACCAGGAAGCTGTCTTTGGCGTTAGCCGTTCCATTTACCGTTAATGACAGTCCATCAAAGCTCATGGTGGTATTACCGGCACCATCGCTGCCCATGGTCGGCGTCACTTTCACGTTGTCCGAAAGACGCGTCACCGACCAGTTGCTGCCGTCATAGCTGACGCTGTAGTTAGAGGCTTTCATCGCCCCGGTATCGGTCCAGCTGGCACTGACGGTAGCGGCTGAGGTGTTTTTGCTGTTGGTCACCACTGTCGGGCTACCAATATTGAAGAAGTTGATGCCGGTGTTGCCTTTGCTGTCATAGCCCTGGCTGTGCACCTGGTTGAAGCTGGTGGTGAATGCCGCTGCCAGCTGCCCGAGCTGGTTCTGCGCGTTATCCAGATCCTGGGTACGGAACGCCAGCAGGCCCCCGAGCGAACCGGTGGTCAGCGTTTTTTCCGGGATCTCAACGTTACCGGCCTGCTTATCGACATAGCCCACGGTAATGCGCGACGCATCGCTGCTGGAAGGCATGGCGATCAGCGAGGTGGTTTTGCTGCCGTTGACCAGCGTGGTGTTGCCCATCGAGACGATATAGTTACCGTCCTGCTGCGACACGTTCACGCCGACCAGGCCATTCAGGTTATTAACCAGCTGATCGCGCTGATCGAGCAGGTCGTTAGGCGCAGAGCCGCCGCCGGTGGTCAGCTTGGCGATCTGCGTGTTGAGATCGGCAATCTGGCTGGAGTAAGTGTTGATCTGCTCGACGCTGGCTTTGATGTCCGTATTGACGCTGTTTTGCATGCTGGTCAGATACTGTGCGGTAGTCTGGAACTGGTTTACCAGTCCCTGCGCATAGCTCAGCATAGACTGACGCGCAGAAGGATCGTCGGCGTTACTCACCACGTTCTGCACGTTAGTGAAAAAGCTCTGAATCGAGTCAGACAGGCTGGTGGTCGACGTCGACAACAGATCATCAATATTCGAAATCTGGTTGTACTGTGAATTGACCGCGCTGTAGTTGGCGCTGTTACCGCGCAGCTGGGCGGTAATAAACTCATCGTATTCACGCTGCACGCCGGTCACATTGACGCCGTTGCCATAATAGTTGCTGCCCTGCAGCGTACTGTTGGCCTGCGACAGCAAAATCGTCTGGCGCGAATAACCGGCCACGGTGTAATTACTGATGTTGTTACTGGTGGTGCTTAATGCGGCCTGTGCGGCGCTCAGCCCGCTCATCGCGGAGTTAATTATGCTGGACATCTCGGTTCCTTTTTCCCGTTAACCGGGCTGGCAGTCATCAGTGCGATTGCGCGGGCCACAACGCCCGCGGCATGTGAAGGTTATCGGCGTGCTTAAGCGAAACTTGAGCGGAAAAATCAGAACAGGTCGGTGAAATCCTGGCTGTAAGCCTTAACCACTTTTTCGCCCATGTTTTTGAATTGCTGAATCATTCCTACCAGTTTCTGCGCATATTTCGGGTCAGTCGCGTAGCCGGCTGCCTGCAGCGCGCGCGCGCCCTGCTCGGCGCTCGGTGCGTTCGCTACTGCCGCATAGCGTGGGTTACTGGAAATCAACCGCACGTAATCGCTGAGCGCTTCGAAGTAGGAGCCATAAACGCGGAAGGTGGCGCGCACTTTCTTCGCTTCACCGCCCTCGTATTCCGTGGTCATGATGTCGGTGGTTTCGCCCTTCCAGTCGCCGCTGGCTTTGATCCCGAACACGTTGTAGCTCGGCTTACCGTCGCGCGTCAGGATCTGCCGCTGGCCCCAGCCGGACTCCAGTGCCGCCTGCGCCAGAATCAGATGGTGAGGAATGCCGCTCTGCTGGCTGGCCACTTTCGCCGGCTGCGCCAGCTGGGCGATAAACTCATTGCTGTCACCGGGCAGGCTGGCCGGCGAGACCGGCAGACGCGGCACCGCTTTGCGCACCATCTGCTCCAGCTGCGTGGGCGCCATGCTGCTATAGATGAAGCTGTTATCCAGTTTCATCGGCACGGTACCGGCGCTTTCGTCCGGTGCCTGCGCCGGCTGCATCTGTTTGACAATGGTGTCGGCCAGACCCAGCCCGCGCTTGCCGATTTCCTGCGCAATCTGCTGATCGTAAAGCGAGGTGTAAAGCCGCGTCTGATCGTTGCTCAGCATGCCATCCTGCGGCAGCGCTTCACGCATGCTCTTCAGCATCATCTGCACGAACATCCCTTCGACCTGCTTCGCCACCTGCAGCGCTTTGCCTTTCGGGTCCACGGCAGCCTGGCGTTTCAGTTCGTTCAGCGAGCGGCTGTCATACGCCGCGTTCATCAGCGATTGCGTATCGGTCATCAGATAATTTCCAGCTTCGCGCGCAGGCAGCCCGCGCTCTCCATCGATTGCAGAATCGACATCAGCTCAATCGGTGTCGCACCCAGCGCATTCAGCGCCCGCACTACGTTGTTCAGGTTGGCACTGGCGTTAACCCGCTGCAGCGCGCCGCCGCTCTGACGCAGATCGATCTGCGTTTGCGTGGTGGCAACCGTCTGACCACCGGCAAACGGCGTATCCGGCTGGCTGACATTCTGCTGCTGGTTAACCGTGACCGACAGGTTGCCCTGCGCCACCGCACAGGTGTTGAGCGTCACTTCGCGATTCATCACCACCGAACCGGTGCGCGAGTTAATGATCACTTTGGCGTCTTCCAGCGGTACCGACACGTCGATGTTCTGGATCTCCGCCAGCAGACGTACCTGCGAGCTGTTATTTGGCGACACGCGGATTTGCACGGTACGGGCGTCCAGCGGCAGCGCTGACCCCACGCCACGACTGTTGATGGCATCAGCAATGCGCTGCGCCATGGTGAAATCTTCGTTGTTAAGCTGCAGGTTGATGGTGTTCTGGCTGCCGAAGTTGCTCTGCAGCTCACGTTCCACAGTGGCGCCACCGGTAATGCGGCCGCCGTTGAGCTGGTTAACCTGTACGCTGCTGCCACCGGCCGAGGCGCCCGCCCCGCCGACCAGGATGTTACCCTGCGCCAGCGCGTAAACCTGGTTATCGACGCCCTTCAGCGGCGTCATCAGCAGCGTACCGCCGCGCAAGCTTTTGGCGTTACCCAGTGAGGACACCACCACGTCAACCGTCTGTCCCTGACGGGCAAACGACGGCAGTTTGGCGGTGACCATCACCGCCGCCACGTTTTTCAGCTGCATGTTGGTGCCGGCAGGCACGGTGATGCCCAGCTGCGACAGCATGTTACTCACCGTTTGCGTGGTGAACGGCGTCTGGGTGGTCTGGTCACCGGTGCCGTCAAGGCCAACCACCAGACCGTAACCAATCAGCTGGTTATCGCGTACGCCCTGCACGCTGGTGAGATCGCGGATGCGATCGGCCTGCGCCATCAGGCTGCTGATGCCGAGCAACAGGCCCATGCCCAAACGCAGCAGTGTAGTGTTTTTCATCATGACCTCTTACATCGGCGAGACGTTCAGGAAGAAGCGCTGGAACCAGCCCATGGTCTGCGCCTCATTGATATAACCGTTACCGACGTACTCAATACGTGCATCGGCGACCTGCGTTGACAGCACCGCGTTGCTGGCGCTGATGGTGCGCGGGTTCACTACGCCAGAGAAGCGAATAAATTCGGTGCCCTGGTTGATTTCAATCTGTTTCTCGCCGACCACGCGCAGGTTGCCGTTCGACAGCACCTGGTTAACGGTGACGGTGATGGTGCCGGTAAAGGTGTTGTTGGCGGTTGCGCCACCTTTGCCAGCGAAATCGTTTTTGCCGTTGGCGTCGAGCGCGGCTTTTTCGCCGCCGGCACCCACCAGTCCGGCCAGGCCGGTTGGGATGGCGCTCAGGCCAAAGCTATTGCTGCCATCGCGGCTGGCATTGGCTGAAGAGCTTTTGCTGGCGCTGACGTTTTCCTGCAGCGTAATGGTCAGGGTGTCACCAATGTTACGTGGACGACGATCCTCAAACAGCGGCTGATAGCCGTAGTTGAGCGGCGCCACGCCCTGAAAAATGGAACCGTTCACCACCGGCGGTGCAGATGGCGTCGGCTCAGCCGTCGTCGCGCCCTGTACCAGTGGCGTGCGCGGCACCAGCGCACAACCGTTAAGGGTCAGTAGCAGCGTGGCTACTAACCAATGCCCAGGCTTGAGAATCACTTGCTTCGCCACGGAGTTCTGACCTTTTTCATGTTCTTAATCGGGCCAGACGCGCTGGCCCAACGATCCCGGCATTACAGCTGGGTTAACTTCTGCAGCATCTGATCGGAGGTGCTGATCGCTTTGCTGTTGATCTCATAAGCGCGCTGCGTCTGGATCATGGTCACCAGCTCTTCCGCCACGTTGACGTTGGAGGTTTCCACGTAACCCTGATACAGCAGACCGGCCCCGTTCTGACCCGGCGTGCTTTCGGTCGGCGCGCCGGAAGCCTGGGTTTCCTGATAGAGGTTTTCCCCGACGCTATCCAGTCCGGCATCGTTCATGAAGGTGCTGAGCGTCAGCTGGCCAACCTGCGCCGGCTGCGTCTGCCCCTGCTGCGTCACCGTCACCACGCCGTCACGCGCAATGGTGATGCTGGTGGCGTTCGCCGGAATAGTGATGCCTGGCTGCACCGGGAAACCGGCGTTGGTCACCAGCTGGCCGTTCTGGTCCACCTGGAAAGAGCCGTCGCGGGTATACGCCGACGTACCGTCCGGCATCTGCACCTGAAAATAGCCCTGACCATTAATCGCCACATCTTTTGAGTTGCTGGTCTGCGACAGGTTGCCCTGGTTGTGCAGACGCTCGGTGGTCACCGGACGCACACCGGTACCGATCTGCAGGCCCGACGGCAGCGTGGTCTGTTCTGACGACTGCGCACCCGGCTGACGCAGGGTCTGGTACATCAGGTCTTCGAACACCGCGCGTGAACGCTTAAAGCCGTTAGTGCTGACGTTCGCCAGGTTGTTGGCGATGACGTCCATGTTGGTCTGCTGTGCGTCAAGACCGGTTTTCGCGATCCATAAAGAACGAATCATTGTGTTTTCCTTAAGCCTTAGCTGCTCATATTGAGTAGCTGATTAGCCCGCTGTTCGTTTTCATCGACGTTGGAGATCACTTTCATCTGCATCTCGAAACGTCGGGCGTTGGCGATCATGTCGACCATGGTTTCCACGGGCTTCACGTTGCTGCCCTCCAGCACGCCCGGCATCACCTGCACGGTCGCGTCATTCGGCAGCGCCGCGCCGCGCTGTGCCTGAGTGGCGGCGCTGGGACGGAACATGCCGTCATCACCGCGCGTCAGTTCCTGGCCTGTGGCACGTACCAGCTTCAGCCGTCCGAGCTGCACCGTGGCGTTCGGCGCGTCACCGGCGTTAAGCGCGGTGATGGAGCCGTCGGCGGCAATGGTCAGTTGCGCGCCCTGCGGCACGGCAATCGGACCGCCATCGCCCATCACGGGATTGCCCTGAATGGTCAGCTGGCCGGTCGGGCTGATCTGCATGTTACCGTTGCGGGTATAAGCTTCACTGCCGTCAGCGGTACGCACCGCCAGCCAGCCATCCTGCTGCACCGCCACATCGAGCGGACGCTCGGTGTAATCGAGCGAGCCCTGCGACATATCGGCACCCGGCGTCGAAGCAGCCACCAGCGTACGTGTTGGCAGCGACCAGCCGTTGACCGGCACCGCGCGCAGCGCATTGAGCTGAGCGCGAAAGCCCGGCGTCGAGGCGTTGGCGAGGTTGCTGGCGGTGACAGACTGTTGCTCCATCGTCTGACTGGCCGCGCCCATCGCGGTATATATTGCGTGATCCATAAAGCAATCCCGTTAGCGTATTAACGAAGGTTGACCAGGGTGTTAAGAATCTGGTCCTGCGTTTTGATGGTCTGGCTGTTGGCCTGATAGTTACGCTGGGCAACGATCATATTCACCAGCTCTTTACTCAGGTCGACGTTGGACGCTTCCAGCGCGCCGGAGGTCAGGTTGCCGTAGGTACCGGTGCCTGCCAAACCGACTGCCGCCTGGCCCGAGGAGTTGGTCGCCGACCAGACGTTATCGCCTTCGGACTTCAGCCCTTCCGGGTTAGAGAAACTCGCCAGCACAATCTGACCCAGCAGCTGGGTTTTCTGGTTGGAGTAAGTCCCGGTGATGGTGCCGTCGTCGTTGATGGTGTAGCTGGTCAGATCGCCCGGTGCATAGCCATCCTGGGTTGGGTTACCGAAGTTGGTTTTGCCGGTGTTCTGCTGCAGGCTGCCGAGCACGCTGAGGCTGACCGCCTGGTTGGCCGCAGCACCGTTCGCACCCTGAATGGTCAGCGCCACGGTGCTGGCCGAGGTCAGGTTACCGCTGGTATCGAATACCATGTTGAAGTTACCGGCAGCCTGACCGGTGGTGGAATCAATCGCGTGCACCGTCCAGTTGTTGTCGGCCGTTTTGACGTAGTACAGATCCAGCGCGTGGTCGTTACCCTGCGAGTCGTATACGGTCACGGTGCTTTTAGCGTTGTAAGTATCCACGTTGGTCGCCGTGAACGCACCGCCGGTTGGCACCGCATCGGTTGAGTTCAGGTTGGATACCATAGTGGCGGTAGTGGTGGCGCGTGCCGACATCTGAGTGGTCGGAATGCTCAGCGCGACCGGGTTGGCACCGGCCTGAATGGTTGGCGGTGTGCCGTTAGCCGGATAGCCGGTTACGGTCAGGCCCTGGGTGTTCACCAGGTTACGGTTTTCGTCCAGCGTGAACTGGCCGTTGCGCGAATAGAACACGCCGCCGCTGGCGTCGGTCAGACGGAAGAAACCGTTGCCGCTCAGCGCCACGTCCAGCCCACGGCTGGTAGAGGTGGTGGTGCCGTCGTTAAAGTTCTGAATCACCGCTGCGACTTTGGTACCCATACCGACGTTCGAACCGGCGAACATATCGGCAAACGCGATGGTGCTGGATTTAAAGCCGGCCGTCGCCGAGTTGGCGATGTTGTTACCAATAACGTCGAGGTTGCTGGAGGCAGCGCCCAGGCCGCTCACCGCTTGTGAAAATGACATGCTATTTCTCCTGCTAAGAGGTTAGTCAGAGAATCTGACGAATTTCATCGAGGGTCGCGGAGCCCATGGTGCCGAGATCCAGTTTTGCGGTGTTATTCACGGTGCTGACGCCGTTGACATAGGCGTAGTTCAGCGGCTGTGCCACCAGTTGGGTGCTGCCATTGCTGGCGGCGAGTGAAACCGTATATTTGCCGTCCGGTGCGGCGCTGCCATCGTCCATCTTGCCGTCCCACGAGAAGGTGTGAACGCCGGCGCTGAGACCGCCGAGATCGATGGAGCGCACTACGCTGCCGTTGCCATCTTTGATGGTGACGCTGGTGGCGGTCGACGCGGTGCCCAGCTCCACGCCAAACGGCGTGCTGGTGCCGCTGCCGACCAGCACCTGGCTGCCCTTCACCATCACGCCATGGCCGATCAGCGTTGAGCTCTGCAGCGACTGGCTGGTGCTGATCTGACCGGAGATCGATCCCAGCGTGGTATTGAGTTTTTCAATCCCGCTCAGGGTGTTGATCTGCGTCAGCTGGGTTGTCAGCTGACTGTTGTCCATCGGGTTAGTCGGGTCCTGATTTTTCAGCTGCGTCACCAGCATGTTCAGGAACTGGTTTTGCAGATCCTGCGCGCTGTTGCCGCTGCCGGTGCTGCTGCTGGAGCTGAGGACCGTGGGGTCGAGGTTGTCTTTAATCCCTACTGCAAGGCTCATAATGCGTCTCCGTTACTGACCCATGGTGAGGGTTTTCATCATCATTGACTTCACCGTGTTTAGCACTTCGACGTTGGCCTGATAGCTGCGCGACGCGGACATGGTGTTAACGGTTTCGGCGACCACGTCGACGTTAGGCATTTTGACGTAGCCTTTCTGGTCAGCCAGCGGATTACCCGGGTCATACACCAGTTTGGCGGGCGTCGGGTCGTTCACGACACCGGCTACTTTGACGCCGCCGGTGGCCGCGCCCTGAGCGGCATCGGTCTGGAAAATCACCTGCTTCGCCACGTACGGCTGGCCGTCCGGCCCGGTGACGCTGTCGGCGTTGGCCAGGTTACTGGCGCTGACGTTGAGCCGCTGTGACTGTGCGGTCATCGCAGAACCGGCGATATCAAAGATATTCAGCAATGCCATGATTATTGCCCCTGCAGAACGCTCATCATGCCTTTGATCTGGCTACTGATGAGGGTGAGATCGGTTTGGTATTTCAGGCTGTTATCCGCAAACTGCGTACGCTCGCGATCCATATCCACGGTGTTACCATCCGCGGCAGGCTGATCGGGAATGCGGTACAGCAGATCCAGTGCGGGCTGTGAGTTGGTCTGCGCTTCAATGTGACGTGATGACGTGACATTGAGCGCCAGGCTGCTGCCTTCGGCACGGCCGTTCTGCATCACCTTGCTCAGCTGGCTGGCAAAGTCGATATCCCGCGCCTGGTAGCCCGGGGTATCGGCGTTGGCAATGTTAGACGCCAGAATCTCCTGGCGCTGCGCCCGCAGGTTTAATGCTTCTGTACCAAATCGCAGCGCGGCATCGAGTTTGTCGAGCATGCTTCCTCCGCGAATGAGAATTTCGAGCTGACAGCTTAATGGGACAAAAGCAAGGGCTATCGTCTGAATAGCAGCAAAAATCGTGGCTATTTTTCACCTTGAATTTTTGGTGCGCGGAGTAGACTCAGTGCCATCTTTTCGACAGGAGGCGTTGATGCGTACAACTTCTTCCCTGCTGGCCCTGCTGTGGCTGGCCTTCGCGACGCCCGGCTATGCCGCCGATCTCAGCGCGCAGCTGACTCAGTTCTTTCAGGCGCGCGATCCGCAGCACGCCGCCGGTATGACCGTGGTGGTCCGCACGCCGCAGACGCAGTGGCCCGCCTGCGACACACCGCAGCTGCTGCTGCCGGGTAACAGTCGCCAGTGGGGCAATCTGAGCATTGCCGCCAGCTGCGGCCAGAATCGTCGCTATCTGCAGGTGCAGGTGCAGGTCACCGGCGAGTATCTGGTGGCCAATCGTCAGCTGGCGCGCGGCAGCAACGTCAGCGCCAGTGATTTCCGTCTGGAGAGTGGCAGGCTGGATACGCTGCCGGCGCGCGCGCTGCTCAGCAGCAGCAATCTGGCGGACGCCATTGCCCTGCGTGACATTGCGCCAGGCCAGCCGGTGACGGCCACCATGCTGCGCCAGCCGTGGCGGGTGAAAGCCGGTCAGAATGTGATGGTGATTGCCAGCGGCAACGGCTTTAATGCCAGCAGTGAAGGTCGTGCGTTAAACAACGCCAGCGCGGCGCAGACGGTGCGCGTGCGCATGAGCAATGGCCAGGTGGTAAGCGGTCGTGTCAGCGAGGATGGGAATATTCTGATATCGCTATAAAGCGTTAAAGAACGCTGTTGTTCTGCCGATAGAGATATCAACAATGATATTACCCTATGCTGACTCAGTTGGCTGATCCCCAACTGACCCTAACAGGAGCCACACCATGAGTATCGACAGAACGCAGCCTTTAAAACCGGTGAGCACTGTACAAACCCGTGACAGCAGCGACAACCAGGCAAAAGTGCGTCAGAACAGCGCACCGGCCGCCAGCACCAGCCAGAATGGTGCGGAAGTGACGCTGAGTCCCGCTCAGGCGCAACTGATGCAGCCGGGCAGCAAAGATATTAACACAGCGCGCGTAGAGCAGCTGAAGACCGCCATTCGTAATGGTGAACTGAAAATGGATACCGGTAAGATCGCCGATGCGCTGATCGCCGATACCAGGGCGTTTTTAGAGGGTAAATAGTCCCGATGGATAATCTGCTGACCACCTTAGATAAAATGCAGGATGTGCTGAGTTCGCTTAACGTCGTGATGGATGAAGAGCAGCAGCAACTTTCTGCCGGACGGATTAATGGCAACCTGCTGCAGCGCATTACAGAAGATAAAAGCGCGCTGCTGACGACGTTGAATTATCTGGACGAAATGCGCCGCAAAACCGAGCTGTCGCTGGGTACCAAAGCGCCTTATCGTGGTCACAGTGATATCGCACGCCGCTGGCACAGCATTCAGCAACATACCCAGCGTCTGCGCGACGCCAATCAGCACAATGGCATGCTGTTGCAGCATCAGATGACCTTTACCGAACAGGCACTTTCGGTGCTGAAACCGCATCAGACCCAGTCCTTTTACGGCCCGGACGGCCGCGGTTTAGGCCAGAGCACGCTGAGCCGCAAAGGCTAAACGCAGCCGTGCTGCGGGTCCGCTGAATCAGGGTCGCCACACCGGGCGACCCTTTTTTATTGTGCGCTCACACCGCCGTGCGGCGGGCAAAATCGCGCGGGCGGAAGCCCAGTAAACCGAGCATCACGAAGTAAGCGCCGCCGCCAATGGCGCACACCGCCGCCAGCCGCAGTAGCCGCCACCACATCTGCCCCTCTTCCCACGCCGGCATCACCTGCAGAATGCCCAGCAGCGCAGCAGCCATCACCGCGACGGCGACCAGCAGACGCAGCAGGAAACCGTGCCAGCCCGGCTGCGGCTGAAAGATTTGCTGTTTGCGCAGCTGCCAGTAGAGCAGCGCCGCATTCAGGCAGGCAGCCAGACCAATCGACAGCGACAGACCGGCGTGCTTCAGCGGGCCGATAAACGCCAGGTTCATCAGCTGGGTCATGATCAAGGTGGCGATAGCAATCTTTACCGGCGTTTTGATGTCCTGCCGCGAATAAAAGCCCGGCGCCAGCACTTTCACCACGATCAGCCCCATCAGCCCAACCGAATAGGCAATCAGCGCGCGCTGGGTCATCGCCGCATCAAAAGCGGTAAATTTGCCGTACTGGAACAGCGCCACGGTGAGCGGACCGGAAAGAATGCCCAGCGCAACCGCGCTCGGCAGCGCCAGCAGGAAGCACAGACGCAGGCCCCAGTCCATCAGACGGGAATATTCATCGTGGTTGCCGCTGGCAAAACTCTTCGCCAGCGACGGCAGCAGGATGGTGCCGAGCGCCACGCCCAGCACGCCAGAGGGAAACTCCATCAGACGATCGGCGTAGTACATCCACGACACCGAGCCGGAGACCAGAAACGAGGCGAAAATGGTATTGATGATCAGCGAGATCTGGCTCACCGACACGCCGAGAATCGCCGGGCCCATCTGGCGCATCACCCGCCACACGCCGGCATCGCGCAGGTTGACGCGCGGCAGTACCAGCATGCCAATCTTTTTCAGGTGCGGCAGTTGATAAAACAGCTGCAGCAGCCCGCCCACGACCACTGCCCACGCCAGCGCCATCACCGGCGGATGGAAGTGCGGCGCGGCAAACAGCGCAAAGCCGATCATGCTGATATTCAGCAGCGTGGGCGCGAACGCCGGGACGGAGAAGCGGTTCCAGGTATTAAGAATCGCCCCGGCCAGCGACGCCAGCGAGATCAGCAGAATATAAGGAAAGGTGACGCGCAGCAGCGAACTGGTTAAGGCGAACTTGTCGGCGGTATCGGCAAAACCCGGCGCCGTTACCACGATTACCCAAGGCGCAGCGACCATGCCCAGCACTGTCACCACTGCCAGCACCAGCGTCAGCAGGCCTGATACATAAGCAACAAACACCCGCGTGGCGTCTTCGCCCTGCTTGCTTTTATATTCGGCAAGAATTGGCACGAAGGCCTGTGAAAAGGCGCCTTCGGCGAAAATACGGCGCAGCAGATTGGGCAGTTTGAACGCCACAAAAAAGGCATCGGTGGCCATGCCAGCCCCGAAAACGCGCGCCACGATGGCGTCGCGGGCAAAGCCCAGCACGCGGGAAAACAGGGTCATCGAACTGACCGCAGCCAGCGATTTCAGCAAATTCATAATGAGTGGCGCATCCTGAAAAGTGTCGGATAAATGAGCAACTTAGCGCGGACATCCTGCGATGTCCGGCGATAGTCTACTGCTGCGGTGGGAAATGACCAGCATTGAGTGTTACAAGGGGTTATTCCTGTACGGCGTCGCGCCACAGTTTTTCCACCAGACGCTGCGCCGCCAGCGCCTGTTCACCGCTGGTTTCAGGCATCGTCTGATTTTCCACGCACTGGATAAAATGGTGTGCCGCACCGCTGAAGCCACGCTGGGTCAGATGACTTTGCCAGGCCGGCGGGACATCACTGCGCAGGCCACTAAGCGTCTCTTCACGCCAGTCGCGCATCTCATTAATCTCGATGTAACGCCCGTCGCAGATGGCGCTGACCACTTCACGCTGCGTGCCCGCGCGGCGATGCATACTGGTAGTAATTTGCAGCGATCCGGCCGAGAAATGGTGCTCGCCGTAGAGCATTGCGCCGTCATCATGGGTGTCGATATGGCCGAGCTCCAGCCTGAGCTTGCCGCCGGCCAGCCACAGCGCGGTATCGACCACGTGCAGATAGTCATCCAGCAGGGTAAAGCGCAGGTCGTGCGGGCCGACGCTGTCTGCCCGGTGTTTTTCAATGCGCAGCGAGGATGCGCCCGGCAGCTGCGCTTTCAGCTGCTGGTAGCGCGGTGCAAAGCGCCGGTTGAAGGCCACCATCAGTTTGCGTTTGCGCTTTTCCGCCAGCGCCACCAGCGTCTCGGCCTGCTGCAGCGTTTCGGCCAGCGGCTTATCGACACAAACATCTTTACCGGCCAGCAGCAGCGCCTGCACTACCTCAAAATGACTGGCGGTGCTGCTGTGTACAAACACCGCATCGCTGGCCGCCGCCAGCGCATCCAGCTGACTAAAATAAGGAATACGGTAACTGTCGCAGATCGGCTGCGCCCGCGCCTGGCTGGGCGAGAACGCGCCCACCAGCTGCCAGCCGCTGGCCTGTGCCAGCACCGGCAGCCAGGCTTTCTGCGCGATACCGCCAAGCCCGACCACACCAATACGCAGCGTCATTTCACGCCTCCCGCTGCAGCAGTTGCTGCAGCTGAGCATCAAGGCGCGCCACCTGCGCTTCCAGCTGAGCAACGCGCGCGGCCAGATCGTCGGGTTCAGGCGACGCTGTGTGGCTCGCGGGTAGCTCATCCACCACCTCGCCGCCAAACAGGTGCATATAGCGGCTTTCACGCTTGCCCGGCTCGCGCGCCAGACGCACCACCATGGGGCCGTCGTCGCGCGTTGTCAGCCCCTCCAGCGTGCGTTCCACCTCGGCCATGTCCTGAAACTCATGCAGACGACCACTGCGGGTACGCAGTTCGCCCGGCGTCTGCGCGCCGCGCAGGAACAGCAGCGTCAGCACCGCCACTTCGGCGGCATTCAGCTGCAGATTGCCAAACGCCGAGTTGCAGAAACGCTGTTCATATTTGCTGACACGCTGACCGAAACCGCTGTTAGCGGTGACCAGATGCTTTTTCACCAGCTCATCGAGCTGAGCCTGCACCTCGCTTTCGCTCAGGTTCATTACCGGCTCACGGTTAGATTTCTGATTACAGGCGGTGACCACGCCATTGAGGGATAACGGATATTGATCCGGCGTGGTGACCTGCTTCTCCAGCAGGCAGCCGATCACGCGCAGTGCCTGCGCGGAGAGAACCATCTTCATTAAGTGTTCCTTTTATTATTGTCCGCGACGATCCGGGTTCCATTCGCGCCAGGTAAGCGCCGTCAGCACATGATCCTGCCAGCGGCCATCAATCAGTAAATAGTCTTTGGCGTAGCCCTCTTTTTCAAAACCGAGGCGCGCCAGCAAATCACCACTGCGCTGATTGTGCGGCATATAGTTGGCCATGATGCGATGAATGCGCTGCTGGCGCTGCATATAGCGAATCGCCGCCTGCAGCGCCTCAAACATCATGCCCTGCCCCTGCCACTTCTCTCCCAGCGAGTAGCCGAGATAGCAGGCATGAAACGATCCGCGCAGCACATTGCTGAAGTTGGCGACGCCGCGCACTTCATGCTCTTCCGGGTCCATCAGCACAAAATAGAACGCGGAGCCCTGTTTATGCATGTCGGCAATTAAACCCAGGCGTGCCTGCCAGCCAGAGGGATAACAGTGGCTCTCATCGCGCACCGGTTCCCAGGGTTTAAGAAAGGCGCGGTTTTCGGCGTAGTAATCCGCCAGACGCCAGGCATCGCGTTCATGTACTAAACGCACCACCAGACGATCGGTGGTAAGCCGCACGCGCGGGCCAGCAGAGCGATAGCCAAACATCATGACTCCTGAAATCCATAACGAAAGAAAGATGTACGCCAGCGGCGTTACTTCTCACTATAACCGTCACCCCGGCTGCGGTAAAACCCCGCGCATCGCTCACGGCAATTGATTCCGATTAAGGATTAATTTCTCTTCAGGCTGGATAAAAAAATATCATCCTGAAAACGCTATTTTTCCCGCCGGAGCAGGCAGAAAATAGACCAACTGGTCACTTTTCCTTCTCACTTGCTCAGGATTCAGCATGTCACGGGTTGCGCGGGCACGACGCCTTGGAAAAACGTTTCTGTTAGTCGATAACATGCTGGTGGTAATGGGATTCTTTGTGGTGTTTCCCCTGATCTCCATTCACTTTGTGGAACAGCTTGGCTGGGCCGCGCTGCTGGTGGGCATTGCGCTCGGCCTGCGCCAGCTGGTGCAGCAGGGGCTTGGCATCTTCGGTGGGGCCATTGCTGACCGTTTTGGCGCGCGGCCGCTGATTGTCACCGGCATGCTGATGCGCGCTGCCGGTTTCGCCTGTATGGCGCTGGCGCATCAGCCGTGGCTGCTGTGGCTGGCCTGCCTGCTGTCCGGACTGGGCGGCACGCTGTTCGATCCGCCACGCAGCGCGCTGGTGGTGAAACTGGTGCGGGCACGCGAGCGCGGACGCTTCTTTTCGCTGCTGATGATGCAGGACAGCGCCGGCGCGGTGCTGGGCGCGCTGATTGGCAGCTGGCTGCTGGCGTGGGATTTCCGTCTGGTGTGCTGGGTCGGTGCGGCGGTGTTTGTCGTCGCCGCCATCTTTAACGCCGTGTGGCTGCCAGCATGGCGCATCTCTACGGAGCGTATCGCCATGCGCGAGGGAATGCAGCGCGTGTGGCGCGACCGCCGTTTCCGCCTGTATGTCTTTACCCTGACCGGCTATTACATTCTCGCCGTGCAGGTGATGCTGATGCTGCCGGTCATGGTCAATCAGGTGGCGGGCGCACCGGCGGCGGTGAAGTGGATGTACGCGATTGAAGCGCTACTGTCACTCAGCCTGCTCTATCCGCTGGCGCGCTGGAGTGAAAAGCGCTTCCGCCTTGAGACACGCCTGATGGCCGGGCTGTTTCTGATGACCTTCAGCCTGCTGCCGGTTGGCATGACCGATTCGCTGCCGTCGCTGTTTTTGCTGATCGCCGTTTTCTATCTCGGATCGATCATCGCTGAACCGGCACGTGAAACCCTGAGTGCGTCCCTGGCCAGCGCCCGGGCACGCGGCAGCTACATGGGGTTCAGCCGGCTCGGTCTGGCAATTGGCGGGCTGATTGGCTACTCCGGTGGCGGCTGGATGTTCGATATGGGCCAGCAGCTGGCCCTGCCGGAGCTGCCGTGGATGCTGCTCAGCACCGTCGGTATGATCACGCTGCTGGCGCTATGGTGGCAGTTCCAGCCGCGCCAGGTGGCACCAGCGATCTTCAGCAGCTAGTTTGCCGGTTCAGGCGTTCTCTTCCATACTTCCCGCACGTCCGGAAAAAGGGTGACCTCCGTCACCCTGAGAATCACAGGAGAAACGGGATGAAACTTTACATCTACGATCACTGCCCTTTCTGCGTCAAAGCACGCATGATATTTGGCCTGAAAAACCTGCCGGTTGAGCTGATTGTGATGCTCAATGACGATGAAGCAACGCCGAAAAAGCTGATTGGCCAGAAAATGGCGCCGATTCTGCAAAAAGCCGATGGCAGTGCGATGCCAGAGAGCATGGATATCGTGCGCTTTGTCGATAATCAGGATCGCCAGCCGCTGCTGACCGGCAAGCAAAATCCCGCCATCGCCGACTGGCTGCGACGGGTCAATGGCTACATCAACAAGCTGCTGCTGCCGCGCATCGCTGAGGCCGCGTTTGCTGAATTTGCCACCCCCGAAGCGCGTGATTACTTCCGCGAAAAGAAACAGGCCAGCCTCGGTGACTTTGCCGAACTGCGTAAGCATGCCCCGGGTTTCATCAAAAATATCAGTGATGATCTGCGCCAGCTGGATAAATTGATCGTCAAACCCAATGCGGTGAACGGCGAGTTGTCTGAGGATGACATTCATCTGTTTCCGCTGCTGCGCTCGCTGACGCTGGTTTCCGGTATCGAATGGCCGAGCCGCGTCGCCGACTACCGCGATAACATGGCGAAACAGACGCAGGTGAATCTGCTGTCGTCGATTGCGGCCTGATGGCGCTGTGATGAGAAGCGCGCGGCTGCGTTTCTCATCTCTCTCCTGGTGACACCTGGCCCTGAATCAGGCAGGCTTAAGGCTGTTTGGCCGTATCAACCAGGAAGAAGAAATCATGAAGAAGGCGTTTCCCGGGCTGTTTGCCCTGTTTTTTGCCGTGCTGCTCAGCGGCTGTAACCAATTGACGCAATACACCATCAGCGAGCAGGAAGTGAATCAGGCGCTGCAAAAGCGCAACAACTACGAGAAAGACATCGGCGTGTCCGGGCTGGTGAATGCCCATATTGTACTGACCGATCTGAGCAGCCAGATTGGCCGCGAAGAACCCGGCAAAGTGACGCTGTCTGGTAAAGCCAACATCAACGTCAGCTCGCTGTTTGGTCCGCAGCAGGCCGAAATGCAGCTGAAGATGAAAGCGCAACCGGTGTATAACGCGCAGCAGGGCGCCATTTATCTGCAGGACCTCGAAATCGTCGACGCACAGGTGCAACCTGAGAAGATGGCGTCGATCATGAAAACCCTTACGCCGTATCTGGACGAATCCCTCAAGCGCTATTTCAATGAAAAACCCGCCTACGTGCTAAGCGCCGACCGCAGCAAAGGCGAGGCGCTGGCGAAGAAACTGGCTAAAGGGCTGGAAGTGAAGCCTGGCCAACTGGTGATTCCGTTTACCGATTAACGTTGCAAGCGGCCGTTCTCAGTGGCGGCCATGCATAGCGTGGCAGGATGCCGGCATGATTCTGCACGCGCCTGCCACGCTGCTACGCAATTTGCCGCGCCTGCGGTTATTTCTCTCCCGCACTGCAAAATCCCGTGCAAACGGTTGCCCGCCCCCTTATGATTAGTCCCCGGCCTAAACGAGCCATTTCGTTTTCACCTCAGCCGGAGCCTTTTTCAATGACAGCCCAACCCCAGCAAATCACGATTCGCCGCCCTGACGACTGGCACATCCACCTGCGCGATGGCGCGATGCTCAATGCAGTGCTGCCCTATACCAGCGCGGTGAATGGTCGTGCGATTGTCATGCCAAATCTGGTTCCGCCGGTCACCAGCGTTGCGGCTGCCGAAGCGTATCGCGCACGCATCATGGCGGCGCTGCCTGCTGGGCATCACTTCACGCCGCTGATGACCTGTTACCTCACCGATTCGCTCGATGCGGACGAAATCGAACGCGGCTTCCTCAGCGGTATTTTTACGGCGGCAAAACTCTATCCGGCACACGCCACCACCAACTCCAGCCATGGCGTCACCAACATTGCCTCCATTGCCAGCGTGCTGGAGCGCATGCAGGAAATCGGTATGCCGATGCTGGTGCACGGCGAAGTCACCGATGCGCACATTGATATCTTTGATCGTGAAGCGCGTTTCATCGAAACCGTGCTGCAGCCGCTGCGCCAGCAGTTCCCGGGCCTGAAAGTGGTGATGGAACACATCACCACGAAGGAAGCTGCGGAGTATGTGGCCGCCGGCAATGAACTGCTTGGCGCGACCATTACGCCACAGCATCTGATGTTCAACCGCAACCACATGCTGGTGGGCGGCGTGCGCCCGCATCTCTACTGTCTGCCCATTCTGAAGCGCAACATTCATCAGGAAGCGCTGCGTAACCTGGTGGCAAGCGGCAACCGTCGTGTCTTCCTGGGCACCGACACGGCACCGCACCTGCGCCATCTGAAAGAAGCCAGCTGCGGCTGTGCCGGCGTATTTAATGCGCCGACGTCGCTGCCCGCTTATCTGACCGTGTTTGAAGAGCTTGGCGCACTGGAGCATTTTGAAGCCTTCTGCTCTGAGAACGGCCCCAGGTTCTACGGCCTGCCGCTCAACGACGGTACCCTGACGCTGGTGCGTGAGCCGTGGACGGTGCAGGAGAGCATCACGGTCGCTGACGATACGCTGGTTCCGTTCCTCGCCGGTGAAACCCTTAACTGGCGCATCAAAGAATAATCATCTGCCGCTTGCCTTCGGGAATTTTATACTGTACAAATAAACAGTATATTATCCCGGAGGCGTTTATGCGTGTTGAAATTACCGTAGCAAAGACTCAGCCCCTTCCCGCCGGTGCACTGGATGCACTGAGCGCTGAACTCACTCGCCGTATCTCCCGCGATTTTCCCGACGACAATCATCACGTCAAAGTGCGCTATGCCGGTGGTAACCAGCTCAGCGTGTTTGGCGGCTGTAAAGAATCACGCGACCGCATCAGCGATATTTTGCAGGAAACCTGGGAAAGCGCTGACGACTGGTTTATTACCGATTAACCGCCACTGTGCCGTTTTTGCCGGGCCCGCCGCCCGGCTTTTTTGTTTTTATTTCCCGCTCGCCAGAAAAACCCGCGCCAGCTAGACTCTGATTAAACGATGTCCTATTCTTGCCTCGTCGTGCTTACAGGAGGTGTGTTGCACATGACTACTGAAAAACCAGAAGAGGCGATGACGTTTGGGGAATTACTGGCCTTCATTGCTGAACAGCAACGCCGTTTGACCGTGCTGGAAAATGCCTTTGCTACGCTGACCTTCTGTCTGGACGATCGCGCCAGCCAGCTGCTGGCTCACAATCTGACGCTCGAAGCGCAAAACCAGAATCATGACGCTCAGTTACAGCAGCATTTTGCCCGGCTGGCGGACGAGATCCATCGACGCAAAGGGCAGTTGCCTGCCGAGTCGCAGGGATAATTTCAGATTTTTACCCTGGCGTTTAGCCCGTTAAAGTTTTAATGCTGAGATGCCGATAATCGGTATGACGACACGTTGCGCTGCGACAATAAATACCCAGCTGCGTAAGGCGTTTATTTATTCGTTGAAAACCGGCTTTTGGCTGCTTTTATTTTGCTGTGTTTTTAGTCACCACACTTTTTAACTACTGTACTGTTAATTCCATGTTATAATTATCTCGCTAGTGCAAGATACAGACGCATTGAACCTCGAAAGCACTTCGTTTAACGAGTAATAAGGAGGTTATAATGGACAGAAGTAAAGACGTCATCCAGACCCATCCGCTGGTGGGATGGGATATCAGCACCGTTGACAGCTATGACGCCATGATGATCCGCCTGCACTCGCTATCATCGCAGGACCAGAAAGAAGAAGAAGCTGACGTGGGCCCAACATACTGGCTGACAACTGACGTAGCCAGACAGTTTATCTCTATCCTCGAAGCTGGCATTGCAAAGATCGAGTCCACTGAGCAATACCTACGCGATAATCGCAAGCACTAATCATCACCATCGCGTGAAAAGGCACCCTACAGGGTGCCTTTTTCATGGGCGCACTCTTTTGATATGCTATTGAAAAAAATCGCCGTTTTGCAGGAGTGATGTCGTCATGGTTTATGATCTGATTGTGGTGGGAAGTGGTTCCGTCGGAGCTGCCGCGGGTTTCTACGCAACCCAGGCGGGCCTGTCGGTGCTGATGATCGACAGCGCGCACCCACCCCACAGCCAGGGGACGCATCACGGCGAAACCCGCCTGATTCGTCACGCTTACGGCGAAGGTGAACGCTACGTGCCGCTGGTGCTGCGCGCCCAGACGTTATGGGATGAGCTGGAACGCCAGAGCGGCGAACGCATCATGCACCGTAGCGGCATTCTAAATCTGGCGCCGGCCAGCTCGGATTTCATTCACAACGTAATCGACAGTGCTAACCGCTGGCAGTTAGCGGTGCAGGTGTTACAGGCCGATGAGGTGCGTAAACGCTGGCCGCAGCTTAGCGTTCCGGACGGCTACGTAGGCGTATTTGAGCCCAACTCAGGTTTCCTGAAATGTGAACAGGCGGTGCGCAGCTGGGTGCAGCTGGCGGAACAGGCCGGCTGCGCGCAGCTGTTTAACTGCCCGGTCAGCGCGATTGGCCGCGAGGGCGATCTGCAGCAGGTCACCACCAGCGATGGCGTATTCCGCGCGCGCAAGCTAATGATCAGCGCCGGCACCTGGGTCAGTCAGCTGGTGGACAATCTGCCCGTTACGCCGGTGCGCAAGGTGTTTGCCTGGTATCAGGCCGATGGGCGCTACAGCGAAAATAACCAGTTCCCCGGCTTTACGGTAGAGATGCCGGATGGCAGCCATTTCTACGGCTTCCCGGCAGACAATAATGCCCTGAAAGTGGGACGCCACGATGGCGGTCAGCCGATGAAGACGCCAGCAGACCGCAAACCGTTCGGCAGCATCGCCGCTGACGGTAACGAAGCCTTTAGCTTCCTGCGCCAGTTTCTGCCAGGCGTAGGCGTGTGCCTGCATGGTGAAGCCTGCAGCTATGACAACACGCCGGATGAAGATTTTATTATCGATACCCTGCCCGGCGAGCCTGACCGACTGATCATCACCGGCCTGAGCGGCCACGGGTTTAAATTCGCCAGCGTGCTGGGTGAACTGGCCAGCGAATTTGCGCAGAATAAACCGTTCTCCTTTGACCTCACGCCCTTCTCACTTACGCGTTTTGCCTGATCGTGTTGCTGCCGGTGCAGAGCGCACTGGCAGCCATTGACCTTTCCTGACACAGATTTACTTTCCGCCCGCGTTTATGGCGCATTTGGTTTAGCAATAGCCATAGCCGCCAGGGCTAAAACGGCTATTTGCTTATTTATTCAGAATTATTGAATTACACCGCCAGCCTTTCGCCATATATATCGAACCCCTAAATTCAAAGTTATAGAAAAGTAAGGATGATTGATTTTCTATTTCAGGTTGTAGATTCTCATTACCACTTATTTCCTGATAACGGCTTAACTATGTGGCGTAATTCTCCACGGCATTACGGTGCGTTAACCATTGCGTTGCACTGGCTGATGGCGCTGACGATTTACGGTATGTTCGCGCTGGGTTTATGGATGGTCGGACTTGGCTATTACGACGGCTGGTATCACAGCGCCCCTGAGATTCACAAAGGCATCGGCATCTTACTGTTTGCTGCTCTGCTGCTGCGCCTGTGCTGGCGCGTGATATCGCCGCCGCCGGCACCGCTCAACAGTTACTCGCCGCACGTACGCCGTGCCGCCCATGCTGCGCACTGGCTGCTGTATGGCCTGCTGCTGGTGTTGCTGATCAGCGGCTATCTGATCTCTACCGCAGACGGCAAGCCGGTCTCAGTGTTTGGCTGGTTTGAGGTACCGGCACTGTTTAGCGGCGCGGGTGAGCAGGCCGATGTCGCTGGTGAGGTCCATTTATGGCTGGCGTGGGCTCTGGTGCTGTTGTCTGCCCTGCACACCCTGGCCGCGCTGAAACACCATTTTGTCGATCGCGACATGACGCTGAAACGGATGCTCGGTTACCGCATCCCCTTAACCTCTGAAAAGGAAAAGTAATATGATCAGGAAAACCCTGCTGGCGCTCAGCGCCGCTGCCCTCTTTTCGACCAGCCTGAGTGCCAGCGCGGCTGAGTATAAGTTTGATAAAGAGGGTCAGCACGCGTTTGTTCAGTTCCGCATTCAGCATCTTGGCTACAGCTGGCTGTACGGCAGCTTTAAAGATTTTGATGGCAGCTTTACCTTTGATGAAGCCAATCCGGCCGCGGACAAGGTCAACGTGACCATCAATACCAACAGCCTCGATACCAACCATGCCGAGCGCGACAAGCATTTGCGCAGCGCGGATTTCCTCAATACCGGCAAATTTCCGCAGGCCAGCTTCAGCTCGACTGAGGTTAAAAAACAGGGCAAGGATTATAAGATCACCGGCAACCTGACGCTCAACGGCGTAACGAAGCCGATCACGCTGGATGCGCAGCTGATTGGGGAAGGCAAGGATCCGTGGGGCGGTTATCGCGCCGGCTTTGCCGCCAGCGGCGAAATCGTGCTGAAAGAGTTTAACATCAGCAAAGATCTCGGTCCGGCCTCGCAAAAAGCCGAGCTGATCATTTCAGTCGAAGGTGTGCGTCAGTAATCAGCAGTACAGCCTGGCGGGCAATGCGCCAGGCTGTTAAGCCGTTACTTTTTGTCCGGCGCGGGGATCGCCATGGTCATGTTGAGTAAACCGCGCGATTTATTGAACACTTTGTTGCCATTTTCACGGCCAGCGCGGCGCGCGCGCTGCTCTTCCGGCGCCAGTTTCGACTCTTCCATGCACAGCGGGCTGCAGCAGTTCTGATACTTTTCCGCACAGCTCGGGCACTGAATAAACAGCAGATGGCAGCCGTCATTAACGCAGTTGGTGTGGCTGTCGCACGGCGCACCACACTGGTGGCAGCTGGAGAGAATATCGTCAGAGATACGCTCGCCCATGCGCTCGTCAAACACGAAGTTTTTGCCTTTGAAGCGCACCGGTAAACCCTGCTCGCGCGCGCGACGGGTATATTCGATGATGCCCCCTTCAATGTGGTAAACATCATCAAAACCGTTGTGCTTCATCCACGCACTGGCTTTTTCACAGCGGATGCCGCCGGTACAGTACATGACGATTTTTTTGTCTTTCTGCGCCTGCAGCATATCCACCGCCATCGGCAGCTGATCGCGGAACGTATCGGCTGGCACTTCCAGCGCGTTGTCGAAGTGGCCCACTTCGTATTCGTAGTGGTTACGCATATCCACAAACACCGCATCCGGATCGTCGAGCATGGCGTTGACTTCGGCCGCTTTGAGATAGTTACCGACGTTACTGGCGTCGAAGCTACCGTCTTCAATACCGTCAGCCACGATGCGATCGCGCACTTTCAGGCGCAGCACCCAGAACGATTTGCCGTCGTCATCCAGCGCGATGTTCATGCGCAGATTGTCGAGCGCCGGGTCAAAGGCATAGAGCATCGCCTTCATCGCCTCATAGCGACTGGCCGGCACGCTGATTTGCGCATTAATCCCTTCCTGCGCCACGTAGACGCGGCCGAACACCTTCAGCTGGGTCAAGGCAACATAGAGACGGTCGCGGAACGCCTGTGGATCGGCAATCTGGAAGTATTTATAAAAAGAGACTGTGGTACGCGGCTCGGTTTCGGCCAGCATACGTTCTTTCAGCTCTTTATTGGAAACGAGGTTGTGTAACACTGGCATGGTGAACACCTGTTAGCAATCAGAGAAATTTAGCGCGCATATGATACCTGAATTGAGCGTGATGCAAAGCCTCTGGTGCAATTCTCCTGCCATCAGCCACAATCGACGGGGTTCTGCGTTGTGCTCGCCAATATCTGCGCAGAAATGCTGTTCGTCGTGCGCTGACGCACGGATGGTTGATTTCAGTCAGAGAGAAAAAATGGCATAATCCCGGCCAATTACAGAAACCGGACTCTCTGGTACACGACGCAGGACATTGATATTTCCATGACGCAACTTCCGCAATTTACCCGCGAACTCCTTCATCCACGCTACTGGCTGACCTGGCTGGGCATCGGTTTCCTCTATGTGCTGGTGCTGTTGCCCTACCCGCTGCTGTACGTGACTGGCTGCGGGCTGGGACGCCTTGCCATGCGTTTTATGAAGCGTCGTGTTCAGGTCGCGCAACGCAATCTGGCGCTGTGCTTCCCGGATATGCCGACCAGCGAACGTGAAGCCATGGTGAAGCACAATTTCGAATCGGTGGGAATGGGGCTGATTGAGACCGGCATGGCGTGGTTCTGGCCGGACTGGCGTATTCGTAAATGGGTCAGCACCAGCGGCCTGGAGCACGTTACCGAGGCGCTGGCCCAAAAGCGCGGCATCCTGCTGATTGGCATGCACTTCCTGACGCTGGAACTGGGTGCGCGCGTGTTTGGCATGTACAACCCGGGCATTGGCGTGTATCGCCCTAACGACAACAAGTTACTGGACTGGCTGCAAACCTGGGGACGCATGCGTTCCAATAAAAGCATGCTGGATCGCAAAGATCTGAAAGGCATGATCCGCGCCATGAAGAACAACGACATCATCTGGTATGCGCCCGATCACGACTACGGCCCGCGCAGCAGTGTATTCGCCCCGTTCTTTGCCGTTCAGGAAGCCGCGACCACCACCGGCACGCATATGCTGATTCGTCTGGCTAATCCGAGCGTGGTGCCGTTCCTGGCACGCCGCCTGCCGCACGGCCGCGGCTACGAACTGAAAATGATGCCGGATATCCGCCACAAATTCTCACTGGAGAGTGAACTGGATACCGCTATCGTGATGAATAAAGTGGTAGAAGAGACGGTGCTGCTGGCGCCTGAGCAGTATATGTGGCTGCATCGCCGCTTTAAAACCCGGCCCGAAGGGCAGCCTTCACGCTATTAATCGGTTGCGGGGTATTATCAATGCCCCGCGTTATTAACCGCGCATTTGCCTTAATTCACGTGATTGTCTGCGCAGTGGCGCGCTAAAAAAGGCCCAGCCTGAGCTGCTATGCCTTCCACACGCTGACACTTAAGTCAACGACCCCCTTTACGCCGCCTGCTACTATCTTGCGCATTAATCACGGTTTTTTGTTGCTACGCCTACGCGTTCTCCCTCGCCCTCCGCTGCTTTTGAGTGCCTGAGTTTGTACGGCAATATGCGTAAATATGACGGGTGCGGATCTGATTTTGATGACTTCCAGGCCTTTTCCTATTTAATTTTACTCAGGCTTGCCGTCTTGTTTACTTATCTAATAAATTTTACTGATTAAACAAGTATTTGTCTGAAAGTTAACCGCCATATTCTTTTTTGATTAAAAATTCATCTTTAATATATCTTTATGGAATTGGTTAGCCCGATCGAATCCAGTTAGTTTCGACCCTGACAGTTAGCTCGTTAACTGCGCGTTTAAAAATATAAAAAGATTACACACAGCAAATATATTCAGGACACATAATATGAATAAAGGTATCTACTACTACGTGACGATCAGTACCGATCAGGAGGGTTACCATCTGCTGCATCGGAAAGAGTGTAAACGTCTGCCGGTTAAGGAGGATATGGTGTTCATCGGTACGCTCTATAATTTAAATCAGGCTTTGGCCACCGCACGAATTAATTTTAAAAAGGTGAAACCCTGTATTAAATGCTGCATCCGTTATTCTGCACCCGTGTTACGCGAGTCGGTACGACCGGTTCTGCACTTTCCGCAAAAAATGATGTAACCGGCGCGGGTGGATGACTTTTTACCCATCCACCCCGTCATTGTTCTCTCCCGCCCTGACAGCCGCCAATTTTCGTCTATTCTTCTGTGAAATCCCCTTTTGCACTGACAAGGAGTTGCAGATGAGCCTGTATAGTACGTTAGAAGAAGCCATTGAAGCCGCACGCGAAGAGTTTCTCGCCAGCCAGCCTGAGCTGGAGCAGGATGACGCCAGTGTCAGCCAGTTTGCGCTGCAGAAGTACGTAATGCAGGATGGCGACATTATGTGGCAGGCGGAGTTTTTCGCTGATGAAGACGGCCAGGGCGAATGCCTGCCAATTTGCAGCGGTGAAGCGGCGCAGGCGGTGTTCGACGGTAATTTCGATGAAATTGAGCTGCGCCAGGAGTGGCAGTCGGAAAATACCCTGCACGAATGGGACGAAGGCGAATTTCAGCTGGAGCCGCCGCGCGACCTGGAAGAAGGCGAGGCAGCGGCCGAAGAGTGGGAAGACGACGACAGTCCGTCAGACAACTGGGCGTAAGTTACTCGTACGGGCCGTGCTGTGCGTCAACCGGCAGTAGCAGCGTGTCCATCACCAGCGACAGCGGCAGAT
This sequence comes from Pantoea sp. SGAir0418, assembly GCF_043529865.1. Taxonomy (NCBI): domain Bacteria; kingdom Pseudomonadati; phylum Pseudomonadota; class Gammaproteobacteria; order Enterobacterales; family Erwiniaceae; genus Pantoea; species Pantoea sp. SGAir0418. The sequence goes on from NZ_CP027911.1 coordinate 2,468,628, forward strand.
CGAGAATGGTCAGCACGCGCCACGGCCCGTCACGCACATCCCACTGCACGCCCGGATAATACTGGTTACCGTGCCCCTGTCCGGGTACGGTCCGGCTGATAATGCTGCCACAGCCCGTGAGCAGTAAAATGGCGGCGCACAGCGCAATTAACTTCAGGCAATATTTCACTGCATTTACTCACCCTGAACTGACACCCCTGATTCTGATGTGCGTCAGTGACTGTTTAAATGTGCTCAGGAACGCTGGCACATGTCATCGCGCCATTTTAGCTGCGGGTGCAGCTAAACCGCTATGCCTTTATGCGTAAAGATTGTGTGAGGCGCGTTAAGCACTTCGCTGAAGCGCAGGCATAAAAAAAGCGGCATCGCTGCCGCTTTTTCATCACCGTTAGCCTGTCAGGCGCGCTGAGGCAGCGCCTGCGGGTTAAGCGTGAGTTTCTGATAACTCTCAACCCACTGATGATATTTATCCGCACTTTCCCACAAGCGCGTGTGCACGCGCGCCAGCACCACCGGATCGCTGATCAGCTGCAGACGCTGTTCGCGATTCAGTTTTTCCGGCGCATCGCTCAATGCCTGATCGACGCGGCGATCGCGTGCGTGATCCAGCAGTGCGCTCTGCTTATGGCGCGATGTCGCCATCGCCGTCGCCAGCGCGTTGAACGCCGGATTGAACAGCGCATGCATGAAGCCATGCTTCAGCGCACGTTCACGGTTCAGCTGCAGATAGTGATCGGTGTCGACCAGCTCTTTCGGTGGCTCATACTCTTCCGGGATCAGGAACAGCCTGGCACGCTTACTCTTCAGCCCGACCGTGGCGCGACTCGACATCACCGAGACAAACGGCGACAGAATCAGCGAGAAGACGATTGGCGCCAGCCACCACAGGAAGTTGAGATCGAGCACGCCCATCCCGACGGCCCAGACAATGCCCAGCAGCATCTGTGAACCATGGCGACGGAACGCTTCGCTCCACGGCGTGGCGTCATCGTCACGCTGCGGCGAGTTCCACACCACTTCCCAGCCGAGGAACGCGCTGACCACAAACACGGTGTGGAACAGCATGCGCACCGGTGCCAGCAGCACCGAGAACAGCATCTCCAGCAGCAGCGAGAGGAAAAGGCGGAATGCGCCACCGTACGGTTTCGCCCCTTTAAACCAGATCAGCACCACGCTGAGCAGTTTTGGCAGGAACAGCAGCACCAGCGTGGTGGAGAACAGCGCGATGGCCAAATCCGGACGCCACTGCGGCCACACCGGGAACAGCTGACGCGGCTGCAGGAAGTAGGTCGGTTCCATCAGCGTATGCACCACCTGCAGGGCGGTCGACAACGCAAGGAACATAAACCACAGCGGCGCCGACAGGTAGGACATCACGCCGGTCAGGAACACCGCGCGGTGCACCGGGTGCATGCCTTTTACCAGGAACAGGCGGAAGTTCATCAGGTTGCCGTGGCACCAGCGACGGTCACGCTTCAGCTCATCAAGCAGGTTCGGCGGCAGCTCTTCATAAGAACCCGGCAGATCGTAGGCGATCCACACGCCCCAGCCGGCACGACGCATCAGCGCCGCTTCCACGAAGTCATGTGACAGAATCGAACCGGCGAAGGAGCCTTCACCCGGCAGCGGCGCCAGCGCACAGTGTTCAATAAACGGCTGCACGCGAATGATGGCGTTGTGCCCCCAATAGTGCGATTCGCCCAGCTGCCAGAAGTGCAGACCGGCGGTAAACAGCGGCCCGTAAACGCGGGTGGCGAACTGCTGACAGCGCGCATACAGCGTATCCATGCCTGACGCTTTTGGCGAGGACTGGATAATACCGGCGTTCGGGTTCGCTTCCATCATGCGCACCAGACCGGTAAGACACTCACCGCTCATCACGCTGTCGGCGTCCAGCACCACCATGTAGCTGTAGTTGCTGCCCCAGCGACGGCAGAAGTCATCGATGTTGCCGCTTTTACGCTTCACGCGGCGGCGGCGACGGCGATAGAAGATCTTGCCTGCCCCACCGACATCCCGCACCAGCTCCATCCACGCTTTTTGCTCGGCGATGGCGATGTCGGCATCGTAGCTGTCGCTCAGGATGTAAACGTCGAAATGCTCCGCGTTACCGGTGCGTTTCACCGACTCCCAGGTGGCGCGCAGACCGGCGAACACGCGTTCCACGTCTTCGTTACAGATTGGCATGATCAGCGCGGTGCGATGTTCCGGATTGAGCGGCTCATCACCGGTGGTCGAGTACGAGATGCTGTACTTATCGCGGCCGATCAACAGCTGCAGGAAGCCCATCAGCGCGGTCCAGAAACCGGCCGATACCCAGCAGAACAGGATGGCAAACAGGAACAGGATGCCGGTCTGCAGAATATACGGCAGGATCAGCTCCACCGACTGCAGCCAGTTCTGGTTAAACAGCTCGACCGGATCGAGCAGCGTCCAGCCCTGATACGGCAGAATGGTTTTCATGTACCAGGTGGCGACCACGGTCTGCAGAATGGTCAGAATCAGCAGCACGTAGCGACGCATGGAACCTACGTGGCGCCATTTGTCTTCCGCTTTCTGCTCTTCCACCGTGGCATAGCGTGGGTTGCCTTTTTGCCCGCGCAGTGAATCCCAGGCGCGCGCGATCGGGTTAGTACGCCAGGCTTCCGGGAACATCAGCGAACGCTTCACCGGCGGCATCGCCTTCAGCGTGGTGCGGTCGAGGTAATCTTTACTGAGCTGCTGGCCATCGGCGAGCGAATCCGGCCACGCCATGGATACGCGCGACGAGACCGATTTCAGCGGCGCATCGTCCGGCCGTTCGCTGGCGGCGATATCCTGCCCCAGCGCGCTGTGAATGGCATGAAACGCCTGCGCATTCTGCAGCGAGGCGCTGAGCGTGGCGCGTGCTGCCGCATCAAGCGGCAGCGCCTCCACATAAGATTGAGGTAAATAAGTCGATTTATTCATTGGCAGGTAACTGATAGCTCCAGGTTTCCGTCAATGTCTTGTCGCCGCTTACCAGCGCCGCACGCATTTCGGTCGGCTGCTTGTTGTCTTTGACGCGCAGACGCAGCACCAGACGCCAGCCTTTGGTGACCGGGTTGTAGCGTACGCTCTGCTCGACCACGTCGGCGTTGTTACCGACGCTGACCTGCGGCGCCACCTGGGTGTTTTCCGGCAGCTTGCTCATCGCTTTACCGACAAAGTCCACGGTAAAGGCGATGGAACCATCCGGCTGACGCACCAGGTTAGACTGCTTCACATCGCCCGCAGAACGCAGCGTGTCTTTCACCCAGGCCACATCGTCCTGGTGCAGCTGGTTTTCATCACGCGTAAAGTGCAGACGGTATTTGAAGTTCATCTCTTTGCCTGGCTCTGGCAGGCTCTCCGGCGTCCAGAAGGCCACGATGTTATCGTTGGTTTCATCTGCCGTCGGGATCTCCACCAGCTCTACGCGGCCTTTGCCCCAGTCGCCCTGCGGCTCAACCCAGCCGCTTGGACGCAGATCATAGCGGTCGTCCAGGTCCTGGTAATGGCTGAAGTCACGGCCACGCTGCAGCAGACCGAAGCCTTTCGGGTTTTCGATGGTAAAGGTGCTGACCGCCAGGTGTTTCGGGTTATTGAGCGGACGCCAGATCCACTCGCCATTTCCGGCGTGAATCGACAGGCCGTTCGAATCATGCAGCTCCTGACGGAAGTTGCTGACCGGCGACGGCTGGTTAGCGCCAAACAGGAACATACTGGTGAGTGGAGCTACGCCGAGTTTGCCGACGTTGTCACGCAGATACACTTTAGACTGCACGTCCACGGTGGACTCTTTGCCCGGCTGGATCACAAAGCGATAAGCACCGGCGGCGCGCGGAGAATCCAGCAGCGCATAAATCACCAGCTGTTTATCCTGCGGCTTCGGCCGCTCGATCCAGAACTCTTTAAAGCGCGGGAACTCCTCACCGGAAGGCAGCGCGGTATCAATCGCCAGACCACGCGCCGACAGGCCATACACCTGGCCTTCGCCAATCACGCGGAAATAGCTGGCACCCAGGAAGCTGGTGATCTCATCGTCTTTACCCTTTTTATTTAAAGGATACAGCACTTTGAAACCGGCAAAACCGAGGTTTTTCACCGCATCGGCATCGTGTTTCACGTTGCCGAAATTGAAGTAGTCAGGGTTATATTTGATTTCACGTACCGAAGACGCGGTGACTTCATTGATTTTCACCGGCGTGTCGAAATACATGCCCTGATGATAGAACTCGAGCTTAAACGGCGTGCGCAGTTTGCCCCAGTATGCTTTGTCGTGGTTAAACTGGATCTGCTGATAGTCAGCAAACTTCATTTCACGAAACTGAGAGGGTAAATTGCTTTTTGGCGCTTCAAAACCTTTCCCTGCCAGCGCCTTAGCTTGCTTTGCCACATCATCAATGTTGAACGCCCAGCTATTGTTGGCGTACAACGCCAGCAGAACTGCTGCGCCTACCCAGCGCATCTTCACCAGCCCGCCATTATTCTTCACTTTAGTCAGCACATCCCCCCCTTTCGTGTGCTTAGATCAAACCCATTTATCTTAAAGGATTATTCGGTTTTCCGACAGCTTATGTAAAAGATTGTTCCCCTGATTCGTAAGCCGAAAGTGTACTTTTCGGATAATTAAACCCGGAAGATTAAGAAACAGATTCACCTGATAGTATACGCTGTTTACAGCCGGTAGAATTTCGTCCGGCATAATCCGGTTTCAGGGTGAAACCGGCAAGTAAACTGACAAACCGGAAGCTTATGAGTTCAGCCAAACCCGAACGTGAATATTTCCTCGACTCGATTCGAGCGTATTTAATGCTGCTGGGCGTGCCTTTTCACGTCTCACTGATTTACTCGACCCAACGCTGGTCGGTTAACAGCCAGGACGCCTCACTGTGGCTGACGGTGCTGAATGATTTTATTCACGCCTTCCGCATGCAGGTGTTCTTTGTTATTTCAGGTTATTTCTCGTATATGCTCTATCTGCGCTATCAGCCCAACCGCTGGCTGAAGGTGCGGCTGGAGCGCGTCGGCATTCCGCTGTTAACCGCGGTGCCGCTCATTACCCTGCCACAGTTTTTTATGCTGAAAAATCTCACCAGCAAAGTCGGCGACTGGGCAAACTTCTCGCTGTATGACAAGTACAACGCACTGATGTGGGATCTGATTTCGCACCTGTGGTTTTTACTGGTACTGGTGATTCTCACCGCGTTTGGCATGCTGAGCTTCCGCTGGCTGCGCGATCAGCAGCGCCGCATCGATTATCAGCAGGTTGGCTGGGGCAAGCTGACGCTGGCCCTGCTGGCTTATGCGCTGGTGTGGTGCGCCTTCCGTCGGCTGATTTTCCACTTTGCTCCCGCGCTATTAATGGATGGCCTGTTCAGCATTGCGGTTATGCAGTCGCTGTTCTTCCTGCCGTTCTTTATGCTGGGTGCGCTGAGCTGGAAACATCAGGCGCTGAAAGCGCTGTTTGTGCGTTTTAATCCGGTGATGTGCTTTGGTGCCATTGCGGTGTTTATCGCGTACAGCCTGAATCAGCGCTACAGCAGCGGTGAAGGCTGGCTGTACGAGCTTGATGCCATCATTTCTACACTGATGGGCTTGTGTATGCTGAACGTCTGCTTCAGCTTCGGCCACAAGCTGCTGAACAGCCACTCGCCGCGCATCATGTATCTGGTGAACGCGTCGCTGTTTATTTATCTGGTGCACCATCCGCTGACCATCCTGTATGGCATCTATGTTACGCCACACATCAGCAGTAATACGCTGGGCTTCTTTGTCGGCCTGCTGATGGTGTTTGGCGTTGCCTTTGCCCTGTACGAAATTCATCTGCGTATCCCGCTGCTGCGCTTTTTGTTCTCCGGCAAGCCGCAGCGTAAACCAGAGACCTCCGCGCAGACGTAACGGCGTGCTTACCCGCCGGGCTGCGCGCGGTGCAGCCCGGCTATAGCAGCCACTCCACCGGCAGACGCCATACCAGCCGCACCAGCAAACGCTGCAATAGCGTGCACTGCGGCTCGTGCTTATGTACCACTTCCCGCGCTTCGCCGCTGTACTCCACCCAGTTAACGCGGCCCCACTTATCCAGCCGCAGTGCCCAGGCGCGGTCGCGCATGCCGCTGCTGAAGCGCTGATGGGTCTGCTGCGCCAGCGCTTCGCTCTCAATCACCAGCCCCATCTCCGTATTCAGCACAGCCGAACGCGGATCGAAATTAAACGAGCCAATAAACACTTTGCGGTTATCGACGGTGAAAGTCTTGGCGTGCAGGCTGGAGCCGGAATTCCCGGTCAGACCGCGATCGTGCGGGGCATCCGCGGCATTGGCCTGCGGCTTCAGTTCATAGAGCGCAATGCCGTGACGCAGCAGCTTCTTGCGCCAGCGCGCATAGCCGGCGTGAACCACGGTGACATCATTGGCGGCCAGCGAGTTGGTTAAGATGGCGATCTTAACGCCCCGCCGCTTCAGCGCCAGCAGCTGTGCCACCCCGGCCCGGGTCGGGACAAAATAGGCCGAAATAATATCGAACTGCTGCTGCGGCGTGCCGATCACCTCCAGCATGCGCTGCGGCAGCAAAGAGGAGCGCTTCGCTTTGCCCAGCCCTTTGCGCGGATCGTCACTCAGCAGCCGTGTGTGTGCCCAGGTCATGCTCAGCGAGCCCTGCTCCAGCTGGCTGACAAACGAGGATTTCTCCAGCCGCGCCAGATAGCGCTGCACCGCCTCGCTCTGCTGCCACTCCGGCGGTAAACGCACCGCTTCATGCGGCGGTGCGCCGGTGTCCACGACGCTGCGCAATGGCGATACCGCTTTGCTGTGCCAGTAGCGGGCGAAATCTTCCGCCACTTCATCTACCGCCGGCCCCAGCGCCAGCACGTCGAGATCGGTAAACAGCGGCTCATTGCCGGTGCCAAAATATTCGTCGCCGATGTTACGGCCGCCCACCAGCGTTACCGCGCCGTCCACGGTCAGGCTTTTGTTGTGCATCCGGCGATTCAGGCGGGCGAAGTCGGTCAGATAGCCCAGCGCGCGCAGGGTTCGAAACGAGAAGGGATTAAACAGCCGCACGGCGATATTCGGATGCCGATCGAGTTCGGCCAGCGTTTCATCCAGCCCGGGCGTATTGTTGTCATCCAGCAGCAGGCGCACCTGCACGCCGCGCTCCGCCGCATCCAGCAGCGCGCTGAACAGCAGGCGTCCGGACATGTCGTTGTGCCAGATGTAATACTGGACGTCGATGGTGTGCTGCGCCATGCCCATCAGCAGATAGCGTGCCGCAAACGCATCCAGCCCATCGTTCAGCGGATGAATGCCGCTCAGTCCCGGATGACGGGCACATTGCTGTTGCGCATGTTCTCTCAGCCCGTCGCCCGGCCGTTCGCGTGAGGAACGCAGTGCCGCTTCGCTCATACTCAATCCCTGCTTACCCTGAAGCTGTTATTGTTGGTATCACCGCACGTAAAGGCAATCAGAGCCGTCTACTTCCGCGTCGGGTGCGGCGTTAATTTAGTCTAGACTTAGCCAGGCGTTCTGCATCCGGCGTTCTTCGTGAGGAGAAGATCATGACTCAGCTATCCCCGCGCCATCAGCCCCGGCTATTTCGCAGCTTTTTTCAGGGCAGCTTCCCCTGCTCTACCGCCTGCCGCAGCGGCGGGCGACGACTGGATATGGTCATCAGTAGCGGCCACGACATGCTGCTGGAGAAAGATTACGCCGCGCTGGCGCAGGAGGGATTGCGCACCGCGCGCGACGGCGCCCGCTGGCATCTGATTGAGGCCACGCCAGGTGAATACGACTGGCGCACCTTTCTGCCGATGATTCACGCGGCGGCGCGTCATGATTTACAAATCATCTGGGAGCTGGCGCACTTTGGCTACCCCGATCATCTTGATATCTGGAAGCCGGCGTTTGTGGAGCACTTTGGCCGCTTCGCGCGCGCCATGGCGCAGCTGATGCGGGATGAGGGCGTGGAGCAGCCGTTCTTTACGCCTATCAATCAGATATCCTTCTGGTCCTGGGCCGGCGCCGATGTCTCGTGGCTCGATCCCTACGCCAGCGCGCGCGGCCGCGAACTGAAACGTCAGCTGGTGCGCGCCTCGCTGACGGCCATGCACGCCATTCGCGACGTCTATCCGGACGCCCGCTTCGTGCTGACCGACCCGCTGGTGCAGATCGCCGCCGATCCGCATAACCCCGACAGCAAACCTTATGCCGACAGCCAGCATCAGGCGCAGTTTGAAGCCTGGGACTGGCTGGCGGGACGCGATGCGCCGGAGCTGGGTGGTCAGCCCGATTTTCTCGACATCCTGGGGCTGAACTATTATCCCGACAACCACTGGTTCTTCTCCGGCGACACCATTCCGCCCGACCACCCGCAGCGTCAGCCGCTGCACCGGCTGCTGATGCAGTGCTGGCAGCGTTATCAGCGCCCGCTGCTGCTGGCGGAAACCGGCGCGGAAGGCGACGCGCGCGCGTCCTGGCTGCGGCATGTCAGTGAGGAAGCGCGGCTGGCCTTAGCGCAGGGCGTGGCGCTGGAGGGCATTTCGCTCTATCCGGTGGTGGAGTATCCGGCGTGGGCCGACGATCGGCGCTCGCCTGGCGCGCTGTTTGGTCTGGGCGATCCCAATGGCAATCGCACCCTGCACGAAGCGCTGGCGCTGGAGTTACGCAGTCAGCAGATTAAATGGCGCACCCAGGATTAAGAGTGCTGCACCGGGCTGGCGGTTTTGGGCGGGCAGGTTTGTACATCCAGTGACGGATCGGCTGGATGGCGCACGTCCGTCAGCCAGGTCATGGTGAAAAGGAACACTACGCCGATCAGGCAGGCGGAAAGCAGTCCAATGATGGCGATCAGTTTGTCATCCCGGGATTCCATCGACATCTCCTTGCGGGCGTCCGTAGTCGGTTGCTGGCCTCAGCTCATCCATAATGTAAGCATCAGGACGAAGATTATAAGGGTAACCGAGGTCACTGCAAGTACCACAATGGCGAAGTGCGCATCATCCAGCGGTTGCCGTAAAGGTTCGTCGTGATCGTCAGGTGGCGCGGGTGAACTCATGATGACTCAACAGGAAAGAGGCGTTTTTCAGCGGGATTGCCGCACAGAGTGTAATGGAATAGCGGCCAACGTACAGCACTATTTCTGGCGGAAAAGACCACGGAGCGTCACTACGCCCCGTGGTGGCCGCTTAGAAATCGTAGCTCATGCTGATTTTCAGCGTGCGCGGGTCGCCCTGCGCGAGATAGGTGCCGGTGTCATCAACGTTTGACCAGTACTTCTCATTGGTGACGTTTTCGACCGCCACGCGCCACACCAGATCGTTCTGATTCACCTTCATGCGGTAACGCATACCAAGATCCAGCGTGGTATAGCTGTCCAGCTTGAGGGTATTGCCCGAGTTGGCGTACTGAGAGCCGCTGTAGTTGAGCAGCGCCGTGGCCGTCAGCCCCTCCACCGGCTTGATGTCATACTCCGCGCCCAGCACGTAGGTGTAGCGCGGCACGCCGATCGCCTGTTTGCCATCGTAAGTGCCGCCGGCGGTCTTCTTCATCACCGGATCGATCCAGGTGGCGCTGGCGTTGAGGCGCAGGCCCAGCACCGGCTCACCAAACACGTTGGCTTCCACGCCGCGATGGCGCTGCTCGCCATCCATGACGTAGACATTGTCACTGTTGATCAGGCCGGACGGTTTCTGGATTTCGAACAGCCCCAGCGAGCCGCCGATGCGGCCGAAATCCGTTTTCACGCCGATCTCATTCTGCTTCGAGTGCGCCACGCCGGTCACGGTGCCATAGTTGACGGCGTCTTTGGGTGCTACTTCACCAGGCTGCAGCGCTTCCGTATGGTTCGCGTACAGCGCCACTTCTTTCCACGGCTTGTAGACCACGCCGTAGGTTGGCATCCAGCGGTCGTTGGTGAAGCGCGAATCAACGCTTTCCGCGCCGGTGTTGTAGTTATAGCTGCGCACCACCACTTTCTGATGGCGAGCACCGACGGTCACCAGCAGCGTATCGTCCAGTAATCCCAGCGTATCGCTCAGCAGATAGCCCTGGGTGCGGGTGCGCGACGTGGTAAGCGGATCGGAGAACTTGCCGCCGGCGAAGGTGGCCGCCGGTTCCGCCACGTCACCGCTGTGGTAGATATTAAACGGCGTGCCCACCAGCGACATGTCGTAGGCATTTTTGGCATTGGTGGTCAGCGCCGAGTAACCCACGTTGACTTTATGACTGACGAAACCGGTGTGGAACTCACCGCGCAGCCCCACCATGCCGCTCATGTTGTCCTGAATACGGTTGGAGTAGAAGCTGCTGATGGTACCGTCACCGTTGCTGTTGGTAATGGTCGGCGCGCCGTAGTTGCCGGTTTCATGAGCATGCTGTGCGCCGAGGCCGGCATAGGCCGTCCAGCTGTCGGTAATATCGTATTCTGCTTTGGCGATACCGAATTCAGATTCCATATCGCTGTACACCCATTTCTGGCTGTAGTTGTGCGAATTTGACGGCACCGCCGGGATCACGCCGGCGCTGGCGAATTTCACGCCCTGTAAGCCGTCATGGAAGGTTTTCTTCTGATAGCCAACGTCCAGCGAGGTGCGCAGCCGGTCGCCGCGATAATCAAGACCGACCGAAGCCGCCGTGGTGCGTTTTTTCTCGCCGTCAACGCCGGTTTCACCTTCGCGATGTACGGCATTAACCCGCACGCCAAACTGATTGTTATCGCCAAAGCGGCGCCCCACGTCCAGCGTTCCGCCAACCTGAGACGAGGAGGTGTAATCGAGGCCCACGCGATTGATCGGCGTATCTTCGGCATGTTTCGGCTCGAGGTTGATCATACCGCCGACGCCGGAACTGGCTGCGCCGTTAACCAGACTGTTGGCGCCTTTGAAGATCTCCACGCGATCGATCAGCGAAGCGTCCATCACCTGGCGCGGCACCACGCCCGGCAGACCGCCGAAAGTCATATCATCGCCGTCGAGCGTGAACCCCCGAATGCGGTAAGTTTCAGCGAAATTGCCGTAACCTTTGACGTTTTGCACGCCCGCATCGTTGCGCACCACATCAGCGATGGTTTGCGCTTGCTGGTCCTGAATCATTTTTGCCGTATAGCCGATGACGTTGAACGGCACGTCCATGGCGTTTTGCTCGCCCAGCATGCCGAGGCGACCGCCGTGGGCAATCTGGCCGTCAAGAAAGGCCGGTACTAAGTCGTTGCCGCCGGGTTTGAATTCACTTTGCGGCGTGGCGGTGACGGTCAGCGTCTGCTGTCCGTTAGCGCCCTGAGGTGCGTTACTGGTGTTAGTGGTAGCAGCCATCACTGGCAAACAACCGGCGCTGACCAGCATGGCCAGCAGCGTCGGTTTCATTCCGGGATTGAAAGGCGTTCTGCGCATGGTTATCCCCTGATGTAAACTATACTGAGAATCATTATTATTGCGGTTTGCGATTATGCGCAGCGTACAGCTAAATGCAAGCGAAATCCGGCGGTGTATCACCGCCAGAGGCATCATCGGGGAGGAAGATTCCCGCCGGGCGACGGGAATGAGGGGTAAACGGAGAGACTCAGGCGTCGCGCCAGCGTTTAAACACCAGCGAGGTGTTGATACCGCCAAAAGCAAAGTTGTTTGACTGGACGTAATCGGTCTGAAGCTGCCGGGGCGCGCCAGTGATGTAATCCAGCTCACCGCATTCGGCGGCGGGCTGCGTCAGATTCAGCGTGGGCGCAAACCAGCCCTCACGCATCATCTCAATACTCATCCACGCTTCAAGCGCGCCGCAGGCGCCCAGCGTGTGACCGAAGTAGCTTTTAAGCGAAGAGATGGGCGTACGATTGCCAAAAATCGCTGCCGTCGCCTGGCTTTCGGCAATATCGCCGCGATCGGTGGCGGTACCGTGTGCGTTAATGTAACCAATCTGCGCTGCCGTCACCCCTGCACTGTCCAGCGCGCGCTGAATACAAATCTGCATGGTTTCACGCTGCGGCTGAGTGATATGGGCCGCGTCACAGTTAGTGTGAAAACCGACCAGCTCCGCATAGATGGTCGCGCCGCGCGCCTGCGCATGTGCCAGCGATTCCAGAATTAGCGTGCCCGCCCCTTCGCCAATCACCAGACCATCGCGCTGTTGATCGAACGGTGCCGGCGAGGTGTGCGGCGCGTCGTTACGCTGGCTGGTGGCAAACAGCGTATCGAACACGGCGGCTTCCGAGGGGCACAGCTCCTCTGCCCCGCCCGCGACCATCACGGTCTGATAGCCATGGCGAATGGCTTCCCACGCGTAGCCAATCGCCTGGCTGCCGGAAGTGCAGGCGCTGGACGTGGGGATCACGCGACCGCGCAGACCAAAAAACAGTCCGGCGTTGACTGCCGTGGTGTGCGGCATCATCTGCACATAGGTGGTGCCGGTGATGTTGTTGGTGTGCTTTTCCGTCAGCATGGTGGCGAACTCGCTCACCGGACCGGTGCTGCCGGTCGAAGACCCATAGGCGATGCCGGTTTCACCACTGGTCAGCACCGGATGGTCAATCAGGCCGGCCTGCTCCAGCGCCAGCTCGGTGGCACGCGTCGCCAGCAGTGAGACGCGGCCCATGGCGCGGATGCGTTTACGCGTGTAGTGCGGCGGCAGCGTGAAGTCATCGATCGGCGCGCCCAGCAGCGTGTGCAGGCCATCATAGACTTGCCACTCCGGCATTTTACGTACCGCATTCTGGCCCTGTTTAATGCGCTGCGCCACCGCGCTCCAGCTCTCACCGAAAGCGGTGACGCCGCCCATACCGGTAACCACTACCCGCTGCATCACAACATCCCTCCGTTGATGGAAATCACCTGACGCGTAACGTAGCCAGCGATATCCGACATCAGATAGCTGGCCAGGCCAGCGACTTCTTCTGCCGCGCCCATACGTTTCATCGGAATGATTTTCAGCGCTTCGTCGATTACCTGTGGCTCAAGATCGGTCATGCCGGTATCGATCAAACCTGGCGCGATACAGTTAACGGTGATTTTGCGTTTCGCCAGTTCAATCGCCAGCGCTTTGGTGGCGCCGATGATACCGGCCTTGGCCGCGCTGTAGTTGACCTGCCCGCGGTTGCCCATCATACCGGATACGGAAGAGAGGGTAATGATGCGTCCGCCCTGCCGCAGGCCGATCATCGGCATGACGCAGGGATGAATCACGTTGTAGAAGCTGTCGAGGTTGGTGTGGATCACGCTGTCCCATTCGTCTTCGGTGAGCGCCGGAAAAGCACCGTCGCGGGTGATGCCCGCATTGCTGATCACACCATAATAAGCCCCGTGCGCGGCGATATCCTGCTCCAGCGCGTTACGCGTGGCTTCCCGCTGTGCCACGTCAAACTGCAGCGTGCGGCCGCGGCCGCCTGCGGCAACGATCTGCGCCAGCGTCTGCTGCGCACCGGCGGCGTCGCGGTGGTAATGCACCACAATATCAAATCCGTCGGCGGCCAGACGTAAAGCCATGGCACGGCCAATACCTTTACTGGCCCCGGTTACTAATACGCTGCGGGTCATCACTCGGTTCCTTGTTGCGCTAATCGGGTTAATTCGTCGTCGTCGGGCTGGTAGGTGTTCAGTCGTCCGCTGGCCAGCAGGCTGGTGCCGCAGCGGATCTCGCCCTCAAAACTGCCCAGCTTGTCATCGCGCATCAGCAGGTGCATCTCAATCTGCAACGCACTGTGTGCCGCGAAGGTGGACGCACTGGCGCGATAGCCGCGCCCGCCCAGCAGCATGCCGGGGCGGATGTCACTGGCACCGCGCTGGCGGGCATGAAAACCGGACCAGACGCCCACGGTCTGCGCCATAATCTCGACGCCAAACCACGCCGGCAGCTCGCCCTGCGGCGTGAGAAACGGTGCCAGCACGCCGTGCGGGCTCACCGTGACTGCACAGACAACACTGTCTGGCGTGACATCAAGCACGCGCTCAAGCAGCAGCAGCGGCGCACGGTGCGGCAGGTAATCGCCCACCGGCAAAAAATCATTCATGCGAAGATCCTACAATCAGGCAGGTATTGTTCCCGCCAAAGGCAAATGAGTTGGAGGCAATCACCGGGCGCGCCAGCGACTGTGTCACCGTCAGCAGTCCACAGGGCGGCAGCGTACTATCCTGCGTCGCGTGCGAAAAATCCTGCGGCGGTAGCGACAACTGTTGCTGGATAATCAGGGCCGCCAGCGCCGCTTCGGTGGCGCCTGCTGCGCCCAGCGTATGGCCGGTGAGGTGCTTAGTGGAACTGCACGGCACGGCGTCACCGAACAGACGGTGAATCACCGCCGCTTCAACCTGATCGTTCAGCGGCGTGGCGGTACCGTGCAGATTAATATAGCCCACCTCGTGCGGCTGCAAACCGGCCTGCTGCAGCGCCATGCGCATGGCGGCTTCCGCGCCCACGCCCTGCGGATGCGGCGCTGACATGTGCCAGGCATCTGACGATTCACCGCAACCCAGCAGCGCCAGCGGCTGCGGCTCGCGCGTCAGCAGCAGCAGCGCCGCCGCTTCGCCAATCGAAATACCGTCGCGTCCGGCGCTGAACGGTGCGCAGTGATGTTCCGACAGCGAATCGAGGCTGGCAAAGCCGTTAATCGGCATGCGGCTGAGCGAGTCCGCACCGCCCACCAGCGCTACGTCGGCCAGACCGGCAGCAATCAGCCGCGCCCCGCTAATGATGGCGCGCGCGCTGGAGGAGCAGGCAGTAGAAATCGTGTACGCCGGGCCATCCAGCTGCAGATAGTGCGCCAGAAAGCGCGACGGATCGCCCAGTTCCTGCATCCGGTAGTCATAACCGGCATGGCCGCCGTCCGTCTGCCGATCGCCCTCATCCACGCCGGAAGTACTGGTGCCCAGCACGATGGCCACGCGGGCGCGACCATAGCGCGTAATCGCCTCATCCAGCGCTGGCTGGCACTGCTGCAGCGCCGCCAGCAGCAATCGATTGTTGCGCGTATCATGCGCCGCCAGTTCAGCCGGTACCGGCGGCAGCGCGCCCGGCACTTCACCCAGCCAGCAGCGCTTGCCCTGCGCTAACCAGCCGTCACGCGGCTGCATGCCGGGCGCTGTGCCCTGCTGTAGCTGGGCGGCAATCTGCGCCAGGCTGCTGCCCAGCGCATTGACCATGCCAAAAGCCGACAGGTAAATCATGAGGAGGCGTCCAGATGCTGGATGTGAATCTGATAGCCAAAGGCGCGCTGATCGACGCTGATCGGCTCACGCTGCGCACCGCGCTGCAGATAATGAATCTGGCTGATCAGCTGGCCGGAGGCATCGCGCAATTCGCGCCGGTCGCCCACATCGCGCAGCGTCCAGCCGGACGGCAATTGCGGCTGCCACGCGCTGACCGGCCAGTAGCTCAGCATAATATCGGCCAGCACCTGGCTGGCTGGCGGCAGGTCGGGCAGCGCCATCATCTGCTGGGTATGAATCCCCTGTTGATCGTAAGTGACGCGGAATAGCCGGATGCCAAGCGACGACAGCCCGGCCAGCGAGATCTGCTGCGCATCCGCGCTGAGCAGCACCAGCAATGACTGGGTTTTGCCCTTCACGCGGCCGGTCAGCAACTGCTGCTGCTGAAAGCCGGGTGAGATGCCCGGTGCCGGCAGCGTGACGCGCACGCCGGGTTTGAGCCAGGCCGTGGGCCGGCTGGACTCGTCATGGTGAGACGCACATCCGCTCAGCAGCAGGCTGAGCGCCAGCAGTAACGCACCCATTCTCATCGTGGTTTCCTTTTTCCGCCCGCCAGCGCCAGCGGCGCCAGTAAAAATGCACAAAAAATTCCGCTGCACAGCACGGTACCAAAGCTGCTGATGGCGCTGGTGCTGCTGAATACCAGCATGCCCAGCGTCAGCAGCGTGGTCATCATCGCCAGCGTTACCGCCAGCATCGACGTCAGCGGCGTGCCGCGCGGATTACTGAAAAACAGCGTGTAATTGATGCCAATGCCCAGCACCAGAATCAGCGCCAGCAGCGCAAACAGATTCAGACTGGCCCCCAGCCAGCCGAGCGTGGCCAGCGCGGCCGCCAGCGACAGCCATGACGGCAGCGCGCTGCGCAGCCCGGCTTTGAGGCCAAGGCGCAGGGTGTAGCTGACGGTGATCAGTAGCAGCGCCAGCGCCAGCAGGCCGCTTAGCAGCGTGCGCCAGAAGCCAAACAGCTCATCGTAACGGGCTTTGCGGTCGACCCAGCTCACGCCTGCCTGCCCTGTCGCCAGCTTTTGCAGCGCGGCACTGTTCTGCACGCCGCTCACCGGGACCAGCACGCTGCTGCGTCCGTCAGGCAGCGACAGCCACAGCAGCCGCCAGCCTTCACTCAGCGGACTCGCCAGCCACGCCTGCACGCTGACCGGCATCGGCTGCAGACTGGCCTGCGCCGGATTAATCCCGGCCTGTTGCAGACGCGCCATGATAGTTGGGGCCGCCTGCTGTAACAGCGCGACATCCTGCTGCTGCTGTTCAAGCGTGCTGAGCGGCAGCAGGCGATAGCTCGCCAGCCAGCCCTGCTGCTGCGCGCGCTGCAGTTCGGGCGCCAGCGCATTAAGCCGCTGCAACACCTGCTGCTCGTTATCACCCCAGACGACAAACCAGGTTTGATCGGCCTGCTGCCCGGTGAGCTGCGCCAGCTGGCGATCCTGCGCCAGCAGCTGCGCCGGCGCGCTCTGCAGATGAGCAATATTATCGTCGACGCGCAGCTGTAAGATGCCGCTCAGCGCGTAAAGGGCTACCAGCAGCGGTAACCCGACGCGCAGCCCGCGCTGGCGGCGCCACGCGGCCAGCCAGCGCGCCAGCCACACCATCGCCGGCACCGGTCGCACCGGCAGGCCGCGCACCAGCCACGGATAGAAACAGATCACCGTCAGGCACGAGGCGCTCAGGCCGCTGGCGGCAAATACCGCCAGCTGGCGCAGCCCGGGAAACGGTGCCAGCAGCATCAGCAGCCAGGCGATCGCCGTGGTGCCCAGCGCCAGCAGCAGCGTACCGCGCACTTTATGCAGACTCTGCCACGGTGTGGCGTGCTCGCCGTGCACCATGCGTTCCGTCAGGTAGTACAGCGTATAATCGGCCGAGATGCCGACAATACTGAGACTCATCACCAGCGTGGTGAGATGCAGCTCACCAAAAAACAGCAGCGTGAATACGGTGCCGGCCATCGCCCCGATGGCTACCGACAGCGCGCTCAGCGCCAGCGGCCGCAGTGATCGAAACACCAGCCACACCAGCAGCAGTAAACCGCCCAGCGTCACACTGCCCAGCGTGGCAACATCATGCTGCGCGCGCTGGCTGGCATCGTCGCTGAACAGCACCGTGCCGCGCGTCAGCAGCTGCGCCTGCGGCCAGCGCTGTCTCAACTGCTGCTCAAGCTGATGCAGCGCGCTGACCAGCTGATGGCTCTGCGCCATGCTGAAGGCGTTATGTACCAGTTCGCCGTGCAGAAAATACCAGCGGCGCTGCTGCGCATCGCTGACCGTCAGCCAGCCGTTGTGCAGCACCATTTTGCTGGCGTTCTGCTGCAGCGCCAGCTGCGCGCCACGCACCAGCAGCAGCGGGTCACCGGCAAGCTCTTTGCTGCTCACCCCGGCAAACGCCGAAAACAGCTGCGCCAGAATCCAGTCGGCCTGCGCGCCGCCGCCGTGCTGCAGTCGCGCACGCGTCAGCGGATCGATCAGCCCGTTGCGATGCTGATAAGCAAAGCTTCCCCAGCGCTGCAGCTGATCATCATCCAGCGCGCCGCTGACCTCACTGAGCATCGGCAGTGCCCGGAGCTGCGCCTGCCACCACGCAGCGGCGGCTTCACCGTCCGCACCGGGCGCACTCACCAGCCACACCAGCTGGCGGTCGAGCCGCTGCATAAACCCCTGCTGAATCTCTGCCGGCGCCTGGCCAAGATTCTGCTGCGGCAGCAGAGCCAGCACGCTGCTGTTAATGTGGCTGCGCGGCAGTAACCAGGCCAGCGCCAGCATCAGCAGCAGACAGACGGCCAGCCAGGCGCGCGCGGCAAAAATTTCACTGCGCTGCGGCAAAACGGGCTCGCTCTTCATCAGTCAGTTGGCCGGGCTGCGTACGGGTATCGCTCAGAGTGATTTCCGTTTTATCGCCCTGGCGGTCATCCAGCGTAATGCGGTTGAGATACGCCGCGCCCTGCAGATCGATGCGGTTGAAGATCTTATTCAGCGGTGCCGCTTTCGGCGTCAGGCTCAGCTGCCAGCCGTCGCCACCGTCATCGTGGAAATCGAGCACAAAATTCTCGCGCAGTACCTGCTCATCCGCCTGGAACAGCGCGCGCAGCAGATGGTTAAACTGGAACATTTGCGGATTGCTGTCAGCGGTGATCACCTGTGGCGGCTGGCCGCTCATGCTTTGCACCATACGGTGATCATCCAGAATCAGCGTCATCGGGAACGGTGTCGCCTGGTGCCACCACAGCCCCTGCTGCTGAGCAATCAACAGCTGGCCGCGCGACACCAGCGGCTGCGCCATGCCGGCGATGCTGCGCACCTGAACAAAGCTGGCACGAATCACCGGCTGGCTGGCAAAGCGCTGCTGTAGCTGTTCCAGCGTCACCGCGCTGGCGCTGGCGCTGAGCAGCGTCAACAGCAGGCAGAACAGACGAATCATGATGACACCCCCAAACGCTGCAGCAGAATATCCGGCGAGACAAAGCACATCTCCTGCGTGCTGGCGCTGACCGCCACCTGCAGCGTGTGCGCTTTGGTGGTCACCTGCCCGGCAGCGTTACGGATGACATAATCGATGCGCAGCCGGTTTTCATATTCGCTGATGCTGGCTTCAACACGAATGGCCTCTTCACAGCGCAGCGGCAGGCGGTATTTAACCCGGGTATCGACCACCGGCCAAACGTAGCCGCTGGCGCTCATCTCTGCATAGCTGTAGTTGATACTGCGCAGCAGCGCTTCACGCGCCACTTCAAAGTAGCGGAAATAGTTGCCGTGCCACACCACGCCCATCGGATCGCAGTCATGAAACGAGACCACCCGTTCAATCTCCGCGCGCCAGCTTGCGTCACGCATCGCGTTGCTCCTCTTCGGGCAGAGCCCAGAAATCGTAAAAGTTAAACCAGTCCAGCGGTGCCAGCAGGGCATGATGCTGCAGGCGCGCAGCGTAGCGATCGACCGCCGCCTGCAGCGCCTGCTGTCGCCCATTGCGCGGCAGCGGTAAAGGATCGGCAAAGGCCTCGCAGTGCACGCGCAGTTTGCCCTGCTGGCGCAGCGCGAACATCAGCAGCACCGGACAGCGCAGCGCCGCCGCCAGCACAAAGGGTCCCTGCGGGAACGGTGCCGGTTGGCCCATAAATTCACTCCACACCACGCGCCGTTCGCCGCCGCGCTGACGCTGCACGGCGGTGCGGTCGCCAACAATGGCCACCCACTCACCGGCATCCAGCTTTTGCTGCAGTAAAATTGCGGTGTCCGGGCCGATATCACTGACCGGCAGCAGATTGACGCCCGCCTGCGGCGCAATGCTCTCCAGCACTGCGCGGAAGCGCTGGGCGTTGTCGGTGAATACCAGCGCGTTGATCACCAGACCGCTGACCTGCTTCGCCATCGCCCGGCAGGCTTCGATATCGCCCAGATGCGAGGCGAGAATCAGCTGACCTTTGCCTTCAGCGGCGCGAATCACCGCTTCCGCACCGGGCGCGAAGTCGATATCGCGTCCCCATTGCAGGTCACCGCGCCAGCTGGCGACTTTATCCAGCATGCTGTTGCCAAAACGCAGGAAGTGGCGATAGCTGCTGAGCGGCTGCGGCAGCGCAATCTGCTGTTGATGCGCCACGGCCTGTACGCGCGTCAGCCACTGCTGCGACGCCGCCCGCGCCGCGCGACCGCTGAGCCAGTACACCGCCACCACCGGCCACAGCAGCAGAATAAACGGCAGGCGGCCAGCACGCTGGTACAGCCACAGCATAAAGCGCAGCCCCCACTGGCCGCGGCGCTCTGGCGTCGCTGCCCAGTGCGCCTGCTGACGCCGGCGGGATAGCAGCTGCGGGATGCGTGGCAGCATGCCAAAGAACAGACGGGTGTGCATCCACGAGATACGCAGGTTGTCGTGCAGCGCGTCAAAGTGTGAGACGCCGCTCGGCGGATAGGTCACGCGCGTGCGGATAAACCGGCTCGGCGTGCCCTGCCAGTAGAGGCGCACCATGATCTCAGTGTCAAAATCCATGCGCTGGCCAATAGGGCGGCGATCGCACAGCTCAAGCGAGGCTGCCAGCGGATAGACGCGGAAACCGCACATGCTGTCTTTCAGCGAGAACGACAGCGTTTCCACCCATACCCAGAAATGGGTGATGTAGCGTCCATAGAGCCGGGATTTCGGGATTGAGGCATCGTACTGCGGCTGGCCGGAGATCAGGCAGTGCGGATAGCGTTCGGCCTCTGCCAGCATGCGCGGTGTGTCCTCCACCTGATGCTGTCCGTCGGCGTCCAGCTGCAGCGCATGACTAAAGCCCGCAGCCGCAGCGGCGCGCAGTCCGGCAATCACCGCCGCTCCCTTACCCTGGTTGTGCGGCAGCGTCAGCACCTGGAGCTGCGGCGCATCCAGCGCAGCGATGTGCTGTTTGGTCCGGGCATCGCTGCCGTCGTCGACCACGATCACCGGCAGGTTGAACGGGGCCAGCCGCGCCAGCACCGACGCCAGCATGGCACCGTGGTTGTAGCAGGGAATCAGCACGCAGGGCGCAAAAGAGGCACTCAGCACAGGCGAATCTTCCCGCTGCTGGCGACCTCAGCCTGCGCACCGCGCAGCAGCGCGTAGCGAAAACTCAGCAGCGACTTCTCCGGCAGCCACTGCAACTGCAGCTCCAGCTGCGCATCCGGCGGCACCGGCTGCTGGAATTTGATATTTTCAATTGAGGCAAAGCTCTTACCCGGCGCCAGGCGCGTCAGGCCGTAGTGCAGTACCCAGTCAAGCTGCGCCACTCCCGGCAGAATCGGCAGCGTCGGGAAGTGACCGCGAAACCACAGCAGGTCGGCAGCCGCCAGCAGGCGCAGGGTGAGCGTGTCGTCCTGCTGTTGCGCGTCTAATTCAACCGGTAACATCAAACAATTCCTCTATCTGCGGCCATGCGCGCTTGCTCTGCGCGGTGACCGGAATCGCCGTCACCACCCGCCAGTAGCGCGGCATGGCGACCGGCTCCAGCCAGGGTTGCAGCGCGCGTTTCCATTGTTGTTTACGCTGGTGCAGCGTGGCGGCGTCTGGCAGCTGCGGCAGCGCCAGCACCACCGCGATGGCATGGCGGCCGTGACGCTGAATCGCCAGCGCGGCGGCATCTTCCACACCAGGCAGCGCCAGCAGGCGACGCTCTACTTCGCTCAGCGACACGCGCTTGTCTTCAATCTTCACCACCCGATCCTGGCGCCCTGCCAGCTGAAACCGGCCCGACGGCTGCTGCACGATGCGATCGTCCAGCGCACAGCCCGCGCGGCTTTCCAGCAGATCGGAGAAGACCTGCCAGCGCTGCGGTGAGATCTCGTGCAGCGAGACGTGGGGAAAACACTGCCACAGCGCAGCGTCATCGCTGGCCCGGCGCCACGCGATCACCCCGGTTTCGGTACTGCCATAAATTTCATCCACTGCGCAGTCCAGCGTTTGCTGCGCGCGTTGCGCATCCGCGCCCGGCAGCGCGCCGCCCGCGGAGACAATCAGTGCACAGGGCGGCGCTACCAGCGCCGTGTCCAGCCGGCGCAAAAACGCCGGACTGCTGATAAAGGCGTAGCGGCGATCGGCACGCTGATCCGCCAGTTGCTCACCATAAAAAATTTGCTGCGCGGCGAACGGCAGGCCGAGCGCCATCGGCAGAATAATGCGAAAACTCAGGCCATACAGATGCTGATGGCTTACTGAGGCAATGACGTGACACCCCTGCAGACGCGCGCCCCACAGGTCGGCCAGCCACTGGGCTTCGAGATCCATGGCGCGCAGTGATTTGACCACGCGACGCGGCGTTCCGGTTGAGCCGGAGGTGAACAGCACCAGACTCGCCTGCGCCGCCATCTCTGGCAGCGCGCCCTGCGCCAGCGCACCGTCCCAGCGTAGCTGTGGCAGGGTGACCGCCAGCGGCATATCGCTGATCACGCCATCAAGACTGTCGTGCATCTCTTCCAGCTGCGCTGCGCGGCAGTGGCCGGGGATGACCGGCGTTTTGCCGGCGTACCAGCTCGCCAGCAGCGCCACGGTAAAGTGGTAACTGTTGTCAAAGCACAGCGCCCAGCGTGCGCCAGGCTGCGCCTGTAGCTGATGGGTTAAGCCCAGCACCTGCTGCCGCATCTGCGCCAGCGTATGCTGCTGTTGCCCCTGCCAGGCGACGAGACGATCGGCGCCGTGCAGCCAGTCGCGAATCGCCACGGCCTTCATGCGTGTTTCCTCATGCGCTGACGCAGCAGCCATTCGCCGCCCATCAGCGCGCCCATCAGCACATAGCTGATGCACCCGTTCCAGAGTGTCCATAGCCGGATATGACTCAGCAGGCAGGTAGTCAGGGCCACGCTGCCGTTGAAAATAAAAAACCCGCACCACACCTGCGTCACGCGTCGGGTATAACGGACGGCACGCGGCGGCAGCTGAGGTTCACGCAAGCGCGCCAGGCGCTCTACCAGCGGCATCGGGCTGAACAGCGACGCGGCGAACAGCAGAAGCAACAGGCCATTCACCACCACCGGATACCACAGCAGCAGATGCTGCGCCCGCAACACGATACTGGCGAGAGACAGCAGGCAGCCGATCAGCGCCAGCAGCAGCAGCGTGCGGTTCAGCGCGCCCTGTGCCTGACGCAGACTCCAGATGCGCGCCGCAAATACCAGCGCCAGCAGCACCAGCACGCCGCGCCACTGCGGGTGAGTCAGCGCCAGCCATACCAGCAATGGCCAGGCGATCAGCGCCAGCGCGTTCAGCAGCTGCAACAGCCTGTGCATGGCGTTTATCAGGCCTGGTCACGCATCAGCTGGTCGACGGCGTCAACCACGTCCTGTACGGTGCGCACCGCGCGGAAGGCTTCTGGCTTGATCTTACGCCCGGTGCGTTTTTGCAGATGCACCACCATGTCAACCGCATCAATACTGTCGAGTTCGAGATCTTCATACAGGCGAGCGTCCGGGCGAATCTCGTCCGGATCAATTTCGAACAGCGTAGTCAGCAGCGTCGCCACTTCCTGGTAAATATCTTGTTTATTCATGTCGACGGTTCTCAGGCTTGCTGTTGTTCAACAAAAGCGGCCAGTGTGGCCACGGAAAAAAAGTGCGCCCGCAGCGTTTCGCTCTCGGCGGAGAGCTGCACGCCGAAGCGGTTTTTTACCGCCAGTCCCAGCTCCAGCGCATCGATCGAGTCGAGCCCCAGCCCTTCGCCAAACAGCGGTGCATCGCTATCGATATCATCCGGACTGATATCTTCCAGATTCAGCGTGTCGATAATCATGGTTTTAATGTCGTCAATCAGTGCTTGCATAACTTACTTTGTCTCTTCAGGCACCAGCGCCTGTTGCAAATAACGCGTCAAACGGCGCGCGGCCAGCGGCTGCGCATCCTCATCCGCTTCGTGAAAGGCGTGGCTGGCAATACGCGATTGTACGCGTACCGTAAAAACCGGTTTAACCAGCGGAATCTGATACCAGCGGCTTTGCTTGTCGAGCATACGCTGGGTACAGGTGATATGAATCACGCGCAGATCGCATCCGGCGCGCACCGCAATATTTGCCGCACCGCGCTGCAGTTGCAGCGGCTGGCCGTAGCGGGTGCGCGTCCCTTCGGGGAAAATCAGAATGGTATCGCCGCGTGCCAGCCGCTGCTGGCTATCCGGCAGTAGCGTCTCCGCCTCGCTGTTAATCAGGTAATCGGCTGATTTAATAACGCCGCGGAAGAAAATGTTGTGCTGCAGGTCGGCCTTCACCAGGCAATCCATCTCGGGTAACAGCGAGGCGATCATCACGTAATCGATCAGCGACGGATGGTTAGCGACAATCAGGCAGCCGCGATCCTGACGCAGCGCTTCTGCGCCCAGCATCTGATAGTCATACACGCCGACAAAACGGCAGAAGCGCAGAAAGCAGCGAAAGCTCCACGCAATGCTGCGGCGCGCGATCTGCCGCCGGCGCAGACCGTCACGCTGAATCAGCAGCAGCAGGTTGAACCAGATCAGCGACAGCAACAGACCGCCAATGCTGAACAGGCTAAAGCAAAGCGCGGTCATCACCAGCCGCCAATAATAGTTGCCACCGCGCCGCTGGCGCATCGGCATAGCGTTATCCGCCATGAGTACGCTCCCAGCGCCACTGATGACGCTCGCCGGCCAGGGTGAAATCCGCCGTTTCGCTCAGCATCGCATACAGAAACTGCAGGCTCTGCGGCAGCGCATCGGGCTGAGAGCGGGCGGCGGTCGCCGTACAGCGCCACGCTTCGCCGGCGCGCAGCAGCAGCGCAACCGCGTAGGGTGCATTAAAGGTAGCGATCTCCGGCAGCCACGGACGGTAGTAGTCGGGCACCAGCCCGTCAAAATCCACCAGCAGCACCTGCTGGTAACCGGCCTGATGCAGCGTGCTGACCTCAAGCAGGCCCTGCTGGAAGCTGTCGATGCCGGCAGAAATTGACGATGACACTAACGGCTGACGTGCGGCGATGGTCAGGCTGCCGACCGCCGAGTTGTGCACGGACATTGCGAAGTCGGTGGGGGATAGCGGCTGGCCGTCCGCGAGCGTACGCAGAATACGCAGATTGCGTTCCAGTTCGCCATGGCGGCTGGTAAACACCACGGCGTCAACCGACTGTCGGGCCAGCAGCGCAAGGCCGCACTCAACGGCGGCACGGCTGCCGGGGCTGAGACGACGGGCAGTCATCATCGGTAAAAACTGAGGTTTGGCGATAGCCAGGCAGGCATCCAGTACCGGCGCGTGTTGCGCCCAGCGCTGCCAGTCGTCGGCGCTGCTGTGGCCCGGCGCGATGGCATGCCAGTCAACAAGGGAGTAAGCGAGTTTCATACCTGCATTCTTTCTTCAGCCTCAGGGATGGTCAGATTTTCGCTGCGCGGCATCCCTTCCCTGCTCTCTATTCCAGTCATCCGCCTCACGCGGATGTCGCCGAGTTCTCAGGCGGACATCGGGTCCGCCTGTTTCTATTTCGGCAGCGTGCCGGCTAACTTTACGATTAACTGTTAGCGGCGCGCGTGATGAGTTATTTTACCGCCTGCACCGCCAGACGGGTCTGGATGCCCTGGTTCAGGTTCTGAATCCAGCGGTTGTAGTTACGGTGAATCTGGCCACTGCCTGCTTTCAGATTGGTGCTGCTGACATAATCAATGCGGTAGCTGTTAGCAGTGTAGGTGATACGGATATTCGCCGTGTGGCCGCGTTCTGCCAGCAGACCATTCATCACGCCCGGACCCGCCGGTGAGATCACCCAGTGATTGGCCGCGCCAGCTTCCACAATAGCGCGCTGCATCTGCTGATCGCTGTAGCTCTGTGCGACCGTCTGGCTGACGTTCTGGATCGGTGCCGTGCGCGATGCACAGCCGGTGATTAATACCGCTGCAACCAGCAGTACCAGCGTGGCTTTTTTATTCATCATTTCCTTTTCTTCCCCTGTCATGGCAAGCCGCGCAACCACGCGGCCGTGCAGGCAACAACCCCTGCATAGTTCCGTTCAGACTGTGTAAAGCGCCGCGGATAATACCACTAATTGTAAAGACAAGTAAAAAAAAGCATGAACCACTTAAGTTCGAGCTGGTGCTGTTGTGAAAGCGGGGTGAACGGGCTTTAGACGTCATTTTTGACCGTAGCCAGGCGGCTGCGGCGTGATGATCAACCCTGCCAGCCGCCACCAAGTGCGCGGTAGAGATCGATTTGCGCCAGCAGCAGCGTGTTTTTCACCGCCACAATATTCAGCTGGGTGCTGAACAGCGTGCGCTGCGCATCAAGCTCATCGAGATAGGACGCATAGCCATTCTGATAACGGTTGCGCGCAATCCGCCACGCCTCGGCAACGTAGCGCTCCTGCGCCTGCAACTCTGTTAGCTGCTGCTGGCTGCGCTTGATGGCATCCAGCGCGTTATCCACCTCGGCAAAGGCGTTGCGCACCACCCTTTCGTAGCCATACAGCGCCTGGTTGCGCGACGCCATCGCCACATCCACCTGTGCGGTCAGCGCTTCGCGGTTGAGCAGCGGTGCCAGCACGCTGCCGCCGATACTCCACAGGCGGAACGGATTATCCAGCAGATCGTGTAGCTGGCTGCTCTGCAGCGTGCCGGACGCCGTCAGGTTGAGCGATGGCAGCAGCTGTGCCTGCGCCGCCGCCAGCGACGCGTCGCTCGCCAGCAGCAGGCGCTGCGCCTGGACTATGTCAGGCCGGCGATTCAGCAGCTGCGACGGCAGCAGCGCCGGCAGTGCGTGGGGTCGCAGCTGGTCGAACTGGCTGCTGCGTGCAATCTGGCGCGGATTCATGCCAACCAGAATGCTGAGCGCGTTCTCCTGCTGGGCGATCTGATGCTGCAGCTGCGGAATTTGCGCTTTCGCTGTCTGATACTCCGACGCCGCCTGCATCCATTCGAGCCGCGAGGTATAGCCGGTTTCGAACTGACGCTGCGCCAGGTTCAGCGAGTTCTGCCGCGTTTCCAGCGTGGCCTCGGTCACGCGCAGCTGCTCGTCGAGCGCGCACAGGCTGAGGTAACCGGACGCGACCGAACTGGCCACCGTCAGCTCGGCTGCCGAGGCCGCCGCACGCTGCGCCGCCAGCGTGGCTTCCGCCGCGCGGATGCTGTTGCTGCGGCTGCCCCATAAGTCGACCTCATAATTCGCCTGCAGCAGTCCCTGAAATACCGCACTTTCGTACGGCTGACCGGTCGCCGCTGACAGCGCACGCTGATGGGTTGCCGCCACGCCCGCCGACAGCGTCGGGAAGTTGTCGCCCTGCGCAGCGCGCAGCTCGGCGCGATACTGATCGACGCGCGACCGGGCAATGAGAATATCGCTGTTGTGCTGCAGCGCCTGGTTCACCAGCCAGTTGAGGCGATCATCACCAAAGCTGCGCCACCACTGCGCTTCCGGCGCGGCGGCGGGCCCGACCTGCTGGCGCCAGCCGGGCGGAATCGGCAGCGACGACGGCGCCTGCTCCACTTCGCGGGCGCAGCCGGTCAGCAGCAGCGCGATGAGCACCGCGAGTAACGGCCGCTTCATAACGCATCCCGGTGTGGTTCGGCGGCGGTATCAATGTCGACTTCCACCGACATCCCCGGCCGCAGCTGCTGCAGTTCATCACCAAGAATTCTGATACGCACCGGAATGCGCTGAGCGATTTTCACGAAGTTACCGGTGGCGTTATCTGGCGAGATGGCGCTGAACTCAGATCCGGCGGCGGGCGAGATAAACTCAACGCGGCCGTCAAAGCGCTTGCCTTCCAGCGCATCAACGCGGATCGACACCGGCAGACCGGGGCGCACGCGCGCCAGCTGGGTTTCCTTCAGGTTGGCAATCACCCATTTATTATCCGGCACCACCGAGGTCAGCCGCGTGCCGGCAGTAACGTACGTGCCTTTGCGCACCGACAGCTGACCGAGCTGGCCGCTGTCCGGCGCGATAATGCGCGTATTGTCCAGATCGATATTGGCCAGCTCCAGTGCCGCCTGCGCGCTGGCTACGTCGCCGGCCAGCGCCGCACGGTTGACGATGGTGGTTTGCAGATTCTGCTGCGAGACCGCCACCTGCGCCGCCGCCTGGCGCAGCTGGGCCTGAGCCTGCGCATTGGCTGCGCGCGCGGCGTCACGCTCGCGTACCGACAGCGAGCCATCCGCCGCCAGATTTTCCACCCGCTTCAAATCGAGACTGCTTTTCAGCGCCTGCGCTTTGGCATTCTCCAGCGCGGCTTTATTGCTGGCGATAGTGGCCTCCGCACTCTTCTGCTGCTGCTGGTTGTTATTCTGCGCGGCGATCTTCATCGCCAGCTGTGCCTGCGCCTGATGCACGCGCTGGCGATAGATACGATCGTCAATGGTCATCAGCAGCTGTCCTTTGCGCACCGGCTGCAGATCCACCACCTCAACGTTCGTCAGGTAGCCGCTGACCTGTGGGCTGATAAAGGTCACCTGGCCGCGCACGTAGGCGTTTTCCGTTGACTGGATGGTGCTGGTAAAGGGCCACAGCTGCCAGGCGTATAAAATCACCAGCACGCCCACGATGGCGATACCGCTCCCGGCGGCGATAGAGAGAATGCGTCGGCGGTTAGCGCGCTCGCGCTCCGCAGCCTGTAGATCGTCCTGTTGACTCATGGGGTCTCCGTTCGGTTTGCTGGCGCAGCCTGCTGCTGTTGCTCAGTCAGATTATGTCGCGCCTGGCGCCAGTTGAGATAACGCAGCCGCGTCAGGCGCCACAGCACCCACATCAGCGTTATCATTGCCAGCGCGGCGGTCAGTAAATAGGTATCGTTATAAGCCAGCACGTTGGCCTGCAGCGTGGCCACGGTTTGCAGCTGACTGCTGCTCTGCGCGCTGAGCAGGCCGCTGTCCGCCAGCTGGCTGCGAAACAGCGCGCTGTACTGGCTGAGGCGATCCACCACATTAGGATCGAGCAGCGACAGCTGATCACCCAGCAGGCTGGAGTGATATTTTTCGCGCCACGTCTGGAAGGTGCCGAGAATGGCAGAGCCAATCAGCCCGCCAAGATTCTGGCTCATGCCAAACAGCACGACAAAACTCACCAGATTTTTCGGCTGAGTCACCACGCCGCCGATGCCAAGCAGCATCGCTGGCCCAAGGAAAAAAGCACTGCTGAAACCGAGCAGAAACTGGCTGAAGTAGAGATTGCTGGCACGCGTCAGCGGGCTGGATTGCGCATCCATCAGCGAGGCGACAATCATTACGGCCAGCGAGACCACGATTGGCCAGCTCAGATGGTTGGGTTTGATGGTCAGCGCGCTGGCAATCATGCCGCAGATCACGCCCGCAATGATCGCCAGCGCCAGCCCGCGCATCTGATCGTTGAGCAGGCCCAGCTGCTGCAGAAAGCCGACCGCGCCGGTATTCTGCTCGGCCAGCACGATGCGCATCATGATCATCACGATGCCGAGCCGCACGATCATGCCATTGCTCAGCCAGCGGGTGTTAATCAGCGGGTTAGCGCGGTTATGCTCCAGCACCACCGCCGCGACAATCAGCACCAGCGCCAGCGCCAGACAGACGCCGAGCCAGGGTGTGCTGAACCACCACTCAATGCGCCCGAGTGACAGCACGCCGCACAATAACGCCATGCCCGGTGCCAGCAGCATAAAGGTGACAAAATCGAGCTTTTCGAACGCTTTGATACGGTCGCCCGGCGGCAGCTTGACCACCAGCACGCAGCCCAGCGCAATCATCGCCAGGCCCAGTTCAAACAGATAGAGGCCGCGCCACTCCTCCAGCTGCAGCAGCTCGCTGGAGAACAGCCGCGCCAGCGGAATCGCCAGCTGTGAGGCGGTGATGCCAATCACCAGCGCTTTGAGACGGTGCTTCGCCGGCCAGGCCTGGATCTGATAATAGATGCCCAGCGAGCTGAGCGCCGCGCCCACCATGCCGTGCGCGGTACGCACGATAATCGCCGAGCTGAGATCGTTCGCGAGGATGTGAAAAAACGCCACGATGACGTACAGCACCAGAAAGGCTTCGGTAAACAGCCGCAGACCAAACTGCTGGCGGAACTTCACCAGCAACAGATTAATGGAGATATTGCCCATCACGTAGACCGCCGGCAGCCAGGCGATTTCGTTGCTGTATGCGGCGAAGGTGCCCTGCAGATTGGTGAGGTTGGCGGTCACCAGCGCATTACTCAGCGCGCCGGTAATGGAGATCAGCAGGCCGATCAGGCCAAACGCGATGCGTTTCGATGGCGCATGCAGCGGTGTCGAGGGCGATCCCGGCAGCATCGGCTTTTCGTGCGGCAGCCATTCGCGAGGCGCATACGGGTTACGTTTCGCCACGGCTATACGTTTCCTAAGCGTTCAAGCAGCTGCTGCAACACGTTTTCGGTCACTGCCAGCGCGGCGGGATCGATATCGGCCAGCAACTGGGCGCGCAGCGCATCCGCCTGCGTTTTTACCGTAGCGAACGCCTCGCCGCCCTGCTCGGTTAACACCAGCAGGCGCTTGCGACGATCTTCCTTTGGCTGCACCCGTGCCAGCAGCTGCTGTTTCACCAGCCGATCGACCAGCGGCACTACACTGGCTTCCTCCAGCCCCAATAGCTGTGCCAGCGCCTTTTGCGTCGGCGGTTCACTGGCGGTCGCCACGCTGGCAATTGCCAGCCAGCTACTCATACTCAAACCGCTCTCTTTCAGGCGGCGATCAACCGCCAGCCGCCACGCATGGGCAGTAAGATGCAACAGACGGGAGAACGGTTGTGGATGGTCAGTCAAAGCGTAGCGGCCTAATGGTTAGAGTTCTAACTAAATGGGAAGGTTATTATAAGCTAAGCGACGTGCGAATGAAAAGTTTGCTTACATCAGCAAATTTAGTCGTGCTGCGTGCAGATTACCAGTTTCACTTAAGTCGCGGAAAGGCCCGGTCAGGTCGTGTGTACAGCTTGCCTGTATAACTTTTTTCGGCAAAATACTCTATAATATTGAGTAAATTAGCCTGATAAGCACGAAATGCACAAGCCGCCGCTTGTACAGATTAGGGGTTACTGTATAACTTTAGCCGCCATGAATCGGTTAACGATTCGGTAACGAATGATGCAGTTGCGTCGCCTCTGAAGGTGTTGTGGATTTCCACCTTCAGAGGTGTCTTTTTGTGTTGGGTGGTGAGTCAGGTTTTTCGCGCCTGTCCGCGCGGAAATATTTCATCCTGGTTGTGCTGGCCGCTGGGCCATCAGCCAATCTTAAGGGCTTACACATGCAAAATGCCGTCAATAGCAGCGATGTCCTCGCTGACAATTTCAAACAGGCCGTTAACAGTGAAACCAATGAGATGGAAGTCTTAGGCCATCTGATTGCTGAAATCCTGCACAGCGGTATGCCGGTGACCAATAAGGCCATTATTGCCGCCCTGATTAGCCGGCTGGAGCAGGAAGCCGATGTCGTCCAGCTGGATGTCTACCGTCACCTGCTGGAACTGGTGGTTCACCAGACCCCGGATGATTTTTCGCTGTAGCCGCAGCGGATTCCAGGGATGGAATCAACCTTATCGCCCCGTTTTACTGGCGCCTCGCGTCATCCCCCGGTAACATCGCCCGCGTTAACTTTTCCATTAAATATTGCTATGCCGTGACGGCATGCGCATCCAATAAAAGAGCCTGCAACAGATGAGTCAAACTGCCGATCGCCCCGCTGCCACAGCGAGCGACATCACGGTCGCACGTGTGCTGCGTTCACCTTCTCTTTTCACCCGCGAGTGCCTGGCCGGGGTGATTACCGCCCTGGCGCTGATACCGGAAGTGATTTCGTTTTCCGTGATTGCCGGCGTCGACCCTAAAGTCAGCCTTGTCGCTTCGGTGGTGCTGTGCCTGACGCTGTCGATTCTGGGAGGACGGCCAGCGATGGTCACCGCGGCGGCCGGTTCCGTCGCGCTGGTGATCGGGCCGATGGTGCACGCGCATGGCGTGGAGTACATTCTGCCGGCAGTGATCCTCGGCGGTGTTATTCAGATCATTTTCGGCCTTGCCGGGCTGTCGCGCATGATGCGCTATATTCCGCGCTCGGTGATGATCGGCTTCGTTAACGCGCTGGGTATACTGATTTTCTTTGCACAGGTGCCGCACGTCTGGGGCCAGTCGGGCCTGGTGTGGCTGCTGTTCGCCGCCACGCTGGCCATCGTGCTGCTGCTGCCCAAAGTGCTTAAAAGCGTGCCTTCGCCGCTGGTGGCTATCGTGGCTGTCACCGCTGTCGCGCTGCTGCTGGGCTATCGCGTGCCCAACGTCGGTGATGAAGGGCCAATGCGCGCCGGCCTGCCGGATTTCACTACCCTGCTGGTGCCGCTTAATCTGCACACGCTGCAGATTGTCTGGCCCACCGCGCTGTCGGTCGCCTTCGTCGGCCTGATGGAATCCCTGCTGACCGCCAAACTGGTGGATGACATGACCGATACGCCTTCCGGCAAGCGGCGTGAATCCTGGGCGCTGGGCGTCGGCAATATTCTGGCAGGGTTTTACGGTGGTATCGCCGGCTGCGCGATGATCGGCCAGACCATTGTCAACGTTGAGCTGGGCAAGGCGCGTACCCGGGTGTCCACCGTGGCCGCAGCGCTGGTGCTGCTGTTGCTGGTCACCGGTCTGAGCCAGATCATGGCGCAGATTCCGATGGTGGTGCTGGCGGGCATTATGATGGTGGTCGCGGTGAAAACCGTGAACTGGCACAGCCTGCAGCCGGCCACGCTGAAACGCATGCCGTGGTCGGAAACGCTGGTGATGGTGCTGACCGTCGCCGTCACGGTGTGGACCGGTAACCTTGCGCTTGGCGTGCTGGTGGGCGTGATGCTGGCCATGATGCTGTTTGCGCGCCGCATCGCTCACGTGATCCATGCCGAGCGCCAGCTGAGTGACGATGGCGAGCATGTGCACTACACGGTACGTGGCCCGCTGTTTTTCGCCAGCAGCAACGATCTGTTTGAGCATTTTGACTACGGCCACGATCCGCAGCGCGTCACCATCGATTTGACCCACGCGCAGATTTGGGATGCCTCCAGCGTGGCGGCGCTCGACGCTATTGAGTACCGCTACCAGCGGCACGGCGCCAGCGTCACCTTCACCGGCCTGGATAACCGCAGCAGCGATTTCCGCGATCGCCTCAGCGGCAATCTCGGCTAGATGTGCGATCGGGACGCCCTTCGCGGGCGTCCTGTTCGCCATTATTTTACCAGGGCAAACAGATCATTGAGCGACTCGCTCATGGTTGGGTGGGTAAAAATCTGGTCACGCAGCACGCTATACGGCAGCCCGGCATCCATTACCGTTTTTACAATGTTAATGACTTCATGCGAGTCCGCTGCCAGCAGCGCCACGCCGAGAATCTGCTGGCTGCCATTATCAACCACGGCTTTCAGCATGCCACGGGTGTCGTCAACAACGCGCGCACGCGGAATCGCGGCGACCGGCAGTGTCACCACCTGAATATCCCGCCCCTGCGCGCGCGCCTGCGCTTCAGTCAAACCAATCCGTGATAATACAGGCGTCATAAACACGGAATACGGGATGTTAATACGGTCTTCGGTGGTGCGCGTGCCCTTACCCAGCAACTGATCGTAAACGATGCGAAAATCATCAAGCGAAATATAGGTAAACTGTGGTCCGCCGGTAACATCGCCCAGCGCCCAGATATGATCCACAGAGGTTTTAAGCTGTTTATCGACACGCACCGCGCCGCGCGCATCGGTCACCACCCCCGCGTTTTCCAGTTTCAGTGCCTTCGTCGCCGGGCGACGGCCCGTGGCGACCAGCAGCACATCGACTTCACGATCGCCCTGTGCGGTATGCAGCGTCACGCTGTCGCGACCGCTGGTTACACGCTGTAATGCAGTGTTGAGCTCGAGCTTAACGCCCTGCTCCTGCAGGATCCCGGCTATCGCCGCACTGATATCATCATCTTCACGCGCCAGAAATTGCGGTGCACTTTCAAACAACGTCACTTCGCTGCCAAAACCGGCAAACATGGAAGCAAACTCAACGCCAATATAACCGCCGCCAAGGATCCCCAGCCGCTGCGGCAGTTGCGTTAAATTCAGGATACCGCTGCTGTCAACCACGCGCGGTCCGGCAACTAAGCCTTCCAGTGCGGGAAACACCGCTTCGGCACCGCTATTGATAAAAATTCGCTCAGCATGAATCTGGCTGGCCTGCTGCGATGAGGTGATTTTTAGCGTGTGGGCATCCACAAATTCTGCCTCACCATCAATGACATCGACCTGCGCAATAGCGGCCAGGTTGAGGTAATTCTTCTCACGCAACAATTCTACTACTGCCGCTTTGCGCTGCATGGCATCGCTGAAACTGGCATGATGTTGCACATCGTGTACCAGTGCTTTCGTTGGGATACAGCCAACATTAATGCAGGTGCCACCATACATTTCGCGGGATTTTTCGATGATCGCGACACGCCATCCGGCGCGCCCCAGAGCCGCCGCCAGCGTTTTACCTGCTTTACCAAATCCGATGATTGCTGCCTGATAATGGTTCATGATGTTCTCCATAAGTGTCAAAAGTAGTCATCACCCAAAGCTTACGGTTTGCTGCCGCGCCGTATTTCGCCGCAACGCTGGTATTTTTGTCTTTGCGTCTGAATCAAGCGGGCAGTTCAGGGAAAAGGGAAAAAACAGATGGATCCATTGAGTCAACTGCTGCTGCTGCATAACCCGCAGGGCAGCATAGATAAGAACTGCGTGCTGAGCGGTGAGTGGCAACTGCCGCACAGCGCCGGGCACCTGTGCGCAGTGCGCTGGCATACGGTCACAGGCGGCCCGGTCATGCTGGATATGCCCGTCACTGCGGGTGTCGAACTCACTGCTGGCAGCGTCATATTCCTGCCGCAAAACGCCGCGCATCGTATTTATCAGCGCCATACGCAGCCAACCCAACTGGTATGCGGCCTGCTGGAACTGCCCGCGTCGGCGCATGCTTTCCTCACCGCCCTGCCCGAAGTGCTAATGCTGGCACCCGACCCCACAAGCAGCGATGGGCGCTGGCTGGCTGCGGTGCTGCCGTTCATCACCCAGAGTGCTGACGCACTGCCAGCTGCTGGTGATGCCGCACTGCGCAGCCAGCAGATTGGCAGCCTGTTCACACTGGCGGTGCGTCATGGGCTCTCAACTCACGCAGCGCACCCTGGCTTACTCTCCGTGGCTCTGCATCCACGTCTTGGCCCTTTAATCACCCAACTGTGCGCCGCGCCGGAAAGGCCGTGGACGGTAGAAGCCATGGCTCAGCAAGTGTTTATGTCCCGCGCTTCCTTCGCGCTGCTGTTCCGCCAGCTCAGCGCTACCACGCCGCTGGCCGTGCTCACCGCCCTTCGTCTGCAGCTGGCCGCTCAGCGACTGGCGCGCGAAACAGCCCCGTTAATCAACATCGCTCTGGCCGTCGGCTACGCCAGCGAATCATCCTTTCACAAAGCGTTTGTCCGTGAGTTTGGCTGCGCACCGGGAGAATACCGACGTCGTGTTGAAACGCTGGCGCAGGACCGCTAAGAGTAAAGATGAAAACTGTACGCGCTTCGCTTGCGTAAAGGCGGATTCGTGGCTTTGCTTATTTCTCAGTGCGTTAACGATTACGCGGTTCGTAACAGGAGGAGAGCAGGATGAGTGGTTTGATGAAGGCAGCCTTAGCGGCACTGACATTGGTTACCCTGGCCGGCTGTATGCAACACAGCGATGCGGTGGGCAGTGACGGACGTCCGCACGCACCCAGCAAGCAGTCAGTACCTGGCGCCAGCGAAGGCGAAGGCCCGGTCGGGCAGCCACAGGATTGAGATTAGCGGGACAGACGTTATGTCCCGTTTTTATTTGACTGCCAGACGTCGGCCCCATGAATTCCGACATAAGTGAAGTCATGGTTAACGAGCTGGATCGTCTGTTAATCGATGTAAAAGCACTTAACTTCCCCAGTAATCTCGCTGCTAATTGGCAAATCCCGATTGCGATTGCCCACTTCAAGAGATGGCGGATAAATCAGAATTTTATTCCGGCCAGCTGATCATCTCCTCCAGCTGCCTGAGAATGTCCGGGAAGTAACTCTCATTAATAGCCAGTTCGCCCTTTATCTGAACGCTATCAGCATGGTCTTCCGGACGAAGAACATATTCAATAATCACGATATCATCACCCGTGACCTTACTCAGAACCATATTGAGCTGGTTGAGCTGGCTGCGAAAACTAAAAGATTCAATTTCATGGCGGGCCATTACCGCCTTGTAGTATCGAGAAAATGTTGCGCGCAGCTCCCTCAGTTCGCCGACGGTAAACTCAGTTTGAAACTGCACCTTCACTCCGCTGACGGTAAACTCCACATAAGACTTAATCCAGTCCCAGACGTGATTAACCGGATCGGTTTCGTTATCAACAACACGCTCAAAGGGTGAGATCGTGAAGACGAATCCTTCATTTCTAAAATCAAACATGCGTGCTTTCCTGCCGGTTAATCAAAATATTTAAAATGGGTGATCGTCCAGTCTGACTCTCGCACCACAACCTCAAGAGTGTATTTTTTATACTCGGTTATGTTTAGCTTGCGATTGAGTTTATACATCTCAGTTTCATAGCGAAACATCCCTTCGCCTTTACGGGGATCCGCCATACGCCTGCCGTAACGGATAGCTTTTTCCTGGATATGTAATGGAACATAGCGCCCCGGTTCATACATATGCCGAGCTGCTGTTTCTGTCATTTTAAGGTTACCAGCAGATAAACCGGTTTTTAACCGCGCACGAAGAAACATGATAGTCGCCTGACTAAGTTTCACCCTGACAGCCGCGCGCGTAGCAGTTTCAAAAAGTACGCGGCCCGCGCGAAAAATACGGAAAACGCCAAAAGCGATAAGCGCAATATCGGTGGGATCAATCAAGGGGGCTTCAAGAGGAGCCTCTTCCAGGCGCAGAAAGTGACCCTGTGTATCATATATCTGCCACAGTCCTGGGGCCTGTGCGACTGAATAACCAATACACATGCCACTGGTTTCATCCAGTATGGGTTGTGCGTTATGCGGCAGTGTCCGGGGCCGAAGTTCAAAAAATACATCAGCCGGTAATGGCGACTGGAAGGTGTAATATCTACCCGGTTCTTTCGTTGCGGTTTCTGCAATCATCATCGTTCCCTCGTTTTTAACAGACTTGCGGTAGTACCACTGAATGTCAGAGCGACAACTCAAGATTACTCCCCGTTGCGTCATCAGCAAACCCAAATCATGTGCCCCCACCTCATCTGCGCCCCGGAGCATAACTTTGAGCGGGTAAGCGATAGGCGGCAGATAATTTCTGAACGTCCTTGTCGTAAAGGCGAGTGAGGACAAGTGCCCACCTCCACGCTATCAATTGCGATCTCTATCATCATTTTCAGCATCAAAATGTTGAACAACTGGCTGCGCATGATCGAAAGATCGTGATGGTTCCAATGGTTATGGTTGGCGGGCAGAGGAAAACCGTTTGATATTATGAAGCGATATTATGAAAAACCTCTAAACACAAAAAAACCGCCCTTGGGCGGTCACGACATCGCTACTTATTGCTTTGATTTTATTCGGTATTAAATATGGTGCCCGGGGCGGGACTTGAACCCGCACGACCATAAGCCGAGGGATTTTAAATCCCTTGTGTCTACCGATTTCACCACCCGGGCAGGGTGTAAACTGGAGGCGCGTCCCGGAGTCGAACCGAGGTGGACGGATTTGCAATCCGCTGCATGGCCACTCTGCCAACGCGCCTTTTAATCTGAGGTGCAAGCCGTCTGCGACGTATTGCAATATCTGGAGCGGGAAACGAGACTCGAACTCGCGACCCCGACCTTGGCAAGGTCGTGCTCTACCAACTGAGCTATTCCCGCATTTGCTTATGCTTCACCGAACTTGCTGATTTTATTCAGCTTCTTGCAGCCTTGCTGCCGTTCGATGCGATGCATTCTACTTATCTGACGCAACGAGTCAATAGAATTATCCACACACTGCGTCCGTTTGCTGCTTTTTAAATCGCATCGATCAGCTATCGAGCAAATCGCCGCGTGCCGCGCTTAAATACTGGAACATTGACCAGAAAGTCAGCACCGCTGCGATGTACAACGCCACCACGCCAACGCCGACTACGGTCGCATCCGGACGCCATAGCAGCGCCACCAGCGACAGCATCTGCGCCGTGGTCTTCACTTTGCCAATCCACGACACCGCCACGCTGCTGCGCTTGCCAATCTCCGCCATCCACTCACGTAAGGCCGAGATGATGATTTCACGCGCGATCATGGTGGCGGCCGGCAGCGTGATCCACCAGGCGTGGAAATACTCGGCGACCAGCACCAGCGCCATCGCCACCATCACTTTGTCAGCGACCGGATCGAGAAAGGCACCAAAACGTGTTGTCTGCTTCCAGCGACGCGCGAGGAAGCCATCAAACCAGTCAGTGACCGCAGCAATGACAAACAGCAGCGCCGTCGCGAAGGGAGCCCAGTGAAATGGCAGATAGAACGCCAGCACGAAGAACGGGATCAGAACAACTCGAAACAGGGTAAGACACGTCGGAATGTTAAATTGCATATGCCAGTAACTGTCTGGTGTGAGTAGGATTTAACGTATGTTCCTACATTGCCCACCCTGTTTCAATGTTAGTGTTTCAGCGAGTAGTAGATTTTTTCCGCCAGGGCGAAGGAGATACCCGGTACTTTAGCGATCTCATCGACGCTGGCATTCATCAGCGGTTGCAGGCCGCCCATGTACTTCAGCAGCTGCTGACGCCGTTTGGGTCCGACGCCTTCAATGCTCTCCAGCGCGCTGGTGTTCTTCACTTTGGCGCGTTTTTTCCGGTGGCCCGAAATTGCATGATTGTGAGCGTCGTCACGAATGTGCTGGATAACATGCAGCGCCGGCGAGTCCGGTGGCAGCGAAACGCCCTCGCCTTCCGCCGCAAAGAACAGCGTTTCCAGGCCGGCTTTACGGTCGCTGCCTTTTGCCACGCCGAGCAGAATCGGCCGGTTTTTATCCCATGGCACATCCAGTTCCGCAAACACCTGCTGCGCCTGCGCCAGCTGCCCTTTACCACCATCGATCAGGATCACATCCGGGATCTTTTCCGGTTCCAGCGCCTTGCCGTAACGACGGCGCAGCACCTGATTCATCGCCGCGTAGTCATCACCGGGGGTAATTCCTTCAATGTTGTAGCGGCGATAGTCAGCGCGCAGCGGGCCGTCACGGTTGAACACCACGCAGGACGCGATGGTCTGTTCGCCCATGGTGTGGCTGATGTCGAAACACTCCATGCGGTTAATCTGCTCCAGTTTGAGGAACGCCGCCAGCGCCGCCAGACGCTGCTGAATGGTCGAGTGCTGCGCCAGCCGCGTCGTCAGCGCCGTGGCGGCATTGGTGCGCGCCAGCTTCAGGTAGCGCGCACGGTCGCCGCGCGGTTTGCTCTGAATACTGACTTTGCGCCCGGCCAGTTCGCTCAATGACGCGGCCAGCAGCTCCCGCTCAGGCAAATTGAAGTCCAGCAGGATATCCGCCGGTAAGGTACGCGCTTCGCTGCCCTGCAGATAAAACTGTCCGACAAACGTCTGCACCACTTCGGTGAGTTCCGTGTCTGCGGGCACCTTCGGGAAATAGCTGCGGCTGCCCAGCACTTTGCCCTGCCGGATAAACAGCACGTGCAGACAGGCCATGCCGGCGTCATAGGCCACGCCCATCACGTCGAGATCATCGCCCTGATTGGAGACGAACTGTTTCTCCGTAATCCGCCGCACCGCCTGAATCTGGTCCCGCAGGCGCGCCGCCTCTTCGAAGCGCAGGCCCACGCTGGCCTGCTCCATACGCTGCACCAGCTGATTAATTACCTGATCGTCTTTACCGGCCAGAAACAGCCGCACATAGTCGGTTTGCTGCGCATATTCCTCTTCGCTCACCAGGCCGGCGACGCAGGGGCCGAGGCAACGGCCAATCTGATACTGCAGGCACGGACGCGAGCGGTTGCGGTAGACGCTGTTCTCGCACTGGCGAATCGGAAACACCTTTTGCAGCAGCGCCAGGGTTTCACGCACCGCATAGCCGTTGGGAAACGGACCAAAGTATTCGCCTTTGGCGTGTTTGGCACCGCGGTGCATCGCCAGGCGCGGATGCGGATCGCCGCTAAGGAAAATATAGGGGTACGACTTATCATCGCGCAGCAGCACGTTGTAGCGCGGCTGATACAACTTGATGTAGTTGTGCTCCAGCAGCAGCGCTTCGGTCTCCGTATGGGTGAC
The DNA here is from genome assembly GCF_043529865.1 of Pantoea sp. SGAir0418. Taxonomy (NCBI): domain Bacteria; kingdom Pseudomonadati; phylum Pseudomonadota; class Gammaproteobacteria; order Enterobacterales; family Erwiniaceae; genus Pantoea; species Pantoea sp. SGAir0418. The sequence goes on from NZ_CP027911.1 coordinate 2,508,490, forward strand.
CGTGACATCAATATTATGGATGTTGCTGACCAGCACTTCGGTCTTGCGGCTCCCCACCTGCGTGCGGAAATAGCTGCTCAGGCGTTTTTTAAGGTCTTTGGCTTTACCAACATAGATCACCGTGCCTGTCGCGTCATACATGCGGTAGACGCCGGGCTGACTGGTCACGGTGCTGAGAAAGGCTTTGGGATTGAAAACGTCACTCACTACTGATTAACGGCTCCGCATTAAACAGGCCATGGCGTATGGCCAGATGCGTTAACTCTACGTCACCACTGATGTTCAACTTGCTGAACATGCGATAGCGATAGCTATTAACGGTTTTCGGGCTCAGGTTAAGCTGCTCGGAAATCTCCGTCACCTTTTGCCCTCGGGTAATCATCAGCATAATCTGCAATTCCCTTTCCGACAAACAGCTGAACGGTGATTCGGCGCGCTGCGGCTCAATCTGGCTCAGCGCCATCTGCTGAGCGATATCAGAGGCGATGTAACGCTGACCGGCGTGCACCGAGCGAATGGCGCTGACCACTTCCTGCGGCGCCGCCCCTTTGCTGAGATAACCTGCCGCACCGGCCTGCATGACTTTCGCTGGCAGGGGATTTTCGGTGTGGATAGTCAGCATGATGATGCGGATATCCGGATTGAAGCGCACGATTTTGCGCGTCGCCTCCAGTCCGCCAATGCCGGGCATGTTCATGTCCATCAGCACCACATCCACAGGATTTGTGCGGCACCATTTTACCGCATCCTCACCACAGGCCACTTCCCCGGCAATCACCAGTCCCTTCATATCTTCCAGTATGCGACGAATACCGGCGCGTACCAGTTCATGGTCATCAACAAGAAGCAGGCTGATCAACGGGACGTACTCCGCAGGTTAGTGGGGGAAAATATATTTCAGGGGCGTTATCTTACCGGGTTTCGCGTGGAAAGAACATCAGGGGCGCCAGATAAATCTCAAAACCAATGACCCATGTCAAATAGCAGGCAGCGGTGATTGTTTTTTTTAGCTGATGCAATAGCATACTGGAATAAAACTGTTAAAATGTGACTAATATCATTAAGTTATAATTTATAACCCGCCTTCGCTTCTTCCCGCCGGCAGCACCTAAAAATAATCTTTCCGTGGAAGTTTTTTGCGCACAAAAAATAACGAACGGCGCAATTAATTAACCGTCTGCACGCGGGTCGATGATGTGGCCTAAATTCTTCCATCAAGCGTATGATATACTCTGTTTTTTATGCACGGGAAGAATGTGTGCGCACAAGGTCATTCCACAAAGGAGATAATGATGAGTGATGAAGATTTCGTAACATCGCGCGATACCCAGGCGCTGGCGGATGAAGTCGCCTGCCTGAAAATGATGGTGACGCTGATCCTGAAAGGCATGGGCCAGGCTGATGCCGGTAAAGTGATCATCAACATGGAGCGCTACGTCCAGTCCGCGCTGGCTGATAAACCGCAGGCCGAGGTGTTCAGCAACACTATTCGCCAGATTAAAACCGCCTACCGTCAGTAAGCGGCGTGCCCTGCGCATCCTGCGCGGGGCGTTAGCTGTGTGACTGCCAGTTGACCGACACGCCCAGCGAGGGCAGCACTTCTTCCGGACTGAAGCGACGCGTGCCGCGATACTTCTCCGCCAGCGCCGGCTGCTGCACCGGAATACGAATGGCAAAAAGATTGTCTTCTGACTGGATCAGTCCCGGCGAGAGCGGCTCGTACACCACCTGATGCTGCTCAAACATCTTCTCCAGCATCGGCGTGGCCGAACTGATCAAATACTCCATCCCGCTCAGCTCTGCCAGCTGTACCGAATGCCATAAAATGTTCAGCGGCAGCTCGGCATCGACTTCAAGGCGGGCCGAATAGCGCGACATTTCCCACACTTTTTGCTGATCAAAAGGCAGCACCATGCCTTCCGGCACTTCCGGCTCGTGCCACGGTAACAGACGTGCGCAGCCACAAATGCCCTGACGCGCAGTCCAGGCAATCAGCCAGGTGACATCGGAACGATCGAAGCGATCGTACTCCTGTCCCGGCGTGCTGAGTCGCGGCGGAATTGACCAGCCCTCGCCACGCGCAAATACGCTATAACGATAGGTGCCCAACTCGGCCAGCAAAGAGGACGGCATATCCTTTAGCTGTGTTTGAATTATTTTCATCATGCGCCCCTGACATCCCCATGTTTGCAATGATTTATTAAGCGCCAGCCTGGCGGAGTTTCCGGCGCAGGGTAGACAACTGACTGCGGCTTAGGAACTACTAAAATTAGTAGTTGCCTTTTCGCTATATCAGGCCGATGGCTGCGGCATAACAGGCAATCTGCGTTTTATTGGAAACATTAAAACGCTTTTGCATATTCTTTTGGTGAAAATTTACCGTGTGTTCAGAAATAGCCAGAATAAGGGAAATTTCGGCTGAGGTTTTCCCCTCCGCTGTCCATTTCAATATTTCCAGCTCGCGCTGACTAAAATCATTCGATAACACCACCATTGAGCCGTCATTCAGACGGTCCAGCACACGCAAACTCAGTTCCGCCAGGAAGTGCAGTTGCACCTCCAGCTCAACGCGTCTGTGCTGGGTCTGGCTGGGTTGTTGCGATGCTATAGATAATATACCAATGGCACGATTTAGTGCCATTGCCGAGCATGAAAAGCCACTTACCAGCCCTGCTGCATTGGCTTCTGCCCATAAATTGCCTGCGCCGGTAAATAAATCACGCGTCCACTCCACGCCGCGACCGGGCTGCTGGCAGAGCATTAACACCGGATCCACCGCATAGTAATTTTCACTCTCGTAGCGTTTCACCCAGCTCTGCGGATAGGTGCTAAAGAGAAAAATACGCGGTCGGGTAAAAGGCACCGGATGCTGTACCAAAAAGGCAAAAGCATCAAATCCAAGGGCCTCAACATGTTTTTGCAGCAGCGATTTCAATTGCAGCACTTCGGAAAGCGCCTGAAATTCTTTTTCAGTTTCGCCTCGCCAGACGAAATAATTATCGATGGTCATTATTGCCCTGGCGCTGTTTCACGCCTTATTCATAACAGGATATCTGTGCCGATTAATGTAAAAAATAAATTAACCAGAGAAAAAATATTGATTGAAACCAGAGCGGCATTGCGGGCAAAAAGTGATAACCACCTTGTTGTCAATATGTTACCCAAATGAGAAATTAAACTATGGTGCGTTTGCCAGCGGCACCATCAGGATGATAAGTCGTGCGAATCAGAATAAGATTTTTCTGAAGAATTTTCAATCGTCCTGTTGATTAAACGCCAGACTTCGCAGCTAAAACATTCGCCTCATCATTAATCGCTATTATCTTTGCCATTCCCCTTTTTTATACCGCCCGTCATAATCTTCCTGCTGATTAAGTCCGCAGCGCGGCTTAATTCCAGTTATTTCTGCAGTGTTTCCCTGCAGTGCCCCTGTGGCAGACATTTCAGGCACCGTCTTTTCCAGCTACGCTTTAGCAGAGGCGCAAGGTGGCAGGCACCAGCATAGCTCCGCAGGCTGGCGCGATTTCAGCAAACTGAGTGGGACTGACTATGTTAAACCAGCTGGCATTACCTTTTCTGGTCGTGGGCGTGTGTACCGCCCTGATGATCGCTAAAGATCTGTTGCGTCACCCGCATCCGCTGGCGGTCATGAATATCATTTGGCCGCTCACCGGGCTGTACATGCCGTTTTTCGGCTGGCTGGCATGGTGGTATCTCGGGCGTAAACCGTCACGTCAGCGAAAACTGGCGCTGCTGCTGCCATCCGGATTAACCGGTTATGCCAGCTGGCAAACCATTTTTATTTCCACCTCGCTCTCTGCCGCCGCCTGTATATTCGGCGACATCATCACCCTGCCAATAGTCACGCTACTCAAGCATTTTGCAATTAGCCCCGCGCTGTGGTTACAGGCGGTTATTTGCGTGATGATTTCGTTACTGGCGGGATTATTTTTTCAGTTTCTGGCCATTCGCCAGCGGGAACAACTTTCTATTGTCCGTACGTTATTATTAGCGCTGAAAACAGAAACCTTTCCGCTGCTGATTTATCAAGCGGGAATCTTTATCTTTATGACGCTGGCCCTAAAATATGTGCTTAATCAACAGCTCAATCCCCTGCTCAGCGCCTTCTGGTTTATGTTACAGCTGGCGATGCTCACCGGATTTATTTTCTCCTGGCCGGCAAATCATTTCCTCATCAAACGCGGATTAAACCCGGCGGTGTAGTTTAGCGACAAAAGCCTGCGCCGCGCATGCCAAGGTGGAAATGGCTGGCATGCGCCGCATTGTAATCCGGCCCCAGCGCATTACCGAAGCTGGCACAGCCGTTGCGCCATAACGCGTGCAAAGCGGCAGCGGCCTGCGGCGGTTGCTGCCAGTTTTTGCCTACCTGTAGCCAGCGCCCGTCCGCCAGCTGAAAGCCCGTGATGTCCCATGCCTCCGCCGTCGCATGTTCACTGCGGCGTCCTTCCTGGCGGTGATAAATATTGCGGCAGGCGTAACTGCCAACGTGCGCGATGCGGCGCAGCGGCGAGGTAATGCCGGCCTGCTGCAGCGCCGCATTGCTGCGCGTAACATACAGCGTACTGGCCACCGCCATTGGACAGCTGGCAAGAAAACTGCTGCTCAGCGTGACCTCACCGAAGCGGCTGATGCGCAGCGGCTGATCAATCGGACAATCGCCCTGCAGCGGCGGCACCTCACGGAAACTGACTCTGCCCTGCGCGCTGGCCGCACGCATCACCGCCAGACACGCGGCCGGATCGCTGCTCAGCCGCTGCAGCTTGTAGCGCGTCATCCAGCCCGGCGGATCGGTAACCTGGAGCGGTATAAACGGATTCCACTGTGGCGGCAGATGGGTTTTCAGCCAGGGTAAACTCCACCAGCCGCACAGGGCCAGCAGCACTATCGCGAGCAATGCGCGCACGCTGCCTCACTTTTTCCGGGTTCATCGAAATGACAAGTGTAGAACCCTGCGCAGCGCTGCGTGGTGCAAGCGGCTCATTTGCAGAACATTTACGCAAAATGACGGCACGGCGCGCCATGTAAATATTTACTGACACGGTAAAGCACGCAAAAGGGCACAAAGGTTTAAAAACCATTACCGAGAGTGGCCGCCTTTCCTCTATCTTATGCCCTCTTGCCCTGTGCAACAGCACGTTATTCAACAGCCAGCAGAGCTGACACAACATCAAGACAGGAAAGATATTTTTATGGTTGATCAATCTAAAGCGGCGCCCATTGAGGCCGAACAGCCGGAAAAACTCCGGCGCAACCTGCATAATCGTCACATCCAGCTTATCGCCATCGGCGGTGCCATTGGCACCGGTCTGTTCATGGGCTCCGGTAAAACCATCAGCCTGGCGGGTCCGTCGATCATCTTCGTTTATATGATCATCGGTTTTATGCTGTTCTTTGTGATGCGCGCCATGGGTGAGCTGCTGCTCTCCAACCTTGAGTACAAATCCTTCAGCGACTTTGCCGCCGACCTGCTCGGTCCGTGGGCCGGTTATTTCACCGGCTGGACTTACTGGTTCTGCTGGGTGGTGACCGGTATCGCCGACGTGGTGGCGATCAGCGCCTATTTCCAGCTGTGGTTCCCGGACTTCTCGATCTGGATGAGCGCGCTGCTGTGCGTGTTTGTTTTCCTTGCCCTGAACATCGCCACGGTGAAACTGTTTGGCGAGATGGAGTTCTGGTTCGCCATTATCAAAATCGTCGCCATCGTGGCGTTAATCATCACCGGTATTGTGCTGGTTAGCCTGCACTACCCTTCGCCGAACGGAAGCCACGCGGCGCTGAGCAATATCTGGGATCACGGCGGCATGTTCCCGAAAGGGCTGAGCGGTTTCTTTGCCGGCTTCCAGATTGCGGTGTTTGCCTTTGTCGGCATTGAACTGGTGGGCACGGCGGCGGCGGAGACCAAAGATCCGCATAAAGTTCTGCCGCGTGCCATCAATGCGATCCCGCTGCGCATCATCATGTTCTACGTGCTGGCGCTGCTGGTGATCATGGCGGTGACGCCGTGGAACCAGGTCATGCCGGATCGCAGTCCATTCGTTGAAATGTTTGTGCTGATTGGCCTGCCGGCCGCTGCCAGCATCGTTAACTTTGTGGTGTTAACCTCCGCGGCCTCCTCAGCCAACAGCGGCATCTTCTCCACCAGCCGCATGCTGTATGGCCTGGCGGAACAGGGCGTGGCGCATAAGGCGTTTGGCCGTCTCTCGGCGCGCGCGGTGCCGACCACCGGCCTGTTCTTTTCCTGCCTGTGTCTGCTGGCGGGCGTGGCGTTGATCTACCTGATTCCGGATGTGATGACGGTCTTCACCATGGTGACCACGGTCTCGGCGATTCTGTTTATGTTTGTCTGGACCATTATCCTGTGCAGCTACCTTGCCTACCGCAAACAGCATCCGCAGCGTCATGCGGCGTCACGCTTCAAAATGCCACTCGGCAAGCTGATGTGCTGGGTGTGCATGGCTTTCTTTGCCTTTGTGCTGGTGCTGCTGACACTGCAGGAAGATACCCGCCAGGCGCTGATGGTGACGCCACTGTGGTTTGTGGTGCTGACCATGGGCTGGCTGCTACGCCGGCGTAAAGCCTGATCCACCTAAACGAAAAGGCCCGGTTATGCGGGCCTTTTTCGTTATAAGCGTTCAGTGAATTTGTGCCACGCCTGCGACAGTGACGGCCGCAGCGAATCTTCCCGCTGTGGTGCTGCTGCCGGCGCTGCGGCGGAACCGAGATTAAAGGTAAAGGTGTAATCCGGCTCTTCCCCCATGCGCAAATCCACAATCAGCGTGTCGTTGCCCTGCTGGCGCATGGCATAAAATCCATGGCTGAACCACGCAACGCGTTCCGCGTGCCACTGGCCTTTAAACGGGGCAAAAAGCGCGGGATGGCGATCGTACCAGCGGATCTGTAAGGGACGATCGGGCGACAGCAGCGACCACCAGGCTTCCCCGTAGCGCTGCGGCGTGATAATTACCGTGCGCCACACCAGCGTGTTAAACGCGGTGGGCGTCACCAGCAGTTGCTGCGGCTGCACAGCCTGCTGCGTCAGCTGGTGCTCAATATGCCGGGTAGCAACACCTTGCGCCACCATGCTCCAGCCCAGGTACAGCGTGCTGATGAGCAATCCGGCCTGATTCCAGCGCAGCCCGCACGCATCCCGCCGCCACAGTGCGACGATCAGGGCGATCAGCAGCGGCAGCGTGTAGAGCGGATCGATGATGAACATGCTGCCGATGGCGAACGGGTAATCGGTCAGCGGCAGCCCGAGCTGCGTGCCGTACACCGTGGTCAGGTCCAGCAGCGGATGCGTGATCAATGCCAGCCAGATGGCGAGGCACCAGGCGCGCCAGTGCTGCCGGCTGCGCGTCGCGCCAGCCACCAGCCAGCCAAATAACGGTGCCACCAGCGTCAGCCACAGCAGCGCGTGGCTCTCGGTGCGGTGCAGCGTCATGTTGCGGATGGCATCGCCGTGGTCGATAAACACGTCGAGGTCCGGCAGCGTGCCCGCGACCGCCCCCGCCAGCGCCGCCTGCCACAGCGGCACGCGTTTGCCCATTACGGCCACGGTCACCGCCGCGCCCAGCGTTAGTTGTGATAGCGAATCCATGCACTCTCCTGGTCAGCCACGGGGATCAGCGCACGCGGATCCCTTCAATGATCATGCGCTGAACGTTATCCAGCGTCTGGGCAAAAAATTCCGCATCGTTTAGCGTCTGGCCGGTGATGGCTTCCACCTGGGACGCGAAATCAGCATAGTGCTGCGTGGTCGCCCACAGCAGAAAGAACAGATGCTGCGGCTGCACGCCGGCAATACGCCCTTCGGCGATCCACTGTTCGATAATCGCCGCTTTGTCATCCACCAGCGCTTTTAAATCCCCCGCCAGCTCGCCCTTCAGCAGCGGCGCGCCCTGCAGCATCTCCAGACAGAACAGGCGCGATGCCTGCGGGTGGTCACGCGACACTTCCAGCTTGAGACGAATATAGTTTCGGATGGCCACCAGCGGATCCTGGTCATGACGCAGCGCACGCAGCGGCGCCAGCCACACATCAAGAATCTCTTTCAGTACCGCCACATACAGCACTTCTTTTGACGGATAGTAGTAAAGCAGGTTGGTTTTTGAGACGTCCGCGCGCTCAGCCACCTTATCCAGACTGGTGCCGTGAATGCCAAACTGTGAGAAGAAGGCCAATGCCGCTTCCAGAATAGCTGCCCGTTTCGCCGCAACGGCCCGCGATCGGCGTCCTGGCTTTTTTTCATCGCTTTTCACACTGTTACCTCTTCCATCCTGCGAAATCGCATCATAACAAACGCCCTGTTTCCTGCCTAATGCTGTGCCCTGCACCTTTTTCGCTCAGGTGACGCATGAAAAACGTGCAATTTGTTTTGACCAGATGGTCTGTTTTGGACCAGTCACTCAGGATTCATTACGTCGCCAATTTTAACTGATTGTTATGTATCACTTTTAAAATTGTGGCACAGGCTTTGCAATTTTGTGATCGAGCGCCGCCCGCAGGATGCGTGCAGGAAGCAACGCAGCGCGTGAAGCAATCCATGTTCAATGCAGAGAGGTTTCACATGAAAATTGGCGTTTTCGTTCCGATTGGCAACAATGGCTGGCTCATCTCCACGCATGCCCCGCAATACAAGCCGACCTTTGAGCTCAACAAAGCGATTGTGCTCAAGGCTGAGCACTATCACTTCGACTTTGCCCTGTCGATGATTAAGCTGCGCGGCTTCGGCGGCAAAACCGAATTCTGGGACCACAACCTGGAGTCCTTCACCCTGATGGCCGGGCTGGCCGCGGTGACCTCACGCATTGAAATCTACGCCACCGCCGCCACCCTGACGCTGCCGCCCGCCATCGTGGCGCGCATGGCCGCCACCATCGACTCCATCTCGGGCGGCCGCTTCGGCGTCAATCTGGTCACCGGCTGGCAGAAGCCGGAGTATGAGCAGATGGGGCTGTGGCCGGGCGATGAATATTTTGCCAGCCGCTACAACTACCTGACGGAGTACGTCACGGTGCTGCGCGACCTGTGGGGCACTGGCCAGAGCGACTTCAAAGGTGAGTTCTTTACCATGAACGACTGTCGCGTCAGTCCGCAGCCGCAGAAGCCGATGAAGGTGATTTGCGCCGGGCAAAGTGATGCCGGCATGGCCTTTTCGGCGCAATACGCTGATTACAACTTCTGCTTCGGCAAGGGCGTCAATACCCCGACCGCCTTTGCACCCACCGCCGCACGCATGAAACAGGCCGCGGACAAAACCGGGCGCGACGTCGGTTCCTACGTGCTGTTTATGATTATCGCCGCCGAAAGCGACGAAGCCGCGCGCGCCAAATGGGAACACTACAAAGCCGGCGCAGACGAGGAAGCCCTCGCCTGGCTCACCACGCAGAGCCAGCAGGACACCAAATCCGGCAGTGACACCAATGTGCGCCAGATGGCGGATCCGACCTCTGCCGTCAACATCAATATGGGCACGCTGGTCGGTTCTTATGCCAGCGTGGCACGCATGCTGGATGAAGTGGCGCTGGTGGAAGGCACCGAAGGCGTGCTGCTGACCTTTGATGATTTCCTGCAGGGCATTGAAGATTTTGGTGAACGTATCCAGCCGCTGATGGCGTGCCGCCGCGCGCTGATTGACGCCCACAAGGAGGTTGCATAATGAATACCGTCGTTTGTGCCCACAGCAGCAGCCAGCCTGCAGTGACTCTGCCGGCGCGCCCGGAAGCCATCGCCCTGCCGCCGGCGCAAAGCGCACTGATTGTGGTGGATATGCAGAACGCCTACGCCAGCCAGGGCGGCTATCTCGATCTGGCCGGGTTTGATGTCTCCGCCACCCAGCCGGTTATCGCCCGGATTCATCAGGCGGTCACCGCCGCCCGCGCGGCGGGAATGCAGATCATCTGGTTCCAGAACGGCTGGGATAATCAGTATGTCGAAGCCGGTGACGCCGGTTCGCCTAATTTCCATAAATCCAACGCGCTGAAAACCATGCGCCAGCGGCCGGAGCTGCACGGCACGCTGCTGGCAAAAGGCGGCTGGGATTATGCGCTGGTGAATGAACTGGTACCGCAAGCCGGCGATATCGTGCTGCCCAAACCGCGCTACAGCGGCTTTTTCAACACGCCACTCGACAGCATGCTGCGCAGCCGCGGTATTCGTCATCTGGTGTTTACCGGCATTGCCACCAACGTCTGCGTGGAATCGACGCTGCGCGACGGCTTTTTCCTCGAGTATTTCGGCGTGGTGCTGGCCGATGCCACCCATCCGGCCGGACCGTCGTTTGCTCAGCAGGCGGCGCTGTTCAATATTGAAACCTTTTTTGGCTGGGTCAGCGATACCGACACCTTCTGCGAGGCGCTGAAGTCGTAACCGCCGTTTCACCTGCACGCTTAATAATAAGGACTCTGAGTCATGCCTAAAACAGTGATTATTCCTCCCGGCACCACGACGCCGATCGCTCCGTTTGTGCCCGGCACCTTAGCCGATGGCGTGGTGTACGTTTCCGGTACGCTGCCGTTCGATGCCGACAACAACGTGGTACACGTTGGGGATGCGGCGGCGCAAACCCGCCACGTGCTGGAAACCATCAAAAAAGTGATCGAGACCGCCGGTGGCAGCCTGCAGGACGTCACTTTCAACTCGATTTTCATCACCGACTGGAGCAACTACGCGGCGGTAAACCAGGTGTATGCCGACTATTTCCCCGGCGACAAACCGGCGCGCTTCTGTATTCAGTGCGGTCTGGTGAAACCCGATGCGCTGATTGAAATCGCCAGCGTGGCACACATTGGCCGGCAGGAGGCGTAATGCATCTGGACATTCAGGGATTAAGCGCGCTCGACGCGCCGACGCTGGTACTGTCGTCCGGGCTGGGCGGCGTGGCCGCTTTCTGGCAACCGCAGCTGGCGGCACTGACGCCGCACTATCGCGTGGTGACCTACGATCAGCGCGGTACCGGTCGCAGCCCCGATACGCTGCCGGAAGGTTACAGCATGGCGATGATGGCAGCGGAACTGGCCGACGCGCTGGCGGAGCATGGCATCGAACAGTATGACATCGTGGGCCATGCGCTTGGCGGGCTGATTGGCCTGCAGCTGGCGCTCGATTATCCGCAGCGCGTGGGACGCGTGGTGGTGATTAACGGCTGGCTGGCGCTGGATGCCCACACCGAGCGCTGCTTCCAGGTGCGCCAGGATCTGCTGCTCAACGTTGGTGTGGAAGCGTTTGTGCGCGCGCAGCCGCTGTTTCTTTATCCGGCCGAATGGCTGGCACGCCATCAGTCACGCATCAGCGCGGAGGATGTGCATCACGTGGCGCATTTCCAGGGCATGGAGAACCTGCTGCGGCGTCTGCACGCGCTGAAATCGGCCGATTTCCGTCCGCACGCCTCGCGAATCACCCAGCCGGTGCTGGCGATATGCAGTCAGGATGACCTGCTGGTACCGTGGAGCTGCTCGCCGCAGCTGGCGCAGGCGCTGCCCAACGGCAGCCTGATTGAGATGCCGTGGGGCGGCCATGCCATGAGCGTGACCGATGCCGACAACTTCAATGCGCTGCTGCTGCGCTGGCTGGCGGACACCGCCACGCCGGCTCGCCGCGCCAGCTAATCACGGAGCCGATGATGAGCGTACATGAACTGCCCCTGCTGCCCGAAGTGAGCCAGCAGGCTTTCCGCGATGCCATGTCCGGCCTGGGCGCGGCGGTCAATATCATCACCACTGACGGTCCCGCCGGACGCGCCGGTTTTACCGCCACCGCGGTGTGCAGCGTCAGTGATACGCCGCCGACGCTGTTGGTTTGTCTCAATCGTAATGCATCGGTGTGGCCTCTTTTCCGCGATAACGGCGTGCTGAGCGTGAACACGCTGGCCGCCGGACAGGAGTCATTGTCGACGCTGTTTGGCGGCAAAACCCCGATGACCGAACGTTTCGCCGCCGCCCGCTGGCACACGCAGCGCAGCGGCGCACCGCTGCTGCAGGGGGCGCTGATGGCGTTCGACTGCACCATCTCGCAGGTAGTCAGCGTGGCGACACACGACATTCTGTTTTGCAATGTGATGGCGCTGGAGCGCCATGATGCCCAGCCCGGTCTGATGTGGTTTGACCGTCGCTACCATGCCCTTTCACGGCAGGACGCCCGCTAACGCCGCACCGTGCGGCCCGGTTCGACCACTACCCTGGAGAAGACGATGGCGAGTTCCTGGTTCCCCCGCTGGCAGAAAAAGTCAGCCATGAGCGATAACGGGCTGATTGCCCCGGACGAAACCCTGCCGCTCGGGCAGACGTTCGTGCTGGGCCTGCAGCATGCGGTAGCAATGTTTGGCGCAACGGTGCTGATGCCGCTGCTGATGGGGCTGGATCCCAACCTGGCGATTCTGGTTTCCGGTATCGGCACCCTGCTGTTCTTTGTCATTACCGGTGGTCGTGTGCCGAGTTATCTCGGATCGAGCGCCGCGTTTGTCGGCGTGGTGATTGCCATTACCGGCTTCAACGGTCAGGGGCTCAATCCCAACCTGGCGCTGGCGCTGGGCGGCGTTATTGCCTGCGGCGCGCTCTATACGCTGATTGGCCTGGTGGTGATGAAAGTCGGTACCGGCTGGATTGAACGCCTGATGCCACCAGTGGTCACCGGTGCGGTAGTGATGGCCATCGGCCTTAACCTGGCACCGATTGCGGTGCACAGCGTCTCCGCCTCGATGTTTGATAGCTGGATGGCGGTGATGACGGTGCTGTGCATCGGGCTGGTGGCGGTGTTCACCCGCGGTATGGTGCAGCGGTTGCTGATTCTGGTCGGGCTGATTGTCGCCTGGGCGCTGTACGCTCTGCTGACCAATGTGATGGGCTTCGGCAAGCCGGTGGATTTCAGCCGCGTGGCCAGCGCCGCGTGGTTTGGTCTGCCGCACACCACCGCGCCGGTATTTGATATGCAGGCAATCGTGATGATCGCACCGGTGGCGATTATTCTGGTGGCAGAGAACCTCGGCCATATTAAAGCGGTGGCGGGCATGACCGGGCGCAATCTCGATCCGTGGATGGGACGCGCGTTCGTCGGCGACGGCCTGGCAACCATGCTGTCCGGCTCCATCGGCGGCAGCGGCGTCACCACCTATGCCGAAAACATTGGCGTGATGGCGGTGACCAAAGTCTACTCCACGCTGGCGTTTGTCGCCGCGGCGCTGATTGCGCTGGTGCTGGGCTTTTCGCCTAAGTTCGGCGCGCTCATCCACACCATTCCCGGCCCGGTGATTGGCGGTGCGTCGATTGTGGTGTTTGGCTTAATCGCCGTGGCCGGCGCACGTATCTGGGTGCAAAACCATGTCGATTTTAGCCAGAACAGCAATCTGATTATGGTGGCCACCACGCTGGTGCTCGGCGCCGGGGATTTTGCGCTGAAGATTGGCAGCTTTACCCTCGGCGGCATCGGCACGGCCACCTTCGGTGCCATTATCCTCAATGCAATTCTGCAGCGACGCAGTGCCGCGCTGACCCAGCCGGCGGCGCGCCCGCAGCCTTAAGGCTTCTGCGGTGCCTGCTCCGGCACCGCTTTTTTGCGCCGCAGGCGCAGTTCACTGACAATCACCCCGCAGACAATCAGTGCGCCGCCCAGCAGCGCCGCGGCCGGTAACCGTTCGCCGGCAATGCGTCCGACCACACCGGCCCACACCGGCTCGCCGGCATAAATCACCGTGGCGCGCGTCGGCGAGACGCTGCGCTGCGCCCAGTTCATGGTGACCTGAATCAGTGCGCTGGCCGCGCCGAGGCCCAGCGCGCTGAACAGCAGCGGCGCCGATAGCGAGGGTAAAGATTCGCCGTTGGGCAGCATTAGCACGAAGGCGCAGGCCGAAGCCACCATTAGCTGTACCAGCGTCACGCGGCGCACATCGACCTGCCCGGCGTAGCGACTGATAAGAATGATCTCGGCGGCAATGGCGAGGGTGCTGAGCAGCGTGGCGATCTCACCGGCATTCAGCGTCAGGCTGCCATCCTGCGGACCTGCCACCAGCACCAGACCGGTGAACGCCAGCAAAATGCCCAGCCACGCCATCAGGCCCGGCGGCCGGCGCAGAAACAGCCACTGCAACAGCGGCACCACCGGCACGTAAAGCGCCGTCAGAAACGCCGACTGGCTGCTGGAAATGGTTTGCATACCCCAGGTTTGCAATCCGTAACCACCGGCAATCGCCACGCCAATCAGTGCGCCAGCTTTAATCTCCAGCCAGGTGATGTGGCGCAGATAGCGGCGAAAGAAAAAGGCCAGCAGCAGCGAGGCGGTAGCAAAACGCAGCCCGACAAAAAAGAACGGCCCCGAATGCGCCATGGCGCGATGCACCACCAGAAAGGTGCCACCCCAGACCATAGTGATAAAAATAAGTACCAGCTCCTGACGCGTAATACGCAGGCTGAGGCGGGAAGTGGAAGCAGACATAACGCACCAGAATAGAGGACTGGCGCACATTTTTGCTGATTAGCCGGGCAAATTGCAATCATTGTAACCGCCGGGCGTACCCGGCGGCCGGGGATACCGTCACAGACGCACTATTTTTTCGCGCGGCTGCGTCCCCCCTTTTCACCTGCTTCGGCAGCACGCTGCGGATCATTTCTGAAATTCCCGCCGCTGTTTTTACCGCCTTTACGACCCGCTTCCGCGGCCCTTTCGCGATCTTCCGCGAAGTTGCCTGATCCTCCACGATGTTGAGCCATCATTTCCTCCAGGTATTGAGCATAGGTGGTGAAGACCTTTCACTGCGCTAACAGTGTCAGGTCAGGTGCGTAATATCTCGTCACACCCGCTTAAAGCATAGTCAATGGATGCGCACAATCAGGCACATATTCATACTTTGCAACAGATAAACCGCTTAACATCGTTTTTATGGCGAGATATTCAGCTGAAAAACAAGCGGTTAGCGGCAGAAGTCGCAGCGCGATCTCCGTGACTGTTCAATGGCTGACCAGCATAGCGCGCAGCCTCTTCTATACTTCTTTCTGTTCCTTACACCACAGGATGAAAACACGATGGCAAAAATTCTGGTGCTTTATTACTCCATGTATGGACATATCGAAACCATGGCTAACGCGGTGGCGGACGGTGCGAAGAGCGTGAGCGGTGCCGAAGTCACCATTCTGCGCGTGCCGGAAAGTATGGATGCCGAACGGTTTGCTCAGGTCGGCGGAAAGGTTAATCAGCCGGCGGCGGAAGCCAAACCGGACGACCTGCCGCAGTACGATGCCATCATCGTCGGCACCCCGACGCGCTTCGGCAACATGTCCGGTCAGATGCGTAATTTCTGGGACCGCACCGGCGGCCTGTGGGCCTCTGGCGCGCTGTACGGCAAGATTGCCAGCGTGTTTGCGTCTACCGGCACCGGCGGCGGTCAGGAACAGACTATCACCTCGGTGTGGACCACCCTGGCACATCACGGCATGGTGATTGTGCCCATCGGCTACGGCACCAAAGAGTTATTTGATATTTCGCAGGTGCGTGGCGGTACGCCATATGGCGCAACCACGCTGGCGGGCGGTGATGGATCGCGCCAGCCCTCGGCGGAAGAACTGGAAATTGCCCGTTATCAGGGCCAATACGTCGCCGGTCTGGCGGTAAAACTGAAAGGATAAATTCCCAACAGGAGAGAGTTATGGCAACAGAACAGTTTAAAGCTCACCACGTGGGCGAATGGGCGACCTTACGTCACACCTCACCGGAAATCGCTGAAGCGATTTTCGAAGTGGCGAATTATGACGAACGGCTTGCCGAAGAGATCTGGCGCCAGCAAGGCAGCGATGAGGTGTTATTCCGCGCGTTTGAGAAAACCGACCAGGACGTCCTGACGTGGGACGATAAGCCGGTCGAACGCAAAAACATCTGAAGCACAGGCGGGCATGTCCCGCCTTCTCATTTTTAGCCGTCAGGGAGCCTTTATGTCAGCCTATCAAAGCATTAATCCGGCCAATAATCAGCTGCTGAAAACCTGGCCATCACACGATGACAGCTACGCGCAGCAGGCGCTGCACACCGCCGATGCACTCTACCATTCGCCGTGGAGCAAAGGCGATATTCAGCCGCGTCTGCAGGTGCTGCAGCGTCTGGCAGAGTTGATCGACCAGCGCAGCGAAGAGCTGGCCACCATTGCCAGCAAAGAGATGGGTAAGCTGATTGGCCAGAGCCGCGGCGAAGTGAAAATCTGCGCCAGCATCGCGCGCTATTATGCCGAACACGCGGCAAGGCTGTTGCAGGCACAGCCCTATCCCAGCGATGTCGGTGACGCCTGGCTCGAATACCATCCGATTGGCGTGGTAGTGGCCGTCGAGCCGTGGAATTTTCCCTATTATCAGCTGATGCGCGTGCTGGCACCGAATCTGGCACTGGGCAATCCGGTGCTGGCGAAACATGCCAACATTGTGCCGCACTGCGCCGACGTGTTTGAAAAGCTGGTGCTGGAAGCCGGTGCGCCGCAGGGCGCGTGGACCAATCTGTTTATCTCTAACCAGCAGGTGGCCGATCTGATTGCCGATCCGCGCGTGCAGGGTGTGGCGCTCACCGGTTCAGAGCGCGCCGGCAGCGCGGTGGCTGAGCAGGCAGGTAAGCACCTGAAAAAATCCACGCTCGAACTGGGTGGTAACGATGTATTTGTGGTGCTGGACGATGCCGATATTGATGAAGCGGTGCGCCAGGGGGCGCAGGCGCGGCTCAGCAACTGCGGTCAGGTATGTACTGCGGCCAAGCGCTTTATTCTGCATGAAAAGATTGCTGAAAGCTTTATGGCTAAGTTTAGCGCGGCGCTGCAATCCGCTACGCCCGGCGATCCGTTAGATGAAAAAACCACGCTGGGGCCGCTGTCGTCACAGGATGCACGTGACCGGCTGGTGAAACAGGTGGACGAGGCGGTGGCGCATGGCGCACGCGTGGAGTGCGGCGGACGGGTAATCGACGGCGTCGGCTGCTACTACCAGCCAACCATCCTGACCGGCCTGACGCCGGATAACCCGGCTTACTATCAGGAGTTTTTCGGCCCGGTGGCGCAGGTGTATATGGTGGCGGACGACCGTGCTGCCGTGGCGCTGGCTAACGATTCGCACTACGGTTTGGGCGGTTCCGTGTGGACGCGGGACATTGCGCGCGGGCGCAACATGGCTTCGCAGATTGAGACCGGCATGGTGTTTATCAATTCGCAGAGCGATACCGCGGCTGAGCTGCCGTTCGGCGGCGTGAAGCGTTCCGGCTATGGCCGTGAACTGTCCGATCTCGGGCTGAAGGAGTTTGCTAACCAGAAACTGGTCGTGGTAGCCGGTTAAGCGGCATGAAACCACCGTTGAACTGAACGGTGGTTTTATTCGATTCACTGCGGAGTGCGTCAATGCGCAGCCGGTAACAACACAGCAGGGTCGCCGTGCATGGCGACCCTGCTAGCGTTTTAGTTGCTGGCTGCTGCCGGCTGTTGCGCGGGTTTAGCGTCCGCCTCCGGCTTCGCCGGCGCTGCTTCAGCCTGCGCTTTCTGCGCCGCTGCAGCATCGGCTTTCGCCTTCTCATCTGCGGCCTTCTGAGCGCTGGCCTTCTCAGCTTTGGCTTTGTCGTCCGCCGCTTTTTGCGCCGCGGCCTTGTCCGCCTTCACTTTTTCCTCAGCGGCTTTGGCGTCAGCGGCTTTCTGCGCTGCAGCTTTATCAGCCGCGGCTTTGTCAGCCGCCGCTTTATCTGCGCTGGCCTGATCCGCTTTGACCTGTGCGTCATCGCTGGCTGCCGGCGCGGCAGCAGGCTGTGCGGCCGGTGCCGGTGCGGCTGGCTGCAGCGGTGTACCCTGCAGCGCGTTGTTCAGCGCGCTGGTGAACTGATCCCAGCTGCAGTAGCCGTTGGCGTCAGTGTCACAACCCGCCAGCTGCAGCGTAACGCGCTTCGGTGGGTTCTTCAGGCTCAGCACATCGGCATTACGCAGCTGATCCGCCGTCTGATAGACATACTCCACTTTCAGCAGATCTTTATTGTTCTTCGCATCGTGCCAGCGTTCAAACACCACCTGGCCGCCAATCGGGGTTTTCTCGTCGTTACCCGGCAGCTCGTATGGCTTAACCTGCAGCGCGCTCAGCAATGACGCGATATTCGAATCGTGTCCGACCATCAGCGTGACTTTTGGCGCGGTGGCTTTATCCTGATCGACCAATTGGCTGCGGATGTAATCCACCAGCGGGGCGGCAACGTCACGCGCCACTTCCGGCGCGGTAAACAGCGCATCCTGATAGCCATTCTTGATCGCCGCCAGCTCTTTCCACTGTTCTGGCGTTTTGATTTGTCCCCAGGCAACCTGATCCGCCGGGAAACCTTCGTAATATTGCAGCGTAAAGGCGTCGACCAGCGAGTTACCCACTTTCAGCGGGCCATTGACGCCGGGCTCTTTGCCGTTTTCCGCGCTAAAGGTGTTGTCGCCGCTGCTCAGGTCGCACTGTTTCTTGCCGTTACAGGCCGGGGCTGATTTGTAATCGACGATTTTTTCCAGCCGCTGGAAGGCCGGCTTCAGCGCCAGCTTCTCATTGGCTGCGGTCATCGCCGCCAGCGCTTTCTTGTTAAACGCTTCGCTGCCATCGGTGATTACCGGATTGAAGATCGGGTCCATGGTGCCCATCGCATCCTGATGGGTGACAGCGATATCGCAGCCCGGGAAAGCCCCGGTGACGAAATACTGCGCCGTCGCGACGGTACGCTGCAGGCTGTTGGCATAGACAAAGATGTTGCTGCTGTCCGGACAGGTGCCGTTCTGTACCAGCCCCTGCTGGGCCAGCCACTGACGGGTGTAGTTACCCATGTAGACTTCCAGCACGCCGCCTTTGGTGGTCAGCTCACCGCCGGGCACATCCCACTGCGGCCAGCTTTTTTTCGTCGCCTGCTCCAGCACGCTGCCGTTGTTGGCCAGCGGGGCACGCAGGTTGTGACGACTCAGCATCAGGACCTGCTGCAGTTGCATGTCGCCATCCGCGGCGTAAGCGCTCATACCCATCGGCAGCGCCGCGATCACTGACAGCGCGCAAAGACTCAGTTTCTTGATCATTGTGCCTATTCCATAATTCATCAGGGAAACACTCTGGCATTCAAGCGATTAGCTCGCCAAAGAGCGAATTACCGCACAGTGTAACCCAGCTTGCCTGAGAAAATCGCCAGATGTTTGCAAAAACCGTGCATCGACTATAGCAGTAAACGCGCTGGCCGTCGGGTTACGGCAGCAGATTGAAAAGCTTCAGGATGTTTTTCAGAAGGATGGAAAGCAGAAAAGCGAAAAGCCCGCATCGCTGCGGGCTTCTCTTATATGGCGGAGGAACAGAGATTCGAACTCTGGGATGGTTTCCCATCGGCGGTTTTCAAGACCGCTGCCTTAAGCCACTCGGCCATCCCTCCTGAAATCTTTTTGTCACCTCACACTGCGAGAGTGTGAAGTGGCGGAGGAGGAGAGATTCGAACTCTCGGATGGTTTCCCATCGGCGGTTTTCAAGACCGCTGCCTTAAGCCGCTCGGCCACCCCTCCGCAATGAGGCGCACTATAAACATCCCCCCGAACGATGTAAAGCATCCAATGATTCGTTCGCCTGAAAAACAGTCAAAAATGATTTTTTTGCCGTCTTAATCGTCATTCTGCTCAGTGAAACAGCAATTTATCGCGTAAAGATGGGTAAAACGCCTTTTCTGTCCTCTGACCGTTGCGTATTCTCAGGCCATATTTGGTGTTCTCTCTCTAACAGGAGCGCATGATGGACAGAATAATTAGCTCGTCACAGCAGCAGTCGCTACTCAGCACCCATAAAGTGCTGCGCAATACTTATTTCTTACTTGGCCTGACGCTGGCGTTTTCCGCCGTCACCGCCACACTCAGCACCGTTTACGCCCTGCCCTCGCCGGGACTGATACTGATGCTGGTGGGCTTTTACGGATTGATGTTCCTGACCTATCGCCTGGCGAACAGCCCGGCGGGTATTCTGGCCGCGTTTGCCTTTACCGGCTTCCTTGGTTACTGCCTCGGCCCGATTCTCAGCTCGTTCCTCACCGCCGGTATGGGTGATGTTATCGCCATGGCGCTGGGCGGCACCGCGCTGGTGTTCTTCTGCTGTTCCGCCTATGTCCTGACCACGCGTCGTGACATGTCTTTCCTTGGCGGCATGATGATGGCCGGCTTTGTGGTGCTGCTGGTGGCCGTGGTTGCCAATATCTTCCTGCAGCTGCCCGCGCTGCATCTGGCGATCAGCGCCCTGTTTATTCTGTTCTCTGCCGGTGCCATTTTGTGGGAAACCAGCAACATCATTCAGGGCGGTGAAACCAACTACATTCGCGCCACCGTCAGCCTGTATGTCTCGCTGTACAACATCTTTGTCAGCCTGCTGAGCCTGCTGGGCTTCGCCAACCGCGACTAAGACGTAACGCACGCACCGTTAAACCCCGCTCCGGCGGGGTTTTTGCTTTTTATCCGCCGCCGCCTTTACAATGGGCGCGCTGACGATATGAGGAAATAATGTGATTTTTGCCGGTAAAGAGATTGCCACTGACGCAGAAGGCTATCTGAAAAATAGCGCTGACTGGAGTGAAGCGCTGGCGCAGGCCATCGCCCAGCAGGAAGCGATTGAGATGAGTGAAGCGCACTGGGAAGTGGTGCACTTTGTGCGTGATTTTTATCAGCAGTTTAATACGTCGCCGGCGGTGCGCATGCTGGTCAAAGCCATGGCGCAAAAATATGGCGAAGAGAAAGGCAACAGCCGCTATCTGTTTCGCCTGTTCCCGGAAGGTCCTGCCAAACAGGCCACTAAAATCGCCGGCCTGCCAAAACCGGCGAAGTGTCTGTGATCATCCGGTAGTAAACCGCGTCGGCCGCTCCGCCAGCTGATGCGGCTCCACCAGCACCTTATCGACCCGGGCACTGGGCGGTCCGCCTGCCTTCAGCCATGCAATCAGTGACTCCACCTGCTGCGCTTCTCCCGCCGCCAGCACCTCCACGCTGCCATCCGCCAGATTATGCGCATAGCCGGTTACGCCCAGCGCGTTCGCCTGCGCCTGGGTGTAATAACGGAAGCCCACGCCCTGCACCCTGCCGTGAACCCAGATTTTGTAACCTGTCGTCGCCATGGCGATCTCCCCTTTGTGCGTTGCATTTTGCCGCCATCCACCGGAAAATGGCGCCTCATTTTTTCAGGTAAGCATAGCAAACATGACCGTTCGATTGATTCTCGCTAAGGGACGTGAAAAATCCCTGCTCCGCCGCCATCCGTGGGTGTTCTCCGGGGCCGTTGCCCGTATGGAAGGTAAAGCCCAGTCGGGTGAAACCATTGATATCTGTGACAGCAACGGCAAATGGCTGGCCCGCGCCGCCTACTCTCCTCAGTCACAAATTCGCGCGCGCGTCTGGAGCTGGCAGCAGGATGAGTCAATCAACATCGCCTTCTTTGTGCGCACGCTGCAGAAAGCCCAGCAGTGGCGCGACTGGCTGGCACAGCGCGACGGGCTGGACAGCTATCGTTTGATTGCCGGCGAGTCCGATGGACTGCCGGGCGTCACGATTGATCGCTTCGGTAACTTCCTCGTTCTGCAACTGCTGTCGGCCGGGGCGGAGTATCAGCGCCCGGCTCTCGTCTCGGCGCTGCAGCAGTGCTATCCCGACTGCGCCATCTACGACCGATCTGATGTGGCAGTGCGCAAGAAAGAGGGACTGGAGCTGGCGCAGGGTCCGGTAAGCGGTGAACTGCCGCCTGCGCTGCTGCCGATAACCGAGCACGGCATGCAGCTGCTGGTGGATATTCAGGGCGGTCACAAGACCGGTTATTACCTCGATCAGCGCGACAGCCGTTTTGCCACCCGTCGTTACGCGGAAAATGCCCGCGTGCTTAACTGCTTCTCCTACACCGGCGGGTTTGCGGTCTCTGCTCTGCTCGGCGGCTGCCGGGAAGTGATCAGCGTGGATACCTCGCAGGACGCCCTTGACGTAGCAAAACAGAACGTGGCGCTTAACGGGCTGGATGTCTCACGCGCGCAGTTCCTGCGTGACGATGTGTTCAAACTGCTGCGTCGCTACCGCGACAGCGGCGAGAAGTTCGACATGATCGTCATGGATCCGCCGAAATTCGTTGAGAATAAAAACCAGCTGATGGGCGCCTGCCGCGGCTATAAAGACATCAACATGCTGGCAATGCAGCTGCTGAATCCGGGCGGCATTCTGCTGACTTTCTCCTGTTCCGGGCTGATGGCCACCGAGCTGTTCCAGAAAATTATCGCCGATGCCGCTGTTGATGCCGGTCGTGATGTACAATTTATAGAGCAGTTCCGTCAGGCAGCCGACCATCCGGTGATCGCCAGCTATCCTGAAGGGCTTTATCTGAAAGGCTTTGCCTGTCGCGTGCTGTGACTTGAAAACGCTGTCCCTGCCCCCATATCGGTGGCAGGGCAAAGTTTTGGGAGGTCACAATGATTGCCAGTAAATTTGGAATTGGACA
Source organism: Pantoea sp. SGAir0418 (assembly GCF_043529865.1). Lineage (NCBI taxonomy): Bacteria > Pseudomonadati > Pseudomonadota > Gammaproteobacteria > Enterobacterales > Erwiniaceae > Pantoea > Pantoea sp. SGAir0418. Next base: position 2,530,959 of record NZ_CP027911.1, read on the forward strand.
GCAGGTCCGGCACCGTCTCTCCGGGGTGCTCGGCGTGATTGTGGATGTGGACCCGGAGTATTCGCTGGACGATCCGCAGCTGGATGAGGTTGGCGCAACGGAATCGCTGCGTTCCGCTCCCTGGTATCACGTGGTGATGGAAGATGAGGAAGGCGAACAGGTGCATACCTATATCGCTGAGATTCAGCTGGCCGGCGAAACCTCGTTCGAACATCCGGAACAGCCATCCATGGATGAGCTGGCCGCCTCGATCCGCCAGCAGCTGCAGGCGCCCAGCCTGCGGCATTAATCGTGCGGCGACCCGGAGTCGCCGTTTTTATTTACCGCGTCACGCACAGCCGCGGAATCTCTATCTTCGGACAGCGATCCATAATCACCGTTAGCCCGGCATCACGCGCCAGCACCGCCGCCTGCTCATTGATCACGCCCAGCTGCAGCCACAGGGTTTTGGCGCCGATAGCAATCGCTTCCTGCGCCACGCCCCATGCCGCTTCGGAATTGCGGAACACATCCACCATGTCGATCTTGCCCGGAATCTCCGCCAGCGTGCCATATACGGTCTGGCCCAGCAGCTGCTGTCCCGCCAGCTTCGGGCTCACCGGCACCACGTCATAACCCTGATCGAGCAGGTATTTCATTACGCCATAGCTGGCACGCTCAGTGCGATCGCTGGCACCGACCAGCGCGATGCGTTGGGTTTGCGTCAGGACATCGCGAATCGTTTGATCGTTCATGTTTTTCTCCTTGTTCACTCGCCTGAGTGTAGATGCCATTGCGCGCTAAAGTGCAAGCGCAGCGCACGAAAAGTTTGCGCGGCGACACGAATAAATATGTTAAAATGTAAATTAACTGCCATAATGTAATAATTTGCTACACATCGCCCTTTTCCCCTGTTCCGGGAGTTGAAATGAAGCTGTCTCTGGCTGTTACGGGTTTGCTGTTGTTGCTCGTATCGGCAACCTGCCATGCCATCACCCTGAAGCTCGATCCGCAGATCGACCTGCTGGTGCTGGATGGGCGCAAAATCTCAGGTTCGCTGCTGAAAGGCGCGGACAGCCTTGAGCTGGAGCGCGGTCAGCATCAGTTTCTGTTTCGCGTGGATAAACCCTGCGCCGATGCCACCCACTTCCGCTCAGAACTGATGATCGTCACCTTCACCGCCGACGCCCATTCCGTAGCGATTCGCCTGCCGGCGCTGAATAACCGCCGCGAACGCAGCCTGTTTGATAAATCGTTAAATTTTCAGCTGATTGATGAGCGTGGTAATGAAATAGCCAGCATTCGCGATCGGTTGCCGGGTGAGAGCAGCGGCAATGTTGAACAGGCGATGATCAATTACAACCGTACGGCGCAGGCGGCCAGCGTGCCGCGATTTGCGCTGCAGGCGGCCAGCGTACCGGACGCCAGTCTCAGTCTGGATATGGTATGGCAGGACGCCAGTAATTTGCCCGCGCTGCAACGCTGGCTGCAGCGTGTTGATGCCGCCACGCGGCAGCGTTTTATCAGTTGGGTGAAAACCCTACGCGCAAGTTGATAGCAGCTGAACGCCAGGGGTAAACTCGTGCATTCACTACGTTTGCACGCGCCGAAACAGGAAGCCCCATGGAGCAGACCGTTCGTACCCTGAAAGTTCAGAAACACATCGCCCTCGTTGCCCACGACCACTGCAAAGCCTCGCTGCTGGACTGGGTAAAAATCAATCAAAATGCGCTGCAACCTCACGTGCTATACGCCACCGGCACCACCGGCAACCTGATCAATCGTCACACCGGACTGGATGTGAATGCCATGCTCAGCGGGCCAATGGGCGGCGATCAGCAGGTCGGCGCGCTGATTGCAGAAGGCAAAATTGATGTGCTGTTCTTCTTCTGGGATCCGCTCAATGCAGTACCGCACGATCCGGACGTCAAAGCGCTGCTGCGCCTGGCTACCGTATGGAATATACCGGTAGCGACCAACCGCGCCACCGCGGATTTCATTATCCATTCGCCGATGTTTGCCAGCGAAGTGACGATTCAGATCCCCGATTATCAGCGCTACCTGACGGAACGCCTGAAAGCCTGATGGCTCAGGCCTTCCGGCTCTGCGGAACGCCCAGTTCGCGCAGGTGTTCAACAAACACGGAAGGCCGCTCTTTATCAAACATTAGCCACACCTGCTGACGCGCACGCGTGATGGCCACGTAGGCCAGGCGCCGCTCTTCCGCATGCGGAAAATCCTCCGGCTGCGGTAGCAGTCCCTCTTCCATGATCGACTCGCGCGCCTGCGCCGGGAAACCGTCACGCCCTTCGTGTAGCCCCAGCACGATGACAAAATCCGCCTGCTGGCCTTTACTGGCGTGGATGGTCATGAAGTCGATACGCAGTTTCGGCCAGCGGGTTTTGGCTTTATCCAGCATGGCCGGACGCAGATGATGGTAACGCGCCAGCAGCAGTACGCGCTCGTCCGGCTTTGCGTAACCGCTCAGCTTGTCGAGCAGCGCTTCCAGTTGCTCCTGCGGCAGCAGCGTAATGGATTTTTTGTTCCCTTTGCTCAGGCTGTTGAGCGGCTTGCGCAGCTGATGCGGATTCTGCTGCACAAAGCGGTTGGCAATGTCACCGATGCGATCGTTGAAACGGTAGGTGGTATCCAGTACGCAGCGGTCGCCTTCGCCAAAATAGTGATGAAACGCGGTGGTCAGGCTCATCTCCGCGCCGCTAAAGCGATAGATCGCCTGCCAGTCATCGCCGACCGCAAACAAACTGGTGCGCTTATTTTGCTGCCGCAGCGCGCTGAGCAGCGCCGCCCGCTGCGGGGAAATATCCTGGAATTCATCCACCAGAATGTGCTTCCACGGGCTGATAAAGCGCCCCTTCTCCAGCACAGCGATCGCCTGATGGATCAGCCCGGAGAAATCCACCGCGCCCTCGGCTTTCAGTGCGCTTTTCCATGCTTTGAGCAGCGGTGCCATCAACCTGACGCGCTTCGTGAAATTGTCGCGCAGCGGTTCCGGCACATCGGCAATCATCGCCGCCTGCGCGCCGCCGTGCATGCGCATCAGGCCGAGCCAGCGCTCCAGCCGCACGGCAAGACGCTGCGCCAGTTTGTCATCCTGCCAGAACGGACCTTCCGGCACGTCCCACGCCAGCTCTTCCTGCAACCACTGTCGCCAGCCGCTGGCCTGCGCCTTTTTGCTGTTGCACTGCTCACGCCAGTTTTCGATCAGCAACTGACGTCGTGCGCTGCTGTCACTTTCCAGCCGGCTGATGACCGGCTGCTTATTGCTGCCTTCACGAATGATGTGCAGCGCCAGCGCGTGAAACGTACGCGCCTGAATCGCGCTCTCACCCAGCCGCGTCTGGATCCGATCGTTCATCTCTTCCGCCGCCTGGCGACCAAAAGCCAGCAGCAGGATTTGCTCCGGCTGCGCCAGTTTGCGCTGTAACAGCCAGCCGGCGCGCGCCACCAGCACCGAGGTTTTACCGCTGCCCGCGCCGGCCAGCACCAGCAGCGCGTCTTCACCGTTGACCACCGCCTCACACTGCGATGGATTGAGCGGCGTGGTTTCGACGGTGGAGAAGAAGGCGTGATTATCGCTGATCACCCGCGCGCTCCATTCACGGTTGCGCTGCCGAATCGCGCTCTCGCCCTGCTCGAGCCACTGCTGGCAAAAGCGCCACAGCGTGCGGCAGTTATCAAACTCCTCCAGCCGTGCCAGCGGCAGCGGTAAGGCGGAAAACTGGCGCGTGATGGTCTCTTTTACCGCGGCCAGTTCGCTGCGCTTCAGCCAGCGATCCTGGCCGGTAAACGCGACGATCTCCTGCTGCAGCGCGCTCAGCACCTGCGCGCTGATTTCGCTCATCTCGAGGCTCCACTGCTGCCACGCCTGCTGCAGGTAATGATAAAAACGCTGGGTTTCCTGCCACTCGGTGCCGTGCAACCGCACCACTTTCTCTTCCGGTAACAAAAACTCCAGCTCGCCCCACACCAGGCCGCGTTTGCAGGTAATACCGATCAGCTGATTAAACGGGATCAGGTACTCGTGGCGATCGCCGCTGACTTCCACACCGGCAGCCAGCAGTCGCACCCGGTTATAGGGATGCTGTGCCAGCCGTTTGCCCATGGATGTTGCTTTTAGTTCCATCTCCGCACCGTCATGTGGAATTCAATTATCGCGCAGTTTACCTGTCAGACCCTTAGCGCTCCAGCCTTAAAACACGCTAAACTGGGCGACACATATTGCGGATTGCAAAAGGAAAATCGCGTTATGCGCACCGTGCTTAATATTCTGAATTTTGTTCTTGGCGGCTTTATCACCACCCTCGGCTGGCTGCTGGCCACACTGATCAGCATCGTGCTGATCTTTACCCTGCCGCTGACACGCTCCTGCTGGGAGATTACCAAACTGTCTCTGCTGCCGTTTGGCAACGAAGCGGTTCACGTTGACGTGCTGCGCCCGGAGAGCAAAAACCAAGTGCTGAACGCCGGCGGCACCTTCCTCAACCTGTTCTGGCTGATTTTCTTTGGCTGGTGGTTGTGCCTGATGCACATCTCGACCGGCATCCTGCAGTGTCTGAGCATCATCGGTATTCCGACCGGCATTGCCCACTTTAAAATCGCCGCTATCGCGCTGTGGCCGGTAGGTCGCCGCGTAGTGTCAGTTGAAGAAGCGCAGGCGGCGCGTGAAGCCAACGCGCGGCGCCGCTACTGAGGCTGAAGATGATGCCTGACGCTTTGCCCGGCTGGCGCCGTTATCTGTTCAACGGCAGCCTGCGCTACCTGCTGCGCATCTTCTTCGCGCTGGCCGGCTGTGCCGCCGTTCCCTGGTGGCTGCAGCAGATTGAGTGGACCATTCCGCTGACGCTCGGCGTCGTGGCGGCGGCGCTGACCGATCTTGACGATCGCTGGACCGGCCGCGTGCGCAACCTGCTCATAACGCTGGTGTGCTTCTGCATTGCCTCGGTCTCGGTCGAGCTGCTGTTTCCGCACCCGTGGCTGTTTGCTATCGGTCTGGCGCTCTCCAGCTGGGGATTTATTCTGCTGGGCGCGCTGGGGCAGCGCTACGCCACCATTGCGTTTGGTGCCCTGCTGATCGCGGTTTACACCATGCTGGGCATTGGCCTGTTTCCGCAGTGGTGGATGCAGCCGGCGCTGCTACTGATTGGCGCGCTATGGTACAACCTGCTGACCTTTATCGGCCACCTGATGTTTCCGGTGCGCCCGGTGCAGGAGCAGCTGGCCGCCAGCTTTTCCCAGCTGGCGCGCTATCTGGAAGCCAAGGCCAATCTGTTTGATCCCGACGGCGGTGAGCAGGATGACGCCGCGCTGATCGCCACCGCGATGGTCAATAGCCAGCTGGTGGCGCAGCTCAATCTGACGAAAACCACCATTCAGAGCCGTTTACGCGGCGACCGTGGCTCGCGCAGTACGCGGCGCAGCCTGCATTACTATTTTGTGGCGCAGGATATTCACGAGCGCGCCAGCTCGTCGCATCTGCAATATCACCTGTTGCGCGATGACTGGCGTTACAACGAGGTGCTGTTTCGCTTTCAGCGGCTGCTGAACATGCAGGCGCAGGCCTGTCGCCAGCTGGCAGAGAATATCGTGCTGCGCCAGCCGTGGCACCACGATAGCCATTTTGCGCGCAGCTTTGAACGGCTGGAGACCGCCCTGCAGCGCCTGCAACATAACGATCCGCAGGCGACGCACATTCGTCCGCTGTTCTGGTTGCTGCGCAACTTACGCGCCATTGATGCGCAGCTGGCGTCGATCGAATCAGAGCAGCGGCTGGCGGAACCGCTGACGCAGAGCGATCACCATCTGTCGCGTGAAGGCTTGAGTGGCTGGGCTGATATCCGTCTGCGCCTCAGTCGCCATCTGAGTCCGACCTCGGCGTTGTTCCGCCATGCGGTGCGCATGTCGCTGGTGCTGTGCGTGGGGTACGCCTTCATTCAGCTTACCGGCCTGCATCGCGGCTACTGGATACTGCTGACCAGCCTGTTTGTCTGCCAGCCTAACTACAACGCCACACGACGGCGGCTGGCGCTGCGCATTGGCGGAACCCTGGCCGGTATTGCGATTGGCCTGCCGGTGCTGTGGCTGGTGCCCTCAATAGAGGGCCAGTTGGTTTTGATTGTGCTGAGCGGCGTGCTGTTTTTTGCCTTCCGCCAGATTCAGTACGCGCAGGCGACGCTGTTCATCACCCTGCTGGTGCTGCTGTGCTTCAATCTGCTGGGTGAAGGCTTTGATGTCGCCCTGCCGCGCGTGGTGGATACCTTGCTCGGCTGTGGCCTGGCCTGGCTGGCGGTGGCGTTTGTCTGGCCTGACTGGCGTTTCCGTCAGCTGACGACGGTTGCCGATCGCACGCTGAATGCCAACTGTCGTTATCTTGATGCCATCCTGGAACAGTATCATCAGGGTAAAGATAACCGTCTCGCCTACCGTGTGGCGCGCCGTGACGCGCACAACGCCGATGCAGAACTGGCGTCCGTGGTGTCCAATATCAGCGGCGAACTGAAGCAACAGCCGCCGCTGCGCGAGAATGCGTTCCGTCTGATGTGCCTCAATCACTCGTTTCTCAGCTACATCTCGGCGCTGGGCGCGCACCGGGAGCGGCTGACGCAGGGCGAACTGCTGACCCTTTTAGATGACGCGGTATGCTTCGTCGAGGATGTGCTGCAGATCGATCGCGTCAGCGAAGCGCAGGCGGAAACGATGCAGCAGGCACTGATGCAGCGCCTGAGAGCGCTGAAAACCAGTGAGGAGGCGCAGGCACCGCTGGTGTTGCAGCAGCTGGGGCTGCTGGTTGCGCTGCTGCCGGAAATTGCCCGCCTGCGCCGCACCCTCGCCGCCGCTTAAGGCAACAGGCGCTCCGCCGCGGCGTGCTGGCGGAGCGTTTCCTGATACCAGGCGCTCAACTCTTCACGTACCGCCGCCGGCAAAGCGGCCTGGTGATGGCCGGAAATGGCCCCTTCCAGCGCCAGCAGCGTTTTCAGGCCGATATCTTTATTCACCGCCCGCAATTTCAGCCAGCTCTGACGCGAGCCCATTTCATACAGTAAGCGAACAGAATTGATCCCGACTTTGTGCAGCATCAGCTCCATGCGCAGGCTGAGATTGGGCAGATCTTTCAGCCTGAGCAAGACAAGTCTGTTCGCCGCCTCGGCGCGCGCCGCAGACAGCGAACTGGCCGATAAGCGCAGCAGCTGATCGGCGTCCTGCCAGAGCTGTTTATCCACTTTGTAGTAGCTGAGCGTCACCGGCATGCCGCGCTTGCGATATATCAACGGTTCCAGCGGGCGCTGTGCGGCATAGTGCTGCAGCGCCTCGCTGGCGCGCAGATAGAGCGCATCCTCATTGATGTAAGCAAACACCACCTTTTCGACCGCCAGCGCGTAACCACCAAACTGGGTGCGCGATTCAATTTTTCCCAATGCCGCTAACTGGGCTTTGGACTGCTCAACCACCGGATTATTTTTCTTCATAACGTCCCCTTTTCCTCATTCCTTGCGCGGGAAATTTCCTATAAAAAGCTCAGAGATTCATCTGGTTAGAAGATAGAAAAAACGATTTAGCTGTTCAATGAATAAAAGCGGCAACGCGCGGTTCTTGTGCGGAATTTGCGAGGCATTTTCAGAAATTGAGGTTGATCTTTATCCAGGAACTCATTACTGTATATTCATACAGTTCATTACTGAGTGATTAAAATATGCGTACTCAATACTCTGGCCCTGCTGATCGTGCTCACCGTTTCGCTGCGACGGGCTTAACGCAACCTTCTCTGGGTGGTATTACTGAACTGCGTTATAGCGAGCAGCCCGGCATCATGCCGCTGCTGTTACTGCCGGTCCTCAAGCAGCTGAGCACGCAGTCACGCTGGCAGCTGTGGCTGACGCCAGCGCACAAACTGAACCGCAGCTGGATGCAGCAGTCAGGATTACCGCTGGAAAAGAGTATGCATATTACGGAATCCGAGCGTTTAAGCACGGTTGAGAGCATGGTGAAAGCGTTGCGCACCGGCAACTACAGCGTGGTACTCGCCTGGATTCCTTATGAATTGAGCAATGAAGAGCGCCTGGAACTTGAGCAGGCAGCCGCCGAAGGCGAAGCGCTGGGATTGATTATGCGTCCTCAGGGGCGCGATCTTGCTCTGTCCAGACAGCCAAACAGCGCAAAAATTCCCTCTGATTTGTTTCATTAAGTAAAACTAAGATTTTTCTCACGCTATTTTTTCACAAAGTTGCGGCTAAGCCACTGATTCTTTTCCCGCCAGCTATGACAATGGCTTAGCCGCATTTTTCTTTTCTGGTAGCGAAAATTTTGCCATGTCATTTGTTAAAATGTGTGTATAAATCCCTGTTTTTTTATCCGCTGACGTCACATCATACTTGTAAGTTTCCAATCTCGTTGTAGACTTTACCTCGCCAGGGTGCTCAATAACCTCCGTTTTTTCGGTAGAGTCATAAGCGAGCGTTTAGACCCGGCGAAGGATTACAACCAAGAGCAACCTTTTTGCTCATTGCCTATTTGGATGATAACGAGGCGCAAAATGAAAAAGACAGCTATCGCAATTGCAGTGGCACTGGCTGGCTTCGCTACCGTAGCGCAGGCCGCTCCTAAAGATGACACCTGGTATACCGGTGCTAAACTGGGCTGGTCTCAGTATCACGATACTGGTTACTACGGTAACGGTTACGAAAACAACGACGGTCCAACTCACGAATCTCAGCTGGGCGCAGGTGCTTTCCTGGGCTACCAGGCTAACCCATACCTGGGCTTCGAGCTGGGCTACGACTGGCTGGGCCGTATGCCGAACAAAGGCAACGTGACCAATGGCGCATTCAAAGCACAGGGCGTTCAGCTGGCAGCTAAACTGAGCTACCCAATTGCTGACGATCTGGACGTGTACACCCGTCTGGGCGGCATGGTATGGCGTGCTGATTCAACTCAGACCAACCCAGACAACGGCCGCATTAGCAACCACGACACCGGCGTTTCTCCGCTGGCTGCTGTTGGTGTTGAATACGCACTGACCAAAAACTGGGCGACTCGCCTGGACTACCAGTGGGTTAACAACATCGGTGACGCAGGTACCGTTGGTGCGCGTCCAGACAACAGCATGCTGAGCGTCGGCGTTTCTTACCGTTTCGGTCAGGACGAAGCTGCTGCACCAGTTGTTGCCCCAGCGCCAGCTCCGGCTCCGGTTGTTGAAACCAAGCGTTTCACTCTGAAGTCTGACGTGCTGTTCACCTTCAACAAATCTACCCTGAAGCCAGAAGGCCAGCAGGCTCTGGATCAGCTGTACAGCCAGCTGAGCTCAATGGATCCGAAAGACGGTTCTGTTGTGGTTCTGGGCTTCACCGACCGCATCGGTTCAGACCAGTACAACCAGAAACTGTCTGAGAAACGTGCTCAGTCTGTTGTCGACTACCTGGTATCTAAAGGTATCCCGGCTAACAAGATCTCTGCACGTGGCATGGGTGAATCTAACCCAGTTACTGGCAACACCTGTGACAGCGTGAAAGGCCGCAATGCCCTGATCGACTGCCTGGCGCCAGACCGTCGCGTAGAAATCGACGTGAAAGGTATCAAAGACGTTGTAACTCAGCCACAGGCTTAAGTTATCGCGCAATAAAAAACCCCGCTTCGGCGGGGTTTTTTTTGGCTTTTTATCACACGCAATTTTTGGCTATTCGTTATCCGCGCCGCCTTTACCCAGAATCGCCTGCAGATCCTGCTTCAGCGTCGACATCTGACTGGCATACTTCTCTTTGCGTTCTGCATCTTCGATCAGCTGAACGATGGTCTCTGATAAGGTGCTGTTACGACGCTGCGCCAGACCGGCCAGACGCTGCCAAACCAGATACTCCAGATCGATCGATTTTTTCCGCGTGTGCTGATGCTCTGCGTTGAAATGACGTTTACGCCGCGCGCGTATGGTCTGCTTCAGACGGTTTTCCAGCTCCGGATGGATATGCTTTGCGATCCAGTCACCGACCTCAACCGGGTTATTCTCCATCGCCAGCAACGTCTCTACCGCCGCCTGCGCAGCGCTCAGCTCAATATGCCGGGTGATCAGCTCACCTTCCCGATGCTTTTTCACCAGGTATTTCCACTTCCATCCACTTTCAAGATTTTCGAGTTGCTGGTATTTCATCGGAATCTCATCGTGATCACGTAACAAACTAAGAATAACAGCTTTTTTCCCGGATGCAGCAAGGAAAAACATGTTGCGGCCATCACAGTTCAGGCCGGAAGTGCGCCGTGCTTAACCGGGTTGAATCCTGTATAATCGCGCTTTTCCTGAACCAGACTAATGCGAATATTTTGACCAGCACTCAACTTACGTGGCAAGCCCTGCAGCCGGATAGCTCACGCTACCAATCACTTTTCTCAACCGTCTCTCTGGAAGATAGCGATACGCTTGCCGCGGTTCAGCCGCGTCTGCTGAATGCGCTGGCGCATTTACATCATCAAACGCTGGGCTTTCCGCTGCTGCTATTACGCAGCCAGGAAAACAGTGATTATCTGGCGTGGATTGCCGAGGCGGCGCAGCGCTTTCAGCCTGACGAGGACGCGCTGTACGGCGGTGATTACCATGTGATGGGCGACAACGTCAGCCTGCAACCGCCTGTCGATGCCAGCCGTCCCTTCACCAGCACCGGCGGCGTGCATTACGCCGACTGGATTGAGTCCGAGCAGCTGTTTGGCTGCGTGCGTCAGTATAAAGATCGCGTACAGCTGGAGCCCGGTCTGCTGCATCAGGCTAACGGTGGCACGCTGATTCTGTCGATCAATACCCTGCTGGCGCAGCCGCTGCTGTGGTTGCGCCTGCGCAAAGTGATTGAGCTGGGCCGCTTTGACTGGTATTCACCGGACGAGCGCCGCCCGTTGCCGGTCACCATTCCCCCGCTGCCGCTGCAGCTGCGTCTGATTTTATGCGGCGATCGCGAGGCGCTGGCCAGCTTCCAGGAACTGGACGTTGAAGTGCACGAAATGGCGCTTTACAGCGAGTTCGAAGAGAATCTCCAGCTGGTTGATGAGGAGGATATGGCCAACTGGTGCCGCTGGACGCTATGTCAGGCGGAGCTGGCCGGTCTGACGCCACCCGAAGCTGATTTCTGGCCGCTGCTGATCCAGGAAGCGGTGCGTCTGACCGGCGATCAGGACACGCTGCCGCTGTGCCCGCGCTGGCTGCGCCGTCAGCTGCAGGAAGCCGCGCTGCACGGTGAGACACTGAATGGCGAGGCGCTGAAAGAGGCGCTGGAAGCACGCCAGTGGCGCGAAAGTTTCCTCGCCGACCGGATGCGCGATGAGATCCTGTTAAATCAGATCATGATCGAAACGGAAGGCGAAGTAGTTGGTCAGATCAACGGCCTGTCGGTGATTGAATTCCCTGGCCATCCACGTCCGTGGGGCGAGCCGTCACGCATCACCTGTGTTGTGCACCCGGGCGATGGCGAGTTTACCGACGTGGAGCGCAAAGCGGAGCTTGGCGGCAACATCCACGCCAAAGGCATGATGATCATGCAGGCATATCTGATTTCGGAGCTGGAGCTGGAACAGCAGCTGCCCTTCTCGGCATCGCTGGTGTTTGAGCAGTCCTACTCCGAAGTCGACGGTGACAGCGCCTCGCTGGCCGAGCTGTGTGTGCTGATCAGCGCGCTGGCAAACCAGCCGCTGAACCAGCAGATTGCCGTTACCGGTTCGGTGGACCAGTTTGGTAACGTGCAGCCGGTGGGTGGTCTGAATGAGAAAATCGAAGGCTTCTTCCATATCTGCCAGTCGCGCGAGCTGACCGGCAAACAGGGCGTGATTCTGCCTGCCAGCAACGTGCGCCATCTCAGCCTCAGCGACGACGTGGTAGAAGCGGTGCAGCAGGGTCAGTTCCATATCTGGGCGATTGAGCGCGTTGACGAAGCGCTGCCGCTGTTAACCGGTATTGCCTGGCAGAGCGAAAGCGGCGACTCGCTGCTGAGCACTATTCAGGAGCGCATTACTCAGCTCAATCAGCAGGAAAACCGACCGCGGCCCTGGCCATTACGCTGGCTCAACTGGTTCAACCACAGCTGATTACATTGCCCAGCGTACAACTGTTCGCTAATATTCGGGCTTCACTAAAAGAAGGCATATTGAGAACATGGTAGATAAACGCGAATCCTATAGCAAAGAAGACCTGATTGCCTCTGGTCGCGGCGAACTGTTTGGCGAGAATGGCCCACCGCTTCCGTCTGACAACATGTTGATGATGGACCGCGTGGTCAAAATGACCGAAGACGGCGGCAAATTCGATAAAGGTTATGTGGAAGCCGAACTGGATATCCGCCCTGACCTGTGGTTCTTTGATTGCCACTTTAAAGGCGATCCGGTGATGCCAGGCTGTCTGGGTCTGGATGCTATGTGGCAGCTGGTTGGCTTCTATCTCGGCTGGCTGGGTGCGGAAGGTAAAGGCCGTGCGCTGGGTGTGGGTGAAGTGAAATTCACCGGCCAGGTTCTGCCGACGGCGAAGCTGGTTACTTACAAAATTCACTTCAAACGCGTCATCAACCGCAAGCTGGTGATGGGCGTGGCCGATGGCGAAGTGTTCGTCGACGGTAACCTGATTTACACCGCGACTGACCTGAAAGTGGGCCTGTTTAAAGACACTTCAGCGTTCTGACCCGCCAACAAAAACCTCCGCACGCAGCGGAGGTTTTTTTTCCTGTTTACAGACATCCGACGGTGCCTAAGCCACCGCCGACCTGTCCTCCATGGCTTGTCGCCAACCTCCCAACCAGTGAGACCGGGCATCGATCATTTGATAAGGGCATATCTCTTTTGAGCGGCCGGTAATGCCTGCCTGATAGCCTCGTGAATGTGCTCGTTCCAGGCGGTCTCTCTTCTGTCTCTTCATACCTCGTTTCCCTCATTTCAGGTCTGGTGGAATCTGGTGGAAAGAAAGAGTGGTGAATTAATGTTCAACCACAGTAATGTTCTAACCTGTGGTGGGTGAAAGGTCAATGCGCAAAATTCACGCCAATGTCATCAATTTGCCGTGAAATCGACACAAATCCCTCAGTGCCGCCGCCATATCTGGCTGATTCCGCAATAAAAAAGTCCCTGATTTGCGCGCCGTCACATAACGGCAAATCAGGGACTTAGCATAAGCATCGAACAAATCCTAATTTAGCGTCACCACGCTGTTAGCGATTTGCTGTGCCGTTTGCTGCCAGCCGAGCGCCAGCGTGCGCACCAGCGCATCGTAGCCATCTTCGGTCTGCGGCAGCGTCAGATTAAAGCCATGTTTGATAAGCCGGCCTTGATGTTGTAACAGCCATTCACCGCTTACTACCACCTTGCCGTCATAGCGACCATGGAAGCCGGTGACGTGCACGCTGAGCGTATCGTGCGTGTCACCCAGCGGCTGACTGGCCACCAGCCGGCCGGGCAACGCCTGGCCGAGGTTACTCACCAGTGTCTGCTGCAGCTGCTGGTCGAGCGGACTGGCCCACAGATTATTGGCGGCAATCACGTACTTCACGTCGCTGGTTTGATAAACCAGCCCGTTGCCAGCGAGATAATCCGGCACGCTCACCTGTTCAACCCAAATCATCGGCTGGCTGGCGGAGGCGTCACTGCTGACGCGCGCCATATTGCTGCCCGCAGGCAGCTGGTAATAAGTGGTGTCGATGGTGCTGCTGCAGCCCGCCAGCAGCAGCACAGCACCGATAATCAGCCCTTTTTTCACTGTTTCGCCCTCTTTGGCTGCGGATCCTGACCCGGTTTGGCTTCAAATACCAGCGCGTTGCTCTTGCTGTTGAGCGTTTTCAGCACCGGCTGCAATTCGCGCAGCACCTGGTCAAGGCGCTGCATATCGCCCACCAGTTTGTTATACGCTGGCGATCCCGGCTGCAGCCCCTTCATGCTGCGATTAAGCTCGCGCAGGGTTTGCTGCATATCGGCCGGCAGCGTTTTCATCGCCGGGTTGGCGGTGATCTGATTGAGGTTATCCAGCGTTTTCTGCAGCTGCTGCAGGGTGCGCTGGCTCTCTTTCAGCGTGCCGGTGGCCTGGTTGATCATCGGGTTGAGCGGCAGCGCGTTGATCTTATCCAGCGCCGCCATCAGTTTCTGCTGAATCTGGCTCAGGCCGCCGCTCACGGTCGGAATCACTTCCAGCCCCGCCACTTCGTTCGGTCCTTTGTAAGCCGGTGCATTGTCATAGAAGTCGAGATCGACAAACAGCGCACCGGACAGCAGGTTGCCGGTTTTCAGCGTGGCGCGCAGGCCGCGTTTCTTACCATCCTGCAGATGCTGTTCAAGATTGAAGTCGCCCCCCAGACGGCTGATAAAGCGGTCCGGCTCGATGCGGATCAGTACCGGCACGCGGTAATCGGTGTTCAGCGCCTGATTCACGCCCGGGATCATGTAAGGCACCTGAGCCACAGTACCGAGACGAATGCCGCGGAACTCGACTGGCGCACCAACCTGCAGACCACGAATCGAGTCGCTGAAGAACATCAGGAAATCAGTGTGTTTGGTGTACAGCGAATCCTGAATGCTGCGCTGGTCATCATACAGGTGGTAGTCGTCCTGATTTTTGGCCAGCTCGCCGAGTTCCCAGCCGTCCGGCACGTCAAAGCTCACACCACCGCTAAACAGGGTCGTCAGCGAGCCCATTTCGACGCGCATGCCGGAAGCGGACATATCCACCGCAATGCCGCTGTCTTTCCAGAAGCGCACGTTGGTGGTAATCAGGCGATCGTAAGGCGCGGCGATGAACAGCTGATAGGTCATCATGCGCTTGTCGGTATCAAAGGTGCTGGTTTCCACCGTGCCGACGCGATAGCCGCGGAACAGCACCGGATCGCCCGGATTAAGCTGGCCGGCTTTTTTGCTGTCAAGGATGACGCGAATACCTTTGGCATCCGGCGGGGCCAGCGGCGGTGCGTCGAGCAACTGATAATGCTCTGGCTTATCCCCTTTGGCGCCCGGCTGCAGTTCAATGTAGGCGCCGGAGAGCAGCGTACCGAGGCCCGTCACCCCTTCCCGGCCAATCTGCGGCTTCACCACCCAAAACACGCTGTCTTTATGTAGCAGTTTTTCCATGCCGGCATTCAGGCGCGCGGTGATCTCCACATGGTGCAGATCGTCCGTCAGCACCGCGCTTTCGACGGTGCCCACGTCGACGCTGCGGCTTTTAATGGTGGTTTTACCGGCAACAATGCCTTCGGCGTTTTCGGTGATCAGCGTGACCTGCGGTCCCTGATGGCTGAAGTGATAAAACAGAATCCATCCGCCGATTAACAGCGTGACGATAGGTACGATCCACACCGGCGACCAGCGTTTAATCTGGTCGACGTTAGCAATGCCGTGTTGGTTGTCCGTCAAGACGCGGCTCCTTACGTTCAGTTTCCTGTAGGCGATCCCAAATCAGGCGCGGATCAAACGTCATGGCGGCGAACATAGTCAGGATCACCACCAGCGCAAACAATAGCGCGCCTGGCGCAGGGTAAACACTCATCAGCTGGCCCATGCGCACCAGCGCAGAAAGCACAGCGATCACAAACACATCAATCATTGACCAGCGGCCAACAAACTCCACCACCTCATAAATCAGGTGCATCTTCTCGCTGTCGCGCCGGCCGCGGCCGCTGGCGTGCCAGCACAGCCAGCCAATCGCCACCATCTTCAGCGAAGGCACCATAATACTGGCGATAAAAATCACCAGCGCGACCGGCCAGGAGCCATCGCTCCACAGCAAAATGACGCCGGCCATAATGTTGGACGGATACTGCGAGCCGAGCGTTTCGGTCACCATGATCGGCATAATATTCGACGGGATATACAGCATCACCGAGGTGATCAGCAGCGCCAGCGTCCACTGCAGGCTGTGCTGCCTGCGCGGCGCAGCGCTCACGCCGCAGCGCGGACAGGTTTTCTCAGCAGCCGGCAGAATCGCGGTGCAGCACGGACAGCTGCGCAGCCCCTGCTTCAGTCCGCTGATGCCCGCCTGCGGCGTTTGCGCCAGCGGCGGCAGCGGATCGATCCGCTGCCAGACCCAGCGGCGATCGACGCACTGAAACGCACGCAGCTGCAGCAGACAAAACAGGCACCACGGCCAGAAGCTGCTGCCAAGGCCAATTTCACCGTACGCCATCAGTTTGACGAAGCTGACCAGCACGCCGGCCATGAAAATTTCCGCCATACCCCAGCTGCGCAATTGAAACAGAATGCGTGCCAGCCCGAGTCGCAGGCTGTGCGGCAGGCGCACCGGATTCACCAGCAGCAGAATGGCAATCATGCAGAAAGCCGGAATGCCCTGCACAAACAGCAGGAACAGCGTGGCGAGGCTGCGATAATCCTCGCGATCCATCACCTGCGGGATAGCCATCAGCGAGATCTGGCTGCTGAGACCGGCCACATGCATGCTGATAAACGGAAACAGATTGGCCAGCAACAGCATAAACAGCGCCGCCAGCGCATAGCCGGTGGGACGTTTACGCGGTTCGTGCCAGTTAGCCACCAGCGTGGTATGACAGCGCGGACAGCGCGCACGGCTGCCCACCGGTACGGCGGGCAGTTTTACGGTTAAATCACACTGCGGACAGAGCATCCAGTGCTGGGTCTGATGCGTGGCACACATGCTGACTCCCTCTGCGTTATGCGCCGTTTTTCAGCGCTTCCAGCTCTTCCCACCGTTCAAAGGTGGTTTCCAGCTCCTGCTCCGCCTGCGCCAGCGCATCCAGCACCGGCTGCGTTTTGTCGTGCGGCTGGCTGAAGAAGTCCGGATGACTCATCTGCGCCTGCAGCTCACCGATACGCGTCTCCAGCTGCTCCAGCTTTTGCGGCAGCTGCTCCAGTTCACGCGTCAGGTTATAGCTTAGCTTGCCTGCGCTGCGTTTGGGGGCGTCGGCTTTTTCTGCCGGTTTAGCCGCTGCGCTTTTGACCGGTGCGGCTTTGGTCTGTTTGTAGGCGGCGCGCTGCTGCTGCGCATCATGGTAGCCACCGACGAAGGTACCGATCTCGCCGTTGCCTTCAAAGATCCAGCATTCGGTCACGGTGTTGTCCACAAACTGACGATCGTGGCTCACCAGCAGTACGGTTCCCTGATAGCCATCCACCAGCTCTTCCAGCAGCTCGAGCGTTTCAACGTCGAGGTCGTTGGTCGGTTCGTCAAGGATCAGCAGGTTGCTGGGCTTGAGGAACAGACGCGCCAGCAGCAGGCGGTTACGCTCGCCGCCGGACAGCGCACGCACCGGCGTCATGGCGCGTTTCGGGTGGAACAGGAAGTCCTGCAGATAGCCCAGCACGTGGCGCGGCTTGCCGTTGACCATCACTTCCTGTTTGCCTTCTGCCAGGTTATCCATCACGGTTTTATCCGGATCGAGCTCCGCGCGGTGCTGATCGAAGTAGGCGATTTCCAGTTTGGTGCCGCAGTGCACGCGACCGGCATCCGCCTTCAGCTGGCCGAGCATCAGGCGCAGCAGCGTGGTTTTACCACAGCCGTTCGGGCCAATCAGGGCGATTTTGTCGCCGCGCTGCACCTGGGTGGAGAAATCCTTCACCAGCGTTTTGCCGTCAACGCCGTAATCCACGTTTTCCAGCTCAAAGACGATTTTGCCGGAACGCGCCGCTTCACCGACCTGCATATTGGCTTTGCCCATCACGTCACGCCGTTCGGAGCGTTCACGACGCAGCGCTTTCAGCGCGCGCACGCGGCCTTCGTTACGGGTGCGACGTGCTTTGATGCCCTGGCGAATCCACACTTCTTCCTGTGCCAGCTTGCGGTCGAATTCGGCGTTTTGCATCTCTTCAACGCGCAGCGCTTCCTCTTTGCCCAGCAGGAACTGATCGTAATCGCCCGGCCACGACACCAGCTTGCCGCGATCGAGGTCGACGATGCGCGTCGCCATATTGCGGATAAACGAGCGGTCGTGCGAAATAAACACGATGCTGCCGTTGAAGGTTTTCAGGAAGCTTTCCAGCCAGTCGATGGTTTCAATATCGAGGTGGTTCGTCGGTTCGTCGAGCATCAGCACGCGCGGGTTGCTGACCAGCGCACGGCCCAGCGCGGCTTTACGCAGCCAGCCACCGGAGAGTGACGACAGCTCGGTGTCCGGCTGCAGCCCGATTTGCTGCAGCACATCGTTGATGCGGCTGTCGAGCTGCCACAGGTTGTGATGGTCGAGAATCGTCTGCAGTCGCCCCATTTCGTTGAGGTTTTTCTCGCTCGGATCTTCCATCACTAAATGCGATATGGCGTGGTAGGCCTTGAGGTGCTCAGCCTGTTCGGCCACGCCTTCGGCGACGAAGTCGTACACCGAACCGGTGATATTGCGTGGCGGATCCTGTTGCAGCCGCGCAACCACCAAATCCTGCTCATAAATAATGCGGCCGTCATCCAGCGGCTGTTCGCCGTTGATGATTTTCATCAGCGTCGATTTACCGGCGCCGTTGCGCCCAACCAGACAGACGCGCTCGCCCTCTTCGATATGCAGTTCGGTGTTATCCAACAGCGGCGCATCGCTGAACGACAGGTAAGCGCCATGGATACTGATCAGTGACATAAAACTTATTCCTTACCGGCGTGGCTTACCAGCCAGCAGTTGTGAATTTGACGGTTGCGCGCAAAGTCCTGCGACAGCGTTTTTTGCGTAATTTCCTGCGCCTGCAGACCCAGACGCTGCAAGCCGTCCAGATCCATTTTGAAGCCGCGCTTGTTGTTGGAGAACATAATGGTGCCGCCGCGACGCAGCATGCGCTTCAGGTTCTGCAGCAGCATCAGGTGGTCGCGCTGCACATCGAAGTCATCTTCCATGCGTTTGGAGTTGGAGAAGGTCGGCGGATCGATAAAGATCAGATCGAACTGCTCATCGCTTTCGCGCAGCCAGCTCAGGCAGTCCGCCTGCATCAGGCGATGCTGGCGCCCGGTTAATCCGTTCAGGCGCAGGTTACGTTCGGCCCACTCCAGATAGGTGCGCGACATATCGACCGTGGTGGTGGACTTGGCGCCACCCAGCCCGGCGTGCACGCTGGCGCTCCCGGTGTAGGAGAACAGGTTAAGGAAATCTTTCCCCGCGCTCATCTGGCCCAGCATCTGGCGCGCGATACGGTGGTCGAGGAACAGGCCGGTATCGAGATAATCCGTCAGGTTCACCAGCAGCCGCGCGTTAAACTCTTGCACTTCAAAGAATTCGCCCTTCTCGCTCAGCTTCTGGTACTGGTTTTTGCCCTTCTGCCGTTCGCGGGTTTTCAGCACCAGGCGATTGGCCGGTATCTCCAGTACGCTCAGCGTGGCACCGATCACGTCAAACAGGCGCTGACGCGCTTTGGTCGCATCCACGGTTTTCGGCGGCGCGTACTCCTGAACCACCACCCAGTCGGCGTAGCGATCGACCGCCACGTTATACTCCGGCAGATCGGCGTCATACAGGCGGTAGCAGTCAATATTCGACTGGCGCGCCCACTTGTCCAGTTTTTTGCTGTTCTTACGCAGGCGGTTAGCAAAGTCTTCTGCAATCTGTGCGCCGCCTTCGGCGCTGTTCTCCGCCAGCTGGTAGTTCTTCTGTACGCACTCCAGCGGACCGTTTTTCGCTTTAAACTGGCGATCGGCGCGCAGCTGCAGGCAGCTGAGCAGCTCGGGTGAGGCGCTGAACAGCGACAAATTCCAGCCGCCAAACTGCTGTTTCATGATGCGGCCCAGCTGGCTGTGCAGCGCAATCAGCGCCGGCTCGCTCTCCAGACGCTCACCGTACGGCGGGTTACTCAGCACCGTACCGCGCATCGCTTCGCCCGCCAGCGGATTTTTCAGCTGCAGCACATCCTGCTGCGCAAAGGTGAACAGATCAAACACGCCGGCGCGGCGTGCGTTGGCACGTGCCCATTCCAGCACGCGACCATCATTATCATAGCCAAAGAAGCGTGACGTGGTGGCGGCCGTGCCGGCGCGCGCACGCTGCAGCGCGTCGCTGCGCACTTCCTGCCACAGTGCATTGTTGTGGCGTTTCCAGCGGCTGAAGCCCCAGTGCGAACGCAGCAGGCCTGGCGCGCGATCGCAGGCGATCAGCGCCGCTTCAATCAGCAGCGTACCGGAGCCGCACATCGGATCGACCAGCGGCGTGCCGTTCTGCCAGCCGGAGCGCATCACAATCGCTGCCGCCAGGTTCTCTTTCAGCGGTGCCTGGCCGGTTTGCTGACGATAGCCGCGCTGGTGCAGTGCAGTGCCGCTCAGATCCAGCGCGATGCTAACGCGATCTTTGTTCAGCCACGCGTTGATGCGGATGCCCGGCTGCTCGCGATCGACACTCGGACGCTCCAGATTCTGCCGGGTAAAGCTATCGACAATCGCATCTTTGATGCGCAGCGCACCAAACTGACTGTTGCGAATCACCTCATTGGTGCCGCTGAAGTGGATGGCGAACGTGGTGTTGCTGTCAAACAGCTCGCTCCACGGGATGCTTTGCGCGCCGACGTAGAGATCGAGATCGCTCCAGACGCCGAATTCTCCCAGCGGCAGCAAAATACGTGAAGCCAGACGGCTCCACAGCAGGCTTTGGTACATTACGCGGTCGTCGGCTCGGAAGTGGACGCCGCCCTGCACCACCTGCAAATCCTGCGCACCCAGCGCGTCCAGCTCAGTTTTCAACAGCTCTTCGAGCCCACGCGCCGTACTGGCAAACAGAGAATTCATATCGTCACTTTTACTCTTGCTAAAATTGTTGCGCATTATAGCGAATCAGCGTCCTATGTCATAAAGTTAGCTTCTTTTTGTCTGTACGGAGTTGTGATGATTACCCTGTCTCGCCTGTATATTCACCCGGTTAAATCGATGCGTGGTTTGCAGCTGTCACACGCACAGGTGCTGGAAAGCGGTCTGGCCTTCGATCGCATCTTTATGGTGACCGAAGCGGACGGGACCTTTATTACCGCCCGCCAGTTTCCGGAGATGGTGCGTTTTACGCCCGCCCTGCTGCCCGACGGGCTATTCATCACCGCGCCGGACGGCAGCCAGGCGCTGATCCGCTTCAGCGATTTCAGCGCCCAGCCGGCACCGACCGAAGTGTGGGGCAACCAGTTCACCGCCCATATTGCGCCTGACACCATCAACCAGTGGCTGAGCGGCTTTTTCCCGCGCCCGGTGCAGCTGCGCTGGGTTGGCACTGAGCCATCGCGCCGGGTAAAACGCTTCGACCAGGTCCCGCTGGGGTTCGCCGACGGCTTCCCTTACCTGCTGGTCAACATGGCGTCGCTGCAGGATCTGCAGCAGCGCTGTCCGGCCAGCGTGCGGCTGGAACAGTTCCGCCCCAATCTGATCGTCAGCGGCGCCAGCGCCTGGGATGAGGACAGCTGGAAACGTATTAAGATCGGCGAGATCACCTTCGAGATGCCGAAGCCGTGCAGCCGCTGCGTGTTTACCACCATCGGCACCGAAAGCGGCCGCAAGCATCCGCAGGGCGAACCGCTCGCCACGCTGCAGCGCTTTCGCAGCGCGCAGGACGGCAGCGGTGATATCGATTTCGGCCTGAATCTGATTGCGCTTAACAGCGGCATCGTGCGCGTCGGCGATACGGTTGAAGTGCTGGAACGGCAGACGCCGCGCGCTTACGGTGCCGGTGAGGTGGTGGAAACGCTGCAGGCCGCCAGCAGCGCGCCGGCCGCCGTGACCATTGGCTATCAGGGTCAGCAGTTTGCCGGCGATAATCAGCAGGTATTACTGGAACAGCTGGAGATGCAGGGCTTTCGCATTCCCTATTCGTGTCGTGCCGGAATCTGCGGCAGCTGCAAAATGACGCTGGTGTCGGGTGACGTGAAGGCGCTGAAGCAGAGCGCGGTGCGCAGCGACGGCACCATTCTCAGCTGCAGCTGTATTCCGAACGGAGATATCGAACTGGCGTAAGCGCTACACCGCGCGGGCGAAGGGCGCGCTGCTCTCCTGCAACTGCGGCTGCAGGCGATCGTTCATGATCTTGATGGCATCGCCGAGCTGCATCCCTTTGCCCGCCACCGTCAGCGCACTCTGCGCCAGCAGACAGAGCGCGGCATTCTCGCCGCTTTCAACCACCAGCAGCTGTGCCTGTTCGCCGCTGTCGGCCAGCGTTACCGCCACCATATCGCCCGCGACGGGCTGCCAGCTGTGCGCATGGCTGGTGAAGTGCCAGCTTTTCGGCATCAGCGGCTTAAGGAAACGGCTGGCTACCAGCGCATTCAGCACCAGCTCGGCGCGCTGATCGCTTTTTAAACCGCTCTGGCGACAACGCTCTTCAAAAGTAAAATAAAGCGCAGCGTCATCAACGCAAAAACCGCTGTCATTAAAGGCATCGGGCGTCAGCATTTTGCGCGAGAAGCGCGAGCGAAATAACATTCCATCGGCCAGATCCAGCATCATCCGGTCATGCTCTGCGTCAAAATACCAACGCCAGTTGTCATCGGGTTTGATTTT
Source organism: Pantoea sp. SGAir0418 (assembly GCF_043529865.1). NCBI lineage: Bacteria > Pseudomonadati > Pseudomonadota > Gammaproteobacteria > Enterobacterales > Erwiniaceae > Pantoea > Pantoea sp. SGAir0418. The sequence goes on from NZ_CP027911.1 coordinate 2,553,355, forward strand.
CATGGGGTGCCCTGTGGATTTACGCTGCGCTAAACGGCGCTGAAATTTAAAATATTGCTTTAAGGAAAAAGCTGAAAATTGTTCGAACAGGACAAAATATAAACGAGCCGGAGGGAGAAATAAACCCCCCGGCCAGGGAAAGTGAGAAATGTCTTAGAGATGGGTCACGATATCTTTAATTAAAGCCGGACCTTTATAAATAAAGCCGGAGTATATCTGCACCAGCGTTGCGCCAGCCGCCATTTTTTCCCGCGCGGCGACCAGCGAATCAATGCCGCCAACGCCAATAATCGGCAGACGTCCCTGTAGCTCCTGCGCCAGCCGGCGAATCACTTCGGTGCTGCGCGACTGTACCGGACGGCCACTTAATCCCCCCGCTTCGTCGGCATATTTCAGCCCGCTCACCAGCGAACGATCGAGCGTGGTATTGGTGGCGATCACGCCGTCTATTTCGTGACGCACTAAACTGTCGGCAACCTGGATCAATTCTTCTTCAGAAAGATCCGGCGCGATCTTCACCGCCACCGGCACATATTTCAGATGGCTTTCCTGCAGCGCCCGCTGTTTTAATTTAATCGCCGACAGCAGATCGTCCAGCGCTTCGCCATATTGCAGCGAACGTAATCCGGGGGTATTCGGTGAGGAAATATTGATGGCAATATAACCGGCGTGCGCAAACACCTTTTCCATGCAGGTCAGATAATCGTCTTTGCCCTGCTCTACCGGCGTGTCTTTATTTTTACCAATATTGATGCCAAGCACGCCTTTAAAGCGCGCCTTTTTCACATTCTCTACCAGGTGATCAACGCCGAGATTATTAAACCCCATGCGGTTGATGATACCTTCCGCCGCCACCAGCCGGAACATGCGGGGTTTGTCATTGCCCGGCTGCGCGCGTGGCGTCACCGTGCCCACCTCGACAAAGCCAAAGCCCATGGCACCAAAGGCATCAATGCACTCCGCGTTCTTATCCAGCCCCGCAGCCAGGCCCAGCGCGTTCGGAAAGGTCAGCCCCATACAGGTCACCGGGCGTGACGGCAGCGACTGACGAATCAGCCCTTCCAGCGGCGTGCCGCTGATGAAGCGTAACTGTTGAAAGGTGAGTTCGTGCGCGCGCTCTGGATCGAGCTTAAACAGCGCCGGCCGGACGATAGGATATAGCATGCACTCTCCTGAATGGCGGAAGCTTCGTGAAAGTCGGGTGCACGGGAATTTGTGCGCCAGAATGGTAAGGTGCTCTGGCGCAAAAGTAAATTACTCTGGGATGCAACAATTTGATCGGTATCAGCGTCGGGCGGAATAGCGTCCCAGACGATCGCGGCAGGCCTGTAAGCCGCTGTAAATCGCCGGGCAATACCACAGCAGTTTCAGTCGCGCGTTGTGCTGTAACACTTTACGCACCAGCTGATTCACCTGCGGCTGCCACTCGGCGGGCACCGTCATGTGATTTTTGCGGATTTGCGTCAGGCAGCCGTGCATCACCGTCTGGTAATAGTCATCCAGCAGCGCCTCATCGTGCGGTAGTTGCTGCTGCTGCAGGAACTGCTCACTGCCGGCGCGGGCGATAAAGTAATTTTTCACCCACGAGAAGTCGCGCGTGCTCTGCGACAGAGAACTCAGCATGAAGCGTTTGTAGTAGTAGCTCTGGCTGGTGCAGTACAGCGCGCGCGCCTGCAGATAAAGGGCGAACATAAAGGGCGCGTCTTCATGGTTCTGGATCGGCAGAAACTGCAGCTCGAGCTGGTCAATCAGGCGACGCGAGATGATGCTGCTCCAGATCACCCGATGCGCCGACTGATGCTGAATCAGCGTGCGCAGCGTGGCGCTGCCGCCCGGCAGCAGGCCGCTGACGTGGCGCTGATGGATGGTCTGATAATGGCGCTGCGGCGCTGGCAGGTCGAAAAACATTTTCGCGCCAAAGCAGAACAGATCAATCTCCGGGTGACGTGCCTGCACGCGGCGGAAATCGGCGAACAGTTCAGTCGAGACGAAGTCGTCGGCATCCATAAAATAGACGAAATCGCCGCTGGCTGCGGCCAGCCCCTTCATGCGCGCGGCACTGACGCCGCCGCGTCCGCCACTCAGCAGCGTCACCTGCGGATGCTGCGCAGCAAACGCCGTCAGCCAGGCCACGCTGTCATCGCTCGAGCCATCATCAATAATGATGATCTCTTCCGGCGGCGATGACTGGCGAAGCAGCGATCCCAGGGTTTCCGGCAGCCAGGGCGCGCAGTTCCAGTTAGGGATAATTACCGAAACCGTCGGCGTGCGGCGTGATGTCATGCTCATCCTCTTTCCTCTGCGTTAACAAGCGGCGCGCGCAGGCGTTTTAGCACCAGGCTGTGTAACAGACAGCACACGCCAAGGTTAAAGGCCCCGATCAGCCCCAGCCACAGCAGGTTGATCCAGCGATTCTGGTTCCACTCAATGGGCAGCAGCGAGCTGAGCCAGGCAATTAGCGCCGAGACCGCCCAAATCAGCGCCACGTCGCGCGTCAGCCAGCTGAAATGGATACCCGGCGCAAAGCGGCGATGCACCAGCCACGCCCAGCCAACTAAATAGAAGATGTTCTGCCCCAGCCACAGCCAGCCGGTGCCCAGCGCCCCGTAATGGACGGCACACCAGATGTTGAGCGGCACCAGCACGACGGCAAAACAGGTGAATCCCTGCATGTGCAGTTTCAGATTGCCGTTGACGTATTGCAGGTGATACAGCAGGCCGCAGATCGCCTGGATACCGCTGCCGAGCGCATACAGGCTAAGCACGAACGCCATCTCTTCGACAATTTGTGGTTTCTGCGTCCACGCCCACAGCAACGGTCCGGCATAGCAGGCAATGGTGATGCTGAGCGGGGCCATAAAAATTGCCACCGCCTGGGTGGTATAGCGATAAAGCTTCAGCGATTCGGCATCGCCCTGCTGACGGGTTTTCATGCCGGTCATGCGCGGCACAATCGCCTGCATAATCGGACTGCTCAGCAGCAGGATACCGGTCGCGGCCGTGGCGACCACGGTGAACGAGCCGTACTCGCTCAGCGGCAGGGTTTTTGACAGCACCAGCCGGTCAATCTGCGAAATAAAGGTCCACACGGCGCTGGAGAAGGCGGCGCTCAGCGCAAAGCGAATAAAGGGTTTGAGCACGCCTTTCAGATCGTCGCGCTTCTCTTTGCGCGCTGCGCGAGGCACCAGCTGACAGGATTTCCAGATACAGCAGGCGGCTTCGGCAATCGACACCAGCAATTGCCAGATAAAGAAGGTCAGCAGCGGATTCGGGAACAGCTGGATCACCAGTACCGCGCCAAAAGTACGCAGCGTGGTAATGATCAGGTTCACGCCGTTGAGCCAGACCTGATGCTCAAAACCGACAATCACGCTGCGATACGGGCTGGTACGCCAGCGAATCGCGGCGGTGATCACCATGATCGCCACGGCCACCACCACATCGCCGGCGGGTAAGTGCTGCGCATCCAGCCAGTGCGTGGCAATCCATGGCGTCGCCAGCCACCCGAGCACCACCAGCACCAGGGTGGAGAACAGGAAGAAACGGGTCAGCGTGGCAAACAGCGCCGGAAACCAGACAAATTCTGCCTGATTTGCCCGGTAGCGTGCCGCCTCGCGCATCAGCGTGGTTGAAACGCCCGCGTCCAGCAGCTGCAGCCAGGTCAGCAATATAGAAAAGAAGCCCACGAGACCATAAGCTTCCATACCTAAATGCTGAATATACAGGGGAACCACTAAAATACCTGACAGCGTCAGATAGATCTGGCCAACATAGTTGGCAATCGCGTTACGTTTGATAGACATAAAAACTCTGGCGTCTGGGTATTTTTCTCAGTGTTAACAGCGTGACACAAAAATACCTCAGCGCCCACGGGAGTAATTCTTAAAATTAACGCTGGCGCTATCTCAGCGGCTTTTTCTCATTTTCATCAGTGAGAAATAGAGGTCGGGCTGTTTCAGTAACAGTTTTTCCATTGTGCTCTGCGGCGAAAACTGATCGGCAAAGTAGCGCACCGCGTGCCGCACATTATTAGAGAACTGCGTTTCAGCGTTTAATTCCTGCTGTACCAGCTGTAATAACCCGCTGCGTAAATAACTCTGGCGATAGCGGTTTCGCTCCGGAATAAAGTGTGACAAACGGGTGACCTTTTCATATTCCGTCATAAATTGCTGATAGCTGGGCGGTGGATTAACCGTGGTGACCTCATGCTCTGCGCGGGCATCCAGCAGCCATACCGTTTGCGTATTTAACAGGCCGGCCAGCATCACATCCTGAATGCGTACCAGCGGAGCGGCATTTTTCACCAGCGCGGCGCGCAGGATGACCGCATAGTTATTCTGCTGCCACAGGCGCTGCGCCTGCAGCTGCTGAAACAGCTGCAGCGACGGCTGCAGGCCGCTGCTCAGTGCGCGCGGTGCCAGTGAAACCAGCATGCAGTTGAGCTCCGGGCGCTGATGGCTGAGCGTTGCCAATTCCTGCAACAGTGCAGCAGAGGGTGCAAAGCCATCGGCGGCAAACAGTAAGAACGCGTCGTCGCTGACGCTCTCTGCCGCTGGCTGCGGCACAGCGGTAAACTGGCTGTGCGCGGCATCCGGCTGCAGCAGATAACACAACAGCGGATTAACGTTATCAGCCGCGACGCGCGCGGGCTGAGCGGCAACCGGCTCAGCCGGGTGCACTAACAGAGCAGACCTTCCCATATTCCTCTCCCTAAAAATAATACTGAATAATGGCCAGACAAAAATCCGCCCAATTAAGGCGCAAATAAGGCAGTGACTTTTTTTTAGCGTAAGAAAACTCAATCAATTATAAACAGCCCGCCGACGGCATGACTATTGGCCCTTGCCAGACTGGCTGATAATTTACCGTTTATTGTTAAGCGCAACTGAAGCAATCCCGGCCAGAGTGCTGAAGTAATACGTAATATCGGTAACAGGAAACGCGTTAAACGGTGCGATTTTAATAAAACGCCACGCTTTGACACACTTACTCGCTAATTTGATACCAGCTTAAAATGGAGCATTCTAAACAGCCACTACGAAAAATCCTGGTGCCCGCTTTAAACTTACGTCAGCGTTTGTTTGCTACTCCTTAAATTACCTCATCTATTTCTTCTTAAGCCTGACGACAATGGCGCGCCCGGCGATATGTGTCGACGGTTACACCTCTGATTTAACCAGGCAACAGCGCTTTTAATCATTCTCACCTTGCCCGTGACGGAAGCCGCTAATGAAAACCCGGCAATCTGCGGGTGCAATTCAGATTAACCTTAGAGGCGCTTTTCCCTTCCTTTATAAGAGGGCGCTATTCCCGCCTGACGGCTATCCATTGCCGGATAAATCATTTACGCCTCGCCGCCTGCTCTGTCAGGATTGAATGCATCAGTTCTCAATAATTGCTAATCAATAACTTTCAGTTATAAGGAGTGACCATGCGGGTTATTACGCTGGCGGGGAGTCCGCGTTTTCCTTCACGTTCTACGGCGCTGCTGAGTGTGTGCCAGCGGGCGCTGGAAGCGCGTGGCGTTGAGGTGATTCCGTGGAACATTCACAACTTTCAGCCGGAAGATTTGCTGTATGCGCGCTTTGACTCACCGGCACTGACCGCGCTTAAAGCGGATTTAGCGCTCGCGGAGGGGCTGATCGTCGCCACACCGATTTATAAAGCCTCTTTCTCAGGCGCGCTGAAAACCCTGCTCGACCTGCTGCCAGAGCGGGCGCTGGAACATAAAGTGGTGCTGCCGCTGGCCAGCGGCGGCAGCGTGGCGCACATGCTGGCCGTTGACTACGCGCTGAAACCGGTGCTGAACGCGCTGAAAGCGCAGGAAGTCCTGCACGGCGTGTTCGCCAGTGATACGCAAATCACCCATTACGACCGCCAGCCTGAGCTGGATGCGCTGCTGAGCGAGCGCATTGATGAGGCGCTGGAAACCTTCTGGCAGGCGCTGCACCGTCGTCATCAACCCTATGCTCAGGCTGTATAAAGGAACTGCGATGAAAAGGATGTTAACCCGCTGGCTGCTGCCGACCGTTACCGCGCTGTTTGCCCTGACCCTCACGGCTCAGGCTGCCGAAGCGCCAGCACAATTCCGTATCGGCTATCAGAAAGGATCGGTCAGCATGGTGCTGGCCAAATCGCATCGGCTGCTGGAGCAGCGCTTCCCGACCACCAACATTCAGTGGATCGAGTTTCCGGCCGGTCCGCAAATGCTTGAGGCACTGAATGTGGGCAGCATAGACCTGGGCAGCACCGGTGATATCCCGCCGCTGTTTGCTCAGGCCGCCGGGGCGGATTTGCTGTATGTCGGCTCGGAGCCACCGAAGCCGCAGGCTGAAGTGATTCTGGTGCCGAAGGACAGTCCCATCCACAGCGTGGCGCAACTGAAAGGTCATAAAGTGGCGTTCCAGAAAGGCTCCAGTTCACACAATCTGCTGCTGCGCGCGCTGGAACAGGCCGGCCTGAGCTTTAACGATATTCAGCCGATTTATCTGACGCCAGCCGATGCGCGCGCCGCGTTTCAGCAGGGCGATGTTGACGCCTGGGCGATCTGGGATCCCTACTATTCCGCTGCGCTGCTGCAGGGCAACGTCCGTGTGCTGGTGGACGGCAGTAAGCTGAACCAGACCGGTTCGTTCTACCTCGCCACGCGCAGCTTTGCTACCGATCACGGTGACTTCGTGCAGCAGGTGCTGCACACCTTTAGCGAAGCCGATGCGCTGACGCGCAGCCAGCGCCAGCAAAGTATCGATCTGCTGGCACAGGCGATGGGCCTGCCGAAGCCGGTGATCGCCAGCTACCTTGACCATCGTCCTCCGACCACCATTACGCCGGTCAGCGCACATACGGCGCAGGCCCAACAGCAAACTGCCGATCTGTTTTATGCCAACCATTTAATGCCGGTCAAAGTCACCATTGCCGATCGCATCTGGCAGCCACAGCCGGCCCGGCCATAAGGAAATTTATCATGAGCGTATCCGTATTCTGGTTTCTTCCCACCCACGGCGACGGCCACTACCTCGGTACCGCCGAAGGCGCGCGCCCGGTGGATCACGGTTATCTGCAACAGGTGGCGCAGGCCGCCGATCGCCTCGGTTTTGGTGGCGTGCTGATCCCCACCGGCCGGTCGTGTGAAGATGCATGGCTGGTGGCCGCATCCCTGATTCCGGTGACGCAGCGCCTGCGTTTTCTGGTGGCGCTGCGCCCGGGGGTGATTTCCCCGACGCAGGCCGCACGGCAGGCCGCCACGCTCGATCGTCTCTCCAACGGTCGCGCACTGTTTAACCTGGTCACCGGCGGCGATCCGGAAGAGCTGGCGGGCGACGGCGTTTTCCTCGATCACCGCGAGCGTTATGCCGAATCCGCGGAGTTCACCCGGGTCTGGCGCCGGGTCAGCGAGGGTGAAACGGTCGATTACGAAGGCAAGTACGTCAAAGTGCGCGGTGCACGATTGATGTTTAAAGCGGTGCAGCAGCCACGTCCACCGCTGTGGTTCGGCGGCTCATCGGATGCCGCGCAGGATCTGGCCGCGGAGCAGGTGGATGTCTATCTGACCTGGGGCGAACCACCCGCGCTGGTCAAAGAGAAGATTGAACAGGTGCGCGCCAAAGCGGCGGCGCAGGGGCGCACGGTGCGCTTCGGCATCCGTCTGCACGTGATTGTGCGTGAAACCAATGAAGAAGCATGGCAGGCGGCAGACCGGCTCATCGCCCATCTTGACGATGCCACCATTGCTAAAGCGCAGGCGGCCTTTGCCCGCACCGATTCAGTCGGTCAGCAGCGCATGGCCGCGCTGCACGGCGGACGGCGCGATCGGCTGGAGATCAGCCCGAACCTGTGGGCTGGCGTCGGTCTGGTACGCGGCGGTGCCGGGACTGCACTGGTGGGCGACGGTCCGACGGTCGCGGCGCGTATGCAGGAGTATCAGGATCTCGGCATCGAGACCTTTATTCTGTCTGGCTATCCGCATCTGGAAGAGGCCTATCGCGTGGGCGAGCTGCTGTTCCCTCATCTCGACCTGGCCGTGCCGGAAATCCCGCAACCCCGCGTAGTGCAGGCGCACGGTGAAGCGGTCGCCAATGATTTCACCCCGCAAAAAGTCGCGCAGAGTTAAGGAGTCGCATATGGCAAAGGTCAATAAACAGCTGAGCAATGCCCTGCTGCCGTGGGCGCTGCCGGTGCTGCTGGTGGTGGTGTGGCAGGTTGCCTCACAGGCTGGCTGGCTGTCGACGCGCATCCTGCCCTCGCCGGAGAATATTGTCATCACCTTCTGGCATCTCGCGGCCAGCGGTGAGTTGTGGCAACACCTCGCCATCAGCGGCTGGCGAGCGGCAATCGGTTTTGCCATTGGCGGTTCGATTGGCCTGATTCTCGGGCTGATTACCGGCACGTCGCGCACCGGCGAACGGTTGCTGGATACCTCGGTGCAGATGCTGCGTAACGTGCCGCACCTGGCGCTGATCCCGCTGGTAATTCTGTGGTTCGGCATCGACGAGTCAGCCAAAATTTTTCTTGTGGCGCTCGGCACCCTGTTCCCTATCTACCTCAATACCTATCACGGCATACGGAATATTGACCGCGGCCTGGTGGAGATGGCCCGCAGCTATGGTCTCTCCGGCTGGAGCCTGTTTATTCAGGTGATTTTGCCGGGCGCGTTGCCGTCAATCATGGTTGGCGTGCGCTTTGCCCTCGGTCTGATGTGGCTGACGCTGATCGTGGCCGAAACCATCTCGGCCAACTCCGGTATTGGTTATCTGGCAATGAACGCCCGTGAGTTTCTGCAAACCGATGTGGTGGTGGTCGCCATCATTCTCTATGCCCTGCTGGGCAAACTGGCCGACGTGACGGCACAGCTGCTGGAGCGTGTCTGGCTGCGCTGGCATCCGGCTTACCAATTGAAGGAGGAGAACGCATGAGCAACGCAACGCTAAGCCCGGCGCGCCTGAACCGCGGTACCCCGGTGGGCGTCAATGGCGTCACCAAGCAGTATGGCAATCGCACCATCCTGAATCATATCGATTTACATATTCCGGCCGGCCAGTTTGTCGCGGTGGTCGGCCGCAGCGGCTGCGGTAAAAGTACCCTGCTGCGCCTGCTGGCCGGGCTGGAATCCACCACGCACGGTGAATTGCTGGCGGGCAACGCGCCGCTGGCCGAGGCGCGCGAAGATACCCGCCTGATGTTTCAGGATGCGCGTCTGCTGCCGTGGAAGAAAGTGATCGATAACGTTGGCCTCGGTCTGAAAGGCCGCGAGTGGCGCAGCGCAGCGCTGGAAGCGCTGGCGGCGGTCGGTCTGGCCGATCGTGCACATGAGTGGCCGGCAGCGCTCTCCGGCGGACAGAAACAGCGGGTGGCACTGGCGCGGGCGCTGATTCATCGTCCCGGCCTGCTGCTGCTCGATGAACCGCTCGGCGCACTTGATGCGCTGACGCGCATTGAAATGCAGGGCCTGATTGAGTCGCTGTGGCAGCAGCATAATTTTACCGTGTTGCTGGTGACGCACGATGTCAGCGAAGCGGTGGCGATGGCCGATCGCGTATTGCTGATTGAAGAGGGTCAGATCGGGCTGGATTTGGCGGTGGATTTACCGCGTCCGCGCCGCAAAGGATCGGCGCGCCTTGCCGAGCTGGAGGCCGAGGTGCTGGATCGGGTGATGAAGCGGGGAACCTCAGAGCAGCCCCTGCAGTTCGCGCAGCAGCGTTAATTCAGGACGCGCGATAAATCGCGCCGCTACAGAGGATTGCAACACTTTGTAGCGGCGCAATTTATTGCGCATTGTTTTCTTACGCGTTCAGCGCTTTGGTGATCTTCTCGTACAGATCGCCGGACAGATTCTCCAGCCCTTTCAGCGTCTCCAGCGCCTGACGCATCAGCGCCTGACGGTCGGCATCATAACGCTTCAGACGAATCAGCGGCTCAATCATGCGCGCTGCCACCTGCGGGTTGCGACGGTTGAGATCGGTCAGCATCTCCACCAGGAACTGGTAGCCGCTGCCATCTTTGGCGTGGAAGGCTGCCGGGTTGGCCGAGGCAAACGCGCCAATCAGTGAACGGATGCGGTTCGGGTTACCCATGGTGAACGAGCGATGCGTCAGCAAGCTACGTACCTTGCTCAGCACGTCTGCCGCCGGGCTGGTGGCCTGCAACATAAACCACTTATCCATCACCAGACCATCCTGATGCCAGCGCTCGTCGTACGCCGCCAGCAGCGCATCACGGCACGGCAACTGCGCCGCCACCGCCGCTGACAGCGCGGCCAGCGCATCGGTCATGTTGCTGGCTTTGTCGTACTGCGCCTGCACCAGTTTGCTGGCCTGCTCCGCGTCCGCAAACGCCAGATAACTCAGGCAGACATTCTTCAGCGCGCGCTTGCCGATCTCGGCATGCTCGACTTTGTAGTCGCTGCTCTGGTTGGCGAGATACACCGCGTAAAACTCATCGCTCAGCTCATTCGCCAGCGTGCGCACCAGCGCCGCGCGCACTGCGGCAATCGCCAGCGGGTCGATCACCTCGAACAGTTCGGCAATCTCGTTCTCTGACGGCAGCGTAAGGATCAGCGCCATCAGCGCCGGATCGCCCTGCTCATCCAGCAGCACCGCGCGGAAAGCATCGGCGACGTGCAGCGGCAGCGACAGCGGCTGGCCCTGCTGATGGCGCGCCACGTTGAGGCGGATATACGTCGCCAGCAGGCTTTGCGCGGCATCCCAGCGCGAGAAGTCGTTGCGCGCGTGGCGCATCAGGAAAGTCAGCTGCGCATCGCTCCATTTATAGTCGAGCTTCACCGGTGCGGAGAATTCCCGCAGCAGCGACGGCACCGGCTGGAAATAGACGTTGTCGAAAATGAAGGTCTGGAACTCGTCGGTGACGTTCAGCACGTGATGAACCGGATGACCGTTGTGCTGCAACGGAATGACCTTGCCTTCGCCGTCATACAGTTCGATATCCAGCGGAATGTGCAGCGGCAGCTTCTCCTTTTGATCGGCGGTCGGGGGCGTGTGCTGCGTGACGTGCAGCGTGTACTGCTCCAGCTCCGGGTTGTAGTCATCACGCACCGTCAGCACCGGCGTGCCCGACTGACTGTACCAGCGGCGGAACTGTGACAAATCGACGTTGGAGGCATCTTCCATCGCCTGCACGAAATCATCACAGGTGGCGGCGCTGCCATCGTGACGCTCGAAATAGAGCTGCATCCCCTGCTGGAACTGCTCTTCACCCAGCAGCGTGTGCAGCATGCGAATCACTTCAGAACCCTTCTCATACACCGTCAGGGTGTAGAAGTTGTTCATTTCGATCACCTGATCCGGACGGATCGGATGGGCCATCGGGCTGGCATCCTCGGCGAACTGCGCGCCGCGCATCACGCGCACATTATCAATACGGTTGACCGCGCGCGAGCCGAGATCGGAGCTGAACTCCTGATCGCGGAAGACCGTCAGACCTTCTTTCAGGCTGAGCTGGAACCAGTCGCGGCAGGTGACGCGGTTGCCGGTCCAGTTGTGGAAATATTCGTGACCAATCACGGCTTCAATACCGAGATAGTCTTTGTCGGTGGCGGTTTCCGCTTTGGCCAGCACGTATTTGGAGTTGAAGACGTTGAGGCCTTTATTCTCCATCGCGCCCATGTTGAAGAAATCCACCGCGACGATCATAAAGATATCGAGGTCATATTCGAGGCCGAACCGCTCTTCGTCCCACTTCATGCTGGCTTTGAGCGAGGTCATCGCCCAGTCCGCACGGTCGAGGTTGCCGCGATCGACAAAAATTTCCAGCGCCACGTTACGGCCGGAACGGGTGGTAAAGCTGTCACGCAGCACATCGAAATCGCCGGCGACCAGCGCAAACAGGTAGCAGGGTTTCGGGAACGGATCCTGCCATTTCACCCAGTGACGACCATCCTCGTGCTGACCGCTCTCCAGCTTGTTACCGTTGGACAGCAGGTACGGATAGCTAGCCGCGTCGGCGATCAGGGTGGTGGTGAAGCGCGCCAGCACGTCCGGGCGATCGAGATACCAGGTGATATGCCGGAAGCCTTCGGCTTCACACTGGGTGCAGAGCGCCTCGCCGGATTTATACAGCCCTTCCAGCGCGGTGTTTTTATCCGGATGGATTTCATTAATGATGGTCAGGGTAAAGTTGTCCGGCAGCTGGCTGATGATCAGTGCGCCCTGCTCTTCGCGGTAGTGCGGCCACGGATTGCCATCCACCGCCAGCGACAGCAGCGTCAGCGCCTCACCGTCCAGACGCAGTTCAGCCTGCTGCGCGCCAAGGCGTTTTACCTGACTGACGGCGGTGACGCGCGTGGTCGCCGCATCAAGATCAAACGTCAGGTCGATATCGGTGATGGTGTAGTCCGGCGCCCGGTAGTCGTGGCGATATTTAATTTGCGGCTGTTGCGTCATAAATCCTTCTCGCATCGTTAATATATTCAACCCTCAGAGTCTAAGCGGGTTGCGCCCGGGTTGCCACGCACAAAGCGTGCGTTGCGCCAAAAGTCTACAATTCATTAACAATGGCACAAATGACCCTCGACCTGTCACCTGCAATTATGGTGTGATCGCGGTGATTACTGTTTTATACTCCTGCGTCTTTATGACTTTGTTGAATACCGGGCTCTGCTCCGCGGAAGAGGATGCTGAAACGCACCATGACTGGACACGCTTCCCCGATTTTGACCACGCTGCTTGATACCGATGCCTATAAGCTTCACATGCAGCAGGCCGTTTATCATCGTTACTACGATGTCCCGGTAACGGCAGAATTTCGCTGCCGCAGCGATGAGCAGCTCGGCCAGTATGCCGACGCCATCCGCACGCACATTACTGCCATGCAATCTCTGGCGCTGAGCGATGACGAATATCGTTACCTCAGCAGCTTACCGTTTTTCCAGCAGGATTATCTCGACTGGCTGCGCCAGTTCCGCTTCGATGCCTCGCAGGTTGAGGTGCGCGACGATCACGGACATCTGCGCATTCAGATTCGCGGCCCGTGGCGTGAAGTGATTCTGTGGGAAGTGCCGCTGCTGGCGCTGATCAGCGAAGTGGTACACCGTCACCGGACGCCGGAAAGCGGCGCGGAACAGTCGGTGGCGCATCTGCAGCAGAAGCTGGTGCACTTCCGTGAGCAGGTAGGCGATCTCGATATGTCGCGCTTCCAGCTGATGGACTTTGGCACGCGGCGTCGTTATTCGCGCGCGGTGCAGGAAGCGATTGTCAGCACGCTGAAAAACGAATTCCCGTGGCTGCTGGGCACCAGTAACTACGATCTGGCGCGCCGGTTGCAGCTTAACCCGGTCGGAACCCAGGCACACGAATGGTTCCAGGCGCATCAGCAGATCAGCCCGGTACTGGCCAACAGCCAGCGCGCGGCGCTGCAATCGTGGCTGGATGAGTACGATAACCAGCTCGGCATTGCCCTGACCGACTGCATCACGATGGACGCCTTCCTGCGTGATTTCGGCCCCGGTTTTGCCCATCGCTATCAGGGCCTGCGCCATGATTCGGGCGATCCGGTGGAGTGGGGAGAAAAAGCCATTGCGCATTATCAGCGGCTGAATATCGATCCGCTCAGCAAAACGCTGGTGTTCTCCGACAATCTCAACCTCGACAAAGCACTGGCGCTGTATCGGCATTTCGGTCAGCGCGCGAACGTGGTATTTGGCATCGGCACCCGCCTCACCTGCGATATTCCCGGCGTCACGCCTTTGAATATCGTGATCAAACTGGTGAGCTGCAACGGTAAACCGGTGGCCAAACTCTCCGACAGTCCCGGTAAAACCATCTGCCAGGATAAAGCCTTCGTGCGCGCCCTGCGCAAAGCCTTCGACCTGCCGCTGGTCAAACGCGCCAGCTAATTGGCCTGAGCAGGGTGCCTGCGCCCTGCTCTGCGCCAGAAAATCTCTTTATTCCCCGGCAATTTTGCTTGTTTCCTGGTGGCTCGCAAGTAACATAGCTAAACCCCGGAATGGGGCTTATTTCACTCCATCTTCATTTATATAGAGAGATTTTTATGAGCGTAGTGCCTGTAGCGGATGTACTGCACGGCCGTGTCGCGGTTGACAGTGAAGTCACCGTACGTGGTTGGGTACGTACCCGAAGAGATTCCAAAGCCGGTCTTTCCTTCATCGCCGTTTATGACGGTTCCTGCTTTAATCCCGTTCAGGCCGTCGTCAATAATTCTCTGAATAATTATCAGGATGAAGTGCTGCGTCTGACCACCGGCTGTTCGGTGATCGTCACCGGTAAAGTGGTGGAGTCGCCGGGTGAAGGCCAGGCATTCGAACTGCAGGCGACCCAGGTTGAAGTCACCGGCTGGGTGGACGATCCGGATACCTATCCGATGGCGGCTAAACGTCACAGCATCGAATACCTGCGTGAAGTGGCGCACCTGCGTCCGCGCACCAATATTGTCGGTGCCGTGGCGCGCGTACGTCATACGCTGGCGCAGGCGCTGCATCGCTTCTTCCATGAAAACGGCTATTTCTGGGTCTCCACGCCACTGATCACCGCCTCTGACACCGAAGGTGCTGGCGAGATGTTCCGCGTCTCAACGCTGGATCTGGAAAACCTGCCGCGCGACCCGCAGGGCAAAGTTGATTTCGATAAAGACTTCTTTGGTAAAGAGGCTTTCCTGACCGTTTCCGGCCAGCTGAACGCCGAGACCTATGCCTGTGCGCTGTCCAAAGTGTATACCTTTGGCCCGACGTTCCGTGCCGAAAACTCGAATACCAGCCGTCACTTAGCGGAATTCTGGATGCTGGAGCCGGAAGTGGCGTTCGCCACGCTGGACGATGCGGCTGCCCTGGCGGAAGCGATGCTGAAGTATGTGTTTAAAGCGGTGCTGGAAGAGCGCGCTGATGATATGGCGTTCTTCGCCGAGCGCGTGGATAAAGAGGCCATCGCCCGTCTGGAGCGCTTCATCACCACGGATTTCGCCCAGGTAGACTATACCGACGCCGTCGACATTCTGCTGAAAAGCGGCCAGAGCTTCGAGAACCCGGTGTCATGGGGCGTAGATCTCTCTTCCGAACACGAGCGTTATCTGGCGGAGAAACACTTTAAAGCGCCGGTGGTGGTGAAAAACTACCCGAAAGATATCAAAGCGTTCTACATGCGTATGAACGACGACGGTAAAACCGTGGCGGCGATGGACGTGCTGGCACCGGGCATCGGTGAAATCATCGGCGGTTCCCAGCGTGAAGAGCGTCTTGATGTACTGGATGCGCGCCTCGCTGAAATGGGCCTGAATAAAGAAGATTACTGGTGGTATCGTGACCTGCGTCGCTATGGCACCGTGCCGCATGCCGGCTTCGGTTTAGGTTTCGAACGTTTGATCGCCTATGTCACCGGCGTACAAAATGTAAGAGACGTTATCCCGTTCCCACGCACGCCACGTAACGCGAATTTCTAAGATTTAAGATTAAATATAAGAAATTCATATATATATTGAGGTCGGCCCTGCCGGCCTTTTTTTATTTTTGTAAATTTTGAGTTCTCTCACAAAGTTCCCGATATTTTACAAATTGTAATACAATTTTGCTTTTTGATACGCAATTACGAGAATTGAATCATTTTCGGGCTAGAATTAGCAACCCTGTGATGGAAAGATGCGTGCAGACACAGGAGACATCAAACTTCTTTCAAGGTT
The DNA here is from genome assembly GCF_043529865.1 of Pantoea sp. SGAir0418. Taxonomy (NCBI): domain Bacteria; kingdom Pseudomonadati; phylum Pseudomonadota; class Gammaproteobacteria; order Enterobacterales; family Erwiniaceae; genus Pantoea; species Pantoea sp. SGAir0418. The sequence continues at coordinate 2,568,994 of NZ_CP027911.1, forward strand.
CCCGTAAAGGTTTCTTGACGGCAGTGGCAGATGTCCAAATAACTCCAATGAGGGTAATAAATAATGATGAAGCGCAACATTCTTGCAGTGGTTATCCCTGCTCTGTTAGCTGCCGGCGCAGCAAACGCAGCAGAAATCTATAACAAAGATGGCAACAAACTGGACCTCTACGGTAAAGTTGATGCGCGTCACACTTTCTCTGACAACGCCAGTGATGATGGCGATCAGTCTTACGTTCGTTTCGGCTTCAAGGGTGAAACTCAGATTACCGACCAGCTGACCGGTTACGGCCAGTGGGAATACAACGTGCAGGCTAACGTTGCTGAATCTCAGGGCACCGAAGGTTCTAAAACCCGTGTTGGCTTTGCCGGTCTGAAATTTGGTGATGCAGGCTCCTTCGACTACGGCCGTAACTACGGCGTACTGTACGACGCAATGTCTTACACTGACCAGCTGCCAGTGTTCGGTGACGATACCCTGTATCAGGACAACGACAACTTCATGGTTGGTCGTTCTAACGGCCTGGCGACTTACCGCAACAGCAACTTCTTCGGTCTGGTTGACGGTCTGGGCTTCGCTGTTCAGTATCAGGGCAAAAACGAAGGTCGCGGTCCACGTTACGACAACGGTGACGGCTGGGGTACCTCTCTGTCCTATGACACTGGCATGGGCATCAGCGCAGTGGGTGCATACTTCTCTTCAGATCGTACCAATCAGCAGCAGCTGGATGGCAACGGTGAGAAAGCAGATGCATACGGTTTCGGTCTGAAATACGACGCCAACAATGTGTACCTGGCTGCCTTCTACGGCGAATCACGTAACACCACTAAATATGGCAACACCAGCGCTACTCCAGATGGTGTAGCAATCAACTACGCTGCTAACAAAGTTCAGGCTTTCGAAGTGGTTGCTCAGTACCAGTTCGACTTCGGTCTGCGTCCATCCATCGCTTACCTGCAGTCTAAAGGCAAGGACCTGAACAGCGCGACTGCCAACGGTTCAACCTTCTCTGGCGGCGATGCTGACCTGGTTAAATATATCGAAATCGGTACCTACTACTACTTCAACAAAAACATGTCCACCTACGTTGACTACAAAATCAACCTGCTGGACGACAACGACTTCACCCGCGCTACCGGTACTTCTACCGACGACGTGGTTGGCGTTGGCCTGGTTTACCAGTTCTAATCTGCCGATTCGGACTGCGTAACACCTCATAAACGGAGCCTTCGGGCTCCGTTTTGCATTTCAGTGATCGGGCTCCCGATTAGCGCCATTACTTTATACGCCACAGTTATTTCTTTTTTATGTCAGCGGTTGGCAAGCGTTGCGTCTGACGTTAACCTGATAGCTCATTTTGCTAAAGTTCACCCTAACGGAACTGACTCATGTTTGAATCAATCTCTGCCGCACCAGCCGATCCTATTCTGGGACTGGCTGACCTGTTTCGCGCCGACGACCGCCCGAATAAAATCAATCTTGGCATTGGTGTTTATAAAGATGAAACCGGCAAAACGCCGGTGCTGACCAGTGTGAAAAAAGCTGAGCAGTATCTGCTGGAGAACGAGACCACCAAAAACTACCTCAGCATTGATGGTCTGGCTGATTTCGCGCGCTGCACGCAGGAACTGCTGTTTGGCAAAGAGAACGCGCTGATTAGCGCTGGCCGCGCCTGCACCGCGCAGACGCCGGGCGGCACCGGTGCGCTGCGCGTCGCCGCGGATTTCCTCGCTACGCAAACCAACGTCAAACGCGTCTGGGTGAGCAATCCCAGCTGGCCGAACCACAAAAACGTGTTCAACGCCGCTGGTCTGGAAGTGTGTGATTACCAGTATTACGATGCGGCGACCCACAGCCTCGACTTCGACGGCATGCTGGCCTCGCTGCAGGAAGCGCAGGCGGGCGACGTGGTGCTGTTCCACGGCTGCTGCCATAACCCGACCGGTATCGATCCTACCGCTGACCAGTGGCAACAGCTGGCGCAGCTGTCGCTGGAGAAAGGCTGGCTGCCGCTGTTCGATTTCGCCTACCAGGGCTTCGCACGCGGTCTGGATGAAGATGCTGAAGGCCTGCGCATTTTCGCCGCATCCCATCAGGAACTGATCGTCGCCAGCTCCTACTCGAAAAACTTTGGTCTGTACAACGAGCGTGTCGGTGCGCTGACGCTGGTAGCGGCAACGGCCGACGTGGCGAAGACAGCATTCAGCCAGGTGAAATACAGCATCCGCGCCAACTACTCTAACCCGCCGTCGCACGGTGCTGCCGTGGTCGCCACCATTCTCGGTAACGACGCGCTGCGTACCATCTGGGTGCAGGAGCTGACCGACATGCGCCAGCGCATTCAGCGCATGCGCCAGCTGTTTGTGAATACCCTGGCGGAGAAAGGCGCACAGCGCGATTTCAGCTTCATCATCAAACAGAACGGCATGTTCTCGTTCAGCGGTCTGACCAAAGATCAGGTGGTGCGTCTGCGTGAAGAGTTTGGCGTGTATGCGGTGAATTCCGGTCGCGTTAACGTGGCAGGCATGACGCCGGATAATATGTCGGCGCTGTGCGAAGCCATCGTCGCGGTGCTGTAACCAACGAAAAATGGGCCTGATGGCCCATTTTTTTTATTGCAGGAAAGGATTACTGACGCGCTCGTGGCCGAGTGTGGAAATCGGGCCATGGCCAGGGACAAACGTCACATCATCACCCAGCGGCAGAAGTTTATCCCGGATGGCCGCGATTAGATCGCTGTGGCTGCCCTGCGGAAAATCGGTGCGCCCGACGCCACCGTTAAAAATCACATCACCTGAGATCAGCAGACGGCCAGCACGGTCAAAGAACACGATATGGCCAGGCGTATGCCCTGGACAGTGCAGCACTTCCAGCGTCACGTTGCCCAGCTGTACCGTTTCGCCCTCTTCCAGCCAGCGATCTGGCGTCAGCGGCGCGCACTCCGGCAAACCAAACATCCGGCTTTGAGTGGGCAGGTTATCGAGCCAGAAGGCATCGGCTGGCTGCGGCCCGACGATCGGCACCTGATAGTGCTGCGCCAGTTCCGCAGCGGCACCAACGTGATCGAGATGGCCGTGGGTCAGCAGGATTTGCGACGGCGTTAAGCCTCGCTCCGCCAGCACGGCAATAATGGTTTCGGCATCGCCGCCGGGATCAACCAGCGCAGCCTGTTGCGTCTCGTCATCCCAGATAACGGAACAGTTCTGTGAAAAGGCGGTGACCGGAATAATCAGGTAATTCATAGCGCTCCATGACCGACACACGCAGCGCTGCCGGTATCAGGACCAGTGCCTTGCAGGCCCGGTATCAATGTGTACGAAGTTGCTGCGCGGGTAATATCCTACACCACCGGCGCGCATAGATAACGCCGCTTTGCGAACATTGCTTAGAGAAATGCCCTCAATGTGGAAATCCATCGCCTGCCCTTTGGTGTGATAGCTGTGTTTAGCCACGCCAGGGCCCGATTCACGCAGCATATTATTGGTCGCCAGCGTACGGTAGCCGGAGATCAGCTGCACCGGTTTGCGCGTGTTGAGCAGCGTCTGCAAACGATACAGCTGGTCAAACAGATGCGGATCGATGTGTTTAACCTGATTGGCGCGGTAATCGCGGAAGAAGTGGTTTAAGCGAGCTAACTCATCCTTGTCATAACTCTTACCGTTAAAAAACTCAGTTTTGAGGGTTTCACCGGTATGCATGTTACTGAGCGTTAATACCCGGGGGCGGGAGGTGGAAACTGACGCCAGCGCTGCACCCGGCAGCAGTGACAATCCAGCCGCTGCGCCACCCAGCAGCAATAAACGACGACGTTGAGAATCAAAATTAGCCATGAAGCGGGGTTACCTAATCTAAAACGATAAAAATATGTGCAAAAAGTACACAAGGCCGAACAGTAACCGCAGCCTGGAGAGCAGTCAACCCGCAATCTGTCACAGAATGCGCAAAACCGGTCTGAAATCAATTTTCCAGACCGGTCTTGCCATTTTCTTTGAGGGAGGGATAACAGGGAAATCAACGCTTAGAGCAGCAGCTGCCCCGCTTTGGTCAGCACCTGGCTGCCGGAGCGCGCCGGGTTATCATAATTGTAAATATCTGTACGATACTGCGGCTGGCCGTCGTCCGCCACCCAGGCCGTAAGGTAGTAGAGATTAACCGGAATGCGATGGCGAATCGGCACGTAGCGCGTATCGCCCTGCTTCAGCGTGTCAGAGATACGGCTGTCGTTCCAGCCCGCGTCCTGCAACAGCAGATCGGCCAGTTCAGAAGCTTTGTTGACGCGCACACAGCCGGAGCTGAGCGCGCGGATATCACGCTGGAACAAGCCATGGTTCGGCGTGTCATGCAGATAAATCGCGTCTGAGCTCGGCATGTTGAATTTATAGCGGCCCAGCGAGTTGCTGGCACCCGGCGCCTGACGAATGCGATACGGGAAACTGGCGGCGGACACCATGTGCCAGTCAATCATCGACGGATCGATCACTTCCGCATCAGCGCTCCAGCCCGACAGCAGCGTGTAGCCGTGCTTATACAGATAGCTCGGATCCTGCTTCACCTTCGGCACGATATCCTGGCGCACCAGCGTAGTGGGCACGTTCCACGGTGGATTGAGCACCACATTATTGAGCGCGCTGCGCATCAGCGGCGTTTTGCGGTCCGGACGACCGACAATCACCCGCGAGGACAGAATGGTATTGCCGTTGTTGTAGTAGGTCAGGGAATAGTTGGGAATATTCACCATGATGCCGTTGTGCATGTCATCCGGCAGCAGACGCAGACGCTGGATATTCAGCGCCAGCAGCGCTGCACGCATCTGTGGGGAAACATTCAGCCACTCGCGGGTGCGCGGGCCTATGGCACCGTCGTCTGCCAGTCCCTGCCAGTGCTGGAAGCGTTTTACCCCCTCCACCAGCGTGTTGTCGTAGACATTATTGCTGGCAGCCGGGGCCACCGTGCTGATGTTGCCGCTAGCCTGCGGTACCTGCGCCGGCAGATCGCTGACGCTGGTGGCCGACGGGCTGACGGCCACGGGCTGATCGCTCTGGCTCACCGGCTGCGGCGCCGTCGGGACGGCATCGTCGGCTGGCGTGGGCGTCGCGCTGTGCGTGCCGGTCAGCATCCCGGTGCGCTGCAGAATCTCACGCAGCGCCGGCACATCATCGCTGATCTGACCCGGGCGCAGCGTGCCCTTATCGCGCAGCTGCGGCCACGGCCGGTTATCGGTCAGCAATGCTTTTAACGCGCTGTGCATCGGTGCGTACTGCGGATGCTGCGGTTGCAGCGACACCACAAAGGCGCGGCTGCCGCCGCCGTTCACCGCGTTTTGCCACTGATTGATGGCGGAGAGTGACGGCATGGTCAGTTTGTACGGCACATTGCTGTACAGCCAGGTTTCGCCCTGGGTCGGTACGTTAGCGACAAACTGCAGATAGCCAAGCATAGCGTCGCTCAGCACCACGTCCCGCGCGAAGCCTTTAATATCCGGATTGGTGAGCAACTCTACCCAGCGGGTAAACTGCGGCTGTACGCCGGAGAGCGCCACTTCTGCCAGCTGCTGCTGGAAAGCCTGCACGGCGTTGCGATCCTGCCACAGCGGTGCCATATTGCGTGCCGCATAGATGCCGGCGAGGCCGGGCAGATAAAAGGGTCGTTCGCTGGGGCTAAATGCCTGCTGAATTTGCTGCTGGCTGGCAGCCACTGACTGCGTGCTGTGCGGCAGCGCGCTGACGTCTGCCGCCTGGCTGATAGCCAGCGGTGCCGCCATCAGTGACAAACTGAGTGCTATTGCAGCACGATTAACTCTGCTCTTCTTGTTCAGCAACATCCCTGCCCCCTTCTTACCAAAGACACAGCATCCTGAAAACGCCGTGTACCGCCTGTACTCTTATGGTTGAGTATAAAATAAAAAACGGCATCCGCCTCGCAGGGCCGATGCCGTTTACAGATTAACCGCAGCCTGAATTTTTAACCAGATTTGCTGCTAGCTATTTTCAGTGGCCACGCCTGCGCCGGGATTTTCCTGTTTCACCGGCGTCGGATCGGCGGAGAAACCGCGCAGTCCGACCACGTGCACATGCTCCGTATTGTTAAAGACTTTACGTACCAGCTTATAAGTGGTGCCTTTTTCCGGACTGATATTCTCCGGCGCGGCAATCACCAGCTGCATTTCCAGACGCTCGCACAGTTCGAACAGCGTGGCGATGGAGCGCGCATCAAGACGCGCGGCTTCATCGAGGAACAGCAGGCGGCACGGTGAAATATCTTTACCACGCAGACGCCGTGACTCCTCTTCCCAGCTCTGCACCACCATCACCAGAATCGACATACCGGTACCGATCGCTTCACCGGTCGACAGCGCCCCGCTTTCGGCGCGCAGCCAGCCGTCTGAGCCGCGGTTCACTTCCACTTCCATCTCAAGGTAGTTGCGGTAGTCGAGCAGCTCTTCACCGATGGTCTGCGCCGTGCGCTGGCCCATATCAATCTGCGGATTGAGACGCTGATACAGCTTCGCCAGCGCTTCCGAGAACGTGAGGCGATTGCTGGTAAACAGATCCTGATGCTGTTCATGCTCTTCCGACAGCGTATCCAGCAGCATGGCGTGCGTTTCGCGTACGTTGACGTTCAGCCGCACGCTGCGCACCTGGCCAAAGCTCACCGCCTGCAGGCCCTGGTTCAACTGACGGATGCGGTTCTGCTCGCGCTGAATGGTTTTGCGGATGATATTGGCCGCACTGCGCGAGCTGATCGCCAGCGTCTGCTCACGCGCCGTCAGCTCTTCGGTCAGGCGGTTCAGCTCAATCTCCATCTGCTCGATGGCTTCAACCGGATCGTCGGTACGAATAATGTCCTGACGGATACGTTCACGCAGATGCTGATAGACGGCGATAAAGAACTGAATCTTGCGCTCCGGCCGTTTTGGATCTTCCGACATGCGCAGCACATCGCGCAGGTGTTCATTATCCGCAACCGCCAGGCGCAGTGCACCGAGGGCTTTATCCGACATCGAGCGCAGCTCGTCGCCGCTCAGGTAAGCCAGTTCGCGGCGATGCAGACGGCGCTCGACGCCGTTCTCTTTCACCAGACGCAGTACGGTGCACCAGCCCGCTTTGGCGCTGACAACCTGCTCACGCATCAGATGATAATCGCGCTCCAGCTTGCGCAGTTTCTTCTGCAGGCTATCCATTTCGGCTTCGCAGAAGGTGAGCTGTTTCTCCAGCTGATTGCGACGCGCACGGTTGTGGCTGAGCGCCGTGTAGAGTTCGTCACGCCGGCTGCGCGCGCGCTCCTCGGCGCTGGCATCGGCGTGCACGCCAATATCCTGCATCTCCTGCTGCAACTCTTTCAGCATGTCGCGCTTGGCGTCGTACGAACTCTTCAGCGATGCCAGCACCTGGGAATACTGCGTCAGCTGCGCCTGATGTTCGCGCAGGCGTTCGCGCGCGCGGCTGCGTTCGCCTTCTGCCTGCTCCAGACGCTGGCGCAGTTTTTCGTTGAGATCGCTGTTACCGGTCAGCATGCCAGCCGAATCTTCATAGCTGAAGTGCGCGCGGCGCTGCACCACTTCGGTCAGGGCAAATGCCTGCTGACGCGCTTCGCGCTGCTGCTGCTGCGCCTGCTGATAATCACGCGTCAGCTGTTCGTGCTGCTGCGGATCGCTCTGCAGCACCGCCACCAGCGGCTCCAGTTTGCTGAGTTTCGCGCCGTGCTGATGCAGGAAGCGCGCGGCTTCCTGGGCTTCTTCCACCCGCTCACGAATCTCTTCGCAGCGGTCGGCCAGCGAGTCGTCAAGCAACAGGTTAACGCGCGGCAGCAGGCGGTTGAGCTGCGCCACACCCTCTTTTGCCTGCTCGAACTGGGCACGCTGCTGCTGATTGTCATTCTCGTGCTGCGCCAGCGCACGCTCCAGCTCGCCACGACGGCTGTTGAGCTGACGCATCTGCGCTTCCGGATCTTCGTCGAAGGCCACCGCCAGGTGGCTGCCGATAAAGCGGCTAAACGACTGATGCAGACGCTGGGTTTTCTGCACGTCAAACGACAGCGTGGCGAAACGTTCGGCCAGCTGGTCGCGCTCATTGTTCAACAGCTCCAGCTGATTTTCCCGCGCCGCGCGACCAAACAGCGGCACTTTCGGGAAGCGCGAATAACGCCACTGGCGCTCCGCCACTTTGACAACGACCGCATTTTCCAGCTCGTCGACGCTAAAGACGCTGTCATCAAACGACTGCGGATCGCCTTCGATCAGATAGAGATCTTCCGGACACTCTTCCAGGCCGTCGAGCATCTCGCGCACCAGCGACAGGTCCGGTACCACAATGGCGTGACGCGATGGGCCATACAGCGCGGAGAAGTACGGCGCATCATCCAGCGTCACGTCATCGTAAATTTCTGACAGCAGCACGCCGCCAAACCGCTCCGCCAGCTGAGTCAGGCGCGCATCTTCCGCGCCGCCCGGCTGGCTGAGTCGCGCAATCTGCTGCTCAACTTCACGCTTGCGCGCCGCCACTTCATCACGCTCAACGGTGGTTTCACGCTCGCGCTCCAGCAGCTGCTGCATATATTCGGTGATCTGCTGGCTGCTGCTCAGCGTCTGGCCGGTCTGCTCGCTCAGCTGGGTGAGAATCTCCTGCGCCGCCAGCCAGTGCGGTGCCCGCGCGGTCAGCGCAGTGATGCGCTCGCGCAGCTGCTCCAGCTCCTGGCGCATCAGCATGCGGCGTTCACCGGCGTCGGCCACGCTTTCGTTCAGCTGCTCTATCTGCGCTTCCAGTTCACGCTGCAGGCCTTCCAGCGCGTCAGCGTCATACTGCTGGCCCTGACGTTTACAGAAGTCGGCTAGCAGACGTTCGGCGTCATGCTGCTCGCGCAGGCGGGTTTCCAGTTCGTTGAGACGCAGACGCAGCGAAGAGAGCTGTTCGGCATGATGGCGCTGATTAGCGGCATCGCGCAGCAATTCGCGCCCGACCTGCCACGCATCCTGCCGGCTGACCTCACCGGCAATGCTGGTGACCAGCGCCAGCGCCTGTTCAAACTGGCTGTGCGCCGCTTCCGCCACGCTCAGCTTCTGCTCCAGGCGCAGCAGCCGTTCGGTGGCTTCTTCTTCGCGCGCCTGGAAGGTTTCCTGCCACTCTGCGGCGTTGTCGATGGTGAGGTCCGGCAGCTGGCACTGCGCCCGCGCTTTTTCCAGCGCCTGCAGCGCCTGCTGATACTGAATGGCGCGGGTTTGCTGCACATCAAGCGCCTGCTGAAAATCGGCCAGCTGGCTTTTCAGCTCGTCGACTTCAATTTCCGCCGCTTCAGCGCGCGCTTCGTTCTCTTCCTGCACCTCACGCGCTTCGGCCACCACTTCATTCTGCTCTTCGAGGCGATAAGTCAGCTCTTCCAGATCGGCGTCGTAACGCGCGATCTTCTCCTGCTGACGCATCGCTGTCTGGACCAGATTAAGGTGATCGCTCGCCGCCTGATAATCAGCTTCCAGATCGCTCTCTGCGCCGTTGTGCTCAGAGAGTTCGCGCGCCATTTCGATGTGACGATACTGTTCTGACGCCAGCTGATTGCGGCTGGTGAACAGCTCGTTACGCAGCTGCAGCGCACCGTCGAGATGGATGCGACGCTCGTTGGCGTGGCGCATATAGTCGGCAGAAACGTAGCTTGTGGCTTCAGAGATCAGATGCTTAAACAGATCGCGGTCCGACTGCGTGACGCGAATCGCTTCCAGCGTCATGCGGTTTTCGCGCAGCGCCGCTTCCATATCCTGGAACGCTTTACGCACGCCGCCGTTTTCCGGCAGCAGGTAATCGCGCAGCGAGCGGGTAATGGCGCTGGAGATACCGCCATACAGCGAAGCTTCGATCAGACGATAGAATTTGCTGCGATCGCCAGCGGTGCGCAGACGACGCGGCACCACGCCGAGCTCAAACATCATGGCGTGGTAGTCCGTGACCGAGCTGAACTGGCGGAACTGCACACCCTCCTGCGCTTCCACCCGCTCCTTCACTTCTGCCAGCGGCAGCACGCGCGCCTGACGGCTGCCGAGAATTTCGGTCAGCATATCGGTTGGCAGCGTATCGGTCGGCAGGCCGTGAATACTGAACGGCTTGATGTCGACTTTCTTATCGCGTCCGGCCACCTGCTGCAGGCGCACGCCAGCCACCACGCGCTGATGGCGCGAGTTGACCACGTCCAGCACCGCATAGCAGACGCCCGCGCGCAGTTTGCCGTGCAGGCCCTTGTCGCGCGAGCCGGATGTGGCACCGGCTTCAGTGGTGTTACGGAAATGCAGCAGGGTTAAGTCCGGAATCAGTGCCGTAACAAACGCCGCCATGGTGGTCGATTTACCGGCACCGTTACCGCCGGACAGCGTGGTGACCAGCTCATCCAGATCAAAGGTGCGGGCAAAGAAACCGTTCCAGTTGATCAGCGTGAGCGATCGAAATTTACCGCGTTCAATCATGCCTGTTCATCCTCCGCGCGCTCGCTCGCGTCGTGTTCGCTGTCATTTTCTGCCTCGTCGCTCTCACTGGCGACCGGTGCGTTCTCCAGCGTCATCGCTTCACCGTCACGAATCAGGCGCAGCTGCGCTTCACGTGCGTCGTCACCACTGCGCACATCCGCACCAAAGCGGAAAACGGACTCCATAATGCGGAACTTGCTGCTGTCGTTGCCCATAAACCACACCATGCCGAGACGGCGCAGACGGCTGAGCGACGCACGCATCTTCTCCTGCAGTTTGGCGCGATCCAGGTCCGACCCGGTGGAGCGCTGGTTAACCAGCTTCAGCAACCTGCTTTCATCCGCCAGCGACAGCAGCTCGTCGTACAGCTCCTGCTGGGTGAAAATGCCCTCGTTGGCCAGCCGCTCCGGGCTCAGGTAGAGATAGCAGAGAATTTTACCCACCATCATGTCGAGCTCGGACAGCACCGAGCGCGGGATCAGCGTGGTTGAGCGCGGACGCAGATAGAAAAACCCTTCCGGTGCGCGGATCAGCTCAACGTTGTAGCGCGCATAAAACTCTTCTAAGAACGGCTGGTAATCCATCAGAAAAGCGTGATTATCCAGCTCTTCAATACCAATGTGGCGGCCGGCGCGTAACTGGCTATCAAGCGCGGGAAAAATCGGGTTTGCCAGTGCCAGCGCCAGTTTGACCGGCATCACTTGTTCAATATTTGTCGATGACATGTGCCTGCACCTTGGCTCCGTAATCATTGATGGTCTGCCATTCCGCAGGCAGACCGGCTAAATCGGCTTCGGCCACGCCGAGTCGCACCGCCTGATCGATGACGATGCGCGCGAGGTCGAAGTGGCGCGCGCGCGGGTACTGTGCCAGATAGTCGCGCATCACCGTGGCGAGATGCAGCGGCTTCTGCTGCTGCTTGTAAATCTGCAGCGCTTCTTCAATCATCGCCGCCAGCTGCTCGCGGATTTCGTTAAACTCTTCGTACTCCATCTCCGGTGGCAGCTCGCCCATCACTTCGTCGTTGCGCAGCGTCATCTCTTCATCGCGCATGTCATACAGACGGTCGGCGTTGGCGTAGGTCAGCGCCCACGGCTGATCGAAATAGTTCTGCACCGACTGGCGTAAACGCTGCGCGAACACGCGGTTTTTATCCATGTCGATGGCGGTACGAATAAATTTGTGCACGTGGCGGTCGTAACCGATCCACAGATCGATGGCCTGCTGGCCCCAGCTGATAATGCGATCGAGCTTGTTTTGCAGGTCAAACACCAGCTTGTCGACGAAGCCCAGATCCGGGCTGCTCAGCGTGGCGTCCTGAATCCGCAGCAGGTTAGCCTGCAGCTTGTCGCCTGCCGCTTCCAGCGTATCCTGCAGTTCGCGCAGCGTGCCGGAGGTCTCCGACAGCAGCAGCTCACAGCTGGAGATGGCCGCGCGCCAGTCTTTATTCAGCAGATCGGCGATATCGCTTTTCACCGCCTGCTGCTGTTCGTCCATCAGGCGCTGCGTCATGTCGATGCTGTCGAAGATTTCCGCGACCGAATATTTCAGCGGCGCAAAGACGTTGCGATGCCAGTGAAACTCGTCGCCATCTTCCTCGGCGGCGTCGGCGGCGCGCTTCAGCTCCTGCGCGACAATCGACAGCTGCATCGACAGGCGCAGCGTGGAAAATTCGCGCTGGCGGATATAATAGTCGGTGATGCCGATCGCCAGTGGCGTCAGACGATAGATGGCGTGACCTTCGGTCAGCTCGCTGGTAAAACGGTTAAGCAGGCGCTGACGCACCATGTCGTTGATGGCGTTGTTGGCACGGACCTGAACGGTTTCATGGGTTTGTTCAAACGCTTTGCTGACGTGACGAAAGGCGTCAATCAGCTCACCTTCACTCATCTCGCCGTCCATGCGCTCCCCGTTGAGGGTGGCGATGGCCAGCAAAAACGCCAGACGTTCTACCGGCAGCGCAAGGGAAAAGTCATTCTTGCGCGCCCATGCCACCAGTTCGGGGACCGTCTGGGAAAATTCGCTCATAGTTGATCCTTCTACCTGGGTTTGCGCGCAGTCACGTGGATATAGCGCCCTAAGCTCAAAAAGGGCTCCTGACGACAGTAGCGCCGTTCCATCTCAATAATTTCCTCAACGCTCTTCCCGGCGCCGGGCTGCGGCTTCATGTAGTCACTGAACACGCGGATACCGGCACGCTGCTCGGTGATAAATCCGCACTGCGTCAGCCAGCGCTGTACATCGTCAGGATCGCGGGGGAAATCCGGCGACAGCGTGCGTTTTTTGCGCTTGTTCATGTTGGCGCGCAGATAGCCGAAATTGCCGAGCGTCAGGGTGCGGAACGTCAGGCCGTGCGCGTTATAAAACATCAGCGACAGCACACCACCGGGTTTCAGCGTATGCCACAGCGCCTGCAGCACCGCCAGCGGATCCGCCACCCACTCAAGCACAGCGTGAAACAATACCAGATCCACCGGCTTATCCAAATGTTCGCCAACCTGCTGCGCGCTAATTTGTTTGAATTGCATGTTGTGGCTCACACCTGCGCTGTGCGCATGGGCGGCGGCCAGCTTAAGCATCTCGCCCGACAGGTCGCACAGCAATACCTGATGCCCCTGCGCAGCCAGACCGCTGGAGATCTGACCGACACCACCACCGGCATCCAGCACCGTCAGCGGGCCAGCGGGCAGCGTCGGCAGAATGGCGTTCAGCTCGTCCCAGATGATCGCCTGACGCACCTGGCCTTTACGGGTGCCATAAATATTTTGCGAGAATTTATCCGCCAGATCGTCAAAGTTACGATCCTGCATGGTGATGGCTCCGCTTTGATGCATTCAACTTGTGCTATTTTGTCACAGGCTCGACAAGAATGAACCTTTCATGCCGCAGTAACTGTCTGGCTGCTGTTTTTTCGGACAAAAGGAGACGTTTTCGATGTTTTTTGCCTTAAAAAAATGGATTGGCGCGATGCTACTGCCTTTGCCATTGCTGTTAACGCTTATGGCGGCAGGACTTTTACTGCTCTGGTTCAGCCGCTGGCAAAAAAGCGGCAAAATCCTTATCTCATTGAGCTGGCTGATGCTGTTACTGTTGAGTCTGCAACCGGTGGCCGATCGGCTGCTGGCCCCGCTGGAAAACCAGTATGCCACGTGGAATGGCAGCGAGCCGGTGGACTATATCGTGGTGCTGGGCGGGGGTTACACCTATAACCGGCAGTGGGCACCAAGCTCCAACCTGCTGAACAACAGCCTGCCGCGCGTGACCGAAGGCGTTCGCCAGTGGCGACGCTATCCTCAGGCCAAAATGATCTTCACCGGTGCCGCTGCGGGCTACAATCCGCGCAGTAACGCCAGCGTTGCCGCCGACGTGGCGCGCAGCCTTGGCGTGCCCGACGATGCCATCATCGTGCTGGATCAGCCGCATGACACCGGCGAAGAAGCGCTGGCGGTGAAGCAGACCATCGGGCAGCATCCGTTTCTGCTGGTGACGTCTGCCAACCATCTGCCACGCGCCATGCACTTTTTCCAGAGCGCCGGCCTGAATCCGCTACCGGCACCGGCTAACCAGCTGGCGATCACCTCACCGATCAGCGTCTGGGATCGCACGCTGCCCTCGCCGCTGTGGCTCAGCCATAGCCAGCGCGCGGTGTACGAAACGCTGGGGCTGATCTGGCAGCGGCTGCGCGGCAGTGGCGAACCTTCAGCCGAGCCAGGGGAGTAGCTGAGCGCGGGCATGGTCAAAGCGCGGCCGGTCAAACTGGCCGCTGCTGATCAGCGTGTCAACGCAATCCCACAGCTGATAGAGCCAGCGGCGCCAGACGAAACCTTCATCCACCGGCGCACGCTGTAAATAGTGCTGCAGCAGCGATGCTTCAGCACCGTTTTCCGCCAGGCGCATCAGCTCAAACTCACGCGGTGCCCACAAAATGGTGCCCGGCTGGGTCATCGCCACCAGCTGATCGCTGTGCGGGTCTTTCAGCATACTGGCGAGACGCAGATTGCCGTGCATTAGCACGCACGGGTCGTCAAAGCCGGCAAACAGCTGCGCCAGCTGTTCGCGACTGCGAAACAGAATCTGACGATCGGCGTGGGTAAATCCGGGGGGCGACAGATAGCCCAGCGTGGACCACAGCACCTCCACCCGCTGGCGATACCATGCCGGCCAGCGATTTTCCTGCACGCTGTCAACGCTGCCGACCAGGCCATGGCTGTCAATGCGGTGCCACGCCAGCAGCCCTTCGACAATCTGCTCACACAGCTGCTCCCAGCGCGCTGCCGTGCGCGCTGGCGCTTCGGCCGATACGCCATTTAAGCGCGCCAGCAGCAGCATTTCATGCGCCGGCGGTTGCTGACTCAAAACCAAGCCATACACCGTGGGCAGCGTAATCAGCCCTTCATGCGCCAGCATGGTGAGTTTTTTCGCTTCGAGCGCGGCGCGTCCCTGATGACGAAAATATTTGGCCACCAGCGGCATCGGCTTGCCGTGGTCATCATAGAGGGCGTAAAGCCGCGATTGTGCCTGTTCGCTGATGGTTTCCAGCCGGCTGACGCCTTCGCCCAGCACCAGTGCCAGTTCTGCACGGAGTTGTTCCATGGAAGAGTCCTCCGGAGTTAACTCATTGCACCATCCTGGAGGTCATGACGGCGCAAAACTTAGCGCCAGATCAAACTTTGCGGCCAGCCGGGTCGCTGGCCGCTGACGATTATGCCTGCATCGCTTCACGCACGCGCAGCAGATCGTCCGGCGTATCCACACCGACGCTCGGCACGGTGGCCGCTACCGCCACGTGGATCTTTTCGCCGTACCACAGCACGCGCAGCTGCTCCAGCAACTCGATCTGCTCCAGCGCACAGGGTTGCCATGCCACATAGCGACGGATGAAACCGGCGCGATAGGCATAGATACCGATGTGGCGCAGCAGCGTGTCGCCAATCTGCTCACGCGACTGCGCGTAACGTTCGCGATCCCACGGAATGGTCGCACGTGAAAAATAGAGTGCATAGCCGCTGGCATCGGTGACCACTTTTACCGCGTTGGGATTGAACGCCTCTTCTGCCTCGTGAATCGGTACCGCCAGCGTGGCCATGCCGGCATCCGCCTGGGCCAGATTGTCCGCGACCTGACGCACAATCTCCGCCGGAATCATCGGCTCGTCGCCCTGCACGTTCACGATGATGGTATCGTCAGCAAACTGATACTTTTCAATCACCTCGGCCAGGCGCTCGGTACCAGATTGGTGGTCGGCGCGCGTCATGCAGACTTCCCCGCCGGCAGCGGTCACTGCCGCCGCCACGTCAGGATGATCGGTGGCCACAATCACCCGCTCGGCGCCGGACTCGCGTGCACGCTCCATCACGTGCACCACCATCGGTTTACCGTGAATATCCAGCAGCGGTTTGCCCGGCAGGCGCGTGGAGGCGTAGCGTGCCGGAATAATCGCCACGAAACTCATGGATGAATCTCTTCAACGGACAGGGTGCGCGCTTCTACTTCCAGCAATACCGGAATACCGTCACGCACCGGGAACGCCAGGCCGTCGGGTTTGCAGATCAACTCCTGCTGCTCTTTGTTGTAATACAGTTTTCCGTTGCAGACCGGACAGGCCACAATCTCAAGTAAACGGTGATCCATACTTTTCTCCTTTCAGGACCGATACGTCAGAGGATTAGCATACCATAGCGCAATCAGGGACGGCGCGCCGCCATCGGCTTATATGCTGACGTGCCAGTGCGTGGACCAGGCTGCCCGCAGCGCATCAGGCGCGTTTTCCAGCACCACTTCGCTGGCGCCCTGCCAGGCGGCGAAGCGGTTAATGGCTTTATGCACATCGGCGAGAAACTGCTGGCTCACGCGCACGCCGGGCTCCAGCCAGAAGACCCGCAGAATCAGGCGCTGCGCCTGGCGATCCATTTTGGCATCGACGCGCCCTTTCAGTGCGCCGCGGTGCAGCAGCGGCAGGACAAAATAGCCGTATTTGCGTTTGTGCTCTGGCGTGTAGCACTCGATGCGGTAGTCAAAATTAAACAACTCAAGCGCGCGGCGGCGATCCCATACCACTGGATCAAACGGTGACAGCAGCGCGCTGTGTGTGGCGCCCTGCGGCTGCGCCAACTGCGGCAGCAGCGTATGGTGCAGCCACATCTCGCCCAGTTGCTCAACCTCAACGCGCTGAATCACTCCCTGCTCAGCGGCCTGCGCCAGCCAGAGTGCAATGGGCGCGCGTTTCAGCCGGTAGTAATCGGCCAGCCAGCTGGCGCGGAAAATGCCGAGGCTGCGCGCGCTGTGATCCAGCATCTGCATCACCGCCTCGTTCTCGCTCAGCGCATGCTGCTCGTCGCGCCAGTGCGGCATCACCCGGCTACGCAGATCGTAGACGCGCTGGAAGTTACGGCGCTCGACAACCATCAGCTCACCGGCGCTAAACAGGTTCTCCAGATGTCGCTTGTGCGGCTTCCACGCCCACCAGCCGGGTTTGGTGTGCTTGTCACTGGCAAAATCAGCGGCGCGAACCGGACCGGTGGCGGCGATATGTTGCAGCAGATCGGCGATCTCCTGCTGATGCTGATCCACCCATTGCTGATTGTATTTCCAGCCCAGGCGCTGCGGAGCCAGCATGCGGTGACGCAGCAGCGGATAATCTTCAAAAGGGATAAAACAGGCTTCATGCGCCCAGTATTCAAACAGCGCGCCCGCCGCCAGCGTTTGCTCCAGCCACTCAGCAGGAAAAGCGCCCAGGCGGCTGAACAGCACCAGATACGGACTGCGCGCGACCACATTAATGGTATCGATTTGCAGCAGCGACATCTGCCGCACACAGGCGTGAATATCGGCAAAACGCGCCTGACGGCGCGGCGGGCGTAGCAGGCCCTGGGCAGAGAGGTGCAGATTGCGGGCGGTTTGCAGAGAGAGGGAATGCGTGCTGGTCATTACGTCGTCCCTTTGAATGGTTAGCGCGACCGGGCGTCGCGCGCAGCCGTACAGAGTTGCGTCAGATCGGCCAGCAATGCGGCCAGCGGCGCGCCCGCCAGATGCGCATCCACCGGCAGATACCACCAGTTAGCGCGGGCAAAATGGCGGCATTTGACCGCGTCTTTTTCCGTCATCAGCAGGCACTGTGCATCCTGAGTCAGGCTGCGTAACTCTTCTTCGCTATAAGCGTGGTGATCGGCAAAGGCTATCTCTGCCACCGGCTGCACGCCCTGCTGCTGCAGCGTAGTGAAGAAACGCGGCGGATGACCGATGCCGGCCATCGCGACAATTGGCGGCAGCTGCGTCAGCGCAGTCTGTTCGCCGGTCAGCAGATTGACCGCCAGACCCGGCTGCAGCGTCATGGCGATCTCGCCAGCCTGTGCGCTGCCCCCATTGACCACCACGGCATCTACCTGCGCCAGCCGCGATGCGCGTTCACGCATCGGCCCGGCCGGTAACCACCAGCCGTTGCCAAAGCGACGCACGCCATCCACCACCACGATTTCGCGATCGCGCTCTAGCGCATAGTGCTGCAGGCCATCATCCGTCACAATCACATCCAGCGGATGCGCCGCCAGCAGGGCCTCGATTGCCAGCCGGCGCTGCGGTGCTACTGCGACCGGCACCTGAGTGCGCTGGGCGATCAGCACCGGTTCATCACCAGCCTGTTCCGTCGCGCTATCCTGATTGACCAGCAGCGGATAGCGTTCCGCCTTACCGCCGTAACCGCGCGACACCACACCCGGACGCAGCCCCTGCTGTTGCAGCGCCTGCACCAGCCAAATCACCAGCGGTGTTTTACCGTTGCCGCCTGCGGTCAGGTTGCCAACGACAATGACCGGACAGGGCGCGCGCCAGCGGGTACGCCAGCCGCGCTGATAGCTCAGGCGAATCAGCCAGGTGATAGCGCCATACAGCAGACTCAGCGGCCACAACAGCAGCCACAGCGGCGAGCGTCCGCTCCAGATACGTTCAATCATTGACCGAACTGCAGTTTGTGCAGCTGCGCATAAGCGCCCTTCTGCGCCAGCAGCACCTCATGGGTACCGCGTTCCACGATTCGCCCATCCTCGACCACCACGATTTCGTCGGCCTTTTCAATGGTGGAGAGACGGTGCGCAATCACCAGCGACGTGCGGTTCTTCTGCAGCTCGTCCAGCGCCGACTGGATGGCGCGTTCGGATTCGGTATCCAGCGCCGAAGTGGCTTCATCGAGAATCAAAATCGGGCAGTCACGCAGCAGCGCACGGGCAATGGCGATACGCTGACGCTGGCCACCAGACAGCAGCACGCCGTTTTCGCCAATGACCGTATCGAGACCGTTATCCATCTTGTTGATGAAGTCCATGGCGTGCGCCATGGTCGCCGCCTGCTCGATTTGCTCGCGGGTGTATTCACCGTTGCGCGCATAAGCGATGTTATTGGCGATGGTGTCGTTGAACAGATGGACATTCTGCGAGACCAGCGCCACCTGATTACGCAGCGAGCGCAGGGTGTATTCCCGCAGGTCGTGGCCATCCAGCAGAATCTCGCCCTCGTTAATATCGTAAAAACGCGTCAGCAGGCTGGCCATGGTGGATTTACCCGAGCCGGAACGGCCCACCAGCGCCACGGTTTTACCCGCGGGCAGCGTGAGATTAATATCACGCAGCGCCGGAATGTCGCGGCCCGGATAGGTAAAGGTCACGTTGCGGAATTCAACGTCCCCTTTCGCACGCGTGATTTCGCGCTTGCCATTGTCGATCTCCTGCTCGCTATCCAGAATAGTGAATAGCGTCTGACAGGCCGCCATGCCGCGCTGGAACTGGGCATTGACGTTGGTCAGCGATTTCAGCGGGCGCATCAGGGCGATCATCGACGAGAACACCACGGTGATGGTACCGGCAGTCAGGGTATCCATCACGCTCGGGAAGCTGGCAGCATACAGCACAAACGCCAGCGCCAGCGACGCGATCAGCTGGATTACCGGATCGGAAATCGAAGAGGCCGAAACCAGTTTCATGCCCTGCTGGCGCATTTTATTGCTCACCTGCGAGAAACGCTCAGCTTCTACTTCCTGTCCGCCAAAAATCAGTACTTCTTTGTGCCCTTTCAGCATCTGCTCAGCACTGGTGGTTACCTGCCCCATGGTGTTCTGCATATTTTTGCTGATGCTGCGGAAGCGTTTGGATACGGTGCGGATGGCAAAAGAGACCAGCGGCGCCAGCAGGATCAGAATCAGTGACAGCTGCCAGCTGTAGTAGAACATCATGATGAACAGGCCAATGATCGATGCGCCTTCGCGTACCACCGTCACCAGCGCGCTGGAGGAGGAAGAGGCCACCTGTTCAGAATCGTAGGTAATCCGCGACAGCAGCGTACCGGTAGACTGCTGGTCAAAGAATGCAACCGGCATGCCCATCATGTGGCCGAACAGGCGACGGCGCATGTTCATCACCACATTGCCGGAGACCCATGAGATGCAGTAACTGGAGATATAACTGGTTACGCCGCGGATCAGCATCAGGCCGATGACCGCCAGCGGCATCCACAGCAGAACGGATTTGTCGGCTTTGCCGAAACCATCATCCAGTAAAGGTTTCAACAGGGAGAGCATTAGGGTGTCGCCTGCCGCATTGAGTATCAGCGCCACGGCGGACACAATCAGGCCAGCCTTGTGCGGTGCAATCATCGGCCAGAGTCGGCGAAATGTCTGCCACGTTGAGAGGTCTTTGTCTTGATGCATTATTTATTCACGCTGTTTGAAATAGCCGCTCATTCTACCTGGAATCGCGTTTGACGCCAAACCACTGATGATACCAGCGGGGGATTATTTGCTCTCTTAACCCCTTAATCTGCCAGCGACCCTGCCGTATCGCGATGTGAATCTGGCCTGATTGCGCAGTGTCATACCAGCGATAGCCCTGCTCGCGGTAACGCTGGACCACGGCGATGGCGGGCATACGCCAGGCGTTATAGCGCGCCAGCGAAGCCAGCGCCGCCTGCCCGGCAACACTCCGTAACAGTAAAGGGCCGGAGGAGCTCCGGCTGCCATGATGGGGCACCTGGATAACCGTAGATTGTAAGCCGCCCTTTTCCAGGGCGACCAGCTTGCGCTCCGCCTCCAGCTCAATGTCCCCGGTCAGTAACAGGCTAAACTGACCATCATCCACGCGCACTACGCAGGAGTCGTTATTTTGCCCGGCGGTCTGCGCGTGCGGCGGCCATAGCGCGTGGAAGTGCAAACGCCCCCACTGCCACTGCTGGCCGCGATAGCACGGCAGATGCCCGGGCTCGCCGAGCGCGCTGCGAACCCGCAGACCAGGCTGCGCCTGTTGCAGCGCGGCTAATCCACCACGGTGATCGAGATGCTTGTGGCTCAGGATCACCCCTTGCAGTTGGCGCCCGGTGTAGTGCAGCCAGGGTAACAGAATGCGCCCGCCTGCATTGTCCTCTGCCCAGCCGGGTCCGCTGTCATACAGCATCACCTCATCTCCCTGGCTGATCGCCACCGCCAGACCATGTCCGACATCGATCATGTCAATCTGCCAGTCGTCCTGCTGGGCATTACTGCGCCAGAACCACAGCGAGAGCAACAGCGCGCAGCAGGGCATCAGCGCCTTCGCGAGCAAGCCGCTACGCCACAGCGCCAGCCCGGCCCAGAGCAGCAGCACCGCCGGCAGCGTATCGCTCCAGCGCCACCAGCCGGCGGGCAGCCACGCCAGCCCATGCATCACCAGGCTGACCGACAGATCGGCCAGCTGCCATAGCGGAACAGCGATTGCAGGCAGCGGCAACAGCATCGCCAGCAGAATCAGCGGCACGGTAATCAGCGACACCACCGGCACCGCCAGCAGGTTGGCCACTAGCGCGCTCAGGCTGAGCCCGTGGAACAGAAAGATCTGCAGCGGCGCCATCAGAATCATCATGCCCAATTGCAGGTGCAGCAGTCGCAGCATGAGCCAGCGACGCGACTGGCGGAAACGTGGCGGCAGAGGAAACCACTGAAACCACAGTATCAGCATCGCCACGGCCAGCGCCGACAGCCAGAAGCTTTCTGACAGCACCGTCAGCGGATCAAGCCATAACAAACTCCCCACGCAGAGCGCCCACACCTGCCAGTTGCTCAGCTGCCAGCCAGATATACGCGTCGCCAGCCACAGTGTTAACGCCAGCATCGCGCGCTGTGCCGGCGGATGACTGCCGGAGATCCAGCAATAAGCTGCCGCTGTTAACCCGCTGATCAGCAGCGGCATCAGATAGCCGATTTGCCTGGCAGGTA
This sequence comes from Pantoea sp. SGAir0418, assembly GCF_043529865.1. Taxonomy (NCBI): domain Bacteria; kingdom Pseudomonadati; phylum Pseudomonadota; class Gammaproteobacteria; order Enterobacterales; family Erwiniaceae; genus Pantoea; species Pantoea sp. SGAir0418. The sequence goes on from NZ_CP027911.1 coordinate 2,590,668, forward strand.
ACACTAACTGGATGACGCGCGCCAGTAGCCAGCCTACGCTGGCCGCCAGCGCGATATGCATGCCGGAGATGGCCATCAGGTGCGCGGTACCGGTTTCGCGCAGCAAGGCTCGCTGGGCCGGGGTCATCGCATCACGCACGCCAAAGGCCAGTGCCTGTACTATCGCGGGCTGCGTTAACCCGCTGAAACGCGCCAGATGATGATCGATAAAACGCGTCCGCCAGCTGCAGCGCAGAGACTCAGCCTGCTGGCTGACAATACGCCCCTGCAGCGCGCTGTGGTTAGCAATGGCAAAACGCTGCAGATCAAATTCGCCCTCGTTGAGCCGGGCGTGCACCGCACGTAGCCGCAGCTGCATCTGCCAGCGCTGTCCGGCACACCAGGCGACCTCATCGCTGACATTACGCAGCGTGACAAACAACGGTGGAAAGACGTAGCGGTCACCTGCCCGGATTACCTGCGCCGTGAGCTGGTTCTTCGCGGGATTCACTGCAGTTATCTGAAGCGTGGCCGCCACCGGTGCCACGGTCAGTTGCTCAAGGTTATCGACCGTCTGACGCGCCTCGATCAGTGCCCAGCTCAACAGCAGCAAGCCCAGTCCGGCGTAGCGCAAAAACATTACTGACGTACACGCCAGCAACAGTGCGCTTATTAATAGCAGCACAATAGTGCTGTAAGCGGGGATGTGCGGCAGCATACCCAGCGGCAGCGCCGCGAGGAGCATCATTCTGGCTACCACTGTTATTGTCACGCGCACGCCCTCTTCTGTCATTGCCGCGCATTGTGCGCGCTGGCAGAGGCAAAAGCATGCGGCTAAATGTCGATTTCAGAGAGGCATTACGCGCAGTTTATGGTGGTTGCAGGAAATAAACAGCAATATGGAAGCAGGATCGCAAGCCTGAACGCGAGGCAAAAAAAAACGACACCTGCAGGTGTCGTTTTTATCGTTCGGTAACGGCTTAGCCGTAGATATTTGCACGGTCACGCAATTCTTTGCCTGGCTTGAAGTGGGGAACGTATTTACCTTCCAGTTCCACTTTGTCACCCGTTTTCGGGTTACGACCAGTGCGCGGTGCGCGGTAGTGCAAAGAAAAGCTGCCGAATCCCCGGATTTCAATGCGCTCGCCCTGGGCCAGCGTAGTGGCCATGTGCTCGAGCATCTCTTTGACCGCATCCTCAACGACTTTCGCCGGGATATGAGTATGCTGGCCAGCAAGTCTTTCAATCAGTTCTGACTTGGTCATGTAACCTCCGGTTAATCCCTGTTTGGAAAGGTATGACAGCTTTTACCGAAACCGGACGATTTTCACCGTCCGGTGCTTCGGGTCGATTACTCGCCTTTAGCCGCTTTGAACGCTTCAGCCATTGCGTTAGAGAAGTTGCCATCTTCCTGTTTGGTGTTAACAGTGTTGATAGCTTCTTTCTCGTCAGCCTGGTCTTTAGCACGAACAGACAGGCTCACAACGCGGTTCTTACGGTCAACGCCGGTGAATTTCGCTTCAACGTCGTCACCTACGCTCAGAACCTGAGTGGCGTCTTCGATGCGGTCCAGAGAAGCTTCAGAAGCGCGCAGGTAACCTTCTACGCCGTCAGCTAATTCTACTGTAGCACCTTTAGCGTCAACTGCAGTGACTTTACCCGTCACGATTGCGCCTTTCTTGTTCAGGGTGATGTAGTTGTTGAATGGATCTTCAGCCAGCTGCTTCACGCCCAGAGAAATACGCTCACGCTCTGCGTCAACCTGCAGTACAACGGCAGCGATTTCGTCGCCTTTCTTGTACTCACGAACGGCTTCTTCGCCAGTCGCGTTCCAGGAGATGTCAGACAGGTGAACCAGACCGTCGATGCCACCGTCCAGGCCGATGAAGATACCGAAGTCAGTGATTGACTTGATTTTACCTTCAACGCGATCGCCTTTGTTGTGGGTCTCTGCGAACTGCTGCCATGGGTTAGATTTGCACTGTTTCAGACCCAGGGAGATACGACGACGCTCTTCGTCGATGTCCAGAACCATAACTTCAACCACGTCACCTACGTTGACAACTTTAGATGGGTGGATGTTTTTGTTGGTCCAGTCCATTTCAGACACGTGCACCAGGCCTTCAACGCCTTCTTCGATTTCAACGAAGCAGCCGTAGTCAGTCAGGTTGGTCACGCGACCGGTCAGTTTGGTACCTTCCGGATAACGCTTAGCGATAGCAACCCATGGATCTTCGCCCAGCTGTTTCAGGCCCAGAGATACACGAGTACGCTCGCGGTCGAACTTCAGCACTTTAACAGTGATTTCGTCGCCCACGTTGACGATTTCGCTTGGATGCTTAACGCGCTTCCACGCCATATCGGTGATGTGCAGCAGGCCGTCAACGCCACCCAGGTCAACGAATGCGCCGTAGTCAGTGAGGTTCTTAACGATACCTTTGACTTCCATGCCTTCCTGCAGGTTTTCCAGCAGCTGATCGCGCTCAGCGCTGTTTTCAGATTCGATAACCGCGCGGCGAGAAACCACGACGTTGTTACGCTTCTGATCAAGCTTGATTACTTTGAATTCAAGCTCTTTGCCTTCCAGGTGCAGAGTGTCGCGGACCGGACGAACGTCAACCAGTGAACCTGGCAGGAACGCACGAATACCGTTCAGCTCAACTGTGAAGCCACCTTTAACTTTGCCGTTGATAACACCGGTAACAGTTTCAGCGTCTTCGTAAGCTTTTTCCAGCGTGATCCAAGCTTCGTGACGTTTAGCTTTCTCACGGGACAGCAGGGTTTCACCGAAGCCGTCTTCTACTGCATCCAGAGCAACGTCAACTTCGTCGCCCACCTGGATTTCCAGTTCGCCGGCTGCGTTCTTGAACTGTTCTGCAGGGATAGCAGATTCAGATTTCAGACCCGCATCAACCAGCACGACGTCTTTGTCGATAGCAACAACGACGCCACGAACGATGGAACCCGGACGGGTTTCGATTTCTTTCAGGGACTCTTCAAAGAGTTGAGCAAAAGATTCAGTCATATTGATAATCTTAGGATTCTTCAATTTAACGTCCACCTGACGTCATTGTCGGATGGGGTTGTTTCACATGCCCTGCACCGCTTCCCTGGCACAGGGTTACTACAATTCGGTCGCCGAAAAGATTAAATGCCCAGCTTCTGGCGGGCATAATCTAGTGCCTTTTCAATCACTTGCTCAATAGTCATGCTGGTTGAATCCAGCACCAGAGCATCAGCGGCTGGCACTAAAGGCGCGATGGCGCGGTTACGATCGCGGTCGTCACGTTCCTTTATCTCGGATAAAAGGCGATCAAAGTTAACACTAAAGCCCTTTTCCTGCAACTGTAGCATACGGCGATGCGCACGCTCTTCGGAGCTGGCATCGAGGAAAATTTTAACGGGCGCGTCCGGGAAAACTACGGTGCCCATATCACGTCCATCGGCGATTAAACCCGGCTCCTCGCGGAAAGCACGCTGTCGGCGCAGCAAGGCTTCACGCACGCGTGGAAATGCCGCCACGCGCGACGCCGTGTTGCTCACTTCCTGGGTGCGGATTTCGCCGGTGACATCCTCACCTTCCAGCACTACCTGCATTTCACCGTCTACCGACAGAAAACGCACGTCAAGGTGCGCCGCCATAGGCAGCAGCGCTTCTTCCGACTCGATATCCACCTGATGATGCAGCGCGGCCAGAGCCAGTACGCGATAAATAGCCCCTGAATCCAGCAGGTGCCACTGCAACGACTCCGCCATCGCTTTACATAAAGTCCCTTTACCCGCGCCGCTTGGGCCATCAATGGTAATTACCGGGGCGATTGCCGTCATTGTTCTCTCCTGTTGCTGCGTGCTGATGATCAGCCTTCTTGGCTGTCTGGATTGCGCGGCATTATACGCTGCCCGCGTCCGCTTGGTTACCCTTTAGCGTAGACAGCGCCAGAAATTTCGACAGTTTCAGAACAATTTCCCGCCAGTGAGGCCAGCAGAGGGTTCAGAAGCCCGGCACAGCGGTACCGGGCTGGCGGATTAGGATGCGTGGCTGATTTTTGCCAGCTGCTGGAAGTAATCCGGGAAGGTTTTCGCCGTACAGCCGGGATCGAGAATGGTTACCGGCGTGTCGGACAGCGCAACCAGCGAGAAACACATCGCCATACGGTGATCGTTGTACGTGCCGATATCGGCGTGCTGTAACTGCGCAGGCGGTGTGACGCGAATAAAATCGTGCCCCTCTTCCACTTCCGCACCAACTTTACGCAACTCGGTGGCCATGGCCGCCAGGCGATCGGTCTCCTTTACGCGCCAGTTATAGATGTTGCGCATCAGCGTGGTGCCTTCAGCAAACAGCGCGGTGGTAGCGATTGTCATTGCCGCATCCGGAATATGGTTCATGTCCATATCAATGGCGTTCAGCGCACCGCGCGTGCAGGCAATATAGTCATCGCCCCACTCAATCACTGCTCCCATCTTCTCCAGCACATCGGCAAAACGGATGTCGCCCTGCACACTGTTGCGGCCAATGCCGGTAACCCGGACCGTACCGCCGCGAATTGCCGCAGCGGCAAGGAAATAGGACGCTGACGACGCATCGCCTTCCACCAGATAATCACCCGGCGACTGATACTGCTGCTGACCTTTCACCACAAAGCGCTGATAGTGCTGATTATCAACGTCCACGCCAAAGCAACGCATCAGGTGCAGGGTGATATCAATGTAGGGTTTGGAAACCAGCTCGCCTTTGATGGTGATCGTGGTGTCGTTCTGTGCCAGCGGCGCGGTCATCAGCAGCGCCGTCAGGAACTGGCTGGAAACGCTGCCATCGACACTGACTTCGCCGCCGGTAAATCCGCCGTTCAGACGCAGCGGCGGATAGTCGGTTTGTTCGAGGTAATCAATGCGCGCGCCGCCCTGCCGTAACGCATCGACCAGATGGCCGATCGGACGCTCTTTCATGCGCGGTTCGCCGGTCAGCACCACCGACTGCTCGCCGAGGCACAGTGCGGCCGCCAGCGGACGCATCGCGGTTCCGGCATTGCCCAGGAACAATTCCAGCGGCTGTTCGGCACGCAGCGGTCCACCGTTGCCGACCACTTCACACACGGTGCGATCGGCTGACAGGGTATAGCTGACGCCCAGCGCCTGCAGCGCATTCAGCATGTGTTTAACATCATCGCTGTCAAGCAGGTTGGTCAGGCGCGTGGTGCCGTTCGCCAGCGCGGCCAGTAACAGGGCGCGGTTTGATACGCTTTTTGAGCCCGGTAAGTTTACCGTGCCGTCAACGCGGGCAATCGGCTGTAAAGTCAGGGAGTCCTGCATGTGAAACCAAATCTCCAGAAATACGAGACCCCGTCCAGTGACAGGGTCTGATGCCAGCCGGGCAGGCTGGCACTAAAGTAGATAATTAACCGTGACGACGTTCGAAGTCGACCATGAATTCGGTCAGCGCTTTAACGCCTTCCAGCGGCATCGCATTGTAGATCGAGGCACGCATACCGCCAACCACACGGTGCCCCTTCAGCGCATGCAGGCCCGCCTTCAGTGATTCTTCAAGGAACACCTTATCCAGCGCAGCATCGGCCAGCTGGAAAGGCACGTTCATCCGGGAACGGTTTTCACTGGCGACGTCGTTACGGTAGAAGCTGCTGCTATCAATCACGCCGTACAGCAGATCGGCTTTCGCCTGATTAACCTTGTCCATCTCTGCTACACCGCCCTTCTCTTTCAGCCATTTGAACACCAGGCCGGAGAGATACCAGGCAAACGTCGGCGGCGTGTTAAACATCGAATCGTTTTCGGCCAGCACTTTGTAGTCGAGAATGGAGGGCACCCAGCGCTGCGCTTTGCCCAGCAGGTCATCACGCACCACCACCAGCGTCAGGCCAGCGGGACCGATGTTTTTCTGCGCGCCGGCATAAATCACGCCGTAGCGGCTGATGTCGAGTGGGCGGGACAGGATGGTCGAAGAGAGATCGGCCACCACCACTTTATCGCCGAAGTCTGGCTCTTCATCGATGGCAATACCGTCGATGGTTTCATTCGGGCAGAAATGCACATAAGCAGCATCATCGCTGAGCTGCCATTCACGCATCGGTAACAGTGCGCGTTTACCCTCACGGGTGGTTTTGATGTCAATGGCGTTCGGCGAGCAGAATTTTTCTGCTTCTTTAATAGCACTGTGCGCCCAGTAGCCGCCGTCGATGTAATCCGCGCGGCTGGCATCGCCCAGCAGGTTGCCCGGGATTGCCGCGAACTGCGCACGCGCGCCGCCATGGCAGAATAATACTTTGTAGTTGGCCGGGATTTTCAGCAGATCGCGAAAATCCTGCTCCGCCGCTTCCGCGACTTCAATAAACTCTTTGCTGCGGTGACTGATTTCCATCACCGAGGTGCCTAAGCCATGCCAGTTTGTCAGTTCTTGTTCTGCACGACGAAGCACTTCCACCGGCAGCATTGCCGGTCCGGAGCTAAAATTATAAACCTGCGCCATTTCCCCTCACCATTGTCATATCGAACGGTTATGAATACCCCATCGGTTTTATCATTGCCTCCGGATGGCTGCAATCATTTATCCGGCAGCGATCACATTTCCAGATCCCGCTCCACCGCAGCTTATGTCACAAATGTAATAAGCCACGGAATTTTGTGAGGCAGCGCGGTGAAGTAAAATCAGACAGCTGCCAGAGCGCGAAAAAGCCGTAACAATGCGTTGAGAAATTTGGCGGAGCAATAGCGAAGCAGGCGCAAAACCCGTATTATTGCGCGCTTTACGCCCAACCATCGACTTGAGAGAGCGCCACCATGACGCAAACGTTTATTCCAGGTAAAGACGCCGCACTGGAAGACTCCATCGCACGCTTCCAGCAGAAACTGCAGGATCTGGGTTTCAACATTGAAGAAGCTTCCTGGCTGAACCCGGTGCCGCACGTCTGGTCTGTGCACATTCGCGACCGCGACTGCCCGCTCTGTTTTACTAACGGTAAAGGCGCCAGTAAAAAAGCGGCGCTGGCCTCAGCGCTGGGCGAATATTTTGAGCGCCTCTCAACCAACTACTTCTTTGCCGATTTCTGGCTGGGCGAAACCATCGCTAACGGCGACTTCGTGCACTACCCGAACGAGAAATGGTTCTCGCTAACCGACGATGACAGCCTGCCGGAAGGCATTCTGGATGCGCGCCTGCGTAAGTTTTACGATCCGGAACAGAGCCTGAGCGCGTCCGATCTGGTGGATCTGCAGTCTGGTAATGCCGATCGCGGTATCTGCGGCCTGCCATTTACCCGCCAGTCCGATCAGCAAACTGTTTATATTCCGATGAACATCATCGGCAACCTGTATGTGTCTAACGGCATGTCCGCTGGCAACACCGCCAATGAAGCGCGCGTACAGGGCTTATCCGAAGTGTTTGAGCGCCATATTAAAAACCGCATTATTGCGGAATCCATCAGCCTGCCGGAAATTCCTGAAGCGGTGATGCAGCGCTATCCTGGCGTGGTGGAGGCTATCAATCGTCTTGAAGCAGAAGGTTTCCCGATTTTCTCCTACGACGCTTCGCTGGGCGGCAACTATCCGGTGATCTGTGTGGTGCTGTTCAACCCGGCTAACGGCACCTGTTTTGCCTCTTTTGGCGCCCATCCGGACTTTGGTGTCGCGCTGGAACGTACCGTCACCGAACTGCTGCAGGGTCGCGGCCTGAAAGATCTCGACGTGTTTACCCCGCCCACCTTCGATGATGAAGAAGTGGCTGAACACGCTAACCTTGAAACCCACTTCATTGATTCCAGCGGTCTGATCTCCTGGGATATGTTCAAAGACGATGCCGACTATCCCTTTGTCGACTGGAGCTTCGCCGGCACCACCCATGAAGAGTTCGATACGCTTATGGCGATCTTCCGTGCGGAAGATAAAGAAGTGTATATCGCCGACTACGAACATCTGGGCGTTTACGCCTGCCGCATTATCGTACCGGGCATGTCTGATATTTACCCAGCCGAAGACCTGCTGCTGGCGAATAACAACATGGGTGCATCACTGCGTGAAACGCTGTTGTCCCTGCCGGCAACCCAGTGGCAACCCGAGGAGTATCTGGCTCTGATCGAACAGCTGGATGAAGAAGGTCATGATGACTTCACCCGCGTGCGTGAACTGCTGGGGCTGGCGACCGGCAAAGACAACGGCTGGTTCACGCTGCGTATTGGCGAGCTGAAAGCGATGCTGGCGCTGGCCGGTGGCGATCTGGATCAGGCGCTGATCTGGACGGAATGGACCATGGAGTTCAACCAGTCGATCTTCAGCCCTGAGCATGCCAATTACTACCGCTGCCTGCAGACTCTGCTGCTGCTGGCGATGGAAGAAGATCGCGATCCGCTGCAGTATCATCGCGCGTTTGTGCGCATGTATGGCGAAGCCGCCGTCGACGCCGCTTCGGCTGCCATCAGCGGTGAGGCACCGTTCTACGGTCTGCAGGTGGTTGACCGCGATCTGCACGCGTTCCCGGCGCATCAGGCACTGCTGGCCGCGTATGAAAAATTACAGGCGGCAAAACGTCGTTACTGGTCTGCGAAATAAATCGGCGCATTTTGTCTGTGTCGAATTAGACTGAAAATTAACGGGCACTGGCAGTATCCAGTGCCTTTTTTTATGCCGCTGAAAATTCATCGGGCGCAGAAAATAATAAATAACAATTCACTATCATTGATAAACAGCATTTAACAAAATAGCTCTTAAGCCAGCCGCACCTTCAACTTATTTTGCATAAATTAAAAATTATTTATTTATTAACTTTCAATGATTTAATTGATTTTTTGCTCGTTTTGCCGCTTTGCTTAACCCTGCCGTTTCGGCAAATATGATCCACATCAACTCCTGACCTATACTCCTTTGTTAGTATCTTTACAGACAATTTCTGGAGAGCGTTAGTGTGAAAGCTGACAACCCTTTTAATTCATTATTACCGGCGGCGATGGCAAAAGTCGCAGAAGATGCCGGTGTCTATAAAGCGACGAAACATCCCTTAACCACCTTCTTTCTGGCTATCACTGCTGGCGTCTTTATTTCCATTGCCTTTGTGTTTTATATCACCGCCACCACCGGCAGCGGCACTATGCCGTACGGCATGGCCAAATTGATCGGTGGCATCTGCTTCTCACTGGGTTTGATGCTGGTTGTGGTCTGCGGCGCTGATTTGTTTACTTCAACGGTGCTGATCGTGGTGGCAAAAGCCAGCGGACGCATTACCTGGCTGCAACTGGGTCGTCACTGGCTCAATGTCTACGTTGGCAACCTGTGCGGCGCGCTGTTTTTTGTGGCGCTGATTTGGCTGGCCGGTGAGCATATGGTTGCTAATGGCGCATGGGGATTGAATGTCTTACAGACCGCCGACCACAAAATGCATCATACGTTTATCGAAGCGGTAAGCCTCGGTACACTGGCTAACCTGATGGTGTGTCTGGCGGTGTGGATGAGCTACTCCGGCCGTAGCCTGCTCGACAAAATGGTAGCGATGATTTTACCGGTTGCGATGTTTGTAGCCAGCGGCTTTGAGCACAGCATCGCCAATATGTTCCTGATCCCGATGGCCATCATGATTCGCGATTTTGCCAGCCCGGAATTCTGGCAGATGACCGGTGCCAGCGCGGCGCAATTTCCTGCACTGGGCATTGGCGATTTTATTGTTAATAACCTGATTCCCGTAACCATCGGCAACATCATTGGCGGCGGTCTGTTAGTCGGGTTGACCTATTGGGTTATCTATCTGCGCGACGGTGAGTCCGCGCACTGAGTCATTAAGTACGGGCGTGCTGAGCAGCGCGCCATACGTTACAGTCTCCCTAAATAAGGCAGGTATATCATGTCCGAACTGAATGAAAAAATGGCGTCAGCCTGGGAAGGATTTAGCGCCGGTGAATGGCAGAACAGCGTCAACGTCCGTGACTTCATCCAAAAAAACTACACGCCGTATGAAGGTGACGAAGCATTCCTCGCCGGCGCGACGCCAGCCACCACCAAACTGTGGGACAGCGTGCTGGAAGGCATCAAAATTGAAAACCGTACCCATGCACCGGTTGATTTCGACACTGATTTAGCGTCTACCATCACCTCACACGATGCGGGCTATATTAACAAATCGCTGGAAACCATCGTTGGTCTGCAGACTGAAGCCCCGCTGAAACGCGCCATTATCCCGTTTGGCGGCATCAAAATGGTGGAAGGCTCCTGTAAAGTTTACGGCCGCGAGCTGGACCCAGCGCTTAAGAAAGTTTTCACCGATTACCGCAAAACCCACAACCAGGGCGTGTTTGACGTTTACACCCCGGATATCCTGCGCTGCCGTAAATCCGGCGTGCTGACCGGTCTGCCAGATGCGTATGGCCGCGGTCGTATTATCGGTGACTACCGTCGCGTCGCACTGTACGGCATCGACTACTTGATGAAAGACAAAGTGGCTCAGTTCAACTCACTGCAGAGTGACATGGAAAATGGCGTTGATCTCGAGGCCACCATTCGCCTGCGTGAAGAGATTTCTGAACAGCACCGCGCACTGGGCCAGATCAAAGAGATGGCAGCCAAATATGGCTTTGATATCTCTCTGCCAGCCACTACCGCGCAGGAAGCAGTACAGTGGACCTACTTCGGTTACCTCGCAGCAGTGAAATCACAGAACGGTGCCGCGATGTCGTTTGGTCGCGTGTCCACCTTCCTCGACGTTTACATCGAGCGCGATATCAAAGCCGGTAAACTGAGCGAAGAGCAGGCACAGGAACTGATTGACCATCTGGTGATGAAACTGCGTATGGTGCGCTTCCTGCGTACGCCGGAATACGATGAGCTGTTCTCTGGCGACCCAATCTGGGCCACTGAATCACTGGCTGGTATGGGCGTTGACGGTCGTACGCTGGTGACGAAAAGCACCTTCCGCTTCCTGAACACGCTGTACACCATGGGTCCATCACCGGAACCAAACATGACCATCCTGTGGTCTGAGAAACTGCCGGTTAACTTCAAAAAATATGCGGCAAAAGTCTCCATCGACACCTCATCGCTGCAGTATGAGAACGATGACCTGATGCGTCCGGACTTTGACAATGATGACTACGCCATCGCCTGCTGCGTGAGCCCGATGATTGTCGGTAAACAAATGCAGTTCTTCGGCGCACGTGCCAACCTGGCTAAAACACTGCTGTACGCAATCAACGGCGGTGTGGATGAGAAGCTGAAAATGCAGGTCGGCCCGAAAGAAGCGCCAATCACTGACGATGTGCTGGATTATGACACCGTGATGGCGCGTCTGGACCACTTCATGGACTGGCTGGCAAAACAGTACGTCACGTCACTCAACATCATTCACTACATGCATGATAAGTACAGTTATGAAGCTGCGCTGATGGCGCTGCACGATCGTGACGTTTATCGTACCATGGCGTGTGGTATCGCGGGCCTGTCTGTCGCCGCGGACTCACTTTCAGCGATTAAATATGCCAAAGTGAAACCTGTCCGTGATGCCGATGGTCTGGCAGTGGACTTCGAAATTGAAGGTGAGTATCCGCAGTTCGGTAACAACGACCCGCGCGTGGATGATCTGGCCTGTGACCTGGTTGAACGTTTCATGAAGAAAATTCAGAAACTGCAGACCTACCGTAATGCGGTGCCAACGCAGTCGGTACTGACCATCACCTCCAACGTGGTATACGGTAAGAAAACCGGTAACACGCCGGATGGTCGTCGCTCCGGTGCGCCATTTGGACCCGGTGCCAACCCAATGCATGGCCGTGACCAGAAAGGTGCTGTCGCTTCACTGACTTCCGTGGCCAAACTGCCATTTGCCTACGCCAAAGACGGTATCTCTTATACCTTCTCTATCGTACCGAATGCGCTGGGCAAAGATGATAACGTGCGTAAAACCAACCTTGCTGGCCTGATGGATGGTTACTTCCATCACGAAGCCAGTATTGAGGGCGGCCAGCACCTGAACGTTAACGTCATGAACCGTGAAATGCTGCTGGATGCCATGGAGCACCCTGAGAAATATCCTCAGCTGACCATCCGCGTTTCCGGTTATGCCGTACGTTTCAACTCGCTGACGAAAGAGCAGCAGCAGGATGTGATTACCCGTACCTTTACTCAGTCGCTGTAATCCTCCTCACTGTAATCGAAAGGCTCCTGCGGGAGCCTTTTCTCCACAAGCCAGTTTTGCCAGTCTGCTTTTGCAGGCAGTCTGGCAAAACCGACTTACATCCTCAGAGCACAACACAGATTGTGCCGCCTGCTCGCCAGGCTGAACCGGAGAATACATCGCAATGTCAACCATCGGTCGTATCCACTCGTTTGAATCATGCGGCACCGTTGACGGTCCCGGCATCCGTTTTATCACCTTCTTCCAGGGCTGCCTGATGCGCTGCCTGTACTGCCACAACCGCGATACCTGGGACACTCACGGCGGTAAGGAGATTACCGTCGATGAGCTGATGAAGGATGTGCTGTCGTATCGCCACTTTATGAATGCGTCTGGTGGCGGCGTGACGGCATCCGGCGGTGAAGCCATTCTGCAGGCTGAATTTGTGCGCGACTGGTTTCGCGCCTGCCAGGCCGAGGGCATCCATACCTGCCTCGACACCAACGGCTTTGTGCGCCGTTACGATCCGGTGATCGATGAACTGCTTGATGCAACTGACCTGGTGATGCTCGATCTCAAGCAGATCAATGATGATATCCATGAGATTCTGGTCGGCGTGTCAAACCACCGCACGCTGGATTTCGCCCGCTATCTGCAAAAGCACGGTAAAAGGACCTGGATTCGCTATGTGGTCGTGCCGGGTTATTCGGACGATGACGATTCGGTGCATCGCCTTGGTGAATTTACTAAAGACATGACTAACATAGAGAAAATCGAGCTGCTGCCTTATCACGAACTCGGCAAGCATAAATGGATTGCGATGGGTGAAGAGTACAAGCTGGAAGGCGTGAAGCCGCCAACGAAAGAGACCATGGAGCGGGTGAAAAATATTCTTGCCGGTTACGGCCACAACGTCATGTATTAAGACGGTTGGCCTGCAGCTGAAGCTTTACCGGTAAGAAACAGAGCGTTACCGCCGGGACATTTGCGACAGGTTGCGAATGTCCCGTTTAAGCACTGCCATCAGGCATGCGCCACCGGTGTTGCATGCTGATCGGCTTTACGCAGCAGCATCACCAGATAGACCAGCGCCACCACCGCAATCATCACAAACAGCAGGCGATCGGAATAGTTCTGCATCAGCATTGCGGTCATCCCCGGCCCGACCAGACTGCCAACGGTATAACTGAACAGCAGCGCCTGATTCATCGCCACCAGTTCATGATGCGCTACCGTTTCACACGCCCAGGACATCGCTACCGGATAAAGCGTAAAGCCAGCCAGCCCCAGCACAAACAGTGCCGGCGCCATTGCCGTTCCGCTCAGCATAGCAATCGCACCCAGAATCACCACGAACACCTGCACGCGCAGCACCATCAGGCGACCAAAGCGGTCGGCCAGACGCCCTACCGGCCACTGACCGACAATCCCGGCACTGACCAGCAGCGCCATCCAGTAACCCACGGTGGCATCGCTCATGCCCTGATGCGAAAGATAAAGCGGCATCAGGCCGTAGAGCGAACCGAGCACGATACCGGAGATAATGCAGCCGTTGATACCTAACCGCGAGCTGCGGCGGCGCAGCATGCTCCAGATACGCCCGGTTGAGGCTTCTTCAGTAGCCGCACCGGCGTTGACCTGCACAAACACCACGGGCAGCACGGCACAGACGATCAGCGCGCTCACCCAGGGAATGACGTGCAGCAGTTCTGTCGAGACACGGCTCACCAGCAGCTGACCGGCAACGGTGCCAAGATAGTAGATGATCATGTAAGCGGCCAGCAGCTGACCGCGATTGCGCACGGTACCGCTGCACAATAGTGCACTCTCAACCACCACCCAAATCAGTGCACAGCCTACGCCCGCGGTGAAGCGCAGCAGCGTCCAGCTGTAAAAGCCGTCCAGCAGCACCATGCCCATGGTTGCCAGCGCAAACAGTACGCTGGCAAGGTAAAAGCAGCGATTAAAGCCATAGCGATTAATCAACCAGCCCGCCAGCAAGGTGCCCAGTAAGTTGCCGGTGTAATAAGCAGAGCTCGCCATGCCCACCTGCCAGGTCGGCAGTTGATCGTGAGTGAGCCACAGCGGCACCAGCGTATTAAGCACAGCAATAGACACCGTCATCAGCATTAAGCCGCAAAGCAGCAGCAGGACGGGGCGCGACCAGGTTGACATAGGGAATAAAACCAAAAGAAATGAACAGATTTGCGCGCAGTTTGCCATTGACGATGGCAAAGTCAATGTGCAAAAAAACAGCGCCGCACATTTTGCTGCTGAACAATTTATTATTTTTATCTTCAGCGGGTTACAGGGCTTGAGAAAGGTCTTATATCTGAATCTATCTACATGAATTTATACATTTTTGATGGTTTGACGCGCAACGATGACGATAACGTTTATTTCTGATTAATTCCGGTTAAAAAATAATGGCTGACGCGCTTAAGAAATAAAAAACCCGGCCTGAGCCGGGTTTGTGCATGAATGCCTGTTAGCCGATATATTCCAGCCCGCCCATATACGGGCGCAGCACGTCCGGCACTGTAATGCGACCATCCGCCTGCTGATAGTTTTCCAGCACGGCCACCAGCGTACGCCCCACCGCCAGGCCTGAACCATTCAGCGTGTGCACCAGACGCGGTTTTTTGTCCGTTTTGCTGCGGCAGCGAGCCTGCATGCGGCGCGCCTGGAAATCCCACATATTCGAGCAGGAGGAGATTTCACGGTAGGTGTCCTGCGCCGGCAGCCAGACTTCCAGGTCATAGGTTTTGGCTGAGCCGAAGCCCATGTCACCCGTGCACAGCAGCACTTTACGGTACGGCAGGTTCAGCAACTGCAGGACTTTCTCCGCATGGCCGACCAGCTCTTCCAGCGCGTCCATGGAGGTTTCCGGTGCGACGATCTGCACCATCTCCACTTTGTCGAACTGGTGCATACGGATCAAACCGCGCGTGTCGCGGCCGTAAGAACCGGCTTCGGAACGGAAGCAAGGCGTGTGGGCAGTGAGTTTGATCGGCAGAGATTCCTCTTCAACGATCTCATCGCGCACCAGGTTAGTCAGCGGCACTTCGGCGGTCGGGATCAGCGCATAGTTACTGCTGCCTGCTTCCTCGCCCAGCGGTTTGGTATGGAACAGATCCTCACCAAATTTTGGTAACTGACCGGTACCGTACAGCGTCTCGTGGTTCACCAGATATGGCACGTAAGTTTCCAGATAACCGTGCTGCTGGCTGTGCAGATCGATCATGAACTGGCTCAGTGCGCGATGCAGACGGGCAATCTGGCCCTGCATCACGATAAAGCGCGAACCGGTCAGTTTCACCGCCGAGGCGAAATCCAGCCCTTTGACCGCTTCACCCAGCTCCACATGGTCTTTCACCGGGAAATCGAACTGGCGCGGCTGGCCCCAGCGGCTCACTTCCTGGTTTTCGCTGTCATCTTTACCCAGCGGCACTTCATCGGCCGGCAGGTTCGGCAGCGCGAGCGCAAAGTCACGAATTTCGTTCTGCAGGGTATCCAGCTCTGCTTTCGCCGCATCCAGGCGTTCGCCCAGCGCGTTCACTTCCTGACGCAGCGGCTCGATATCTTCCCCACGTGCTTTGGCCTGACCGATGGATTTGGAGCGGGAGTTACGCTCAGCCTGCAGGTTTTCAGTTTCTACCTGCAAAACCTTACGACGCTCTTCGAGGGAGCGCAGCGTATCCACATCCAGTTTAAATCCCCGGCGTGCCAGTTTTTCTGCGACTGCGTCTGGCTCATTACGCAGCAGATTGGGATCGAGCATGCTTATCCTGTGTAATAAAAGGTTGATTGAACGAATGGAGGGATGCATTCCACCGGAATGCATTGAAATCCTTGCTCACCTTACCGTAACGCGTTTATCAGCGGTAGCGTTTTATCGGGCTATTTTGATCCTGTTCAGCAAGCCAGGCGAGTTTTTCACCGATCTTGCTTTCAAGGCCACGATTGGTGGGTTGATAGTAGCGCGTCTGCGCCATTTCCGGCGGGAAAAACACCTCGCCGGCCGCATAGGCATTGGGTTCGTCATGCGCGTAACGGTACTCTTTGCCGAGGCCCATCTCTTTCATCAGCTTCGTCGGTGCATTACGCAGATGTTCCGGCACATCGTAATCCGGGAACTCACGCGCATCACGCATCGCCGCTTTGAAGGCGGTATAAACAGCATTGCTTTTTGGCGCACAGGCCAGATAAACAATTGCCTGGGCAATTGCACGTTCCCCTTCCGCAGGCCCGACGCGGGTAAAACAGTCCCACGCGGCAATTGCTACCTGCATGGCGCGCGGATCAGCATTACCGACATCTTCCGAAGCAATCGCCAGCAGCCGCCGCGCCACGTACAGCGGATCGCCACCGGCAGTGATGATGCGCGCGTACCAGTAAAGCGCCGCATCCGGGGCTGAACCACGAACCGATTTGTGCAGTGCCGAGATGAGATCGTAAAAGCGGTCGCCTTTGTTATCGAAACGCGCCGCGCGTTCACCCGACACTTCATTCAGCAGCTGTGGCGTTAGCTCCCGCTGTCCCTGCGCATTGAGCTCAGCCATATCGGCCATCATTTCCAGCGTATTCAGTGCGCGTCGTGCATCACCATTGACCAGTTCAGCGATCATGCGCCGGGTATTGTCCGGTAACAGAATATCGCTGTCGCCGTAACCGCGCGTTTTATCCTGCATCGCCTGATCCAGCACCTGTTCAATATCCGCGCTGGTCAGCGATTTAAGCAGATAAACGCGGGCGCGCGACAGCAGTGCCGAGTTCAGTTCAAAAGAAGGATTTTCCGTGGTTGCGCCAATGAAGGTGATGGTGCCGTCTTCAATGTGTGGCAAAAACGCATCCTGCTGGCTCTTATTGAAGCGATGCACCTCATCAACAAACAGAATAGTGCGACGCCCCACCTGGCGATTCTGCCGCGCGCGCTCAATGGCCTCGCGGATCTCTTTAACGCCGGAAGTCACCGCTGAAATGCGTTCGACATCGGCTTTGCCGTAATGCGCGATGATCTCCGCCAGCGTGGTTTTACCGGTACCCGGCGGTCCCCATAAGATCATGGAGTGCAGCTGACCCGCTTCAATAGCGCGCGGCAACGGCTTACCGGCCGCGAGCAGATGCTGCTGACCAATATATTGCTGCAGCGTCGCTGGCCGCATACGCGCAGCCAGCGGTCTGAACTCATTTGACGGTGCAAAATCCAGCGACAGGTTACTCACCCTCACCTCACTGACGTTGATCGTCCACCGTTACCCCTTTTGGCGGCGTAAAGGTGAATTTATCCGGGCTGATAGCGCCGTTTTTCTGGCTCTTCAGCTGATAGCTGCTGCGCTGTCCATCCTGCTCGATCGCGCTGAACTGATTGATGGTGCCTGCGGAAGTGACATTGATGGTGAACTGTTTCAGGTTGCCATCGCTGCTTTTAGGCGTCAGCTCAAAATTATCCCCCTGCTGCTTAATGTTGTACTGCTGCCAGTCAGAGGGCTGGTTACGCGCAATCAGCATAAACGGCGTGTTGCTGGTGGCATTCTGCAGCAGGCTAACGCTCGCCTGTTCCACAAAAGGATTATAGAACCACAGATTTTTACCGTCGGAGATAATCACGCTTTCGTCCGGTGCAGTCATGTGCCAGTTAAACAGGCTCGGACGTTTTACCCACAGTTCGCCTTCGCCGTCCTGCACATTTGCGCCGCTACCGTCAGTCACCTTCTGACTGAAGCTGGCATGGAAGCTGTTCACTTTATTAAGGCGCTGCTGCAGATCGCTGGAAGCATCCGCCAGGGCAGAAGAAGCAACAAAACCGGCCAGCAGGCCACAGGCAATAACGCGAAATTTCATCTGATACGATTCCTTATTCATGGTTTCCTGACACTTACTGCATTAACCGTAGTCGCCGCTCCGTCAGTTCGACAGGAGAAAAAGCCGAAAGCTCCCAATGATATGGGGATCGGACCACAGATAAACAACGGGCCAGTTTACACTGGCCCGGCATAACACTGCGGAGAAAAGTCTTACATTTCGTGAGGTGGCGGTGACAGCACTTCACGGTTACCGTTGTGGCCTGGCTCCGAGACAATGCCCTGCGCCTCCATCTGTTCGATAATCCGCGCCGCGCGGTTGTAGCCAATACGGAACTGGCGCTGCACGCCGGAGATCGACGCGCGGCGTTTCTCCACCACGAACGCCACCGCCTGGTCAAACAGCGGATCCAGCTCTTCATCGCCGTCCAGGCCGCCAGCACCGCTTTCACTCTCTTCACCGGCGGTAATGCTGTCGATGTACTGCGGTCGCCCACGCGCTTTCCAGTCCTGCACGACTGCATGCACTTCCTGGTCACGCACAAAGGCGCCGTGAACACGTACCGGCATGGAGGAGTTAGGTGGCATGTAAAGCATGTCACCCATACCCAGCAGGGATTCCGCACCGCCCTGATCGAGAATGGTACGCGAGTCAATTTTACTGGATACGGTAAAGGCGATGCGCGTCGGAATGTTGGCTTTAATCAGGCCGGTAATCACATCCACCGATGGACGCTGGGTAGCCAGCACCAGGTGAATACCTGCCGCACGGGCTTTCTGTGCCAGGCGGGCAATCAGCTCTTCGACCTTTTTGCCCACCGCCATCATCAGGTCAGCGAACTCATCAACCAGCACCACAATGTACGGCAGTTTTTCCAGCACCGGCGGCGTGGTGTCCATGCTGTCGCCCGGTTTCCAGAACGGATCCGGAATTGGCCGGCCCATTGCGGCCGCCTGCTCGATCTTCTCGTTATAGCCGGCCAGATTACGCACGCCCAGCGCAGACATCAGCTTATAGCGGCGCTCCATTTCGACCACACTCCAGCGCAGCGCGTTAGCCGCGTCTTTCATGTCGGTGACCACTTCCGTCAGCAGATGGGGAATGCCCTCATACACTGACAGCTCGAGCATTTTCGGGTCGATCATGATAAAGCGCACTTCTTCCGGCGTGGCTTTATACAGCATGCTGATGATCATGGTGTTGACGCCAACCGACTTACCTGAACCGGTGGTACCGGCCACCAGCAGGTGCGGCATCTTCGCCAGATCGGCCACCACGGGTTGACCAGAAATATCTTTACCCAGCACCACCGACAGCGGCGAAGGGTTATCGCGGAACTTATCGCAGTCCAGCACCTCACGCAGGTAGACGGTCTGACGATGTTTATTGGGGAGCTCCAGGCCGACATAAGGCTTGCCCGGAATCACCTCAACCACACGCACCGCAACGGCAGAGAGCGAACGTGCCAGGTCACGCGACAGGTTAGAAATACGTGCGGCCTTGACGCCCGGTGCCAGATCCAGTTCAAAGCGGGTGATTACCGGCCCCGGAGAGATGCCCACCACTTCGGCTTTCACGCGGTAATCCGCCAGACGCGCTTCAACCAGACGCGCGGTCTGTTCCAGTGCGAACATATCCACCGGCTCCTCTTCCGCCGGCGGCGACGTCAGCAGATCCAGCGTCGGCAGCGGCGTGGAAGGTTTCTCCAGCGGCTGTTCGTGACGTACCAGGAAGGGGTGGAACAGGCTGTCCTGCGCAGGGGCGACAGGCTTCGGCGTTTCAGCCGGCGCGGCGTAAACCTCGTCGTCTGGCGTTGACCACGGGCTGGTTTCCTCACTCAGCGATGCGGGTACCGCCGGCTCAGGTGCCGCTGGCTGCTGCCACTGGGCCGGGGCGTCCGGCTCTGGCGTGGCGGCAATGGTAAACAGCGGTTCGCTCGGCGTGTCATCAACCAGATCTTTCATCGGAGAGAAATCAAACGCGGCTGAGGTATCCAGATTAAATACCGGCGCGCTCTCCTGCTCAGGCTGGCTGTAACGCTGTTGCTGCTGCTGAGCAAACTGCTGCGCCAGCTGGGCCTGCTGCAGCGCCTCTTCATCTTCTTCCTCTGCCGGCTGCTGCTGCCAGCTGTCGCCGTACCGCTGCTGCTGCTGCGAATGGAACGCTTCGCGCAACTGGGCTTCCTGCAGCGCAGCATTATCATCATCGTGCGGCTGTGGCACTTGCCAGCTGGCGCTGATTTCCGGCTGCTGCTGGTCGGCCTCTTCACGTGCCTTCTCTTCTGCCATGCGTTGCGATGGCAGTTTGATACCGTATGAGGCCAGCTCACGCCGGGTTGGCAGCTTAACCTTGTTAGGACGCGGCAGTTCCGGACCAATACCCTGTTTCACCTGCGGATTGTAATCGCGCTCCGGCACCACATCAAAGGCTGGCGTGTAAGCCGCAGAGCGGGCAGCAGCGGCGGCCGTCGCTGAACCGAGTGCGGCAGCGGCTGCCGTATTCAGCGGTGTGGCGGCCTGATCGGCACTCTGCCAGTTACCCATGCGCGGGCCATCGTCTTCTTCAGCGAGCGAGAAGGCGTCGGCGGCCGGTGAAGCAGGCACTTCGAAGCGGTATAACGGAGGAGCCGCTGTCGCGGGCTCTGCTGGCGGAATAGCTGGCGCCGCAGGCGCGCTGGCAACAGATATCGATGCCGGAGCAGCCGCAGCCAGCTGTGACGGCGCAGGTTGTGGAGCTACGTTTACCGCCGGTGCGGATGGCTCAGGTGCCGCGACGGACGGCACCTGACGTGCGGCGTCACTGGTGGCGGCCAGCGCAGCCGCGGTAGCCGCACTGGCTTTCGCCAGCAGGGGATCGTCGCTGGCGACTTCAGCCACAGGTTCCGCTACCTGTCGGGGCTTAGCCAGCAGTACGTCATCTTCGTCGTCCTGAGCCGGCGCAGCGCGCAGTGGCGGAACCGCGTCGTCGGGGTGCGCCTCGTCGTAGTCGTCTTCTTCCTGCCAGGGTTCATCATGGCGCGAGCGGTTGCTGGCAAAGGTCAGCACGCCCATCACCACGCTGCCGATCTTCTCGGCAATCGCCAGCCAGGACCAGCCGGTATAAAGCGTGATACCCGCCGCCCAGACGCACAGCAGCGTCAGCGTGCCACCGGCACCGCTGAACCACGGCGCCATCGCATTGCTCACCAGGCTGCCAATTACGCCGCCAGAGGCAAAATACCAGATATCGTCCACGTTCAGCGCAGCCAGTCCGCAGGTAGTCACTACCAGCGCCAGCACGCCAATCAGCCGCAGGCCCACCGCAAAATAGTCGATGTAATCCTGACGATCGCGCTGACGGAAGGTAATCCAGCACAGACCAATAATCACTGGCGGAATGGCGTAGGCCATCACACCAAAAATAAACAGCAGGGTATCGGCCAGCCATGCGCCCACGCTGCCGCCCAGATTGTGGATCGGCTCGTGCCAGGCGGTTTGTGACCAGCTGGGATCGGAGGGATTAAAGCTAACCAGCGACACCATCAGATAGATGGCAAACAAGGCCACCAGGATGAGCAACGCTTCCAGCAGCCGACGTCCGCTGCTCAGTGGTTGTAATGAAACGTCTTTATCTTCTGTATATTCCTGGCTCAAGAGAACTCTCCAGGTGCCTGTAAATTAAGAAGGCAACAGCGCCAGGCTTGCCTGACGCTGGTCCTGTATGAATTCACAGGAGTGTACCGAAATCCTGCAAGCTTTGCACCTGCCCTGCGTTACCGGGTCTTAATCACCAGACGATTGCTCTGTTTGACCTCTTCCATCACCACATAGGTACGGGTGTCGTTGACGCCCGGCAGGCGCAGCAAGGTCTCACCCAGCAGTTTACGGTAGGCGGACATATCCGGCACGCGGGTTTTCAACAGGTAGTCAAAGTCACCGGAAACGAGGTGACATTCTTGAGTTTCCTCAAGTTTTTGTACGGCGGCGTTAAATTGTTCAAACACATCCGGCGCGCCGCGATTCAGAGTAATCTCAACGAATACCAGCAGTGAAGCATCGAGATAGTGCGGGTTCAGCTGCGCGGTGTAGCCCAGAATGAAACCCTGACGTTCCAGGCGACGTACGCGTTCAAGACAAGGTGTTGGCGAGAGGCCGACACGTTTTGAAAGCTCAACGTTGGAAATACGACCGTCTTTCTGCAGTTCATTCAGAATATTTCTGTCGATCCGATCCAGATCTTTTCCGGGGCGTTTCTTGTTGTCTACCATTATTATTGTCTCTCTTAATTCCTTCCCTTTACCTGCCAAACCCTGAAAACGTTCAATGTTCAGGGCCTTACTGAAGTGAAGTCTTTAAGCCTGTGCAGTAACGCGACCATCCGTATGACGCATGCTGTCTGTCCACATCATGCGTCATTACCAATGTCAGGCTGAGTTTATTTGGCGAAATTGCGCAAAACAGAGCTGAAATTCTGTTTCGAACCGCTAAATTTTCTCTGCTTCTGACAATGTTTTCGCAAAAGCGCAGGCGATTGTCAAAGTAAAACATCCAAATTCAGTACAAGATGCCAGACAGCGTACTGGGTTGCTGTTTTTAAATGAGAATTTTTATACAGCTGCACCACAAATTGCCGAGCAATGCCCCCTTTTGGCGCAGCGCGCGTGCAGAATTGCCATTCATCGTCTACGCCGCTTGCAGTGATTGTTAACAAAATTGCTGAAACCTTTTTTTGCGACAGTAATTTCCCTACAATCGAAAACTATGTTGTCAGACACACACTGAGGAACGCATGAGTACGGCCAAACACAGTAAGCTGCTCATTCTGGGCTCCGGCCCTGCCGGTTACACCGCAGCGGTTTATGCCGCCCGCGCTAACCTGAACCCGGTATTGATTACCGGACTGGAAAAAGGCGGCCAGCTCACCACCACGACTGAAGTCGAAAACTGGCCGGGCGACCCGCACGATCTGACCGGCCCTGCGCTGATGGAACGCATGCAGGAGCATGCTGAGAAGTTCAACACCGAAATCATCTTTGACCATATTCACACGGTTGATTTGCAGAACCGTCCGTTCCGCCTGACCGGCGACAGCGGCGAATACACGGCGGATGCGCTGATCATCGCGACCGGTGCCTCAGCGCGCTACCTTGGCCTGCCGTCAGAAGAGGCATTCAAAGGCAAAGGGGTATCGGCCTGCGCCACCTGTGATGGTTTCTTCTATCGCAACCAAAAAGTCGCGGTTATTGGCGGCGGTAACACGGCCGTTGAAGAGGCGCTCTATCTGGCGAACATCGCTTCTGAAGTGCACCTGATTCACCGTCGTGACAGCTTCCGCGCTGAGAAAATCCTGATTGACCGCCTGATGGAGAAAGTGCGTAACGGCAACATCGTGCTGCACACTGACCGCGCGCTGGACGAGGTGGTAGGCGATCAGATGGGCGTCACCGGGTTGAAACTTTCGTCAACCAAAGGTGAAGCTCCGCTCTCGCTGGAAGTGGCGGGCCTGTTTGTCGCCATCGGTCATAGTCCGAACACGGCGATTTTCGATGGCCAGCTGGATCTGGAAAACGGCTATATCAAAGTGCAGTCCGGCCTGCAGGGCAATGCGACGCAGACCAGCGTGCCGGGCGTGTTCGCTGCCGGTGACGTAATGGACCACATCTATCGTCAGGCCATTACCTCTGCCGGTACCGGCTGTATGGCCGCGCTGGATGCGGAACGTTATTTGGATGGTCTGGTTAAAAACGATAAGTAAGTTGTTAATTATCTGATCATAATTGCACTGAGGCGGCCACTTTTGGTCGCCTTTTTTATCGCCTGCGTGCTACAGTTCTGCCACCCGTCTGTCCGGCATTTAGCGTCGGATTTTGCCTCTCGTTACGGTGATCAAACAGCTTCGCATGAACAAATCACGGCAACACGAACTGCTGCGCTGGTTACGCCAGCAACGTCATCATGGCGCACGCAGCCTGCGACTGGCCTCGCTGGCAGGTTTTGCTGCGGCGTTAATTCTCATCGCCCAGGCCTGGCTACTGGCCTCCCTGCTGCAAAAACTGCTGGTGGAACAGCAACCCCGCGCTGAACTGGTGAGTGATTTCCTGTTACTACTGCTGTGCTTCGCACTGCGCGCCGCGCTGCACTATGGTCGTGAGATGGCCGGTTTCAGGGCTGGCGTGGCGATTCGCCGTGCACTGCGGCAACAGGTGCTGGACCGGCTGAACGCGCTCGGTCCGGCCTGGATTCAGGGCAAACCGGCCGGGAGCTGGGCAACGCTGCTGCTGGAACAGATTGAAGAGATGCAGGAGTATTACGCGCGCTATCTGCCGCAGATGTCGCTGGCGGTGTTTGTGCCCTGCGCCATCCTGATCGCCATTTTCCCTATAAACTGGGCTGCCGGACTGATTCTGCTGGCGACCGCGCCGCTGATTCCGCTGTTTATGGCGCTGGTCGGCATGGGTGCGGCCGATGCCAACCGGCGTAATTTTCTTGCGCTGGCGCGTCTGAGCGGCGATTTCTATGACCGTCTGCGCGGACGCGAAACGCTGCGCCTGTTTCACCGCGCGGACGCTGAGCAGCAGGCGATTGCCGCCAGTACTCAGGATTTTCGTCAGCGCACCATGGAAGTGCTGCGCCTCGCCTTTCTCTCCTCTGCGGTGCTGGAGTTTTTCGCCTCGCTGGCGATTGCCGTGGTCGCGGTCTATTTCGGCTTCTCGTACCTGGGTGAACTCAATTTTGGCCACTACGGCACCGGCGTGACGCTGTTTGCCGGTTTCCTCGCGCTGATTCTTGCCCCCGAATTTTTCCAGCCGCTGCGCGATCATGGCACCTTTTACCATGCCAAAGCGCAGGCGGTGGGCGGCGCAGACGCGCTGGATACCTTCCTGCGCGAAACGCCCCAGCGCGCGCCGCAGGCGGCCACACAAACGCTGGATGCTGACGCGCCACTCTCCCTCCGGGCGCAGGATCTGGTGATCATGACCGCCACCGGCGAGGCGCTGTCACAGCCGCTGAATTTCAGCCTTACTCCCGGTCAGCGCGTGGCGCTGGTCGGACAAAGCGGGGCCGGAAAAAGTGCGCTGATGAATGTCCTGCTCGGTTTTCTGCCCTATCAGGGTTCACTGTGCATTAACGGCCAGGAACTGCGCGACATCAGCCGCAGCAGCTGGCAGCAGCAGCTGGCCTGGGTAGGACAAAATCCGCAGCTGCCGGCGGCGACGCTGCGTGACAATCTCCAGCTCACTGACACGCCGGTGGACGAGGCCACGCTGACCGCCGTGCTGCAGCGCGCTGGCGTCAGCGAATTTTTGTCGCGTCTGCCGCAGGGGCTGGATACGCCAGTTGGCGATGGCGGCATCGGCCTGTCCGTTGGGCAGGCACAGCGCATCGCCGTTGCGCGGGCGCTGCTGAAACCGGCCCGCCTGCTGCTGCTGGACGAACCGGGATCCGGGCTCGACAGCCAGAGCGAGCAGCATGTGATGGGCGCGCTACAGCAGGCCGCACAGCAGCAAACTACGTTAATGATTACCCATCAGCTGCACGCTCTCGACCAGTGGGATGAAGTGTGGGTGATGCAGGCCGGACAACTGGTGCAGCAGGGCCACTGGCAACAGCTGATCGCTGAAGCGGGCCCGCTACGCGAGCTGGCGCAGCATCGTCAGAAGGAGATTGCCTGATGCGCACGTTACTGCCTTTCCTGCGCCTGTATCGCCGCCATCCGTGGCGTTTAGGTCTTGGCGTGGTGCTGGCGATTGTCACGCTGCTCGCCAGCATCGGCTTGCTGACGCTGTCCGGCTGGTTTCTTGCTGCCTCCTCGCTGGCTGGCGTCGCCGGCCTGTACAGCTTCAATTACATGCTGCCCGCAGCCGGTGTGCGTGGCGCGGCAATCACCCGCACCGCCGCGCGCTATTTTGAAAGGCTGGTCAGCCACGACGCCACTTTCCGCGTGCTGCAACATCTGCGCGTCTTTACCTTTAGCCGGCTGATGGCGCTGGCACCGGCGCAGCTGGCGCGCTTTCGCAACGGTGAACTGCTGAACCGCTTTGTCAGCGATGTCGATACCCTCGACCATCTCTATTTACGCGTTATTTCTCCGCTACTGGGTGCGGCGGTGGTGATTGTGGTGGTGACCTGTGGACTGGCGCTACTCGATATGCAACTGGCGCTGCTGCTCGGGGCGATCATGTTGCTGACGCTGCTGCTGATGCCGCCGCTATTCTGGCGGCTCGGCGCGCGCACCGGCGCGCAGATTGCCCGTTACCAGGCTCGCTGGCGCCTGCAACTGACGCACTGGCTCAGCGGACTGGCCGAGCTGCAGATTTACGGCGCGGTGGCGCTGTGGCGACAGCGGCTGGATCAGGAAGAACGTGCGTGGCAACAGGCGCAGCAGCAGCAGCACCGGCTGCAGGCGCTGGCGCAGAGCCTGCTCACGTTGATCGCCGGCAGTACCGTTACGCTGCTGCTGTGGCTGGCCGCCAGCGGCGTCGGCGCTAATAGCACACCGGGTGCACTGATTGCCCTGTTTGTGTTTTGCGCGCTGGCCGCGTTTGAAGCGCTGGCACCGGTGGCTGGCGCATTTCTGCCACTGGCGCAGGTGACGCACGCGGCGCAGCGCGTGCAGGAGATCATCGATCAACCGCCAGCCATTCACTTCCCGACACAACCGGTTGCGACGCCGCGCGGCCTCAGCCTGACGCTGGAACAGATCGATTTCAGCTATCCGCAGCGGCCAGAAGCGGTGCTGCACAACTTCTCCCTGACGTTAGCAGCCGGTGAACATCTGGCGCTGCTGGGCCCGACCGGCTGCGGAAAATCCAGCCTGCTGGCGCTGATCACGCGCGGCTGGGAAGCTCAGCGCGGCACGATTCGCCTGAACGGGATTGATCTGGCGGCGTGGGACGAAGCCAGCCTGCGTCAACGCATCAGCGTTGTCACACAGCGCGTCCATCTGTTCAGCCAGACGCTACGCGCTAATCTGCTGCTGGCAGCACCACACGCCAGCGATGCACAGCTGATTGACGTATTGCAGCGGGTTGGGCTGGCGCATCTGACGCAGCACAGCGAAGGGCTAAATGCATGGATGGGTGAAGGCGGCCGGCCGCTGTCCGGTGGTGAATTGCGCCGGCTGGCGATTGCCCGTGCGCTGCTGCACGATGGCGACCTGTGGCTGCTGGATGAGCCGACCGAAGGTCTGGATGCCGCGACCGAGCAGCAGATTCTCACGTTGCTACAGCAGGTTAGTCAGGGAAAAACGCTGATCATGGTGACGCATCGCCTGAGCGGAATGGAAAAAATGGATCGCATCTGTGTGCTTGACGGTGGGCAGATTATCGAATCCGGCAGCCATGACGAATTAATCTCAAAAGCGGGACGCTACTGGCGTTTCCAGCAGCGCTTTGCGCTATAGTCTATGCGTTTAGCCTGAGGGTGACCGACGCCATGAGACTGGTACAACTTTCCCGGGATTCGCTCAATTTCCCGCCGCCGGAGATGGCGCTGCGTGAGCCAAACGGCCTGCTGGCCATGGGCGGCGATCTCTCCCCTGCCCGCCTGATGAATGCTTATCAGCGCGGTATTTTTCCGTGGTTTTCGCCCGGCGATCCGATTTTATGGTGGTCGCCAGATCCACGTGCGGTCCTGCTGCCGGAGTCGTTTCATCTCAGCCGCAGCATGGCGCGCTTCCATCGCCGTTCGCCCTATCGCGTCACCATGAATCACGCTTTTGCACAAGTTGTGGAAGGTTGCGCCAGCGGGCGTCAGGAAGGCACCTGGATCACCTTTGAAGTGAAACGCGCCTGGCTGCGCCTGTATGAGCTGGGCCATGCGCACTCAATCGAAGTCTGGCAGGATCAACGCCTGGTTGGCGGCATGTATGGCCTGGCGCTCGGACAGATTTTTTGCGGCGAGTCGATGTTCAGCCGGGCGGAAAATGCCTCTAAAACCGCGCTGTGGGTTTTCTCACAGCACTTTATTGCGCATCAGGGACGGCTGATTGATTGTCAGGTGCTGAATCCGCATACCGCCTCGCTGGGCGCAGTTGAAATTCCGCGCGTCGATTATCTGCAATACGTGCAAACGCTGGCCTGGCAACCGGTGCAGGCCGGCTGCTGGCAAACACAAACCCTTTTTTGACTGTCCCCGCAGATGTTTTGCACACAATTCCCGACAAAAGTGATACAATAAGCGAGTTTGGTATGTCGTCCGCGCTTCGCTGTGGCGAGCCGGAATTGCCAGGCTGGGAATCTCACCCTGTTCCCGAAGCTGTTTCAGTTGCGCACCCGATGCCGATTGCTGCAGATTCTTAGCCCGCTAATCCCCCGCAGACGTCAAAAACACCCGAATTTATCCGTAATGCACGCGCAGCGGCGCGACGCACGGCGAAGCGTTGGCAAAAACAGCCAACGTTTCTTTACATAAATCATGGAATTCGGCATTATCTTGCCGGTTCAACAGTTTGGTAGTTCACCCAGAGGATTCGATGGCCAAAGAAGACAATATTGAAATGCAAGGTACCGTACTGGATACGTTACCTAACACCATGTTCCGCGTAGAGCTTGAAAACGGGCACGTGGTTACCGCTCATATCTCCGGTAAAATGCGTAAAAACTACATCCGCATCCTGACGGGCGACAAAGTGACTGTCGAGTTGACCCCGTACGACCTGAGCAAAGGCCGCATTGTCTTCCGTAGTCGCTAAGTTGTTGCACTCGCCTCGCGTTTGCTGATGTAAACTAAGCGCGAAAAAAAAGGCCGGATTTTAATCCGGCCTTTTTCTTATCTGCGCACCCGCTTAATGCACGGTGCCCTCGGTTTTACGTTTTTCCGCACTCATGAAGTGGTAGGTGAGCTGGTTTTTCTCTTTATCCAGTCCAACCGACACCGATCCGCCATCCACCAGCGAGCCAAACAGCAGCTCGTTAGCCAGCGGTTTCTTCAGGTTTTCCTGCACGGTACGCGCCATCGGACGCGCGCCCATCGCTTTGTCGTAACCTTTTTCGGCCAGCCAGTCGCGCGCATCATCGCTGACTTCCAGCGACACACCTTTCGCATCCAGCTGTGCCTGCAGCTCAACAATAAATTTATCCACCACCTGATGGATCACCTGAGTGTCGAGGTGACGGAACCAGATAATGTTGTCGAGACGGTTACGGAACTCCGGCGTAAAGATCTTTTTGATCTCTTCCATCGCGTCGGTGCTGTTGTCCTGCTGAATCAGGCCGATGGATTTACGCTCGGTCTCGCGCACCCCGGCGTTGGTGGTCATCACCAGCACCACGTTGCGGAAGTCCGCTTTGCGACCGTTGTTATCGGTCAGCATTCCGTTATCCATCACCTGCAGCAGCAGGTTGAAGACATCCGGATGGGCTTTCTCGATCTCATCCAGCAGCACCACCGCGTGCGGATGCTTGATCACCGCATCGGTCAGCAGACCGCCCTGATCAAAGCCGACGTAGCCCGGAGGCGCACCAATCAAACGACTGACGGTGTGACGCTCCATATACTCGGACATATCAAAGCGCAGCAGCTCAATGCCCAGCGCCTTCGCCAGCTGCACGGTGACCTCGGTTTTACCGACCCCGGTCGGACCCGCAAACAGGAACGATCCGACTGGCTTACGCTCCTGCCCCAGACCCGCACGGCTCATCTTGATGGCTTCAGTCAGCGCTTCAATCGCGTTGTCTTGTCCAAACACCAGCATTTTCAGACGGTCGCCGAGATTTTTCAGCGTATCGCGATCGGTGGCCGAAACGCTCTGCTCCGGAATACGCGCGATGCGCGCCACCACGGATTCGATGTCCGACACGTTGACGGTTTTCTTGCGCTTGCTGACCGGCACCAGACGCGCACGCGCGCCAGCCTCATCGATCACGTCAATCGCCTTGTCCGGCAGATGACGGTCATTGATGTATTTCACCGCCAGCTCAACCGCCGCACGTACCGCTTTGGCGGTGTAGCGCACATCGTGATGCGCTTCGTACTTCGGCTTCAGCCCGTTAAGAATTTGTACCGTCTCTTCAACCGATGGCTCAGTAATATCAATTTTCTGGAAACGGCGCGCCAGCGCACGATCCTTCTCAAAGATATTGCTGAACTCCTGATAGGTCGTGGAACCCATCACGCGGATTTTACCGCTGGAGAGCAGCGGCTTAATAAGATTCGCCGCATCCACCTGGCCGCCCGATGCCGCACCGGCACCGATAATGGTGTGGATCTCGTCGATGAACAGAATGCTGTTGTTATCCTGTTCCAGCTGTTTCAGCAGCGCTTTAAAACGTTTTTCAAAATCACCGCGGTATTTGGTACCGGCCAGCAGCGAACCGATATCCAGCGAGTAGATGGTGCACTCTTTCATCACTTCCGGCACGTCGCCCTGCACAATGCGCCAGGCGAGCCCTTCCGCAATCGCGGTTTTACCGACGCCCGATTCGCCCACCAGCAGCGGGTTATTCTTGCGACGACGGCACAGCACCTGAATGGCCCGTTCCAGCTCTTTATCGCGGCCGATCAGCGGGTCAATTCCGCCGACGCGAGCAAGCTGATTAAGATTGGTGGTGAAGTTTTCCATACGTTCCTCCCCGCCTGCTTGCTCTTCGTTAACCGGATTTTCCGCGCTGTTCTGCGGCTGGCCCGGTTCGTCTTTACGCGTACCATGGGAGATGAAGTTCACCACATCAAGGCGGCTCACTTCGTGTTTGCGCAGCAGGTAAGCCGCTTGCGACTCCTGCTCGCTGAAAATGGCGACCAGCACGTTCGCACCGGAAACTTCACTGCGACCGGATGACTGGACATGGAAGACCGCACGCTGCAGCACGCGCTGGAAGCTGAGCGTCGGCTGAGTGTCGCGCTCCTCTTCGCTGGCAGGCAGCACCGGCGTGGTTTGTTCGATGAAGGCTTCGAGTTCCTGACGCAGAGCCGCAATATCCACCGTACAGGCTTCCAGTGCCTCTCTGGCCGACGGGTTGCTGAGCAGCGCCAGCAACAGATGTTCGACGGTCATAAACTCGTGACGGTGCTCGCGCGCTCTGGCGAAAGCCATGTTTAAACTGAGTTCCAGTTCTTGATTGAGCATTTGGCACCTCCCCCAATTATCGCTCTGACGGACTGAATCCTATATGGAGACAGCTTCAGGCTTTTTCCAGCGTACACAGCAACGGATGTTGATTTTCCCGCGCGTAATTGTTCACCTGGGCGACTTTGGTCTCCGCCACTTCTGCAGTGAATACACCACAGATTGCCTTTCCATGGTAGTGAACTTTCAGCATCAGTTGCGTTGCACGTTCAACATCATAAGAAAAGAACTTTTGCAGAACGTCAATAACAAATTCCATAGGTGTATAATCGTCATTATTCAGAATGACTTTATACATTGAAGGCGGCTTTAACCCTTCGCGTACTTTGTCTTCGGCCAGATGTTCAAAGTTAAGCCAGTCGTTTGTGTTTGCCATAATGTTCCGTTGAAATTCTGCGTTACGGTAGCGCACATTTCTGTGCTCTCACCTCAAGTTTAACACGCCTGTCAAGCCGCTTTTCCTGTGGCAAAAATCGGTCCTGAAAGCGCATGCGCGACCTGTATCACAAAATTTGCAATAGCGTTAACTGCCTCAAATTTTGATGAATTTCTCCCCGTGCGCCAGGGCCGTTTGCTTGACGATAAGGTCCGTTTCTCTACATTCTACTTACACAAGCTGATTGAGTTTTAAACAAACTCGACTCACAGCTTCAATGACCTCACCTACTTATCAAAATGTCTTGCGAGGGAAGTAAAAGCATGGAGACGGGTACTGTTAAATGGTTCAACAACGCCAAAGGCTTCGGCTTTATCTGTCCGATTGGCGGCGGCGACGATATCTTCGCACACTACTCCACGATTCAGATGGAGGGATACAGAACGCTGAAAGCGGGCCAGCACGTTCAGTTCGATGTCCATGAAGGGCCGAAAGGCAACCATGCCAGTCTGATTGTGCCCTGTGAAGCATCGTCACTCTCCTGACGGGCGCGCGTCTGCTCTCATTCTGACCACTCCCGAAAAAAAATGCCAGCCGCAGACGCTGGCATTTTTCTTTGGCGTCCCGCGTCAGTTTTACTCTGCCCGACCGCGCGCCAGCCACATGACGCGGCCAAACAGCTGATCGAGCAACGGCGGAATCGCCTGCGGCCCGCGTTCGGCCGCTGCCATCGCCACCGCAATCGCCAGTTCCGGCTTCGAGCTGTGATGAATGGCTTTGGTAATAATACGCCGTGCGTTCATTGGCACGTTTAACGGCAGGTGCGCCATCTGGTGATAGACATCACTAAAGCCCTGCTTATAAAGGAAGTGTTCGATGTCGGGCGCCGGGAACTGCGTGAGATGGTCGCTCTCCTGCTCATGCGGCTGTAGCTGGCTGCGCGCAGTGGCGGCATATTTTTTCCCGGCCTCGTCGCCGTCAGTCAGCACGTGCCAGGCAATGCCCATGCGGCGCGCATATTTCAGCAGCGGCTTAAGCCCGGACTGCGCAAACTCAATCACCTTCACGCCTTCCGCGGCAAAATGGTAGCCGCGCTGCCGCGCCAGCTCATTGATGATCCACACTTCGGTTTCACCCTCAACCAGCAACCAGCAGCGGGCAAACAGCGCCGACGGACGGTTGACGCGGATGTGAAAGCCGATACGGCGCGCCTCTTCGGCACTTAATCCTTCCGGCCCGATACGCCACGCCGCCACGCGGTCGGGCTCGCGCACCAGTCGGCAGATTTGCTCCAGCGCCACCTGTGACAGCAGCTCACCGGAGTTAGTGGTGGCGATTTTTTGCAGCGGCATCAGCGCCAGCAGATTCCACGCCACCGACAGCATGATGGGATGCAGCCGCGTTTCCGGATCCTCCACCAGCAGCAAGGGGCGCGCGCCCGCGGGCAGCGCATCGCTGCCGTGCGCCTGCAGCAGGAGCGAGAACATGCGCAGCAGAATCACCTGACGACTGCGCGATTCGGTACCGGCGATCAGCTGATTGAGCTGATCGAGCGAACGCCAGCCCTGACTGCCGTCACGCAACTCCGGCGCAACCCGCGCGGCGCCTGTGTCCGGTTGCTGTACCAGAAAATAGTGCGCCATCAGCTGCTGCATGGTGTGTAATCCCTGGCGCAACAGCTCGTCGCTCAGGGTTTGTGGCCGCGCCACCAGATCGCGCGTCAGGCTATGCATCTCCTGCGCCAGCGCGCTCAGCGTATCAGCGCGTCGCTGCGTGTCGTTGTCGCTATGGCGCGACCGCCGGCCAAAGCGCGCATCACGCAGGCGCAACACCGGATAGTACGCGCGCAACTGCGCCAGCGCGACGTCGGTGCCCGCCAGCGGCAGCACCTCGCCACGCGCGTCAATAAAGCGCCAGCGGGTTTTGGCTTCGCTGCCCTGGCGCGTCGCCAGCGTACTGAAGCGCAGATAGCGCCCCGCGTCATCCTGCTGCCAGAACGGCGCAAACAGCGCTTCATGCTCATCGCCCTGCGCGCGAAAGCGAAACACCAGCTGCAACTTATGCCGCCGGGCTTCCACCTCACCGGGCGGAAAATGGAAGTCCTGTTCGGTGAACATATAGGGCTCAGCGGCCGGTGCCAGCAGCAGCGTTAGCGCATCCAGCAAACTGGATTTACCCCACGCGTTTTCCCCAATCAGCAGATTGGTGTCGGTCAGCGGCAGCGACAACCGGTTAATGCCGCGAAAGCCGTGTATATCGATATGTTCCAGAATCATCGCGCAGTCCCTCCGTGCTTTGCCAGAGCATGGTCCGCCGCGCTGCGTTGGTCAAGTCGGCAGCGGGAGAAAAGGTTTACACTTCAGGCATTTTCCATTAGCGTGGCGTCTCGTAAAAAAGGACGTCATTTTTCATGTATACCGGACTGCTTATCATTCTGGTGCCGCTGATGGTGGGCTATTTGCTGCCGTGGCATCAGCCTGCGCTGTTGCAGCGCGTTAACCGCCTGCTGAGTTTGCTGATTTACGCCATTCTGTTTTTTATGGGTACCAGCCTCGCCTTTCTCGACAATCTCGGCACCAACTTGCTGATCGTGTTTAAAACCGCGCTGATTGCTGCAGGTGCCATTCTCAGCTGCTCACTGCTGGCGCTGTGGCTGCTGGATCGCCGCTGGCCGTGGCGTCAGCAGCATCGCCAGCAGGATCTGCCATCGCGCTGGCACATGGTGCTGGAATCGCTCAAGCTGTGCGTGGCGGTGCTGGCCGGTTTCCTGCTGGGATTAACCCAGTGGGCGCCGCTGCGCCATGCATCGACCCTCAGCGAAATCGCGCTCATCGTGCTGCTGTTCCTGGTTGGCGTGCAGCTGCGCGGCAGCGGCATGACGCTACGCCAGATCACCCTGAACCGGCGTGGCATGACGGTAGCGCTGGTATCCCTGTGCGGCTCGCTGGGCGGCGGCGTGCTGGCGGCGTGGCTGCTCGGCGTTTCGCTGTCAACCGGACTGGCGCTGGCCAGCGGCTTCGGCTGGTATTCGCTGTCCGGCATTCTGATGACCGAAGCGTACGGCCCGGTGATCGGCAGCGCCGCCTTCTTTAACGATCTGCTGCGAGAGCTGGCTGCGGTGCTGCTGATTCCGGTGCTGGTCAACCGCTACCGCAGTATGGCACTTGGGCTGAGCGGTGCCACGTCGATGGATTTCACCCTGCCGATTCTGCAGCGTGCCGGCGGAATGGAGATTGTGCCTGCGGCCATCGTGCACGGTTTTATCATGAACCTGCTGGCACCTATCCTCATCGCCCTGTTTTCCGCCTGACGCGCAGCGCATTTTTTCACGCCCGCTGCGCTGCGGCTTCGTCTACGCTTTCTCTCTGACACGTTTTTTGCCATCCGACTGGATGGCCGACACCAGAAAGGAGCGAACGATGAAGCAAACAGTGGCGGCCCTGCTGGCCAAAACGCTGGAGAGCGCCGGCGTAAAACGCATTTGGGGCGTAACCGGTGACTCCCTCAACGGGCTGAACTACAGCCTCAACCGCATGGGCACCATTGAATGGATGCCAACGCGCCATGAAGAAGTGGCCGCTTTTGCCGCCGGGGCGGAAGCACAAATCAGCGGTGAGCTGGCGGTGTGCGCCGGCTCCTGCGGCCCTGGCAACCTGCATCTGATCAACGGCCTGTTTGACTGCCATCGCAACCATGTTCCGGTGCTGGCGATTGCCGCGCACATTCCTTCCAGCGAAATCGGCAGCGGCTATTTTCAGGAAACCCATCCGCAGGAGTTATTCCGCGAGTGCAGCCATTACTGCGAGCTGGTCTCCAATCCGGAACAGCTGCCGCAGGTGCTCGGCATTGCGATGCGTAAAGCCATCCTCAATCGCGGCGTGTCGGTGATTGTGCTGCCGGGTGACGTGGCGCTGCAGGCGGCGCCGGAGAATGCGCGCAGCGAATGGTATCCGCCGCAGCTGCCGCAGGTGGTGCCGTCGGTCAGTGAACTGACGCGCCTCGCAGAAACGCTCAATGAAGCGAAAAATATCACCCTGATGTGCGGCAGCGGCTGCGCCGGTGCCCATGCGGAAGTGGTAAAGCTGGCCGAAACGCTGAAAGCACCCGTGGTACACGCCATGCGCGGCAAAGAGCACCTCGAGTACGACAACCCGTATGATGTCGGCATGACCGGGCTGATCGGCTTCTCATCCGGCTATCACGCCATGATGAACGCCGACACGCTGGTGCTGCTCGGCACCCAGTTCCCTTATCGCCCGTTCTACCCGGCGGACGCGCGCATTATTCAGATTGATATCAATCCGGCCAGCCTCGGCGCGCACAGTCACGTCGACATGGCGCTGGTGGGTGACATCAAAGCCACGCTGCAGGCGCTGCAGCCGCAGCTCACCAGCCACAGCGACCGTCATCACCTCGATCGCGCACTGGAGCACTACGCGGATGCGCGCAAAGGGCTGGACGATCTGGCGACCGCCAACGATAAGCAGGCGATTCACCCGCAGTATCTGGCCCAGCAGATCAGCCACTATGCGGCCGATGACGCTATCTTTACCTGTGATGTCGGCACGCCAACGGTGTGGGCAGCGCGCTATCTGAAAATGAACGGCAAGCGCCGTCTGCTCGGCTCGTTTAACCACGGTTCGATGGCCAACGCCATGCCGCAGGCGCTTGGCGCACAGGCCATTGATAAACAGCGTCAGGTGGTTGCGCTGTGCGGCGATGGCGGCTTCAGCATGCTGATGGGCGATTTCATCTCGCTGGCGCAGCTTAAGCTGCCGGTGAAGCTGGTGATCTTCAATAACAGCGTGCTGGGCTTTGTGGCAATGGAGATGAAAGCCGGTGGCTATCTCACCGACGGCACCGATCTGGAGAACCCGGACTTCGCCGCCATCGCCACCGCCTGCGGCATCAAAGGGATCCGCGTGGAAAAAGCCTCGGAGCTGGATGGCGCGCTGCAACAGGCGTTCGCCCATGACGGTCCGGTGCTGGTAGACGTGATCACCGCCAAGGAAGAGTTGTCGATGCCACCGCAAATCAAAGCCGAGCAGGCTAAAGGTTTCAGCCTGTACATGCTGCGCGCGATCCTGAATGGTCGCGGTGATGAAATCGTCGAGCTGGCGAAAACCAACTGGCTGCGGTAAAACGAAGAGACTTGCCGGATTAATCATCATGCGGGCGCTTAGCCCGCTTTTTTATGTCAGGAGAGCAACGTGATCGATTTACGCAGTGATACCGTGACCCGCCCGAGTGCCGCGATGCTGGATGCGATGATGGCGGCCGAAACCGGCGATGATGTCTATCGCGATGATCCCACCGTCAATGCGCTGGAGGCTGAAGCGGCGCGCCTGAGCGGTAAAGCGGCTGCGCTGTTCTTCCCTACCGGCACCCAGGCCAACCTGGTGGCGCTGCTGTGCCACTGCCAGCGCGGCGATGAGTACATCGTCGGCCAGCAGGCGCATAACTACAAATATGAGGCTGGCGGTGCCGCGGTGCTCGGCAGCATCCAGCCGCAGCCGATCCTCGCGGCTGCCGACGGCACGCTGCCGCTGCACGACGTGGCGGCCGCCATCAAGCCGGACGACATGCATTTTGCCCGCACCCGCCTGCTGAGCCTGGAAAATACCCATCACGGCAAAGTGCTGCCGCTGAGCTACCTTGAACAGGCGTGGCAATTTACCCGCGAGCGCCAGCTGGCGCTGCACATTGACGGCGCGCGCATCTTTAATGCCGTGGTGGCGCAGGGTGTGCAGCTGATCGATATCGCCCGCTACTGCGATAGCCTGACCATCTGCCTGTCGAAAGGACTGGGTACACCGGTCGGCTCCCTGCTGTGTGGTGATGAAGCTTATATCGAGCAGGCGCGGCGCTGGCGCAAAATGACCGGCGGCGGCATGCGCCAGGCCGGCATTCTGGCGGCTGCCGGTCTCTACGCGCTGCAGCACAACGTGGCGCGTCTGCAGGAGGATCATGACAACGCCGCATGGCTCGGCGCGCAGCTCAGCGCTCTTGGTGTGGAAGTGGTGAGCCAGCACACTAACATGCTGTTCGTGAAAGTGCCGGCGGAGCAGGTCGCACCGCTACAGCGCTGGATGCAGGCGGGCGACGTGCTGCTCAGCGTAGGTCCGCAGACCCGCATCGTCACCCATCTGGATGTCAGCCGCCAGCAATTACAGCAGCTGGTGGCGCGCTGGCAGGCCTTTCTCCAGCCGTAACGCCGCTACGCGCGGCTACTGTGCCGCGCCGTATTTCGCCAGCAGCGCACGGGCGATGGCCAGCGTCTCGGCATCGGCTTCGCCACGGTAATCACGCGGGCGGAAATGCATCTGAAACGCCGCAATCAGGTTGCGCTGCATCTGCGGCGTTGGCGCAGCGGCAACGTCATAACCATAGCGCTGCAGCGCAGTCAGTAGCGCTGCATACTCCACCGGCGCATCCGGCGGCTGGTTAGCCAGATAGCGCTGCACCGTGGCGGCATCCGGCCACGCTCCCAGCCCCTGCCGGGCCAGCTGTTGCCACGGAAACAGCGGACCGGGATCCTGCTTGCGCTGCGGCGCGATATCACTGTGCCCGACAATATTTTCCGGACTGATGCCGTAACGCTGGCTGATATCGCGCACCAGCGCGGTCAGGGCCGTGATTTGCGCGGCGGTGAACGGCTGCCACTGCCGGCCGGTCAGCGTGCGGCGATAGCCGTCATTGACGATTTCGATGCCAATTGAGGTGTCATTAATGCGCGTTGCGCCGCGCCAGAAGCTCGGTCCGGCATGCCACGCCAGCTGGTTTTCAGGCACCAGCTGCCAGATCACCCCGGTGCCGTTTTTCTGCGGCGGCTGCTGCGGAATCAGATAGTGTGCGCTGACGTTGCGGTCCGTCAGGGTCGCCAGCGACGAGGGAAAGTCCTCCGCCGTGTAGTGGATTACCACCACTTTGATGCGTGGTCTTGCCCCCTGCGCCGGATGCGCGCTATCGACCCAATAGCCGTTGCGCGCTTCCAGCGTCGACTGGCAGGCGCTGAGCAGCAGCGCCATCGCCAGCAGTAACACCGCG
The DNA here is from genome assembly GCF_043529865.1 of Pantoea sp. SGAir0418. NCBI lineage: Bacteria > Pseudomonadati > Pseudomonadota > Gammaproteobacteria > Enterobacterales > Erwiniaceae > Pantoea > Pantoea sp. SGAir0418. The sequence goes on from NZ_CP027911.1 coordinate 2,629,022, forward strand.
CGCATTAGCGCACGATCACCGCAGTACCGGTAACGCTCACCATCAGCATGCTGCTGTCTTTGCCCACGGTTTCGTAGTCAATATCAATGCCAACCACTGCATTGGCGCCCAGCGCTTTCGCCTGTTCTTCCAGCTCTTCAAAGGCGATCTGCCGCGCTTTGCGCAGCTCTTTCTCATAGGCACCGGAGCGGCCGCCGACGATATCGCGGATGCCGGCAAAGAAGTCGCGGAAAATGTTGGCACCGAGAATCGCTTCGCCGGTCACAACGCCGCAATATTCAGTGATGCTGTGCCCTTCCAGGGTTGGCGTAGTCGAAAATTTCATCGTTCTCTCCTGTGGTGATTCATGAGGCGATAGCTCGTACGGCGTAAAAGCACGGCTATACTCTATGCTAAAAATGGCGCTTTGCCAGTGAACAATAAGGAAATCGAGATGAGAAACAAAGCCTTTGCGCTGCTTGTTCCCGCTGCATTGCTGCTGAGTGCCTGCACCACCGTTGAGCCGGTGATCAAGGACAACGGGCCGCGTACCGCCCCCTGCGTTGACGGCGGTCCGGACAGCGTGGCGCAGCAGTTCTACGATTTACGTGTCAGCCAGCCAACTCAGGGATTGCCGGACAGCACCACGCTGGCAAAATATCGCCCATACCTGAGCGACAACCTGTATCAGAAACTGCTGCATGCCAGCAGCCAGAGCAACCCACCGGCAGCGTGGCGCCAGGGCGATCTGTTCTCCAGCCTGGCACAGGGACCCACCGCCGCTGACGTGGCCAGCGCCTCCAGCATTCCTAACCGCGACGCGCGTAACATCCCGCTGCGCGTGACGCTGAGCCGCGGCGATAAAAGCTGGCGCGATGAAGTGCTGATGATCCACGAAGGCACCTGCTGGGTGGTGGATGATGTGCGCTACGTCGGCGACTGGCCACACGCCGGTGGCGGCTCGCTCAGCCAGCTGCTGGAAGAGAAAAAATAGTCGCGCATTTTTTCCGCACTCAGCCGCAACCATTAGCGCGCCGCACCATTGCGGCGCCGCTAAGCTTCCGCGCAACAGCCGACGCTTACCCGTCAGCCCCTTTCCCCGCTGCCCTGCCCGATTTTGTGCTACGCTTTTGCTGTTTAATTGCTCTTTAATAAATTTTAACCCACCTCAATTGCATAACTATTCTGGTGACGTTAAGATTTGCGACACTAATTGCTATTCATTTTTTGCGCATGAGTATTCAACTAAACGCCATCAACTGTTTTTACGGTGCCCATCAGGCGCTGTTCGATATCAACCTGGCCTGCCCGCAGGGCGAAACGCTGGTGTTGCTCGGCCCGAGTGGCGCGGGTAAAAGTTCACTCCTGCGCGTACTCAACCTGCTGGAGCTGCCGCGTTCCGGTAGCCTGCAGATTGCCGGCAACCACTTCGATTTCAGCCAGACGCCGTCCGACAACGCGATTCGCGAACTGCGCCAGAATGTCGGCATGGTGTTCCAGCAGTACAACCTGTGGCCGCACCTCAGCGTGATGCAGAACCTGATTGAAGCACCCTGTCGTGTGCTCGGGCTCAGCAAAGATGCGGCGCGCGCGCGCGCCGATAAACTACTGGAACGCCTGCGTCTGACGCCGTACGCCGATCGTTTTCCCCTGCACCTTTCCGGTGGCCAGCAGCAGCGCGTGGCAATTGCGCGCGCGCTGATGATGGAGCCGCAGGTGTTGCTGTTTGATGAACCGACCGCGGCGCTCGACCCGGAAATCACCGCACAGATCGTCAGCATCATTCGTGAGCTGGCGCAGACGCAGATCACCCAGGTGATTGTGACCCACGAAGTCGAGGTGGCGCGCAAAACCGCCAGCCGCGTGGTCTACATGGAGAACGGTCGCATCATTGAACAGGGCGATGCCAGCCACTTTACACAGCCGCAAACCGACGCGTTTGCTCATTATCTTTCGCACTAAGTCAGGATGCTTCTAATGAAAAAAGTTGTACTTGCTGCACTGCTTGCCAGCCTGAGCCTGAGCGCTTCTGCCGCGCAGACCCTGCGTTTCGCGACCGAGGCGTCTTATCCGCCGTTTGAATTTGTCGACTCCGACAACAAAATCCAGGGCTTTGACGTCGATCTGGCCAATGCGCTGTGCAAAGAGATCGATGCGACCTGCACCTTTACTAACCAGGCCTTCGACAGCCTGATCCCCAGCCTGAAATTCCGCCGTTTTGACGCGGTGATGGCCGGCATGGATATCACGCCAGAGCGTGAAAAGCAGGTGCTGTTCACCAAACCTTACTACGACAACTCTGCGACCTTCATCGCGCAGAAAGGCAAGCTGGCGGACGTTGCGGCGCTGAAAGGCAAGCGTGTGGGCGTGCAGAACGGCACCACGCACCAGAAATATCTCTCTGACAAGCACAGCGACATCACCATCGTGCCTTACGACAGCTACCAGAATGCGGTGCTCGACCTGAAGAATGGCCGTATTGATGCAGTGTTCGGGGATACCGCCGTGGTTAACGAGTGGCTGAAGCAGAACGCCAACCTCGCCGCGCTGGGTGAGAAAGTGACCGACAAAGCCTACTTCGGCACCGGCCTCGGCATCGCCGTGCGTCAGGGCAACAGCGAACTGCAGCAGAAGTTCAACGGCGCGCTGGATAAGATCAAAGCCGACGGCACCTACAAAACCATCTACAACAAATGGTTTCAGCAGTAATTTCTGATGAATGAAATGATTCCACTCGCAAGCGCCGCCGGCATGACCGTCGGCCTTGCCGTTTGTGCCCTGATCGCCGGCCTCGCGCTGGCGATGATTTTTGCTGGCTGGGAATCGCTGCGCTGGAAACCGCTGGCGTGGATCGGTACCGGGCTGGTGACGCTGATTCGCGGCCTGCCGGAAATTCTGGTGGTGCTGTTTATCTATTTCGGTGCCTCGCAGCTGCTGCTGACGCTGTCGGACGGCTTCCAGCTCAATCTGGGCCTGTTCACCTTGCCGGTGCAGATGCAGATTGAGAACTTTGATGTCAGCCCGTTCCTGTGCGGCGTGATTGCGCTGGCGATGCTCTATTCGGCTTACGCTTCTCAAACGCTGCGCGGTGCGCTGAAAGCGGTGCCGTCCGGCCAGTGGGAATCAGGCCAGGCGCTGGGCATGAAAAAGTCAGCGATTTTCTTCCGGCTGATTATGCAGCAGATGTGGCGCCATGCGCTGCCCGGACTCGGCAATCAGTGGCTGGTGCTGCTCAAGGATACGGCGCTGGTGTCGCTGATTAGCGTCAACGATCTCATGCTGCAGACCAAAAGCATTGCGACGCGCACCCAGGAGCCGTTTACCTGGTATCTGGTGGCTGCCGCGATCTATTTAGTGATTACGCTATTCAGTCAGGCGGTGCTGCGCCGTATTGAATCACGTACCACGCGTTTCGAGCGGGGGGCCTGACGCATGCTGGCGTATTTACCTGAGCTACTGAAAGGCCTGCATACCAGCCTGACGCTGACGGCCGCCTCGCTGGTCGCCGCGCTGCTGCTGGCGCTGCTGTGCACCATTGTGCTGGCGCTGAAGCTGCCGCTGCTCAACTGGCTGGTCAAAGGCTATATCACCCTGTTTACCGGCACGCCGCTGCTGGTGCAGATTTTCCTCATCTATTACGGTCCCGGCCAGTTCCCCAGCATTCAGAACGTGCCGTGGCTCTGGCATTTACTGTCGCAGCCGTGGCTGTGTGCCATGCTGGCGCTGTCGCTTAATAGCGCAGCCTACACCACACAGCTGTTCTACGGCGCGGTGCGCGCCATACCGGCCGGGCAGTGGCACTCCTGCGCCGCGCTGGGCATGCGCCGCCGCGATACGCTGCGTATTCTGCTGCCGTACGCGTTTAAGCGCGCCCTCTCCTCTTACTCCAACGAAGTGGTGCTGGTGTTCAAGAGTACTTCGCTGGCCTATACCATTACGCTGATGGAAGTGATGGGCCACGGCCAGCTGCTGTATGGCCGCACCTATGACGTCACCGTATATGCTGCCGCCGGTCTGATTTATCTGGTGGTTAACGGCCTGCTGACGCTGCTGATGCGCCTGGTCGAGAAGCGCGCGCTGGCGTTTGAGCGCCGCAACTGATCGTCTGACGCGGTGCGAAGGAAAGCGCCGCGCCCTTCCTCACTGTATTTGATCATAGCGAAATAAATTTTTAATCATATTTATTGCATACAAATGCATTAACTGGCATCGTGTAAATCGTTTCGCCTCTGGCATGGTTTACAGGAGCCTTATAATGAAAAAATGGATTGTTGCGGCAGTGATGGCAACGCTGGCAATGAATGCTTATGCGGCAGAGAAAATTCGCTTTGCTGCCTCAGCCACCTATCCCCCGTTCGAATCACTCGATCAGAATAACCAGATTGTCGGTTTTGATATCGACCTCGCTAAAGCGCTGTGTCAGCAGATGCAGGCCGAGTGCACTTTCACCAACAATGCCTTTGATAGCCTGATTCCTTCGCTGAAATTCCGTCGCTATGACGCGGTCATTTCCGGCATGGATATCACCGCCGAGCGCAGTAAGCAGGTCGATTTTACCCAGCCCTACTACGCCAATTCGGCAATCGTCATCGCCCATAAAGGTGAATATAGCGACTTTAGCCAGCTGAAAGGCAAACGCATCGGCGTGGAAAACGGCACCACCCATCAAAAATACCTGCTGGAGAAGCATCCGGAAGTAATCGCGGTGGCCTACGATAGCTACCAGAACGCGATCCTCGACCTGAAAAATGGCCGGCTCAACGGCGTATTTGGTGACAGCGCAGTCGTCAATCAGTGGCTGAAGGCCAATGCGGATTTGAGCACGGTCGGCGAGCACATTACCGACAGCGACTACTTCGGCACCGGGCTCGGCATTGCGGTGCGCAAGGGCAACAGCGCGCTGCTGCAACAGCTGAATGGCGCGCTGGCGGCGCTGAAAGCCAACGGTCGCTGGCAGCAGATCAATCAGAAGTGGTTCCCGGAATAAGCATTATGGAGTTGCGTGGCGCCGGGCCTGCCAGGTTCTGCACGTCCTCAGCGCAGCCGGGCGCTACGCGATTCCACCCTTACGACGCAGTAACGTCAGCACCTCGAAATGTGCGGTGTGCGGGAACATATCGAACAGCTGAACGCGGCTGATGTCATAGTCGGCCAGGCGCGCAATGTCCTGCGCCATGCTGGCGGGATTGCAGCTGGAATACAGGATGTAGTCCGGTGCCATGCGGCTCAGCCAGGCGCACAGTTCAGCACCAATACCGCGACGTGGCGGATTGACCAGCACCAGCTGCGGCACGCTCGTATGCCCGGTGGCAAACTGCGTGGAATCCAGCGCGGCAAAACTCACCTGCTCTAACCCCAGCTGTTGCGCCGACTGCTGCGCGCAGGCGATGGCTTCCGCACTGATTTCAATGCCGGTCAGCTGCATCTGCGGCGTGGCGCAGTGCAGGCCAAAGCCGCCAACGCCACAGAACAAATCCCACATGCTGTGCACCGGCAGTTCCGCCACCCAGTCGCGTGCCGTTGCGTACAGCGCAGCCGCCACCTGCGGGTTAGTCTGGAAGAAACTTTGCGGACGGATATACAGCGGCACGCCGTTGAAGCGTTCCGGCAGCGCCTGCTCAGGCGTCAGCGCCATCTCCTCCTCGCCCTCCAGTATCGCCATGTGCACCGGCTGAATATTGGCGGAGATCACCTGCAGCTGCGGCAGCTGCTGTTGCAGCCACGGCAGCGCGGCGCGCAGCTGCGCCAGTTTGCTGTGCGAGCGCAGGACAAAACGCAGCATCATGCCGCCCTGGGTACTCTCCGTCAGCAGCAAAAACTTCAGCTCGCCGCGTTTGCGCGCCACGTTGTACGGCGTCAGACCGGCACGGGCGATAAAGGGTTTCAGCACGTCGAATACCGCCGCGAAGCTGGCGGGATAGAGCGGACAGGCGCAGAGATCCACCGGCTCGCCGTCACGCGCCACCATGCCGAACAGCGGTTTTTCCACGCTGCCGCTCACCACCATCTTGGCTTTATTGCGAAACCCCTGCTGCGCCGAGGTAACCGGCGGCCGCCAGTCGGCGACCGGCATGCCGTCCAGCAGCTGCGTCAACTGCGTCTGCTTGTCGCTCAGCTGTTGCGGATAGGGTTTTTCCAGCCACTGACATGAACGACAGCGACCGGCCTGATAAAGCGCGCAATGCATGGAAAGGCCTGTATTGAGAATCGGGAGCAAAAACGGGGGCCGATTGTATCACCGGCTGCGGAAAAATGCGCGGCTGCTGGCCGGCACAAACAGCAGCAGCAGCACCAGCACATCCGGCAGTTTCTGCAGCAGCGTGTGGTGAATAATCTGCGCGTTATTCTCGCCTGGAATGCTGAAAATCTCCGGATAGATCCAGCCCACCGACGCCATCAGCATGTACAGCAGCACCACGATCTGCGTGGCCACATAGCCCCAGCGCCCGGCATTACTGCCGCGCATCAGGGTAAAGGCACAGCGCAGTTCAAACAGGAAAATTAGCTGGCTGGCGATAAAAATCAGCGTGGAATCCCACGCCTGCGCGCTGCGGTGCACAAAATTGGCGATTTCGTCATAGCCCAGCTCATTGGCCAGCATCAGCACGCTGATACAGCGCGTGGCGATAATGGCGCTGCCGGCAATGGTCACCGGCACGGGCGTGGAGGTTAACACCAGGTTTTTCAACGTTTCCGACATTGCGCGCGCTCCATAAGAAAAGGCTGACAGAGTCAGCCTTGCTTATATTGGCAAATGTTGCGTCACTCAGCCACGTTTTGCTTTCTGAATATCGCGCAATCGCTGTTTTTCTTCGTGCGCCATAAAGCGCCAGGCGATAAAGCCGACCAGCCCGACCACAAACAGAATCAGTGAGGCCAGCGCGTTGATCTCCGGATTGACGCCGCGCCGCACCGTGGCAAAGATCGCCATCGGCAGCGTGGTAGCGCCCGGCCCGGTGACGAAGCTGGCGATCACCAGGTCGTCCAGCGACAGAGTAAACGCCAGCAGCCAGCCGGTAATGATTGCCGGGGCAATCATCGGCACGGTAATCACGAAGAACACCTTCAGCGGCGTGGCGCCGAGGTCCATCGCCGCTTCTTCAATTGAGCGATCCAGCTCGCGCAGCCGCGAGTTGATCACCACCGCCACGTAGGCGGTACAGAACGTGACGTGCGCCAGCCAGATGGTCAGCATGCCGCGATCGCCCGGCCAGCCAAAGGTGTTACCCATCGCCACGAACAGCAGCAGCAGTGACAAACCGGTGATCACGTCGGGCATCACCAGCGGCGCGGTGAGCATGAAAGCAAAGCCGCTGTGGCCGCGAAAACGCCCGAAGCGCACGATAATCACCGCCGCCATGGTGCCGAGCACCACTGCCATGGTGGCCGACAGCGCCGCGATGGTCAGGCTCAGGCCAACCGCATCCAGCATCGCATCATCCTGGAACAGCACGCGATACCAGTGAAACGAGAAGCTCTCCCATACCGTCACCAGCTGCGAGCTGTTGAAGGAGTAAACCACCAGCAGCAGCATCGGCGCGTACAGGAACAGGAAGCACAGCGCCAGAATCGCGGTGCGCCACGGAGAGCGGATTACCGGTAGCTGATTCATCCCTTCTCCCCCATTTCACGGTTTTGATGTTTGTGGAACCAGACGATAGGCAGAATCAGGATCAGCAGGATGATCACCGCCAGCGCCGAGGCCACCGGCCAGTCGCGGTTGTTGAAGAACTCCTGCCACAAAATGCGCCCAATCATGATGCTGTCCGGTCCGCCGAGCAGTTCCGGGATCACGTACTCGCCCACCGCCGGGATAAATACCAGCATTGAGCCAGCAATAATGCCGCCTTTGGTCAGCGGCACGATGACGCTGAAGAAGGTTTTCAGCGGCCGCGCGCCGAGGTCGAGCGACGCTTCCACCAGCGAATAATCAATGCGCGTCAGCGCGGTGTAGATCGGCAGCACCATAAACGGCAGGTAGCAGTAAACGATACCGATATACACTGCCGTGTTGGTGTACAGGATGATCAGCGGATGGTCGATCACGCCAAGCCACATCAGGAAGCGGTTGAGGATCCCGTTGTTGTTCAGCAGTCCCATCCACGCATAGACGCGTACCAGGAACGAGGTCCACGACGGCAGGATCACCAGCAGCAGCAGGATGGTGCGCATGGAGGGCTTGCTGTGCGCCACCGCCCACGCCAGCGGATAACCGATCAGCAGACAGATCACCGTTGAGATCGCCGCCACCTTCAGCGAGGTGAGATAAGCTTCGGCGTACAGCGGATCGTCCGTCAGCGTCAGGTAGTTGCCCAGATTGAGCACCAGGTTGAGCTGGTCGTCCGCCCAGGTCACCAAATCGGTGTACGGCGGAATGGCGCGCGCAATATCGGCGAAACTGATCTTCAGCACGATGAGGAACGGCAGCATAAACAGCAGGATTAGCCACAGATAAGGCAGCGCGATCACCAGCTTGCGACCGTGCTGCATTTTCATGCGCGTGCCCCAGCGCTGCAGCGGTGTGCCCGCTACCTCCGGCTCGCTGCGTTGAGAAATCTGGCTCATAGCGCCTCCTTAAACCGTCAGGACCACACAGCTGTCGGCATCCCAGCACAGGCGCACTTCATCGCCCCAGGTGGGCGCGCCTTTCCGGTAGCGATGCGCATTCTGCAGCTGGGCGCTGATCATCTGGCCGCTGCGCAGCCGTACGTGGTAAATCGACAGATCGCCGAGATAGGCGATGTGCACCACTTCGCCGACGGCAAAGTTGCAGCCGTCGGCCGGCACCTCGTCGCACAGCATGACTTTTTCCGGCCGCAGCGCCACGTGCACCGGCACGTTGTCCACAATCGACACATCAGTCTGCACCTTGAGCGGATGCATCAGTCCCGGACTGTCGATCACCACGCCCTCGTCGCGGCGTTCGCGCAACAGGCCATCAAACACATTCACCGAGCCAATGAATTCGGCGCTGTAGCGGCTGGTCGGGTGCTCGTAAATCTCTTCCGGCTCGCCGATCTGCACAAATTTACCGCGGTTCATGATGGCGATGCGGCCCGCCATGGTCATGGCTTCTTCCTGATCGTGGGTCACCATCACGCAGGTAGCGCCTACGCGCTCCAGAATATCCACCACTTCGTGCTGCATGCGGTCGCGCAGTTTTTTATCCAGCGCGCCCATCGGTTCGTCGAGCAGCAGCAGCTTGGGACGTTTCGCCAGACTCCGCGCCAGCGCCACGCGCTGACGCTGGCCGCCAGAAAGCTGGTGCGGCTTACGTTTGGCGTACTCTTCCATATGCACCAGCGCCAGCATCTCTGCCACGCGGCTGCTGATTTCGCCTTTCGGCAGTTTGTCCTGCTTCAGGCCAAAAGCGATGTTCTGTTCCACCGTCATGTGCGGAAACAGCGCGTACGACTGGAACATCATATTAATGGGCCGCTGATACGGCGGCACATGGGACAGATCCTGACCATCCAGCACAATCTGGCCGCTGCTGGGAATTTCAAAGCCGGCCAGCATCCGCAGCAGCGTGGACTTGCCACAGCCGGAAGCGCCCAGCAGTGCGAAAATTTCGCCTTTGTAAATGGTCAGGCTGACATCATCCACGGCGTGCTGGCCGTCAAACGATTTCGTCAGGTTGCGGATTTCCAGCAGCGGCGTTAACGCCTTAGCCGTTTTATTTTGGGGGCGGGGAATCGCGTCGTTCACTCACATGTCTCCGGCGCTAAGCGGGATAGCGCGGCACAGCCAGCCGCTAAATGACACAACAGAGGCCAGCACCGCGCCTCTGTTGTCGTTTACCGATAAGGGAATCCGTTCAGAACGAATTACTTACCACTTTTTACTTTAGTCCATGCACGGGTACGCGCACGATCCAGTTTCGGATCCTGGACCTTGAGCACAAACAGTTTGGCCATCGCTTCCGGCGTCGGGAAGATACCCGGATTGTTGCGCACATCCGCATTGATCAGCGGCAGCGACGCTTTGTTACCGTTGGCGTAGTTCATCTTGTTGGAGACGTCGGCGATCACTTTCGGATCCATGATGTAGTTCAGCCACTGATAAGCCGCATCCAGGTTTTTCGCGTCTTTTGGAATGGCCATCATGTCGAAGAACGCCAGCGCGCCCTCTTTCGGTACGCTGTAACCGAGATGGACACCGTTGTTGGCTTTCACCGCGCGATCTTTCGCCTGCAGAATATCGCCAGACCAGCCGATGGCGACGCAGATGTTGCCGTTGGCGAGGTCATTGATGTACTGCGAAGAGTGGAAGTAGCGGATATTCGGCCGCAGCTTCAGCAGCAGATCGGTCGCCGCGCCGGTGTAATCTTTCGCGTCAGAGCTGTTTGGATCTTTGCCGAGGTAGTTCAGCACGGTGGCAAAAATCTCTTCTGGCGCATCGAGGAACGAAACGCCGCAGCTCTTCAGTTTTTCCAGGTTCTCCGGCTTCAGCACCAGATCCCAGCTGTTCACCGGCGCATCGGCGCCCAGTGCCGCTTTGACTTTATCGATGTTATAGCCAATACCGGTGGTGCCCCACAGGTAAGGAATGGCGTATTTGTTACCCGGATCGTGCTGGGCCACTTTCGCCATCAGATCGGGATCGAGGTTTTTATAGTTAGGCAGCTTGCTCTTATCCAGCTCCTGGAACACACCAGACTGCAGCTGACGCGCGAGGAAGCTCGACGACGGTACCACCACGTCATAGCCGGTGCTGCCGGCCATCAGTTTGCCTTCCAGCACTTCGTTGGAGTCAAACACGTCGTAGACCACTTTGATGCCGGTCTGCTTTTCAAAATTGGGCACGGTGTCGGCCGAAATATAATCGGACCAGTTATAAACGTGCAGCGTTTTATCCTCTGCCTGAGCGCCCACGGCCGCAGCCATCAGCACACCTGCAACCACACCTGGCAACCATTTTTTTGACTGGTTGATCATGTTTTTCTTCCTCCTGAGCGGGTCATCACAACGCTGCATACACGCGATCCGGTCGTTGCGTTGTCTGTTAAATTACAGCCACACAATGAATCAATATTCAGCGGGAGTTTAATAGCAAAAACCTATAGCTGCGCCGTAGTTGCACGTATCAGACAGCCCCGCAAGAATAGCCCCCCTGATTCCTGCGTGCCAGATCCCAGCTTAAAAAACGCCTTTTTGCGATAAGTTATGCATGTTTCTGCTATGCACTCTGGCACTAGCGGCATAAAGCACGACTAATATCTGGCAATAAAGGGCAAAATGCAGAATAAAAAGTGGTGGGCCTGAAATGAAAACTGCCGCAAAAAGCGGCAGTTAGCAGGAGGGGAAAAATCAGTGCAGCATGCTGTGGCTGCTGACACTCGGCGGACGCTCCTCGTCTTCGCCCATCATCAGCAGATGATTGGCGAACGCTTCCATGATCACCATCGAAATCCCCTCTTCGCTCTGCTTCATGAAGTGGGTGAACTGACCAAAGGTGATGCCGGCGCTTACGCTGATTGACTGGCAGACAATCAGCTTCGGCAGGTTGTCATCCTGTATATCGATAAAGGCTTTCACCGTGAGCGAACTGGCATTGATTTGCGACAGTTCACCAACCAGCGGGATCAGCGCGGTGGGCTTTACTTCTGCCAGCGCCGAGAAGAGGATAACGTTATCCACCAGGTCGATTTTCGCGTCAAACACCCCGTCAAAATTCTGCATATGCGGCAGATGCAAAGCCTGACAGGCGTCGCATTCGAACCAGGTGATATTTTGTTGATCCAGCCAGCGACGCAGCATGTCGATGTCAGGAACGACCAGTGAATCCATCGTTGTATCCTGTGGGGTGAATAAATAAGCGCCTTAGCTTACGGAAAATCAGTCGCAGATGCCACGAAAACCGCGCAAAAGCGCGGTTCAGCCCCCGGTTTTCGGACGATAACCGGGACAGGCGTGCTGCTCTATCCAGCGGATCATCATGGCGGCAATGTCTAAACCGGTGCTGCCTTCAATGCCCTCCAGCCCTGGAGAGGCATTGACCTCCATCACCAGCGGCCCCCGGTTGGCGCGCAGAATATCCACGCCCGCCACGGCTAATCCCAGCGTCGTGGCCGCTTTGACCGCGATCTCGCGCTCCTGATCGGTAATGGTGACGGCGCGGGCGCTGCCGCCGCGGTGCAAATTAGAGCGGAAATCGCCCTCTTTCGCTTCCCGCTCAATCGCCGCCACCACTTCGTCGCCAATCACCAGGCAGCGGATGTCGCGCCCGCGCGCCTCTTTGATGAACTCCTGCACCAGAATATGCGCATTGAGACCGCGAAACGCATCGATCACGCTCTCTGCCGCCTGGCGGGTTTCCGCCAGCACCACGCCGATCCCCTGCGTCCCCTCCACCAGTTTCACCACCAGCGGCGCGCCGCCGACCATGGCGATCACATCCTGCGTGTCATCCGGCGACGAGGCAAAGCCGGTAACCGGCATGTCGATGCCCTCGCGCGCCAGCAACTGCAGCGAGCGCAGCTTGTCGCGTGCACGGGTAATGGCCACTGACTCGTTGAGCGGATAGCTGCCGAGCATCTCGAACTGACGCAGCACCGCCGTACCGTAAAAGGTGGTGGCGGTGCCGATGCGCGGGATCACCGCGTCGAAATGGCCGAGCGCCTCACCGCGATAGTGCACCGCCGGCGAGTCGGAGTTGATATTCATGTAGCAGGAGAGCGGATCGATCATCTGCACCTGATGGCCACGCGCTTCCGCGGCTTCACGCAGGCGTTTACAGGAGTAGAGCGCGCCGTCACGGGTGAGAATGGCCATCTTCATTGCAGCGGTCCCTGTACTTAGCGCGTTGCCCAGCCCTGCTGATGCAGGTAGTCCAGCATAAACGGTCGCGTTTCTTTAATGATCAAACGCTGAATCAGTTCGCTCCAGTTTTCCGAGCGCTGATTGCTGTCGCGCTGCTGATAGTAAGCGGTGATCTGCTGGTCATATTGCGCCAGCACTGCTTTATCCAGCGGCTGGTAGCGGTTTTCGTGCACCAGTATCGCCTGTGGCATGCGCGGCTTGACGTCCGGTGACGCGTCGGGATGGCCGATGCAGAAACCAAACAGCGGCAGCACAAACTTCGGCAGCCCCAGCAGCTCCGTCACCTGCGCGATGCTGTTGCGAATGCCGCCAATAAACACGCCGCCTAAACCGAGCGATTCCGCAGCCACCATGGCGTTCTGCGCCATCAGCGCGGTATCGACACAACCCAGCAGCAGCTGTTCGGCACGGCCCAGCTGGGCCTCAGGGCAGATTTGCTGGTGGCGGTTGAAGTCGGCGCAGAATACCCAAAACTCCGCTGCGGCGCTGACCCACGGCTGGCCGCCGGTGAGCTGCACCAGCTGCTCGCGCAGGGCGCGGTCGGTGATACGGACAATGGAGGAACACTGTAAAAAACTGGAGGTCGAGGCCGCCTGCGCCGCAGCGATAATCGCGCTGCGCTGGGCGTCATCAATCCCCTGCTCAGTAAAGGCGCGAATGGAACGGTGGCTGCAAAGCAAATCAATAGTCGGCGTCATAATCCTCTCCGGTTACTTCTTTTTGTCGGTGTGATTGAACAACTGCGGTGCCATCGCCTTTGCGGTGCGCCACATCATCAGCCACGCTGCCGGCAACATCAGCGCAATGCCGAGGAAAAACAGCAGCGTTGCCAGCGGTTTTTTCGCCATGAATGCCGGTGCCGCCAGCCAGTCGTTGACCAGCAGCAGCGCGCCAATCACTGCCAGCACGCCCAGCGCTTCCAGCAGTAGCACGGGTTTGGGCAATGTCGCCAGATTACGCATGGTTCAGGGCTCCTCAGTGTTCATCTGTTTCTGCTGCAGGTGATACCCGAATACTGTAGTACGGCATTGTGTCCGGGTATAGACAGCGCGCATTAGAGTAACAGGCAATTTCTGCTTTTCTTAAGCAGGATGGGCGGGCATGATGTGACGCATTATTCACGCTGTGATGTGAGACAAGTCACAAAACAGCAGCGGAAGGAGAGAAGCAATGATTGCAGTGATTTTTGGCCGTTCCAGCTGCCCTTACTGCGTACGAGCAAAAGAGTTAGCCACGAAGTTAACCAGCGAGCGCGACGATTTTAATTATCAGTACGTCGATATCCAGGCGACCGGCATCACCAAAGCCGATCTGGAAGCGCGTGCCGGCAAACCGGTTTCTACCGTGCCGCAGATCTTTCTCGACGACCAGCACATCGGTGGTTACACCGAATTTGCTGCGTGGACCAAAGAAAACCTCGGCATCGAAGCCTGACCTGACGGGCCTGCGGGCCCGTCTTCGCTTCACTCAGCTGGTCCGCATCGCCAGCATAATGCGTAACAGGCGCACCAGCAGCGCACCGCACCCCGCCCAGAATAGAGCACTCAGGCTCCACGCCGTCACCAGCAGCAAGCTGTGCGTCATCGGCATCACCAGCCACACCCACATCATGCCCAGCAGCGTCCCGCCCAGCGCGATCCATAGTGTGCCGATCAGCGGACTGTCCGGCTGCAGCAGCGCCATCACGATGCCCGGCAGCAGAAACAGCAGCAGTTCCGGCTGCCCACGCACCGCCTGCGTCGCGGCGGCGGACCAAAAATGATGTGCAAAAATAAACACCAGCGTATAAAGCATCACGCCCAGAACCGATGCTGGCCAGCGATTATTGCGCTGCAACATACCTCTCCTCAACTTTGACGTTAACAATATTGAAACTTTTAACTGCCCTGATGCGCTTACGTGGAAATAAAAAGAAACAGCTGAAGGCAGAAGGAATGAAAACTGCTGATAGCTGAGGGTGTTAATTATGATTAGAATGGCGCCGCTTTATGTGGGTCACAGATTAAGAACATTCGGTGACCGGGCCGTGCGCTGCCATCACAAGATAGCGAAAAAATCCCCTCCCATCAACCCGTTACAGGTAAATAAGAAGTTAAACCGTGAACATTAACGTCGCAGAATTGTTAAGCGGAAATGACGTTCTGTTATTATTTGTCGTATTAGCCCTCGGCCTGTGCCTGGGTAAATTACGCCTTGGCTCCGTACAACTCGGTAATTCTATTGGTGTGCTGGTGGTTTCGCTGATTCTGGGTCAGCAACACTTCGCGATTAATACTGACGCCTTAAGTCTGGGCTTTATGCTGTTTATTTTTTGTGTCGGGGTGGAAGCCGGTCCCAACTTTTTCTCCATCTTTTTCCGCGACGGTAAGAACTATTTCTTTCTGGCGATCGTCATGGTGGTCAGCGCCCTGCTGATTGCGCTGACGCTCGGCAAACTGTTTGGCTGGGATATCGGCCTCACCGCCGGCATGCTGGCCGGCTCGATGACCTCAACGCCGGTGCTGGTGGGCGCAGGCGATACGCTGCGGCAAAGCATCAGCGACACGCAGCTGCTGGGGCGCATGCAGGATAACCTCAGCCTGGGTTACGCCCTCACCTATCTGATTGGGCTGGTCAGCCTGATTTTCGGCGCACGCTACCTGCCGCGCCTGCAGCATCAGGATTTGCCGACCTGCGCCCAGCAAATCGCGCGCGAGCGCGGTCTGGATGCCGACAGCCAGCGTAAAGTGTTCCTGCCGGTGATTCGCGCTTATCGCGTTGGTCCGGAGCTGGTTGAGTGGAGCGGCGGCAAAAACCTGCGCGAGCTGGGGATTCACCGTCAGACCGGCTGCTACATTGAGCGCCTGCGGCGTAACGGCATTCTCGCCAGCCCGGACGGTGATGCCGTGCTGCAGCTCGGCGACGAGATTTCCCTGGTGGGCTATCCGGATGCTCATGCGCGTCTCGACGCCAGTTTCCGTAATGGTAAAGAGGTGTTCGATCGCGATCTGCTCGACATGCGCATTGTCACCGAAGAGATCGTGGTGAAAAACCACAACGCGGTGAATAAACGCCTGAGCCATTTAAAACTGACCGATCACGGCTGCTTCCTCAACCGGGTGATCCGCAGCCAGATTGAGATGCCGATCGACGACAGCATTATGCTCAACAAAGGCGATGTGCTGCAGGTGAGCGGCGAAGCGCGCCGGGTGAAAAGCCTGGCCGATCGCATCGGCTTCATTGCTATTCACAGCCAGATGACCGATCTGCTGGCGTTCTGCGCCTTCTTTATTATCGGCCTGATGATCGGCATGATCACTTTCCAGTTCAGCAACTTCAGCTTTGGCCTGGGCAACGCCGCCGGACTGCTGTTTGCCGGCATCATGCTCGGCTTCCTGCGCGCCAACCACCCGACGTTCGGCTACATCCCGCAGGGCGCACTGACCATGGTGAAAGAGTTTGGCCTGATGGTGTTTATGGCCGGGGTTGGCCTGAGCGCCGGCAGCGGGCTGCAGCACGGTCTCGGCAGTGCAGGCGCGCTGATGCTGCTGAGCGGCCTGCTGGTGAGTCTGTTACCGGTGGTGATTTGCTATCTGTTCGGCGCTTATGTGCTGCGCATGAACCGCGCGCTGCTGTTTGGTGCCATCATGGGCGCGCGCACCTGCGCACCGGCCATGGAGATTATCAGCGATACCGCGCGCAGCAGCATTCCGGCGCTCGGCTATGCCGGCACCTACGCCATTGCCAACGTCTTGCTGACGCTGGCGGGGACGCTGATCGTCATCATCTGGCCGCTTTTGCCTGTTTAAAAATATTTTTACACGCGTCAGAACTAATCGGACGCGATGCAGTCTGAATAAGTGCCACTGCTTTTCTTTGAAATCCCCAAATTGAGGAGCCCGTTAGCCTTCTGCTAGCGGGTTTTTTTATGCCTGCCGCGCGCGCCCTTAAGGTTTCCCTAAGCGTGATTTGCCACCCTGTGACTCTGGCTTCGCTATTTGCAAATATTCATGCAACTTTCATCAAAGTTAAACACTCCAACAACCCGCAGTGAGATTCGGAGCGCGGCTATTTATTCTCTGTCCGCGCGCTTCTACGCTATCAACCTTATTTTGCTGGCAATTCTGGCGCTGGCGTTTCTGTGGTGGTCGCGCCACGAAAGCCTCGACATCGCCATCAGCCAGCGCTGGTTTGATCCGCTCACCCGGCGTTTTCCGTGGCAGCACAACCGCTGGCTGGATCTGATTAACCATCGGCTGATGAAGGATGTGATTATCGCTGGCGCGGTGCTGCTGTTACTGCGCGGCCTGCAACAGCGCGACGCCCGACGTGTGCTGGTGGCCCTGCTGTTTGGCATGGGGCCGCTGGTGGTGGGCATGCTGAAGGCGCACAGCGCGCACTCCTGTCCGTGGGATCTGGCGCTGTTCGGCGGCAATGCCGTGAGCTTTCCGCTGCTGGCGGCGGTACCGGCCAACAGTGGCCCGGGCCAGTGCTTTCCGGGCGGCCATGCTTCCAGCGGCTTTGCGCTGATGGCGCTGTTTTTTTTGTGGTGGCCGGAGCGTCCACGCCGCGCGCTGCTGGCGCTGGCAGTGGGTATCGCCTGTGGCCTGCTGATGGGCTATGGCCAGGTGATGCGTGGTGCGCACTTTTTCTCCCACAATTTGTGGGCGGGCTGGTGGGTGTGGCTCAGCCAGCTGCTGATTTTTGCCGCAATTTCTTTTTGGGTAAACAAGACGAGGACGAGGAAACGTGATGGAAGCTCTTAACCACACCCTCTTTTTATGGATTAACGCCACGCCGGATTCACCCGCGTGGCTGCTCAGCCTGGCGACCTTTATCGCCAAAGATGTGATTGCGATTGTGCCGTTGCTGATTGTCGCCCTGTGGCTGTGGGGACCGCGCGATCAGCTGCAGTCGCAGCGCGCGCTGGTGCTGAAAACCGGCATGGCGCTGATTTATGCGCTGAGCATCTCCTGGTGCGTGGGCCAGCTACTGCCACACCCGCGCCCGTTCGCCATTGGCTTCGGTCACCAGTTCCTGTCACACGCTGCTGATGACTCCTATCCCAGCGATCACGGCACCACGATTTTTACCTTCGCGCTGGCGTTTATTTTCTGGCACCGTCTGTGGTCCGGGGTGGTTTTGCTGGCGATTGGCAGCGCTATTGCCTGGTCACGCGTGTATCTCGGCGTGCACTGGCCGCTGGATATGCTGGGCGGTTTTCTGGTGGGGTTGCTTGGCTGTCTGGCTTCGCATCTGGCGTGGCAGCTGTACGGTCAGCGCATGCTGGCGCTGACGCATCAACTCTACCGCGCCCTGTTCGCGATGCCGATTAAAAAAGGCTGGGTGCGCGGATAAACTGCGCCGGCAGGCGGGTTAGCCACGGGCTGACCCGCCGCCCTGAGATTAACTGAACCACTTACCGAACCAGCCGTTGAATTTCATCATAATGAAATCCCAGATACGGCCAATAAAGCCGGCTTCCGGTACATCCTCCATCGCCACCAGCGGACGCTGCTCAATGGTTTTGCCATCCAGCTGGAAATCGATAGTGCCCACTACCTGATTCTTTTTCAGCGGCGCTTCCAGCTGCGGTGCGTTGAGGGTAAAGCTGGCTTTGAGATTTTTCATCTGCCCTTTCGGGATAGTGATCGCCGCATCCTTCGCCACGCCGAGGTTGACCTGGCTGTTTTCGCCAAACCACACGCGCTGCTGGGCAAACGGTTTATCCGCTTTAATCGGCGTAACGGTTTCATAGAAACGGAAGCCCCACGTCAGCAGCTTCTCACTCTCGCGAAAGCGAATTGCATCGGTCTGCGCGCCCAGTACCACCGAAATCAGGCGCATATCGCCGTCGACTGCTGAAGCAACCAGATTATTGCCCGCCCCCGAGGTATGCCCGGTTTTGATGCCGTCAACCTTGAGGTTGCTGCTCCACAGCAGGCGGTTGCGGTTCATCTGTTTGATATTATTAAAGGTAAATTCTTTTTCGCTGTTCAGCGCATACTCTTCCGGCACATCACCAATCAGGCGCTGGCCGATAATCGCCATATCACGAGCGGTGCTGTACTGGCCTTCGGCGTCCAGACCGTGCACCGTCATGAAGTGGGTGTTTTGCAGGCCAAAGGCTTTAACGTAATTGTTCATCAGGCCAATAAAGGCATCCTGACTGCCGGCGACATAGTCCGCCAGCGCGATACAGGCATCATTCCCCGACTGAATCACCACGCCCTTATTCAGTTCCGAAACCGGGATGCGGTCGCCCGGTTTAAGAAACATCAGCGACGATCCGCGCAGTTTCGGATTGCCGGTGGCCCACGCGTCCTGGCCGATAGTGACCATATCGTTGTTAGTAATTTTGCCGGATTTCAGCGCCTGACCCACCACGTAGCTGGTCATCATTTTGGTCAGACTGGCGGGATCAAGACGCTGGTCGGCATTGGACTCTGCCAGCACTTTGCCGCTGCTGTAGTCCATCAGAATCCAGGCCTTTGCCTCAATCTGCGGTGCCGCCGGTGCCTGCTCGGCCTGAGTGGTGACAGGGACGAAAAGCAACAATAATGAACTGGTCGCCAGTGGCCGCCAGAATGAAGTCAGGGATGTTTTTCTCATGAGCGTGACCCAATTGTCCTTGTAAAATCACGGATTTGTGCAGGTAAGACATGTCTTACCAAACGCTAACGGTTCACGCCGGTGAAAAAAACCGCCAAACCGTAAAGTTTTTTAGAGTTTGTTAGAGTAACCCTGGCATCAAGGCCGCTGCGCTGCCAGTGCGCGGGCGTCAGGGCAGAGGAAAAATTGCGAGAAATTCCGAATTTTCGCAGAACAGTTAAGCCAGTCACAAAATTCCGCTAACCTGATGCCAGTCAGCCCGAGGAGAATCATGATGGACTTAGCCGTTTTCGATCTGGATGAAACCCTGATTTGTGAAGACAGCACCAGCCTCTGGCTGCGCTGGCTGGTTTCGCAGGGGTTTGCACCGGAAGAGATCATTCGTCAGGAGCAGGCGCTGATGGCGCAATACCACGCCGGCAGCCTGTCGATTGAAGAGTACATGCGCACTACGCTCTCACCGCTCACCGGCATGGCGACGCTCACCGTCGCAGGCTGGGTGCGGCGCTTTATTCATCGCGATATCCTGCCGCGCGTCTTTCCCGCCGCGCGCGAACGCATTCAGTGGCATCAGCAGCGTGGCGACACGGTAATGATTATTACCGCCAGCGGCGATCACCTCGCCGTGCCGATTGCGGAACGGCTGGGCGTACACGGTGCGCTGGCGATTGGCGTGGAAGTGGTCGATGAACGCTACAGCGGTGAGATTTACGGCACCGCCACTTACCGAGAAGGCAAAGTTTCACGACTCAGCGACTGGCGAGCGCTGCAGCAGGATCGGCGCTTTGAGCACACCTGGGCGTACAGCGATTCGATGAACGATCTGCCGCTGCTGTCGCATGCCGATCATGCATGGGTGATTAACCCGGACGCGCTGCTGCAGCAGGAAGCGCAGCAGCGCGGCTGGCAGGTGTGTAACTGGGTACGCTGATTAACCGCGCGCGGCGCTGGCGGCCTCCGCCAGCCCGACTTTCAGCAGCTTGCCATTGGCCTCATCGGTCAGCACATACAGATAACCATCCGGCCCCTGACGAACATCGCGGATGCGTTCGCCACGGTCACCCAGCAGCCGCTGCGCCTCTTCGACCTTCTCGCCGTTAATGCGCAGACGGATCAGACTTTTATCTTTCAGCGCACCGATAAACAGCGAGTTTTTCCACTGGGGAAAGCGCGCGCTATTGTAAAACGCCATGCCGCTGATGGCCGGCGATTGCTGCCAGTAAAACAGCGGTTGCTCAGTGCCGGCAACGGCGCTGCCCTGCGCTTCCGGCACTTTCTGCCCGCTGTAATCAATGCCGTATGTCGCCAGCGGCCAGCCATAATTTTTGCCCTTCGCCGCCAGGTTCACCTCATCGCCGCCGCGCGGGCCGTGTTCACTCTCCCACATCTGCTGCGTCCATGGATTGAGCGCCAGCCCCTGCGGGTTGCGTACGCCGTAAGACCAGATCTCCGCGCGTGCGCCCTGACGATGGTTAAACGGATTATCCGCCGGCACCTTGCCGTCCTGCGTCAGGCGGACAATTTTGCCCGACAGTTTGTCCAGCTGCTGCGCGCTACGGCTGGCAAAGTTATCGCCGAACGCGATGTACAGATAGCCCTGGCGATCAAACGCCAGCCGCGTGCCGATGTTGGCACCGCCGGAGAGTTTCGGCGTTTGCTCCAGCACCACCTTAAAATCCTGCAGCTGACGGAGATCTGCGCTGAGCGTGCCGTAACCCACTACGCCGCCCGCGCGGCCGGTGTCATCGGCGGTGGTATAACTTAGCCACACCCGACGGCTTTGCGCGAAGTCCGGCGCCAGCACCACATCCAGCAGACCGCCCTGGCGGTTGGCCCACACGTTGGGTACGCCGCTAATCGGCTGCGATAGCCCCCGGCCCGGCTGCCAGCTGCGCAGCTGTCCGGAACGTTCGGTAATCAGCAGGGTTTGCTGGTCGGGCAGAAACGCCACCGACCACGGATGATCGAGCTTGTCCTGTAACACCTGCACCTGCACATCAGCCGCCAGCGCGGTAAAGGAACCGCTGAGCGCGCCAGCCAGCAGCGCAACACGCCATAAACGCATGGGATTCTCCTTTTCACAGTCTGCCGTTAAGGGTAGTCAGCCAGTAAGAAAGGATGTGCAGGATTTACAAAACATTAAGCCCGGCGCAGTGGCCGGGCTTGTAGCAGGCAGGATTATTCGAAGCAGGTTTCCGGGTTTTCCGACAGTGAAATGAAGGATTCACCGCCTTTGGTCAGGGCAATAATGCCGCCGCTTTCAATATCATAAACCCAGCCGTGCAGGCGCAGCTTGCCTTTACGCAGCGCGACCGAAACGGAAGGATGCGTTTTGATATTGTTGAGCTGGGCAATCACGTTCTCTTTCACCATTTCGTTGAGGCGTTTCTCAACCGATTCGTAGTTGCGCTCTTCCACCACCGCTTTTGCCGCATTGGCGTAGTGCAGCCAGTGATCAACCGCCGGCATGCTCTCGAGATCGGCGTTGGACGCAATCGCGTTCATCGCACCGCAGTTGGAGTGACCACAAATAATAATTTCGGTTACGCCCAGCGCGACCACCGCATACTCGATGGTTGCTGACACGCCACCCGGCTCCGGACCAAACGGCGGGACGATGTTACCGGCGTTACGGATCACAAACAGCTGGCCCGGCTCCGACTGTGTCACCAGCTCTGGCACCAGACGGCTATCCGAACAGGAGATGAATAAAGCTTTAGGATTCTGGTTGGACGCCAGACTCTTGAAAAGATCCTTCCTTTCAGGAAACACATTCTGTTGAAAATTCAGAAAACCTTTGACGATCTCTTGCATTTGTCTGCTCTCACATTATCCACTTCAGCCCCGGCAGAGAAAAACTCACCGCTGGCGCGCTTTAAAATTCTGTAATGTCGATAATAACTTACAATTACCAACCCAATATTTAAGCAAAATCGACCCGCTTGCACAACCCGGATGTCCGCCATGCTCACTAAGCGTACACCAAACAAAATGTTGCGCCAGGTGACCGCCCTGCCCTTATATATAAGATTATTAGATTGACAATATTAGATTTACTCTTTATTTTCTAATTATCCCTTGCAGGGATGGCAGGTGAAAAGAGGTGCATTGTGGTTGAAGTCTCCTGGTCTAAACGTGCCCTGAAACACCTGATGAAGATCGACAAACGCTATCAAAAAAGCATCTTTGAAAAGACATCCCAGCTGATCGCCTTTCCGGCCGTCGCACTGGACATCAGGAAGCTGCAGCAGAGTGATAATCGTTACCGTCTGCGAGTGGGCGATTATCGGGTTATCTTTGCGTTGATAGAGGGAGAGCCTGTCGTTCTTGAGATTGTAGAAGTTGCACGCAGAACCTCTCATACTTACTGATACTCTGCGGGGGAAACCCCGCAGCTATGCACCTGATGACATTGGCCGCGACCTGACGCTACCCGGATAACGTATGTCAAAACAGTATATTTATGATGAAGCAGGCGAACCGCAATTCGTGGTTTTGCCTGTCGCGGAGTATGAAAAGCTGCTTTCAGATGCGGAAAGCAACTGGACAACCCTCGCGATTGAAGCGGATGAACATGATGATGAAACCGTGCCGCATGACGTGGTTGGCATTATGCTCAGCCAGGATATCAGTTTGCAGGCGGCCTGGCGTGTTTACCGTAACCTCTCGCAGCAGTATGTTGCCGAACAATTAGGGACCACGCAAAGCGCAATTTCCCAACTGGAACGCAAAGAGAGTAAACCACAGAAAAAAACGCGCGAGCGCTTAGCCCGACTCTACAGCTGCCGTCCGGAACAATTATTGCTGTAATTCCCCCGGCCACCGTTTGCGTGGCCTTTTTCTCTGATTTCGACAGCGCTTCCCTATACATTTTCCCCGTCAACCTCTGTACAATCGCGCTCCTGTCCACCTTAATTATGATGAATTTTTATCCTTATGAGCCATGTCAAAAATCCGCCGCGTGTAGGCTTCGTCTCTCTCGGCTGCCCAAAAAACCTCGTTGACTCTGAACGCATCCTGACGGAGCTGCGGACAGAAGGCTACGACGTGGTGCCACGCTACGATGATGCGGAGATCGTCATCGTTAACACCTGTGGATTTATTGACAGTGCCGTACAGGAATCACTGGAAGCGATTGGTGAAGCGCTGAACGAGAATGGCAAAGTGATCGTCACTGGCTGCCTCGGCGCCAAAGTGGATCAGATCCGCGAAGTGCATCCGAAAGTGCTGGAGATCACCGGCCCGCACAGCTACGAGCAGGTGCTGTCGCACGTGCACACTTACGTGCCAAAACCCGAGCACAACCCGTTCCTCAGCCTGGTGCCGGAACAGGGCGTGAAGCTGACGCCGCGCCACTACGCTTACCTGAAAATTTCCGAAGGCTGTAACCATCGCTGCACTTTCTGCATCATCCCGTCAATGCGTGGCGATCTGGACAGCCGTCCGATTGGCGCAGTACTCGATGAAGCTAAACGTCTGGTTGAAGCGGGCGTAAAAGAGCTGCTGGTGATCTCGCAGGACACCTCCGCGTATGGCGTCGATGTTAAACACCGCACCGGTTTCTGGAACGGTTCGCCGGTGAAAACCAGCATGGTCAGCCTGTGTGAGCAGCTGGCGAAACTCGGCGTCTGGGTGCGTCTGCACTACGTTTATCCGTATCCGCACGTGGATGATGTGATCCCGCTGATGGCCGAAGGCAAAATCCTGCCTTACCTCGATATTCCACTGCAGCACGCCAGTCCGCGTATCCTGAAGCTGATGAAGCGTCCGGGCGCGGTTGAGCGCACGCTGGAGCGCATCAAACGCTGGCGTGAAATCTGTCCGGAGCTGACGCTGCGTTCCACCTTCATCGTGGGTTTCCCGGGCGAAACCGAAGAAGATTTCCAGATGCTGCTCGACTTCCTGCGTGAAGCACGCCTCGATCGCGTTGGCTGCTTCCAGTACAGCCCGGTTGAAGGCGCCACGGCTAACCAGCTGCCGGATCAGGTCCCGGACGACGTCAAGCAGGCGCGTTTTGACCGCTTCATGCAGCTGCAGCAGCAGATCTCCGCAGAGCGTCTGCAGGAGAAAATCGGTCGCGAGATTCTGGTGATCATCGATGAAGTGGATGAAGAAGGCGCGGTCGGCCGCAGCATGGCCGACGCCCCGGAAATCGACGGTGCGGTGTACCTGAATGGCGATCGCCAGGTGAAGGTCGGCGAGGTGGTGCGGGTCAAAGTCGAACACGCCGACGAATACGACCTGTGGGGCTCGCGCGTTTAACCGTACTTTTGCTGGTGCGCTTTTTTGCGCGCCAGATAATCGTTATCGGCGCGCAGCCGGTCCCAGCACGCTTTGAACACGGCCGCCGCAGCGGCCTTTTCTTTTTCTACCGTCCGCGGCAGCTCTTTGCCGTCGGCACCGTATTTCCGTCCGCCCTGATGATTGCTGTAGCGGCGCGCGCGGGTGTAACCCATCTGAATAAATTTGCGCGCCATATCCATACCGACAAAATCATCCTGCGCGCGATACGCCTCGAACAGCTGCATGATTTTTTCTGATGACTGCTGCGCCAGCTCGACGGTGCGAAAGCGCCAGTGCGGCAGAATTTCGCTCTTATAAGGTTCCACCATCAGCACCCCCTGCTCGCCGCGCCCGACCTGATACAGCTCCGGATGCTGACGGAAGTCGAGCTGTTTAAAATCCTGCTGGTAATTGAAGGGTTTCATCCCCTGGCCTCCTGTCCGTAACCATTACTGCGGTGAATTATTTCGCTGCCGCACTTTAGTGATGCTTTTTTCCACCGATAACATAACTACCGGCTCATTTGCTAAGAGATGCTCACATGTTCAACAAGATGAAAATTGTGACCGCCATTGTGGTTATTCTGGTGGTATTCACAGCCATGCAGGCCATATCCGGCTCGCTCTTTTTCTCCTCGCTGCGCGCGGGACAACATAATTTCACCGCCAGCAATCAGTTGTCTCATCAGCAGCGCGAGCTGGGCGACGGCTGTCAAACGCTGGTGAAAACCCGCGTCACCATCAACCGCGTGGCGATCCGTATTCTGAAAAATCAGACCGACGAGCAGTCGCTGGCGGCGATCAACAAGCTGCTGCTGGCAGCCGGTGCCTCGCTGGAAGCGGCGCAGCAGCACTTCAATCAGTATAGAAGCTATCCGCGCATCGACGGCCAGAGTGCGTCGACCGCCGATCTGATCGACAATAAATTCAAAGCGTTTGCCGCGCTGCTGCAGCAGTCCGCCGTGTTTCTGAAAGCCAATAACTACGCGGCCTACGGCAATCTCGATGCGCAGCAGGCGCAGGATGAACTGGAACAGGCTTATCAGCAGTGGCGCGATGAAAACATGCAGCTGATCAATCAGCGCAGCCTGCAAAATGACAGCAACTATCAGCAGGTGCTGATCATGATTGCCGTCATCGCGCTGGTGGTGGTGCTGATGGTGGCGGCGGTATGGACGCTGGTACGCCGCGTGCTGCTGGCACCGATGCAGCAGGTGCAGCAGCAGATCGAGCGCTTTGCCGAAGGCGATTTGTCAGCCAGCCTGCAGGTGGCAGGCCGCAGTGAAATGGCGGCCATTGCCGCCAGCCTGAATCATATGCAGCAGGCGCTGCTTGGTACCATTAATAACGTGCGCGACAGCGCGGATGCCATATTTGGCAGTGCCAGCGCCATCGCCAACGGTAATAACGATCTCTCAGCGCGGACCGAACAGCAGGCTGCCTCACTGGAAGAGACCGCCGCCAGTATGGAACAACTGACCGCAACCGTGAAGCAGAATGCTGACAACGCGCGTCAGGCTACGCAGCTGGCGAAAACCGCGTCGGACACCGCCGATAAAGGCGGTAACGTGGTGGAAGGCGTGGTGAAAACCATGCGCGACATTGCGGACAGCTCGAAGAAAATCGCCGACATTACCAGCGTTATTGACGGTATCGCTTTCCAGACCAACATTCTGGCGCTCAACGCCGCGGTAGAAGCGGCGCGTGCCGGTGAGCAGGGGCGCGGCTTTGCGGTGGTGGCGGGCGAAGTGCGCAATCTGGCCCAGCGCAGCGCGCAGGCGGCGAAAGAGATCAAACTGCTAATTGAAAACTCCGTGCAGCGCGTGGACCTCGG
This sequence comes from Pantoea sp. SGAir0418, assembly GCF_043529865.1. NCBI lineage: Bacteria > Pseudomonadati > Pseudomonadota > Gammaproteobacteria > Enterobacterales > Erwiniaceae > Pantoea > Pantoea sp. SGAir0418. Next base: position 2,655,529 of record NZ_CP027911.1, read on the forward strand.
TTCGCAGCAGGTCAGCAGCGCTGGCGATACCATGCAGGAGATTGTCAGCGCGGTGACGCGCGTCACCGATATCATGGGCGAGATTGCCTCTGCCTCTGATGAGCAGAGCCGCGGTATCGACCAGATTGGCCAGGCGGTGAATGAGATGGATCGCGTGACGCAGCAGAACGCCACGCTGGTGCAGGAATCGGCCAGCGCCTCGGCGTCGCTGGAGCAGCAGGCCAGCCGATTGTCATCGGCGGTGGCGCGTTTCAACACCGGCGCACGCCCGGCCGCTGCGGTAACCGAGCGGGTGGTGAAACCGGTGCTGCCCGCCCCGACCCGCGCCCTGCCCGCGGCGGTGAGCCACGGTAACGACAACTGGGAAACGTTTTGATGCGCTGAAGTGTTAATAAAATCAATGACCTGAATAAGGGTCATGCGCCAGGCATTGCAGTTATCGTAGCGGCGCAATTTATTGCGCGATGAATCGCGCCGCTACAACTGCAATGCGGTGTTCACCCTCAGCTCTTCAGTTTCGGGTCCAGCGCATCGCGCAGGCCGTCACCCAGCAAATTGAACGCCAGCACGGTGAGAAAAATCGCCAGGCTGGGGAAGATCGCCACGTGCGGCGCAATCACCATATCGGCGCGCGCTTCGTTGAGCATCGCGCCCCACTCCGGCGTCGGTGGCTGCGCGCCCAGGCCGAGAAAGGACAGGCTGGCGGCGGTGATGATCGAGGTACCGATACGCATGGTGAAATAGACCACAATCGACGATACCGTACCGGGCAAAATGTGACGCATGATAATGGTCCAGTCGGAGGCACCAATACTGCGCGCCGACTCGATATAGGTCTGATGTTTCAGCACCAGCGTATTGCCACGCACCAGACGGGCAAATGCCGGAATACTGAAAATCGCCACCGCCACAATCACATTGCTCATGCCGCTGCCCATGATCGCCACCACCGCGATCGCCAGCAGGATGCCGGGAAACGCAAACAACACATCGCAGATGCGCATGGTGATGCGATCCCACCAGCCTTCGTAATAGCCCGCCAGCAGCCCCAGCACGGTGCCGATCACCGTGCCAATCGCCACCGAGAAGAAGCCAGCGATCAGCGAAATGCGCGTGCCGACCAGCACCCGACTGAAGATATCGCGTCCAAGGGAATCGACGCCAAACAGATGCATCCACGACGGACCTTCGTTGAGCCGGTCGTAGTCAAAATAGTTTTCCGCATCAAACGGGGCGATCCACGGGGCGATAAACGCCACCACAATCAGCAGCAGTACAAATGCGCCCGCCAGCAGCGCCACATGCTGACGGCGAAAGCGCCGCCAGAATTCACGCCACGGCGTGCGAACCCGGTTTTCCGTCATCAGCGGCAGGGATTTCAGTGCCGCCTCGCGTCGCCAGTTCTTCAATTGCGACTCCTTACCTGTAGCGAATAGCCGGGTTGATCGCCGCGTAAAGCATATCGACGATCAGGTTAATCAGAATGAACTCCAGCGAGAACAGCAGCACCTCGGCCTGAATCACCGGGTAATCGCGCATCTCCACCGAATCCACCAGCAGACGGCCCAGTCCGGGCCAGTTAAACACCACTTCCACCACAATCGAGCCGCCGAGCAGAAAGCCGAACTGCAGCCCCATCATGGTGACCACCGGAATCATGGCATTGCGCAGCCCGTGTTTGACCACCACCAGCGATTCGCGCACCCCTTTGGCACGCGCGGTGCGCATATAATCTTCCTGCATCACCTCAACGAACGAAGCGCGGGTAAAGCGCGCCATCACCGCGGCCACGGCGGCACCGAGCGTAATTGACGGCAGAATGTAGTGCTGCCAGCTGTCGGCGCCCACAGTCGGCAGCCAGCCGAGCTCGACCGAAAAGACCTGCATCAGCAGCATGCCCAGCGCAAACGCCGGAAAAGAGATGCCGGAAACCGCCAGCGTCATGCCGATGCGGTCCGGCCAGCGATTGCGCCATACCGCCGAAACGATGCCGATCGCCATGCCAAACACCACCGCCCACACCATGCTGCTCAGCGTCAGCCACAGAGTAGGAAAAAAGCGCGCGGCAATTTCGGCAGAGACCGGCCGCTTTGACACCATCGACTGACCAAAATCACCCTGCAAGGCATTGAGGATAAAGTGCCAGAACTGCTGAATCAGCGGCTGATCGAGTCCCAGCTCCTGACGCACCAGCGCCACCACTGAGGCATCCGCTTCCGGTCCGGCAATCAGGCGCGCCGGGTCGCCCGGCAGCAGATGCACGAACAGGAACACCAGCACTGCGACAATCAGCAGCGTGGGAATCAGCCCGAGCAGGCGTTTAAGAAAATAGTTGAGCATGCGAAATCCCGCGCAGCATCGGCCAGCCCCGTAAGGCTGGCCGCGTCTGTTACTTCAGATCCGCCTCATCAAAATTGAATGAGGTATCGGGCATGACGTAAAAACCGGTCAGGTTTTTATTGTTCGCAGACAGCAGCTGCTCCACCACCAGCGGAATCCACGGGTGATCGTTCCAGATGCGGTCCTGCGCGTCTTTATACAGTCTGGCTTTCTGGTCGCGATCGGTGGTCTTCAGCGCATCCGCCAGGTCTTTATCCACCTGCGGGTTGCTGTAGAACGCGGTGTTGAAGATCGCCGGTGGCCACGAACTGGTGGCGAACAGCGGCGTCAGCGCCCAGTCGGCTTCGCCGGTGGAGGCTGACCAGCCGGTGTAGAACATGCGCACCCCGCTCTCTTTCTGCCCTTTACTCTCCACTTCCGCCGCGCGCTGGCCGGCATCCATCGCCGTGACTTTCACCTTCACACCCACCTGCGCCAGCTGCTGCTGGGTAAACTGCAGCACTTTCTGCGCGGTGCTGTGGTTATGCGATGACCACAGCGTGGTTTCAAAACCATTCGGGTAGCCCGCTTCCTTCAGCAACTCGCGCGCTTTGGCCGGATCGTATTTGATGGCCGGATAGCTCTGGGCAAAATCAATGCGCGGCGGCACGATGCCGGTGGCTGGCGTGGCGTAACCGGCAAAGGCCACTTTAGCCAGCGCCTGGCGATTGATGGCGTACTCCAGCGCTTCGCGCACTTTCGGGTTATCGAACGGCTTTTGCGTCACGTTGAGGCTAATGTAACGCTGCATGATCGATGGTGTGGTCACCACATCCAGCTTGCTATTGCCCTGCAGCAGTTTGGCCTGCTCTAACGGCACCGGGAAGGCAAAGCTGGCCTCACCGGTTTGCAGCATGGCCGCGCGGGTGTTGTTATCCACCACCGGACGCCAGGTAATGCTGTCGAGTTTCGGATAGCCTGGTTTCCAGTAGCCCGACCACTTTTTCACTTTGACAAAGTCGGTCTGGTTCCAGGTGTCAAAGGTATAAGGTCCGGTGCCTACCGGATGGAAACCGATGTCCTTGCCATATTTTTTCAGCGCGGTTGGTGAGATCATCACCGCAGCCGGGTGCGCCAGATTGTTGATAAACGCTGAGAACGGCTGCTTCAGGGTAATTTTCACCGTGGACGGATCGACCACTTCGGTAGTGGCGATATATTTAAACAGGTTATAACGCTTGAGATGGTTGTCCGGATTGCTGGCGCGGTCGAGGTTGACCTTCACCGCTTCGGCATTGAAATCCGTGCCATCCTGGAATTTCACGCCCGGACGCAGTTTGATGGTGTAAGTCAGCCCATCGCTGCTGGCCTGATAGCTTTCGGCCAGTACGTTGACCAGCTTCATGTCTTTATCGAAGCCGAACAGGCCCTGATAGAAAGACTTGGCCACCGCCTGCGACAGCGTGTCGTTGGCGTCGTACGGATCCAGCGTGGTGAAGGTCGACGCCACGGCAATCACCGCATCTTTGGCCGCCCAGGCGGGCAGCGCCAGCGCCGAACTCAACAACCCGGCAGTGATAACCCCTTTTCGCATGATATGGTGCATCGTTATCGTTCTCCTGTAGTCCCTGTCTTGCGCGCCCTGCACAGAGAGCGCGGTTGGTTGCTGCTCAGGCGCCGCTAATGGCATGGCGGGCGACAAAATGGCCCGGCGCCACTTCCAGTAACGGTGCCACTTCCGGCTCATCACCCAGCGGGCGAATCGGGCTGGGGATCTCATCGACCATCAGCGCCCGCTCGCGATGCCGATGCGCCGGATCGGCCACCGGCACCGCGGCCATCAGTTTTTTGGTATAAGGATGGCGCGGCTGTTCGAATACCGCCTGACGCGGTCCCATCTCCACAATCTGCCCGAGATACATCACCGCAACGCGATGGCTGATGCGCTCCACCACCGCCATGTCGTGCGAAATAAACAGGAAGGCGATGCCAAATTCACGCTGTAAATCCAGCATCAGATTGATGATCTGCGCCTGAATCGACACATCCAGCGCGGAGACGGACTCGTCGGCGATCACCACTTTAGGATTGAGCGCCAGCGCGCGTGCGATGCAGATACGCTGGCGCTGACCGCCAGAAAACTCGTGCGGGTAGCGCTGCGCGTGTTCGGGCAGCAGACCGACGCGTTCCAGAAGCCAGGCGACGCGTTTCTCTGCCTGCGCGCGCCCCATGCTGCGGTGCACCAGCAGCGGCTCCATAATTGAAAAGCCGACGGTAAGGCGGGGATCGAGCGACGCATACGGATCCTGAAAGATAAACTGAATATCTCGGCGCAGCGTGGCCAGCGCCCTGCCCTGCAGTGCATCAATGCGCTGGCCGTCAAAGGTGATGCTGCCGCCCTGGCTGGCGACCAGCCGCAGCAGCGAGCGTCCGGTGGTAGATTTGCCGCAGCCGGACTCGCCCACCAGCGCGAGGGTTTCGCCTGCATAAAGATCGAAACTGACTTTTTCCACCGCGTGGACGCGACGCTTCACCCGATTGAGCAGCCCGCCGCGAATATCAAAGCGCGTAACCAGATCGCGCACCTGTAAAATCGGCGGACGATCGTGACGCACGGTATCCTGCGGCGTGCTGGCCTCTTCGCGGCCGTTGGTATGCAGCAGCGGAAACTTCGCCGGCAGCGGCTGGCCGCTCATCGCCCCGAGCTTTGGCACGGCCGCCAGCAGCGCGCGGGTATACGGCTGCTGCGGCGCATCGAACAGCTGCTGCACCGGCGCGCGCTCAACCACATCGCCGCGATACATCACCTGCACGCGATCGGCCATCTCCGCCACCACGCCCATATCATGCGTAATAAAGATGACGCCCATCTGCATCTCTTTTTGCAGCACGCGAATCAGCTGCAGAATCTGCGCCTGGATGGTGACATCCAGCGCGGTGGTCGGCTCATCGGCAATCAGCAGCGCCGGCTTGCACGACAGCGCCATGGCGATCATCACGCGCTGGCGCATACCGCCAGAGAGCTGATGCGGATAGCGCGACAGCACATTGTGCGCTTCCGGAATGCGCACCAGATCCAGCATGCGTCGCGCTTCGGCCTGCGCCTGCTGGTGACTTTTCCCCTGATGCAAACGAATAGATTCGGCGATCTGTTCACCGACGGTGAACACCGGGTTGAGCGACGTCATCGGCTCCTGAAAGATCATCGCCATGTCCGCACCGCGCACCCGGCGCATCTGGCTGGCGGACGCCCGCATCACATCCAGCACCTCGCCGTTGCGCCGCCGCAGCAGGATTTCACCGCTGACCGCGCCGCCGGCCTGTGCAATCAGACGCATCAGCGCCAGCGACGTCACCGATTTGCCCGAGCCCGATTCGCCCACCAGCGCCAGCGTTTCTCCGCGGTGCAGATCGAGTGAAAGCTGCCGCACGGCGTCCGTCACGCGCCCTTCATGCTCAAAGCGCACGCAGAGATCGCGTACCGCCAGCACCTGCTGCGGCGCAAACTGCTGCTGTAGATCCGTCATGCCTGCTCCTTAGCTGTCGCGGTAAATCGCCACCTCAACTTCGCCGCCCACATAAGCGAATCCGCGGTACATGCCTTCGCTGTTAAACGGCAGCGCCACGTTGCCGTGGGCATCAACGGCAATCAGCCCGCCGCTACCCTCCAGCTCCTGCACTTTGTCATGAATCACGCTGGCGGTGGCCTGTTGCAGCGAACGACCGCCATATTCCATCTGCGCTGAGACATCGTAAGCCGCCAGCGTACGAATAAACACTTCGCCGGTACCGGTACAGGAGACCGCCACGGTGGCGTTGTTGGCATAGCAGCCGGCGCCCGCCAGCGGTGAATCGCCGACGCGGCCCGCCTGCTTGTTGGTCATGCCGCCGGTGGAGGTGGCGGCCGCCAGATTACCCTGCAAATCGAGCGCCACCGCGCCCACGGTGCCAAATTTGCGATCCGGGTCCAGCGGATCGCTCCCCTGCGCCGCGCCATCATGATCCAGCAGCATTTGTTCGCTGCCCAGCGCGCGCTGCAGCTGCTCCCAGCGTTCTGGCGTCGAGAAGAAATCAGGCTCGACTGGCGTCAGCCCCTGTTGCGCGGCAAAGGCTTCCGCCCCGCTGCCAATAAAGAGCACATGCGGACTGGCTTCCAGCACTTTACGCGCGGCAAGAATCGGATTGCGGATACGGCTGACGCCAGCGACGGCGCCGATATCCAGCGTACGGCCATCCATCAGGCTGGCATCCAGTTCATGGGTGCCCTGATGGGTGAACACGGCACCTCTGCCGGCATTGAACAGCGGGCACTCTTCCAGCAGCCGCACCGCTTCGGTCACGGCATCCAGCGCACTACCGCCGCTGGCCAGAATCTGCTGGCCGGCGCTGACAATCGCGGCCAGCTGCTGACGATAGTGCTGCTCTTTTTCGGCGCTCATTGCCGCACGCGTAATCGCGCCGGCGCCGCCGTGAATTGCGATAACTGCTTTAGCCATAACCGTTACCCTGTCAAGGAATCAGAGCCAAAAACACTGATTTAGAATGGTTTTCATCTTTTTTTGGCAATTTTCGACTATAGAAAGCCCCTCCCTGCTTGTAAAGCGGAAAGTGTATCAGCGGTCATAACCTTTTAATGTGGATTATGCTTTTTTGTGAATTAAGGGAGAGAACTCACCAGCTTTAATATTATGGCTGGCGCGCTTACGTCTGGCACCGGCAAGGCAGTGAACAACCTATTTCCCCTTACTTTCTGTGTGCCTTCAGTGCCGGTTAAAAATCGTGCTGACTAAAGCTGGCTGCGTCTTTGTCGGCACTCACAGTCTCGACATGCTTCAGGCCAGCCTGCGCCAGGTATGGACTAGCAGACAGGTCGCTACCGACACGTTTAATTCGGCCGTGGCACTCGCAGAATCGCTCGGCGCTGACCATCAGACCGCCATGAATGTCGGCCTGACGGTAGATATCGCCATTCCGATGGCATTTGCCTTTGCAGCCGGAGCAGAGCGCGTCATCGCGGTGCGTGCCGGGCGGGTCAAAATCGCCGAGCATGAGTCGCTCTCAGGGCGAGCACCCGGTGGGCACACGATTGAGCGACATATCGGCAAAACGCCGGATGAGCTGCGGGAGAGGCTTCGTAACCGGCCTCGTCTCGATGAGGCCAGTAGCTTTAAGTCTCTGAGCGAGGCGGAAGCACTGATCAGTAAGGTGCTGGCAGATAATAAGCATCAAATTCAGATGTGGGTGAAAAATATCCCTCCAGGCTTACAAGCCCGTATGCGCCTGAATCGGCGTTTTTCACATCCGGTTGGTATAGTCGTGAGTAAAGGGCGTGAAGAGGTTGAGACCTGCTACGCCGTTCGCGTCATACTGGATTTTAAGCCCTACAACGGCAAACCTTACTTTATCATTACCGCTTTCCCGGAGTTATGATGGACCGTATCAGTATCAGTGAACTGGATAATTTTATTGGCATCTGGTTTGGGCAGGATTATGACCTGTTTGAACCGGGTGATGAGATCGAGCCCAAAATCGAGGCGTATATCAGAGAAGCGCATAAAGGAAACCTGCACGCCATGCTGGCAGACATCGAGCTGTTTCTGGCAGAGTGCGATGACGTCGAATCTGATTTCCGCGACCGCTATAAAAGAGAGTTTGTTCCGGCCAACTGGGATACCACTGCGGGCGCGTTTCTGTCACTGGTGCATAAGAAAGTATCTGCCGCACTCACATCATAACGTCAGCACCGTTGTTAACATGACTATCACTTTCAGTCTGAACAAAGCATGTTCGTCGGCGGATTCGTCACCGCGCACTAATTTCCATTCCCTTTGATCTCGCATGTGACTCAGCCGACAACAGCCACCATAATAGGCAGCATTCGCCTTTAACCCGACAGAGATGGACATGGAACCTTTTACCGCCGGACTGATTTCCCTTGAAGACGCGCAGCAGAAAATGCTGCAGCAGCTGCAACCGATTAGCGATTGCCTGAGTGTCGCGCTGGCCGATGCCGCCGGGCGCATTACCGCGAAGCCGGTGATTTCGCCGCTGGACGTGCCGCCGTTCGATAACTCTGCGATGGACGGCTACGCGCTGCGCCTGAGCGACCTGTCCGCTGACCGCGTGTTGCCGGTAGCGGGCAAAGCGTTTGCCGGTGCCCCGTTTAATGGCGAGTGGCCAGCCGGCAGCGTGATTCGCATCATGACCGGCGCACCAGTCCCCGCCGGCTGCGACGCCGTGGTGATGCAGGAGCAAACCGAATCGCGTGACGGCGGCATTGTCATCACCGCGCCAGTGCGTGCCGGGCAAAATATTCGCCGCATCGGGGAAGATATTCAGGCCGGTAAGCAGGTACTGGATGCCGGCGTGCGGCTCGGTGCCGCAGAGCTGCCGCTGCTGGCGTCGCTGGGTATTGCGGAGGTCAGCGTGCTGCGTAAGCTGCGCGTGGCCATTTTCTCCACCGGTGACGAACTGCAGGCGGTCGGCCAGCCGCTGGCCGAGGGCCAGATTTATGACACCAACCGCTTCACCGTGGCGCTGATGCTGCGCAAACTTGGCTGCGAGGTGATCGACCTTGGCGTGATCGCTGACAATCCTGCGAAGCTGCGCCAGGCCTTCAGCGAAGCCGATCGCCAGGCCGATGTGGTGATCAGCACCGGCGGTGTGTCAGTGGGCGAGGCGGATTTCACCAAAGCGATGCTCGAAGAGCTGGGCGCGATTACCTTCTGGAAACTGGCGATCAAACCCGGCAAGCCGTTTGCCTTTGGCCGTCTGGCCAACAGCTGGTTCTGCGGGTTGCCTGGCAATCCGGTGTCGGCGGCCGTGACCTTCTATCAGCTGGTGCAGCCGCTGCTGGCCACGCTGACCGGCCAGACCACGCGCATCATGCCGCTGCGCCAGCGCGCGCGCGCAACGCAGCGTCTGAAGAAAGCGCCGGGCCGACTCGATTTTCAGCGCGGCATCCTCAGTCGCGGCGATGATGGCGTACTGGAAGTGCGCAGCACCGGTGCGCAGGGCTCGCACGTGTTCAGTTCCTTTGCGCTGGCCGACTGCTTTATTGTGCTGGAGCGCGATCGCGGTGACGTTGAGCCGGGCGAATGGGTTGATGTCGAGGCCTTCAACAGCCTGCTGGAGGGCTAATGCACACAGAGCTGAGCGATGAAGAGATGCTGCGCTACAACCGGCAGATTGTGCTGCGCGGCTTCGATTTCGACGGCCAGGAACGGCTAAAAGCCTCACGGGTGCTTATCGTTGGCCTGGGCGGACTGGGCTGTGCCGCCGCGCCCTATCTTGCCGCCGCCGGCGTCGGTCATCTGACGCTGCTGGATTTCGATCGCGTCAGCCTGAGTAATCTGCAGCGCCAGATTCTGCACAGCGATGCGCGCATCGGCATGGCAAAAGTCGCCTCGGCCCGTCAGCAGCTGGCGGCGCTCAATCCGCACTGCACGCTGGAGCCGATCGATGCGCAGCTGGATGAAGCCGCGCTCGGCGAACTGATTGCGCGTCACGATGCGGTGCTGGACTGCAGCGACAATGTCACCACGCGCGAACAGGTGAACCGCGGATGTTTTCAGCATCGGGTGCCGCTGATCTCCGGCGCCGCCATTCGTATGGAAGGCCAGCTCAGCGTATTTACCTGGCAGCCCGGCGAGCCCTGCTATCGCTGCATCAGCCGCCTGTTCGGCGAGCAGACGCTGAGCTGTGTCGAAGCCGGCGTAATGGCTCCGCTTGTCGGCGTGGTAGGTGCGATGCAGGCGATGGAAACGCTGAAGGTGCTGAGCGCCTTTGGCCAGCCGGCCAGCGCGCGACTGCTGATGTACGATGCGATGAGCGCCGAGTTTCGCAGCCTGAAAGTGGCGCAGGATGCGCAGTGTGAAGTGTGTGGCCAGCGTGAGGAATAACGTCAGGGCGTGACATAAGCGTCAGGTATTGCTGAGCGGCGCAATTTATCAGGCGATAAGTTGCGCCGCTGATGAGGGCGGCTGCTAAACGGCTACGCCGTTAGACGATGCCCTGGCTGCGCAGGTAATCTTCGTAGTTGCCGGTGAAGTCAACGATGCGATCGCCTTTCATCTCGATGACGCGCGTCGCCAGCGAGCTGACGAACTCACGGTCGTGCGAGACGAAAATCAGCGTGCCTTCGTACATCTCCAGCGCCATGTTCAGTGACTCGATCGACTCCATATCCAGGTGGTTGGTCGGTTCGTCCATCACCAGGATGTTTGGCTTCTGCATCATCAGCTTGCCAAACAGCATGCGGCCCTTCTCACCACCGGACAGCACTTTTGCTGGCTTCTTGATGTCGTCGTGGCTGAACAGCAGACGACCAAGAATACTGCGCACCGCCTGCTCGTCGTCGCCTTCCTGCTTCCACTGGCTCATCCAGTCGAACACGCTCAGGTCGTCAGCAAAATCTTCGGCGTGATCCTGCGCGTAGTAACCAATGCGCGCATTCTCCGACCATTTCACCGTGCCGCTATCCGGCTGCAGTTCGCCAACCAGTGTTTTCAGCAGCGTGGATTTACCAATACCGTTGGCGCCGAGGATGGCAAGTTTCTCACCCACTTCCAGCAGCAGGTTAAGATTTTTAAACAGCGGACCGTTATCAAATCCTTTGGTCAGCGCTTCCACTTCCAGCGCATTACGGAACAGCTTTTTATCCTGCTCGAAACGAATATACGGGTTCTGACGGCTGGAGGCTTTTACCTCATCCAGTTTGATTTTATCAATCTGCTTCGCGCGCGAAGTGGCCTGACGCGATTTTGAGGCGTTGGCGCTAAAGCGGCTAACGAAGGATTGCAAATCGGCAATTTGCGCTTTTTTCTTGGCGTTATCCGCTAATAAACGCTCGCGCGCCTGGGTCGCCGCCGTCATATATTCGTCATAATTGCCGGGATAAACGCGCAGCTCACCGTAATCCAGATCCGCCATGTGCGTACACACCATATTCAGGAAGTGACGGTCATGGGAAATGATGATCATGGTACTGTCGCGTTCGTTCAGCACCTGCTCCAGCCAGCGAATGGTGTCAATATCCAGGTTGTTGGTCGGTTCGTCGAGTAACAAAATATCCGGGTTAGCAAATAAGGCCTGCGCCAGCAGCACACGCAATTTCCAGCCAGGGGCAATTTCACTCATCGGACCGTAATGCTGCTCCACCGGAATGCCCACGCCGAGTAATAATTCTCCGGCGCGTGATTCGGCACTGTAACCGTCCATTTCACCGTAGGCGACCTCAAGGTCGGCGACTTTATAGCCTTCCTCTTCGCTCATTTCCGGCAATGCATATATGCGATCGCGCTCCTGCTTCACCGCCCACAATTCCTGGTGACCCATAATCACGGTATCCAGCACGCTATATTGCTCGAAAGCAAACTGATCCTGGCGAAGCTTACCGATGCGCTCATTGGGGTCGAGGGAAACATTTCCGTTAGTCGGAACCAGGTCGCCGCCCAGTATTTTCATGAAGGTCGATTTACCGCTGCCGTTCGCACCGATTAAACCGTAACGATTACCGCCGCCAAATTTAACGGAGATATTCTCAAACAGTGGCTTACTGCCGAACTGCATAGTGATATTGCTGGAAACTAACACGGCATTGACCTTTGTTACGCAGTGGAGGAAAAAACAGCGGGCATTATGCCAGAAGCGGCCTGGATGAGCCACCTCTGCACCCGGATACGCAGAGGCAAGGCGGAGAACACCTTGTTGCCAGAGGTAAAATAATTGCGACCGTGCCGGACAGGTTATCCACGGCGCGGGAAATGACCCGCCGCCCGTACCCGGAGCGAGGCCAATAAAAAAGCCGGAGACGCTGACGCCTCCGGCTCCCGCTTACAAGGATTGTGCAGATTATTTGATCAGGAAGCTGTCGAGGCTTTTACCTGCATCCAGCGCTTTTTTAATCGCAGCTGGGGTACGGCCCTGACCGGTCCATGATTTCTCTTCACCGTTTTCGTCGGTGTAAGAATATTTCGCCGGACGCGGCGCACGCTTGGCGCGTTTTTTACCGGTTTCCAGTGCACCCAGTAATTCGTTCGGGTCGATACCGTCTGCCAGCAGCATTTCACGGTATTTAGACAGCTTCTCTTCTTTTTCGCGGTTCTGCGCTTCTTCCGCTTCAACTTCGTCGCGGCGCTCAGTCACCACGACGGTTAATTTTTCCAGAATTTCTTCCAGATCGCTCAGTGGCAGTTCACGAGCCTGTGCACGTAATGTGCGAATGTTGTTCAGAACTTTAAATGCGTCACTCATCACAATGTCCTTGCTTAAGGGGGTTAAATAAACTGTAGTGGCAAGATTACCCAATTCAAATAAAAAAATAAATTAATTTTGCAGACCGGATTAATCCGAATGGATTAGCATATTCCTGGCAGGCGCGTTTAAACCCAATGTGCGGCGTGAATTAACGGTGAATTAACATCAGCGGTTCAGTACCACCGGCTGGAACTGGAATCGATTTCATTGCTTATTCACGCGTAGGAAACAAGCGTTTAGCGCTTATTGTGCGCTGAGGCAGTAGTCAGCATAAAGGTAAAAAAACATTAATAGTGTAAGTAAAATCCGTTTTTAACGCGGATGGCATTAGCGTCACAGATGCGAGCAATATCTCATTTTGCCATTAAATAAATAAAAAAAGGCCGGTTGTTCACCGGCCATCATGCAAAAATCGTATGTCTGTGGTTATCCGCTTTTCTTCACTGCCGGTCGCAATAGCTGGGGCACCGACGCATCAGACAGCCGGTCGTGCAAATAATGTTCAATCTGCTCCAGCGAACGATGGCGTGTTTCCGGTACCCAGCGAATAACAAAAATCGCGCCGCCTATGCCAATCAGCGCGAAAATAAAGAACGCGCCGGATAAGCCAACCGACGCCAGCAGAACCGGGAACAGCAGAGAAATAAGAAAATTGGCGATCCACAACGCAAATACCGCGCCGCCCATAAAAATACCGCGTAACCGTGTGGGGAAAATTTCTGACAGCAGCAGCCAGGTGACCGGTGATAACGCGCCCTGCTGGAAACTCAGAAACATCAGCATACCCAGCAGCACCATATAACTGCGCAAGATATCCGGCTGACCGTTAACTGTTTCCGGCATCAGGTAACTGACGGTGCCAATAAACACCAGACAGGCGGTACAACCAAACTGACCTATCATCGTCATGGTGCGGCGACCGATGCGCCCCAGCAGCCAGATCCCCACAAAGGTCATTAATACCGATACCGCGCCATTGGCAATGGTGGCAAACAGCGCAGCGTCATTGCTCATCCCCACCGCTTTCAGCATGGTCGGCGCGTAGTACATGATGGTATTCACGCCGGTCAGTTGCTGGATGGCGGCAATACCGATACCGATCAGAAACAGTTTGATCAGCCATGGCTGGCGCAGTTCCCGCAGACGCGGACGCTGCTGTTGCTCGTCCGATAGCGTCTCTTCGATCTCCATCATCTCCCACTCAACGTCTTCGCGCGCGCGGGTGCGTTCCAGAACCTTGCGCGCCTCAGCGAGACGGCCTTTCATGGCATACCAGCGCGGCGTGTCCGGCATAAACATCATCCCGAACCACAGCAGCACCGCCGGTAGCGTGGCGACCGCCAGCATCCAGCGCCAGGTCGTGTCGCCCCCCCAGGCCGCGTTGAAGCCGGCGTTCGACATATAGGCCAGCATCTGGCCGGAAACGATCATCAGCTCCTGCATGGTCACCAGCTGACCCCGTTTGTTGGCCGGTGCCATTTCGGCGATATACACCGGTACGGTGGCGGACGCACCACCCACGGCCACGCCAAGGACCAGGCGGAAGAAAATCATCCAGCTGACATCGGGTGCCAGTGCTGTACCCAGCGCGCCGAGTGCAAAAATAATCGCCAGTACCAGAATAATTTTTCTCCGCCCGACCGCGGCGGCAAAGTGACCGGAAGCCAGTGCGCCAAACGCCGCGCCAAACAGCAGACTGCTGGTCACCAGCCCGGTGGTAAATGGGGTGAGATGCAGATCGTCGCCCATGAATAACAGTGCGCCGGAGATCACGCCGGTGTCGTAGCCAAACAGCAAACCACCGAGGGTGGCAATCAGCGCAATGACTTTCACAAAAGGCTCGGTGCGCGTGCTGCTGTTTGGCCCTGATGCCGGATTAGGCGTCATCCAGGTTTCGCGGGACATAACCAACTCCTTTCCTGAGATAAGAAGCCTTAAAATAGATTATTTCCACCACAATGAATAAATATGAAATTTAAATTTTGCGCCACGGGTCATTCTCTTTGCCTTTAATTGAGATAACGATCACACAACCTGATTCAGGGCGCAGAGAAGGCAGTGCAAATTTTGCACAACAAACAGAAGGGAGAATATTTATTTCACGGAAGGCGCTGACCGCACGCCGTGGATGCGGTCAGCGATGTCAGATTAATTGACTGCGGTGGCCGGACCAAAAACGTCATAGTCCGGCAGCGTCACCTGCTGATACGGCTCCCAGCCGCCACCCAGCGCTTTATACAGCGCTACCAGGTCCAGCGCGCTTTGCATGCGCGCCTGGGTGAATTGCGCCTGCGACTGTGCCAGCTGACGCTGAGCATCCAGCACCTCAAGGAAGGTAGAGATGCCCTGTTTGTAACTGTCACTGGCGAGGTCAAAGGCGCGCTGCAGTGCGCCAGTGGTCTCATCCAGCGCAGTAACCTGTTGCTGATCGGCGCGGTAGCTGACCAGCGCATTTTCCACATCCTGCAGCGCCGTCAATACCGTCTGGCGATAATCGAGCGCCGCACTCGCCTGCTGCGCGCGCGCCAGTTTCACGCTGGAAACCAGACGTCCGCCCTGAAAAATCGGGATCGACAGCGCCGGGCCGACGCTGAAGAAGTGGCTGCTCCAGTCGTCAAGGTAGCTGGCATCGGTGTTACGCACGCCCAGCTGCCCGGTGAGCGACAGGCTGGGGAACAGGTTCGCGACCGATACGCCGATATTGGCGGTCTGCGCATGCAGATTCGCTTCGGCCTGGCGGATATCCGGGCGACGGCGCGCCAGCGTCGATGGAATGCCCACCGCCACCAGCTTCGGCAACGCCGGCAGCGCTTTGCTGCTCATCAGTTCGTTATCCAGCGCGCCCGGCGTTTTGCCCAGCAGCACTGCCAGCCCGTTCATCGCCTGACGTTCCTGGGCCTGATACTGTGGCAGCTGCGCGTTGAGGGAGGCCAGCTGCGCACGGGCATTCTCAACGTCGGTGAGTGGCGCCAGACCGTTACGCTGCTGGCTCTGCGTCAGCTCCCAGGTTTGCTGCGCCACGTTAATCTGCTGTTGCAGCGTTGCCAGCACCGCCTGCGCGCCGCGCAGCTGCAGATACGCGCGCGCGACCTCGGCTTCCAGCGACACCAGCGCATCGTTACGCTGCTCAATCGCCGCCTGCTGCTGCGCGTCCGCCATCTCCATCTGGCGTCGTACTTTGCCCCATAAATCCAGTTCCCAGCTGGCGTCAAAGCTGCCCTGATACAGCGTGACCGAATGGGTCAGACCGTTGAGCTGATCCGCCACGTCATCATCCACCTGATCGTACACCCCGTTGGATTTCAGCATGCCTTTCAGGCCGAGCTGCTGACGCGTCACTTTGGCGGAACCGTTAAGCGACGGGAACAGCCCGCCACGTGCCTGCGCCAGCTGTTCGCGCGCACCGGCGATGCGCAGCACCGACTGTTGCAGCGTCAGGTTGCCGGCGATGGCGCGCTCAATCAGGCTATCGAGCTGCGGGTCGTTAAAGCTTTTCCACCACGAGGGATTGGTCGCGGACGCCAGCGGTTTTGAGGCTTCCTGAGAGGGCAAATCACGGTAGCTACCGGGCGTGTGCGCCTGCGGCGGCTGATAATCGGGCCCGACGGCACAACCCGCCAGCAGCATGGACAGCGCCAGCAGCGTCAGCGACGGCGTAACGCGCGAAGAGGTGATCATGTTAATGTGCTCCTGCACTGCCTTCGCTCTTGATCGGCGAAAGCAACCAACAAAAAGGAATCAATAGCACGGCGACAATGCTCAGGCCCATGAACACGTCGATGTAAGCCAGAATACGCGCCTGGGCAATCATCTCCTGATAGAGCTGACCGCTGGCCAGCGTCAGCGGATCGCCCACCGCACTGGTAAAGTCACGAATCGCCTGCGCCCAGTGCTGCAGCGTGAGGTTGAACTGCTCATTGAGCGGCGACATGTTGTGCACCATGTGGGCCGATCGCACCTGTTCACGTTCGGTGATGCCAGCAGTGGCCAGCGAAATGCCGATCGAACCGGCCACGTTACGGAACATGGTGAACAGCGCGGAAGCATCCGCATTCAGGCGCTGCGGGACGGTGATAAAGGCAATGGTGGTGAGCGGCACAAACAGGAAGCCGAGGCCAATCGACTGCGCGCTGCGCATCAGCACCAGCGTGGTGAAATCCACGTTGGGCGTCAGGGTGCTGGAATAGAAGAAGGCCAGCGCCAGACAGGTAAAGCCAAAGGCGATGATGTAGCGCGTCTGCACAATCGGCATCAGCTTCAGCACCAGCGGGATGGTAAGCACGATCAGGACCGCGCCGGGCGACAGCACCAGCCCGGACCAGGTGGCGGTATAACCGAGATCCTGCTGCGCCAGCTGCGGTAACACCACCGAGCTGCCATAAAGAATCATCGCCATGCCCGCCATCAGCAGACCGGCCACCCAGAAGTTACGATCCTTCATCACCGTGATATCCACCACCGGCTTGCGTGCATACAGCAGCCAGTAAACCGCACCGACGATGCCGACGGCCGCCAGCATGGCAAACAGGCGAATGAAGTGTGAAGCGAACCAGTCTTCGTCTTCACCGCGATCGAGAAACACCTGCAAACAGCCGAGACCCAGGGTAATCAGGCTGATGCCGATATAGTCGATTTTCAGCCGGCCCTTCTCCCACTTGCGCTCCCACGGCGGATCTTCCAGCAGCTGATAGATCGCCAGCACCGTGAGGATCCCCACCGGAATATTGATAAAGAACACCCAGCGCCAGCTGTAGTTATCAGTGATCCAGCCACCGAGCGTCGGGCCAATGACCGGCGCGACGATAATGGCAATCGATGACAGGCCAAAAGCCTTGCCGCGATCTTCCGGCTTGAAGTAATCCAGCAGCACCGACTGCTGCACCGGTTGCAGCCCGCCGCCGAAGAAGCCCTGCAGCACGCGGAACAGAATGATTTGCCACAGCTCGGTGGCAATGCCGCACAGGAAGGAGCAGATAGTAAACATCACGATGCAGATCAGGAAGAACTGCTTGCGCCCAAACAGGCGGCTGAAAAAGGCCGATATCGGCAACACAATGCCGTTGGCAACCAGATAGGAGGTCAGTACCCAGGTGGATTCATCGTAGCTGGATGACAGCGACCCGGCGATGTGCGGCAGCGCGACGTTAACGATGGTGGTGTCCAGAATTTCCATGAACACCGCCAGCGTTACCGTGATGGCAACCAGCCAGGGATTGCTGGCCGGACGCCAGCTTTCGCTCGCACTCATTCCACCGTCACCTTCGGTTCAACCGACAGGCCAAGCGGCAGCGGATGATTCGGGTCGAGTCCTTTATCAATCACAATTTTCACCGGCACGCGTTGCACAATCTTCACGTAGTTACCGGTGGCGTTCTCGGCCGGGAAGGTAGAAAAGCGCGAGCCGGAGCCCATCTGCACGCTGTCGACGTGCCCTTCCAGCTTCATGTCCGGCCAGGCATCAACGCCAATCTCCACTTTATCGCCCGGATTCATGCGTGCCAGCTGCGACTCTTTGAAGTTGGCGGTGATCCAGATATCCGGCGATACCAGCGAAAACAGCGCGCTGCCGGCCTGTACCAGCGTACCGGGCTGCACGTTGCGTTTGGTGACGAAACCGTCATAAGGCGCGCGGACTTCGGTGTAAGAGAGGTTAAGCTCGGCAGTGTTGAGCTGAGCCCGGGCTTGCTCGACCTGCTGCTGCCGCGCTTCGACATTGGTTTCCTGCTGGCGAATCTGCAACTGCACCTGCGAGGCCACTTCGACCTGCGCTTTGGCGCTTTGCAGCTGCGCTTCAGCCGAGCGTAACTGCGCAGCGGCGGTATCGATATTGCGCTGCGAGGTCGCGCGCGGGTCAACCCCGCGCTGACGACGGTAATCCGCCTGCGCATTGAGTAAATTGGCCTGCGCCCGCGCCTGGTCGGCCAGCGCCTGATCGCGCTGCGCCGGATATTGCACCCGTGCCAGCGCCAGCTGCGCCTGCGCCTGATGCAGCTGCGCCTGCGCCAGACCGAGCTGTGCTTTGGCCTGATCGCGCTGTGCGGCGTTGTCACGCGGATCGATCAGCACCAGCAGATCGCCCTTCTTCACCCGCTGGTTATCTTTTACCAGCAGCTGCACCACGTAGCCCGACGCTTTGGGCGCGATGGTCACGGCATCGCCTTCGGTGAACGCATCGTCGGTGGTTTCAATGTTGCGCGTGCTAAACCAGAACCAGAATCCCACCAGCAGCATAATCACCACCACAATCGCCAGAATGATCAGCGGCTTTTTGCCGGGGCGTTTACGGGGTGATTGCTCGTTATCCTGACTGGAATCTGACGTGTTGTTGTCTTTTTGCTCATCGGCGGATGGCGGATTGTGGTTTTCACTCATAATTTGTCATCACTGGCTGGTAATCCCGATCCCCGGGCGAAACGGTCAACTTAACCTTAGATGGGAAATTGACAAATGCCAGTGTAACTTTACATAAGCTAACATCCGACGCATTTTCTGCCACATCACTTAACGCGCTGATAAATCAGCGCGTCTTGCAAAGGCGGACAGGTTGGTCAGGGTTAGCGCAGCAGCTGTAACAACAGCCAGCCGCACAGCATCGACCAGGCCAGCATCGGCAGGGAAAACAGATGGAAACGCCACCAAACTTTGGCGTCCTGTGCCATGCGCAGCGCAATCAGGTTGGCCAGCGATCCCGGCAGCAGGCCAAAGCCGCCGATATTCACCGCCCAGGCCAGCACTTCGGAAGGCGGGACTTTTTGTAACAGCAGAATAGTGGCCGGCACGTTGCTGATCACCTGCGACAGGCCAATCGCCAGCAAATAGATACCGCCCTCGCCCAGCTGACCGATGGCGGCAAAATGCGGCTGCAGAACTGGCAGGTGCATCAGTAAAAAGACATCAATGAACATCGCCACGAACACCAGCAGCAGGCTCCAGTCGATGGTCGCCAGCACCTGTCGCGCCATCAGCAGAAAACAGCCTGCCACCAGCAGCAGCGCCCAGCCGGTGAGTTTCAGCTCCAGCGCGACGATAAACACCACGTACAGCAGGACGCTGACGATAAACAGCGGTTTCTGCCACTGCTGGTTGCCCGGTGCATCATGCTTCTCAATGCTGCGCGCCGGGAAGCTAAACCACGTCAGCACCACCAGCGTCAGCATCAGCATCGCCGCCAGCGGCGCCATCTGACCGATAAAACCGGCCACGCTGAGCGTGCCGTGGCTCCACAGCAGGATATTTTGCGGGTTGCCGACCGGCGTCAGCAACGAGCCGGCGTTGACCGCCAGCGCTTCAAAGATGATCAGCCGGGAGATGGGCAGGCGCGAGAACTTGCGCAGCGTCAGCGTGAGCGGCACCAGGATAAACAGCGCCACATCATTGGTCAGGAAGGTCGAGAGCAGCGCCGCAGCGCACACCATAAATAGCGCCAGCGTGCGTTCGTGCTGGAAGCCCTGCGCCAGCCGCGCGCCGAGCACATCAAAATAGCCGCTGTTTTCCAGCCCTTTCGTCAGCATCAGCAAACCGGTGAGCGTCATGATGGTATGCCAGTCAACGGCGGCGGGCAGCTGCGGCCAGCGGTAATCCGCCAGCGGCAACAGAATCACGCCCAACAGCAACAGTAAATGCAAAACGCGGTCACGCATTAAGGAACGAAGCACGATGGGCATGATGGCAGAAGGCCTTGTAGGTTAGCGATTCTCGTAAAATTTCTGGAACACGGCGAGGGTTTCATCACTGACGTGATGCTCGAGCCCTTCGGAATCCCGGCGGGCGGTTTCCGGGCTGACGCCTAGCGCCAGCAGAAAGGTTTCAACGATGTGATGGCGCACGCGACTGGCTTCAGCCAGCTTCTCGCCTTCCGGGGTGAGGAACACGCCGCGATACGGCACCTGCTCAACCAGACCGGTGGTACTGAGACGCTTCAGCATTTTGGCCACGGTCGGCTGCGAAACGCCCAGGCGTGCCGCCATGTCGACCTGGCGCGCCTCGCCAAATTCACGAATTAAATCAGAGATTAACTCAACGTAATCATCAATCAGCTCACGGCGATGCGCTTCGCGTACCTGGCGAAATCCTTCGACATGCTCCTCAATATCTTTCAGCGGCCCCTGGGGCATGTGGGTGGCGCTTTTCGCACGACGACTCATTCAGCTTCCTCTTTATTATCTGCCGCACTTTACCTGCGGTGCAGGCTGGCTGCGCTCATTGTAAACCAGGCACAAATAAGCACAAATTTTTCCTGAATAGTGTTGGCTAAAGAGTATAGCCAGTGCTATCTTTGTACATGTTGTAAGCGAATAGCCTACAAAGGAGGCAACGATGAACGAACCCTGGCTGTTGCTGCTCCTTTTCCTGCTGTTTATTGCAGGGCTGTGCTTACTGTTGAGTTACCCGTTTTCCAGGAGGTAAAGATGAGCACGATGAAAAGCTGCCTCGACTGCGGCAAATGCTTCCAGACCGTACAAAGCAAACCGGCTTTTGAGCTCAAGTCGCTGTTGTGTCTGTTTAGCCGCTCGCCTTTTGCCCTGCGCCTGATGCTGCTTGAGAAACTGACCGGCAAAAAAATCGCCGCGCAGCCCTGCCCGAATCTAATCTGGCGCGGCTGAGTTTCCTCAGGGCTTTCCAGACTGACCCGCTGCCTGCAGCGGGTTTTATTTTTCCTGCGAAAAACGCCCTTCACGGCAGTGTTTTCAGGCATAAAAAAACGGCCCGCAAAGGGCCGTTTCTGTGCAACTCTGGTCTAAGCAAAACTTAGAAGCTGTAACCTACGCCAGCAATCCAGGTGCCCACGTCGACGTTACGGATGCGGCTCTGCTCGTAGCCCACGTCCAGAGCAACGTTCTGGATTGGGTTGAACTGCATACCTGCGCCGTAAGAGAAGCCTACGTCGCTGCTGTCGGTTTTAGACTGACCGGCAGTCTGGTTCTGCTGGTATTTGCCGTAGCCGATACCTACTACGCCGTAGATGCTGGCCCAGTCGTTCAGACGGTAAGCCGGACCACCGGTGATGCCGTAGTACTGACCTTTGTTGTACACGCCATCTTCAGTGCGATCTTTTTCGGTGTAGGTGAAAGAACCGATCCAACCCAGTGGGTTAGAACCGTCTTCGTAGCGGTATTTCAGGTTGAAGCCGTTAGCTTTGTTAGCAACGCCCTGATAGTCGCTCTGCGCGTAGCCGGCAGAAACGGTGCTCTGTGCCATGGCGGAACCAGCGGAAACTGCCAGTACACAAGCCAGTGCTGAAAGACATGCAATTTTTTTCATAACCACCTCAAATGTGAATATACTTCTCTCCTGACAACGCTAAAAATATAACAAAACTTAGCAAGAAACTCTGCCCGCATTTTGTTGTCTAACAGATTGTTTGGTGTAACAGAAAGTTAATGAACTTTCGTATGTCATTCATTTTTCTTATAAAAAGCATCATCTTTCTGCAATAATCCTGCGCACAGAAAATTATCGGTTTAAGTAAATTCCTAAACTAACCTGACATTTCTTTACGGAAATGGCCCTGAATATGGCGTTTTTTCAGCCAGTCGCTGGTGCATTTTTTCCACCGTCGCGCTTTATTCGCCGAAATTTCGCCCGAAAAGAGGTGTGAATGAGGCGTCACTGACGCCAGATGATGCGAGGCGGCCGCGCCCGATAAAAAAGCGGCGACAGAAACCCCGCATCATTGCCTCAGCCGCCTCCTTATTTCCCGCCGATTGCTTTACACTGGCTGCCCGTTGCCTGGTTATTCATCATCACAGGAATTGATCACAGGATGTCTGCACCTCTTTCCCACCCCAAACTGGCGCCGGTAGTGCTGCCGGTTGCCGTATTATTGATCGCCATGCTGTCGCTGCAGGGCGGCGCATCGCTGGCGAAATCGCTATTTCCCACCGTAGGTGCGCCTGGCATTACCGCGCTGCGTCTGGGACTGGGCACGCTCATCCTGTGCGCGATTTTCAAACCCTGGCGCCTGCGCTTCAGTGCAAAGCAGCGCAAACCGCTGCTGATGTATGGACTGGCGCTGGGCTGCATGAATTACCTGTTCTATCTCTCGATCCGCACCGTGCCGCTGGGCGTAGCGGTGGGGCTGGAGTTTCTCGGCCCGCTGACGCTGGCGCTGGCCGGCGCACGCCGTCCGCTGGATTTTCTCTGGGTGCTGCTGGCAGTAACCGGCCTGTGGTTCCTGCTGCCGATTGGTCATGGCCTGAGCCATATCGATCCCACCGGCGCGCTGCTGGCCGTGGGTGCCGGTGCCTGCTGGGCGGTCTATATTCTGGCGGGCCAGCGGGCAGGCGCCGAACACGGCCCGGCCACGGTGGCAATGGGCTCGCTGATCGCCTCAGTGATTTTTGTGCCGCTCGGTCTGACCTTTGCCGCGCCCGGTATCTGGCAGTGGGAAATTCTGCCGCTGGCGTTGCTCATCGCCCTGCTCTCCAGCGCCATTCCTTACTCGCTGGAAATGATGGCGCTGACGCGTCTGCCGGCGCGCATTTTCGGTACGCTGATGAGTCTGGAACCGGCGATGGCGGCGCTCTCCGGCATGTTGTTCCTCGGCGAGCTGCTGACGCTGCAGCAATGGCTGGCGCTGCTGGCGATTATCGCGGCGTCTGCCGGCTCGACGCTCACCATGAAACAGAAAGCGGCACATATAAATGAAGTGGATATCAACACGCCGCAATAAGCCGTACAGGTCAGCCGGTTATTTAACCGGCTGTATATAGACACATTCTCATTATCATTTCTTAAATAGCCGCACGGTAAGCTGTTATTATTTTGCAACATGATAGAAAAATAATTAACACATGAAGTAACATATTGATTTTAATGTGTTTTAATAAAGCCGTTATTTTCACGGCTTAACATTAAGCTTTAGCTATTCCTGTCATTGATTTAATCAATCCTGCAGAGTGAAAAACTGCTGCTATACTTATTCCCGTGCTTGATTAGGACAACCATCAATAAGAGGACATTAATGATGAGTACCGCAAAACTGGTTAAAACAAAATCTTCCGATCTGATTTATACCCGCAATGACGTGGCTGATAGCGAGAAGAAAGCTACCATCGAGGTGCTCAACCGTCTGGTCGTGGAATTTATTGACCTGTCGCTGATCACCAAGCAGGCGCACTGGAACATGCGTGGCGCGAATTTCATTGGCGTACATGAAATGCTGGATGGCTTCCGTACCGCGATTACCGATCACCAGGACACCATTGCAGAACGTGTGGTACAGCTGGGCGGCGTTGCGCTGGGCACCACGCAGGTGGTTAACGACAAGTCTCCGCTGAAAAGCTATCCGCTGAATATTCACAGCGTACAGGATCACCTGAAAGCGCTGGCCGATCGTTACGCCGTCGTCGCTAACGATACGCGTAAAGCCATCAGTGAAGTGAAAGACGAAGATACGGCCGATATCTTTACTGCCGCATCACGTGACCTTGATAAGTTCCTGTGGTTTATCGAATCAAATATCGAGTAATGCTCAAACAGGCGGGTTATCCCGCCTTTTTTATGCCTGCTACCCGCCCGGCTTTTTTGACGCCGTTAACAATTCCTTAATCCTTTCTTTCCCTTATTATCACTCTGATGCACACTGTGCCTGCACCACCACAGCACAATGCACCATTTTGGTGATTCATTCTGGTGCAAACTTTTCCCGGCGTGCAGAATCGTGTCAGCCTGCCCCGGCAATCTGTTGATTTCCGCGTTTGAGAAAAGTTGGCATAATTTTTTCATATGATGAGCCGTACATCAGGCCACCAGGCCTGACGGGTAATAAGGAAAAAAATGATGAAGTCGTTGATTAAAGTCTCCGTGGCCGCGCTGGCGCTGGCCTTCTCGCTTTCCTCCACTGCAGCAGACAAAAAACTGGTGGTCGCTACCGACACCGCCTTCGTTCCGTTTGAATTTAAACAGGGCGACAAGTACGTCGGCTTTGATATCGACCTGTGGGACGCTATCGCTAAACAGCTGAAGCTGGATTACACCCTGAAGCCGATGGATTTCAGCGGCATCATTCCGGCGCTGCAAACCAAAAACGTTGACCTGGCGCTGGCCGGCATCACCATTACCGAAGAGCGTAAAAAAGCTATCGAATTCTCTGACGGCTACTACAAAAGCGGCCTGCTGGTGATGGTGCGTAACAACGAAAACGACATCAAAGGCATCGACGATCTGAACGGTAAAGTGGTGGCAGTGAAAAGCGGCACCGGTTCGGTAGATTACGCCAAAGCGCACATCAAAACTAAAGACCTGCGCCAGTTCCCGAACATCGATAACGCGTACATGGAGTTAGGCACTAACCGTGCTGACGCCGTGCTGCACGACACGCCAAACATCCTGTACTTCATCCACACCGCTGGCAAAGGCCGTTTCAAAGCCGTCGGTGACTCCATCGAAGCGCAGCAGTATGGCATCGCTTTCCCGAAAGGCAGCGACGACCTGCGTGAGAAAGTGAATGGCGCGCTGAAAACCCTGCACGACAACGGTACCTACAACACTATCTATAAAAAATGGTTCGGCAGCGAACCTAAATAATTCAGGCCTGACGCCTTTTTATCAGCAGGGAGCTTTGTTCTCCCTGCTTTTTACATTTCCACTGCAACAGATTCTGGAGTCACACCATGGAGTTTGACTGGAGCGTCATCTGGCCCGCCTTACCGATCCTGATCGAAGGCGCCAAAATGACCCTGCTTATCTCGATTCTCGGCCTGATTGGCGGCCTGGTTATCGGCCTGGTGGCCGGTTTCGCCCGCGCCTACGGCGGCTGGATCACCAACAACATCGCGTTAGTGTTCATTGAACTGATTCGCGGCACGCCGATCGTGGTGCAGGTGATGTTCATCTACTTCGCCCTGCCGATGGCCTTCCCGGACCTGCGCATCGACCCGTTCACCGCCGCCGTCGTGACCATCATGATCAACTCCGGTGCCTACATTGCGGAGATCACCCGCGGTGCGGTGCTGTCGATCAACAAAGGCTTCCGTGAAGCCGGTCTGGCGCTTGGCCTGTCGCGCCGCGAAACGCTGCGCTACGTGATCATGCCGCTGGCGCTGCGCCGCATGCTGCCGCCGCTGGGTAACCAGTGGATCGTCAGCATCAAAGACACCTCGCTGTTCATCGTGATTGGCGTGGCGGAACTGACCCGTCAGGGCCAGGAGATCATCGCCGGTAACTTCCGCGCGCTGGAGATCTGGAGTGCCGTTGCCATCATTTACCTGGTTATTACGCTGGTGTTGAGCTTTGTGCTGCGCCGTATTGAGAAAAGGGTGAAAATTCTGTGATTGAATTTAAAAACGTCTCGAAAAACTTCGGCCAGACTCAGGTACTGCACGACATCAACCTGAAAATTAATCAGGGTGAAGTGGTGGTAATCATCGGGCCGTCCGGCTCCGGTAAATCTACCCTGCTACGCTGCATCAACAAGCTGGAAGAGATCAGCAGCGGCGAACTGATTGTCGATGGCATGAAAGTTAACGATCCGAAAGTGGATGAACGCCTGATCCGTCAGGAAGCCGGTATGGTGTTCCAGCAGTTCCATCTGTTCCCGCAGATGAGCGCGCTGGACAACGTAGCCTTTGGACCGATCCGCGTGCGCGGGGCGAAGAAAGACGCCGCACACAAACTGGCGCGTGAGCTGCTGGGCAAGGTCGGCCTCGCCGAGCGTGCGCACCACTTCCCTTCTGAGCTGTCCGGCGGCCAGCAGCAGCGCGTGGCGATTGCCCGTGCGCTGGCGGTGAAGCCGAAGATGATGCTGTTCGATGAGCCAACCTCGGCACTCGATCCCGAGCTGCGTCACGAAGTGCTGAAAGTGATGCAGGATCTGGCGGAAGAAGGCATGACCATGGTGATCGTGACCCATGAAGTGGGCTTCGCACAGAAAGTGGCGTCGCGCCTGATCTTTATCGACAAAGGTACCATCGCGGAAGATGGCAATCCGGACGATCTGATCACTAATCCGCCGAGCGACCGTCTGCGTGAGTTCCTGCAGCACGTCTCTTAATACGGCGTAAAAACAACAAAGCCGCTGCGGATCCCCGTAGCGGCTTTTTTTTTACCTGAGCAGCGCTTAGCGTGCCAGCCGCTGCGCGCGCGTGGCGGGCGGTAAAAATGTCCAGGCGATAAAGCGGCTCTGCTTCTGGCCCTGCGCCATGTCGACGATGCGTACCTGATAAGCGTCGTGCGCCTTCAGCCGGTCGCGCAGTTCAGGCAGATGCTCTTTGCGCGACACCAGCGAGGTAAACCAGACGATGCGATCGCCTAATGCGACGCTTTCATCGATCATCCGGCCGATAAACGCACGCTCACCGCCGTCGCACCACAGCTCGTTATGCTGACCGCCGAAATTAAGCGGCGCCTGCCTGCTCAGGCCGAGATTGCGCACTTTACGCTGACTGCCGGCCGCCGCATCGGCCGCCGAGGCGTGGAACGGCGGATTACACAGTACCGCGTGATAGCGTTCGTTCTTGTGCACCACGCCAGCAAAAATCGCGCTCTCCTGCTTCTGACGGCGCAGGCGAATGGCGCGCTGCAGGCCGGGATTGCTGGCCACAATCTGACTGGCGGCGTTAACGGCGTCCGCGCTGATGTCGGTGCCGGTAAAGCGCCAGCCATACTCCGCGTGACCGATCAGCGGGTAGATGCAGTTGGCGCCGCAGCCAATATCCATCACGTCGAGATCGCGCGGCAGCACGCCACCGTTATCGCTGGCCAGCAGATCCGCCAGCGCATGGATATAGTCAGCGCGGCCTGGTACCGGCGGCGTCAGATAGCCTTCCGGCAGCTGCCAGTTCAGGTTATAAAACAGTTTCAGCAGCGCCTGATTCAGCAGCAGTACCGCGTGCGGATCGGCGAAATCAACCGACAACTCACCGTAACCGTTGGGGCGCACTTTGTCTGCCAGCGGCGGATGCGCGGCAGTCAGGGCAGCAAAATCATAACGGCCCTGATGGCGGTTACGCGGATGAAAGAGCGCGGTAGCGGCAGGCTTGTTCATAGATTCTCCGGACATTAATGCGCGCGTAAGATACGCTGGATGACGGCAGCGCACAATCCGCCAGGAAAATTTAGTGCAACGAATTTAAATCTACTCTCCCTAAAACTGCATCCGCAATACTGCGTCCAGCCGCCAGCGCCGCCGGAACACGCAGTATCCAGGACGAATCAGGAGCGCAAATGCGTCAACGTTACACTTATCAGCCACGCAGTGGACACGGTCTGCCTCACGATCCGCTCAACGCCATCGTCGGCCCGCGCCCGATTGGCTGGGTCAGCTCGCAAAGCGCCAGCGGCCAGCGAAATCTGGCGCCCTATAGTTTCTTTAACTGTTTTAACTACCATCCGCCAATCATTGGTTTTGCCAGCAGCGGCTGGAAAGACAGCGTGCAGAATATCAGTGAAACCGGCGAGTTCGTCTGGAACCTGGCGACGCGTCCGCTGGCAGAAGCCATGAATGAGAGCTCCGCCTCGGTGCCGCCCGATCACGACGAGTTTGCCCTCGCCGGCCTGACGCCGCTGGCCGCTTCCCACGTTAACGTCAGCATGGTAGCGGAGAGCCCGGTCAACTTTGAGTGTCGCCTGACGCAGCTGATTCGCCTGCAGGATGCACAGGGAGGCGAGCTGGAGAGCTGGCTGGTACTGGGCGAAGCGGTGGCGATTCATATCGATGAAGCGCTGCTGGAGAACGGCATCTATCAGACCGCCAAAGCGCAGCCGATTCTGCGCGCCGGCGGTCCTTCCGCCTACTACGCGATCAGCGAAGATCAGCGTTTTGATCTGGTGCGCCCGGACGCGCGCCGCGGTTAAATCAGGACACTGGCGGCGCGTCACCTCGCGCCGCTAGCAGGCCAGCGTCTGTAATACCTTCACCGCCCGGGCTATCTCTGGTGCCAGCCAGCGATCCTCCTGCCAGGTAGCAACCTCAGCACGCAGCGCGCGTAGCGCCCGGCCCGTGCCGCTGGCCAGCTGCGCCTCACCGTGAAAATCCAGCGCCTGCGCCGCCAGCAAGTACTCAATCGCCAGCACCTGCCAGAGATTATTCAGCAGTCTGATCAGCTTGAGCGCCGCGCCGGTACCGAGGCTGAGGTGATCCTCCTGCAGTCCCGAGGTAACGTAATTGTCCAGCACCGCCGGCTGCGCCAGCTGACGATTCTCCGCGCACAGGGAAGCCGCCACGTATTGTGCGATCATCATGCCGGAGTTGACGCCCGGCTGCGCCACCAGAAACGGCGGCAGCCCGCTGACCAGAGGATTGACCAGCCGATCCAGCCGGCGCTCGGCAATGCTACCAATCTCCGCCATGGCAATCGCCAGCAGATCGGCCGCCATGGCAACCGATTCGCCGTGCGGATTGGCCTGCGACACCACGCGCCAGTCGTCCGGCGTGCCCAGCACCAGCGGATTATCGGTGCAGGCATTCAGCTCGATCTCAAGCTGACGCGCCGCGTGGGCGAACTGATCGCGGCTGGCGCCGTGCACCTGCGGCATCGAACGCAGGCTGAGCGCATCCTGGGTGCGTATGCCGCAGCTCGCCGCCAGCAGCGGGCTGTCGCTCAGCAGCGCACGCAGACGCTGGCCGCTGTGCTGCATGCCAGGGCTGGCTTTCAGCGCAATCACCTCGGCATCAAACGCCGCCAGCTGACCGCGCAGCGCTTCGAAGCTCATCGCGCCGGTGACATCCGCGCAATCCAGCAGCCGCGCCGCATCGTCCAGCGCCAGACAGCTCAGCCCGGTCATGCACGGCGTACCGTTGACCAGGCTCAGGCCCTCTTTGGCGCCGGGGCGATACGGCTGCAAGCCAGCCAGCCGCAGCGCCTGCTCCGCCGGCATCACCTGTTGCTGGTACTCAACGTCGCCCACGCCAATCAGCGCCAGCCCGATATGCGCCATGTGGGTGAGATAACCGACTGAACCCTGCGATGGCACCTGCGGCGTGATCTGCTGATTGAGCAGCGCCAGCAGATGCTGCACCAGCGCCACCGAAACGCCGGATTTGCCGTGGCTGTAGTTGGCGATGGCCGCACACAGAATGGCGCGCGTCTGCTCGCGCGTCAGCAGCGGACCGACGCCGCAGGCGTGGCTCAGCAACGTATTGCGTGACAGCTGGCTGAGTTGGTCTTCCGGCAGCGTGATGTTACACAGCGCCCCCAGCCCGGTGTTGATGCCATAGGCAATCTGGCCGCTGGCAACGATCTGTTCGACGATCTCGCGACCGCGCGCAATGCGCTGCCAGGCGGCGGCGCTCAGCGTCAGTTCGGCGTTATGTCGCGCTACCTGTACCAGCGCCTGCCAGGTCAGCGGCGCATCGCCCCAGACGACGGTCATACTGGCTGCTCCGCGTGATGGCTCTGATGGCTGGAGATAAACTGCTTAAAGCGCGATGAACCGCTGGCGCCAAACATCGCTTCCGGCGTGCCCTCGCAATCGATGTTGCCCTGATGCATAAACACCACGCGATTAGAGACGTTGCGCGCGAAGCCCATCTCGTGCGTCACCACCAGCATGGTGCGCCCCTCTTCCGCCAGGCTGCGCATCACCTTCAGCACCTCGCCGACCAGTTCCGGGTCGAGCGCCGAGGTTGGCTCATCAAACAGCATCACTTCCGGATCCATCGCCAGCGCGCGGGCAATCGCCACGCGCTGCTGCTGGCCGCCGGAGAGCTGCGCCGGATAAAAATCCTTGCGGTTAAGCAGCCCGACGCGATCCAGCAACTGCTCTGCCTGGGCGATACAACTCTTTTTGTCGCGCTTCAGCACATAGTGCGGACCTTCAATCACGTTCTGCAGCACCGTCATGTGCGACCACAGATTGAAGCTCTGAAATACCATGCCCAGCCGCGAACGCAGGCGTTCGATCTGCTTAGGATTCGCCGCCAGCTGATGGCCGCGCGCGTGGCGCTTCATTTCAATGGTTTCGCCGCCGACGCTCACCACGCCGGCATCCGGCGTTTCCAGCAGATTGATGCAGCGCAGCAAGGTACTTTTGCCCGAGCCGCTGGCACCAAGAATTGAAATAACATCGCCCTGATGCGCCTGCAGCGAGATGCCTTTGAGCACCTCCATAGCGCCAAAGGATTTATGGATATCAGTGGCGGACAAGGTGACTGGTGAAGTGGAATGCATATTACTCTCCGGCAAGCGGTTTAACGGCGGGCAGCGGCTTTTTTTCAGCGCGGTGCACCGGGGTCAGACGGCGCTCTAGCAGCGCGTACAGCTGGACGATAATAAAGTTGAGAATCAGGTAGATCGCCGCAGCGCAGACAAACACCTCCATGGTGCGATAGGTACGCTGGATGATCTGCTGCGCTACGCCAGTGACATCCCATACCGTGACCAGGCTGGCGAGCGCGGTGGATTTCACCAGCAGAATCGCCTCGGTGGAGTACGCCGGCAGCGCATAGCGCAGCATGATCGGCGCGATGATGCGGCGCAGCAGCAGCCAGCGTGACATGCCGCAGGCCAGACCGGCTTCGACCTGACCTGCCGGCACCGCCAGCAGCGCACCGCGCAGGATCTCAGCGGTGTAAGCGGCGGTACACAGCGACAGCGCCAGCACCGCGCAGATAAACGGCTCGCGCAGAAACGGCCAGACGAAGCTGTGGCGAATCACGCCAAACTGGCCGAGCCCGTAGTAGATGAGAAACAGCTGAATCAGCAGCGGCGAGCCGCGAAACACCAGAATATAGCCGCGGGCAAAACCGCTCAGCAGCCGCCAGTGGCTCATGCGCAGCGCCAGAATGCCCAGCGCCAGCAGCCCGCCGCAGACAAAGGCGCTGATAAACAGCCCGAGCGTCACCGGCAGCGCCGCGCTCAGCTTAAGAAAAGTGTCGGCAAGAAAAGCGAAGTCGATCATGCTGCTGCTCCTTAGTGCTGTGCCGCAGTGCGACTTTGCCATGCGCGGCCGAGGCGCGATTCCGCGCGGCGAAACGCATGGTTCGACAGCAGTGTCAGCAGCAGATAGCAGCCACCGCCAATCAGGTAAAAGGTGAAGTAATCGCGCGTTGACCCGGCCGCCACCTGGCTGGCGCGCATCAGCTCGACGATGCCGGTCACTGACACCAGCGCTGAATCTTTCAGGCTCATCTGCCAGACGTTGGACATCCCCGGCAGCGCGTAGCGCACAATCTGCGGGACGAGGATGCGCTGGGCGATACGCCAGCGCGGCATCCCGATGGCTACCGCCGCTTCGACTTCGCCCTTGGCCAGCGCCAGGCGCGCAGCGCGATACACTTCACCCTGATAGGATCCTGAGATGAGCCCGATAGCCAGCGCGCCAATCAGGAACGGCGGCGCTTCAATAAAGCCGTCAGCACCAAACAGCTGGCCGACCAGCGTGATCAACCCCGATCCACCGAAGTAGAACAGGTAGATCACCAGCAGTTCCGGGATGCCGCGAAACACCACCGAATAGCTTTCACCCAGCCAGCGCAGCCAGCGCTGGTGCGAGAGTTTCGCCGCCGCCACGCCGGAACCGACCACGGCGCCAATCATCAGCGCCGCCAGCGACAGCAGCAGCGTGGTACCGGCGGCGCTCAGAATCAGGCGACCCCAGCCATCTGCACCAAAACTCAGCAGGCTCATCATCTTTCACCTCACTTACGGCGTTACGTCAGTTTTAAACCACTTCTCGCTCAGCTTTTTCACCGTGCCGTCCGCCAGCGCAGCGTGAATGGCGGCATCGAGTTTGGCCTTCAGGTCGTTATCAGCCATGCGCACGCCCATCGCTTCGCCTTCCCCCCAGATCGGACCGCCCAGCTGCGGGCCGCTGAACGTCAGGTTGCTGTTCTCTTTACGCGCCAGCATCGACTGCGCGAAGGTCACGTCATCAAACACCGCATCAATGCGGCCCGCCTGCAGATCGAGAATCGCATCCGCCGAAGCGGTGTATTCGCGCACGTCGGCAACGTCTTTGAAGTATTTATCGATAAACGGCGTATACACGGTGCCGGAGGCAATGCCGATGGTTTTGCCCTTGAGCGCCGCCTTCAGCGGGGCGATGGCCGCATTGATGGCCGCCTCGTCGTCGTGCAGTTTGATGATGTTCTTATCGGCCGGCAGCAGCGGGTTATCTTTGCTGGTGATGAAGGTCGCCGGCGTTGACGCGTACGGCGTGGTGAAGTTGACCACTTTTTTCCGGTCCGGCGTAATCACAATCGCATCCATGATGACGTCATATTTCCCGGCGTTCAGTCCGGCAATCATCCCGTCCCAGTTCTGCACCACCAGCTTGCACTGAATGCTCATGCGCTTGCACAGATCTTCCATCAGTTCAGGTTCGAAGCCGCCCAGCTTGCCGCCCGGCAGCGTCAGGTTCCACGGCTCATAGCTGCCTTCAGTGGCGATGGTGATGGATTTCCACTCTTTAGCCTCGGCAGCCACGCCGGCCAGCATCAGGCTGGCAAACAGCGTGGTAAGGCAAAAACGGCGAAACGGGGCACGGTGTGTCATACGTCTTCTCCTGGTGGTTAACAAATCTGGCTGTCTCTGTTGGCTGATACAGCGCAAATGACATTTCATGTATATACAAGTTAGCTTGCGGCAGATCATTGTCGGCATAAGCTTTTTGTGAGCCAGCCAGAATAAATAGTCATCATTGCCGCGCGGTCTTTACTTGTACATACAAGCTAGCAAGGGCTGTGCCAGATCGGCAAAGACGGTAAACGGAGGGGATCGGCGTCAGACGGAACGCGTCGTGCACCCTTTCAGGGCAGGGGTTGCACAGCATTGGGGAGTGAGGCAGCGGATGTACATCCACCACATGAGAAACGGGGTCACCGTGATGGCGACCCGCATCAATTAAACGGCTTTCCCCGCCTGCAGAAACGCCTGCAGCAGCGGCTTCAGCACGTGCTGCAACCGCGTGGCGCGATTCTGCTGCCAGGCAAACGGCGGCGCCTCATCCATGTAATTCAGCTGCGCCAGCTCCAGCTGCACCGCCTGCACTCCCTGCGCTGGCTGGCCGTAAGCGCGCGTGATGTAGCCGCCTTTGAAGCGTCCATTCACCACCCAGCTGTAGTCGCTTTGCGCGGCGCACACCTGCTCAATCGCCGCGATGCTGGCCGCCGAACAGCTGGCGCCATCGTTGGTGCCGATGTTCAGGTCCGGCAGCTGGCCGTCGAACAGGCGCGGAATCACCGAAGCGATGGAGTGCGCATCAAACAGCAGCGCATAGCCATGTTCGGCTTTTAACCGCGCCAGCTCCTGCTGAATCTGCTGATGATAGGGTTGCCAGATAGTCTCGAGATAGCGCTGGCGCGCCGCGCTG
Source organism: Pantoea sp. SGAir0418 (assembly GCF_043529865.1). Classification (NCBI taxonomy): domain Bacteria; kingdom Pseudomonadati; phylum Pseudomonadota; class Gammaproteobacteria; order Enterobacterales; family Erwiniaceae; genus Pantoea; species Pantoea sp. SGAir0418. The sequence goes on from NZ_CP027911.1 coordinate 2,689,357, forward strand.
TCCGGCGTCATGCCGGGTTTGAAGGTCGGCGTGCCATCAAACAGCGTCTCCGGATAGAGCCCGGTGGTGGCCGTGCTGTACAGCGGCTGGTTGTCCGGCGGACGGTTGAGATCGATCACGAAGCGCGAGTAGTGCCCAATCAGCACGCTGGCACCGAGGTCGCGCACAAAGTCGTACAGCAGCGGAATATGCCAGTCGGTATCCGGCAGGCCGCGCGCGGCCTCGCTCAGCCCGGCGTCAACCTCCGGCGTCAGTTGGGTACCGGCATGCGGAATACTGACCAGCAGCGGCAGCTTACCGGCGGTGAAATGAAAAGGGGTCATTGCGCTTCTCCACGATAGATAACCTGGCACGGCAGTTCGCCGCCCAGCCAGTAAACCAGCTCAGCCGGGCGAGCCAGCGGCCAGTGGACAAAATTGGCTACTTTGCCTGGCTCCAGCGAGCCGTGCGTGGCCTGCAGGCCAAGCGCCTTCGCGCCCCACAGCGTGACGCCGGCCAGCGCTTCCTCCGGCGTCAGGCCAAACAGCGTACAGCCCATGTTCAGCATCAGCCGCAGCGACAGCGCCGGTGACGTGCCCGGATTGGCATCGCTGGCCAGCGCCATCGGCACGCCGTGCTGGCGGAACAGTTCGACCGGCGGACGCTGCGTCTCGCGCAGCAGATAGAACGCTCCGGGCAGCAGTACCGCCACCGTGCCATGCTCCGCCATCGCGCGCGCATCCTGTTCGGTGGCATATTCGAGGTGATCGGCAGAGAGCGCACCATAGCGCGCCGCCAGTGCGGCACCGCCGAGTGCCGACAACTGTTCAGCGTGCAGCTTTACCGGCAGGCCGAGCGCTGTGGCGGCATCAAATACCGCGCTCACCTGCTGCGGTGACAGCGCCAGGTGTTCGCAAAACGCGTCGACCGCATCCGCCAGCCCCTCCGCTTTCACCCGCGGCAACAGGCGCTGGCAGATAATATCGATCCAGCCCTGCGGGTTATCCCTGAACTCTGGCGGGAAGCCGTGCGCCGCCAGGCAGGTGGCCTGCACATCGGCAGGCACCGACTGCGCCAGCTCGCGGATAGCGCGCAGCAGAGTAAGCTCGCTCTCTTCATCCAGCCCGTAACCGGATTTAATCTCCACCGTGGTCACGCCCTCAGCCAGCAGGCGATCGAGCCGCCAGCGCGCCGACGCCACCAGCTGCTGCTGACTGGCCGCGCGCGTGGCGCGCACCGTCGACAGGATGCCGCCGCCCTGCGCGGCGATCTCCGCGTAGCTCACGCCGTTGAGCCGCTGTTCGAACTCCTGGCTGCGATCGCCGCCAAACACCAGATGCGTGTGGCAATCCACCAGACCGGGCGTAATGATGCCGCCGTCAAACTGCTGCTGCCGGCGCGGGGCAAAGTCCGGTAACGCACTGCGCGGGCCGACCCACACCAGCTCGCCGTTATCCACCGCCACGGCGCCATCCTCAATCAGGTTATAGCGACCGTCACGCATGGTGACCACATCGGCCCCCAGCCACAGGCTGTCGATCTGTTTACTTGCCATCCCACTCCCCTTTTGTCTGGCGATTTACACTGCGCCTCAAAGTATGTATATGTATATACAACTTTCCGCCATTGAGGATCAACCATGGCAGTTTATTTTGCCCCACGCGCACGCCTGGCCGACGGCTGGCAGGAAAACGTGCTGATCGCAACCGACGATCAGGGATCTATTCGCGCCCTTACCGCCGACAGTACGCCCGGTGACGCCGTGCGCCTGGCCGGACCGGTGATTCCGGCGATGGCCAACCTGCATTCCCATGCCTTCCAGCGCGCCATGGCCGGGCTGGCGGAAGTGGCAGGCGATCCGCAGGACAGCTTCTGGACGTGGCGCGATCTGATGTACCGCATGGTGCAACGCCTGTCGCCTGAGCAGGTCGGCGCCATCGCCACCCATCTCTACATTGATATGCTCAAGGGCGGCTACAGCCAGGTGGCGGAATTTCACTATCTGCATCACGATCCGCACGGCCAGCCGTATGCCGACGATGCGATGCTGCAACAGCTGATGCAGGCAGCGCACACCGCCGGTATCGGCCAGACGCTGCTGCCGGTGCTGTACAGCTACAGCGGCTTCGGTGCGCAGCCGGCCAGCGACGGTCAGCGACGCTTCATTCAGCACACCGATGCCTATCTGCAACAGCAGCAGCGCGTCGCGCAGTGGAGCGCGCAGCAGCCGCTGATCAACCACGGCCTGTGTTTCCACTCGCTGCGCGCGGTGAGCGAAGCCCAGATGCATGAGGTGCTGGCCGCCAGCGCTGCGCATCTGCCGGTACACATTCACGTTGCTGAGCAGGAAAAAGAGGTTAATGACAGTCTGGCATGGAGCGGCGAACGGCCGGTGGCGTGGCTGTATAATCGCTTTGCCGTTGATGCGCGCTGGTGCCTGATTCATGCCACCCATCTCGATCAGCAGGAGATGGCGCGCATGGCGGACAGCGGTGCCATTGCCGGGCTGTGTCCCACCACCGAAGCCAATCTCGGCGACGGCATCTTCCCGGCGGTGGAGTACATCTGGCGCGGCGGGCGCTGGGGCATTGGCTCCGACAGCCACGTTTCGCTCAGTGCGCTGGAGGAGCTGCGCTGGCTGGAGTATGGCCAGCGGCTGCGCGATCGTCGCCGCAACCGCATCACGCTAACCGATCAACCCTCGGTCGGCGATCTGCTGTGGCAGCAGGCGGCGCAGGGCGGCGCGCAGGCCTGTGGCATTGCCAGCGGTGAGCTGGCGGTGGGCAAACGCGCCGACTGGCTGGTGCTGGAGGAGGATGCGCTGCTGGCCAGCGTCAGTTCCGCCGCGCTGCTCAATCGCTGGCTGTTTGCCGGCAGCAGCCAGCAGATTCGTGACGTGTTTGTTGCCGGACAGCCGGTGATTCAGCAAGGCCATCACGCGGCGGAAGAAGCGGCCGCCGCTGGCTTTGCCCGGGCGATGCGGGCGCTGCAATGAACGCGCGCTTTGACTACGCGCAGCTGCCGGTCAGCCGCTGGCGCAACGGCGGCGGGGAAACGCGCGAAATTATCAGCTATCCGCCGGGCGCAGCAGAGTTCCAGTGGCGCGCCAGCATCGCCACCATCGACGCCGACGGGCCATTCTCGCCCTTCCCCGGTGTCGATCGGGTGATCACTTTGCTGCATGGCGATAGCGTGCTGCTGCGCTGTGAACAGGCCGAACAGACGTTACTGCCCCATCAGCCGTGGGCCTTTCCCGGCGAATGGGCGATAGAGGCGCAGGTCAGCGGCAGCTGTCAGGACTTCAATATCATGACGCGGCGCGACGCATGGCGCGCGGCGGTAAGCGTGGAGCAGCTGGCGGTCAGCAGCCTGCATGGCGTGGCGTATGTGCTGGCCGGTACATGGCGCAGCAGTGCGGGCGAGACGCTGCAGGCGCAGCAGGGAATGTGGTGGCTGCAGGAGCAGCAGCTGGTGCCGCAAACGGCAGAGGCCAGCCTGCTGTGTATCGCGCTTAGCCGTGTCCCCTGAAGCGGCCCAGCAATTTGTAGCGTGAGCCTGGATAGAGCAGGCGCGCATAGGTGACGATTTTGTTGTCGCTCCACGTCTGGCGACGGATAAGCAGGCACGGCTCGTGCTCGTCCAGCGCCAGATGCTTACGCTGGCGCAAATCCGGCAGTACCGCTTCAACGATATGCTCACCGGCGGTCAGCGGGGCGACGCGCATCAGATAGGTGTACGGCGTCAGGCTGTGGTAATCCTGGCTGAGGTAGTCAGGCGCGACCAGCGGATTGACCAGACGATCTTCCAGCTGCACCGGCAGCTCATTTTCATAGTGCACGATCAGCGAATGATACAGCGTCTGGCCGGTGGAGAGTCCCAGCACCGCCGCCTGTTCCGGATCGGCCTTCATCTGACCTATCGAGAGAATTTTGCAGCTGTGCGTATGGCCGCGCTGGGCAATTTCATCGGCGATGTTATGCACTTCCAGCATTGCGGTGTAGCCCTTCATCTCCGCGACAAAGGTCCCGACGCCCTGCATGCGCACCAGAAATCCTTCGCTGGTGAGTTCGCGCAGCGCGCGGTTGATAGTCATGCGGCTGACGCCCAGTTCATTGACCAGCTCGCTCTCCGACGGCACCCGCTGGTTGGCTTTCCAGTGACCTTCGCGGATCTGGCTGACGATTGCCTGCTTAACGCGCTGGTAAATGGGCGCGGGTTCATCCCCCATCGCTGCCGCCAGCTGTGCGATTGCCGTTTGCTCCGCCATTTCCTGTTCCTTTTCCAAATGATGTGTGAAGTTTACTGTCTCGCCGCCTAAATGTATATACATCCAATGGTGCAAAGCCTGCCCGTGTGGTGCAACCGCCGCCCGATTTTGGTGCAGCGTACCAGGCTGAGGGTTGCCGCGCCCGCATTGCGGCACGTTTCACAGAATACGATCAATCTGGCACAGCGCTTGCTACTTGTATAGACAAGATTAGACACTTATGCTTCACTCACAACACTTATAGCGTCTCTGGCGGATGCCATCGCATCTTGCGCACCGCCACAACGTGGCAGATCACTTGTATAGACAGGAGTAGACTATGTCAGGTTCGGTTCAGGCAATTCGCCTCGTTCCCGGTGAAGTGGACCTCGCCACCTTACGCCGTATTTATCAGGAGAAGGTGACGCTGCAGCTGGCAGAGGAAGCGCGGGCGGATATTGACCGCGCACGTGAAACCGTCGAGGCCATCGTCGCCTCGGGCAAGGTGGTGTACGGCATCAACACCGGCTTCGGCAAGCTGGCGCAAACGCAGATCCCCGCCGAACGCCTGGCGGAACTGCAGCGTAACCTGGTGCTGTCACACAGCGTCGGCCTCGGCGATCTGCTGCCGGACAACGTCACCCGCCTGGTGGTCGCCAGTAAAATCATCAGCCTGGCACGCGGCCACTCGGGCATCCGCATGGAACTGATTGACGCGCTGCTGGCGCTGTTCAACGCCGGCGTGATGCCGTGCATCCCGGCAAAAGGATCGGTTGGCGCGTCCGGCGATCTGGCGCCGCTGGCGCATCTCTCCCTGATGCTGCTCGGTGAAGGCCAGGTGCGCATTGACGGCCAGCTGCTACCGGCCCGCGAAGGACTGGCCCACGTCGGCCTGCAGCCGATTGTGCTGGGACCGAAAGAAGGTCTGGCGTTGCTCAACGGCACCCAGGTCTCTACCGCGCTGGCGCTGCGTGGGCTGTTTGAAGCCGAAAATCTGTTTGCCGCCGGGCTGATGGCCGGCGCGCTGTCGCTGGAAGCAATTAAAGGCTCGGTTAAACCGTTTGATGCGCGCATTCATCAGGCGCGCGGTCAGCACGGGCAGATTGCCGTTGCCGCTGCGGTGGCGACGCTGCTCGAAGGCAGCGAAATTCTCAGTTCGCACAGCAACTGCGGACGCGTGCAGGATCCCTACTCGATCCGCTGCGTGCCGCAGGTGATGGGCGCCTGTCTCGATAACCTCAGCCACGCCGCGCGCGTGCTGCAGATTGAAGCTAACGCCGCTTCTGACAACCCGCTGGTCTTCAGCGACAGCGGCGACGTGATCTCCGGCGGTAACTTCCACGCCGAGCCGGTGGCCTTTGCCGCCGACATCATCGCGCTGGCGATTGCCGAAGTCGGTGCCATCTCCGAACGCCGCCTGGCGCTGCTGCTCGACACCGGTCTCTCCAGCCTGCCGCCCTTCCTGGTGCGCGACGGCGGCGTGAACTCGGGCTTCATGATTGCGCAGGTTACCGCTGCCGCGCTGGCCTCGGAGAACAAATCGCTGGCGCACCCGGGCAGCGTCGACAGCCTGCCGACCTCAGCCAATCAGGAAGATCACGTATCGATGGCCACCTACGCAGCACGGCGTCTGGGCGAGATGTGCTTCAACACCGCTGCCGTGGTCGGCATTGAAGCGATGGCGGCGGCGCAGGGCATCGACTTCCACCGCCCGCTGCAAAGTTCTGCCGCGATCGAACAGGAGATGAGCCGCATTCGTGCGCAGGTCGCCTTCCTCGATCAGGACCGTTTACTGGCGCCGGACATTGATGCCATGCGCCTGTGGGCCAGCAGTTACGTCTGGCCTGAAACCCTTACTGCGCTGCTGCCAAGCCAGCGTTCTACTGCTAATTAAGGAACCGATGATGAGCGAAACTTTGACTCAGGCTGTTGCCCGTGAAATCCGTGCGCCGCGCGGTAATGAACTGCACTGCGCCAACTGGCTGATTGAAGCGGCATACCGCATGATTCAGAACAACCTCGATCCTGACGTGGCCGAACGCCCGGAGGATCTGGTGGTGTATGGCGGAATCGGCAAAGCCGCGCGCAACTGGGCGTGCTTTGAGCAGATTCTGCGCTCGCTGCGTGCGCTGCAGCCGGAAGAGACGCTGCTGATTCAGTCCGGCAAGCCGGTCGGTGTGTTCCGCACCCATGCCGATGCGCCGCGCGTACTGCTGGCCAACTCCAACCTGGTGCCGCACTGGGCAACGTGGGATCACTTCCACGAACTGGATAAGGCCGGGCTGATGATGTATGGCCAGATGACCGCCGGTTCATGGATCTATATCGGCGCGCAGGGCATCGTGCAGGGTACCTTTGAAACCTTCGCCGAAGCCGGTCGCCAGCACTACAACAGTGACCTGACCGGCCGCTGGATCCTCACCGCCGGTCTGGGCGGCATGGGCGGCGCGCAGCCGCTGGCGGGCGTGCTGGCCGGTGCCTGCGTGCTGGCGATTGAGTGCCAGGAGTCGCGCATCGATTTCCGTCTGCGCACCCGCTACCTCGACCATAAAGCCTACAGCCTGGATGAGGCGCTGGCGCTGATCAAAGACGCCACCGAAGCCGGCCAGGCGATCTCCGTGGGCCTGCTGGGCAACGCGGCCGAGCTGGTCCCGGAACTGGTGCAGCGCGCGAAAGCGGGCGGCATGAAGCCTGACATCGTGACCGATCAGACCTCCGCGCACGACCCGATCAATGGCTATCTGCCGGTGGGCTGGGACGTGGCAGGCTGGGAAACCGAGCGCGTCAGCAATCCGAAAGCGGTAGAGAAAGCGGCACGCGCTTCCATGGCGCAGCACGTGCAGGCGATGCTCGACTTCCACCACATGGGTGTGCCGACCGTGGATTACGGCAACAACATTCGTCAGGTGGCACTGGATGAAGGGGTGAAAAACGCCTTTGATTTCCCGGGCTTCGTGCCGGCGTATATCCGTCCGCTGTTCTGCGAAGGCAAAGGCCCGTTCCGCTGGGTGGCGCTGTCTGGCGATGCGGAAGATATCTATAAAACCGACGCCAAACTGAAAGAGCTGTTCCCGGATCACAAAAACCTGCACCGCTGGCTGGATATGGCGCAGGAGCGCATCGCCTTCCAGGGCCTGCCGGCGCGTATTTGCTGGCTGGGGCTGGGCGAGCGTCATAAAGCCGCGCTGGCATTCAATGAGATGGTGCGCAACGGCGAGCTGAAAGCGCCGATCGTGATCGGCCGTGACCACCTCGACTGCGGCTCGGTGGCGTCACCTAACCGTGAAACCGAGGCGATGAAGGATGGCTCGGATGCGGTGTCGGACTGGCCGCTGCTGAACGCGCTGCTGAACACTGCCGGCGGGGCCACCTGGGTGAGCCTGCACCACGGCGGCGGCGTCGGAATGGGCTTCTCGCAGCATTCCGGGGTGGTGATCGTCTGTGACGGTACGGCTGAAGCGGATGCGCGCCTTGGTCGCGTGCTGTGGAACGACCCGGCCACCGGCGTGATGCGTCATGCCGATGCGGGCTACGAGCTGGCGCAGTCCTGCGCAGAGCAGCACGGTCTCAATTTGCCGATGCTGAAGTAGTTCCAGGTGCGCATCAATGCGCACCCTACGGTAGGTTACCCCGGCTGAGCAATGCCGCAATGTGGGTCTGTTAAGCCTTAACACTGTTCCCAAAGGTTGCACTGTACAAGGTCGGCATTGATGCCGACCGCGTGCAGCACCAGCACGGCGGTATCCTATCGCGCCCTGTAGGGTCGGCATGAATGCCGACCGCGTGCAGCGCCAGCACGGCGGTATCCTATCGCGCTCTGTCGGGTCGGCATTGATGCCGACCGCGTGCTGCGCCAGCACGACGGTTTCCCATCGCGCCCTGTAGGGTCGGCATTCATGCCGACCTTGCCCCCATCCGCTTATGCCAATCCGCTATAGCCTATAGCCAAATTATTCCTTTCCACGATAGACGCCCCCTGCGCTTGCCACTACAGTGGACACTTAACTTCCCGCGTCGGAGATTGCGCAGCTGACGCTGCTGATGGAGCCTTACCTTATGAGCCTGCCTGCTGTCCTGCTGGAAAACGCCCTCACCTGGCGTCGTCAGTTACATCAACACCCTGAACTGGGTTACCAGGAGCAGCAGACCAGCGAGCTGGTGGCCCAGGTGCTAACCGATGCCGGACTGCAGGTGTTTCGCGGTCTCGCCGGCACCGGCGTGATCGGCACACTGGAAAACGGTCCCGGTCCGGTCATCGGGCTGCGCGCCGATATGGATGCCCTGCCAATCACCGAAAAAGGCGAGCCGCAGTGGAAATCGAGCCGGCCTGGCGTGATGCACGCCTGCGGTCACGATGGCCACACCGCGATACTGCTGGCCGCAGCCTGTCAGTTGGCTGCCACGCGCAACTTTAAGGGCACCGTACATTTCCTGTTTCAGCCGGCCGAAGAGAATCTTGGTGGTGCGCGCAAAATGGTGGAAGAAGGTCTGTTTCAGCGCTTCCCGATGGATGCCGTGTACGCGATGCACAACTGGCCGGGATTACCGGTGGGATCGCTGGCGGTGAATCCGGGCGCGATGATGGCATCGCTGGATTCGTTTGAGATTACGCTGCACGGCAAAAGCTGCCATGCGGCGATGCCGGAAAGCGGTGCCGACCCGATGGTGGTCGCCGCCGAGCTGATCCTGGCGCTGCAAACCATCCCGTCGCGCCGCCTGTCACCGCTGGCGTCGGCGGTGGTCAGCGTCACCCAGATTCACGGTGGCGAGGCCATTAACGTCATTCCGGAGCAGATCACGCTGCGCGGTACGGTGCGATGTCTGCAGACCGACGTGCGCAATCGCGTGCGCGGTCTGATTGAAGATTTTGTTACCACCCTGCCGCGCCCGTTTGGCGTCAGCGGCGAGATTCACTGGTATCCCGGCTATCCGGTTACCGCCAACCATGTCGCCCCGGCGGAGCAGGTGCGTGACGTGGCGTGCCAGTTGCTGGGCGAACAGCAGGTGCACTGGCAGGTTAACCCGTCGATGGCGTCTGAAGATTTCGCCTGCATGCTGGAAGCCTGTCCCGGCGCCTATTTCTGGCTCGGCGCTGACGGTGCCACGCCTTCAGCCCCGCTGCACAATGCGAACTATGATTTCAACGATGCGCTGCTGCCGATTGGTATTACGTTCTGGCAGCAACTGGTGGAGAGCGTACTGATTAAACGCTGATGGCGCTGCTCAGCAAGCCATTTCAGCTGCGCAGGCGTGCACCCCCTGCGCAACCGCTGCGGTGACCGCCGTCACCGCCCGGTTTTTTCGTGCATGGCCAGCCGGGCAGCCCGGTTAAATTCCCACCTGCTGTAACCGTGTTTCGGCATCGGCCATCGTTGCGGCTTCGCCGGTCGCCACCAGACAGCACGCCAGCTGCAGGCGCAGCGCCTGCGGCACCGCGCGTTCACCGGCCAGCACCTGACGGATCCACGCTGCGGTATCCTGGGCCCCTTTGCTCTCTGCTAACGCCAGCGCGACCTCTGGCTGCCGCTCAACCCACACTTCCGCTTCTGCGCCGGCACCGCGAATATAATTAATCGCCGGGCAGCGCTGCGGATTGGCATAGACCTCACCTTCAGTGCCGTTCAGCAGAATGGCCGGTGCATCGATATCCTGGAAGAATTTCCCCACGCGCGGCACATATTCCGGATGCGACACGCTCGCCAGCCGCAGCGCGGCGCGTTCGGCAAACGGCGTCGCCAGCTTGGCCAGCGTGTGCGCGCTGTTGCGCACGCCCATGCGCCAGCGCAGCGCCAGCTGTTTAGCCATTGGCGCACATAAATTATCGATGGTGATGAACGCCAGCTCGCCAGCGTCGAGTTTCGCCTGCGCCTGCTGTGCACTGGTCACCGGCGCAATATCCAGCGCCGCCAGCACCGCTTCGCTGGTCACGCGGGTTGGGTCGTCGCTGACGCCGTGCAGCAACACCGGAAAACCGAGCTTCACCAGCAGCAGCGCCAGCAGCGGCGTCAGGTTGCCCTGGCGACGCGCGCCGTTATAGCTGGGGATGACGATGGGCATCGGACGCTGTGCCGGGGCCTGCAGCCGCATCATGCGCTGCTGCATCGCGTGGTAGAAACCGCGCATCTCCGCTTCCCCTTCGCCTTTGATGCGCAGTGCAATCAGCACGCCACCCAGTTCGAGATCCGGCACCTCGTCCGCCAGCATCGCGCTGTAAAGCGCCACGGCAGTGTCAAAGTCGATATCGCGTGCGTGATTCTTGCCGCGGCCAATCTCTTTAATGATCTTATTCAGTTCCATCATACTTTCCCGCTTCCAGGGCGCGCCGTCACCCGGCGGCCAACAATCGTGCATCCGGCTGTTGCCGCATACTCAGGATTTCTTGCTGCGCTTCGCCGGTTTGTCCGCTTCCGGCACCGGCGGTTGTTCAATCGGAAACACCGGCAGCGCGGCCAGCAGGCGGCTGCCGTAGGTTTTGCTCAGCAGCCGGCGATCGTAAATGACGATTTCACCAAAACACTGATGGCTGCGGATCAGACGCCCGACCTGCTGGATCAGCGTAAACGATGCGCTGGGTAAACTTTGTACTTCAAACGGGTAGCGTTTGAGGCTCTTCAGCCACTCCCCTTCGGTCAAAATTACCGGACTGTCCACCGGCGGAAAAGCAATTTTATGGATGTGCACTTGCGACAACAGATCGCCTTTCAAATCGAGCCCTTCGGCAAAAGATTGCAGGCCAACCAGAATGCTGCTTTGTCCGGCGGTCACCCGTTGCCGGTGAAGCTCCACCAGCCGTGAACGCGGCTGATCGCCCTGCACCAGCATCGACAGACGCAGCTCCGGCACCAGGCTGACAAACTGCTGCATCGCCCGTCCGCTGGCAAACAGCACCAGCACGCCTTTATGCTGCTGCGCCTGCATTTGCTGGCGGAAGAAGCGCGCCATCTCAGCGATGTGCTCCGCTTCATTGGCCAGCAGCGGCTCATAGCGCATTTGCGGGATGATCAGCTTGCCCTGATCGACATGATTAAACGGCGAGTCGAGTGCCACAAAGCGGTCGCCGGCCTTTTGGTTCAGGCCGGACATCTCCTGCAGGCGATTAAAGCTGTTCAGCGAACGCAGCGTAGCCGAGGTCACCACCACGTGCGGGATTTTGCGCCACAGCAGCTTTTCCAGCTGGTCGCTGACGCGAATCCCGGCGCAGTGAAACAGCAGATGCGCCTGGCCGTCACGAATTTCACGCGTCACCCATTTCGACACCGGCGCGTTGGACGCTTTTTCCATCGCCGCCAGCCGCCACAGTTTGCTGATGGATTCAAACCAGCCGAAGTGGCGATTGAGCTGCAGGATGGCTTTGTGCAGCCGCATGATATCGGCCTTGCCGGTCTGTTCGCCCAGCTCGTTGAGCAGCCCTTCGCTCAGGCCACGCAGCGCATCACTCAGCTTAAACAGCCGCGCGCACAGGGTCAGCAGTTCTGGCGGCAGCTCACCGAGCACAAAGCGAAACTCGCCAGGCTGATTGTCGCGCGGCAGCAGAGGATTGAGCGCGTTGCACAGCGTCTGCAGCTGCTCGCGCATCTCATCACAGTGCCCTTTCAGACGCTCGGGATTGCTCAGCGGCGGCGGGGATTTCGGCCGGAACTGCGCCATGATGGTCTCCACCAGCCGCACAAACAGATCGAGCTGCAGGCTGCTCCAGCCCGGCGTGATCTCCGCGCTCATCTCCAGCGCATCACGCGCCACTTCCGGCAGATGGTGCCCTTCATCCAGTACCAGCATCAGGTGTTTGGCCGGCGGCAGCACCGACTCATTCTCCATTGCCGCCATCACCAGCGCATGGTTCGCTACTACCACATCGGCCTGCTCGATTTCGCGTCGCGCCACAAAGAACGGGCATTCGCGGTACCAGCGGCAGTGGTGTGCCAGGCAGTTCGCTTTATCAGTGGAGAGGCGCTGCCACAGGCTGTCGTCAATCGCCACGTCGCTGTGATCGCGCAGGCCATCCCACTTATAGCTGCTGAGGTCTTTCTCCAGACGCGCGCATAATTTCTGCTCCTCTTTCGAACCGGTCACCGCCTGTTCGTCGAGATACAGCAGCAGATCGCCCTGCTGATCGTCCGTGGCTGCCAGCGCGGTCAGGTTGCGCGGACAGACATAGCGCCCGCGACCAAAAGCCGCGGTGAAGGTGAGGTCAGGAATAATTTTCTTTAATAGCGGCAGATCTTTGCTGAAGATCTGATCCTGCAGCGCCACGTTGGCGGTGCTGATGACTAAACGTTTCTCTTCGGCGCGGCTGACCGCAATGCCGGGAATCAGGTAGGACAGGGTTTTGCCGACGCCGGTGGGCGCCTCAATGGCCAGATGGCGACCCTCGTCACCGGCCAGACTCTTCGCCACTTCGGCGATCATCTGGCGCTGCGGCGCGCGTGGGATAAAGTCAGGAACCTGCTGCTGCAGCGCCTTATACCATTGCGCAATCTGGCTTTTTATCGCTGCTGTCAGGGCCATAGTAAATACTGTTGGTTAAACCGGCCTGTATTTTTACACAGTATTGCCGCAGCGTCAGCTTTCGCGCTCAGTTTTTCGCGCTGGATTCAGAATTTCGCGCATCGCGCGGATCAGCGGCTCGCGCGCGCGGCCGCGCCGGAAGGCAAACGAAAACGGCGCACGAAAGTGAAAATGGTGGGGCAGCAGGCGCAGCAACTGGCCCTGCTGCTCGCGGCTGCGCGCGTAATGCTCGGGCAAAAAGCCGATATAGCGCCCGGAGAGAATCAGCGTCAGCTGCGCTTCAATGCTCTCCACCGAGGCGGTGCTATGGCGGAAACCGCGCTTGTTCAGCTCCTGCTGGTTCCAGTAGCGCCGCGTTACCATACCGGTCTGCTGCACGCGACGCACATCCGCATCGCCCTGCGCCAGCGCATGTTGCAGACTGCAGTACAGCCACTGCTGCTCCTCGTAGAGCGACAGCGTCACCAGATTGCTGGCGCGCAGCGGAAAGTGTCCGATGGCCAGGTCGAGCCGATCTTCCAGCACCTGCTGCTGCAGTTCGTTGGGCTCGCACACGCTAAGGGTGAGAAACACCGCCGGAAAGCGCTGGTTAAAACGGGCGATAACCGCCGGCAGATCCAGCGTGCTGTCGGTGACGGTGGCGTCGACCACGCCGAGCGCAAACGTGCCGCCCTGCGCGCTTTTCAGCGTCTCCACCTGCGACTGCCAGCCGCTCAGGGTGGCCAGCATTTCCCGGGTATAGGCGTAGAACTGTTCGCCTTTGCTGGTCAGCGCAAAGCCTGCGCGCCCGCGCTGGCACAGGATAAAGCCCAGCTGACTTTCCAGTTCACTCATGTAGGCGCTGATGGCCGGTGTGGTCATGTTCAGCGCCTGCTGCGCACGCGAATAGCCGTGGTTTTCCACCACGCTGGCGAACACCTGCAGCAGTTTCAGATTGGGTAAGGTTGGCACCGCACTTCCTTCAGGGATTGCTGACAATAGTTAACGAATCGCTGAAGTGATTATCGGCTGACAGGGATTTTTTCTGCAAGCCGCTTTGGTGATGATGCAGTCATTCCCTGAAAAAGAGAGCTTTCGCTATGTCGCAACAAAATTTGCTGTTCCCGGCGCGCGTGCTGCGTGGTGCGGGTGTGATTAACCAGCTGGGGGCCATCTGCGCCGGGCTGGGCCAGCGCGCACTGCTGATTGGCGGCCAGCGCGCGATGCAGGCGGTGGCGACGCAGGTGAAGACCCAACTCGACGCCGCTGGCGTCACGCTGCTGGCACCGGTGTGGTTTGGTGGCGAAACCTCGCTTAACCATATCGAACGGCTGGCGGCGTTAGCGATTGAACAACAGGCAGAGGTGCTGATCGGTGCGGGCGGCGGCAAGGCGCTGGACACGGTTAAAGCGGTGGGCGCACAGCTCGGGCTGCCGGTGATAACCGTCCCGACAATTGCCGCCACCTGCGCTGCGGTGACCCCGCTGACCATTCGCTACGACGATAACGGCAACTTCTTTGATATTTTCCCGCTGCCACAGGCGCCGGCGGCGGTGATCATCGACAGTGAACTGCTGGCAGCCGCCCCTGCCCGCTGGCTGGCCGCGGGTCTCGGCGATACGCTGGCTAAATGGTATGAGTTCCGCGCGGTAAGCACGCGCCATCCGGCACGCACCGGCAATGCGCTGTCATCGCTGGCGCACAGCCAGATCTGCTATGAGGTGATCGCAGAGCACGGTCCGGCGGCTTACGCAGCGGTGTTGCGCGGTGAGAGCGGCACTTCGCTCGATCAGGTGCTGGACGCGATTTTTACCTGGGCCGGTCTGACCTCGCTGATGAGCAATGGCGCCCACGCCGCCGCTGCGCATGCCATTTACGAAGGTTTCACCTTCTGCGACAAAACGCGCGAGTTTGGTCACGGCCTGCTGGTGGGTTACGGCAATTTGTGCCTGCTGGCGCTGGAGGATCGCAGCGACGAAGAGCTGGTGGATGAGATGCGCCTGGCGCGCGACTGCGGCGTACCGTTGACGCTGGCCGAGATTGCCGCGCTGGAGGAGAGCGAGCTGGCGTTGATTATACGTGAATCTGCCCACGCGCCGGATATGGCCAACATGGCCGAACCGGTCAACGAAGCGCGGTTGCGGGCGGCGATGGCGCGGATTGAAGGGCTGGCGGAACGGGTTTGATTAAGGAAACCGCGAATCGCACCCTGGTCGTAGCGGCGCGATTCATCGCGCAATAAATTGCGCCGCTACGAAAAGTGCCCTTGTTTTGAATGTATTTAAACGTTAACAGACACGCATTACGCCATGACTGGCGCCCCACTGTTACCTGGTCGCCAGCATCGCCGCGACTTGCCGCACATCCGCCACGTTATCCAGCGTCAGACACAGCGTTTCCAGCTGCTGCACCTGTGCCGCCGGCAAGACGCGCGCGGCGAGGCTGCGGTATTTGGCGTGCAGCGCCGCGTCGCTCAGCGGATTCGCCGGCGATCCGGACGGCACCGCGACGTGCTGCTGCCACTGCTGGCCCTGCACCGTTTCCAGCCGGACCCACGGCTCATCATCGCGCCCCTGCTGGTGGTCAATCTCCAGCTCAATACGCGCCATCAGCGCGGCAGCTTCCGCACTCAGGCGACGGCTGTCGTCATAACTCGCCAGCTCCGCAGAGCCGAACAGCGCTCGCGCCGTCAGCGCATACGGCAGGCTCATTTGCGCGGCGGCGAGGCTGGTGAGCTCACGCGTGCCGCACATCTCCAGCAGGAACGGATTGAGCCCGACCACAATGCGCGCGATGTCCCCGGTCGCCACCGCATGCTGCTCAAGCAGCAGACCCAGCGCATCGATCGCCGCATGCGTACCGCGACAGGCGGCGTACGGCTTGATGGAACAGCGCGCCAGTTTCCACACCTCGCCCAGTTGGGCCGTGAGCGCGGCGGGCTGTTGCGTTTCACCGGCCAGCGTTTGCAGAAAGCCGCCCCAGCGCGCCTCAAATACCGCGGCCGGTCCGCTGATGCCGCGCTGTGCCAGCAGCGCCGCCTGTACGCCCCCTTCCGCCGCGCGCGCCGCGTGCAGCTTTTTGGTGTGTGAGCCATCATGAATAAAGCCCCACAGGCCACCACTGAAGCTGGCAGCGATGCCCAGCGCTGAGGCACACTGCGCGGCCGACAGCCGCAGTAAACAACTGACGGCGGCCGCCGCGCCAAAAACGCCACAGCTGGCAGTTGAGTGCCAGCCCGCACCGTTGTGCGCCGCATACCCCCCGCAGGCTTCCAGCACGCGGCGGCCGATGTCATAACCGACGACCATCGCGGTGAGAAACCCCCGGCCGTCGACCGGCTGCGTCGCCAGCGGCAGTGCCGCCAGCAGCGCCGGTAACACCACGGCACCGGAGTGATCGCAGCCGCCGGTGTCGTCCAGTTCATACATGTGCGCCGCCACGCCGTTGAGCCACGCCGCCTGGCGCGGGGAAGCTTGCTGCGCACAGCCCCACAGCTGCGCCACGGCGCTGCCGCCCTCTTCGGCCACCAGCGCCCGGCATTCGCGCCAGATCGGGCTGTCACAGCCCGCCAGCGCCGCGCCGAGCGTATCCAGCAGATGGCGCTTCGCCTGCGCTACCAGCGGTTCCGGCAGCTGGGCAAAGCGGGTGGCCGCGATGAAGTCCGCCAGCCGATCAAGCGTGGTGTCCATGTTCGCCTCCGCTGAGCCGGGCAAACACCTCTGCCGGATGATCGGCATCATTATCCGGCTGCGTCTGCCAGTGCGCGGCCACCTGGCCGGCAGTAGCGATCCACACGTCATGCTGCTGCAGCGTCTCCAGCAGCTGACGCAGCAGGCCAATGCGTCCGGCGGTGCCGATAATTTCCGGGTGCAGCCGCAACAGGTAGCACAGGCCGAAACGGTGAAAACCGTGGAAATCCTGCGTCAGGTTAGCCAGCGTTTCGCCATAGGGCGCGATGCGCGACTGTCCGGGCGGAATCGCCGGGCTGAGGTTGAAGGCAAAATAGGGCGCATCCTCCAGCGTGTAGTGCATGGGCAGCTCCACCAGTCGGGTGCCGGGGTGAAAATAGGGTAAGTCATCACCGCGCCAGCTGGAGGACCAGCGGATGCCGTGCGTTGCCAGCGCCGCAGCAAGGCCCGGTTTCCACTGGCCGGCCGGCGTGCGAAACCCTGCAATCGGCTGGCCGGTCAGCTGCGCCAGCCGCTCGCAGCCGCGCTTTACGCTGGCAATCTGCTGCGCCAGCGTCAGCGCCGAGAAGTCTTCGTGTCGCTCACCGCTGCAGGCGATCTCATGCCCGGCGGCGACAATACGCTGCAGCACCTGCGGCTGCTCTTCGGCGACGATGGCCGGCAAGCAC
This sequence comes from Pantoea sp. SGAir0418, assembly GCF_043529865.1. NCBI lineage: Bacteria > Pseudomonadati > Pseudomonadota > Gammaproteobacteria > Enterobacterales > Erwiniaceae > Pantoea > Pantoea sp. SGAir0418. The sequence goes on from NZ_CP027911.1 coordinate 2,706,423, forward strand.
CAGCTGGCCAGCAGCTGTTTCTCCGCCAGCAGATCCAGCAGACGATCAACGCCGCGCAGCGTGCCATAGCGCCACACCGACAGGGTTTTATCGCGCCCGGCGACCGCAGGCGCCTGCGTCAGGATGCCGTGAATATCGTGATAGTCGATGGTAATGATGGCCGCCGATTGTTTGCCCGACGGCCAGCGTGAATGTTCAGTCATGTTGCTGCTCCTGCAAATACCACGCGGCCACCGCATCACAGCGCGCAAACCACACATCGTCGCGCGCCGTCATGTGGGCAAACAGCTGCTCCAGCAACAGCAAACGGCCGGGCTGCCCGGATATTTTCGGGTGGAACAGCGTGGTCAGGCACAGTCCTTCGGCCATCGCGCCGTCAAATTCGCGCTGCCAGTTATCACCGGTGTGCGCATAGCTGGCGATGCGATCGCCGCCCTGTGGAAAATCCGGCTGGCGCGTGTAGGCCAGCGAGGCGTAATCATCCATCTCCCATTTGCCGGGAATCTCCACCAGCGGCGTATGCCCGGCGACGGCAATGCTGTACGGCCGATCGTCACCACGCATGCTGCTGGAGTAAATCACCCCGGCTTCCCGCAGAATCTGCGGCGTTTCGGCGTGCCAGTCGCCGGAAGGAGTGCGGAAACCGCAAGCGCGGATACCAAGATGTTGCTGAAAGATGGCGGCAGAGCGCGCCATCACGGCGCGCTGTTCATCTGGCGTAATCGCCCAGAACGATTCGTGGCGATAACCGTGATAGGCCACTTCGTGGCCCTGTTCGATAATCGCCTGGCACTGCCGCGGCCACTGCTCCACCACCCACGCCGGGACAAAAAACGTGGCCGGCAGTTGAAAGGCGCGCAGCAGATCCAGCAGCCGACCGAGCGCGCGAAACGGCCCGTAGGCGCCAAAGGTGAAATACTCTGGTGTTGACCACAGGCTGCCATTGAGCATGGCATCGCCAGTGGGACCATCAAGATCAAACGCCAGCGCCATACAGCCACGCTTGCCCTGCGGCCAGCGCACTGCGCCCGGTTGTTGCATACGCCCGCTCCTTAGCCCTGATTTACCGTGGCTTCGGCAATGCCGTTGTCGCTCAGGCCCCATTTGCTGAGGATTTTCTGGTAGCTGCCATCGGCAATCATGGCATTGATAGCTGCCTGAATCGCCGTGGTCAGCTCACCGGCATCTTTACCCAGCGCCATGCCGGTGTACTGGAAGGAGAAGGCTTTATCCAGCGGCTTAAAGGTGCCTTTTTCCAGGTTCATGATGTACGGCAGGGTTTCGCTGCCCTGTACCGCGCCATCCAGACGACGCTGACGCAGCTGCGTGCGCGCATCGGCGGTGCCTTCCGCGCCCACCACGATAATCGCGGGTTTACCGGCCGCTTCGCAGTGCGCTTTTGACCAGGTCGCAATCTCCTGCGGGAAGGTGGTGCGGCGGCTGGTACCTACTTTTTTGCCGCACAGATCGGTGGCGCTGTTGATGTCGCTACGCGCCGCCAGGGTGTAGAACTGCGGGCCGGTTTTGAAGTAGTCGATAAAGTTAACCACCTTCTGCCGCTCTTTGGTGTCGGTCATGCCGGACATCACCAGATCGACGCGTTTGGTCACCACCGCGTTGACCATCTGTTCAAACGCGATCTCCTGCCAGTTAACCTTCACGCCGAGCTTCTCGCCAATTGCCTGGCCCAGCTCATAATCGACGCCGCTCAGCTGATTGGTGGCCGGATCTTTAAAATCCATCGGCGGGTAGTTCGGCATGATGGCGACGGTCAGCCCTTTCTCTTTGATACTGGCCGGTACGGCAATCTCCGCCCAGGCAGAGGATTGCAGCAGCAGCGCGGCACTGATGGCACTCAATAACAATTTTTTCATCTATTCACCCCGGTCACGTTAAAGAAGAATCGCGTTGATAAAGTTTTTCATCCGTGGGTTTTGCGGGTTCAGCAGAATCTCTTCCGGTGCGCCCTGCTCAATAATGCGTCCCTCATCCATAAACACCACCTGGTTGGCGACCTCACGCGCAAAGCCCATTTCGTGGGTCACCACCAGCATGGTGGTGCCTTCTTTTGCCAGCTGGCGCATTACCGCCAGCACTTCACCGACCATCTCCGGATCGAGCGCCGAGGTCGGTTCGTCAAACAGCATCAGTTTGGGTTTCATCGCCAGCGCGCGGGCAATCGCCACACGCTGCTGCTGCCCGCCGGAAAGCGACTGCGGATAGTCGTGCGCTTTGTGCGCCAGTCCGACGCGATCCAGCAGCGCCATCGCCTCTTCGCTGGCCTCGCGTTTCGGGCGCAGCAGCACGCGACACGGCCCCTCAATGATGTTCTCCAGCGCGGTCTTGTGCGGAAACAGGTTGAAGCGCTGAAATACCATGCCGGTCTGCAGCCGCTGGCGCGCAATCTGTTTGTCACTCAGCGGATGCAGCTTGTTGCCGGCAATGCGATAGCCCGCCAGCTCGTTGTCGACCCAGATGCCGCCCTGATCCACTTTCTCCAGCTGGTTGATACAGCGCAGAAAGGTACTTTTACCGGAACCCGACGGGCCGAGAATGCACATCACCTCGCCGTAGTTCACTTCCAGGCTGACGTCCTTCAGCGCGTGGAACTGATCGAAATATTTGTTCACCTTGACGGCGCGCACGATGTTTCTCATCTCTCACTCCCGGTTACTGGCGACGACGATGGCCGCGTGAGAAGTAGCGTTCCAGCTGGCTCTGCCCGAACGACAGCAGCGTCACGATAATCAGGTACCAGATGCCCGCCACAAACAGCAGCTCCATCACGCGCGCGTTGGCGAAGTAGATGGTTTGTGCGTTGTACAGCAGCTCGGAGTACTGAATCATGCTGGCCAGACTGGTGGTTTTGATCATGCTGATGAACTCATTGCCGACCGGCGGCAGAATCACCCGCATCGCCTGCGGCAGAATGATGCGCTGCAGCGCCTGCAAACGTGGCATGCCGATGGCTTTGGCGGCTTCATACTGACCGGTATCCACCGATAACAGCCCGGCGCGCACCACTTCTGAGGTGTACGCGCCCTGATTGATGCTCAGGCCGAGCAGCGCGGCGAGAAACGGCGTCATCACCGTGACGGTTTGCACGCTGAACAGACCGGGAATGCTGATGGTGGGAAACACCAGCGCCAGGTTGAACCACAGCAGCAGTTGCAGAATCAGCGGCGTGCCGCGAAAGATCCACGCATAGCCCACCGCGATATAGTGCAGCACCGGATTGGGCGACATGTACATGATGGCGGTGATGACGCCAAACAGGATGCCCAGCGCCATCGCCATCACCGACATAATCAGCGTGTTAACCACGCCGTTAAGGATTGCCTGCGCGGTAAAGAACTGGCCGACGAATGACCACTCAATATTGCCGTGCGCAAAGGCGTTAACCAGCAGCGCCAGCAGCACGAGGATCACTGCCGATGCGGTGATGCGGCCATAATAGCGGCGCGGCACCACCTGATAGCGATCGAGATCGTAATGGGGCTGGACGCGGCCATTGTTGACCGACGGTTCAACCGGTGTGGTGTGTGACATAGGCTCTCCTCAGGCGCGCGGTCCGGCGTAATCATCGGCCCAGCGCTGCTGGTCCTGCATCAGGGTTTGCAGACGGGCCAGCTGCTCGCGCACCCGTGCCGGTGCGGTGCCGCCGTAGCCGCTGCGGGCTGCCAGCGCCGCTTCCAGCGTTAATGCCTGACGCACCTCGGGCGTGAGCCGTGCATCGACGCCGTGCAGCTGCGCATCGCTAAGATCGGCCAGGCCGCAGTTTTCGCGTTCACACAGCTGCACCAGCTGGCCGGTAATCTCGTGCGCCTCGCGGAATGGCACGCCGCGCATTGCCAGCCAGTCGGCCACTTCGGTCGCCAGCGTAAAGCCATCCGGCGCCTGCCCGCGCATCACCGCAGTATTGAATTTCAGCGTCGCCATCATGCCGGCCATGGCAGGCAGCACCATCAGCAGCGTGTCGACCGCATCAATCACGTTACGTTTGTCGTCACTGAGATCGCGGTTGTAAGAGAGCGGCATGGCTTTCATGGTGGTCAGCAGCGCCATCAGGTTACCGACCAGCCGGCCGCTGCGGCCGCGCGTCAGCTCTGCAATGTCCGGATTTTTCTTCTGCGGCATGATCGAACTGCCGGTGGCATAACTGTCGTGCAGCTCCACCCAGCTGAACTGCCGTGACGCCCACAGGCACACCTCTTCACACAGCCGGGACAGGTTGATGCCGATCATGCTGGTGACGAACAGGAATTCCGCGGCGTAGTCGCGGCTGGCGACTGCATCGATCGAGTTTTCGCACGGTGCCAGATAAGCGAGATCGGCGGCGGCCAGCTCTGGCTGACGCGCAATCGCCGAACCGGCCATCGCCGCCGCGCCCAGCGGACAGCGCGCGCTGCGGCGATCCCAGTCCTGCATACGCTCAATGTCACGCGCGAAGGATTGGGCATGCGCCAGCAGCTGATGGCCAAACACAATCGGCTGCGCCTGTTGCAGATGGGTGAAGCCGGGCGCGACGCTGTCGGTGTGTTGTGCGGCCTGCGTCACCAGCGCCTGCTGCAGCTGCAACAGCGCGCTCACCAGCTTGCGGCCGTTATCCCGCAGGTAGAGACGCAGATCGTTGACGGTCTGATCGTTGCGTGAACGGCCGGCACGCAGCTTGCCGCCCAGCGCGCCGAGGCGTTCTGTCAGCGCGCGTTCGATGAAAGTATGCACGTCTTCATCGGCGGCAATCGGCTGCAGCTGGCCAGCGCGATAATCGGCGTCCAGCGCGTCAATCGCCGCCAGCATGGTATCCAGCTCGTCAGCACTCAATAGCCCGGCACGCGCCAGCTCGCGCGCATGGGCGCGGCAACCGGCGAGGTCGTACGGCGCCAGCGCAAAGTAATAATCCGGGCTACGCGACAGCGCGGTTAAACTGGCTGCCGGAGCCGCTTTAAAACGTGCGCCCCATAACAGTTCGGCATTCTCAGACATGCTATTTCCCTCACAAATCAGCCGCAGCAATATGAAAAAGTTTGGATTCAGCCGGCAGCGATAATAAAAACTTATTTTATTGCCACGCTGGCAAATAGGTGGTATTTCAGATTCACTGTACTTTCACCGCAATTATTCCGGAGTTGAATAGCAAAAATGGAAAGTAAAGTTTCCCAGTCTGGAAACAATGCGAATAATCGCGGTGATAATGCGGTTCTGGCGCTGAGTAATATCGACTTAAAATTGCTGCGGGTATTTAAATGCGTGGTGGAAGCCGGCGGATTAACCGCCGCCAGTCACGAATTAAATATTGGCCTGGCGGCGATCAGTAAACAGGTTTCTGACCTGGAGATTCGGCTGGGCATGACGCTGTGCAGCCGCGGCCGTGAAGGTTTTGAGCTGACGCAGTACGGCATCAATGTTTATCAGGCCACGCTGGAGCTGTTCGTATCGCTCAACCTGTTTCGCGAGCGGCTGCACAATAGTCGCAACGAGCTGCTGGGCGACATCGCAATTTGCGTGGTGGATAACACCATTAGCGATCCGCACTCGCCGGTCACCAGTGCGGTGCAACAGTTGCACCAGAAAGCGCCAAAGGTGCAGATTCGTCTGCAGACCGCACAGCTGGATGATATTGAACGCGGCATAAGCGAAGGGCGTTTTCATTGCGGCATTGCGCCCGTGTATGAAATGAAAAATGAGTTTGATTACTTCGAACTTTATAAAGAATACGCAAAATTATATTGCGCTGCGTCACATCCTCTCTATTGCGGATCTTGCGATAAAAATATTTCGGTGGATGTATTACGTCAGCAGAAAATTATTAATCATTTATATGTTACTCCGCGCGATGAACGCCGCCTGATTCCGGTGCAGGAGAGCGGTGTGCAGGCGGTGCAGGTGGAATCGGTGGCCATGCTGATTTTAACCGGTCACTTTATTGGATATTTACCGGAACATTATGCCGCTCCGTTTATTGCCCGCGGACAACTGTGTGAGCTGGGCGATGACACGCTGCGGCGCGAAACCGCATTTTGTCTGGTAATGAAGAAAGGCCGGAAAATAAATCCGATCATCCGGCTGTTTATGCAGGCGCTGGGGTTGAGCGATGCGGCGGCGGCGCACTGATTTGGTGCGCGTGACCGGGTTTCTGCTGGCACGGGATGAGAATGTGCACGCTGATGCCCTCACCCCGGCCCTCTCCCACTGTACAGTCCGGGGACATCGTGAACACTTGTTCGGGGACATGGTAGACACTTACAACTTAGGCATAAGAACCCGTTTATGGAGTCGCTTATGCCCTGGGATGCGAGAGATACCATGTCATTACGTACTGAGTTTGTTCTGTTCGCCTCGCAAGACGGGGCGAACATCCGCGAGCTGTGCCGCCGCTACGGCATATCTCCCGCCACCGGCTACAAGTGGCTTCGCCGCTGGGAGGAGGAAGGACCGTCCGGCCTTCAGGACCGCTCCCGCGCGCCCCGTCACTCACCCAGCCGCTCATCTGACGACATCACTGACCTTCTGCGTATGGCGCACGAGCTTCATCAGCACTGGGGGGCCCGCAAGATTAAGCGCTGGCTCGAAGACCGCGGGCACCGCATGCCGGCCTTCAGCACCGTCCACAACCTGATGGCCCGCCACGGCCTGCTGCCGGGCGCAGCGCCGGACGTCCCGGCCACCGGCCGGTTTGAGCATACGGCCCCGAACCGGCTCTGGCAGATGGATTTTAAGGGCCACTTTCCCTTTGGCGGCGGCCGCTGCCACCCGCTTACCCTGCTGGACGACCACTCCCGGTTCTCGCTGTGCCTGGTACACTGCGCCGACGAACGGCGTGAGACGGTACAGGAGCAGCTGGTCAGCGTCTTTGAGCGCTACGGCCTGCCGGACCGGATGACGATGGACAACGGCTCGCCGTGGGGCGACACCACCGGCACCTGGACGGCAGTGGAGCTGTGGCTGATGCGCCACGGCATCCGGGTGGGACACTCGCGGCCGTATCATCCGCAGACGCAGGGCAAGCTGGAGCGCTTTCACCGCAGCCTGAAGGCGGAAGTGCTGCAGGGGAAGTGGTTCGCGGACAGCGGTGAGCTGCAGCGCGCCTTCGACCACTGGCGGACGGTCTACAATCTCGAGCGCCCGCATGAGGCGCTGGAGATGGCGGTGCCGGCGTCGCGCTATCAGCCCTCATCGCGGCAGTACAGCGGGCGCGTAGCGCCACCGGAATACGACGAGGGCGTGATGGTCAGGAAGGTGGATATCAGCGGGAAGCTGAGCGTAAAAGGACTCAGCCTGAAGGCGGGCAAGGCGTTCAGGGGAGAGCGTGTGGGGCTGAAGGAGACGGGGGAAGACGGTTATTACGAGGTGTGGTGGTACAGCACAAAAGTGGGGGTGATCGACCTGAAGAAAAAGTCGATCACCATGGGTAAAGGATGTTAAAAAGTGTTCACTATGTCCCCGAACACCTGTCTGCCATGTCCCCGGACTGTACACCCACCGGGAGAGGGAGACGCAGCCTGCGGACAAGGAAGAGGCAGCCTGTGGACAAGGGAGAGGCGGCGTCCGGTAACAGTACCAGAACGCTTACGTCAGCCGCTTATACATCACCGTAGTGGCATCCAGCTCGCCGGCCGTGGATTCGGCATAGCACGGAATCGAACCCGCCACCTGCCAGCCGAGCGACAGATAGAGCGCGCTGGCAACATCGCCGCTGCGCGTATCCAGCACCAGCAGCGTTTTTCCCAGCTGCTGCGCCAGCTGCTCGGCACGTAACATCAGACGGCGCGCAATGCCCTGACGTCGCGCACGCGGATGCACCAGTAGCTTGCTGATCTCCGCGCGATGGCGGCCGTTGGGCATACTGCTGAAGCCCAGCATCACCGTGGCCACTATCTCGCCCGCTTGCCAAGCCACCAGCAGCTGGTTATCGCCGCTCGCCAGGCTGTAAATTTTGTCCTGCCAGAAACGCGCCATCACTGCGCGATCGTCTGCGTCAATGAAGCCGACGCTGGCACCGTCTGCCACGCAGCCGTGCAGCACCTCACACAGTGATGCCAGCTGCGCCTGCGCCTGGGTGGCGCTGAGAGAGTCGATTTCAATCATGGTTTACACACCACCAGAATGTAGCGCGCGCCGCCTTCGGCATGCGCCTGAAAAGAGGAACGTCCGCTGAGGTGGAAGCGCAGGCAATCGCCGGCCTGTAGCGTCCAGCTCTGCGTCTCCATGGTGATGGTCAGCTCGCCCGACTGCAGCCAGATATGCTGTTCCAGACCCTGTACCGGCGGCGCATCATAATCAATGCGCGCGCCCGGACGCAGCACGCCCTCCACCAGCTCCGCTTTAAACTGACTGGCCGGCGGCGAGACGTTGCGCCGCTGGAAGCCGCTGAGCGTGTCCTGCCAGACCGGCTGCTGCTCCGCTTTCAGCAGCAGCGCCGCTTCTTCTTCTACTTCGCTGAGCAGTCGCGACATGGTTAAACCGTAGGCCACGCACAAGCGATTAAGCAAAGCGGCGGTAGGGCTGGTCTCGGCGCGCTCAATGCGCGACAATGATGCCCGGCTAATGCCGGTTGCCAGAGCCAGTTCATCCAGCGACCAGCCGCGCTGCAGGCGTAATTCCGCCAGACGTGCCGCAAGCCGATCTTCCGTATTTAGAGCAGACATCTTTAACCTCTCATTTTCGGGAAATTAATCTCACATAAGAGATAAAGCCCGAAATCGTGCAGTGGGTCAAGTTGTACAATAAAATAATCATTGTACAAGCTCACTCTGGCGGTTAAGGTGTTGTTATGCAGGTCAGAATTTTAGAGGATGCCATGGCCTTATACAGTATCGGTGATGTTGCCGAGCGCTGTGGAATTAACCCGGTAACCCTGCGCGCCTGGCAGCGTCGTTATGGATTGTTAAAGCCGCAGCGCACTGAGGGTGGTCATCGACAATTTGATGATGAAGATGTTCAGCGGATCGAAGAGATCAAACGCTGGATAGAGAGCGGTGTGCCTGTTGGCAAAGTCAAAGCCCTGCTTGAAGGAGAGACCTTCAACGTGCATGACGGCTGGACGGCGCTGCAGGAAGAGCTGATGAGCGTGCTGCGCCACGTACGCGCCTCCAAACTGCGCACCAAAATCGCCACCATTGGCCGTGAACACCCGGTCGATGCGCTGATTGACCACGTTTTTGTACCGGTACGCCAGCGTCTCGGGCTGGATCAAAATACCGCCCGCACCATGTGCAGTCTCTTGGACGGCGCGCTGATTGATTATGTCGCGTTCTGTCTGGCAGGCGCGCGTAAAAAAGCCGGCAAAGATGCCTTAATGATTGGCTGGGGCGTAGAAGATCGCACCCGCATCTGGCTGGAAGCCTGGCGCTTAGCGCAGCAGGGCTGGCGCATTGATGTGCTGGCAGAACCACTGGATATGCCGCGTCCGGAGCTGTTTCCCGGCCAGCATCTGTTTATCTGGACCGGTAAAAAGCCGACGCGCCGCCAGCTGGAGCAGTTCGAACACTGGCAGGCTCAGGGCTTCTCGATTCACGTCCACGAACCCACCTGAAAAATCGCACATGCGGCCTTTGCCTTACCGCATGTGCGCGTTATCATGCCGCACTTCATGACTTTTCTCAGGTTTACCTATGAACTGGAATAAAATTCTCATTGGCACCCTGTTTGCCATCATGGCGATTGGCGGCATGGGCGGCATGATGCTGGTTGGCTACAGCCTTATTCTGCATACCCACTGAGTGCGTGCTGCAACCGCTCCAGCAGCCGGTCGCAGATCAGCGCCAGCAGCGCCACCAGCAGCGCGCCCTGAATCACATAAGCGGTATTGAAGCCGCTCAGACCGATAATCACCGGCGAACCCAGACTCTCCGCCCCGACGGTTGAGGCGATGGTCGCGGTGCCGATGTTGATCATCACAGAGGTGCGCACGCCTGCCATAATCACCGGTGCCGCCAGCGCCAGCTCTATCTGCCACAGACGCCGCCACGGCCCCATTCCCAGACCGACGGCGATCTCACGGCTGCTGGCCGGAACGCTGTCCAGTCCCGCCAGCGTGCCTTGCAGAATCGGCAACAGCCCATACAGAAACAGCGCCATCACCGCCGGCGCAGCGCCAAAGCCCATGACCGGCACGGCAATCGCCAGCACCGCCACCGGTGGAAAGGTCTGGCCGGCAGCCGCCAGCGTCTCCAGCAGCGGGCGGAACGCCCTGCCGCCGTGACGGGTAGCGAAGACCGCACAGCCAACGCCCACCACTATTGCCAGCGCGCTGCCGCTGATCACCAGCAGCAGATGGGCCAGCGCCAGCTGCCAGAAACTCTCCTGCTGGTACAGCGGACGCTCCAGCTGTGGAAACCAGTGCGCAAACAGCGGCGCACTGTGCGGTAACCCCCACAGCAACAGCAGAAATATCCCCAGCAGCCAGTAGAGCGGATCGCGCAGCACTCGCATCAGCCCGCCTCCTGCTGTCGCAGCAAATCGCTAAAGTGCAGCACGCCCAGCGGCTGCTGATGCTGATCGACAACCGGTAATTTGTCGGTGCGGCGCGCAATAAACTGCGACAGCGCCTCGCGCAGCGTCAGCCCGGCGGCGATCGGTTCCGCCTCCAGCCACTCACCGCGTCGTGCCGCACTGCCGGCCCGCCCCAGCGCCAGCAGACGCACGCCCAGCTCGCTGCGGCCAAAGAACTGGCGCGCGAAATCACTGGCAGGCTGCGTCAGCAGGTCAATCGGCCGTCCCTGCTGCACAATCTCTCCGCCGTCCATCAGCACCAGCTGATCGGCGAGAGTTAACGCTTCGTCGATATCGTGCGTCACCAGCACCACGGTGCGCCCCGACAGCTGCTGAATGCGCAGCATCTCCTGCTGCAGCGCCTGCCGGTTGACCGGATCGAGCGCGCCGAACGGTTCATCCATCAGCAGCAGTTCCGGATCGGCCGCCAGCGCGCGCGCCACGCCAACACGCTGCTGCTGACCGCCGGAGAGCTGGTGCGGATAGCGCGACGCCAGCTGACTGTCGAGATTGAGCAGCGCCAGCAGCTCCTCAACCCGTGCGGCAATTTTTTCCCGCGGCCAGCCGAGCAGCGACGGCACGGTGGCGATATTTTTGGCCACATTCCAGTGTGGAAACAGGCCGATGGACTGAATGGCATAGCCAATGCGCCGCCGCAGCGCGCGCGCATCCATCTGCTCGATCGGCTCACCGGCAAAACGGATTTCGCCGCTGTCATGCTCAACCAGCCGGTTAATCATCTTCAGCGTGGTGGATTTACCCGAGCCGGACGTGCCAATCAGCACGGTAAAACTGCCCTTCTCAATCTTCAGCGAAAGGTTGCGAATCGCCTCTTTACCGGCGAACGCTTTGCTTACCTGATGAAATTCAATCATGTCCTCTCTCCAGCAGCGCCGACAGCAATCGCAGCAGCGCATCGAATATCACCGCCAGCGCCACCACCGGAATCACGCCCAGCAGCACCAGATCCAGCGCGCTACTCAGCAATCCCTGAAACACAATGGCGCCGAAGCCGCCGGCCCCAATCAGTGCGGCGACTACCGACAGCCCGACGGTTTGCACCACCACCACGCGCAGTCCGGAGAGCCACACCGGCAGCGCCAGCGGCAGCTCGGCGTGCCAGAACTGCTGCCAGCCGCTCATGCCCATGCCGCGCGCGGTTTCACGCACCTCCTGCGGCACCTGCTGTAGCCCCGCGACCACGCTGCGCACCAGCGGCAGCAGTGCATACAGCACCAGCGCAATCAGCGCCGGCGCGACGCCAATCCCGCTGATACCGAGGCGCGCCAGCTGCGGAAAATGCGCCGCCAGTCCGGCCAGCGGTGCAATCAGCAGGCCAAACAGCGCCACAGACGGCACGGTCTGGATCAGATTCAGCACGCTGAAGGCGGCATGTTGCCAGCGGGCACGACGCGCGATGGCAAGTCCCAGCGGCAGACCAATCAGCAAGGTGGGCAGCAGCGTGCCGCCCAGCAGCAGCAGATGCTGGCTGAACGCGGCGTTAAAGACGGCGGTGCGATTGCTGTACTCTTTCAGCAGCGACAGCGCGTCCAGCTGACCACTCAGCAGCAGTATCAGCGGCGGCAGCCATAGTTGCAGATTAAGCAGAATACGCAGCGGCGTCTGCTGGCTAAGCTGGCGAATCGCTTCGGCGGCCAGCAGCAGCGCTAATCCTGCCGCACACCAGAGGCCGCTGCCCAGCGCGGTGCGCGCCAGCGGGCTGCCGCTGCGGGCCAGCTCACTGGCGGCGTGGCCGCCGATGCCAATCAGCAGGGCGAACAGTAGCTCCGCGCCCAGCAGCTGCGCCAGCGCCGCGCCGCGACCTGGCGGCCACCACAATCCCAGCCATAGCCATAAGAGCGGCAGCAGCAGCAGCCAGCCCGCCGTTACCTGCCAAAGCATCAGCGGCTGTCCGGAGACCAGCCGGTTAGCCGCGTAGCTCAGCAGCGGTAGCGCTCCCAGCGCCAGCGTAATCAGCAGCGTCAGCACCAGCAGCACCGGCTGCTGGCGCGGTCGGTTTATCCGTGACAGCACCGCTTACAGCAACTTATTCTGCTGCAGCCACTGCTGCGCCACCTGGCTGGCGTCCTGACCGTCAACGGCGATTTGCGCGTTGAGCTGCTGCAGGGTTTTCTCATCCAGCTTGCTGAACACCGGCTGCAGCCAGTCGGCAATCTGCGGGTACTGTTGCAGCACGCTGGCGCGGATCACCGGCGCGGGCGCGTAAATCGGCTGTACGCCCTTCGGGTCGCTCAGGGTTTGCAGGCCGAGCGCCGCGACCGGGCCGTCGGTACCGTAAGCCATCGCCGCATTGACGCCGGACGTTTGCTGGGCGGCCGCTTTGATAGTAACAGCGGTGTCCCCGCCAGCCAGCGACAGCAGCTGTGACTGGCCCAGCTTGAAGTTGTAGGCTTTCTCAAACGCTGGCAGCGCATCGCTGCGCTCGATGAACTCCGCCGACGCCGCCAGCTTAAAGGTGCCGCCTTTTTTCAGGTAAGCGCTGAGATCGTCGAGGGATTGCAGGTTATTCTGCTGCGCAACATCGCCGCGCACTGCAATGGTCCAGGTGTTGTTGGCCGGTGCTGGCGTCAGCCACACCAGATGATTTTTCTCTGCATCGAGCTTTTTCACCTTCTCATAGCCCTGCTGCGCGTTTTTCCACGCCGCGTCCTTCTCATCATTGAAGAAGAACGCCCCGTTGCCGGTATATTCCGGATAGATATCCAGCTCACCGGCGGTAATTGCGCCGCGCACCACCTGCGTGGTACCGAGCTGGATTTTATTCACGGTTTTTACCCCATGCTGGTTCAGCACCTGCAGAATGATGTTGCCGAGCAGCGAACCTTCAGTATCAATCTTGGAACCTACCTTGACCGGGTCCGCTGCCTGCACGGCCCCGACACTCATCGCGAATGCGATCATCCCCAATAAACCCTGCTTAATCATGGCGCTTTCCTCAGCATTATTTTCTTTCAGTGATTATCAAGCGTAGCCTGGCGAAACGGGATGGGTGCGGTCAAGCGGCGCAATTCGTTCTTTTTCTGCTATCCGTTGCCGGTTTTATAGAACGCTTTGGTTGCACTTATAACCAAATAGAATTTTTCACATCCGTGGCGCGGCTTATGCTCATAGCCCCACTCTTTACAATAAATCACACAACATCATGTCTGACTTAACTTCTTCGGCGCACGTGGCGCTGGCAGGGAATACGCCGCAGGGCGAGACGCAGTGGATTCGCAGTGCAGCCGACGTGACGCGGCTGGTCAACAACAGTAATGCCTCGCGCAGCAATGCGCGCATCGTCATCGCCATTGCGCTGGGCGGGGTTTTTCTCGATGCCTACGATCTCGGTGCGCTGGCCTTCGGTATTAAGGATGTCACGCGCGAATTCAATCTGACGCCCGCCGGCACCGGCATGGTGGCGTCGGCTATCACCTTTGGCGCGATTGTTGGTGCGCTGATCGGTGGCTATCTCACCGATAAAATTGGCCGCTATCGGGTCTTTATGGCCGATATGTTCTTCTTCGTGGTGGCGGCACTGGCCTGTGCCTTTGCGCCGAACGAGTACGTGCTGGCGGCGGCGCGCTTTGTGATGGGGCTCGGCGTCGGCATCGATCTGCCGGTGGCGATGGCGTTTCTGGCGGAGTTTTCCCGACTGCGCGGTCAGGGCAATAAGGCCGCCAGCGTCGCGATGTGGTGCCCCACCTGGTACGCGGCGATCAGCATCTCCTATCTGCTGGTGCTGCTGCTGTATGCGGTGCTGCCTGAGAGCCATACTGACTGGCTGTGGCGGCTGATCCTCGGCTTTGGCGCGGTACCGGCGCTATTGATCATCGCCATCCGCAGCCGTTATATGAGCGAATCACCGATTTGGGCGGCAAATCAGGGCAACCTGCAGGGTGCAGCGGCAATCCTGCGGCGGTCGTATAACATCAACGCGGAGGTCGCGCAGGATGCCGAGCTCACTGCCGCACAGCCAGTACGTAAAGCCAGCTGGCGCAACTACGGCGCGCTGCTGCAGGGCGTTTACCGCCGCCGTACGCTGCTGGCAACGATAACCTCGATTGCCTCGTCGTTCGCCTATAACGCCGTGGCCTTTGGCCTGCCGGTGATCATCTCCAGCTTTCTCGCGCAGTCGATGCTGACCACCATTCTGGTCTCGCTGGCGCTTAACCTGCTGTTTGCCTTTGTTGGCGGCCTGCTGGCGGTGCGGCTGGTGCCACGGCTGGGCGCGTGGAAGATGTCGGTGGCCGGTTACGCCTGCCAGTGTGCGGCGCTGCTGGGCCTGGCGCTGATTGGTCGCCCGGCCGGCGGCGAGGAAGCGGCCCTGGCGATTGCCATGCTGGCGCTGTTCCTGTTCGGTCAGGGGTTTGGGCCGGGTTCGCACACCATGACGTTTGCCTCACTGAGCTATCCGGCTTCGCTGCGCGGCGTGGGCGTCGGCTTTAACCAGACGCTGATGCGCGCCAGTTCGACGGTATCCCTGTTTGTGTTTCCGCTGCTGGTGGCGGCGTTCGGCACCGGCGTGTTCTGGGTGATCCTGCTCGCACCGCTGGCCGGATTACTGGCGCTGCTGGCGATTCGCTGGGAACCGTCAGGCTATGATGTCGATGCGGAAGATTTTCAGTAAGCGGATAACGCCTCAGCGATGAGGCGTTGGCTCAGGCGGTGAGGCGGAAATCGCCCAGCGTGTTGGGGATGCGCGGAAAAGTGTGCAGGAACCACGGCGTGAATTTTGCCGGATTATCGCGCATCTCCTGCTGAATCTGTTCGACTGAGCGGTAACACCAGTCGTCAGCCTCATCAAGGTTGAGCACCGGCACTTCGTCACTGATGGCGAAAAACACGTGACCGTACTCATGTTCGATCAGACCGTTGCTGAGCGGCAGGTTATAGCTCAGTTCAAACACCGGCGTTAACGCCAGATCCAGTCCCATCTCTTCACGCAGGCGGCGCTCAGCCGCATCGCGCGTCGGCTCCTGCGGGTAGGGATGGCTGCAGCAGGTATTGCTCCACAAACCGCCGCAGTGATACTTGCTTTGCGCCCGGCGCTGCAGCAACAGTTCATGGCGCGAATTGAACACGTAAACCGTTACCGCACGATGCAGCAATCCTTTCTCATGCACTTCCAGCTTTTCCATCTTGCCGGTGGGACGATCGAGGTGGTCAACGAGGATAACTTCAATGGCGGGCATGACAACTCCTTCGGAAAAATCCCCACTATTGTACACAATAGCGGAAGCGGCAGCGGAGAAAATCGCGCACATTCCGTGCGCTGGCGCGATAAGCAGTAAGCTTAGCAGCCAGCAGATAATTCAGCAGAAAAAGGCGGGAAAAAGCGTGACAGCGGCGCAAAAAACGCGCCGCTGTGCTCTCTGACGGGATGAATTACAGTTTGAAGCCGTGCACCACCTGCTCAAGCTGCACGCTCTGCTCTTCCATGGCGCGCGCCGCTGCCGAGACCTGCTCCACCAGCGCCGCGTTCTGCTGGGTGCTGCCGTCGAGCTGGGTAATCGCCACGTTCACCTGTTCGATCCCCATGCTCTGCTCGCGGCTGGCGGACATGATTTCGCTCATCAGCGTTGTGACGCTGCTGACGCCCTGCATCAGCTCGTCCATGGTTTGTCCGGCCTGCTCCACCAGCTGGCTGCCGGTGTCGATATTGGCCACCGACTCCTCAATCAGCTTCTTGATTTCGCGCGCGGAGTTGGCGGAACGCTGCGCCAGATTGCGTACCTCCGATGCCACCACGGCAAACCCGCGTCCCTGTTCACCGGCGCGTGCCGCTTCTACCGCCGCGTTGAGCGCCAGAATGTTGGTCTGGAAAGCGATGCTGTCGATGACGCTGATGATATCCACCACCTTACGCGAGGAGTGATGGATTTCACCCATGGTGCTGACCACCTGACGCACTACTTCACTGCCGCGCGCCGCGACCTGAGACGCGCCATCTGCCAGCTGGTTAGCGTGCGTGGCGTTGTCGGCGTTCTGACGCACCGTGCCGGTCAGCTCTTCCATCGACGCGGCGGTTTGCACAATGGAACTCGCCTGCGATTCCGTCCGCGCCGAGAGATCGGCGTTGCCGCTGGCGATTTCACGTGAAGCCGCGGTAATCGCCAGTGCGCTGTCGCCCACCTGGCGCATCAGCCCCTGCAAATGGGCGATGAACTGGTTAAAGCTTTGCGCCACGGCGTTGAACTCCGGGCTATTGCTGGCCGGCAGACGCTGCGTCAGATCTGCACCGCCGGTCGACAGCGCTTCGATGTTTTGATGCAGCAGATTCAGGCGTTTCATCATCGCGCGAACAAAGCCAAGCAGCACCAGCAGCAGCAGAATCGCCAGCGGGATCTGGACCAGGCCGAGACGGGTCAGCATGCTGTGCGTCTGCGCATCCAGCAGCGCGGACGGCACGTCGCTGGCCAGATACCACGGGCTGCCGGGAATGGCCTGCAGGAACAGCGTGTGCTCACCATCTTCTCCGCTGAAGGTGGTTTGCGACGGCTGAGAACCGGCCTGTGCCAGCAGCCCTTTCAGCGCCGCCGCCATTGGCAGCTGGGTATCAGCCAGATTTTCCAGCTTCGGTGTACCCTCCAGCAGCGCGGCATTACCGACCACTTTGCCGTCCGCTTCGACAATCAGTACGCGGCCATGAATCGCCTCACCCATCTGCTGCGCCAGCTGGTTGAAAAAGCCGAGCGTGACGTCAATGGTTGAGACGCCCCAGACAGTGCCGTTACGGTAAATCGCCATGGCGCAGTTGGTGCGCGGCTGCGGGCTGGCGGCATCCTGATAAGCCTTCGCCCACGCGCACTGGCCTTTTTCTGCGGCCATGCCATCTTTGTACCACGGCTGCTCCCAGTATTTGTCGGCAGCATCGGAGTTCCAGTAGGTGTTGACCTGCAGCTGGTTGCTGGCGTTACGCGCAAAGAACGAGCTATCTTTCTCTTTCGCCGGATCGCGCCGGTTGGGTAACGGCCAGATACCGCCGCCGAACACGTTGCTGTCCTGATACTGGTTAACCAGCGCCGGCAGCAGCGTATCAATGGCGGCGCTGTCCATCACGCCCGCCGCTTCGGTAATCGCACGCTGCTGCGCCTGCACGCGGTTCATCTGCTCGACGATACGTCCGGCGAGACCATCCACCTCATAGCGCACCAGCCGGCTTTCGTTCTGGCTAAGCTGCGGCGCGATGAACTGGTTGATCACCAGGACGGTGACCAGCATAAGAACAACGAAGAATGCGACTAAAGTCGCGGTGAAACGGGATTGTGTGGTTTTTAACATCG
Source organism: Pantoea sp. SGAir0418 (assembly GCF_043529865.1). Classification (NCBI taxonomy): domain Bacteria; kingdom Pseudomonadati; phylum Pseudomonadota; class Gammaproteobacteria; order Enterobacterales; family Erwiniaceae; genus Pantoea; species Pantoea sp. SGAir0418. The sequence goes on from NZ_CP027911.1 coordinate 2,724,203, forward strand.
GTGTGCCCTTACCCTGGTGTGGCGAGTTGCCTGATCGAGGTTAACGGCTTGTTACAGAGGAACTTGAGGTGCGCGAGATCACAAAATGGTTAACTGATTGAATAGCGTGATCATAAGAGCGCTTATTGTCACTGGCCTTACCCTGCTGTTCCTCAGCAATGAAGAGAGTGCAAAGAATGAAACGTAACTTTATGGTGCTCCTGACCAGGCATTAACGATTAATCCTGCGCCGGAAATAAACAGAATGACGTCTATCAGCACGGCAAATTGTGTGACTGACAGTCTCTGGACTATCACCTTCGTGCTCAGGGTGCCCAGCATAATGCCACTGCCCACTAACACACCGGTGAGCACAATCTGCATTGAGAGCGCCTGCTGGAAGGCAAACGTACTGACCTTGCTGAAATATAACAGCAAGGCGCTCGATGCTTCCGTGCCAATAAATGCGCCACGACTCAATCCATAGGCGGTAAAAATCAGCACGCTCACCGGTCCGGTGGAAAGAACCAGTCCGGTCAGAAAACCCACCACGCCACCACAAAGCCCTAACTGCTTTATCGAGAGCGTCCAGTGACTGTTTTTCAGGCTGCGTCTGACCAAAATCATCACCCAGAAAAACAGACCCAGCGCGCCATCAATGATCCAGGCAGGTAAAGAGAGCAGCACATGTGCGCCTAACGACGCAGCTGGTACGCAAGGCAGGCTATAGGCCAGAGTGGCGCGCCAGTCGATTTCACGCCACCAGACCGCGATGCGCGAGAGATTTCCCAGGATTGCGGCGATAGCCATGACCGGCATCGCCACTCTGGGGCCGAAATTGCTGACCATCAGCGGCAGCAGCAGTAACGAAGAACCGGTGCCGATGATGCCACTCAGCGCCCCGGAGAGGATCGCGATCAGCGTCACAAAGAGATAATCACCCACTGACTTTCCTCATTTTCAACGGCAAAGCACGCATCTTAATGAGGGCAATTCGATCATAATATCGATAAATATTGCCCATCACTGATACTAAAAGTCACAGATGAAAAAACGTAACCTGCCGCCGTTGAATGCATTGCGGCTGTTCGAAACGGCCGCACACGCCAACAGCCTGAGTGACGCGGCTGAGGAATTAGGGATGACTCACGGTGCCGTTAGCCGCCAGATCAAATTGCTTGAAGAGTGGCTGGGACAACCGTTATTTGAACGCCAGGGACAGCGCAGCGTGGCGGCGGAACATGCCCGGGCTTTTGCCGCAGAGATCAGCACCGCTTTTGACATCATCAGCGATGCTGCGGTGCGCTTTGGCAAAACACCCAACACCCGCACGATACGCGTCAATGCGCAAACCACCTTTGCGATGCACTGGTTGATCCCGCGCCTGCCGGCATTCCACCGCCAATATCCTGACATTGAAATCTCGGTATCCACCTCAAACAGTTCGGAGGTGAAAGGGCTATCTGGCTTTGACGTATTGATTCGCCGGGATGCGCTGAACAAACCTGAATGGCGTTACTTTGAGAAGAAAGCGTTATTTGAGGAAAAGCTCACCCTGATTGCCGCGCCGAAACTGTTAGCCACAAAAGCGCTGAACACCCCTGCAGACCTGGCAACCCACGTTGTCGTGTTATCCAGTACGCGGTCAGGCGAGTGGGAACGGTGGATGAAGCAGGCTGGCGTCGGCGAGGTGCGTCCGGAACGTTTTCAGCGATTCGAACACAATTATATTAGTCTGCAGGCGATTATTGATGGCGTCGGTGTGGGTATCGGTGGAATACAAATGCTGGGACATGATCTGCAGGGCAACCGGCTTGTCACCCCGTTAGCTTTTGAGGCGAAGGGGAGCCGCTACGTGGCGTTAATTGCGCCTGACGTGGATAAATCATCCTCGCTAAACCGCTTTGTCGCATGGCTGGAACGGGAAGCATCCGCTTAATACCCGCCTGGTCGCTGCCAGAGGGGTATGTCGGGGCTTTTTCGGCAGGCACTACGGTGCGGACTCCACCACTTCCTGGCGCGGACGGAACACATGATCGCTGCCCTGCGCCAGCAAACGCTGCAGCAGCTGCTGGCCGCCGCGATCGTCCGCCTGGGCAAACAGCCGCTCGGCTTCGGTGATCGGCGTCGCCCACAGCAGATTTGGCCGATCGCCGTCGCGCTTCGGCAGCCGCAGTTGCGCGTTTTCGCCCGCCAGCCCGTTGGCCAGCAGGAAGCTTTCAAAGCCGACCGGCGCAACTTCCGACGCCAGCGTGTGCCCTTCGCCAATCCACGTCAGCCGCGCCCACGGCAGATGAGCAAACTCCGCCAGCGCGCTGGCCATCTGCACCGCGTTGGCCTCGGTCATCACTTCGCCATCCACCGCCATCGCCAGCTCTACACGCCGGTACTGCGGTGCCAGCTCGTCAAACAGGTAATCCACCTGCGGCATCGGCCGGATACTCATGCCGAGCGTGAAGAAATACCACACGCCGTTATGCCAGTGCTGTGAAATCGCCATCGGCGGCCAGTTGCCCTGATCGATGGCGTAATATTTTACCGACTCACCAAACTGCGCCTGGTAACGTTGCAGCAGCTCGCTCTGCACGCGATCCCACTGCTGGCCATCGTGCCAGTCACGCCAGAAATGACGCTGCTGTTCGGCGCGCGCGTAGTAATCGTTGGTGGAGGCTGAACCGAGCGGCGCGGTGAGACGGTTCTCTTTGATGCAGCCCGCCGAGAAGCTGACCTGCTTGTCCTGATACAGGCTCCAGCCGGGGATCACCGCCAGCAGCTGGCCGTAATACCACAGCGCGGCACCGTCGTCGCTGGGCTCCCACAGAATCTGCAGGCCGGCCGGATCGAGCATCGGCTCCGCTTCCAGCGTGCGGCAATAGCTGGCGCTGAGCAGCGGCGCAATACCCTGCTCCATCGCTTCGCGATCTTCCTGCGCCGGTGCCGGCAGCAGATTGCGCAACCAGCAGCCGCGCACGGCGTACTGACTGCGGAACAGGTCGTTCGGCCAGATATAAAAATAGGCGGTACGCGCATCCTGTTCGACGATGGCGGTTAAAGTGTGTTGCTGATTCGGCACCTCAGCAATCAGAGGTTGGTGTGTCATAACGCCTCGACAATGCCTGGAGGGATCCATTTTCCCCGAGAATAGAGCAGGATCGGCACTCGCGCCATGTGACACAAGGGTAAAACTCTCAAAGTGCGCCAGGCCATCGTTCAGCCCGGCTTAAGAATGGCGGGGGCAGCGGCGGCGAAGCTTCAGATTTTTTTGCGATTCTTTTACCGCTTCGCATGCTATTGTCAGCGCACTCTTCTGTTGCGGAGCTGTCGTCATGGTGCTGCAAACCCTCGATCTCAATCTGCGCGAAATCGTGATTCTCGCCCTGCTGCTGTGGCTGTTTGTCCGCTATACGTGGGTGATGGCAGCCCTGACGCTGATCGTCGGTGCCATCGCGCTGCTGGTGCTGCTGCCGCTGGATATCTACTACACGCTGGTGCCGCTGGCGCTACTGGGCGTTGGCCTGGGCATGCTGCTGCATCACTATCAGCAGCGCCAGCTCCTGCTGAAACGCGAGGCGCGCACGCCGCGTAGCTACACCAGCAAGCAGGATGAATTTCACCTGTAACGCGGATCGCGCCCCATGCGCTGCATGGCACGCGCCCAGGCGCCACGCTGGATTGACCAGCGCAACAGGGCGGCAATCAACGCGATCTGCTTATCAATCCGCCATTGCGCCACTGGCCCGATCGGCTGTTGCATCAGCTGTTGCGCCCAGTCGGGCAGCAGACCACAGCCAGCCCGCAGCATGACGCGCATCGCCGGTTTCGCCTGCCAACTGGGTGCTGGCGCATTAAGCAGCAGCTGCATCACTTCGTGAGTGCGCGCATCGTAAACCAGCTCTGCCCGCATCGTCTGTAAATAGGCCTCAACCGCCTCTACGCTTTTCGGCACCTGCTGCGCACCAAGCGCTTCCGCCACACGCGCCGCTTCGGCGTAATAACGATCGCGATCGGCGAGGCTGAGCTGCGGATTTTTGTAGCGCAGATGCGCGGCCAGGAAGCGGCTGGTTTCTGCAACGTGCACCCAGGTAAGCAGATGCGGATCGCTGGCGGCATAGGGTTTGCCGGTGTTATCGATGCCGGTGACGCGCAGATGGATGCGTTTGACCCGCTCAATCAGCGTATGCGCATCGGCGGTGTTGCCGAAGGTGGTGACCGCGATGAACTGGCTGGTGCGCCGCAGCCGGCCGAGCATATCCTGGCGGAAACTGGAGTGATCCCACACGCCCGCCAGCGCCGCCGGATGCAGCATCTGTAGCATCAGCGCGCTGATGCCGCCGCACAGCATCGCGGGAAAGTCGCCGTGCACCTGCCAGATGATGTGGTCAGGGCCGAACAGGCCGGGATCGCCCGGCGGTTGAGAGATGTCAAACTCGTTGAGCGACAGGCCGTTAAGGCGAAAGACCTGCTGTTCGATGCGGTGGCGGAGATTCATTTGTTCGTTCTTGCGCTAATGACCTTTTCCCTCACCCCAGCCCTCTCCCGCGCGCGGGAGAGGGGGCAGTTCGCTGAAGCGGGCAGGTCAGAGGATAATATCCGCTAAAAGTCGGTTTGATCGGTTCCCTCTCCCGCCGGGAGAGGGTGAGGGAAAAATCAGGATAACAAACCCTCAATTACAAATAATCGAACTGCGCATCCTGGGTTCTGACTGAATCCAGACCGATCATCACGTTGAATTTGCCCGGCTCGGCGACGTGCTGCATCTTCTGATTCCAGAACTTCAGCGCATCGACATCAATCTTAAAGCGCACGGTCTGCGACTCGCCGGCCTTCAGCATAATGCGCTGGAAGCCGCGCAGCTCCTGCACCGGACGGCTGATACTGGCGACCGGATCGTTCAGGTACAGCTGCACCACCGTGGCACCATCGCGTTTGCCGGTATTCGTCACCGTCACGCTGGCTTCCACCGTGCCGTTACGCGGCATGGTCGGCGCAGACATCTTCACCGGCGACACGCTGAACTGGGTATAGCTCAAACCGTAACCAAACGGATAGAGCGGACCGTTGACCGCGTCGTAGTAGTGCGAGGTGTACTTGTTCGGCTTCTCGAAATTGTACGGACGGCCGGTTGGCAAATGATTGTAATAAATCGGAATCTGACCGACCGAGCGCGGGAATGACACCGGCAGTTTGCCCGATGGGTTGTAATCACCGAACAGCACATCGGCGATGGCGTTACCGCCCTCGGTACCGCTGAACCAGGTCTCCAGCATCGCATCCGCCATGCGGTCCTCATTCACCAGCGCCAGCGGACGGCCATTCATCAGCACAATCACCAGCGGTTTCCCGGTGGCTTTCAGGGCCGCCAGCAGCTTCTGCTGGCTCGGCGGGATCACCAGGTCGCTGCGGCTCGACGCTTCATGCGCCATGCCCTGCGCCTCGCCCACGGCCGCCACTACCACGTCCGCTTTTTTCGCCTGCGCGACCGCTTCGTCAATCAACTGCTGTGGCGAACGGGCATCGACGCTGACCGCCTGCTCATACAGGTTGAGGAAGTTCTGGATACCTTTGTTATCAGAAATATTGGCCCCTTTGGCATACAGCACGGTGCCTTTGCCGGCCATGGCGCTGCGCATGCCCTGCAGCAGCGAGACAGATTGCTTCGCCACGCCCGCAGCCGACCAGCTGCCCATGATATCGCGCTGGCTATCGGCCAGCGGTCCCACCAGCGCCACGGTCGCTTCTTTCTTCAGCGGCAGGGTTTCATGCCAGTTTTTCAGCAGCACCATACTGCGGCGCGCCACGTCGCGCGCTTCCGCCCGGTGCAGGCGGCTTTCCGCATTGGTGTCCTGCGGATCGCTGCCTTTCGGACCGAGATGGCTGTACGGGTCGTTGAACAGGCCCATGTCATATTTAACGTTGAGCACGTGACGGGCCGCATCGTCGATTTCCGCCATGCTCACCGCGCCGCTTTTCACCAGCCCCGGCAGGTATTTGCTGTAATACTCGTCGCTCATACTCATGTCGATGCCGGATTTCAGCGCAATACGCACGGCATCCTGCGGATCGCTGGCGACGCCGTGTTTGATTAACTCTTTGATGGCACCGTGATCGCTGATGGTGATGCCTTTGAATTTCCAGTCGTTGCGCAGAATATCTTTCAGCAGCCAGCTGTCGGCGGTGGCCGGGGTGCCGTTCAGCGAGTTGAGCGCCACCATCACGCCGCCGCTGCCGGCATCCAGCGAAGCTTTATACGGCGGCAGATAATCCTGGAACAGGCGCTGCGGGCTCATGTCGACGGTGTTGTAATCGCGACCGCCTTCCACTGCGCCGTAAGCTGCAAAGTGCTTAACGCTGGTCATGATGGCGTAGCGGTCGGCGGCGCTCTTGCCCTGCATGGCTTTGACCATCGCACTGCCCATCTGCGAAGTGAGATAGGTATCCTCGCCAAACCCTTCAGAGCCGCGGCCCCAGCGCGGTTCGCGCGACACATCCACCATTGGCGCCCAGGTCATGTTGAGGCCATCGTCTGCCGCTTCATAGGCCGAGATGCGCCCCACTTCGCTAACGGCTTGCAGATCCCAGCTGGCGGCGAGGCCGAGCGGAATCGGGAAAATGGTGCGCTGGCCGTGCACCACGTCATAAGCAAAGAACAGCGGCACCTTCAGGCGGCTGAGCTGCATGACCTGATCCTGCATGGCGCGGATATCCGGACGCGTTACCGTATTGAAAATCGCCCCGACCTGGCCGTGCTGAATCATGTCGCGAATCGCCTCTTTTGGCGTATCCGGACCGACGCTGATCAGGCGCATCTGCCCAATCTTTTCATCCAGCGTCATTTTGCTCAGCAGCTGATTAACAAAGGCGTCGCGCGCCTGTTCCGTCATTGGATGGGGGCCGAACAGGTCATCCGCAAACGCGGGTTGCACGGCAAGGGAAACAGCGAGGCTAACAGAGTAAATCCATTTCATCAGGTCGGGTTCTCTTAAGTAACTGCGCAATATCGAAATAACCGGGGCAGTGTGCCACAAGATGAGGATAGCAGGTAGCCGCCATTGTCACACTGCGCCCCCGTGGCCGACGCGTGCTACAGTAGAAACGCCACGTTAACGACAAGGATAGGCTAATGAATAACAACACCTCACACCCTGCCCTGCTGTCCGAGCTGCGCCGTCTGGTCGGCGCATCACAGCTGCTGACCGACGCGGAGCAGACCGCGCGCTATCGTAAGGGTTTCCGTTCCGGCGAGGGCGATGCGCTGGCGGTGGTTTTCCCCGGCTCGCTGCTGGAGCTATGGCGCGTGCTGCAGGCGCTGGTACAGGCCGATGCCATCGTGCTGATGCAGGCCGCCAATACCGGTCTGACCGAAGGTTCAACGCCCAACGGCAACGATTACGATCGCCCGGTGGTGATCATCAGTACCCTGCGTCTCGACAAACTGCAGCTGATCGACGGCGGCAGGCAGATCCTCGCCTTCCCCGGCAGCACGCTGTATCAGCTGGAGAAAACCCTTAAACCGCTGGGGCGCGAGCCGCACTCGGTGATTGGCTCCTCGTGCATCGGCGCCTCGGTGCTGGGCGGCATCTGCAATAACTCCGGCGGCTCGCTGATCAAACGCGGCCCGGCCTACAGCGAAATGGCGCTGTTTGCGCAGGTGGACGCCGACGGCAAGCTCCGGCTGGTCAACCATCTGGGCATCGACCTCGGTCATTCGCCGGAAGAGATTCTCGGCCGGCTGGACGACGAGCGCTGGCAGCCGGATGATGTGCGCTGGGATGCGCGCCACGCGTCCGACCACGAATACGCCGAGCGGGTGCGGGACATTCATGCCGATACGCCGGCGCGTTTCAACGCCGACCAAAGGCGCCTGTTTGAGGCGTCAGGCTGCGCCGGCAAACTGGCGGTGTTTGCCGTGCGGCTCGACACCTTCCCCACCGAGCCGAAGCAGCAGGTATTTTACATTGGCACCAACGACCCAGCGACGCTCGGCGAGCTGCGTCGCCACATGCTGGCGGAGTTTACCCATTTACCGGTCGCCGGTGAGTACATGCACCGCGATATATTCGACATCGCCGAGGTCTACGGCAAAGACACCTTTGTGATGATTGATAAACTCGGCACCGACAAGATGCCGCTGTTTTTCACCCTCAAAGGCCGGGTTGATGCCTGGCTCAGCAAGCTGAGCTTCGTTAAGCCGCACCTGACCGATCGCCTGCTGCAACGCATCAGCCGCTGGTTCCCGGCGCACCTGCCGAAGCGCCTGAAGCAGTATCGTGACAAATACGAGCACCACCTGATGCTGAAGATGTCCGGCGACGGCGTGGCCGAAGCGCAGGCGTATCTGCAGGAGTATTTCCGCGAAGGCGGCGGTGAGTTCTTTGCCTGCGACGCCAAAGAGGGCGCGCACGCCTTTCTGCATCGTTTTGCCGCAGCCGGTGCCGCCGTGCGCTATCACGCGGTGCACGCTGACGAAGTGGAGGATATTCTGGCGCTGGACATTGCGCTGCGCCGCAACGATCAGGAGTGGTTTGAGCGCCTGCCGCCGGAGTTTGATAACGATCTGATTCATCGCCTTTACTACGGCCACTTCTTCTGTCACGTGTTCCATCAGGATTACATTGTGAAGAAAGGCGTAGATGCCCATGCGCTGAAGGAGAAGATGCTGGCGATCCTCGCGGCGCGCGGCGCGGAGTATCCGGCAGAGCATAACGTTGGCCATCTGTATGCGGCCAAACCGCAGCTGCAGGCGTTTTACCGCCAGCTCGATCCGACCAATACCTTTAACCCGGGCATCGGGAAAACCAGTAAGCACAAAGGCTGGGCGGTGAAAGCCTGAGTCAGATCTGCCGGACCCGTAGCGGCGCGATTTATCGCGCGGGTTTGCTGCATCAGAGGCAAACCTTAGCGCAATGAATTGCGCCGCTACGGTCTCATGCCATTATGGCAACGCTTCACCTTCATTCTGCGTCGCCGGCAGCGCGCGGCGTTCGATAATCATGGTCTGCGGCGTCGACAGCACGATGCCCTCTTTACGCAGGCGCGTCAGGATATCGAACAGCAGGTCGCTTTTCGCACCGGAAATCTGGCGCTGGCTGGCGACGTTGCCGGTCACGCTCAGCACAATACCGGCCGGCGTCAAATCTTTAAACGAAACTGACGGCTCCGGCGTTTCGAGAATACGCTCGTTCTCGCGGTACACGTCCAGCAACAGCTCGCGCACCTGCACCGGATCGATATCCAGCGGAAAGGTCAGCTGAATCGTCACCACGCCCTGCGCATTGCCCATGGTGGCGTTACGCACGTTCTGCGAAATCAGCTGCGAGTTCGGCACAATCACCGTGGATTTATCGCCCAGCTGAATCTCAGTCGCACGCACGTTAATACGGCGAATATCCCCTTCGATGCCACTGATGCTCACCAGATCGCCGACCTTCACCGGACGCTCGGTCAGCAGGATCAGACCGGAGATAAAGTTCTTCACGATCTCCTGTAAGCCGAAACCGATACCCACCGACAGGGCGCTGACGATCCACGCCAGCTTGTTCCATTGCAGCCCCATAATCGACAGCGTCAGCAAAATAATCAGCACGTAGCCGATATTACTGAACAGCGTCACCAGCGATACGCGCATGCCGATATCCATGGTGGTCTTCGGCAGGAACTCTTTGTCCAGCCAGCGCCGCACCGAGCGCAGCACGTAAATACCCACCACCAGACACAGAATGGCGTTCACCATGTGCGCCGGCACAATGTTGAGCGACTCCAGCCCTTTGCCACCCCAGAACTCAATGACTTTCTGGATCAGCTCAATCGGCGTGGACGAGGCAAATGTGCCGTTGAGCAGCGCCAGCGCGACAAATGCCACCAGCAGAGTTTTACCCACGGCGCTGAGCAGCGTTGCGGCCTGCTGCAGATAGCGCTCGTCAATATTCAGCGAGGTCTGCAACCGCTTGCCGGTCGCGTTGTTGGTGGAGAACAGGCTTTCACAACCGTCGTTGATCAGATGACTGAGGAAGTAGAACGAGCCAAACAGGATGCCGCACCAGATCACTTCATAGCTGAGGAAGCGCGCCAGCGTGACGTAGCCGACAATCAGCGAAACCAGAATCGCCACGGCGGTGACCGTCAGCGCGAGCTGCACCAGGCCGACGATTGTCGGACGCGCTTCCGGCGGATTGCCGGCCTGCGCCATGCGACGACGCACGCGATTGGTGCGCATGCTGATCGCCAGCCCGGTGCTGCCAATCAGCAGCGCCGTCAGGCCGTTAGCAAAAATGGTGGTGTTCAGGCTGGTGCCGACCGTGTAGTTAAACGACTCGGCGGTCTGGAAGATAAACACCAGCGCGGCGGTAATCGGCGGGAACGGCTTCAGCGCCAGCGCCACTTCACTGGAGATGCTCGGCAGACGCCAGCTCGGGCGGCGCGTTGACAGAAATGCGCGGCCGAGACCGGCGATCAGTCCGCAGTAAACGCTGAGCTGCACCAGACGGCTGATAAAATCCTGCACGTCGCTGGACACTTCATCGCGGCGCACAAACGCCAGCGAGAGAAAGTTAAAGGTCAGCACCACGGCCGCCAGCGTGGTCAGCGCAATCGCCGCCGCGAGGAAGCTGCGGCGCAGCCGCCCTTCCGGCAGTTTGTGAATGCTGACCCACGCCAGAAACTCTTCGCTGTAACGCCGGCCCAGCGTCATCACCAGCAGCGCCGCCAGCAGCCAGCCGACCGTGCCCACGCGCCAGCCCGGCTCCCACGACAGCGCGGCGGTATCCTGCAGCTCGCTGATAAAGTCGCCAATTTTTTCGCCATCCAGGTCCTGACGGCTGAACAGCGGTGACCAGAAGCGTGGCCCTAAAATACTGCCGGAGTTGAGCGCCAGCTGGCTTTTCAGCTGATCGCGCCGCAGGTTGACGATCTGTGAGGACAGTACCAGCGCCCCGTTTTTGATGCCGTCGGCCTGCTTGATCTGATCATCCAGCTTGCCCTTCTGATTCTCCAGCGCGGCGCGTTTGCGCGTCACTTCCGGCGTCTCTCTCACGCCGCTGTCCGCCTTCGGCGCCGGGCCGAGCACCGCCAGCTGCGCATCCAGCTGCTGACGCTGCGGAATCAGCGCCTGGCCGAGGGTTTCCGCATTACCTGACAGCTCCAGCGCCATCTCATTGAGCTGGTTGAGCTGGTTTTCGTTGGTATCGCCAGACACCTGGCCCTTAATTTTGTCGAGGATCTTCTGCATCTTCGGCAGTTCAACCGCCGGATTGACCTTCGGTGCCGCGTCTTCTTCCTGCTGCGCGGGCGCGGCGTTGTCATCCGCATAGCTGAGCGCCGGCATGAATAACACCAGTAGCAGCAGGAACGGGGTAAACAGAGAACGAAACTTGAACATATGAGTGAGATTCCAGCGCAATAACAGCCTATAAACGCAAGGTTGACCGTGAATGGTCGCCAGTGTAGGACTTTGCCGTCAGGGAAACTATAGGAATGGTGGCGTAAAACATTGGTGCTAACGATAAGAAATTTTGTTCATTTAAGCGCCGTTGACCGTCAGCCACGCGCCACCACGACACACGGCGCACTCCCTTGCGCCGCTACGCTGAGTAACAGGTTGCGTTACTCCACGTCCGCACTGCTGGCAAGCTGCGACGCTTTCTGCTTTTTGTACGCCAGCGCGGCCGCCGGCACCGGCGCCGCCTTGCCGGTTTCCAGCCAGTCGCGCAGGCGGTTGGCATCGGCAAAGTGGGTATATTTGCCAAACGCATCCAGCACCACCAGCGCTACCGGGCGGTTATTAATCATGGTACGCATTATCAGGCAGTGACCGGCCTCGTCGGTGTAACCGGTTTTGGTCAGTTGTATGCGCCAGTCATTTTTGTACACCAGGTGGTTAGTATTGCGGAACGGCAGCGCGTAGCTGGGGTGTTTAAACACCGCCGTCTCCTCTTTGGTGGTGCTCAGCTGACCAATCAGCGGATACTGGCGCGTGGCCTTGAGCAGCTTCACCAGATCTTCCGCACTGGAAACGTTATGCAGCGACAAACCGGTCGGCTCTACGTAGTGGGTGTGCGTCATGCCGAGCGCGCGCGCTTTGGCGTTCATAGCGCGGATAAAGGCGTCGTAACCGCCGGGATAGTGATGCGCCAGGCTGGCCGCCGCGCGGTTTTCCGAGGACATCAGCGCCAGCAGCAGCATGTTGCGGCGGCTGATTTCACTGTTGAGCTTCACGCGCGAGAATACGCCGCGCATTTCGGGCGTCTGGCTGATATCCACAGACAGCATTTCGTCCATCGGCAGCCGGGCATCCAGCACCACCATCGCAGTCATCACTTTGGTGATCGACGCGATAGGCCGCACCCGATCCGGATGGCTGGAAAACAGCACTTTGTTATTATCGAGATCGACAATCAGCGCGCTGCCGGAGGCGATTTGCGGCTGGGCAATCGGCGCCAGATCGGCCAGTTTTGCTGCGGCGGCGAGCGCCGGAGTCATCGCAGCTGGCGCGGCGACAAACAGCGCCAGCGACAGCAAAGAAATACGCATTTTTACAGACATCGTGTCAAAAAAATCCGGTGAGGAGGTTTGCGCTGTGTTGTAACACAGGCCGCCGGCGTCAGGCCTGATGCGACGCGGGCTGGCTGCGCTATCATACGCGCTCGTCTGCGAAATTTCTTAGGGAGATTGTTTCCGGGCGTTAAAAAAGGCGGGCATAACAAACGCTGTCAGGCGCAGCGGGATCAGTCAGGTCGCCATGGCTGACGACCTGACCCCTCTCACGGTCAGAACAAGCGTGGTCCGTAACCCCACAGAATCACCGTCAGCGCCAGCAGCACCTCGAACACCAGCACGCCAATCGCCAGCGTCGAGCCGGAGAAGCGCAGGCTCTCTTCACGGTCAATGTTAAGGAATACCGGGATGCCGACGTACAGCAGATAGCCGGTGTACATCAGCGCTAACGCTCCGGCCAGTACGCACAGCCACACCAGCGGATAGAGCGCCACCAGCCCGCTGATGAACAGCGGCGTTGCCACATAGCCGGCAAACACGGTGCAGCGCTGGATGCTGGGACGCTGCGGATAGTCGCGCGCCATCCAGTGAATGACGCGGCCCATCACCGCCACACCGCCTAAGATGATTAGGTAAAACAGAATGCCGAGACCAATACCGGTCAGCATGTTGAGTTGCACGAACTGCCCTTCGCCCAGATTCCAGCCCAATTGCGTGGTGCCGATAAAGGCGCAGATCACCGGGATCGCCGCCATCAGCAGAACGTGATGGGTGTAGTGGTGCGAAACGCTCTCGTTTTCCTGCTTGATATCACGCATCTCCTGATTGGGATGCGCCAGAAGACCCCAGACATGATTCATACAATCACTCCTCTGATGCGACGGGCTGCCCCAGCGATCAGGCTGTCCAATGCAGGCAGCTTCAGTTCAAGTATAATCGGCGCGGCTGTTTTTGCGGCCAGCGGCACAAAAAAAGCCGCAGCCAGCTAGACTGTTAGCTGTATCGCTTACCCAGGGAGGAGCAATTGCACATCGATATCAATGGATTAATCACCCAGTACGGTTACCTGGCACTGCTGATTGGCTGCATTGCCGAAGGGGAAACCTTTACCCTGCTGGGCGGCGTCGCGGCGCACGAGGGCCTGCTGCACTTCAGCGGCGTGGTGCTGGCGGCGATGGGCGGCGGCATTATTGGCGATCAGCTGCTGTTCTGGCTTGGCCGCCGCTATGGCACGCGCATTCTGCGGCGCTTCCGCAAACATCAGGACACCATTAAAAAAGCTAACCGGCTGATTCAGAAGCACCCCAGCCTGTTTGTGATTGGCGTGCGCTTCATGTACGGCTTTCGCCTGATTGGACCGATTATTATTGGCACCAGCCGTCTTAAGCCGCTGCGCTTTTTCGTGCTTAACGTCATTGGCGCCGCGCTGTGGGCGCTGATTTTTGTCACCCTCGGCTACTTCGCCGGTGAAATCATCACGCCGTGGCTGCACAAGCTTGATCAGCACCTCAAGCACTTCATCTGGCTGGCGGCGGCAATTGTGTTCGGCATCGTGCTGCGCTTTGTGATTCGCCGCTGGAACCGCCGCCGCGCCGGTTAACTGTGGTAACCCTTGAACTGCGGGTTGGCCAGCATAAAGCCGCCGTCGACCACGAATGATTGTCCGGTGGTGTAGGTGGCCCATTCCGAGCACAGCCACGCCACCAGACTGGCGATTTCGCGCGTGTCGCCAGGGCGGCCAATCGGGATTTCCGGCATGCGCCGGCTGTGCGCCTCGCTGTTGCTCATGTCGTTCATCGGCGTAGCGATGGCGCCCGGCGCCACGGCATTCACCAGAATGTGATGCGGCAGCAGGCTCAGCGCCATCGATTTGGTCAGCCCGCCAAGCGCATGCTTGGCCGCGGTATAGGCAGCGGCGTCCGGTAGCGGCGTATGCTCATGCACCGAGGTGATGTTGATGATGCGCCCGCCGTCGCCCTGATCGACCATATGACGCGCGGCAATCTGTCCGCAGACAAAGGCGCCGTCTACGTCAACGGTAAAGACTTTGCGCCAGTCCTCAAAGGTCACATCAAGAAAATCGGCTTTGGTCATCACGCCGGCATTGTTCACCAGCACATCGATGCGGCCCAGCGAATTGATCAGCTGCGCCAGCTGCTGCCCGCCAGCCTGCGGATCGGATAGATCGAGCTGCCGCACCTGGGCCAGCTGGCCTTTACTCTCCACCAGCCGCGCGGTCTCCTGCGCGCCCTCTTCATCCGAGCGCCAGGTAATGCCGACGGTGTAGCCGGCCTCGGCCAGCATCACGGCGCAGCTGCGTCCAATCCCCGAATCTGAAGCGGTCACTACGGCGACTTTCTGTTTGCCCAGTGTCATAACGTTCTCCTGCCTGATGGGTGTCTTCACAGTATAGAAGTTATCGTTCTGTGCCACGTCGCAGCCGATTCTGCCGTTTCGTCTATAGTTAACAATCGGATATCGTTCAGGAGGCAGGATGAGCAAGATTAAACGCAGAATTGACGACCACGGCGTCATCGGTGATTTACGCACCTGTGCCCTGATCGCGAACGACGGCACCATTGATTATCTCTGCTGGCCCGAACTCGATAGCCCCTCCGTGTTTGCCGCCCTGCTCGACAGCGACGAAGCCGGCCTGTTTTCGCTGGCACCGCAGTGGCAAAACGCGCGCCAGCAGCAGCTCTACCTGCCCGATACCAACATTCTGCAAACCCGCTGGCTTGATGAGGCCGGCGTGGCGGAAATTACCGATTACATGCCGATCTGCGATGAGCGCAGCAAAGTGCCGCGCCTGGTGCGGCGGGTAAAAATGATCCGCGGCACCGCCACCTTTGATCTGCGCTGCGCGCCGCGCCACGACTATGCCCGTGCCGAAACGCGCACCGAGACGCGCCCAGGCGGTATCGCCTTTGTCGCCGAAGGCCAGCCGTCGCTGCGCCTGAGCGCCACGGTGGTGATGACGCGCGAACCGGACAGCGCGGTGGCGCAGTTTACCCTGCAGGCCGGTGAGCACGCCGAATTTGTGTTTGGCAACGATGACGATCCGCAGGTGCAGCATATCGCGACCGAGCGCTGCTTTCGCGATACGGTGGATTACTGGCGGCGCTGGAGCAGCCACAGCTCCTATCGCGGTCGCTGGCGTGAGATGGTGACGCGCTCGGCGCTGGCGCTCAAGCTGCTCACCTCGCACCAGCACGGCTCGATTGCGGCTGCCGCCACCTTTGGCCTGCCGGAAGAGCTGGGCGGCGAGCGTAACTGGGATTACCGCGCCTCGTGGATCCGCGATGCCTCGTTCAGCATGTACGCGCTGATGCGGCTCGGCTATGTGGAAGAAGCGCGTGACTTCACCCATTGGGTAGGCCGCTGCGTTGAGCACAGCCACGACGATACGCCGCATTTGCAGGTGATGTACCGTCTCGACAGCGGCACCGAGCTGCACGAGACCGAACTGCTCAACCTCTCCGGTTACGCCAACTCGCGCCCGGTGCGCATCGGCAATGATGCCTGGCGTCAGACGCAGCTGGATATTTATGGCGAGCTGATGGATGCGGTCTACCTTGCCAATAAATACGGCGAAGCCATCTCGCAGCGCGGCTGGCGCCATGTGTCCAGCATGATTGACTACGTCTGCGTTAACTGGAACCAGCCGGACGCCGGTATCTGGGAGATGCGCGGCGAGCCGGAGCACTTTCTGCATTCGCGCCTGATGTGCTGGGTGGCGCTGGACCGCGCACTGCGGCTGGGTATGAAGCGTTCGCTGCCAATGCCGTACGATCGCTGGGACCGGGTGCGCAGCGAGATCCGCGACGACATCTGGCAGAACTTCTGGAACGATGAACTCGGCCACTTCACCGCCACGCGCGGCGGTAAATACCTGGATGCGTCGATGCTGCTGATGCCGCTGGTGCGCTTTGTCAGCTCGACCGATCCGGAGTGGATCGCCACGCTGGATGCCATTAAAACCCATCTGGTGAGCGACGGTTTAGTGCGGCGTTATAACATCAGTGAGACGCCCGCCGATGCGCTGACCGGCGGCGAAGGCGCGTTTGCCGCCTGTTCGTTCTGGTATGTGGAGTGTCTGGCGCGCGCCGGGCGGGTGCATGAGGCGCACTTTGAGTTTGAAAAGCTGCTGAGTTACGCCAATCCGCTGGGATTGTACGCCGAGGAGTTTACCTCGCACGGCAACGCGCTGGGCAACATGCCGCAGGCGCTGACCCATCTGGCGTTGATCAGTGCCGCGTTTTTCCTCAACCGTAAACTGAGCGGCGAAGTGACGCTGTGGCAACCGTAAGAAAATTCACATTTTGGGCGGCGTGGCAAAGAGAATAGTCTGTGAAACGCCGCGTTTTGCGTAAAGTATCTTCAACCAGCGAAAATCCTGATTCCCATCATTGCGCCTATGCACATATAATGCGCAGCGGGTTATTCTGACCCTGATGGGTTCGACACACTGACAAGCCATGAAAATGGCCATAACGACTTGTAAAAACATGAAAAAAAGCATTCGCGCGTTCGCTTCACTCGCCCTCGTACTGGCGGCGTTCAGCCAGTCGGCCTTTGCAGTCGTCTATCCGCTGCCTCCAGCGAATAGCCGCCTGATTGGCGAAAATATTGAAATCACCGTGCCAGACGACAGCAAACTGCCGCTGGAAGCGTTTGCGGCGCAGTACCAGATGGGCCTCAGCAACATGCTGGAAGCCAATCCGGGCGTGGACGTTTACCTGCCGAAAGCAGGCACTAAAATGGTGATCCCGCAGCAGCTGATTCTGCCTGACGCACCGCGTGAAGGCATCGTGATCAACAGCGCCGAGATGCGTCTGTATTACTACCCGAAAGGCACCAAAACTGTCGTGGTGCTGCCGATCGGTATCGGCGAGCTGGGTAAAGATACGCCGGTTAACTGGACCACCGCGGTTGAGCGCAAGAAGAATGGTCCAACCTGGACGCCAACCAAAGCGATGCACGCAGAGTACGCGGCGCGCGGCGAGAGCATCCCGGCTGTGTTCCCGGCAGGTCCGGATAACCCGATGGGCCTGTACGCGCTGTACATTGGCCGTCTGTATGCGATTCACGGCACCAACGCCAACTTTGGTATCGGCCTGCGCGTGAGCCACGGCTGCGTGCGTCTGCGTGCGGACGACATCAAATGGCTGTTCGACAACGTGCCGGTCGGTACGCGCGTGCAGTTCATTGACCAGCCGGTAAAAGCCACCGTTGAGCCAGACGGTTCGCGCTACATCGAGGTTCACAACCCGCTGTCGACCACCGAAGAGCAGTTCAACTCACGTGAACTGGTGCCAATCAGCCTGACGTCCGCTGTGACCAAAGTGGTGGCCGATGCCAGCACCAATCAGGATGCCGTGAACAATGCTATCCAGGCACGTACCGGTATGCCGACCAAAATCAACGGTCAGCCGGGCGAAGCCCAGCCTGCGCCGGTGATGGTACAGGAGTCTTCTGACGCGATGCCGAAAGAAGAACCGATGACGCCGCAGGGTGCCACCGCCGTCGCGCCACAGGCCGATGCGCAGCAGCCCGCTGAAGCCGCTCCGGTTGAGCAGGCCGCGCCGGCACAGCCTGCCAGCAACGGCAACAGCCTGTAAGGGTTTGCTGTCGATGATCAAGCCAGCCGCAGGGCTGGCTTTTTTATTGCCCGATCGCCGGGATCATTGTGCGGTTGTGTCGCGGCGCAGTTGCGCGCTCAATCGTACGGTCGGCGTAACGCCAGCCAGCCCGCCACCAGAGTAAACACCAGCACCACCAGCACTAACAGCAGAAAGCCGTGCGGATTGTTCGCCAGCGGAATGCCGCCCACGTTCATGCCAAAAAAACCGGCTACGATATTGATGGGCAGCGCCAGCACGGTGATTGAGGTGAGCAAAAACAGCGTTCGGTTGCTCTGCTCCATCAGGCGGGCAGCGATCTCCTCCTGCAGCAGGCGAATGCGCTCCATCAGGCTGGCAAGGTCGTTAAGCGCTACGCTGAACTCCTCGGTGAAAATCCGCAGCTCACTGAGCGGTTCCCGGTTGAGCCAGTTTGGCGGCCGGTTAAGCAGGCGAAACAGCGCGGCCGGCTCCGGCGCCAGCAGCCGCTGGACGCGCAGCAGCATGCGGCGCAGATGGCCCAGCTCGCTGCGGTTGGCTTTGATCGCCGCGCTCAGCAGCCGCTCTTCTATCGCATCCACCGCCTGGCTGGAGCGCCGCACCACCTGCTCCAGCTGCGCTTCCTGTTCGCCGAGCAGCCACAGCAGCATCGCATCCGGCGCGCTGAAGCACAGCCGATCAATCTGCTGATGCATACGTTCAATCATGCCAACCGGGCGATAGCGCGCGCTGACCATCACCTGCGGCCGGCACCAGATCCACAGCGTCGCATTTTGCGTGCTGCGTTCCTCCTTACTGAAGGTGACGTCATTCAGCACCGCCAGCAGCGCATCGTTTTGCTGTGCCAGCCGGGTGCGCGGCGAGGCTGAATGAATCTCATCGAAAAAATCGTCATCTACGCTGAAGTGGTCCTGAACCCAGCGCTCGGCGCGGGCATGATTCAGGTTAATGTGCAGCCAGAGAAAGCAGCCGTCGGGTAAGGTGTGCCGCGCCAGCTGCGCGGCCTCGCGGGCGTTGAGGCGCTGTGGCGGCGCATCTGGGTTGAACAGGTAACCGTGAATCAGTCCGGCGACTTCGTTATTGAAGTCGGGCAGCGAGGCAAGCGGCAGGACAGGCTGGAGCATAGCGGCGTGAAGATCCCAGAGCGGTCAGATCCACAGCCTGCGACAGGCCTGTTACAGCATGATGACAGCCCGCGCTGTCATCATCATTCTGTCATACAAAACCCGTATCACACTGCAGTTAACGGGTGCCATTTGTGCATCGTTAATTCACCCCGGGGGGTGTGTTATGGCTGAAAACAGTTTCCCTGCATCATCGTCCGCCAGCGGACGGCCCAATCTGCACCCGCGCAGCGGTCGCGCGTCGCGCGTGCTGTTTCTGCTGCTGCTGGTGGCCGGGCTGCTCTTTTCCGGCATCAACCTGTTTAACGACGTAGAAGAGACCGGCGCAGTCGTCACCAGCTATACGCCGTTCCTGCTGCTCGGCGTGGCGCTGCTGATTGCACTCGGCTTCGAGTTTGTTAATGGCTTCCATGATACCGCCAACGCCGTCGCCACGGTGATCTACACTCACTCGCTGTCGCCGGGCGTGGCGGTGGTCTGGTCCGGCTTGTGTAATTTCCTTGGCGTACTGCTCTCCAGCGGCGTGGTGGCGTTTGGCATTATTTCGCTGCTGCCGGTGGAGCTGATTCTGCAGGCGGGCAGCGGTCACGGCTTTGCTATGGTGTACGCGCTGCTGTGCTCGGCGATTGTCTGGAACCTCGGCACCTGGTATTTCGGCCTGCCCTCTTCCTCCTCGCACACGCTGATCGGCTCGATTATCGGCGTAGGCGTGGCGAATGCGCTGCTGCACGGCCGCAGCGGCACCAGCGGCGTCGACTGGGATCAGGCGGTTAAAGTCGGTTACGCCCTGCTGCTGTCGCCGGTGATTGGCTTCATCTGCGCCGCCGTGCTGCTGCTGGCCATGAAGGCATTGGTGCGCAATCGCCAGCTGTATCAGGCGCCGGAAGGCAATCAGCCGCCGCCAGCGTGGATTCGTGGCCTGCTGATCCTCACCTGTACCGGCGTTTCGTTTGCCCACGGCTCGAACGACGGTCAGAAAGGCATGGGGCTGATTATGCTGATCCTGGTTGGCACCATGCCGATCGCCTATGCGCTCAACCGCTCGCTGCCGCCGGAGCAAATTCCGCGCGTGGCGGCGTTAACTCAGGTGACCGAACAGCAGCTGCTGACGCTGCAGCCGCCGCCCGCCGCGATGCCGGCAGCGCGTGAGGTGCTGACGGAATATGTGCGCACCAGCCAGAACCGGCCGCAGGTGCTGCCGGCGCTTGGCATGATGCTCGGCGATATCGGCGAACAGATTCGCCAGTACGGTTCGGTAGAAAATATCCCGGCGCAGGCGGTCACCAACACGCGCAACGATATGTATCTCGCTTCGGAAACCATCAAGCATCTGCAATCGGCCAACGTCGCGCTGCCGGAGGAGACGGCGCGCAACCTGACGGCGGTGAAGCACGAGCTGGACGCGGCTACGCGCTTTATCCCGATGTGGGTCAAAGTGGTGGTGGCGATTGCGCTGGGTCTCGGCACCATGGTCGGCTGGCGCCGGATTGTGGTTACGGTGGGTGAGCGCATCGGCAAAACCCATCTCACCTATGCGCAGGGTGCCAGTGCGGAGCTGGTGGCGATGGCCACCATTGGCGCAGCCGATGCCTTTGGTTTACCGGTGTCGACCACCCATGTGCTGTCGTCCGGCGTGGCCGGTACCATGGCGGCCAACCGATCCGGCCTGCAGCTCGCCACCCTGCGTAATCTGGCGCTGGCGTGGGTGCTGACGCTGCCGGTATCGGTGCTGCTGTCAGGGCTGCTGTATGCGCTGTTTATTCATCTGGCCTGATAGGCTCTGAAGACTGCTGGTGCAGGCGCAGCGTAATCAGGAACGCGCCCAGCACCATCAGTGCTGCCGCCAGATACACCGACTGCATCCCCCAGTGGCCGATTAACAACCCCGCCACGGGTCCGGTCAACCCCAGCCCCAAATCGAGAAACGCCGAATAGGTACCGAGCGCCGATCCCTGATCCTGCTGCTGTACCCGCTTCACCGCTTCCACGCCCAGCGCCGGGAACACCAGCGAGAAACCGCCGCCGGTGAGGAAGGCGCCAATATCCACCAGCCAGCTGCTGTCCGCCTGCCAGATCAGCAGCAGACCAGCGCCCTCCAGCACGAAGGAGATCAGCGAGACCTGCAG
Organism: Pantoea sp. SGAir0418; assembly: GCF_043529865.1. Lineage (NCBI taxonomy): Bacteria > Pseudomonadati > Pseudomonadota > Gammaproteobacteria > Enterobacterales > Erwiniaceae > Pantoea > Pantoea sp. SGAir0418. The sequence continues at coordinate 2,745,542 of NZ_CP027911.1, forward strand.
CCCGCCGAAGCGCGTGATATAGCGCCCGCACGCCAGCCGCACCAGCACGAAGCCGAGGCTGAACAGCGTCAGCGCGAACGCCGCGCCGCTCCAGTCGCGACTGGCAAAATAGAGGGTAATGAAGGTGGAGATCACGCCAAAGCCGATGGTGCCAAATCCCAGCGCCAGGCCAAACAGCCAGACGCGGCTGACCACGCGATGAAACGGAATGCGCACGCCGGCGCTGACGCTGACCGCCGGCTTGCCGGAGGCCATCCAGAAGCCGATCGCCCCCATCAGCGCGACCAGACCGGCAAAGCCGCTGATGCCAAAAATCTGATTCAGCAGCACGCCCAGCGGCGCACCAATCGCCATGGCAAAGTAAGTCGCGACGCCGTTCCACGAAATGACTCGCGCGGTTTGCCGCGGGCCGACAATATTCATGCCCCACAGCGTCGAGCCGGTACTGCTAAAACTTTCCCCGACGCCGAGGAACAGCCGCCCCAGCGCCAGCAACGTCAGGCTCAGCAGCGGCGCACCGCTGCACAGCGCGGCAATGATCGACAGCACGCCGCTCATGCCGCAGCACACCAGCCCCATCATCACCACGCGTTTCGGGCCGTAGCGATCGGCCAGCCGGCCAGAGTGCGGGCGACTGAGCAGCGTGGCGAAATATTGCAGACTGATGATCAGCCCGGCGATAAACGAGCTGAAGCCCAGCTGGTTATGCACAAACCCCGGCAGCACCGCCAGCGGCAACCCGACGGACAGGTAGCAAAAGAAGGTGAAAACGATGACGGAGAGGATGCGTTTATTTAACTGAGCATTACTCAGTACAGCGGCGTCAGACATGGAAGATGGCGTCAGAAACGTGGTGAAAGCGAAGGTTCACTATACCGGTTAGCAGACTAAGGATCGCGGCTTTTTTTGTTATAAAACATGGCGGCAGCGCACACTTTCACCGGGTGATCGCTGGCGTGCCGTCAAAGCAAAGGACCTGGCGGTTCAGGTGCGACCGCTCAGGTTCAGATGCAGGACACCTGGGCCATGCGTGCGGCATGGCGTTCGATGGCGCTGGCGATCTCGGCGGAGACACGCAGCGTGCGGATCTCGCTGAACAGGCCGTCGGCCTCTTGGTAGGCTTTGCGCAGATAGCCCAGCCACTGCTTGATGCGCGCAACGTGGTAGTTGCCGGTATCACCCTGCTTTTCCAGCTGGGTGTAGCGCAGCAACAGCTCAACCACCTGCGACCACGGCATCGGGGCTTCGTTGTACTTCACCACGCGCCCCAGGTTAGGCACATTGAGCGCGCCGCGCCCGAGCATGACCGCGTCGCAGCCGGTAATGCGCAGGCAATCCTGCGCATCCTGCCAGTTCCAGATTTCGCCGTTGGCGATCACCGGAATTGTCAGACGCTGGCGAATCTCACCAATCGCCTGCCAGTTGATGCTCTCTGCGCGATAGCCGTCCTCTTTGGTCCGGCCATGCACCACCAGCTCGCTGGCACCGGCCTGCTGCACCGCATCGGCGATCTCGAAACGCCGCGCGCCCGAATCCCAGCCGAGCCGCACTTTCACCGTGACCGGCAGATGAGCGGGCACCGCCTCGCGCATCGCTCTGGCACCGCGATAGATCAGCTCCGGATCTTTCAGCAGCGTCGCACCGCCGCCGCTGCCGTTTACCAGCTTCGACGGGCAGCCGCAGTTGAGGTCAACGCCCCACGAGCCCAGCTCCACCGCGCGTGCGGCGTTTTCTGCCAGCCACTCAGGATACTGGCCCAGCAGCTGCATGCGCACGCGCGTACCGGAGGGCGTCCGGCTGTGATGGTGCAGTTCCGGACACAAACGATAGAAGGATTTTACCGGCAGCAGCTGATCGACCACGCGTAAAAACTCAGTGACGCACAGGTCATAGTCATTCACGCCGGAGAGCAGTTCACGTACCAGCGAATCCAGTACGCCTTCCATGGGCGCCAGTAAAACCCGCATACCGTTACGCGTTCCCGTTGCTCTTCGCTGCCGGACGACGTGAGCGCGCCGGTTTACCCGCGTTGCCTGCCGCCGGGCCGTTGTTGCCCGGACGACGCGGTGCACGCGCCTCGCCCTGTGGACGCGCGCCGCCGTTACCGGCGCTGGCACGCTGACCATTGCCGCCGCTGCGGCTGCGCGGTGCGTCAGCACCCTGCCCCGGCGCGCGGCCCTGGCCACGTCCGCGCGGCTGCTGCTGACGGCCATTCTGAATCGGCTCCGCCTTGATGCTCGGGTCCGGCTCAAAGCCCGGCAGCGCAATGCGCGGAATTTCCCGCTTCAGCAGGCGCTCGATATCACGCAGCAGCTTGTGCTCGTCCACGCACACCAGCGACAGCGCAGCACCGGTGGCCGCGGCACGACCGGTACGGCCGATGCGGTGCACGTAATCTTCCGCCACGTTCGGCAGCTCGTAGTTGACCACGTGCGGCAGCTCTTCGATATCCAGACCGCGCGCGGCAATATCCGTTGCCACCAGCACGCGAATGCCGCCGGTTTTGAAGTCGGCCAGCGCACGGGTACGCGCGCCCTGGCTCTTATTGCCATGGATCGCGGCGGCAGTGATGCCATCTTTGTTGAGCTGCTCAGCGAGGTGGTTAGCACCGTGCTTGGTGCGGGTGAACACCAGCACCTGCTGCCAGTTGTCGCGACCAATCATCAGCGACAGCAGTTCCCGTTTGCGCTTCTTATCGACAAAATGCACCTGCTGCGACACCTGCTCGGAAGCGGTGTTGCGGCGTGCCACTTCCACCTGTTCCGGGTTGGTGAGCAGTTTTTCCGCCAGCGCTTTGATCTCGTCTGAGAAGGTGGCAGAGAACAGCAGGTTCTGCCGTTTGGCCGGCAGTTTTGCCAGCACGCGGCGAATATCGTGGATGAAGCCCATGTCGAGCATGCGATCCGCTTCGTCCAGCACCAGGATTTCCACCTGCGACAGATCGACCGCATTCTGGTGCGCCAGATCGAGCAAACGCCCCGGCGTGGCGATCAGTACATCGACGCCGCCGCGCAGTTTCATCATCTGCGGATTAATGCTGACGCCGCCGAACACCACCAGCGAACGCATATTGAGGTACTGGCTGTATTCACGTACGTTTTCGCCAACCTGCGCTGCCAGTTCACGGGTTGGAGTGAGGATCAGCGCACGTACCGGACGGCGACCGCGCGCCGCTGCCGGTTTTTCTGACAGACGCTGCAGCAGAGGCAGCGTGAAACCGGCGGTTTTACCTGTGCCGGTCTGGGCGCTCGCCAGCAGGTCACGACCGGCCAGCACCACGGGAATCGCCTGACGCTGGATTGGCGTCGGTTCACGGTAGCCCTGTTCTGCTACCGCACGCAAAATATCGGCATTCAAGCCGAGAGAGTCAAAAGACATGCAGGTGTATTACTCCGAACCGCCCTGATCGCGCTGCGCGATGTAGTTTTCAGGGGGGATATGACGCAGCCTCAAGGCCTGCGTGTGAAAAGGGCACAAACTACCATGCGTAAGAGCGGCAGTGTAGCAGCTTTCCGCAAGAACCGCGACCAGCAAAACGTGAGGGTGATGGGCCGCTGCGCGTTAGCGCATAAAAAAGGAGCCGCAGTGGGCTCCTCTTTTCTTGCTGGCACGTCCGCTTAGCTGCGTTTTTTCTGCACGCGCTGCGGTGGCTCTTTGGCCAGCAGCGACACCAGCGCCGGGCCCACCAGCATTACCACGCCCAGACAACCAATCAGCAGATTGTTGTGAATGAAGCGTGAAATCAGGAACAGCGTCAGCATCGCCGCGCCGAAGTAGTATGTCGTCGTTACTTCTTCCAGAGAGTCACCAAAGCGGCGCAAACGGGCACTACGCTGCAGGGCCAGCATGGTGATAAACACCAGCGCATAAGCTGCCACCAGGGTACTGCTCACTTCGACCAGTGCCTTATGTTTCCAGCCCCACACCAGCGCCGCGATCACCAGCAGGTGGGTCGCAATATGCAGGCAGGTTTGACCGGTAACAATCTGAACACGATTAGACCATTTCATTCTCTTCTCCTGGCAGACCCAACAGGTCGCCCAAGTGTATCTGACCGCAGCCAGACGGATTTCCTCAATGTAAAGCAAATTTCGGATAACACCCTAATTTTCTGTCTCCAGCACCACCCATTTGTGACAAAGACTACACTTTGTTCTGTTGATGATGAAAAGGAGCGCGTCGCAGTATGCCACAAAACACGCAAGGATCTTCATTTAAAGTCCTGACGATCAATACCCATAAGGGGTTCACCAGCTTTAACCGTCGCTTTATCCTGCCGGAACTGCGCGACGCAGTGCGCGCGACTTCGGCGGATATCGTCTTTTTACAGGAGGTGATGGGCACGCACGCCATCCACTCCGCACACATTGAAAACTGGCCGGAAAATTCGCACTACGAATACCTTGCCGACACCATGTGGCACGATTTCGCTTACGGCCGCAACGCGGTCTATCCCGAGGGCCATCATGGCAACGCGATACTGTCACGCTTTCCGATCACCGAATACCAAAACCGCGATATTTCTGTCGCCGGCAGTGAGAAACGCGGCATGTTGCATTGCCAGATTAGCCTGCCGGATCGGCCGGAACCGATTCACACGTTATGCGTGCACCTCGGCCTGAAAGAGAAGCACCGTCTGGCGCAGATGCGCATGATGTGTGAACTGATTGAGTCGCTGCCACCGGATGCGCCCCTGGTGGTGGCCGGCGATTTTAATGACTGGCAGGTACGCGCTAATCGATTCTTACAGCGCGGAGCCGGTCTGCAGGAGGTGTTTAGCATGAAAAACGGTCGCCCGGCGCGCACCTTCCCGGCGCGCTTTCCGCTGCTGCGTCTCGATCGCATCTATATCCGAAATGCGTCGGTGAGCCAGCCGTGGGCGCTGCCGGTGAAACCCTGGTCACATCTGTCCGATCATGCCCCGCTGGCCGTGGAGATCTTTCTATGAATTTCAGCTGGCGCGAAGGTAACCAGCTGCGGCTGCTGGAAAATGGCGATCAATTCTTTCCGCGCGTCTCCGGCGCGATTCAGCGCGCCCAGCGTACGCTGCTGCTGGAGACGTTTATCCTGTTTGAAGATGAGGTCGGTAAGGCGCTGCACCGCGATCTGCTGGCCGCCGCGCAGCGCGGTGTTAAGGTGGAAGTGATGGTGGATGGCTACGGCTCGCCGGATCTTTCCACCCAGTACATTAACAGCCTGACCGAAGCAGGCGTGCGCTTTATCTATTACGATCCGCGCCCGCTGGTGATGGGCATGCGCACCAACGTGTTCCGCCGTCTGCATCGCAAAATCGTGGTGATTGATGAGGAGATTGCGTTTGTCGGCGGTATCAATTTCTCCGCCGAGCACAACACCGATTACGGGCCGGAAGCCAAGCAGGATTACGCCGTGGAGGTGAAAGGGCCGGTGGTGCTGGACATCGCACGCTATGTACAGCAGGCGATCGGCAGCGAACAGGTAACGCGCCGCTGGTGGGGCGCGCGCTCCCAGCGCCTGGCGGTGAACGCCCTGCCCGGCGATGCGCAGGTGCTGTTTGTCTACCGCGATAACGATGAGCACCGCGATGACATCGAACAGCACTATCTTGATATGCTGCGCAAGGCGAAGCAGGATGTGATTATCGCCAACGCCTACTTTTTCCCCGGCTATCGCCTGCTGCGGGAAATGCGCAGCGCGGCTCAGCGCGGTGTGCGCGTGCGGCTGATTGTGCAGGGTGAACCGGACATGCCGATTGTCAAAGTCGGCGCCGAGCTGCTGTACAACTATCTGGTGGATGCTGGCGTTGAAGTGTACGAGTACTGCCGCCGCCCGCTGCATGGCAAAGTGGCGGTACAGGATCAGCAGTGGTCAACGGTCGGTTCCAGCAACCTCGACCCGCTCAGCCTGTCGCTGAATCTCGAAGCCAACCTGATTATCCACGACCACGCCTTCAACCAGACGCTGCGCGATAACCTTGAGCAGCTGCTGGCTGCGGACTGCGTGCGCGTCGATGAAGACAAGCTGCCGCCGCGCACCTGGTGGCAGCTGACCAAAAGCGTCGTCGTGTTCCATTTCCTGCGCCATTTCCCGGCCATCGCCGGCTGGCTGCCTGCCCATACGCCCCATTTGTCTCAGGTCGATCCGCCGGTGCAGCCGGAAATGGAAACCCAGGACCGGGTTGAAGCCGATAACGAAGGAGCGAAACCCTGATGAGCAAAAAGAACCCGCGCTGGCAGTTAGCGAAAAAAATCCTTACCTGGCTGTTCTTCATTGCGGTGATCGTGCTGCTGGTGGTTTACGCACGCAAGGTGAACTGGGAGGACGTGTACAAGGTCATCGTCGGCTATAACCGCTACGTGGTGCTGAGCGCCGCTGCGTTAGTGGTGGTGAGCTACCTCACCTACGGTCTGTACGATTTGATTGGCCGCGCCTACTGCGGGCATAAGCTGGCGAAACGTCAGGTGATGCTGGTGTCATTCATCTGTTACGCCTTTAACCTGACACTGAGCACCTGGGTGGGCGGTGTGGCGATGCGCTATCGCCTCTATTCGCGCCTCGGCCTGCCCGGCGGCACTATCACGCGCATCTTTTCACTGAGTATTGCCACCAACTGGCTCGGCTACATTTTGCTTGGCGGCGTGGTGTTTGTCTCCGGCATGGTGCCGATTCCGCCCGGCTGGTTCATCGGCGAAGGCACGCTACGGGTGATTGGTGCGGTCCTGCTGGCGATGGTGGCGGTTTATCTGTGGGCCTGTGCTTTCGCGAAGAAGCGCCGCTGGACGGTGAAGGGCCAGCATCTGCAACTGCCCTCGCTGCGCATGGCGCTGTTTCAGTTTGCCGTTTCCTGCGCCAACTGGATGGTGATGGGCACCATTATCTGGCTGCTGCTGGCGCGTGAAGTGGATTATCCCATCGTGCTGGGGGTGCTGTTAATCAGCAGTATTGCCGGGGTGATTATTCATATTCCGGCGGGCATTGGCGTGCTGGAAGCGGTGTTCCTCGCGCTGCTCAGCGGCCAGCATGCTTCGCACGGTGAGATTATCGCCGCGCTGCTGGCTTATCGCGTGCTCTATTTTATTCTGCCGCTGCTGCTGGCACTGGTGCTGTATCTGTGGCTGGAGAGCCGCGCCAAGCATTTACGGCAGAAGAATGAGCGCAAGATGGCGGCACGATAAGGCGTGCCAGGCGCAGGCTGAATAACGCGTAATACATCACGCCGCTACGGAGAAGGTGAAACGGGCTGATAAGTACAGACCGTTCACCTCGCCGTAGCGGCGCGATTATTTTCACAGCCTTAATGGCTGGTTACTCTTAGCGACGATTACCGAAAATCCGCAGCAGCATCAGGAACAGGTTGATGAAGTCGAGATACAGCGTCAGCGCGCCCATGATGGAGAAGCGGCGCAGATTCTCTTTATCGTTAACATCAATGCCCTCACCGATGGCTTTCAGCTTCTGCGTGTCATAAGCCGTCAGGCCCACAAACACCACCACGCCGATATAGGTAATCGCCCACATCAGCGCCGGGCTTTTCAGCCAGAAGTTCACCAGCGACGCCAGCAGAATGCCGATCAGCGCCATAAACAGCAGGCTGCCGAAGCGGCTCAGGTCGCGTTTGGTGGTGTAGCCGTAAAAGCTCATGGCACCAAACATGCCCGCGGTAACGAAGAAGGTACTGGCGATCGACGAGTAGGTATAAACAAGGAAAATACTCGCCATTGTCAGCCCGGTCAGCGCGGAATAGAGCATAAACAGCCCGGTCGCCACGGCGCCGCTCATGCGCTGCACCATGCCGGAAAGCACGAATACCAGCGCCAGCTGCACGATAATCAGGCCGAAGAAGGTGATGCGATTGGCAAACACCAGTTCCATGACGGCAGGCGTGCGCGCGGCAAACCACGACACAAATGCCGTCAGCAGTAAACCGCAGGTCATCCAGCCATACACCTGCGCCATATAGGTTTGCAGCCCGGTCGACGCCTGCTGCACGATTGAACCATTACGTGGATATCGATCCATGATGCACCTCTTTAAAAGTTACTGATAACGTCAGTGTGAAGTGTACACCACCGATCGTCAACGGCGCGTCATACACTGCTGATATCGCCCGTCAACCCGCTGGGCAAACCACGCGGTGGTGAGATTACGGGTAATTTTCGGGCTCTCCAGCTTAATGCCCGGCAGCACTTCGCGCGGCAGACGTTTTCCCGCCATCTTATCGGCGAGGATAAAGGTCTGTTTCCACAGCGTGCTGTCGCTGAAGCTTTCGCTGTCGCCCTTCTCCAGATCGCGGCGAATTTCCCGCGGGCTCATGTCCAGCTGCTTCGCCAGCGTGCGCACCGCCAGTTCGGTGGCGCTCGCCTGTTCGCTGCCGTAGCGGATCAGGTCGCCGTCCAGCGCCAGTTTGATGCCGCTGGCACGCGCCACCGCAGCCTGGAACGCGGCGTTGCGGCTGGCGTACCAGCCGGCGTTGAAGTCGGCGAAGCGATACAGCGGCTGGCTGTAGTCTACCGGATAGCCCAGCAGGTGCAGCGTGCCGAAGTAGATACCGCCGCGCCGGCTAAACACTTCGCGCCGGATTGAACCGTCAATCGGGTATGGATAGCCCTGCGCATGCGCTTCGGCAAAGGCAATGCTGACCTGCATCGGCCCGCCGGTGTGGATTGGGTTGAGATTACCGAACAGCTTCTGCCCCATCGGCACCATATCGATAAAGTCATCGAAAATGGCGCTCAGCTCTTTCTCGCTGTGCACCTTATCGAGACGTGCCGCGTAGCTCTCGCCGTTGGAGGACTTGATCAGTAGCGCGGTGCGCACCAGAAACGCCGGCACGTGCACGCTGGCGGCGCGGCGGTCAATTTCCGCCCAGGCGATTTTTGGCAGACCCGGCACGGTGGCATCGGCGCTGAAGTTAGATTCCTGATCGGTCACGGCGATTACCGCGCAAATGTTGCTGGCGCTGGCGTCGATGTGCTGCACGCGCAGCGCGGTATAGATGTCGTCGGCCCAGGCCGATTTTTGCGTCACGTGCGCGGGCAGCAATTGCTGGATTTGCGCTTTCACATCAGCGGGCTGGCGAGCCGGCAGCTGCGGCTCCTTTTTGGTGCTGCATCCGGCCAGCACCAGCGCAGCCAGCAGCGCTGCGCCGCGTAATATCGTGGTGGTGTTCATCCTGCTCCCTGATAAGCCAGCAAAAACCGTACCTTACCGTTTTCGTGGTCTGGCGGCTATCGGCGCGGGCGGATTTTGCGCGCTAGTTCCAGCGTTCAGCGGCCTGGTGGTCGCTGTCGCGGGCATCGACCCAGCGATCGCCCTGCGCGGTGGCTTCGCGCTTCCAGAACGGCGCGCGGGTTTTCAGGTAATCCATGATGAATTCACTGGCGGCAAAGGCGCTGCCGCGATGGGCGCTGCTGACGCCAACGAACACGATCTCATCACCGGGGAACAGTTCGCCTACGCGATGAATCACCGTCACCTGCTGCAGCGCCCAGCGCTGACGCGCATCCGCCACAATCTCCGCCAGCGCTTTTTCCGTCATGCCGGGATAGTGCTCCAGCGTTAGCGCAGCCACGCTGTCGCCGAGATTGTGGTTGCGGACTTTGCCGGTGAAGGTGACGACCGCGCCGTCGCTGTCATGCGCCGCCAGCAGCGCATACTCGTCGCCAACATTAAACGGCGCGCTGCCGACGCGAATTCGGGTTGTCATGCTCAGCCTCCGGTAACCGGCGGGAAGAACGCCACTTCATCGCCGGCGCGCAGCGGATGATTCATCGGCACCAGCGTCTGATTCACCGCCGCCAGCAGCTTGCCGGACTCCAGCGCCAGCGCCCAGCGATCGCTTTTCTGCGCCAGCGCAGCGCGCAGCGTGGCGACGTCAGCATACTCTGCCGCCAGATCCAGCGTGGCGGTGCCGGTCAGTTCCCGCACCTGGGCAAAAAACAGCACCTTAATCATGGCGCACCGCCTGGAAATCACCGGATTTACCGCCGCTTTTGCTCAGCAGCCGCAGCTGGTCGATGACGATATCTTTCTGCACCGCTTTGCACATGTCGTAGATGGTCAGCGCCGCGACCGACGCGGCGGTCAGCGCTTCCATTTCCACGCCGGTTTTGCCGCTCAGGCGACAGCGCGAGGTAATGCGTACGCGGCTGTGCTCCGGCTCAGCCACCAGCGTCACCTCGACTTTGCTCAGCATCAGCGGATGGCACAGCGGAATCAGTTCCCAGGTACGCTTCGCCGCCTGGATGCCGGCAATGCGTGCGGTGGCGAAAACATCGCCTTTGTCATGGCTGCCGTCGAGGATCATTTGCAGCGTGGCCGGCTGCATCAGCACCAGCGCTTCCGCCTGCGCTTCTCGCACGGTGTCAGTTTTGCCGGAGACGTCCACCATGTGGGCTTCGCCGGCCGCGTTGATATGGGTTAACGAGGACATGCTTATAACTTCTTCAAATGTGAGACAAAATTACACGGACGCGTACGCGCATCCAGCTGGGCTTCAATGATCCGCTCCCATGCGCTGCGGCAGGCACCGGTTGAGCCCGGCACGGCAAACAGCAGCGTCTGGTTGGCCAGACCGGCCACCGCGCGTGATTGCAGCGTCGCGCTGCCGATCTCCTCGTAGGAGATCATGCGAAACAGTTCGCCAAAGCCGTCAATTTCGCGATCCAGCAGCGGCAACAGCGCTTCCGGCGTACTGTTTTTACTGTTAAAGCCGGTGCCGCCGTTAATCAGCACCACCTGCACATCTTCACTGGCAATCCAGCGCGACAGCGTGGCGCGGATGCGATAACGGTTGTCCGGGACGATGGCGTGATCGACCACCTGATGCCCGGCTTCGGTCAGCGCCTCACGCAGATAGTCGCCAGAGCTGTCACTGCTGGCGTCGCGGCTGTCAGAGACGGTCATCACCGCCGCATTTAAGGCGACAAAATCGCCGGAAGGTTTACCCATGGCCGTAACTCCTGTGTTTAGCCACCAATGAAGGAGAGGTTCTGCGTGATGCCGGTATTGCCCTGATGCAGGAAATGCGTCTGCTTTTTCTGCCCGAGGCTCTGAGCGATGCGCGCCTGCAGCTCGGCCTGCTGATCGTCGGAGGCCAGCAGATCGCGCAGCGGCACGCCGCCGTCGCCAAACAGGCACAGATGCAGGTTACCGATCGCCGATACGCGCAGGCGATTACAGCTGGCGCAGAAATCTTTTTCATACGGCATGATCAGGCCAACTTCCCCCTGATAATCCGGATGGCGGAACACCTGGGCCGGGCCATCACTGCGGCCGCGCGGCTGGCGCTGCCAGCCCTGCATGATCAGCTGATCGCGGATCACCTCGCCGGACACATGATGAAGGCGGAACAGATCGCCGCCCTCGCCGGTTTCCATCAGCTCGATAAAGCGCAGCTGAATCGGCCGGGTGCGGATCCACGCCAGAAAGGTCTCCAGACTGTGGCTGTTGACGTCGCGCATCAGCACGCTGTTGACTTTGACGGTGCTGAAACCGGCATCAAAGGCCGCATCAATCCCCGCCATGACTTCATGGAACTTGTTCTGCCCGGTAATGGCGTGAAACTGCCGTGCGTCGAGGCTGTCGACGCTGACATTGATATGGGTGAGGCCTGCCGCACGCCAGGCGCCGACGTCGCGCGCCATGCGGTAGCCATTGGTGGTCATGGCGATCTGGCGGATTGCCGCGTTGTCGCGCACGGCGGCAATGATATCGGTGAAGTCGCGCCGCATCGAGGGTTCGCCGCCGGTCAGGCGCACTTTTTCGGTGCCCGCCGCCGCAAAGGCACGCGTCACGCGACGAATCTCATCCAGCGAGAGAAAACTTTTGTTGTGCACGCCGTTCGGCCGGTAGCCGTCGGGCAGGCAGTAGGTACAACGGAAGTTACACACATCCGTGACCGACAGGCGCAGATAATAAAAGCTGCGCGCATAGGCATCTGTAAATTGTGGCACCTGAACACCTTTCCAAAGTACGGGAGATGCAGTCATTTCTTTCTGCACCCTGGCAGCTCGCGGCTGCGGCCAGGCATCCATATCACACGACTTAGGAACGCAAGGCTTGGGAGTCTGTTGTCATTGTGGACAACACGGTTAAAGCAAATGGTAGCGCGATTTGACGCTCGCATCCATCGGCATTTATCGCTATATATATTGATACATAACGTTATTTCACCGCATTTTCGCGACAGGATACGGTAAAATGCGCGACAGATATTGATACACATCAGTTGAACGCCGTCTGCACCGCACGTGCGGCGTTTTAAGGAGCAGCATGAATCGTACCCTGGCAGATTTAGATCGCGTGGTGGCACTCGGCGGCGGCCACGGCCTTGGCCGCGTGATGTCGGCGCTGGCGCCGCTGGGCTCACGCCTGACCGGCATCGTCACCACCACCGACAACGGCGGATCCACCGGCCGCATACGCCGTTCAGAAGGCGGCATTGCCTGGGGCGACATGCGCAACTGCATTAATCAGCTGATCACCGAACCCAGCGTGGCCTCTGCCATGTTCGAGTATCGCTTTACCGGCAACGGCGAACTGGCCGGGCATAATCTGGGCAATCTGATCCTGAAAGCGCTCGATCATCTCAGCGTGCGTCCGCTGGAAGCCATCAACATTATCCGCAACCTGCTGAAGGTGGATGCGTTTCTGATTCCGATGTCAGAGCAGCCGGTGGACCTGGTCGCGCAGGATAGCGAAGGCAATATGGTGTACGGCGAAACGGCGATTGACGAAATGAAGCAGGCGCCGGAAGAGCTGATGCTGCACCCCAATGTGGTGCCGACGCGTGAAGCGCTGGACGCCGTCGCCGAGGCTGATTTGATCCTGATTGGTCCCGGCAGCTTTTACACCAGCCTGATGCCGATTCTGCTGATGGAGGAGATGGCACGCGCGCTGCGCCGGACGCCCGCCACCATGGTGTTCATCGGAAATCTCGGGCGCGAACTGAGCCCGGCTGCGGCCAGCCTGACGGTCGCCGACAAGCTGGCGATGATGGAAAAAGCCATTGGCAAACGGGTGATTGACGCCGTAGTGGTCGGCCCGTCAGCAGACACGCGCGGCGTCACTGAGCGGTTGATCGTGCGCGAACCGCTGGAAGCCGCCGATATCCGCTATCGTCACGACCGCCAGCTGCTGCGCCGCGCGCTGGAACATGCCATTCAGGCGGTTTAGCCGGCGCGCAACGCGACCGCCGGCTTCACATTAAGAGGCGGCGATAAACAGTTCACGTAGCTCGTGCAGCTGGTCGCGCACCCGCGCGGCCTCTTCGAACTCCAGGTTCTGCGCGTGCTGCTGCATCTGCCCTTCCAGCTCGTGAATCTTCTTCTGCATGGCCTGTGGCGTGAGCGCCAGATAGCTGGCCTCAGCTTCGGCGGCAGTGCGTGAAGCCGTTTTACCTTTGCCGCGCGTTTTCACCACGTTTTTGCCCAGCTCAAGAATATCGGTGATTTTCTTGTTCAGGCCCTGCGGCACAATGCCCCGCTCTTCGTTATAGCGCTGCTGCTTCTCGCGGCGGCGCTCGGTCTCTTCCATCGCCCGCGCCATCGACGGCGTGATCTTATCCGCGTAGAGAATCGCTCTGCCGTTGACGTTACGCGCCGCGCGTCCAATGGTCTGAATCAGCGAGCGCTCGGAGCGCAGGAAGCCCTCTTTATCGGCGTCCAGAATCGCCACCAGCGACACTTCCGGCATATCCAGCCCTTCGCGCAGCAGGTTGATCCCCACCAGCACGTCAAACTCCCCGAGACGCAGATCGCGAATGATCTCCATACGCTCAACGGTATCAATGTCGGAATGCAGATAGCGCACCTTCTCGCCGTGCTCTTCAAGATACTCGGTGAGGTCTTCGGCCATGCGCTTGGTCAGCGTGGTAACCAGCACGCGCTCGTTGATTTCGACGCGCTTGCGGATCTCCGACAGCAGATCGTCGACCTGGGTCGCCACCGGACGCACCTCAAGAATCGGATCGAGCAGACCGGTAGGCCGCACCACCTGATCGATAACGTCGCCGCCCGATTTCTCCAGCTCGTAGTTACCTGGCGTGGCCGAGACATAAATGGTCTGCGGTGCCAGCGCTTCAAACTCTTCAAAGCGCAGCGGACGGTTGTCCAGCGCCGACGGCAGGCGGAAACCGTACTCCACCAGCGTCTCTTTACGCGCGCGGTCACCGCGATACATGCCGCCAATCTGCGGAATAGTCACGTGGGATTCATCGACCACCAGCAGGCCATCCGCCGGCAGGTAATCAAACAGCGTCGGCGGCGGCTCGCCCGGTCCGCGCCCGGAGAGATAGCGCGAATAGTTTTCAATGCCCGAGCAGTAGCCGAGTTCGTTCATCATTTCGAGGTCAAACTGGGTGCGCTGGGTGATGCGCTGCTCTTCCAGCAGTTTGTTGTTCTCCAGCAGCACTTTGCGCCGCACCGCCAGCTCATCCTTGATCTCTTCCATCGCCTGCAGAATACGCTCGCGCGGCGTCACGTAGTGCGTTTTCGGGTAGATGGTGAAACGCGGAATCACCGAGATCACCTGGCCGGTCAGCGGGTCGAACAGCGACAGGCGCTCAACCTCTTCATCAAACAGCTCTACACGCAGACCAATGTCATCGGATTCCGCCGGGAAGATATCGATCACTTCGCCACGCACGCGGAAGGTGCCGCGCTGGAAAACCTGATCGTTGCGGGTGTACTGCAGTTCGGCGAGGCGGCGCAGGATGCTGCGCTGGTCGATGATCATGCCGCGCGTCAGATGCAGCATCATTTTCAGGTAGAGATCGGGATCGCCCAGGCCGTAGATGGCAGAAACCGATGCCACCACAATCACGTCGCGGCGCTCCAGCATCGCTTTAGTGGCAGAGAGACGCATCTGCTCGATGTGCTCGTTTACCGCCGCATCTTTCTCAATGAAGGTATCCGAACTAGGAACGTAGGCTTCCGGCTGATAGTAGTCGTAGTAGGAGACGAAGAACTCGACGGCATTATCCGGAAAGAACTCTTTCATCTCGCCATACAGCTGTGCCGCCAGCGTTTTATTCGGTGCCATTACCATGGTCGGCCGGTTGAGATCGGCAATGACGTTGGCGATAGTAAAGGTTTTTCCTGAACCGGTAACCCCCAGCAGCGTCTGGTGCGCCAGTCCATCCTCCAGCCCTTCTTCAAGGCGACGAATCGCCTCAGGCTGATCGCCTGAAGGTTTGAAAGCGGAGTTGAGTTTAAAGGCTTTACTCATGGTATTACGGTTCCTGCTGAAGAAGTCGGCGGGCAGGCTGGTAATTCTACTCTGCTATGGCGATTTTGCCAGAAAAAAATACTGGATATAATTACAGATATGCTGCACGATGATGGGGAGATGCCGCGATTCGCTTCAGCGTAATTTATGCGGTAATCCGGAAGCGTTTGTTGCGCAAGGTTATCCCCAGACGAGCAACGCTTTTAACAATTGTCAATAGAGCGTCATTAAATTGCAGTCTGATGACAAGCCAGACAATTCTCAGGCTTGCTTTTAAATAACCTGCTGATTTAAAAGAGATTGGCTCAAAAGCCCAGTTTCGCAGCATTATGTATGCAACCCGCGTATTTCCTCGCTTGCGCCCGGTTTTCAGTCGCTAATGCACAAGGTTATCCACAGGAATAGTGGATAACTGAATCCAGCCCCACGTCCATCGGCTGTGTATAATTTTCCCCTCGCTTATCCTGCCGTGCGAAAAAATTTTTTTTGCGATTATTTTTCCATCATCCCGTGCGGCTTTAACTATTCTTTTGGCGTACCCCATCGTGCCGTAACGGGAAAAAGCCCAGCGTTAAGGCCACTTATTTCTTCAGTCCCTGCCTTATGACAGCACAGATGCACCAGAAACGTTAAGCAGTCAGCACCGTCAAAGTGCAGGCGAGTTATTACTGTGGGCAATTGTTAAGCTTTTCTCATCAATTATGGCGAGTTTCGCTGCCTTTTTCCCCGGTTGAGGTTGCTTTGGCGGATCTGGCCTGGGAATTGCAGTGAATTAACGGTGGAGTGACGAGTCCATGCCGGCAGGATGAACAAGCGCCGCCGGCGACAGCAGTGTCCCAATAGCCATTGTGCATGACTGTATGCCAGACGACACAGAGCGGGAGCATTCAGGCGAATAATCTGGAAGGAGAATGTCAGATGCTGAGTTTACGTTCGGTGAATCAATTTTACGGTCAGAACCATATTTTATGGGATGTGGATCTCGATCTGCCGCCAGGCACCTGCACCGGCGTGCTGGGCAGCCCGGGGATGGGCAAAACCACGCTGGTGAACTGTATTATGGGTCGCCTGCCCATTAATAGTGGATCGATGACCTGGCAGGAAGACGGCGCGCCGCCGGAAAACCTGCTGCTGCAGCCTGCTGAGCAACGCGCGCGCATGGGCATCGGCTACGTACCACAGGGACGCCACATCTTTTCCCAGATGAGCGTGGAAGATAACCTGCTGATTGCGCTGATGGCGGCACAGGACGATCGCAGCCGCGCCATTCCCGAGATGGTGTTCGATCTGTTTCCGGCGCTATACTCGCTGCGTCATCAGCGCAGCGGCGAACTGCCGATGGATCAGCAGCAGCAGCTGGCCCTGGCGCGCGCGCTGGTGCTGCAGCCGAAACTATTGATCCTCGATGAACCCACCGAAGGCATGTCGCCGTGGCTGGAGGAGGAGATGGGGAATCTGATTCGCCGCCTGAACCGCGACTATGGCCTGACGATTCTGCTGCTGGAACAGCATGTGTCGTTCATTCGCCGCGTGGCAGACTATTTTCTGCTGCTGCATCGCGGCCGCAACGTGGCGCAGGGCAGCGTGGCGCAGCTGGATGATGTCACGGTGAGTAAGTGGTTAACGGCCACCTAGCGTCGGTAGCGTGCGGCGCAGGGTGCTGCGCCGCCGCGCCATTTACTGTGGCAGGGTAAGGTAACGGCCGCAGTCGGCCTGCTGTGCCGCACTGCTCAGCCACGGAATCTCCCCGAGGAAAGGGGCTGCAATGCGCTGCTGCAGCGTTGTCAGATATTCCGCATGTCGCTTGCCCGGCGGCTGAATGTCGTTGGCAATCCAGCCCGCTAAGCGTAAACCGCGCGCTGTAACCGCTTCCGCCGTTAGCATGGCGTGGTTGATGCAGCCGAGCTTCACGCCCACCACCAGAATCACCGGCAGCTGCTCAGCGGCGACCCAGTCGGCATAGGTTTGCGTTGCGGACAGCGGCGTGAACCAGCCGCCTGCGCCTTCCACCAGCACCCAGTCAGCCTGCTGCTCCAGCGCGCGCAACCCAGCGGAGAGCTGCGAAAATTCAATCGGCCTGCCCTCTTCCGCGCTGACGATATGCGGCGACGTCGGTTCGATGAACGCCAGCGGGTTTACCTGCTCATAGCTCAGCGCCAGGCTGCTGTAGCGCTGCAGCGCCAGCGCGTCGCTGTTGCGCACGCCGTCGGGCGTGATCTCGCAGCCGGAGGCCACCGGTTTGTAGCCAGCAGTGCGTAATCCCGCAGCGCTGGCCGCCTGCAACAGAGCGCCGCTGGCGACTGTTTTGCCCACTTCGGTGTCAGTTCCGGTAATAAACCAGCGTGTCATTTTTGTAAAACTCCATACATCAGGTGATAACTGAGACGATAGCCGTGCGCATCCTGCGGCCAGTGCTGCTCCAGCTGCGCCAGCTGCGGGCGCGTCAGCAGGGCCGCGTGTCGCCCATCGTGCAGGTGCGTTGCGCCGATGCCTTTCAGCGAGCGCATGGCGCTCAGCGCACTGGGGAAGTGCAGCGTGACGATCTGCGTCTGGCTGCGCAGCGGCAGGCCCGCGGCAGCCTGGGCAAAGGCATCGCCGCTGAGGAAGCGATTGGCGTGACGCCGACCATCGATCTGCGCCCACGCCTGGTGCACCTCCTGCAGCGAGCCGTCGAGCAGCGTCGAGAACAGCACGCTGCCGCCCGGGCGCGTCACGCGCAGAAACTGCTGCAACGCGGTGCGCAGATCGCTGCTCCATTGCACCGCAAGGTTGCTCCAGACGCCGTCGACGCTGTTATCTGCCAGCGGTAACTGGTCGATATCGCCCTGTAAATAGTCGTGCGCCGAGTGCTGTTCGCGTGCCGCCTGCAGCATCGCCGGTGACAGATCCAGCGCGCAAACCTGGCGACCGCGATCTCGCCAGTAGCGGCTGAACCAGCCGGTGCCGCAGCCGGCATCCAGCAGCTGCGGGCCAAATCCGGCTGGCGCCAGAGCCAGCAGCGCCTCGCCGCTCTGGCGCTGCAGCTGAGCATGCTGTTCGTAGTGCGCGGCCGCCCGGCCAAACGCCTGCGCCACCGCCTGTTTATTCACCTGCAGCGTCATACAGTGCCTCCAGCAACGCGTCGATATCTTCGGGATGATGCGCGGCGGTGAGCGTAATGCGCAGCCGCGCGGTACCCGGCGGCACCGTCGGTGGCCGGATCGCGCTCACCCAGCAACCGGCCTGCGCCAGCCGCTGTGACAGCGCCAGCGCGGCACGGTTTTCGCCAACGATCAGCGGCTGAATGGCGCTGTCAGAGGCCATCAGCTGCCACGGCAACTGCGCCGCGCCCGCGCGAAAGCGGGCAATATTTTGCTGCAACCGCGCGCGCAGCGCGTCGCCCTGCTGGATCTGCTGCAGTGCCGCCAGCAGCGCACAGCACTGCGCCGGCGGCATGGCGGTGGAATAGATTAAATGGCGCGAGAACTGCTCGACGTAATCTGCGGTGGCGTCATCACACAGCAGCGCGGCGCCGCTCACGCCAAATCCTTTACCAAAGGTCACCACCAGCAGCTCCGGTTTCACCTGCTGCTGCCAGCAGCTGCCGCGCCCCTGCTCACCGGTGACGCCAATGCCGTGCGCATCGTCCACCAGCAGCCAGCCGCCCGCGCGCCGGGTTTCGGCGGCAAGTTCAGCCAGCGGCGCACTGTCGCCATCCATGCTGAATACGCCCTCGGTCACCACCAGCGTGCCGCCTTCCGCGCGCGTCGCCAGCAGCTTCGCCAGGCTGGCCGGCTGGTTGTGGGCAAAACGGCGCAGCGTTGCCGGACTGTGGCTGGCGGCATCCAGCAGGGAGGCGTGCGCCAGTTTGTCAGCGATAATGCGATCCGACTTTTGCGCCAGCAGATGGATCACTGCCTGGTTGGCGGCAAAGCCGGAGATAAACAGCAGCGCGCGCGGGTAGCCGAGCCAGGACGCCAGCTGCTGCTCCAGCTGCGCATGGTGACGGCTGTAGCCGGTAACGTGGCCGGAAGCGCCGGCACCGACGCCCGCCTCGCGCACGCCCTGCTGCCAGGCGGCCATCACCGCCGGATGCTGGCTCAGCCCGAGGTAATCATTGCTGGAGAAGTGGCGATAGCGCTGCCCGTCGAGGGTAATTTCACGCACGCTGTTGTGCTCAATGCGCCGCCGCTGCCGCCAGCCGTCGGCGGCACGCTGCGCCGTCAGCGCCTGCGCAATACGTTCAGACCACATTTACACGGCCGCGTTATAGAACTGCGCGCTGTCGGCGTGCAGCAACTGCTCGCTGAGCTGATGCTGCTGTTCGTTATCGCCTGCCGTCGTGGCGGTGTGCTCCGGATTCAGGCCCAGCTTGCGGAACAGGATCAGATCTTTGTCCTCTTCCGGGTTCGGCGTGGTCAGCAGCTTGCAGCCGTAGAAAATCGAGTTGGCACCCGCCATGAAGCACATCGCCTGGGTCTGTTCGCTCATCTGCTCGCGACCGGCCGACAGGCGCACGTGCGAGGTTGGCATCATGATGCGCGCCACGGCAATGGTGCGGATAAAGTCGAACGGCTCGACGTCATCGTTATCCGCCAGCGGCGTGCCTTTGACTTTCACCAGCATGTTAATCGGCACGCTCTCCGGCGGCGTGGGCAGGTTGGCCAGTTGCACCAGCAAACCGGCGCGGTCGTTGACCGTTTCGCCCAGCCCGACAATGCCGCCCGAGCACACTTTGATGCCGGCGTTGCGCACTTTATCCAGCGTATCAAGACGTTCCTGATAAGTACGGGTGGTGATGATGCTGCCGTAAAACTCCGGCGAGGTGTCGAGGTTATGGTTGTAAAAATCGAGCCCGGCGCTGGCCAGCCGCTGCGCCTGATCGTGGTCGAGCGTGCCCAGCGTCATGCAGGTTTCCATGCCCATGGCTTTCACGCCCTGCACCATCTGCTCCAGATACGGCATGTCGCGCTCGTGCGGGTTTTTCCACGCCGCGCCCATGCAGAAGCGGCTGGAGCCGGCTGCTTTGGCCTTGCGCGCCGATTCCAGCACCGCTTCCACCTCCATCAGGCGCTCGGTTTCCAGCCCGGTTTTATAACGCGCGCTCTGCGGACAGTATTTACAGTCTTCCGGACAGGCGCCGGTTTTGATCGACAGCAGCGTGCTGACCTGCACCTGACGCGGGTCGAAGTGCTGGCGGTGCACCTGCTGTGCTTCAAACATCAGCTCGAGAAAAGGTTTATCAAACAGCGCCTGAGCCTGAGCCAGTGTCCAGCGATTAGCCATTGCTTACTCCAAAAAAGGGGGTTCATCCTGACGATTAACGTGGTTATACTTGTAAACTAAATCTTTTCAAAATGGTTTACAAGACAGATGTTCACACAGGATGACCTCCGCTTTGACCGCCAGCATATCTGGCATCCTTACACCTCAATGCGCGATCCGCTGCCGTGCTACCCGGTGGTGGCCGCGCACGGCTGCACGCTGCAGCTGGCCGATGGACGTGAGCTGGTCGACGGCATGTCGTCGTGGTGGGCAGCGATCCACGGCTATAACCATCCGCGCCTCAATCAGGCGTTGCAGCAGCAGATGGCGCAGATGTCACACGTGATGTTCGGCGGCATCACCCATCCGCCAGCCGTGGAGCTGAGCCGCCAGCTGATCGCCATGACGCCCGAGGCGCTGGAGTGCGTGTTCCTCGCCGATTCTGGCTCGATCGCCGTCGAAGTGTCGATGAAAATGGCGCTGCAGTACTGGCTGGGACGCGGAGAGACGCGGCAGAAATTCCTCACGCTGCAGCGCGGTTATCACGGCGATACGTTTGCCGCCATGTCGGTCTGCGATCCGGAAAACTCCATGCACAGCCTGTGGCGCGGCTACCTGCCGGAGCATCTGTTCGCCCGCGCGCCGCAGTGTGGCTTTGACGATGACTGGGATGACAACGATATTGCCGATTTCGCCCGGCTAATCGAGCAGCACCATCGCAGTATCGCCGCGGTGATCCTCGAACCTATCGTGCAGGGTGCCGGCGGCATGCGTTTCTACCATCCACGCTATCTGCAACAGGTGCGGACGCTGTGCGATCGCTACGGTTTATTGCTGATCGCCGATGAGATCGCCACCGGCTTCGGCCGCAGCGGCAAGCTGTTTGCCTGCGAACACGCCGGCATCACGCCGGACATTTTGTGTCTCGGCAAGGCGCTGACCGGCGGCACCCTGACGCTCTCCGCCACCCTGACCACGCGCGACGTCGCCGATACCATCAGCCGCAGCGCGGCGGGCTGCTTTATGCACGGTCCGACGTTTATGGGCAATCCGCTGGCCTGTGCGGTGGCAGTCGAAAGCCTGAAGCTGATCAACGAAGGGCACTGGCCGGCGCAGGTGGCGGCGATTGAACAGCAGCTGCGTGCGGAACTGCTGCCGCTGCGCGACCATCCGATGGTGGCGGATGCGCGCGTGCTGGGGGCGATTGGCGTGATTGAGACCCATCAGCCGGTGAACATGGCGGCGCTGCAGCAGTTCTTCGTGGAACGCGGCGTATGGATTCGCCCGTTCGGTAAGCTGATTTACCTGATGCCACCTTATCTGATTTCTGCCGCACAGCTGACGCAGCTGACGGCGGCGCTAAGCGCTGCACTGGCGGTGGACGGCCACTTTCAGCCCTGACACCGCTGGCACTCGCCGCCATTTTCCACCATCATGGAAAGCAGTACACAACAGGAAAGGAGAGATCATGCGCGTAGTGAGCCAGGATTTTAACGATGGCGATAAAATGCCCGAGCGCCACGTGTTTAACGGCATGGGTTACCAGGGCGATAATCTGTCGCCGCACCTGGCATGGGATGAAGTGCCGGCCGGCACCAAAAGCTTTGTGGTGACCTGCTACGATCCGGATGCCCCGACCGGCTCCGGCTGGTGGCACTGGGTGGTCGCTAATATTCCGGCTGAGGTGACCGTGCTGTCACAGGGCGCCGGTTCCGGCGTGGCGGAACTGCCAGAGGGTGCCATTCAGACGCGTACCGATTTCGGCCAGAGCGGTTACGGTGGCGCAGCGCCGCCGCAGGGCGAATCGCATCGCTACATCTTTACGGTGCATGCGCTGGACGTGGAGAAAATTGAGGTGGACGAAGGTGCCAGCGGCGCGATGGTCGGCTTCAACGTGCACTTCCACGCGCTGGCCAGCGCATCGATCACGGTGACATACGCCTGATTACATAAGGTGCGCATCGCTGCGCACCCCAGCAGAGGTCGCCGTAGATGGCGACCCTGCATGACCGAATAGTGTTCCTCAGTCCAGCGCGTGAATCACTACCCACATCGGCCCCTGACCCACGGCGTAACGCGCCAGCGGTTGCAGCAGGCCACGCTCGCCGATGCGATAGACTTCAATGTGATGCGATTTCTGCCCCGCCGCCACCAGATACTGACCGCTGCCATCAATGTTAAAGCCACGCGGCTGAGTTTCGGTCGGCTGATAACCTTCAATCGTCAGCACCGAGCCGTCCTCACTGATACTGAACACGGTCAGCGTGCTGCTGGTGCGGTCACAGGCATACAGGAAGCGACCGTCCGGGGTGATATGGATATCCGCTGCCCAGCGCGTATCGCTGAAGCCCGGCGGCATGATATCAAGACTCTGCACGCGCTCGACCTGGCCGTTAACATTGTTCAGTGCCCAGACGTCGACGGTACTGTCCAGTTCGTTAACCACATAGCCATAGGCACCGTTCGGGTGGAACGCCATATGACGCGGGCCGGCGCCTTCTACGGTGGTCACCTGTGGCTGCGCGCGCGGTGCCAGCGTGCCGTCGGCCTGCAGCTGATACAGGCAGATGCGATCCTGCTTTAGCGCCGGTACAAACAGCGTCTGGTTGCTGAGGTCGATATTCGCCGAATGGCAGCCTTCCAGCCCGTTAATTACCTGCAGCGGCGCCTGCGGCAGGCCGTCGCTGCCAATCGGGCTGATGCTGACGCAGGCATCGTTATAGGAGCCGCAGAACAGATAGTTGCCCTGGCGGTCGGTAGAAATGTGAGTCGGGCTGCCCGGCAGCGGCGCTTCACCGGCCAGGCTTAACGTACCGTCGGCCGCAATGCGGTACGCCAGTACGCGAAAATTCGGACGCACGCCGACATAGAGAAAATCTTTCTTCGGGCTCACCACCATCGGCTGCACCTGGCCGGCCACATCCGTGACCTGCAATAACGTCAGTGCGCCATCTTCCTGCATTTGCCAGGCGTGGATCTGCTGGCTCTCGGGACTGGCGGTATACACGACTTGTTTCATGCGTTTTCCTTATTCGCTGCCTGATGAAAAACAGTAACTGTAGCGCGTTTCACCGCCGCGCGCTGGGCTGATTTGTGCCCTGCTTTTTGTCTCAGGGCCGCTGGCGGGTGTAGACTTAATGCTTTGCTAACTCCGGACGGAAAGTGTAATGAGCTACCGCGTAATCGCCCTTGACCTCGACGGCACCCTGCTAACCCCAAACAAAACCATCCTGCCAGAATCCCTTGAAGCCTTAGCCCGCGCGCAACAGGCTGGCGTTCAGGTGCTGATCGTCACCGGTCGCCATCACTGCGCGATTCACCCGTTTTATCAGGCGCTGCAGCTGACAACGCCCGCCATCTGCTGTAACGGCACGTACCTGTACGATTACCAGGCGCAACGGGTGCTGGCGGCCGATCCGCTGGAGAAAAGTCAGGCGGCGCGGGTGATTGAGATGCTCGATCAGGAGAATATTCACGGTCTGCTGTATGTCGATGATGCGATGCTGTACCAGGAAGCGACCGGCCATGTGACGCGCACCCTCAACTGGGCGCAGTCGCTGCCGAAAGCGCAGCGCCCGCTGTTTGTACAGGTGCCGAGTCTGGCGCAGGCGGCACACGACGCGCAGTCGATCTGGAAATTTGCCCTGTCGCATCCGGATACCCGCGCGCTGCAGCAGTTTGCTGAACGCACCGAACGCGAGCTGGGTCTGGCGTGTGAATGGTCGTGGCACGATCAGGTCGATATCGCTCAGGCCGGCAACAGCAAAGGCAAACGCCTGGCGCAGTGGGTGGCGAGCCAGGGTCTGAGCATGCAGGACGTGCTGGCGTTTGGCGACAATTACAACGATCTTAGCATGCTGGAGCAGGCCGGGCTGGGCGTGGCGATGGGCAATGCCGATGACGCCATCAAAGCACGCGCGCGCAAAGTGATCGGTACCAACCTTGAGCCGGGCATTGCGCAGGTGATCTACCAGGAAGTGCTGTAACGCCAGGCTGATCGCGGCACAAGGTATCTGTAGGGTGACCGGAAAAAAGCGCGCCGCTCCAGAGGGTGCAACGGGTGATTACTGCAGCGGTACATGGCACATCCGGCAGCGGCGCGATTAATCGCGCTGATCCGCAGACCGGACGTACCGCGCTGTCGTCCGGTTTGTGTTACGCGGTAATCGACACGCTCTTGATCTGCGCATACAGCCACTGATCGGGCCGGATATTCAGCTCGTCGCGCGCCCACGGTGAAATGCGCGCCCACAGCTCGCTGACGCCGATGCGCAGCTTCACTTCGACCTGGTCGTCAAGCTCCAGCAGCTCCACCACCTGCGCCGGTAAAATATTGCGGATCGAGGTATTTTGCGGCGGCTGCAGCGCCAGCGACACGTCCGCCGAGGCGATACGGATGCGCAGTACGCTTTTCACCGGCTGATTCACCCGGCTGACCCAGATGTGCTGATCGCCAAGCGACAGCGCGGTCATCGGGTAATCCGGATGCTGCTCCAGCACCTGCACGCGCAGCACACTGCTGCGCTCGGCCGCCGGCAGCCAGGGCCGCATCGCGCTGCTGCCCCACACTTTTTCCAGCGCGCCGAAGGCTTTGACGTTACCGTTATCCAGCACCAGCACCTGATTCGCCAGCTGGACAATCTCCTCCAGGCTGTGGCTCACGTACAGCAGCGGAATCTCCACCTGCTTCGCCAGCTTCTGCAAATAGGGCATCAGCTCGCGCTTGCGTGGCAGATCGAGCGACGCCAGCGGTTCGTCCATCAGCAGGATATCCGGCGCGCTCAGCAGCGCCCGGCCCATCGCCACGCGCTGCTTTTCGCCACCCGACAGCGAGGCCGGATAGCGATCCAGCAGCGCGTCCAGTCCCAGCAGCGTCACCAGCGCCCCGAACTGCGCTTTCATTTTGGGCGCCATGCCATACTGCAGATTGCCGCGCACGCGATAATGGGGAAACAGGCGCGCATCCTGAAACACGTAGCCGATGCGGCGTTTTTCCGGCGGCAGATTGATGCCGCTGTCGCGGTCAAACAACAGACGATCGTTAAGCGCAATCTGGCCGCTCTGCGGCTGCGTCAGGCCGCTGATAGCATTGATTAATGAGGTTTTTCCTGCCCCGGACACGCCAAAGATCGCGGTGATGCCGCTGGCCGGAATTTCCACATCGACGTTGAGCTGATGCTCACCGAGCTGTTGCGCAATGTTGATTTTCAGCATCAGGCCGCTCCCAGCCGCTTGCGGCCCCAGCGCGCCAGCAGCTCTGAGGCCACCAGCGACAGCAGCGCCAGCGCAATCGCCACCGCGCACAGCCGCGCCGCAGTGCCTTCCGCGCCGGGCGTTTCAATCAGGGTAAACATGGCTGACGGGATGGTGCGGGTTTCGCCGGGAATGTTGGAGACAAAAGTAATGGTGGCACCAAACTCGCCGAGCGAGCGGGCAAACGCCAGCACGGTGCCCACGATGATGCCCGGAAAAGTCAGCGGCAGCGTGATGGTGAAAAACACCCGCCAGCGGCCCGCGCCTAAGGTCCGCGCCGCCTGCTCCAGCCGGCTGTCTACCGCTTCCAGTGCCAGACGAATGGCGCGCACCATCAGCGGAAACGCCATCACCGCGGAGGCCAGCACCGCACCGCGCCAGCTGAAGGCGAAGGTGATACCGAACCAGTCATATAGCCAGCTGCCAATCAGACCGCGCCGTCCCAGCGTCAGCAGCAGCAAATAGCCCACCACCACCGGCGGCAGCACCAGCGGCAGGTGAATCAGGCTATCGAGCAGGGTTTTGCCGGGAAAGCGACAGCGCGCCAGAATCCAGGCCATCAGGATGCCAAACGGCAGGCTGCACAGCACCGCCACGCAGGAAACTTTCAGGCTGAGGAACACGGCCTGCCATTCGGGATCGCTCAGTATCATCTCTTCGGCGTAAATCCATACTGTTTAAACACGGCAGCGGCATCCGGCCCCTGCAGATAGTCATAGAAGGCCTGCACCGCTGCGTTCTGGTGATCGCTGACCACCGCCATCGGGTACTCTACGGGTTTGTGACTCGCTTCGGGGAAGCGTCCGACCACCTGCACCTTATCACTGGCTACCGCGTCGGAACCGTACACGATGCCATACGGCGTTTCGCGGCGTTCCACCAGCGCCAGCGCGGCACGCACGTTGTTAGCCGGTGCGAGCCGTGAAGCCAGCGTGTCCCACGCGCCCAGCTTTTGCAGCGCTTCTTTGGCATAAATACCTGCCGGCACGTGATCCGGATCGCCCACCGCCAGGCGCTCGCCCTTAAGCAGGTTCTGCCATTGGGTCTGCGCATTGATGGTCACCGGCTGCGCGTTAGCGCTTTTTGCCGCCACCAGCACCAGATCATTGCCCAGCAGCGTGTGACGCGTACTGCCGATCACGCTGTTTTTCGCCGCTGCATCGTCCATCCACTGCTGATCGGCAGAGATAAACAGATCCGCCGGGGCGCCCTGCTCGATTTGCCGCGCCAGCGTCGACGAGGAAGCGAATGAGGATACCACTTCAACGCCGCTTTTTTGCTGATATTGCGTGGCAATCTGCTGCATCGCGTTGGTCAGCGAGGCCGCAGCGAACACAGTAATTTTCTCCGCCGCCAGCGCCTGACCCGACAGCGACACGGTGACCACGGCCGCGGCCGCCCAGTGATAAAGCGTATTTTGCATAGAGAACTCCAGGTTACGTTATATAGTTGATAATACAACGCGAGCCTGAAAGCTGTCATGAGCTTTATATCGGCAAAAACGGCGGGAAGTTAAGGGCAAAACGCCCGCAGCGTGCGGGCGTTAAAAATCAGTGGTGTGAGCTATTGGCGGGACGGTCGTCGCGGCGGCCAAATTTAGAGATGACGTTAAAGACTTCACCCAGGCCGTAAATCAGACCCAGCATAATCGCCATCACGATGGGCACCATGATGATGGCGACCGCCAGGCTTTTTAACAGTTCCAGCATGGAAACCTCGCGCAAAGAGTAAAAAAGTGATTGTAACGGCTGGAGAAAAAAAGGCACTGCCCTTTTCGTGCTTTTACTTTAGGCCTTACAATTGGCGCATTCACCTAAGGAGCTGACATGCAGGCAGAACTCTCTCTTCACATCCGTCTTCAGCAGAAACTGTTTGCCGATCCGCGCCGTATCGAACTGCTCAGGCGCGTGCAGGAAACCGGCTCCATCAGCCAGGGCGCCAGACTGGCGGGCATCAGCTATAAAAGCGCCTGGGACGCCATCAATGAGATGAATCAGCTGGCGGATCAGACGCTGGTCGAACGCGCGACCGGCGGCAAAGGCGGCGGCGGTGCCCGGCTGACGCGCTACGGCGAGCGATTGATTCAGCTGTTTCAGCTGATGGAGCAGATCCAGCAAAAAGCCTTTGACGTGCTGCAAAACGACAGCCTCCCGCTCGACAGCCTGCTGGCGGCGATCGCCCGCTTTTCCCTGCAAACCAGCGCGCGCAACCAGCTGTTTGGCACGGTGCAGGCGCGCGATCGTCAGCAGGTGCAACAGCACGTTGAGGTACTGCTGAACGACGGCGTGACGCGCCTGCAGGTGGCCCTGACCGAACGCAGCGCGGAGCGGTTGCAGCTCGACAGCGGTAAAGAGGTGCTGGTGCTGATCAAAGCGCCGTGGATCCGCCTGACGCATGACGCCGCAGAGGGCGATAATCAGCTGCCGGGCCTTGTCCACACCATCGAACCCGGCGAGACGCAGAGTGAAGTGCTGATTGCGCTGACGGGCGGTGAAATGCTGTGCGCCACCGTCCCCAGCCAGGTGCTTCGCCAGCATAATCTGCAGCCCGGCAGCGCCGTGACCGCCTGTTTTAATGCCGAACACGCCATTATCGCCACACTGCTCTGATCTGGCCGCCATGATTTGACTTCATTTCGCTGGCTCGCTACAACTGAGCGACTTGATGCAGAAAACGGAACAAATCATGGCCTCATTGCAAATTTCGCAAGGCATATTTCACCTGAGCGATAGCCGTACCTTGACCCTGCCGGACTTAACCCTGCACAGCGGCGAAAGCTGGGCCTTTGTCGGTGCAAACGGCAGCGGTAAATCCTCGCTGGCGCGCGCGCTGTCCGGCGAGCTGACGGCGGCAAAGGGCGAGCTGCGGCAGGATTTTCAGCGCCGCACCCGTCTGTCGCTGGAGCAGCTACAACAGCTGGTGACGCAGGAGTGGGAGCGCAACAACACCGATCTGCTGAGTGAAGGCGAAGATGACACCGGCCGCACCGCACTGGAGATCATTCAGGATGAAGTAAAGGATGAGGCGCGGGCGCAGGCGCTGGCCCAGCAGTTTGACATCAGCGCTTTACTGACTCGCCGCTTCAAATACCTTTCTACCGGCGAAACGCGCAAAACGCTGCTGTGTCAGGCGCTGATGGCGCAGCCAGATTTGCTGATCCTCGACGAACCTTTTGATGGTCTGGATGTGGCATCGCGCGCCAGTCTTGCCGATACGCTGCATCAGCTGCATCGCGACGGCTACACCGTGGTACTGGTGCTGAACCGCTTTGACGATATTCCGGATTTTGTCCAGCAGGTCGGCGTGCTGGCGGAGTGCACGCTGACGCACGTGGGCGCGCGCCAGGCGATTCTCGCCGAAGCGCTGGTGGCGCAGCTGGCGCACAGCGAACGCCTGCAGGGCATGGCGCTGCCGGAGCCGGACCAGCCGGATCAGCTGCCGCAGCTGGCGGCAGATGCGCCGCGCGTTATCCTGCGCAACGGCGTGGTGTCGTATAACGATCACGCGGTGATCGACGGCCTGAACTGGCAGGTCAATCCCGGCGAGCACTGGCAGATCATCGGCCCCAACGGCGCGGGTAAATCGACCCTGCTCAGCCTGGTCACCGGCGATCATCCGCAGGGCTACAGCAATGATTTAACGCTGTTTGGTATTCGGCGCGGCAGCGGTGAAACCATCTGGGACATCAAGCAGCATATCGGTTACGTCAGCAGCAGCCTGCATCTGGATTACCGCGTCAGCTGTAACGTGCGTACGGTGATCCTCTCAGGCTTTTTTGATTCGATCGGTCTGTATCAGGCGGTATCGGATCGGCAGAAAGCGCTGGCGCGCCAGTGGCTGGCGCTGCTTGGCATGGACAATGCGCTGGCCGATGCTCCGTTTCATAGCCTGTCGTGGGGCCAGCAGCGGCTGGTGCTGATTGCGCGCGCGCTGGTGAAGCACCCGACGCTGTTAATCCTGGATGAACCGCTGCAGGGGCTCGATCCCATTAACCGCCAGCTGGTGCGCCGCTTTGTTGATGTGCTGATCGGCGAAGGTCGTACCCAGCTGATGTTTGTTTCCCACCACGCCGAGGACGCGCCGCAGTGCATCACCCACCGCCTGAGTTTTGTAAAACAGGGCGCGGGCTATGCTTATCAGCAGGAGGCGTTGCGTTAGTTTTCATTGATGAGCGGGTCGCCATCCATGGCGGCCCGGCGATAACAGTACGCACCTGACAGATTTCCTTCCCTAAAAATGTAACCGCTACCACTAGCCTGCCGCATTATTCAGCAAACGCTGCGCATAAACCCACAAAATGAGAATCGTCACCTTGTGTAAACGATACCATTTATCCAGACTGGATCACGCTTTCAGCGCCACCGTTATGCTACGTTGAAGGCAGTGATTTTCTTCTGTTTGCCGATTACCAGGACTTGTTATGCAAAAATTTAACCCGGTCGATCATCCGCATCGCCGCTATAACCCGTTGATCGATCAATGGGTGCTGGTGTCACCGCATCGCGCCAAACGTCCGTGGCAGGGTGCGCAGGAGACGCCGGCGCTGGAGCAATTGCCCGCACACGATCCGGACTGCTTCCTGTGCGCCGGTAACACCCGTATCACCGGCGACAAAAATCCCGACTACAAAAGCACTTACGTATTCACCAATGACTTCGCCGCGCTGATGACCGATACGCCGGACGCGCCGCAGAGCGATGATGTGCTGATGCGCTGTGAAGGCGCGCGCGGTACCAGTCGGGTGATCTGCTTCTCGCCAGATCACAGCAAAACCCTGCCCGAACTGCCGCTGCACAACTTGCAGGATATCGTGCGCACCTGGCAGGAGCAGACCGCCGAACTCGGCCAGCACTATCCGTGGGTGCAGGTGTTTGAAAACAAAGGCGCAGCGATGGGCTGCTCAAATCCGCATCCGCACGGTCAGGTGTGGGCCAACAGTTTTCTGCCGAATGAAGCGCAAAAAGAGGATGACAACCAGCGCCGCTACTTTGCTGATAAAGGTACGCCGCTGCTGGTGGATTACGTAGCGCGCGAACTGCAGGACGGCAGCCGTACCGTGGTTGAAACCGATCACTGGCTGGCGGTAGTGCCGTGGTGGGCGGCCTGGCCGTTTGAAACCCTGCTGCTGCCTAAAACGCACGTGAAACGCATTACCGATCTCAGCGAGGCGCAGCGCACCGATCTGGCGCTGGCGCTCAAGCAGCTCACCAGCCGTTACGACAATCTGTTCCAGTGCTCGTTCCCCTATTCGATGGGCTGGCACGGCGCGCCGTTTAACGGCGAAGCCAACGATCACTGGCAGCTGCACGCGCACTTCTATCCCCCGCTGCTGCGCTCCGCGACGGTACGAAAATTTATGGTTGGCTACGAAATGCTGGCCGAGAGCCAACGTGATTTAACGGCGGAACAGGCAGCAGAACGTCTGCGCTCTGTCAGCGCTATCCATTTCCGCGAGGAACAATAAATGTCTTTAAAATCGATCACTCAACAGGTTTTCGCTGACACCTTCGGCTATGCGCCGAGCCACAGCATTCAGGCACCGGGCCGGGTGAACCTGATCGGCGAGCATACCGATTACAACGACGGCTTCGTGCTGCCCTGCGCCATTGACTATCAGACCGTGATTGCCTGCGCCCGCCGCGACGATCGCCAGGTGCGCGTGGTGGCAGTGGATTACGACAATCAGCAGGATAGCTTCTCGCTGGATGCGCCGATTGAGCCGCTCAGCGAACCGATGTGGGCCAATTACGTGCGCGGCGTGGTGAAACATCTGCAGCAGCGCGACGCCAGCTTTGGCGGCGTGGATATGGTGATCAGCGGCAACGTGCCGCAGGGTGCCGGTCTCAGCTCGTCCGCCTCGCTGGAAGTGGCGGTGGGCACCGTGTTCCAGCAGCTGTATCAGCTGAAGCTCGACGGCGCAGCAATTGCCGTTAACGGGCAGGAAGCGGAGAACCAGTTTGTTGGCTGCAACTGCGGCATCATGGATCAGCTGATTTCAGCGCTCGGCCAGCAGGATCACGCCATGCTGCTGGACTGCCGCACGCTGGGCACGCGCGCCGTATCCATGCCGGAGGATGTCGCGGTGGTGATCATCAACTCGAACTTCCGCCGTAATCTGGTGGGCAGCGAATACAATACCCGCCGCGAGCAGTGCGAAACCGGTGCGCGCTTCTTCAACAAAAAGGCGCTGCGCGACGTGACGCTGGAGGAGTTTGCGGCGGCAGAACAGCAGCTCGATCCGCTGGTGGCCAAACGCGTACGTCACGTGATCACCGAAAATGCCCGGACGCTGGAAGCGGCGGACGCGCTGAGCAGCGGCGATCTGCAACGCATGGGTGAGCTGATGGCCGCCTCGCACGCCTCAATGCGCGACGATTTTGAGATTACCGTCGCGCCCATCGACCAGCTGGTGGAGATCGTCAAAGCGGAGATCGGCCCGCGCGGCGGCGTGCGTATGACCGGCGGCGGCTTCGGTGGCTGTATTGTCGCCCTGATGCCAACCGATCTGGTCGATCAGGTGAAAGCGGCGGTGGCGCAGCAGTACGAAGCGCAGACCGGCATCAAAGAGACCTTTTACGTGTGTAAAGCCTCAGCAGGAGCCGGCCAATGGTAAGCGACGTCAACTCTCATGCGCCGGACGGCCAGCCGTGGCGCATCACCGTGCTGCGCAACCGCAACGGCATGGTCGCCACCTTTATGGACTGGGGCGCCACCTGGCTGTCGGCGCGCGTGCCGATGCAGGACGGCAGCGTGCGCGAAGCGCTGCTCGGCTGCGCCACGCCGTCCGACTATCTGCATCAGGATGCTTATCTCGGTGCCACCATCGGGCGTTACGCGAACCGCATCGCCTTCGCTGAGCTAAAGCCACTTAACCGGCTGCTGGCGGCCAATCAGGGTCCGCACCAGCTGCATGGCGGGCCGCAGGGTTTCGACAAGCGCCGCTGGCAGATCCTCAGCCAGAGCGACAGCGAAGTGCACTATCGTCTTGATTCGCCGGACGGCGACCAGGGCTATCCCGGCAATCTGATTGCCGATGTAATTTATCAGCTCGATGACGATAACTGCCTGTCGATTCGCTATGAAGCGCAGACCGATCAGGCCTGTCCGGTCAACCTGACCAACCATGCTTACTTCAACCTTGATGCGCATCATGGCGACGCGCGCCAGCATCGCTTACAACTGCAGGCCGATCGTTATCTGCCGGTGGACAGCGCAGGCATTCCCAATGCGCCGCTGAAAGCGGTGGACGGCACCAGCTTTGATTTCCGCCAGCCGAAACGCGTGGCGGATGAGTTCCTGGCCGACGACGATCAGCGCGCGGTAAAAGGTTACGATCACGCGTTTCTGCTCACCACCGCCGGTGACAGCAGCCAGCCTGCTGCGCAGCTGTGGTCAGCGGACGACAAACTTAGCGTGAGCGTGTTCACCGCCGCGCCGGCGCTGCAGTTCTACTCCGGCAACTATCTGGAGGGAACGCGCGCCCGTGAACAGGGCAGCTATACTGCTTTCCAGGGCATCGCTCTGGAGAGTGAGTTTTTACCGGATTCGCCCAACCATAGCGAGTGGCCGCAGCCTGATTGCTGGCTGCAGCCCGGCGACACATGGCACTCCGTGACGCGTTATCGCTTCACCCCGCACTAAGCGCCGGTTGAAAAACGCGCACTGCGGTGCCGACAGGCTTACGCCGTGCGCTGTTTTCCGCTATGGTATGGCGCTATCAGTGTGCCGCTGAAATCAGCGGCCGCAGCCGGTTTCTATCATCATCGAAACATTAAGCATTAAGGAGTAAAGCTATGGCCGTAACTAAGCTGGTTCTGGTGCGCCACGGCGAAAGCCAGTGGAATCAGGAAAACCGCTTCACCGGATGGTACGACGTGGATCTGTCCGACAAGGGTCGCACCGAAGCCAAAGCAGCCGGTCAGCTGCTGAAAAAAGAAGGTTTCGTGTTTGATTTTGCCTACACCTCAGTGCTGAAGCGTGCCATCCACACTCTGTGGAACGTGCTGGATGAGCTGGATCAGGCCTGGCTGCCGGTCGAGAAAACCTGGCGTCTGAACGAGCGTCACTACGGTGCGCTGCAGGGTCTGGACAAAGCGGAAACCGCCGCCAAATACGGCGACGATCAGGTGAAACAGTGGCGCCGCGGCTTTGCCGTTACGCCGCCAGAGCTGGATCGTAACGACGAGCGTTTCCCGGGCCACGACCCGCGCTACAAATCCCTGACCGACGCGCAGCTGCCGACCACCGAAAGCCTGGCACTGACCATCGATCGCGTGATCCCATTCTGGAACGAGAGCATTCTGCCGCGCATCAAGAGCGGTGAGAAAGTGATCGTTGCCGCGCACGGTAACTCACTGCGCGCGCTGGTGAAATACCTCGATAACATGAGCGAAGATGAGATCCTCGAACTGAACATCCCAACCGGCGTACCGCTGGTGTATGAGTTCGACGAGAACTTCAAGCCAATCAAACATTACTATCTGGGTGATGCCGACGAGATCGCAGCGAAAGCCGCCGCCGTTGCTAACCAGGGTAAAGCGAAGTAAGTTCACGCTGAAACGCAAAAGGCCAGACGCGAGTCTGGCCTTTTTTTATGCCGTGCGCTGCCGTTAGCCGCGACGGGTTTTGATCGCCTGCGCCAGCTGACGCAGCGCTTTTTCCGTGTCGTCCCAGCCAATACAGGCGTCGGTGACGCTCTGGCCGTACACCAGCGGTTTACCGCTGTCGAGGCTCTGGTTGCCTTCCACCAGGTGGCTCTCAATCATCACGCCGGTAATCGCCTGCTCGCCGCCAGCAATCTGCTGTGCCACGTCTGCGGCCACCACCATCTGACGCTGGAACTGCTTGCTGCTGTTGGCGTGGCTGAAATCGATCATCACCTGTGGACGCAGGCCCGCTTTTTCCAGCCCGGTTTTCACCGCCGCAACGTGCTCCGCACTGTAGTTTGGCTCTTTGCCGCCGCGCAGAATGATGTGGCAATCTTCATTACCGCTGGTTTCGACAATCGCCGAATGACCATATTTGGTGACCGACAGGAAACAGTGCGGCGCGCTGGCAGCGCCGATGGCATCGATCGCCACTTTGATGGTGCCGTCGGTACCGTTTTTGAAGCCGACCGGACAGGAGAGCCCGGAGGAGAGCTCGCGGTGCACCTGCGATTCGGTGGTGCGCGCACCAATCGCGCCCCAGCTCATCAAATCCGCCATGTATTGCGGCGTGATCATGTCGAGGAACTCACCGGCAGCCGGCAGTCCGGTGTCGTTGATATCCACCAGCAGCTTACGCGCCAGGCGCAGGCCGTCGTTAATCTGGAAGCTACCGTCCATGTAAGGATCGTTGATCAGCCCTTTCCAGCCCACCGTGGTACGCGGTTTTTCAAAGTACACGCGCATCACCACTTCCAGCTCACCCTTCAGCTCCTCGCGCAACGTCAGCAGGCGAGCGGCATACTCTTTGGCTGCCTGCGTATCGTGGATGGAGCATGGCCCAATCACCACCAGCAGGCGGTCATCTTCACCGTGCAGAATGCGGTGAATGGCCTGGCGGGCCTGGGCAACGGTTTGAGCAGCGTTATCGGTGGCGGGGAATTTTTCCAGCAGCGCAACAGGGGGCAATAACTCTTTGATCTCTCTGATGCGTAAATCGTCGTTCTGGTAATCCATACTTATTCCATTCAAATTTCTGGCCCTGCGTACGCCGGGCGCAACCCGTCCAATGTATCCCTTCAGGCACCAGGTGTAAATTATGTCCTGTGCGCCAATGGCTCGCTCAGATTTGCATTTATTCGTTTATGAACTAAGCTTTTTAAACGTAAGCACTGAGGAATGAGGTGCTTTCGCTATTTATATTCATGCCGAACACTCATGACGGAATTAAATTCCGTCGCGGCACGCTTTTTTCGTCAAACAGCACCAGCGGGTGTCACGCGGCAACTATCCATTTATTACAGGAGCATAATGATGAATAAGTTTGCATTGATTTTTCTGACGGCAGCGATGACTTTGGGCAGCGGCGCAGCACTGGCTGCAGATAACAACAACGGCCAGGCGAATGCGTCAGCAGAAGCCGGCGCAGCCGCAGGCGGCGCGAAAGAGAATCTGCCGCCAAATAATGTCGATAATAGCAACATTAATAACGGCAGCATGAACACCAACGGTGCCGCGACTTCTGGTACCAGCTCCGGCAATATGTCGGCCAGCCAGGAACACAAAAATACCATGTGTAAAGATGGTCGCTGCCCGGATATGAATAAGAAAGTTGAAACTAAGGAAGGCGGTGGTCACGTTAAACACAAAACTGACGGCACCACGCAGTAATCCACGCGGAGCGTGATGCAGGGCGAGCTTCGGCTCGCCCTGTTGTTTTTCCCCTGCTCTATTTCCGCTATGCTAACGCTATGAAATTCACAGGAACTGTTTCATGGCTTCGCTGCTGCTTATCGATGATCACCCGTTAGTTGAAGTCGCGCTGGAAGCGGCCTGCCTCAACGCCCCCATTCCGTTACAGCTCTACGCCGCCGGCGACGAAGCTCAGGCGCGCCTGCTGCTGCAACAGCATCCTATTGACCTGATTGTGCTGGATATCGGCCTGCCGGACAGCGATGGTCTGGAGCTGCTGCGCCGTCTGCGCGCGCGCCATCAGCAGTGTCCGGTGCTGATTTACTCGGCCCAGCAGAGCCGCCACACGCTGCTCAGCGCCGCTTCGTTCGGCGCGGCCGGCTATGTGGTGAAGAGTCAGAGCATGGCGCAGCTGCTGAGCGCGATTCTGGCGGTGCTGGGCGGCCAGCAGGCGTTTCCGCCGCTGCCGGAGCGCATCGCGCTGCCGCTTACCGAGAAAGAGCAGCAGATTGTCGCGCTGCTGGTGCGCGGGCTGTCGAATATTCAGATTGGCGAACAGCTGCACATCAGCAACAAAACCGTCAGCACGCACAAGAAAAATATCCTTGAGAAGACCGGCGTGCAGTCGGTGGTTGAGCTGGCAGAACTGTGGAAAGCGCAGCAGTGACACGCTGGCTGCCGTTGCTTTTCCTGCTGTTTAGCCTGCTGGCGCGCGCCGGGCTGCAGCCCGCCAGTAGCGTGATGCTGCCCGCCATGATGCCCGCGCCGCACGCCGAGCCGTGGCCGGGACCGGTGCTGCGCGTGGCGGTGCCGGCGCAAAATAGCGCGCCCTGGGCAATGCGCATTGGCGATCGCATCTGGGGCATTGATGCCGACTATCTCAGCGCCCTCAGCCAGCTGAGTGGCAGCGCATTCAGCCTGCACGGCTACCCTGACTTTGCCGCCCAGCTGGCGGCGCTGCAGCGCGGCGACGTGGATATGGTGCTGAGCACCCGCCAGCGCAATCTGCCCGCCGACGTACTGACCAGCGATAGCTGGTTCACCAGCCCGATGCGCATCTACCGCAATCGTGACAATCAGCGCGCGGTGATGTTCAACAGTGACAACGCTCAGCTGACCATCGCCGCCGACACGCTGGCGCAGCTGCCGCAAAACTTTGCACATCGCCACCGCTGGCAGACGCTGCCCGGCAATTTACAGGCGCTGTATGCGCTGCTGAACCAGCAGAGTGACTATCTGGTGGCCGATGAAGCCAGCGCCGGTTTCCTGCTCAGCCAGCTGCAGCAGGGACAGATTTATCAAATCACTGCCGATCCCGGTGCCGGCGAGCTGTCGCTGCGCGCACTAACGCGCGATCCGGCGCTGATTGCCTGGCTCAACCGCCAGCTGCGTTTGCTGCCAGCGGAGTTCAGCAATCGCGTGCAGCAGCGCTGGAGTCCGCCGCTGCTGCGCTATCAGGATACGCAAACCCTGATGCTGACGGGCGCAGAGAAACAGTGGCTGGCGCAGCAGGATGCCATCCCTTATGCCGCCGAGAGCGATAACGCGCCGTGGAGCTATCGCGATGCCAGCGGCAACGCGCGCGGCTTCGGTATTGACCTGCTTAACGCCCTGAGCCAGAGCACCGGCCTGCGTTTCACGCCGCGCTGGGTCAATAATCCGCAGCAGGCCGCCAGTCTGTTGCAGCAGCAGCAGGTGATGCTCAACCTGTTACAGCCGCTGTACGGGGACGATGCTAACCGCACCGCGCTGCCAGTGTGGCGCGCCATCTGGGGCATTTACACGCTGTCCGACAGGCAGCCGATGGACTGGTCCGCGCTGCACGCTCAGCGCGTCGGCGTGCTGCGTGGCGATCTGGCGCAGCGTCTGCTTCCGGCTGAGATCGCGCCCCAGCTGTTCGACGATCGCGCCCAGCTGTGGCAGGCCCTCAACACTGGCCAGATTGATGCAGTGGTGGATAACGTGCTGTCGGCGCGCTGGCGCATGGCCAGCCATGAGGGCAACCGCGTGCATCTCGCGTTTGTGGCCAGCGATATCGCCTGGCCGCTGGCGCCGCAGGTGAGCGCACAGCAGCCGCAGCTGAGCGCCCTGCTCGACCATGCGCTGCAGCAGATTCCGGCGGATACGCTGAACCAGATGCGCGTCAGCTGGTCGCAGCCGCCGCAGCCCGGCACCACCATGACGATGCGCAATGTGCCGCTGCTGATTTTGATTGCGGCCGCCGTGATCATCCTGCTGTTGCTGGTATTGCTGCTGCGCCGCTATCTGCAGCAGCGGCGTGAGCGGTTACAGCGCGAGCAGGCGGAGCGCGCCAACGCCGCTAAAAGCCAGTTTCTCGCCACCGCCAGCCACGAGCTGCGCACGCCGATGCAGGCGATTCTCGGTCTGCTGGAGCTGGAGCAGCAGCAGCATCCGAGCGCGCGGCTCGATCTGATGCACAGCAGCGCACGGTCGCTGATGACGCTGCTGAACGATTTGCAGGATCATGCGCGCATTGAGAATCACAGCTTCCGCCTGACGCCGCGCCCGCTCGATCTCAGGTTGTGGCTACAGCAGCAACAGCAGTTTTACCACCCGCTGATGCGCGATGGCGGGCCACAGCTGCACGTAGCGGCGCTGACCCCGCTGCCGGCCAGCGTGATGCTCGACAGCGATCGCCTGCAGCAGGTGGTGAACAATCTGGTGGCCAATGCGCTGAAATTTACCCGCCACGGCGAAATCCGCCTGACGCTGGCGGTCACCGGGGATATCGCGCTGACGGTGAGCGACAGCGGCAGCGG
The DNA here is from genome assembly GCF_043529865.1 of Pantoea sp. SGAir0418. Lineage (NCBI taxonomy): Bacteria > Pseudomonadati > Pseudomonadota > Gammaproteobacteria > Enterobacterales > Erwiniaceae > Pantoea > Pantoea sp. SGAir0418. Next base: position 2,784,363 of record NZ_CP027911.1, read on the forward strand.
CATTCCGCTCAGCGAGCAGGCGCAGCTGTTTGAACCGTGGTATCAGGCGCCGTCGGGCAAGCGCCATGCGGTGCAGGGCAGCGGCCTCGGGCTGTTTATCTGTCGCGAGATTGTACAGCGCATGGGCGGCACGCTGTCGCTGGACTCCGCACCGCAGCAGGGCACCACGGTGAGCGTGCGCCTGCCGCTGGAACCCTGTGCGGCGACGGCGACAGATGACGCCACGCACTGGCCACACTATCCGCAGCTGCGCGTGGCGATTGTCGACGATCACCCGACCAATCTGCTGGTGATGCAGCAGCAGCTGGCAAGCTTTGGCATTACTGCGGCGGTGTTTGAGGATGGCCGCGAACTGCTGCGGGCCGATGCGCAGCAGCCGTTTGATGTGCTGTTTATCGACCAGATGATGCCACGCCCGGATGGCCTGACGCTGCTGCGCATCCTGCGCCGCCGTCAGCGCCAGCGCGTGCAGCCTGCGCTGCGCATACTGTGCTCCGCCGACGTACAGCTGCTGAAACTGCCGCTGCAGGCGCACGAAGCGCAGCTGGTCAAGCCGGTGACTCTGCGGGATATTGCACCGCTGCTGGCGCAGGCGGTGCGCGATCCGTTGCAGGTGTTGCCGGACAGCCTGCAGATTCTGGCGCAGCACAATCCGGCTTTCATCCCGCGTATTTGCCATACCCTGCAGCGTACGCTGCAGCAGGATCATGATGCGCTGCTGCAGGCGAGCTCGGCCGCAGACTGGCCCCAGCTGGCGCGCGCGGCGCACCGCCTGAAAGGCAGCTGGCTGATGCTCGGCATTGACGACGTAGCCGCCCGCTGCCAGCAGCTGGCCGACGCGGCAAAACAGCATCAGCCTGACCGTGACAATCTCAATTTACTGATATCATTAACGAACAGGCTACTTAACCAACTGGAACGTTATGGCACACACTCATTCTCACAGTGAGCACGGCGGCAACCGCACGCGTCTCGCCGCCGCGTTTGGCGTCACCGCGCTGTTTATGGTTGCCGAGGTCATCGGCGGGCTGGTGTCCGGTTCGCTGGCGCTGCTGGCCGATGCCGGACATATGCTCACCGACGCCGCCGCGCTGCTGATGGCGCTGCTGGCCGTGCAGTTCGCCCGGCGCAAACCGAATGCGCGTCACACTTTTGGCTTACTGCGTCTGACCACGCTGGCAGCGTTTGTGAACGCCATCGCGCTGCTGGTGATTACCGTCCTGATCGTCTGGGAAGCGCTGCGCCGTTTTTACCAGCCCGAGCCGATTGAAGGCGGGCTGATGCTCGGCATCGCCATTGCCGGCCTGCTGGCGAATCTGCTGTCATTCTGGCTGCTGCACCGCGGCAGCGAAGAGAAGAATCTCAACGTGCGTGCTGCCGCGCTGCACGTGCTGGGCGATCTGCTGGGTTCGGTGGGCGCAATCGTGGCGGCGGTGATCATCATGCTGACCGGCTGGACGCCGATCGATCCGATTCTGTCGCTGCTGGTGGCGTTGCTGGTGGTGCGCAGCGGCTGGGCGCTGCTGCGCGAGAGCCTGCACGAATTGCTGGAAGGCGCACCGACGCATATCGACGTGGATAAGCTGGCGCGGGCGCTGACGCGTCACATTGATGAAGTGCGCAATGTGCATCATGTGCATGTGTGGCAGGTGGGCGAAAAGCCGGTACTGACGCTGCACGTACAGGTGATTCCGCCGTACGATCACGACGGCCTGCTGCGACGTATTCATCAGTATCTGCACCAGCATTATCAGATTGCCCATGCCACGGTGCAGATGGAGTATCAGCCCTGCGTCGGCCCGGACTGCGAGTTATGCGAGGAGAGCGGCACGCAGCACGAGCACGCAGCGCTGGAAGGCCACGCGCATCACCACCACTAATGGGACAGCGCGCGCGAACCTTGTTCCCGTGCGCTCTGCATCCACAGGCGCGTGCCGTTCAGCGCGATCAGCGTCAGGATGGCGTACTCCAGCGCCATGGCATATACGCCCTGACGCGCAAAGATCATCACGCTGATAACGTTGATCACCACCCACAGCAGCCAGTTCTCGACGTATTTGCGCGTCATCAGGATCATCGCCACAATCGACAGCACCATCATGCAGGAATCCCAGAACGGGAAGGCATCTGGCTGCAGCTGCGGCATCACCACGTTAAGGCCGAGCGACTGCATCAGACCCACCGCGGTGCGCGTGAGGAAAGCAAATACCGGGTCGATATAGCGCGTCATCAGCGCAATGGCGATTACGCAGGCGGCGCCCCAGCCGATGGCTTTCGGCAGCGGCAGCCAGCGGATTTTCAGCGCCGCTTCATGGCTGCTGGTCTGCCGGCTCCACGCGTACCAGCCGTACACATTGGCAACAAAGAAGAACAGCTGCAGCAGCAGGCTGGCATACAGCTGAATCTGAAAGAAAATCACCGCAAACAGCGTGACGTTAATCAGCCCAAACAGATAGTTGATAATTTTTTCCTGGCTGGCGAGCCAGATACACAGCAGGCCGGCCAGCGTACCGATCGCCTCAATCCATGACAGATCGTAGCCGCCGACGCCAATCGGAATATGAACCAGAATATTGTGTGTGCTAAAGAAGTCCATCATCTGCACCTGTATGAAAACCGCCTCAGGCGTTCCCTTTCAGCGTAAGTTTGAGTTGTGCTGCAAAGTCTAGCATGCGGTTGAGCGGCAGTAACGCCGCCTGACGCAGCGCCGCATCGACGTGAATTTCATGCTGCGCGCCGCCGTGTGCCAGCCCTTCAGCGATAGCCTGCAGGCCATTCATCGCCATCCACGGGCAGTGCGCGCAGCTGCGGCAGGTCGCTCCTTCGCCCGCGGTGGGCGCTTCCAGTAACTCTTTATCCGGTACCGCCTGCTGCATTTTGTAGAAGATGCCGCGATCGGTCGCCACAATCATCTGCGGATGCGGCAGCGTTTTGGCGGCCTGAATCAGCTGGCTGGTGGAACCGACCGCATCGGCCAGTTCGACAATCGCCTGCGGTGACTCCGGGTGCACCAGCACCGCCGCGTCAGGATAGAGCGCTTTCATGCGCTGCAGCGCCTGGGTTTTGAACTCATCATGCACGATGCAGGCGCCCTGCCAGCACAGCACATCAGCGCCGGTTTGCTGCGTAACGTAACGGCCCAGATGGCGGTCCGGTGCCCAGATAATTTTCTCACCGCGACTGTCGAGATATTCAATCAGCTCAACCGCAATGCTGGACGTCACTACCCAATCGGCGCGTGCTTTTACCGCTGCCGACGTGTTGGCATACACCACTACAGTCCGATCCGGATGCGCATCGCAGAAGCGGTTAAATTCGTCAATCGGGCAACCAAGGTCAAGCGAGCACTCTGCCTGCAGCGTGGGCATCAGCACGGTTTTTTCCGGGCTAAGGATTTTGGCGGTTTCGCCCATGAAACGCACGCCGGCCACCAGCAGCGTTTGCGCCGGATGCTGGCTGCCAAAGCGTGCCATCTCAAGGGAATCCGCCACGCAGCCGCCGGTCTCTTCGGCCAGCGCCTGGATTTCCGGATCGGTGTAGTAATGCGCCACCATCACCGCATCGCGTGCTTTGAGCAGACGTTTAATTTCTTCGATGTAACCGGCTTTTTCCTGCGGGCTGAGGCGCGCCGGTTTCGGCGGGAAGGGATAAATGGCGCTTTCAGCATCAAACATTGCATTCATGACACGGCTCTCGTTTTATCGATTTAACAAAATCGCCCATCAGGACGATGATGCGGCATTAAATCCGCCATCGTGTTTTATATGCTAAACACAATAGCGGATTACACCGAGCCTGTCGTGTGATTTTTATGCGGGAAGTACCAGCTGCGCGCCGGCTTGCGCCTGTTGTGGGCTTTCCAGCTCAAGCAGAAACGCTTTTACCGCCAGGCCGCCTGCAAAGCCGGTGAGCTTACCGTTGCTGCCGATAACGCGATGACAGGGCGCCATGATCGACAACGGATTTTTACCGTTGGCAGCGCCGACGGCGCGTACCGCTTTCGGGTTGCCGATCTGCTCCGCGATTTGCAGATAGCTGCGGGTTTCACCAAACGGAATGGTGAGCAGCGCCTGCCAGACCTTTTTCTGAAACGCAGTGCCAACGGTGTCGTAAGGCATGTCAAACTGCTGACGCTCGCCGGCAAAGTACTGGCGCAGCTGGCGTTCGGCCTCACAGAGAATCGGATGCTGGTCGTTACGCGCGATCGGTTTCAGCGGCACGCGCTGCGCCCCTTCGTTTTCCCATAAAATGGCTGACAGACCGCGATCCGTGGCAATGAGCGTCAGTTCTCCGACGGGCGTGGTAATGATTTTAGCGTGATACATGTTGCACCTCCGGCGTGGGCTATGCGGATGATTATCGCACTTTTGCGCGGCGAAACTGGCTGTTTTCGGCCATGAGCATAAACTGGTTAGCTGTCCGAAAGCAGCCAGTTTTCCATCCGCACCTGCGCGACGATGGTGTTTATTTGCCGGAGACGATGATGTTAGATCCTGAAATTGCCTATCAGGCGCTGACGGCGCGCGACAGCCGTTTCGACGGGGTGTTTTTTGTCGGCGTGACCTCCACCGGTATTTACTGCCGTCCGATCTGTCCGGTGAAAGCGCCGATGCAGAAAAACTGCCTGTTTTTCACCAGTGCCGAAGCGGCTGAAAAGGCGCACTTTCGCCCCTGCCTGCGCTGCCGTCCCGAGCTGGCACCTGGTTCGGCACCGGTCGATAGCCATCATCGCATCGCCGACCGGCTGATTCGCCGTATCGAAGAAGGCTTACTGGAAGAACAGGAGACGCTGGCTGAGATCGCCAGCGAGTTTGACCTGAGTGAACGCCAGCTAAGACGGGTGATTCAGCAGGAGCTGGGCGTGTCGCCACTTGAACTGCGGCAAACCCGGCGCATGCTGCTGGCGAAGCAGCTACTGACTGAAACCGCATTGCCGGTGACCGAAATTGCCTATGCCTGCGGTTTTCGCAGCCTGCGCCGTTTTAACGACGTGTTTCAGGCTCGCTATCGCATGACGCCTTCGCGTCTGCGTAAGCAGATTCAGACGGAAGCCCTGAATGGTGAGCAGGAGAGCGCCGAACTGCGCCTTAGCTATCGGCCTCCTTATGACTGGGACGCCATCCTCGATTTCCTGCAACAGCGCGTGATGAAGCAAGTCGAGTGGGTCAGCGAGGGCGTTTATCATCGTACTGTGGCGCTCGGTCAGTGTCGTGGCTGGGTACGCATTAGTCATTTGCCGGAGAAGCAGGCGCTGAAGGTGCAATTTACCACCACGCTGACGCCGGTGCTGCCTGCCCTGCTGCGCCGTTTGCGCGATCTGTTTGATCTGGATGCCCAGCCACAGCGCATCAGCGAGCAGCTCAGCCAGGATCCGCTATTAGCTGCGAGTCTGGCACGCTATCCGGGTTTGCGCGTTCCTGGTGCGTTTGACGGCTTCGAGCTGGCGGTCCGCGCCATCCTCGGCCAGCAGGTGACGGTGAAAGCCGCGACGACGCTGAGCAGTCGCGTGGCGGAGCGTTTTGGCGCACCCCTCACCACACCGTGGCCTGCGCTCTCCCGCTTACCGCCAGAGGCCGAATCACTGGCTGCTGCCACCCTCGATGATATCGCCAGCCTCGGCATTGTGAGCGCCCGCGCGCAGGCGATCCAGGCACTGGCCGCGGCCTGTGCCTCAGGAGCGCTGCGCTTCAATGGTGCGGTTAATCCGGACGTGGTGCAGCAGCAGTTGCTGGCGCTGAAGGGGGTCGGGCCATGGACAGCGAGTTATATCGCCATGCGCGCCCTGCGCTGGCCGGATGCCTTCCCGAAAGAGGACATTGCGATCCGCAATAATCTCGGCGGCGTGAGCGCAAAGGTCGCAGAGCAGATGTCGCAGGTGTGGCGCCCATGGCGCAGTTACGCGGTGCTGCATATCTGGAAGAGCCTGACGCCGGATAAGGTAAAAAAGTAGATCAGCTTGAAACCTTGCAGCCAGCCGAAAGAACCGGGCGGTTCCGTAAAGTCGCCGTAAATACGTCCCTGTAGGCTCTGCCGGCGGTTTACTCGCCTCATCCCTGAGGCTCGCCCACTTTGTGGGCCAACGCTACGCGTTGTTCAAAAATGCTCCCGGCATTTTTGTCCATGCGCCGGAAGCTTTACTCCACCGCCCCGTACCCTTCGGCTTCATGTTAACTCTCTGCGCCTTGCTGAAAGCGCTGCAAAACTACAGCAGCTGAAATGCCTGACAGCCAGAAAAGGCGGGGGCGGAGGAGCGAAGCGTCCGAGCCATGGATGGCGAGGCCGATCCACAGGGATGTGAGATTCCTTTGTGATCCGCCCCGCCTTATCTGGCCTGAGTACGATCTCAAAGCAACATACCGAACTTCGTAAAAAAGCAAAAAGGCGCCTTTAGGGCGCCTTTCTACATAACTGGTGGGTCGTGCAGGATTCGAACCTGCGACCAATTGATTAAAAGTCAACTGCTCTACCAACTGAGCTAACGACCCGCTCGGGAAGTGGCTTACAACTTTCGACTTGATGGTGGGTCGTGCAGGATTCGAACCTGCGACCAATTGATTAAAAGTCAACTGCTCTACCAACTGAGCTAACGACCCATCAAGGTTGTGAAGCAAACTGAAGTGACATCAAAACTGAACGGTTGAGATGGTGGGTCGTGCAGGATTCGAACCTGCGACCAATTGATTAAAAGTCAACTGCTCTACCAACTGAGCTAACGACCCATCTTCAGTGCTGCCGATACTTGTTAAGATATGTCCCGGCAACGGCGGCATATATTACTGATTTAGCGGGAGGGCGCAACCCTTATTTTCCGCTAAATGTCTCAACTGCTTACCTTTCATGCGGCAAGACCAGAAATCAGACGAAATCCGGTCTTAACTGCAGCAATTACATCGCAGCGAGCCGTTTTTGTGCCTGCTTAGCAGACTCAGAGTTAGGGAACTGTTTGATCACCTGCTGGTAGACCGCTTTCGCTTTCGCTGTATCGTTCTTCTCCTGCATGATCACCCCAACCTTAAACAGCGCTTCCGCCGCTTTTGGCGATTTCGGGTAGTTTTTAACTACAGTGGCAAAATAGTAGGCCGCATCGTCCTTTTTGCCTTTGTTGTAAAACAACTGACCCAGCCAGTAATTGGCATTCGGCTGATAGGTGGAGTCCGGATACTTCTTCACCCACGCCTGCAGCGCAGTAATCGCCTGGTCGTACTGTTTCTTCTCAAGAATCAGCGCGACGGCAGCATTGTAATCGGTGTTGGCATCGCCGGTTTGTGCGGGTGCAGCGGCAGCCGTATTGCTGCTCCCCGCATCAGCGTTTCCCGCTGCGGCACCAGCTGCTGCATCAGCACCACCGCTGGCCTGCGCACCATTACTGCTGCTCAGACTGTCGATCTGCTGATAAAGCTGCTTCTGCCGCTCAATCACCTGATTAAGCTGATAACTGTTCTGCTGGATCTGCCCGCGCAGCGAATCGATATCGCTTTGGTTATCACTCATCTGCTGCTGCAACTGCTGCAGAAGCTGAGCCTGGGCATTGGAGATACGTTCAAGAGTGGTGACACGGTCTTCGACCGAGCCTGAGCCAACGCTACTGATTGACGCCTGGGCATTAGCGGCCCAGGGGGCCGCTACGCCAACCAGTAACGACAGACTCAACAGATGAAGTCTGAAGTTACTAATCATGTGATTCTCTTAGTAAACCAGTACGGCACGACGGTTTTTAGCGTAAGCCGCTTCGTCGTGGCCCAGTACAGCAGGTTTCTCTTTACCGTAAGATACGATAGACATCTGGTCAGCAGACACGCCTTTACCCTGCAGGTACATTTTAACGGCGTTAGCACGACGTTCGCCCAGGGCGATGTTGTACTCTGGGGTGCCGCGCTCATCCGCGTGACCTTCGATGGTCACTTTGTAAGATGGGTTGCTGCGCAGGAAAGCAGCGTGCTGATCCAGCATCTGAGCGTATTCAGACTGCACGTCATACTTGTCCAGACCGAAGTAAACGATGTTGTTCTGCTGCAGCTGCTGCATCTGCAGACGCGCCTGCTCGTCAGAAGACATGTTGCCGTTCTGGCCAGCGCCAGCGCCGTATGCACCGTCAGCACCCATACCGGTCTGATCGTTGTTGTTGTTTTTGTGAGAGCTACATGCAGCTACCGCGATAACCGGCAGAGCCAGCATCAAACCCTTCAGCACTTTGTTCAGTTGCATTTCTTTATCCTATTATTTTGTTTGCCATACATTTTACTCCCCCGCCAGGCGAGGGAGCGATGCATCACAGATACGGCGACCAGGCAGGGAATTTGACCTGTCCATCAGTTGCCGGAAGACGCGCTTTGAAACGCCCATCGGTTGAAACCAACTGCAACACGGAACCCATCCCCTGAGTAGAGCTATAGATTACCATCGTGCCGTTAGGAGCCAGACTTGGCGTCTCATCCAGGAACGTGTCCGTTATTGTCTGAACGGCTCCCGTTTCCAGATCCTGTTTGGCGACGTGCTGCGCGCCACCGGCGCTGCTGATCATCACCATCGTTTTACCGTCAGATGACACATCCGCATCCTGGTTCTGAGCCCCTTCCCAGGTAATGCGCTGTGGCGTTCCGCCGTTAACGTTAACTTTGTAAATCTGTGGCGCACCGGCCTGATCCGAAGTGTAAGCCAGCGTCTGGCTGTCCGGGAACCAGGTAGGTTCGGTGCTGTTGTAGCGGCCATCGGTCACCTGACGCGTCTGACCGGAGGCCAGATCCATCACGTACAGGTTCAGGCTACCGGTTTTCGACAGGGCGAAGGCCAGCTTAGAGCCGTCCGGCGAGAAGGCCGGCGCACCGTTGTGACGCGGATAAGAAGCCACCTGACGGATAGCGCCGTTGGCCAGCGTCTGCACCACCAGCGCCGATTTACCGCTTTCGAAGGTCACGTAAGCCACTTTGCTGCCGTCTGGCGACCAGGCCGGTGACATCAGCGGCTGCGGCGAACGGTGTACCACAAACTGGTTGTAACCATCGTAGTCAGACACGCGCAGCTCGTACGGGAACTGACCACCGTTGGTCTGCACCACATAGGCGATACGGGTACGGAACGCGCCTTTGATACCGGTCAGCTTCTCAAACACTTCATCGCTGGCGGTATGTGCAGCATAGCGCAGCCACTGTTTGGTGACTTTATAGGAGTTCTGCGCCAGCACAGTACCCGGTGCGCCACCGGTATCCACCAGCTGATAAGCCACCTGGTAGCTGCCATCGGCGTTCGGCGTAACCTGCCCGACGACCACGGCATCAATACCCAGTGCGCTCCACGCGGCAGGCTGAACTTCCTGTGCGCTGGTCGGCTGCTGTGGCAGACGAGAGCGATCCAGCGGGTTGAATTTACCGCTGTTACGTAAGTCTGCTGCGACGATGCCACCAATATCTTCGGGTGCAGCGCCCGGACCGGCCCACTGGAACGGCACCACACCAATTGGGCGCGCGGTATTCACGCCCTGCGTAATTTCAATGCGTACTTCCGCGTGCAGCATCGCTGCCCACAGCAGTACAAAAAAACCTAAGGTTACACGAAGTGCCTGCTTCATCTTATCTCCCTTATCTGAACCTGAGTTCATGATAATTCGCACAGTTCCTGAAAAAACACGAGTACTCATAGAGTACGGCAAGCTAACCTTAGTTCAACCTGCCGTACGTTACTGCATTATTCTGGTTTGAAACGCATCGGTGCGTTCTTAAACACTTCATATACGGCCTGCGAAGGCGGCTTTGGAATGCGTGCCTGCTTCGCTGCGGTAATCGCCGCCTGACACAGCGCCGGATCGCCGCCTTCAGCTTTCACGTCAATCAGCAAACCATCCGGTGCCAGTTTAATCCGCAGATCGCAGCTTTTACCGCGATACAGATCGGCATCGTAGAAGCGGCTCTGAATCGCACTGGTGATCTGACCCAGATACGCATTCACCTCAGCACCTGAGGCACCCGCCTTCTTCTGATTGCCCTGACCTGCCGCCGCGCCACCACCGGAAGCGGCACCGCTTTTCGGCGCATTCTTACCGGAAGAGAGACCGCCTAACAGATCATCCACATCGCTCTCGTTCTTCGCCGCTTCGGCAGCCGCTTTCTTCTTCGCCTCGGCGGCCGCTTTAGCTTTGGCCGCCGCATCCGCTTTGGCTTTGGCTGCTGCCTCAGCTTTCGCTTTGGCTTCGGCGGCCGCTTTCTCTTTCGCGGCTTCCGCAGCTTTCTCTTTGGCTTCCTGTGCAGCTTTGGCTTTTGCATCTGCCGCGGCCTGAGCTTTGGCTTCTGCCTCCGCTTTGGCTTTTGCTTCAGCTGCGGCTTTCGCCTGCTGCGCGGCTTTCTCTTTCGCCGCTTCGGCTGCGGCGGCTTTCGCCTGCTCTTCCGCTTTCTTCTTCGCGTCGGCAGCGGCCTGCTTCGCCTGCTCTTCCGCTTTGGCTTTCGCGTCCGCTGCGGCCTTCGCCTGAGCATCGGCCTGCGCTTTGGCATCGGCTTTGGCTTTCGCTGCGGCCGCTTCTGCAGCTTTCTGCTGCTCCTGCGCCTGCTTCGCTGCTGCTTCAGCCGCCTTCTGCTGCTCTGCCTGCTGCTTCGCCTGCTCTTTGGCTTCCTGCTGCGCCTGCAGACGCTCTTTTTCCAGCTCTTTCAGCCGCTGCTGTTCAGCGGCCTGTTTCTGCTGCAACTCTTCCGCCTGCTGCTGTGCCTGCTTCTGGCGCTGCTGCTCGGCGCGCTGACTATCACTCTGCTGATTCTGCTGACGGTTATACTGCTCAACCACCGCGCCAGGATCGACCATCACCGCGTCGATATCACTGCCGCCACCGCCGCCGCTGGCTTCGATATGTTCGTTAAACGAGCTCCAAATCAGCAGGGCGATCAGCACGATGTGCAGAATCACCGAAATGATTATCGCGCGTTTTAACTTCTCGTTCTGCTCGGTTGCCTTCGACACTCTCGGTTCCCAAAAACGGTTCGCGTTAAATCGGCTGCGTCATCAAACCGACGGATTTCACGCCAGCCTGATGCAACAGGTTCAGCGCCTTGATGATTTCGTCGTAAGGCACATCTTTCGCCCCACCAATCAGGAAGACCGTCTTCGGATTGGCTTCAATACGGCGCTGCGCTTCGCTCACCACCTGCTCCGGCGGCAGCTGCGTCATACGATCGTGATCCACCACCAGGCTGTACTGCCCTACCCCGGCCACTTCCACGATCACCGGCGGATTATCGTCGCTGGAAACGGTTTTCGAATCGGTTGCGTCCGGCAGGTCCACTTCCACGCTCTGCGTAATAATCGGCGCGGTTGCCATAAAGATGAGCAGCAACACCAGCAGCACGTCCAGCAGCGGAACAATGTTGATTTCCGACTTAAGGTCGCGACGCCCGCGACCACGGGTTCTGGCCATCGTTTACCTCGACTTACTTGCTGTTGTCAGTAGAGAAAGCCTGACGATGCAGGATGGCGGTGAACTCTTCCATAAAGTTGTCGTAGCCCTGCTCCAGCTTGTTCACGCGCTGGTTCAGACGGTTATACGCCATAACGGCAGGAATAGCCGCGAACAGACCGATTGCGGTGGCGATCAGCGCTTCGGCGATACCGGGCGCAACCATTTGCAGTGTGGCCTGTTTCACCGCACCCAGTGCGATAAAGGCATGCATGATCCCCCACACCGTACCAAACAGACCGATATACGGGCTGATGGAACCGACGGTGCCAAGGAATGGGATATGATTTTCCAGCGCTTCCAGTTCACGGTTCATCGAGATGCGCATGGCGCGACCGGCCCCTTCGACCACCGCTTCCGGCGCATGGCTGTTGGCGCGGTGCAGGCGGGCAAACTCTTTGAAGCCAGAGTAGAAAATCTGTTCGGACCCGCTCAGCTCGTCACGGCGCGCCTGGCTCTCCTGATAGAGACGCGACAGCTCGATACCGGACCAGAACTTGTCCTCGAACGCCTCGGCCTCACGCCCCGCCGCGTTAAGAATGCGGGTGCGCTGAATGATGATTGCCCAGGAGGCAATAGAAAAGCCGATCAAAATCAACATGATAAGTTTGACCAGAAGGCTTGCCTTCAGGAACAAATCAAGAACGTTCATGTCAGTCACTGCTTGAACTCCGCGACAATAGACTTGGGAAGCGCAATCGGCTTCATTAGATGTGGGTTGATGCAGGCAATCAGGACGTCTGCTTCATTGAGCACTTTGCCTTCAGCATTCACGATACGCTGCGAGAACGTCATGGTTGCGCGCGTCATTGCTGTCACTTCGCTCTGGATCTCCAGAAGGTCGTCGAGACGTGCCGCGGCAATAAAGTCCACCGTCATGCGCCGTACCACAAAAGCCACCTGCTCTTCCAACAGGGCCTGTTGATTGAAATGGTGCTGGCGCAACATCTCGGTACGTGCTCGTTCATAAAAAGCAAGATAGCTGGCGTGGTAAACCACACCACCGGCGTCAGTGTCTTCGTAATAGACCCGAACCGGCCAGCGAAACAGCGTTGTACTCACTCTACATCCCGGTCTCATTTTAAACGTTGCTACTATACGCAAGTGAGATCGGCTTGGGAATGGTCCGCCAGAGCCAGGAGAAAATAATTATCAGACGTTAACAACTGGAAGGATTTTTGGGAGATTTCCTGACCAACCGCTGACAAAAACTCACGTCAGCAGCGGTAAAACAGCCCTTGCGGGCTGAGACAGAACTTAATGGTAGAACCAGTAAATTCCCAGCGCCAGCACGATCAGCGCCGGCAGCGGGGCAAATAGCGCCTGCCAGCGGGCGCGCTGTGGCCGGAAACCGGTGCCGTGAATCACGCCGCTGCACACCGCCCAGATTAACAATAATCCGTGCCAGATAGCGAGCTCACTGGTGCGTGCGGCAAAGCGCGCCGGCTGCCAGATGACGCATCCGGCCAGCCACAGCGCCAGAATCAGTGAAAGGGCCCGTAGCGGGCCCTTATCCATCAGACGATACAGCGTCTGTATCAGGCTGCGCATCAGAGCTTGTCGTCCTGCGCGCCGCCCTCTTCCACATGCTCGATCGCCAGTGCCGTGACCACGCCAAACGCACAGGCCAGCAAGGTGCCAAGAATCCAGGCAAAATACCACATGCTTAATCTCCTCAATCAGTACAGGGAGTGCGTATTGCGCTCAATGTGTTCTTTGGTGATGCGGCCATACATCTTGTAGTAACACCAGCTGGTGTAAGCCAGAATAATCGGCACAAAGATGATGGCAGCCACGGTCATGATCTGCAGCGTCAGCAGGCTGGAGGTCGCGTCCCACATGGTCAGGCTGGTGCCTGGCACGGTGCTGGATGGCATGATGAACGGGAACAGCGCAATGCCCGCCGTCATAATGACGCACGCCAGCGTCAGCGAAGAGAAGATAAACGCCCATGCGCCCTTCTCCATGCGCGAACACAGGATGGTCAGCAGCGGCAGCAGCGCGCCGAGCAGCGGGAACAACCACAGCACCGGCATCTGTTCAAAATTGACCAGCCAGGCACCAGCTTCACGCACCACATCTTTACCCAGCGGGTTAGACGCCGCGTGATGATCGATTGCGCTTTTCAGCACATAGCCATCAATGCCGTACTTCACCCACACGCCAGCCAGTACAAAGCCCACCAGCATCACCAGCGCGCTGATTTGCGCCGCGGTGCGGGAACGCAGGTGCAGTTCGCCGCTGGTGCGCATCTGCAGGTAAGTCGCGCCCTGGGCCAGAATCATCGCGACGCTGATCACCCCAGCCAGCAGGCCAAACGGATTAAGCAGCTGGAAAAAATTACCGGTGTAGAACAGGCGCAGGTACTCATCAGCATGGAACGGCACACCCTGCAGCAGGTTACCGAACGCCACGCCAATCACCAGCGGCGGCACAAAGCTACCGATGAAGATGCCCCAGTCCCAGGCACCGCGCCAGCGCATATCTTCAATCTTCGACCGGTAATCAAAGCCGACCGGACGGAAGAACAGCGAGGCCAGCACCAGAATCATCGCCACGTAAAAACCGGAGAACGCGGCGGCATAGACCATTGGCCAGGCGGCGAACAGCGCCCCGCCGGCAGTGATCAGCCAGACCTGGTTACCGTCCCAGTGCGGCGCGATGCTGTTAATCATGATGCGACGCTCGGTATCGGTGCGACCGAGGATGCGGGTCAGCATTCCCACGCCCATATCGAAGCCGTCGGTGACGGCAAAACCGATCAGCAGAATGCCAATCAGCAGCCACCAGACAAAACGCAACACTTCATAGTCAAACATGGTCGCTCTCCTTATCCGCGCGCCGGTTGAGTCACAGCTTGTACTGTTTCATGGTGATAGCGGCCGGTTTTCAGGCTGCTTGGACCAAGGCGGGCAAATTTGAACATCAGATACATCTCCGCCACCAGGAACACGGTATACAGGCCGCAGATCAGGATCATCGAGAACAGCAGATCGCCGACGGTCAGCGACGAGTTAGCCACTGCGGTTGGCAGCACCTCACCAATCGCCCACGGCTGACGGCCATATTCAGCGACAAACCAGCCAGCTTCGACGGCAATCCACGGCAGTGGAATACCGTACAGCGCCGCTTTCAGCAGCCAGCGATTCTTACCGATGCGGTTACGAATCACGCTCCAGAACGACAGCGCAATGATGCCCAGCAGCAGCACGCCACACAGCACCATGATGCGGAAGGCGAAATAGAGTGGTGCCACGCGCGGAATGGAATCCTGCGTTGCCTGCTGGATTTGCGCTTCCGTGGCGTTCGCCACGTCCGGGGTATAACGCTTGAGCAGCAGACCGTAGCCGAGATCCTGTTTATGCGTCTCAAACTCACTGCGCACCGCCGGATCTTTACTGCCGGCACGCAGCTCGTTCAGCAGCGCATAGGCTTTCATACCATTACGGATGCGCACTTCATGCTGCGCCAGCAGATCTTTCAGGCCGGTGACCGGCGTATCGACAGAACGGGTGGCGATCAGGCCGAGCAGATACGGGATCTGGATGGCGTACTTGTTCTCCTGCGTCGCCTGATCCGGCACGCCAAACAGCGTAAAGGCCGCTGGCGCCGGCTGGGTTTCCCATTCGGCTTCGATGGCGGCCAGCTTGGTTTTCTGCACGTCGCCCATTTCATAGCCGGATTCGTCACCCAGCACGATGACCGATAGCACGGCAGCCATACCGAAGCTGGCAGCGATCGCAAAGGAGCGTTTAGCAAACGCGATGTCGCGCCCTTTCAGCAGATACCAGGCGCTGATGCCCAGAATGAACATCGCTCCGGTGGTGTAGCCCGCGGCCACGGTATGCACAAATTTCACCTGCGCCACCGGGTTCAGCACCAGCTCGGAGAAGCTCACCATCTCCATACGCATGGTTTCGAAATTGAATTCGGAGGCGATCGGGTTCTGCATCCAGCCGTTCGCCACCAGGATCCACAGCGCGGACATATTCGAGCCGAGCGCCACCAGCCAGGTCACCGCCAGGTGCTGCACTTTACCGAGGCGATCCCAGCCGAAGAAGAACAGGCCGACAAAGGTGGATTCAAGGAAGAACGCCATCAGGCCTTCGATGGCCAGCGGCGCACCGAAGATATCGCCGACGTAGTGGGAGTAATAAGACCAGTTGGTACCGAACTGAAATTCCATGGTCAGGCCGGTGGCCACACCCAGCGCAAAGTTGATACCAAACAACTTGCCCCAGAATTTGGTCATATCTTTATAAATCTGTTTTCCCGACAGGACATAGACCGTTTCCATGATCGCCAGTAAAAACGCCATACCGAGCGTTAAGGGCACGAACAGGAAATGGTACATCGCCGTCAGGGCAAACTGTAAACGCGACAGCTCGACAATATCTAACATGATGACTCCTTGCTCCTCGCATGAACTCATCCTGCGAATAACAACCACAAACAGCGGGCAGTGCGATGCAGAATAAGGTCAGGAACGACTGATTATTGATTCCAGTTTTGTTACCGACAGCACAATGCGTACTGCGGCCCGAAGTGAGCGAGTAACAGTGGTGAAAATTCCCCGAAAAACCGATCGCTTCAGCCTGTTTCGAGCAGGAGTAAGATGAGGAGGCGACAGAATTGATATGACAACGCCTGGCACAAACTCCTGATAAATGATGAAAAAGACTGAATTGATGCAGCGCAATTTATACCGGTTGGGTTGCTTTTAGCCAGCGGTAAAGTTTGCTATATATCGCCTTTTATTGATCTGGATTAAGACAATAATTTTCCAGATATGTAGTGTTAGAGTTGTTGTTAATTAGTTGTCATAAATCGATAGCGCAATTAAGAAAACAATTACCTTTCCCGTAATTATTTAACCTCTGTGCCAGCCAGACGCCTGGACGCTGACGGGAAAAAGCACGCCTCTTTGCCCTTCTTTACTCAACGACAAAGTAAGCATAGCCGCAGAAAATGTTGCCGTTACGTTTTTACTGCAAATGTGTGAGGACAGCTAATGGCCGTGCATGACAGCCATAAAAAAAGCCACCCGCAGGTGGCTTTGTTCTTTCAGCAGCAAAATCTTATTTCGCTGGCAGTACCGCTTTCACCGCGTCGCCGATATCGGCCAGGCTGCGCACGGTTTTCACACCGGCCGCTTCCAGTGCAGCAAATTTCTCATCGGCGGTGCCTTTACCACCGGCAATGATGGCGCCGGCGTGGCCCATACGCTTGCCTTTCGGCGCCGTTACGCCGGCGATATAGCCGACGACAGGCTTGGTCACGTGCTCTTTGATGAACGCCGCGGCCTCTTCTTCAGCGCTGCCGCCGATCTCACCGATCATCACGATCGCTTCGGTCTGCGGATCGTCCTGGAACATTTTCAGGATGTCGATGAAGTTGGAGCCTGGGATCGGGTCACCGCCGATGCCCACACAGGTGGACTGGCCGTAGCCGATGTCGGTGGTCTGCTTAACCGCTTCATAGGTCAGCGTACCGGAACGTGACACGATACCCACGCGGCCTGGCTGGTGAATGTGGCCCGGCATGATACCGATCTTACATTCGCCTGGGGTGATCACACCCGGGCAGTTCGGGCCGATCATGCGCACGCCTGCTTCGTCCAGCTTCACTTTCACCGTCAGCATATCCAGCGTCGGGATACCTTCGGTGATGGTGATGATCAGTTTGATGCCCGCGTCGATCGCTTCCAGGATACCGTCTTTGCAGAACGGTGCCGGCACGTAGATCACGGTAGCGGTGGCGCCCGTGGCTTCTACTGCTTCACGCACGGTGTTAAACACCGGCAGACCGAGATGGGTGGTGCCGCCTTTACCTGGCGTCACACCGCCAACCAGCTGCGTACCATAGGCCAGCGCCTGCTCAGAGTGGAACGTTCCCTGGCCACCGGTGAAACCCTGGCAAATGACTTTGGTGTTTTTGTCGATCAGAATGGACATTATTTACCCTCCGCAGCAGCGACAACACGCTGTGCTGCGTCTGTCAGGCTGGTTGCTGCAATGATGTTAAGACCGCTGTCCGCCAGTTTCTTCGCGCCCAGCTCGGCGTTGTTACCTTCCAGACGTACCACGACCGGTACGTTGACACCCACTTCAGCCACAGCACCGATGATGCCGTCTGCGATCAGGTCGCAGCGCACGATGCCGCCGAAGATGTTAACGAATACCGCTTTCACAGCATCGTCAGACAGGATGATTTTGAAGGCTTCGGTAACGCGCTCTTTGGTTGCGCCGCCGCCAACATCAAGGAAGTTTGCAGGCTGACCACCGTGGTGTTTCACGATGTCCATGGTGCCCATCGCCAGACCGGCGCCGTTGACCATACAGCCAATGTTGCCTTCCAGCGCGACGTAGTTCAGTTCCCACTGCGTCGCGTGGGCTTCACGTGGGTCTTCCTGGCTTGGGTCGCGCATTTCACGCAGCTCTGGCTGACGGAACAGGGCATTGCCATCGGCACCCAGTTTGCCATCCAGACAGATCAGGTCGCCCTGTTTGGTGATCACCAGCGGGTTGATCTCAACCATCGCCAGGTCGCGCTCCAGGAACATGGTCGCCAGACCCATGAAGATTTTGGTGAACTGGCTGACCTGCTTGCCGGTCAGGCCCAGTTTGAATGCCAGCTCGCGGCCCTGGTATGGCTGCGGGCCGGTCAGCGGATCCAGCGCCATTTTGTGGATCAGGTGCGGGGTTTCTTCCGCTACTTTCTCGATTTCCACGCCGCCTTCGGTTGACGCCATGAAGATCACGCGACGGGTAGCACGGTCAACCACCGCACCCAGATACAGCTCCTGGTCGATGTCGGTCGCCGCTTCAACCAGGATCTGGTTTACCGGCTGGCCATTGGCGTCAGTCTGATAGGTCACCAGACGTTTGCCCAGCCAGTTTTCAGCGAAAGCACGAATGTCTTCTTTACTGTTAACCACCTTCACACCGCCCGCTTTACCGCGGCCACCGGCATGAACCTGACATTTCACCACCCACGGACCCGCGCCAATTTTCGAGGCGGCTTCTTCGGCTTCACGTGGCGTGGTGCAGGCGTAGCCAGTCGGTGCTGGCATACCATACCGTGCAAACAGCTGCTTCGCCTGGTATTCGTGTAAGTTCATGATGTTCTATCCATTCAGATCTAAACAGGGTTAATTTGGGCGCGCCTCGTGCCAGCGCGCCCGGCGAAAATCAGACATCCAGCAGCAGACGCGCCGGATCTTCCAGCAGCTCTTTCACCGCGACCAGATAGCCGACAGATTCACGACCATCGATCAGACGGTGATCGTAGGAGAGCGCCAGATACATCATTGGCAGCACCACCACCTGACCATTCACCGCCATTGGGCGATCTTTGATGGCGTGCATCCCCAGAATCGCGCTCTGCGGCGGGTTGATGATCGGCGTAGACATCAGCGAACCGAACACACCACCGTTGGTGATGGTGAAGTTACCGCCGGTCAGTTCTTCCACCGTCAGCTTGCCGTCACGGCCTTTCACCGCCAGCTCTTTAATTTTCTTCTCGATGTCGGCCATGCTCAGCGCATCAACGTCTTTCAGCACTGGCGTCACCAGACCACGCGGCGTTGAGACCGCGATGCTGACATCGAAATAGTTGTGGTACACCACATCATCGCCGTCGATCGACGCGTTGACTTCCGGGAAGCGTTTCAGCGCTTCGACCACCGCTTTGATGTAGAAGGACATAAAGCCCAGACGCACGCCGTGACGCTTCTCGAAGGCATCGCCGTACTGCTTGCGCAGATCCATGATCGGCTTCATGTTGACTTCGTTGAAGGTGGTCAGCATTGCGGTGCTGTTTTTCGCTTCCAGCAGACGCTCGGCCACGCGCTTGCGCAGACGGGTCATTGGCACGCGCTTCTCGCTGCGGTTGGCGACTGCCTGCGGAGCCGCATCGGCTGCCGGTGCCGCTTTCGCGCCGTCGGCTTTCTTCGCCAGATGTTTTTCCACATCTTCGCGCGTCAGACGGCCGCCAACACCGGTGCCTTTAATCTGGCTGGCGTCGAGGTTGTTTTCCGCAATCAGGCGGCGCACGGCCGGGCTGAGCGCGTCATTGCTCTCTTCTTCCAGAGATGCAGTCTGACGCTGTGCAGGCGTAGACTCCTTGCTTTCCACTTTCGCCGTGGTCTCTTTCCCGCCGCTGTTACCTTCCTTCAGACGGCCCAGAATCTGGCGCGATGTTACGGTGGCGCCTTCGTCTTCCAGCACCGCTTCCAGCACACCGTCAGCGGCGGCAGGCACTTCCAGTACCACTTTGTCAGTTTCGATCTCGACCAGCACTTCGTCGCGGTTCACAGAGTCGCCGGGTTTTTTATGCCAGGTGGCTACCGTGGCGTCCGCTACGGATTCAGGCAAATCGGGAACGAGAATTTCTACGCTACTCATTTTCTTTCCTTTTAATTAACCAAGGTTCAGCGCGTCATTGACCAGGTCTTGCTGCTGTTGTTGATGAACGGACATATAGCCCACGGCCGGTGAAGCAGAAGCCGGACGGCCTGCGTAACGCAGTGACGCACCAAATGGAACCACTTCGCGGAAATGATGCTGACTGCAATACCATGCGCCCTGGTTCAGTGGCTCTTCCTGACACCAGACGAAATCCTGAACATGGGCGTAATTCTTCAGCGCTTCCTGCACCGCTTTGTGCGGGAACGGATAGAGCTGTTCGATACGTACGATGGCGACATCGGTCTGTTCGTTCTTACGACGCTGCTCCAGCAGATCGTAATAAACTTTACCGGAGCACAGCACCACGCGTTTCACCTGCTGCGGATCGAGATCGTCGATCTCACCAATCGCCGGCTGGAAGCTGCCGTTAGCCAGCTCGTCCAGGCTGGACACCGCCAGCGGATGACGCAGCAGCGACTTCGGCGACATGACGATCAATGGACGGCGCATACCGCGCAGCGCCTGACGACGCAGCATGTGGTAGACCTGCGCTGGCGTTGATGGCACGCAGACCTGCATGTTCTGCTCAGCACACAGCTGCAGATAGCGCTCGAGGCGCGCAGAGGAGTGCTCCGGACCCTGCCCTTCGTAGCCGTGCGGCAGCAGCATCACCAGACCACACATGCGGCCCCATTTCTGCTCGCCGGAGCTGATGAACTGATCGATCACCACCTGAGCGCCGTTGGCGAAGTCACCGAACTGCGCTTCCCAGATGGTCAGCACGCGCGGCTCGGCGGTGGCGTAACCGTATTCGAACGCCAGTACCGCTTCTTCCGACAGCACCGAATCCCACACCTTGAACTGACCCTGACCGTTATGGATATGGTGCAGCGGGGTGTAAGTCGAACCGTTCTGCTGGTTGTGAATCACCGCGTGACGGTGGAAGAAGGTGCCGCGGCCGGAGTCTTCACCCGACAGGCGCACCGGAATGCCTTCGTCCACCAGCGTGGCGTAAGCGAGGTTTTCCGCACCGCCCCAGTCGAACAGCTTGTTGCCTTCCGCCATCTCTTTGCGGTCGTTGTAAATCTTGGCAACGCGCGACTGCACTTCCACCGCTTCCGGAATGCTGCTGATGCGGCGCGCCAGCTCCTGCAGACGTTTCATGTCCACGGTTTCCGGGTAGCTCTCATCCCACTCGTGGTTGAGGTAGGGAGACCAGGTGAACGAGTGCAGGCTCATCGGACGCCATTCCGGCACCACGCACTCGCCTTCATCCAGCGCATCCCGGTACAGGTTTACCAGCTCGGTGGCATCTTCCTGCGTGGCCACGCCTTCGCTTTCCAGCTGATCGGCGTAGATTTTGCGCGGCGTCGGATGCTTTTTGATTTTCTGATACATCAGCGGCTGGGTGGCGCTAGGCTCGTCGGCTTCGTTATGGCCGTGACGGCGGTAGCACACCAGGTCGATGAACACATCGCGTTTGAAGGTGTTGCGATAATCCAGCGCCAGACGGGTAACAAACGCCACCGCCTCCGGATCGTCCGCGTTGACGTGGAAGATCGGTGCCAGCACCATTTTGCCGATGTCGGTGCAGTACGGGGTAGAACGCGCATCTTTCGGATTCGAGGTGGTGAAGCCCACCTGGTTGTTAATCACGATGCGCACGGTGCCGCCTACTTCGTAACCGCGAGCCTGCGACATGTTCAGGGTTTCCTGCACCACGCCCTGGCCAATAACCGCGGCGTCACCGTGAATGGTGATCGGCAGTACTTTGTTGCTGCCCGGCTCCGCCAGACGATCCAGACGCGCACGCACCGAGCCCATGACTACCGGGCTTACAATTTCCAGATGCGACGGGTTGAACGCCAGCGCCAGGTGCACCAGGCCGCCTTCGGTTTCCACGTCTGACGAGAAGCCCATGTGGTACTTCACGTCACCGGTACCGAGGTGCTCTTTGTGCTTGCCGGAGAACTCGTCGAACAGATCCTGCGGTTTTTTACCCAGCACGTTGATCAGTACGTTGAGACGGCCGCGGTGCGCCATACCCAGCACCACTTCACGCGTGCCGCTCTTGCCGGCGTGGCGAATCATTTCGCGCAGCATCGGTACCAGCGCATCGCCGCCTTCCAGCGAGAAGCGTTTGGCACCCGGGAATTTCGCGCCGAGGTATTTTTCCAGGCCCTCTGCCGCCGTCAGCTCTTTCAGGAAACCTTTTTTCTCGTCCGCGCTGAATGACGCATGGCCCACCACCGATTCCAGACGCTGCTGAATCCAGCGCTTCTCTTCGGTGTTGTTGATGTGCATGTACTCTGCACCAATCGAACCACAGTAGGTCTGCTGCAGTGCGGCATAAAGATCGGCCAGCTTCATGGTCTCTTTGCCAATGGCGAAAGAGCCTACGTTAAAGCTTTCCTGAAAATCGGCGTCGGTCAGATCGTGGAAGGCCGGATCGAGATCCGCCACGCGCTCCTGCTTCCACAGGCCGAGCGGATCGAGGTTAGCGTGCTGATGGCCGCGGAAGCGGAACGCATTAATCAGCTGCAGCACTTTAACCTGTTTGGAATTAGCGGCCGGATCGGTGACTGTGGAGGTGTAGCGGGTGGCGTCTTTCGCCAGGCGGCGGAAGTATTCACGCGTCGTGGAGTGAAACTGCTCAGGTTTCACACCGGTGCCCGGCAGCTGCTGGAACATCGAGCGCCACACTTCATCAACAGAGTCAGGATCGGTCAGGAAATCCTCATAGAGTTGCTCTATGTAGGACTGGTTCGCGCCGGCCAGCCAGGAGGAGTCCAGCCAGGGTTTCATCGCGCTGTTCTGCATTGTGATCCCTTAAGCATTAATCTGCTTTTTTGAGGTTTCATTTGTTGCCGCTTACGCGGCTTGCCGTAGTGAGTTCAGCGATACGAACCTGTGCGCAACCGGCGCCTGGCCCGTAAGGGAACCTTTATAAGCGTGGTCAGTACCGCGCTTATAGAGGCTTCCGTAAACGATCGGGAACCTGGGTTCCCGATCGTGACTTCCGTTTGTTACGCCCCGCGCTGCAGCAGCATCGACTTAATATGGCCGATGGCGCGCGTTGGGTTTAAGCCTTTCGGGCACACGCTCACACAGTTCATGATGCTGTGACAGCGGAAAACACTGAAAGCATCATTCAGATTGTCGAGACGCGCATCGGTTTCGGTGTCGCGGCTGTCAATCAGGAAGCGGTACGCCGCCAGCAGGCCGGCCGGACCGATGAACTTGTCCGGATTCCACCAGAACGACGGGCACGACGTGGAGCAGCAGGCACAGAGAATACACTCGTACAGGCCGTCCAGGTGCTCACGCTGCGCAGGCGTTTGCAGATGCTCGCGCGCTGGCGGATTTTCCCCATTATTCAACAGGAAAGGCTTAATCTTCTCATACTGAGCATAGAATTGTCCCATGTCCACCACGAGGTCGCGGATTACCGGCAGACCGGGCAGCGGACGGATAACAATCTTCTTGCTGCCATTGCCCAGTGCG
This sequence comes from Pantoea sp. SGAir0418, assembly GCF_043529865.1. Taxonomy (NCBI): domain Bacteria; kingdom Pseudomonadati; phylum Pseudomonadota; class Gammaproteobacteria; order Enterobacterales; family Erwiniaceae; genus Pantoea; species Pantoea sp. SGAir0418. Next base: position 2,807,709 of record NZ_CP027911.1, read on the forward strand.
GAGACCGGCGTGATACACGCCAGGCCATTTTTACCGTTCATGTTGAGGCCATCGGAGCCGCACACGCCTTCACGGCAGGAGCGACGGAAGGCCAGTGTAGGATCCTTTTCTTTCAGACGGATCAGCGCGTCCAGCAGCATCATGTCGCGACCATCTTCCGCTTCGAGGGTGTAATCCTGCATGCGCGGTTTGTCATCGACTTCCGGGTTGTAACGATAGATAGAAAATTCGAGTCTCATGATGATCTCCGCAATTAGTAAGTACGCGCTTTCGGCGGGAAGGCCGCACGCAGTTTCGGTTGCATGTTCACCTCACGGCGCGTCATGCTTTCCGTTTGCGGAACATAGAGGCTGTGGCACAGCCAGTTGGCATCATCACGCTCCGGGTAGTCGAAGCGGCTGTGAGCGCCACGGCTTTCGGTGCGGAAGTTGGCCGCTACCGCGGTGGCGTAAGCGGTTTCCATCAGGTTATCCAGCTCAAGGCATTCGATACGCTGGGTGTTGAAGTCCGGTGAACGATCATCGAGACGCGCGTTTTTCAGGCGCTCACGAATCTCTTTCAGCTCGGCCAGGCCTTCACGCATCGCATCCCCTTCACGGAATACCGAGAAGTTGTTCTGCATGCAGCGCTGCAGCGCCTTGCGGATTTCAACCGGGTCTTCACCGGTGGTGTTGTTTTCCCAGCGGTTGAAGCGGGCCATCGCCGCGTCGATTTCATCTTCGGTGGCGTCGCGCAGTTCGCCCTGCTCAGCGATACACTCCATCAGATGAACACCGGCCGCGCGGCCGAATACCACCAGGTCGAGCAGCGAGTTGCCGCCAAGACGGTTTGCGCCGTGTACCGAAACGCAGGCAATTTCGCCTACCGCGAACAGGCCCGGAATCACTTCATCTTCGCCCTGCTCGTTAACGCGCAGCGCCTGACCGGTCACGCGGGTCGGCACGCCGCCCATCATGTAGTGGCAGGTCGGGATAACCGGAATCGGTTCTTTAATCGGGTCGACGTGAGCAAAGGTGCGCGACAATTCGAGGATGCCCGGCAGACGGGATTCCAGCACTTCAGCGCCCAGATGGTCGAGTTTCAGTTTGATGTGTGGACCCCATGGGCCGTCGCAACCGCGACCTTCACGAATTTCCACCATCATTGAACGCGCCACCACATCACGGCCCGCCAGATCTTTGGCGTTCGGCGCGTAGCGCTCCATGAAACGCTCGCCATGCTTGTTCAGCAGATAGCCACCTTCACCACGGCAGCCTTCGGTCACCAGCACACCCGCCCCGGCGATGCCGGTTGGGTGGAACTGCCACATCTCCATATCCTGCATTGGCACGCCGGCACGCAGCGCCATGCCGACGCCGTCACCGGTGTTGATGTGGGCGTTGGTGGTGGACTGATAGATACGGCCAGCACCGCCGGTCGCGAGGATAGTGGCTTTGGCTTTGAAGTAGACCGTTTCACCGGTTTCGATGCAGATGGCGGTACAGCCGACGATCGCGCCGTCAGCGTTTTTCACCAGATCCAGTGCATACCACTCGGAGAAGATGGTGGTTTTGTTTTTCAGGTTCTGCTGATACAGCGTATGCAGCAGGGCATGGCCGGTACGGTCGGCAGCAGCAGCGGTACGCGCCGCCTGCTCACCACCGAAGTTTTTCGACTGACCACCAAACGGACGCTGATAAACGCGGCCGTCATCAAGACGGGAGAATGGCAGGCCCATGTGCTCCAGCTCCAGAATCGCTTCCGGACCGGTTTTACACATATATTCGATCGCGTCCTGGTCACCGATGTAATCGGAGCCTTTGACGGTATCGTACATGTGCCATTCCCAGTTATCTTCGTGGGAGTTACCCAGCGCCACGGTAATCCCGCCCTGCGCCGATACGGTGTGGGAACGGGTTGGGAACACTTTGGATAACAGAGCACAGCTCTGGCCCGATTGGGAGATTTGCAGCGCGGCGCGCATACCCGCACCACCTGCGCCGATCACCACGGCATCAAATTCTCTGACTGGCAAACTCATTTACACCCCCCACACCACAACAGTTCCATAAATTGCATACGACAACAGCGCGACCACAATCACCAGTTGCAACACCAGACGCGTTGCCAGCGGTTTCACGTAGTCGGTCAGGACCTGCCACATGCCAATCCAGCCGTGGACCAGAATCGAGAACAGCGTCAGCAACGTGAACACTTTGGTAAAGGAGGAAGCGAAAAAGCCGCGCCAGACGTCATACGTCAGCGTGCCGGTCATCACGACAAAACCGAGGATGTAGAGAATGTAGAGCGTAATTAAGATTGCAGCAGCACGCAGTAACAGCCAGTCATGGATACCGTTGCGTCCTAATGCAGAAGCATTGCTTACCATACGAGGACTCCAGCCAGAATTGAGAGCACGACAGTGATAACAAAAACCGCTTGCGCGGTACGGGTTCCCACCTGCAGGGTTTCTGCCGTAAAACCGAAGTCGGCCAGCATGTGACGAATGCCGCTTGCTGCGTGATATGCCAGCGCGGTCAGAATGCCCCACATGATGAATTTGGCGAAGAAGCTATCCATGATGGATGCCGCTTGCTGGAAACCTTCCGGAGAAGAGAGGGAGAGACCCAGTAACCAGAGCAGAATTCCGAGAGCGACAAAGGTAATCACGCCGGAGACGCGGTGGAGAATGGACGATATTGCAGTAACGGGAAACCGGATCGTCGAGAGATCCAAGTTAACAGGTCTTTGTTTTTTCACGGTTTTGCCCACACAGCTCTTTTTTATTTTGCTTCCTCCGGTCCTGAGTTACAGAAGAGCACAGTGCGTGTTCGGACTGCAACCGCCACCAAAATAGCAACATCCAGTGTTAAGTGAAGCGGGTAAAACGCTGGGTGGCTCCTGGTGTCAGGGTATTCCGGAGACCTGGCGGCAGTATAGGAGGATCACATTCTGATTACAATTCCCCTACAATCTCTTTGGTCACATTTAAGCTGAACAGTGATCCGCCTCACGTATTTTACAATTTATACATTTTTAATTATCTGATTTGACAACAGATCAACATTTCAGTTACAAACGAACGCACTAAAACCCTATGATGCATAAAAGTTATGGGGATACACTTTCCCCTAAGCTCAAGTTATGTAACATTGCCTTTACGAGCAATACAAACCGTCAGGTTATTGGTTACCAAGAAGTTATGTCGTGACAGGATCTTTAACATCCACGATGTGCAGCGCGTCATGCCCGGACACCACCGATTGGCTTTACACATTTCGCTCCGTAACCTTGCAGCATGAACGTTACCGCTGAGTGATGCTGTGAAGATTCTGTTTTAGCCTAAGTCGTGCGGGTTGCAACAAGGCAGTAAGCGTGCAAATGATGGGCGTTTACGCAAGTAAATGACCGCACTGCGCGCGCGCAGCCAGTGTAGCGGCGGCCCGAAAATACGGCGGGTAAACGCAACATGATGACTGTTCTGGTGTCTAAGATCCTTACCTACTAAGGCGCTATGGAGACGAAAAATGACAGATAAAAAAGTGACGCTAACCCTACAAGATAACAACTCCGTGGAACTGGATGTGATGCAAGGCACGCTGGGACAGGATGTTGTTGATGTCCGCGCCCTTGGCTCAAAAGGCCTGTTCACCTTCGACCCCGGTTTTACCTCTACGGCGTCCTGCGAATCAAAAATTACCTTTATTGATGGTGATGAAGGGATTTTGTTACATCGCGGTTTCCCCATCGATCAGCTGGCTACCCACTCAAACTATCTGGAAGTGTGCTACATCCTGCTGAACGGCGAAGCCCCAACACAGGCGCAGTACGACGAGTTCCGCACCACCGTAACCCGTCACACCATGATTCACGAGCAGATCACCCGCCTGTTCCACGGCTTCCGTCGTGATTCACACCCGATGGCGGTGATGTGCGGCGTGACCGGCGCGCTGGCCGCCTTCTATCACGATTCATTAGACGTGAATATTGAACGTCACCGTGAAATCGCCGCCTTCCGCCTGCTGTCAAAAATGCCGACCATGGCCGCGATGTGTTACAAATACTCCATCGGCCAGCCGTTTGTGTATCCGCGTAACGATCTCTCCTATGCCGGTAACTTCCTGCACATGATGTTTGCTACGCCGTGTGAAGAGTACAAAGTGAACCCGGTGCTGGAACGCGCCATGGACCGTATCCTGATCCTGCACGCTGACCACGAACAGAACGCATCAACCTCTACCGTGCGTACCGCCGGTTCTTCCGGTGCCAACCCGTTTGCCTGTATCGCCGCCGGTATCGCCTCGCTGTGGGGACCTGCGCACGGTGGTGCCAACGAAGCCACGCTGCGTATGCTGGAAGAGATCAGCACCGTGGATCACATCCCGGAATTCGTGCGTCGCGCCAAGGATAAGAACGATTCGTTCCGTCTGATGGGCTTCGGTCACCGTGTGTATAAGAACTATGACCCGCGCGCGACCGTGATGCGTGAAACCTGTCATGAAGTGCTGAACGAGCTGGGCATGAAGGACGACCTGCTGGAAGTGGCGATGGAGCTGGAGCACATCGCGCTGAACGACCCGTACTTTATCGAGCGCAAACTCTATCCGAACGTCGATTTCTATTCCGGCATCATTCTGAAAGCGATGGGCATTCCGTCATCAATGTTTACCGTGATCTTCGCGATGGCGCGTACCGTTGGCTGGATTGCGCACTGGAAAGAGATGCACGACGAAGGCATGAAGATTGCCCGCCCACGTCAGCTCTACACCGGTTACACCGAGCGCGAATTCAGCTCGGCGCTGAAAAAATAACAATCAGGGCGGGTTATCCCGCCCTTTTCTTTTTTAGCATCCCACAGAAGTTCATGCTATATCGTGCAGAGCCCTGCCTGGCTGAGCCCCGTTTCAGGCGTCCTCGCGCCGCTGACGCGGTACCTTCACATCCTTCGTCAGTCTGACGGACCGCCGTCGACGGGACATCCTGTCCCGGCTCCGGCTTTCGCCCGCATCCATGCGGTCTCATCCTGACTTCCTCATGCTGTTCAGCGCTGCGGATTGCCTGCCCCGGGGCTCAGCCAGTCAGTGCATTAGCTCTGGTGCAGTTTGCCGCAAGACGATGATGGCCTGTCTCATGCCTCGTCTAATAGTGACCAAAACTCAATGCTGACAGCCCGGACACCAGTAAAACGGTCGTGATGACAGTACGCCTTTCTCAATGACGGTGCCGCAGCGCCGGCACTTTTTGCCCTGACGGTGAAACACCTCGAAACGAAACGCTGCCTCTTCGTGATACTTCTTCATGCTGCCACGCATCTGATAAGACAAACGCGGCACCGCCAGCATGGCGTGGCTCAACGCATCCAGCTGCTGGTCGCTCAAATCCTGTGCACGATGCTGCGCCAGCAAACCGGCGTGCCATAAAATCTCGACGCGCAGATAGTTGCCGAGCCCGGCGAGAAATGCCTGATCCAGCAACAAACCGCTGAACTGGCGGCGACGAAAACGCGGCGACAGCAGCCGCTCGCGCACCTCTTCCACCGTCAGCGTAGCGTCCAGCACGTCCGGTCCGACGCGTTGCAAAAACGGATGCGCGCCGAGCGTATCTGCGTTCAGCAGCTCAATATCCGAAGCGCTATACAGCAAAATTGCCCGGTCGGCATTACCCAGCCGCACGCGCAGCTGGCGCGAAGTATTGGGCTCAGTCCCGCTCGGCACCACACGCCACACACCGTACAGCTGATTATGGCTGTACAGCGTCAGCCCGTTGGAGAAGTGCGTCAGCAGTGCCTTGCCGCGCGTTTCAAAGGCGTCGATGGTTTCCCCCATCAGCGCCGGTTCGTAGGTCTTCAGCGCCGGAAAAGCAAACCACACCTCGGTCAGAGGCTTGCCCACCATTGCCGCTGCAAGTTGATCCGCCGCGCGGCGGATCTCCGGTCCCTCTGGCATAACCGCTCCTGATTAATGGGTTGCGCCGCCCACTTCGCGAATGTCTTTCTCTGTGCTGAGAATCACCTGCAGCGACGTTTCCAGCGCCTGGATCACACTGGCGGTCGACATACTCGGTGCGCCAGGATGCTGCGCCGCCTGCTGCGGCATATACGGGATATGCACGAAACCGCCGCGTGCTGCGCTGCCTGTGGTCTGCAGCCAGTGCAGCAGGTGATACATGACGTTATTACAGGTAAACGTCCCGGCGGTTTGCGACACCGAAGCCGGAATCCCCACTTCGCGCAGTGCCGCGACTATCGCTTTGATCGGCAGCGTGGAAAAATAGGCCGCCGGTCCCCCGGCGACAATCGGCTGATCGACCGGCTGCTGCTGGTCGTTATCCGGAATACGCGCATCGTTCACATTAATCGCCACGCGCTCTACGCTGATATCGCTGCGCCCGCCAGCCTGGCCGACGCACAGCACGCGGTGCGGCTGCAGCTCTTCCAGCGCGGTGGTCAGCACCTGGCCGCAGCGGGCGAATACCACCGGCAGCTGGCGCACCACAATCCGCGCGCCGCCGAACTCCCGACCATCAAAGCTGCGCACCGCTTCCCACGACGGATTAATGCGCTCGCCGCCAAACGGCTCGAACGCCGTCATTAACACCGTTTTCATCGCAACCTCACAGGAACATCAGGAAATAAAGCAGGAAAATATTTACCAGTAACAGTAGCACACCGGTTGGCACCTGAGCCTTGATCACCGCATTGCGGTCCGGCAGCTCCAGTAAACGTGCCGGAACGATATTGAAGTTGGCAGCCATCGGCGTCATCAGCGTGCCGCAGTAACCGCAGAACATGCCGATCGCCGCCATCACCGCCGGATTGCCACCGTGCTGCAGCACCAGAATCGGAATACCGATGCCGGCGGTGACAATCGGAAACGCCGCAAACGCGTTGCCCATCACCATGGTCAGCAGCGCCATGCCCAGCGCATATACCGCCACCGCAATCAGCCGGTTATCCACCGCCAGATAGTGTTCGGTCAGATGCGAAATCGCCGTGCCGACGCCGGCGCTGGTAAACAGCAGGCCGAGCGTGGCGAGGATCTGCGGCAAAATAAACGCCCAGCCAACCGCATCCAGCAAACGCCGCGTCTCCTGCATCGACTGCAGCGGCTTCTCGTGGGTAAACTTCAGCGCAATCAGCCAGCCCAGCACGCAGCCAATCATCATCGAAAACAGCGTGACCAGCGTCGAATGATTGCCCGGGCCAAATACCTTATCCTGCAGACCGGGAATATGATTGAACGCCAGCACGCCAATCACCGTCACCAGCGGAATTGCCAGCGCCGGCAGGAACAGCTTATTGCCGAGACGCTGCGCGCTCTGCTGCTTCTGTTCATCGCTGCGCTGATGATAGCGACCGAGGCGCACGCCGCCGAACCCGGCAATCAGCGCCATGACCACTACCGCCGCGCCCACCGCAATATGCAACCAGCGACGTCCCAGCTCCGCATCACCGGCCCACTGCCCCATCAGTTGATAAGCACCGTCACCAATCAGGAAAATCAGACCGTACAGCGCCCAGAATAAACCGGTGGTAAAACGGCGCGGGTTGCCGCTATCGCGCCATGACAGCAGCGCGACAATCAGCAGGATCGCCCCGGCCAGCCACATCAGATACTGTTGCTGAAACATCACTCACCTCCTTTTGCGCGCAGCGCCTGCTGGTTGAGCGCGCCCAGCTCACGCGACAGCTGACGGTCGAGCCGCACCAGTCGCGCAGCATGAATCAGGAACGCACACAGTGCGGTCGGAATGCCCCACAGCGCGATGTGCAACGGTTCGGTGCTGATGCCCGCTGACTCCTGCATAAAGTTGTGCATAAAAATGATCGCGCCGAAGGCCACGAAAATATCTTCACCGAAGAACAGCCCGACGTTATCGGTAGCCGCCGACATGGCGCGCAGCCGCTGACGAATCTCCGGTGATACGCTGCCGTAACGGTTTTCAGTAGCACCTTCGGCCATCGGCGCCAGCAGCGGACGCACCATCTGCGGATGCCCGCCCAGGCTGGTCAGCCCCAGCGCCGCAGTCAGCTCACGCACGAACAGATAGACGATCAGTAAACGGCCGGCGGTGGCGGTTTTGATCCGGGCGATCCACGTCTGCGCCCGCTCTTTCAAACCGTGGCGCTCCAGCAATCCGATGACCGCCAGCGGTAACAGCAGGATCAGCGGCAGATTACGGGTATTGAGAAAGCCGGAACCGAGCTTCTCCAGAATATCGCCGAGCGGCATATGCGCCGCCAGCCCGGTGACAAAACCGGCAACAATCACCACCAGCACCGGGTTGAAGCGCAGCACAAAGCCGAGCACAATCGCGGCAATGCCGAGTAACGGCCAGAGATTGACCACGTTATCCATGTTTTCCCCTCGTCAGAAATAAAAAGCCCGGCAACAGGCCGGGCTAACAGTCAATGATCAGGCGCTGGTGACAGCAATCTGATTTGTCGCAAAAGCGGCGCGCAGCGTGCGGGCGAATTCCAGCGCATGGGCGCCATCGCCGTGCAGACAGACCGTCTGCGCATTCACCGCTACCCATTCACCGCTGACGCTGCGCACCTGACGCTGCTGCACCATGGTGAGCGTCTGCGCCAGCGCCTGCTCAGCCTCTTCGATTAACGCCCCCGGCTGGCTGCGCGGCACCAGCGCGCCACTGGCCAGATAGCCGCGGTCAGCAAACACTTCTTCGCGCGTACGCAGACCATGATGCGCGGCGGCGGCAATTGAGGCGCTGCCCGCCAGGCCAACCAGAATCAGCGCCGGATCGACGGCTTTCACCGCGCGCGCAATCGCATCCGCCAGCGCTGCATCCGCCGCCGCCTGGTTATACAGCATGCCGTGCGGCTTCACGTGCACCAGCTTCGCCCCTTCACTTTCGGCGAGGCTTTTCAGGGCACCAATCTGGTAGATCACCTGCGCGTAGACGGTTTCCGGCGGCAGCTGCATGGCGGTCCGGCCAAAATTTTCCCGGTCGGGAAAGCTCGGATGCGCACCAATCGCCACGCCATTGGCGCTGGCCCAGCGCACCGACTGCAGCATGGTTTCGGCATCGCCGGCATGGAAACCGCAGGCGATGTTGGCCGAGCTCACCAGTTCCAGCAGGGCCCGATCGCTGGCACTGCCTTCACCGAGGTCGGCGTTAAGATCGATCTTCATGAGCAAGCCCCCAGGCTATCTGATCAAGCGAACGTTGCTGCTGCTGTTTGGCCAGCAGCGCCTCCTCCAGCGTGCAGCGGATGAAGTGAATCGGTTCTCCCAGACGAATCTGCGCCAGCTGATAGAGATCGGCTTCGATGACGCAGGCAATACGCGGATAGCCGCCGGTGGTTTGCGCATCGGCCATCAGCACAATCGGCTGACCGTTCGGCGGCACCTGCACCACACCCGGCACCAGGCCGTGCGACAGCAGTTCACGTGCGACACTGCGCTGCAGTGGACTGCCCTGCAGCCGGTAGCCCATGCGGTTACTTTGCGGGCTGAGCTGCCACGGGTTACGCCAGAATGCGTCCTGCGCGTCGTGGGTAAATTCGTTGTATTCCGGCCCCGGCAGCGCGCGGATGCGGTTGCCCCACAGCAGCTGCCGGACGCCAGCCTGATGGCTGAAGCGGCGCGTCGGCTTGCCCAGCGGCAGCTGATCGCCATCCTGCAGTTTACGCCCCTGCCAGCCGCCAAAGGCCGCTTTGAGATCGGTGCTGTGTGAGCCCAGCATCGCATCGATGGCGAAACCGCCGTTCACCGCCAGATAGCTGCGCATACCGCGCGTGGGCATGGACAGACTCAGCACCTGGCCTTTTTTCACCGGCAGACGCCAGCCGGTCCACACCGGCTGGCCATCCAGTTCGGCGCTGCAGCTGGCACCGGTCAGCGCAAACCAGCCGTCGCGACGAAACTCCGCTTTGAACTGACCGAGCACAATTTCCAGCACCGCGCTGTTTTCCGCATTGCCGACCAGCATATTGGCCGTGCGCATTGAAGGCTCATCCAGTGCGCCGCTCAGGCTGATGCCGTATTGCCGCCAGCCGTGGCGGCCGCGATCCTGCACCGAGGTCATTAATCCGGCACGCAAAATGTTTAACATACGCCCTCCCGTTGTGGCACGAAGCGGACGCTGTCGCCGGGACGCAACAGCGTCGGCGGCTGCTGTTGTGGATCGAACAGGTTGAGCGGCGTGTGGCCAATCAGCTGCCAGCCACCGGGCGCGGCCAGCGGATAGATGCCGGTCTGGCTGCCGCCAATGCCCACCGAACCGCCAGGCACTACCAGCCGGGGCTCGGCGCGACGCGGCGTGTGCAGCCGCTCATCCAGCCCGCCGAGATAAGGGAAACCCGGCTGAAAGCCAATGAAATAGACCACGTAATCCGCGCTGCTGTGCAGCTCCACCACCTGTTGCGAGTTCAGCTCCGCCGCACGGGCGACCTCCGCCAGATCCGGTCCGCCCGCGCCGCCATACACCACCGGAATTTCCACCTGACGCGGCTCGGCCAGCAGCACCTCGCTCTCTTCCCACCAGCGCTGCAAACGCTCGATAGCATCCAGCGCTTTCAGCTGCGGATCGCGCAGCAGCAGCGTCAGGTTATTCATGCCCGGAATCACTTCCGCGATCTGCTCATTCTGCTGCAGCCGCTGGCACAATCCCCAGATGCGCTGCTGGCTGACGAGCGAAACCGGCGGTTCCAGCTCCAGCACCACCGCCCGCTCACCCAGCAGATAACAACGTGCTCGTTGCAAAACCCACCTCCCGGTCATTAATTAAACGCGCCGTGACCGCAGTGACGGCGCGCCTCAGGGCATTCGCTTATGCGAAAAGTCAATAAGTTATGCGAAAGTGAAGGAGATGTGTCAACTGATTTGCGCCCGGCACGTGTTTTCCGGGCGCATAAGCGAGGCGGTCAGGCGGGGTTGTCGATATCGATAAAAGTCACATCCAGACCATGCTGGCTGGCGAGCCACTCACCGAGCGCTTTGATGCCGCCGCGTTCGGTGGCGTGATGCCCGGCAGCAAAGAAATGCAGCCCCTGTTCACGGGCGCTGTGGATGGTCTGCTCAGAAACTTCACCGCTGATAAAGGCGTCAACGCCAAAGGCGGCGGCCGCATCGATAAAGCCCTGGCCGCCACCGCTGCACCATGCCACCCGGCGAATCAGCGCCGGAGCATTATCACCGCAGTGCAGCGGCTGGCGTCCAAGGCGCGCCGCGATTTTTTCCGCCAGCGCCGGACCGCTTAGCGGCTTAGCCAGCTCGCCCCAGGGCACCAGCGGCTGAATTTCACCTTTGACGTCGATATCAAACAGCGTGGCCAGCTGGGCGTTGTTGCCCAACTGTGGGTGAGCATCGAGCGGCAGGTGCCAGCCGTACAGGTTGATGTCATTGGCCAGCAGCGTGCGCAGACGCTGGCGCTTCATCCCTTTAATTACCGGCGCTTCGCTCTTCCAGAAGTAGCCATGGTGCACCAGTATCGCATCGGCCTGGCGTTTTACCGCCTCATCCAGCAGCGCCTGACAGGCCGTCACGCCGGTGATTACACGGCGCACCTGCTCACGCCCCTCAACCTGCAAACCGTTGGGCGCATAGTCGCTGAAGGCACTGGTGTTGAGTTGCTGATTGACGATCTGTTCTAACTCGAAATTGTTCATAACGGCTCCGTGACCGCCTCAGGCTGCGCTGCGCGCGCGCTCGAAGGCGTCTAATGTCTTTTTACGTGCCGCCTTATGTTCCACGATTGGCGCCGGATAATCGAGTTTCTTGTTATTTTTCTCTGCCCAGGCGTGCGGTTGATGGATGGCGCTGTCCGGCACGTCTTGCAGCTCCGGCAGCCACCGGCGGATAAACTCGCCCTGCTTATCAAAGCGCTCGCCCTGGGTCGTCGGGTTGAAGATGCGGAAGTAAGGCGCAGCGTCGGTGCCGGTCGACGCGGCCCACTGCCAGCCACCGTTGTTAGCCGCCAGATCGCCGTCAATCAGCTGCTGCATGAAATAGCGTTCACCCTCGCGCCAGTCAATCAGCAGATCTTTCACCAGAAAGCTGGCGGTGATCATGCGTAACCGGTTGTGCATCCAGCCCAGCGTATTGAGCTGGCGCATCGCTGCGTCAACAATCGGATAACCGGTTTTGCCCTGCTGCCAGGCGGTAAGGTGTTGCTCATTCTGTTGCCAGCTGACGTTGCGCGTCCAGTCGACAAACGGCTGATGCTTACACAGCGCCGGAAAGGCCACCATCAGGTGACGATAAAATTCGCGCCAGACCAGTTCATTCAGCCACACCAGCGCGCTGCCGTTGTTCAGCGCCTGCGGATGCTCCTTCAGAATGCGATGCAGGCACTGACGCGGCGACAGCACACCAATCGCCAGATATGGCGACAGGCGGCTGGTGCCGTCAATCGCCGGCATGTCGCGCTGCTGGTCATATTTTTCCACCCGCTGCTGAGCAAACTGGCGCAGCTGCTTCAGCGCCGCCTCTTCTCCGGCGGGGAACCAGGTTTCGTCGAATTTTTCCACAGGATAATCGAATGCCGCTATTTTCTTGCCGGCGGCCACGGGTGCCCCGGCGCGCGCTTTTGGTGCGTGATGGCACTCTGGCAGCCCCTGTTGCAGACGCCGGATAAACGCTTTGCTGAACGGCGTGAACACTTTGAACATGCTGTTGCTGCCGGTCTGTACGCTGCCCGGCGGTAACAGCAGGCTGTCATCGAATCCCTGGCACACTACGCCCTGTTGATCGAGCTGCTTCTCAACCGCAGCATCGCGCTGGCGCTCATTGATTTCATACTGATAGTTGTAAAACAGCGCATCCACCTTGTGCTGCTGGCAGAAGGTCGCCAGATAGTCGACCGACGCGGCGAAGTCATCGCACTGATGATAGTGCAGCTTAATACCGCGTTCTGCCAGCGACTGCTGCAGCAGGCACAGATTTTGGTGGATAAAAGCCGCCTGTTTGGGGGCCATGCTGTGTTGCTGCCACTGGCCGGGCGTGGCGATGAACAGCGCCAGCACCTCGGCCTGACTGTCGCGGCAGGCCGCGGCCAGTGCGCTGTTATCATTCATGCGCAAATCGTTACGCAGCCAGACTAAGTGAGTGCTCATAACGCTCCGTGTTTACTGGCCGTAGCGCAGACGCAGCGCTTCCGGGTAGGGATCGAAATAACGCTGCTGCGCCAGCCACGGGTGCGGGAACTCTGCCATGTAATGTTTCAGCATGGTGATGGGGGCCAGCAACGGCTGCACACCGCGACGGTAGCGGTCGATCAGCTGCGCCAGCTCCTGACGCTGCGGTGAACTCAGCTTCGGCCGGAAATAGCCCTGTACGTGCATCAGCACATTGGTGTGATTACGACGCGACGCCAGGTGCGACATCAGGTGCATCAGACGGTTACGGTATTCAAAGGCGTACGCATCCAGTGACTCCCACTGTTCCATTGCCGCGACAAACCGCCCCATTTCGCGGTACTCATCCTGCGCATGCGACAGCAGCAGTAATTTGTAGCGACTATGGAAGGCAATCAGCTTGTGGCGCGTCAGCCCGCTGCGCCACATTTCGTTGAACTCATGCAGCGCATAGACGCGCCCCATGAAGTTTTCGCGGATCGCATCATCGTGCAGGCGTCCATCCTCTTCCAGCGGCAGCCACGGTAGCTCTTTCTGCAGGAACGAGGTGAACACGCCGGTGCCGGCTTTGCGATTGTTGTTAGTGTCAGGCTCGTAGACGCGCACGCGCTCCAGTCCGCAGCTCGGCGATTTGGCACACAGGATGTAGCCGCACAGATGGTGCAGCGATTTAACGCGCTCCGCAGACCAGCGGGCCATGTCGTCGGTCAGCTCTTCCCCGCCGTCTTTACTGAAACACAGGTGGATCTGATCGTCGCTCTGTTTGACCAGCCGCAGCGCCGGGCGCGGCGTCGGCAGACCGATGGCCATTTCCGGGCAGACAGGTTCGAAGCGCACAAATGGCGCGAGCTCGTCAGTTGCAAAGGCAAAACGCTTGTGGCCGCCATCGAATCGGACGCTATCCCCGAGCAGGCAGGCACTGATACCTACAGGAATTTTCTCGCTCATACTTGTACAACCTCCAAAATCTTGTAGAGGTTTAAGTGTAGCTGAAATGCCGCGAGATAACAGCGGGACAATGCGTTTGTCGCACCACTTTAAGATAAAAAAACCCGGTGCCTCGAGCGAGGTCACCGGGTTATCACCGCGAAGCCGGGCGTTACCAGTAGATACCGCCTGCCGCTTCCGATTGCGCCAGCCAGACTGGTTTGGTGCTGGTTTTGCACCACATGCGGTGCAGATAACTGTAGAAGCGCGCGCGATCCTGGCGGAACAGCATCACTGGCAGCGCCAGTACGCCAATCAATACCACCAGCACACGGCGCAGCACAATTTTGGCGAGTGGATATGCCTGATACATCAATGCCTCCTCGTGGTAAATTTTGCTTTGAAATGTGATCTGCCTCAGATATTACGCCTGGTTGTGTAATTTTACTACTCATCCGACCACTATTTTGATCTTTTTTCAGCCATTCCCTGGCCGGGATGAAAGGAAGTTACATTTTTGTAAAATTTTGGATCACAGCGAGTTACTGAGATCGTGACGGACGCCGTCGCGGTTTATTGTTAAAGTAATGCGTTAACCTTATTTGCCGCAGGAGTCAGCGTGACGACCATCTTGATTGTCGAAGATGAAAAGGAGATTCGCCGTTTCGTGCGCCTGGCGCTGGAGAGCGAAGGCCTGAAGATTGTGGAAGCGGAGCAGTTGCAGCGCGGCCTGATTGAAGCGGCTACGCGCAAACCGGATTTGGTGATTCTCGATCTCGGTTTACCGGACGGCGATGGCAATGCCTTCATCCGCGAAGTGCGGCAGTGGAGCAGCATGCCGGTGATTGTGCTGTCAGCGCGCAGCGACGAGCAGGATAAAATAGAGGCGCTGGATGCCGGCGCTGACGACTATCTCACCAAGCCGTTTGGCATCGGCGAACTGCTGGCGCGGGTGCGCGTAGCGCTGCGCCGCCATCAGCGCAGCCAGCCGGAGCCGCTGGTACAGTTTGGCGAGGTGAGTGTCGATCTCGCCGCGCGACGCGTGCTGCGCAGCGGTGAAGAGGTACATCTGACACCGACCGAATTTCGCCTGCTCAGCCTGCTGCTGAATAACGCCGGCAAAGTGCTGACCCAGCGCCAGTTGCTTAACCAGGTGTGGGGGCCCAACGCCGTGGAACACAGCCATTATCTGCGCATCTATATGGGACACCTGCGGCAAAAGCTGGAAGCCAACCCCACCCAGCCGACGCACCTGCTGACAGAAACCGGCATCGGCTATCGCTTCATGCCATAAAAAAAGGCCGCAAACGCGGCCTTCTTCACGCAGGATGCCCTGTCAGGCGTTTTTCAGCACTTCACTGACAATTTCTACCGCTTCTTTCTCTATCTGCTGGCGATGCTCAGCGCCGAGGAAGCTTTCACAATAGATTTTGTAGGCGTCTTCCGTGCCGGACGGACGCGCGGCAAACCAGCCGTTTTCAGTCATCACTTTCAGACCACCAATCGAGGCGCCGTTGCCCGGTGCCGCGGTCAGACGTGCGGTGATCGCGTCGCCCGCCAGCGTATCGGCGCTGACCATTTCAGGTGACAGCTTCGACAGCGCCGCTTTCTGCGCAGAAGTGGCAGGTGCCTGCAGACGGTTGTAGCTTGGCGCACCAAAACGCGCGGCCAGCTCATCATAGTGCTGCTGCGGATTCTTACCGGTAACCGCAGTGATTTCCGCCGCCAGCAGACACAGGATGATGCCGTCTTTGTCTGTTGACCAGGCGGAGCCGTCGAAACGCAGGAACGAGGCGCCGGCGCTCTCTTCGCCGCCAAAGCCAAAGCTGCCGTCGAACAGACCATCCACGAACCATTTGAAGCCGACCGGGACTTCCACCAGCTTGCGACCAATGTCGTTCACCACGCGGTCAATCATCGCGCTGGAAACCAGCGTTTTACCAACGGCCACCTCTTTGCCCCACTGCGGACGGTGCTGGAACAGGTAGTTGATCGCTACCGCCAGATAGTGGTTCGGGTTCATCAGACCGGCGGGCGTGACGATGCCGTGACGGTCGTAATCCGGATCGTTACCGAAGGCCAGATCGAACTTATCTTTATACGCCAGCAGACCGGCCATCGCGCACTCGGACGAACAGTCCATGCGCACCACGCCATCTTTATCCAGATGCATGAAGCGGAACGTCTGGTCGATGGCATCATTGACGATGGTCAGATCCAGCTGGTAGTGCTCAGCAATGCGCTGCCAGTAGGCCATGCCGGAACCGCCGAGCGGATCGACACCGATTTTCAGGCCGGCTTTCTGGATTGCCGGGAAGTCAATCACCTGCGCCAGACCTTCAACGTATGGCTGGATCAGATCCTGCTCAACGATGTGGCCACTGGCCCACGCCTGATCCAGCGCCAGACGCTTAACCTCTTTCAGCTCACCTTTGATCAGCTGATTCGCGCGATCTTCCACCACTTTGGTGACGTTGGTGTCAGCCGGTCCACCGTTCGGCGGATTGTACTTGATGCCACCGTCTTCCGGCGGGTTGTGCGACGGGGTAATCACGATACCGTCCGCCTGCGCGCCGCCGCGCTTGTTGTGCTCCAGAATGGCGTTGGAGATCGCCGGCGTCGGCGTATAGCCGTTGTCCTGCTGCACAATCACATCAACGCCGTTAGCGGCCAGCACTTCCAGCACTGACAGGATCGCCGGCTCAGACAGCGCATGGGTGTCTTTACCTACGTAGCACGGGCCGGTGATGCCGTTCTTTTTACGCTCTTCAGCGATCGCCTGCGCAATCGCCAGAATGTGTACTTCGTTGAAGCTATGACGTCCCGCGCTGCCGCGGTGGCCGGAGGTGCCAAATTTCACCGCATGGTCCGGGTTCGCCGCATCCGGCTTCAGGACGTAGTACTGCGAGGTTAATTGTGCAACGTTAATCAAATCGCTCTGCTGGGCAGGTTGCCCGGCACGGGGGTGATTGGCCATTGGCGCTTCTCCCTGACGCTTCGGTTTAAATGGTGCCGCAAACTTTCTCTGCCAGTTCCTGCGGGAACTGCATGGCGAGCATGATGTGTTCCACCATGCTGCATTTACGACCTGTATTGGTATTGGTGATCACCCAGTACGGCGTGCCGGGCACGTGCTTCGGCTTAGTATGGGTGCCATTTTGCAACAGCGTGTGCTCATCACCCGCGAAGTAAACGCGGGTGCGGCCCTGCAGTGAAGCAGTGGCATCAGCAAAGGCTGCCGGATCAAGACGATAAAGCGTTGACAGGATCAGCATGAAGCGATTAACCGCTTTCTTCTGCTCCGCATACTCGTCAGACAGCAGCAGCTCACGCACGGCGCGCACGCGATCCTGAGGCCGCGCTTCGCTGCGTGCAGCCGGTGATTCTTTTACCGCCGCATTCGCCGCTGGCGCAGCGGATGCGCTCTGGCCGGCAGTGAATTTCAGCATACGGCGCAAAATGTCCGAGGCGCTTTCACCAATGTGCTGCGTGTGGCTGGCAATATAACGGTAGAGTTCTTCGTCAACTTCAATCGTTTTCATCTTTTTCCGTGCGATTCTGGCAAATGGCAGAACCACGCTACTTTGCAAAGGCCTTAACAAAATCCGGTCGTGCAAAATGTGAGCGGGCTCTAACATAAGGATTATAAAGTTAAATCCGCGACAGCCGGTAGCGCTGGCATCGTTTACGGGCAAAAGTCGGAATATGCCCTAATGCCTGACCGCCTGGCGCCGGGACAGGTGAATCCATGATACCCTAAGCCCAGGTCTCAACCGAAAGAACTTTAGCCATGATTTTGAACGCCCGTCTGCAAACTGAACAATCTGCCCCTGATGCCCAGCCCATTCTGTTAATTCATGGCCTGTTTGGTAGCCTGGATAACCTCGGCGTACTGGCGCGCGGCGTGCGCGATGCACGGCCCACGCTGCAGGTGGATGTCCGTAACCACGGCCTGTCACCGCGCAGCGAAGAGATGCACTACGCTGCGCTGGCGCAGGATATAGTCGACACGCTGGATGCGCACCACATCGAACGGGTCGATGTTATCGGCCACTCAATGGGCGGCAAAATTGCCATGGCGCTGAGCGCCGTTGCGCCCGAACGGATTGGCAAAATGGTGCTGATCGATATCGCGCCGGTGGATTACCAGACGCGACGCCATGATGAGATCTTCGCGGCGATCCGCGCGGTCAGTGCAGCTGGCGTCACGCGCCGCAGCGCTGCGGCCGACGTGATGCGTGAGCACGTGCGCGAAGAAGGCGTGATTCAGTTCATTCTGAAATCTTTCCATGAAGGCGAATGGCGCTTCAACGTGCCGGTGTTATGGGACAATTATCCGGTGCTCTCCGGCTGGCAGGAGGTGCCCGCGTGGCCTCATCCGGCGCTGTTTATTCGCGGCGGTGATTCACCCTATCTGGACAATCAGCACCGTGATGCGCTGCTGCGCCAGTTCCCGCAGGCGCAGGCGCACATTATCAGCGGTGCTGGCCACTGGGTGCATGCCGAAAAACCCGATGCCGTGCTGCGCGCGGTGCGCCGCTTTTTTAACCTGTAAAAGCAAAAGCTTGCTACGGGCGGTTTAGGGTTGGCGTCGCGCCGGGCGCTGGAGTATGATGTCGCGCTAAAAATTTGCCGCGGATGCTTTTTTCGCCGCGGTCGGGCCGATAAATGTTTAAATCGCGCAGCGCCTTTCCGCCGTTCGCGCCCACGCAGTTTCACAAACCATGGCAAAAGAACAGACAGATCGTACCACGCTCGATCTCTTCGCAGACGAGCGGCGTCCCGGTCGCCCTAAAACCAGTCCGCTGTCGCGTGATGAGCAGCTGCGCATTAATAAGCGCAACCAGCTGAAGCGCGACCGGGTGCGCGGCCTGCGCCGCGTTGAGCTGAAAATGTCCAGCGAAGCGGTCGACGCGCTTAATACGCTGGCCGAGCAGCAGA
The DNA here is from genome assembly GCF_043529865.1 of Pantoea sp. SGAir0418. Lineage (NCBI taxonomy): Bacteria > Pseudomonadati > Pseudomonadota > Gammaproteobacteria > Enterobacterales > Erwiniaceae > Pantoea > Pantoea sp. SGAir0418. The sequence continues at coordinate 2,826,652 of NZ_CP027911.1, forward strand.
ACATCAGCCGCAGTGAACTGATTGAACAAATGCTGCTGGCGCAGCTCAAACTGGCGTAACGTGCGCAGACCGCACGCTGGAACACAAACTCAGCGCTTTACACATTCCGCGCTTTTCGCCGGTCTGCTATCATTCGCATAACTGTGTCGTCTTCTGACTTACTTTCACAATCAGGATTTAAGAGGTTACTCACTCCATGGCAATCGTAGGCATTTTCTTCGGCAGCGATACCGGCAACACTGAAAACATTGCAAAAATGATCCAGAAACAACTGGGTAAAGATGTCGCCGAAGTGCATGACATTGCTAAGAGCACCAAAGAAGATCTCGAAGCATTCGATATTCTGCTGCTGGGTATTCCGACCTGGTACTACGGTGAAGCCCAGTGCGACTGGGATGACTTCTTCCCGACGCTGGAAGAGATTGATTTTAACGGTAAGCTGGTGGCGCTGTTTGGCTGCGGCGATCAGGAAGATTACGCCGAGTACTTCTGTGACGCGATGGGCACCATTCGCGACATCATTGAGCCAAACGGCGCAGTGATTGTGGGCCACTGGCCAACCGAAGGTTACCACTTCGAAGCCTCTAAAGGTCTGGCAGACGACAAACACTTTCTCGGCCTCGCCATCGATGAAGATCGTCAGCCTGAACTGACTAACGAGCGCGTCGACAAATGGGTTAAGCAGATCTTTGACGAGCTGCAGCTGCAGGCGATCATCGAAGCCTGATGCTTTCCTGTCCGATGTGGGCGCTGGCTCACATCGGGCAATGGAATTACCTATAAAAATAATAGCTACGGTTTTTTAACTTTTTCCCTCAATTCTGTAGAATACCCGCAACGGTCATCTGCTTATTCCTCGGGCATCAGACTGAGACTGCGCGAAAAGGAACATCGATCTGCACGATCCCGCTGAGGTTCACGACATTTCTCCTTACAGCATCCGGGGAATTGTCCGCCGCAGCCGGTTTTCATTTCGCAGGCTGAGCTCTATAATGAGACGCAAATGAGAATGCGCGTTGACCACACATTCAAGGCCTTTGCGCCGTAAGTGACTAGCAAAGTAACAGGACAATATCCGCATGACTGACAACAACTCCGCATTGAAAAAGGCTGGCCTGAAAGTCACGCTGCCCAGACTGAAGATTCTGGAAGTGCTTCAGGGACCCGGACCCGAGTCCCATCATGTCAGTGCGGAAGATTTGTACAAACGCCTGATCGACATGGGCGAAGAGATTGGTCTGGCGACGGTATACCGTGTTCTGAACCAGTTTGACGACGCCGGCATCGTGACGCGTCATAACTTCGAAGGCGGGAAATCCGTGTTCGAACTGACCCAGCAGCATCACCATGATCACCTGATTTGCCTCGACTGCGGCAAAGTGATCGAGTTTAGCGATGAATCTATCGAAACGCGTCAGCGTGAGATTGCAACACGCCACGGTATCAAACTCAGCAACCACAGCCTGTATCTGTACGGCCACTGTGCGCTGGGAGACTGCCGCGAAGACGAGACGCTCCACGATCAGTAATTGAATATGCTATGCAGTATAAAAAAACCGGTGCCAGGCACCGGTTTTTTTATGGCTGCGTTCAGGCGACCAGCGTTTCCTGCAAATAGCGCCAGCGCGGAACAGGCGTGCTGCAGTCCAGCACCGCCAGCGAAATGCGGGTCTGGTTATTGCCGTTAAGCATTTGCAGTTCGTGATACTGAATGGTCACTTCCTGCTGCTGCTGGGAAATGATGGCATGCTCACTGGTGGCGATTCGCATCCCTTCCCGCTGCCCGTGCAGTTTGCGAAACAGGGTTTCAGTGTCATTGAGATCGAGCTGTTTGCCTTGCGGCGTCACCATTTTGAAGTCGGGATGAAAGTGCGACAGCAGCAGGTCCATACTGTCATCGCTGCCTTCGGCCTGATTAAAAATACGTTCGATAAGCTGATGTAAAACCACCACGCTATGTTTGGCTTCCAGAGCGAGACTTGTCATTTTTCTTCCTTCGCTAACCCGCACAGCAACATTTAAGAGCGCATAGCCTACCTGAAAATAATGATTTCACACGGGTAAATTAGTTAATTTTATTAAAGTCAGATTAGTCGTAATCGCGCGCGATTACTGTTTTTTGTCTGGTTCAGCATAATCGATTCCCGTTTGCAGATAACGGGCAATAAAAAAGGGCGATTGCTCGCCCTTTGCTGATCATATCGTGCTATCAAGCAGTAAAATTATTCGCCGATTTTTGCCCAGGTATCACGCAGACCCACGGTGCGGTTGAACACCAGTTTCGACGGCTGCGAGTACACGCTGTCAGCGCAGAAGTAACCTTCGCGCTCAAACTGATACGGTGCCAGCGCACTGGCGGCACGCAGACCCGGCTCAACGAAGCCCTGTTTGATCTCCAGCGAGTTCGGGTTGATGGTGGTGAGGAAATCCTCGGCCGCGCCCGGGTTTGGCACGCTGAACAGACGATCGTACAGACGGAATTCGGCAGGCAGCGCGTGAATCGCCGACACCCAATGGATAACGCCTTTCACCTTGCGGCCATCGGCCGGATCTTTGCTCAGGGTGTCGACATCGCAGGTAGCGTAGATGCAGGTAATGTTGCCGGCTTCATCTTTCGCCACGCGCTCGGCACGAATGACATAAGCGTTGCGCAGACGAACTTCTTTACCCAGCACCAGACGTTTGTACTGCTTGTTGGCCTCTTCACGGAAGTCGGCGCGATCGATCCACACCTCACGGCTGAACGGCACCTCACGCGTGCCCATCTCCGGCTTGTTCGGATGGTTCGGCATGCTGATGATTTCTTCATGCCCGGCCGGCAGGTTCTCGATCACCACTTTCAGCGGATCCAGCACCGCCATGGCGCGCGGCGCGTTCTCGTTGAGGTCGTCACGAATGCACGACTCCAGCGACGCCATCTCAACAATGTTGTCCTGCTTGGTCACACCGATACGGCGACAGAATTCGCGGATTGACGCCGCGCTATAGCCACGACGGCGCAGACCGGATACGGTCAGCATGCGCGGATCGTCCCAGCCTTCAACAATCTTCTCGCTCACCAGCTGTGTCAGCTTACGCTTCGACATCACCGCATATTCCAGATTCAGGCGCGAAAACTCGTACTGACGCGGATGCACCGGAATAGTGATGTGATCCAGCACCCAGTCGTAGAGACGACGGTTGTCCTGGAACTCCAGCGTACACAGGGAATGGGTGATGCCTTCCAGCGCATCGGAGATGCAGTGGGTAAAGTCGTACATCGGATAGATGCACCACTTGTTGCCAGTCTGGTGGTGTTCGGCAAATTTAATGCGGTACAGCACCGGATCGCGCATCACAATAAAGCTGGATGCCATGTCGATTTTGGCACGCAGGCAGGCTTTGCCCTCTTCGAAGCCGCCATCACGCATCTTCTGGAACAGCGCCAGGTTCTCTTCCACGCTGCGATCGCGATACGGGCTGTTTTTGCCCGGCGCGGTTAGCGTGCCGCGGTATTCACGGATCTGCTCTGGCGACAGCTCGTCAACGTAGGCCAGGCCTTTGTTGACCAGCTCAACCGCGTAGTTGAACAGTTGGTCAAAGTAGTCAGAGGAGTAACGAATGTTGCCGCTCCACTCAAAGCCCAGCCATTGCACATCATTCTTGATCGATTCAACGAACTCCATATCCTCTTTGACCGGATTGGTGTCGTCGAAACGCAGGTTGCACTGCCCCTGATAATCTTGTGCGATACCAAAGTTCAGGCAGATCGATTTTGCATGGCCAATATGCAGGTAACCATTGGGCTCAGGCGGGAAACGGGTATGCACACTGTTGTGCTTACCGCTCGCCAAATCTTCGTCGATGATCTGACGAATAAAGTTCGTTGGGCGGGCTTCAGCCTCACTCATCTCAAAATCCTCAAAACAATAGCGGGTGATTTGTACCACGAAGTAACGGAGTATGATCCACAAAGCGCTGAAGGGAAACAACCGTTTGTTGGTCGTTTTAAAACAAAAAAGGCAGGAATTGCTTCCTGCCTTCAGTGACGATCAAAACGTGTTAATTTTTGACTTCGTACAGCGGGGTAACACCTGCCACCACGGTACCGCCTGCCAGCAGATTCAGACCAGCAAAATCATCGCTGTTGCTGACCACCACCGGGCTGATCATCGAACGCGCATTGGCGTTGAGGAAGTCCAGATCCATTTCGAGGATCGGCTGGCCCGCTGTGACGGTTGCGCCCTCTTCCACCAGACGGGTAAACCCTTTACCTTCCAGCGCGACGGTATCGAGACCCATATGCACGACAATCTCGACGCCATTTTCGGCTTCAAGGCAGAATGCATGGTTGGTGTTGAAGATTTTCACCACGGTGCCCGCTACCGGCGCGACGACAGTTTTATCGCTCGGTTTGATCGCCAGGCCATCGCCTACCGCTTTGCTGGCGAAAGCTTCATCCGGCACGTTTTCCAGCGCGACCACTTCGCCACTGACCGGTGCCAGCAGTGTTGCAATCACCTTTTTCTCGCTGTTGCGCACGGCCTGGGGCTGAGCAGCAGCAGGCGCAGCGGTGGTTGCCGCAGCAGGTGCCGCTGCACCGGCCACCGGACCTTTGCTCAGTACGGTTTTCATCGCGGTCGCAATGCTTTCGGCTTGCGTACCAACAATGATCTGCACGCTCTGCTTGTTAAGGCGGATCACGCCAGAAGCACCGAGGCGTTTAGCTACACTCTCATTCACCTGCGCAGAGTCTTTCACATTCAGACGCAGACGGGTGATGCAGGCGTCGATGTTGGTCAGGTTGTCAGAACCGCCTATCGCACCGATATAGCGACGCGCCAGTGATTCGGTTTCGCTCTCACCGTTGCTGCTGTGATCAACGTTGACGTCGTAGCCGTCTGTCTCATCACCGGCAGCCAGCTCGCGGCCCGGCGTCAGCAGGTTGAATTTCTGAATGGTGAAGCGGAACACCACATAGTAGATGACGAAGAACACCAGACCCTGCGGGATCAGCATCCACCAGTGTACCGCCAGCGGGTTACGCGTCGACAGCACCATGTCCACCAGACCGGCACTGAAACCGAAACCGGCAATCCAGTGCATGCTGGCAGCGATGAAGACCGAAATACCGGTCAGCACGGCGTGGATGACATACAGCACCGGTGCCACAAACATGAAGGAGAATTCCAGTGGCTCGGTGATGCCGGTGAAGAAGGCGGCGAATGCCGCTGCCAGCATGATACCACCGACTTTAGCGCGGTTTTCCGGACGTGAGCAGTGATAGATTGCCAGCGCCGCACCCGGCAGACCGAACATCATGATCGGGAAGAAGCCCGCCTGATAGCGACCGGTGATACCCGGGATGCCGGTACCGTTGGCGATAGACTGCGCGCCGCCCAGGAATTTCGGAATGTCGTTGATGCCTGCCACGTCGAACCAGAACACCGAGTTCAGCGCGTGGTGCAGGCCAACCGGAATCAGCAGACGGTTAAAGAAGGCGTACACGCCCGCACCGACCGAGCCCAGTTTCTGGATGTGCTCACCAAAGCTCACCAGACCGCCGAAAATGATCGGCCAGACGTACATCAGGATAAAGGCGACCACAATCATCAGGAAGGAGACCAGGATCGGCACCAGACGGCGACCGCTGAAGAACGACAGCGCCTTAGGCAGCTCAACGTGGCTGAAGCGGTTATAAACTTCTGCCGAGAGAATGCCCACCAGGATGCCGACAAACTGGTTATTGATTTTACCGAAGGCGGCAGGCACCTGCTCCACCGGCATTTTCTGAATCATGGCCACCGCGGCGGGTGAACACAGGGTCGTAACCACGAGGAAACCTACAAAGCCGGTTAATGCCGCTGCACCGTCTTTATCTTTTGACATGCCGTAAGCCACACCGATGGCGAACAGCACGGACATATTGTCGATGATGGCAGAACCCGATTTGATCAGCAGTGCTGCCAGCGCATTGCCTGCGCCCCAGCTGTCCGGATCGATCCAGTAACCTACCCCCATCAGGATTGCCGCTGCCGGCAGGGTCGCTACCGGCACCATAAGCGCGCGGCCGACCTTTTGCAGATATCCTAAAATACTCACCTTATTCTCCCCCTATGAGACTGGCGTTTTGCCGTGATGCGGGTTGATTTTATTATCCCGGCACCCGGTACCTTGATGACACACTTCACCACGAGGCGCAGTGTAAAGATAAATTAATTCGCCTCGCAAATTAAAACCAGTGTAACTGTGACTTTAATCACCAAAGTGGACGTTTTTCACTGCGAAATGCTAGCCACCACCACAAACTTATTTTATGATGAAAAATATCAGGTCGCACTTTTCCAACGCCGCGAGCGCGCAAACGGGTTACCCTATAAGCAGCCAGCTGCAGCAGTAAACGCGACCCTAACTTTCCAATCTTAACTGAGGTGAAGACATGAGACTGATCCCTTTGGCCACACCGACCCAGGTGGGTAAATGGGCTGCACGCCATATCGTTAATCGCATCAATGCCTTTAAACCCAGCGCAGACCGTCCCTTTGTGCTGGGACTGCCAACCGGCGGTACGCCGCTGGAAGCCTACAAGCACCTGATCGAGATGCATAAAGCGGGCCAGGTTAGTTTCAAACACGTGATCACCTTCAATATGGATGAGTATGTCGGTCTGCCGAAAGAGCATCCGGAAAGCTATCACAGCTTTATGTACCGTAACTTTTTCGATCACGTTGATATTCAACCAGAAAATATCAATCTTCTGAATGGCAATGCCGAAGATATTGACGCAGAATGTCGCCAATACGAAGAGAAGATCCGCGCACTGGGTAAAATCCACCTGTTTATGGGCGGCGTCGGCAACGATGGCCACATTGCGTTCAACGAGCCGGCTTCTTCGCTCTCTTCCCGCACCCGCATTAAAACCCTGACGCACGACACCCGTGTGGCGAACTCGCGTTTCTTCGACGGCGATGTTGATCAGGTGCCTAAATATGCCCTGACCGTGGGCGTCGGCACGCTGCTGGATGCGGAAGAAGTGATGATTCTGGTGACCGGCCACGTCAAAGCCCAGGCGCTGCAGGCGGCGGTAGAAGGTAACGTCAACCACATGTGGACCATCAGCTGCCTGCAGCTGCACCCGAAAGCGGTGGTGGTGTGTGATGAGCCAGCCACCATGGAACTGAAAGTGAAAACCGTGAAATATTTCCGCGAAATGGAAGCGGAAAATATGAAGGGTGTGTAACAACACGTTGTAGAAAGCCTGCTGTTAAGCGCAGCAGGTTCAGCCGGGAGAAGAGATGATGTACGCATTAGTTAACGGCCGGATTTTTACCGGTCATGAAGTTCTGGACAATCACGCCGTGGTGATTGCCAATGGCCTGATTGAGCGTGTCTGCCCGCGCGATGCGCTGGACGCCGCGATTCCACAACAGGATGTGGCTGGTGCGTTCATCGCTCCCGGATTTATCGACCTGCAGCTCAACGGCTGCGGCGGCGTGCAGTTCAACGATGACATCAATGCCCTGAGCGTGGAAACGCTGGAGATCATGCAGCGTGCCAATGAAAAATCCGGCTGCACCAGCTATTTACCGACGCTGATTACCAGCAGTGATGAACTGATGAAGCGCGCGATTGAAACCATGCGCGCTTACCTGGCGAAGCATCAGAATCAGGCGCTGGGCCTGCATCTGGAAGGTCCGTGGCTGAATAAAGAGAAGAAAGGCACTCACAATCCGCAGCTGATTCGTCTGCCGGATGCGGAGCTGGTGGATTTCCTGTGCGCCAACGCTGACGTCATCACCAAAGTTACGCTGGCACCGGAAAATGCGGGCAGCGCAGTGATTCGCCAGCTGCGTGACGCCGGAATTATTGTGTCGTCCGGTCACTCCAATGCTACCTATGCCGAAGCCAAAGCGGGCATCAGCGCGGGCGTCACCTTTGCCACCCACCTGTATAACGCCATGAGCGCCTTTAGCGGTCGTGAGCCAGGTCTTATCGGTGCGCTGTTTGATTCGCCTGATGTATACTGCGGCATTATTGCAGACGGTTTACATGTCAATTACGCTAACGTGCGCAATGCAAAACGAATCAAAGGCGACAAACTGGTGCTGGTGACCGATGCCACCGCGCCAGCCGGTGCGTCGATTGATCAATTCATTTTTGCAAGTAAAACAATATACTATCGCGACGGCCTGTGCGTAGATGAGAACGGTACCCTGAGCGGATCTGCGCTGACGATGATTGAAGCGGTGCAGAATAGCGTGGAACATTGTGGTATCGCGCTGGACGAAGCGCTGCGCATGGCGACCCTGTATCCGGCAAGGGCAATGGGTGTGGAAAAGCAGTTTGGTACGGTGGAAGCAGGAAAAGTCGCCAACCTCACTGTCTTTACCCGCGATTATCAAATCACTAAGACGTTCGTCAACGGAGACAACGTCCTCAGCGAGTAAGTACTGAATGACCACTGGCGGCCAGACTCAAATAGGAAATGTCGATCTTGTCAAACAACTTAACAGTGCAGCTGTTTACCGGCTGATTGATCAACAGGGGCCGATTTCGCGTATTCAGATTGCCGAACTCAGCCAGCTTGCGCCCGCCAGCGTCACCAAAATTACCCGTCAGCTTATCGAACGCGGCCTCATCAAAGAGGTGGAGCAACAGGCCTCCACCGGTGGGCGCCGCGCCATCTCCATCATCACTGAAACACGCCATTTTCACACTATCGGCGTACGGCTGGGGCGCAATGACGCCACGCTGACGCTGTTCGATCTCAGCGGAAAATCGCTGGCGCAGGAAGATTATCCGCTGCCGGAGCGCACGCAGGAGACGCTGGAAAACGCGCTGTTCAACGCCATCAGTGCCTTTATGAGCGCGCACCAGCGTAAAATTCATGAGCTGATCGCCATTGCAGTTATCCTGCCAGGCCTGGTCGACCCGATTAACGGCATCATTCGCTATATGCCGCACATCGCTGTCAGCCACTGGCCGCTGGTCGCCAGCCTGAAAAAACGCTTTAACGTCACCAGTTTTGTCGGGCACGATATCCGCAGCCTGGCGCTGGCTGAGCACTATTTCGGTGCAAGCCGCGACTGTGCAGACTCCATTCTGGTGCGTTTACATCGCGGAACCGGCGCCGGCATCATCGCGAACGGCCACATTTTTCTCGGCAGCAATGGCAACGTAGGTGAGATTGGCCACATTCAGGTCGATCCGCTCGGCGAACGCTGCCACTGTGGCAACTTTGGCTGCCTCGAAACCATCGCCGCCAACGGCGCGATTGAGAACCGCGTGCGCCACCTGCTCAACCAGGGTTATCCCAGCAGCCTGACGCTGGATGATTGCCAGATGCCGCAAATCTGCCGCGCCGCCAATCAGGGCGACGCGCTGGCCTGCGAAGTGATCGAATACGTTGGCCGCTATCTCGGCAAAGCGATCGCTATCGCCATTAACCTGTTTAACCCGCAAAAAGTAGTGCTGGCCGGCGAAATTACCGATGCCGATAAAGTGCTGTTCCCGGCGATTGAGGGCTGCATTAACACCCAGGCGTTGAACGCGTTTCGCAAAAATCTGCCCGTGGTGCGGTCAGAGCTTGACCATCGTTCGGCAATTGGCGCTTTCGCGCTGGCAAAACGCGCTATGCTGAATGGCATTCTGCTGCAGCACCTGCTGGAAGAATAATAGAAAGCCTGCCGGCTGGCAGGCCCGACCGGAAGCCATCTATGACCATCAAAAGCGTAATCTGTGACATCGACGGCGTGTTGATGCACGACAATACCGCCGTGAAAGGCGCAAACGAATTCCTGCAGCGCATTCTGGAAAAAGAGATGCCGCTGGTGGTACTGACCAACTATCCGTCACAAACTGCGCAGGATCTGGCCAACCGCTTTGCCAACGCCGGGGTCGACATCCCGGATTCGGTGTTTTACACCTCCGCCATGGCCACCGCGGATTTCCTGCGTCGTCAGGAGGGCAAAAAAGCCTACGTGATTGGTGAAGGCGCGCTGATTCATGAACTGTATAAAGCCGGTTTTACCATCACTGACGTCAACCCGGATTTCGTCATCGTCGGCGAGACGCGATCGTTTAACTGGGAGATGATGCATAAAGCCGCCTTCTTTGTGGCCAACGGTGCACGTTTTATCGCGACCAATCCTGATACCCACGCACGCGGCTTTGTGCCGGCCTGTGGCGCGCTCTGTGCCGGTATCGAAACCATTTCCGGCCGCAAACCGTTTTATGTCGGTAAGCCCAGCCCTTACATCATGCGCGCCGCACTGAATAAAATGCATGCGCATTCAGAAGAGACGGTGATTGTGGGCGATAACCTGCGCACCGATATTCTGGCTGGCTTCCAGGCCGGTCTGGAAACCATTCTGGTGCTGTCCGGCGTCTCTACGCTGAGCGATATCGACGCCATGCCGTTCCGTCCGGACTGGATCTACCCTTCCGTGGCTGATATCGACCTGTTCTGATTAGCGTCATGCTGTCTGCTTATGGCCCTGCTCGCCGTTACGGTGTGCAGGGCTTTTTTATCTGTCTGGCATACCACTGTGATTCAGCCGCTGACGCGGCCTCATCGGTTGCGCACAAAACCATCACTTTTGATGATTCATTAGATGACATCTAATTTAATAGTTATTTTATTGAATAAAATTCAACATTACTTCACAACAACAATCTTTTTATCAGTATTTGGTGATTTCGCTTGCGTTACCACCATCAATTAGCGCATTTTCTTATACATCACGCAGCGCAGGCTGCCGGACAAACAAGTCAATAACATCGCCACAGGGTGAGATCAGGAGTCAGTTATGTGTTCGATTTTTGGTGTGCTGGATCTGAAGACCGATCCTGTTGAACTGCGCAAGAAAGCGCTGGAATGTTCGCGTCTGATGCGTCACCGCGGCCCGGACTGGTCAGGTGTCTTCGCTGATGAGAAAGCCATTCTGGTGCACGAGCGCCTGTCCATCGTTGACGTGAACAACGGCGCCCAGCCGCTGTACAACGCGGATCACACCCACGTACTGGCTGTAAACGGCGAAATTTATAACCACCAGGCGCTGCGCGCGGAACTGAGCGATCGCTACGCCTTCCAGACCGGTTCAGACTGCGAAGTCATCCTCGCGCTGTATCAGGAAAAAGGCCTCGACTTCCTCGACGATCTTCAGGGCATGTTCGCCTTCATTCTGTGGGACAGCGTCAAACAGCAGTATCTGATTGGCCGCGATCACATCGGTATCATTCCGCTCTATATGGGCAACGATGAGCACGGCAACCTGTATGTTGCTTCTGAAATGAAAGCGCTGGTGCCGGTGTGCCGCAGCATCAAAGAATTCCCGCCGGGAAGCTACCTCTCCAGCACCGATGGCGAAATCCGTCGTTACTGGCAGCGTGACTGGATGGATTTTGCTGCCGTGGCGCAAAACACCACCGATGCCGCTGGCCTGAAGCACGCGCTGGAAGAGTCAGTGAAGAGTCACCTGATGTCAGACGTACCGTACGGCGTGCTGCTGTCCGGCGGACTCGACTCTTCCATCATCTCTGCGGTAACTAAGCGCTTTGCCGCCAAACGCGTGGAAGATCAGGACAAGAGCGATGCGTGGTGGCCGCAGCTGCACTCCTTTGCCGTCGGTCTGGAAGGATCGCCGGATCTGAAAGCGGCGCAGGCGGTGGCCGATCACCTCGGTACCGTGCATCATGAAATTCACTTCACCGTGCAGGAAGGTCTGGATGCGATCCGCGATGTGATTTACCACATCGAAACCTACGATGTGACCACCATTCGCGCGTCGACACCGATGTATCTGATGTCGCGTAAAATCAAAGCGATGGGCATCAAAATGGTGCTGTCAGGTGAAGGGGCGGATGAAGTGTTTGGCGGTTACCTCTACTTCCACAAGGCACCGAACGCTCAGGAGTTCCACGAAGAAAACGTGCGTAAACTGCTGGCGCTGCACATGTTTGACTGCGCGCGCGCTAACAAAGCGATGTCGGCCTGGGGCGTGGAAGCACGTGTGCCATTCCTTGATAAGAAATTCCTTGATGTCGCGATGCGCATCAACCCGGAAGACAAAATGTGCGGCAGCAACGGCAAGATGGAAAAACACATTCTGCGTGAATGCTTCTCCTCTTACCTGCCGGAGAGCGTGGCATGGCGTCAGAAAGAGCAGTTCTCCGATGGCGTAGGCTACAGCTGGATTGACACGCTGAAAGAAGTGGCGGCGAAGCAGATTAGCGAGCAGCAGCTGGCGACCGCGCATTTCCGCTTCCCGCACAACACGCCAACCTCGAAAGAAGCGTATCTGTACCGCGAGATCTTTGAGGAGCTGTTCCCACTGCCAAGCGCGGCAGAGTGCGTGCCGGGCGGTCCATCCGTGGCCTGTTCGTCGGCGAAAGCCATTGAGTGGGATGAAGCGTTTAAATCGATGGACGATCCGTCTGGTCGTGCGGTAGGCGTGCATCAGTCAGCGTACAAATAAGCATTTTCTTTATGCGTATAAGGGGCCCATTGTGGCCCCCTTTTCTTGCATCTGACGCGGATACGATCGAAAATTGCCGAATAAATCATCAGCCTGGTTACAAGCCAGACAAACAGGCGCGTTAAGGCAAAAAACGGCAAAAAATTTGTTGACGCTACAAAGCTCAATACGCATAATGCGCCCCGCAACGCCGATGAAGGTAACGCGAAAAAAGATGGCTACGTAGCTCAGTTGGTTAGAGCACATCACTCATAATGATGGGGTCACAGGTTCGATTCCCGTCGTAGCCACCATCTTTTTGCGGGAGTGGCGAAATTGGTAGACGCACCAGATTTAGGTTCTGGCGCCGCAAGGTGTGCGAGTTCAAGTCTCGCCTCCCGCACCATTTCAGTCTTCGGCAGCCGGATGGGGTATCGCCAAGCGGTAAGGCACCGGTTTTTGATACCGGCATTCCCTGGTTCGAATCCAGGTACCCCAGCCAATCCGATGCACTCTCGTGGATACGAGTCGACGAATGGGATATCGCCAAGCGGTAAGGCACCGGTTTTTGATACCGGCATTCCCTGGTTCGAATCCAGGTATCCCAGCCATCATCGGGTGCAGTAAAGCAGTACAATCTGGCTACGTAGCTCAGTCGGTTAGAGCACATCACTCATAATGATGGGGTCACAGGTTCGATTCCCGTCGTAGCCACCAAACAAATTGGGGTGTCGCCAAGCGGTAAGGCAGTGGATTCTGATTCCACCATTCCGGGGTTCGAATCCCTGCACCCCAGCCATACAAAGACAATTTGACCAAACACCTATTGGGGTGTCGCCAAGCGGTAAGGCACCGGATTCTGATTCCGGCATTCCGGGGTTCGAATCCCTGCACCCCAGCCAAATTGCACAACAGGCCCGCTTTTGCGGGCTTTGTTGTTTTTGTCGTTCCTGAATTTCACGCCTTATACAACAGATGGCGCCGCCACGATTGCGGCGCCCGGTGAGTTTACAACCCCAGCGCGTAACGCAGCACCTGACGCTTGAGCACGCCAGCATTCTCTGCCGCAATCAGTCCAAGGTTACGCACCACACGCAGCGGCGGCAGCGCGTTGCTAAAGGCGAAGTAGAACAGATCCATACCGCCCTGCATCAGCAAATTATCTTTGTAGCGCTGACGGTGATAACGCTGCAGAACCGGCAGCGATGACCAGCGCTGCGCCTGGCTGCGCGCGTCCACCAGCGTATCAATCAGCGCATCCACATCGCGGTAGCCGAGATTAACCCCCTGCCCGGCCAGCGGATTGATGGTGTGTGCAGCATCACCGACCAGCGCCAGGCCCGGCAGCACGTAGCGCGTGGCATGGCGGCGCACCAGCGGGAACGACGCCGCGTTCTTCACCTGGAAGCGGCCGACGCGCGCCGGGAAGTTGGCCTGTATTTCTTTGGCCAGCTGGCTGAGCGGCAGATTTTGCAGCTGACGGATCCGCGCCGGCGCGTCGTACCACACCAGCGAAGCGTGGCGTTCGAACAGCGGCAGAAACGCGCGCGGTCCATCCGGCGTAAATTGCTGCCAGGTGGCATCGCCGGCCTCGTGTTCACACTCAACGCTGATTAGCATGCAGGATTGCGCATAGTTCCAGCCGCGCACGCCGATACCCGCCAGCTGGCGCACGCGCGAATTAGCACCATCGGCCCCCACCACCAACTGGCTATCCAGCGTGCTCCCGTCATCCAGCTGCAGCTGCCAGCCGCCGCTGTGCGCTTGCAGCGCCTGCAGTGAGGCCGGACACAGTAGCGTTACGCCATCCTGCTGCATCTGCTCCCACAGCGCGCGCTGCAGCACGCTGTTTTCCACCATATAGCCCAGCTCGGGAATGCCCAGTGCAGCCGCGTCAAAGGTGACGTGCGCGCTTTGCCACTCCCAGGTTTCCAGCTTGCGGTAGGGCGCGCTGCGCATCGCCTGGACACGCGGCCAGACATTGAGCTGGCGCAGCAGCGCCACCGATGACGCACCAATGGCGGAGATGCGTATATCCGGCGCCAGGCTGGCGTCAAACGCGGCCGGCTCGGCACGTTCAATCACCGCCACGCGAAACTGCTGCTGCGCCAGACCACAGGCCAGCGCGGCACCGACCATGCCGCCGCCCACTACCACCACATCAAACTGTGAATCCTGCATCGACTCTTATCCTTCTGATTGCCGTGACGCCTTGCGGCAGCACTCTATGTGGCAAAGTGTACCGGAAATTTACCGCACCAGCAGAAAAGCCCTGCTAATCTTGTGCTTCAGCCGTGCATGTTTAACGCACCTGTCGCGTGAAATATAACCGGGCATCATGCCCAAAATAATTCGTGCGCCGGGAAAGCGGCAAGCAAGGATCATCCCGGGAGCTTACATCAGTAAGTGACCGGGAGAGCCGCGCGCAGCCAACGCACCTGGCGTGTGAAATATAACCGGGCATCATGCCCTAAATAATTCGTATGCCGGGAAGGCGGCAAGCAAGGATCATCCCGGGAGCTTACATCAGTAAGTGACCGGGGGAGCCGCGCGCAGCCAACGCACCTGGCGTGCGAAGTATGACGGGCATGCTGGTCACACCCGCGCCAAAGCATTACAATACGCGCCCTGCACTTCTCTGCTCAGAATCAATGGCTAGTTCAATGACCAAAAAACTGCATATCAAAACCTGGGGCTGTCAGATGAACGAATATGATTCATCGAAGATGGCTGACCTACTGAACAGCACGCACGGCTATACCCTGACGGAGGAAGCCGAAGACGCAGACGTTCTGCTGCTGAATACCTGCTCCATCCGTGAGAAGGCGCAGGAAAAAGTGTTTCACTTGCTGGGACGCTGGAAGAAGCTGAAGGCGAAGAATCCTGAGCTGATTATTGGCGTGGGCGGCTGTGTGGCTTCGCAGGAGGGCGATAAAATTCGCCAGCGCGCGCAGTGCGTGGACATCGTTTTTGGCCCGCAGACGCTGCATCGTCTGCCGGAGATGATTAATCAGGTGCGCGGCAGCAAGAGTCCGATTGTTGACGTCTCGTTCCCGGAAATCGAAAAGTTTGATCGCCTGCCGGAGCCGCGCGCTGAAGGTCCGACGGCTTTTGTCTCGATCATGGAAGGCTGCAATAAATATTGCACTTTCTGCGTGGTGCCTTATACGCGCGGCGAGGAAGTGAGCCGTCCCTGCGATGACATCCTGCTGGAAGTTGCCCAGCTCGCAGCGCAGGGCGTGCGTGAAGTGAATCTGCTGGGGCAGAACGTCAACGCTTATCGCGGCGCGACCTTTGACGACCAGATTTGTACCTTTGCCGAGCTGCTGCGTCTGGTGGCCGCGATTGACGGGATTGACCGGATTCGTTTCACCACCAGCCATCCGATTGAGTTCACCGACGACATCATTGACGTTTATCGTGATACGCCGGAGCTGGTGAGCTTCCTGCACCTGCCAGTGCAGAGCGGTGCCGATCGTATTCTGACGCTGATGAAGCGAGCGCACACTGCGCTGGAGTACAAAGCGATTATCCGCAAGCTGGTGGCCGCGCGCCCGGATATCCAGATCAGTTCAGATTTCATCATTGGCTTCCCGGGCGAAACCCAGCAGGATTTCGAGCAGACCATGAAGCTGATCGGCGAAGTTAATTTCGACACCAGCTTCAGCTTTATCTATTCGGCGCGTCCGGGTACGCCAGCGGCCGATCTGCCGGACGACGTGCCGGAAGAGGAGAAGAAGCAGCGTTTGTACATTTTGCAGGATCGCATCAATCAGCAGGCGATGGCATGGAGCCGCCGCATGCTTGGTACCGTTCAGCGTATTCTGGTGGAAGGCACCTCACGTAAGAATGTGATGGAGCTGACCGGCCGTACCGAAAACAACCGCGTGGTCAACTTTGAAGGCGACGTGCGCATGATCGGTAAATTTGTTGATGTTGAAATCGTCGATGTTTATACCAATTCGCTGCGTGGCGTAGTGGTTCGCACCGAAGAGGAGATGGGCCTGCGCGTCGCGGAGAGTCCGGCATCGGTGATTGCGCGTACGCGTAAAGAGGATGAGATCGGCGTGGGCCTGTATCAACCTTGAGACCGCGATTACTGAGCGACAGCGCACAACGCGCTGTCGCCTGTTTCATCCCGCAGCCCTTGCTTTCCGCAGCTGCCGCCCAAATATCTCCCCTGAAGCTTGCGCCCGGGCGCGACCCCATAAATAATTCCGTAAAGATGCTGACGCCTGGCGTGCGGTATCTGCTATTTCTTTCAACTGGCCCTGAGTGACCCAAAGGATTCATTTGAATATCGAAACTCGTGAAATCGCCCTTGAACCGGCAGACAATCGTCGACTGATGAGCCTGTGCGGTCCGTTTGATGACAACGTTAAACAGCTGGAGCGCCGTCTGGGCATTGAGATTAATCGCCGCGACAACCTGTTTAAGCTGGTCGGCCGCGCGCTGAGTGTCGAGGCGGCCGCCAATATTCTGCGTTCGCTGTACGTTGATACCGCGCCGGTGCGCGGCCAGATCCCGGACATTGAACCGGATCAGATCCATCTGGCGATCAAAGAGAGTCGCGTGCTGGAACAGACGGCCGATAGCGTGCCGGAGTACGGTAAAGCGGTAAACATCAAGACCAAGCGCGGCGTGATTAAACCGCGTACGCCAAACCAGGCGCAGTACATCGCCAATATTCTCGATCACGACATCACCTTCGGCATTGGGCCGGCCGGGACCGGGAAAACCTATCTGGCGGTCGCCGCCGCGGTGGATGCGCTGGAGCGGCAGGAGATTCGCCGTATTCTGCTGACGCGTCCGGCGGTCGAAGCCGGCGAAAAGCTCGGCTTCCTGCCCGGCGATCTCAGTCAGAAAGTCGATCCTTACCTGCGTCCGCTGTATGACGCCCTGTTTGAAATGCTGGGCTTCGAGCGCGTCGAGAAGCTGATGGAGCGCAACGTGATTGAAGTCGCGCCGCTGGCCTACATGCGCGGCCGTACGCTGAACGACGCATTCGTGATTCTCGATGAGAGCCAGAACACCACCATCGAACAGATGAAGATGTTCCTGACGCGTATCGGCTTCAACTCCAAAGCGGTGATTACCGGTGACGTGACGCAGATTGACCTGCCGCGCAGCACCAAATCCGGTCTGCGCCACGCCATCGAAGTGCTGGCCAATGTGGAAGAGATCAGCTTCAACTTTTTCCACAGCGAAGACGTGGTGCGTCATCCGGTGGTCGCACGCATTGTTAATGCTTATGAAGCCTGGGAAGAAGCGGACCAGAAACGCCGTGATAAACTGGCGGAAGAGCGTAAGCGTGAAGCACAGGCGGCACAACCTGCCAGCCAGCCGACGCCGCAGGAGCCTTCATGAGCACGGTGATTTTAGATTTGCAGTTAGCGTGTGCCGATGAAAACGGCCTGCCCGCAGAAGCGGCGTTTCAGCGCTGGCTGGAGGCGGCGGTCACGCCGTTTCAGCCTGAGAGCGAAGTCACGATACGGCTGGTCGATGAAGCGGAGAGTCATGAGCTTAATCTGACTTATCGCGGCAAAGATAAGCCGACTAACGTGCTGTCGTTCCCGTTTGAAGCTCCGCCGGGCATTGAGCTGCCGCTGCTGGGCGACCTGATTATTTGTCGTCAGGTTGTTGAGCAGGAAGCGGCCGAGCAGGGCAAAAGCCCTGAAGCGCACTGGGCACACATGGTGGTTCACGGCACGCTGCATCTGCTGGGTTATGACCATATTGAAGACGAGGAAGCTGAAGAGATGGAAGCGCTCGAGACCGAGATAATGCTTGCTCTTGGCTATCCCGATCCGTACATTTCGGAAAAAGAAGACGCCTGAACCGCCGGTTCAGGACATTGCGCTGCTGGCGAGGATGCCGGCAGTTCCTTTCCCTCATTCGAGAGAACTAAATAAAAACGCCATGAGCGACGACCATTCTCAAAACAACGACGCACCCAGTAGTAAAAAGGGTTTTTTCTCCCTGTTAATCAATCAGCTTTTCCACGGCGAACCCAAAAACCGTGACGAACTGCTGGGGCTGATCCGCGATTCTGAGCAAAAAGAGCTGATCGACCAGGACACCCGCGACATGCTGGAAGGGGTGCTGGATATTGCCGAACAGCGCGTGCGCGACATTATGATCCCGCGCTCGCAGATGATTACCCTGAAGCGCAACCAGAGCCTTGAAGAGTGCCTGGCAGTGATTATTGAATCTGCCCACTCGCGCTTCCCGGTAATCAGCGAAGATAAAGACCATGTTGAAGGCATTCTGATGGCGAAAGATCTGCTGCCGTTTATGAGCAGCAGCGCCGAGCCATTCAGCATGGAAAAAGTGCTGCGCCCGGTCGTGGTGGTGCCTGAGAGCAAGCGCGTCGATCGCATGCTCAAAGAGTTCCGCTCGCAGCGCTATCATATGGCGATCGTCATTGATGAGTTCGGTGGTGTCTCCGGACTGGTGACCATCGAAGATATCCTGGAGCTGATCGTCGGCGAAATTGAAGACGAATATGACGACGAAGAAGATCGCGATATCCGCCAGCTCAATCGCCACACCTATACGGTGCGTGCGCTGACGCCGATTGAGGATTTCAATGAGGTATTTGGTAGCGATTTCAGCGATGACGAAGTCGATACCATTGGCGGTCTGGTGATGCAGGGATTCGGCCATCTGCCGGCGCGCGGTGAAAGCATCGACATTGAGGGTTACCAATTCAAAGTTGCGATGGCTGACAGCCGCCGTATCATCCAGGTGCATGTGAAAATTCCGGAAGACTCTCCGCAACCGCAACTGGAAGACGAATAATTTTATGGCATTAGCCTCTCTCTACTCGCAGCAGCGGGTTCGCCTGCTGCTGGCGTTAATTCTGGGTGCCGCGGGCACCCTTTCCTTTTCCCCGTATGATTTCTGGCCCGCCGCCCTGCTCTCTCTGGCCGGTTTGCAGCTGCTGTTGCTGGATCGCCGCAGCGCGCAGGCGGCAGGCATCGGTTTTGCCTGGGGCTTTGGCCTGTTCGGCAGCGGCATCAACTGGGTGTACGTCAGCATTGCGACGTTTGGCGGCATGCCCGGCCCGGTCAATGTGTTCCTGGTGGTGCTGCTGGCCGCCTATCTGGCGCTCTACCCGCTGCTGTTTGCCCTGCTGCTGAACCGCTTCTGGCCACGGGCCACGCTGTGGCGCATGGCGCTGGCGGCACCGGCGCTGTGGCAGGTCACCGAGTTTCTGCGCGGCTGGGTGCTGACCGGCTTTCCGTGGCTGCAGTTTGGCTACAGCCAGATCGATGGGCCGCTGAAAGGCCTGGCACCACTGGCTGGCGTGGAAACCATCACCTTCCTGCTGATGGTGATTGCCGGCCTGCTGGCCTCGGCCTGCTACCACCGCAGCGTGAAAAACCTGATTATCGCCGTCGCGCTGCTGCTGCTGCCGTGGCCACTGCGGATGCTGCAGTGGTATCAGCCGCTGCCGCAGCGCAGCGTCAATGTGGCGATGGTGCAGGGCAATATTCCGCAGTCGATGAAGTGGGATCCGCAGCAGCTGCTGACCACGCTGCGCGTCTATACCGCATACAGCAAGCCGTTTATCGGCAAAGCGCCAATCATCATCTGGCCGGAGTCGGCAATTACCGATCTGGAGAGTAATCAGCAGCCGTTTCTGCATGCGCTGGATGACGAACTGCGCGCGCGCGGCAGCACGCTGATCACCGGCATTGTTGATTCGCGCGTGGAGAGCGATAACCGCTATCACGATTACAACTCGGTAATTGTGCTGGGCGGCGCGCAGCCTTACAGCTATCAGAGCCGCAACCGCTACCAGAAAAACCATCTGGTGCCGTTTGGCGAGTTTGTGCCGCTGGAAGGTCTGCTGCGTCCGCTGGCTCCGTTCTTCGACCTGCCGATGTCCTCGTTCAGCCGAGGCGCCTACCTGCAGCCGCAGCTGAAAGTGGCGGGTTACAACCTCACCAGCGCCATTTGCTATGAGATCGTGCTGGGCGAACAGGTGCGCGCCAACTTCCGTCCGGACACCAACTTCCTGCTGACGGTATCGAACGATGCCTGGTTCGGTCATTCGATTGGTCCGTGGCAGCATTTCCAGATGGCACGCATGCGTGCGCTGGAGCTGGGTCGCCCGCTGCTGCGCTCAACGAACAACGGTGTTACCGCAGTGGTGAATGCGCAGGGAGACGTGGAGAACATCATCCCGCAGTTCACCCGCGAAGTGCTGAGCGCAACAGTCACGCCTGCCAGCGGGGAAACGCCGTATGCACGCGTCGGTATCTGGCCGGTATGGCTGCTGACGCTGGCCGGCATCGTGCTGGCGATTTTACGCCGCCGCGCCTGATATCCCGCCTTCTCTCACCAGGCGAAGCGCAGGCTTCGCCTTTTTTCTGCGCAGTTTTCCGCTCCCTTTATCCTCAGTCACCGCCACTTTCTGCTGCCTTTTTACCCGCTCTCCGCGTACTGGCACGATCATTGCTAATTATTTCAGTGGTTTTAGCAACATCCGTGATTTGTCAGCGTAATGCCCTGTTTGCGCACCATTATCTGGCACCGAAGCGCACTTAATTGGCGCAGAGGCTGTTTTTTGCCTCTTATTGGTGCGGAGCGGCTCGCAAAAAACAAACTTTTTTGTTTCATTACGTTAACAATTCGCTATGTTAATCACTATCCTGCGCGCAGTTGCGCTAAGGGATAATTAAAAAAGCAGCAGGAAATACACACAACATCACAATCTGCGCAGTTTATGTTCTGCGCAACATTCACACGAAGGAGTAGGAACATGCAGATTCGCAAAGTGGCATTATCGCTTCTGCTGTTGGGCGCAGCAGCGGGCGCGGCCCAGGCGGAAGATCTCACCGGCACCCTGAAAAAAATCAATGATAGTGGCGTGATTGTCGTGGGGCACCGTGAGTCATCCGTTCCCTTTTCTTACTACGACAACCAGCAGAAAGTGGTGGGCTATTCGCAGGACTACTCCAACGCCATTGTTGCCGCCATCAAAGCGAAACTGAATAAGCCGGATCTGCAGGTCAAAATGCTGCCGATCACCTCACAAAACCGTATTCCGCTGCTGCAGAACGGCACCTACGATTTCGAGTGTGGCTCGACCACCAATAACGTAGAACGTCAGCAGCAGGCGGCGTTCTCTGACACCATCTTCATCATCGGTACGCGTCTACTGGTGAAAAAAGGTGGCGACATTAAAGATTTCGCCGATCTGAAAGGCAAAACCGTGGTCGTCACCTCGGGCACCACCTCTGAGATTCTGCTGCGCAAGCTGAATGACGAGAAGAAAATGGATATGCGCATCATCAGCGCGAAAGATCACGGTGACTCGTTCCGCACGCTGGAAACCGGTCGCGCAGTGGCCTTCATGATGGATGACGCGCTGCTGGCCGGTGAACGTGCCAAGGCGAAGAAACCGGATAACTGGGAAATCACTGGCACGCCGCAGTCCAAAGAAGCCTACGGCTGCATGCTGCGTAAAGACGATGCGCCGTTTAAACAGCTGATGGATGACACCATCGCCAAAGCGCAGACATCGGGTGAAGCCACCAAATGGTTCGATACCTGGTTCAAACAGCCAATTCCGCCGAAGAACCTGAACCTGAACTTCGAGCTGTCTTCTGACATGCAGGCGCTGTTTAAAGCACCGAACGACAAAGCACTCTGAATTAACAATGAAAACAAGGGCGGCACTGCTGCCCTCTCGATTGCTGAACACGCGGTGCGGACAGACAGACTGTAACAGGCCGTTCCCCTGAAGCAGGACACAAGACACCGCTCAACAATCTTATGGGTAGCCTCGCTACCCTTTTTTTACCGGAGCTCGTTATGGGTATCGATTGGAACTGGGGCATCTTTTTACAGCAGGCTCCGTTCGGCAATACGACTTACCTCGGCTGGCTGTGGTCCGGATTTCAGGTGACCGTCGCGGTCTCCTGCTGCGCCTGGATTATCGCCTTCCTGGTAGGTTCCTTCTTTGGCATTCTGCGTACCGTGCCTAATCGCTGGTTGTCCACCATTGGCACCTGCTACGTGGAGCTTTTTCGTAATATCCCGCTGATCGTGCAGTTCTTCTTCTGGTATCTGGTGGCGCCAGAACTGGTCGGGGAGAAGCTCGGCATGTGGTTTAAGGCTGAACTGGACCCGAACATCCAGTTTTTCCTCTCTTCAACCATCTGTCTCGGTCTGTTCACCGCCGCACGCGTGTGTGAGCAGGTGCGCGCCGCGATTCAGTCGCTGCCGCGCGGCCAGAAAAACGCCGGTCTGGCGATGGGCCTGACGCTGCCGCAGACCTACCGCTACGTGCTGCTGCCTAACGCCTACCGCGTGATTGTGCCGCCGATGACCTCGGAAATGCTTAACCTGGTGAAGAACTCCGCCATCGCCTCTACCATCGGTCTGGTCGACCTGGCGGCGCAGGCGGGCAAGCTGCTGGATTACTCGGCGCATGCCTATGAATCTTTCACCGCTATCACCCTGGCCTACGTCGGTATTAACCTGGTGATCATGCTGATTATGAGTCTGGTAGAACGCAAAATCCGCCTGCCCGGCAACCTGGGAGGCAAATAATGTACGATTTTGACTGGAGTTCGATTCCGCCCAGCCTGCCCTATCTGCTGAACGGCATGATCATTACGCTGAAAATCACGGCGGTGGCGGTGGTGTTTGGCATTATCTGGGGCACCATTCTGGCGGTGATGCGTTTGTCCGCGTTCGCCCCGATCCGCTGGTTCGCCAAACTGTACGTGAACCTGTTCCGCTCGGTACCGCTGGTGATGGTGCTGCTGTGGTTCTATCTGGTGGTTCCCAGCTTCCTGCAGCAGGTGCTTGGGCTGTCGCCAAAAACCGATATCCGCCTGATCTCCGCCATGGTGGCGTTTGCGCTGTTTGAAGCCGCTTACTATTCGGAGATTATCCGCGCCGGTATCCAGAGCATCTCGCGCGGTCAGTCCAACGCGGCGCTGGCGCTGGGTATGACGCAGTGGCAGTCGATGAAGCTGATCATCCTGCCGCAGGCGTTCCGCGCCATGGTGCCGCTGCTGCTGACGCAGGGCATCGTGCTGTTCCAGGACACCTCGCTGGTGTATGTGTTAAGCCTGGCGGACTTCTTCCGCACCGCGTCCACCATCGGTGAACGTGACGGTACCCAGGTAGAAATGGTTCTGTTTGCCGGTCTGGTCTACTTTGTGATCAGCCTGAGCGCTTCGCTGTTGGTAAGTTATCTGAAAAGAAAAAGGACGGTTTAAATGATTAGCCTGAAAAATGTTTCTAAGTGGTATGGGCACTTTCAGGTGCTGACCGACTGCTCCACCGAAGTGAAGAAAGGTGAGGTAGTGGTGGTCTGCGGACCGTCCGGCTCGGGTAAATCGACGCTGATTAAAACGGTGAACGGGCTGGAGCCTGTGCAGCAGGGCAGCATTCAGGTGAACGGTACCGAGGTGAACAACAAAAAAACCAATCTCGCCCAACTGCGCAGCAAAGTGGGCATGGTGTTCCAGCACTTCGAACTGTTCCCGCATCTCAGCATCATTGATAACCTGGTGCTGGCGCAGGTGAAAGTGCTGAAGCGCGACAAAACTGCCGCGCGCGACAAGGGCCTTGCCCTGCTGAAGCGCGTGGGTCTGGCGGCGCATGCGGAGAAATTCCCTGGTCAGCTGTCTGGCGGTCAGCAGCAGCGCGTCGCCATCGCCCGTGCGCTGTGCATGGATCCTATCGCCATGCTGTTCGATGAACCGACTTCCGCACTGGATCCGGAGATGATCAACGAAGTGCTGGACGTCATGGTGGAATTAGCCAA
This sequence comes from Pantoea sp. SGAir0418, assembly GCF_043529865.1. Classification (NCBI taxonomy): domain Bacteria; kingdom Pseudomonadati; phylum Pseudomonadota; class Gammaproteobacteria; order Enterobacterales; family Erwiniaceae; genus Pantoea; species Pantoea sp. SGAir0418. The sequence continues at coordinate 2,850,880 of NZ_CP027911.1, forward strand.
CGAAGGCATGACGATGATGGTGGTGACGCACGAGATGGGCTTTGCACGCAAAGTGGCGAATCGTGTCATCTTTATGGACGAAGGGAAGATCGTTGAAGATACCAACAAGGATGACTTCTTCAGCAATCCGCAGTCCGACCGCGCCAAAGACTTCCTCGCGAAGATCCTGCACTGATACTCACCATTCTGGCGGTCCACGGACCGCCAGCGTCAGGGCTTATCTTGCCCCTCCTGCCCTTCACCAAAATCGATATATTGCTGCTGTGATGCGCACCATTAAGCTTCATCATCGCGGTAACTAAATGCGCGCATACCGCCGCACCTGTTTTTTACGGCAGAAGGGATCCTGAACTAAGCCGGACGTCACGCGGCAGGGATGCCGCGTGTCGAGGCACGCAGGGATGCGGGTTTTGCCGATCCGGGCGTGTTCAGGTTCCCTTCTGACAGTCCGCACGCCTTCAGCAGCAATACTTTTTTTGCTTCATAGCACGGTGATAATTCAGGGCTCAAACGGCTGACGCTGGAACTGATCGTGGCCGCATTCCGGGCAGCGCGTCAGGCTCTCCGGGGTGTAAATCGCCCGGGTAAAGCCGCACTTTTCACACACCAGGTTACCCAGCCCCACCACTTCGCCGCTCTGATACACGCCGTGATGCCGCAGATCATGAAACACTTCACGCCACTCCAGCTGGCTCTTATCGGTGATATCGGCCAGCTCTTTCCACAGGCTTTCACGAATCACCCGCAGAAACACTGAATCGCCGAGCGCTTCGCTGGATTCCTGATAGCTGAGCGCGAACTCGTGCAAATCGCGCCGCACCGCGCGCATGACCTCGTCGACTTCGGCGGTGGTCAGCGTCTGTTTCTGCAGCAGCGCACTACGCGCCTCGGCGACCAGTGCGTCGACATCACGCTCGCCACGCTCCAGCCGCTGGGTTAATGCTGCTACCGTTGCACGATACTCCTGCGCCACATTATTCATTTTGTTCTCCTTTCCGCTGCGGATGCTGAGTTAAGTTTAGCTGCTTTGCCATATTTGCTGCGCTTAGCGCAGAGGAAATCGCAAAAGGGTGAAAGCGCTGGCGCATTCCGCACAAATCACGCCGCCGGAGGGCGTCAATTGTTGTTGAGGGGCGGCCTTATGGGTATGCTATGCGGATCAAAAGTGTTTAAAAAACGATTTCACAAGGACCACAGGCAGCCATGCAAGAGCAATACCGCCCGGAAGAGATAGAATCCCGCGTCCAGCAGCACTGGGACGAAAACGAAACCTTCAAAGTGACCGAGCAGGAAGGCAAAGAGAAATACTACTGCCTGTCTATGCTGCCCTATCCTTCTGGCCGCCTGCACATGGGCCACGTGCGTAACTACACCATTGGCGATGTAATTGCGCGCTACCAGCGCATGCTGGGCAAAAACGTCCTGCAGCCGATTGGCTGGGATGCCTTTGGCCTGCCCGCCGAAGGGGCGGCGGTGAAAAACAACACTGCGCCAGCGCCCTGGACCTACGACAACATCGAATACATGAAAAACCAGCTGAAACTGCTGGGCTTCGGCTATGACTGGAGTCGCGAACTGGCGACCTGTCAGCCTGAGTATTACCGTTGGGAACAGTGGTTCTTCACCAAACTGTACGAAAAAGGTCTGGTCTACAAAAAAACCTCCGCGGTCAACTGGTGCCCGAACGACCAGACCGTACTGGCGAACGAACAGGTGATCGATGGCTGCTGCTGGCGCTGCGACACCAAAGTCGAACGCAAAGAGATCCCGCAGTGGTTCGTGAAAATCACCGATTACGCCGAAGAGCTGCTCAACGACCTCGATAAGCTGGAAGACTGGCCGGAGCAGGTCAAGACCATGCAGCGCAACTGGATTGGCCGTTCTGAAGGTGTCGAGATCACCTTTGACGTGGCCAACAGCGCGGAAAAAGTCACGGTTTACACCACCCGTCCGGACACCTTCATGGGGGCAACCTATGTCGCCGTGGCAGCCGGTCATCCTCTGGCACGCCAGGCTGCCGTCAACAACCCGGCGCTGGCTGACTTCATTGCTGAATGCAGCAACACCAAAGTCGCCGAAGCGGACATGGCCACGATGGAGAAGAAAGGCATGGCCACCGGCCTGCACGCTATCCATCCGCTGACGGGCGAGGAGATTCCGGTCTGGGTCGCTAACTTCGTGCTGATGGAGTACGGCACCGGTGCCGTGATGGCCGTACCGGGTCATGACCAGCGCGACTGGGAATTCGCCACCAAATATGATCTCAACATCAAGCCGGTGGTACTCAACCTCGACGGTACCGCGCCGGATATCAGCGCCGCAGCGATGACCGAAAAAGGCACGCTGTTCAACTCCGGCGAGTTTGACGGTCTGGACCACGACGCCGGCTTCAATGCCATCGCCGATGCGCTGGCGGCCAAAGGCGTCGGCGTGCGTAAAGTAAACTATCGCCTGCGCGACTGGGGTGTGTCACGCCAGCGCTACTGGGGTGCGCCAATTCCGATGGTGACGCTGGAAGATGGCACCGTAATGCCAACGCCAGAAGATCAGCTGCCGGTAATTCTGCCGGAAGACGTGGTCATGGACGGTATCACCAGCCCAATCAAAGCCGATCCGGAGTGGGCGAAAACCACCGTCAACGGTCAGCCGGCGCTGCGTGAAACCGACACCTTCGACACCTTTATGGAATCATCGTGGTACTACGCGCGTTACACCTGTGCGAACTACAACGAAGGCATGCTGGATCCGGCGGCAGCGAACTACTGGCTGCCGGTCGATCAGTATGTGGGCGGTATCGAACACGCCATCATGCACCTGATGTATTTCCGCTTCTACCACAAGCTGCTGCGCGACGCGGGCCTGGTCAACTCTGACGAGCCGGCCAAACGTCTGCTGTGTCAGGGCATGGTACTGGCTGACGCCTTCTACTACGTCGGCGCCAACGGCGAGCGCAACTGGGTTTCTCCGGTTGACGTTAACGTCGAGCGCGACGAAAAAGGCCGCATCACCAAAGCCATCGACAATCAGGGCCGCGAAGTGATCTACGCGGGCATGAGCAAAATGTCGAAGTCCAAAAACAACGGCATCGACCCGCAGCTGATGGTTGAGCGCTACGGCGCAGATACCGTGCGCCTGTTCATGATGTTTGCCTCCCCGGCGGAAATGACGCTGGAGTGGCAGGAGTCAGGCGTGGAAGGCGCTAACCGCTTCCTGAAACGCGTATGGAAGCTGGCGTACGATCACGTGGCTAAAGGCGCGACCGTGGCGCTGGATGTCAACGCGCTCAACGATGAGCAGAAAGCGCTGCGTCGCGATCTGCACAAAACCATCGCCAAAGTGGCGGATGACATCGGCCGTCGTCAGACCTTCAACACCGCGATTGCGGCGATCATGGAGCTGATGAACAAACTGCTGCGCGCGCCGCAGGAGAGCGAACAGGATCGCGCCCTGATGCAGGAAGCGCTGGTCGCCGTAACGCGCCTGCTCTATCCCTTCACCCCGCACGCCAGCTACGTGCTGTGGCAGGCACTGGGTGGCGAAGGCAGCATCGACGACGCCAGCTGGCCGGTTGCCGATGAAGCAGCAATGGTAGAGGATTCGCTGCTGGTGGTGGTGCAGGTCAACGGTAAAGTGCGTGGTAAAATTACCGTGGCGCCGGATGCGACGCAGGAGCAGGTGCAGGCGCGTGCGGCACAGGAGCATCTGGTGGCGAAATATCTGGATGGCGTCACCCTTCGTAAAGTGATTTATGTCCCTGGCAAACTGCTTAACCTGGTCGTAGGTTAAGTTCAGGAGGAACTGTGCGACAACTCGTTATCAGGCTGTTTGTCCTGCTGGCAGTGCTGGTCACTGCCGGCTGTGGTTTTCATCCGCGCGGCACCACGCAGGTGCCACCGGAAATGAAAACGCTGATCGTCCAGAGCGGCGATCCGTATGGCCCGCTGGCGCGCACCGTGCGTCAGCAGCTGCGCATCAACGATGTCAAAATCGTTGAAGACAGCAAAGCGGCCAGTGCGCAATACCCGACGCTGCGTCTCGGCGCGGAGAGCCAGGGACGCGATACCGCGTCGGTATTCATCAGCGGCACCACCGCCGAATACTCGCTGGTGATGACCGTCAGCGCGCAGGTGTTGCTGCCGGGTAAAGGCATTTATCCGATCAGCACCACGGTGTACCGTTCGTTCTTCGACAACCCGAACGCCGCGCTGGCGAAGGATGCCGAGCAGGATATGATCGTGCAGGAGATGCGTCAGCGTGCCGCCGAGCAGCTGGTACGTAAGCTGCTGACGGTACACGCCGCGCAGGAGAGCAACAAAGAGACGCTGCCGCAACCTGAAGTGATTGCGCCAGGCGCGGACTCACCGGAAGTGCCCTCCTCGTCAGCCACCAGTCTGCAATGATCAGGATCTATCCTGAACAACTGCGCGCGCAGCTTCGAGAGGGGCTGCGCGCCTGTTATTTTCTCACCGGTAATGAACCCCTGCTGATTCAGGAGAGCGCAGATGCCATCCGCGCTGCCGCCGCTCAGCAGGGCTTCGACGAGCATTTTTCCGTCAGCGTTGATGCGCAGACTGACTGGGAGGCGATTTTCGCCAGCTGTCAGTCGCTGAGCCTGTTCACACAGCGCCAGACGCTGACGCTGCAGCTGCCGGAAAACGGCCCCAACGCCGCCATCGCCGAACAGCTGGTGAAACTGGCGGCGCTGCTGCACAGCGACATTATGCTGGTGCTGCGTATGGCGAAGCTGACCAAAGCGCAGGAAAACAGCGCCTGGTTCAAAGCGCTCAGCGCCAGTGCGGTGCTGGTGCCGTGCCAGACGCCGGAACAGGCGCAGCTGCCGCGCTGGGTGGCCGCCCGCGCGAAAGCCCTGCAGCTGAGTATTGATGACGCGGCAATTCAGCTGCTCTGCTACTGTTATGAAGGTAATCTGCTGGCGCTGGCCCAGGCGCTGGAGCGGCTGTCGCTGCTGTGGCCGGACGGCAAACTGACGCTGCCCCGCGTGGAAGAAGCGGTGAACGATGCCGCGCATTTCACGCCGTTTCACTGGGTTGATGCGCTGCTGGCCGGCAAGAGCAAACGCGCGCTGCACATTTTGCGTCAGCTGCAAAAAGAGGACAGCGAAGTGGTGATTCTGCTGCGCACGCTGCAGCGCGATCTGCTGACGCTACTGCAGCTGCAACGCCAGCAGGCGAAGCAGCCGCTGCGCACGCTGATGGATCAACAGCGTATCTGGCAGAACCGCCGTGCCCTGTTCACTGAAGCGCTGCAGCGACTGGATGCGCAACGGCTGCAGCAAGCGGTGCATCTGCTGGCTCAACTCGAACTGACCATGAAGCAGGACTACGGTCAGAATCTGTGGCCGCAGCTGGAGACGCTGTCGTTGCTGCTGTGCCATCGTGATTTTCCGCTGGGTTTAACTGATGTCTGACCTTTATGCGCTGTTTGGCGGCACCTTCGATCCCATTCATTTCGGGCATCTGCGTCCGGTCACCGCGCTGGCGCAGCAGGTTGGCCTGCAAAAAGTGACGCTGCTGCCAAACAACGTGCCGCCGCACCGGCCACAGCCGGAAGCCAGCGCACAACAGCGCGTGGCGATGCTGCGCTGCGCCATTGCCGATCGTCCGCTGTTTGATATCGACACGCGCGAGCTGACGCGCACCACGCCGTCATGGACGGTGGACACGCTGGAAACCCTGCGCGCCGAGCGCGGTGCACAACAGCCCCTGGGGTTTATCATCGGTCAGGATTCTCTGCTAACGTTAGGAAAATGGCATCGCTGGCAGGAACTGCTGTCGCTGTGTCACCTGCTGGTTTGTCAGCGTCCAGGCTACGCCGCGCAGATGGCTACGCCAGAGATGCAGCAGTGGCTGGATGCGCACCGCGCGCATGAAGTGCAGCAGTTGCATCGCGCACCGGCAGGCCACATCTGGCTGGCCGATACGCCGCTGTTCGACATTTCTGCCACTGAGATTCGCCAGCGCCGCCATCATGGCCTGGACTGCGCCGATCTGCTGCCAGCGGCGGTGATCGACTACATCGATCGCGCGGGCTTATATCGCGATTGATCGCCGCGTGCTATACTGCGCCGCTTCATTTTTGGCTGCGTTTTCCGGGGCATTCAGCCTGCCCATAATCACCTGTTTTTAAGGGGAACCTTTTGCAAGGCAAAGCACTCCAAGAGTTCGTTATTGATAAGATTGATGATCTCAAAGGCCAGGACATCGTTGCGATTGATGTGCAGGGCAAATCCAGTATCACCGATTGCATGATTATCTGTACCGGGACCTCCAACCGTCACGTCTCCTCCATCGCTGACCATGTGATGCAGGAATCGCGCGCGGCTGGCCTGAAACCGCTCGGCGTCGACGGCAAAGCGGCTGCTGACTGGGTTGTGGTCGATCTCGGTGAAGTGATCGTGCACGTGATGCAGGAAGAGAGCCGCCAGCTGTACGAGCTGGAAAAGCTCTGGAGCTAAACGTTGAAACTGCAGCTTGTCGCCGTCGGCACCAAAATGCCCGACTGGGTTCAGACCGGTTTCATGGAGTACCTGCGTCGCTTTCCCAAAGATATGCCGTTTGAGCTGACTGAAGTGCCGGCCGGTAAACGCGGCAAAAACGCCGACATCAAACGCATTCTGGAAAAAGAGGGTGAAGCGATGCTGGCGGCGGTGGGCAAAGGCAACCGCATTGTGACGCTGGATATTCCCGGACAGCCGTGGGAAACGCCGCAGCTGGCGCAGCAGTTAGAGCGCTGGAAGCTGGACGGGCGTGATGTCAGCCTGCTGATTGGTGGGCCGGAAGGCCTGGCGCCGGCGTGTAAAGCGGCAGCCGAGCAGAGCTGGTCGCTGTCCGCGTTAACGCTGCCGCATCCGCTGGTGCGTGTGCTGGTGGCGGAAAGCCTGTATCGTGCCTGGAGTATTACCACCAATCACCCTTATCACCGTGAATAAACGCCTGACAACCTCCAGACAATAAACGCAGCGGATGAAATTACAGAGCAACGCTTTTCGCGATTACACTGCCGAACAGAAACTGTTTGTCCGCCGCGCCCTGGTGGCCTTTGTCGGCATCCTGCTGCTCTCCAGCGTGCTGGTGGTCAATCTGTATCATCTGCAGATCCTGCGCTTCGACGACTACAGCACCCGTTCAAACGAAAACCGCATCAAACTGGTGCCGGTCGCCCCCAGCCGCGGCATCATCTATGACCGCAACGGTGTGCCGCTGGCGCTCAATCGCACCATTTACCAGGCCGAGCTGGTGCCGGAAAAAGTCGATGACCTGAAGCAGACGCTGCAGGATCTGCGGCCGGTGCTGGATTTGACCGACGATGACATCGATGCGTTTGAAAAAGAGCGCAAGCGCTCGCGCCGCTTTACCTCCATTCCGGTCAAAACCGGCCTGAATGAAGTGCAGGTCGCGCGCTTCGCAGTGAACCAGTACCGCTTCCCGGGCGTGGAAGTAAAAGGCTACCAGCGCCGCTACTATCCTTACGGCCAGACGCTGACGCACGTGGTGGGTTACGTCTCGAAAATCAACGATCGTGACGTCAAGCGCCTTGATGAAGAAGGCAAATGGCCGAATTACGCAGCCACCCACGACATCGGTAAGCTCGGCATCGAAAACTATTACGAAGATGTGCTGCACGGCAAAACCGGTTACGAAGAGGTGGAAGTTAACAACCGCGGTCGCGTGATCCGTCAGTTGCATGAGCAGTCACCGCAGGCCGGACGCGATATCTGGCTGACCATCGATCTCAAGCTACAGCAGTACATCGAAACCCTGCTGACCGGCAGCCGCGCCGCCGTGGTGGTGAGCGATCCGCGCACCGGTGAGATTCTCGCGCTGGTCTCCACACCCAGTTACGATCCGAATCTGTTTGTCGATGGTATTTCGAGTAAAGATTATAAGGCGCTGCTCGGCGATGAGAACCGCCCGCTGTATAACCGTGCGCTGCAGGCATCGTATCCGCCAGCTTCCACGGTTAAACCTTATGTGGCGGTCTCAGCGCTCAGCGCCGGCGTGATCAACCGTAATACCAGCCTGTTCGATCCGGGCTGGTGGCAGCTGCCGGGCTCAGAAAAACGCTACCGCGACTGGAAAAAGTGGGGCCACGGTCGCCTCAACGTCACCAAATCGCTGGAAGAGTCGGCGGATACCTTCTTCTATCAGGTGGCCTATGACATGGGCATCGACCGCCTGTCGGAGTGGATGACAAAATTCGGCTACGGCCACCGTACCGGTATCGACCTGCCGCAGGAGAGCCCCGGTAACATGCCGACGCGCGAATGGAAGATGAAACGCTTTAAAAAGCCGTGGTATCAGGGCGATACCATTCCGGTCGGTATCGGCCAGGGCTACTGGACGGCGACGCCGGTGCAGATGAACAAAGCGCTGATGATCCTGATTAACGACGGCGTGATTAAAGTGCCACACCTGCTGCGCGCCACCCGTGAAGGCAACAGCATGGTGCCGTATCGCCAGCCGCCGGATGCGCCGATTGGCGACATTCACTCCGGCTACTGGGAGATCGCCAAAGACGGCATGTATGGCGTGGCCAACCGCGCCAACGGCACCGCGCATAAAAGCTTTGCCGATGCACCGTACAAGATTGCGGCGAAATCCGGTACCGCACAGGTGTTTGGCCTGAAAGAGAATGAGACTTACAACGCGCATAAAATTGCCGAACGACTGCGTGACCATAAGCTGATGACCGCCTTCGCGCCGTACGACAAGCCGCGCGTCGCCGTCACCATGATTCTGGAAAACGGCGGTGCCGGCCCGGCGGTGGGCACCGTAATGCGCCAGATTCTCGACCACATAATGCTGGGCGACAACAATACCGTGCTGCCAGAAGCCGCACCCATGCCGCCCGGTTACGAAGGTGAATAACGATGTCGATGAACGATAGTCCCCAGAAAAGAACGATCTGGACGCGTATCCATATCGACCCGCTGTTTATGCTGATCATCATCAGCCTGCTGGCCTACAGCGCCATTGTTATCTGGAGCGCCAGCGGCCAGGATCCGGGCATGATGGAGCGCAAGCTCGGGCAGATTGCCATGGGCACCATCATCATGCTGGTGATGGCGCAGGTGCCGCCGCGCGTGTATGAAAGCTGGGCGCCCTACCTCTACATTGTCTGCGTGATTTTGCTGGTGGCGGTCGATGCCTTCGGCCACATCAGTAAAGGGGCACAGCGCTGGCTGGATCTTGGTTTTGTGCGCTTCCAGCCGTCGGAAATCGCTAAAATCGCCGTGCCGCTGATGGTGGCACGCTTCATCAACCGCGATGTCTGCCCGCCGACGCTGAAAAACACCGGCATCGCGCTGGTGCTGATTTTCATGCCGACGCTGCTGGTGGCGGCGCAGCCGGACCTCGGTACCTCCATTCTGATCGCTGCCTCCGGCCTGTTCGTGCTGTTTCTCTCGGGCATGAGCTGGAAGCTGATTGGCGTGGCCGTGCTGCTGGTGGCGGCGTTCATCCCGATTCTGTGGTTCTTCCTGATGCACGATTATCAGCGCGACCGCGTGATGATGCTGCTCGATCCCGAGAGCGATCCGCTCGGTGCCGGTTACCACATTATTCAGTCCAAGATTGCTATCGGCTCCGGCGGACTGCGCGGCAAAGGCTGGCTGCATGGCACCCAGTCGCAGCTGGAGTTTCTGCCCGAACGTCACACCGACTTTATCTTCGCGGTGCTGGCGGAAGAGCTCGGCCTGGTGGGCGTCCTGCTGCTGCTGGTACTTTATCTGCTGCTGATCATGCGCGGGCTGGTGATTGCCGCACGCGCGCAAACCACCTTTGGTCGCGTGATGTCCGGCGGCCTGATGCTGATTCTGTTTGTGTATGTTTTCGTTAACATTGGCATGGTTAGTGGTATCTTACCGGTGGTTGGCGTGCCGCTGCCGCTGGTGAGCTACGGCGGATCGGCGCTGATTGTATTAATGGCCGGATTTGGCATCGTGATGTCGATCCATACTCATCGAAAAATGTTATCTAAAAGCGTTTAAGAGGCTGCACATGCGTAAGGACTGGCTTGGGGTTGCTCTGGCATCACTGGTACTGGCTGCCTGTTCCACACCGGAACAGCAGACGAACACGGCCCCGCCGCAGCCGGCCTACAATGGTCCGGTGGTGGAGATTCCCGGCGTGGAGCCGCGCTATGAGCCGATCAATCCCTCTACCAGCCAGGACTACAGCGTCAACGGCAAAACCTACCGGGTGATTAAAGATCCGTCCAACTACAGCGAAGTTGGTCTGGCAACCTGGTACGGTGAAGAGGCGCAGGGCAACCGCACCGCGCTGGGTGAAACCTACGATCCGGACGCGTTAAGCGCCGCACACCCTACCCTGCCACTGCCGAGCTACGTGCGCGTCACCAACCTGGCCAATGGCCGGCAGATTGTGGTGCGCGTCAACGATCGCGGCCCTTATACGCCGGGCCGGATTATCGACCTGTCGCGCGCCGCGGGCGATCGCCTGAATATTTCCAATAACACCCGCGTACGGGTGGATTACATCAAAGTAGCGCCGGACGGTTCGGTGTCCGGCCCGGGCACCATCGGCACCACCGTGGCCAAACAGAGCTATGCGCTGCCGGCGCGGCCTGACCTGAGCGGCGGCATGGTGATGACCGGCGCCAGCAGCGCGCCAGCGCCTGCCGCACAGGACGTTCGCGCGGTGGATAACAGTTCACTGCAGAGCAACGGCAACATCGGCGCACCGGTGCAGAGCAGCGGCTTTCTCGGCGCACCGCAGCCGTTAGCCAGCGGCGTACTGGAAGGCAGCGCGCCGGCCACAGCGGTTGCCGCCAGCCCTGCCGCACCGGCAGCGGCAGCGAGTCCGGCTCTGGCCAGCCATAACGCCAGCGCCCATGCCGGCAGCGGTTTTGTGGTACAGGTTGGCGCCCTGAATGATGCCGCACGCGCCCGGCAGATGGCGGACAGCCTTGGCCAGCGCTTTGGTGTACCCGGCGCGGTGGAAGCCAATGGCAACGTCTACCGCGTGCAGCTTGGCGGTTTCAGCAGCCGGGCTCAGGCCGCGGCGCTGCAGCAGCGTCTGAGCACTGAAGCGCAGATCAGCTCCTTTATTACCACGGCCCGCCCGTCAATGTGACGGGCCGTGCCCTTGCCTGCTGACACTGAGGCATAAAGCCAGATGTCGCACGATGGCAGCTTTGCTATAGTAAGGCACTTTTTTCACTCTTAACCCCACGGATGCTGTAGTCCTGAACATGAATACGCTGAAACCTTCTCGTTTTCTGAAACGCCTGACAGTGGGATCACTGGTCGCTCTCTCCCTCAGCCACGTTGCCTTTGCAGATGATGTTAATCTGAAAACCATGATTCCGGGCGTGCCGGACATCGATGCCGAAGCTTACGTGCTGATCGACTATAACTCCGGCAAAGTGCTGGCGGAAAAGAACGCGGACGCGCGCCGCGACCCGGCCAGTCTGACCAAAATGATGACCAGCTACGTCATCGGCCAGGCGGTCAAAGCGGGCAAAATCCATCAGGATGACATTGTTACCGTCGGTAAAGATGCCTGGGCAACCGGCAATCCGGTGTTCAAAGGCTCCTCGCTGATGTTCCTCAAGCCGGGCGATCGCGTACCGGTCTCTCAGCTGACGCGCGGTATTGTGCTGCAGTCCGGTAACGACGCCTGCGTGGCAATGGCCGATTACGTTGCCGGCAGCCAGGACGCGTTCGTTAACCTGATGAACAACTACGTGGGTGCGCTGGGCCTGAAAAATACCCATTTCCAGACCGTGCACGGTCTTGATGCTGACGGTCAGTACAGTACGGCGCGTGACATGGCGCTGATTGGCCAGGCGCTGATTCGCGATGTGCCGGATGAGTACGCGGTCTACAGAGAGAAAGAGTTCACCTTTAATAACATCCGCCAGATGAACCGTAACGGCCTGCTGTGGGATACCAGCCTGAACGTCGACGGCATCAAAACCGGCCACACCGAAGCCGCCGGCTACAACCTGGTGGCGTCAGCGACCGAAGGCCAGATGCGTCTGATCTCGGCGGTGATGGGCGGTCACACCTTCAAAGGCCGTGAAACCGAAAGTAAAAAGCTGCTGACCTGGGGCTTCCGCTTCTTCGAAACCGTGGCACCGCTGAAGGCGGGCAAAGAGTTTGCGTCTGAGCCGGTATGGTTTGGCAACAGCGATCGCGTGCAGCTCGGCGTGGAAAAAGATGCCTACCTGACCATCCCGCGCGGCCGCATGAAAGACCTCAAGGCCAGTTACGTGCTGAACAACACCGAACTGCACGCGCCGCTGCAGAAAAACCAGGTCGTGGGCAGCATCAACTTCCAGCTGGATGGTAAAACCATTGAACAGCGTCCGCTGGTGGTGCTGAACGAAGTGCAGGAAGGCGGTTTCTTCAGCCGCATCATCGATTACATCAAACTGATGTTCCATCACTGGTTCGGCTAAGGCGCGCTTGAAAAATCGCCAACCCGTCCCCAGATAAGCTACTATATTGCTCCCGCTTCGGCGGGAGCCTGTTTTTTATGCACCGGAGTTAATATGAAAACCAAACTGAATGAACTGCTCGAATTCCCGACGCCTTTTACCTACAAAGTGATGGGCCTGGCGCAACCGGAGCTGGTTGATCAAGTGGTTGAAGTGGTGCAGCGTCATGCGCCCGGCGACTACAGCCCTGACGTGAAGCCCAGCAGCAAAGGCAATTATCACTCGGTGTCGATCACCATTAACGCCACCCACATCGAACAGGTGGAAACCCTGTACGAAGAGCTGGGCAACATCGAAATCGTGCGCATGGTGCTGTAATGCTGACGCTGGTAAAGGCCGCTTTGCCAGCGTTATACTCTGCCCTCCACTCGCTACCGGACTTCTGCTTTGTCTGCTAATACGCTTCTTGTTCGTCAGCTTGGCCAGCGCGACTGGCAGCCCGTCTCCGATGCCATGCATCACTTTACCGATCGGCGCGACAGCGCCACCGCCGATGAAATCTGGCTGGTGGAACACCCCGCGGTGTTTACTCAGGGCCAGGCGGGCAAAGCCGAACATGTGCTGGTGCCGGGCGATATTCCGGTGGTACAGAGCGATCGCGGCGGCCAGGTAACCTATCATGGCCCGGGCCAGCAGGTGATGTATGTCCTGATTGACGTTAAACGCCGCAAGCTGGGCGTGCGCGATCTGGTCACCGCACTGGAAGAGACGGTCATCGCTACGCTGGCTGATTACGACATCAGCGCGCGTGCGCGTGCGGATGCGCCCGGCGTATACGTTGGCGATGCGAAAATCTGTTCGCTCGGCCTGCGCATCCGCAAAGGCTGCTCGTTTCACGGTCTGGCGCTCAACGTCGCGATGGATCTGGCGCCCTTCCTGCGCATCAATCCCTGCGGCTATGCCGGCATGCAGATGACGCAGATCAGCGCCTTCCGGCCCGGCGTCACGCCGGCGGACGTGCAACCGCGCCTGGTGCAGCATTTCGCGCGCCTGACCGGCTTTAGCGACACGGAATGGCATGATGAGGCCGCGTGCTGACCTTGACCGTACGTGCGCATTTACAAAATTGTAACTTTCGCCACGGCTTATCGGCTGCTTCTGCCCCGGCGAGATGATATAATTTTTGCAATTTTTTCAAATAAAGTTGAAAGCCTGGTTCTCAGTTTGAGTGAGGAAGCTTTCAAATCGCAATCCCGACCGGAACCTGCAGATTTATGAGTAAACCAATTCAGATGGAACGTGGCGTCAAGTATCGCGATGCCGACAAAATGGCGCTGATTCCGGTAAAAACCGTGGTCACTGAACGCCAGGAAATCCTGCGTAAGCCGGAGTGGATGAAGATCAAGCTGCCTGCGGATTCCAGCCGCATTCAGGGCATCAAAGCGGCGATGCGTAAAAACGGCCTGCACTCGGTGTGTGAAGAGGCTTCCTGCCCTAACCTTGCCGAATGCTTTAACCACGGCACCGCCACCTTTATGATCCTCGGTGCCATCTGTACCCGCCGCTGTCCGTTCTGCGATGTGGCACACGGTCGGCCAAACGCGCCGGACGCCAACGAGCCGCTGAAGCTGGCACAAACCATCGCCGACATGGCGCTGCGCTATGTGGTGATCACCTCGGTGGACCGCGACGATCTGCGTGACGGCGGTGCACAGCACTTTGCTGACTGCATCAGCGCCATCCGCGAGAAAAGCCCGCCCATTAAAATTGAAACGCTGGTGCCGGACTTCCGCGGCCGTATGGATCGCGCGCTGGAGGTCCTCACGGCGACCCCGCCGGATGTGTTCAACCATAACCTGGAAAACGTACCGCGCGTCTATCGTCAGGTGCGTCCGGGCGCTAACTATGAGTGGTCGCTGAAGCTGCTGGAGCGTTTTAAAGAGGCGCATCCGGACGTGCCAACCAAATCCGGTCTGATGGTCGGTCTCGGGGAAACCAATGCGGAAATCATCGAGGTGATGCGCGATCTGCGTCGCCACGGTGTCACCATGCTGACCCTCGGCCAGTACCTGCAGCCAAGCCGTCACCACCTGCCGGTACAGCGTTACGTCAGCCCGGCTGAATTTGATGAGATGAAAGAAGAAGCGCTGGCGATGGGCTTTACCCACGCCGCCTGCGGTCCTTTCGTCCGCTCGTCTTATCACGCTGATATGCAGGCGAAAGGCCTGGAAGTGAAGTAATCTCCTGCCGCGATTGCGCCCTGCTGCGGCGCAATCGCAAAAATTCTGCTTAAACCGCTTAATTCCTGTCGCAAATCTGTCGCTTTAACCGCTGAGGCCATAAGAGCCTGTTTATTATTTTATTTTCTCAGTGTTTTTTTCATAAAGGTCAGATTATGCAATCATCCTTTCATATCGATGAGCTCGATTTTATGCGGGCGGCGGATGTGTCAGGTCCATCCTCTGGTAGACCGCGAAGCGGCGCGTCGGGCGAAAGCCTGGATGCGCTAAAAGCGCGTACCACGCCCATGGATATCACTAATCCGTTCGTGACGCCCCATGCGTCGTGCGAACTGGCGTTTCTTGCAACCGCCATCAGCATCGACCACCGCTACGACGAAATTCATCTGCACCTGCCGCAAAGCGCGCAGCTTGCGTCTGCGCCCGCGCCCGCACTGCCGTTCACCGAACTGCGCAGCGTAACGCCGGATGAAACGCCGTTGCTGCCAGCGCTGCCGCCGCTGGAGTCAGCGCAGCAGGCCGCCGGCGAGAGCGTCTGGCACAGCCTGCCTGAGGTTCCGGCGCTCAGCCCGGCGCTGTCGCTGGTCAGCGCGCTGCCTGCGGCATGGTATACAGCTGAACATCAGACGCTCCACCCGTCGCCTGTCCCCACGCTCCCAGCCCGGCAGCCGCTGAGTCTGCCAGAGGTGGCTGTGCTGCGCGACATACAGCAACCCGACTATGCGGTGGATTACGATGACAGCGGTGAGCCGAAAATGTTTAGCGGCACGCTGGCTGCCGGCGATCAGGTGCATATTTATATCGATAATGTGCTGATCGAGGTGGTAACGGGCGACGCACAGGGTCACTGGCAGTTCGCTCAGCCCGCCGATTTAAGCGCGGCACAGCATGTTTTCAGTGCAGAGTTCTTCGATGAACAGGGGCATGTCAGCAGCCGTTACAATAAGTTGATTACCGTACTGCCGCAGCCTGCCGCTATTATCACGCCAATTGATGACAGCGATCTCAGCGCGATTGATTGTGCACTGATGGAACTGGCGATGCAGCAGGATGATATTGCGCCCGCTATTCTGCCGCTGACCTTTAGCGAAGCATGGCTGGATGAGTGGCACAGCGCTGACAGCACACTGACCGCCAGCGGCGATCACGGCGGCAACCTGCCAGGCTGGGATGAACCGCTTGAACATCACATTGTCTGGCACTAAAAAAACGAAAACCAGACTGTAGCAGTCTGGTTTTTTAACGTAATAAATATTTACACTTATTGACGTTCAGCGCAGAGATTACTCTTTATGGCCGACGCGTTCAGCAGGCGTTTCTTCGGCACTGCTTTTGGTTGCGGTGGATTCATCATCTTTCATGGCTTTTTTAAAGCCCTTGATTGCGGAACCCAGATCGCCACCCAGTGAACGTAACTTGTTGGTGCCAAAAAGCAGTACGATAAGCGCACCGATGATCAGCAGTTTGGCAATACTGATACCTTCCATATTTTACCTTTCAACCTTCGCGAAAAACGGACTGCACTATTAACGCGCAGTTATTCACCACGCTCAACTGCAATCTGTAACAGAGTGAGATCTCACGGTCAGATAAAGCGGCTGAGAAACGCCTGGGTACGCGGATGCTGCGGATTGCCAATCACCTGCTCTGGCGGTCCCTGTTCCACCACCACGCCACCATCCATGAACACCACGCGATCGGCGGCTTCACGCGCAAAGCCAATCTCATGCGTCACCACAATCATGGTCAGGCCGCGATTGGCTAAGGTACGCATGGTAGCCAGCACTTCCCCCACCAGCTCCGGATCCAGCGCTGAGGTCGGTTCATCGAACAGCATCAGCAGCGGTTTGATCGCCAGCGCACGGGCAATCGCCACGCGCTGCTGTTGTCCCCCCGACAAATGTCGCGGCCAGGCGTCGGCTTTATCGCTCAATCCGACCGTTGCCAGCAGCTCACGCGCGTGTTGCAGCACCTCATCGCGTGGAAACTTGTGCACGCCAATCGGCGCTTCCATGATGTTTTGCAGTACCGTCATATGGGGATAGAGATTGAACTGCTGAAACACCATGCCGATTTTCTGCCGCTGATGGGCAATTTTCCGCGCCGACAGGCGATGCAGCAAGCCGCGCTTTAGCGCGTAACCAATCTGCTCGTCGCCCACCATAATCGAGCCGGCATTCATCTCTTCCAGATGATTAATGCAGCGCAGAAAGGTCGACTTGCCGGAGCCCGAAGGCCCGAGAATCACCACCACTTCGCCCGGAAACACATCAAGGTCGATGCCTTTCAGCACCGCGTTATCACCGAAGCTCTTTTGCACATTACGCGCGCGCACCAGCGGCTGAATCTCGCTCATACGTCCTCCTTTAAACGCGGGGCCGCAGCCAGCGCCGTGTCACTGCTGGCGCGTCGTTTGTTCACCACCACGGTACGTTTGCTGCCGCGCGCGTAGTAGCGCTCAATGGCTGACTGGCCGACATTGAGGATCGAGGTAATCAGCAGATACCAGATCACCGCCACCATCAGCATCGGAATGATTTCAAAGGTACGGTTGTAAACGGCCTGCACCGAATAGAGCAGATCGCCCATCGCGATGACGCTCACCAGCGACGTAGCTTTGATCATGCTAATCAGCTGGTTGCCGGTCGGGGGAATAATGGCGCGCATCGCCTGCGGAATGATGATACGCCGCAGCGCGCGGCTGCGGCTCATGCCAAACGCCTGAGTAGTTTCAACCTGACCGTGATCGACCGACAGCAGGCCGGCACGGATTATCTCCGCCATATAGGCAGCCTCGTTGAGCGCCAGACCGGCGATGGCGGCGGTCAGCGGCGTGATCAGATCGTTGGTATTCCAGCTGGCAAAGGTGATGTCCGTCCACGGCACGGTGATCGATAGCGTGGGAAACAGCGTCGACAGGTTGTACCAGAATATCAGCTGCACCAGCAGCGGCGTACCGCGAAAGAACCAGATGTAGAGCGCCGACACGCCGCTCAGCAGTTTATTCTCTGACAGCCGCCAGACCGCCAGCAGCAGCCCCAGCAGGGTGCCCAGCACCATCGACACCACCGTCAGCCCGAGCGTCACCTGCAGCCCTTTCAGCACCGTGCCTTCGGTAAACCACTGCAGCACCACGTGCCACTCAAAATTGGGATTGGTCGCCACCAGCCACAGACCATTCGCTGCCAGCGTCAGGACCACGATCCAGCTAACCCAGCGTCCATACGCGGGCGCGCTACGGGCAAAAGCGACGTCGCGCTGCGGCACGTCAGCCTGATCCGTGGGGCGCGCGTTGGGGCCGACGGCACTCATTTTGCCGTCTCCTGCGCCAGGTTACGTCCCGGCTGCGGCAGCATGTTGCCGTCCAGCTGCCACTTTTTCATGATGGCCGCGTAGGTGCCGTTGGCAAATAGTTCTTTGTAGGCATCCAGCACCACCTCACCCAGCGGCGAGCCTTTGGGAACGACCGTGCCCTGAAAGATATCGCCAAAGCCGTTTTTCTGCCCCTGACCAGACAGTTCAAGCTGCCCCTGCGCCTGCTCAATGAAATAGGTCAGCGGCGCCTGCGAGGAGAAGAAGGCATCCGAACGCTTCGAGCGCACCGCCAGTATCGACGAAGGCTGATCGGTAAAGGACTGCACTACGACTGCAGGTTTGCCCGCAGCCTCACAGGCGGCTGACTGTTTGCGGATCACCTGCTCCGCCGAACCGGCCGCCATCACCGCAATGCGCTTGCCGCAGGTATCTGCCAGACCGTTGATGTGCGCCGGATTGCCCTTCTGCACGCCAAACACCACGAACTCCTGCACGTAGTCGATGAAGTCCACCTTCTGCTGGCGATCCGGATAATCACCTATCGGCCCGATGGCCATCTGATAGCGTCCGGAATTAATGCCGGCCAGTACGCCGGACAGACCGCTCACCGTCGCGTGTTCAATTTTCACGCCCAACAGCTGGCCGAGCGCCACGGTAAGATCGGCCGAGGCGCCATCCATTGAGTGCGGCCCGTTAACGATCTCATACGGCGGAAAGGAGCCGTTGTTTACCGAGATCATTTTGCCAGCCTGCTTGATCTGCGCGGGCAGTCGATCGTGCAGCGCCTGATCCATTTTTTGCGTCGGAATGGCGTCCGCTCCCTGGGCGACGCTCGCCGTCAGGCCGGTCGCCAGCGCGATGGCGGTTAAAAGCATTTTCATCAGTCAGTTTCCCCCAGGCAGGTCAAAGTGATTGCAATTCCGGACGGGCAAAGCGGCGATTTTCCAGTACCGGCAGCACGCTGCGGGCGTAGGCGATGCGGGCCGGATCCAGTTCGGCAAACACCAGTGCAGCGCACTCCGGTGCCTTAGCAATCACCACGCCAAGCGGATCGATCACCAGACTGTTACCAATGTTGCGCGGCCCGCACTCGCCTACCGCCACCATGTAGCAGGTGTTTTCCAGCGCGCGCGCACTGGTCAGCAGTTCCCAGTGCATCTCCTTTAACGGTCCTTTTACCCAGGCGGAAGGCAGCACCAGCACGTCGGCACCGTCCAGCACCAGCCGGCGCGCCAGTTCGGGAAAACGCACGTCGTAGCAGGTCATCAGCCCGACTTTCATGCCGGCCACCTCAACCAGCGGCGGCACGGCATCACCCGGATTGACCCGCTGCGACTCCTGCATGGCGAAGGCATCGTACAGATGCAGCTTGACGTACTGCGCGATGATTTCGCCATTACGCAGGGCAATCAGCACGTTGTGCGCTTTGTTATCCTGCGTCGGCACGTGCACGCTCATCATGGTGGTCAGCGCGTTACCTTTGCTGGTTTCCAGCAGCTGACTGACAAACGGCCCGTCCAGCGGCTGTGCGGCTTTTAACACCAGATCGGGATCGGCGATATCGCGCGCCAGCACGCCTTCCGGCAGCACCAGCAGATCGGCGCCCGCCGCCAGCGCATCCTGCATCAGACCGCGACAAATGGCGGTGTTCTCCTGCCATTCGCGGCTAACGGCGAACTGCCCCATGGCTACTTTCATCTTCACTCCCCTCTGGCCGCCGCCGGGAAAATCTCCTCCGGCGAGAGCAACGTTGTGGTTAAGCCCTGCTGGAACAGCTCACGGGCGAAGTCGGCAATCATCCTTTTGTTAGCGGTAAATCCGTTTTGATTCCAGTCGGCAGGCAAATCCTGCGCGGTGCGTCGCAAATCATCCAGCAGCCACGGCGTGGTATCCGCGTACTTCTCGCGTTTGCGCATCCACAGCTGATACGCGCGATCGATCACCTCGCTCAGCGCCTGCGGCAGCCACGGATGCGCCGCCGCCAGCGCCGGCTTCAGCGCCAGCAGATGAATACCGGGCACATAGCCGACGCGGTTGAAGTAGTCGCGCTCAGCACTGACGAAATCCGCCTGCAGCTGGCGCAGACCGGAATCTTTCAGGAAAAAACCCTCAGGCATAAACGGCGTGAACACCGCATCCAGCTCGCCGGCTTTCAACAGTTCAATCAGCGGACGCTCGTCCGGCGCCGGTTCGATACGGCCCGGGCGACCAAATCCCGCCAGCCGGTCAACAATCGGATGATCAGCGGTCAGGCGTCCGGCAAACCAGAAGGCGTCGTTGATATCGACGCCCGCTTCGCGCAGCACGGTGCGCGTCCAGGTATTACCGGAGTCCTGCCAGCCGGTAACGCCGATTCTTTTGCCTTTCAGCTGGGCTGGCGTGGTGAGCGGGCTGGCGGTGGTGGTGATGATGCAGCGCTGGCGAAAGCCACGCATCAGAAAGTGCGGCAGGCCGAGCAGTGAATCGTCGCCGCGCGCCCGTGCCTGCGCATAGCGGCTGAACGACACCTCACCGCCTTCGTAGTGTTCACTGCTGGCCAGGTTATCCACCAGCGTGCCTACGCGGTCAATGACCAGCCTGAAGCCCTGTGGCTGAATATCGCCCAGCGCCAGCGGCGTGAAGTAATCCCAGTCGCGCACCGCCAGTCTGATAGTGATCATCGTTGTGCTTCTCCGTTTGTTCAGCCGCCACGCTGGCGCTGTGCATTTTTTCTGCAAATTGTGCTTGAATTTGAGTCTAAAACGCGAATACTAATCTGAACAATCATTTCTTTGTTACTGAACAAAGCTTTTTCTTATGACGCAAATAGTGGATGCAGAGTGGCTCAGCCAGCAGATAAACGACGCCTCGGTTAAAGGCATTACCCTCGCCGCGTCAACATTGATTCGCGACGGACAGATTGCCGTGGGCATGCAGATGCCGGCAGTGCGCGATTTGGCGGAACGGCTGGGCGTGAGTCCGGCCACGGTATCCGCGGCCTGGGCGCAGCTGAAGAAGCAGAAAGTACTGGCGGGTAAAGGGCGAAGCGGAATCTGGGTGTGCGGCAACAGTGTGATGCCGCGACCGGTCCGCTTTGAGAAAATTGGCAACTATGGTGAAAACGTCAAGGCCGCGCTGGCGATGGCAGCACCCGATCCGGCCCTACTGCCGGATCTGCGCCCGGCGATGCTGGCCGGGCTGGCGTCACCGCAGCTGAATAGCTATCAGCGTGAGGCGATTTCGCCACAGCTGCAGGCGGCCATTGCGCCGCGCTGGCCCTGTCCGGCGGAGGCGTGGCTGGCGACCGATGGCGGCTTCGATGCCATGAACCTGATTGTGCAGACGCTGCTGTCACCCGGCGATCGGGTGGTGATTGAAGATCCGACCGCGACGCGTCTGCTGGATATGCTCGACAACATCGGTGCCGAAATCCTGCCGCTGCCCGGTGATGAGCAGGGACCGCTGCCCGCGGTGCTGGCGACACACTTACAGAAAGCGCCAGCGATGTTCATTTATCAGCCACGCACCCACTCGGCGACCGGCTACAGCGTCAGCCAGCAGCGCAGCGAAGCGCTGGCGCAGGTGCTGGCGCAGAGTGCCACCCTGATTGTCGAGGATGATGGCATCGGCGATTTGTCGCGCTGGCCGGTATGGAGTCTCGGCCGCCACTATCCGCAGCGCACGCTGCACGTGCACTCCTTTTCCAAAGCCTACGGCCCGGATTTGCGGCTGGCGGTGGTATCCGGCACGACAGAACTGGTGAAACGGCTGCAGTCGTGGCGTAACTTCGGGGTCAGCTGGACCAGCCGTATTCTGCAGGATGCGGTGGCCTGGATGCTGAGCGATGCGCCCACCCAGCAGCGCATACAGCAGGCCAAAGGCACGTATGCCGCGCGCCGTCAGCAGTTGCTGGCCGCACTGGCGCGGCGCGGGCTGGTACAGGAAGATCGCGACGGCCTGAGCGTGATGCTGCCGGTGGCATCAGAGCAGTATGCCATGATCACCCTCGCCGCCAGAGGCATCACCGTGCTGCCAGGCGAACGCTGCAGCATCAACAGCGGGCAGTTCATTCGCGTCAGCATTGCGCGGCTGCCGGCCGATCAGCTCGACAGCATCGCCGATGCGTTAGTGATTGCCTGCGGACGCGAGCTTAATATCAGCCCAGATCTTTGATGTGATAGCGTGGCGATTCAACGTAGCCTTCTCGCGCATAAAACTGGTTGGCTTTCAGTCGCGAGGCGTGACAATGCACTTCCATGCGGTCGCAGCCGCGCGCGCGCGCCAGTTGCTCGGCGTGGTTCAGCAGTTGCTGGCCGCTGCCTTTACTGCGCTCGCCCTCGGCGATACAGAAATAGCTGATGCGCGCGAAATCGCCCGCTAATGCCAGCTGCGGAATAAAGTGCAGCGAAAGAAATCCCAGCACCTGGTTACCGTGTTCCGCCACCAGCAGCGTCTCGTCGGGATGGGCGCACAATTGCGCCAGCCGATCGCTGATAAATTTTTCCGTGCCGCGATAACCCAGCTCGGTTAACAGTGCACTCAGGGCAAAGCTGTCTTTGGCCTGTGCTTCACGTATGTTCATCCTGCCTCCTCCGTTCCCTGACTGCTGTTATATAGCGTTGCCGCTGAAAAATCTGCAAGTAAGCTTTGTTATGAGTATGTTACGGGAATTATCTGTGAGCGACGCCGCAGAATGTGCCTTGTCATGCCGCTGTCACGCTGGCTTAAGGCTGGCTTAATCTTGCTTTGCCATGCTGGCATAAATGAAGTTGCGAGGCATGGCACATGAAGAATCTGGTACCGCACTGTTTAAATGAATGGCTGGCGCTGTCGCTCAGTACGCTGGTGATTATCGCCTGGGCCATTAGCTGGTGGCAGGGCTGAAAAAAGCACAAAAAAAACCCGCCATCAGGCGGGTTTTTAAAATTCTGACTGTTAACTTACAGAGCGGTAACGTTAGCAGCAGATGGGCCTTTAGCGCCGTCGGTGATTTCAAACTCTACACGCTGACCTTCAGCCAGAGTTTTGAAGCCGTTGCTCTGGATAGCAGAGAAGTGTACGAATACATCTTTGCTGCCATCTTCTGGAGTAATGAAACCGAATCCTTTGGACTCATTAAACCACTTAACGTTACCTTTGATCTTGGACATCTATATTACCTTTACATGAAAAATGGACACTAAACTGTGTCGGCATCTAGTACAGCAATTGCAGTGACATTTGTCCAGCGCGAATTGATGAAAAAGTGATAAATATTGATTTTTTCCATGCCCTTCACACTTTCTGCGCATCTTCAGCGATTAAAACTGAAATCTTAACCAGGCAAAATAGACGTTGCCGTTGTTATAAGTACCTGGAATGTAAGTCATTTGGAAGGTTGCCGGGCCATACCCTATCGAAGCCAGCGGCAATACCAGCGGAACCGGGATATATCGCCAGTTATCCCTGGCCGTCACGCCCGCAGTGTAACCGGCGCCCAGATGGAAATTCTGATCGTTCAGCGGTCGCCAGGTCGCTTCCCAGCCGTAGCCGGCGATGGGCTCCCACTTGTTAAACGAGTCTTTGAACGCCATGGCATACAGGCCGTGCCAGTTGCCCTTTTCATCCCAGCGCGAAACGCCACCGCCCGCACCCCACGGCCGCTCGTTGTACTTTTTGATGTGTTCATCATCGTAAGTAAAGCGGTTGTGCCAGGTGATAGCCGGGACGTAAAGATCGTAATTTTGCGGTTGTGTCCAGGTTTGCGCCACGTTATCGGAGAAGGTATTCCAGCCCGATTTAATCGCTTCGCCTGTGGTTGCCGCTGGTGTCGAAAAAGAGACCGATGAAGTCAAAATACAGCCGCAAAAGGCTGCAGAAATACGCCAGTTCACAACAATTCTTCCTGTTAAATCATCCTGTATCCGGCAGTCACCACGTAGCGCCACATCGCGCCGCACCGTGCTGCCGTGGGTTAATGGCTGATGCCACGAGCGCGTACAGCGCGCGCGCCACGATGGCGCCAGTCGCACCCCGCTCTGCTGGCAATCAGCTGGTTAATTTTACCTCACTGCGCGAACGGAGTCGAAACGGCAAATAAACAAAACGCAGAGGGTAAAAGGTGCAGAAAATGCACCGCTCAGTTGATGATTACTTAGGGTGATTACTTAATATTCAGCAACTTATCCATAGAAATTGATTTCATGAATAAATTAATAAAATTTATCAATTGAACTCACCCGATGATTGAGATAAATCTCATCACTCCAGGACGGAGAGAGGAGGAACTGAGATGACAATTCGTTGCAGCCGCTGCGGTTGCGCCAAATTTTTTTATACAGTACCCGGCAAGGAAAAGGTCGACGATCCCGATCATCACGGCGCCTGTTGCGCCGCGTGCGGCAAGCCGATCAGCCTGCGCGATGTGATCCCGCTGTCATCCCTGCAACCGGCTTCTGCCGCCCGTCACGTTGAATAATGTTTTCAGGCACCCGCCGGGTGCCTGAACGCGTCAGAAAATCAGTTTAAACACGCCAGTAATCGTCAGTAACCCGACAATAAAGATGATGGCAATAATCCACAGTATTATTTTCATAGTTCGCTCCTTCAGGATGAAAAATAACGCATCGTGCATTCAGTATAGATGATTATTCCGGCTTCGCTGGACGCTGAGAGCGCGATCCCAGTCACTTGCCTCAGAGACTGTTGCCTGCTCTTTTTTTCTGCGAGCCCGGTCGCAGCTTATCGCTTAAGTTGCTATCCCGCCGCACGCGTAGCGCGCTGATTGTCTAAAATTACAGCGCCTGTAGCAGGCCTCAATTGTTCGCTATGTCTACGTAACAAGGAGATAATATGAGCACGATTAATACCAGCATGGGTCGTTACAGCCTCAAGGCAAAGGATTATGGCAGTCACATTCGTGGCAGCATTGCGATTAATGACGAAGGCGGTACGCAGCTCACCCTGCAAGAGTTTGATGAGCATTATCTTGACGATGTCGTCAACAACGTTATTTATCCAATCACGGGTGGGAACCGTGAAATTGCACGCGCACTGCGTGAACAGATGGTTAAAGCCGGCTTCGAACAGCCGCACTGAGTTTGTTGGGCCACGTGTTGTGGCCCTTTATCAGCCCTTACTTGCGGTTATTATCCATTTCAGCGCAGGATGCTCTCTCCCCCCATAAGGAGATTAACCGCGTGACTGAACTGCATCGTGTTTCCCCTTCCCGCTTACATCAGTTTGTTCAGGCTATCTGGCTGCATGCCGGTAGCAGTGCCGAAGAAGCGCGCCTGGTGGCTGATCATCTTGTTGCTGCTAACCTCGCGGGCCATGACTCCCACGGCGTCGGTATGATACCGAGCTATATGGCCTCGCTGACGCAGGGCTTTCTACAGCTCAATCAGCACGTCAGCATCGAAAAAGACGCTGGCGCGGTCCTCACCCTTAATGGCCAGAAAGGCTTTGGCCAGGTGGCCGCGTACGAGGCCATGCAGCACGGCATTGAGCGGGCGAACAGGTTTGGCCTTGCGGCGGTCGGCCTGCATCATTCGCACCACATTGGCCGTATCGGTCACTGGGCGGAGCAGTGTGCCGTAGCGGGCTTTGTCTCCTTTCACTTCGTTAATGTGATGGGCGATCCAATGGTGGCGCCGTTTAACGGCAGCGATCGCCGCTTCGGCACCAATCCGTTCTGCGCGGTATTTCCGCGTCGCGACGGCGAACCGCTGCTGCTGGACTTTGCCACCAGCGGCATCGCCTTTGGTAAAACGCGTGTGGCGTATAACAAAGGTCAGCCGGTCGCACCGGGCTATTTGCTTGATGCGCAGGGCCAGCCGACCACCGATCCGGGCGTGATGCATCAGTCGCCGTATGGCGCGCTGACCGCCTTCGGCCTGCACAAAGGCTATGCGCTGGCGACGATGTGCGAAATCCTTGGCGGCGCGCTGTCCGGCGGTCGCACTACGCATGACGCCACGCTGCTTTCCGGCACTGACGCCATCTTCAACGGCATGACCACCATAATCCTGAACCCAGACGCGTTTGACGCACCGGCGATGCAGCAGGAAGCCGAAGAGTTTCTCGCGTGGGTCAGGCGTTCACCGCAAAGTGGTGAGGCGGAGATTCTGGTGCCGGGCGAATGGGAAACGCGCAACCGGGCAGCACGTGAACGCGAGGGCATTCCGCTGGACAGCAACAGCTGGCAGCAGATTTGCGCAGCGGCACGCCAGGCTGGCATGCCGGAGGACGAACTGGCGGCCTTCCGCGCCTTAGCGCAGTAAGCCGCCGGGGCTGAGGCGCGGTGCCTCAGCCGGTTACAGCGCAGCGGACAGCAGCAAACAGCCCAGCAGACCGCACACCGAGATGATGGTTTCCAGCGCCGACCACGAGCGAATAGTTTCACCGATGGTCAGGTTGAAGTACTCCTTAAACAGCCAGAAGCCCGGATCGTTAACGTGCGAGAAGATGACACTGCCGGAACCGACGGCAATGACCATTAGCTCCGGGCTGGCGCCGCTGGTGGCAATCAGCGGTGCCACAATGCCGCCGGCGGTAATCGCCGCGACGGTGGCAGATCCCAGCGCAATACGCAGCACTGCCGCAATTGACCACGCCATAAAGATTGGCGAGACGTTGGTTTCGTGCATCATCCCGGCGATGTATTTATCCACGCCGCTGTCTACCAGCACCTGTTTGAAGGCGCCACCACCGCCGATGATCAACAGCATCATGGCAATGATTTTGATCGAGTCAGTGATGGTGCCCATCACCTCATCCATGCTGCGGCCACGGTTAAGGCCAAAGGTGAAGATGGCAATCAGCACCGCAATCAGCGTCGCCATGATCGGATCGCCAAAAAATTCCGCGTACGGCAGCAGCACATGGCCTTTCGGCAGCAGCATTTCTGCCACGGCACGCAGCGCCATCAGGATCACCGGCACCAGCGCCGTCCACACGCTAACGCCAAAACCCGGCATCTCCGCTTCGCTGAAAGTTTTCGGGTTCCACAGCCCTTCCGGAATCGGCTTATCAATGCCTTTCAGAAAACGCGCATACACCGGCCCGGCCAGAATCACCGTCGGAATACCCAGCAGCGTACCGTACAGCAGGGTTTTACCCATGTCGGCGTTAAATAATGTGGCGATCGCGGTCGGGCCCGGATGCGGCGGCAGAAAGCCGTGCGTGACGGATAAGGCGGCCGCCATCGGCACGCCGACATACAGCAGCGGCACGCGCGCCGATGCGGCAATGCTGAACACCAGTGGCAGCATCAGCACGAACCCGACTTCATAAAACAGCGCAAAGCCCACGGTGAAGCCGGTCAGCACCAGCGCCCACTGAATGTGCTTCTGGCCGAATTTTTCGATCAGCGTGGTGGCGATACGCTGCGCACCGCCGCAGTCGGCCAGCAGTTTCCCCAGCATCGCGCCAAAGCCCATGATCAGCGCCAGGCTGCCCAGGGTACCGCCGACGCCGGTTTTGATCGATCCAATCACTTTATTGACCGGCATGCCCTGCATCATGCCCACCGCCAGTGCCACCAGAATCAGCGCGATGAAGCCGTTAAGTTTGAAGCGAATCATCAGCAGCAGCAGTAACGCCACGCCAATTGCCACATAGAGTAATGGCATAATTTTTCTCCACTTTTGCGCTCGGCGTATTACCGGCAGCGGTTTGTTGTAATGGGACAAAGGGGTTATCAGTGCCAGATGTTTCAGAATGCGACATCCTGTTACCGGTATCATGTTAAGGGTAACATTGACGGGAAAGCACCTGGTGCAGCGGGTGAATTTCTGTTTTGCGAAGGTGATCAACTTTTTGTCGGAGGGTTATCAGAATGTTTGCCCCGGCAGCGGCGCGGCTTTTGGTTACACTAGCTGTTTTATGCCAACCGATAAGGATCTGCAGGTGAGTGAGAATCTGATTGAGCTGTACAGTAATCAACAAACCCTGTTTGGCCGTGGCAGCATTGACCGCCTGGTCCCGCTGCTGGCGGCGAATCCGCAGCCCACGCTGCTGTTCTGCGGCCGCTCATTTCTCAACAGTCCGGCGTGGGCACGTCTGGGCGCGACGCTGAACGATCACATTCTGGGCTATGAAATTGTCAGCCATGAAGCCTCGCCAGACGAGATCGATGGCTGGGTGACGCGCTGGCGTGGCCACGTCGATCGCGTTGTTGCCATCGGCGGCGGCAGCGTGCTGGATGCGGCCAAAGCCTTTGGCGCCATGATGCAGCATCCGCTGAATATCGCGCGCTACCTCGAGAAAGTGGGCGATACGCCGGTACAGGCGGTCACGCTGCCGCTGATCGCCATTCCTACCACCGCCGGCACCGGCAGCGAAGTCACGCAGAATGCGGTGGTAACCGATCAGCAGCACATTAAGGTGAAGGCCTCGCTGCGCCATCCGGTGTTTGTGCCGCAGGTGGCGATTCTCGATCCCGATCTGCTCAAAGGGGCGCCGGATCGCGTGCTGGCCACCTGCGCCATTGATGCCTTTACCCACCTGTTCGAGGCTTATCTGTCACGCAAGGGCAACCTGTTCAGTCAGCAAAACGCGCTCAACGGGCTGCAACTGTTCATGCAGGCGTGGCCGTACCTCAATCAGGACGACAGCCGCGGCGATGCGGCACGTGAAGCCATGATGATGGCATCATGGCTCGGCGGCATCAGCCTGAGCAGCGCGGGTTTGGGGGTGGTCCACGGTATTGCCGGCGAGCTGGGGGCGATTAAACCGTTCCATCACGGTGAAGTCTGCGGTCGTCTGCTGTTCCCGTTCCTTGATGTACTGGCGGAGAGCGCGCACCCCGAACAGCAGCGGCTGATGGCGGCGCTGGCTGAACGCCTGCTGCCCGATGAAACGGCACCGCCGGCGCTGGCGCTGAAAGCCTGGCTGCAGCAGCAGGCTATCGTGCCGTTCTGGCTGGAAGGACCAACCCTCGCTGCGGAAGAGGTCGACTGGATTGTGGCGCGCGCCAACAGCAAAAACGGCTGGGTCAATTATGATCCCGCCACGCTCACGGAGATGATTACCGCCGCGTGGCGCGTCGTCTGAGCCTTTCGGGCAGCGCATGCTGCCCGTTGCTTATTCAGCCAGCAAACGGCCCTTCCCCCGCCAGCATCTGCTCAATCACCTGCAGCACGCCTTCCTGGTTATTGGACGGTGCGCCGTAGCGCGCAGCGTCTTTGACCCGCTGCGGCGCATTCTGCATGGCAAAGCTGAAGCGCGACTGCACCAGCATCTCCAGATCGTTGCCGCCGTCGCCAAACGCCAGCACCTCATCGCTGCTGATGTCCCAGCGCTGCTGCAGCAGGCGCAGACCGTTGGCTTTGTGCAAGCCGGGCACAATCAAATCCACCGAGCCGTGCCCGCTGGAAGTCGCCGCTGCTGCGCCCTGATGCAGACGCTCAATGTCAGCCATCAGAATATCGACATAATCATCGGACAGATTCAGCGCAAACTTGAACAGCCGGTCATCGCCCACGTCCGCGAGGCTATCGATCGCCTTGAGGCGATGGCAGTAGTGACGCATTTTGACCAGCCACTGCTCATCCATGGTGTTGAAGTGATAAGCGCTGTTACGGCCGCAGAGGATGTATTTCAGGTTGGGATAGTTACCGCGCTGCAGGGTATCGAGCACGGCATTAACGTCCTCACGCGAGAACGCGCCGCAGAACAGCTCCTCATCCCTATCGAGGATCCACGCGCCATTTTCGGCGACAAAGGCGATCTCACTGGCGATGTCGGGAAAGAAGGATTTGAGCTGGTAATACTGATTACCGCTGGCGACCACAAATTTGATGCCGCGCCGCGTCATCTCCTGATAGCAGGCCTGAAAACGTGCCCGGTTGTACTGTTTTTTATCGTCGAGAAAGGTGCCGTCCATATCCACCGCCACCATTTTTACCATGGTCATCATGACTCCTTAACGCGTTGAAAGGAAAAACGGGTTGTCCAGAGAATAACCTGGTGAGCGGTGAAAGCGGAGAGAAACACGGATGGCCGTCGCCATCCGTGCGGCAGGATTAGTTAAATGCGTTATTCAGCAAAATGGCGGTGATAATGCCGGTCGCGGCCGCCACTAACACATAATTTCCGTCGATAAAGGCCCAGTGCTCGCCGCGCGGCGGCTCATACAGACCGCGTGCCCGCCAGTCGTCGACGCGATAGTGTGGACCACGGAACTCCGGCGGTGCCGGATAACCACGGCGAAAATCATGACCGCGCCAGGCAAAGCGATCGCCGCCGCGATGTCCCTCCGGCATACGGTGGTCAGCATAATGATCGTGACGATCCGGGCCCGGTCCGCGATCGTGGCCAAAGTCACGACGGTCATGATGATCGGGACCCGGACCGCGATCCTGATGGCGGTCGCCGCCGTGCGGGTCCCAGCGAGGGTCACCGGGACCGTCGGCCCAGGAGACGCTGGAAAACAGTGTGCTGCATGCAATAAATGACGCAATAATCGTAAGTGTTGTTTTTTTCATGGTGTTACCTCCAGGGATAACGGCAGTCTGCGCGCCGTTGAGGCTTACTATTGCCTAAACAAAGCTAAAACAGCATTTCCAAAAGTCTTAAAAATCGGAGACTTACAATACATTACGCCCGGTTAGCGCTTTCTTAACGATTGTGGAGACTTTATGGTGGCGTGGCACGATAAGGCTGGCAGGGAAATAAGCAGTTAATTCAGCGGGAATAAAGAAAACCCGATCGCGGGGATCGGGCGGACAATGCTATTTCCATAAAAAGCATAAAGCGGGGAAACCCTGCTAAAAAGAGGGTAAAACTGAAGCACACAACGCCACATCACTAGCATTGCCCGGAAAGAATAACATTCATCAGGGCAAAATACTTTCAGAAAACTTCTATTTTCAGAAAAAACCGTAAAAAACTTCATGACAGCAAAAATAACCATCAAACATAAATAACGCGAAAGGAAATAAGGTCCGTGCTCTGACCAGCTGTCGTCAGGAAATATAGCCAGCCCGTATAAGATATCGACACAAAATCACAATGCATTGAATTTAAGAGATAAAAATTAAGCCATACTATTTTTTAGTTATGCCGCCATTTAAGCCGACCGGCAAACTAGCTGGCCGGCACATTTCATTGATAACGAGAGCCCTATTGCTGCCCTGGCAATTAATCGATGTGCGTGATTAATATAACGCTAATTTTTAACTAAGCTGAAGCGTAAGGTTAAATAATCAGCAAGCGGGCGCACAATAATTATGCGCCGGCTATTAATCCAATTGCGCTGGCGAATTTAGCGGGGTGGCGCAGAAACAGGATATCGCTGAGTTGCAGCCGGATGGCGCAGCAGCGCCTGCGCCGGACGTATCGGCCG
Source organism: Pantoea sp. SGAir0418 (assembly GCF_043529865.1). Lineage (NCBI taxonomy): Bacteria > Pseudomonadati > Pseudomonadota > Gammaproteobacteria > Enterobacterales > Erwiniaceae > Pantoea > Pantoea sp. SGAir0418. Next base: position 2,882,164 of record NZ_CP027911.1, read on the forward strand.
CCGTACCAGCTCACCCGCACAGTTCGGGCAGTGCTGCGCCAGCACGCCTTCCGCGCAGTCAACACAAAATGTGCACTCAAACGAGCAGATGCGCGCATCAGGCGAGGCCGGCGGCAGATCTTTATCGCAGCATTCACAGTTAGGACGTAATTCCAGCATGGCACTCTCCTGTCAGGGGTCAGGGCTATCATCGCCGCCGCCGCCCCGGCGCGCCAGCCTGTGAGCGGACATCGCGCGGACAGATCGGGACAGCTTTTCATCCTGCACGCCTTGCCTTGCGCGCTAAAAACATTACATTCCGCAAAAGCCGTTCTATAGTTCATTCGCTACGTTTATCTGCGAGGCTTTTGCATGCGTGTTAAAGGGTTAAATATCGGTTTCTTTATAGTGATTCTGGCGATTGTCACGATCGCCTTTTTTGATGTGCTGGCGCCCTATTTCTCCGCCATTTTGTGGGCGGCGATTCTGGCGGTGATCTTTGCGCCGCTGAAGTCACTGCTGCGGCGCAAAATGGGCGACCGCAACGGGCTCGCTTCCTTTGTGACCTTACTGATTATCTGCCTGATCGTGTTCACGCCGCTGGCAATCATCACCTCGTCGCTGGTGGTTGAGATCAATACGGTGTACACCAAGCTGCAAACCAATTCCGCGCAGTTCCCGACGGTGTTTGCCTCGCTGCTGCAGCATCTGCCGGAGTGGGCACAAACCTGGCTGGCGGATCACGATCTGAACAATGCCGCACAGATTCAGCAAAAACTCTCCGGCTTTGCGCTGAAGGGCGGACAATACATGGCGGGCAGCGTGTTCCTGATAGGTAAAGGGACCTTCACCTTCACCGTGGGCTTTGGCGTGATGCTTTATCTGCTGTTTTTCCTGTTGAAAGACGGCGCCTGGCTGGTCGGGCTGATTCTCGAAGCGCTGCCGCTCTCCACCTATGTTAAGCACCATCTGCTGATGAAATTTGCCGCTGTATCGCGCGCGACGGTCAAGGGCACGGTGGTGGTGGCCGTGGTTCAGGGGGTGCTGGGTGGCTTTGCCTTCTGGATCACCGACATCGACGGCAGCCTGCTGTGGGGCGCGCTGATGGCGTTCCTGTCGCTGATTCCGGCAGTCGGCTCGGCTATCGTCTGGGTGCCAGCGGCCATCTTCTTCTTCGCCACCGGTGCGCTGTGGAAAGGCCTGTTCCTGGTGAGCTTTTTCGTTATCGTGGTCGGGCTGGTGGACAATATCCTGCGTCCGCTGCTGGTCGGCAAAGATACCAAAATGCCGGATTACCTGATCCTGATTGCCACGCTGGGCGGCATGGAAGTGTACGGCATCAACGGCTTCGTGATTGGCCCCTTGATCGCTGCACTGTTCATCGCCTGCTGGAATCTGCTCTCCGGCCGCGACAACCGGGAAAACGTCGAAGAGATCGACGAAGAGTTTATCGAAGAGGGTAAAACTCGCGAGTAGCAGCGGTATAACAGCTAAAGACCTGCTGACGGGCCACTATCGCTCACTGGCAGGCTTATCCGAAGCGGCGCTTTAAAGCGCCGCTTGTCTTTTCAGCGCGGCCGCCAGGCTGTCACGCTCAGCACCTTTTCCGACCTTTGACTCGCGCCTTCCCCCTTTTACCGGGCTCAAACAGCCGCCAGGCAGCGCTCAGCCCGGACGTTTCACAATTTAACCCATGCTGCTAAGGTGTCAGAGGACAATCGCGACAATCTGGAGCGTATAATGCTTACAACAATAATTTATCGCAGCCACATCTCTGAAGATGTTCCCGTCAATATCCTGCCGGAGATGGTGGCAAAAGCGAGTCTGCTCAATGCTGAGCATCATGTTACCGGCATCCTGCTGTTTAACGGCACGCACTTTTTTCAAATCCTGGAAGGGCCGGAGCACGGCGTTCTGGCAATCTACGCCCGCATCTGTGGCGACCGGCGTCATCACAATGTGGTCGAGCTGATGCGCGACTACTCTCCTTCGCGGCGTTTCGGTAATGCCGGCATGGAGCTGTTCGATTTGCGTAATCACCACAGCGGCAGTGTGCTGCAGGCGGTGCTTGATCGCGGCACGTCGAAATATCAGCTGACCTATGACGATCGCGGGCTACAGTTCCTCAGAACCTTTGTCGAAGCGCGTGAAAAAGAGAACTACTTTGAAGTGCCCCCGGCTGATTGCTGGGAGTTCATCCCCGCGGAAGGGCAATCTCCCGCGCCGGCCAGTGGCGTCACTTTCCGCCCTGTGGTTGATCCCCTTGGCCGTGAAGTGACGGCCATTGAGGCAATTCCGCACGCGCAACCCGCCGGACTCGGGGAACATGAGCGTTACACTCATGACCTCAACGTGGTGACAGACGCACTGCATAAAGCCGGCCAGGCCTGTCCCGATGGCATGACGCTGTATATCAGTATCCTGCCGATGACGCTGGTTTGTCTTCCCGATGCGGTAAGTCAGCTGGTCAGCGCCATCGCGCAGGCGGAGCTGGTGCCGCAGCAAATCATTCTTGGCGTGAGCGAAACGGAAGTCATCTCCCGGCTCGAAGACTTTTCCACGGCGGTCAGACAGCTGAAAGAGGCTGGCATCAGCCTTTCCATTGATAACTTCGGCGACGGCTCGGCCGGTCTCTCTTTACTGGCGCACGTCCAGCCTGACCGGGTACGTATCGGCGCGAATATTGTTCGTGATATTCACCGTAGCGGCCCGAAGCAGGCGGTGATGCAGGCGGTCATCCGCTGTTGTTCGGCGCTGGAAATCAACGTCATTGCGGCCGGCATTGAGCGTCCCGAGGAGTGGATGTGGCTGGAGGCGGCCGGGATCATCGATTTCCAGGGCAGCCTGTTTACGCCTGAGGGCGGCGCCGTGGCATGGCCTGAGAGCCGCGAGGCGATCTGAAAGCGGTTAAGCCTGACGACGCAGAACCTCTGAAGAGATAAAACGTCAGGCTCACAGGAGAAGACAATGCTGAGCGATGCCCGACTGCAGTTTATATCCAGCCATCCGGAGGAGAACGAACCGGAGGCGGTCTCCATGGCGCGCGAGTTACTCCGGTACCGCAGTGCGCTGGCGCAGCCATGGGCAGTGGTGGAGGGACTGGGGGTGAAGTACGTGGAGGACGGTAACGGGGCGATGATCTGGCCGGCGCGTTACTGCGAACGCGGCGACACCTTACTTTATCGTCTGGATCAGGCGGCTTCAGAAGTCAGCGGGCGCGCTGAAGCTGCGGATCCCGTCAGAAAGTAGCGCCGTGATGGCCGGCGCGAACGCAAATGTCATCTTCCTTGCAACGCCGGCAACTCAATATGCTGATCATTGCGCCGATAACCCGCGTCCGGCTTCTTTTAGCGGAGTTTGATGTGCTCAATGTGTCCGGGTGAGATTCCTGTGGTAAGCTCGTTGCCCTAACCGCAGCCGGACAGACTGATGAAAAACAATTTTGACGATAAAATGGCGGATATCATCATTGGAGAAGCCGTAACGGCGTTACTCGATGATAACGTCGCCATAAGCTGGGCGGCCCTTAACGACAGGCTGCAGGCGATGCTTGACCTCGAAACAGACAGTGACCGCATTCGTGCTGTGCTGCGTGTCATTGAGGACGTCAGACGGGAAATGGAGATGAGCGCGGTGAAGAAAGAGGCGTTCACTGCCGGGCATTTTTCTTTTTCCGGCAAGCTGCACTGATCGCTGCCTGACAATCTGCCGCGCCTGACGCTGTGGTTTCTGCTATACTGTATGCTTATCCACCAACGGATGGAGGTCATTTGAGCGATGACACCACCGCCGAAGATATCTACGCCGTTATTGGAACGGTTGTGGCACGCCTTCTTAAGCCGGACCAGCACCTGACACTTCAGGATATCACCCATGCCCTGCATCATCTTGGCGAAACGGCAAGCGAAGATGAACTGCGGCAGGCCTGTTTAAATGCCATCAGTATGCTTGTGAAGCAGATGCACTAAGCTTAATGCACTGCTCCGGCTTACTACCCTTTTCAGAACCCTTCATCATCCGGCGTTCTGCCGACCACGATTTCAAGCACGTTGCGCAGTACATCCAGTTTGACAAGATCGGTAGTCATCTCAAGCTCTGCGATGAGATACAGGATGATGGTTTTGCTCGTCACTTTTTGGCCATGGATGACGATATCGCGAATCACGGCATCCAGTGCCGCGGCTTCGGCTGCATAGCGCTCACCGCCGCTGCGAAAATGGTGAATAAGGGCCGCTTCCGCGCTGAATGGGTGTTCGTTGGTTTGCATGTGTCGTTATCCATAAACCGGGCGCTGCTGACAGCCCGGTGGTCGCCAAAAAAATCGGCCATCCTGAGATGGCCGTGTTATGCCGGGCGTCCTGCCACACTCCGGTTAATCACGAGATCGTACCGTCCCTGTCATTAATGCTTTTTACCAGCCCTGGGTTGTGACATCCCGCCCAGAGCAGCCATCGGCTTTTCACGATTTTCCCGGGCTGCTGACTGCATCTGCAGCTCCCTGATGGCGATCCTGATCGCCTCCAGACGGTCGGGATTAAATTCCTCTGCGGCCATTGACCGGAGCCGCGCTGAAACGGTCGCCACATTGATTCGTTCATTATTATCGAGCAGCCTGACCACCGCCTCGCCCAGGACGATTTCGGTTAAACGTTCAATTTGACTTCTCTGCATGCCCACCCCCTGCGGGACTGTGCCCTTTCGGACAAGTGGCTGCCCCTTCCCGGGTCATAAAGCGCATGCTGCAGGTACCACCGATTATCCCTTTTCGTATCAGCGTTCAAACAGCATGCCAATCAGCGTCTGGTAATGACGCTCTTCTTCATAATTCGCCGCGACCTCAAGGCGTCTCAGCAGTTTGGTGCAGATCGCCTTACGGTTGAGGTTTTTTCCTGCGCGCAGGATCTCAACGACAATCTGCCCCAGCGTTTCCTGCTGAGTAGGTGCTGTCGCTCTGCTGAAATAGCGGGCAATCTCACTGGCGCTGTCTGGAAATTTTGCAACATTCTGACGCATGATGATCCCCTCAGATGGTTAAAATACCGTCGCTTCTCTCTGTGCGTAAACTTATACAAAGAAATAAAACTTGTACAGCAATACTGTTTCTGTATTAGCTACATTCTTGTGCAAAAAATGCTAACATTTTAATCTCAGGGGCTTACGTGCTGAAATAACCGGCATGATGGCTGGGCTCAGCGGCAGGAAAAACGGTATCGGTTTGGACAACCCGCTGATTACCTGACACGGTATGAGGATTGTTGCTGTACAGACGATATCGTATCGGTTACTTTGCGCCCTACAAGATGATCGTGTGCTGCACAGGTGGACAAATGAGAAACAACGGGCTGCCGCCTTGTCACAATACCGGACTAGCCGGTTACTTCAGTCAGGTCACCGATCCCCGCCAGATTGCGCTACTGGGACGCATCACCGTTGAAATTTTGCGTCAGGAACGTCGGCTGACGCGCACCGCGATCTGCCTCAAGCTTATCGGGCACATCAATGACACGCACGATGACGTCGAAGCGGAACAGGCACGTTCCCTGCTGGCGATGCTGTTTGGTCGCTGATCGTTTGATTCATCCGCTCACCTTCAGCGCGTTGCACATCCGTCGCTAAAGCCCGCATCCGTTGCCACATGCCGCGTTGCCGATAATCGTTAATACGAGGTTTGATGGTGGTGAAGACGTCATCCCTGACAGTTTTCTCCGGCCGGTACACGCTAACGCGCGTCCGATGAGGTCATCTACGTTGTCGTCTTCCGGCCAGAGCCGGACTACGTCTTATGGCGTCAGTTCTTCTCGTCGTTCAGGCCTGCAAGCGTCTGCAGGTACGGCACATGGATCGCGGCCTGCTCAGGCTCATCAAAGCTTCTGAGCCAGCCGATCGCCTCTGAAATCGCGGACAGACGTGTGTCGCTGCCGCCAGCGCGTTTCATGTGTCTGAGCTCGTCGATAAGCGTATTAACGCTGATCTTCTTTTTGCCCAAAGCCAGGCTCAGTGCCGCTTCGCCAATAATGACGTGCCCTTTCCCGTCGTGTTGAATAGACAAATTTACTTCCTCCATTTCACGTTGATGAGAACCTCACGTCACACTGTAGACCCTATTGAGCGAACCGGTGCAGGCAAGTTCTGAAATGAAGCCTGTAACAGGATTTATTTTAGCGAGCATGAAAAATGCCGCGGCGGGTGCCGCGACAAAGGTTTCTATCGGCAGGCGCTGGCGCAACCTGCCTCAGCATGACGACGATTCAGCCTGATGACGCGGCTTGATCCGCAGGTTCACCAAAATGCTCGCGCATGTGGGATTCAATTTCTTCCAGTGATTTCCCCCGGGTTTCCGGCAACATCACGGCAATAAACACCAGGGAAGCTACGTTGATTGCGGCAAAGATAAAGAACGCCTTATTCCCCACCAGCGACAGCAAAGGCGGAAATGCCAGCGCTACCACGGCGTTGCATATCCACTGAAACGCTACCGCTGAACCGGTTAATACCCCGCGAACTTTCATCGGAAATAACTCCGACATCAGCAGCCAGTAAACCGGGGAAATGCACATCTGCATAAAGAACAGGAACACCAGAATACACGCCAGTGCCAGCAGACTTTGCGTCAGGCTTTGCGGCATGAGAACCAGCACCGCGCCCAGCGCCAGCTGCATCGCAATCACCACCGACAGCCCGGTCATCAGCATCGGGCGCCGGCCGAAATGACTGATGGCTTTAATGCCGGCAAAGGTGGCCAGTACCGATACCACCCCGTTGCCGATGGTGGCCGCAATCGAAGCACTGGTGCCCAGCCCGGTACTTTTCAGAATGACTGGCGTGTAATACATGAAGGCGTTGACGCCGGTAAACTGCGCGACAATGCCCATGCCGCAGCCCAGCAGCAGCAGACGCACAATCCATTTCTCTTTTAACAGTTCGCGCGCAGGTGGCCCCTGACGGGCTTCGCGGGCATTCTGCCGCATCTCTGCCATCTCTTTTTTAATCTCGCGCGGATTTTCCCGCAGTTTGCGCAGGATACGCAGCGCCTCATTAAAGCGCCCTTCCGCCACCATCCAGTGCGGTGAGGCCGGGACAAAAAAGGTGCCAATAAACAGCAGAATGCCGGGGATCATCGCCAGCGACAGCATATAGCGCCACATGCCCGGATCGTGCAGTAACAAACTCATGGCGGCGCTGACGACATAAGCCAGCAGTTGCCCTGACACAATCATCAGTTCGTTGCGGCTGACTAGCGGTGCCCGGCGCTTAGGCCCGGCAATTTCAGCGATAAAGACCGGAACCGTTGACGATCCGCCGCCCACCGCGAAACCCAGAATAAAGCGCATCACCACCATGATTTCCAGATTCGGCGCAACCGTGGTGCCTAACGCTCCGGCAATGAACAACAGGGCAAGGCTGCGTAACGTGATACGGCGACCAAAGCGGTCCGAGACATAACCGCTGATGAACGCGCCGAGCGCGGAGCCAAAGGTGAGCGCAGAGGTCACCAGCCCTTCAGTAAATGGCGTGAGATCGAGACCGCCCTGCGCGGCGGGCAGCGTCATGTAGGGCAGCGCGCCGGAAATAATGCCGGTGTCGTAGCCAAACGCCAGCGCGCCCATCGTGGCGACTAACACCACAAAAAACAGGCGCTGCTGAACAGTAAACGTCAGGCTGCCGCCATCATCTGATTGAGACTGCGAGGGATTTTGCTTGCTATCGTCCATGGGTGATTCAAGACCTGGTCAATGACGGGATAAAAAGGAGGTTTGAGTATAGTCAGAAACGAGAAAGTGTGAGGCCGGTCACGATTTTTACCGGATGGCGACTGATTAAAATTCCGCACCGCCCTGACTGCACAGCGCATGTTTGCGCCGCAGCCGCGCGCGCGCACTGCGCTCAAATCCTGGCTGGCCTGCTGAAATCCCACCCCCGACAGGGGGAAAATTTTCTGCTAAGGTACGCTGGCTGGTTAAAGAGAAACACGCTGAGGCGTAACGCAGAAAGGCAGGTCCGGCGACAGGTTGCTGAATTAACGTTCAGGACAACGGTGTCTTTTAAGGTTGAACGTGAAAAAAGAAACGGTTAAGAAAAATATCATTCTCGCGGCGCTGCAGCTGTTTCGGGAGCGCGGCTTCAACAATGTTTCAACCCGCGATCTGACCAATACGCTGGGCATATCCCGCAGCCACATCTACCACTATTTCAAAAACTGGGATGCGCTGAGGCTGGACTCGATTGCTTTCATGCTGGATGAGGACGTTGCCGCTTTCTCTGCAGAGAGTGAAAAGAGGGATGATTCACAGCATGACGCCTTTTTTCGTGCGCTGGTGGATTATCTCCTGCCAGACGGGCCGGCTTCTCACTGGTTGATCTACCTCGAGTTGTGGCCGCTGGCGGCAAGGGATACGCAATATGAGCAGCTGCTGCTCTCCAGCACGCAGACGTGGACGGCGATCATCCGTCAGGGCTTATCAGGCCAGGCATTTGGCCACCTCAGCGAAGCAGGTAAAGACGAGGTGGCGCGTAATCTTCACGCCCTGATTGACGGTTACTCAAGCGCGCTTATTCTTAACTACTCTGCGGATAAGCGGACACATTTTTTTCTTGAGATAATGGCCGCCTTGCAGAAACTTTGTCGCTAGCGGGGATTTTTCCACATAGCCGCTTACCTCCCGGGCTTTAAATCATTAATCAGTCTGGCCATCTTGCTGCCGGCTGAGGTGTAGGCCGGATTGTTTTTCTCCGGCGCCATCCAGCTTTCATCCGCTTCCGGATGCGGTCCGCTCAGGAGCACCGTGCCTTTACCGTAAGTATATTTCGCCAGCGCGATATCACCGTTGGCATAGCGCGCCAGAGCGACGAAGCCGTGCGCGTCTTCGGCATTCAGGTAAGGACCATCCTGATAATAAAATTTTTCGGTTTTCCCCTCCCAGACAACATCGACAACGTAATCGCCTTCGTCGGGTATGTTAGTCCCCTTGCGCATGACTTCAGAGTCCAGCGATGAGGGGATCAGCCCCAGCCAGTTTTCATCGGCCAGATACGCGCCCATACACAATCCGAGAAAGCTTTTTCCATTGCGGACAAATTTGCGTATGGCCTCAGCCCCTTCGTCGCCCAGCGCAGCAAAGGCGCCGGGGATGTCCTGCCCGCCTCCGGGCTGGATGTACACATCAAAAGTGGCGAGATTATCCTCCGTGACCTTTATTTTTTCCTGCTCTCCGACATAGGCGATGTCCAGCGGCAGACCACTCTGTTCCAGCGCTTTACGGACCATTTCGGAGCAGCCCGGACAACCGGCACCGCCGCGATAGATAGCGACATGGGTGACGGCAGCACTGGCCATATTCGCGGTGGCTAACCCACCGGCAAACAGAATGGCAGCATTCGTCAGAAGGTTCTTCATCAGATAACGCCAGAAACAGGAGGAGGCTCTCAGTAACATTGTTTTCACCATCAGCGGCAGGACCAGGCTCAAAATTAGAGCGACTGCTCAATTTAGGGCCAGCACGAAGAGGCTGTCAACAGCCTGACAGCGCGAAAAATACAAAGCTCTGTTTTAATTAATCTTTCACATAATCCCTTCAACGGCTGCCGCGATTGTGCAGGTTGCAGAAGGAGTGTCTGAACCTGACCGGCCGGGAATTATTCGATAAAACCGCTGGCTGACTGCCGTAACCGCCCGGTGATGGCGATCAGCCCTTCGATGTCTTCCGGCGTCAGCAAATCGAGGAAATTTCGCCGCACGCCTGCGGCATGTATCGGCCGCGCTGTAGCAAGCAGCTGGCTCCCTGCCTCTGTCATGCGGACTGAAATCCCTGCGCGAGTCGCGCGGCTGCGCTGTACCAGATCCCGGGCGGCCATACGTGAAAGCTGGTGCGATAGCCGCGACTTGTCCCATTCAAGGTATTCCAGCAGCTCACGCTGCAGCAGAATGCCCTGCGGACTGCGGTTGATTTCCATCAGGATCATGAAATCCGGGCCGGACAACCCGGTCGCCTCATTGATCTCTCTGACAATGCGTCCGGTGATGATTTCAGCAAGCCGGCGATATCCGCGCCATGCCTGCCACTCTGCGTCTGAAATCTCTGTGCTGCTCATTATTCATCCCGTGGCGTAGTTGATATGTCAACTTTGTGATTATACAGTATCCACTTTCACATTGGGGAAGAACAGACATGTCGGACAAACTGACTATCGCTATTGTGGGCGGCGGCCCGGCAGGCCTCACGGCGGCCGTGATTCTTCAGCGCCACGGTTTTAACGTAACGGTGTTTGAGGATGAGCCGGCGGATGCTGCGCGGAGTCAGGGCGGCTCGCTTGATTTGCATGCTGACAGCGGCCAGGCGGCGCTGCGCAGAGCGGGCCTGCTGGAGCAGTTCATCAACATCGCCAGGCATGAGGATCAGGAAAGCCGGATGCTGAATTACCTTACCGGAGACATTGAGGTCGACAGATTCACGCCGGAAGGTGAAATGGATAAACCGGAGATCGATCGCGGCGAGTTGAAAAACCTGCTGCTGAGCGCCCTGTTACCGCAGACCCTGCAGTGGGATCACAAACTGCATTACGTTGACTATGGCCGGCAAAAAGCGCACGGGCTGGTATTCAGAAACGGCAGGCGCTACGAAGCCGATATCGTGATTGGTGCTGACGGTGCCTGGTCGCGGGTCCGCCGTTACCTGACGCCGGTACGTCCGGTTTATACCGGCATTACCTTTTTCGAAGGCTGGATAGATCACCCGTCCGACCAAATCAACAGCATTGCCGGCAACGGGACCGCGTTCAGCTTTGGCGGTGCGCAGGCGCTGGTCACGCAACGCAACGGCGGCGGGAGGATTTGCGTCTATGCAGCGATGAAGCGCGCCCCTGATGCCATCGATCAACACATAGCTTCCTCCGGCCTCACCGCCTGGGTGCGCGACAGCTACCGCGACTGGGCCGCTTCCCTGCAATTGGTGGTGAACGCCACCGGTGACTATGTCAGACGCCCGATTTACAGCCTGCCCGCCGATTTTGGCTGGGCACCACGGCCGGGCATCACCCTGATTGGCGATGCAGCTCACCTGATGCCGCCGGTTGGCGTCGGAGTCAACCTGGCGATGCTTGATGCTTCAGACCTGGCTCTGGCACTGTGCGAGGCCTCGCACCCGCAGAACGGACTGCGCTCTGCGGAGACCCTGATTATGGAACGCGCACGCGACATGATGCCTGATGCAATAGCGAGGTTTCAGAACTGGTTCGATGAGAAAGCCTGACACCAGTTTTACGTGACCAGCCACCCGCGGTTTACTGTTGCTTTTGTTCCGCCTCTTTCTGTTTTTTGGCGGCCATGTGGTGGCCCACCGCGCAGCCCGCTGCCGCTCCGGCAACGCCATGATGAACCAGATGACCTGCCACGCCGCCAGCGACGGCGCCTTTCAGGCACCCTTTTGCCTCTGCCTGGGCGCTAACGACTAAAAGAAGGCCTGCCGCTGCCAGGGCCGCAATCCACTGTTTTTTCATTGCCGTAAATCTCCATAAAGATACGTGTTATGTCAGTAATGCTGAGCATAGCCTGGCAGAACTGACGGCGTGATATACAGGGGTTAAACGGCGAACTTTGTTACCTATGGTTACGCTTATGCAGCAACGGTCTGCTCAGGACAAAGTCAGTCAGGGCGCAAAACGCACCGGTATTTTTTTCAGTTTTTGTGCAACGAAAGCGGAGACAAATTAATATTAGTTGGTTAAGACGATAACGGAGTGCCTGCGAAACCTGTTTGGAATGGTAATGAGCAGTTCTATCGAGAGAAATCACTTCAAAGAGTGATCCTAGCTGTATAAGGGCAACAGAAAAATATTCCACACTGAATATTAGAACACCTTCAAGAGGTTATTTAATACGTAACACATGTGTGTTTTGTGGTACTTTGTCATTTTAACAGTTTCATCCACATAAAATGAACGAATCTCCTATCGATTAGCAATCGCAAACATAACCTTAGATAGCCTTATTAATAATGCACACTGAGATAATATTGAAATTAAAACATTATCACGTTAACCATTCAACGATGGTATAAAAAGGATTTGCCATATGGATACCAACATCATTCCTTGTATGAAAAACATTAAACAGCAAGGAAAGTGAGCACCTTACATTATCAATCAGAAAACATTTATAGCAAAAAAAAACCAACAATGAAGTACATATGGTTTCGCCCTGACTTAGAAAATAATTACAGTTAAAATGAGAGCATCAAATGAAGTAAACTTTTCAGCAGAAACCGGGGCGCCGGAAAATATATTTATATATGCTTTAGCACACCTTTCTAACTACAACTCTTGTCAATAAAATAAAAATTAAATTGCAACATTGATTTATTGAAAATAACTGTAATTACTGATTTATTCATATCTCAGCCAGGAAATTAAACATCAATCCAACCTCCATTAATTGGGTTTAATTTGAGCAGAAATAAAATTAAAATAAAACACCCTCATTACAATATATCTCCAACGATAATGCATGTGATAATTTTATTTATAGTGATAATTTGATATAAAGATTTTAAGCAAAAGAATATATTAAATACATATTGCATATTAGAAAAATATGAGTTTGAATGAGTATAACTTTTCTTAAATTGGCTAATTTTACTGTAAATTCATACAGGGAAAGAGTGAAAATGGTAACGACCGAAGCTAGTTCAAAAATCGCAGCTTTCATTTATCAGATTGAACGTGCTCTATATCGCATTTTCGCGAGCGAGCACAACCATGTTATGGTTGGTATTGAAACAGCTGATGATGTCGTTGAAGAAATACGTTTTGAAAACGGAAATATTCAGATAACGTTTGAACAAGATAAACATTCAGTCGATGAAACAGGCCAACCTTACCAAGACAGTAGCAAAAATCTTTGGCATACGTTGCATATCTGGCTTAATTCAATGACAGTGGTAAAATCCCAGTATGACGAAATCATTTATTGCCTCGTCACTAATAAATCTGTTGGTTCTAACACTTTAGCATCATTAATTTCAGACGCAAAAAACGACCATGAAATAAAAGAAGCCATTCAGAAACTTAAATCTCATGGCGCAAACATTTCAGGAAAGGTAAAAAATACTGTTGATGTGGTATTAAATTATTCTGATGAAGACCTTTATTTTCTGATAAAGAGAACTGAGTTATTGGGAGAACATGGAACTAATTCGGGCTTATCTCCCAAGGAAGCAACTATTACACTTATGCATTTACCTACAGAAATATCACATCATTCAGAACTAATTTACAGCACGATATTTGGTAGTGTAGTATCTCATTGCCAAAAGCATTGGAAAGAAAGGAAGCAAGTAGTAATCAAAAAATCAATGGTTTCAAAGTTACTTTTCGATATGAAAAGAAAATGCATGAATGAAAGGCTGTCCGAAAGGTCATTCAGAGAAACATCTTACATAGAGTATATGAAGTTAAATTCATTTAATAACTTTCTTTTCATCGGGCAACTAAAATTATTAGGATTTGATGATGAAGCATGCGAACATGCTTTAAAAAATTATTGGGCGTTTTATTCTGAAAAAATTAGACTACAAGAGATGGGAGATATTCCACTTAATGCATGGGAGAATAGAGACAATGCTCTTTATGATCGCTGGAAAGAGGTTACTTTCAATACACTATCAAAAGAAAAAAATGATTCATATTATTGTAAGATTTATCAAGACACAGTTGACATTAATTATCTAGCTCCCCTAAGCGGATATACTACAACTCATAATTATTTTACTTCTGGTAATTATCATATGCTTGCTGATGAACCAGAAAACGAGAACTTTATTTATTGGCATGATGTTTTTAAAAAATACAGCTCATAAAGTTAACGGAGTAATTTATTATGTTCTATGTTGATAAAAACATTATAAACAATAGTTTGTTAGCTTGCTTTTTACTAACAAATTTTATAGCAGAGTTTGAAAAAGATACACAGAACAAAAGAAACACTGACATAAGTTTATTATTATTAGTGCTTCCTCTTCTTTGGCACGAGACCTCGAGAATCGCAATAAGGAACAAGAAAAAAAGTACTCTTCTGAGTACAATAATTATTGATAATCCTTTGATACAACATTCAATTAAAAACAGAATAACAAATTTTTCAGGAGCAACATTACAAGGTCTCAATCTTGCAGTAGCATCAGGATTACTTGAAAAATTGAAAATTGATAACAACATTTATTTCAGACGCACTAAAAAGAAAATACCCAACGATATAAAACATGAATTACCTGATGATATGCAAAAATGCATTCCGCGAATTTCTTTTTGGTTTTCTCAGGAAGATACTGCGGAAATATTTAGTTTAATTTTAGGTGAAAAACCATGAAATTTTTAATCGAAAAAATAATTCTCTGGCCTGTAAATTCCGACAACGCAATGAGAATAATCGAATTTGCACCGGATAAACTCAATATCATTCATGGTATCAGCGGTACAGGGAAGTCATCAATAATATCGATTGTAGACTACTGCTTAGGCTCAAGCAAATGCGCTATCCCTGTAGGTAAAATTCGTGAATCGGTTGAATGGTTTGGGCTACAAGTCGAAATTAAAGGTATAAAATGTCTTATTTGCAGGAGATCTCCAAACCAAAAAAATGCAGGTAACGAATTTTATCTATCCCGGATGCAAGGCGAACTGCCAGTAACGATTGAAAAAGCAACACATAACTTTTCAAGTTTTAAAGAAACCCTCAATCAACTAGTTAAACTAAGCAATTTGGCTATTGATGATGAAAAAGAAAAAATTGGCTTTGATGGCAGAACATCTTATCGGGACATGACAGCATTCAATTTCCTTCCACAGCATATTGTTGCAAACCCTTATACGCTTTTCTTCAAAGCTGATTCTTATCAAAATAAAGAAAGATTAAAGAGGATAATGCCATTTGCGTTAGGTATAATTGACCGCGAATACATGATAAAAGAAAAAGAATTAATTGATCTTTACAAGCGACATGACTCTCTCATAAGACAACAAGAAATAAATATTAAAGCTCTTTCCGGATGGGAAAAAGACATATCGCATTTGTGGTATCAAGCAATCGAACTTGGCCTTCTAAATGCAAATCAAGAAGTCATCAATGAAAGTACAGATAAACTTCTCGACTTAAAATTTATAAATAAAAAACACTCTGAAGGATCGCTTAACGACTTATTAATTAATCCAAATTACAATTACACTAATGAAGCGCTAAAAAAAACAATATTTGAAGGCGAAGAAATTCAAAGAAAAATAGATGACATCCGTTTAAAAATAAGAAACTACGAACAACTTTTTGCCCAAGGGCAGTTTTTTTCAAATGCAATAAAATCAGAGAAAAATCATGCGCATGGATTTGAATGGCTGAAAGAAAATTTATCGCCTAAAGGTAAATGCATTGCCTGCGGCAATGAAACAACA
Source organism: Pantoea sp. SGAir0418 (assembly GCF_043529865.1). Classification (NCBI taxonomy): domain Bacteria; kingdom Pseudomonadati; phylum Pseudomonadota; class Gammaproteobacteria; order Enterobacterales; family Erwiniaceae; genus Pantoea; species Pantoea sp. SGAir0418. Next base: position 2,897,578 of record NZ_CP027911.1, read on the forward strand.
ATAACCTCTAACATAATCAATAATCTTGAGAAAAAAATATTAAAGTTAAATTCTATACCCGAAGGGTTATTTGACAAACCAATTGTAGATAAAGAGTTAGATAAACTCAAGAAAACACTAAGAGATTATCAAGAGACACTGCACTCGATAAGAAAACAAAAAATTCAGCTTGAGAAGTTAGACAAATCAACCAGTGACTCATTACAAAAAGTATATGTTTTAATTGGAAGGATTCAAGAAAACCTGGCATCTTTAGATAAAATAAAAAACACAGGTGATTTAAGTGAGCAAATTAAAGAAATTAAAAAAATCATCGAACCCCTTGATGTTTTTTTTAAAACCACCAATATAAAAAGCAAAGAGAGCGTTACATATAGTAAAGTCAACAGCCTGATAGAGAAATACGCTGACATACTTAACCTTGAGCGCAGAGGTAAAATATTTCTTGATAAAAACGAATTAACACTGAGCTTTAAAGAAAGCGAATACTCAAAAAGCGAATATCTTTGGGAAGTCGGTAGTGGTGCTAACTGGATGGGTTATCATCTTTCAACGTTCCTTGCCCTGCATGAGTTCCTGTCTTCGCCGGGAAATGAAAACCTTCCTCCATTTAGTTTTTTGATTATCGACCAACCGAGCCAAGTGTATTTCCCTAGCGCTGCATCCGGGGAAAACATCCTTGATGAGATTAATAGTCACAATCAATTAATGACTGCTAGGGAAAATGACATTTTGGCAACAAAGAAAATATTCGAGATGCTTTCTTCAGCCATAGAATCAAATGCTTTTAAATTCCAGGTAATTGTTCTTGAGCATGCAGATCAAACTATTTGGGGCGAGATTCCTCATACCTATGAAGCAGCACAATGGAAAACTGCAAAAGATGGCCTAATTCCGAAAGAATGGGTATGACAGAAACTTAACACTCGTTCTCTTCTTAGAACACCAGGTACCTATAGAAAAGTATAAAAGCAAGAATAATTACCAGCTGAGCTATCCTGACAAGGGATAGCTCATGATTTATTATAATAACAGAACATAATTTACACACTGGTCTGCCAATTAACACCCTCAGCAATGTTATCGCTGACACTCTAGGTATACCCGCAATTAACATTGAGCGTCACATTTTCCCAAGTCAAAGCTTAGACACCTGCCAGCGACTCAGCCAGGGAGTCATCCGTGATGGGCTGAATGTGATATTAATTCCAAGGATTGCTGTACTCATATACAGGTTACAGTGAGAGTTGGACGTCCGGACCAATAACAGGAGTTCATCTGCCGTCTGGTTTTTCAGGACGATTTTTCAATTGTCTGTGGCTGCTACTATGAACCCCAAGCATATGGCAAAAAGTGAGATGCATTCCTTCCCCATCAGTGAGCTTGTAATACTTGTCAGTTGACACCGTACTTTTTACCTTCACATCGGTTAATGTCATTTGAGATCTCAATGCTGGCTGTTGGTACAAGATTTTATCGAAAAGGTGGGATGCCATTACAAATACCAACAATTACAACTTGATGTAGGTTGATACGAATAGAAGTCGGCGGAGTAGTGACGCGCTAAATTCATTCAATCTCTTGAATTGTAGGCGTAAAAAAGACATCGATTGGCGTCAGTTTACTTGAAATGGCACCCCTACAGGATTCGAACGAATACAACAAGCACATGATTTTTAAGAAATATACTGTATTCGATATTTGTTCATACCCCCATAAATACCCCCAACTGACCAATGTCTCAGATATGCCCACTATTTATAATGGAATAACGAGCTGAATTTTAGCGTTCGTAAACAACCTTCCTGTATGTATAAACCTGGTTCGAAAATGATTTGCTTAATAAAGTAGCCCGGCCTTTTGACGCTCTTCAGGCTGCATTTCACCACAAACGAATTTAGGTTCCTTTTGCCAGCGGGTACACAGGTGTGGTGTTTGCATAAACCAGGATGGGATCCCCTGGTGACAAATGTTGCCGATTTTACGCACATCCGATGTAGGCAGCTCAACCTGGCAGGTGAAAACCATTTTTATTAATTAATTTCAGTAACTTAAAAACTGGTCTAATGACACCCCCACAAAAAAATTGTACAGGTGATCACGAAAATTATGCTTTATTTTCATTGGGTTAAGAGACCTGCCGCCGTCGCCATGAAAATGCAAAAATCAGCCGTTTTCCGCGGGGCCGCCGCCTCGTGGACAGGGTACCCTGCCGGGAGGACCCGCTCAATTTTCCACGTCCTGCTGGCCACAGTGATTGATCATCAACAAGCTGTTGGTCGGTTAAGAAAATGAAAGTCAGGCCCGAAAGGGTTTTGCCGAAACAGTGCAAAACCTTCAGGTTGTTGCAATGACTTCTCAGAAAGAGCGAACACTCCAACAAAGCCTAAGCCTTTAATTTGTTCGCGACCGTCACTTTGTCTGCCTTAGGAGAGCTGGAAGCCAGATATTTAATGAATAACTCACTGATTTTATTACGAGTGGTCACAGTGACCACCCGCGTCCTGAAGCTTAATCCAGCCCCCTCGTTTGAGGATAGCCCTGCTCTTCGGCCAGGTATAAATCTGTGAGCTGTTGTTTATATCATCAATTCTCACTTTAAGGATAAAGGCCATTCTGTCAAAGATTTCGTTTTTTATGGCGTCGGGGAATGTTTGATACTTCGCTCACGTCAGCACGCTCAGCCATCATCTGGCTGGCTGGCTGCTCAGGGGATGATTTTTTTCTGAATGAGGTTTTACCCGAAAAGTGCAAAACCCCAGACAGCGGCATTGCCTCTCATTTTGCTAATGCTCAACTGGAACTTAAGTCATTGATTTTTCCATTCGCCGTCACTTTGGCCCCGCCCGGATTGATGTCGACGGAATAGTCGATTAATACCCCTCAGATTTCAGTATCGAGGGGACTAGCGATCTCTCGCCTCACTTACCCTGCAAAATGCCCAAACATCACACCTGTTATTCCTGATAAACCCATCGCCAGGCTACTCCAGAAACTGATGCGAATGATACTGCGCATCACCGGTGCGCCGCCCACGATCGCAGCTAAAGCCCCCAGAAATACAAGCGCCAGGAGAGCTGCTAAGACAATAACGGCTATACCTGAATACGTCATTGCCACAATCAAAGGAATCAGCGCACCCGCGGTAAAACTGCCTGCGGAGAACAGCGCAGCCTGAAGTGGCCGTGCACTGAGGGTATCGGATATGCCGAGCTCATCACGGATATGTGCATCAAGGGCGTCGTGTTTCATCAACGCGCTGGCAACCTCCAACGCCAACTCCTTACTGAGTCCACGATGCACGTAAATGGCAGCCAGCTCGTGTTTTTCAGCCTGGTAATCACCCTCCAGCTCGGCCTGTTCCTCTGCAATAGCGACGCGCTCCGTGTCTACCTGTGAAGAAACCGAGACATACTCACCGGTTGCCATGGACATCGATCCTGCGACCAGTCCGGCTACACCAGCCAGAAGAATGCTCTGCGGCGAGCTGCCTGCAGCAACTACACCGGTCAGCAGGCTGGCGGTAGAAACAATGCCATCATTGGCCCCCATTACCGCTGCACGCAGCCTGCCTGAACGTGAAATTTTGTGCGATTCTCCAGACACCATAGTATTACTCCGGTCATTACCCTATCCAGGGGATGCGCAGGATCAGGTTTTTTCAGTCCCGGATGCCGGGGTCTTTCTTACCAGGAGCATATGTAATAACCCCATCAGGCCGTGCGCGTAAAAATAAATCTCGATGAACGTTGTCAGAAATTTGTGCAGACGGAGATAATATTCTGCTGCATCAGATGCATTTTTCAACAGTGTCTCTGCAAGAAACCAGACTCCTCCTGATGAGGCAACGAGAAGCAGTGCAAGAACGCCAAGTCCCTGTACGGCGGCAGCAATACCTCCCTGCGCAGCCCCGGGCAGTTTGCGCTGACTGATCAGTTTGATATCGCGTCTGATACCACTGAAATCCAACATCATCCACGCGTAATACCAGCGGAAGCCTCTTTGTGACAGCATCCATGCCAGTAGCATCAGGCCAAGGAAAATCAGCAGAAAACCAGAAACTACGTGAATCCAGGTTATCACGCCCTCAACACTGCTATCGGTAAGCAGCTCAGCCTCAATAAAATTGGAATTTATAATCTGAGATAAAATAAGTACCGCCACAGCAATATGTAGACCGCGAAAAAAGGGAGCGTAGCTATACGGAATTACGTCTACCAATTTAAATTTCATACTCACCCCAGGGAGAAAGACACCCCTGAAGGATGGTCTTTCAACATTAACTTATCCTTAAGTGACAAAATAATGCATCAGCAGTAACCTTCTGAAAGTATCATTATTTTAAAGAGAGCTTAACATCCTGCACTGACATTTTGTCCATAGCGGGCTCCATGGAGTGAATTATTGAACCAAATAGACCTCCGCCTTTGGCACATAGTAAATCGACAGTACACAAGATAATGTCCGCCATGAGGGAACAACCGAAATTTTGGAAAGGGAAAAGCTTAATATCCCCCTAACGTCACAGCGATGATCTTATAAAAGCAGTTCCGGCACAAAGCGGAATGACTAATGCCCATATTGCAGCAGTCATTTCCCTGTCCGAAAACAGCGAGCAAGGCTCAACAAGATGACGCTATCGTCTGCTGACTATCACAGGAGGCAAACATGCAATTTAGAATTTCAGGGCTTGATGCAACCCCCTTCCTTCATCTCTTTGGTAGAAAGAACATTACTTAAAAAAACACGGTGCGCTAAGAAGAGACGTCGACAGTTTTCCCGGCTATCCCGACAGAATTTCATTAAATGATATGCCCGTCGGTGAGACAGCGATACTGATTAATCATACCTATCAGCCTGCTGATACCCCCTATCACGGCACACATGCGATTTATCTCCGGGAAGGCTGTACTCATCAGGGGATATATATCAATGAAATCCCAAAATCACTCGCTGTCAGGCTCCTTTCAATGAGGGCCTTAGATGAAAAGCATTTCATGCTGGAGGCGGATATTTGTGACGGTGCGGCGGCGAAAAGTCGGCTGAATCATTTCTTTGACGATCCCACAGCCAGCTATGTCCATATTCATTATGCTAAGCCGGGATGTTACGCCTGCCTTGCCGAGCGTGTTCAGTGATTACCTGCGCCAGCTTGAGCATCGCTTCATACTGTTTGCAACGTCTGGAATCACTGATGTTAAACAATTTGACTGGGCCTCAAAATAATGCCGTTAGATTTGCGAAGCAATTTCTCAGTAGGAAAGCCTTCTCACGAAACGGACTTATTCAACAACTTTCATCGGATGCTGAAGATAGTTTCTAGATTTCTGACACTTCGGTAGCAGTGGACAACCTGAATATTGATTGGAATCAGGAGGCGGTGAAATTGCGAAGCAGTATCTCAACATGAAGGGCTTCTCATGCAAAGGCCTGATTCAGCAACTCTCCTCATGTGCCGGAGACACATATACAGTTGAGCAAGCAACCTACGGACAATACAGGCAGGTGGCTGCTAAAAAACGATGTGGTTTGAGTGACGTTTACCCTCGAACCACCGAATTCTCGGCTACAAACTTACGACGTAGGCGGTAAATGGTATATGACCGCAACTTCGGAATCCATCTCTATGCGCGGGTAGTGCTCACGCATCCCTTCTAGCAGTAATGCATCCGGCCATTCCACACTTTTTCCAAGCCTGGCCGCAACGTCAAAAAGCGGCATTTTTTCAACCTGCGTCACACATACCATGACCGTGTCATAGGCATCCTGCGCGTTTACGTAAAGCATAGGGCCCGGCACAATCTCGCATTCCCGCCATCGGATAGTATGACGCTTCCTGCCTGCGCGAACGTCCGGAAGCAGACGAGACACGATTTCAAGATACTGCAATGTCATATCACCTCCGGTGACCTGCACTAAGTAATGGATATAACGATCAGTAAGTAATATCGGTTTTTGACTAGTGGGTCGAATGTAATCTTATACAAGTTAGCTGATAAAAAAAGCAAAGCGTATCTTCTAAACGTCCGTTTCTGGCACAATGCGGATATTCTGCCCAGATTTCCTTAGTGAGCCTTAACGTCATGCCAGCAGTGTGTAAGCACCGCCATTTAAACCTCTCTTACTTCTCCCCACTTGCTCCCCACTTTTTCAGTTCCCCACTTGCTCCCCACCTGTTTTTTTCAAAACCCTGCTCAGCCCAGTACTGGTGCGGGTTTCAGGGGTTCTCCCCACTTTCCGGGTATATACAGGGAAAAAGTGGGGAATCCGGGGGCACGCTCCCCACCTTCCCCACCGCTTCCCCATTTTTTTACCCACTTTTATGATGTGAATGGAGCGTAAGGTGATCACCGTTCTGGATAATCAGATCATCATCAGTCAGCTTCTGCAGCCAGCGGGTAAAGTGTTTGGTATTAATCCCCATTGCTTTAATGGTCGTCGCGTACAATCATTTTTGTACATGCCTCCTGGCTGGCAATACGACTGCGAATAGCCTGCCAGAGTGCCATATGATTTCCTGTAATGTTCGGCACGCCGGCCAGTTCTGGTTCGCGCTCATCAGCCTCCCGGGCCACGTCCCGCACGGCCAGTGAATGGATTTCCTCTCCCTCTTCGTCCGTATACAGCCTGACCGGCTGCAGGTCGTACGCCCGGCGCTTCGGCTCTTCAGCGTCTTTCATCTTGGTGCAGGTCAGTATCAGGCGATGTTCTCATCCTCGCGCTTCACCTGAAACTCAGCGTCCAGCGCCGCGCGAAACGCGCTTGAGCCCCGCGCCCCTGTAGCCTCGTCTTTACCTGAGCGGTAAGCCACCAGCTTTGCTACAAGGCTGGCACCTTTTGGAGCAGTATTATCTGCTGTCCGCTATGCGCGGGAAACGGACATTATCGTGGTTTTTTCAGCACAAAATGATTGCTTTCAGAAAATGGTTTCCCTCTTTTACTTGACGAGATCCCCCTATGATTGTCCTACCGTTTAACTCATTTCTTGCCTCTTTTATCTACGACTTTAATGGCTAATATCACAATGTCTGAGCAGACGTACGAATTTAAATTCAGTCGTAGCGGTTCTGTGACAGACCATGATGATTAACAAATACTTACTTAAACATCTCAATAAGAGGATATAAGGATGAAGCGTCCAAACTGGTTTCAAGTTTCCGCTGAAGGTGGCAAGGCTATAGGAGCGCTCCATAATTACGCCATTACCGGGACAAGTTTGCCAGATGATCTGATTCATTTAATTTTTTTAAGAGTTTCACAGATCAATGGTTGTGCACACTGTATAGATATACATGCTCGCGATCTTATTAAGAGTGGCATGTCCGTCGAGAAGATTGTATTGGTGCCTGTCTGGAGAGAATCTACCTATTTATTCTCGGATATAGAGCAAGCTGCGCTCTCATGGGCGGAAGAAGTTACCCGTGTAAGTGAAACGCATGCTTCTGATGAAGCATATTCCGCAGCGCTTTCTGTATTCGGTGAAAAAGATTTGGTTGAACTTACCATTGTTATTGCCACTATGAATGCCATTAATCGTATGGGGATTAGTTTTCGAATGAAGCCGCTAGCTAAAGCCTGACAGATGTAAGCTACTCCTAAAATAGACTCTGGAGCCGTATTAAAGTCCGCTTTTGGCACAAAGCGGACGGGATCAGATAAACGTCCGCTCTGAGCGAAAAACGGGCATTACTTTAATGTAAATAATGGCATTTTTGATAGATGTTTACCGCTGTACGGTTTTCAAAACGAGATGTATATGCCGGCGGCTGTAAATCGCATTGTGCTCAAGCCACTGTTGCCGGAATTTTATCCAATCAAGTAGAGGAGAAGCCGGCGTATTTCGCCTGGTGTTGGCCGCCTGGTCCCTGTTATACCTTGAGATGGTATCGTCAGCCGCCGGCAAAATCACAATATGTACTGTTCCAGGGGGTAACGCCAGGGTCAGTTGACGGATTAGGTGGAACAGGCGTTCTATGGAATCGCTGAAGAATGACGTAAAAAAGCCGCCTCATGGCGGCTCGTATGGTTTTACCAACCCTTTTCTGGACTCTTTGTAAATTGGCCCGCGTGTACATCGGCATCAATCGCGTTGCGACAGTCTTCGGTGCCGCGCGGATTGGGTTCTTTACGGCATTCTTCATATTTAGATTTGCGCTCTTTGTTGTGAGCCTTGTACCATTCCTCGCTCTTTGCGCCCTCGTCGCAGCCGGTGAGCAGAATGGAAGTCAGCAGTCCCAGTGAAATCAGTCCAGTTTTCATCGTATCTTCCTTTTAATTAATGAATTGCGACAGCAATTACAGTCACCTGACGTGTCCAGTTTCACGTTTCGGCGGAATTGAAGCTTTCTGTCCAACCGGCGAGGAATGGAGACGCCAGATCATAATGGAGAACAGCGCGTCAGACAGGGTTTCCGTTTCCGTCATGCTCATTTCGGTATCCCTCCGCTCATCTGGAACTTGCCAATCAGCGGGTGGTACCAGTACGCCGAGCCGTACTTCCGTTTGGCCGCACGCAGCACCAGACGGGCCGCTTCACGGAATTTCTCGTCCGGCACCAGGTAACCTCCGGCCCTGTGCCGCACCAGCATCACGCCGGCGTTTTTTGCCAGCTCCTCCGCCTTTTTGGTGGAGATGCCAAACTCCGCCGCCAGCGTGCTGACCAGCGCCATGCCGGGCGGAATGGTGCCGCCCTGTGAATCCACCAGCGCGTTCAGGCTGGCCTCCAGGTCCCCGACGCGCGCAGTGAGCGCCTCCACCCGGCCGGCCAGCTCGTTAAACTTCACGTTACTGATCATGGTGCTTTCCTCCGTCAGCCCTGAGCGCGCGGTAGATCTCAAAGTTGATGTCGCAGGCCAGGCTGATGAGATGCCGCAGCTGGGGGGAACACTCCTGGCAGGCCTTGTCCATAATCACCTCAAACAGCGAGGTGGCCATCTCGGCCTGGAATTCAGCCTGATCTAAATCCATGGGCTCACGCATTTTGGGCCTCCTGAACGGGCAGCGGGTCCGCGAAAGAGAGGTTAAGGCAGCGGACAGCCTGCTCTGAGCCGGCGCCGGTGCAGAGACGGAGCGGGGGTACAGACCGGTCCTGACGCGAAACGACCAGGAAGCGGTGCTGATATCTGGGGCGAGTTTGGGTATGCTTGTTCATAGCCATAACTGTTACCTCGACTAACGGTTTGGTTAGACGCCTCGGTAGTGGGTCCAAGCACTGCTGAGGCGTTGCCTTTTTTACCATCTGTATGTAATGTGTCATTACACATAAACACATTACAACCGGTGTAATTAACGTGTCAACACACAAAAATGAAAGACGTGGTAATCCTCCTTTCCAGTTTCGGCTTGATCCCGAATTGCGAGACATGATGGAGCAGGCGCAGCAGAAAGATGGCGACGAATCTTTAGCTGCCTGGATAAAGCGCATCATTCGCAAAGAGCTCCAGTCCAGAGGTATAGAAACCAAAGGCTGACCAGTTCTGGCAGCTGCCTTGATAACTGCAATGTTCTCTGTTCTGTCCTCCGGAGCCGCCTTATGGCTGGATGAAGGGTGAGTCTGGGCACTGCCAGTCAAGGCAGTCATTTTTTTACCAATCATTTCTGTTACTCCGAATCAGTCTTTAATCAGAGCCGCCGCGACAGCGAGGGTGATAGTGCAATTAATTCATCGCAAGAGCGCGCAAGTTATTTTCATTCTGATTTAGAAGAGGCTTTGCATGCATTTGCGCTCCCGTTGTGTTGGGTTTTATCGGCGTTTAAAGATGGTGTAGCTGAGCGTGACGCATTGATGCGTTCTTGAATCCACGCATCGATCTCGCTTTCGATAAACGCAATCGCGCGGGCGCCAATTTTGACTGGCAAAGGGAAACGTTTTTCACTCATCAGGCGATACAGCCAGGCTTTGCTGTAGCCCGTGCGACGCTGAACTTCTGACAGGCGGATAAGTGATTCAGACATAGTGACCTCCTGATTCCTCGTGTGGTTTACAGGACTATTTCAGCAAGAAAAGAGAGAGAGATGTGGAAGCAGAGGTGAAATAACTGGAAGTGGAAACAAGCAAACTGGAAGTGTTCTGCTGGCATTCCCGAAGTGAAAGCCGATTTGGATGTCTGCAGAAACAGTTTTGGAAGTCTCTCCGGCTTGATGGGGCGAAACTGGAAGTGTTCAGGGTTCTGTTTTAACAATATGGCTTTCCAGCGCCGCTCTGAGTAAATCTGTCATCGCTTTACTGGTTATCTCTGTCCCCTTTCCATAGTCATTGATCGCCTTTCTCGCGGCTTCAACGACTGCACTCTTGTTCAGTCTGGCCCCTCTCAAATAACGACCGCCGGATTGTTCAAGAGCTACAGCCAGACCAGCAATCATCATCAGCGCAGTTTCCTTACCAGCGAAACGCCCCCATTTCACAGGCTCAGCGGCCAGAGCAGTTATAGTTTTGTCAGCCGGCAGGCGATCGGCTGGCAGGCGATCGGCTGGCGCATTATCCGCCCCTTCACAACGCAGTATCTTATATTGTTCATAGAGCTTACCTGCAGCCGGGAGATCGTCGGAGAATTCGACGGGAACAGGCAGGTCATTATGGAGCAGAAAAAGGAGCAGCTCTGTTTTTTTGAAATAGAATCCCTCGAATATCTGGAACCGGTCCACCAGATAAATATTGGGCCCAAACTCAGTGGGTGCCTTAAAATACTGACACCCGTGAGCAATTTTACTGAGAAAATTTAAACTTTTACTCTGGAAATCTTTATCTGACGCAAACCCTTTTTCACGTGAATAACTGTAAATTCTGAACTCGCAATGGTTTTGAGGATAAACGCCTGTAAAAGATCCAAGCGCGCGAGCCAGCAACATTGCGGCTTCATGCAATTCGCGTTTGCTGGCTTTAGCTACCACACGTATTGCATCTTTGAAATGCACGGCTTCAGCGTGTTCTTTATCCAGTTCTTCGAAGTTAATCTTTTGCATATGACGCACAGCATTCGTCAGCGATAGTGAGTAGATGAGGGGGCAGATGTTCAAACGTTTTCTGAATTCAGCCGCCACACAGGCTGGCTGTTTTTTTGTTCTTACGAAGTCTACTATCGTCTACTCTATGGGTCTACCGGTTCGTTCAGAGCCAGCCATCCGTACTCTCAGGCATGCCTGTCGGATTACGGGCTGTAGCCTTTTCCTGCGATTCGAGAAAGTCGGCATACCACTGAAGCATCGCCCGGCGCCCCTCCAGATACTGGGCATGGTTATAAACCCCCCGGATAGTATTTTTATCAGCATGAGCCAGCTGCGTTTCAATCCACGCCGTGTTGTAACCCTGCTCATGAAGGATGGTGCTCAGGGTGTGCCGGAAGCCGTGCCCGGTGGCTTTTCCGTCATAACCGATGCGCTTGATCACCTGATTGATACTGGCTTCGCTCATTGTTTTTCCTGCGTCATTACGCCCGGGAAAAACAAAGCGACCGCGCCCGGTCAGCTGTTTAAGCTCTTCAAGCAAAGCCAGTGCCTGCCTGGACAGCGGAACGATATGCGGGCGACGCATCTTCATTCGCGCCGCCGGAATCTGCCACAGGGCTTTATCCGGATCGAATTCAGCCCATTCAGCCGCCCGTAACTCAATCGTGCGCGTGCCGGTCAGCATCAGCAGCCTTGTGGCATACTGTGTCACTCTGCTGCCTGTATAGCCGCTGAGCGCGCGCAGGAAGTCACCCAGTTGGTCAGTGGTGAGATGAGGGAAATGCTTTTGCTTTGGCGCTTTCAGTGCGCCGGCGAGATCGGTAACCGGATTATGTTCTGCCCTGCCGGTAATCACTGCATAGGTGAAAATCTGTCGGCATGCCTGCCGGGTTTTCTTCAGCTTATCCAGAACGCCACGCTGTTCCATCTTACGCAGTACGGAAAGCATGTCGGTCGTTTTGATTTCAGTAATGGCACGCCTGCCAATCCAGGGGAAAACATCTTTGCGCAGATATTCGAGAATGTCGTCCGCATAGCCCTGAGACCAGCCCTCACGCTTGTGCGCATGCCACTCCAGAGCCAGCTCTTCGAAACTGTTGGTGACGGCTACACGCTGTGCCTGCTTTTCAGCCTGTTTTACCTCGCCCGGATCCTGTCCTGCAGCGAGCAGGCGCTTCGCCTCGTCACGTTTTGCCCGGGCATCAGCAAGCGGGACCTCAGGATATACCCCCAGTGATAACAGTTTTTCTTTGCCTGAGAAGCGTTACTTCAGCCGCCAGTAACGTGAGCCGCCGGGATGAACGAGCAAATATAACCCACCGCCATCGGACAGTTTGTAGGGTTTATCTTTGGGTCTGGCAGCGCTGACCTGACGGGCGTTTAGCTTCATTTTGGGGGTATCTCATTTCATTGAACGGGAGATACCCCCAAATGTACCCCCAGAATGATGTAGATTCCAGCAGATAAGGCTGTGCCTCAGCAGACGCTGATTTAGATAAGATGCTTGTTTTTAAGGGATTTTGTAGACTTCAGGAGAGGTTAAAAGAAGAGAGAATGGCACGCCCTACAGGATTCGAACCTGTGACCTACGGCTTAGAAGGCCGGTGCTCTATCCAGCTGAGCTAAGGGCGCATAGAAGATGCGTCGGATTATACGTCGGCACGCTGGCGCGTCAACGTTTTTGCCGCCAACGGACGGCAGAGTGTCGAGGGAATGAACAATTCGCCTTAATGACGCTGACGCCACTCGCTCAGCGAGACCAGATTACTCACCTCCGCGGATTCCCCTTCCAGTTCAATCCCCTGCGGCGTGAAGCGCGCATTATACTGCTCGCATAAGGCATGCAGCTCCTGGCTGTCCGGCTCAAGCTGGCGCAGAAAGCCCAGCGCCAGCAACAGCTGCTGACGTGAAATCAGAGCGGAGAACCCCGCCTTCGTCAGAATGTGATGCCAGCGCTGTGCGTTCCCATCGCTGCCATCAACAATCAGCACCTGCCAGATCAGCAGCACCGCCGCGCCATTATTGAGGTGCGCTTCGTTGTCGCCGCGAATGTAATCGGTGAACTCGTTTGCTGCCTCTTTGCCCATCTGCGCAAGCAGCGATTCAACATGCACTGGCGGCAGCTGCAGCCGCTTGCTGAGCGCCTGCGCGGCGTGGCGCGAACCGGCGGTCAGCAGCTGAAATCCCACAACAAACACTATCGCCAGCGTGGCGAGCATCAACCAAATCATCACGTGTTCCACATCGTTGCCTGGCGGGCATAATACGCGCTAAGCCTGGCGCGCGCCACGGCGAAAAATCGGGAAACCGATGGCGTAAACGAATCTGTGACTGACAGCCGCACGCGCTTCTGACAGAATAGGCGCCATCCCCGATTCAACTCTCTACAGATGGATTTCCTCTCTGATGGCAGCAAAAATTATTGACGGTAAAACGATTGCGCAGCAGGTGCGCCTTGAGGTTGCCGAAAAAGTGCAGCAGCGTCTCGCTGCCGGCAAACGCGCCCCTGGCCTGGCCGTGGTGCTGGTCGGTGAAAACCCGGCATCGCAGATCTATGTTGCTAACAAACGCCGCGCCTGCGAAGAGGTCGGTTTTGTGTCGCGCGCTTATAACCTGCCCGCCAGCACCAGCGAAGCTGAACTGCTGGAGGTGATCGATGAGCTGAACAATGACGACGCTATCGATGGCATTCTGGTGCAGTTGCCGCTGCCGGCCGGGATCGATAATGTCAAAGTGCTGGAGCGCATCACGCCGGATAAAGACGTTGATGGCTTCCATCCTTATAACGTCGGTCGTTTGTGCCAGCGCGCCCCTAAGCTGCGTCCGTGTACACCACGCGGCATCGTGACGCTGCTGGAGCGCTATAACATCGATACCTACGGCCTGAACGCCGTGGTGGTTGGTGCATCAAATATCGTCGGTCGCCCGATGAGCATGGAGCTGCTGCTGGCCGGCTGCACCACCACTGTCACGCACCGTTTTACCAAAGATCTGCGCCATCACGTTGAACATGCCGACCTGCTGGTGGTGGCGGTCGGTAAGCCGGGCTTTATCCCGGGCGACTGGATTAAACCAGGTGCGATTGTGATTGATGTCGGCATTAACCGGCTGGAAAGCGGCAAAGTGGTCGGTGATGTAGATTTTGCGTCAGCCTCTGAGCGCGCGGCTTACATCACGCCTGTACCGGGCGGCGTTGGCCCGATGACGGTCGCCACGCTGATTGAGAACACGCTGCTGGCGTGCGAACAGTATCACGACGTGGAGCAGGCATAATGGCGAGTTTTTCACTGGGTAAACATGCGCACGTTGATCTGTGCGATCTGCTGAAGCTGGAAGGCTGGGTCGAGAGCGGCGCGCAGGCCAAAGCGGTGATCGACGAAGGCGAAGTACGCGTCGATGGTGCCATCGAGACGCGTAAGCGCTGCAAGATTATTGCTGGTCAGACGGTTGAGTTTGCCGGTCAGCGCGTAACGGTTGTGGCCTGATTAGCCAGGTGCGCATGAATGCGCACCCTACACCCGTTGATCGCTGATGATAAAAAGGGCGAACCGCAGTTCGCCCTTTTTGTTATTTACGGCGCCAGCTTGACCCCTGCGGGCCATCTTCCACGATAACGCCCAGCTCGTTCAGCTTGTCACGAGCGATGTCCGCCTGCGCCCAGTCTTTCGCGGCGCGCGCATCGGCGCGGGTTTTCACCCAGTGTTCAATCTCCGCCACTTCATCGGCATTCACCTGTGCGCCACTCTGCAGGAACTGCTCCGGATCCTGCTGCAGAATGCCCAGCACATCGGCCAGCTGGCGCAGTTTCGCGGCCAGCGCATCGGCGGCGGCTTTATCTTCACCCTTCAGGCGATTGACTTCACGCGCCATATCGAAGAGCACCGAGTAAGCTTCCGGCGTGTTGAAATCATCGTCCATGGCGGTACGGAAGCGGGCTTCAAACGCCTCACCGCCAGCCGGCGTCGCGCTGGCATCGGTATGACGCAGCGCGGTGTAAAGGCGCTCCAGCGCCGCGCGTGCCTGATTCAGGTTATCTTCGCCGTAGTTGAGCTGGCTGCGATAGTGGCCGGACATCAGGAAGTAGCGCACGGTTTCCGCATCGTAGTGCTGCAGCACATCGCGCACGGTAAAGAAGTTGCCGAGCGATTTCGACATCTTTTCCCGGTCAACCATCACCATGCCGGAGTGCATCCAGTAGTTCACGTACGGGCCATCATGTGCACAGGTCGACTGCGCCACTTCGTTTTCATGGTGCGGGAACATCAGGTCTGAACCGCCGCCGTGGATGTCGAAATGGGTGCCAAGCTGTTTGCAGTTCATCGCCGAGCACTCAATGTGCCAGCCCGGACGGCCATTGCCCCACGGTGAGTTCCACGCCGGCTCATCGGCTTTGGACATTTTCCACAGCACAAAGTCCATCGGGTTGCGCTTCACTTCCGCCACTTCCACGCGCGCCCCGGCCTGCAGCTGTTCGAGATCCTGACGCGACAGCGCGCCGTAATCTTTATCGCTCAGCACATCAAACATCACGTCGCCGTTATCCGCCACGTAGGCATGGCCGCGATCGATCAGCTTGCCGACCAGTTCGATGATCTCCGCGATGTGGCGCGTGGCGCGCGGCTCGAGATCCGGCGGCAGAATACCCAACGCGGCAAAATCTTTGTGCATTTCGGCGATCATCCGGTTGGTCAGCGTTTCGATGCTTTCCCCGTTTTCGTTGGCACGTTTAATGATCTTGTCATCGATGTCAGTGATATTACGCACGTATTTCAGCTTATAGCCCACGTAACGCAGGTAACGCGCGACCACGTCGAATGCCACAAAGGTACGCCCATGGCCGATATGACAGAGGTCGTAAACCGTGATTCCACACACGTACATACCGATTTCACCGGCATGAATGGGTTTAAATTCCTCTTTCTGGCGACTCAGGGTGTTATAGATCTTTAGCATTGAACGATTCCGTTGTTTACGTGTGCGGGATACGCCTTCTTGATGTAGCCGGTTATTGTGCCGTATTTTTCCGACTTGTGCATCGCTCGCTTCGCAACTGCCGTTGCCTTACTGACGCGTTATTGGAAATTGTGATATAAGAGGCGTCTACAAAAATGCCCCGCCGCCTTGCCGGTGCGGCAGTTGATACTGACGACAACCTCCACAGGACGAATATAATGGTCACTTTCCAGACGAACCATGGCGATATCGTAATCAAAACCTTCGATGACAAAGCGCCGGCTACCGTACAGAACTTCCTGGACTACTGCCGTGAAGGTTTCTACGACAACACCATTTTTCACCGCGTGATCAACGGTTTCATGATTCAGGGCGGCGGTTTCGAGCCGGGCATGAAGCAGAAAGCCACCAAAGCAGACATCCGCAACGAAGCCAATAACGGCCTGAAAAACACCAAAGGCACGCTGGCGATGGCGCGTACCCAGGCACCTCACTCGGCTACCGCACAGTTCTTCATCAACGTTGCCGATAACGACTTCCTGAACTTCCGTGACGAAAGCCTGCAGGGCTGGGGTTACTGCGTGTTTGCTGAAGTGGTTGAAGGCATGGACGTGGTCGAAAAAATCAAAGCAGTGAAAACCGGCCGCAGCGGCATGCACCAGGACGTGCCGGTTGATGACGTGATCATCCAGAAAGTGACCGTCAGCGAGTAATGTCGCGCACGCTGTTTATCGCAGATTTACATCTGTGTCAGGAAGAACCGGCAATCACTGCCGGTTTTCTGCATTTTTTGCAGGGGGAAGCGCAGCAGTGTGATGCGCTTTACATCCTTGGCGATCTGTTTGAAGCCTGGATTGGCGATGACGATCCTAATCCGCTGCATCAGCAGATCGCCGACGCCCTGCGTGCCCTGCCGGTGCCAAAATTCTTCATTCACGGCAATCGCGACTTCCTGTTAGGTCAACAGTTCGCCCGCGCCAGCGGCATGACGCTGCTGCCCGAAGAGCAGGTGCTGGAGCGCTATGGTCAGCGCGTGCTGATGATGCATGGCGACACGCTGTGTACGGACGATCACGGTTATCAGCGTTTTCGCGCCAAAGTCCATCAGCGCTGGCTGCAGCGGCTGTTTCTCGCGCTGCCGTTGCGTCTGCGCATGCGCATTGCTGCGCGGATGCGGGCCGACAGCAAGCAGGCCAACCAGCACAAGTCACTGAGCATCATGGACGTCAACCCGCAGGCAGTAGCCGCGGCGATGACGCGCCAGCAGGTGTCGATCCTGGTTCACGGCCACACCCATCGCCCGGCGATTCATCAGTTCGAGCTCGCCGGCACGCCAGCGCAACGCGCGGTGCTGGGCGCGTGGCATGAGCGCGGATCGATGATTCAGCTGGACGCACAGGGCGTGCAGTTGATCGAATTTCCTTTCTGATTGTTTGCGGCGGAAATGCCGGTTTTCCGCCCACGCAACCGTTTTCCTTGCCGCTGTCTCGTGCTATTCTCTGTGCCCTTCTTTACCTGCCCGCCCGGCCAGGTTCGTTTGATTATTCACAGGAGTTGACCGCATGTCATCCAACGCCGCCCCGGCCCGTATCGCCATCGTCATGGGTTCCAAAAGTGACTGGGCTACCATGCAGTTCGCCGAGGAAATCCTTAACAGCCTGGATGTCCCGTTCCACGTTGAAGTGGTCTCTGCGCACCGTACGCCAGATAAGCTGTTCAGCTTTGCAGAGCGCGCAGCCGACAACGGTTTTCAGGTGATCATCGCCGGTGCCGGCGGTGCGGCGCACCTGCCAGGCATGCTGGCGGCGAAAACCCTGCTGCCGGTGCTGGGCGTACCGGTACAGAGCGCAGCGCTGAGCGGCGTGGACAGCCTCTACTCCATCGTACAAATGCCGCGCGGGATTCCAGTCGGTACGCTGGCCATCGGTAAAGCCGGTGCCGCCAACGCCGCACTGCTGGCGGCGCAGATCCTGGCGATTCACGATCGCGATCTGGCTGCACGCCTGGCCGCCTGGCGTCAGAGCCAGACCGATGAGGTGCTGAATAATCCGGATCCGCGGGAGGACGCATGAAGCCAGTTTGCGTACTCGGCAACGGTCAGCTGGGCCGCATGCTGCGCCAGGCCGGCGAGCCGCTGGGCATCGCCGTGTATCCGGTCGGGCTGGACGCGGAGCCGTCGGCACTGCCGATCGCGCAAAGCGTAATCACCGCAGAAATCGAGCGCTGGCCGGAAACCGCGCTGACGCGCGAGCTGGCTAACCATCCGGCGTTCGTCAACCGCGATATTTTTCCGCGCCTCGCCGATCGCCTGACGCAAAAGCAGCTGCTCGACCAGCTCAACCTGGCAACCGCGCCGTGGCAGTTACTGGCTGATAAAAGCGAGTGGTCGGCGGTATTTAGCACGCTGGGCGAGCTGGCGATCGTCAAGCGCCGCACCGGCGGCTACGACGGCCGCGGCCAGTGGCGCCTGCGCGCCGACGAAACCGCAACGCTGCCGGATGAGTGCTACGGCGAGTGCATCGTTGAGCAGGGTATTAACTTCAGCGGTGAAGTCTCGCTGGTGGGCGCGCGCGGGCACGATGGCCGCACGGTTTTTTATCCGCTGACGCACAACCTGCATCAGGACGGCATTCTGCGTACCAGCGTTGCCTTCCCGCAGGCTGATGCCGCGCAACAGCAGCAGGCAGAAGCGATGCTGAGCGCGATCATGCATGAGCTGAAGTACGTGGGCGTGATGGCGATGGAGTGTTTCGTCACACCGCAGGGCTTGCTGATCAATGAGCTGGCACCGCGCGTGCACAACAGCGGCCACTGGACGCAGAATGGCGCCTCAATCAGCCAGTTTGAACTGCACCTGCGTGCGGTGCTCGGTCTGCCGCTGCCGCAGCCGGTGGTGTTTGCGCCGTCGGTGATGGTCAACCTGATTGGCACCGACCTCAATACCGACTGGCTGCAGCAGCCGCTGGTGCATCTGCACTGGTACGACAAAGAAGTCCGCGCCGGACGCAAGGTCGGGCACCTGAATCTGACCGACAGCGATCCGGCACGCCTCATCGCCGCACTCAATGCGCTGGTACCGCTGCTGCCTGATGCCTATGCGAGCGGCATCGCGTGGGCCGTGGCGAAGCTGTAGTTCCGCGGTGTTCCCCTCACCCTTGCCCTCTCCCACAGGGAGAGGGGATTATACGGTGCGATTTTTAAGTTTGACGCTCACCTTAACATCCTAAAGTTACAGGCTCGATCGGCTCCCTCTCCCGTGGGAGTGTACAGTCCGGGGACATCGTGAACACTTGTTCGGGGACATGGTAGACACTTACAACTAAGGCATAAGAACCCGTTTATGGAGTCGCTTATGCCCTGGGATGCGAGAGATACCATGTCATTACGTACTGAGTTTGTTCTGTTCGCCTCGCAAGACGGGGCGAACATCCGCGAGCTGTGCCGCCGCTACGGCATATCTCCCGCCACCGGCTACAAGTGGCTTCGCCGCTGGGAGGAGGAAGGACCGTCCGGCCTTCAGGACCGCTCCCGCGCGCCCCGTCACTCACCCAGCCGCTCATCTGACGACATCACTGACCTTCTGCGTATGGCGCACGAGCTTCATCAGCACTGGGGGGCCCGCAAGATTAAGCGCTGGCTCGAAGACCGCGGGCACGGCATGCCGGCCTTCAGCACCGTCCACAACCTGATGGCCCGCCACGGCCTGCTGCCGGGCGCAGCGCCGGGCGTCCCGGCCACCGGCCGGTTTGAGCATGCGGCCCCGAACCGGCTCTGGCAGATGGATTTTAAGGGCCACTTTCCCTTTGGCGGCGGCCGCTGCCACCCGCTTACCCTGCTGGACGACCACTCCCGGTTCTCGCTGTGCCTGGTGCACTGCGCTGACGAACGGCGTGAGACGGTACAGGAGCAGCTGGTCAGCGTCTTTGAGCGCTACGGCCTGCCGGACCGGATGACGATGGACAACGGCTCGCCGTGGGGCGACACCACCGGCACCTGGACGGCAGTGGAGCTGTGGCTGATGCGCCACGGCATCCGGGTGGGGCACTCGCGGCCGTATCATCCGCAGACGCAGGGGAAGCTGGAGCGCTTTCACCGCAGCCTGAAGGCGGAAGTGCTGCAGGGGAAGTGGTTCGCGGACAGCGGTGAGCTGCAGCGCGCCTTCGACCACTGGCGGACGGTCTACAATCTCGAGCGCCCGCATGAGGCGCTGGAGATGGCGGTGCCGGCGTCGCGCTATCAGCCCTCATCGCGGCAGTACAGCGTCCGCGTAGCGCCACCGGAATACGACGAGGGCGTGATGGTCAGGAAGGTGGATATCAGCGGGAAGCTGAGCGTAAAAGGACTCAGCCTGAAGGCGGGAAAGGCGTTCAGGGGAGAGCGTGTCGGGCTGAAGGAGACGGGGGAAGACGGTTATTACGAGGTGTGGTGGTACAGCACAAAAGTGGGGGTGATCGACCTGAAGAAAAAGTCGATCACCATGGGTAAAGGATGTTAAAAAGTGTTCACTATGTCCCCGAACACCTGTCTGCCATGTCCCCGGACTGTACAGGGAGAGGGCCGGGGTGAGGGCATCAGGCAGCATCAAACCGCCTGAACAGCGCTTTCCCCTTCAGTAAGCGGACACCCAGCCAGCCGCCGCACAGCGACAGCAATGCCGCGCCACACAGCGGCAGCGCCAGCCACAGCGTCCAGTCCGGCTGCCACGGGAAATCAAAAATCTTACGCTGAAGTCCCCACAGTGCCGCTTCCGCCCCCAGCGCCGCCGCGATTCCGGCGACCACGCCAAGCAGCGCAAACTCACACCACAGCGTGCCGCGCAGCAGGCGCTGGCTGGCACCGAGCGTGCGATACACCACCAGCTCCTGCCGGCGCTGGCGCATGCCGACCTGGATCTGCGCCAGCAGCAGCAATACACCGCAAACCGTCACCAGGATCACCATGATCTCCAGCGCCTGGCTCACCTGCGCCAGCACCTGTCCAATCTGCTTCAGCATGCTGCCGACATCCAGCAGGCTCAGCGTCGGGAACGCGCGGTTGAGCTGCGCCAGCAGCGCGGGATCGTTCGCCATACGGAAGCTGGTCAGCCAGGTTTGTGGCTGCTGATCGAGCGCGCCCGGCGGGAAGATAAAGAAGAAGTTTGGCCGCAGGCTCTCCCAGTCGACTTTGCGCAGACTGGTGATGGTCGCGCTGAACTGCTGCGTATCGCCGCTAAAGGTCAGCCTGTCGCCCAGTTTTACGCCCAGACGATCGGCCAGCTCGACCTCCATCGAGACTTCACCGGCTTTCGGCGGCCAGCTGCCGGCCACCAGCGGATTGTGATCCGGACGCTCAGCCTGCCACGTCAGATTCAGCTCACGATTCAGCGCATTATCCAGGTTAGGATCGGCCGGCTTGCCGTTCAGTTCCGTGAGTCGCGCCCGTACGATCGGATAGAACGTGCCAGCGTTGACCTGATGCTGATGCAGGAAATCGCGCACCTGCGGCACCTGCTGCTGGCTCAGATTGAGCAGAAAATAGTTAGGCGCATCCGCCGGCAACTGCTGCTGCCAGCGATCGAGCAGATCGCCGCGCATCACCAGCAATAACGCCAGCAGCATAAAGGAGAGCGAAAACGCCGCCAGCTGGCTGAGCGTCATGGCTGGCTGACGCAGCAGACGGTTGATCGCCAGGCGCAGCGCCAGATTACGCACCACCAGTCTGCGCAGCAGCAGGAGCGTGCCCCAGCCGAGCAGCGCCAGCAGCAGTGCCAGCATCACCACACCAGCCAGCAGCGCCCACAGCATTTTGCTGCCGCCCATCAGCAGCGCAAGGAGTGCCACTACCACCAGCGCCATCACCGGCAGATAAATGCGCAGCGGCCACAGCGTGGCTATCGCGTCACGACGCAGCACGCGCAGCGGCTGTGTGGCCATCAGCAGACGGTATGGACGCAACCCGACCAGCAGCGAGATTACCACCAGCGCGCCAATCGCCCACAGCCACGGCCAGACGCTGGCAGCCGGTAAAGCGGCGGGCAGCACCGGTTTGAGCATTATCAGCAGCGCGACTTCAATGCCCTGCCCCAGCGCACTGCCGGCGATGGCCGCCAGCAGCAGCACGGCCAGCCACTGACCGATAATCAGCCGCTGCAGCGATTTACGCGTGGCACCCAGCGTTTTCAGCACCGCCACCAGATCGTAACGGCTGCGGCAGTAATGACTCATGGCGACGGCCACTGCGGCAATCGCCAGCAGCAGGGTTAACAGCGCCGAGAGCAACAGAAACTGCTGCGCACGCTGCATTGAGCGGCCCAGCGCATCCTCGGAATTTTCCACGCTGATCCAGCGCTCGCCGGCCTGCAATTGCGGCTGAATCCAGCGATCATAGCGCGCCAGCGGTGCCGCCTCGCCGGAAAACTTATAGCGCCAGCTCAGCCGGCTACCGGGCTGGATGGCGCCGGTTTTCTCCACGTCAGCAAGGTTCATCAGCAAACGCGGCGCCGTCTGAAACGGATTAAATCCGCCGTCCGGCTCCTGAATCACTTCGCCGGCAATGCGCAGAGTGGTATCGCCCACGTCAATGCGGTCACCGACCTTCAGGTTAAGCAGCGCCAGCAGACGCGGCGCGGCCAGCACCGTTCCGGCCTCCGGACGCAGGCCGGGCGGATCCGTCTGCAGGGTGCCGAACATCGGGTAGGCATCATCGACCGCTTTGACATCGGCCAGCTGCGGTGTCTCCTGCGCAAAGGTCATGGTCATAAAGCTGAGCTGCCGGCTGACCGCCAGCCCCTCTTCGCGCGCTTTGTCCAGCCACGCATCCGGTGCCGGTTTACTGCTGCGCAGCGTGCGGTCGCCGGCCATAAAGTCACGGCTCTGCTGGCTCAGCCCTTTCTCCATGCGATCGCTGATGGAGCCCAGAGCCAGCACGCAGGCCACCGCCAGCGTCAGCGCCAGCCAGACAATCAGCAGCGAGGGCGAACGCCACTCGCGCCAGAACCAGCGCCAGATCATGCTTCCTCCCACAGCTTGCCGTCGCGCAGCCGCAGGCGACGATCGCAGCGTGCCGCCAGCTGCTCATCGTGCGTCACCAGAATCAGCGTGGTGGCGAAATCGCGGTTGAGCGAAAACAGCAGATCGGCGATGCGTTCGCCGGTTTTGCGATCGAGGTTACCGGTCGGCTCATCGGCAAACAGCAGGCCGGGACGGCTGCTGAAGGCGCGCGCCAGCGCCACGCGCTGCTGTTCGCCGCCGGAGAGCTGGGCCGGCAGATGGTGCAGACGATCTTTTAGTCCGAGCTGCGTCAGTAATTCAGTGGCCTGCGCGCGACTGTCGCGATCGCTGTCTCCGCGCAGCAGTGCCGGAAGCTGGACGTTCTCCAGCGCGTTGAGCGTGGGCACCAGCATAAAGGACTGAAACACAAAACCGACCTCACGCGCACGTAACGCGGCGCGCTGCTCTTCGTTCATCTGGTGCAGCGGCTGGCCCAGCAGATGCACTTCGCCGCTGCTGCCATCATCCAGTCCGGCGAGAATCCCCAGCAGGGTGGATTTCCCGGATCCCGACTCGCCGATCAGCGCCAGCGTCTCGGCTGGTTTGACAACCAGCTCAACTCCGGTAAGGATGGTCAGCTGATGCTCTCCCTGACCGACGGACTTAGTAAGATGATGAACTGCAACAATGTTTTCCGCTGGCATTATTCCTTCCTGTTGTTATTGCTGCTGCTGGTGTCGCGCATCGCCGCCGCCGATACCCTGCTGATTCTCGGCGATAGCCTGAGTGCCGGCTATCGCATGTCCGCCACCGCCGCCTGGCCGAGCCTGCTCGACAAAACCTGGCAACAGCAGCCCAAAGTGGTTAACGCCAGCATCAGCGGTGATACCGCCGGTCAGGGGCTGGTGCGGTTGCCGGGCCTATTAAAACAGCATCAGCCGCAGTGGGTGTTAATCGAATTGGGCGGTAACGATGGGCTGCGCGGCTTCCCGCCGCAAAACATCGCGCAGGATCTGAGTAAAATTATCGATCAGGTCAAAGCCGCTAACGCCCAGCCGCTGCTGATGCAAATTCGTCTGCCGGCTAATTATGGCCGACGCTACACCGACGCGTTCAGCGCGCTCTATCCGCGCCTCGCGCAGCAGTATCATATTCCGCTGGTACCGTTCTTTATGGAGCAGGTTTATCTGAAGCCGGAGTGGATGCAGCAGGACGGTATTCACCCCAATCCGGATGCGCAGCCGTTCATCGCCACCCTGATGGCTGAGCAACTGGCTCCGCTAGTTAAGCATGATTAACGCCGCGACGTGCCCAATGACAGGTAAAGATATGCAAAAGTCCGTATTAATTACCGGCTGCTCCAGCGGCATCGGTCTGGTGGCGGCCAACGATCTGCTGGCGCGCGGCTATCGCGTGCTAGCCGCCTGTCGCCGTGCTGACGATGTGGCGCGCATGGATGAGCTCGGCTTCACCGGCATCCTGCTGGATCTTGACGATCCGGCCAGCGTGGATGCCGCCGCCGATCGCGTGCTGGCCCTCACCGACCACTGCCTGCACGGGCTGTTCAATAACGGCGGCTTCGGCCAGTACGGTCCGCTGACCAGCGTGTCGCGTCAGCAGCTGGAGCAGCAATTCTCCACCAACTTTTTTGGCACCCACCAGCTGACGCTGCGCCTGTTGCCGGCGCTGCAAAATAGCGGTGACGGGCGGATTATCAACACCAGCTCGGTGCTCGGCCTGATTTCGACGCCGGGCCGCGGCGCTTATGCCGCCAGTAAATGGGCGCTGGAGGCGTGGAGCGATGCGCTGCGCATGGAAGTGCGCCACAGCGGCGTGCGCGTCAGCCTGATTGAGCCAGGCCCGATTACCACCCGGTTTACCGAAAACGTGCAGCAGGGCGAACGCGACAAGCCCGTGCGCAACCCCGGTATCGCCGCGCGCTTTAGCCTGCCGCCGGAGGCGATTCTGCCGAAACTGCGGCATGCGCTGGAGAGTAAACATCCGCGCCTGCGCTATCCGGTGACGCTGGTCGCCTGGGCGATGAGTCTGCTCAAGCGACTGCTGCCGGGCTGGATGCTGGATCGCATTTTACGCAGTAACTAAACTGCAAGCCGGAATTGAACTTGAAGCCGGGGCGTTTGCCCCCATATCCTCAACACACTTTCTGCCAAGAGACGTATTCATGTCACACGCTTTGATTATCGACATCAACGAATCCAACCTGCAGCAGACGCTGGAGCAATCGATGCAGCTGCCGGTACTGTTCTACTTCTGGTCGGAGCGCAGCCAGCACTGCCAGCAGCTGACGCCGGTGCTGGAGCGTCTGGCACAGGAGTACGCCGGCCAGTTTATTCTGGCGAAGCTGGATTGCGATAAAGAGCAGCTGGTGGCATCGCAGTTTGGTCTGCGCTCTCTGCCGACCGTCTACCTGTTCCAGAACGGCCAGCCGGTCGACGGCTTCCAGGGCCCGCAGCCGGAAGAGGCGATTCGCGCGCTGCTGGAGAAAGTCCTGCCGCGTGAAGAGGAGTTAAAGGCGCAGCAGGCGATGCAGCTAATGCAGGAAGGCAAGCCGCTGGATGCGCTACCGCTGCTGAAAGACGCCTGGCAGCTGAGCAACCAGAACAGTGAAATCGGTTTTCTGCTGGCAGAAGTCCTGATCACCCTGAACCGCAGCGAAGAAGCCGAAGCGGTGCTGGCTGTGGTGCCGTTGCAGGATCAGGATACGCGTTATCAGAGCCTGATTTCGCAAATCGACCTGCTGAAACAGGCCGCCGACACGCCGGAGATCCAGCAGCTGCAGGAGCAGATGGCAAGCGAACCGGACAACGCCGGTCTGGCTGCTAAACTTGCGTTACAGCTGCATCAGGTGGGCCGCAATGAAGAAGCGCTGGAGCTGTTGTTAGGTTTTCTGAAGCGCGATCTCAGCGCCGGTGACGGCGAAGTGCGCAAAATGTTCCAGGAGATTCTGGCGGCCCTCGGCACCGGCGATGCCCTCGCCTCGCGCTATCGTCGCCAGCTCTACTCGCTGCTGTACTGACCGGTACCGCGCGGTAAACGGGCCGAAGCGACTCGGCCCGACAATCTGACAGCCAGGAGGTTATATGTTAACAGTGATTCCCGTCATCATCGTGCTCGCGCTGGTTACCGTGTGGGCCGGTGTCAAAATTGTGCCACAGGGCTACCAGTGGACGGTGGAGCGCTTTGGCCGCTACACCAAAACCTTACCGCCCGGTCTGAATTTAGTCGTGCCGTTCATGGATCGTATTGGTCGCCGGATCAATATGATGGAGCAGGTCCTCGATATTCCGTCACAGGAGATCATCTCCAAAGATAACGCCAACGTCACCATTGATGCAGTGTGCTTTATTCAGGTGGTGGATTCGGCGCGCGCCGCTTATGAAGTCAGCAATCTTGAGCTGGCCATCATCAACCTCACCATGACCAATATCCGCACCGTGCTCGGCGGCATGGAGCTGGATGAGATGCTGTCACAGCGCGATAACATTAATACCCGCCTGCTGCACATTGTGGATGAAGCGACCAATCCGTGGGGGGTAAAAATCACCCGTATTGAAATCCGCGACGTGCGCCCGCCGCAGGAACTGATAGCGGCCATGAACGCGCAGATGAAGGCTGAGCGTACCAAACGCGCCGATATCCTCGCCGCCGAAGGCGTACGCCAGGCGGCCATCCTGCGCGCCGAGGGCGATAAGCAGTCGCAAATCCTTAAAGCGGAAGGCGAACGTACCTCCGCCTTTTTGCAGGCGGAAGCGCGCGAGCGTCAGGCCGAAGCCGAGGCCAACGCCACGCGGATGGTGTCAGAAGCTATCTCTGCCGGAGATATCCAGGCGATTAATTACTTTGTGGCGCAGAAATACACCGATGCCCTGCAAAAAATTGGCGAAGCGAATAACAGCAAAGTGGTGATGATGCCGCTCGACGCCAGTAGCCTGCTCGGCTCGGTGGCCGGTATCAGCGAGCTGCTGAAAGAGAGCCGTCAGGAGCGCAAACCGTGATGCTGATGGAGCTGATTGCGCATCCGCACTGGTTCTGGCTCACGCTGGGCGGTTTACTGCTGGCTGCGGAGATGCTCGGCACCAGCGGTTACCTGCTGTGGAGCGGCGTGGCGGCGGTGCTGGTCGGGATCATTGAGTGGCTATTTCCGTTCTCGTGGACCAGCCAGGGCATGTTGTTCGCCGCCCTGACGCTGCTGTGCGTGTTTTTCTGGTATCGCTGGATGCGCTTTCGCGAAAGTGCGCAGCAGCCCAATACACTCAATCAGCGCGGCAGCCAATTGATTGGCCAGCACCTGACGTTAGACAGTGCGTTAAAAGACGGCGTCGGTCATGTGCGCATTGGTGACAGCAGCTGGCGCGTGCAGGCGCAGGAAGATTTGCCGGCGGGCACGCCGGTGATCGTGACCGGCGTGTCAGGCATCACGCTGCTGATTCAGCCGCGTTTGCCGCCCTCCTGATGACCGCAGCCCGCCAGGTGATTGATGATGGGACATTCGGCACCGTCATCGCCCGGGCAGGCTGCAGCCAGTTCCAGCAGACGCGCGCGCATCGCGTGCAGCTCTTCAATATGCGCCGCGATCTCATCCGCCTTCTGCAGGGTGCGCGCTTTAACATCGGCACTGTGGCGCGCCGGGTTATTAAACAGCGCGACCAGTTCGCGACACTCCTCGAGCGTGAAGCCCACCTGACGCGCCTGGCGCAGAAAATTGAGCTCATCCAGGTGGTGCGCGCCATAACTGCGATAGCCGTTGTCACTGCGTAACGGCGGCGTAACCACCCCTTTCTGTTCGTAAAAACGAATCGCTTTGCTGGTCAGCCCGGTTTTTTTTGCTACATCGCTGATGTTCATCTCTGCCCCTTGACCTTCCCCTGAATGGAAGGTTTAGGCTTTATAACTAATGCAAACCTTGCAGCGAGTCAAACCTGATAAACGAGGAGTTGATGATGTCACACACACAATTACTGGCTCTGGACGGCTTGTCCTGTGGCCACTGTGTTAAACGCGTTAAAGAGGCGCTGGAACAGCGCAGCGATGTGGAACAGGCCGAGGTAACGCAGCAGGAAGCGCGCGTCACCGGCGCAGCCAGCGCCAGCGATCTGATTGCCACCGTTGAGCAGGCTGGTTATCACGCCACGCTGAAAAATGAGGCGTCCAGCCCAAAGCCTGATCCGTTGCCAGCTCAGGAGCCGCAGCCGGAGGCGCTGACAACGGAGTCGCAGCCGGCAGAAGAGAATCTTGCGGTGCACCATCTGCTGATAGGCGGGATGAGCTGCGCCAGCTGTGTCAGCCGCGTCGAGCAGGCGTTACAGAAAGTGCCCGGCGTGAGCCAGGCGCGCGTCAATCTGGGTGAGCGCAGCGCGCTGGTGCTGGGCGATGCCGTACCCTCAGCGCTGGTCAGCGCCGTAGACGAGGCAGGTTATTCTGCGGAAGTGATCGAAGATGAACAAACCCGGCGCGAGCGCCAGCAGGTCAGCGCACAGCAGGCGATGCGCCGCTTTAGCTGGCAGGCGGCGCTGGCGCTGATCGTCGGCGTGCCGATGATGGTCTGGGGCATGCTCGGTGATCACATGATGCTTAACGACAGCAATCAGACGCTCTGGCGCGTGCTCGGTGCCGTCACGCTGGCGGTGATGGTGCTTGCCGGCGGCCACTTCTATCGCAGCGCGTGGCGCAGCCTGCGTCATGCTACCGCCACCATGGACACGCTGGTGGCGCTCGGTACTGGTGCGGCCTGGATCTACTCGATGAGCGTCGCACTGTGGCCGGCATTTTTCCCGCCGCAGGCGCGCCACCTTTATTTTGAAGCCAGCGTGATGATCATCGGCCTGATTAACCTCGGCCATGCGCTGGAACAGCGCGCACGCCAGCGCGCCTCACAGGCGCTGGAGCGGCTGCTGGATTTAACCCCGGCGCAGGCCTGCGTGATCACCGCCGAAGGGGAAAAGCCGCTGCCGCTCAGTGAAATCACACCGGGCATGACGCTGAAGCTGGTCACCGGCGATCGCGTACCGGTGGACGGCGAAGTCAGCCGCGGCGAAGCCTGGCTTGACGAAGCAATGCTCACCGGCGAAGCGCTGCCGCAGTCGCGCCGTCCTGGCGATAAGATTTATGCCGGGACGCTGGTGCAGGACGGATCGCTACAGTTCACCGCCCGCGCCACCGGCAGCCATACCACGCTGGCCCGTATTATCAATCTGGTGCGTCAGGCGCAGAGCAGCAAGCCGGAAATGGGCCGGCTGGCCGATCGCATCTCGGCGGTGTTTGTGCCGGTGGTGGTGGCGATTGCCCTGCTCAGCGGAGCGGTCTGGTATGTTGTCGGACCGCAGCCGCAGCTGGCCTATACGCTGGTGATTGTCACCACGGTGCTGATTATCGCCTGTCCGTGTGCGCTGGGCTTAGCCACGCCGATGTCGGTGATCGCGGGCGTCGGCCGCGCTGCCGAGCTGGGCGTGCTGGTGCGCGATGCCGATGCGCTGCAGCGGGCCAGTGAAGTCGACACCATTGTTTTTGATAAAACCGGCACCCTGACCCGGGGCACGCCGCAGGTCAGCGAGGTGCTGCTGTACAGCGACTGGGATCGTCAGCAGGTATTGCAGGCCGCCGCCCAGCTGGAGCTGGGATCGGGGCATCCGCTGGCGAAGGCCATCGTCGCCGCCGCACCGACCGTCAGTGACGCCCGCGTTGCGCAATTTCGTACAATACGTGGCAAAGGCGTGAGTGCTACTGTCGCTGACAGAACGCTGCTGCTGGGCAATGCGGCGCTGCTGGAAGAGCAGCACATTGACCTGCGCGCCGCACAGCAGGATATCGCGCGACTTGCTGCGCAGGGCGCCACGCCGGTGCTGCTGGCGGATCAGCAGCAGCTGCTGGGCCTGATCGCCCTGCGTGACCAGCTGCGTCCGGAGAGCCGTGCGGCGCTACAGCGGCTGCATCAACTGGGCTACCGTCTGATCATGCTGACCGGTGACCATCAGACCACTGCCGAAGCCATCGCTGCCGAAGCGGGTATCGATGAGGTGATCGCCGGCGTGCTGCCGGACGGTAAAGCGCAGGCGATTGCGCAGCTGCAACAGCAGGGGCGCAGCGTGGTGATGGTGGGCGACGGCATCAACGACGCCCCGGCGCTGGCGCAGGCGGATGTGGGAATCGCCATGGGCGGCGGCAGCGATGTGGCGGTTGAAACCGCGGCGATGGCGCTAATGCGCAACGATCTGCACTGCGTGGCCGACGCGCTGGCGATGGCCAACGCCACGCTGCGCAATATGCGGCAGAATCTGCTGGGTGCCTTTGTCTATAACAGTCTGGGCATTCCGATTGCTGCCGGCATACTCTATCCGTTTACCGGTGTGCTGCTCAGCCCCATCGTCGCCGGTGCCGCCATGGCGCTGTCGTCGATCACCGTGGTGAGCAATGCTAACCGTTTGCTGCGCTTTAAACCGGCGCAGCGGCAATAGCAACCTCTGCCCTGTCTTTCGCTGAGCGAAATCGCTAGCATGGATTTTTGACTTAAAAAGGACACGGCATGAGACGCAGTGTGTGGCACCGCCTGCAACAGCTGGCCAGCAGCCTGTTCCCCGCCAGCTACAGCTGGCCCGCCATGGATATCAGACTCGGAGACCGCCGTCTGCATCTGGCTGGCAGTATTCATATGGGCACGCGCGATATGCAACCGCTGCCGGCCGGCTTGCTGCGCCAGCTGCAGAAAGCCGATGCGCTGGTGGTGGAAGCGGATATTACCCGCGGCAGTTCACCGTTTAGTGAGGGTGAAGCGTATCCGCCGCTGGCAACGCGGCTGACGCCAGAGACGCTGCAACAGCTGACGGCGCTGTGCGATGAGCTGTCACTGAACATCGCGCTGTTTGATAGCCTGCCGTTCTGGCAAATTGCGCTGATGCTGCAGGCGCAGCAGGCGCAGCGGCTGGGGCTGCGACCGCAGTACGGTATTGACTATCAGCTGCTGCAGGCAGCGCAGGCGGCAGGAAAACGCATCATTGAGCTGGAAGGGCCGGAAACGCAGATCGCGTTGCTGAAATCACTACCGCAGGATGGCCTGGCGCTGCTGCTGGATACGCTGGAACACTGGCACACCAACGCGCGACTGCTGCAAACCATGATCAGCTGGTGGCTGGATGCGCCGCCCGCCAGCCAGCCGGTGGCGCTGCCGACTACGTTCAGCAGTGAACTGAACGATACCCTGATGCGCAACCGTAATCAGCACTGGCGCGAGCTGCTGCTGGCGTTGCCGCGCGGGCGCTATGTGGTGGCGGTCGGTGCACTGCATCTGTACGGCGAAGACAATTTGCCGCAGCTGCTGAAGGCATAAAAAAAGAAGGCCAATATTGCTATCGGCCCGTCAAAGAGGAATTTGTTTATGATTTTGGTTATCGCCAGGGTGACTGGCGCCGGCCAATTTTCGCGCAAAGTTCAGATTTTCGCCAGTACTTTCACGCAAACCGAGATAAGAATTTACGTAGCAAGGATTGAATATGACACCCGCCGTAAAACTGCTGGAAAAACAACAGATCGCTTTTACCCTGCATCCCTACGAGCATGACAGCCATGAAACCCACTTCGGTGACGAGGCGGTGCGCAAGCTCAAGCTGGATGCGCGCCAGGTGTTTAAAACCCTGCTGGTGGCGCTTAACGGTGATGGCAAAGCGCTGGCAGTGGCGGTGACGCCGGTCTCCTCACAGCTGGATTTGAAAAAAGTCGCCAAAGCGCTCGGGGCAAAAAAAGCCGACATGGCCGATCCACAACTGGCGCAGCGCGTCACCGGCTATCTGGTGGGTGGCATCAGTCCGCTGGGGCAGAAAAAACGGCTGCCGACGGTGATCGATCAGCAGGCCAGCGAATTCCCGACCATCTTTATTTCCGGCGGCAAGCGCGGGCTGGATATCGAACTGGCCGCGCAGGATCTGGCACGGCTGCTGGATGCCACGCTGGCTGACGTGGCGCGCCGCGATTAATCAGGCTGCTGCGCGCACAGCTGGTCGATCATCCAGCGCCCGGCCGGGCCCGGCGGATTGCGCCGCGACCAGATAACATCCACCGCGATATGCTGCGGCCAGCCCGGCACCGGCAGCTCGCGCAAGACCTGATGACCAAACTGCTGCACCAGCCAGCGCGGCAGTACGCTCCAGCCAAACCCCTGCTCCGCCATCTCCAGCAACAACAGATAAGTTGGGGCCGACCAGGTGCGGCCCGCCGGCAGCGGCTGGCGGGTTTCCACCCAGGTATTGAGCCGCAGCTGACGCAATTCGCCCAGCTGCGCCTCGCTCACCTGCGAACGGGCTGCCAGCGGGTGATCCTGATGCAGGAAAATCGCCATTTGCGCTTCAACCTGCAGTCGCGCCACCGCCAGATCCGGCGGCAAACGCGGCTGGGCGCGCACCACGCCAAGATGTACGCGCCCGGCCTGCAGTAAATCCAGCACATCCTCATCTTCCGCAATCATGCATTCAAACTCGATATCCGGATAGCGTGCCTCAAAGCGCGTCAGCAGATTTTCATGGTGATCGGCCTGCCAGAAGTCGGAAATGGCCAGGCTGAGGCGCGGCTCAACGCCCTGCGACAGCCGCACCGCCAGTTCATCCAGCCGCTGGCTGGCAGCAAGAATTTGCTGCACCTGCGCCAGTGCGCGCTGCCCCTGAGCGGTCAGTACCGGCTGGCGACCGCTGCGATCAAACAGCGCAAAGCCTAAGTCATCTTCGAGATTGGCCACCGCGCTACTGATGGTGGATTGACTTTTTGCCAGCACACGCGCCGCTGCGGAAAACGAGCCGCTGGCGACGGTCTGGACAAATGCCTCAAGGGATTCTGGTGAGTACTTCATGCTGAACCATCGCTTTTATCGATAGGTAATCATTTTATCTTAGCATTGTGCAGTGAGAAAATGCGTGGCGTTACTCAAAAGGAGGTTTATATGCGTACCCGTTCACTGAAAGAACGTTTTTGTCATGCCGCAGGCTTTGAAGGGTTAGCGATCGTCACGGTTGCGCCGCTGGCCGCCTGGGTCATGGATAAACCGCTGTTTCAGATGGGCGCGCTGGCGATTATGCTGTCGACTGTCGCCATGCTGTGGA
Organism: Pantoea sp. SGAir0418; assembly: GCF_043529865.1. Classification (NCBI taxonomy): domain Bacteria; kingdom Pseudomonadati; phylum Pseudomonadota; class Gammaproteobacteria; order Enterobacterales; family Erwiniaceae; genus Pantoea; species Pantoea sp. SGAir0418. The sequence goes on from NZ_CP027911.1 coordinate 2,930,543, forward strand.
ACATCATTTATAACAGCGGTTTTGACCGCCTCTGTCCGCCGCAGCGCCAGCGCGGTCTCGGCCTGCGCGCGCTGCATGCGCTCGGCTTTGAGGGCGGCTTTATCCTCATCGGCCTGCCGATTGCCGCGTGGATGTTGCACATTTCGCTGCTGGACGCTTTCCTGCTGGAAGTGGCGTTCTTTCTGTTCTTTCTGCCCTACACCATGGCTTACAACTGGGCATGGGATAAGCTGCGCCAGCGCTGGGTGAGCCAGAAATCCTGCCGCGCCTGAAAAACCACGGGCGGCTGAAGTGCCGCCCGTTTTGTCACTCGTGCGCCGCGCGTGGCCAGATCCACGCCAGGATCATCTGCGGATAGCTGCGCTTCTTTTGCTTCTCCAGCGCTTTGTCGCGCTCCTCAACCTGCTGCGGTGTCAGATGCACAATCTGCGGTGGCGCATAATCGGCGACGCGCAGCGGTGAGTGCTGACTGACATAGTTGCGCAGCACCTCGGCATCACGCAGGCCGCTGTTGCGGAAACCAGCATGGCCATCAATCACCGGGTAGCCGTCGCCGCCGCTGGCGTTAAAGCTGTTGGTGGCCATGCGATAGGTTTTATCCAGCTGCAGCGGCTCGCCATTGATTTTCACTGCGCTGACGCTTTTGCCATCGGCCACCAGGCTGATGTTGCTGAACTGCGCGAAACCGCCGGAATCGGCTTTGATATTCGCCACCATCGCCAGGTAGTTCAGCAGCTCTTTGCCCGTCAGCGTCACGGACACTACCTGATTGCCAAACGGCTGGATCTGCAACAGATCGCGCCAGCTGATCTCTCCTTGCGCCAGCGAGGTGCGAATACCGCCGCCGCTGATAACGGCAAAGTCGGCCTGAGTAGCCGCCATCTGCGCGCGCAGGATCAGCTGAGCCAGTGGCATTTGTTCAAAGCGCACCTTGCTGCGGTCGCCATCAAACACGCTGTCGCTGCGACCCACGTTGACCGCCAGCTGTTTGCCGGCGCGCAGCTGATACGGCGTCAGCAGCTTCATCATTGCGCCGTTCTGCGCTATCGCTTCCTGATACGGCAGCCAGGTTTCGCTGCCATCAAGGTTTTTCACCTTGTGCTTAAGGTTGACCGGAATCAGCTGATAGTTATCCAGCGTCAGCTCACCGTTGCGGAAGGTGAAATCGCCGCGACCGACAAATTTCCCCCACTCTTTTGCCTGCACGATCCACACGCCGTTCTGGCGATCCGGCTGGCACGGCTGTCCGGGCTGATAATCCGCTACGCTGACGTTCTCTTTTGCCATGCACACTGCATCGTGCGAATGGCCGCCGACGATCACGTTAACCGTGCCCGGCGGCAGGCTGCGCGCCAGCTCCACATCGCCCGGTGCGTTGCTGCCATGCTGCCCGTCGTCGTAGTGGCCCATGTGCGTCAGCGCGATAATTACATCCGGCTTGTCGCTGGCGCGCAGTTCCGCCACCGCTTTTTCCGTCTCTTTCACCGGATCGCGAATCTCTATCTGCGCTACGTTCTGCGGATTGGCGATGCGCAGCGTATCAGTGGTGGTCAGGCCGATCACCGCAATTTTCAGCCCCATACGATTGAATATCGCCCACGGCTTAAACAGGCGCTTATCGCTGCCTTTGGCATAAATGTTGGCGGCAAGAAACGGAAACTTCGCCCATTTCTGCTGCTTTTGCAGCACGCTGAGCGGTTTGTCGAATTCGTGGTTACCGAGCGCCATCGCATCATAGCCGATAAGGTTCATGCCACGAATGTCCGGCTCGGCGTTCAGCACATCCGATTCCGGCACGCCGGTGTTAACGTCGCCCGCCGACAGAATCAGCGCACCGCCGCCTTTGGCCTGTACATCATACCGCTGCTGATCCATCAGCGTTTTTTGCGCGGCCAGACCATATTCGCCCTGCGCGTTGGCCCAGAAATGGCCGTGATGATCGTTGGTGTGCAAAATGCTGAAGCGATAGCTGCGGTCCGGCTGCCACGCCTGCGCCAGCAGCGGCAACAGCAGCATAATCAGCGCCAGCCAGCGCCCTCTGTGCGGTGATAACAACAAAGCCGATCTCCTTATTCTGCGTTTTTTACCGGGCGGTGCGCCTGATGTGCTTTTTCGCCCTTCTGTGTCGCACAGTTCGCCCTTTAACTCAAGGCCAAAGGCGAATACAGTCATGCATGACGTAACAATCTGATAACGAAATTCCCACCCCTTCAGGATCTTTATGGCAAGTGAACAGACGTTAACCCCGACGCGGCGCACCGGGCGTACCGCTTTTGGCATTCTTGGTGCCATCAGTCTCGCGCATCTGCTGAACGATATGCTGCAATCGCTATTACTGGCGATCTATCCGCTGCTGCAGAAAGATTTCAGCCTCAGCTTTGTGCAAATTGGTTTGATTACGCTGACATATCAGGTTACGGCCTCATTATTACAACCGCTAATTGGCTATTACACCGACAAATATCCGAAACCCTGGTCACTGCCGGTCGGGATGGGGTTTACCCTGTTCGGTCTGGTGCTGCTGACCTTTGCCAGCACTTATCCGCAGGTGCTGCTGGCCGCAGCGCTGGTTGGCTGCGGCTCATCGGTGTTCCATCCGGAATCGTCGCGCGTGGCGCGTATGGCCTCCGGCGGCCGCCACGGGCTGGCTCAGTCGCTGTTTCAGGTCGGTGGTAATTTTGGCAGCGCGCTCGGGCCGCTGCTGGCCGCCATCATCGTCGCGCCCTATGGCAAAGGCCATCTCAGCTGGTTCATGCTGGCCGCGCTGCTCGGCATCATTGTGCTGCTGCAGGTGAGCCGCTGGTACAGCCACCAGCAGCGCGCCACGCAGGCCAGCGCTGCCAGCAGGCCGCGCAACCCTCTGCCGCGCAATAAAGTGGCGCTGGCCATCGGCATTCTGCTGCTGCTGATTTTCTCTAAGTACTTTTACCTCACCAGCCTGAGCAGTTATTACACCTTCTATCTGATGCACAAATTCGGGCTGTCCGTGCAGGCCTCGCAGTTCCATCTGTTTGCCTTTCTCGGCGCGGTCGCCGCCGGCACCATTATCGGTGGGCCGATAGGCGATAAAATCGGGCGGAAATATGTCATCTGGGGATCGATTCTCGGCGTGGCGCCGTTTACCCTGCTGTTACCGCACGCCAGCCTGATGTGGACCAGCGTGCTGAGCGTAATTATTGGCCTGATCCTGGCCTCGGCGTTTTCCGCCATTCTGGTCTATGCCCAGGAGCTGCTGCCCGGGCGTATCGGCATGGTTTCCGGGCTGTTTTTCGGTTTTGCTTTTGGCATGGGTGGCCTCGGCGCAGCGGTCCTGGGCGTAGTAGCCGACCACACCAGTATCGAGTGGGTGTATCAAATCTGCGCCTGGCTGCCACTTATTGGCCTGTTGACCGCTTTCTTACCTGATCAGCAGCAGCGCTGAGCCCTTTCGGGGGGCAACTATTTTTCTCTGCCCCCCTCCATTCTGCATAAATCCTGCCGATATGCTGAGATAACTGAGGAAAATAGCGCTTCGGCTGCGTTTTTGTCTCATTTTTTCAATTTTTTCGTCTTTCACCGCTCAAATGTTTAAACGCGGCGAACGATTGTGCATTACACTAGGTTGTTACAATCGGATACATTTGCACACAAGGAGACAGGCATGCATCACACTACCCCGTTGATCACCACCATTGTCGGAGGTCTGGTCCTCGCATTTCTCCTTGGTATGCTGGCGAATCGCCTGCGCATCTCGCCGCTGGTCGGCTATCTGCTGGCCGGCGTGCTGGCGGGTCCTTTTACCCCGGGCTTCGTCGCGGATACCAATCTGGCCCCCGAACTGGCTGAACTCGGCGTCATTCTGCTGATGTTCGGCGTCGGTCTGCACTTCTCGCTAAAGGATTTGATGTCGGTAAAGTCGATCGCCATTCCCGGTGCCATCGCGCAGATCGCGGTCGCCACGCTGCTGGGAATGGGTCTGTCATGGGCGATGGGCTGGTCATGGATGACCGGCCTGGTGTTTGGCCTGTGTCTTTCTACCGCCAGTACCGTGGTGCTGCTGCGCGCGCTGGAAGAGCGTCAACTTATTGATAGCCAGCGCGGGCAAATCGCCATCGGCTGGCTGATCGTCGAAGACCTGGTGATGGTGCTGACGCTGGTGCTGCTGCCAGCCATCGCCGGCATGCTGGAGCAGGGAAATGCCAGCCCGACGCTGCTGGCGTGGGACCTGTTACTGACCATCGGCAAAGTCGCTGCCTTTATGGTGCTGATGATGGTGGTCGGCCGCCGCGTAGTGCCGTGGATTCTGGCCAAAAGCGCCGCCACCGGTTCACGCGAGCTGTTTACGCTGTCGGTACTGGCGCTGGCGCTGGGTATCGCGTTCGGCGCGGTGGAATTCTTTGATGTTTCCTTTGCCCTCGGCGCCTTTTTTGCCGGCATGGTGCTGAATGAATCAGAGCTCAGCCACCGGGCGGCACACGACACGCTGCCGCTGCGCGATGCGTTTGCCGTGCTGTTTTTTGTCTCGGTCGGCATGCTGTTCGACCCGATGATCCTGCTGGAGCAGCCGCTGGCGGTGCTGGGTGCGCTGGCCATTATCGTGCTGGGCAAATCGATTGCCGCCTGGCTGCTGGTCACGCTGCTCGGCCACTCACGGCGCACCGCGCTGACCATCTCCGTCAGCCTGGCGCAGATTGGCGAATTCGCTTTTATCCTCGCCGGACTGGGGATTTCGCTCGGTATGCTGAGCGATGAAGGCCGCAACCTGGTGCTGGCGGCGGCGATTCTCTCCATCATGCTTAACCCGATTCTGTTTACCGTGCTGGAGCGTTATCTCGACAAAACCGAGACCATGGAAGAGCAGACGCTGGAAGAGGCAATTGAAGAAGAGAAGCAGATTCCGGTGGATATCTGCAATCATGCGGTGATCGTGGGTTACGGTCGCGTCGGCAGCCTGCTGGGACAGCAGCTGATGGAAGCTGATGTGCCGCTGGTGGTGGTGGAGAATTCGCGCCCACGCGTCGAAGCGCTGCGCGAACAGGGCATCAAAGCCGTGCTGGGCAACGCGGCGCGAGTCGATACCATGGATTTAGCGCGTCTTGACTGCGCGCGCTGGCTGCTGCTGACCATCCCCAACGGCTATGAAGCCGGGGAAATTGTTACCGCCGCGCGCGAAAAGCGGGCGGATATTGAGATTATCGCCCGGGCGCATTATGACGATGAAGTGGCCTATATCATGGAGCGTGGCGCCAATCGCGTGGTGATGGGCGAGCGAGAGATTGCCAACAGTATGTTGCATGTATTGCAGGAAGAGATCGCGCAAAACCCGATTGTGCGCGAGTGCCCGATTTAAGACGTTATTACACCGTAGCGGCGCAATTTATTGCGCATACTAAAGCCATATCACGGCTGAAGAATGCGCAATAAATTGCGCCGCTACGGGTTCGTTATTACCTGTCCCAGTAAGACTCTTCTAAACTGTCTTCCCGCTCCGGCAGCCCGCGCGTCAGACGCGGTGAGTGCTGGTTCAGCACCTGATAACTGACGCGGTTGGCATATTTACACACCTGCGCCAGCGACGAGTAGGTCAGGTATTCGCGGGCGTGTTTGCTGGAGTTCGGTACTTTCTGACGGTGGAAATTGTTGGCGGTAATATCGTGCAGCAGCGCCGCCAGCGCGCCATCACCGGCACCGTTGGTGTTCATGATCTTCTCCGGACCGCCCATGTAAGGCGCAATGTGCGAGAAGATCCGCAGCGGCTGCTGGCAATCCTGATGACGCATGGCGCGGCTGAACTCAAACTGGTTGAACTCGGCAATCGCCCCCGGCAACAGCGGATGATTGGTTTTGCGCTTAAAGGCGTCTTCGGTGAACCCGGCCATATACAGCCCGGTCGGTCCGGCGGTGCACAGCACCAGATCGACCCAGTCCAGCGCCATGTTGGAGGCCAGCAGCGGATCCGCTTCGCCGGTCAGCGCGAACGCTTCCTCTTCATTCATCGCCACAATCGAGACGTGTTCGCGCAGGAAATCGCGCCAGAACTGCGGGTTATCCTGAATCACATATTTGGTACCGAGCGTCAGCACCACCGGTACATTGTGCTTTTTGGCGAACTCAATGGCCCGCAGCGTCGCTTCCGGCATCGGTTCGCCCGGCTGACAGCGCACCAGGTAGGATGTCAGCACCAGCGCCGACGCACCGGCAATCACCTCTTCCGGAATACTGGCGGCCTGCAGCTGGTTCATCAGACCAGGGCTGATAGCAAAGGTGCGCTCGCCCTGCTCGCCGATCAGGGTAAAGCAGCGGCCAATGGCGCCATCGACGCCCTGCAGGAAGTTAAGGTCCATGCGGCTGGAGGTATTGCACAGGTAGCGATAGGCGTAACCGCCAATCTGGATGTTGTTACACATCACGCCGAGCAGCACCGAACGGTCATCAGCGAGCACCGAGTAGTTGTGCAGGGTATTACCGATGGTGCCGCCGGCAAACTGGTGACTGATCAGCTGCTCGCGCATCAGCTCGTTATACAGCGCTTCGGCGGTCGCATCGTCGATCACCAGCGAATGACCGGCGCTCAGACCATAGCGCTGCAGGAAGTCGTCATCGACTTTGGCTTCGATATCCACCAGCGTCTGGTCGATACCCACCACCCAGCTGCCCTCTTCCTGCTCCTGCTGGGAAGCCTGCAGCAGCGGATCGCGCGCGTTGACGGGAAAATAGTGTTTGGATTTGCGTTTGCCGGGAAATTTCATGAAAGCTGCCGTCAGGGAAAATCAGGCAGAGAATGATATCACATTCTCTGCCGCACCCTTAACGGCGCGCTTGTACCAGCTGCACCATCATCTCGATGTGCTCATCATCCGCATTAAGCGCCGGAATGTATTCAAATTTCTCGCCGCCAGCGTGCAGGAAGATTTCGCAGTTTTCGCCGCTGATCTCCTCCAGCGTCTCGAGGCAGTCCGCCGCAAAGCCTGGACTCATCACCTGCACATGTTTGATCCCTTTGGCCGGCAGGCTTTTCATGGTCTCATCCGTGTACGGCATCAGCCACGGCTCGCGGCCAAAGCGCGACTGGAAGGTCATCATGATTTTATGCGGCGCAATGCCGAGCGCGGCGGCCAGGGCATCGGTGGTGTCTTTACAGCGCAGCGGATAATCGTCGCCTTCATTGGCGAAGCGCTGCGGAATGCCGTGGTAAGAGAGCACCAGCAGATCCGGCTCGCCGTGTTGGGCAAACGAGCGCTCTACCGAGGCCTTCAGCGCGGCGATATAGGCCGGATGTTCGGCGTAATCGCGGATAAAAGCCACTTCCGGCAGGGAACGCAGCGGTTTAAAGCTGGCCGCCAGGCCATCCCACACTGCCGCCACCGTGGAGCAGGAGAACTGCGGATAGAGCGGCAGCACGATGAATTTGGTGACACCCTGCGCCAGCAGACGCTCAACCGCACCGTTGAGGCTCGGCTGGCCGTAACTCATGCCCAGCTCTACCGGCATATCGAGCCGCTGCGCCAGCGCGGCACGCTGCCGTTTGCTGAACACCATCAGCGGGGAACCTTCGTCCATCCACACCGATGCGTACAGCTTCGAGACGCGCGGCGAGCGGAACGGCAGAATGATGAAATTGAGAATCGGCCACCACAGCCAGCGCGGCGTATCCACCACGCGCGGATCGCCGAGGAACTGTTTCAGATAGCGTTTCACCGCCGCGGTGGTCGGTGCGTCTGGTGTACCTAAGTTAACCAGTAAAACCCCAGGCTTATCTTGCCTCATTGTATTTCCTTGATGTCGCAGACAATGGTTCTGAATCGGGGGAAATTGTAGCGGAAAAAGCGGAGGGGGAAAGCAATTGCTGCAAAAGGGCCGGACAACCGGCCCTGGTCACCACTTAGCCGAGGATATCGGCCAGCTGTGCACTCACTTCGGTCACCTGGCGGGTGCCGTCGATTTTGTGGTATTCGGTGTTACCGGCTTCGGCTTCTTTGCTGTAGTAAGCAATCAGCGGCGCGGTCAGCTGATGGTATTCCACCAGACGCTTACGCACGGTCTCTTCCTGGTCGTCTTTACGCGTGGTCAGCTCTTCGCCGGTCACGTCATCTTTACCTTCCACTTTTGGCGGATTGTATTTGATGTGGTAAACGCGGCCTGACGGCGCATGCACGCGGCGGCCGACAATGCGATCGACAATCAGTTCGTCCGGAACGGCGAACTCGAGCACGTAATCCACCTTGATGCCCGCCTCTTTCATGGCGTCAGCCTGCGGAATGGTGCGTGGGAAACCATCGAGCAGGAAGCCGTTTTTGCAGTCTTCCTGCGCGATACGCTCTTTAACCAGCGCAATCACCAGCTCGTCAGTTACCAGTTTACCGGCATCCATGATGGCTTTCGCCTGCTGGCCCAATTCGGTGCCGGCTTTGACAGCCGCACGCAACATGTCGCCCGTGGAGATCTGCGGAATACCGTATTTCTCCATGATGAATTGAGCCTGAGTGCCCTTACCTGCGCCCGGTGCCCCGAGCAGAATAATACGCATTGCGTAATTCCCCTTGCGAATCGCATTGATCAATCTGAGAAGGCCAAGAACATACCATTATGACCCGCACACCACAAGGCAACGGGCCCCCGGGCGCTGAAAGGCCTACTTTGACCTGCTTTAGCGCGGTGCGCCAGTAGCAGGCGCGTTTTTAAGAATTTCGGCTGTCTCTGAGCACCTCGCGCAGCCGTTTTTTTAGCGCAGCGGTGACGTTCTGCGGCTTATTGCCGTTGCCGCGTACGCTGACCGGCAAAAACAGGCGATGCGGCGCGGGCAGCAGCTGCATATCCGCGGGCAACGCTGGCAGCGCACTGCCGGGCGGCAAGGGCAGCAGCGCAAACGGCAGGCCGGGCTGGTGAATCGACTGCAGCGTGAACGGCGTATCCAGCGTCAGGCTGTCGACACTGGCAACGTTAAAGGGCTGCCAGTCGTCCTGCGCCATGCACTCCAGCGCGCGTTCCGGCGCGTCACCCAGCGCCAGTCCCTGTTCGAACAGCCGCAGTTCGCTGCGCACCAGCGTACTAAAATCATGGGTACGCAGCGCAATCAGCACCAGATCGTCGCTCAGCATCGCATGCTGATTCAGCTGGGTGACAAACAGTCGTGCCTCGCTGATGAGTCGTTTATGCAACACGCTGGCGAAGGAGCCGGACGCGTGCGTCACGCCCTGGCTCTGGCAGGCGTTCAGATTGCGCACCCGGCCCTGCTGCATATCGACGTGATCGACCAGCGCGATATTGCCCGCCATCATCGGCAGGGCTGGCAGCACGCTGAGTTCGCTGACCGGATATTGCGCGGCGTAGCGCGTCTGATTGCGCGCCTGCTCCTGGCGCAGAAACAGTTGCGAGAGCAGCACGCGCGCGATGTGCAGTGAAGGGGCAAAAAACAGATCGTAATTTTCCAGCCGATAGTGACGGGACAGCAAGCCGCGCAGCCGATCGCGCGCCGCCGCCCTGGCAGTAGCCTGTTGTGAAGTCATCACGTGACATTTCTCTTGGTTATTCTGCTGTGTGAAGCTGGCGCTGGCAGCGGACATCACCGCTGCTGTACACAGCGCAGCCGGTCCGTCAACCCGCCAGATTAAGCAGGAAAGGTTAGGTTAATGCGGCTGGACATTAAAATGATATAAACTGACAATCCCTGTTAGGTTTTTACACAGGGGATGAGTATGACCGCGCTTCCGTCGTTACGTGCACTGCACTATTTTCATCAGGCGGCGCTGCATTGCAGCTTTAGCGTCGCGGCCGAATGTCTCCATGTCACCCACAGCGCCATCAGCCATCAGATTCGCCAGCTGGAGAGCTGGATGGGCAAACCCCTGTTCATCCGCACTAACGGGCGCGTGCGCTTAACCTCTCACGGCGAACGTCTGCTGGTGAGCTGCCAGAAAGCCTTTAGCGAACTCTCTACCACCTGCGTAAGTATTCGCACCGGGATGCGCAATCATCTGAGCGTCGCCTGTACCCCAAGTTTTTTATCCCAGTGGCTGATTCCGCGCATCAGCAGCTTTTACCAGCGCTATCCGGATATTGAAGTGCAATTTCAGCCGCAGGGCGAGATTGCTCAGCTGCGCAGCGAGCACACCGATGTGCTGATCCTCAGTTATGAACAGGCGCCGGACGACGACATTGATGCCTCGCTCATCAGCGATGATTACGTTGGCCCGCTGTGCGCCCCACAGTACGCGGCGCGTTTTCACAGCGAGCAGGATCTGGCGTCGCTGCCGCTTTTGCACGCCGATACCCGCCTGCAGGCCTGGGCCGAATGGGCGAAGATCAGCGGCGTGCGCGGTAATTTTTGGCTGGGCAAACATTTCGATAATCTGACGCTGGCGATTCAGGCCGCGAGAAACGGGCTGGGCGTGATTGTGGCGCCGCGCCTGCTGGTGCGTCAGGAGCTGAACGACGGCACGCTGATTGCGCCGCTGGGGTTTGTGCGCGCCGACCGTGCCACCTGGATGATGACCAAGCGGTCACGCCAGCACGATGCGGAGATTACGTTGTTCCGGGATTGGCTGCGGGATGAAGCGCTGAAGTAAGCAAGGGCGGCATAAATAAAAAAGGTCGTCATTAATGACGACCCTACAGAGAGTGGACAGTTGTCGAATCGGTGACAGGTAACCTGTAGGGTCGGCATTTATGCCGACCGTTTCGATTACCGCACCGCGTTACGCCGTCAGCAACTGATTCATGCGGCGGATAAACTGGTTAGGATCGTCCAGCGTGCCGCGCTCAGCCAGCAGCGCCTGATCCAGCAACAGTTCAACCCACTCCGCAAAGCGCGCTTCATCCTGCGTATCAGCCACGCGTTTCACCAGCGTATGCTCCGGGTTGATCTCAAAGATGTACTTCACTTCCGGCACATCCTGACCGGCTGCAGCGAACAGCTTCGCCATCTGCGTGGTCATTTCGTTGGCGTCGGTGGTGACAATCGCCGGCGTGTCGGTGAGGCGATGGGTCAGGCGCACCTCTTTGACGCGCTCGCCCAGCAGGGTTTTCACGCGATCAACAAACGGCTCCAGCGCTTTTTCCGCTTCCTTCTGTGCTTCCGTCTCTTCGTCCGCCAGCTTGCTCAGCGACTCATCCGCTTTGCTCACCGACTGGAACGCTTTGCCATCGAACTCCGTCAGGTAGCTCATCATCCACTCGTCGATACGATCGGACAGCAGCAGGACCTCGATGCCTTTCTTACGGAACAGCTCCAGATGCGGGCTGCTTTTCGCGGCGGCATAGCTGTCGGCAGTGATGTAGTAAATCTTCTCCTGCCCTTCAACCATGCGGCTGACGTAATCGTCAAGCGAAACGGTCTGCGCCGCGCCTTCGCTCTGGGTGGTGGCGAAACGCAGCAGTTTAGCAATCGCCTCCTGGTTGGCATGATCTTCCGCCGGCCCCTCTTTCAGTACCAGACCGAACTCTTTCCAGAACTGCTGATATTTCTCTGCGTCGTCTTTGGCCAGTTTTTCCAGCATCTGCAGGCTGCGTTTGGTCAGCGCGGCGCGCAGGCTCTGCGTGACGCGGCTGTCCTGCAGGATCTCACGGGAAACGTTGAGCGGCAGATCGCTGGAATCAATCAGGCCACGCACAAAGCGCAGGTAGTTCGGCATGAACTGTTCCGCGTCATCCATGATAAAGACGCGCTGCACGTACAGTTTCAGACCGTGCTTGCTGTCGCGGTTCCACATGTCGAACGGCGCACGCGACGGGATGTACAGCAGGCTGGTGTACTCCTGCTTACCTTCGACGCGGTTGTGGCTCCAGATGGCCGGGTCGCTGAAATCATGGGCGATGTGTTTGTAGAACTCGTTGTACTCTTCGTCGCTGATTTCGCCTTTGTTGCGCGTCCACAGCGCCTGGGCTTTGTTGATCTTCTCCCAGGTGACGGTGTCGTTCTCTTCGTCTTTGGTCTCGATCTCCACCGGCAGCGCGATGTGATCGGAATATTTGCTGATCACGTTGCGCACGCGCCACGCGTCAAGGAAGTCATCTTCGCCTTCACGGAAGTGCAGCGTAATTTCGGTGCCGCGATCGGCTTTCTCAATCTCCGCCAGCGTATACTCGCCTTCGCCAGCGGATTCCCAGAACACGCCTTCGTCGGCTTTGGCGCCCGCGGCACGGGTGCGTACCGTCACTTTGTCAGCGACGATAAACGCCGAGTAGAAACCGACACCGAACTGGCCGATAAGCTGGCTGTCTTTTGCCTGATCGGAACCCATCGATTCCAGAAACGCTTTGGTACCGGATTTCGCGATGGTGCCGAGGTTTTCAATCACCTCATCACGGCGCATACCGATGCCGTTATCGCTCAGCGTCAGCGTGCGTTTTTCCTTGTCGACCGAGATACGCACGCGCAGGTCGCCATCGCCTTCGTACAGATCCGGCGTCGACAGTGCGCGGAAGCGCAGCTTGTCAGCCGCATCGGAGGCGTTGGAGATCAGTTCACGCAGGAAAATCTCTTTGTTTGAATAGAGGGAATGGATCATCAGGTGCAGAAGTTGTTTTACCTCTGACTGGAAGCCACGCGTCTCTTGTCCTTTCATGGTCATTGCTACCTCAACAGAATCGGGGTTGATCAATTGTTGAGAGTGAAATGGGGATGGTGGGAAGAATTTCAAGCCGGTATCGCAGCAGGATACCGGCAAGTGGTCAGAATTTAATCTTGTGCCGTCCGGCAAGCGAGTGCGACAGCGTTGTGCCGTCGACCATTTCCAGTTCACCGCCAACCGGAACCCCGTGCGCAATGCGGCTGGCGTCAACGCCATACTGGCCGCACAGCTCGGCGATATAGTTAGCCGTGGCTTCGCCTTCCACCGTGGGGTTGGTGGCGAGGATCACCTCCTGCAGCGTCTCACGTTCGAGGCGCTGCTCCAGCCGATCCAGGCCAATGTCCTGCGGGCCGATGCCGTCCAGCGGCGACAGATGGCCCATCAGCACAAAGTAACGACCGCCAAACTGGCCGGTCTGCTCGATGGCGTGGATATCCGCCGGGCTCTCCACTACGCAAATCTGGCCGTTTTGCTGACGGCGGGGATTGGCGCAGATGGTGCAGATCTCCTGCTCGGTGAAGGTGCGGCAGTCGGAACAGTGGCCGATTTCTGCCATGGCGCGGGTCAGCGCCTGCGCCAGACGCATGCCACCGCTGCGATCGCGCTGCAACAGATGAAACGCCATGCGCTGCGCCGATTTCGGGCCAACGCCCGGCAAACAGCGCAGCGACTCCATCAAAGCTTCAAGCAGTGGACTGGTTTGCATCAGAACGGCATCTTGAAGCCAGGCGGCAGCTGCATACCGGCAGAGACGGACGCCATCTTCTCTTTCTGCGTTTCATCAATACGGCGCGCCGCATCGTTGAACGCCGCAGCGATCAGATCTTCCAGCATCTCTTTGTCATCTTCCAGCAGGCTGGGATCGACTTCCACGCGGCGGCAGTTGTGCGCACCGTTGATGGTCACTTTGACCAGGCCAGCCCCTGATTCGCCGGTGACTTCCAGTGCGGCGATCTCTTCCTGAACTTTGGCCATTTTATCCTGCATCTGCTGGGCCTGTTTCATCAGGTTGCCCAATCCGCCTTTACCAAACATAGTTTTCTCTCTCTGCTGGGGCTGCGCGCAACGCTGCGCGACAGCGTGATCATACGGGTCGGATACTCTCTTCATCCAGGTCCGCATCAAAGAAGCGACGCAGCGTCTGAATGTGGGTATCGCTTTCGATCGACTGACGCGCCTGCGCCAGTTTCTCTTCATAAATAGCCTGACGCCACTCCAGCGGCGTCAATACCGCCGGATTATCGTCTTCCACGATGGTCAGTTCAACCGGCTGGCCGGCCGCCTGGCTCAGCGCCTCCTGAATCGCCTGGCGCGCCGGGGCAGAGTTGAGATGACGCTGGCTGCTGCGCAAATGCAGCGTCACGCCCTGCTCATTCACCTCTTTCCACGCGTTCAGCGCGACCTGCTGGACCAGCTTCGGCAGCGTCAGCGTGGCGATTTCCGCCGCCCAGGCATCGCGCTGCAGCGCCTCTTCCGCCAGTTTGAGCGCCAGCTCTGGCGTTTTCTCATGCTCCAGCGCAGAACGCAAGGCTTTTGGCGTCGCCACCGGCTCCGGCTTGATCTCCTCCTGCTGCTGAGCTTTCCAGCGATACGCTTCCGGTTTCGCCGGCGCTTTTACCGCCGGTTCAGACGCGCGCTGTTGCACGCGCTCGGTGACGCTTGCCAGACGTTCCAGCGCCGGGTTTGCCGGCCGCGCGGAACGCGCTGCCGGCTCACTCTTTTTTGCTTTGCCGGCTCCCTGACGCAGCAGCTGCGTCCGCGCCTGTAACAGCTGACTGGTGGCGTCGGGCAAGTTATCCGGGGCCGGTGCCATATCGGGATAATCATCGGCCGGCGGCGGCGACTCATCCATCGGCGGTGCCATCTGCGGCTGCGCGGCCACAGCGGGTGCGGCTTTGGTCTGAGGCGCTGGCGCGGCAACGGCCGGTGCGGCCTGCGGCGTCAGCGACGGGCGCGCCACCGGTTCAGCGATGGTGGCCTGCGGATGAAACGCCAGTGCACGCAGCAGCGTCATTTCCACGCCGAGCCGGCGATCCGGCGCCAGCGGCAAATCTTTGCGCCCCATCAGCAGCGTCTGATAATAGAGCTGAACGTCAGCAGGCGGCAGCACGCGCGCCAGTTCGCGCAGGCGCTGCGCCTGGCTGGCATCATCTTCGCCAAGCGAGCTGGGCAGCAGCTGGACCATCGCGATACGGTGCAGCAGACGCAGCATCTCCACCAGCAGCGCCTCCCACTCCACGCCGCGCGATGCGGCCTGATTCAGCAGCGCCATCACCTGTTCGCCGTTGCCTTCCACCAGCGCTTCAATCAGCGCCAGCGGCTGTTCATCATCCAGCGTGCCCAGCATTTGCGCCACGCTGTCGCGCGTGACGCTGCCCTGCCCCATGGCAATCGCCTGATCGGTGAGGCTGAGCGCATCGCGCATACTGCCGTCGGCGGCACGCGCCAGCAGATGCAGCGCGCGCGGCTCGGCGTCAATCTGCTCCTGCTGCAGCACGTGCGCCAGCTGCTGCTGAATTTGTTCGACGTCGAGGGCTTTCAGGTGGAACTGCAGGCAGCGCGACAGAATGGTTACCGGCAGCTTCTGCGGATCGGTGGTCGCCAGCAGGAATTTCACGTGTGACGGCGGCTCTTCCAGCGTTTTCAGCAGCGCATTAAAGCTGTGGCGCGACAGCATGTGCACTTCATCGATCAGATAGACCTTAAAGCGCCCGCGTGCGGGTGCATACTGGACGTTATCCAGCAGGTCGCGCGTGTCTTCCACTTTGGTGCGCGAGGCAGCATCGATTTCAATCAGATCGACAAAGCGCCCCTGTTCAATCTCGCGACAGTTATCGCACTGTCCACAGGGCGTGGCCGTAATACCGGTTTCGCAGTTGAGGCCTTTGGCCAGCAGACGCGCAATCGAGGTTTTCCCCACGCCGCGCGTGCCGGAAAACAGATAGGCATGATGGATGCGTCCCAGTGACAACCCGTTGGCCAGCGCCGTCAGCACATGTTCCTGACCGACTACGTCGGCGAAAGCCTGGGGACGCCATTTTCGCGCAAGTACCTGATAGCTCATGTGGATTCAATCACTGGAGTTGTTTAACCTGGCACAGCAGCACGCTCAGTTGCGCCGATTCTGCCGTGGGACTTAGGGGAAAAATGCGGTGACGCAAACCCTGTTTATTTTGACAGGAGTGTAACAGCCACAGCCGGATATGCCTATACCCGTGATACGTTGCGCGCTGCGCTTCAGGGCGGAATACGCCTGTCAGGGAGTGCGAAGAGAGGCGCCGCCGGGCATCAAGGCTGGCGGCGCGATGGCCTTAGTGGCCGGGGAAGTTGACCAGGCTGTAGCAGTCGATACCCAGCGCGTTCAGGCGCGCTTCGCCGCTTAAATCAAACAGGTTGATCACGAACGCGGCGTCTTTAACTTCACCGCCCGCACGACGAATCAGTTTCACCGTGGCTTCAAGGGTGCCGCCGGTAGCCAGCAGATCGTCCACCACCAGTACCACATCGCCGGGTTTGATGGCGTCTTTGTGCAGTTCCAGCGCGTCTGAACCGTACTCCAGTTCATAGCTTTCGCTGAAAGTTTCACGCGGCAGTTTGCCCGGCTTGCGCACCGGCACAAATCCCACGCCCAGACCCAGCGCAACAGGCGCCCCGAACAGGAAGCCACGCGCTTCGGTGCCCACCACTTTGGTGATGCCTTTATTACGATAACGCTCCACCAGAATGGCGATCGCTGCGGCATACGCCTGCGGATCTTCCATCAGACTGGTGACGTCACGGAACAGGATGCCCGGCTTCGGATAGTCAGGAATGCTTTTGATGCTGTTTTTGATCAGTTCAAGCTGCTGCGCAGTTGCGGTCATAAAGGTTACGCCTGGAAAAATATCTAAAACGCGCAGCTTCCACAGCGCCAATACCCGGAAACCGGGTTAAGCGAAGTCGTTTCTCAAAGGGAAGCCACGCACGAAGATGCCCAAATCTAAGCAAACAGCCGGCTAAATGCAACCCTGATGCTACGGTTCGTGCGGGTTCGCACTTTCTGCTACAACCGGGATGCGCCACAGCATGAGCAGCAGCAGCGCCAGCATCACACCGAGCAGGATGCGCAGCCACAGCAGCTTCACCAGCCAGATTGAAACCGCAAAGGTGATGACAATCAGCAACATGGCGCGGCTTTTGGCACCGGGCGGCATGGCGCGATGCTGCTGCCAGTGGCGCAGATAGCGGCCAAACGGCGAGCGCCACAGCAGCCAGTGGTGAAAGCGTGGCGACGAGCGGGCAAAACACCAGGCGGCCAGCAACACGAATGGCGTGGTCGGTAGTAAAGGTAATACAATGCCCAGCGTGCCCAGCACAATCGCCAGCCAGCCAAGGCTTAACAGTAAAATGCGCTGCATGCCAGATGCCTGAAAAATGTCACAACAGCGCTACGTTAACACAGACGGAATCGAAGTGATGCCTCAACTGCCCGCCCAACAGCGTCTGCACGCAATGATTGACACGCTGCGCCAGCAGATTGCGCAGCAGCCGGACGGTAGCTGCCGTCAGCCGCGCTTTGACGCGCAGCTGTTTCGCTGTAAAGGCACGCGGCTGGCTGACTATCTGCAAGAGCTGCAGCACAATGCGGCGCAGCTCGCGGCGTCCGACAGTGATGCGTCGCGCCGCCAGTGGCTGGCGCAGAAGGTGCTGGACCAGATTGCCGCGCTGCAGCGCGAGTGCAGTAGCCAGCAACTGCGCGTGGTGCGTGAACGGCCGCGGCGCGATCCGCTGCAGCCGAAGCGTGATGAGTACCGCGGCTACGAAACGCGATTGCTGGCCATGCTGCAGCAGCGCGAACAGCACCTGGCGCGCGCTGAAACGCTGAGCGTGCAGCAGCAGCTGATGCGCGAGGTGGAGATTCTGCAGGAGCGGCTGGCGCGCTGCCGCGCCGCGCTGCATAAACTGGAGATCGCGGCGCAGCCGTAAGCCGTTCGCTTTCCTCTATACTGGAAACAGCGCTGACGGGAGGAGAAGCATGACCCTTATCATCTGGATTATTATTGGCCTGGCTGCCGGCTGGCTGAAGCGGAGGGTGTTTCCCGGCCGTCCCGGCGGACTGGTGCCGACGCTGGTGCTGGCGGTGATCGGCGCGCTGATTGGCGGCTACATCGCCACGTATTTCACCACGGGCGACCTCGGTACGCTGCATCCGACGGGCTTTGCCGTGGCGCTGGCCGGTGCTCTGCTGATGCTGCTGGTCGCCGCTAAACTACGTATTTAGGAGACACTATGACGCTGGATACCGCGCCGGACGACATCAAGCTGGCGGTCGATTTAATTCAGCTGCTGGAGGAAAACCAGGTGCCCACGGCCACGGTGCTGGCTGCGCTGGCGATTGTCCAGCGCGATTATGAGCAGAAGCTGGCGGCCGAGCGCACCGCTTAGCGCGTGCCGGCGAGCGTCGGGCTCAGGCGCAGCATATCTATAAATGCCTCGACCACCTGCGGCGCTTCACTCACCAGATCAAAACTTTGCGGATTGAACAACCAGCTCTCCATCATGCCGCTGATGTAGCCGCGCATCAGCAGCGCCGCCTGACGGGTGTTGAGGCTGGCCGGGAGCTGCCCGGCCTCGATACAGCTGCGCAGCACCTCTTCGATGCGGTCATAACACGCCTGCAGCAGCCCCTGCTGCATCGCCATTAACGTCGACATTTCGCCAACGAACTCACATTTATGGAAGATAATCTCCATTAATGCGCGTCTTTGTGGATCCTTTGCTGTGGCTTCAAGGATATAGATCAGCATCGAACGCATTACAGAAAGTGGATCGCCAGGGTATTTTGTCTGATACTCAAGTTCCACATCGTCGAGCCCGGCGTCGCAGCGCAGCCAGATCTCCTGTAACAGATCGGCTTTATTTTTAAAATGCCAGTAGATAGCACCGCGCGTGACGCCAGCGGCCGCGGCGATATCCGCCAGTGAGGTGGCGGCCACACCGTGTTCAGAAAAGTGAGCTAAAGCGGCATCCAGAATTTGATGTCGCGTTTCAAGTGCTTGCGCTTTGGTTTTTCGTGCCATAGAGGACTGTTTTTACAAACTGGCAAGTTTACATACATTTGTGAATGTATGTACCATAGCACGACCCGTGTTTTAACGCAGCAATGGGTTTAACGGTTTGTGATCCATTGATCATTTGATATCGGACACTAGAGGTTTATTTATGAATAAAAACAGAGGATTAGCGCCTCTGGCGGCCGCCGTGATGCTTACAGGCAGCTTTTTGTTAACAGGATGTGATGATAATAAATCCCAGCAAGCCGCCCAGCAGCAGCCCCCGGAAGTGGGTGTTGTCACGTTAAAAAACGAGCCCCTGAAAATCACCACCGAACTGCCAGGCCGTACTTCGGCGTTCCGCGTGGCTGAAGTGCGTCCGCAGGTGTCAGGTATCATTCTCAAGCGTAATTTTGTTGAAGGCAGTGATGTTAAAGCCGGCGATTCGCTGTACCAGATCGATCCCGCCACCTATCAGGCCGCCTACGACAGCGCAAAAGGCGATTTAGCCCAGGCTCAGGCCAACGCGCGCGTTGCCCAGCTGACGGTGAATCGTTACAAGCCGCTGCTGGGTACCAAATATATCAGCCAGCAGGACTACGATAACGCCGCGGCCACCGCCGCGCAGACCGCCGCAGCCGTCCAGGCGGCGCAGGCCAATGTGGAAACCGCCCGCATTAACCTGGCGTATACCAAAGTGACCTCGCCAATCAGCGGCCGCATTGGTAAATCCTCGGTGACGGAAGGTGCGCTGGTGTCGAACGGCCAGACCACCGCGCTGGCGACCGTGCAGCAACTCGATCCGATGTACGTCGATGTGACCCAATCCAGCGATGATTTCCTGCGCCTGCGCGGCGAGCTGGAGTCTGGTCAGCTGAAACAGAACGACGGCAAAGCTAACGTTACCCTGCTGATGCAGAACGGTAGCGCATACAGCCAGCCGGGCACACTGGAATTTTCTGATGTTACCGTGGATGAAACCACTGGCTCGATTACCCTGCGCGCGATTTTCCCGAATCCGGATCATCGTTTGCTGCCGGGCATGTTCGTGCGTGCACGTCTGGATGAGGGCACTAACCCGACGGCGCTGCTGGTACCGCAGACCGGCGTAACCCGCACGCCAACCGGTGAAGCCACCGCGATGGTAGTGGGCGCGGATAATAAAGTCGAAGTGCGTAAGATTACCGCTAACCAGGCGTTTGGCGACAAATGGCTGGTGACCGATGGCCTGAAAGAGGGCGATCGCGTGATTACCGTCGGTATTCAGCGTGCTAAACCGGGTGCTCAGGTGACGCCGCAGGAAGTCAAAGATGATGCCAAAGCCGCACCGGAATCTCAGTCTGCTAAATCATCGTCATAAACAGGAGCCGTTGATACATGGCTAAGTTCTTTATCGATCGCCCCATTTTTGCCTGGGTGCTTGCCATCATTATTATGCTGGCGGGTGCGCTATCGATTATCAAACTGCCGATCGAGCAATATCCCAACGTTGCGCCGCCGGCAGTTGAAATCCAGGCATCTTATCCGGGTGCAGATGCGAAAACGCTACAGGATTCGGTAACGCAGGTTATCGAACAGAATATGAACGGCATCGACGGGCTGATGTATATGTCCTCGAGCAGTGACTCTTCTGGTACGCTGACGCTGACGCTGACCTTCCAGTCTGGTACTGACGCCGACATTGCTCAGGTGCAGGTGCAGAACAAACTGCAATTGGCGATGCCACTGCTGCCGCAGGAAGTACAGCAGCAGGGGATTCAGGTGAAAAAATCCTCCAGCAGCTTCCTGATGGTCGCCGGTTTCGTCAGCGAAGATGGCAGCATGACGCAGAACGACATCTCAGACTACGTAGCGTCGAACATCAAAGATCCGATCAGCCGTACGCCTGGCGTCGGTGACACTCAGGTGTTTGGTGCGCAGTATGCGATGCGTATCTGGCTCGATCCGCACAAGCTTAACAACTACCAGCTGACGCCGGTGGATGTGATCAGCGCGCTGCAAACCCAGAACACCCAGGTGGCCGCTGGTCAGCTGGGCGGTACCCCACCGGTGCCAGGTCAGCAGCTTAACGCTTCGATCATTGCCCAGACGCGTCTGACCTCGACCGAAGAGTTCGGCAACATCATGCTGAAGGTCAATCAGGACGGCTCACAGGTGCGCCTGCGCGATGTCGCGAAGATTGAACTCGGCGGTGAAAACTACGAGATCATTGCCCGCTATAACGGCAAACCAGCCTCCGGTATCGGTGTCAAACTGGCGACCGGCGCCAACGCACTGGATACCGCCGACGCGGTGAAAGCGGAACTGGCTAAGCTGGAACCGTTCTTCCCGGCCGGCATGAAAACCGTTTACCCGTACGACACCACGCCATTCGTTAAGATCTCCATTTTCGAAGTGGTGAAAACGCTGTTCGAAGCCATCGTGCTGGTGTTCCTGGTAATGTATCTGTTCCTGCAGAACTTCCGCGCGACGCTGATTCCTACTATCGCCGTGCCGGTGGTGCTGCTGGGCACCTTTGCCATCATCAGTGCCTTTGGCTACTCAATAAACACCCTGACGATGTTCGGCATGGTGCTGGCCATCGGCCTGCTGGTGGATGACGCCATCGTGGTGGTGGAAAACGTTGAGCGCGTCATGGCGGAAGAGGGATTACCGCCGAAAGAAGCCACCAAACGCTCGATGGAACAGATTCAGGGCGCGCTGGTTGGCATCGCGCTGGTGCTGTCAGCGGTATTTATCCCGATGGCGTTCTTCGGCGGCTCAACCGGGGTGATTTATCGTCAGTTCTCGATCACCATCGTTTCGGCGATGGCGCTGTCGGTGCTGGTGGCGTTGATTCTGACGCCAGCGCTGTGTGCCACCATGCTGAAGCCCATCAAAAAAGGCGAACACGGCAAAACCACCGGTTTCTTCGGCTGGTTTAACCGCCTGTTTGATAAGAGCACCAACCATTACGTCGACAGCGTCGGTCACATTGTGCGCAGCACCGGTCGCTATCTGCTGATTTATCTGCTGATTGTGGTCGGCATGGCTTACCTGTTCCTGAAACTGCCTACCTCGTTCCTGCCGGAAGAGGATCAGGGGCTGTTACTGGCGCAGGCGCAGCTGCCTGCCGGTGCGACTCAGGAACGGACGCAGAAAGTGCTGGATCAGGTTACGGATTACTTCCTGACCAAAGAGAAAGACAGCGTGAATTCGGTGTTTACCGTTAACGGCTTTGGCTTCGCCGGTCGTGGACAGAACACCGGTATCGCCTTCGTCAGCCTCAAGCCATGGGATGAGCGTGGTGATGCCAGCCTGAAAGTGCCGGCGATTGCCGGACGTGCGATGCAGGCGCTGGGTCAGATCAAAGATGCCATGGTGTTCCCGTTCAACCTGCCGGCCATTATCGAACTGGGTAACGCCACCGGTTTCGACTTCCAGCTGATCGATCAGGGTAACCTCGGCCATGAGAAGCTGACCGCCGCGCGTAACCAGCTGTTTGGCATGATCGCCCAGCATCCGGATACGCTGGTGGGCGTGCGTCCGAACGGGCTGGAAGATACGCCGCAGTACAAACTGATTATCGATCAGGAAAAAGCGCAGGCGCTTGGTGTGTCGCTGTCCGACATCAACACCACGCTGGGTGCGGCCTGGGGTGGTTCTTACGTCAACGACTTCATCGACCGTGGTCGCGTGAAGAAAGTGTACGTGATGGGTCAGGCCGACTCTCGCATGCTGCCGGATGACATCAGCAAATGGTACGTGCGCAATAGCGCCGGGACCATGGTGCCGTTCTCTGCCTTCTCTTCGGCGAAGTGGCAGTATGGTTCACCGCGTCTGGAGCGTTACAACGGTCTGCCATCAATGGAGATCCTGGGTCAGGCGGCACCGGGCAAGAGCTCGGGTGATGCCATGAACCTGATGGAGAGCCTCGCCTCGAAGCTGCCTGCGGGTATCGGCTACGACTGGACCGGCATGTCCTATCAGGAACGCCTGTCCGGCAACCAGGCGCCTGCACTGTACGCCATTTCGCTGATTGTAGTGTTCCTGTGTCTGGCCGCGCTGTATGAGAGCTGGTCGATTCCGTTCGCGGTCATGCTGGTGGTGCCGCTGGGTGTGATTGGCGCCCTGCTCTTCACCACGCTGCGCGGTCTGAGTAACGACGTGTACTTTGTGGTGGGTCTGTTGACCACCATTGGTCTCTCGGCGAAGAACGCCATCCTGATCGTCGAATTCGCCAAGGATTTGATGGAGAAAGAAGGCAAAGGGCTGGTCGAGTCGACGCTGGAAGCCTCACGTATGCGTCTGCGTCCGATTCTGATGACGTCGCTGGCGTTCATCCTCGGCGTACTGCCGCTGGCGATCAGCAGCGGTGCCGGCTCCGGCGCACAGAACGCCGTCGGTACCGGCGTAATGGGCGGGATGGTGACGGCCACCGCGCTGGCGATCTTCTTCGTGCCGGTGTTCTTCGTGGTGGTGCGCCGCCGTTTCAGCAAGAACAAGTCTGAGCTGGAACAGGGCCATCCGGTCGATCACCCTCACTGATAGATTTCTCTGTGCTAAAAGGCCGCGCAAGCGGCCTTTTTTATTGCGCACTCCCCTGCTCCGCACGTTCCATGACAAATCCGCACCGGAAGCGTGGTTGCAATCCTGCGGCGCGAGGTTCATAATATTGTTATATTATAACATTACACGAGAGCGCTATTATGAAACCAAACATTCATCCGTACTACCGTCCTGTGGTGTTCCATGACACCACCGTCGACGAATACTTCAAAGTCGGCTCGACGATTCAGACCGATCGTACCATCCAGTTTGAGGGCGAAGAGCTGCCGTACGTCACGCTCGATGTGTCGTCGAAGTCGCACGTTTACTACACCGGTAAACAGAAAGAGTTTGCCAAAGAGGGCAGCGCCGCGCGCTTCAACAAGCGTTTTGGCAGCTTCCTGACGCGCAGCAAATAACCGGAGTTCAGCCACATGCAAGTTGTCAGTTCATTGCGGTCTGCCAAGACCCGTCACAAAGATTGCAAAGTCGTGCGGCGTAAAGGTCGTATTTATGTGATTTGCAAAACCAACCCGCGCTTTAAGGCGGTGCAGGGAAGAAAGAAAAAACGTTAGGAAAGTGTCGTGATAATTGGCCGGGATGCTCCCCGGCCTTTTTTTTACTTCATGCTGTGCAGCAGAGTTTCCACGTTGTGCTTAAACGCCGCCTCATAGGTGGGCGCCGGCCCGCTGGCCGCTGACAGCGCTTCCGGATAGAGCTCGCCACCGGGTTGCGCACCGGTTTCACTGGCGATCTGTTTCACCAGACGCGGATCGGTCTGATTCTCCATAAAGTAGGTGGTGATATGCTCGGCCCGGAGCTGTTTGATGATAGCGGCGACATCGCTGGCGCTGGCTTCCGCTTCGGTTGAGAATCCCACCGGCGCGAGGAATGTCACGCCGTAGCGCTGGCCGAAATAGCCAAAGGCATCATGGCTGGTGAGTACCTTGCGTTTACTTTGCGCCACGCCGGCAAATTCACTTTTGGCCCAGCTATCCAGCTTCTGCAACTGCTGAATATAGCGTTCACCGCTGTGACGGATGTCGGCGGCATCGTCCGGATCGGCTTTGATCAGCGCGTTCATCACGTTGGTGGCGTAGATCACGCCGTTGTGCATGCTGTTCCACGCGTGTGGATCGGTGATGGTTTTGCCATCCTCCTCCATTTTGCGCGTATTGACGCCGTTCGAGGCGACCACCACCGTGCCCTTATAGCCGGACGCGCTAATCAGCCGGTCCATCCAGCCTTCCATGCCCAGCCCGCTGACGAACACCACATCGGCCTGCGCCAGCGCCTGGCTATCCTGCGGCGTCGGCTCAAAGGTGTGCGGATCGCCATCCGGCCCCACCAGCGATTTCACCTTAACGTGATCGCCACCGACCTGTTTAACGATGTCTGCCAGCACGGTAAAACTGGCTACGGCATCAACGGTTTTTGCCAGCGTCAGCGGGCTAATCAGCATCGCGCCAATCGCCAGACTCAACGGTAACTTCTTCATACCTATCCCCTTGTCATCTTATTATCGACGGCGCAGCAGGCCGCCACATGGTCCTGTCAACACAGACAGCAAAAACAGTACGGCCGCACTCAGTACCACCGCCGGTCCGGCAGGCAGGGCATAGTGCCAGGAGAGCAACAGGCCGATAAAGGCGGCGATCAGCGCCAGCAGCATGGCAATCGCCAGCATGCGCGTAAGGTGACGGCTCCAGAAGCGCGCGCTGGTGGCGGGCAGCATCATCAGCCCAACGGACATCAGCGTGCCGAGCACCTGAAAACCCGCCACCAGATTCAGCACCACCAGCGTGAGGAAAATGCCGTGCACCAGCGGTGCGCTCCATCTCCCCTGCGCACGCAGAAAATCAGGATCAAAGGCATCAATGACCAGCGGCCGGAAGATCACGGCCAGCATCAGCAGGGTGAACGCGGCGATGCTGCCAACGAGCACAATCGCGCCGTTATCCACCGCCAGCAGCGAGCCGAACAACACGTGCAGCAGATCGACACTGGAACCGCGCAGTGATACCAGCGTGACGCCGAGCGCCAGCGAACCCAGATAGAAGCCGGAAAAGCTGGCATCCTCCTTCAGGTGGGTGTAACGGCTGACCGCACCGGACAGCAGCGCCACCGCCAGCCCGGCAATCAGGCCGCCAATGCCCATCGCCACCAGCGACAGGCCGGACACCAGATAGCCGATGGCGGCGCCCGGCAGTACCGCATGGGACAGCGCATCGCCCACCAGGCTCATACGGCGCAGCGAGAGAAAGACGCCGAGCGGCGTTGCACTGATCGCCAGCGCCATGCAGGCCACCAGCGCCCGGCGCATAAAACCAAACTCAATAAACGGCTGGAGTAACGTCATGACGCCACCCGGCACAGCCGCGGTTGCTGCGCACTGTCACGCTCATCCAGCGACAGCACGTCACGAAAATGGCGCGCCACCAGCAGCTTGTCATGCAGCACCACCAGCAGCGTGGTGCCCGCCCGCTGCTGCTGTTCGAGAATCGACATCAGTAAGGTTATTGTCGGCGTATCAATGCCGTTAAAGGGTTCGTCCAGCAGCCAGAGCTGGCTGCGCTGGAGCATCAGGCGCGCAAACAGCACGCGCTGCAACTGCCCGCCGGAGAGCATCGCGGGCTGCGCAGTGGCGAAGTCGCGCATCTGCACCGCCTCCAGCGCGGCATCAATCTCCTGCCTCAGCGCACGCGTGATGCCACCGAACCAGCCGCAGCGCGGCCAGCAGCCCATTGCCACCAGCTCATAGACGGTGAGCGGGAAGCGGGTGTCCAGCTCGCTGCGCTGCGGCAACCAGCCCAGCGCTTTTCGCGGCAGCTGCAGTTCACAGCGTCCCGCCACTGGCGGCAGCAGTCCGGCGATAGTTTTGAGCAAGGTTGATTTGCCCGTTCCGTTGGCCCCGACCAGTGCCGTCATACTGCCGGCCGCCAGTTCGCCATTCACCACCGGCGTCACCGCCCTGCCCTGATAGCCGCCCTGCAGACGATGAAAACGCATCATTGGTGCAGGCCCCAGACGATGGCTAAAGCCAGCAGGCTACTCAGCAGTAGCGCTACCAGCAGGCGCCCGCCGAGCGAGAGAAGTAATCCACTGTGATTCATGATAGGCAACCAAAATGTTATAACATAACAATATACTACCTGATGGCATCATCGCGACGCGCGGACGAAAGTGTTTCAAAAATTGATCAGCGGCGATACGCCTGGGCGATTTGTGCCATCAAGCCAGCGCCCATCGCAGCAATCGCCCTTTCTGTTTACCAATGGCTTGCAATGTCCGGGCTGAAAGCCAATGATAGAACTCTCCTTGCTTTTTACGGGATGCAGAATGCAGTCTATTATTCATAGTGATATTGATGTGAATGAGGATGATTGCGGCAAGTTACGCCAGATTATCCAGGGGAATATTCTCAAAATAGCCCAGGACCTTGCCGGCGATTTACAGTGGTATTCTCAAAACGCGCAATTAGTTCCGGACAGTTTTACCATTATTTCCATTCAGCCCGTCGGCCACAAACGATTTAAAATGCTTTACGATTTCACGTGGGATTTATTTAATCCCTGCCTTGATTTAAATGAAACCTTTACCCAACGTGAAGAAGTTATGTTCCAGACAACGCCCGGTGCACTGGTGTTTGAGGTGATAGACAATACCCGCCCGTCACCGTGCGACGAATTGTAATATTTAGTAATTGGGTGAGCAAAACTAATGATTGTGGATTATATTTAAAAGGTCGCTGAATTCTTTTTATTCGTGATCGCTCCCTGGTAGCTTTTCCAAATCTCGCCGCGTCGCGGTAACTGTGCTCGCTATGGAGGGGAAAAAGATGGACGAATACTCACCGAAACGGCATGATATTGCCCAGCTTAAATTTCTGTGTGAGAACCTGTTTGACGAAAGTATGGCGACGCTAACCGACAGCCATCACGGCTGGGTTAATGATCCCACTTCGCCAGGCAATTTACAGCTCAACGATTTGATTGAGCATATCGCCTCTTTCACGATGAATTACAAAATTAAGCATGTTGAAGATGAAGCGCTGATTACGCAAATCGATGAATATCTTGATGATACCTTTATGCTGTTTAGCAGCTATGGAATCAATACCCAGGATCTTCAACGGTGGCAACGTTCAGCAAAACGCTTATTTAATCTGTTTGCCGAAGAGTGCGCTTATCTCCAGCAACCCAGCCATTCCTTTTAGCATCAGAGTGAGACCGGTTTATTTATGAGCAACCCAGCCTTAACCAAAACAGACTATTTGATGCGACTGCGTCGTTGTCGCTCAATTGACACCCTTGAACGGGTGATTGAAAAGAACAAGTATGAATTACCCGATGATGAGTTAGCGGTATTCTACTCCGCAGCCGATCACCGTCTGGCCGAGCTGACCATGAACAAGCTCTATGACAAAGTGCCCGGATCTGTCTGGAAGTACGTCCGCTAAGTTTTCTCCCCGCAGGTCGCTTCGTTACTCACCTTTATTTCCACGGATGACAGGCAGGCAAAGGAGTGCCGACAGGGTGCTGTGCCGCATTGCGCGCAGGGATTTTGCATGGGCAGAAATGGTGGAGGCCCTGCCAGCTACATCCCGGCACACGCGTCGCCTGCTGCGGCTGCTTCCTTCCGGACCTGACCGAGTTCACAAGTTAGCGTTGCGGGAGAACCAACAGGGCCCCCATTGACGAGCTCTCATGTTGAGAGCGCTGGCATTATCGGGGAAGCCCCTGGCAATTGCAAGCGCAGGCCGGGCAACCGTTGGTTTCTTGAACAGGCCGGCGGCAAAACCCTGCTGATAGCCGCAATCGCATGCTAAAGTGGCGCTTTTCCCGCAGACGAGGTGCGTCAGTGAGTGAACAGAGCAATTTTTCCGAGCGCGTCTGGCAAATTGTTGCCGCTATTCCTGCCGGTAAAGTGACGACCTACGGCGATGTCGCGCTGCTGGCCGGTTCACCGCGTGCCGCACGTCAGGTGGGCGGCGTGCTGCGGCGCCTGCCGCCAGGCAGCAAACTGCCGTGGTTCCGCGTGATTAATCGTCATGGTCGTATTTCGCTGCAGGGCGATGATCTTTTTCGTCAGCGCGATGCGCTGGAAGCTGAAGGTATTGAAGTGAGTGATGCGGGAGAAATTGAACTGGCGAAGTATCGCTGGGAGTATTAATGCTGACAGGCCGCACTCCCTTTAAAGCGCGGGAATGGCACTGCAGAAAGTAAAGCGTCACACGCCAGGGATGGCGTGTGCCGAGCGATCAGGGACGAGACAGCGCCTTTACTTTCTGCAGTGCCATTCTGGCGCAGCTTCCGTAACGCGCTGTCTCCCGTTTCAACTTACAGACTGGTTGGTGCCGGCACGGAGGCTGACGGCGTAACCTGGGTTGGCGACGTCGAAGGCACGGTGGTAGCAGCGCCCGGCTGGGTTGGCATCGCCATATTGGTCACCGGTACCAGCAGCAGTTCCGCTTTTGTTCCACCCTGATTAATCACCGGTTTCACCGTATCGGTGATAAACGCCAGCTTGCCGTCGATGGTGATCGCTGCGCTCAGCAAAATGCGCGCGTTCGGCTGGATATCAGCCGGGTTAAAGGGCAGCACAAACTGGAACGGTGCCTGTTTGCCCTCGGTGCGAACCACACGCTGTGACAGCACTTTGGACGGCGCATCCGCCAGTGACGCATCGGCCAGCGTCACGGTCAGCACCGCATCCGGCGGCAGCGCAATACGCTGGCGAATATAGACGGAACCGCTTACGTTCGGCTGGGCAATCGCCGACGGCTGCCCGGCCACGCTGGCGCCTAAAGTTGGCGTCGGCACGGGTTTACTGTGATCGGCACAGCCTGTGATTGCCACCGCCAGTGTCATACCGCTAATTACATGCCAGAGTTTCATCGATGTCGTCTCCTTATGAACACTATGATTGTCGGCGGTAAATTTATTGGCTGGGTTTTCCACCGCCGATTGCTGTTAATTCTGGCACAAAAATCCGCTTTGCGCCTGAAGCCCCGCCATGCTGCTGAAAACCGGGTAAAAGCGTTGCGCAAACTGGTCGGATCTTTCACACTGACGCCATTGGCATCACTGAGGAATCCGTTATGAGCCAGGCACTGCACAACCTGCTTAATTTATTGAATCTGGAAAAACTGGAAGAAGGCCTGTTTCGCGGCCAGAGTGAAGATCTCGGCCTGCGCCAGGTGTTTGGCGGCCAGGTGGTGGGACAGGCGCTGTATGCGGCAAAACAAACCGTGCCGGAAGCCCGTATCATTCACTCCTTCCACAGCTACTTTCTGCGCCCGGGCGACAGCCAGAAAGCCATTATTTACGATGTGGAAACCCTGCGCGACGGCAAAAGCTTCAGCGCCCGCCGCGTCAGCGCCGTACAAAACGGTCAGCCGATCTTCTACATGACCGCCTCCTTTCAGGCACCGGAAAATGGCTTCGAGCATCAGAACAGCATGCCGCAGGTGCCGGGACCCGATAACCTGCCCTCCGAGCAGGATCTCGCCCACCGACTGGCTGCGCACCTGCCGCTCAAGCTGAAAGAAAAATTCCTCGCCGAGCGCCCGCTGGATATCCGTCCGGTGCAGATCCACAATCCGCTGAAAGGCCACGTTGATGAGCCGCTGCGCCAGGTCTGGGTGCGTGCCAATGGCCAGCTGCCGGACGATCGCCGCATTCACCAATATCTGCTGGGCTACGCTTCCGATCTCAACTTTCTGCCGGTCGCGCTGCAGCCGCATGGCAAAGGCTTCCTTGAGCCGGATATGCAGGTGGCGACGATTGACCACTCCATGTGGTTCCACCGTCCATTCGATCTCTCGGAGTGGCTCCTGTACAGCGTGGTAAGCACTTCAGCGTCCGGCGCGCGCGGCTTCGTGCGCGGTGAGTTCTTCAGCCAGGACGGCACGCTGGTGGCGACGACGGTGCAGGAAGGGGTGATGCGTCAGCGCGAAGCATAAAAAAAGGGGCGATTATCTCGCCCCTTTCTCATCATTATAGTTATAGCGCACTGCTCTTCTGCCAGCCGGCACTTACTGGTTGTAAGCGTTCTCGCCGTGGCTGTTCACATCCAGACCTTCACGTTCCTGTTCTTCCGGTACGCGCAGGCCAACAATCATATCTGCCAGCTTGAAGCCCACGAAGGCTACTACGCCAGACCAGACGATGGTCAGGCCACAGCTGAACAGCTGCACCCAAACCTGATGGCCCATGGTCACGCCTTCCGCGTAGCCTACGCCGCCCAGTGAAGAGGAGGCAAACACGCCGGTCAGGATACAGCCGAGGATACCGCACACGCCGTGCACACCGAACACATCACACGGGTCATCAACGCGCAGCCATTTCTTCAGCGTGGTCACACCCCAGATACCTGCCAGGCCACCGGCCAGACCGATAATCAGTGCGCCGCCGACGCCGACATAACCACAGGCTGGCGTGATGGCAACCAGACCGGCGATGAAGCCAGAAGACGCACCCAGCAGTGAAGGCTTACCGCGCAGCGCCCACTCACCGAACACCCACGACAGCACGGCACCCGCAGTGGCCACCACGGTATTCAGGAAGGCCAGCGCCGCGATTTCGTTAGCGGAAGACGCAGAACCGGCGTTGAAGCCGAACCAGCCAACGTACAGAATCGCGGTACCGGTAAACACCATTGGCAGGTTATGCGGTTTGAACGCTTCTTTACCGAAGCCAGCACGCTTGCCTACCAGGTAAGCACCAACCAGACCCGCAACGGCGGCGTTGATGTGCACCACGGTACCGCCAGCGAAGTCCAGCGCGCCATCCTGTGCCAGGAAGCCGCCAGCCCACACCATATGTGCGATAGGCAGATAGGCCAGCGTCAGCCACACCAGCACGAAAATCAGTACCGCCGAGAAGCGAATACGCTCAGCCAGCGAACCAACAATCAGCCCCACGGTGATACAGGCGAAGGAAGCCTGGAACGCCACGTGAATGTACTGATAGAAGCTGCCCATCACCGCTTTCAGCTCGATATTTTTCAGCATTGCCCACTGGAAGTTACCGAAGAAGGCGTTGCCTTCGCTGAACGCCAGCGAGTAGCCGTAGACGATCCACAGTACGCACACTAACGCGAACGTCACCGCGACCTGCGTCAGCATCGACAGCACGTTTTTGCCGCGAATCAGGCCGCCGTAAAACAGGGCAATGCCGGGAATTGTCATGAACAGTACCAGCGCGGTACAAATCATCATAAACGCGTTATCGGCTTTATCCGCTACAGCAGGCGCAGCTGCCATCGCAAGAGACGGTAACAGCGCCAGGCTGGTGAGGCCCAACTTAGTCATTACTTTATTCATTTCTTTCCATCCCATCACAATTCAGAGCCCCAGTTACAGTGCTGCTTCGTCGGTCTCGCCGGTACGAATACGAATCACGCGCTGCAGTTCCGCGACGAAAATTTTGCCGTCGCCAATTTTGCCGGTGTACGCGGCTTTGCTGATCACATCCACCACTTCATCCAGCTGATCGTCCGCAATCGCAATATCGATTTTTACTTTTGGCAGGAAGTTAACGCTGTACTCGGCACCGCGGTACAGTTCTGCATGGCCTTTCTGACGACCGAAGCCTTTCACTTCGGTCACGGTCAGGCCCTGAATGCCAATGGAGGATAAGGCTTCACGCACGTCCTCCAGCTTAAATGGTTTGATTACCACGGTAACCAGCTTCATACGTTCCCCTCCGGATATAAAAATAGGTGAGTCTTCGCGGACACGCAGAGAGTTAAGCAAAGGCTGTGCCACAAATGGCAAAAGTGGGCGCTAAGGCTGCCGGGCGCAGAGTATCGCGCTCCGGTATGGCGTAACGGGCAAGGTTTTCATTCGGAAAAACAGAAAGGTGGGACTTTACTGCACTCCTTTGGTGCTTGCAGCCTCAAAGGAGTGCATCAATACAGAACATTCCGATAAATCTGCGCAAAAAAGGTGCAAATCACCCCTCTGCCGTTGCGGGTATGCCCGCCGCGAGTTCATCGCCAGCCTGCTGCAGCTGGTACATCTGCCAGTAACGGCCCTGCTGCGCCAGCAGTTCGGTGTGCGTACCGCGTTCGACTACCTGACCACGGTGCAGCACCAGAATCTGATCCGCTTCGGTGATGGTGGAAAGACGGTGAGCAATCACCACCAGCGTGCTGTGCTGGCGCAGCGTGCGCAGCGCCTGCTGAATCGCCTGCTCGGTGCCTGAGTCGATATTGGCAGTGGCCTCATCGAGGATCAGAATCTGCGGCAGCGACACCAGCACGCGCGCCAGCGCCAGCAGCTGTTTCTGCCCGACCGACAGCGTGTTCCCCTGCTCACCGAGCCGGGTATGAATGCCGTCGCGCATCGCGCGGGCCAGCGGTGCCAGCTGCACCTTCTCCAGCGCACGCCACACGTCCTCTTCGCTGATATCGCGTCCCAAACGCACGTTGGCCAATAGCGTATCGGCCAGTACCACCGGATCCTGTTGCACCATCGCCACGCTGCCGCGCAGCGCATCGTGCGTCAGCTGGCGCAGCGGGCGACCATCCAGTTCTATGCTGCCGCGCGTCACCGGATAGTAGCCCATCAGCAGATTGGCTAAGGTGCTTTTGCCGCTGCCGGTGTGGCCGACCAGTGCCAGGAAGCCGCGCGCCGGCACTTCGAGGTTGATATGGCTGAGCACGTCGCGGTTGTCGCGGTAGGCAAAGCTGACATCGCGCAGGGTGATACGCCCGGAAGCCAGCGGCTGAGCGTCACTGCCGTAGCCCTGCTGCGCCGCATCCATCAGTTCAAAAATACGCTCGCCCGACACCACCGCCTGCTGCAGCATTGACTGCTGCGTGGTGAGCTCGATCAGTGGCTCGTTAAGGCGGCCAAGATAAGTGATAAAGGCGTAAAGCACGCCAACCTCAAACACACCAGGCGTGGCAAAGCTGAAAAGCATCAGCAGACCGCACAATATCAGTGCAGAAAACAGGCTGAGCAGCGGACGCAGCAGGAAGCCGTCCAGCCGCAGCGTCTCCATCCGCGCCAGATAGTGCGATCGGCTGGCTTCGCCCATGCGCTCGCCAAAGCGCGCCTGCTGGCGAAACTGCTGGATCACACTCATGCCGTTAATCACTTCGTTGAAGCCATTATTGATTTCGGCCAGATAGCTACGTACGCGGCGCGCAATCGGTGTGCTGTAGCGCTGATAGATCAGCATCACCGTTAACACCAGCGGGAAAATCACCAGCGCCACCAGCGCCATACGCCAGTCGAGTGCAAACATCGCCACCAGCATCGCACCAATCAGCGCAGCGCTGCGCAGCACAGTGGCCACCACCGTGACGTAAAGATCTTTGATCACTTCGGTGTCGTTGGTGACGCGCGAAATAATCTGCCCCACCGGCTGGGTATCGAAGGCACTGAGCGGCTGGCGCAGCGCCGCATTCATCACGTCGACGCGCAGCTGCTGCACGACACCTATCGCCGCGCGGTTAAACAGCAGCGCCTGGAAATAGTGCAGACCCGCTGCCAGCAGCTGCAGCAGCACAAAGCCCACCAGCAGCCCGGCCACAATGCCCCACGGCATCTGGTGTTTTGCCACCAGATTATCGATAAAATAGCTGACCAGCACCGGACCGGTGACTTCGGCAGCAGCAGCGATCCACAGCATGCCGACGGCCAGCCACAGCGATTTGCGCCACGGTTTACCGTAGGCCAGCAGGCGTTTCAGCGTTGGCCATAAGCGTTGCGATTTAGCCATGGTCGGCTCCCTGTTCTGACTCGTCCTCATCCAGCGCGGCTTCCAGCTGCTGATAGCGATACATATCGCGATACCAGCCCGGCTGCGCCGCCAGCGTATCGTGATCGCCGCGCTGTGCCACTGCGCCCTGCTGCAATACCAGAATCTCGCTGGCTTCGGTCAGCGCCGACAGCCGATGCGCGCTGATGATCAGCGTGCGCCCTTTGCCCCACAGGCGCAGGTTATGCAGGATTTCATGTTCGGTACGGCCATCAACCGCCGACAGCGCATCGTCGAGGATCAGAATCTCCGCGTTGAGCAACAGCGCACGCGCAATGGCGATGCGCTGTTTCTGCCCGCCAGAGAGCATGACGCCGCGCTCGCCCACTTCGGTAGCGTACCCCTGCGGCAGACGCAGTATGTCATCGTGCACGCAGGCCATCTGCGCCACGCGCTCGATCTCTTCCTGCGTTGCCTCCGGGCGGCCTAGCGCCAGGTTATTCGCAACGGTATCGGAAAACAGGAACGGCGTCTGACTGACCACCGCCAGCCGGCTGCGCCAGCTGTCCAGCCGCAGTTGCGGTAGCGGAATGGCGTGATAGCAAATCTCGCCCTGATCGATATCAAAATGGCGCTGAATCAGGCTCAGCAGCGTGCTTTTGCCGCAGCCGGTAGGCCCGCACAGCCCAAGCATCTGCCCGGGCTGTAACTGGAAATGCACGTCGCTCAGCACCGGCGCGCTGCTCGCCGGATAGTGGAAGGCGCGGATCGCCACCTGCAGCACGCCCGCTTCCGCCGGCAGTGGCTGCTGACCATCCTCAACCGCAGGCGCTTCCGCCAGCAGCGCACCAATACGGCTCCACGCCGCGCTGCCGCGCTCGACGATGTTAATCATCCACGCCAGCGCCAGCATCGGCCAAATCATCAGCCCTAAGTACATGACGAAGCTGGTGAGCTGCCCGAGCGTCAGTGAGCCGTGCCACACCATCCAGCCGCCACCGCCAATCGCCAGCAAATTCGAAAAGCCCACGGCGATATAAATGATGGGATCGAAGCGCGCATCGACGCGCGCCACGTGCAGATTTTTGCGGCCGGTGTCGCTGGCGATCCCGGCAAACTGGCTCGACTGATGATCTTCCAGGCCAAAGGCTTTGATCATGCGGATGCTGGTCAGACTCTCCTGCGTTTGATCGTTCAGGCTGGAGAACGCCGCCTGCGCCACTTTGAAGCGCTGATGCAGGCGCGCGCCGTCTTTCTGGATCACCAGCGCCATAATCGGCATAGGAATCAGCGCCAGCAGCGTCAGCTCCCAGCTGATCTGCACGCTCATTACCGCCAGCACGACCAGCCCCATCACCAGCGAATCCACCAGCGTCAGCACCCCTTCACCCGCGGCAAACACCACGCGATCGACATCGTTGGTCGCGCGCGCGATCAGATCGCCGGTACGGTGGCGCAGGTAAAACGCCGGATGCTGGCGGCTAAGCTGGCGGTAAAAGTCTTCGCGCAGCTCCACCGCCAGCTGGTAAGAGGCGCCGAACAGCAGCACGCGCCAGACGTAGCGCAGCAAATAGACAATCACTGCGGTCACCAGCATCACGCCGATCCACAGAAAAATTTCGCCGCGCGTCAGGCTGTGCTGGGTCACGCCGTCGACAATCACGCCGACCAGATGCGGAGGCAGCAGTTGCAGCAGCGCAATGATAATCAGCAAGCTGATGGCGCCCAGATAGCGCCGCCACTCGCGCAAAAAATACCAACTTAACTGGCTGAATAATCGCACAAAACAATCTCTTGTGATGCCCGTTCAGGGCGCTACCGGCAAGGCGGTGGTGTATTTAATCTCTTCCATAGCGAAGCTGGAGGTGACGTCAATCAGTCCCGGCACGCCGTTAACCAGACGCTTGTAAAACGCGTCGTAGCTCTTCATATCGGCCACCTGAATGCGCAGCAGGTAGTCGTACTCGCCCGCCATGCGGTAGAAGGCCATCACTTCCGGCATCTGCTGTACCACCGCGACAAACTGCTGAAACCAGTCGCTGCTGTGCTGCTGGGTTTTGATCAGCATAAAGGCGGTGAGCGACAGGCCGAGCTTTTCACCATCCAGCAACGCGACGCGCGCCCGAATAATGCCATCATCTTCCAGCTTTTTCAGGCGTTTCCAGCACGGCGTGGTGGTGAGATTCACCGCATCGGCCAGCGCCTGCAGCGACAGCGTGCAGTCTTTTTGCAGCAGCGCCAGCAGTGTGCGGTCAGTTTTATCTAGCATTCGCCACCTCAGGAGAAAAATTTTCTCTTATTTGCCAATTATAACCAAATTTTAGCAACCTCTTTTTCCTGCCAGTGCCTTACACTGAGCGCAATCTCGCTGCCGGAATCGCACCATGCAAACGCCCTGGGTTCGCCACGCTATCAATGAAATTAACGC
The DNA here is from genome assembly GCF_043529865.1 of Pantoea sp. SGAir0418. Classification (NCBI taxonomy): domain Bacteria; kingdom Pseudomonadati; phylum Pseudomonadota; class Gammaproteobacteria; order Enterobacterales; family Erwiniaceae; genus Pantoea; species Pantoea sp. SGAir0418. The sequence continues at coordinate 2,966,790 of NZ_CP027911.1, forward strand.
CGACTTTCAGCGCTCCGCTGATACGCACCTGATCCGTTTTACGCTGGACGATTTCCCCGGCATTCGCTTTTATCTTAAGGATGAAAGCACCCATCCAAGCGGCAGCCTGAAACATCGCCTGGCGCGTTCGCTGTTTCTCTATGGTCTGGCCAATGGCTGGATTGGAGAAAACACGCCGATCATCGAAGCCTCCTCCGGCAGCACCGCGGTGTCGGAAGCCTATTTTGCCCGTCTGCTCGGCCTGCCGTTTATCGCCGTGATGCCAGCCAGCACTGCGCGGCGCAAAATCGAGCTGATCCGCTTTTACGGCGGGGAGTGCCACTTCGTCGCCGATCCGTGCCAGCTGTACAGCGAATCCGAGCGTCTGGCGCGTGAACTTAACGGCCATTTTATGGATCAGTTTACCTACGCCGAACGCGCCACCGACTGGCGCGGCAACAATAATATTGCCGAAAGCATTTTCCGCCAGATGGCGCATGAACCTTTCCCGGTGCCACACACCCTGATCATGAGCGCCGGCACCGGCGGCACCTCGGCTACGCTGGGGCGCTACATCCGCTATCAGGGCCACGACACGCGCCTGCTGGTGGTCGATCCGCAACACTCGGTATTTTTCGATTACTGGCACAGCCGCGATCGCATGCTGCGCAGCGAGCGTGGCAGCCTGATTGAGGGGATTGGTCGCCCGCGCGTTGAGCCGTCGTTTTTACCGGATGTGATTGACGAAATGATGAAAGTGCCCGACGGCGCCACCGTGGCGGCCATGTTAAGGCTGGAGCAGATACTCGGCCGACGTCCGGGTGCCTCTACCGGCACCAATTTCTGGGGCATGCTGCAGGTGGCAAAACGGCTGCGCGCGCAGGGGCAATCCGCCGCGCTGGTCACGCTGCTGTGTGACAGCGGCGAGCGCTATCCGGATACCTATTACAATTCACAGTGGGTCGCTGAGCAGATCGGCGATATTCAGGCGTGGCAGCGCGAGCTGCAATAAAAAACCGGACATCCTGTCCGGTTCACTGTAAGCCTCAGCATTCGGGGGAATAATCGAGGTGTGGTGTGGTCATCCAGTGATTTAAGTAGTGAGACACCGCCTGTGTCTCGCAATGGCCAATGATCGGTAAATGGGGCAGCGAGGTTTTCAGCTGATGCATGGCGTTGCCCATGATAAAACCACGCCCGACGCGCTCCAGCATTTCGCGGTCGTTCATCGCATCGCCAAATGCCATGCAATCCGCCAGCGACAGAGACAGATGCTGGCACAGCCGCGCCAGCGCGGCGCCTTTGTGGCAATCCAACGGTAAAACTTCCAGACACTCCCTGGCGGAGAAGCACAGGCTGGCGCGATCGCCGAGCGCCTGTTGCAGTTCAATCTTAAGCGCCAGCAGCATCTCATACGGCGCGATAAAGCAGATCTTGGTGACTTCATGTGCCGGCATGCGGCGTAAATCACGCAGCTGATAGTGAAACCCGCTCATCGCGTGCGCTTCCAGCAATCCCGGGAGCGGTTTATCGGTAAACCAGCCTTCGTCATTAAAGATGTGGATCGATGCGGGAGTTTGCCAGTGACTGTGCAATACCTCTTCCGCCACCGACGGCGCTAAATCACAGCCGTACAGCTGCCTGCCCTCGACATCGTGAATGCGCGTGCCGTTACCGGTGATCAGCCAGGCGGGCAAGGTGATCTGCTGGCGTACTGCCTGCATATCCAGCAGGTGACGCCCCGTGGCAAACGCCAGTGTAACGCCACGCTGGTGTAGGGCGTTGAGGCTCTGCAGCGTCTCCGCACCTAAACGGTGGGTAGGCAGCAGCAGTGTACCGTCCATATCAAATGCCGCGAGGCGGGCCATAGCAACTCTCCGGTCTGAATGAGGGGTTTACTATCGCCTGGTAATTACGGAACTAATAGTGAATACTTTCAAAAAACTGTTCCGGGTTTAATCATGCGACAGCTTCATCGGGTTAATCAGTTTCAGCGCCTGTGGCAGCTTAGCCAGGGCGAAGCGCAGCGCATCAGCGTTGCGGCCATGGCGCAGCACTGCTATTGCAGCGAGCGCCACGTGCGTACCCTGCTGCGGCAGTGGCAGCATGCGGGCTGGCTGCAGTGGCACGGTGCGGCGGGACGCGGTAAACAGGGCGAACTGCGCTTTCTGCTCTCTCCCGAACAGCTGCGTCAGCAATTGCTCAGCCAGCAGCTGGCAGCCGGTGAAGCGGTACAGGCACTGCAGGTACTGGATGTCGCGCCTGAACGGCTGGTGAAAATGCTGCGCCCACTGATGGGCGGCCAGTGGCAGAATCAGGCGCCGGTGCTGCGCATTCCCTATTATCGCGCGATGGAGGCGCTGGATCCGCTGCAGCTCACCGGACGCGCCGAGCAGCATCTGGTACGCCAGATTTTTTCCGGCCTGACGCGCTTTAACGCGGATGATGTCGAGGGCGATCTGGCACATCACTGGCAGTACGATGCGCAGGGCCGCGAATGGTATTTCTGGCTGCGGCCACTGCTCAGCTGGCACAACGACGAACCGGTGCAGGCGGCACAGCTGGTCCAGCAGTTGCAACGTATCATGCAGACGCCGCAGGGCGGCCGTCTGCTGGCGGCGGTGGAACACATCGATGCGCCACATCCGCTGGCGCTGCGTATCCGGCTGCGCACCAGCGATTACTGGCTGCCGCAGCGGCTGGCGCATCAGTTTTGCCTGCTGCCGCATCCGGAGCATGCCGATACCGGCAGCGGACCGTGGCGCCTGACGCACTTTACCCGCGAGCTGGTGCGGCTGGAGAGCCATGCGCGCTGGCACCATCAGCGTCCGCTGATTCAGGTGGTGGAATACTGGATTACGCCGCAGCTGTTCGATCGCGGGCTGGGCACCAGCTGTCGCCATCCGGTGCAGATCGCCATTGGCGATCCCGACGAGCTGGACACGCTGCGGCCGGTGGATCGCAGCATCAGTCTCGGTTTCTGTTACCTGGCGCCGCGTTTCTCGGCTCGCTTCAGCCAGGCGCAGGCCAAAACGCTGCTCGCGCTGATTCAGCACAGCGGCGTCATTCAGCAGTTGCCGCTGGATGAAGGCTTAATTACGCCAACCGCAGAGCTGCTGCCCGGCTGGCCGCTGCCCGCCCCACACCGCCCGGAAGGCACATTGCCCGCAACGCTGACGCTGCATTATCACCTGCCCATCGAACTGCACGTCATGGCGCAGGCGCTGGTGCCGCTGCTGGCGGCACAGGACTGTACCCTCACCTGCGTATTTCACGACGTCAAAAGCTGGCGCGACGACATCGATCTAAGTGACGCCGACATCATCATGGGCGACCGTCTGATTGGTGATGCGCCGCAGTTTACCCTGGTGAACTGGCTGGAAAATGATGCGGCCTGGCAACCGCTGCGTCCGGCGGTGCTGCAGGCACCGCTGCACGCTATCGCCCGTCAGGCCAGCCCGGCACTGCGCAGCGCCGCGATTCATCAGCTGTTTCAGCAGTTAATGCGCGACGGCCATCTGCTGCCGCTGTTTAACTATCGCTACCAGGTGTTTGCTCCGCCAGGCGTCGAAGGTATTCAGCTTAACAGCATGGGCTGGTTCGATTTCACCCGCGCCTGGATCCCGCCGCCTGCCGCAAGCGGTGCTGTTCAGCCCGCGCCGGAGCCAGTACCATAGGCGCACTGATTTATGGGGAAGAAAACATGAAACGAGCCGTTGTCGTATTCAGTGGCGGACAAGACTCCACCACCTGTCTGATTCAGGCGCTGCAGCAGTATGATGAAGTGCACTGCGTGACCTTTGATTATGGTCAGCGCCATCGCGAAGAGATCAGCGTCGCCGCAGAGCTGGCGCACCAGCTGGGCGCGCGGGCGCACAAAGTGCTGGACGTCACGCTGCTCAATGAACTGGCGGTCAGCAGCCTGACGCGCGATAACATCCCGGTGCCAGCCTACAATCCACAGGCCAGCGGCCTGCCCAGCACCTTTGTCCCGGGGCGTAACATCCTGTTTCTGACGCTGGCCTCAATTTATGCTTATCAGGTGGAAGCCGAAGCGGTGATCACCGGCGTATGTGAAACCGATTTTTCCGGCTACCCGGATTGCCGCAACGAGTTTGTCAAAGCGCTGAACAACGCCGTCACTCTCGGCATGGCGCGCGACGTGCGTTTTGAAACGCCGCTGATGTGGCTGAATAAAGCGGAAACCTGGGCGCTGGCGGACTACTGGCAGCAGCTGCCGCTGGTCCGTTCGGAGACGCTAACCTGCTACAACGGCGTTAAAGGCGACGGCTGTGGTGAGTGCGCGGCCTGCCACCTGCGCGCGCGCGGTCTGGCCGATTACCAGGCCAATGCGGCCAGCGTGATGGCGGCGATGAAACAGAAAAGCGGCCTGCGCTGATTGCGGCCGCGCTGCGGGCTGGCGTGCTTTCTGGGCATGCCAGCTCAGGAAGTCGCGGTCATCAATGCCGCCAGGCGTTCACGTAACTCACCTTCCAGCGGCACGGTTTTTTGCGTGCGCAAATCGATGCAGACGAAAGTCAGCGCCGCATCCGCCACCAGCGTGTTATCAACCGCCAGCACCACCCGCTGTAAAATAATGCCGCTTTTGCCGTTGAGCTGCGAGACCTCGCTCTCAATGTGCAGCACGTCGCCCAGCACCGCCGGACGACGATAGTTAATGTTGATATTCACCACCACAAACGCCAGCTGCTGCTCCAGCAGCCAGTGAAAGGCATCGGCATCTTCCAGCCACTGCCAGCGCGCCTCTTCCAGAAATTCCAGGTAGCGCGCATTGTTCACATGCTGATAGACGTCAAGATGATAGCCGCGCACTTTGATGATAGTTTGCATGATTGCTCCTGTTCAGGCTGTGAATGACAACTGGTTGGACCTGTTGAGCATAGCACAGCCTGATGGGCCGCTTTAGCAATCCTTCAGAGTCGCGAGCCGCTTCACAATTTCAGCCGCGCGCTGTTCCGCTCCACCAGCGCACTGCCAATACCCGGTACTTCTTTCAGCTGCTCGATGGCGCTGAAGGGCCCGTACTGCTCACGATAGCTGACAATCGCCTGCGCTTTTTTCAGTCCAATACCGTTCATGGCGGCGGCCAGCTGCTCGGCCGTGGCCTGATTGATGCTGACCTGTTCCTGCTGCGGCGTGGACACCTGCGTCGCCTGCGTTTCACTGGGGCTTTCCGCCGCCGCCAGTCCGCTGGTCCAGAGCGCGCCGCCCAGCGCCAGCGTGATGCAAAAGGCACGAAATGTTGATTTAACCATGCTGTGTTTCTCCTTGTGTTTGACAGCCACTGCAGAGTGGCACAAGCGAGAAACCCACTCAAAAGGCGATGATCAGAAATGGAAAAGGCCGCAGAAGCGGCCTTTCGGTATTGCAGCAGTTTACCTTTTTTTTGTGAGGCTTACTGGTTTTGTGCGGCGGCGCCGTACTTAATCTTCGCCTCTTTACGCAGGTTTTCCAGCAGCGCTTCAAAGGCAATCTGCGCGTTGTTTTGCGTCACGCCTTTCACCATTTCGTCGATCTGCGCCTGCGGCATGTTGCCCGCGCTGACCTTATCCAGCGCGACCAGCACCACGTTGCCCTGCATATCTTCGCTGACACCCCACGATGGCTGGTTATCCGCTGGCTGTGGCAGGTTGAATGCGGCCTGTGCCACCGGATCCTGCGCGTTGCGATCAACGGTTTTGCTGGCGCTCAGCGTCATGCCAGCCGCCTGCAGCGCGTCCTGTTTGCCCGCTTTCAGCTCGGTCAGCAGTTTGTCTGCCTGCGCTTTGGCCTGCTGCGTCGCTTTGTCATGCTTCAGACTGTCGGCAATCTGCGCTTTAACCTGATCCAGCGGTTTAACCGCTTCCGGTTTGTGCTCGCTGATGCGCAACACAAACGCCCGATCGCCATCGACGCTGATGATGTCAGAATTGTTGCCCGGCGCGCCGTTCTGACCGGTCAGGCCACCGTTGAAGATCGCCTGTTTAACCGCATCGAAATCGAGATCGGCCGGCACGTTATCGCGGGTGATCCAGCCCGTTTCCACCACTTTCAGGCCAGATGCCTGTGCGGCGCCCGCCAGGGATTCGTTGTCGTTGCTGGCGGCTTCGCTCACCTTCTGCTGCATCTTATAGAAGGCGTCGACGGCTTTTTCCTGCTTCACTTTATCCGCCACCGCATCGTGCACATCCGCCAGCGGTTTAACCTGCTCTGGCTGGATATCGTCCAGACGCACCACCAGGAAACCGACTGAGGACTTGATCACGCCAGACAGCTGACCTTTCTGCGTCAGGTTGGCGTTTTTCAGTTCGTCCGGCGTGGTGTTCGGCTCCAGCCAGCCCATGTCGCCGCCTTTACGCGCAGAGATTGGGTCGATGGATTTGCTCTTCGCCAGCGTGGCGAAATCCTCGCCCTTTTTCAGCGCATCCAGCACCGCGTTGGCATCGGCTTCGGTTTTGGTCTGAATGATGCTGTAACGGTTGCGCTGCGGCTGTGAATAGTCGGCTTTGTGCTGATCGTACCAGCTCTGAATATCCGCTTCGCTGGCGTTCTCCTGCAGGCTGGCCGCATCCATTTTGATGTAGCTGACGCGGAACTGCTCAGGTGCCATAAAGCTGCTCTGATGCTGCTGGTAGTACTGATTGATTTCGTCGTCGCTGGCGGTTTGTTTCGCGGCCAGCGCATTAACGTCAATCACCGCCTGACGAATCTCGCGCTGCTGCGAGACCAGATCCACCAGCTTGCTGGTTTCACCCTTCAGCATGAAGTCGGTATTGGCGATGGCGTTGATCAGCTGCTGCGTCGCCAGCTGCTTGCGCAGCGCTTCGGCGTACTGATCGGCACTAAAGCCCATGCTGGCGATCAGGCCGTTGTATTTCGCGTTGTCGAACTTACCGTTGGTCTGGAAAGCCTGCTGATTGAAAATAGCCTGCTTCACCTGATCGTCGCTGATGCCAATGTGCAGATCTTTGATGTACTGATCGAGCAGCGCCTGATCGATCAGCTGTGACAGCGCCTGCTGGCGCATCTGCTGCATGTAGCCGTCGTTGCTGGCCAGCTGCGAGAACTGGTCGCCCAGCATCTGCTGCTGACGGTTGCGCTCGTTGTTAAACGCCTGTTCCAGCTCACCGCGGCTAATTTCATGGCCGTTCACTTTGGCAGCGTAATCGCTGTTACCGCCAATCAGGTAGTTGCCCACCCCGGTCAGTACGAATGACAGGATGATCAATCCCAGAATGATCTTGAGCACGACATGGTTCGACGCCGCGCGTAAATTGTCCATCATGGTATGACAACACTCCGCTGTAGTGTGGATGTAAAGCTCTGACACGATGTCATCATCGTGCAGCTGCGGTTCAGGCTGGCAGCTGGCAACCATGCGGAGACTGAAGCCAGCGGCTAAAGTCGCGCATCAAGATAAAAAAAGGCACATCAAAAATGATGTGCCCGTATGTTACATGAGAACGCCTTTTTCGTCCTCAATCCATGGAAGAAAATGCTTCGATGGACAGGTCAGCGGTCATTAATTGACGGCGTCTTTCAGTGCTTTACCTGCACGGAAGCCCGGTACTTTACCAGCCGGGATGGTGATTTCTTTACCGGTTTGTGGGTTACGGCCGGTGCGGGCAGCACGCTCGCGTACAGAGAAGGTACCGAAACCGACCAGTGCCACTTCGTCACCGCCTTTCAGCGCGTCAGAAACGGAGCCCATGAATGCATCTAACACACGTCCCGCTGCCGCTTTAGAAATGTCAGCGTCTGCAGCAATTTTGTCGATCAACTGTGACTTATTCACTCTCTTCATCCCCTCTTTTATTATTCACTCGCACCCGCGCTTCCCGCCCGGTGCGAACGCGCAGCCAGTTATATCAAGCCTGTTGAGCTGAAACAACGGTATTCATCTTAATCGTTGATCCAGCAGCCCCCTAAATTAGCGGCACAAAAAAAAGCTGGCAAGCCCGATTTGGCCTGCCAGCTTCGCTTTTTAGCGCTTTTTGTCGCTAATCACTATTTTGCCGTGGCAACCTGCATCCCGTACGGGGCATTTTCCAGCGCCAGGCTCAGCACTTCTTCAATACGCTTCACCGGATGGATCGACAGATCGGCAATCACGTTCTGTGGAATCTCTTCCAGATCGCGCTTGTTTTCGTCCGGGATCAGCACGGTTTTGATGCCGCCGCGATGCGCCGCCAGCAGTTTCTCTTTCAGGCCACCAATCGGCAGTACCTGACCGCGCAGTGTGATCTCGCCGGTCATCGCCACGTCCGAACGCACCGGGTTACCGGTCAGACAGGAGACCAGTGCGGTACACATCGCGATACCGGCGCTTGGACCATCTTTCGGCGTCGCCCCTTCCGGTACGTGTACGTGGATATCACGCTTCTCGTAGAAGTCGCCGTTGATGCCGAGTTTCTCCGCACGGGCGCGTACTACCGTCAGCGCCGCCTGGATGGACTCCTGCATCACCTCACCGAGTGAACCGGTGTAGGTCAGCTTGCCTTTGCCCGGCACGCAGGCGGTTTCGATGGTGAGCAGATCGCCGCCCACTTCGGTCCACGCCAGGCCGGTGACCTGACCAACACGGTTTTCGCTGTCAGCGCGGCCGTAATCAAAGCGCTGCACGCCCAGGAAATCCTTGAGGTTTTCGCCGTTGATTTTGATGCTCTTTTTCGCTTTGTCCATCAGCAGCGCTTTTACCGCTTTACGGCACAGCTTGGAGAGTTCGCGCTCCAGGCTACGCACGCCCGCTTCACGGGTGTAATAGCGGATAATGCCGATAATGGCGCTGTCGTCAACGCTGATCTCTTTCTCTTTCAGCGCATTACGCTCGATCTGCTTCGGCAGCAGGTGCTGTTTAGCGATGTTGAGCTTCTCATCTTCGGTGTAGCCGGAGAGACGAATCACTTCCATACGATCCAGCAGCGGAGCCGGAATGTTCATGGAGTTAGAGGTAGCCACAAACATCACATCTGACAGATCGTAATCCACTTCCAGATAGTGATCGTTGAACGCAATGTTCTGCTCCGGATCCAGTACCTCCAGCAGCGCTGAAGCCGGATCGCCGCGCATATCGGATGACATTTTGTCGATCTCATCCAACAGGAACAGCGGGTTTTTCACGCCGACTTTGGCCATTTTCTGGATCAGTTTGCCCGGCATCGACCCGATATAGGTACGACGGTGGCCGCGGATTTCCGCTTCGTCACGCACGCCGCCCAGCGCCATACGCACATATTTACGGCCAGTGGCTTTGGCGATTGACTGTCCCAGCGAGGTTTTACCCACGCCCGGCGGTCCGACCAGGCACAGAATCGGCCCTTTGATTTTGCTGACGCGACTCTGCACCGCAAGATACTCAAGGATGCGGTCTTTCACGCGCTCCAGACCGTAATGGTCGGTATCCAGCGTCTCCTGCGCTTTCCGCAGGTCTTTTTTCACCTTGCTGCGCGCGTTCCACGGTACCTGCACCATCCAGTCGATGTAGCCGCGCACCACGGTGGCTTCCGCTGACATCGGTGACATCATCTTCAGCTTCTGCAGTTCGGCTTCGGCCTTCTCGCGCGCCTCGGCCGGCATTTTCGCCGCGTCGATTTTGCGTTTCAGCGCTTCGTATTCATCCGGCGCATCGTCCATCTCGCCCAGCTCTTTCTGAATCGCTTTCATTTGCTCATTCAGATAGTACTCGCGCTGGCTTTTCTCCATCTGCTTTTTAACGCGGTTGCGAATACGCTTCTCAACCTGCAGCAGATCGATTTCCGATTCCATCATCGCCATGAGATATTCCAGACGCTCATTGATGTCGGACATCTCCAGCACTGACTGTTTGTCAGCCAGCTTAAGCGGCATGTGCGCCGCTACGGTGTCGGCGAGACGCGCCGCGTCGTCGATGCTGTTGAGTGAAGTCAGCACCTCCGGCGGGATTTTTTTGTTCAGCTTGATGTAGCCTTCAAACTGATTGATGGCGGTACGCACCAGCACTTCCTGCTCGCGCTCTTCAATTTCCGGCGAGATCAGGTATTCGGCCTGGGCAACAAAGTGGTCGCCATTGTCCGCTAAAGTGGTGATGTGTGCGCGCTGAAGACCTTCCACCAGCACCTTAACGGTGCCGTCTGGCAGTTTCAGCATCTGCAGTACGGAAGCAACGGTCCCTACCGCGAAGAGATCGTTAATACCAGGTTCATCCGTTGAAGCCTCTTTCTGGGCAACCAGCATGATCTTCTTGTCATGATCCATCGCCGCTTCGAGGCAACGAATCGATTTTTCCCGACCAACAAACAACGGAATTACCATGTGCGGATAAACCACCACGTCGCGCAACGGCAACACGGGGATTTCAATGCGTTCAGAACGCTCAGGATTCATAGAGCTCTCTCTTAGTTTAATGTCCGCCAGGTGATGGGAACCGCGTGATACAGGCTGTATGCAGTTAGACCCACAGGATTATGAGTATATGGGGATGCTTGCACGACATTCAATGTCACAGAGGTGAGAAAAATAAAAGGGGAAACATTTTCCCCTTTTTTAAGATAACAACGTGGTGTGATTGATTATTTATTCGCCAGAAGCCTGGGCTTCATGCTTACCGTAAATCAGCATCGGGTCAGATTGCCCCTCGATCACTGACTCATCGATCACCACTTTCTCTACGCCTTCCATTGATGGCAGGTCGTACATGGTTTCGAGCAGCGCCGCTTCTACGATAGAACGCAGACCACGTGCCCCGGTTTTACGCGAGTTCGCTTTCTTCGCAATCGCCGTCAGCGCTTCGTCACGGAACTCCAGCTCCACGCCTTCCAGGTTAAACAGCGCCTGATACTGCTTGGTCAGCGCGTTTTTCGGTTCACGCAGGATCTGGATCAGCGCTTCTTCGCTCAGCTCGTTGAGCGTCGCCACCACCGGCAGACGACCAATGAACTCCGGAATCAGACCAAATTTGATCAGATCTTCCGGCTCAACCTGTGACAGCAACTCGCCTTCGCTGGCTTTCTGCGATTTACCTTTAACGGTCGCGCCAAAGCCAATACCGGAGCCGGTTTCAACACGCTGTGAAATCACTTTATCGAGGCCGGCAAACGCACCGCCACAGATAAACAGGATTTTCGAGGTGTCGACCTGCAGAAACTCCTGCTGCGGATGCTTACGTCCACCCTGCGGCGGCACGGCAGCCACTGTGCCTTCAATCAGTTTCAGCAGCGCCTGCTGCACGCCTTCACCTGACACATCACGGGTGATAGACGGGTTGTCTGATTTACGGGAAATCTTATCGATTTCATCGATGTACACGATGCCGCGCTGCGCTTTTTGTACGTCGTAGTCGCACTTCTGCAGCAGTTTCTGGATGATGTTTTCCACATCCTCGCCCACATAACCGGCTTCGGTCAGCGTGGTGGCATCCGCCATGGTGAAAGGCACATCCAGCAGGCGCGCCAGCGTTTCCGCCAGCAGGGTCTTACCGCTACCGGTTGGACCGATCAGCAGAATGTTACTTTTGCCCAGTTCAATCCCGTTGCTGGTGTCGCCGTTACGCAGACGTTTGTAGTGGTTGTACACCGCCACCGCCAGCACTTTTTTCGCCTTCTCCTGACCGATAACATAATCGTCAAGGTGATGGCGGATCTCATGCGGCGTCGGGAGCGCGCTGCGCTCGCGGTGCGGGGCCACTTCTTTAATCTCTTCGCGAATGATGTCGTTACACAGATCGACACACTCGTCGCAAATATACACTGACGGCCCGGCAATCAGCTTACGGACTTCATGCTGGCTTTTGCCGCAGAAAGAGCAGTACAGCAACTTACCTGAACCGTCTTTGCGCTTATCTGTCATCAGCTAACCTCTTTTCGTTCTCAGACCTAATTGGTGTACGGCAATGGCCGCACAGCAACGGCCGATATGCATGCAACTCACCTGTCTGCACCCGTTAACTATAGCGTAAGGGGCAGACAGATGTGTCTTATTGGCGATGCGTCAGGATGGAGTCGACCAGGCCATACTCTACCGCTTCGCTGGCAGAGAGGAAACGATCGCGCTCGGTGTCGCGTTCAATCTGCTCCAGCGATTTGCCGGTATGTTCCGCCATAAGCTCATTCATACGCTGCTTCACTTTCAGGATTTCACGCGCGTGGATCTCAATGTCCGTCGCCTGGCCCTGATAGCCGCCCAGCGGCTGGTGAATCATCACGCGTGAGTTTGGCAGACAGAAGCGCTTGCCTTTAGTCCCCGCCGTCAGCAGGAATGCGCCCATCGAACAAGCCTGGCCCATACAGATGGTGCTCACGTCCGGCTTGATGAACTTCATTGTGTCATAAATCGACATACCGGCGGTAATCACACCACCTGGCGAGTTAATGTAGAGGTAAATGTCTTTTTCAGGATTCTCAGCTTCCAGAAACAGCATCTGCGCCACAATCAGGTTCGCCATGTGATCCTCAACCTGACCGGTCAGGAAGATCACGCGCTCTTTAAGCAGGCGGGAGTAGATGTCGTAAGAACGCTCGCCGCGCGAGGTTTGTTCGACCACCATTGGCACCAGCGCATTGGTTGGTGCAGTAAATTCACGATCGCCACTGTATGACATTACCGTCTCCTGATAAATTTCATTGGCAACATTCTGTACCGATTTTACGCGAGGCGCGCGGCGAAAACTATGCGCAGCGGTCTCGTTCCGACATAACAGGACGGTTAATCAGCCAGTCTTACTGTTTTCACGCATTCTCCCTGTATCTGGGGATGCAGCCCAGTTGCTTCAAGCATAACAACCTTTTCCCCATTCGCTAACACGGAAAAACAGCTTAGCGAAGAATTTGCCGATTAATTAGTCAAATAGCGCACAAATGTGGTTGGTTTCCGCCAGAAACGAAAAAGCCCGCGACATAGCGGTCGCGGGCTTTAGCACTCAGGGTTAACTCACGAATCAGGCCGCAGAGGTCTGGTTCATCAGCTCCTGGAAGTTAGTGGCTTTGTCAGTCACTTTGGCTTTCGCCAGTACCGCTTCAACCGCCTGCTCTTCCAGCGCAACGTTGCGCATGTTGTTCATCAGCTCGCTGTTTTTGCTGTAGAACTCGATCACTTCCTGCGGATCTTCGTACGCAGAAGCCATCTCTTCAATCAGCGCTTTAACGCGATCTTCATCGGCTTTCAGCTCGTTGATGCGAATCACTTCGCCCAGCAGCAGACCGACCACAACGCGACGTTTTGCCTGCTCTTCGAACAGTTCACGTGGCAGTTCCAGCGCCTGCTTCTCGTTGCCGCCGAAACGCTGTGCAGCCTGACGACGCAGAACGTCGATTTCGCTGTCGATCAGTGCCACTGGCACGTCGATTTCGTTCGCGTTAACCAGACCGTCAATCGCCTGCGTCTTCACGCGGTTACGGATAGCGCCTTTCAGTTCGCGCTCCATGTTCTTACGCACTTCAGCGCGCAGACCTTCGATGGAGCCATCTTCCACGCCGAAACGCTTGATGAATTCAGCGGTCAGCTCCGGCAGTTCGCGGGTTTCCACTTTCTTCAGCACGATGTCGAACTTCGCGTCTTTGCCTTTCAGGTTTTCCGCGTGGTAGTCATCCGGGAATTTCACGTCGATGGTGAAGGTGTCGCCGGCTTTCTTGCCAGTGATGCCTTCTTCGAAGCCTGGGATCATACGACCCTGCCCCATTGCCAGCACGAAGTCAGACGCTTTGCCGCCTTCGAACTCTTCGCCGTCTACAGAGCCGGTGAAATCGATGGTCGCGCGATCTTCTGCTGACGCCGCTGCATCGGTCTCTTTCCAGGTCGCCTGCTGCTTCTGCAGGGTTTCCAGCATGGTGTCGACGTCAGCGTCGGTCACTTCAACCACCGGTTTTTCAACTTCGATTGCATCCAGGCCTTTCAGCTCAACTTCCGGATACACTTCGAACTCAACCGCGTAGGTGAAATCTTCACCTTCTTTATACTCACCCGGCACGTAGTTCGGTGCGCCAGCTGGGTTGATCTTCTCTTTGATGATGGCGTCAACGAAGTTACGCGTCATCAGCTCGCTCAGGACGTCCTGACGAACAGAGGCACCGTAGCGCTGATTAATGATGGTAGCCGGCACTTTGCCTTTACGGAAACCGTCGATACGGACTTTCTTAGCCACTTCCACCAGTTCTTTCTTCACTGCGCTTTCGATGCTGTCCTTAGGAACAGTAATCGAAATGCGACGGCCCAGACCCTGAGTGGTTTCTACTGAAACTGTCATCTTGTTACCTCAAAAAATCACGTGCTCGGTCAACTTCAGACACCACACAATTAATGCGCCGTATCCAACAACCGGGACGGCCTCTGCAGGCAGAACCTAATCCCTGTCACCAGAAGCGTCCCGAAGACATTCCGGAAAAATAGACGCCGCATTATAGCGGCATCCCCGGAATGAGTCGAGGCTGCAAACTCACCACTTTTTAACGGTTTTGCTGCTTTTTTGCGCCGCAGATCGCGTTTGTGCATCATTGAGGTAAGAAAAAACGGCCCGCAGGCCGTTTTGGAGGAAGCTGGAGAGGAAAACTCAGGCCAGCGTACCGGCACCGCGACAGTTCGGTGAGGCGAGTACGGTATCCTGCAGCCCATCCCACTCTTTGCGCGTGTAGGTATGCAGCGCCAGCGCATGGACGCTGCCTGCCAGCTCGGTCGCCAGCTCGCCATAAATGGCGCGGTGACGCTGCAGGAAGCGCTGTCCGGTGAAAAGGTCGCTGACGATCACCACTTTGAAGTGACTTTCAGAACCGGCAGGCACGTTATGACGATAGCTTTCGTCATGCACTTCGAGATGTGCAGGCTCAAAAGCGTTACGCAGCTTTTCTTCTATTTGTTCGCGAATCATTGTTAACACTCCTCTACGGCGAGCGCTGTGCCCCATCTGTTTAAATATTAGTAGGTTTTTTACCTTTCCCGCAGTCTGGCAGGAAATAAATCCTGCTGCGCTGCGCATCTTAGCCTGCTGAGGCTGTCGGTCAATCGGTTACCGCGTACGGCTGTCCGAAAAAATCCTTTACAATCAATTTCCCCTGGTGCGGGGCTTTTTTCGCCGTGCCGCAATGCTATGATGACCGCAGTTTTGCAAACCAACCCATATGCTAACGAGAATGAGTATGTTGAAAAAACTGTTATTCCCTCTGCTGGCTGCCTTTATTTTGGCCGGCTGCGCCAGCAATAACACCACGCTGAACATCCAGCCAAAAATCCAGCTGCCACAGCAGGATCCGAGCCTGATGGGCGTTACCGTCAGCGTTAACGGTGCCGATCAGCGCAGCGATCAGGCGCTGGCCAAAGTGAACCGCGATGGCCAGCTGATCACCCTGACCCCATCACGTGACCTGCGTTTCCTGCTGCAGGAAGTGCTGGAGAAGCAGATGACCTCGCGCGGCTACATGATTGGCCCGAACGGCGCGGTAGACCTGCAGATCGTGGTTAATGGCCTGTACGCCGATGTCACGCAGGGCAACGTGCGTTACAGCATCACCACCAAAGCGGATATCTCTATTATCGCTACCGCGAAAAACGGCAACAAGCAGGTGAAAAACTACCGTCAGACTTACAGCGTAGAGGGTGCCTTCAGCGCCACTAACGATAAGATCACCAACGCGGTTAACTCGACCCTGAGCGACGTGATTGCCGATATGGCGCAGGACACCAGCGTCAATAACTTCATCAAGCAAAACGCGCGTTAATTTTCCGCAGTAACCTGCCCGGTCCCCGCTGACCGGGCTTCATTTCAGGCTGGCTATGACATCTCATTATCTGCGTATTTTTACCCAACGTAACGCTGCGGTCCTGCTGCTGCTCGGTTTCGCTTCCGGTCTGCCGCTGGCGCTGACCGCCGGTACGCTCCAGGCGTGGATGACGGTAGAGAATGTCGACCTGAAAACCATTGGTTTCTTCTCCCTCGTCGGTCAGGCTTACGTGTTTAAGTTCCTGTGGTCGCCGATGATGGATCGCTATACCCCGCCCTTTCTTGGCCGGCGGCGCGGCTGGCTGCTGGTCACGCAATTAGCGCTGATTGCCGGTATTGTGGCGATGGGCTTGATGCAGCCATCACGCGACCTTACCCTGCTGGCGGCGCTGGCGGTGCTGGTGGCGTTCTGCTCAGCCTCGCAGGATATTGTGTTTGATGCGTGGAAAACCGATGTGCTGCCGCCGGAAGAGCGCGGCAGCGGCGCGGCGATTACCGTGCTCGGTTACCGGCTGGCGATGCTGATTTCCGGCGGCCTGGCGTTGTGGCTGGCGGATCGCTATCTCGGCTGGCAGGCCACCTACTGGCTGATGGCGCTGCTGATGGTGCCCGGACTGATCGCCACGCTGCTGGCGCGTGAACCTGAGGCGCCGGTGCGCGAGCCGCACTCGCTGCGTCAGGCCGTCGCGTTTCCGCTGAAGGATTTCTTTCAGCGCAACAACGCCTGGCTGCTGATCACCTTAATCATTCTCTACAAGCTGGGCGACGCGTTCGCCGCTTCGCTCACCACCACCTTTCTGATTCGCGGCGTGGGCTTCAGCGCCGGCGATGTCGGTCTGGTGAATAAAACGCTTGGCCTGCTGGCGACCATTATTGGTGCGCTGTACGGCGGCGTGCTGATGCAACGCCTGAGCCTGTTCCGCGCGCTGATGATCTTCGGCGTGCTGCAGGCAGTATCTAATTTCGCTTACTGGCTGCTGGCGGTAACGCCACCGCATCTGTGGAGCATGGCCAGCGCGGTATTTATCGAAAACCTGTGCGGCGGCATGGGCACCGCCGCCTTTGTGGCGTTGCTGATGACGCTGTGCAACAAATCGTTCTCGGCCACGCAGTTCGCGCTGCTGTCAGCGCTGTCAGCGGTTGGACGCGTGTATGTCGGTCCGGCGGCTGGCTGGCTGGTCGAACTGTGGGGCTGGCCGGTATTTTACGCCTTTACCGTGGTGGCCGCCGTACCGGGCCTGCTGCTGCTGTGGGCATGTCGCGGCACGCTGCAGGCAATGCAGCACAGCGGTGAATTCATGAAGCGCAGCCTGTGGCCACAGGGTTATCGCTGGACGGTACGCCTGTTCGCGGCGGGCTGTACGCTGCTGGCGCTCTGGCTGCTGACGCTGGCACTGCGTGCGGCGGATATCTGGCACAGCGCGACGCTGCCAACCCATCTGTTTGAGGCAGGGATGGCGCTGGCGCTGCTGGCGGTACTGCTCGGCGTGATGCTGGACTGGCTGGCATTAAGAAAAACAGCGTCAAATCGTGCACATTAACGCTGCGCTATTTGCCAGACGGGGATAAATCGCTTAAAAATAGCTCCCGGCGAATTTTAAGCGATAGCATTTTTTTTAACGCGAAATAGAAACATTAAATTAACAATCCTGCGTAATATTTAAATCCGGTGAGCAATTAATTTGTAGAAATTTCATCGCTAAAATGATGCAGAATTGTTAAATAAATGAGTATTAAAACTCCGGTTTATGCTTTCCCTGTTTTCTCTGCGGTTAATGTCATTGGTTTTTGTTATATTGCCGCCAACTGCTTGTCGCAGTTAATAATTTGTCACCCTGCGCAACATCTGTGACACCCTTAGCAAAAGGTGTCAACAGCCTTCTGACACATCCTTAAGCTGGTTTACACTGCATAAACCTTCCCGTAAAATGCGCGCACACTTAAACGACAATAGAGCCCTTTGTCATTGAGGTCGTTAAATGAGACTCAGGAAATACAATAAAAGTTTGGGGATTTTGTCATTAATTGCAGGCGCTGTATTACTCAGCGGCTGCGATAGTGCGTTGTTAAATCCCAAGGGACAGATTGCACTGGAGCAACGTTCACTGATTCTGACAGCTTTCGGCTTGATGATGATCGTCGTTATTCCGGCAGTCTTAATGGCTGTTGTGTTCGCCTGGAAATATCGGGCAACCAATACCAACGCGAAGTATAGCCCTAACTGGTCACACTCTAACAAAGTGGAAGCCGTGGTCTGGACCATTCCGATCCTGATCATTCTCTTCCTCGGCGTGCTGACCTGGAAATCAACCCACGCGCTGGAGCCGAGCAAACCGCTGGCCTCTGACGTGAAACCGGTTGAGATCGACGTAGTGGCACTGGACTGGAAATGGCTGTTCATCTACCCGGAACAGGGTATTGCAACCGTCAACCAGATTGCCTTCCCGGCAAATACTCCGGTGAACTTCAAGATCACCTCGAACTCCGTCATGAACTCCTTCTTTATTCCTACGCTCGGCAGCCAGATCTACGCCATGGCGGGTATGCAGACCAAACTGCACCTGATCGCCAACGAGCCAGGTACGTTCGACGGTATCTCTGCTAACTTCAGCGGTCGCGGTTTCTCTGGCATGAAGTTCAAAGCCATTGCCACCAAAGACGATGCGGAATTCCAGCAGTGGGTTGCCAAAGTTAAAGCGGCACCTAACACGCTGACCACCATGGATGATTTCGAAAAACTGGCTGCGCCAAGCGAAAATCACCCGGTGGAATATTTCTCAACTGCGAATCCGGAACTGTTCAAGCAGGTTATTGATAAGTTCATGATGAGCCACGGGAAAATGGACATGTCGCACGAAGGCATGGACATGAATCACGCCGCAGCTGCGGGAGCCGAGGAATAATACGATGTTCGGAAAATTAACACTGGATGCAGTGCCCTACCATGAACCCATTATCATGGTTACGGTCGCCGGTATCATCATTGGTGGTCTGGCGCTGATCGCTGCTATTACCTATTTCGGTAAATGGCAGTATCTGTGGTCTGAATGGTTAACCTCCATCGACCACAAAAAACTGGGTATCATGTACATCATCATGGCCTTTGTCATGCTGCTGCGCGGCTTTGCCGATGCGGTAATGATGCGTACCCAACAGGTTATGGCTTCCGCCGGGGAAGCAGGCATACTGCCACCGCACCACTACGACCAGATCTTTACCGCTCACGGCGTGATCATGATCTTCTTCGTGGCGATGCCTTTCGTGGTGGGTCTGATGAACATCGCGGTTCCGCTGCAAATCGGTGCCCGTGACGTTGCCTTCCCGTTCCTGAACAACCTGAGCTTCTGGTTTACCGCTATCGGTGTGATCCTGGTTAACCTGTCACTGGGTGTGGGCGAATTCGCACAGACCGGCTGGCTGGCTTATCCACCGCTCTCGGGGGCAGAATACAGTCCTGGCGTCGGGGTCGATTACTGGATCTGGAGTCTCCAGCTCTCCGGTATTGGTACCACGCTGACCGGTATCAACTTCTTCGTGACCATTCTGAAGATGCGTGCACCGGGCATGGACCTGTTCAAGATGCCGGTATTCACCTGGGCAGCACTGTGTACTAACGTCCTGATTATCGCTGCGTTCCCGGTTCTGACCGTGACGCTGGCACTGTTGACGCTTGATCGTTACCTCGACTTCCATTTCTTTACCAATGATATGGGCGGTAACATGATGATGTACGTCAACCTGATCTGGGTCTGGGGTCACCCGGAGGTGTACATCCTCGTTCTGCCGGTGTTTGGTGTCTTCTCTGAAGTCACGGCCACCTTCTCGAAAAAGCGTCTGTTTGGTTACACCTCGCTGGTGTGGGCAACCATCGCCATTACCGTTCTGTCGTTCATCGTTTGGCTGCACCACTTCTTCACCATGGGTGCCGGTGCGAACGTTAACGCCTTCTTCGGTATCATGACGATGATCATCGCGATTCCGACCGGGGTGAAAATCTTTAACTGGCTGTTCACCATGTATCAGGGTCGTATCGAGTTCAACTCGGCGATGCTGTGGACCATCGGCTTCCTGGTCACCTTCTCCGTTGGTGGGATGACCGGCGTACTGCTGGCGGTACCAGGCGCAGACTTCGTGCTGCACAACAGCCTGTTCCTGATTGCACACTTCCACAACGTTATCATCGGTGGTGTGGTGTTCGGTTGTATGGCTGGCGTGACCTACTGGTTCCCGAAAGCCTTCGGCTTCACCCTGAACGAAACCTGGGGCAAACGTGCTTTCTGGTTCTGGATCATCGGCTTCTTCGTTGCCTTTATGCCGCTGTACGCGCTGGGCTTCATGGGGATGACCCGTCGTCTGAGCCAGGACATCGATCCGCAGTTCCACTCTCTGCTGGTAGTTGCAGCAGGCGGTGCAGCGCTGATCGCCTGCGGTATCCTGTGCCAGCTTATCCAGTTCTGGGTATCGGTACGTGACCGTGAGCAGAACCGCGATCTGACCGGTGACCCGTGGGGCGGCCGTACGCTGGAGTGGGCAACCTCTTCACCTCCGCCGTTCTACAACTTTGCTGTGATCCCACATATCCACGAGCGTGATGCGTTCTGGGAAATGAAAGAGAAAGGCGAAGCGTACAAGCAGCCAGAAAAATATGAAGAAATTCATATGCCGAAAAACAGCGGCGCGGCCATTGTTATCGCTGCCTTCATGACAGTCTTCGGTTTTGCCCTGATCTGGCACATCTGGTGGCTGGCAGGTCTTACTTTCCTTGGCACCATCGTGACCTGGATTGTGAAGAGCTTCGATGAAGACGTGGATTACTACGTACCGGTTGCTGAAATCGAGCAGATCGAGAAGAAGCACTTTGATGACATCAGCAAAGCAGGTCTGAAATAATGTCAACTGAAACCGTTAAACACCACCACGACGCCCATGCGGAGCATGGGCATCACGATGCGGGAGCCAATAAAGTCTTTGGCTTCTGGATCTACCTGATGAGTGACTGCATTATCTTCGCAACCCTGTTTGCGACCTATGCGGTCATGGTTAACAACACTGCCGGTGGCCCGGCAGGTAAAGATATCTTCGAACTGCCGTTTGTGCTGGTTGAAACCGCGCTGCTGCTGCTGAGCTCCATTACGTATGGTATGGCAGTAATTGCGATGAATAACCAGAACAAAGGTTCGGTCATCAGCTGGCTGGCGTTGACCTTCCTGTTCGGTGCCGGATTTATCGGGATGGAAATCTATGAATTCCATCACCTGATCAAGGAAGGTTTCGGTCCTGACCGCAGCGGCTTCCTGTCTGGCTTCTTTACGCTGGTCGGTACGCACGGTCTGCACGTGACCTCTGGTCTGATCTGGATGGCCGTGCTGATGTTCCAGATCGCTAAACGCGGTCTGAGCGCCACCAACCGCACCCGTATCATGTGTCTGAGCCTGTTCTGGCACTTCCTGGATGTGGTGTGGATCTGCGTATTCACCGTTGTCTATCTGATGGGGGCCATGTAATGAGTCATTCTGTAAACGAACATGGTGCATCTCACGGTAGCGTGAAGTCTTACATGATCGGCTTCATCCTCTCGATCATCCTGACGGCGATCCCGTTCTGGATGGTGATGGATGGCAGTGCTTCTCACGGCACCATTCTGGGTGTGGTTCTGGTGTGTGCAGTGGTTCAGGTGCTGGTGCACCTGGTCTACTTCCTGCATCTGGACAGCAAATCCGAGGGTGGCTGGAACATGGTGGCCATTGTCTTCTCCGCAGTCATTATCCTGATTGTGGTGATTGGCTCACTGTGGATTATGTGGAACCTCAACTACAACATGATGGCCCACTAAAGAGTCACGCGTAATGATTAAGCAATACCTGCAAGTAACAAAACCAGGAATTATTTTCGGCAATTTAATTTCTGTGATCGGTGGATTCCTGCTGGCTTCAAAAGGCAGCATTGATTACCCCCTGTTTCTCGTCGCTTTGGTGGGCGTTTCGCTGGTGGTCGCATCCGGTTGTGTATTCAACAATGTGATTGACCGCGACATCGACATCAAAATGGAGAGAACGCGGAACCGTGTTCTGGTCAAAGGCCTGATCTCGGCGAAAGTAAGCCTGGTTTATGCAACCGCATTGGGTATTGCTGGCTTTGCGTTGCTGTATTTTGGCGCTAACCCGCTGGCCATGTGGCTGGCGGTGATGGGCTTCGTCGTCTATGTCGGCATTTACAGCCTCTACATGAAGCGTCATTCGGTCTATGGCACGCTGATTGGCAGCCTCTCTGGCGCCGCGCCGCCAGTGATTGGCTACTGCGCGGTGACCAACCAGTTTGATGCCGGCGCGTTAATCTTACTGGCTATCTTTAGCCTGTGGCAGATGCCGCACTCCTACGCGATTGCCATCTTCCGCTTCAAAGATTATCAGGCCGCCAATATTCCGGTTCTGCCGGTGGTGAAAGGCATCTCCGTGGCGAAAAATCATATTACGCTGTACATCCTGGCGTTCATGATTGCCACGCTGATGCTGTCGCTGGGCGGTTATGCTGGCTACAAATATCTGGTGGTGGCTGCCGCCGTCAGCGTGTGGTGGCTGGGTATGGCACTGTCAGGTTACAAAACCTCAAACGATAAGGTTTGGGCGCGTAAACTGTTCGTGTTCTCCATTGTCGCCATCACTGCGCTGAGCGTGATGATGTCGGTGGACTTTATGGCCCCGGCCTCTAAGGACCTGCTGACTTACGTCTGGTAAGTCAGACCGTTACTCCGGACAAGGGCGCGAATTTCGCGCCCTTTCTTTTTGTTACCACTGCTTAAAAACAATTGTTTTACCCGCCCTGCCCTGCTTCCTAAAATAAGCGCTGCATGTCCCGGTGAGCCGGGTCGCAGATAAGGGCGCGCAACCTGTGCCGCTGCAACCTGAAGTCCCAGGGGCATAAACTTACAGAGGTTGGAATGAACGATAATAGAATGACACCAGTTGAGCTTCGGGCAACATGGGGTTTAGGCACAGTTTTTTCCCTGCGCATGCTGGGAATGTTTATGGTCCTGCCGGTACTGACCACTTACGGTATGGCTTTACAGGGCGCCAGCGAAACGTTGATCGGTCTGGCAATTGGTATTTATGGTCTGGCGCAGGCCGTGTTTCAGATCCCCTTTGGTCTGCTGTCCGACCGTATCGGCCGCAAGCCGCTGATTGTCGGTGGCCTGCTGCTGTTTGTGCTCGGTAGCCTTATTGCCGCCACCAGCACCTCCATCTGGGGCATTATCCTTGGTCGCGCGCTGCAGGGCTCCGGTGCCATTGCCGCGGCGGTGATGGCGCTGCTGTCAGACCTGACCCGTGAACAGAACCGCACCAAAGCGATGGCGTTTATCGGCATCAGCTTCGGCGTCACCTTTGCGATTGCCATGGTGGTCGGCCCGATTGTCACGCACGCGCTGGGTCTGCACGCGCTGTTCTGGATGATTGCCCTGCTCGCCAGCCTGGGTATCGTGATCACCCTGCTGGTAGTGCCCAATGCGCCGGGCCACGTATTGAACCGCGAATCCGGCATGGTCAAAGGCAGCATTCGCGCAGTGCTGGCCAATCCCAAATTGCTGAAGCTGAATATCGGCATTCTCTGTCTGCACATTTTACTGATGTCGAGCTTCGTCGCGCTGCCGGGCCAGTTTGAACAGGCGGGCTTCCCGGCGGCTGAACACTGGAAAGTGTATCTGGTGACCATGCTGGTGGCGTTTGTCGCCGTGGTGCCGTTTATTATCTATGCCGAGGTAAAACGCCGCATGAAGCGGGTGTTTGTCGGCTGCGTGGCGCTGATCATCATCGCGGAAATTGTGCTGTGGGGCGCCGCAGGCCACTTCTGGACGCTGGTGATTGGCGTGCAGCTGTTTTTCCTTGCCTTTAACCTGATGGAAGCGATTCTGCCGTCGCTGATCAGCAAAGAGTCGCCGGCGGGCTACAAAGGCACGGCCATGGGGATTTATTCCACCAGCCAGTTTATTGGCGTCGCGATTGGCGGTAGCCTGGGCGGCTGGATTTTCGGCCACTTCGATGCGCAAACGGTGTTTCTGGTCGGCGCGATAGTGGCTGCTGCATGGCTGTTTGTCGCCATGTCGATGCAGGAGCCGCCGTACGTCAGCAGCCTGCGCCTGGTGCTGAGTGATGCGGTGCTGGCAGTACCGAATCTGGAGAAGCGGCTGCGCGCGCAGCCCGGCGTGGCGTCAGTGTTTATCGTGCCGGAAGAGAAAAGTGCCTACATTAAAATTGACAGCAAAGTGACGAGCCGCGTGGAGCTGGAGGCGCTGCTCGCCAGCAGTTAATGACTTAGCCACAGCGGACCGCGATGATCTGGCTCCACGCGGTCCGCTCAGCGTCACTACAGCGACATATCCACCACAATACGCCCTTCAATTTTGCCGGCGTGCATGCGCGCAAAGATATCGTTGATATTAGTCAGCGGCTCAACCGCGACATTCGCTTTCACCTTATGGCGACCGGCAAAATCCAGCGCCTCCTGCAGATCTTTACGCGTACCGACAATCGAGCCGCGCACCGTAATGCCATCCAGTACCATGTCGAAGATCGAGAGATCGAATTTCCCCGGCGGCAGGCCGTTAAGCACCATGGTACCGCCGCGACGCAGCGCGCCGATCGCCTGTTCAAACGCTTTTGGCGAGACCGCCGTTACCAGCACGCCGTGCGCACCGCCAAAGCTCTCCTGAAACACCTTCGCCGGATCGACCTGCTTCGCATTGGCAACCACGCTGGCACCGAGCCGTTTGGCAAATGCCAGCTTATCGTCGTCGATATCGACCGCCGCCACGTTGAGCCCCATCGCCACCGCATACTGAATAGCCATGTGCCCCAGCCCGCCGATGCCGGAAACCACCACCCAGTCACCCGGTTTGGTATCGGTCATCTTCAGGCCTTTGTAAACCGTTACGCCAGCACATAAAATCGGTGCCACTTCATTAAACTCAACGTTATCCGGAATGATGCCGACGTAGTTGGCATCCGCCAGGCAGTACTCGGCAAAGCTGCCGTTGACCGAATAGCCGGCATTCTGCTGCGACAGACACAGCGTCTCCCAGCTGTCGAGGCAGTGCTCGCAGTGGCCACACGCCGAATAGAGCCAAGGCACCCCGACGCGATCGCCCAGTTTGAGATGCTTCACCCCTTCACCAATGGCCACCACCTGCCCGACACCTTCATGGCCGGGAATGAACGGCGGATTGGGCTTGATCGGCCAGTCGCCTTCGGCGGCGTGCAGGTCGGTGTGGCACACGCCGGTGGCGGCGATTTTCACCAGAATCTGTCCTGGCCCAACGGACGGCACCGGCACCTGCTCAATCACCAGCGGTTCACCAAACGCCTTCACAATCGCGGCTTTCATGGTGGTTTTGATTTGCATATTCATCTTTCACTCTCCATTTGAACGGATGCGGACTCAGAACAGCCCCAGTGGCGCTGTGCCATAGCTGACCAGCAGATTTTTGGTTTGCTGATAGGCGCTGAGCGCCATTTTGTGGGTTTCACGCCCGACGCCCGACTGCTTGTAGCCACCGAATGCCGCATGAGCGGGATAGATGTGATAGCAGTTGGTCCAGACGCGACCGGCTTTAATGCCGCGGCCCATGCGATACGCCAGATTGGTATCGCGCGTCCACACGCCCGCGCCCAGACCAAACTGGGTTTCATTGGCGATAGCGAGCGCCTCTGCCTCATCGTGGAATGTGGTGACGCCAATCACTGGCCCAAAAATCTCCTCCTGGAAACAGCGCATCTGGTTGCTGCCCTTGATCAGGGTGGGCTGGATGTAGAATCCGTTATCCAGCTCCGCGGCGATATGCGCACGCTCGCCCCCTGTCAGAATCTGACCGCCTTCTTCACGGGCGATGTTGATATAGGACAGGATTTTGTCGAATTGCTGGCGGGAAGCCTGAGCACCGATCATGGTGTCGGTATCGAGCGGATCGCCACGGCGAATGGTGGCAACCTTCGCCAGCACCCGCTCCATAAAGGGTTGGTAGATCGATTCATGAATCAACGCGCGCGATGGACAGGTACAGACTTCGCCCTGATTAAAGAAGCCCAGCACCAGCCCCTCGACCGCTTTCTCGATGAACGCCTCTTCACCCGACATCACATCCGCGAAGTAGATGTTAGGTGATTTGCCGCCCAGCTCGACGGTGCAGGGAATGATGTTCTCCGCCGCGCAGGCCATGATATGCCGCCCGACCGGCGTGGATCCGGTAAAGGCAATTTTAGCGATGCGCTTGCTGGTGGCCAGCGCTTCGCCGGCTTCGCGGCCAAAGCCCTGCACCACATTCAGCACGCCCGGTGGGAACAGATCGCCAATCAGCTCCATCAGCAGCGTAATACCAAGCGGCGTCTGCTCAGCCGGTTTCAGCACCACGCAGTTACCGGCGGCCAGCGCCGGTGCCAGCTTCCACGCCGCCATGAGCAGCGGGAAATTCCACGGGATGATCTGTCCGACTACGCCGAGCGGCTCGTGGAAGTGATAGGCCACCGTGGTTTCGTCGATCTCGGCGGTGCTGCCCTCCTGCGCGCGCAGGCAGCCGGCAAAGTAGCGAAAATGGTCGACCGCCAGCGGCAGATCGGCGTTGAGCGTCTCGCGAATCGGTTTACCGTTATCCCAGCTCTCCGCTACCGCCAGCTTCTCAAGACTGGCTTCCATGCGATCGGCCACCTGCAGCAGCAGGTTGGCGCGCTGCTGTACGCTGGTTTTGCCCCACTCATCGGCGGCCTGATGCGCCGCATCCAGCGCCAGATCGATATCGCGCGCGTCGGATCGCGGGAACCGGGCAATATCGCTGCCGTCTACCGGCGAGGTGTTCATAAAGTACTGGCCGCTCAGCGGATCGGTGAAGTTGCCGGCGATATAGTTGCCGTAGGTCGCCTGGAAAGAGACCAGCGCGCCGGGCGTGCCGGGATGTGCATAACGCATCGCAAACTCCTTATTATCAGGTCAGAGGGTCTGAACAGGCAGCGCAACTGCCTGTGTTGGTGATTGCAGCACGCGTGCCAGTTTTTTCTCATCAGGCGAAAAAGCGATAAATGATTTATTTATCAATAAAATAAAATCATGCCCCGCCAGCAAACCCGTCAGTCCTCCAGGACAAACGCGGTATCTGTGTTGCGTATCGCAACAGTGCAGAAACCCGAACGCTACAATGTTGCAACACTTACACGCCGTTCTGAGGTCACTCATGCAGGGAAATTCAGCCGCGTCTGCCGTGCACGCCAACCCGCTGTTAAGCGACTCCTGGTTCCGCAGCCAGCTGTATGGATTAGAGCGCAGCGCCGACGATTTCCCGCGCGTGCGTCAGGGCGAGCTGGCCGATGTGCTGGCCAGCAACGCCGGGCTGCAGCAGTTTGCGCAGCCGGTCATCCGCCAGCTGGCGCAGCAGATGGCGGAGACGCAGTCGGTGGTGATCCTGTCCGATGCCAGCGGGCTGGTGCTGAACACCTTTGGCGATATGCAGGCGCTGGAGAAAGCCCAGCGCTTTGCCCTGGCACCCGGTAATCTGTGGAGTGAATGCGGACGCGGCACCAATGCGATTGGCACCGCGCTGGCGATTGATGACGGCTGTGAAATTGATGGCCAGCAGCATTTCCTGACGCGCAATCAGGGTCTGTACTGCGCCGCGATGCCGTTGCAGATGCCCAACGGCCAGATAGCCGGCGTGCTGGATATCTCGGGTCCGGCACACTTTCCGCATCCGCATACCCTGAACCGGGTGAAAGCAGCGGCAAAGCAGATCGAGTACCTGTGGGTGAAGCAGAGCCTGCATCCGCAGCAGTGGCTGCTCAGTCTGCATCCGCAGCCGCAGGGCATCGACACCAGTGATGAACTGCTGCTGGTATTCTCTGACAATGTGCTGACCGCAGCCAACCGGCTGGCGATGCGCGAACTGGCTCTCAGCGCCGACCGCTTTGCCAGCCTGACGTTTCAGCAGCTGTTTCCGCAACTGCAGCAGCAGGCCAACAGCGTTCCCGCCGCGGTCGACATTGGCACGCAGCGCTACTGGTTCCGCCTGCGCGCGCCGCAGCGCAGCCACGTCAGCGTGCCGGACAGTCGCACGCATGACCTGCCGCGCGTGCTGGGAGCTGACGGCGCAAAAATGCTGCGGTTGCTGGATGCCGGCGTTTCGCTGTGCATTTATGGTGAAACCGGCAGCGGCAAGGAGTATGTCAGCCGCGCGCTGCACCAGCAAAGCCGCTGGCGCACGGGCAAGTTTGTCGCCATCAACTGTGCCGCCATCCCCGAAGCACTGATTGAATCCGAACTGTTTGGCTACCAGCCCGGCGCATTTACCGGCGCCAGTAAAAATGGCTACATCGGCAAAATTCGCGAAGCGGATGGCGGCGTGCTGTTTCTGGATGAAATCGGTGATATGCCGCTGACGCTGCAGACCCGTTTGCTGCGCGTGCTGCAGGAAAAAGAGGTGGCGCCACTCGGCTCCAGTCGCAGCTGGCCGGTGAATTTTGCCGTGATTTGCGCCACGCATCGCGATCTGGCCCAGCGCGTGGCCGCCGGCGAATTTCGTGAAGATTTGCTCTATCGTCTGCAGGAGTTCGCCCTGACCCTTCCGCCACTGCGCGCCTGGCCGAACGTCGCCGGGTTTATCCGCGATTTATGGCAGGAGCTGGGGGCCGCGCAGCGTGGCGTACAGCTGTCTCCGACACTGCTGACGGCGCTGGCGCAGCAGCCGTGGCCGGGCAATGTGCGCCAGCTACGCAGTCTGCTGCGCGTGCTGCTGGCGCTCGCCGATGAGGGCGAAACGCTGACGGAAAGTCACTTGCCGGCAGAGTATCGCCACCCACCAGCCCCGCCGCTGCGCGAACGCCACGATGAACAGCTGATCAGTGAAACGCTGCAGCGCTATGACGGCAATATCAGTAAAGCGGCGCAGGCGCTGGGGGTCGCGCGCAGCACGCTGTATCGTCGTGCGGCGCGCGACAGAGGGGATTAATCGCGGAAGTTTTTGAACTGGAACGGCTGACCCAGGTTGCCACCGCGCACCAGCGCCATCGCCCCCTGCAGATCGTCGCGGGATTTACCGGTGACGCGCAGCTCTTCACCCTGAATCTGCGTCTGCACTTTCAGTTTGCTGTCTTTGATCAGCTTAACGA
Source organism: Pantoea sp. SGAir0418 (assembly GCF_043529865.1). Classification (NCBI taxonomy): domain Bacteria; kingdom Pseudomonadati; phylum Pseudomonadota; class Gammaproteobacteria; order Enterobacterales; family Erwiniaceae; genus Pantoea; species Pantoea sp. SGAir0418. The sequence goes on from NZ_CP027911.1 coordinate 2,995,590, forward strand.
TTTTCTTCGCGACATCGCTTTCGATGCCTTTTTTCAGCTTCGCTTCAACGCTCCAGCTTTTACCGCTGTGCACAATCTCTTCCGGTACTTCAATCGCCGCGCCTTCAATGCCGCGCTTCAGCAGCTTTTCACGCAGAATATCCACCAGCTGCTTCACCTGAAAATCCGATTCGCTGGTGACTTTGATGGTCTCATTCTTTTCGTTGAGCTCAAAGCTGGCGCTCACGTTGCGGAAATCGAAACGGGTTGAGATCTCACGGTTGGCATTCTCCACCGCATTACGCACTTCCGGCAGTTCGACTTCGGAAACGATATCGAAAGATGGCATCTTTTCTTCTCCTGATACTAAAGTGACATGCATAATACGCGTCTTGTCGCGCTAATAAAACACGCGACGCGGAAAGCTATAATTAAGGGTGTGACACCCATTCACCCACCCGCCAGCGGGAGGCATAATGAAAATTACCGTGTTGGGTTGCGGCGCCCTGGGGCAAATCTGGCTCGCGGCCCTTGCACGCCAGGGACATGACGTTCAGGGCTGGCTGCGCGTACCGCAGCCGTACTGTTCGGTCAACGTGGTCGATCCGCAGGGCCACGTCAGCAATCACACCTTCATCGCTAACGATCCGCTGTTTCTGGCCGAAAGCCAGCTGCTACTGGTGACACTGAAAGCGCCACAGGTTTCACCTGCGGTGAAAAACCTGCAAAGCGTGCTGCCGCGCCACGCGCCGATCCTGCTGCTGCACAACGGCATGGGTACCATCGAAGAGCTCAAAGAAGTGCAGCAGCCGCTGCTGCGCGGCATCACCACGCACGCGGCGATGCGCGACGGCACGGTGATCAAGCATGTCGCGCAGGGCATCACCCACATCGGACCTGCCAGCCGCGAAAGCGCGGCGCTGAGCGATATCGCCGATATTCTGCATCAGGCGCTGCCGGACGTGGCGTGGCACGATAACATCGCGTCCGCCAGCTGGCGCAAGCTGGCAGTTAACTGCGTGATCAACACGCTGACGGTTGAGCACAACTGCCAGAACGGCGCGCTGCGCGCCTGGCCGGAACAGATTAACCGGCTGTGCGAGGAGCTGGCCTGGGTGATGGAGCGCGAGGGCCAGCACATTGCGCTGGATAACCTGCGCGACATTATCTACGACGTCATCGACAGCACCGCCGCCAACGTCTCCTCAATGCTGCAGGATGTGCGTGCGCAGCGTCAGACTGAAATTGATTACATTACCGGCTACCTGCTGCGCCGCGCCCGCGCGCAGGGGATTGCGCTGCCGGAAAACACCCGCCTGTACGACCTGATTAAACGCAAGGAGTCCCAATATGAGCGCGAACGCATCAGTGCTGGTTTGCCTGGCCCATGGCAGTGAAGAGACCGAAGCAGTCACCACCATTGACCTGCTGGTCCGCGCCGGCCTGAAGGTGACCACCGCCAGCGTGGAGAGCGACGGCACGCGCGAGATTGTCTGCTCCCGCGGCGTACGCCTGCTGGCTGACGCACCGCTGGTTGAAGTGGCGGATAACGATTTTGCCGCCATCGTCCTGCCGGGCGGCCTCAAAGGCGCTGAAACCTTCCGCGACAGCCCGCTGCTGGTGGAGACGGTACGCCAGTGTCATCTGTCAGGCAAAATTGTCGCGGCGATCTGTGCCGCGCCGGGCACGGTACTGGTACCGCATGACCTGTTTCCGGTGGGCAATATGACCGGTTTTCCCGGCCTGAAGCACACCATTCCGGAGGAGAAATGGATGGAGCGCCGCGTGGTGTGGGATCCGCGCGTTAATCTGCTGACCAGCCAGGGGCCGGGCACGGCGATCGATTTTGCCCTGAAGCTGATTGATCTGCTGGTGGATAAAGAGCAAGCGCGTGAAGTCGCGTCACAGCTGGTGCTGGCGGCAGGGATTTATAATTATCAGGAATTTGAAGAGCGCGCGTAAAAAAGGTCGCCATCAATGGCGACCCCACGAGATCAGCGCACATTTTTATTCGTCGCGGTGGTTGCAGGATGCGCATTCCTGCGTACCGGGTTTTGCCCCTGCACCCGAAATCAGGCGCGCCAGGCTTAACACCCGCCGCGGTTACGGACGATACACCTTCACGTTCTTAAAGCCCTGCTCATGCAGATACAACGCCTGCAACCGGCTCATCACGCCGCGATCGCAGTACAGCAACCAGGTTCTGCTCTGATCGAGATCGCCGAACTGGGTGCTCAGCTTATAGAACGGCAGCGATTTCACTTCCACCCCGGTCAGCGCCAGCGGCTTGTCGTCCTGTTCATCAATCGAACGGATATCCAGCACCACATCGTTGCCGCTGAAGGACGCCACGGTTTCCACTTCCACCACTTCTTCTTCCGTCTGCTCCGCAATTTCACGGATATCGACGTTGCTGGCTTCCTGCACCACGCGCTGCAGAATGTCGAAATCGAAGTTCTGCTCTTCGGCTTCGATCTTCGCCTTCACCGCTTTCACCGTGGGGCTTTTCGAAATCACGCCGCAATACTCCGGCATGGTGCGGGCAAAGTCTTCGGTGCCGATCTGACGCGCAATATTGATGATGTGCTCTTTATCGTGCGAGATCAGCGGGCGCAGAATCAGCGTGTCGGACGCGTTATCAATCAAACGCAGGTTAGTCAGCGTCTGGCTGGAGACCTGGCCCAGCGCCTCACCGGTCACCAGCGCCTGCACGCCATAACGCTCAGCCACCATCGATGCCGCACGTACCATCATGCGCTTCAGCACCACGCCCATCTGGCCGTCATCAACTTTTTCCAGAATCTCGCCCACCACCGGCTCAAAATTGATGGCGACAAAACGCACGCGATGTGAACGGCCAAAACGCTGCCACAGATAGTGCGCCACCTGACGCACGCCGATTTCATGCGCCGCGCCGCCGAGGTTAAAGAAGCAGTAGTGCACGCGACAGCCGCGGCGCATCAGCATATAGCTGGAGACGCCGGAGTCAAAGCCGCCGGAAATCAGCGACAGCACATCTTCCTGGGTGCCGATCGGGAAGCCGCCCAGGCCTTCATAGCGGCCGGTAATCAGCAGCAGACGATCGTCTTCAATCTCCAGATTCACCGTCACATCCGGGTGATTCAGCTGCACGCGCGCGCTTTCAATGTGCTGATTGAGACCGCCGCCGACGTAGCGCTCCACATCCTGCGAGCTAAAGCTGTGCTTGCCGCGACGCTTTACGCGCACGCAGAAGCTCTTGCCTTCCAGCCGCTCGCGGTTGAGCGCCAGCGTCTGCTCGAAGATATCGTGCATGTCGGTATAGGCGCGGTCTTCGACCGCCAGCACATGGTGGATACCGGGAATGCGCGTCAGCTCTTCCGTGACGGTGGCACGCAGCGCTTCCTTCTTCGCGCGCACTTCGATGTGATCCCAGTGGCGCACCACGGCGATCTCTTCGTCGAGGGTGCGCAGGGTATTACGGATGTTACCGGTCAGAATTTTGATAAAGCGCAGGCGCACCGACTGACTTTTGATGGTGATTTCAGGGAAGAGCTTGATGATAAACTTCATGGCGACACAGCTTCGTTGGGCAAATAAGTGCTAAAATCATCAACACTTAGCTGGTAAAATCATATAATTGCGGGTTGGCATCAGCCACCGCATCCGAGGCGCGCAAGTATATCACCTTTGTCGGGTGACTGCTGTAAGCAACCTTCGCCGCATTGATTATTTTGCTAATCAATGCCCGTCGGCTACCATGACCGATTGCAACATAATGTCCCAACCTGTGAGTCGACACTGATTATGCCGAAAAAAGCCGAAGCGCCCGTGAGTTTTGAAAACGCACTGCAGCAGCTGGAACAGATTGTCAGCCGTCTGGAGAGTGGCGAACTGCCGCTGGAAGAGGCGCTGAATGAATTCGAGCGCGGCGTACAGCTGGCACGCAGCGGCCAGCAAACCCTGCAGGCGGCGGAACAGCGCGTGCAGATTCTGCTGAGCGACGACAAAGACGCCCCGCTCGCCCCTTTCACGCCGGAAAATGAGTAATGGATTTCGTGCAACTGCAGCGTGCCTACCATGAGCGCGTGAACCAGGCGTTGACGCGCTTAATAGATCCACTTCCTTTTCAGAGTTCTCCTCTGGTGAACGCCATGCAATATGGGGCACTATTGGGCGGTAAGCGCCTGCGCCCGTTTCTGGTGTATGCCACTGGCGAGATGCTGCGCGCCGAGGCGGCCAGCCTGGATGCCCCCGCCGCAGCGGTGGAGTGCATTCACGCTTACTCATTGATTCATGATGACCTGCCGGCGATGGACGACGATGCGTTACGTCGCGGGCAGCCAACCTGCCATATCAAATATGGCGAAGACACGGCGATTCTGGCCGGCGATGCCCTGCAAACTCTGGCGTTTACCATTCTTGCGGACCAGCCGATGCCCGGCGTAAGCCCGCAGGATCGCATTGCCATGATTTCCGAACTGGCGCAGGCCAGCGGCGTGGCCGGGATGTGCGGTGGCCAGGCGCTGGATTTAGCCGCCGAAGGCCAATCCGTGGACCTGAACCAGCTGGAGCAGATCCATCGCCACAAAACCGGCGCGCTGATCCGCGCCGCCGTGCGTCTCGGCGCCCTCACTGCGGGTGCAGCGGGCCGCGATGCGCTGCCGCAGCTGGATATCTACGCCAACGCCATCGGACTGGCGTTTCAGGTGCAGGATGACATCCTCGATGTGGTCGGCGATACCGCCGTTCTGGGCAAAACCCAGGGAGCCGATCAGGCGCTGGGGAAAAGCACTTACCCGGCGCTGCTGGGACTGGATAACGCGCGGGCCAAAGCGCAGGATCTCTATCGCGAAGCACTGGGCGCGCTGGAGGTGCTGGCGGCACAGTCGTATGACACGTCCGCTCTGCAGGCGCTGGCCAGCTTTATAATTGAACGCGATAAATAACTTATATAATGAGTCTCTGATGAGTTTTGATATTGCAAAATACCCGACACTGGCGTTAGCAGGCACGGTTCAGGAATTACGTTTACTGCCTAAAGAAAAACTTCCGGACCTGTGCGACGAGCTGCGTCAGTATCTGCTGGACAGCGTGAGCCGCTCGTCCGGCCACTTTGCTTCGGGTCTGGGCGTCGTCGAGCTGACCGTCGCGTTGCATTATGTGTACAACACCCCGTTTGATCATCTGGTGTGGGACGTCGGCCATCAGGCCTATCCGCACAAGATTCTGACCGGCCGCCGCGACCGTATCGGCACTATCCGCCAGAAAAATGGCCTGCACCCGTTCCCGTGGCGCGGCGAAAGCGAATATGACGTGCTGAGCGTGGGCCACTCGTCGACGTCCATCAGCGCCGGTCTCGGCATGGCCGTGGCCGCCGAACGCGAAGGCAAAGGTCGCCGTACCGCCTGTATCATTGGCGACGGCGCGATTACCGCGGGCATGGCGTTTGAAGCCATGAACCACGCCGGTGATATCAAGCCGGACATGCTGGTGATCCTCAACGACAACGAGATGTCGATCTCTGAGAACGTGGGCGCGCTGAACAATCGCCTGGCGCAGATTCTCTCGGGGAAAACCTATTCACGCCTGCGCGAAGGCGGCAAGCGCGTGCTGGGCGGCCTGCCGCCGATCAAAGAGCTGGTGAAGCGCACCGAAGAGCACCTGAAAGGCATGGTGGTGCCGGGCACGCTGTTTGAGGAGCTGGGCTTTAACTATATCGGTCCGGTCGATGGTCACGATGTACTGACGCTGGTCAGCACGCTGAAGAATATGCGCGATCTGAAAGGGCCGCAGTTCCTGCACATCATGACCAAAAAGGGCAAGGGCTACGCGCCGGCGGAAGAAGATCCGATAACCTGGCACGCGGTGCCAAAATTCGATCCGGCCAGCGGCTCGCTGCCGAAAAGCGCGCCGGGCCTGCCGAGCTACTCGAAAATTTTTGGTAACTGGCTGAGCGAGATGGCCGCCGACGATGCGCGGCTAATGGCCGTGACGCCGGCCATGCGCGAAGGCTCCGGCATGGTGAGCTACTCGCGTGATTATCCGCAGCAGTATTTTGACGTGGCGATCGCCGAGCAGCATGCGGTGACATTCGCCGCGGGCATGGCCATCGGCGGTTATAAGCCGGTGGTGGCGATTTACTCCACCTTCCTGCAGCGCGCCTACGATCAGGTGATTCACGACGTGGCAATTCAGCAATTGCCGGTACTGTTTGCTATCGATCGCGGCGGTATCGTGGGTGCCGACGGCCAGACGCACCAGGGGGCGTTTGATATCGCCTATCTGCGCTGCGTGCCGGGCATGGTGATCATGACGCCAAGCGATGAAAACGAGTGCCGGCAGATGCTTTACACCGGCTACCACTATCAGGATGGCCCGAGCGCGGTGCGCTATCCGCGCGGCACCGGCACCGGCGCCACGCTGGAACCGCTGGCCAGCCTGCCGCTTGGCAAAGGGGTCATCCGGCGTCGCGGCGAGCAGCTGGCCATCCTCAACTTTGGTACTCTGCTGCCGGAAGCGCAGGCCGCCGCCGAGGCGCTCAACGCCACGCTGGTCGACATGCGCTTTGTTAAGCCGCTGGATGAAGCCCTGATTAGCGAGCTGGCGGCCAGCCACGACGCACTGATTACGCTGGAAGAAGGCGCGATCAAAGGCGGTGCCGGCAGCGGCGTCAACGAATACGTGATGGCGAAACGCCTGCGCGTGCCGGTGCTTAACCTCGGCCTGCCGGATGAGTTTATTCCGCAGGGGACGCAGGAAGAAGTGCGTCAGGATTATCAGCTGGACGCCGCAGGCATCCAGCAGCAAATCGCCGCCTGGCTGGCGCAGTAACCGCCCTTCCCTGCTCCTGCTGCTATGCTTGAGGGTAAAACCCCACGCATAAGAGCAGGAGCCCTTCATGAAAACCGTTCGTTTAGGCCAGACCGATCTGCAGGTTTCACGTCTCTGTTTAGGCTGTATGACCTATGGCGATCCGCTGCGCGGTAATCACGCCTGGACGCTGCCGGAAGAGAGCAGCCGACCGCTGATTAAGCAGGCGCTGGACGTGGGCATCAACTTCTTCGACACCGCTAACAGCTACTCCGATGGCAGCAGTGAGGAGATCCTCGGCCGCGCGCTCAAAGATTATGCGCAGCGCGATCGGGTGGTGGTGGCGACCAAAGTCTACTTTCCGCTGAGCAACCTGTCGCAGGGGCTGTCGCGCACCAATATTCTGCAGTCGATTGATGACAGCCTGACGCGGCTTGGTATGGAGTATGTCGATCTGCTGCAGATTCATCGCTGGGATTACGCCACGCCGATTGAAGAGACGCTGGAAGCGCTCGATCAGGTAGTGCGGTCAGGCAAAGCGCGTTACATCGGGGCTTCCTCGATGCATGCCACACAGTTTGCGCAGGCGCTGCAGTTACAGCAGCAGCATGGCTGGGCGCGTTTTGTCAGTATGCAGGATCAGTACAACCTGATTCAGCGCGAAGAAGAGAAGGAGATGCATCCGCTGTGCCAGCGCGAAGGCATCGCGGTGCTGCCGTGGAGCCCGCTGGCGCGCGGTAAGCTGACGCGTCCGTGGGGAGAAACCACTGCGCGTTCGGTGTCGGATAACGTAATGGAAAAACTCTATACCGGCACCGAAGAGAATGACGCGGCCATTGCGCAACGACTGGCAACGGTGGCTGCGGACAAAGGCGTGACGCGCGCGCAGGTGGCGCTGGCATGGCTGCTGCATAAGCCGGTGGTTACCGCGCCGATTATTGGTGCCTCGCGCGAGCAGCAGTTTGCCGAGCTGGTGAAAGCCGTCGACGTGGAGCTGAGTTCAACCGATATCGCCGAGCTGGAGAGCGTCTACCAACCGCATCCGGTGGTGGGATTCGAGTAACGGTCCAGTCAGGTCGCCTTCAGGGCGACCTGATGTCACAGGCAGCGCATGCATGGCGACCTGCCTGTGGTCTACGTATTCATACGACCTGCCTGAGGGCTACGCATTCCTGGCGACCTGCTGTGGGCTACGCATTCATGGCAACGCTTTCTGTAGGGTGCGCATTCATGCGCACCTGGCGCATTAAAGCACCAGCCCCAACCCATACAAAATCGCCGCTGAAATGACCCCGGCGATAATGTCATCGACCATAATGCCCATGCCGCCGTGCACATTACGGTCGAACCAGCGAATCGGCCACGGCTTCCACATGTCGAAAATACGGAAAATCACAAAGCCGGCCAGCACCCATTGCCAGCTCATCGCCGGAATCGCCATCAGCGTAATCCACATGCCGATGAACTCATCCCACACGATGCTGCCATGGTCGTGCACGCCCATATCACGCGCGGTGCGGTGACACAGGTAGACACCCACGCTGATGCCAATCAGCACCAGCAGCGAATACAGCTGCAGCGGCAGCAACGTCATCAGCCACCAGAAGGGAATGGCGGCAATTGAACCGGCGGTGCCGGGCATAATCGGGCTCAGGCCGCTGCCAAAACCGGTCGCCAGCAGGTGCCACGGATTGGCCATGCGCAGACGGCTTTTAGCCACATCTTTATTTAGCGTCAAAGTGATCAAATCCCTTGTGATGGAAACTGCGCGGCTTGCCGTTCTCCAGCAGCGTCAGCCCTTCTGCTTCCGGCGCGATCTGGCCGATGCAGGTATACGCCACGCCAAGATGGCCCAGCGCCACATCCAGCGCACCACGATTGACTTCCGGCACGGTAAAGCACAGCTCATAATCTTCACCCCCGCTCAGCGCCCAGCGCAGCACCTGTTCCGGCTCGAAGTGATCGCGCAACGCAGCCGACAGCGGCAGCGCATCCAGATTGATGCGGGCACCGACGCGGCTGGCGGTGAGAATGTGGCCGAGATCGGAGATCAGGCCATCGGACAGATCGATGGCTGATGTCGCCAGATTGCGCAGCGCCTGGCCCTGCAGCACGCGCGGCATCGGGCGCAGATGACGCTTGATCAGCACTTCATGCACCGCCGGATCGTTCAGGCGATGATGGTGCTGCAGCAGCGACAGGCCGGCAGCGCTGTCGCCCAGCGTGCCGGTGACAAAAATCCAGTCACCCGGTTTGGCCCCGGCGCGCTTCAGCGCACGGCCGGCCGGCACCAGGCCATGAATGCCCAGCGTCAGGCTGAGCGGCCCGCGCGTGGTATCGCCGCCTATCAGCTGCATATCGTAATAATCCAGCAGCTCAAACAGGCTGTCGCTGAACGCCGCCAGCCACGGCTCATCCACTTCGGGCAGGGTTAACGCCAGCGTTAACCATGCCGGATCGGCGCCCATCGCCGCCAGGTCGCTCAGGTTAACCGCCAGCGCTTTGTAGCCGAGATCGGCCGGATGGATATCACGTAAGAAATGCACGCCCGCCACCAGCGTATCGGTGCTGATGGCCAGCGTCTGTTTTTCCGGCACGTTAAGTAACGCGCAGTCGTCACCAATTCCCTTCTCCACATCGCGGCGGGAGCTGGTGACGCGGTTAAAATAACGTGCGATCAGTTCGAATTCACCACAGGACATAAGTCAGGTCTCAATGAAAAAAGGCCGGTGAGCCGGCCTTTTGCACTTATTTTTTGTTCGGTCGAATTTGCGGAGCGGCTTTATCCAGCACGCCGTTAACAAATTTATGGCTGTCTTCAGCACCAAACACTTTAGCCAGTTCGATACCTTCGTTGATCGCCACTTTGTACGGCACATCGTCACGCTTGCTCAGTTCATAGAGCGAAATGCGCAGGATGGCTTTTTCTACCTGGCCCAGCTCTTCCAGCTGGCGCGACAGGTAAGGCTTCATCAGGCCGTCCAGGAACGCGCTGTTGGTCGCCACACCGGCCAGCAGTTCGCGGAAATAGCTAATATCGACGTCTTTGACGTCTTGTTCCGCCAGAAACTGGTATTCCACATCGGCAATGTCGTTGTTAGACAACTGCCAGGAGTAAAGCGCCTGGACAGCGCACTCACGGGCGCGACGACGAGCAGCAGGTTTCACAAAATTCCCCTTACAAAAATCAGGCTTTGATGGCTTTCAATACGTTAATCATTTCAAGTGCGGTCAGGGCCGCTTCGGCGCCTTTGTTACCCGCTTTGGTGCCGGCGCGTTCAATCGCCTGCTCGATGTTTTCGGTGGTCAGGACGCCGAAGGTCACCGGAATTTCGCTGTTCATCGCTACGTGAGCGATGCCGGAGCTGGCTTCACCCGCCACGTATTCGAAGTGTGCGGTACCGCCACGGATCACCGTGCCCAGTGCAACGATCGCGTCGTGCTTGCCGGTTTTCGCCAGGGCGCGTGCCGCCAGCGGCAGCTCGTAAGCGCCCGGTACCCAGACCACGGTGATGTTTTCCGCTTTGACCTGGCCAATACGCTTCAGCGCGTCAACCGCACCGTCCAGCAGGCTGTCATTGATGAAATTGTTAAAACGCGCAATAACGATGGCAATCTTGGCATCAGGCGTGGCAACAGCAGCTTCGATAACTTTCATACATATCCTTTGGGTGTTTGTTTTATGGCCCCGCAGAAGGGGGCGGATTCTATCATACTCTTCGGCAACGCGCTCAGGCTTTTCCGTGCATGCTCAGCGCGGTGTCAGGGTCAGCCGTAAATCGTCGCCGACCTGACGCACATCGCTAAAATTCAGCGCTGGCGCATCGGCCAGCGTTTCCAGTCCCGGCAGCGCACACAGGCCGCGCGCGGCATTACCCAGCAGTTTCGGGGCCAGATAAACGATCAGTTCATCCACCAGTCCGGCCTGCAGCAGCGCACCGGCCAGACCGGCACCGGCCTCGACCCACACGCTGTTGATCTGACGCTGACCGAGCAGCATCATCATCGCCACCAGATCGAGCTGCTCACCGCGCGGCGGCACCTCAATCTGACTCACGCCCGGCGGCCAGCTTTGTGCATCAGCCTCCGTGCGCATCAGCCAGGTTTCGCCGGGCTGGGCGATCAAACGGTGCTGCGGCGTCACGCGCTGCTGGCTGTCGATCACCACCCGCACCGGCTGACGCAGCTGGCTCTCATCCAGCTGCTGGCGCACGGTCTCGCTCAGTTCATCCCAGCGCACCGTCAGCGACGGATTGTCCGCCAGCACGGTGGCGCTGGTGGTAAGGATAGCTGAACTGCGGGCACGTAAACGTTGCACATCGCGCCTTGCCGCTGCGGAAGTGATCCACTGGCTTTCGCCGCTGGCCATAGCGGTACGGCCATCCAGCGAGGCACCCAGTTTGAGCTGAATCCACGGAAAACCGGTACGCATGCGTTTGAGAAAACCGCGATTAAGCGCTTCCGCTTCATTCATCATCAGGCCGTGACTCACGTCGATGCCGGCCTGCTGTAAACGATACAAGCCGCGCCCGGCCACCTGCGGATTAGGATCCTGCATCGCCGCGACCACCCGGCTGACGCCGGCGGCAATCAGCGCATCGCAGCACGGCGGCGTCCGACCGTGATGGCTGCAGGGTTCCAGTGTGACATACGCGGTCGCACCGCGTGCGTGGTCACCCGCCATGCGCAGCGCGTGCACTTCCGCGTGCGGTTCACCGGCGCGCTGATGCCAGCCTTCGCCCACGATCTCACCATCGCGCACGATAACGCAGCCGACGTTAGGATTCGGGGTGGTGGTATATTGTCCGCGCCGCGCCAGTTCCAGCGCGCGCGCCATGTAGTGCGCATCGGTCATGGATTAATCCTGTAAGCGGGCGATCTCTTCGCCAAAGTCACGAATATCTTCAAAACTGCGGTACACCGATGCGAAGCGAATATAAGCAACTTTATCCAGCTTCTTCAGCTCTTCCATCACCAGGTTACCAATCAGCTTGCTGGGAATTTCACGTTCGCCGGTGGCGCGCAACTGGGTTTTGATGTGATTGACCGCGTTGTCGACGGCATCTGCGCTTACCGGACGCTTCTCCAGCGCCTTCATCATGCCGCTGGCCAGCTTATCTTCGTTAAAGGGTTCGCGCACGTCGTTGCTTTTCACCACGCGCGGCATTACCAGCTCGGCCACTTCAAAGGTGGTAAAACGCTCATGGCATACCAGGCACTGGCGGCGGCGGCGCACTGAGGAGCCTTCACTAACCAGACGTGAATCAATCACTTTGGTGTCCACAGCGGAGCAGAATGGGCAATGCATGACGTTTCCTGTCGCGAGAATTGGGGGCAGATAGTGTAGCGCGTTCCCGGTTGCAACAAAATACAGGGCGCAGAATCGCCACCTGGCTCACAGCGACGCCTGACGGTTACAGCAAACCGTGAAAAGTTACTAAGCTTAGAGAGCCAATCCGGCTTAATGACAGGAGGATGTATGGGTTTATTCAATTTCGTCAAAGAAGCGGGTGAAAAACTGTGGGATGCGGTGTCAGGCGGCGATGACCAGAGCAAAAAGCTGCAGGAGCACATTAATCAACTCGGCCTGCCCGACAGCGATAAAGTGAAAGTCGATGTCCAGGGCGATACCGTGAAGGTCAGCGGTGACGGTATCTCGCAGGAGCTGAAAGAGAAGATTCTGGTGGCGGCGGGTAACGTGGCCGGCATCACCAAAGTGGAAGATAACGTGACCACCAGTGACAGTGCTGCGCAGGCCGAATTCTACACGGTGAAAAAAGGCGATACCCTGAGCGCTATCTCGAAGCAGGTGTACGGCACGCCGAACGAATACAACAAGATCTTTGAAGCGAACAAGCCAATGCTGACGCATCCTGATAAGATCTATCCCGGCCAGGTTTTACGTATCCCTAAATAACCGGAAGGACATTGCATGACGTTCAGGATGATTTGGGTGCCGGCAGCGCTTGCTGCGCTGGTGCTCAGTGGTTGCAGCTCCACCCCCGCTTCACCTCAGGTCAAAGCGCTGCATCAGGAAGTGAGCCAGCTCAACCAGCAGATGCGCAAACTGACCAGTCAGGCCAGCGCGCTGGAGATTCAGGGGCAGCTCAACAGCCAGTCGACGCAGGGCGCATGGTTACTCCCGCAGGCGAATACGCCGGTAGAGCTGCAGACGCAGCTGGGTAAACTGCGCCTGTCGCTGTCGCACGTTGAGGGGGAAGCCAGCGGCAGCCGCGCTAACCTGAATATCCGTTCAACCGATGATAAGCCAGTGCCGGCACTCAGCGCCCGCGTGGTATGGGGCGAAATGGATCCCGCCAGCGGCAAGCCGCTGAACGCCGACAGCCTGAGTCAGACCATTACCGTGCCCGCCAGTCTGATGCCGCGCAGTTCGGTCAGCGTACCGCTGCGGCTCAGCGGGCTGGCACCGGGTCAGCCCGGCTACGTGCGCGTGCATGATGTGCAGGCGGTGGCGGACGCCAGCACGGTCGTTGCAGGCCAGTAATTCTGGCGTCAGGCATAAAAAAAACGGGCTGCACTCAGGCAGCCCGTTTCATTTCTCCGGCACAATTACGGCAGAATCGAAGGCTGATCGGCGCCCTCTTTCTCCACTTTCTGCACCAGCATGTGTTCACGCTTCATGCCCAGCTTCAGCGCCAGCGCGGACGACACGTAGATCGACGAAATGGTACCGATGGTGACACCGATCAGCATGGTCAGCGAGAAGCCTTTCAGCAGCGCGCCACCAAAGATGAACAGGATCAGGATCATCGCCAGCGTGGTGATCGAGGTGATCAACGTACGGCTCAGCGTCTGGGTCAGCGACACGTTAGTGATGTCGTAAGAAGAACCGCGACGGATTTTGCGGAAGTTCTCACGAATACGGTCGGAAACCACGATCTTATCGTTGAGCGAGTAACCAATCACCGACATCAGCGACGCCACAATCGTCAGATCGATCTCGATGTGGAACAGCGACAGAATGCCGCAGGTGATGATCACGTCGTGCGCCAGCGCCAGCACGGTGCCCAGCGCCAGACGCCACTCAAAGCGGAAGCCGATGTAGATCAGAATCGCAATCAGCGCCGACAGCAGCGCCATCGCCCCGGCCTGCGCCAGATCGCTGCCCACGCTCGGGCCCACGAACTCAATTCGCTTCACGGTCGCGTTCTGCTGCGTCGTCTGGTTGATCGAGGCGACCACTTTGTTGCCCAGCTCCTGGCCTGCATTGCCGGTGGTCGGTGGCATACGCACCATCACATCACGGCTGCTGCCAAAGTTCTGTACCAGCGGCTCCTCAAAGCCTGCCTTCACCAGCCCGTCACGCAGCGCATCCAGATCCGCCGGCTTCTCGAGGTTGATCTCAATCACCGTCCCGCCGGTGAAATCGAGCCCCCAGTTAAAGCCGCGCACACCGATAATGGCGATGGACGCCACAATCAGCAGGCCGGAGATGATAAAGGCCAGCGTGTCCCAGCGCATAAAGTCGACGACTTTACGCCCATGGTTCAGCTGTTCAATACTATATTCCTGTGCCACAACGCACTCCTCAGATAGACAGCTTATTGATGCGTTTGCCGCCGTACACCAGGTTAACGATGGCACGGGTGCCGACGATAGCGGTGAACATGGAAGTCGCGATACCGATAGCCGTGGTAATCGCAAACCCTTTGATCGAGCCGGTACCGACCGCATAAAGAATGATAACTTTAATCAGCGTGGTGACGTTGGCGTCGACGATACTGGAGAAGGCGCCTTTATAGCCTTCATGAATCGCCTGCTGTACCGAGCGTCCGTTACGCAGTTCTTCTTTAATACGTTCGTTAATCAATACGTTAGCATCCACCGCCACCGCCAGCGTCAGTACGATACCGGCAATGCCCGGCATGGTGAGCGTGGCGCCCGGTAACAGTGACATGATGCCGACAATCAACACCAGGTTGCACAGCAGTGCGCTGGTCGCAATCAGACCAAACTTCTTGTAGAACACCACCATAAAGATGATGGAGGCAATCAGACCCCACAGACAGGCTTCGAGCCCCTGCGTGATGTTCTGCTGGCCCATGGTAGGACCGATGGTCCGCTCTTCCACAATCTGGATTGGCGCAATCAGCGCACCGGCACGCAGCAGCAGCGACAGCTGACGCGCTTCGTTCGGGTTGCTGATACCGGTAATTCGGAAGCTGTTGCCGAGGCGCGACTGAATGTTCGCCACGTTAATCACTTCTTCCTGCTTCACCAGAATCGCACGACCGTTCGCATCTTTCTTACCGCTGTCCTTGTACTCCACAAACAGGGTCGCCATCGGCTTGCCGATGTTGTCCTTGGTGAAGTTGGACATGATGTTACCGCCGGCGCCATCAAGCGAGATATTCACCTGCGGCTGGTTGTACTCATCCATGCTGGACGTCGAGTCGGTGATGTGATCACCGGTGAGAATCACGCGCTTGTACAGCACCACCGGCTGACCTTCACGCGTCTTTTTCACTTCCGAGTCACCCGGCACGCGGCCGCTGGCGGCTGCGCTCGGATCCACCGAGGTGTTGACCAGGCGGAACTCCAGCGTTGCGGTAGCACCCAGAATCTCTTTAGCACGCGCGGTATCCTGGATACCCGGCAGCTCAACCACGATGCGGTCAGCGCCCTGACGCTGTACCAGCGGCTCAGCAACACCCAGCTGGTTCACACGGTTACGCAGGATGTTAATGTTCTGCTGCACCGCATATTCGCGCGCTTCACTCAGACGCGCATCGGTCATCACCGCACGCAGCGTGTCGCTGCCAGCGCTGGTGATCACCAGGTCGCGATGGCGCGGCGTCAGATAGCTGATGGCCGCATCACGGCTGGCGCCGTCGCGGAAGCGTATTTCGGTGCCGTAGTTAGCGATTTTGCTAACGTTGGTGTAAGGGATATTTTTTTCGCGCAGATCGCTGCGCAGGCCATCAGCATTCTGCTCCTGCAGCTTGCCGAGGGCAGTATCCATGTCGACTTCCATCAGGAAGTGCACGCCGCCGCGCAGATCGAGGCCGAGTTTCATCGGTTCAGCGGCCAGCATGGTCAGCCAGCGCGGTGTGGCAGGGGCCAGGTTAAGGGCCACAACGAAATCTTCGCCCAGCGCATTGGTGATGGCTTCACGCGCGCGCAGCTGAATATCCGTGTTAGCGAAACGGGCCAGAATGGCACCATTTTCCAGCGCGAGGGATTTGCTCTGGATATTGTCTTGTTTTAATACGGTCTGGATCTGATCCAACGTTTGCTCACTGGCGGCGCCACCGCGCGCACCAGTGATCTGAACGGCCGGATCCTCACCATAAAGGTTAGGAAGCGCATACAGCAGGCCGACGAGAATCACGACGACCAGCATGATGTACTTCCACAAAGGATAACGGTTTAACACGGCAGTTCCCTTCGGGAAGAATAAATTACAGCGCCTTCATTGTACCTTTCGGCAGAACGGCGGCCACGAAATCACGTTTAATCACTACTTCAGTGGTGTCGTTCAGGGCGATAGCGATGTAGCCGGTTTCAGCCACTTTCGTTACGCGGCCCACCAGGCCACCGTTGGTCAGCACTTCATCACCTTTGGAGATGGAATCCATCAGCTTTTTGTGATCTTTGGCGCGCTTCTGCTGTGGACGCAGGATCATGAAGTAGAAAATCAGACCAAAAACCACCAGCATGATCACCAGAGAATACGGACTTCCCTGAGACGGAGCGCCAGCTGCGGCCACGGCGTCAGAAATGAAAAAGCTCATTAAATTTCCCTCATTGATAGAATTATCAGACGTTTAACGGTGGAACCGCTTTGCCCGTCCGTTGGTAGAACTCGCTAACAAAGTGCTCTAATTTACCCTCTTCGATGGCCTGGCGTAAACCCGCCATCAGACGCTGGTAATAGCGCAGATTGTGGATGGTGTTCAGACGTGCGCCCAGTATTTCGTTACAGCGATCAAGATGATGCAAGTAGGCACGCGTGTAATTGCGACAGGTGTAACAATCACACTCCGCATCCAGCGGCGCGGTGTCATCTTTGTATTTCGCATTGCGGATTTTCACCACGCCATCGGTGACGAACAGATGGCCGTTGCGCGCGTTACGCGTTGGCATAACACAGTCAAACATATCGATACCGCGGCGAACGCCTTCCACCAGATCTTCCGGTTTGCCGACGCCCATCAAATAACGCGGTTTGTCTTGCGGAATTTGCGGACAGACGTGTTCCAGGATGCGGTGCATGTCCTCTTTCGGTTCACCCACCGCCAGGCCGCCCACAGCGTACCCATCAAAGCCAATCTCTACCAGACCTTTAACCGAGACATCACGTAAATCTTCGTAAACCCCGCCCTGAATAATGCCAAACAGCGCATTTTTGTTACCGAGCGCGTCAAAGCGGTCGCGGCTGCGCTGCGCCCAGCGCAGTGACATCTCCATCGAGCGTTTAGCGTAATCCCAGTCCGCCGGATACGGCGTACATTCGTCGAAGATCATCACAATGTCGGAGCCGAGATCGTACTGAATCTCCATCGATTTTTCCGGGTCGAGGAAAATCGGGTCGCCGTTGATCGGGTTGCGGAAATGCACGCCGGCTTCGGTGATCTTACGGATATCGCCGAGGCTGAATACCTGGAAGCCGCCGGAGTCGGTCAGGATTGGGCCCTGCCAGTGCATGAAATCGTGCAGGTCGCCGTGCAGTTTCATGATCTCCTGCCCCGGACGCAGCCACAGGTGGAAGGTGTTACCCAGCAGGATCTGCGCGCCGGTCTCTTTCACTTCTTCCGGCGTCATGCCTTTGACCGTGCCGTAGGTGCCGACCGGCATAAACGCCGGGGTTTCCACGACGCCGCGATCAAAGACCAGACGGCCACGGCGCGCGCGCCCGTCGGTGGTATCTAATTCAAATTTCACATTGACCTCTTTCGATAATCAGAGAAACAGTCTGATTACTCAGCCACCAACGATTTCGTCGGGAGCCTGTGGATTACGGGTGATGTACATCGCATCCCCGTAGCTAAAGAAACGGTACTGCTCCGCCACCGCGCTCTGATAAGCCGCCATGGTGTGTTGATAACCGGCAAACGCCGAGACCAGCATAATCAGCGTCGATTCCGGCAGGTGGAAGTTGGTGATCAGCGCATCAATCACCTGGTAGCGATAGCCCGGATAGATAAAGATCTGCGTGTCATCGAAAAACGGCGCGATCAGCCCATCCTGGCAGGCCTGCGCTGCGCTCTCCAGCGAACGCACCGAGGTGGTGCCCACCGCCACCACTTTGTTACCGCGCGCTTTGCACGCCAGCACTGCGTCCACCACGTCCTGCGGCACTTCGGCATATTCAGAGTGCATGATGTGATCGTTGATGTTTTCTACGCGCACCGGCTGGAAGGTGCCAGCGCCGACGTGCAGCGTCACAAACGCCATCTCCACGCCTTTCGCCTTCAGCGCCGCCAGCAGCGGCTCATCGAAGTGCAGACCGGCGGTCGGCGCTGCCACCGCGCCGGGGCGCGCGCTGTACACCGTCTGGTACAGCTCGCGGTCAGCTTCCTCATCCGGACGATCGATGTACGGCGGCAGTGGCATATGGCCGACGCTGTTCAGGATATCCAGCACCGCGCGCTCGTCCGCAAACTCGATTTCGAACAGCGCATCGTGGCGCGCCACCATGGTGGCTTTGACGCTTTCGTCGTCGCCCAGCAGTAATTCGGCACCCGGCTTCGGCGCTTTGGAGGCGCGCACGTGCGCCAGCACGCGTTTGTCATCCAGCATGCGCTCAACCAGCATCTCAATTTTGCCGCCGCTGGCTTTACGGCCATAGACGCGCGCCGGAATCACCCGGGTATTATTGAACACCAGCAGATCGCCCGGATTGAGCTTATCCAGCACATCAGTAAACACGCCATGGTTCAGCGCCCCGCTCGGGCCATCCAGCGACAGCAGACGACATCCGCTGCGCTGCGCCTGCGGATAATGGGCGATCAAAGATTCCGGTAATTCAAAGGCAAAATCGGCTACACGCATGCATCACTTCTTCAGGACTCAAAAAACAGGCGGCATAGTTTAGCGGAAAAGTGGGCAATTCTGAACAACTGGCTGCGCCGGTGTGATTCTGCCTATAATGCGCCATGAACTTTCTTGCTCACCTTCACCTCGCAACCCTGGCCGACAGCTCACTGCTGGGTAATCTGCTGGCCGACTTTGTGCGCGGCAACGTTGAGGCGCAGTGGCCGCAGCCAGTGGTGGCCGGTATTGCCCTGCACCGGCGCATTGACGTGCTGACCGATAACCTGCCGGAAGTGCGCAGCGCGCGTCAGCTGTTCCGCGCCGAAACGCGCCGCGTGGCGCCAATCACCCTCGACGTGATCTGGGACCACTTCCTGGCGCGCCACTGGGATCAGCTACATCCGGCGCAGTCGCTGTCTGATTTTAGCGCCGCCGCCGAGCGCGATATTGTGCCGCAGCTGCCCGGCACGCCGACCGATTTTATCGAGCTCAACGCGGTAATGTGGCGCGAACGCTGGTTTGAACACTATGCTGACCCGGCGCGGCTGGCGCGCGTGCTAAGCGGCATGGCGCATCGCCGGCCGCGGCTGGCGGCGCTGCGCGACTCCTATCAGGATTTTGTCGACCACTACACCCAGCTCGAACCGCTGTTTTTCCAGTTCTATCCACGCCTGATGGCCGCCGCGCGCGCCCGGCAGCTGTGAAGCACAATTTGCCGCTGCCCCGCATTGCCTCCCCTTGCCAGCCGCAGCCATCTGCGGCTTAATGAAGCCTTGCTTAACTTTTGTTAAGCCAGTCACACAGCCATGGCGCTTTATCCGGCGTGGTTCGCCACGTCGATTGCCAGTGAATGATAAGAGGGAAAAATGTCATCAGCTACGCTAACCGAATTAGATGCCCGTTATCACTATGCCTGTGAGGTGGCGAAAACCGCCGCCAGCCGCGCGCTGGCGTGGTATCAGCAGCGCCATCAGCTGGTGGTGGAGCACAAGAAGGATTTGCAGGATGTAGTCAGCGAGGCGGATCGCAACGTTGAGCTGCTGGTAAAACACCTGATTCATGAGCGTTTTCCTGACGATGCGGTGCTGGGTGAAGAGAGCGGCGGTGACGTCAGCGGCGCGCGCTTTATCTGGGTCATCGATCCGATTGACGGCACCAGCAGCTTTCTTAATGGCCTGCACAACTGGTGCGTCTCGCTGGCGATTGTCTGTGACGATCAGCCGGTGATTGGCGTAGTCAGCGATCCTAATCATCAGGAAACCTTCCACGCCTGCCGCGGCAAAGGTGCCTGGGTGAATGACAAGCGCATTCAGGCACACAGCGCGCAGCGGCTCGACCAGGGGCTGCTGGGCCTTAGCAGCTCGAACAGCCAGCCGATTGAACCGCTGACCACCTTTATCAGCCAGCTGCTGGCGCAGGGCGGCATGTTTATCCGCAACGGTTCCGGTGCGCTGATGAGCGCCTGGGCGGCCGCCGGCCGGCTGATTGGCTATTACGAAGCGCATATGAATCCGTGGGATGGCCTGCCCGGCATTGTGCTGATGCGCGAAGCGGGCGGCGTCACCAACGATTATCTCAGCCACCACGGCCTGCAACAGGGTAATCCGGTGCTGCTGGCCAACGCGGTGCTCTATCCGCAGCTCAAAGCGCTGCTGCCGGCACAGCCAACGCTATGACACGTCTGCTGCTGAGCGCGCTGCTGGCTTTGCTGGCGCTCACCGCGCAGGCGCAGTCGCGCTACCAGCTGGAAAAAGTGGTAGAGATCAGTCGTCACGGCGTGCGTCCTCCCACCGCAGGTAACCGTACGGAAATCGAAGCCGCCACCCAGCGCGCCTGGCCGCGCTGGCGCAGCGCCGACGGCGAACTCACCGCACACGGTTATGCAGCGGTCGTGAATAAAGGTCGCTGGCAGGGTGAACACTATCGCCAGCTCGGCCTGCTGCGTGCCGGCTGTCCCGATGCCGGGCAAATCTACGTGCGCGCCAGTCCGCTGCAGCGCACCCGCGCCACGGCGCAGGCACTGCTGCAGGGTGCCTTTCCTGACTGCGATGTGGCAGTTCATCACGTCGCGGGGGCGGTCGATCCGCTATTTCAGAGCGAAAAACTGCCGTTCGGCCAAACGGATGCTGCCACGGAGCGGGCAGCGGTCGCGGCGCGCGCCGGCGATCTCACCGCACTGCAACAGCGTTTACAGCCCGCCGTGCAGCAGCTCAGGCAGGCGGTGTGTGCGGCAGATTGCCCGTTCTTCGATCGCCCCTGGCAGCTGAAGCAGAGTAAAAGCGGCCATACCTACGTGCAGGGTCTCAGCGTGCTGGCCAGCATGGCCGAAACCTTACGGCTCGGCTGGAGCGAAAATCTGCCGTTCAGCCAGCTGGCGTGGGGCAACATCACCCGGGCGCAGCAGATCAGCGCCCTGCTGCCGCTGCTGACCGCCAATTACGATCTGAGTAATGATGTGCCATATATCGCGCAAAAGCGTGCGTCGATGCTGCTGGACGCGGTGGTGCGCAACCTGCAGGACGATGCGGCGACGCCCTCCACCCGCTGGCTGCTGCTGGTGGCACACGACACCAATATCGCCATGTTACGCACGCTGATCGGCTTCAGCTGGCAACTGCCCGGCTACGCGCGCGGTAATATTCCGCCCGGCAGCAGCCTGGTGTTTGAGCGCTGGCGCGATAACCAGACGCAGACGCTGCTGTTGCGCGTCTATTTTCAGGCGCAAAGTCTGGATGCGCTACGCCAGCTAACGCCGATCGATCGGCAGCACCCGCTGCTGCGCCAGGAGTGGCATCAGCAAAACTGTCGCCAGACGGCGGTGGGTACGCTGTGTCCTTATCAATCGACACTTGAGCACTGGCGCACCGCCATTGATCAGCGCGCGGTAATCCCCGTGGACTATCCCTGACGCCAGCCGCCGGGTTAAGCCAGACAGATTACGCCGGCTTATTCCTGCAGCGAAATTACAGCAATAAACTGCAAGCTGATGGGCACGGTTATCTGAGACTTTTCTTTTTTTTCCCTTAAAAGCGTTAGCGCTGAAAAACTGCGATATGCTGCACGGGTCAATCATCCCTTAGTAATACCTTTCTCTTTTTACATTTTTCGGCGACAGGATGCGCCGAGCTATTTTTACCCGCAGTAATAAAATCGCAAATTAACATTGAATAACTGGGATCCTGTTATGTCTGTACCTGTCTCGCTGCGCTATCGTCCGGATATCGATGGTCTGCGCGCTGTCGCCATTATATTGGTTGTGCTGTTCCACTGCGGCGTCAGCGCCGTGCCGGGTGGCTTTATTGGCGTCGATATATTTTTCGTTATTTCCGGCTTTTTAATTGGTGGTATTATCAGTAAAGAAATTACCGCCGGCACCTTCTCGTTTTATCAGTTTTATTTACGCCGCATCCGGCGTATTGCGCCCGCACTGTTTTTTATGCTGATGGTATTGCTGCTGCTCGGTTATCTGCTGTTATCACCGCTGGAATTAAGCCAGCTGGCAAAATACAGCATGGCGGTGTTTCTCTCGGTGCCCAATATGCTGTTACTGAAGAGTGGCGACTATTTCAGTGCGGATGCCGATCTCAATCCGCTCCTGATGACCTGGTCGCTGGGCATTGAGGAGCAGTTCTATATCGTGCTGCCGTTTGTTCTGCTGCTGGCCGTGCGGCTGCGGCGCACAATGACCGGCGTGGTGCTACTGCTCAGCCTGCTGTCGCTGGCCGGCTGCCTGTGGTTAACGCCCCTCTCCAGCACTCAGGCGTTTTATCTGCTGCCAACCCGCGCCTGGGAGCTGGGTGCCGGCGTGCTGCTGGCGCTGTGGCAACCCCGCCCCGTCACCGGCCGGCTGGCCTGCCTCTGTCATCTCGCTGGCTGGCTGCTGATCATCGGTGCCACGCTGTTACTCAGCCATAGCGATCGCTTTCCCGGCTGGCTGGCACTGCTGCCGGTGCTGGCGGCCTGTCTGATGATCGGTGCACGCAGCCCGCTCAATCAGCGGCTGCTGGAGAACGCGCCGATGCGCTTCATCGGTAAAATTTCCTACTCGTGGTATCTGTGGCACTGGCCGCTGCTCAGTCTGGCACGCATCTGCAGCGATCGACCGCTCAGTATCTGGCAGGCGTTGAGCATCTGTGCCGTGGCGCTGGTCATCGCCTGGCTCTCCTGGCGCTTCGTCGAACAGCCATTCCGTCGGGCGCGCAGCGGTACGCGCTGGCTGATCCCCGGCTACTGCGCCTCGTCGCTGCTGGCAGCCGGTGCCATGGTGCTGCTGTGGCAGAGCGGTGGCCTGAAATCGCGCGTCAGTGAAGCGGTGATGCTCGGCGACGAATGGAAAGTCGCCGCCCAGCGCGATCCCTGCCTGCTGGATTACGGCGCCACGCGGCCCGCCCGTGATGCGCAGTGCCAGCCGCAGAGTGACACACCGGCGATAGCGCTGATTGGCGACAGCCATGCCGCGGCGCTGGCGGCCAACGTCGCCGATTACGCCCGGCGGCAGCAGAAACCGCTGTTTCAGCTGACCAAAGCCTCCTGCCCTTTCCTGCTTGAGGCCACGCGCGCGATGCCGCAAAAACCGCAGCATGCACAGCAGTGCCTCGATTTTAATCAGCGGGTTCTGCCGATCATCCTGAGCGATAAAATAGACGAAGTGGTGATCAGCGCGTTCTGGGCGGCGGGCCTCAGTGCGCAGCCGGGCAGCGGATTCCGCAGTCTCCGCGATCCGGCGCAGGACAATCTGCAGGCGCTGAAAAGCGGGCTGGATACCGTGGTGGCGCAGCTGCTGGCGGCAGGGAAAAAGATCACCCTGATAGACGATGTGCCGACCATCACGCTCGATCCGCTGCGCTACAGCCATAACCGCAATATGCCGCTGCGCCGCAGCCTGAATAGCTGGCTCAGCGCGCAGGATGGCGCGGCGCTGGCGGCGGAACGCACGCAGCAGATGCAGATGCCAAACGCATCGGTGGCAAATCTGTTAAAGGATTATCAGCAGCGCGGCGTGCGCGTGTTGTCACTGCAGGAGACGTTGTGTAATGCGCAGGGGTGTCTGGTCACTCATCAGGGCATGCCGCTCTGGTATGACAACAATCACCTGAATCCGTACGGCGGAGAGATGGCGCTGGGGAAAAACTGGTAATGCAACGCGGGCGAAGTCTCGCTTCGCCCGCAGTAAAGCTTCTTACGCTTTACGTTTCTTCGCCAGCGGCCACGCCAGCAGCAGCAGGACAATCCACGCAAACCCGACGTACAGCGAGATACGCGTATCCGGGAAGTAGCCAATCAGCGCGATGATAAAGGCAAGGAACAGCACTCCCACCCACGCCGTAGCGCTGCCGCCCGGCAGAGCAAACTGCAGCTTACCGGCCTGCTCTTTGCCGATTTTGTGGCGGAACGCGATCTGCGACAGCAGAATCATAATCCACACCCACACGGTGGCAAACGTCGCCAGCGAGGCAATCACCAGGAACACTTTTTCCGGCATCAGATAGTTGAGGTACACCGCCACCAGCATGGCAAGCATCATCACCAGCACCGTGACCCACGGAATGCCGCGATTCGACACCTTCATAAACATCTTCGGCGCATGACCCTGCTGCGCCATACCGTGCAGCATGCGGCCGACGCCAAACACATCGCTGTTAATCGCCGACAGCGAGGCCGTCAGCACCACAAAGTTCAGAATGGAGGCGGCGGCGGCGATGCCGAGGTGCTGGAAAGTCAGTACGAACGGGCTGCCTGCGGTACCGACCTGGTTCCAGGGATAGATCGACATGATCACAAACAGCGTGCCGACATAGAACACCAGAATGCGCAGCGGTACGGAGTTGATGGCGCGCGGGATCGATTTCGCCGGATCTTTAGCTTCGCCGGCGGTGATACCAATGATCTCAATGCCGCCGTAGGCGAACATCACCATCTGCAGCGACAGCAGCATGCCGACGATACCGTGAGCAAAGAAGCCGCCGTTGGTCCACAGGTTATGGATGCCGGTCGGCTGACCGCCGTTGCCGATGCCCCAGAAAATCATGCCGAAACCGGCCACGATCATGATGATGATGGTGGCAACTTTGAAGAAGGAGAACCAGAACTCCACTTCGCCAAACACCTTCACGCTCATCAGGTTGATGGCGCCGATGATCAGCACCACCGACAGCACCCAAATCCAGTGCGGCACCTCCGGGAACCACACGCCCATGTAGATACCAAAAGCCGTGACGTCGGCGATCGCCACAATCAGGATTTCAAAGCAGTACGTCCAGCCGGTGATATAGCCCGCCAGCGGTCCGAGGTAATCCTGCGCGTAGCGTGAAAACGAGCTGGCCTGCGGATTGTTAACCGACATCTCGCCCAGCGCGCGCATGATGATATACGCCACGGCGCCGCCGATGATGTAGGCCAGCAGTACGCTGGGGCCTGCCATTTTGATGGCATCTGCCGAGCCGTAAAACAGCCCGGTGCCGATCGCCGATCCCAGCGCCATAAAACGGATGTGGCGCGTGCTCAGTCCGCGTTTGAGCTTATTGGTTTCTTGCATAACAAACAGTACCTGTGGAAATGAAAAAACCACGGGCAAGCCCGTGGTCGGAATTAACAGCGATGTCGTTTACTGGTGAACGGCAACCTGCTCACGCCCTTTCACCCGGTCAACCACCGCAGCAATCACCAGCATCGCCAGCGACGGCGGCAACCAGGAGAGTCCCTGATCGGCCAGCGGCAGATGCTGGCTAAACAACGGCAGCGCATCTTTAAAGCTGGTGGTTTTGATGGCATCGACGATACCAAACAGCAGGCTGATCAGCATGGTTGGCGCAATGATGCGCGTGCTGCGATTCCACCAGCTCAGGGTAAAGCTCAGTACCACCAGTACGATGCACGGCGGATAGATAGCCGTCAGTACCGGAATCGAAATCTGAATCAGGTGGCTGAGACCGAGGTTCGACACCAGCATGGCGAACAGGCCGAGAATAAACACCAGCGCTTTATACGACAACGGCAGATATTGCGCAAAGAATTCTGCGCAGGCGCAGGTCAGGCCCACCGCCGTAACCATACAGGCGACGAAAATCAGCGCCGCGAGGAAGACGCTGCCCATGCCGCCGAAGGTCTGCTGCACGTAAGCATGCAGAATCGAGGCGCCGTTAGCGTTCTGATCGACAATCGCGCCGCTGCCGGAGCCCAGCTTGAACAGGCTGAGGTACACCAGCGTCAGGCCAACACCGGCGATCACGCCGGCCAGCATGGTATAGCGCGTCAGCAGTTTGCTGTCTTCCACGCCACGTGAACGCGCCGCATTAACGATGACGATACCGAACACCAGCGCGCCGAGCGTATCCATGGTCAGATAGCCGTTCACGAAACCGCTGGAGAAGGCCGCACGCTGGTAGTCGGCGGTGGCCGGCGAAATGCCGCCAGCCGGCCAAAGCAGCGCCGCGACGCCCAGAATGGTCAGCGCAACAATTTTCAGCGGCGCGAGGAAGTGGCCGACGGTGTCCAGCAGCTTGCCCGGATAGAGCGAAATGCCGATCACCAGCGCGAAGTACACCAGGCTATAGATAAACAGCGGCAGCGGGCCGTCGCCGGTCAGCGGTGCAATCCCGACTTCAAATGAAACGGTCGCGGTGCGCGGCGTGGCAAACAGCGGGCCGACGGCGAGATAGCACACGGTGGCGAGCAGCAGACCGGCCGCTTTACCAATCGGTGAGCTGAGCGCATCAATACCGCCGCCGACGCGCGCCAGCGCGATCACGGTCATCACCGGTAAACCAACCGCGGTGATCAGGAAGCCGAAGGCGGCAATCCAGACATGTTCACCAGACTGAATACCGACCATAGGCGGGAAAATGATGTTTCCTGCGCCAACGAACAGGGCAAAGGTCATGAAGCCCAGCGCCAGGATGTCCCTGGAGGTTAAACGATGTGTCATAAACTTCTGTACTGCCTGTAGCTGATGTTGCGGTGGAAGTTGGGTTTGTGTTGTCCCCTGGATGCGCGAAAACAATGGCTTAACTGGCTTGACCAGTGCGTTATGCGGGCCGAATCGGTACAGCGCAGGTGATTTAAACTGCTTTTCTTCTGTTCACAGAGGGATGAATCGACAACGGCGCAAATTAAAACGTTTATAGCGAAGAAAGGCAATACGGGATCGGAAAACCAGAAGGATATAACAGGAAAGCGTTAGAACGTAGTGGATAAGCAGGAAATAGTCGGAAAACACCTGAGATGATTTGCTTAAAGTTTCTGCAAAGCGGGCGATCTCCTTGCAGAAACCGCCGCAGGGATGCACAAAAGGCGCGCTTTACGCGCCTGTTTGCACAACTTTACAGCATCACCACACCTGTTGTGCGATGTCGACAACCAGACGAATCTTCTGCCACTGCTGCGCTTCGGTCAGGCTGTTGCCCTCTTCCGTTGACGCAAAGCCACACTGCGGGCTGAGGCAAATCTGGTCGAGGCTGACAAACTGCGCCGCTTCCTGCAGGCGCGCCTTCACCTGTGCAGCGTCTTCCAGCTCGCCGGTTTTGGTGGTGATCAGCCCTAATACCACCTGCTGATGACCCGGTTTGATGAAACGCAGCGGCTCAAAGCCACCGGAGCGCTCATTATCGTACTCGAGGAAAAACGCGTCGATGTTCACGCTGCCAAACAGAATTTCCGCCACCGGCTCGTAGCCGCCTTCCGAGATCCAGGTCGAGCGGAAGTTACCACGACACACGTGCAGGCCGACGGTGAGATCCGCCGGTTTATCTTCCAGCGCGCGATTCAGTACCTGCGCATAAATGTGCGCCAGCTGTTGCGGATCTTCACCGCGCTCGCGAATTTGCTGCTGCTGATCGCCTGAACACAGGTACGCCCACACGGTGTCATCCAGCTGCAGATAGCGGCAGCCAGCGTCGTAAAATGCCTTGATCGCATCCTTGTAAGTCTGTGCCAGATCGGCGAAGTACTGCTCCAGATCCGGATACACCGTGGCATCAATCACTTTACGGCCGCCGCGGAAGTGCAGCACGCTCGGGCTGGGAATGGTCATTTTCGCCACCGCATCGCCGGCCACGCTTTGCAGGAAGCGGAAATGGTCCAGCATCGGATGCTGCGGGTTAAAAGCGACTTTGCCGGTGACCTTCACGCCGTGCGCTTTGGTCTGCACGCCGTTGAACTGAATGCCCTGATCGGCCTCGAACAGCTCGACGCCGTGCAGATGGCCAAAGAAATCAAAGTGCCACCAGGCGCGGCGGAATTCACCGTCGGTCACTACCTGCAGACCGCTGGCGCGCTGCTGCTCCACCACCTGGCGAATCGCATCGTCTTCTACCTGACGCAGCTGGTCGGCGCTGAGGGTGCCACTGGCGAACTGCTCGCGTGCCTGCTTAATGGCAGCGGGACGCAGAAAACTGCCGACGGTATCGGCGCGGAACGGGGCGGTGTTGCGTTGCATATTCACTCCTGCACTGGCGCATAATTGCGTCAGGGTATAATTGCGTATGGTTATTTTTGGCCATCTGGATGGCTATATGTCCATAAGAGTGACATGCCGCCCTGCCGGCGGCAATAGAAGAAAATTCAGGGGACGTGAAAAAAATTCATGATCGGTCAGCGTGAATTAGTTTTGCGCAATCGCCGCGCGCGCCTGCGCGATCTGGCTATCGGACAGCGGCAGGTAGCCGGCCTCCGTTACGCGGCGCTGACCCTGCGCAGAGAGCACCTGCTGCAGAAAGGCGGCGACCAGCGGCGGCAGCGGTTTGCCGGGTGCCTTGTTAACGTAGATATACAGCGGGCGCGACCACGGATAACGGCCGCTGCGGATCGATTCGGCATCTGGCATAACGCTGTCGCCGCTGGCGGTGACGATCGGCAGGGTTTTCACGCCGCTCAGGTGAAAGCCAAAGCTAGCGTAGCCGATGCTGTTCGGCGTGCTGGCGACCGCCTGCACCACCGCCGCCGAGCCGGGAAACTCCGCGACGTCAGCGCGGAAATCGCCGCGACACAGCGCCTGCTGCTTGAAAAAGCCCCAGGTGCCGGAAGCGGAGTTACGGCCAAAGCGCTGAATACTGCGCGTTGCCCAGTTCGCCGTATACAGGCCAACATCGCCCCAGCGCTGTGGCACCTGCTGTGCGCCGCACAGCCGGGTCACGGAGAACAGCGCATCCAGCTGCGGCTGACTGATGGACGGCAGCGGATTGTCCTGATTAACCACCACCACCAGCGCATCCATCGCCACCGGCACCGCCAGCGGTGCATAACCATAGCGCGCGATAAACAGCTGACGCTCATCCACCTGCATCGGCCGGCTCATGGCGCCAAGCTGAGCGGCCCCTGCGGCCAGCGCGGTCGGCGCCGTCGACGATCCCGCCGCCTGCACCTGCACGTTAACGCCCGGCGACTGACGGCTGAAATCTTCGCCCCACAGCGTCATCAGATAGCCCAGCGTGTCCGAGCCCACGCTGCTCAGGTTGCCGGTCAGCATGCTTTGCTGAGCCGTCGCCAGCAGCGGGCACAGTAATAAAAGAGAGAGCAGCAGCGATTTCATCACAGAGTCCGGTGGCGTTTACTGCGCCACATTCTCGCGGATTCCGTTCGCCACAATCAAGCGCGGTGGCAGCACGAAGCGGAAGCAGGTTTCCTGATGCGGCACGCTGCTGATCTCCAGCCGCGTGGTGTGGTGGCCGAGCGCGTGCTTAACAATGGCCAGCCCCAGCCCGCTGCCGCCGGTGGCGCGCGAGCGCGCTTTATCCACGCGGTAGAAGCGTTCGGTCAGGCGCGGCAGATGCTCCTCGCTGATGCCGGGCCCGTTGTCGCACACTTTAAATTCGGCGCCCTGTTTGGTGCGCAGCCAGCTGATGTCGATGCGCGTGCCATCCGGCGTGTGGTTCACCGCGTTATACACCAGATTGGAAATCGCGCTGCGCAGCTGTTCATCATTGCCGAACACCTTCAGGTGTGGATCGGTATGGAAATGGATGCTGTGACGGCCCTGGCTGAGGGTTTCCGCCTCGCGCTGTAACAGCAGCAGCATGGTCGGCACATCCACCGTCTCTTTCAGATCAATGGCGGGAGCCGCTTCGATGCGTGACAGCGTCAGCAGCTGCTTCACCAGGCTGTCCATGCGTCGCGTCTGCTCCTGCATGGTATTGAGCGCCTTGCTGCGGGTGCGCTCGTTCATCCCGGCATCGTCCATCATCTCCAGATAGCCCTGCAGCACTGTCAGCGGGGTACGCAGTTCATGGCTGACGTTGGCGAAGAAGTTACGCCGCGCCCCTTCCAGCTGGTGCATCTGGGTGACGTCACGCGCCACCATCAGCCACTGCCCTTCGCTGTAAGGCATGACGCGGAACTCCATGTGATGCTGATTATTCAGCACCAGCGTCAGCGGCTTGTTGAAGTCGCGCTGGCGGATATAGCGGGAGAATTCAGGGTAGCGCAGCAGGTTGAGGATATTCTGGCCATTATCTTCCGGCCAGCGCAGCCCGAGATGCTGCTGGGCCAGACCGTTACACCAGAAAATGGTGCCCTCTTCGGTGGTGAGCACCACCGCGTCCGGCAGCGACTCGGCCCCGCTGCGAAAGCGTTTGATCAGATTGCCCAGCTCGCGCCGGCGGCGGCGATTGCGCAACTGCATTTGATACAGGCCGTAAAACAGCGGTTCCCAGCTGCCGCGCCCGGTGGGAGGCGTCATTGAACGATCAATCCACAGCCAGTGCGACAGCCGCATCAGATTTTTGAAGTGCCAGAACAGCACGCCGCACACGGCCAGTAACAGCCACCACGGCAGATAGCCAACCAGCAGACCCAGCACCAGCGCAGGCAGACACACCAGCGCCAGCTCGGTCAGTAATCTCTTCCAGGAGAGTCGTTCCAGCACGGTAAAAGACTCCGTTTAGTAGCGGGCAGAGAAACGATACCCTGTTCCGCGAACGGTTTGTACCATGCGATCGTGGCCGGAAACTTCCAGTGCTTTACGTAAACGACGGATATGCACATCCACGGTGCGGTCTTCCACATACACGTTAGTGCCCCACACGTGATTCAGCAGTTGTTCGCGGCTGTATACGCGCTCCGGATGCGTCATAAAGAAGTGCAGCAGTTTGTATTCGGTCGGTCCCATTTCCAGCGGCGTGGTTTCGGACATCACGCGATGCGAGGAGGGATCGAGGCTCAGCCCCTGCATCTCAATCACCTCTTCCACCGCCATCGGTGAGATGCGGCGCATCACGGCTTTAATGCGCGCCATCAGCTCTTTGGGCGAGAACGGCTTGGTGATGTAATCATCGGCGCCCACTTCCAGCCCGCGCACGCGATCTTCCTCTTCGCCGCGCGCCGTCAGCATCATCACCGGAATATCACGCGTCATGGCTTCACGCTTTAAATGTTTGATGAACTGAATGCCGCTGCCGCCGGGTAACATCCAGTCCAGCAGAATCAGATCGGGCCAGGGTTCGATCAGCTTGCCAATCGCGCTGTCATAGTCCTCAGCCTCAATCGGCTGATAATCGTTTTGTTCCAGCACGAAACATAACATTTCACGGATGGGAGCTTCGTCTTCCACAACCAAAATGCGCTTAGCCATTATTACTCCTGCGATTGTGACGGCATGTCACGGGGGTTTGCGGCGCCATTATGCGTCAGTTTTGTGACACTTTTATGAAAAACCCACCTCATGATAATCAGATAAAAAGCGCAATTGTGACAACCGGTTTCGCTTTTTTTTCATTGCGTTGTTAAGCGGTTATACTGCCGCTTTGCGATAGCAGGCACGGAGCATTCATGCGCATTATTCACACCGCTGACTGGCATATCGGTCAGTTCTTTTACAGCAAAAGCCGCGCCGCCGAGCACCAGCAATTCCTCGACTGGCTGCTGGCCGCGATTGTGCAGCATCAGGTGGATGCACTGATCGTCGCTGGCGACCTGTTTGATACCGGTTCGCCGCCCAGCTACGCACGCGAACTGTTTAACCGTTTCGTGGTGGCGCTGCAGCCCAGCGGCTGCCAGCTGATTGTGCTGGCCGGCAACCATGATTCGGTCGCCACGCTGAATGAATCGCGCGAGCTGCTGGCCTGCCTCAATACCCGCGTCATTACCAGCGCCACGCCCGGCGGCGAGCAGCAGGTGCTGACGCTGCAACAGCGCGACGGCACGCCGGGCGCGCTGCTGTGCGCCATTCCCTATCTGCGTCCGCGCGACATTCTGCGCAGCCAGGCGGGTCAGTCCGGTCGCGATAAGCAGCTGTCGCTGCTGCAGGCGATTGAGCAGCACTATCAGCACTGTTATGCCGCCGCTGTGGCGCAGCGCGAAGCCATGGGCAGTACGCTGCCGATCATCGCCACCGGGCATCTCACCACCGTGGGCGTCAGCAAGAGCGATTCGGTGCGTGATATCTACATCGGCACGCTGGACGCCTTTCCGGCGCAGGCCTTCCCGCCAGCCGACTACATTGCGCTGGGCCATATACATCGCGCGCAGCGCATCGCCGACAGCGATCACATCCGCTACAGCGGTTCGCCGATTGCGCTCAGTTTTGATGAGCTGGGACGTGAGAAAAGCGTATTCCTGCTGGAATTTAGCACCCGGCTGGAGTCCGTCACACCGCTGGTTATTCCGTCATTCCAGCCGATGCAGATGTTAAAAGGCGCGATGGCGGAGATCGAACAGCAACTGACCGCGTTTCACACCTATGAAGGCGATCTGCCGGTGTGGCTGGATATCGAAATCACCACTCAGGAGTACCTGAGCGATCTGCAGCGCCGCATCGAACAGCTAACCGACGCGCTGCCGGTTGAGGTGCTGCTGGTGCGCCGCAGCCGCGATCAGCGTCAGCGCAGCCTGGCGCGGCTGGAGAACGAAACCCTGGGCGAACTGAAAGTTGAAGAGGTATTTGCCCGCCGGCTGGCGCTGGAGGAGCAGCTGGAGGATGAACAGCGCGCGCAGTTAACGCAGCTGTTTCGCAGCACGCTGGCGACGCTGGAGGATCCGGGCGCATGAAAATTCTGACGCTGCGTTTTAAAAACCTCAACGCGCTGCGCGGCGAGTGGTTTATCGATTTCCGCCGCGAGCCGTTTGCCAGCAACGGGCTGTTCGCCATCACCGGCGCCACCGGCGCGGGTAAAACCACGCTGCTGGATGCCATCTGTCTGGCGCTCTATCACCAGACGCCGCGCCTTGGTGGCCTGTCGCAGAGCGAAAATCAGCTGATGACGCGTGACACCGCTGAGTGCCTCGCCGAAGTGGAGTTTGAGATCAAAGGTGAAGCCTGGCGCGCCTTCTGGAGCCAGAACCGCGCGCGCGGCCTGGCGGAAGGTAAACTGCAGGCGCCGCGTGTCGAACTGGCGCGCGTGGCGGACAACCAGATCGTCGCCGATAAAGTCGGTGACAAGCTCAAAGCCATCGAAACCTTGTCCGGTCTCGATTTTGCCCGCTTCACCCGTTCTATGATGCTGTCGCAGGGGCAGTTTGCCGCCTTCCTCAATGCCAAACCCGGCGAGCGCGCCGAGCTGCTGGAGGAGCTGACCGGCACCGAAATCTACGGCCACATCTCGATGCAGATCTACGAGCGCTGGCGCACGGCGCGCGCGGCACTCGACACGCTGCGCGCCCGCGCCGGTGCGGTGCAGTTGCTCGACGACGCCCGCCGCGCCGAACTGGCGCAGCAGCTGGAGCAGCTGACCCGCACCGAACAGGATCTGAGCGAGCAGCTGGCGCAGGCCCAGCAGCAGCAGCAGTGGCTGACGCAGCAGCAGCAGCTCAACGCGGAGCAACAGCAGGCGCAGCAGGCGTTGCAGGCTGCCGCCACGGCCTGGCAGCAGGCGGAAGGCGATCGCCAGCGGCTGGCGCGTGCTGAACCGGCGGAGAAGCTGCGCGACAAACTGCAGCAGCGCGAACAGCTGCAGCGCGACCAGCAGACACTGAACCAGCAGGCGCAGCAGTTACAGCAGCAACAGCAACAGGCGCAAGCGGCGCTGCAGCAGGGTGAAAGCCACTATCAGGCAGCACAGCAGGCGCGTGAACGTGCGCTGGCCGAACAGCAACAGCTGGAGACGCTGCTGAGCGAACAGGTGATCCCGCTCGATCAGCAGATCGCCAGCCGTGCACAGCAGCTTGAGCAGCAGCAGGCGCTGCTGAGCGAACAGCAAAAAACGCTGTTACTCAGCCAGCAGGCGCTGGATCAGCATCAGCAGGCAAGTGAACGCTTACAACAGCAGCTGGCGCAGCAGCAGGCGTTTCGCCTGAGTGAAGCCGCTGTCGCCCGCTGGGGCGGCGAACTGGCGCGCTGGCAGGCCGAACTCGCCCGGCTTGAAGAGCGTGAGCAAACGCTGACGCAGCTCAGCGCGCAGCAGCAACAACTGCATAGTCAGCTCGAACAGCAGCAGCAGGCGCTGCAGGCGCGCGAACAGGCGGCACAGCCGCTGCAACAGGCGGAAGCCGCGGCACAGCAGCAGCGCCAGCAGGCGGAGCAGGTGCTTACTTCGCTGGAAGCAGAGATCGCCAGCCCGGCGCTGCGGACGGCGCTGGCGCAGCATCAGCAGCAGCGCGGCGTACGTCAGCAGCTCAGCCTGCTGGCGGCACAGTGGCAAACGCTCCAGCCGCAGCGCCAGCAGCGCCAGCTTAAGCTGCAGCAGTTACAGCAGCATGCTGAGCAGGAAGCGCTGGCATTGCAGCAGCTGCGCGAGGAGTACAAGCGCGAGCATCAGACGCTGCTGGACGTGCGTCGCCTGTGCGAGCTGGAGCGCACGATTATTCAGCTGGCCGACGAGCGGGCGAAGCTGCAGCCGGAACAGCCCTGCCCGCTGTGCGGCTCCTGCCAGCATCCGGCCATCGACCGCTATCAGCAGTTACAGCCGGATGAAAATCAGCAGCGGCAGGCGGCGCTGGAAACGCACGTGGCGCAGCTCAGGGAAGCCGGCACCGCGCGGGGCGAGCAGCTCAAACTGTCGCAGCAGCAACAGCAGGCGCTGCAACAGGAAATCGCCGACCTCGACCAGCAGATCGCCGCCACCCGCGAGCGCTGGCAGGCGCTGTGCGGTGAGCTGGCGCTTACCTTCAGCGCTGAACAGCACGCAGAATTCAGCGCCTGGCAGCAGCAGCAGGACGCGCTCGAAGCCCGCCAGCAGCAGCAGTTGCAGGCGCGTGAACAGGCGGCCGTCACGTTGCAGCAGGCCAAAGACGCGCATCTGCAACAGCAGCAGCGCTGGCAGCAACATCAGCAGCAGCAACAGCTGGCACAGCAGCAGCTGGCCAGCGCCCGGCAGCAGCGGGATGAGATCGATCAGCGCGTCAGCGGTGAACGGCAGGCATGGCAGCAGCAACAGCAGCAGCTGGAACAGCAGCTGGCTGCCCATCAACTTAGCCTGCCTGCAGCGCCCGAGCGCGCCGGCTGGCTGCAAACGCTGCAGCAGCGCTGGCAGCAGTGGCAGGAAAGTGAGCGGTTACTTGCTGAGCTACAGCCGCAGCTGGCGAAAAGCGAAACGGAAGGAAGCAGCCTGCAGCACGCTCTGGCGCGTGAACAGCAGCAGGTCGCCAGCCTGCAGCAAGCCCTTAACCACCTGCAACAGCAGCAGCAGGCCCAGCAGCAGCAGCGTCAGCAGCTGTTTGGCGACCGGCGCGTGGCGGACGCGCGTCAGCAGCAGCACGCCACGCTGCAACAGCATGACCAGGCGCTGGCGCAACAGCTGCAGCGCTGGCAGCAGGCGCAAAGCGAGCTGCACGGCCTGAAAGGTCAGTATGAACAGATTGTCAGCCAGCAGCAGACGCTGGCGCAGCGCGCAGCGGACGCTGAAAACGCCTTCCGGCAGGCATTGCTGCTCAGTGATTTCGCTGACGAAAGCGCCCTGCGCGCCGCGCTGCTGGCGGAAGATGAGGTGCAGACGCTGCGCCAGCGGCTGCAAACGCTGGAGCAGCAGCATCAGCAGCACACCGCGCTGCATGCCAGACTGGCGCAGCGGCTGAGCGATCACCAGCAGCAGCGCCCGGCCGCACTCAGCGATGCCGATGCAGACTCCATCGCCGCCCGGCTGGAGCAGCTGCGCGTGGCGCTGCGTGACAATGCACGCCAGCAGGGCGAAGCGCAGCAGCAGTTGCACAGCGATGCGCAGCAGCGTCAGCAGCAGCAAACGCTGCTGGCGCAGATCGCCGCTGACGAAGCGGAACTGGCACAGCTGAGCCGCCTCAACGATCTGATCGGGTCGGCCAAAGGCGACAAGTTCCGCCGCTTTGCTCAGGGCTTAACCCTCGATCATCTGGTGTGGCTGGCAAACCGCCAGCTCGATCGCCTGCACGGCCGCTATTTATTGCAGCGCCGCGTCAGCGATGAGCTGGAGCTGGAAGTGGTGGATACCTGGCAGGCCGATGCCACGCGCGACACGCGTACGCTGTCCGGCGGCGAGAGCTTCCTCGTCAGCCTTGCGCTGGCGCTGGCGCTGTCCGATTTGGTCAGCCATAAAACGCGCATTGAATCACTGTTTCTCGACGAAGGCTTCGGCACGCTGGATGCCGAAACGCTGGACACCGCGCTGGATGCGCTCGATGCGCTCAACGCCAGCGGGAAAACCATCGGTGTGATCAGTCATGTGGAAGCGATGAAAGAGCGCATCCCGGTGCAGATCCGGGTGCGTAAAATGAACGGGCTCGGCTACAGTAAACTGGAGCTGCCGGGCGAGTGATGCGTGAAGTGGCGCGGCGATCAGCTGATCGCCGTGCCAGGTAGATTAACGCGTAACCGGCGCTTTGTAGCGCGGGCCGGCCAGCAGACCACCCTGCTCGTTCTGCGCTAACAGACGTGCGCTGGTGACACCCGCAATGGTGTGCGCTTTGTCGCCCGCGTTGCTGGCAATCTGTTTGATCGCCGCCGACACCAGCATGCCAATGATGCCGCCGTTGCTGTTGTTGCTGTTCTCAGAATCATTGGCGGTGGCCATGCCCTGCCACAGCTCTTTACCGCTGCGCAGATCGACCAGACGGGCAGTGGCCGAGACCGTGGTCACCGAATCAACCACCAGATAGCTGCTGCCATAATCGGTAATCGAAATGTACAGTGCGCTGTCTGCGTTGAAGATGTCATGCAAGCGCTTCGTGCTCACCGCCTGAATTTCATGCCCGTTGCTCAGGCCGTTTTGCTGGAAGGTCTCTTCCACCACCGCCACCGGGAACACGTAGTAACCCGCTTCCGCCAGCGGCTGGGTCACCAGCGAGGTGAAGCTGTGCGACGCGTTGATATCCGGCGCACGGTTATCGGCAGGCAGCACCAGAATTGACGCCGGCTTACTGGCACGGAAGGCGCTGTAGTCATACGGTTTCTTATTCTGGGCACAGCCGGTCAGCAGCAGCGCCGCGAATACGCCGCACACGGCAATCAGTTTTTTCATTGGTTCACTCCTTTTTTCTTCATCAGAAAGTCCATGTACGGGGCCGATTCCGGAAACAGCTGCTTCTCGAGGGCGAACTGGCTGAAAGCTTTATCCGTATTGCCGTTTTTGGCGTACAGCAGGCCCAGCTGAGCGTGCAGACCGGGTGCCACCGGCTTGTTCACCGCTTTGGCCTTTTCGATATCCAGATTCAGCGCATCAATCTGCTTCTGCGGATCGCTGTCTTTCTGGTAATAGCTGTAGACCTGCTGCTGGTAATCACCCCAGTAGTAGATCGGCTCCGGTCCTTTTGGCGCACAGCCGGCCAGCACGCCTGCCGCGATCAGCGCGGCGCTCAGTTGCAGTAATTTCATCGTCAATATCCTTATTTCACCGGGCGCCATGCGCCGTTATTGATGCCATCCACCAGGTGGTCGACCGCTTCACGGATCGCCAGATCCATCACTTTGCCGTTCAGGGTAGAGTCATAGCTGGCGGTACCGCCAAAGCCGATCACCTCACGCGCTGACAGCTGGTATTCACCCGCGCCCTGCACGCTGTACACCACTTCTGAAGTGGTCACATCCACCACATTCAGGTTCACTTTGGCGTAAGCGATCTGGCTTTTACCGCGCCCGAGGATGCCCCACAGCTGCTGGTCGCCCACTTCTTTGCGCCCGAACTCGGTGATGTCACCGGTGATGATGTAGTTAGCGCCCTTGATATTCTGCTGGCTGTGTTTGAAGTCGGCTTCCTGCTGCAACTCTTTCAGGTTGCTGCGATCCAGCACGTTGAAGCGATTGGTCTGCTGCAGATGCGTAATCAGAATGGTTTTGGATTGGTTACCCAGACGATCAACGCCGTCTGAGAAAATCCCATTCATGTATGACGAACGGTTATCAAACTGTCCCACCGCGATTGGGCTGCGCACGCCCTGATAAGCCGGCTGGCTTGCGGCGCGAACCTGAGGCGCGTCGATGGCGCGCGACGACTCGGTGGCACAGCCACTGAGCAGCGCGGCGCTTAACAAGGAGAGTGCCGCAAAGGCATATTTCTTCTGCATTTCTGGTCCATGAATAAAGGAAGGGATAACACCGCCACCAGGCGGCAAATTCTGGTTATGCCGACAGTCAGAGTAATGCCATAGCATTCCCTGCTGCGGTCTGTAGACTGTCGGCAGCAGCGCCAGGAATCTTTAGCGAAAATGCAGGCTTATTAATGAATTTAATTAATCGATTAGCGAGACTATCAGGTGGGTTAGTAATGATGGTGGGGCTCAGCGCCTGCCAGCAGGTGTCCGCGCCAGCCCCCAGCCTGGCCAATCAGTGCCAGCCGCAGGGCGATGCTGACAGCGCCGCCTGCCACTGGAGTGAAGCACTGCAGCAGCAGCTCAATAAAAAGTTTCACGATGCGGCGCGCTATGCCGGACAGCAGTGCTGGGTGCGCCTGGAGTGGCAGAACAGTGGGCGCTACGCGGTGACGCAAACCCAGGGCGACGAAGCGCTGTGTTTGCGCGCGTGGCAGCTTATTGGTCAGTCGCGCGGCTTACCGCCTCCGCCGCAGCGCGACCAGCCAGCGTGGTTTGGCTTTGCGCCGCACCGGCCTGACTCACCAGCCCATCCTGGCGCCACTGGCGCGGGCTGATGCCGAACCAGCGGCGGAAGGCGCGGGAAAACGCGCTGACCTCAGAATAGCCGAGCAGCAGCGCCATCTCCGAGATGGGCAACTGTCTTTGCTGCAGGTAGTGCGTGGCCATTTCGCAACGCACCTTATCCACCAGCGCGCTAAAGCTGATGCCCTCTTCGCGCAGGCGTCGCTGCAGCGACCAGCTCGACAACCCCATTTTGCCGGCGATCTCCTCCAGTACCGGTTCGCCCTGAATGAGCGTCAGGCTGACCTGTGAACGCGCCTGTTCGACCACGCTCTGCACGCTGGCGCTGCTGTTGAGGCGGCGAATGGCATCCTGCATCACCATCAGCAGCATCGCATCCTGCTCCGGCATGGCGCGCTGCAGGTCGCGTTTCGCGATCAGCAGTGAGTTAAACGGCTGATCGAACCAGACCGGCGCATCAAACACTTTGCAGTGCTCGTGCCACTGCTCCGGACGCGGATGTTCAAAGTGCACCTCGCGCGGCGCCCAGTTTTTGCCCGCCACGTGGCGAATCAGGTTGAGGAACATGCCGAGCGTCAGCTCCGCATCCTGACGGCGTGCCAGGATCGCTCCGTGGCGCACCTGATAATCGAGCCGCCAGCAGTCGCCCTTGTCCACCAGCCGCGTCAGCGTATCGTGCTGGTGCCAGGGAAACGCGTTCACCACATTGTGCAGCGCCTGCTCCAGCGTCGGCGAGCACAGTCCGATGTAGCCAATTAACCCTAATGACTGCGGTTTGAACTGCCTGCCGTAATGCAAACCGAAGTTATCAAAGCCGGAGTGGCGCGCCGCTTCTTCCATCACGCGGCAATAGTTCACCAGCCCGAGGCTCAGTGTCGGGCTGGCCAGCAGTTCGGAATCGATACCGCTGATGCCAAAGATGCGATCGACATCGCCGCCTTTATCCGTAATGAAGGCGCTCAGACCGGTCGCCGCCGCGGCCAGAACGCCACGGTTGCTGGCGGGTGTGGCAAACGCGCTGAAGGCATCTGCAGCAGAGATGAGTGATTGCATGGGAACCTCTCAGGGATCGCGCGGATAACAGAATGAAGGGATCCAGCAATTTTCATACCAGCGTCACCCGACGGCGCGCGGTGCAAGGCAATGCACCGCCTGGCCGCCGCTGGCGCGCTCCCGGCGGCGATCTGCGTGCCTGGCAGCGCGCCTGTC
This sequence comes from Pantoea sp. SGAir0418, assembly GCF_043529865.1. Classification (NCBI taxonomy): domain Bacteria; kingdom Pseudomonadati; phylum Pseudomonadota; class Gammaproteobacteria; order Enterobacterales; family Erwiniaceae; genus Pantoea; species Pantoea sp. SGAir0418. The sequence continues at coordinate 3,035,511 of NZ_CP027911.1, forward strand.
ACGGCTGGCGCGCTTGATGCGCAGGCACCAGATTACGCCATCAGCGCGCGCCGCTGCCCTCTGCTGGTGCAGGTCACGCGCCTACCGGCAGCTGGCTGCTCTCAAGATAGCGACGGCACAGCCGCACCGAATGGCTGGCCCAGTGCGGCCCGAGGCTGAGCGCCATCTCGGTATCGGCGTGCGTGCCCATCCACGCCGTCATCTGGATACGACGCTGAATCAGCAGCGTCGGCACCAGCGCCATCTCAGCATCACTGATGTGCGCCACGCGTTCATAGCCGAGGATCCAGTTATCCACCCACTCCGCCGCACGCGGATGGTGCTCGACGAAACTGATCGCGGCCGCCAGATCGTGCAGATACCAGCCCATGCCGCAGTCGTCGAAGTCGATCACCCGGGTTTCGCCTTTGTGCAGCAGCAGATTGGTCAGACGCAGATCGGCGTGGATCAGGCCGTAGCGATCGCGCTCTTTACCAAATTCCGCCAGCGCCTGCCCGGCGCGCTCCACCGCCGCTGCGATAATGCCGTGATCGGCCGGATCAAGATGGGGCGCATCCTGCCAGCGCCCCCAGTGGCTGTGCTCGCTGACCATGGTGTGATGATCCCAGATAATACGCTGAAAACCTTCGGGTTTCTGCCAGCTGCGGCTGTGCTGATGCAGGCGCGCGGTGATGGTCCCGAGCTGCTGAAAGGCTTTGGGATCGACGTCGGTGGTCGGCATCTCGCCGTCAATCCAGTGGAACAGCACCGCATGACGCGAGCTGCCGTCCGCCAGCGTCAGCGTCAGTACGCTTTCACCGTCGCGCGCCGGAATCGCCTGCGGCACCATGATGCCGGTCTCGCGCAGCGCATCGAGCCACATCAGTTCACTGAGAATATCCGCTTTGCTGTGGTAATCCGGCCGGTGCAGGCGCAGCGCGTAGCGTTTGCCGCCAGCACGCAGCAAAAAGGTGGCGTTCTCCGAACGGCACAGCAATTGCAGCTCACCGTGCAGCGCGGCGGGATAGCAGGCCAGCGCACGTTGCGCCAGCAGGGTGATCTCGGCATCGGTCAGGGATTCGGCTTGTTTGGCGCTCATTCATCACTCTCCAGCATCAGTCTCTATAAACCAGTGTTATCAGCATGGGATGAGGTCGTCCTGACTGCCTGACCGCAGAACAGCAAAAGTTGACCGCAGCGTACAGCCCGCGCTTTTTCTGGCAGCGAGTTGACCGCAGAGGACAAAACTCACTGCGCCGGCGTCAAGTTTTCCCGTCCCGGGCAGCGGCATTATCCCTTCACTGTAGCGCAAACCCACAATAGCGCGGTGCCAACGCCGCACAACAAGCATGACGGGGAGATGAAGATGACAGGCAAACTAAAACCCACGCTGGGCACCCTGCATTTATGGGGTATTGCGGTTGGACTGGTGATTTCCGGTGAGTATTTCGGCTGGAGCTATGGCTGGGGCGTGGCCGGGACGCTGGGATTCCTGATCACCACCGCGCTGATCGCCACGCTTTATACCTGCTTTATTTTTAGCTTTACCGAACTGACCACGGCGATTCCGCACGCTGGCGGGCCGTTCGCTTACAGCCGTCGGGCATTTGGCGAAACCGGTGGTCTGATTGCCGGTCTGGCGACGCTGATTGAGTTCGTGTTCGCCCCGCCGGCCATCGCCATGGCGATTGGCGCCTACCTCAACGTGCAGTATCCCGATCTCAACCCCAAAACGGCGGCGGTCGGGGCTTATCTGTTGTTTATGGCACTGAATATTCTCGGCGTGAAGCTGGCCGCGATGTTCGAACTGGTGGTAACGGTGCTGGCGGTGCTGGAGCTGCTGGTGTTCATGGGTGTGGTATCGCCGGGTTTCAGCGTCGCTAACTTCGCCGCCAACGGCTGGGCTGGCAGCGATCATTTTGGCATGCCAGCGCTGTCCGGCATCTTTGCCGCCATCCCGTTCGCTATCTGGTTTTTCCTCGCCATTGAAGGCGCGGCGATGGCGGCCGAAGAGGCCAAAGACCCCAAACGCACCATCCCGAAAGCCTACATCAGCGGCATTCTTACTCTGGTGGTGCTGGCGATTGGCGTAATGCTGCTGGCCGGCGGCGCGGGCGACTGGCGCAAGCTGTCGGACATCAACGATCCGCTGCCGCAGGCGATGAAGATGATCGTCGGCGAGCACTCTAACTGGATGCACATGCTGGTGTGGATCGGCCTGTTTGGCCTGGTTGCCAGTTTCCACGGCATCATCCTTGGCTACTCGCGTCAGTTCTTTGCCCTGGCGCGCGCGGGCTATCTGCCGCCCAGCCTGGCGAAGCTGTCGCGCTTCCAGACGCCGCACCGCGCCATCATCGCCGGCGGTATCATCGGTATCGCCGCCATTTACAGCGACGGACTGATCAACCTGCAGGGCATGACGCTGACGGCCGCGATGATCACCATGGCGGTGTTCGGCGCGATTGTGATGTACCTGATGAGTATGCTGAGCCTGTTTAAGCTGCGCCGCAGCGCACCGGACCTGGAGCGCAGCTTCCGTGCGCCGGGCTATCCGCTGGTTCCGGGCATCGCACTGGTGCTGTCGCTGGTGTGTCTGGTGGCGATGCTGTGGTTTAACCCGGTAATCGGCGGATTGTTTGTGGCGATCATGGTGCTCGGCTACCTTTACTTCCTCGCCACCAAAGCCCAGCGCGAGCGCGCACCGCAGGACTCCATGCTGGTTGGCGAGTAACAAACGCATTGCCCCTGCCCTTCAGGCAACGGAGACGGGTACACAGAGCTCTTTGAGTACCCGTCTCTTTCTGCCCCACGCGATAAATCCATCCCACCACAGCACCGCTCCGGTCTTGCTGCTGTGATACCTTTTTTGCATGACGAAAATGACAATTCATTACGCGTAATCGGGGTGCAACAATCAAAAAAAACACAAAAGGAGCCACTATGCACACCCGACATTTATCGCAAACCCTGACTGTCAGTTCGATCGGCTATGGTGCCATGGGACTGAGCGAATTTTATGGTCAGACAGACGACACCGCTTCACTGCAGCTGTTACACACGCTTATCGACCTGAATATCACGTTTATCGACACCGCGGATATGTACGGGCGGGGCCATAATGAGCGGCTGATTGGCCACTTTCTTGCCGGTCTGGATAACACCACGCGTGAGCAGTTTAAAATTGCCACCAAGTGCGGTATCGATCGCCCTGCGGACCAGGCTTATGCCCGGACGATTAACAACCAACCTGACTACATCACCCGCTGCTGTAATGAATCGCTTAAAAGGCTTGGCGTTGAGCGCATCGATCTGTTCTATCTTCACCGCGTGAGCCAGGTTACGCCGATTGAAGAGAGCATGGAATGCCTGAGCCGCCTCGTTAAAGCGGGTAAGATCAACCACATTGGCCTGTGTGAAGTTTCTGCTTCAACCCTGCGCCGGGCCCATGCCGTCCACCCGATCGCCGCCCTGCAAACCGAATATTCACTGTGGACGCGCGATATCGAAGCTGAGATTCTGCCGGTGGTGAAAGAGCTGGGTATAGGTTTAGTTCCCTACTCTCCGCTGGGCAGAGGGTTTCTGACCGGAAAGTATCGTTATAACAGCGACTTCGCTGAGGGTGATTTCCGCAAAAATAATGCGCGCTTTAGTCAATCCAGCCTCGACCATAACGCCCAGCTTCTTGACGCGGTGCACCCGCTTGCTGAAAAGTACAGCTGCACGCCGGGGCAGATTGCGCTGGCCTGGCTACTGGCGCAGTACGACAAGCTGATCCCCATTCCGGGAACGAAACAGACCCGCTATCTGGCGGAAAATGCGCAGGCCGCCGATATCGTGCTGGAACAGGCAGATATCGCCTTACTGAACGCTATCCACCAGCATATTGAGATAAAGGGCGAGCGCTATTCTCAGGAAGGGATGAAAAGCATTAATGCCTGAAGCCATAACCGGGTAACGCCCGGTTATTTTTTCTGACGTCGCGCCGCCAGCCTGCTGCGCGACCAGACCGATTACCCCCATATCCTGCTGATCTTTAGCGGGGTAGAATAACGTCTTTGATTACCCGGATGGACTCTATGGCGACGGCAGAGCACCTTATCAGCAACCATCTCCCCAGTGTGAAACAGCTTCAATGCTTTCTTGCGGTTGCGCACGAGCTGAACTTTCGCCGGGCCGCCGAACGGCTCAGAATGACTCAGCCTCCGCTAACCCGACAGATTAAGCGCCTTGAAGCCGTGCTGGAGCAGCCGTTGTTTAGCCGCAGCACCCATGACGTCAGTCTGACGGACGCTGGCCGGGCGCTGGTAATCAAAGCGGAGAAGATCCTTCAGGCGCTGAATGAACTCAAGCCTGGCTCGCTTTCTTCAGAAAAGCGCCTGCGTATCGGCCTCACCCGCACGCTGAATTTTGCACTGATTGCGCCCATTCACCAGCAACTGCTGAAACTGGACGCCGCCGACGATGTGGAAACGCCCGATCTGACGTCTGCGCAGTTGCTGCAGTGTCTGGCAAAAAACCGCCTGGACCTGGTACTGACGGGCGAAAGGGCAACCGGCCACGAAGATACCGTTCAGTACCAGTGGATCGGTCGTGAGCCTTTGCTGGTAGCAATGCCGGCCAGACATCCGGCTAGCCTGAAAGAAAAAGTCTCGCTGGAAGCGATCGGTGATTTACCGCTGTTCTGGTTTGCCAGAAGCGCCAATCCGTCATTCTACGATAAATGTGAACGCTTGTTTTCACAGCTCCACACCCCGCTTAAAAGAGTTAAAGAGCCCGATGATTCACTGGTTATGCTGACACACATTGCCCGAGGAAAAGGCTTTGCCCTGATGCCGCAGTCGAAATGTACCTTTCATCAGGAAGGATTGTGTTATCGCGCACTGGCTGACGATGAAGCGCAAAAACTGCATATCGATATTTATGCCGCCATCAGACTGAATGAAAACCGGCCAGCCGTGCTGCATGCGCACGATATCGTGTGTCACGCCGGTCAGTTAAGCCAACACTGACCCGCTTCGGCCCCCTCTTCCGCTGGAAGAGGGGTTAAGCACGCATAAAGCGCCGTGATGCTACCCTTTCACCGGCCACAGCCAGGCGGCACCGCGCACGCCGCTGGAGTCACCGTGCACCGCTTTCAGCACCGGCGTTTCGCACTCGCGGCCGAACACCCACTGCTTCATCAGCGTCGGCACCGTCTGGTACAGCCGATCGTTGTTGCTCATGCCGCCGCCGAGCACGATCACATCCGGATCGAGCAGGTTAACCACCTGCGCCAGCGATTTGGCCAGCCGCGTTTCATAACGGCTCATCGCCAGCTCGGCCACCGGATCCTGCTGCTCGATCAGCCGGATGATCTCCGCGCCCTTCAGCGCCTGTCCGCTGAGACGCTGATAATCAATGGCGAAGCCGGTGCCGGAGACAAACGTCTCAATACAGCCCTGCAGCCCGCAGTAGCACGGAACTTCCGCGCGGTAGCGCAGTTCGTCTTCATCCATCCACGGCAGCGGATTGTGCCCCCACTCGCCTGCGTTACCGTTACCGCCAATGCGTGATTCTCCGTTGATGGCCACGCCTGCGCCGGAACCGGTGCCAATGATCACCGCAAACACCAGCGGCTGGCCTGCGCCTGCGCCATCGACCGCTTCGGAAACCGCCAGGCAATTCGCGTCGTTGGCGATGCGCACGTCACGATTCAGCGCACGCGCCAAATCTTTGTCCAGCGGCTGGCCGTTGAGCCACGTCGAGTTAGCATTTTTTACCCGCTGGGTATAAGGAGAAATCGTGCCGGGAATGCCGATGCCGACCGTTCCCTGCTGCCCGGTCTGCGCTTCCGCCAGCAGGACTAAATCGACAATCGCCTGCACCGTGGCGGCGTAGTCGTCACGCGGGGTATTCACGCGGTGGCGAAACAGCTCCTCGCCCTGGTCAGACAGCGCAATCACTTCTATTTTGGTGCCGCCTAAATCAATACCGATACGCACGATTTATTCCTCATTATTCGTTCAGGTGACAGATACAGTAGAAGGCTGAATCGGGAAAGGCAATGAAACCACTCCGATGTTTCGCTATCATGCGCGCTGACTGTTTTAGACTTGTGCGCCCGATCGCACCCACGGTAAGGAATCCTGATGTTGTGGTTTAAAAATATGATGGTTTATCGTCTGAATCGGGACATCCCGCTGTCCGCAGACGATCTGGAAAAACAGCTCGACGCCTTCACCTTCACGCCGTGCGGCAGCCAGGACATGGCCAAAACCGGCTGGGTCTCGCCGATGGGCAACCGCAGCGAAGCGCTGACGCATGTGATTAACGGTCAGATAGTGATCTGCGCCCGCACCGAGCAGAAAATTCTGCCGTCGCCGGTGGTGAAGCAGGCGCTGGAAGCCAAAATTGAGAAGCTGGAAGCGGAACAGAGCCGCAAGCTGAAAAAGACCGAAAAGGATTCGCTGAAAGATGAAGTGCTGCATAGCCTGCTGCCGCGCGCCTTCAGCCGTTTCAGTCAGACCTTTATGTGGATCGACACGGTCAATAATTTGATCATCGTCGACTGCGCCAGCGCGAAGAAAGCGGAAGATACGCTGGCGTTACTGCGTAAGAGCCTCGGCTCGCTACCGGTGGTGCCACTGACGCTGGAAAATCCGATCGAGCTGACGCTGACCGAATGGGTGCGCTCCGGTGAATTGCCGGCGGGTTTCACCCTGATGGACGAGGCTGAGCTGAAGGCGATACTGGAAGATGGCGGCGTGATCCGCTGTAAAAAGCAGGATCTGGTTTCGGACGAGATCGCCACCCACATCGAAGCCGGTAAAGTGGTCACCAAACTGGCGCTCGACTGGCAGGAGCGTATTCAGCTGGTGATCGCCGATGATGCCTCGGTGAAGCGTCTGAAGTTCAGCGACACGCTGCGCGAGCAGAATGACGATATCGATCGCGATGATTTCGCCCAGCGTTTTGATGCCGATTTCATTCTGATGACCAGTGAGCTGGCGGCATTGATCAGCAATCTGGTGGAAGCGTTAGGCGGCGAAGCGCAGCGTTAAGCGGACATCGCCGGCTTAAAGGATAGTACGGGTGTGTTTAACGGTCGCCATGAATGGCGCCCCTGCAAATATGCTGATTCATACCTGTAGGGTCAGCATTTATGCTGACCGCAGCCCACGCACCTCATGCTGGCGCATAAAAAAAACCGGTAACGCCGCACAGGCTTTACCGGTTGATCATGGATGCTGCTTTAACGCTTAAAGATAGCGGCACAGGTAAGACGTTGGCTCCGCCACCTGCAGGTGGAATTCGCTGTGGCCCGGCACGTTAAATACCGATCCGGCTTCGTACCATTTCCACTCGGCTTCGCCCGGCAGCAGCACTTTCAGCGCGCCGCTCACTACCGTCATCTCTTCCGGCTGGCCGGTACCAAAGGTGTATTCGCCTTCCGCCATCACGCCAACGCTGGCCCGGCCAATGGTCACGCTGTCGAAACCAATGGATTTCACTTTTCCGTCGAAATACTCACTTACGTTGAGCATGTTACTTCCTCACAGCACATTAGGGTTACCGGCAGATTACAAGGGAACTCGCTGATCTGTCACGCGAATTAGCGCCGCCCGTCGCAAGTTGTGATCGGCCTCGATCAGACGATCAGTTCAGCCGCCAGTTTCGCCACCAGCACATTCGACAGCAGCACCGGAATGCCCAGCATGTTCTGCAGGAAATCGCGGTGTTTCTGGTGATAACCGATACAGTCGAGCACCACCACATCAGCGCCCTGCTCCTGCAGAGTCAGTCCGGCTTCCATCAGTTCGCTCTGCTGCGCCAGGTATGGGCTGGCGACGGCAAAACAGGGCGAGCTTTGCAGGTTACGCCATTTGCTGGCCTGCTCAGCGATCTGCTCCTCAACCGGCACCACGATGCCGATTTTGTGCGTCTGTACGATGGCGCTGACCAGCGGCGGAATGATGCGATCCGGCTCCAGCAGCAGCGCCGACGTGGTTTTTAGCGCGCCGAACTCACCGGTACACAGCAGCAGAATGGTGTCGTAACCCTGCTGCTCCAGCGCGGTAATTTTACGCTGCAGTCCCTGTTCGACAGTGGCCGCCGCCAGCCGTACCTGTTCGCCGCTGCTCATGCGCGAAACCAGCACTTTATCGCCCGGCGCGGGAGCGTATAACTGCTCCACTTCGGCCAGCGTCAGGCCATCCAGCAGACCGGCATGCGCGACGGCGTCGGCGGGCAAATGCTCCTGCAGCAGCGGCAAAATATCGCTACGCGGTGACTGGCCAATGGTTAAGGTTACAAGCGACGGTTTCATCATCAGGCTTTCCGGCTGCGCAGGTGGCTGAGGCTACCATACAAAGATAGCAGCAGCGCGTACTCCTGCGGGTCATAAAACTGGCAGGTCTCACGGCCAAACTCTTTGGCCACTTCCACCGCAAAGCGCACGGTCGCCGCGATGTCCACTTCATGGCTGGCGCCGGTGCCGCAGCCAGGCACCACGGATTGCGCACAAATCGCGACGCCCACCACTGGCACATCGGTGGCGGTGGACGGTTGCAGGATGCTGTTGAGGTGATACACGCCGTTGCCGTAAGGGGTGATGTCCTGTGTAGTGATCGGGAACGTCACCGCAGGCTGACCGCTGGTCATCTCCATGATGCGCAGCAAATCTTCCGACACGCGCAGGATGTAGCCCTCTTTCACCGTGGGAGACAGCGCATAGCCCTTATGGTTGAGGATGCGGTTTCCTTTAGTGGTATCGATAGAGAGAATCGCGTCGACGCCTTCAACCACTTCGTTGTCATTCATGGTGATGTCGTCGCACGGCGAATCCATGAAGTCCACCGGCTCGTGCGGCCGGGTCGGCGCATCCGGACAAATATGGGTGGTCACGATCACGTCGCCGGCCAGCACGTCGCCTTTGGTCTGCATCTGTGCCAGCTTCAGCGCGCTGCTCACCGCAGCGACCGCACCGTCGGCGTCGGACACCATGCCGATGCGCGTCGGGCGCGCACCGATGCCGCCGAGACGGCCAATGATCCCCAGCGTCGGCGCGCTGCCGCCCCGGCTTTTGCCCTGGGCGCCCGGAATGTCGATGCGCACAAAATCGGTGCGCCCTTTAGGCCCGCTGACGCGCTTAAAGCTGGCTTGCACGCCAGGATAGGCGGCGAACAGATCGACCACCTGCTGGCCATCCACGTAGGCGCTGTCGAGTAACTCAAAAACCTGTAGTGTCTGCTGTAAACTCATCGCTAAATCCCTGGATTATTTCTTACTGCTACTGGCAAAAAGTGAGTGGAAGAAGCTGTACAGCGCGTCGCCCGCAATGAATCCAGCGGCCATCACCTCCATCGGTGAACGTCCACGCTCGCCCCACACGCGCAGGATCAGGACACGTAACGCAATCCCGACCAGCACCGCCCAGCCTGCGGCGGCATTGTTGATTAACAGACCGGTGGCTAACAGCACGCCGAGCTGGCGTTTAGGCCCGCCGATCAGCTGAATAATCGCTCCCGGAATCGCCCACATCAGCAGGCTGCCGGCAATGCCCGGCTCCGCGCCGGCCTGAATGGTTTTGGCGTAAACGCGCGCCACCGGCGGCAGCAGGTTGTCGACAAAGAACAGGTTATGCGCATACCACACCACCGGAATTGCGATGACGAAAGCGATCATCGCGGCGATCAGCTGGATGCGGCGGCCCCACAGCTCCTGCTGCACATCGGCCCCGTTGCCGCGCAGAATAAAGCCGGCCTTCAGGTCATAGCCCATATCAGCGAAGGCCGGACCGGTGGCCGCGGTGAAGCCGCACAGCAGGCACAGCGCCAGCGGCGGGAAGCCGAGCAGGATGCCGAGGATCAGGGTGATCAACGCCACCGCGAAGGCCGGGAACCAGCCCGAGTGCATGGCGGCGATGCCGACAATCAGCTCATGCACGAAGGCGGCAAAGGCCGCATAGATAATAAACAGCAGCAGCATCGGCAGGCCCATTTCGCTCCACAGCCCGCCGCCCAGCGCCAGCAGTGCCGAGATCACGATATAGCCGACAGTCCCCAGGCCGAGCGCGCGTTTGACTTCGTTGTCGCTGCGGCTGACGTTGAGGTTGTCGTGACGGCGACTGCGAATCACCTGCACCACCTGAATCAGCGCCACCAGACCGGCTCCGACCATTACGCCGTGCGGAATGTACAGCGCGTTAATATCGATACCAGCAACCGGTTGCGCATAGGCACGCAGCAGGAAGCCGATGCCGAGCATGGTCAGCGCCCAGATATTGCCAATGAATGCCGTACCAAAGGCGGACATCGGGATTTTCAGCATCGAGCCCGCGACGCCGCCCACGATTCCGGCCACCAGCAGCCACGCCTGCCGACCGCCTTTATCACCGGCTTTAATCGCTTCTGCCGCTGCCACGCCCGGTGGCCATGCATTGCTGGCCGGAAACACGCGCGTATCAAACAGACGATACAGCAGCCACGCATCCAGCAGCATTGCCGCGCTGACGCCGACAAACAGCGGCAGCACCAGCTGCGGCTCACCCAGCGCCCACGGCACGGCAATCGGCATCAGCAGGCTATTGGCAGCGCCGAAGGTGGCGGAAGAGATAGCGGTCTGTGCAAGGTTTTGCACTTCAACCGAACGGTAGCGGCGAAACCACTGCAGTGGAATGCGCGCCAGCAGCATGGCAAATAGCGCGCCGATAATAGAAGTATTGGGTGTTACCCCAATAGTTGTGATCAGCTGTACCCCAATGATGGCCCCTGCAACTGACAGCAGAACCAGCATCAGGCCCACGCCAATATTTTTTATTGGATTATCCAGACGCATATTATCCCCGTATTTTCACCCTGTAGAAAACGCGCAATGACATTGTGCCCGACACGCGGAACCTCAACGTTTTATTCATCGTTCCCTGATTATTGAAATAAGCAGGTCCGAAGACCTGCTATTTCCCCGGTGTGGCGCGAAGTATTACGCCTTGAAATCAAATTAGGGTTGTCCTGTTTTATTCAGGACGCTGCGCCGTATTTTTCGGCCATCAGTGCAGCCGTTGCGCGCAATTCGCTGAGCAGCGCTTCCGGATAACCCGGGGCCGCTTCCTGCGAAAGAAATGAGAGACACAGTGCGGCACTTTCACCGCGGTGTTTATTGGTTACCGCTACGGCAAGCGAGCTAATGCCAGGCAGCGTTTCATTGCGTGCCAGTGCCCAGCCCTGCTGACGAATCAGCGCCAGCTCTTTGCACAGCGCATCGATATTCAGCGGTGAATTGATCGACGCGGTTTGCCAGTTATCGCTGAAGCGCGCGCGCACCTCGTCATCACTCAGCTGCGCTAACAGCACGCGGCCGGTCGACGTGCCGGTAACCGACACCCGTGTACCAGGCGGCGTCACCAGCTGGGTAAAGAAGCGACCGTGGTACATGCGCATCACCAGCACATCGTCACCGTCCAGCACCGAGATATAGCCCATGCAGCCGCTGCTGGCCGCCAGGCGCGCCATCGGCGCCGATGCGCTGTCAATCAGCGGTGTCGAAAGATAGTGCCCGGCAACGGACAACAGCACGCGGCCAATCTGAAAACAGCGGCTGTCGGGATCGCGCTCCAGTAAACCTTCGCTTTCCATGGTCGCCAGCAGGCGCGACATGGTACTTTTCGGCAGCCCCAGCGCCTCCACCACCTCGGTAAAGGTCAGGCCGGGATGGCCCTGCGCCACGCCAAAGCGCTGAAACAGCTTAAGCACGGCGGCGGCATTTTCGAGTGTGGTCATGGCGCTGGTTTCACTATATGGAACTGAGTTCCTGTATCGATAACCCGAAATTAAAACGCGACGGTTTATCGGTCAAGCGCAAATTTTGCACCGGACAAAACGCAGTCTATTTAAGGCAGCAGAAAATAAGGGCTAAAGGCAAAATAAAAAGACGTTATCAGGCAGGATAGCGATTAAACAGAAAAGACGGCAGCTTTTATCGCCGTAATTAGCGCATCAGGGAAAATAAAAAATCTATTTAGCGACCGGACGTAATTAAGCTAAAGCGGGCATCCCTGCCCGCCGGGATTATTCTTTTTCCACATCTTCATAGCGGTCTTTGGCATCCTGCGCTTCCGCTTCCGATTTATGTTCGCTAATTAAGGTATCCGGACGTGGATGGTCGGCCCGTAATTCATACCAGGTGACGGTATTGCCCGCCTGCCCTTTTTCAACGGCAACAATGCGCGCTTCTCGCGGATAGGGTGGTCTGGTTGGCATCGTTTTCCCTCTTATGTCAGGTTTCCACACAGACAGCGGTGATCCTCTGCCTGCTATTCAGTATAGACAATCGAGGATCGCTGTAAAAAAGAGGGAGAATTCTTAGGCAGTTAGCTGGCGCGGGCGAGAGACAGCGATTGCAGAATATGTTCCACCACCTGCTCCGGTGCCTGCATCGCGTTGACTTCATGGTGCGCGGCCTGACGATAGAGCTGCGCGCGTTCACGCAGGATATCTTCCATCTCTTCCGCGATAGGCCGGCCGGTCAGGGTCGGACGCTGTGCCGCTTCTGGCTGGCGCTCCAGCCGATCGGCCAGCACGCCCGAGGGCGCGTTGAGCCAGATGACCTGGCCGTGCTCACGCATGAAGTGGCGATTGACATCAGCCAGCACCATGCCGCCGCCGGTGGCGATTACGCTGGCAGGTGCGGTAACCGCCCGCAGCGATTCACTTTCACGCGCGCGAAAGCTGTCCCAGCCTTCCGTCGCCACAATCTCTGCCACGCTGCGCTGTGTGGTGAGCTGCAGGTGGTGGTCGGTGTCACGAAAGGCATAGCCCAGCGCTTGCGACAGCGCCTGGCCAATGGTGGTTTTACCGCAACCGCGTGCGCCGATCAGATAGATGGGTAATGACATCCGGGCTCATCCTCCGCCGTAGTCTGCCGCGCGGGCAACGTCATCAGGTCAATAATGCGTCGCATGATACCTGGATTTTATTTTATCAGCCAGCCGCGAAGCACGAATTACGCGTATTTCAGCGATAGCCAGCGACAATATTTTGATTTTTAACGGGAAAACGATGCGCATTTCGTGCATCAGGCGATTTGTAAGCGCGGGGCAACATTTGCTTACCAGGCCGCTGATTTACTTTCTGTCACGCAGCCCGCATATACGCTTTATAGTTCAGGCAACGGACGTCCTGTTGGTCGCCTGAAGAACAACACGCTATGCCTAACCGGAGGTTCACCATGCAGAGCCAGGAACAACAACTTATTGAAAGCCTGTTCAGCCGTCTGAAACAGGCAGAAAGCCAGAGCGGCCCGCGTGATGCCGGTGCCGAACAGTTAATCAATCAGCATTTACAGAGCCAGCCCGGTGCGCCCTACTACATGGCGCAGGCGATCCTGATTCAGGAAGCGGCGATGAAAAAGCTCAACGCGCAGGTATCGGAGCTGGAGAGCCGTCTGGCGCAGGCGCAGCAGCAGGCCCCGCAGCAAAGCAGCGGCGGTTTCCTGTCGAGCCTGTTTGGCGGCGGTTCACGCCCGGCGCAGCCGCAACAGCCGGCATGGAACAGCGCACCGCAACAGCCACAATATGCCGCACCGCCTCAGCAGCAGTATGCTGCACCGGCGCGCGGTACCGGCTTCCTGGGTGGCGCACTGCAAACGGCTGTCGGCGTGGCCGGCGGTGTGGTGATGGCGGACATGCTCACCAGCCTGTTCCACCATTCGCAGCCGGAAGAGATCGTCAATATCATCAACGAACCGGCGCTGCCGCAGGTGGATGATAATCTGGACACCTTCAACGGCAATGACAGCAACAATGCCTTCCTGAATGACAATTCAGGCTGGGACAACAACAGCTTTGCCGATAACAATGATTTCAACGATTTCGGCAGCGGCGGTGATTTTGACGACGACGACAGCTTCGTCTGATTAACGCTGACGTAACCATTTATCCAGTTCGTTAGCAAACTGCTGGCGGTCACGTGGGCTTAATGCCGACGGGCCGCCGCTCTGAATGCCGCTGGCGCGCATCGTTTCCATAAAATCGCGCATGGTCAGACGCTGGCGAATGGTATCGCTGCTGTAACGCTCCCCGCGCGGATTCAGCGCTGCCGCCCCTTTCTCCAGCACTTCTGCTGCCAGCGGAATATCGCCGGTAATCACCAGCTCGCCCGGCTGCACGCGTTTCACAATCTCGTTATCGGCCACATCAAAGCCGGCCGCTACCTGCAGCGTTTTCAGAAACGGCGACGGCGGTACGCGCAGCGGCTGGTTAGCAACGAAGGTCACGGTGACTTTGGTGCGCTCAGCGGCGCGATACAGCACCTCTTTGATGACATTGGGACACGCATCGGCATCCACCCAAATCGACATGTTTAATCCTTATTAACGGGCAATGCCTGCGATCTTGCCGCGCTGGCCGCGAATGGCAAATGTTATTTGTGCGCGACTTGTTATTCACCGCCGCTGACGTAAGCTAACCCACTGAGAAAACCGAACCACGTAAAGGATAAAGCGATGCTGGAGAAGAAAATCGGGTTTGTCGGCTGCGGCAATATGGCGAAAGCCATCATCAGCGGCCTGGTAAACAGCGGGCAGATCGCCCCGGCCAATATCTGGGTGCACGATCGAAAACCCGACACCAACCAGGCGATGGCGCAGCAGTATGGCGTGACGGCGGCAGAAAGCGTCGAGAGTCTGGCACGTGAAGTGGACATTCTGTTTGGCGCGGTGAAACCCAACGTGATTCTCAAAGTGCTCAAGGATCTGGCCGGCCAGCTGAAGAAAGATGCGCTGGTGGTGTCGATTGCCGCAGGTGTGACGCTGGATTCGCTGGCGGCGGTACTCGGTCACGATCGTAAAATCATCCGCGTGATGCCGAATACGCCGTCGCTGGTTAACGAAGGCATGACCTCTATTACGCCGAACGTACTGGTGGAACCGCAGGAAGTGGACGAGGTGGTGACCATTTTTGAGAGCTTCGGCAAAGCGGCGGTGGTAAACGAGTATCTGATTCATGCCGTGGTGGGTGTCAGCGGCTCGGCACCGGCTTACGTGTTTATGTTTATCGAAGCGATGGCTGATGCCGCCGTGCTGGGCGGTATGCCGCGGGCGCAGGCTTATCAGTTTGCGGCGCAGGCGGTAAAAGGTTCTGCCCAGATGGTGCTGGAGACCGGCAAACATCCTGGCGAACTGAAAGATATGGTGTGCTCACCGGGCGGCACCACCATTGAAGCGGTGAAGGTGCTGGAAGAGAAAGGCTTCCGCGCTGCGGTGATGGGCGCGATGCAACAGTGCATGGCGAAGTCCGAGGCGCTGAGTAAGCAGTGATGGTGCGGGTTTTCCCTCACCCTAACCCTCTCCCGCAGGTGTACAGTCCGGGGACATCGTGAACACTTGTTCGGGGACATGGTAGACACTTACAACTAAGGCATAAGAACCCGTTTATGGAGTCGCTTATGCCCTGGGATGCGAGAGATACCATGTCATTACGTACTGAGTTTGTTCTGTTCGCCTCGCAAGACGGGGCGAACATCCGCGAGCTGTGCCGCCGCTACGGCATATCTCCCGCCACCGGCTACAAGTGGCTTCGCCGCTGGGATGAGGAAGGACCGTCCGGCCTTCAGGACCGCTCCCGCGCGCCCCGTCACTCACCCAGCCGCTCATCTGACGATATCACTGAGCTGCTGCGTATGGCGCATGAACTTCATCAGCACTGGGGGGCCCGCAAGATTAAGCGCTGGCTCGAAGACCGCGGGCACCGCATGCCGGCCTTCAGCACCGTCCACAACCTGATGGCCCGCCACGGCCTGCTGCCGGGCGCAGCGCCGGGCGTCCCGGCCACCGGCCGGTTTGAGCATACGGCCCCGAACCGGCTCTGGCAGATGGATTTTAAGGGCCACTTTCCCTTTGGCGGCGGCCGCTGCCACCCGCTTACCCTGCTGGACGACCACTCCCGGTTCTCGCTGTGCCTGGTGCACTGCGCCGACGAACGGCGTGAGACTGTACAGGAGCAGCTGGTCAGCGTCTTTGAGCGCTACGGCCTGCCGGACCGGATGACGATGGACAACGGCTCGCCGTGGGGCGACACCACCGGCACCTGGACGGCAGTGGAGCTGTGGCTGATGCGCCACGGCATCCGGGTGGGGCACTCGCGGCCGTATCATCCGCAGACGCAGGGCAAGCTGGAGCGCTTTCACCGCAGCCTGAAGGCGGAAGTGCTGCAGGGGAAGTGGTTCGCGGACAGCGGTGAGCTGCAGCGCGCCTTCGACCACTGGCGGACGGTCTACAACCTCGAGCGCCCGCATGAGGCGCTGGAGATGGCGGTGCCGGCGTCGCGCTATCAGCCCTCATCGCGGCAGTACAGCGGGCGCGTAGCGCCACCGGAATACGACGAGGGCGTGATGGTCAGGAAGGTGGATATCAGCGGGAAGCTGAGCGTAAAAGGACTCAGCCTGAAGGCGGGCAAGGCGTTCAGGGGAGAGCGTGTCGGGCTGAAGGAGACGGGGGAAGACGGTTATTACGAGGTGTGGTGGTACAGCACAAAAGTGGGGGTGATCGACCTGAAGAAAAAGTCGATCACCATGGGTAAAGGATGTTAAAAAGTGTTCACTATGTCCCCGAACACCTGTCTGCCATGTCCCCGGACTGTACACAGGCGGGAGAGGGGACTGTTGGGTGCGGAATTGAACCTTAACCCTGATAAGCTTCAAACAGCGCCAGGCCTTGTTCCAGCGTCATTGGCTGCTGCATCTCGTGCACCAGCGCGGCGGTGAGCGTATACATGCCGGCTGAACACACTGCCGCAATCATGCCCTGCTGGCAGTAAAAAGCGATAAAGCGTTTGTCCTGCAGCGATCCCAGCAGGCGATAATCATCCCACTCCTCTGCATGCCCCAGATACTCATAGCGGGTGCCGTAATGCGCAGTCCAGAAGAACGGCACGCGATCGTACATGATGCGTTTGCCCAGCATATTCAGCGCGGCAATGCGCCCCTGCTGATGCGCCACGCGATAGTGCTCAATGCGCTGCACGCCACGCGGCGTGAGATAGCTGGCAATATCCCCCGCGACCCAGATGTTTTCACTGACCCGCAGCTGACTGTCGGCCAGCAGGCTGCCATCCTTCTGTAAAGGCAGGTCGTGAATAAAATGGGTGGCCGGCACAATGCCGGTGGCAAACAGCACCTGGCTGGCTGGCACGGTTTTGCCACCTTTGAGCCGCACGCCACTCACTGCGCCTTCGCCGGTCAGCGCTTCCGGTTCACCCTCGACAAATTTCACGCCGTTGCTGCGGTGCAGCTCATAAAAATGACGGCCAATCTCTTCGCCGAACTGGCTGGCAAACGGCAGCGGATGACGCGCCACCACCGTGACATCAATGTCGCGGTTTCGCAGCGCACCGGCCACTTCCATACCGATAAAACTGTTGCCGATAATCACCAGCTGCTGCGCCTCATCCACCTGAGAAATCAGCGCGTCGGCCTGGCGCAGTGAACGCAGCAGGTGCACGCCATCCAGATCCTTGCCCGGGATATCAAGCGGCTGCGGCACGCCGCCGGTCGCGATCAGCAACTGGTCAAACTTCACCTGCTGCCCGTCTTTCAGCACCAGCGTCTGCTCCTGCGCCTTCAGCTGCACCACCTCCCCCTGCAGCCACACCACCGGGCCCAGCACATCCTGTTTCAGCAGCTTTGGTACCTCGTCGATGGCCATCTTGCCGGAGGGGACAAATTTACTCAGCGTGGTGCGATCGTAAGGGGCGTCGCTTTCACGCTCAATACGCACAATCCGGCCGCTAAAGCCTTCATCGCGCAGCGTCCAGATCGCGGCACTGCCCGCCGCGCCAGAGCCGAGAATCACGCATACCGGCGCTTCACCCTGGGCTACCGGCGCACTGGCCGGCGACATCGCCTGCGGATTTATCAGCACCTGCCCCTGTTCAATGCGCACCGGATAACGTTTGAGATTGGCCAGCGCCAGCGGCTCGCACATTTTGCCATCGCGCAGCTCAAACACCGCCTTATGCCACGGACACACCAGTTTGTCGCCGCACACTGCGCCCTGCTCCAGCGGGGCGCCCGCGTGCGGACATTTTGCCTGCAGCGCCTGCACGCGGTCGCCGTCGCGAATCAGCACCATATCCGTTTCACCGACGGTCACTTTAGTGGGTTTACGCTGCGCCAGCGCCTTGAGTTCCACGACAGATTGATAGCTCACGGTTCGCCTCCTTCGGGGTTATTCGTCTGATACAACAATTCCTTACAAAGAGTAAGTGTGGCAAAGCGTGAGGATTTAGCAGGAGAAACAAAGCGAAACGGCGGTTAACTGACTGTTAAACCGCCGTTTTAAGCGACACGAAAGGATCAGAAGAACACGCTGGGCACGATGATCAGCGCGAAAATCGCCACAATCAGTCCATGTTTGACCCAGTAATACAACCGGCGATTACGTTTCTTCAGGTTCTGACCGGCATCGCGCAGCGCATAAACGTATTTGAAGATGCGGTTGAGGAAGCCGGTACGATCGTTTTCGTCGTTGGGCGACGCCGCTGCTGACATTAACGTCGAGCCCACCCAGTGATTGACCGCCTGCGCCCAGCGCCATTTCATTGGCCGCTCGATATCGCAAAACAGGATGATACGCGTCTGCTCGCTTTCATTCTGCGCCCAGTGCACGTAAGTTTCGTCGAAGATCACCGCCTGACCGTCGCGCCAGCTGTGGCGCTGACGATCCACTTCAATAAAGCAGCGATCGTCGTTCGGCGTTTGCAGGCCGAGGTGATAGCGCACCGAACCGGCATAAGGATCGCGGTGTTTGCCCAGATGGCTGCCCGGCGGCAGTTCAGCAAACATGGCCGCTTTAACGCCGGGAATGTTGCTCACCAGTTCGGTGGTTACCGGACAGAGTTCGCGCGCTGACGGATGTGCATCGCTATACCATTTTAAATAGAAACGCTTCCAGCCACGCCTGAAGAAGGTATTAAATCCGGCATCGTTATGCGTCTGCGCCGCTTTAATGTGATCCTGCAGGCGAATGGCTTCATCGCGAATCACCTGCCAGTTATCGGTCAGCTGACGCAGTTCAGGAAAATCCTCAACCGGAAAATAGGGCTGTTTAGCCGGCAGTCGCGACAGCCCGGTCATAAACATATTGATCGGCGCCATAAAAGTGGAGTGATCAAATAACTGACGGGAAAACTTTTGCTTTTCCACGCCGCGTGAGTGGGCGTAAAGCACACTAATAATAAATACACCAATAATGATCGCAGCGACCATACAACAGGTTCCTTATGTTGCACGTAAAGCCGCTCTGGCCACGGTTAAGCGTCAGAGAGACTGGATGGGGAGAAATGGAATTTTATGTAAGGATTTTGTAAAGTTTTGGCAACGCGTGCCGTTTATGACAGAAAAAATACCTCGCGCGTTAACCCTGCGAGTGCGGACACAAAAAAGCGGCCCGCAGGCCGCCAGAGGTTTAAGCACTCTTCTTCAGACAGCTGCTCATAAAGGTTTTACGCGCATCGCCGCTGAGTTTTTTCTCTCCTGCTTCGCTATTACAGCTTTTCATTTTCATCTGCTGCGGCGTCATATTGCCCATTTTGCTGTCTTTCTTCAGGCATTCGCTCATAAAGCTTTTACGCGCATCGCCTTTCAGATTTTGCGCGCCTGCATGCTGATTACACAGCGTCATTTTTTCCTGCTGCGCGGTTTTATCCGCCGCGCCCGCACCGCCAGCCAGCAGCAGGCCTGCTGCCATTATTGCCACAAGACACGATTTCATTGCCGGTTTCTCCGTGTGATTATTGCCTGTTAAGCATGGCACGGAATAAGCAAAGCGGAAAAAAATCTATGCGCGTACGGCGGGATTATTCGCGCGGGTGGTTGAGTAACTTTTCGACGTAATTGCGCAGCATCAGCGCGTCCGGATTTTCCTGCACGGAAGCGGCGGGCGGCATCGCGCGATCAATACCCGCCGCGATGTCGCTAACCTGGGCGGCATCCAGTCTGCGCAGCATGGCGGTGAGCACGATTTCCAGCGCCTCAACCTGGACCACTAATTCTTTAGACTCTTCTTCTTTTTCTGCCAGCTTAAGCAGGAGTTCCGCAATCAGGTTTTTCATGCGATGGACTCAGTCAGAATGGGAAAACAAAAATTAGCATTGGCAGGATTAAAACAACAAGAATTTTTGCCGGCCAGAGGAAAAATAATGGTTAGCCGAAGCGTAAAAAAAGTGGCTGAAATTCAATATATAACGGCGAAACGTTTCACTGACAAAATACGCCGCAGATAAAACGTTTCGCATCGCTGCATTAATTATGCACTGGCGCTAAATTAACGCGGCCCCTGATACCCATGGCCGGGACCGCCACCGCCAGGACCACCCCAACCTCCTCCTCCGCCGCCCGGCGGCGGAAAAAGACAACCGCTTAACGCGGACACCAGCGCCACAACGGCAGCGAGCTTAACGATACGGATCATATTGACCTCAGGTTGCTGAAATTGCGCTGAGTGTATGAAGCGGCGGTTAACACGACAATACAGAATGCTCCGCAACCCGGCGCTATTCATGCCTGCTCACCACGCTTAACGTTTTAGTGGCAAGAAACCGCTAAAAAAGCCTCACAGACCGATCAATCCATCAGCTTAAGTTACAGCGAACGCTGTGCCGCAAACGTCAGTGCTGCTCGCTGTGCGCGCAGTAACAAAATTGCGCGCTGCGTCTTTACAGCTATCGCTATTTCACGCAATGTGAGCGCAATACAATTAATGAGATCTCACTATGACCTTAGCGGCTGTTTCTCTGAGTGAAGTGCTGGCGCGCCGTGACTGGGAAAACCCGGTTATCACCAGCCTGCATCGCCTGGACGCGCATCCACCGTTTGCCAGCTGGCGCGATGAAGTCAGCGCGCGCGATGGCCATCCCTCACCTGCGCAGCAGCGGCTGAGTGGTCAGTGGGCCTTCAGCTATTTTAGCGCGCCGGAAGCGGTGCCGCACAGCTGGCTGCTACAGGACTTACCGGACGCCGCAACGCTGCCGGTGCCTGCCAACTGGCAGTTGCACGGCTACGACGCGCCCATTTATACCAACGTGCAGTATCCCATTCCGGTCAATCCCCCTTTGGTGCCACGCGAGAACCCCACCGGATGTTACTCGCTCACATTTAAAGTTGATGACGGCTGGTTAAGCCAGGGGCAGACGCGCATCATCTTCGATGGTGTCAGCTCGGCCTTTTATTTGTGGTGCAACGGACAGTGGATGGGCTATTCGCAGGATAGCCGCTTACCCGCCGAATTTGATCTCAGCCACGCGCTGCAGCCGGGAAACAACCGTCTGGCGGTCATGGTGCTGCGCTGGAGCGACGGCAGCTATCTGGAAGATCAGGATATGTGGCGCATGAGCGGCATTTTCCGCGACGTGACGCTGCTGCACAAACCGGACATCCGCCTGAGCGATGTGCAGATCGAAACCGCGCTTAGCCCGGAATATCTGCGCGGTGATTTACGGGTGAGTGTCAAAATCCATGCCGGCGCGCGCCCGCTCAGTCTGTGTCGGGTGCGCGTCACGCTATGGCGCAACGGCGACTGTATTGCGCAGCACGAACAGCCGCCGGGCAGCGCCATCATTGATGAACGTGGCCACTATCCGGAACGTACCCTGCTGGTGTTGCCGGTGCTGCAACCGCTGTTGTGGAGCGCCGAAACGCCTCATCTCTACCGCGCGGTCGTCACGCTGCTTGATGATGCCGGCGAGGTGATCGAAGCCGAAGCTTATGATGTGGGTTTCCGACGCGTCAGCATTGAGCACGGCCAGCTGTGCCTCAACGGCAAGCCGCTGCTGATACGCGGTGTTAATCGTCATGAGCACCATCCCGAGCGCGGTCAGGTGGTGGATGAAGCCAGCATGCGTCAGGACATTGAACTGATGAAGCGCCACAACTTTAACGCGGTGCGCTGCGCTCACTATCCTAACCATCCGCTGTGGTATCGGCTGTGCGATGAGTACGGCCTGTACGTGGTTGACGAAGCCAATATCGAAACGCACGGCATGCAGCCGATGAACCGCCTCTCCGACGACCCGCGCTGGTTTGCCGCCTATAGCGAACGCGTAACGCGCATGGTGCAGCGCGATCGTAATCATGCCTGCATCATTATCTGGTCGCTGGGCAATGAGTCCGGCCACGGCAGCACGCACGATGCGCTGTACCGCTGGGTGAAAAGCAGCGATAGCACGCGCCCGGTACAGTATGAGGGCGGCGGTGCCAACACGGCGGCCACCGATATTCTGTGCCCGATGTATGCGCGCGTCGATCAGGACCAGCCCTCCCCGGCGGTGCCGAAGTGGTCACTGAAAAAATGGATCAGCCTGCCGGATGAAGCGCGTCCGCTGATCCTGTGCGAATACGCCCATGCGATGGGAAACAGCTTTGGCGGCTTTGCCAAATACTGGCAGGCATTTCGCCAGTTTCCGCGGCTGCAGGGTGGCTTCGTCTGGGACTGGGTCGATCAAAGCATGACGCGCTATGACGAACACGGCCAGCCGTGGCAGGCGTACGGCGGCGATTTCGGTGACACGCCCAACGATCGCCAGTTCTGCATGAACGGGCTGGTGTTTGCCGATCGCACGCCGCATCCGGCGCTGTTTGAAGCACAGCGCGCCCAGCAGTTTTTCCAGTTTATGCGCGATCCCGGCGATGCGTATCGCGTGACCGTCACCAGCGAATATTTATTCCGCCGCAGCGACAACGAACGGCTGCGCTGGTGGATTGAGCAGGACGGTGTAACCCTCGCGCGCGGTGAGTGGGTGCTGGATCTCGATGCCGAAGGCAGCCACACCTTTACCGTGCCCGCGCCTGAAGCGCTGCAGGGTGAAGCGTGGCTCAACCTCGCGGTGCATCAGATCGCCGCCACGCCCTGGTCTGAGGCGGATCATCGCGTGGCCTGGGATCAGTGGGCGCTGCCGGCCGCGCTGCCGGTTACGTTGCCGCCGCTCAGCGCCTGCGCGCCCCAGCTGGAAACCAATCACAATCTGGTGGCGGTGGTGCTGCCCACGCAGCGCTGGCACTTCTGTCGCCGCAGCGGCGCGCTGCTGCAATGGTGGGTGAACGATCGTGAAACCATGCTGACACCGCTGGAGGAGTGCTTTATTCGCGCACCGATCGATAATGATATCGGCACCAGCGAAGCTGCCAATATCGACCCTAACGCCTGGGTCGAGCGCTGGAAACGCGCGGGCTATGATCGGCTGCAAACAGAGCTGCTGGCGATGCAGGTCGACAGCCTGCAGCACGGCGTGCAGATTGAAACCTGGCATCGCGTACTGGGTGAGGGTCAGCATCTGTTTACCAGCCATAAGCGTTATGGCATCAGTGGCGATGGCGAACTGACTATCAACGTCGATGTACAACAGGCCGCCGGTCTGCCGCCGCCCGCGCGCATCGGCCTGCGCTGCCAGCTGGCTCAGGTCCCGCACCAGGTGAGCTGGCTGGGACTGGGGCCTCATGAAAACTATCCGGATCGCCAGCTGGCGGCGCAGTTTTCACGCTGGCAGCTGCCGCTGGCGGCGCTCAGCACCGGCTACGTCTTTCCGGGTGAGAATGGCTTGCGCTGCGGCACGCGCCAGCTGGATAGCGGCAGCTGGCAGATCAGCGGCGACTTCGCCTTCTCGCTCAGCCGCCACAGCCTTGAGCAGCTGCGCGCCACCTCACACCGCCATTTGCTGCAGGACGAACCCGGCTGCTGGCTGCATCTCGACGGCTTCCATATGGGCGTCGGCGGCGACGATTCGTGGAGCCCGAGCGTCAGCCCGGAGTTTTTGCTTTCTCAGCGGCGCTGGCACTATGCGCTGACGCTGCGTCAGCCGGTTTAGTAGCGGCCGCCGGGCTAAGGGGTTTCAGCTCGGTTTTTGGCCGGCGATAGAAGCGCTGCAGCAACAGCACATTGAGCAGGACGACGACCGCAGTAGCGAAGAATACCCAGCGGTAACCGGTGGCGGCTGAGACCGCTGCGCCCAGCAGCGGTCCGGCGACGTTACCGAGGTACATGAACGACTGGTTATAACCAAAAATACGGCCGGTGACGTTATCGCGTGAATGACGCACCAGCAGGGTTTGCACCGCCGGCATCATCGCGCCATCGGCAAAGCCGAGCAGAAAGCGCAGGACGCCCAGCTGCGTGGCGCTGGTGACAAACGACATGGCAATCAGCAGCAGCAGCGAGGCGATCATGGTCGCCAGCAAAATACGCTGGGTACCGATGCGATCGCCGAGTTTGCCGAGACGCGGTGCGGCGATGAGTGCCGACACGCCGGGCAGCGCGGCAATCACACCACTGAGAAACGCGATATTCTGCGCATCCGGCGCCAGCTCACGCACGAACAGCGTCAGGATAGGATTCACCGAGCCGTTACACATCTGAATCACCATGGTGGTGACGAACAGGCAGAACATCAGGCGTGGATTATCGAGGCTGCGCATCACCTCACGCCCGCTCAGTTTGTCCTGCTTGCTCACCGGCGTGTAGCCGGTCTCCTTAATCAGAAACAGCGTCACCAGAAAGCTGACCATCAGCAGTACCGCGGTAACGATAAACACCATGCGCAGGCCCAGCCAGTCAGCCAGCAGACCGCCAATCATCGGCCCGAGGATCACGCCGCCAATTTGTCCGGTCGACACGCAGCTCAGCGCCCAGCCGCTGCGCTCACGCGGCACCTGCGCGGCCACCAGCGCCATGGCGTTGGGAATATATCCGGAAGTCAGTCCCATCAGCGCGCGCAGCAGCAACAGCTGCCACGCCTGAGTGACAAACGCCTGCAGCAGAATTACCGCGCCCATGCCAAACGAAGCACGCAGCAGCATCAGCTTGCGCCCTTTGCGATCGGCAAGGCTGCCCCACAGCGGCGCCACGGCGGCAGAAACAATAAAGGTGACACTGAAGGTCAGGCCTGACCAGATACTGAGCGCGTTGCCGCCACGGATACCCAGCTCTTCCACGTAAAGCGGCAGGAAAGGAATGATCTGACTAATGGCCAGGCCGGTAAAAAAGCAGCCAAACCAGACGGATATCAGATTGATCTTCCAGGATTCGATGGAGCGTAGCATGAGCGCAGATGTCAGAAAAAATGAAACGAGGGTTCAGTCTAACAACCTCGTAACATTGCCGGACGGCAAAACATGGCATGAGGATGAAAACGCAGTTTTTCGCTGCCGGGCGTGATTCTGCTCACAGCAAATAGGGCAATGCCTCACTTTTGTAGTGTCTTTATGTGCGGTTACCTGGCCTAAGGCCCGATAAGCGCATCGCGAGAGACGGGAAACGTGAAAAAATATGACGATTCGTTACTGACAATATTCCACACCGCATCTATGTTTAAAAAATCACCAGTCATCACTGGCGAGGCGCTGCCCGTCCTGGACAGTCCGCATGCTTAATTCAGGTTTTCAGTTGCTGCCCGTCGTGGGTGGCAGGCTTCGTTGTCTCTGCGGAGGTCGGCTATGAGAACGCACCATGACAGCGCCAGTCGGGCGATTACCGACTATTTCAACAGCCCCGCCTGGCACGCGCCGCACGAGAGCGATTTGCTGGCCGCCATCATGCGCGAGCTGATGGATGATGGCCAGCCCGCCACCAATAAAGCGGTGATTGCCCGCGTGATTACCCGGCTGGAAGTGGAAGGCGATGAACAGCGCCTGCAGAGTTACCGCAACCTGCTGGCGCAGCTGTTAGAAGCAGGGCCGCAAAAATAGCAGCCCCGGAGATTATTTCACCACCCGCAGCTGGTCGGCTTCGCTGACCACTGCTTTACCGCTCTGACGCTGATACAGGCACAGTTCCCGCCCCAGCTGATTTTTCATGTGCTTTTGCGGATAGCGGCCTTCGAGCAACAGCGCATCGTAGCCAACGCTGTCGTCGTACATGATCGGCTTGCCCACCACTTTCACCGCTTTCAGACCGCTGGCCTGCACACACGCCTGCTGCAGGTTTTTATCGTGTTGCTGCCATGCCGCCTCGCTTGAGGCCTGCGCCAGCGGGCTGAGCAGCAGCGTCAAACACAGCGTTCGGGTCAGGTATTTCATCGTCACTCCTGTAAGGTCAGTCTGTTATTGCTGCCTGTACGCCTGGCGTCGCAGTGCCGCGATTCATCGCGCGCTATGTCAGGGACAATATGGCGCAGCAGGCAGGTTATAGCGAAAAAAATTCCCGCCGTAGCGGGAAGAAACAAGACGAGCATTGCATATTCGAGAGTGACGAGGAAATCTCCGTAATGCGCAGTTATCCTCGCCCGCCGCCGTGACAGCCCGATGACAATGCCGTGTCCGTTTGGTGTTACCCGCAGTAAACCCGGGAAATTTTCCCGTTCTGATCGCCGAGGAAATTCAGGCGGCGCAGATTGAAGTCCATGGTGGCGGCACCGTTCCACGGAATAGCGCGCACCGGTACGGCAAAGCGCTGGGTATCAAGCGCGCTCAGCGGCTGACCGAGGTAATTCTGATACTGCGAGGCACCGCACTGGTCGGTTTCCGGATCGTGGCTGATGGCGTGACTGCTGTCAGTTTTACTGGCTGACTGACAGGCCGTTAAGGCGAGCATCGCCGTCAGCAGCAGCGCTTTTCCATAATGGTTCACAATTTTCTCCTCCTGGATAATGAACAAGCGGGTTCCTGAGAGTAACAAAGCGTGCCGCCGATGCGAAAATTTTTCCAGCAGACTGGTCGCATTGCGTGACAAAAGGCGCGATTTTCTGCTCACATTTTCGGATTAATCGCACGCTGTGTCTAAAAATCACCCGGCCAGACGCTACAATTATCTAAGACTTTTCTGAGGAGATAATGATGGAACTGGCTATTTTTATCGGCTTCGCCATCGTGATGACCTTCGTGGCCGTCCGGGTGCGTTAAGCCTCGTTAATTTTCTCTCTGCCGTTGTGCACCAAACGGTGCCAGCGGCATCCTCCGCGCCAGATAAGTGATTCGGTTCCCTCTCCGCCTGCTCGCCAGATGAAAGCGCAAGCCATCATGCCGCGCATCGCCTGCGATGAGGCGGTCAGTTAGCGCCGCGATTGTGACGTATCTGAACCGGCGAAAATCTCCGCAAACGCACCTCGACAGCACCGATCGCCGTTGCTACTATGCGTCTTCCTCTGCCCGCTGAGTCGCCTATGGACACCCAATCCGACAAAGTTACGTTGACCCTGTTTTACGTGGGTAGCTTTGTGGTTTATTACCTCGTGACCATGCTGATTACGCTGTTTCCCAATTACGGGACGCTGCGCAATAACGGCTTGCTGGTGCCGGTGCTGTGCCTGTTTGAATTTGCCGTGATCTATCCCCTGTACCGTTTCTACTGCCAGCGCCGCAGCGACATTCCTCTGGGCTTTCTGCGTCCCGGCCAGGCACTGCTGTTCATCGGCGCGCTGTTTGTGCTGATGGTGGCGCAGACGCAGTTCCTGCAGCCGGAAGGCTGGCTGATTGAACAGAGCCAGCAGGGACGCAGCTCAATGCTGATTCTGCTGCTCACCGCCGTGCTGCTGGCGCCGGTGTTTGAAGAGGTGCTGTTCCGCGGCTTTCTGCTGCAGGCGTTTTTGCTGTGGGCGCCCAAAAGCCGTTTTGCCTGCATGTTGCTCACATCGCTGCTGTTCGCCGCGTTGCACACGCAGTACGTGCACTGGGAAACCATCGTTGCGCTGACGCTGTTCTCGCTGCTGCTGTGCTACGCGCGTCTGCGCAGCAACAGCCTGGCGTTGCCGATTTTTCTGCATACGCTGAATAACCTGATCGCCATCCTGCCCGCCTGGTTCTACGCCTGATCCCCCTCACTGTTTGCTAACGATGCCATTAATTTCCCTGCATTTTCAGGTACTATCGCTTTTTAGCCTGCAGGAATGATGGTCGAAGCGCTGATGATTACTATGCTGGATGTGGCCCGCAAAGCGGGCGTTTCTAAAGCCACCGTGTCGCGCGTGCTGGCGGGCAACCGCTATGTCAGCAAATCCACGCAGCAAAAAGTGTTTCAGGCGATAGAGGAAACCGGCTACCGCCCGAATCTGCTGGCGCGCAGTCTGGCGACGCAAAAATCGCAGAATATCGGCCTGATCGTCACCCATTCGCTGTTTAACGGCCCCTATTTCAGCGAGCTGCTGTACCAGACGGCCACGCTGACCAATAACTATGGCCGCCAGCTGATCCTCGCCGATGGCAAAACCAGCGCTGACGATGAGCGCGCGGCAATCGAGTTTCTGCTCGATCTGCGCTGCGACGCCATCATTATCTACCCGCGTTTTCTCGACACCGCCGCGCTGGAAGCGATCATCGACCAGCACGATATCCCGATCATGGTGGTTAACCGCCGTCTGACGCAGCACGCGGCGAACTGCGTCTGGGCTTCGCACCAGCAAAATACCCGTGATGCGGTGAACTACCTGATTGCGCGCGGTCACCATGATATCGCGTTTATCACCGGACTGGCGGGATCGCCCACCGCCGCCGCGCGTCTGGCTGGCTATCAGCAGGCGCTGGCCGACCATCAGCTGCCGTATGAAGCGGCGCGCGTACTGCCGGGCGCGTGGACGCCGGAGAGCGGTCAGGCGGCGGCACGCCAGTTGCTGAGTGCCGGCGTACCCTTCAGTGCGCTGATGGCCAGCAATGACGATATGGCGATTGGTGCCGCGCTGGCGCTGAATGCGGCGGGCAAACGGCTGCCGCAGGATGTATCGCTGATGGGCTTTGATGATATTCGCATGGCCGAATTTTTCCTGCCGCCGCTCACGACGGTTCACGTGCCGGTGGCGGAGATGATTCAGCACACGCTGGCGCAGCTGGTGGCGATGCTGGAGGGCGAAGCGATTGCGCCCCTGCCGCCCTTCAGCGGACGGCTGATTGAGCGCGCTTCCGTGGCAGATGGACCATTTCGCCGCTCATAACGCCTCGCCAGCATCCTGCGTGACCAGCCACTGCTCCAGCTGCTGTAGCGTAGCAGCCTTAACGCTCTCCTGCGGGCGCACCAGGTAATAGGTGTGCCGGCCACAGTCCAGCTGGTAATCCTCCATGGCGATTAGCGTGCCTGCCTTCAGCTCCGCTTCCACCAGCACGCGCTGCGCCAGCGCAATCCCCTGCCCTTCAATGGCGGCCTGATAGGCCAGCGCCGAACTTTCCATCTGCCGCCGGTGCGGCAGCGCGTCCATTTCCACGCCAAATGCTTCGCACCAGCGCTGCCAGTCATCAGGACGTCCGCGCACCAGCAGCAGGGTATGCTGCGCCAGCCCGGCCAGATGCATGCTGGCGCGCCGGTCAGCCGTCGGACGGCACACCGGCACCAGCACGTTTTTCACCAGCGGCGTGGCGTGCTGCTGCGGCCACGTACCGTCACCAAGCCGAATCGCCGCGTCGCAATCCACCGTATCGTCCCATTCCGACGCGGTCGTCAGGCGCACGTCAATCGCCGGATGCGCCAGCTGAAACTGTGCCAGCCGCGGAATCAGCCAGCGGGTGGCGAAGGTGGTGAAGGAGTGCAGCCGGATGACCGTGCGGCCGGCATTGCGCTGCAGCGTGGCGCTCGCCTGGCGAATACCGTCGAGGTGCTGGCTGATTTGCAGAAAATAGGCATTGCCGGGCAGCGTCAGTACCAGCCCGCGCCCCTGACGCTGAAACAGCGCCGTGCCGAAGTACTCTTCCAGCAGACGAATCTGACGACTCACCGCGCCTGGCGTCACCGACAGGCCATCAGCCGCTGCCCGCACGCTGCCGCTACGGGCGACATACTCAAACGCCAGCAAGGCATTCAGGGGTGGCAAATCACGCATCAGTTAACCGTTCAGTTTTTCTCAATGATGGAGCAATTTTAATCGATTGTGGCGAAAAGGCCAGACGCGCATCATTTCTGCACAGCGGCAGCCAGCCCGATAATGCTGACTGCCAGGTTGTCACATTGATTCTGACACTGGAGCACACTGGAATGATTAAAGTCACCAATCCTGCCGACGGCAGCCTCGTCGGCGAAGCACCGTTCATGCGCCACGACGAGGTCGCGGCCGCTATCGATCGCACCTGTGCCGCGTTTCCGGCATGGGCGGCAAAAAGCGCGAAACAGCGCAGCGACCTGCTGCGTGGCTGGTACGATCTGGTCCGCGCCGATAAGCACCTGTTTGCTGAACTGATGGTCAGGGAGAATGGCAAATGCCTGAGCGAAGCGCTGGGCGAAATTGAATACGGTCTCGGCTTCATTGAGTGGTATGCGGAAGAGGCCAAACGCGTCAACGGTGATACCCTGCCGTCGCACGATGCTAACGCCTCCGTGCTGGTGGTAAAAGAGCCGGTCGGCCCGACCGCGGCCATCACGCCGTGGAACTTCCCGTTTATGATGATCACCCGCAAAATTGCTACCGCGCTGGCCGCAGGCTGCACCATGATCATCAAACCGGCAGAAGAAACGCCGCTTACTGCGTATAAACTGCTGGAGTATGCACGTCAGGCCGGTATTCCCGCTGGCGTGTTTGAGATGGTGACCGGCGATCCGCAAGCCATCGGCGAAGCTTTTACCAGCGATACGCGCATCCACAAAATCTCCTTCACGGGATCTACCCGCGTCGGCAAACTGCTGGCGCAGCAGTGCGGGGCCACGCTGAAAAAGATGACCATGGAGCTGGGCGGCAACGCGCCGTTTATCGTGTTCGCCGACAGCCCGCTGGAAGAGAGCGTGGCCGGGCTGGTCAGCGCCAAACTGCGTAACTCCGGCCAGGTGTGTATTTCGCCTAACCGCATCTTTGTGCATGACGCGATTTACGATGCCTTTGTGCAGCAACTGGTGAAAACAGTCAGTGAGATCCGTGTCGATCAGGGTATGCAGCAGGAATTTGTGGTTGGCCCGCTGATTAACCGCATGGCGCTCGATAAAGTCACCGCACTGGTGGATGATGCGGTAGCACAGGGGGCGACGCTGCGCCTCGGCGGTAAGCCACACGCGAAGGGCGGGCTGTTCTATGAGCCGACCATCCTGTGCGATCTGGACGCCTCGTTTGCCGTGCACAACACCGAGATTTTCGGACCGGTATTTGCTCTGTACCGTTTCAGTGATGAAGAGCAGGTGATTCGCTGCGCTAACGATACCGAATACGGTCTGGTGGCCTATGCGTGGACGCGGGACGTTGGCCGCGCTTTCCGCCTGTCGAAAAAACTGGAAGCCGGCATGGTGATCCTCAATTCCGGCTCGGTCGGAACGGCGTCAGTGCCGTTTGGCGGTATCAAGCACTCCGGCTACGGCCGCGAGGGCGGCCATTACGGTATTGAAGAGTATGTGCAGGTAAAATATGTGCTGATGGCGGGACAACACCGCTAATCACGCTGCTGGCGCGGCGGCGACCCAGCCGGGATGCCGCCGCGCCGCGCGTTAGTATTCCACCTCCGCATCAGGCTGTGCACCGTTATTGCGGATCAACTGCTGATACCAGAAAAAGCTCTTCTTGCGATAACGCGCCAGATCGCGCAGATCGTGTTCATCACGGTTAACGTAGATAAAGCCGTAACGTTTGCTGATGCCCTGGTGGGTGCTGACCAGATCGATGGCCGACCACGGACAGTAGCCAAACAGCTCGACGCCATCGGCAATTGCCAGCCGCAGCTGAGTGATATGCTCACGCAGATAGGCAATGCGATAGTCGTCATACACTTTGTTGCCCGCCTCCAGCGTGTCGAACGCACCGAGACCGTTTTCTGTGACAATCAGCGGCAGGCGATAGCGCGCGTAGATCTCCCGCGCGGTAATGCGGAAACCGACCGGATCGATATACCAGCCAAACTGATTCTGCTGCAGATGCGGATTGTTGCAGCCGACGTACACCGATTTGTCGATGCCGGCCATCTGCTGGTCGGCCTGCTGCTTGCTGTTCAGCTCACCACGCGCGACCTCAGGCATGTCAGCACTGACGGTGGCCGATGCATAATAGTTGAAGGCGATAAAGTCCGGCTGGCCGGCGGCGATGGTCGCCATATCCTCCGGCTCAATGTGCGGCAGCCAGCCGCGCTGCTGCAGAAACGCCCACACCACGTTGTTGTAATGGCCGTGCACCGCCAGGTCGAGGTAGAGCCAGTTGCGGATCGCTGAAAAGTTATCGGCGGCCAGCACATCTTCCGGTCTGGCGCTGGCGGCATAGATACAGGAGATGTTCGGTGCCGGGCCAATTTTGGCCTGCGGCAAGCGCTGGTGACAGGCAATCATCGCTTTGGCCTGCGCCAGCATCATATGGTGGTTCTGCTGATACAGCGTCTTCTGCGCATCCACCGTGCCGGCCGGCAGCGTGCCAATCACCTCGCCTTTGAGGATCATCATGTTTTGTTCATTGATGGTCAGCCAGTATTTCACCCGGTCACCATAGTGCTCGAAGCAGGTGATGGCGAAGCGCTCAAAGGCGGCCACGGTGCGTCGGTTTGACCAGCCGCCATCCTGCTGCAGCGCCCACGGCAGGTCGAAGTGATAGAGCGTGACCAGCGGCTCAATGCCGTGGCGGCAAATTTCATCAATCAGCTGCTGATAAAACGCAATGCCCGCCGGATTCAGCTCGCCGTCACCCTGCGGATAGATGCGGCTCCAGGCGATGGAGAATCGATAGGTTTTCAGGCCAAGCTCCGCCAGCAGCGCGATATCTTCCCGGAAGCGATGATAGTGATCGCTGGTGACGGTGAAATCCGTCATCCCCTCAGGAAAATGGCCTTTATCGATCACCGACGGCCCTTTGCCGTCTTCATTCCAGGCGCCCTCGACCTGATACGCCGAGGTTGAAGCGCCCCACAGAAAGCCGTGCGGAAACGCACCGGGGTTAGGATGTTGCATACTGCCTCCTTGTTAGTCTGCAGCCAGCTCGCGCCGCAGCTGGATGATCTCTTCCGCCAGTTCACGGCACAGCATGGCGTTCATCAGGTGATCCTGCGCATGCACCATGATCAGATTGACCGGAATTTTGCCGCAGCCTTCGTCGGCACCAATCAATTCGGTCTGGATACGGTGCGCGGCTCTGGCCGCCTCGCTGGCTTCGCTCAGCAACGCATCGGCGCGTGGCCACTCTTTGCGCCGCGCCGCGCGCAGCGCTTCCATCGAGCAGGAGCGCGCTTCTCCCGCCTGAATAATCAGTTCCATGACCGTGCTCTCATCAATTTCCATCATGCCTCCTTAACCGGTTGCGCTGCGGCGGCCTG
Organism: Pantoea sp. SGAir0418; assembly: GCF_043529865.1. Lineage (NCBI taxonomy): Bacteria > Pseudomonadati > Pseudomonadota > Gammaproteobacteria > Enterobacterales > Erwiniaceae > Pantoea > Pantoea sp. SGAir0418. The sequence goes on from NZ_CP027911.1 coordinate 3,068,633, forward strand.
CTCAAGCTCCTGCTGCAGCAGTTGCCGCTCATAAATTTTGAAAAACGGGTAGTAAATCAGCGTGGCGATGGTTACCAGCACGGCAATCAGCACGATGACGCGCCAGTCCCAGCCGGTCGACCAGGCCGCCCCGATCGGTGCCGGCGTGGTCCAGGGGGCCAGCGACACCACGTGGTTAATCAGATGGGTTTTGGTGGCTGTCCAGGCGAGCGTGGCGTTGACTAACGGCGCGCAGATAAACGGAATGAACAGAATCGGATTCATCACCACCGGCGAACCGAAGATGACCGGCTCGTTGATGTTGAACATGCTGGGCACAATGCTCAGCTTGCCAATCGAGCGCAGATGCGCCGAGCGGCTGCGCAGGTAGAGCAGCACCAGCCCCATGGTGGAACCGGAGCCGCCAATAACGATGAAAAACTGCCAGAACGGCTCGATAAACACGTGCGTGATCGGCTCACCGGCGTTAAGCGCCTGCTGGTTGAGACCGAGGTTAGTCAGCCAGAACGCCTGCAGAATGCCGCCGACAATCACCGCACCGTGAATGCCGGCGAACCACAGCATGTGGCACAGCAGCACCGCCACCAGCACCGCCGGTAACGAATCCGAGGCGGAGATAATCGGTGCGAATAGCGCCATGATCGCCTGCGGCAGCAGCAGGCCAAACTGCGCCTGCACCCACAGGCTGAGCGGAAACAGCGTGATGAAGATGGCGATGATCGGGATCAGCAGATCGAACGACTGACGAATTTTGGGCGGCACCTGCTCCGGCAGCTTAAAGCCGATGTTGTGCTTTTGCAGGAAGTGCATCAGCTCAGTGGCGAACAGCGCCACCAGAATCGCGGTGAAAATGCCCTCGCCGCCGAGTGAGCCAACCGGCAGCGTGCCGTTGCTCTGCGGCGCGGCCACCACCAGAAACGCCATCAGCGCCAGGCTGGCCGCCATAAAGCCGTTCATCTTGTAGCTGTTCGCCAGGTTATAGGCGATGGCGCTGGCGATATACAGCGCCATGATGCCCATGGTCATGTTATACGGCATCATGATTTGCGCTTCATGCGCGCGCACCATACCGAGCCACCACTGGGCAAACGCCCATGAACTGTCAGCTGAGAACGGCGGATGGGCAAACAGCAGCATAAACGAGCCCACAATCAGAAACGGCATCGAGGCGATAAATCCATCGCGGATGGCAATCACATGGCGCTGGCTGGAGAGGCGTCCGGCCAGCGGGCTGATGCGGTTTTCAATCACACCAAATAACGATTCGCTTATGCTGCTCATCGGCGAGCTCCTTGCATCAGGCAACAACAGAATAAGCCTGTGCAATAGCGCACAGGCGTAAACAATTATTTTATTTTCGGAATAATCGTCAGGCGTGAATCAGCTTTAGCGAATCATCTAATATTTTCGCGCCATTCATCATGCCGTAATCCATGCTATTAATCACAGTGATAGGCTTATTTAGCTGCTGCGCCAGCGGCTGGAAGTCCGCCAGTTTGTATTTAATCTGCGGCCCGAGCAGGCAACAGTCAAAGTTCGCGATCTGATCGTTAAACTCTTCAATGCCAACGGCTTTTATCTCAACCTCGACGCCCTTCTCTTTGGCGGCCTTCTCCATTTTCTGCACCACCATGCTGGTGGACATTCCGGCGGCGCAGCAGAGTAGAATCTTTGGCATCATTCAATCCTCAGTGTGGGGTTTAATTAACGAATACCCGCGCTAAAGATTTTCTGCAACCGGTTTCAGATTTGCGTTACGGATCTGTGAGAAATATCAAAAAGCGCGCTGCAAATTTAATCGGGATGCAATAATAAACGGAAGAGATTATGTGAAAGTCAGGGAACAGTGGCGCGGCCAGACACAGCGCGCCACCGGGGCAGAACGTCAGGAGATGGCGGAATCTTTTTGCTTGTCGGCTTCGAAGTGTGCCTTGAACTGTTCGTAGATGGAGATCATATTGGAAGCATCGCCGTGTAGCGGGCTCAGTTTACCGGCGCGCACCAGTTCGATGACCAGTTGCAGGGCGGCCTGTTTTGGGCTGCTGGCCGGATGGGCAATTTCATGAGACATCAGATATCACTCCTTATTGTTGTCAGTGCCGCACAGTTTAGCCCAGATTGTGCTGCTAATGGGCGCGGCGCTGGTTATCATCATTCTGTTCGGACAAAAAAGCCGCTCAGGCTGTTCATTGACGCCTGAGGCGTTTAGCTATACTGGATCAAAAAAAGGAACACACAGCCACGCATTCCGTACCACGGGAATGGTGCAGAAGGAGTCGGTTATGTTGATTGGTTTTGTCTTGTTAGTGAGCGCCTGCGGCCACGATGCCTGTGATGCCCTGCCGGTGTCGGAGCGGATTTACCCCACGAAAGTGGCCTGCGAACAGATGGCCGATCGCATCCATAAAGTCCGGCCGAACGTGGTGCTGCTTTGTGGGGAAGTGCACCGTTAATTCGGTGCCAGTGCGTCATCAATTGCATAAAAAACAGCCAGACGGCATTGCAACCTGGGCCCGCAGCGTTCAAAATATAAGCTGCTTTACACTATTACAGTTGTGAATCCCATGAAAAAAACTCGCCCCCGTCGTCCCAACGGACGCTGGGTTTATTACATTTTGTATGACGGCATTCTCTGGCCCTGTCCGGTGCGCTGGGAGTGGGAGAGCGGCTTCGGCGGCTGGCTGCCGTTTTACTATTCGCCCACCTTTGAATTTGTCGCGGGCGATCCGCGCAAGGCCTACCGCATTGCGCGCAGCAGCGTGCGCAATCTGCGCCAGCATGAGCATGACGGCGAATATGCCTGAGGCGTCAGAACTGCCACGGCAGCCACGAGGCCGTCAGCAGGTAGTGCACCAGTTCCAGCACCAGAATAATCATCACCAGCACCCCGAGCTTGTGGCGGCATACCCAATCCTTTAGCCCCATATCATCGCCGCCCAGCGAATCAGCATCAGCGCGCCGCAGATGCACAGCAACACCACAATCATCTTCCAGTGTTTTGTCGCAGCCAGTTTTTTTGCCACGTTTCCTCCAGACAGCAGAAAGCAACGATGCGCCCGCAGGCGCATCGCATAGTCTACCGCTGGTCACCCGTGAGGGCGATTAATTATTCAGCGTATAGTCGAGGGTGATTTCGGCATTCAGCACCTGAGACACCGGGCAGCCGGCTTTGGCTTTCTGAATGATTTCATCAAATTTGGCATCATCGATGCCCGGCAGCGCAATGGTGCTGTTAAGGGCAATTTTGGTGATGGCGAAGCCGTCGCCCTTTTTGTCCAGTGAAACATCGGCGGTGGTGTCGATGCTTTTCGGTGGATGACCGGCCTGGCCCAGCATCAGCGACAGCGCCATGGAGAAGCAGGCGGCGTGTGCCGCGCCAATCAGCTCTTCCGGATTGGTGCCCTTCTCGCCTTCAAAACGGGTGTTAAAACCGTATGGCTGGTTGCTGAGCACGCCGCTTTCAGTGCTAACCGTGCCTTTGCCTTTGATGTCGCCTTCCCAATGGGCCGATCCTTTCTTATGAATGGTCATGTCATTCCTCCTGTTAGTCAGACAGCTATTCAGTATAGACAAGAGCCGGCGCTTTGCCTGGCTTAGCGCACCGCGTGCGGGCGCGCCGGGCTGAGTCCGGCTTCGCTCAGCAGCGCATTCGCCTGCACCAGCGAATCCTGGGTGATGTCCGCAATGGTTTTCGCGCCGGTCAGCGTCATCGCCACCCTCATCTCTTTCTCAACCAGGCTCAACAGATTCTCCACGCCGCGCTGGCCGTGCGTCGCCAGCGCATAGATAAACGCGCGTCCCAGCAGCACGCTGTCAGCCCCCAGCGCAATCATGCGCACCACATCCAGCCCGTTACGAATGCCGCTGTCGGCCAGAATGGTGATGTCGCCCTTTACCGCGTCGGCGATGGCCGGCAGCGCGCGCGCCGACGACAGCACGCCATCCAGCTGACGTCCGCCGTGGTTGGAGACCACGATGCCATCGGCGCCAAAACGCACCGCATCGCGCGCATCTTCCGGGTCGAGAATGCCTTTGATCACCATCGGCCCTTCCCAGAATTCGCGAATCCACTCCAGATCCTGCCACGAGATCGACGGGTCGAAATTTTTCGCCAGCCAGCCGATATAATCTTCCAGTCCGGTAGGGTTACCGAGGTACGTGGAGATATTGCCGAGATCGTGCGGACGCCCGTGCAGCCCGACGTCCCACGCCCACTGCGGATGAGTGACCGCCTGCCAGTAACGGCGCAGCGCGGCATGCGGGCCGCTCATGCCGGAGTGCGCATCGCGGTAGCGCGCGCCCGGCGTCGGCATATCGACGGTGAACACCAGCGTCGAGCAGCCTGCCGCTTTGGCCCGCTCCAGCGCGTTGCGCATAAAGCCGCGATCGCGCAGCACATACAGCTGAAACCACATCGGGCGGTTAATCGCCGGTGCCACCTCTTCTATCGGGCACAGCGACACGGTCGACAGGGTAAACGGAATGCCGCAATTGGCTGCCGCACGCGCCGCCTGCACTTCACCGCGTCGCGCGTACATGCCGCACAGGCCGACCGGCGCCAGCGCCACCGGCATCGACAGCGTTTCATTGAACAGCCGTGTTTCCAGACTCAGCTCAGCCATGTTTTTCAGCACACGCTGACGCAGCGCCACGTCAGAGAGATCGGCCACGTTGCGCTTCAGGGTATGTTCTGCGTAGGCCCCGCCGTCCAGATAGTGAAACAGGAATGGCGGCAGGATACGTTGCGCCGCGGCGCGATAGTCACTGGCAGCAGAAATAATCATCAGTTGTCTTCCTTACGGGTAACCTGCGTCGCGCCCGGTAGCCGCGTGATGCGGGCCTGGCGCGCTTCGTCTTCATGCAGCGTTTTCATGGTGGTGTGAACAAAGCCGAGGTGATCCATCGCCGCCTGGCGCGCCGCGTCGGCGTCGCCCGCCATCACCGCATCGAACATCGCCTGATGCTGGGCGTTGAGCTGGTTGAAAATCACCGGCTGGGTGTACATACGCTGGCGGCTGTGCAGCACGGAGGATTGCAGCAGATCGAAAAATCCGCGCATGGTCTGCAGCAGCACCAGATTATGCGAGGCTTCGGCAATGGCGAGGTGGAAGCGCAGATCCGCCTGCGCGGCCAGTTCGGGATCGTCGCAGTCGTTCATTTGTATCAGCGCGTCAAAGGCATAGCGCAGCCGCTCTTTATCCGCCTCGGTGGCGCGCTGCGCGGCGTGCCAGGCGGTGCTGGCCTCAATCGCGTGGCGCGCCTCAAGAATATCCCAGCGGTAGTCAGGATCGGCGGCCAGCAGCTGACGAATCGGCTCGACGATGCGCTGTTCTGACCACGGCCCCTGCGGCTCGCACAGCCAGGTGCCGCCGCCGCGTTTACTGATCAGCACGCCACTGCTGATCAGCTGCTGGATGGCCTCACGCACCGACGAGCGCGACGCGCCGAAGCGGGCGGCCAGCGCACGCTCCGAGGGTAAACGCATGCCAGGTTTCAGCTGATGCTCTTCAATCCAGGCGCTAAGACGCGCGCGCAGCGTATCCGCCAGCCGCGGTGTGGGTTCAGTCATGGAATCATCCAGGTAAAGACATACGCCTGCAGCGTGGTGATCACGCCGACCATACAGGTAAAAATCAGGCTGTGTTTAACGGTAAACCGGAACAGATCGGACTCGCGCCCCACCAGCCCCACGGCGGCGCAGGCGATGGCGATCGACTGCGGCGAAATCATTTTACCGGTGACACCACCGGTGGTATTGGCGGCCACCAGCAGCACATCCGACACACCAATCTGCTGCGCGGTGGTCGCCTGCAGCGCGGCGAACAGCGCGTTGGAAGAGGTATCGGAGCCGGTCAGAAAGACGCCCAGCCAGCCGAGGAACGGCGAGAAGAAGGTGAAGGCCTGGCCGGTGTGCGCCAGCGCCAGGGCCAGCGTGGCCGATAGCCCGGAGTAGTTTGAGATGAACGCAAAGGCCAGCACCATGCCGATGGAGTAGATCGGCAGCGCCAGTTCCTTCAGGGTTTCGCCAAAGGTGCGCAGCGCCGCCGCCGGCTTCATGCGCAGGAAAATCACCGAAATCACCGCCGCCAGCAGAATCGCAGTGCCGGTGGCGGAGACCACGTCAAATTTGAACAGCGCCGCATACGGCGTTGCTGCGCTCACCACCGGCGGCATGCGTGCCACCAGCTCGTGCAGCAGCGGCACCGGTACGCTAAACACCCAGTCATACAGCGCGCCGCCTTTGGCGAACAGCGCTTTAAACGGCGGAATACTCCACAGCGTAACGGTCGCGGTAAGGAACAGGAACGGCATCCAGGCACGCACAATCTGCGCCAGCGTATAGCGTTGTGTCCCTGAGGGCGCAGTCTCTGGCGCGGGCTCTTTAAAGCGGAAGATGCGTACCGGCTGCCAGCGGCGCAGAAACAGCGTCAGGCAGATCAGCGAAGCCAGCGACGAAATGATGTCCGGCAGCTCCGGGCCAAGGAAGTTAGAGCTGAGGTACTGGGCGATGGCAAACGAGCCGCCGGCCACCATCACCGCCGGCCAGGTCTCTTTGATGCCGCGCCAGCCATCCATGATCGCCATGATCCAGAACAGCACGATGAGGGTGAGAAACGGCAGCTGGCGTCCCGCCATCTGGCCAATCTGGAAGCTGTCCAGCCCGGTGACCTGACCGGCGACGATGATCGGAATCCCCATCGCGCCGAATGCCACCGGCGCGGTATTGACGATCAGGCACAGGCCGGCGGCATAGAGCGGATTAAAGCCCAGCCCGACCAGCAGTGCGGCGGTGATCGCCACCGGTGCCCCAAAGCCTGCCGCGCCCTCTAAAAACGCGCCAAACGAAAAGCCGACGATCAGCATCTGCAAACGCTGGTCTGGCGTGATGGAGAGAATCGAAGCGCGAATGATATCGAACTGGCCGGTTTTCACCGAGATCTTGTAGACAAACACCGCCGCCACGATGATCCAGGCAATCGGCCACAGGCCGTATAAAAAACCATACGCCACCGACGCCAGCGCCTGGGGCACCGGCATGCCGTACAGCAACAGCGCCACCAGCAGCGCCAGCACCACGGTGATCGTACCGGCCTGATAGCCCTTCAGCTTGAGCTTAATCAGCGCGAAGAAGAAAAAAACAATCGGGATCACCGCCACCAGGCTGGATAGCCACAAATTGTTGAGCGGATCGTAGTTTTGTTGCCACACCTGCATGCCGTTTCTCCAGAGGTCACCAGAGGGATGCGGCGCATCGGCAAAAGCAGGCGTGCGCCGCAGATTATTGCCCGGTTCAGGACCACAATTGGTAGGACCACATTGCGGCTGACGGGCTTTATGGCTCCAGATAGTTAATGCATTGTTAACCCAAAGCAACGCGGCAGGCGTGATTTTTCGTGTTATGTGACCATGTGGCTACATTTCTATAACATTGGTAGGACCAATCAGCGCGCTGCCGCACCAAAGGCGCGCGCATAGCTGTGCGGATGAAAACGCAGATTGAGTCCGATCAACCCCAGCGTCACGATGCCCTGCATCAGCCATACGCTGGCAAAGCTGTGGGTGAGCACCTGTAACTGACCGGCAATAAACGGCATGCAGCCGGCGATGATGAATCCTGCGCCCTGCATGAAGGCCACCAGCCGCGCGCCTGCCTGCGGCTGCGGCAGGTGATCGAGCGCCAGCACCATCGCCAGCGGGAACGCGGCACCGAGACCGAAGCCGGCGATGGCGGCCCACAGCCACGGCGCCAGCAGTGGCGCAAAAAGAAACCCGCTCATCCCGGCCAGCTGGCACAGCAGACTGACAATCAGCTGCGGACGGCGATCGGCACCGCGCGCCAGCAGCGGCATCAGCAGCGCGCCGGCAACCTGGCTCAGAATCATCACGCCCAGCAGCGAGCCGCCGGCCTGCGCCGACCAGCCCAGCCGGTGATACGCATCCGGCAGCCAGGCAACACAGGTGGCATAGCCGCCGTTGACCAGGCCAAAGCTCAGCGCCAGCGACCAGGCGCGCGGCTTACGCCACAGCGGCGGCAGCGTTACCTGCGCGGCATCCGGCGCGGCAGGCACGCGCACCAGTAGCCACAGCAGGATAGCCAGCAGCACCGGCAGCGCCCAGCCGCTGAGCGCCAGCGGTACGCCAAGCTGCGCGCTGAGCCACGGCGACAGCGCCGCGCCCAGTCCGCCGCCGCCCATCAGCGCGCCCGCCCACAGCCCGGTGACCGCCGCGCTGCGCCGGCTAAAACGCTGTCGAATCAGTCCCGGCATCGCCATCTGCACCACGCCGACGCCGATGCCGGCAAACAACGCGCTGAGCACCAGCCCGCTGCCGCTGTCGATCACGCCGCGCGCCGCCAGCGCCAGCAGCAATAGCGTCAGCCCGGCCAGCAGTAAGGGCTTTAAGGCCACGCGCTGCATCAGCGTGGCGCTGAACAGCGCCACCGCGCCCATCATCACCATCGGCACCGCCGGCAGCAGCGAGGCGGCCAGCCCTGACAGATGCAGGCTGTGGCGCAGCTGGCCCAGCAGTGGACTGATCGAGGTCAGCAGCGGGCGCATGTTCAGCCCGGCCAGTACCAGTGCAGCCAGCGTTAACGTATTGGCATGTCGGTTCATAACCCATCCTGCAGTGAAAAGGTTGTCAGCATCGCAGCAGACAGTACTATTTGGAAATGAAATAACACCATGATGGGCAGTGGATAAATGAATCGTCAGCCAATGTTTACGCCGCAGCAGCTATTGAGCTTTGTGGCGGTGTGCGAGACCGCCAGCTTTACCCGCGCCGCCGAGCGTGTGCACCTGTCGCAGTCGACGGTCAGTCAGCAGGTGCGGCGGCTGGAAGAGATGCTGGGTAAAGCGCTGTTACAGCGCACCTCACATCAGGTGGCGCTGACCGAAGAGGGAGAAAAATTGCTCGGCTACGCGCGGCGCATCATCGCCCTTAACGGCGAAGCGCACGATGTGCTGAGCGATAAGTGGCGCGACGGCATTGTGCGCATTGGCGTGCCGGAGGATTTTGCCGCCCCGACCGCCAGCCTGCTGGCCGGATTCAGCCGACAGCATCCACAGCTGCGTCTTGACGTGATGAGCGGCATGTACGTCGATCTGCATCGCGCATGGCAGCGCGAAGAGCTGGATCTGATGCTGATCAAGCAGCCGGGCGGCGATCGCCCGCTGGCCGCCCGGCCCGAGCCGCTGCTGTGGCTGGACAGTGCTGAACATCCCTGCTTTGACCAGACGCCGCTGCCGCTGGTGGTGTTTCCGCAGCAGGGGCTGTATCGCGAAGAGATGTGTCAGACGCTGGATGCGCTCGGCCGCAGCTGGCGCATCAGCTACAGCAGCGCCAGCCTGGTGGCCCTCGCCAGCGCCAGCGCCGCCGGTCTCGGCCTGACGCTGCTGCCCGCCAGCTGCCGCCTGCCCGGTCACCGCGTGCTGGGCAGCGCTGAGGGTTTACCAGTGATCAGCCATTTCGAGCTGGCGCTGTTCTGCCGTAAGCCGCAGGATGCGCTGCAACAGGCGCTGGCCGCTGCGCTGGTGCAATTCTGCCAGCTACAGTGGCAGTGATTTTTCCACTGCCAGGCAGTGGGAAATATCGCAGCGCGGCGGCGTCGGTTTTGCCAGATTAGGTTTTTTCCTTTTGCCTGGAGTTTCCGATGCCTCTGACCGCTTCCAGCCGCCGTGATTTTCTCAGCCACGGCGTCCGCCTTACTGCCGCAGGCAGCCTGATGATGGCTGGCATGAGCAGCGCCGCCCGTCCCGACACACCGCCGGTCTCGTCCACACCGCCGCCTGCCGTGGCGCACTATCAGCTGCTGAATGTGCGCCTCGAAGAGGGATTTGAGCGCGACGGCGCGGAGATAGTCGCCACCCGCACCGCGCTGTACGACATCACCATTAAAGAAGGCAAGTTCAGCGCCATTAGCGCCGCCGGCCAGGCGCGCCAGCCTGCCCTGCCGCAGTGGGATGCCGGCGGTGCGCTGCTGTTACCGCGCACGCGGGACATGCACATCCATCTGGATAAAACCTTCTACGGCGGACCATGGCAGGCACCGCGCCCGCGGCAGGGCAAGACCATCATGGATATGATTGCGCGCGAGCAGGTGCTGATTCCCCAGCTGCTGCCAACCTCGCAGGCGCGCGCCGAAGCGCTGATTGGCCTGCTGCAAAGTAAAGGCAGCACCGAAGCGCGCAGCCACTGCAACATCGATCCAGTCAGTGGCCTGAAAAGTCTCGAACATCTGCAGCTGGCGCTGGCCAACCATCCGGCATTTCGCTGTGAGATCGTCGCCTTTCCGCAGCATGGTTTGCTGCATTCGCAGGTTGATGGTCTGATGCGCGAGGCGATGCAGCTCGGCGTGCAGTATGTCGGTGGGCTGGATCCCACCAACGTGGATGGTGCCATGCAGGCTTCGCTTGATGCGATGTTCCGCATCGCGCTGGATTACGATCGCGGCGTGGATATTCACCTGCATGAGACCAGCGCCGCCGGCGTGGCAGCCATTCAGTACATGATCGCCACCATCGCCCGTAATCCGCAGCTGAAAGGCAAAGTGACGCTGAGCCACGGTTTCGCGCTCGCCACGCTGGAAGGTAAGGCGCTGGATGAGATTATCGCCGGCATGGCCGAACAGCAGATGAGCGTGGCGTCAACGATTCCGATTGGCAAGCTGACGATGCCATTGCCGCAGCTGCAGGCAGCCGGCGTGACGGTGATGACCGGCACCGACAGCGTGATCGATCACTGGTCGCCGTTCGGCACCGGCAGCATGCTGGAGAAAGCCAATCTGTATGCCCAGCTGTATCGCGGTTCGGATGAGTTTGGCCTGAGCCGCGCGCTGCATATCGCCACCGGCGGCATTCTGCCGCTCGCCAATAGCGGTGAGCGCCAGTGGCCGCAGCTGCAGGATGAAGCCAGTATGATGCTGGTCGACGCCAGCTGCTCGGCGGAAGCCGTGGCGCGCATTGCGCCGGTGCGCGCTACGTTCCAGCGCGGCACGCCGGTATTCAGCGCCTGAAGGCGCATCGTAGCCAGCACCAGCACGCCAGACCCGGCCACAAAAAAGCCTCCCGCAGGAGGCTTTGGAAGGTGACACCGGCGCGGCAAGTCCGATGATAATGCTGGATTTAAGACAACATCTGAATCGCCAGCGCATACAGGCGCTGGTGCTCATCGTCATTAACAGGCTCTTCTTCCGCATAACAGGCAATCATGGAGCTGACTTTATCGGAGGATAACGTCTCTCCATGCAGATGCAGCGTTAGCACGGCGCGGCCGACGATTTTCAGAACGTCTTCGTTTTGTCCCTGGACATAGTGACTCAATGAGGTGACCTCTGAAGTAATTATTAATTGCCAAATGGCGCGCTAAATATAAAGCAAAGCGGTTAGGATTTTTACTCAGATTTTCCGCATAACAGGTAACATATAAGCGAAATATCACTGAAATTCACCGCAACGTGCCGCGATAATGCCGTATCGCTGCGGCTAATATCATTTTTTCTCTCGAAAAAGCGTTTTTACCGTTCGTGCTGCCTCGTGTGAAATTCGGAACATTCATTAAAACTTTGCGATAGTTGCACCTCATCATTGACCTGACAAAGCGCAACGGCTGACTAATTTCCTCGCGTGATCATTGCCGCAATTGCCGTTGCCGATAGCCCGCCTTTCTGCCAGACTGGCCGCCGCTATTCCTGCTACTACCTGAGATGCTCCTGTGACTGCTTTTTCTACCCTGACGCAACTGCCTGCCAGCCAGCTCGACAACCTGCGCGAGATGGGCTTCGACGCCATGACGCCGATTCAGGCCGCTTCCCTGCCGGCCATCCTTAGCGGACGCGATGTGCGGGCGCAGGCGCAAACCGGCAGCGGCAAAACCGCCGCCTTCGGTATCGGCGTGCTGAACCGCATCGACAGCGGGCGTTTTCATACTCAGGCGCTGGTGCTGTGCCCGACGCGTGAACTGGCCGACCAGGTCAGCAACGTGCTGCGTCAGCTGGCGCGCTTCACCCGCAACATCAAGATCCTGACGCTGTGCGGCGGCCAGCCAATGAGTGCGCAGCGCGACTCGCTGGTGCATGCGCCGCATATTGTGGTCGGCACGCCGGGGCGCATCCTCGATCATCTCAAGCGTGACAATCTCGATTTAAGTCAGTTGCAGAGCCTGGTGCTGGACGAAGCCGATCGCATGCTGGAGATGGGTTTCCGCGACGATATGGAAGCCATCATTGGCTTTACGCCGGATTCGCGTCAGACGCTGCTGTTCTCCGCCACCTGGCCCGATACCATTGCCAGCCTGAGTCAGCGCTTTCAGCGCGATGCGCTGGCAGTAGCGACCGAAGCGCAGTCGGAACTGCCAGCGATTGAGCAGCAGTTTATTGAAACCAGCGCCAGCGAGCGTATCAATCTGCTCAGCGCTCTGCTCAGCCAGCAGCAACCGGCTTCCTGCGTGGTGTTCTGTAACACCAAACGGGAATGTGATGAGATTGCGGCCGCGCTCAACGATCGCCAGATCAGCGCGCTGGCGCTGCACGGCGATCTGGAACAGCGCGATCGCGAACGCGTGCTGATTCGCTTTGCCAACGGCAGCATCCGTGTGCTGATCGCCACCGACGTCGCCGCGCGCGGCCTCGACATTAAATCGCTGGCGCTGGTGGTTAACTTCCAGCTGGCGTGGGATCCGGAAGTACACATTCACCGCATTGGCCGTACCGGCCGCGCCGGCGAACAGGGGCTGGCGGTCAGTTTTGTGGCGGCCGACGAAATGGTGCGCGCCCATGCGCTGGAAGATTACCTGCAGCAGAAGCTCAACTGGCAGCCGGCCAGCACGCTGAAAGGCAAAGGCGCACAGCCGCTGCCGGCGGCAATGATGACGCTGTGCATTGACGGTGGGCGCAAAGCCAAGATGCGTCCCGGCGATATTCTGGGCGCCCTGACCGGTGAAGCCGGTTTCAGCGGCGATCAGATCGGTAAAATCGATCTCACCCCGACCCATGCGTATGTCGCCATCGACGCCGCGCAGGCGAAAAAAGCGCTGATCAAGCTGAAAGAGGGCAAGATCAAAGGCAAAAGCGTGCGCGCGATTCTGCTGAAGTAACTGTCGTGAGCGTGAGGGCGATCGCCCTTACGCTAAATTTTCATCGCCCTTCCCTTCATTTTTTTCCTCCGCTGCCGATAAGTTAATCATGGCGCTATTGCCCTGCCCTTTACTCCGCCCAGATTCTGCCCCGAGGCCACAATGGATAATTTTCAGAAAGAGATCGATGAACGCGCCAACCTTGCGCTTTCTAACAAATTCGAACTGCTGCTGTTCCGGCTGGGTTCCGATCGGCTGAAAGGCAAGTCTGAGCTGTACGGCATCAACGTATTTAAACTGCGTGAAATTGTGCCGATGCCGACGATTACCCGCGCCGCCGGCATGAATTCACCGCTGCTCGGCATGGCCAGTATTCGCGGCCAGTTTATTCCGGTGATCGACCTGCCGGCAGTAACTGGCTGCAAACCGGAAACCGGCCTCAACCTGCTGCTGGTGACCGAATACGCGCGCAGCACCCAGGCATTTGCTGTGGAATCGGTGGAGAACATTGTGCGTCTCGACTGGAATCAGGTGCACACGGCGGAAGCGGGCATCGGCAGCCGTAACATCACCAGCATCGCCTGTCTGGACACCGACGGTCAGAGCAACAATCTGGCACTGGTGCTCGACGTCGAGCAGATTCTGTATGACATCATTCCGTCGGTGCGTGGTGTTGAGCCGAGCGAAGAGACGGCGAAGAATTTCAACCTTAAACCCGGCCAGGTAGCGATTGTTGCTGAAGACTCCAAAGTGGCGCGTCAGCTGCTGGAACAGGGGCTGAAAAGCATGGGCATTCCGGCCATCATGCACAATACCGGGCTTGAAGCGTGGATTAAAATCAGCGAGATGCAGAAAGAAGCGCAGGCTAACGGCGAGTCGATTCACGACAAAATCGCGCTGGTGCTGACCGACCTCGAAATGCCGGAGATGGACGGCTTTACCCTGACGCGCAACATCAAGCGCGACGACGCGCTGCGGCAGATTCCGGTGGTGATTCACTCTTCGCTGTCAGGTAGCGCCAACGAAGATCACGTGCGCAAAGTGGGCGCTGACGGTTACGTCGCTAAGTTTGAAATCAACGAGCTTTCCAGCGTGATTTATCGCGTGCTGGAGAAGAAGCGCTAAGCGCTTGCCCCGATTATCCCCTCAGGCGCGATGTTCGCGCCTTTTTTATGCCCGCTCGCCTGTCATTCGCTGCATTACCGTAACGGCGTATTTATCCTGTCTTACTGATCTATTAATCGTCTGAGGTCACCATGAATGGTGACCCTACAGGGCCTCTGCGCGTTTTTTGCAGGGGGCAGTTTATTGCGCATTCCGCCGCGGTGCGGGAAATGACATGCGCGATGAATCGCGCCGCTACGGTTTGTGCGACGGGATAATGCAGATATCGCATCCGCCTCTGCGCGTTTTTGTCGGGTGCGCAATTTTGCGCACCGGCATAGGCCGTGACGCCAGCTAATTACGACCAGTGATTAATCAACCTTAAGCCCTCTTAACCGTTTTGTGACGAATCCCTAAAAAATTAAAGTTAAAACATTAGCAACCGATAACTTTAGCGCCTGCGCAGGTGGCGCCAGACCCGTCTCGTCGCAACGGCAAAAAATCTTTCCTTTACACATCATTGACATATTGCAGACCCGTCGTCTGCGTTTCCGTTTTAATACAACAGCATTCTGGCATTGCGGGGAGATCCAATGTTGAGCTTAAAGAATATGAAGGTCGGCGTCCGCCTGGGCATCGCCTTTGGTTTAGTGGTGGCACTACTGGTGGTGATTGGTATCACCTCAATCATGAAGATCAACAACATCAAGAGCGGCATTACTTCGATTGTGGAAGATCGCTATGTAAAAGTGCGGCTCGGCTTTGACGTGCGCGATGGCGTCAACGATCAGATCAAATACCTGCGCGGCATCGTCATCGATACCACCCGACCGCAGTTCAACGTGCAGTGCTTTCAGCAGCTGGCAGACGCCACCGCCCGTACCAACGCGGCGATGAAGAAGATCGAAGCGATTCAGATTACCGCCGTGGGCAAGAAGAAAATTGCCAGCCTGCTGGCTGCCAGTCAGCAGTTTGAACAGCAGAAAAATGAGGTGCTGGATCTGGTGCGGGCCGGTAAAGCCGATGACGCCAGCTACTACGTACTGAAAAAAAT
The DNA here is from genome assembly GCF_043529865.1 of Pantoea sp. SGAir0418. Lineage (NCBI taxonomy): Bacteria > Pseudomonadati > Pseudomonadota > Gammaproteobacteria > Enterobacterales > Erwiniaceae > Pantoea > Pantoea sp. SGAir0418. Next base: position 3,083,862 of record NZ_CP027911.1, read on the forward strand.
TACCGCCGTGCAGAATGCCTACCTCGACCTGGCGGTGGCGTTTGCTGATTCCCAGTCCTCGCAGCTCCAGCAGGAAGGCGCCGGCATTATTGATGATGGCACCACGGCGATTGAAGTCACGCTGGTGTTCTCCGCGCTCGCCATTCTCGCTGCCGTGGTGATGGGCTGGCTGCTGACCCGTTCGATTGTGCATCCGCTGAATGAAGCGGTGACCATCGCCAGCAAAGTCGCTGCCGGCGATCTCAGCTCGCGCATTGAAATACGCAGCAAAGATGAAACCGGCGCGCTGATGCAGGCTCTGCAGGCGATGAACGATAACCTGCTGACCATTGTTTCCGACGTACGCGCCGGATCCGACACCATCGCTGTGGCGTCCAACCAGATCTCCAGCGGCAACATCGATCTCTCTTCGCGCACTGAACAGCAGGCCAGCTCGCTGGAAGAGACGGCGTCCGCGATGGAGCAGATGACCGCTACCGTGAAGCACAACGCCGACAATGCGCGCGAAGCCAACTCGCTGGTGGCGAAAACCTCCGGCGTCGCCAAAGAAGGCGGTGAAGTGATGGAGCAGGTGATTGTGAAGATGGAGGCGATTGCCCTCTCCTCGAAGAAGATTGTCGACATCATCAGCGTGATCGACTCTATCGCCTTCCAGACCAACATCCTGTCGCTCAACGCGGCGGTCGAAGCGGCGCGCGCCGGTGAACAGGGTCGCGGATTTGCCGTCGTCGCTACCGAAGTGCGTAACCTGGCGCAGCGTTCTGCCTCCGCGGCGAAAGAGATCAAAGTGCTGATTGAAGACTCGGTGGCGAAGGTGGATGAAGGCAGCCGTCTGGTAACGCACGCCGGTTCAACCATTGGTGACGTGGTCAGCAGCGTAAGCAGCGTGGCGGAGATCATGAGCGAAATCACCATCGCCAGCAGCGAACAGAGCAGCGGCATCAGTGAAATCAATCAGGCCATTACGCAGATGGAAGCGGTGACGCAGCAGAACGCCGCGCTGGTACAGGAAGCGTCCGCTGCGTCTCAGGCGCTGCAGGAGCAGGCCGATCGTCTGGCGCAGTCGATGAGCGTGTTTAAAACCGCTGCGGTTTAAAACAGACAGCCCCGTTCTGCATGCGTCAGACGGGGCCGTTCAGTGTCGCTGGCGTTGTCATGGCGGTGCGCATCGGGTCCGGCGCACCGCGTCCTGCTGTTAATTCATCAGCGAATAAGCGATGGATGAAATCGCCAGAATCCCCACCAGCACCACAAACAGGTTACTGATTTTGCCGCTGTACTGGCGCATCGCCGGGACTTTATGAATAGCGTACATCGGCATCAGGAACAGAATCATCGCAATCACCGGCCCGCCCAGCGTCTCAATCATGCCGAGAATGCTCGGGTTCAGAGTGGCAACCAGCCAGGTAGTCAGCAGCATAAACAGCGTGGTCAGGCGATTCATTTTCTGCGGCGTGATGGTTTTGCCGCGGCTGCGCAGCGACTTCGCCACCATGCCGTTGAAGCCTTCACGCGCGCCCAGATAGTGGCCGAGGAACGATTTGGTGATGGCCACGATGGCGACAATCGGCCCCATCCAGGCAATCATCGGCACGTTAAAGTGGTTCGCCAGATAGGAGAGAATGGTGATGTTCTGCGCCTTTGCTGCCTGTAAATCGGCGGGCGACAGGCTCAGCACGCAGCTGAACACAAAGAACATTACGGTCACTACCATCATCAGATGGGCGCTGGCGAGAATGCGTGAACACTTCTTCTCCGCGCCGGCACCGTACTCGGCGCGTTTCGCCACGGCAAAAGACGAGATAATCGGCGAATGATTAAAGGAGAACACCATCACCGGAATCGCCAGCCACAGCGTCATCCAGATACTGCTGTCGCTGCCGCTTTGCGCAAACGATAAGGTCTCCAGCGCCGCGCCGTGCCAGTGCGGCACAAGATACGCAGCCAGCAACATCAGCACTGCCACAAACGGAAACACCAGCACGCTCATCGCTTTGACAATCATCTGCTCGCCGAAGCGCACCACCGTCATCATGCCAGCGATCAAAATCAGCGACAGCAGCGCACGCGGCGGCGATACCAGCCCGAGCTGGTGCACAATAAAGCTGTCCACGGTATTGGTGATCGCTACGCTGTACATCAGCAGGATCGGGTAGATGGCAAAGAAGTAGAGCAGCGTGATGATCTTACCGGCGCCGACACCGAAATGCTCTTCCACTACGTCCGTGATATCCGCACCGGGATTTTTGCCGGAGAGCACAAAGCGCGTCAGCGCACGGTGCGCAAAGAAGGTCATCGGGAAGGCGAGAATCGCCATGATGAGTAACGGAATCAGCCCGCCCGCGCCGGCGTTAATCGGCAGAAACAGCACCCCTGCGCCAATCGCGGTGCCGTACAGGCCCAGCATCCACACCGTATCACTCTTGCGCCAGCCGGTTGCTGCCGCCTCCACCGTACCGAGGGTACCGGTTTGTGAGTTATCCATCTGTCTCTCCAAAATTGTCTCAAATGCAGCCGGAACGACGGCTAAAAATTCGCGGCGGCCTGCAGCGTGCGGTCGCTTCACAAAACGCGCCTATGCTACCCGTTTTTGCCCGGCGTGGATTGCCGCAACGCAAGACATGCATCACAAAGGCGGTAAAAATGCGCGAGATGGCGATAAAAACAACAATAACGCACGAAACACGCACGCAATCGATTGCCTGGGGCGCTATTTGACCTGAGAAGCGTCTGGAGTGCAAGACACAGCGCGAAGTGGACGTGAACGGGAGAATGAAGTGCGGGGATGTTGCCAGCAGCAGAGCGCTGAGGAGGAAACTCCCCCGGCAGCTAGCCTCGGGCAACGCAGCACGTCGCCAGAGGATAACGCCGGGAGAATTGAAAATCAGAACGCCCGCATTCTGTAGAGGGCATAAAGGAAATAGTACGCTGTGATAGTATTCAAATTCATAATCATGTACTTCAGTTTTTCATTTTTATTCAGCAGCGTAAAAATACCTTTAGAATATTTTCCGCGCTTGATTTGATTAATTTCCTGCGCAATATCAGCAGGTGAAAACGAGGCGTGATACATAGCGGTGACAATCTGCATATCCAGTGCCAGCACGCGTTTCGAGATTGCTTTTAAAAAATGGTCGAGATTACCCGACGCGTACTTTTCCACAATCGAATCGTACAAATCGGTAAGCGACTGTTTACGCACTTTCAGTTCGCTGTACTGCACTTTACGTTTCGACAGCGATCCCGCCACATCCTCATAATGATAAGCCGCGCCTGGGGTAATGAGAAAATTACTGACGCAGCTGAAAAACTTCAGGTTAAACAGCAGGTCCTCACTCATCGAGACGCCTTCCATGAAGCGCAGATGAAGATCGTCAATAATCTGGCGGCGATAACATTTATTATGCAGATAGCCAATGTTGTCACTCATCTCCAGCTCGCCCAGCACGTAAGGAATATCCTGCTGGCTGAAGAATCCCGCCTGCGAGACTTTGCCGATACGGTTGTCGTTGAGATTGCCAACCATTAAGTCCACCGATTCGGCCGGCCAGGCATTGAGATTGAGTTTGAAACTCATCAGGAAGTTATCGTCAACCCAGTCATCCGCATCGAGAAACAGGACATATTCCCCGCTGGCCTGCTGCAGCCCGCTATTGCGTGCCGCACTGACGCCTGCGTTAATTTGATTAAGCACCGTAACCTGCGGATAGTGAGCAAACTCCTGCAAAATCCGGGCACTGTTATCGCGACTGCCATCGTTGACAACAATTATTTCATAGCTACTGAAGGTTTGATTTAATACGCTTTGCAGCGTACGCCGGATAGTGTTTTGCGCGTTATAAACGGGAATGATAATACTAAATAGCGTTTTTTCATTCATGATAAACTCTCTTTACTGTCTGAGGTTTTGATAGTGCTAAAGAGCTGCCATAGTTTCCTGGGGTTGAAAAAGATCAGATGAATACGCATGACCGGCTGTGCCGGGAAAAAGTAATTCAGCAGGGAGAAGGATAAAAACTCGGTTAATACCACGCTCATGGCGGCACCGGTTAAACCGAAATGTGGCACCAGCAGCAGCGACGACAGCACGCAAATCACTAATACCGCGAAGGTTTTTTTCACCAGATAGCGATAGCCGTTATATTTAATGATGAAACGATCCATGACGCTGCTCAGCACCGCGCACATCGCACCGAGGCTGAGTAATAACGTCGGCGCGACCGCATCAAGATATTGCTCACCGTAGAAGTCACGAATAAACCAGCCCGACAGCAGCCAGATCGCCACAATTACCGCAGCGGAAACGCCAATCACCAGCAGATGCAGTTTCTGCGCTTTGACGATCGCCTGCTGGTCATTCCGCTCGGCAAAAAATGCCGGATAAAACGACGCCAGCAGCGCGCTGGGTAAAAATACCCAGGCGGTCGACAACGTCAGCGCCACGGAAAAAATGCCCGCCTCTTTCACGCCGAGAAAATAAGAGACGCTGATTTGATTCACGCGGGTATACAGCGCAACGGCAATCGCAGAGAAGATCAGCGACATGCCGGAAACCAGCATGTAGCGCGAATACTTTTTCACGTGGCGCAGCGCCGGAAGCGGTGCACGCCGCTCATACAGCAGAAACAGCGTTAACTTGATGGTGAAAGGAATAAAGGTGGCGAGCACAATCGGAATCGCCAGCCAGGCCGGTTCCAGCTGGTAATAGGAGATCAGAAAGCGCACCGTCAGGCTGATCGCCAGACCGATGACGTTGGCAATCACATTGAGACGCGCGTTGAGCCTCGCTTCGTTGTAAATATTGACCAGGTCAATGGATGAGAACAGGCAGGCAATGGCTGCCGCGCAGATAAAGACCAGCGCGTCGGCGCTCCACTCCTCTTCCATAATCGCCATGCCGACAATCGACAGCACGCAATACAGCACCAGTACCAGCAGGAAGGTCGCCATCATCAGGCGCAGGCCGGAATGATGATTCTGCGCGATGCGTTTCAGCAAAATCACATCGCTGCCCATCAGTGCGATGGTCTGAATAAACTGAAATACCAGCATGGCGATGGAGATAATGCCAAAGGTGGTGGGCCCGACGTATTTCGCCACGTAGGAGGTGACAAAGATCAGGCCGAATACCGCAATCAGCTTTTCGGCAATCATCCACATGGAGTTTTTTAATTTGTTTTTCACAACGCCTCCGGTGCGATTATTTCTCTGCCAGCCGGCGCAGCCGTGAAACCAGGCGCGGGCTAATGAAAAACAGCGCAAAGTACAGGCTCCACGGATTAAGTAGCGGTCCGGCGGTGCACCAGCTGCGGAAACTGCGGCGATAGAGCGTGATGTATTCATCAATGAAGGCGCGGCTCAGGCTGTCGCTGTGCAGCCCTTTGTGGATGTAAGACGCCGTGACTTTTAAATAGAGGTGGTAATAGCAGCGATAATGCTGGCTCGATAAAAACGCCTTCATGCCGCTGAACGAGCGGGCAAAAGAGAAATGTTTTTCCCGCAGCGCCGAACGCGTGGCGGAGTGCGTGGATTTGACGTAGTGATAAACCACCCGCTGCGTCATCACTACCTGGCGATCCTGCTGCAGATGCAGGTAGTTCATGACAAACAGCAGGTCTTCGAAATTGGCGATCTCTTCGTTGAACCGCAGCCGGTGCTGACGAATGACATCGCCGCGAAACACCTTGTCGCAGATACCGTGGCGCGGATGGTAATAGAGCAGTTCGTTAATCGCCGCCGATACCGACAGCACGTACGCCTGTTCACGGTTGGCGGGAAAATCCAGCGGTGCGCCGTCCGGGTTGAAATGTTGTGACTCGCCCACCACCATCGCCGTTTCATCACTCATCAGCCGCACATACGTCGAGAAGGCCTGGGGCGGCAGGAAGTCATCGGCGTCTAAAAAACACAGCAGCCGGCCGCGCGAGGCGCGAATGCCCCGGTTGCGCGCCGCCGAGACGCCCGCGTTGGCCTGGCTGATAAGGTGGAACTGCGGATAACCGGCGTAGCGCTGCAGGATCGCCAGCGAGTCATCGCTGGAGCCGTCATTAATAAAAATGGCCTCAAAGCGAACCTCATCCTGCTGCAGCAGGCTGTCGATGCATCTTTCCAGATAAGCTGCGGCGTTATACACCGGCACAATGACGCTAATCAGCACGTCGTTAACGGGAGTTTGCATATGACCTCAAAACATAATTTATTGGGGGTTGAACCCGCCGTGACAAAATAAAAATCGATACTGAACCGTTAATGCTTAACGTTTAACGGCCTATGCTTTCATCTGGCTTAACATTAATACACCGCTGTTTTCAGAGTTTCCTCAGCAAAATATGACCGCCGGAATAAGACTATTTTTCGCTGGGGCCAGATAAGAATTTCGCTATATATTCAGGTCAGGTTTATCTGGCGATTTAAAGGGTAAAAACCGCAGGCTACCGCCCCTGGCTTACAGCGACCAGCGTGCTGGAGTTCTCTTTGGTGCATTTTCAGGCGTAAAGAAGGGGCGCTGCACTCCGCAGAGTTCAGTTATTTATCAGCCAGTTAGCCCCAACACTTCCTGCACAGCAACGTATTTATTGCGTTGCTGTCGGGTAAAACATTTATCAGATAGAGGTTTATTCGTTATCCTGATCGGCGCTACCTCTCCAGCTATTTTTTGCCGCATCAGGAGAACGGGAACTGCCGACCGCGGTTGAAAAGGTGCATCTTTCGACGGGCCTTCGCAACGAGCGTCACGACATTAACGATATTTGCTGTATGCCCTGCACTTTTATTACGCCGCGATGTGTGTTGCGCGGCGCGGGGTGCAAGTGGCGTTAATTCAGTCCGGCTATCGCAGCCGGACTGCAAATGGCACAAGGCCAAAAATTGCGATCTGATTCAAAACTTTTACCGCATTCTTACCAGGCGCAGTTATAAGGTCAATGCCTTCCAGACCAAAACGGAATTTACTCACCCGCCCCGCCACAATATTTCGCGCTGACTGATTAGCATGGATAAAGCGCAACCGCGGCGATTGATAAGGGCGGCGCGCGCTGCTGACCAGGAATAAGAGCAGGGAAACCGGCGGATAAGTCCAGTAGCGTCCCAAGCGGTTGTTATTGCAATGGGTTACGCCCTCGCCGTCCCGCTTAAGCAGTAATATCCTTTATTCATTGTGCTGACCTGCTATTTTTAGTAGTCGTCAAGCGCTGCCTCTATAAATTAGCGTCGTGCGAAAAAATACAGATCCTTACCGCACCACAAACTCAACTTAGCGCGATTTCATGCTGCTTATTTTAACAATCAGCGCTTCGCTGACATGACTTAGGCCAAATATTTTTTTAAAGAAAGCCGGTAAATGCCGATAACGCTATCAGTGTATTTATCAGTGAGCCCGGAAATGATCAGCCTGCAAACCAATCTGTCTGCCCTCAACGCCAGCAAGCAATCTGCCAGAAGTGGCGCGGCGCTGGGCGATGCGATCCGCCATTTATCGTCGGGTATGCGCATCACCAGCGCGCGTGACGATGCGGCAGGTCAGGCGATTGGTAACCGTTTTAGCAGCCAGCAGAACGGCCTGACGGTGGCGCAGCGTAATACCGGTGACGGCCTGTCACTGGTCAAAACCGCGGAAAGCGCGCTGGATGAGATCAATAACCGCCTGCAGCGGATTCGCCAGCTGGCGGTTCAGGGATTAAACAGCACCAATTCGCAGAGCGACTCAGACGCCATTCAGGCGGAGATTAACCTCAATCTGAAAGAGATTGACCGGCTCAACACCAGCAGCAGCTTTAACGGCATCAGGCTGCTGGATGGCAGCGCCGGTAAGCTGGGATTCCAGGTTGGCGCTAATGACAACGAGAAAATCAGTCTCGACCTGTCGGCACCCGGCTTCAGCGTGGAGGCGCTGGGACTTAAGGATTTGGTAATCAGCGGCATCAGCGGCAAAGTGACCAATGTCACCACCCTCACCGGCCTCGCCACCAATATGGCGTTCAGCAACCCGGCGATTACCGTGAATTATGTGCCCTCCAGCGGCTCACCGCAGCTGGTGCGCAGCAGTGGTGATAACCGCCAGTACGTGCAGAGCAGCGACGCCGACGGCAAGCCGGTCTATTATCTGGCCGCCGTCAGTGCGCGCTGGGACACCGCCACGGCTGCCGGTAACGTCTCGATTAGCCGCAGCAATCCGGCGCCGCTGTACAGCAACGTCAGCAGCATTGCGTCGCGCACCATCCCGGCGGTTAATTATCAGGACAGCAGTGGCAGCGCGCTGAGCACCACGCCAGCAGCCACGTTAACGCAGGATAATGGCCAGTATTATATTGAGCAGAACAACAGCTGGTATCCGGCCACGCTAAGCTTTGGCAGCAGCGGCGCAGTAACGGCACGCATGACCGGCGGTGCCGCCAAAACCGACAGCGATTTCGCGACCCTGCCGACCACGGTGACCGACACGCCGGCGATCGACACCAGCACCGCCAGCCTTAGCTTCAGCGATGCCAGCGGCAATGCAGTGAGTAATGGCCGTCTGCTGCGCAGCGGCGGGCAGTATGTAATGGAAGTGGATAACGGCGGCGGCAACTACCAGTATTACAACGCCGCCGTCAGCGCGACCTCGGATGGCACCAGTAACGCCCTGAGCATCGTCGCGACCAGCGCCAGCAGCATTAACAGCTTCAGTGCGGTAAACAGCGTGACCGGCACCTCTTACATCACGCTCGATCCGGCCAATGTGGATGTGCGCTATACCGATGTCGATGGCAACAGCAGTAATGATGTGCTGAAACTCGACGCCGACGGCAATTACTACATGGATGTGCCGAACGGCAATCTGGATAAAACCGCCACCTTCGTCCGCAGTGACAGCAGCGGCAACCTGATGCTGAAAACCCTGCAGGGCGTGGGTGACGTGCAGATTTACTTCCAGGCGGCTTTGTCGTCAGTGACCGATGCCTCCACCAACTTTACGACGCTGCGCGTGGCCGAGACCGGTTCAGAGATCCGCCTGAAACATCCGGACGATCCGCTTGCCACGCTGGATCGCGCCATCGGGCAAATCGACAGTCAGCGCACCCGCCTGGGCGCCGTTGCTAACCGGCTACTCTCGGCGCAAACGCTGCAGGGCAACGCGACCGCCGCCATTGCGGCATCGCGCTCCCGTATTGAGGATGCGGATTACGCTACGGAAGTCTCCAGCCTGTCGCGTCAGCAAATTCTGCAGCAGGCCAGCAGCGCCCTGCTGGCGCAGGCTAATCAGCTGCCGCAGCAGGTGCTGAAGTTACTGAACGCCTGATCAAGGACGTCATCAGGCTTCAGATGAGGCAGAAGCATCACGCTGCTCACGCACAAATTCGCTGAGCGCCCGCAGCGCCGGCGGCACCAGACGGTGTCCCGGATAGTAGAGGCAGAGCGCACCGAGGGGCACCTGCCAGCCGGGCAGCAGATGCACCAGTCGGCCCACCTGCACATCCGCCGCAACCTGTTGTTCCGTCATGCAGGCAATGCCCAGACCCGCCAGCGCCGCCAGGTGGATGGCGCTCATGTCGCTGGCCGCCATACGCGGCTCGCCCTGCAGCCGATAACGCTGCTGCTGCTGGCTCAGCTCCCAGCGGTAAACGCTGCCGTCCGCCATGCGCATACACAGGGTTTGATGCTGATCGAGCGCCTCTGGCGTCTGCGGTGTGCCCGCGTGTGCGAGGTAGGCTGGCGCGGCCACCACAATCATGCGCATTTCCGGCGTCAGCCTGACGGCAATCATATCGCCCGGCACATCTTCTGCCAGCCGAATGCCAGCATCGAAGCCGTCGGCCACGATATCCACCCGCTCTTTCTGGCTGTAAATATCGACGCGAATGCGCGGATAGCGCTGCAGGAACGGCAGCAATATCGATGCGTACCACAGCGCACTGCTCTCCGGCGGCACGTTGAGACGCAGCATGCCGGCCGGATCGCCCGGATCGCTGCCGGCTTCCTCAGCCGCGCTGCGGATCATCGCCAGCGCTGGCACAATTTTCTCGCTGAAACGCCGTCCGGCATCGGTCAGCGCGACGCTGCGCGTGGTGCGGTTGAAGAGCCGCACGCCCAGCCGTTTCTCCAGCGCGGCAACCGCATTGGTCACCGCCGAAGGCGACATCTCCAGCTCGCTGGCCGCCGCTTTAAAGGTGCCGCGCCGCGCGACCGCCAGCACAATTTCCAGTTCAGTCAGACCTGTCCGGTTCATCAATTATTCCGTTTCGCGCAATACCCTTTGCAGGCGGAGGCGGATTATCGCCGCCGGTGGTGCGTGCTACTTTGCCGCCACGCAACATGCAAAGGAGCATAGCCATGCACATGATTGAACACATCTATATCAACGGCCAGTTTGTCACTCCTGACGGCGATGAATGGCTGGATATTATCAAACCTGCCGACGGCAGCGTAATCGGTAAAGCGCGTCTGGCCAATGCGCAGGATGCTGAACGCGCAATTGCGGCAGCCGCGGCGGCGTTTCCCGCCTTCTCCGCGACCACGGTGGCACAGCGCATCACCCTGCTGGAACAGATGTACCATGCGGTTAACCGTGCCGAAAGCGAGCTGCGCGCGGCGATCCTTGAGGAGTACGGCGCGCCCACCGCACGCTCCGAGTGGATGAGCCGCTATCCGGCTGACGTAATTCTGCAGGTAATTGAAGAGCTGAAACGCTATCCGTTTGTACAACAGGCAGGCCGTGCGCAGGTGCAGATGCTGCCGCTCGGCGTTGCCGGCCTGATCACGCCATGGAACAGCAACGCGGGCTTTATCTGCCACAAACTGGCAACCGCGATGGCCGCAGGCTGTACCGCCGTGATCAAACCCAGCGAGTTCAGCCTGTTGCAGACCCAGGTGATCACCAGGGCGCTGCACACCGCCGGTTTGCCTGCGGGGGTGTTTAATATCGTCACCGGACGCGGTGCCAGCGTCGGTGAAGCCCTGAGCCGCAGTCCGCAGGTGGCGAAAATCTCCTTCACCGGCTCGACCGCCACCGGCAAAGCGATTTTGCGCAGCGCCGCTGACACCTTTAAACGCGTCACGCTGGAGCTGGGCGGTAAATCACCGACGCTGATTTTGCCGGATGCCGATGCCGCGCAGGCGGCCGGGCTGGCGGTTCAGGCTGGCTTTATCAACAGCGGCCAGGCCTGTATTGCCGGCACGCGCATTCTGGTGCCGGAGCAGCGCAAGGCCGAGTTCGAACAGGCGCTGACGGCGGCGGTCGCTGCGGAGGTCTCCGGCGATCCGGCTGACGCGCGCACCACCATCGGACCGATGGTCAACGAGAAACAGTGGCAGCGCGTGCAGCACTATATCGCGCTCGGCGAGCAACAGGGTGCGCGCCTGCTGACCGGCGGCAGCGGCCGCCCGGACGGACTGCACCACGGCTGGTATATCCGCCCGACGCTGTTCAGCGATGTCACCAATGAAATGCCGCTGGCGCGCGAAGAGATTTTTGGCCCGGTGCTGAGCATCCTGACCTACCGCGATGAAGCCGAAGCCATCGCCATGGCCAACGACAGCGATTACGGCCTGTCGGCACTGGTGATCGGTGCGGATGAACAGCATGCACGCCAGGTGGGAGAGCAGCTGATCGCCGGCCGCGTGATGATCAACACGCTGGCACACGAACCGCGCGCGCCGTTCGGCGGTTTCCGCCACTCCGGCATCGGCCGGGAAATGGGTCAGGCGGGTATCAGCGCGTTTCTGGAACCAAGGGCGCTGATTGCTGAGTAAGGATGAGGTGAGCGCTGCAGTGAATAGCACTGCGGCGCAGGGTGTGTCATCGTGTTTTTTAGTGTATGCACATCATTATGTGAAAGTGAATTAAGATAATTTTTAAGATTCGATAATGAAGAAAAAACATATAAAAACACAGATTGAAATCATAAAAACCAATCACACTCTTATGAAGAGTTTATTGTCAATCCATTAAACTATAGGTCCCAAGCCCACTTCGCTCATCCCTAAAAATTAAAAATACAAACATTCAATCCAACAATAAATTATTATACATGCAAATGATTAATATTCCGCCCTTTATAGACTGCAATGTTAATAAACTATTACACCCAACAAAACATCATATCCAAAATATAATCACTCATTACCATTGTTAAAAGACAAGCAACTGCATTTTTTAAAGAAAAAATTTACATTCTAAAATTCATTTGGAAACTCATCGCCAAAATATAATAACTTGTAAAAAACCAAGATCAGAAGATTAAACTCTTTAAAAAATTAGCAAACCATGAATTACACCCCCTTCCAAACCAATAAATCCAAATAGTCTTAAGGCTGAACAATTTTATTCAGCCACAAATATAAAAAATTATATTGCCCTCAATTAATTATTTTGCCATATGTGCATATCTGACTTCAGGCAACGCGTCCTCCATTGATTCATCTATTATACGTTTCAACTCTACATGCTGAGAATCGCTGCGATGCAAAATATCGCTCGCAAGTTTTACACATGCGGCGCGAACAAATGAGACACTAACTGATTCTCTACTGTGAGGGATAACATTACTATACGATGCGTTGTCAAAAATAAGGGGTAATGAATCAATTAACGATGCAATGCTGTCAGTATCCAAAAAATCTTTAAGGTACATTTGATTTGCTGTCCATATCAAAGCTTGAAGTCCAGTCATCCGACCTGACTCGATAATCATTATTAAACGAGTGATCAGTTTATCGATTATGGGTAACTGTGTTTGCTCTCGCCAAGCCAGCAAAGCATATGAAGCGTGTGCTATGGAATTTGGGTCGCTCGATTGTAATTCCTTACGTATTATTTTTTCAAGAATTGATGGAGTAACAGAGCCCTCACAAATAAAGCGAGGAAGGGCAACAAGCACAACAGGGAGATGGTATTCTCTACCGAAATCATATAGTTTATGAAAATTACATTCAGTAAGCGCTGATTTGGGAAGAGATGGCACCACAGATTTGGACAAAGCATTACCAACCATACGTGTAATTTGTTCATCACTTTGTTGTGAGAACCCCAAAATATCATTTTCTTTTACTTGCGGTCGCCACAGCATCATCTTATTGAAAAGATCAGTTGCCTGAACCGAATTAGGTAATTCTTTAGAGCCTTCACTCAGAGCAACATAAATAATATTAGCAAGACGAGATAATTCAATAAGATTTTCTCTATCCACATCGAATAGATATTCCCTGAGATGAGTTTTGACTGCAATTGGATCCGGGGATGGAATCTTTAAGAGTACGTAAGGATACAAACCTGTTATCGGTAGCATTTGGATATCAAGCTTATCGCCCCAAACTTTTTTCTGGATTTTAATCAGTTCATCTTGTGTTAAAAAACCACTAGAAATTAATGGAAGCAAGCGCTCTAGCGCAGGACCACTTATAGGAGAGTTAAACTCAATCTGATCAATAATCGCATCTATCCGACGATCAATTTCCGGATTTTGCAATCTCTTACCAGGTGAATGAATAATCGGGTTTATCCATTCACGCGAATTATTGATATCGATTTCAGACGCAAGTGGAACACCTAATGCATCAGAAAGAACACTGTAATGCTCGCTTTCAGGAATACTTTTAAGAGAAAAATCAAATAGATGCCTCAGCGCATCATTAAGCCACATATGCCGAAATTCAGGATTATTACAGAGTGAACAAGCCAGACGAAAATGATTTATTGCCTGCTCAGGGGTAGCACGCACGGAAATACGAGCCAAAACCTCAATAAACACACGTAACCGGGTTAAAACATGACCACGATCACAGCCCGTATCTCTAATTAATTTTTCACTCCAGAAATCAATGGCTGGTGCACATCGGTTCAGTAAGGTATCTGCATCATGTTGTGGCAAGCATGCCATTCCAATCCTCGAAAACACGGTATTTATCACCTCACAATCATCGCTATTAGCAGTGCGTACAGCAAGTGTAAGCCGCTGAAGATGACTTAAATCCTCCATTTCTGTCAATCTACCCGCTATATCCGTTAATAATCCTGTGAACTTCCAGCGCAATGGAATCCCTGCGGCTGCACAAAGCCCCTCAAGCAATGGCAGTGGATGCAATTCATAACTGATCGCCACTCGATTTGTGTTATCCTTGTAAATTCCGGCCTCAAACGAAGGTTCTATAGCCCTTTGTTTCTTCTGTTCCTCCACTGACTTATTAATACGCTTACGAATATATTCAATATGTTCCCAAGGAGAACATTTCTTTTGCTCATAATCTCCATAATCATTTTTAGCAGACCAAGGATCTGTGCCACGGAGTAACCACTTTGCCCATGCTAACTGAGAGAGTATAAACATCGAGTTTTGGTTATGCCGATACTGCCCTAAAAGGTCACGATGTGCATCTGCAATGTACTTTTCCCCTTGCTCGAATTTACCTAGTTCGGCAAGTAATGCGGCTTTTCTCAGTTTCCAGATTGCGCTAATGCCCTCGATCTCATCAGTCTGTTTTTCTAATGCTGAATAATCAAATGCATCACGTGAAATGAGAGCTTGGTAATAGATCAGCTCATTACGACTCTCAGGCCAGAATTTAATACCGTTCTCAAGGATCATAAGGGTGGCTTTAATAAATTTTTCACTTTCTTCAGAAGCCATCCATCTGGTGCTTTTAAGTAGAAAAAGCGCAATCTCAAGTTGCTGCTTTTTACCGAGCGAGCAAGGAAATGTAGGATCACAAACCTTCAGTAACTCCTCAGCCATCCAAGGGGGTGGTATTTCAAATGTTTTTTCAAGGCGCCAAACTATTTCATATAAGAGTGATTCCCGAGAGCTTGCTGACATCAGAGGTAAATGCTCCTGACGTGGCAAAGGGTGACTAATCTGCGCTTCAAGTTCCCTACGTATAAGCAGTGGGCAAATTAACCAACCGGGATAAGTCTCCCGATCTTGACTCAGCAATGTGAGTTGCTCTTCCATCATTCTCGCGCCATATGCTAGATCCTTTATTTTACGACGCTCATCTTCATTCATGCTTACTGGACGTAATGAGGTTGGCTGCCATTCCCAAGTAGGAGCAGGTTTACTCTCCTCAAGAAATTGGAGAAAAATTTTTGTTACTTCAAGATGTTTGGTATCGTGATCGTCAAATTCTGAAACGAGATCACTAAGATCGATTGGCGAAACGTTGATCGATTCAAGATATTTTCGCTTTGGGCCTTTCAGATTTAGTGCCCCAACAAGGTATATACGCCGGGAATTTGTGGTTAGGTTATCTCTTACCCACCCTGCCCACTGTAAAAAATTAGGGTCTTCACCAGAGAAACCCAGTAAGCAAAGCTCATTTTCGATAAAAACCTGTCGAGCGAAATTAACGAAAGCTGCGTATGATTGGGGATATCGTCTATAATCTTCTTGAGTAAAAATTAGTTCATTAGTAATATCGATTGTACCGTGAAGTTTTACTATGCGTGGAGATCTGCTGCTGGAGAGGTCCCCTTGTTTATTCACAATGCTATATACGCGGCTGTGAAGCTCAATCGAGGCGCGTTCAAGAAGTGTATCCCAATTAGTCGTTAACACTTCAGACCAAGGCAAATTTAGGAGGTTGTGATGGAGTTGGCTTGGGGACCAAGCGACATCGTTTACCTCCTTCTTAATCAAATCATGGAGTGACTGCTTACCAAAAAAAGCGCAGTATTCTTCCGCCAGACGAAGCGGATCACTGCTCCACGATTTTAATTCAGTGCTCAATGTTTGTGAAAAATCACTCCATAATGGTAGTTTCTTTCGTGTGTCACCCGTCGTAGCCGCACTCCTGCTAAAGCCTGCGCCAACCATTACCGCTGCGCCATGATAGGTATTGTCTTGCTGCCATAATGAAGATGCCAGTTTTTTTAATGCCGGATAGTCTGGTAAAGAGGTTATATTTTTATCCACTTTTTTCAGCTCACATTTATTTAAAAGATGAAATAGTCAATCTTAACCTATTATTCATACAATAAAATTAAAAATCAGAATAAATTCTTTATCCTAAATCAATAATCATTGTATATTCATAAAAATTTACTTGCTTATTTTTATTATTACTTCTTACGTATGCGTTCAAGATCCATTTTAGAAGAATAGTACAGTACTGCCGGTACTAATTGTTAAAATCGCGACAGGTTTAACTGAAATCTCTAGATCATTTTAGATAGCCTGGGAGAAGCGACCGTATGCTGCGAACCTCATTTAGAAGAATACAGGAAATGGTGCAGCGACACGCTCATTTATCAGCGAGTCATCTGACAAAGCATGCAAGGAAACTGGATTCTATTTGGGAGGCTATGGCACTAATATGGCACAAGAAGGAAATGTGGTGTACCTGAAAGCATAGTAAGCCATTGATTTAACTGGTGCCGGAAACAGGAGTCGAACCTGCGACCTTCGCATTACGAATGCGCTGCTCTACCAACTGAGCTATACCGGCATTGAGGCGGGAACTACGGGGAGTAAACATAGAAAAATCGGGGGGATGAGTCAAGATGGTGCCGGTTAAGTGCTGCGTTTTTCAGCATCAGCCGCGCTGGCCTTACGATTTTGACGCGGAAAAGCCGCGGCGAACAGCGCCCTCTCGCGCCAGGCACAAAAAAGGCGAGGCTGCAGCCTCGCCAAAAGGTGCTGGCCTCAATCGTAATAAGGAAGCTTACGATCGACACCGTTGATATTGACCAGCACAAAGCCCGTCGGCGTGGTTTTATTGGTCGGCGTACCTGCTGCCGTCGCGACGGTAAGCACGCCTTTCTCGTTAGCCCCAATACCCGCGACGCCATTGTGCAGGCCAAAGCGCGCCGCCGGTTTGAGGGTGCCCATTTTGGTGGTATCCGTCACCACCGAGAAGTCAGGCTGGAACAGCGAGCAGGAGCCGGCTTCAAAACGCGTCGGCCCGGTGGTCTTCAGGTTAATCAGCGTGTCGCCGCTGTTGGCGCGCAGCTTCACCCACACCACGGCATACGTGGTGCCGACGCGGCTGTAGCGAATATCCAGCACCGCCGGCTGCCCCATATGGCAGGCGTCAGCCCATACCGTTTCCAGCCGCTGCAGGTTAATCCACGTTTTCCCGGTGCCCGCCAGATTGACCGGCGAGGCGGCCGTTCCGGTTGGCTGGGTGGCGTCGGCTTTACCAATCAGCTCCATCACCCACTGCTGATTCGCCGTCGGGAAGAACAGCTGGCCGAGGCGATACCAGTTATCAGTGTCGGTATTGTTGGTGACTTTGTGGCCGCTGTAGTAGCCCGCGCGGAATGAGCCGGTGATCAGCGTGCCGTGATGCTCTTCACGGCGATAGCCGTAGTCAAAGGTCGACAGCCAGCGCGTGCCGGCCATATCGTTCGAGATCTTCGCTCCGGACTGCAGGCCAATCTGGCGCATGATGACGCGCGCATTATTGAGATTGAACGGCGTGCCGCAATCCTCAATGTTCAGCGTATCAATGCTCCAGGCACCGTCCGACAGATAGCCCGGATTACGCGTGTGCTCAATCCACACGTTACGCATGATGCCCTGCGTCACGCGCGGCATGTACAGCGTGGCGTCGCCATAGCCGGTCTGGAAGTTACAGTTGCAGATCTCGATAGCCGTTGAGTGGTCCCACTTGCCGTTTGGCGAGTTCGACCAGCCAATGTCAAACACCCGGCCATAGGTCCACAGCGTGTAGATCTGGTCAAATTTACTGTCGAGCGTATCCAGCGCTTTAATCACCGTGCCGCCGCTGTTTTGCGCGCGGAAACAGTAAATATTTAACGTGGTGCCTTCGATGCAGGTGTTTTCGAAGAACGGCTGCACGTTGGTACACATCTCGGCGGTAATGGTACCTTTGTTGGTGGTGACGTCGGCCGATGCCTGACCGTGCCAGGTGATGCCTTTGATCGCGGTCCGCCGTGCCTTCACTTTGAACACCGTGTTGGCACTTTTGTCGGAGATGATGGTGGTGCGCGGCAGCGAACCCAGCTCCACGTCATCCCCCTGCAGACCAAAAAAGGCGATCTCGGTAGCGCTGATGTCGATCGGGTTAATCAGGAATTTACCGCCCGGGAAACGCACCGGCAGGTCACGGATATTACCGCTGTAGCCCTGCGTCCACGCCAGCATGCGGTTAAAGGCGTCGGTATCGTTAGCGTAACCGTCCCCTTTCGCGCCGAAGTGGTAGACGTTGACGTCGGCCGGATCGTTGATCACGCGTTTCCAGTAAAAGCCATTGCCGACCGCCAGCGTACCGCCGTCATCGGCGGCCGTGGTGGTGCCGATAAAGCCGGTGAAATCACCGCCGCCACGGAAGGTGGAGTCCGGGTTATAGCGGCGCAGGAACGCCAGATCGCCGTTTTTGGCCGGCACAGTGGTACGCAGTTCAGCAAAAGAGTTAACTTCGATCATCTTAGCCTCCTCGGCATTTCAGGTTTGCAATACAAAGCGAGAGAACAGCGTCAGTGCGCCGCCAGGCGGCAGTGCTGGTCCCAGAGATCGTTGTGATTGTTGATGGCGCGCACGGTGCGAATGTCCATGCGTTCGGCGTCACTGCCGTGGGTGTAAATCGGGGAAAATAACGAACAGGCGGAGTCGATAACGACGGGTGCCTCAGGGTTGGTGGTATTTCGACTGCTGCAGCTTGTCACGAGCAGCAGCGTCATCAAGATTACCGTTACGGGTTTCCACACGTCTGGCCTCCTCACGCAGCTGTTGCTGCTGCTGATTAACTTCAACCGCCTGCGCGGCGGTCTTTTCGGCCTGCGCAACATCAGCTTTCGCCTGCTGCTGCACCTTGCCGATTTTTTTACCGCCGGCGTAGCTGGCAATCAGCGCGGCAATCACGCCGCCAATCGCCGCCAGCCAGTGCCAGCTGCCGGCAAGCTGAGAAAGAAGAAAGCTCATGGTTTGTCCTCCAGCGTTTTTCTCTGCTCCACCAGGTTCTTCTGACGCACGAACTGCGCCAGTACGCCCATCGCCACCATGAAGGCACCGATCAGGCCGAGATAGTTGTGCGGCAGGATCTCTTTGATATCCGCCGGCAGCGCGTTCCATGCATCCAGCGCTGACGAGGGAAACGACTGCACCCAGGCGCTGAGCATTGAACCCAGCGACGCCAGCCACACCGACCAGGTTTTAAACAACAGGCGCGCGTGTTTAACAAACTCCAGCGTGGTGAAGCGCTGCAGCAACAGCAGCAGGATGATGGCCGCCAGCACGGCGATAACGAACAACAGCCAGCGCATGTTCATAACAGCCCCCGATAGATGTCGTAGGTGCCCGTGCGCATCACTTCGGCATGACGCCGGGCGCGCCCCGCAGTTTGCCGCGCCCACAGGCTGTCGAGCATGGCGTTCGCCGCCGCGTCGAAATCGCGTTGCGTCACCGCGGTGAGCATGCCGCGAAACAGCGCCAGACCGTCGACGCCCATCTGGTAGGCCATGCTGATCAGCACATCGCTGCGCGCTTCATTGCATTGACTCAGTGCCTGCTGCACCAACGCGCGCTGCTGCATCTCCTGCACCTTGCCCTCAACGATGCACTGCTTCCACACGTCACCAACGCGGCGCGGCACGCGGAAGATATAGTGGCTGAGCGACGCGCCTTTCGGCCCGATGCGAATACCGCCCGCAACGGTGGGAAACCCCTGCGTGTCGAGGTAAGGCGCTTCGCGGTATCCCTCTTCGAAATTCAAAATGGCAATGATTTGGCTCATAACGGTTCCTCTTTGACGGGCGCAACGGCATGAAAAGCTGCGCAAATAACCACAACACATAAACCTCGCTGATCGGTTGCGCCGGGCGACAGGCAGCCGTTAAGCGCAACGCTCAAGCGCAACTAAACAGTGAGGAAAGGTGAAACGTTCCGTTCAGAACTGGGAAAACAGCAGAGAATTAACGCACGGCGTACAAATGAACATGGGGCAAACAGCAGTTATCAAAGCTGGGGTTGTCGTTGCAGGGCCGCGTGGGCGCCAGTACTGCGCGGTCTACCCGGGAGCGGATTTCCCGCTGGCAGATGCGCTCGGCGGTGCGCAGGGTGATCTCATCACACTCCAGGCCCAGGGCACTGTCGATGCTGCGCTTCAGGCGGCTGAGCGGCTGACGCCGCCGGTGGCGACGGGTGCGCGCGTTACCGCTAAAGACTGATTTGCCATATTGAATAATCGCCATAACTCCTCCTGTGAATGAGTCTTTGGCGATGGGGTGGTGAGCACGGCGATTCGGCACAGACCGGGACGTCCGTGGCCCCTCTGCAATCACCCGCAACTGGCTTGCCCGGCCGTAAAAAACGGCCAGGTATAAGCAGAGGAGAGTGAAAGCAGAGGACAACTGACGACGCTGCTAAGTGCGTATCCACCCCATCCCAAAATTCACTGACTTTGGGTGGGTTGTCTCGCGCTTGTGCAGCGCCTCAATTGTTTAAGAGCGGGCTCATCCGGGAGCAGAGATGTCGTCCATCTATGGTCAAATTATTAACAGGTTCTAATGCATTGGCAAACACTGACAGTTAATTTTTTATTTACCGACAGTTAAATTTTTGATTTCAGCCGGATTATTTTTTTTGCCGGTTAACGCACTGCTGCTCAGCCCAGAATCTGATAGTGACGCGCCTGGCTCATGATGACGCGGGCAATCACCTGCAGCGACGCCGCTTCGTCCAGCGTCAGATACCAGGTCTCGTAGCGTTTGTTGTCGGAGATCACCGCCACCTTCTTGTGCTGTAACTGCAGCCGCTTGAGGTAGAGCTGGTTGTCGAGATTGAACAGATAGATGCCGTCACCGTCGAAGCGGTGCACGCTGATATCGACGAACAGCTGATCGCGCGGTGCAAAAGTACCGGCCATGGAGTCACTGTTCAGGGCAATCAGCCGGATATTTTCGGCCGGGCGGCCGTTAAACAGCACGCGCGCCTCATCCAGACCGTATTCAATTGCCTGAATGGTCTCGACCAGTTCGTCGCGCGCGACAATACCCTGTGCGCTGCGTTGCCCGATATCCAGGCTTTCGACGCGGAACATGTGCTGCGGATCGATCAGGCGCTGACGGGCAAGCGCCACATCCGGTTTTTCCATGCCGAACTGCAGCCACTCCACGCGCACGCCTAACAGCTGGCTGAGCGCCAGCAGATTACTGTCATCCGGAATAGATTGCGCGTTAAACCATTTCCAGACCCCTGGAGTTGAGATCCTGCATCCCCGTTGTTGCAGTGCCTGAGCGACCTGTTTGTTCCGTCCATGTCCGACAATTCCCGCGCTCTCGCATGCGGCAATCAGCCTGGCAGTAAAAGCTTGTCTGGTACTCTCTTTTTTAACCATCAGTTAATAGTCTGCCATCAGTAAAAGACTGAATGTTATTTTCATTTTTGCTACCAGTTCATTTTATATTACCGCTAGTTTACTACCCAACCGCTTTTATCAATAAAGCTGGACGATCATTATCCTCTTCGCCCTGGTGGAAACCAGTAATGAATCTCTGACAGCTTGTTCTGACAGGGGTTTTCAGGATTGTTCTGTAACGCTGAGACCAGCACCCACAGCAAAAAATGGGCGAAAAGCCGCAGGCGCGCCACAGATGACAGGAATAAAAGGAAAAGCTCTGGAAATAACTGGATCGAAAGCGATCAAAAAGGGCACCGCGTCAGGTGCCCATTATGATACCGAAGAGAAAACTAACGGCGCAGGGTATCGTCGCCCCAGCCAATCCATTTGTAGGTGGTGAGCGCTTCGAGGCCCATCGGACCGCGCGCATGCAGTTTCTGCGTACTGACCGCCACTTCAGCGCCGAGACCGAACTGGCCGCCGTCGGTAAAGCGGGTGCTGGCGTTGACGTATACCGCCGATGAGTCGACCTGATTCACGAAGCGATTGGCGTTGCCAATGCTGCGCGTCAGAATGCCGTCGGAGTGCTGGGTGCCGTGCGCGCGGATGTGCGCAACCGCTTCATCGAGGTCCGCCACCAGCTTGACGTTCAGGTCGTTCGACAGCCACTCATCGTCGTATTGGTGCATCTGCACCGCCACCACGCTGGCCGGGCCCTGCTGCAGCCGCGCCAGCACGTTTTCATCGGCGTGCAGCGCAATGTTCTCCTGCGCCATGCGCTGCAGAAACGCCGGAATGAAGCGTTCGGCCTGATCGCGATGAATCAGCAGAGTTTCCAGCGAGTTACAGGCGCTGGGACGCTGCTTCTTGGCGTTAACAATCACCTGCAGCGCGGCGTCCGTCTCCATGGTTTCGTCGAGATAGAGATGGCACACGCCGATACCGCCGGTGATCACCGGAATGGTGGAATTTTCGCGACACAGCTTGTGCAGCCCGGCGCCGCCACGCGGGATCAACATGTCAACGTAGCGATCCAGCTTCAGCAGCTGATTCACCAGTTCGCGATCCGGATTCTCAATCGCCTGCACCGCTGCTGCCGGTAAACCATGCTCGATGAGCGCGTTCTGGATCACCCGCACCGTGGCGGCGTTGGTGCGGTAAGTCTCTTTGCCGCCGCGCAGAATCGCCGCGTTGCCGGTTTTCAGACACAGTGACGCCACATCGACCGTGACGTTCGGGCGCGCTTCGTAGATCACCCCGATCACGCCGAGCGGCACGCGACGTCGTTCAATGCGCAGGCCGCTGTCGAGCAGCCCGCCATCGATCAGCTGGCCAACCGGATCGGCCAGACGGCACACCTGGCGCACATCATCCGCGATGCCTTTCAGGCGCTGCGGGTTAAGCGTCAGACGATCGAGCAGCGCCGCACTCATGCCGTTAGTGCGCGCATCGGCCAGATCCTGCTGGTTAGCCGCCAGAATGTCGGCGCTTTCCGCTTCCAGCCGATCGGCGATGGTCAGCAGCACCTGATTTTTTTGTTCGGTGGAGAGCTCCGCCAGTTTGTACGACGCTTCACGCGCCGCTTTACCCATCTGTTCTAACATCATCCGCTCCTTAACTGACGATCATATCGTCGCGGTGCACCGCAACCGGGCCATATTCGTAACCGAGGATCTCACCGATCTCCTGACTGTGATGACCGGCGATCATGCGCATCGCATCGCTGTTGTAGCGCGTGACGCCGTGGGCGATATCGCGCCCCTGCAGGTTACGAATGCGGATCACTTCGCCGCGCGAGAAATTGCCCTGCACGTCACGGACGCCTTTCGGCAGCAGCGAACTGCCGCGCTCCAGCATCGCCGCCAGCGCGCCGTCGTCTATGGTGATCTCGCCCGCTGGTGGCGCGCCGAAGATCCAGCGCTTGCGGTTTTCCAGCGGTGACTGCTGCGCGTGGAAGCGCGTCCCCACCGGTTTGCCGTGCAGCACATCCCCGATTACATCCGGGCGGCTGCCGGCCGCAATGATCACGTCAATGCCGGCGCGGCAGGCGACATCCGCCGCCTGCAGTTTGGTGGCCATGCCGCCGGTGCCGAGACCGGAGACGCTGCCGCCAGCCAGCGTGCGCAGCGCATCATCAATCTGATGCACATCGCTGATCAGTTCTGCCTCGGGATTGGTGCGCGGATCGGCGGTAAACAGGCCAGGCTGATCGGTCAGCAGCAGCAGTTTATCGGCACCGCCGAGCATCGCCGCCAGCGCGGACAGGTTGTCATTATCGCCAACCTTGATTTCTGCGGTTGCCACCGCGTCGTTCTCGTTAATGACCGGCACGATATGGTTGTCGAGCAGCGCGCGCAGCATATCGCGCGCGTAGAGGAAGCGTTCACGGTCTTCCATGTCGGCGCGCGTCAGCAGCATCTGCCCGATATGGATACCGTAGATGGAGAACAGCTGCTCCCACAGCTGGATTAAACGACTCTGCCCCACCGCAGCCAGCAGCTGCTTTGAGGCGATGGTCGGTGGCAGTTCCGGGTAACCAAGGTGTTCGCGACCGGCGGCAATCGCGCCTGAGGTGACGATGATAATGCGATGACCGGCGGCGTGCAGTTGTGCACACTGCCGAACCAGCTCCACCATATGCGCCCGGTTCAGCCGGCGCGATCCGCCGGTGAGGACGCTGGTACCCAATTTGACCACCAGGGTCTGACTGCCACTCATGTTTTTCCTGCCATGTAAGAAAAAAATCTGCGAAGGGACGTTTTAACAGGAGTCAGCAAGGAAGCCAACAGCGGCAAGGGGAAAAGCACAAAAAACGCCTGACAAGCGGGTAGACCAAAAGTTCGCGATTAACAAGAAATCAGAAAAAATGTCATAAAACCTTCATTGCCAGTCGGTAAAACGTCCCGTGTTTTACAAACCTTTTCACGGGTACAACAAATTTTACTCATTGGGATTGATAGCAAAATGAAGAAAAGCACACTGGCACTCATCGTTTCCGCGCTGGCTCTGGCCTCAACCGCA
This sequence comes from Pantoea sp. SGAir0418, assembly GCF_043529865.1. NCBI lineage: Bacteria > Pseudomonadati > Pseudomonadota > Gammaproteobacteria > Enterobacterales > Erwiniaceae > Pantoea > Pantoea sp. SGAir0418. Next base: position 3,108,150 of record NZ_CP027911.1, read on the forward strand.
CAAGCCGCAGAAGTTTATAACAAAGACGGTAACAAACTGGATCTGTACGGTCGTGTGAAAGGCATGCACTACTTCAGCGACAACGCAGCCGCTGACGGCGACAAAACTTACATCCGTCTGGGCTTCAAAGGGCAGACGCAGATTAACGACCTGATGACCGGCTACGGTCAGTGGGAATATCAGTTCCAGGGTAACCGCGCGGAAACCAACACCGACGCTAACATCGGTAACAAAACCCGTCTGGGCTTTGCCGGTCTGAAGTTTGGTAACTACGGCTCTGTTGATTACGGTCGTAACTACGGCGTGGTTTACGATGTGCTGGCATGGACCGACGTGCTGCCAGAATTCGGTGGCGACAGCGCCTACACCGACACCTACATGCTGGGCCGTACTTCTGGCGTCGCCACTTACCGCAACAGCAATTTCTTCGGTCTGGTGGATGGCCTGCGTTTCGCGGTGCAGTATCAGGGCAAGAACGATTCCACCAGCGCCAACGGCCGTTCAGAGATTCCTAAGCAGAACGGCGACGGTTACGGTGCGTCACTGGGTTACACCCTCGGCGATAGCGGTGTCAGCCTGATGAGTGCGATCTCCTCTGCTGACCGTACCAACTCGCAGGACGTGGCGACCCGTCTGGGCCGTGGTGACAAAGCGGAAGCCTGGGGCGCGGGCATCAAATATGACGCGAACAGCATTTACCTGGCATCGACCTACTCTGAAACCCGTAACATGACGCCAATCACGGGCGGCGTGGCGAATAAAACGCAGAACTTTGAAGTGGTTGCGCAGTATCAGTTCGACTTCGGTCTGCGTCCATCGCTGGGCTACGTGCAGAGCAAAGGCAAAGACATTGAAGGCATTGGCGATGCGGACATCGTGAAATATGTCGACGTGGCGATGACGTACTACTTCAACAAAAACATGTCGGCCATGGTTGACTACAAAATCAACCAGCTGGATGACAACAACCCGCTGGGCATCAACAGCGATGACGTGGTGGCGGTCGGTCTGACCTACCAGTTCTAAGCGTCAGCATTACCCTGTCTGTGTCTGTAAAAAAGAGCCGGCTCATCACCGGCTCTTTCTTATTCAGGTCTGACTCAGGTTCAGGCGCTGAGTTTAACCGGCTCTTCTTTGAACCCCGCCGCGGGCCTGAGATCAAGCTTAAACTCATGCAGCGTGGCTTTCAGGCGCTCGTGGAAATTACGCAGCGTGCTCTCCACTTTCTCATTGTTCTCTTTGCCCTTGATGGCGGCCACGCTCCAGTCGCCGTCTTTATCAAACAGGCCGAAGTGGTATTCGTAGGTGAAGTGATCTTCATAGGCGTTCAGCGTCATCCACCAGCCCCAGAACTCGCGGCTTTCCGGCGCCGGTTTGACGTTGACGCACGCCGCCAGGCAATCAAAGAAGAAACGCGTCTCTTCACACTGTCCTTCACGGATGTACGGCCCCAATTCGGTGAAGCGCTTAAGCAGGCGACTACGGGGGTGACCACTCGGTAACGTCATGCTAACTCTCTCCCTCAAATAAACCGTATAAAACGCAGCGCGGCGGCAAAACGTCACCGCACGTATTTTCCCGAAGATAAGTTGTAGCAGAGTCTGCGTATTTCGCCAGTTAGCGCTGCAACTGTTTTGCCAGCCAGTCGCAAATTTGATTGAGCGCCTTGTCAAAGCTGGCAAAGACTGGCGTGGCGGGAATCGCCAGCGCCTTGCCCTGCGCCGAGGAGTTGACGATCAGCTGCGCCTCCTCTTCCGGGCTGAACAGATCGTTGGGCCAGTAAGCGGCCAGCATCGGCACCGGCGTCCGGCGGCCCAGCAGGCCCTGCACTTTGAGCGAATAGCGGTTGAGCTCGATGCGCAGATTGCTGTCGGAGGTCGACGACATGCCCAGCCGGCTGGCCAGCATGTCCATATACATATCCGGCAGTTGCTGCTGGCGCTGCGCATCGACAAACACGTGATGCACCATCGGCCCGAGCGACGCCACCGCGCGCAGACGCGGCACCTCAAGGTAAGCCAGCCGCGTCGCCACGTTGGCGCCAAAGCGGTAACCGAACAGCGCCAAGCGCGTATGGTCAATCCACGGCACATTGCTCAGCTCGCGCAGCACCTGCTGATGCAACTGGCTGGTGTCCTGATTGAGCGTCCATTTGCTGCTGAAACCCACCGACGGCATATCCAGCGTCAGCATGGCGATGCCGCGCGGTGCCAGATAATCATGAAACAGCCGGTAATGGTCGCTCTGCAGCGAGTCGAGACCGCCGCACAGCAGCACGGTGGGATACGGCGCGCTGGCCTGCGCCGGCATATGCAGGAAGCCGGTGACCGGACTGCCGCCGCTGATGGGAAAGGTCAGGGATTTCAGCTCGCCGGGCAGGCGCTGGGTGGCTTCTTCATAAGCGCGATTCGCCAGCACCTGCGCCTGATCCGCCAGTTCATCGCCTTTAATGTAGGGATACGCGGCCAGGCTGTAGAGACTGGCGGCATGCAGCCACTGCTGGCCGGCCTCATCGTGATCGGCGTTCTGCATCGCGCGCTGCTGCCACTGCGCCGCCTGCTTCGACCACTCATAGTTCCAGTTGCCGCCGCGATAGCCAATCACCGTGTCCAGCAGCGTTTCGTCGGTGTGTTCAAACTTACTGACGGCAATGCGCGCCAGCACTTCGCTGATCTCCTGCGGCGCCAGGCCGCGCCACGTCCACAGCAGCTTATTCAGCATGCGATACCAGCCGCGCTGGGTATCGCCTTCCAGGGCATTGTGCACCTGCGCCGTCGGGTGGTGCTGGCGCTGCACCAGCGAGGAGGTTTCCGGGTGTTTGAAGCGGGGTTTGAACAGTTCTTCGCTGAGATTTTTCTCGGCCATCTTAAGCTTCTCCTGCGGCAGTCGCATAGATGGCTAAGAGTGTACTGCACCCGCCGCACGGGCGCGAGGCGCAGAAAGCACAACGCCCGGCATAACCGGGCGTTGTTTGCGTTGCATCAATCAGCTTTTTACAATCGGCGGAATGTACACCACGCCCATGTCCCACGGCTGCTCGATCCAGGTGTTCTGCGGAATATCGACAATGTAGTCGTCCACCAGCGCGCGGCCAGCCGGCTTGGCGAAGATGGTGCAGAAACGCGCTTTTGGATACATATCACGAATCGCCTGCGCGGTACCGCCGGTATCCACCAGATCGTCGATGACCACAAAACCTTCACCGTCGCCTTCTGCGCGCTTCAGCACTTTCATTTCACGCTGGTGATCGTGATCGTAGCTGGAGATGCACACGGTATCGACGTAGCGAATCCCCAGTTCACGCGCCAGCAGCGATGCCGGAACCAGACCACCGCGGCTGACCGCGATGATGCCTTTCCACTGTTCCACAGGAAGCAGGCGCTGGGCCAGTTTACGGGCATGAATCTGCAGCATGTCCCAGGTAACGACGTATTTTTCGCTCATAAAAGGAATCCCGGCCAATGAGATTGGCTTAAAAATATGCAAGGGGGAAAAGGTTGCGCGAGATTATAAGGATCTGACGCGTTAAAAACCAGCACCCGTCACATCGGTTGCAGGTTTTTAGCGCGCCCGATGGCGCACCCGGCAGGAAACAGTGATATTCTCTGGCCCATCACGTCAGATGTGCTGACGGCGATCTTTCACTGGAAACCCGCGTGCGAGCGGTATGTCCGCCGCGCTGACACAGGAGACGCGTTGTGTCTGAATTGTCTCAACTTTCCCCGCAGCCGCTGTGGGATATCTTCGCAAAAATCTGCTCGATTCCGCACCCTTCTTACCATGAAGAAGCGCTGGCCGAATACGTTGTTGGCTGGGCTAAAGAGCAAGGTTTCTGGGTTGAACGCGATCAGGTCGGCAATATCCTGATTCGTAAACCTGCTACCGCAGGCATGGAAAACCGTACTCCGGTGGCGCTGCAGGCGCACCTCGATATGGTGCCGCAGAAGAACAATGACACGGTACACGACTTCACCAAAGACCCGATTCAGCCGTACGTTGATGGCGAGTGGGTGAAAGCGCGCGGCACCACGCTGGGTGCGGATAACGGTATCGGTATGGCCTCTGCGCTGGCGGTGCTGGCTGACAACAGCCTGACTCACGGTCCGCTGGAAGTGCTGCTGACCATGACCGAAGAGTCGGGCATGGACGGTGCCTTCGGTCTGCAACCAAACTGGCTGCAGGCGGACATCCTGATCAACACCGACTCGGAAGAGGAAGGTGAGATCTACATGGGCTGCGCCGGGGGTATCGACTTTATCACTACCCTGCCGCTGAGCCGCGAGGCCGTGCCTGCCGGTTACGAAACCCTGAAGCTGACGCTGAAAGGTTTGAAAGGCGGCCACTCCGGCGCGGACATTCATCTTGGTCTCGGCAACGCCAACAAGCTGCTGGCGCGCTTCCTTGCCGTGCACGCGGCTGAGCTGGATATCCGTCTGATTGAGTTCACCGGCGGTACGCTGCGCAATGCGATTCCGCGCGAGGCGTTCGCTACGCTGGCCATCGACAGCCATAAAGTGGATGCGCTGAAGTCTGCTGCCGCCCATTTCCAGGCCACGCTGCAGAATGAGCTGGGCAGTAAAGAGAAGAACGTCGCCGTGCTGAGTGAGCCGCTGGCGCATCAGGGCCAGGCGCTGACCGCAGACAGCCGCGATCGCTTCATCAACCTGCTGAACAGCACGCCAAACGGTGTGATTCGCAACTCGGACGTGGCGAAAGGCGTGGTGGAAACCTCGCTTAACGTCGGCGTGGTCACCATGGAGCAGGACAGCGCCGAGATCATCTGCCTGATTCGCTCGCTGATCGACACCGGTAAAGACTGGGTAGTCGAAACCCTGACCTCGCTTGGTGCGCTGGCCGGGGCGAAAACCGCGCCGAAAGGCGGTTACCCGGGCTGGCAGCCGGATGCCGACTCGCCCATCATGGCGCTGACGCGTAAAACCTATGAAGCGCTGTTTGGTAAGACGCCAAACATTCAGGTGATTCACGCCGGTCTGGAGTGCGGTCTGTTCAAAAAACCGTATCCAGACATGGACATGGTGTCGATTGGGCCAACCATCACCGGTCCGCATTCGCCGGACGAGCAGGTGCACATCGACAGCGTCGGTCTGTACTGGAAACTGCTGACCGCGCTGCTGAATGTAGTACCGGAAAAAGCGTAACGCCGTTGCGATAAAAAAATCCTGCCCCCGGGCAGGATTTTTATTTACGGTAACGGTGCCGCGTCAGGCGACCGCGCTGTAGCGCTCTTCCAGCGGCAGCTCAGCCATTACAACCCCAGCACCAGCTGGCGCTCCAGCTGCGGATTTACCAGCGTGACGTGCAGCCCCACCAGCCGCACACCGCGTCCGGCGCGGCGTTCGTCCCAGGCCTGACGCGCCACGGCGATCATGTCGTCTTTATTCAACACCGGCCAGACATGCTCCTGGGTGGTGAGCTGGAAATCGTTGAACTTCAGCTTTACGCCCTGGCGTGCAATCTGCTTATCCGGGCGGATCGCGCTGAGACGGCGATCGAGCTCGGCGTAGAGAAAATCAATAATCTCCAGGCATTGCTCCCAGTGATGGATGTCCTCGCCCAGCGTACGCTCAACGCCCAGTGATTTGCGCTCGCGCTCCACCACCACGTCGCGATCGTCGATGCCGTTGCTGCGCTCCCACAGCACGCGGCCAAATTTTCCAAAGCGCTTCAGCAGTTGCGCCAGATCGGCCTGCTGTACGTCAGCGCAGGTGCGCAGCCCCATCTCTTCGAGCTTTTTGGTGGCCACTTTGCCAACGCCGGGAATCTTGCTCAGCGGCAGCGTCAGCAGAAAGTCCGGCATCGCCTGCGGCGTAATTACATACTGGCCATCTGGCTTGTTCATGTCTGAGGCGATTTTGGCGAGGAACTTGATCGGCGCAATGCCGGCGGACGCGGTCAGGCCGGTTTCGCGCAGGATATCGGCGCGAATCGCCTGCGCCATCAGCGTGGCCGATCCCTGGCAGTATTCACTGTCGGTGACATCCAGGTAGGCTTCATCCAGCGACAATGGCTCAATCAGTGGCGTATAGCGGGTAAAGATGGCGCGAATCTGCTGCGAGGCTTCTTTATAGGCGTCAAAGCGGCCGGGCAGCAGTTTCAGATGGGGACAGAGGCGCAGCGCCGTGGCGGTCGGCATCGCGCTGCGCACGCCGTATTTCCGCGCCGGATAGTTGGCGGTGCTGATTACGCCGCGCTGCACGCGGCTGCCGCCGATGGCAATCGGGATATCACGTAATGAAGGATCGTCGCGCATTTCCACTGCCGCGAAAAAGCAGTCCATATCGACATGAATGATTTTGCGCATACGCCCCTCCGGATACTGGATAAGTATACAGCAGAGAAAAACAACGGCAATATTTGTGGCGCGTGCGATTAAAGTTTACAAATTTGTGGTCGTATTCCCTTTAGGATTGCACCATTTTCTCGGACTCCGGCTTGATTAAACGCCAGACAATGATAATGTTGCGCTGCGGTAGCGGATATTTCCGATAATGCAATACAGTGACGCACTGCGTCAGCGTTCCTCTTCACTTCAAGGTACACACAGAATGGGCAGAATCGCATTATTGTTTGCGATGATTCTTATGCCGCTCCTGAGCTGGGCAATGACGCCTGAGCCAATGCAGCCGCTGGCTCCGGTGAGCAAAGAGTTAAAGAAACAATTACTGGGTACACCGGTATTTATTCAGATCTTCAAGGAAGAGCGTACGCTGGAACTGTACGGCAAAATCGGTAATGAATATCGTCTGCTGGACAGCTATCGCATCTGTAACTTCTCCGGCGGCCTCGGGCCGAAACGTCGTCAGGGCGATTTTAAAAGTCCGGAAGGCTTTTATAACGTGAAGATGAATCAGCTTAAGCCGGACAGCCGTTTTTATCGCGCCATCAATACCGGATTTCCGAATCAGTACGATCGCGCCAAAGGCTATAACGGTAACTATCTGATGATTCACGGCGATTGCGTGTCCGTGGGCTGCTATGCCATGACCAACGCGTCGATGGATGAGATCTTCACTTACGTGAACGCCGCGCTGCGTAACGGTCAGCAGGATGTGCAGGTTAACATCTTCCCGTTCCGCATGACCGACAGCAACATGCAGCGTCATCGTTACTCGACTTACATCAGCTTCTGGCGTGAACTGCAGCCGGGCTATGCTTACTTCGCCAAATACCACGTGCCGCCAACGGTCAACGTGACGGCAACCGGTCAGTATGCGGTGAACAACACGCCGGTCATGACCACGCCGGAAGCGGCGTCGAAATCATTCCTGGCGCTCACCCAGGTAAAATAATGCCCACTCACCTGGCACGATGCGGTGCCAGGTTTCATTACCGGTCAGCGGCTGCGTCGCAATCACCGTCACCACGTCTTTCGGCGTGGTCTGCTGCAGAAAATCAATCTCCACATCCTGATCGAGCAGCTTCGCTTTGCCAAACGGCGCGCGGCGCGTAATCCAGTACAGATTGGTTGAGCAGAAGGCCATCAGATAGCGTCCGTCAGACAGCAGCATATTGAACACGCCCTTCTGGCGCAGTTCCGTCGCCAGTTCCGCCACATAGCGAAACACCGCCGGCCAGTTGCCCGGCGTGCGCGGATAGCGCTCAGCCAGCTTATGCAGAATCCAGCAAAACGCCTTTTCGCTGTCGGTTTCGCCTACCGGACGGAAATGCCCGGTCTCCAGCTGGCGATAGCCCTTTAGCTGGCCGTTATGCGCGTAAGTCCAGTTGCGGCCCCACAGTTCGCGGGTAAACGGATGGGTATTTTCCAGTGATACCTGGCCGCGATTGGCCTGACGAATATGCGCCACCACCGAATGCGACTTGATCGGATACTCCTGCACCAGGCGGGCAATCGGCGAGTTGTAGCTCGGCAGCGGATCTTTAAAGGTGCGGCAGCCTTTATCTTCGTAAAAGGTGATACCCCAGCCATCTTTGTGCGGCCCGGTTGCACCGCCACGCTGCACCAGACCGGTAAAACTGAAACAGATATCCGTGGGGACATTGGCGCTCATCCCGAGCAATTCGCACATAGCAACCGCCTTATCAGAACCTCCCGCGGGCGCGGGAGGAGCACGTCATCACTTAACCATCTCTTTTTCGATTAACAGCATCAGGATATGGATCACTTTGATGTGAATCTCCTGAATGCGATCGGCATAACCAAAGTGCGGCACGCGAATTTCGATATCGGCCGTACCGGCCATTTTGCCACCGTCTTTGCCGGTCAGGGTAATCACTTTCATGCCTTTGGCGCGCGCGGCTTCTACGGCTTTGATGATGTTGGCCGAGTTACCCGAAGTGGACAGCCCCAGCAGCACATCGCCCTCGCGCCCGACCGCCTCGATGTAGCGGGAGAACACATAGTCGTAGCCAAAATCGTTGCTGACGCAGGAGAGATGGCTGACATCCGAAATGGCGATGGCCGGATAGCCAGGACGATTTTCGCGGTAGCGCCCGGTCAGCTCCTCAGCGAAGTGCATGGCATCGCAGTGCGAGCCGCCGTTGCCGCAGGAGAGCACTTTGCCACCGGCTTTGAAGCTGTCGGCCAGCAGCACGGCTGCGCGCTGAATGGCGTGAATGTTGGCTTCATCACTCAGGAACTTATTGAGCGTATCGGCGGCTTCATTGAGTTCTGAGCGAATAATGTCCTGATACATAGGGATGTCCTTTAGAGGAAAATTGACCCAGCAAGTTTAACGGAATGGGCCAGAGCCGCAAAGCGCCCGCAGCAGGGAAAAGCGCGACGCCGCGCTGGCGTCCAATTGCCGGCGCGATTTTGTGAGTTCGGTTGTAATTGCGGTGTAAACAAATTGATAAATTTCGTGTGCTGCTCTAAACCTTATCACTAACAGGTCAGACCTCTTACAACTTACGGAGCGGTTCATTATGTTGCTTGCCTCGATCATCGCGACGCTGGTGTTAATTAGCGCCCTCTTCTACCATCAGGTTTCACTGCGGCTCAGCAGTGCGATTGTGCTGCTGTGGACCGCGGCACTGGCCGCCACCGGCCTGTGGACGCCGTGGCTGCTGCTGCCGCTGGCCATTATTCTGCTGCCTTTCAACCTGCCGGCGATGCGCCGCAGCATGTTCTCTAAGCCGGCTCTGCACAGCTTCCAGAAGGTGATGCCGCCGATGTCGCGCACCGAAAAAGAGGCGATCGACGCCGGTACCACCTGGTGGGAAGGCGATCTGTTTCGCGGCAAACCGGACTGGCAGAAACTGCACAACTACCCGCAGCCGCGCCTGACCGAAGAGGAACAGGCGTTTCTGGATGGCCCGGTAGAAGAAGCCTGCCGCATGGCTAACGACTTCGAAATCACCCATGAAATGGCCGATCTGCCGCCGGAGCTGTGGGCTTACCTCAAGCAGCACCGCTTCTTTGCCATGATCATCAAAAAAGAGTACGGCGGTCTGGAGTTTTCCGCTTACGCGCAGGCGCGTGTGCTGCAAAAACTGGCAGGCGTGTCCGGGATCCTGGCGATCACCGTCGGCGTGCCGAACTCGCTGGGCCCGGGTGAACTGCTGCAGCATTACGGCACCGATGAGCAGAAAGATCACTACCTGCCACGCCTCGCGCGCGGCGATGAAATCCCCTGCTTTGCGCTGACCAGCCCGGAAGCGGGCTCCGACGCCGGCGCCATTCCGGATACCGGCGTGGTGTGCATGGGCGACTGGCAGGGCCAGCAGGTGCTGGGCATGCGCCTGACCTGGAACAAACGCTACATTACCCTGGCGCCGATTGCCACCGTACTCGGCCTCGCCTTTAAGCTCTCCGACCCGGATCATCTGCTGGGCGAAACCGAAGAGCTGGGCATTACCTGTGCGCTGATCCCGACCCATACGCCAGGCGTTGAAATTGGCAGACGTCACTTCCCGCTGAACGTGCCGTTCCAGAACGGGCCGACGCGCGGCAAAGATATCTTTGTGCCGATCGATTACATCATCGGCGGTCCGGCCATGGCCGGTCAGGGCTGGCGCATGCTGGTTGAGTGCCTGTCGGTAGGACGCGGCATTACTCTGCCGTCTAACGCGACCGGCAGCCTGAAAAGCCTGGCGCTGGCGACCGGTGCCTACGCGCACATTCGCCGCCAGTTCAAAGTCTCTATCGGTAAAATGGAAGGGATTGAGGAGCCGCTGGCGCGCATCGCCGGTAACGCTTACGTGATGGACGCGGCGGCGACGCTGATCACCAGCGGCATTATGCTGGGCGAAAAACCGGCGGTGCTGTCAGCGATTGTCAAATACCACTGCACCCATCGCGGCCAGCGCGCCATCATTGATGCAATGGATATCGCCGGCGGTAAAGGCATCATGCTTGGCGAGAATAATTTCCTGGCGCGAGCCTATCAGGGTGCCCCGATCGCCATCACCGTTGAGGGCGCGAACATCCTGACGCGCAGCATGATTATTTTTGGCCAGGGCGCAATCCGCTGCCATCCGTGGGTGCTGGAAGAGATGAATGCCGCCGCGAAGAACGATCTCGTCGCCTTTGACCGCGCGCTGTTCAGCCATATCGGCCACGTCGGCAGCAATAAAGTGCGCAGCCTGTGGCTTGGCCTGACCGGCGGCCGCACCAGCGCTACGCCAACCCGTGACGCAACCCGCCGCTACTATCAGCAGCTGAACCGCCTGAGCGCCAACCTTGCGCTGCTGTCGGATGTGTCGATGGCGGTGCTGGGCGGTAGCCTGAAACGTCGCGAACGTATTTCGGCACGCCTCGGCGATGTGCTGAGCCAGATGTATCTGGCATCCGCCACGCTGAAACGCTATGACGATGAAGGCCGCAACGAGGCGGATCTGCCGCTGGTGCACTGGGGCGTGCAGGATGCGCTGCATCAGGCGGAAGTGGCGATGGACGATCTGCTGCGCAACTTCCCGAATCGCCTGGTTGCGGGTGCGCTGCGGCTGGTGATTTTCGCCGGCGGGAAACACTGCCCGGCACCGTCCGATAAACTGGATCATAAACTGGCCAAAATGCTGCAGCTGCCGTCCGCAACCCGCACCCGTCTGGGCCGCGGCCAGTATCTGACGCCGAGTGAGCACAACCCGGCCGGTCAGCTGGAGCAGGCGCTGCAGGATGTGATGGCGGCAGAAGTGATTCACGATCGTCTGTGTCAGCAGCAGAAAAAACACTTCTCCTTCACCCGGCTGGATGCGCTGGCCCAGCGCGCGCTGAAAGAAGGCTGGATTGACGAGAGTGAAGCGAAGGTGCTGACGCGGGCCGAAGCCAGCCGGCTGAAGGCCATCAACGTGGATGATTTTGCGCCCGAGGCGCTGGCGGTGGCGAAACCGGACAACAAACCCAAACCGAGCGCCCGCCCCAGCGAAGCGGCGTAACCGTAAAAAGCCTCCAGCCGGAGGCTTTTTTTATGGCCTGCGGCAGCGGATAAGCGCACTCAGCATCTGTGCCAGCCACGTTTAGACGTCTAAGCGTCTCGATTGCCAAGTGTTAACATCCTGTTTATAGTGGCTGCAGCATAAGGTTACTCCGCAACGACATTCGCGCTTAAGGCACCCGATAATGACGCAGCCCAACCTGATCCCCGAGAGCAAACTACCGGCGCTCGGCACCACCATTTTTACCCAAATGAGCGCCCTCGCCGCCCAGCACAACGCCATCAACCTGTCACAGGGCTTTCCCGATTTTGACGGCCCGCGCTATTTGCAGCAGCGCCTGGCACATCACGTCAGCGAAGGCGCTAACCAGTACGCGCCGATGATTGGCACCCTGCCGCTGCGCGAGGCGATCGCCGATAAAACCGCAGACATGTACGGTCATCGGCCGGATATCAACAGCGACATCACCGTGACGGCGGGCGCAACCGAAGCGCTGTATGCCGCGATCACCGCGCTGGTGCGACCGGGCGACGAGGTGATTTGCTTCGATCCCAGCTACGACAGCTATGCGCCAGCGGTTCAGCTGGCTGGCGGCGTGCTGAAACGCATCGCGCTGCAGCCGCCCGCTTTTCAGGTCGACTGGCAGGCCTTCAGCAGCCTGCTCAACGCGCGCACCCGGCTGGTGATCGTCAACACACCGCATAATCCGTCCGCCACCGTGTGGCACGCCAGCGACTACGCCGCGCTGTGGCAGGCGATCGCCGGACAGGAAATTTATGTGCTCAGCGATGAAGTCTATGAGCACATCTGTTTTGACGAACATGGCCATGCCAGCGTGCTGGCGCATGCCGACCTGCGTCAGCGCGCCATCGCGGTCTCCTCCTTCGGCAAAACCTTTCATATGACCGGCTGGAAAGTGGGTTATTGCATCGCTCCGGCGGCGGTCAGCGCCGAAATCCGCAAAGTGCATCAGTATCTCACTTTTTCAGTGAATACCCCGGCGCAGCTGGCGATTGCCGATATGCTGCGCCAGCAGCCGGAACACATTGATGAGCTGCCGTCCTTCTACCGCGCCCGGCGTGACCGCCTGACGCAGGCGCTGGCCGCCAGCCGGTTTAAGGTGCTGCCCTGTGCCGGCACCTATTTCCTGCTGGTGGATTACAGCGCCATTTCCGATTTGGATGATGTCAGTTTCTGCCAGTGGTTAACCCGCGAAGTGGGCGTGGCGGCGATTCCGCTGTCGGTGTTCTGCGCGGACCCTTTCCCGCACAAGCTCATTCGCCTGTGCTTTGCTAAACAGGAAGCGACGCTCGACGCCGCTGCGGAGCGTTTATGTCAGCTTTAAAACTTACCGTATTACAGGAAACCCTGAGCTGGATGGATGGCGCGGCCAACCTGCGTCATTTTGATGAGGTGCTGCAGGGCTTGACGGGCCGCGATGTCATCCTGCTGCCGGAGATGTTTACCACCGGCTTCGCCATGGAGGCGGCGGCCAGTTCGCTGCCGCAGGAACAGGTAGTGGCGTGGCTGCACGGTCATGCCAAAGCCCTGAATGCTCTGGTCGGCGGCAGCGCGGCGATTAAGGGCGACCAGGGCGCGGTTAACCGTTTCCTGCTGGTGGAGCCCGACGGCACGCTGCACCAGTACGACAAACGCCATCTGTTCCGCATGGCCAGTGAGCACCAGCACTATGTGCCCGGTGAAACGCGCGAGGTGTTCAACTGGCGCGGCTGGCGTATTCTGCCGCAGATTTGCTACGACCTGCGCTTCCCGGTGTTTTCGCGCAACCAGAATGATTACGATCTGGCGCTGTACGTCGCCAACTGGCCGGCACCGCGCGCGCTGCACTGGCAGGCGCTGCTGCTGGCGCGCGCCATTGAGAATCAAGCCTATGTAGCCGGGTGTAACCGCGTCGGCAGTGACGGCAATCAGCATCAATACAGCGGCGACAGCCGGATCATCTCGCCGCAGGGTGAGATCCTCGCGGCCGCTGAACCCTTCGCCCGCGCGCGCCTCGACGCCGAGTTGTCACTGGAGGCGCTGCAGGACTATCGCGAGCGCTTCCCGGCCTGGCGCGACGCCGATGAATATACGCTGAAGTAATCTTTTAGCCGCATCCCTGCGATGCGGCTTCCACATCTCCTCCTGCCCTGTTGTTTCCTGTGTGGAAACATTCTATGTTGTGCGTTACAATGTTTCCACCCTGGAACAGTTCGAGGGAATGATGCACATTATCTCAAGGAAAGTGTTTAACGAAGCGACACAGAGATTTCCTAATGATGCCGCAGCACTGGATGCCACTTACCGACTATTAAGCGGCCATGATTTTGCCGATCCGCAGGCGTTAAAAGCCTGGTTTCCCAGCCTGGATCGCATGAAGTATCGGGCAAAATGGTGGGTAATTAATGTCGGCGGCAACAATCTCCGGCTGATGTTCTTTGCGGATTTTGTGGCAAAAAGAGTCTTCGTAAAGCATATCGTGACGCATGCTGAGTATGACAAGCTGGTTAAGCATTACCGGGAGAACAAAGAATGATTAGCGAAGCGATTCAGGCCTCCAACAATCTGATTAAAGCCGTGCCGCTGCTGGGCGGAAGTCAGTCCAGAGCCGATTATGAACAGGCGCTTGAACTGGTGGAATACCTGGTTGAGCATCAGCCGGGGCATCCGCTGATCGAGATGCTGGCCGTTAAAGTCGCGAAGTATGAAGAAACCGCAGCGGAATTTGCCGCGTTTAATGCACGCACTCAGGCGCTACCGGGTGGCGTGGCGCTGCTGCGGGTGCTGATGGACCAGCACGGTCTGAATCAATCCTCTTTCGTTGCAGAAATCGGTCAGCGTTCGTATGTGAATCGCATTCTGAAAGGCGAGCGCAGATTAACGGACAAGCACAAGGCGGCTCTGGCGCGACGCTTTAATCTGCCGTTTGAGGCATTTCGTGAGGCATAAGCAGGAATGAGCCGCAGCGCATGACGCTGCGGCTCAGGGGATTACAGATCGAACCGGTCGAGGTTCATCACTTTGGTCCAGGCGGCCACGAAGTCGTTAACGAACTTCTGCTTCGCATCGCTGCTGGCGTAAACTTCCGCCAGCGCGCGCAGGATGGCGTTAGAACCAAACACCAGATCGGCGCGGGTGGCGCTGTACTTCACTTCTCCGCTCTGACGATCGCGGCCTTCGAACAGCTCAGCGCTCTCATCGGTGGCGCGCCATGCGGTGCGCATATCCAGCAGATTGATGAAGAAGTCGTTGCTCAGCACGCCCACGCGATCGGTAAACACGCCGTGCGCGCTGCCGTCGAAGTTGGTGCCCAGCACGCGCAGACCACCCAGCAGTACCGTCAGCTCTGGCGCGCTCAGCGTCAGCTGTTGCGCTTTGTCCAGCAGCAGGGTTTCGGTGGAAGAACCGCCCTGTACGCGGCGATAGTTACGGAAACCATCGGCCAGCGGCTGCAGTACGTTGAATGACTCGACATCCGTCTGGTCCTGACGCGCATCCACGCGGCCCGGCGTGAACGGCACCTGCACCGCGACACCTGCCGATGCTGCCGCCTGCTCAATCCCGACGCTGCCCGCCAGCACAATCACATCCGCCAGCGACGCTTTACCTGACTCCTGCTGAATCTTCTGCAGCACCGGCAGCACATCGCGGGTGACACTGGCGTTGACCGCCCAGCCGTTCTGCGGCGCCAGCGCCAGACGGGCACCGTTCGCGCCGCCGCGTTTATCGCCGCCACGGAAGGTGGAAGCAGACGCCCAGGCCGCAGAGACCAGCTGGCTGACGCTCAGACCCGAAGCGGCAATTTTCGCTTTCAGATCGGTGATGTCATCCGGCGTCGGCTGATGCGTGGCCTGCGGTAACGGATCCTGCCACAGCAGATCTTCCTTCGGCACTTCCGGACCGATGTAACGCGCTTTTGGCCCCATATCGCGGTGCGTCAGTTTGAACCAGGCACGGGCGAAGGCTTCGTTGAACGCCTGCGGATCATTGAGGAAACGACGCGAAATCTTCCCGAACTCCGGATCGAAGCGCAGCGTCAGGTCGGTGACCAGCATGGTCGGCTTGCGTTTTTTCTCTGGATCGAACGGATCCGGGATAATCGCTTCGGCATCAACCGCTTCGAACTGAATCGCGCCCGCCGGGCTGTGCGTTTGTACCCACTCATATTTGAACAGGTTCTCGAAGAAGTAGTTGCTCCACTGCGTTGGGGTTTGCGTCCATACCACTTCCAGACCGGAAGTAATGGCATCAGCACCAGCACCGCTGCCGTAGCTGCTGTGCCAGCCCAGACCCTGCGCTTCCAGCGGCGAAGCTTCCGGATCGACGCCCACGTGGCTGGCCGCAGCGGCACCGTGCGTTTTACCCAGCGTGTGACCGCCGGCAATCAGCGCGACGATCTCTTCATCGTTCATGCCCATGTTGCCAAAGGTAGCGCGAATCGCCGGGGCCGCCGAGCGCGGATCGCCGCTGGCTTCCGGACCTTCCGGGTTCACGTAGATCAGGCCCATTTCCGTCGCACCGAGCGGCGCGTTTGCCAGGCTTTCCGGATGGCGGTGCGCCAGCCATTCGGTCTCATGTCCCCAGTCCACGTCCATGTCCGGTTCCCAGACATCTTCACGACCGGCACCAAAGCCAAAGGTACGGAAGCCGGCGTTTTCCAGCGACACGTTACCGGCAAGAATGTAGAGATCGGCCCAGGAGATTTTCTGGCCATACTTCTGTTTTACCGGCCACAGCAGACGACGTGCTTTGTCGAGGCTGACGTTATCCGGCCAGGAGTTGAGCGGCGCAAAGCGCTGCTGGCCACGTCCGGAGCCGCCGCGACCGTCGATGGTGCGGTAGGTGCCGGCGCTGTGCCATGCCATACGGATAAACAAACCGATGTAGCTGCCCCAGTCGGCAGGCCACCAGGATTGCGAGTCGGTCAGCAGCGCACGAATATCGGCTTTCAGCGCGGCGTAATCCAGCTTGCTGAACTCTTCACGGTAGTTGAAAGTGTCACTGAGGGGGTTAGAACGGCTGGAATGCTGGTTTAACAGATCGACGCGCAGCATGTTTGGCCACCAGTCGCGGTTAGTAGTCCCGCTTCCGGCGCCACGCGCTAAAACGCTTTTCTCTTCCGATGCTCCATGATGAAAGGGGCATTTTCCTGAGGCGGCTGCATTATCATTATTTTCGGGCGTGCTCATTTCTCGGCTCCATTGGCTTCACGTTGTCCGGTTAAGATAACCGCACCGTGTTGCAGAATATATTTGGATGGACCGAAGGTTTTGATAGTTACTGGCTTTCAAGCGCGAGGTTTGTGATAGAGAGCACGAATTTCAGCGGGCCTGAGAGGGTATGAAGCCGGTACTGCAAGTCGCACAAGATTCGTAGCGGCGCGATTCATCGCGCAATAAATTGCGCCGCTACCAAAACGCAACCGTTGTTAAGCGGATTTACAATTTAACAGACAAGCATTGCGCCATTTATGGCGACCTGGATTAACTCCCGCGGTAGGTCGACCACGACCACGGGGAAATGAGGAACGGCAGGTGATAATGGCTGCCGGCGGAGCCAATCACAAAATCAATCTGCGCGCTGACGTACAGCGCATCACGCCCGTCGGCGGCGAAATAGTCACCGATCTCCGCGGTTAAGCGATAGTGGCCCGGCGCCAGCGGTTCAGGCGTAAGATCTTTGATGCGCCCGTCGCTGTCGGTTTCGCCCTCGGCCACTGGCAGCCATCCCTCAGGGCTGTTCTGCTCCAGCGACATCGCGACGCCAATCGCCGGTTTGCCCAGCGCGGTGTCGAGAATATGGGTGGTGATGGTGCTCATGTAATGCTCTCCTTAAGCCGTAACAGGGTAATTTCCCGCAGCTGCGCCAGCGCTTCCTGCTGCTCAGTCTCTTCATCATTGTTGAGCCTGCGCTGCAATTCCGCCAGCATCTGTTCACCGCTGCGCCCTTTGGCGCGAATCAGAAATACCCGGCCGAAGTGCTGCTCATAGCGCTCATTACCGGCCAGCATCGCCAGTTGCAGCGCGCCGTTAGCCTGCTGCATCGCCGCCTGTTCCTGCTGCGACAGCGCGGCCTCTTTACCCGCGCCCTGCGCTTTTTCGCCGATGCGCGGATGGGCGCTCAGCGCCTGCTGCAAGGCGTCGCCCTGCCACGCCAGCGCCAGCTGTTGCGCCGTGGTGTACAGCGCCGTCAGGCTGGCGAACGGCCGCGCCGCCACCAGCGCCTGCTGCCAGGCGGGAATCGCCACGCAGTGGGCAATCGCCGCCTGCGCCTGCGCGACGCTCGCCTGATTAAAATCGTTCAGATCCATTTCGCGGCTCCTTTAGCTGCGCGCCAGATCGCACACCGCCTGCAGATAGGCCTGCACGCCGAGCGCCACATCGGCCACCTGCACCGATTCCGCCGGATGATGGCTGATACCGCGATGGTTGCGCACAAACAGCATGCCCACCGGCCAGCGCTCCGCCATAGCGATCGCGTCGTGACCGGCTCCGCTCGGCAGCGCCAGACTACGCCCCTGCACGGTTTCTACCGCATGGCTCAGCGCCTGCTGCAGCCGCGTATCACAGGCGGTGGCCGCGATGCGATAGTACTCATTAGCGCTGAAGCTGAGCCCGCGCCGCAGCGCGATGGCTTCCGCCTGGGTCAGCAGGCTGGAGAGCAGACGTTCCAGCGGTTCATCCTGCGGTCCGCGCACGTCCAGCGACAGCTGCACCTCGCCGGGGATAACGTTAACGGCGCCCGGCAGACAGCTCAGCGTGCCCACTGTGGCCACCAGCTGCGGATCCTGATCCTGCGTGGCCTGTTCCACAAACACCATCCACTCTGCCGCTGCTGCCAGCGCGTCTTTGCGGTGCGTCATCGGCACCGTGCCGGCATGACCGGCCTCCCCGACAAAGCGGCAGTTAAGACGGCGCGCGCCGTTAATCGCCGTCACCACACCAAGCGCCAAATCGTCCTGTTCCAGACACGGTCCCTGCTCAATGTGCAGTTCGAGATAAGCCACAATGTCGCTCACCTCACGTGCCGCCTGCGGGATCAGCGCCGCGTCCAGGCCGAGGTCCTGCATCGCCTGCGCCACCGTAATACCGTTACCGTCCGGATGTGACACCCAGCTCTCCGGCCAGCTGCCGGTGAGGCCGCGGCTGCCAAGCAGCGTGATGCCAAAGCGCGTGCCCTCTTCATCGCCGAAGCCGACAATTTCAATCGCCAGCGGCAGGCGCTGCTGATGGTCGTGCAGCCACTGCACGGTTTCGATGGCGCTGAGCACGCCCAGCATACCGTCGTAGCGTCCGGCGTTGCGCACGGTATCGAGGTGCGAGCCGAGCAGCAGCGCCGGTGCGCCCGGCTCCGCCGCTTCATAGCGACCGCAGATATTGCCGACCGCATCCTGCCAGGTATGCATACCTGCCGCCTGCATCCACTCAGCAACGCGCGCGTTGGCGCGCACCTGCTCCGGCGACAGATAGACACGGGTCAGTCCCTCTTCGCTTTCACTGATTGCTGCCAGCGCGTCACAGCGCGCCATCACCCGCGCCGCCGCTGACTGCGCCTCACCGGCGCTCATCAGGCTATGACTCATGCGTGGCTCCCGTAGTGGTCCCAGGCAGCCTGCAGCGCCGCCCCCTGAGTGGTGCGGAAACCGACGTGATTCAGCACGGACTCCAGCGCGCTAAGCGTCAGCATCACGCAATCTTTGCGCGCGTTGTAGCCCATGGTGCCGATGCGCCACACTTTGCCGTGCAGTGGACCGAACGAGGTGCCAATCTCAATGCCGAAATCGTCCAGCATCAATTTGCGTACCTGGTCGCCGTTGATGCCCTGCGGGATCACCACGCCAAGCACGTTATTCATCTTGTGTGTGAGATCGCCAAAGGTTTCCAGCCCCATGCCCTGAATACCTTTCAGCAGCGCATCACCGTGCAGCTTGTGACGCGCGATGCCGTTATCCAGCCCTTCCTGCAGGATCAGACGGGCACATTCGCGTGCGCCAAACAGCGCCGAGGTGGCTTCGGTATGGTGGTTGAGCCGCTCCGGTCCCCAGTAATCCATGATCATGCCGAGATCGAAGTAGTTGGAGTAGATCATCTCGTCGTCGCCATCCTGATGTGCGTCGGTACGGATGCCCTGCTCCACGCACTTACGCTGGCGGATCACCGCTTCCATTTGCGGGCTGAGGGTGATCGGCGAGGTACCGGACGGACCGCCGAGGCATTTCTGCATGCCGGCAGAGACCGCATCCAGCCCCCAGGCATCGGTTTCCAGCGGGTTGCCGCCCAGCGATGCGGTGGCATCGGTGTACAACAGCACGCCGTACTGGCGACAAATCGCACCGAGCTGCTCCAGCGGTTGCAGCATAGTAGTCGAGGTATCGCCCTGCACCGTCAGCAGCAGGCGCGGTTTGACTTTTTTGATCGCATCTTCGATCTGATCCGGGGTAAATACCTCGCCCCACGGCACCTCGATGGTATGGACTTCCGCGCGGCAGCGACGGGCGATTTCGCACAGCAGATGACCGAAGCGGCCGAACACCGGCACCAGCACTTTATCGCCCGGACGAATCGCCGACAGCAGGATGGCTTCGATACCGGCGCGTGAGGTGCCATCAATCAGCAGGGTCCAGCGGTTTTCAGTGCGGAATACGCCACGGTACAGCGCCATCACCTCGTTCATATAGTGCGTCATCGCCGGATCATACTGCCCAAGCAGCTGGCTCGACATGGCGCGCAGCACGCGCGGATCGGCGTTGATCGGGCCCGGTCCCATCAGCAGACGCTGTGGCGGATTGATTTGCGAGAACTGGCTGATATCCATGAGGGGTTCCTTATTGTTCGGTTACAGACGCACGGTCGAAATAAACTGCTTCAGCTCGGCGGTTTGTGGATTCGCAAACAGCGTTTTGCTGTCGCCCTGCTCCCACACGCGTCCCTGATGCATAAACACCACGCGGTCGCCCACGTCGCGGGCGAAGTTCATTTCATGGGTGACGAGAATCAGCGTCATGCCTTCGGCGGCCAGCTGCTCCAGCACTTTCAGTACTTCACCCACCAGCTCCGGATCGAGCGCCGAGGTGATTTCGTCACAGAGTAAAACTTTTGGCTGCATCGCCAGCGCGCGGGCAATCGCCACGCGCTGCTGCTGACCGCCCGACAGGTTAGCCGGGTAGTAATTGAGGCGTTCGCCGAGCCCGACTTTTTCCAGCATCTGCGTGGCCAGCGTGCGGCACTCCGCCTCGCTCTTTTTCAGCACGCGGCGCGGTGCCAGCATCACGTTTTCCAGCGCGGTCATGTGCGGAAACAGGTTGAAGTTCTGAAACACCATGCCCACCGAGCGGCTGATTTCACGCGCCTGCGATTCACGATCGGTAATCGTCATGCCGCCCAGTTTAATACTGCCTTCCTGATAGCCTTCCAGCCCGTTCATGCAGCGCAGCAGGGTACTTTTGCCAGATCCGCTGCGACCAATGATGGAAATCACTTCGCCGTTGTCGATATCCAGATCGACCCCTTTCAGTACGTGGTTATCACCGTAGTACTTCTGGACCTGATTAATGGTGATGAGCGGCATTGAATTTTTTCTCCAGGTACTGGCTGTAACGCGACAGCGGATAACACATCAGGAAGTAACCGAGCGCCACCAGGCCAAACACCTTGAAGGGCTGATACGTCACATTGTTGAGAATGGTGCCGGCTTTGGTCAGCTCGACAAAGCCGATAATCGACGCCAGCGCGGTGCCCTTGATCACCTGCACGGCAAAGCCAACAGTCGGCGCGATGGCGATGCGGATCGCCTGCGGTGCCACCACGCGATACAGCGTCTGGCCAAAGTTCAGGCCGAGGCAGCGCGACGCTTCCCACTGCCCTTTTGGCAGCGCGCGAATGCTGCCGTACCAGATATCCAGTAAAAACGCGCTGGTATACAGCGTCAGTGCCAGCGACGCCGCGGTCCAGGGCGCGACGTCGATGCCGAACAGGCCGACGCCGAAGAAGGCGAGAAACAGCTGCATCAGCAGTGGCGTACCCTGAAACAGCTCGGTGTAGCAGCGGATCAGGCGGGTGAGCCAGCGACGCTGCAGCAGACGCAGAAACAGCAGCGGCAGTGTCACCAGCGTGCCGCCGAAAAAGGCCACCAGCGACAGCAAAATCGTCCAGCGCGCCGCCAGCAGCAGGTTGCGCAGGATGTCCCAGTCAGTAAACGTTGTCATGCCGGCTGCGCTCCAAACCATTTGCGACCCAGCGCCAGCAGCAGCTGACGCATGGCAATCGACAACGCCAGATAGATCAGCGTGGTCACCAGATAAACTTCAAAACTCAAAAAGGTGCGCGACTGAATCAGGTTGGCGGCAAACGTCAGCTCTTCATACGAGACCTGCGACACCACCGACGAGCCGAGCATCACAATGATGCACTGGCTGACCAGCGCCGGATAAATGCGCTGCAGCGAGGGCGGCAGCACCACGCGGATGAAGGTTTGCGTGCGGCTCAGCCCGAGCACGCGCCCCGCTTCCCACTGCCCGCGCGGCGTGACCTGGATACCGGCACGGATGATTTCAGTGCTGTAAGCGCCAAGGTTAATCAGCATCGCCAGCAGCGCCGCTTCACCGGCCGTCAGTTTCAGCCCGAGATTAGGCAGACCAAACACGATAAAAAACAGCTGTACCACGAACGGCGTGTTGCGAATCAGCTCGACGTAGATGCCCCACAGGCGGCTGGCCCAGCCCGGTTTGCCGCTGCGCAGCGCCGCGCCGAGAATACCCAGTCCGACACCGCCCACCGTCGCCAGCACCGTAAGCTGCACCGTGACCCACAGTCCGGCCAGCAGCTCTGGCCAGTGCGGCCAGAGATCTGCAAAGTTAAGTTGCCCAATCATTGGCCGTTCCTGTTATGCGCCGAGGTTGGCAGGCAGCGGCGCTTTCAGCCACTCTTCCGACAGCTTGTTCAGCGTGCCGTCTTTAATACCCTGCTCAATCAGTGCGTTCACTTTCTCTTTCAGCGCTGGCTCATTCTTTTTCAGGCCGATAAAGCACGGTGAATCTTTCAGCATAAACTGCGGCACCGGGGCTTTTTCCGCGTTCTGCCGCGCAATCGCCGCGACCACCAGGTTTCCGGTAGCGACATACTGCACCTGACCGGAGAGATAGGCGGACAGCGTAGTGTTGTTATCTTCGTAGCGCTTCACCTGAGCATCTTTCGGGGCGACATCGCTCAGCACCATGTCCTCTACCGCACCGCGCGTCACGCCAATCGATTTACCGCTCAGCGCCGCCGCATCTTTCAGCGTCTCGCCTTTCGGGCCGAACACGCCGAGGAAGAACGGTGCGTAGGCGCGGCTGAAGTCGATCACTTTTTCGCGCTCGGCGTTTTTGCCCATGCTGGAGATCACCAGGTCGACCTTGTCGGTCTGCAGATACGGCACGCGGTTGGCGCTGGTCACCGGCACCAGCTGCAACTTCAGTTTCATCTGCTTCGCGAGGTATTTCGCCATGTCGATGTCATAGCCCTGCGGCTGCAGATCGGTACCAACCGAGCCAAACGGCGGGAAGTCCTGCGGCACCGCCACGCGAATCACGCCACGCTTCTGGATATCCTGCAGCTGATCGGCCATGGCGCTGCCTGCCTGCGCCAGCAGCAATGCTGCTCCTGCTACTGCCAGTAATACTTTGTTCATTATGCACCCCGGTGAGTTAATGGTGAAACAAAAGATTCTTGGTAAATTGATTTGCAACTAATGTGCCAACCACAACGGGCAGCAAACGCAGCGGCTAAGCGGAGGATTTAAGGCGGTTGTGGGCGCATCATAACGGGGATCACCCCGTTAGCAGACGCGATCAAAAAAGGTGCAAAGCACCAAAACGGTGCCCTTTAGCGGTGTTCCAGCTCGTCAAGCTGCTGGTAAAGATCGGCAATCTGATGGATGCGCTGACGCCCCTGCGACAGCATTTCGTGCAGCAGCGCGTTGGCCAGCAGGTTGATCAGGCTCATTGCCGAGGCGTAGCTGTCAAAGGCAGAAACGCTGTCGAGCGGTGCGCACAGCTGCCAGCGCGCCAGGGTCAGAATGCCCTGCGCCTGCGGTTCGCACAGCACCAGTACCGGGATGCCGCTCTGCTGCAGCTGCTGCATCAGTGGACGGATGATGCGTGGCCGACGGCGAAACGCCATCACCACCACCACATCTTCCGGCGTCATGTCCACCAGCTCTTCGCCCAGCGTCTGGCCTGGCTGCGGCAACACCTGCACCTGAGCGCGCGCCTGCAGCAGCTGCTGACGCAGATGCAGCGCCACCGGATACGCGTTGCGCATCCCAATGATAAACACCCGCCGTGCGGCGCCCAGCGCGGCAATCACCTCGCTAAACTGCCGGGCGTCAATGCTGTTGACCCACTGCGTCAGGTTCGCCATCTCCTGCTTGTAATGACGCGACAGCAGCGTGTTGCCCTGCACCGCGTCGCGGTTATCGGTCAGCGGCATTCCGCTCTGGCGCAGGGTGCGCAGCTCATCACGCATGTCTTTGTATTTTTCATAGCCGAGGCGTTTGAACAGCCGGCTTACCGTGGCCTTTGATACGCCGCTGAGCCGCGCCAGCTCAGCGCTGTTATAGCTAATCAGATCATCAAAATGGTCAAACACAAAGTCAGCAATGCGCTGCTCCTGCGGCGACAGTTGCGGATAGTGACTGCGAAGGCGTTCATCGAGCTGTTTCATCATCGGTCCTGTAACTTTCGTTTCATCACAAGCTAGCATAAATCGATCCAGGCTGGCGTAACACCAAAACTGGAACGGCTCTTGCTTTACCATTGCTACAGACTGGTAGCGGCGCAATTTGTTGCGCTTGTTTTCCCTATCCAGCGCGCCAAATCGCGCCGCTACAAAAGAATAATCCGGGAACAGTTCATTATGATTCAAAGCAATATGGCCCCGATGGGCATGGCGGTGACGCCGCATCACCTTGCCAGTGAAAGCGCACTGGCGGTACTGCGTGAAGGCGGCAACGCGCTGGAAGCGATGGTGGCGGCCGCGGCGACCATCGCGGTGGTCTATCCGCACATGAATGGCCTTGGCGGCGACGGCTTCTGGCTGGTGGTGCCACCCGGCGGTGATCCGGTTGCCATCGATGCCAGCGGTGCTGCCGGCTCGCTGGCGCACCCCGACTTCTATCACGGTGAGAGCCATATTCCGCATCGCGGCCCTAAAGCGGCACTGACGGTTGCCGGCACCGTCAGCGGCTGGCAGGAAGCGCTGACGCTGGCGCACGAACTGGGCGCGACGCCGCTGCCGCTGAGCCGTTTGCTGCGCGATGCGATTCGCTATGCGGCCGATGGCATTCCGGTCACCGCCTCGCAGGCGGCAGCGACGGCGGCAAAACAGCATGAGCTGCAACATCAGCCCGGTTTTGCCGCCACCTTTCTGCCTGATGGCGCACCGCCCACCGCCGGCAGTCGTTTTACCCAGCCGGCGCTGGCGCAGACGCTGAGCGTGCTGAGCGAGCAAGGGCTGGAGAGCTTTTATCGCGGTGAGCTGGCGCACCATCTGGCGCGCGAAATGGGCGCGCTCGGCATGCCGATTACGCTGGACGATTTACACCGGCAGCGTGCCCGGCGCTGCACGCCGCTGCACCTCGCGCACAGCGAAGGCGATATCTGGAACATGACGCCGCCAACGCAGGGGCTGGTATCGCTGGCGATCCTCGGGATCACCGATCGTCTGGCGATGGCCGACGCCAGTGAAGCACAGACGGTGCACCGCATCGTTGAAGCCACCAAACAGGCCTTTGCCCTGCGTGATCAACACATCACCGATCCGCGTCACATGGCGATTGATGTGCAGTCGCTGCTGAATGCCGATCATCTCGGCACGCTGGCCGCGCAGGTGCAGGACGATCGCGCCGCGCCCTGGGGCACCGGACGCGGACCGGGCGATACCGTGTGGATGGGGGTGATGGACAGCAGCGGCCTGGCGGTCTCCTTTATCCAGAGCATTTACCACGAATTTGGCAGCGGCGTCGTGCTGCCCGGCACCGGTATTACCTGGCAAAACCGTGGCGCGGCGTTCAGCCTGCAGCCGGATCACCTGCTGACGCTGGCACCGGGCAAACAGCCGTTCCATACGCTCAATCCAGCGGCGGCACGCCTGAAAGATGGCCGCACGCTGGTGTACGGCTCGATGGGCGGTGATGGCCAGCCGCAAACCCAGGCGGCGATCTTTACCCGCTATGTCATTCAGGGCCAGCCGCTGCAGCAGGCGGTCAGCGCACCGCGCTGGCTGCTTGGCCGCACCTGGGGCCAATCCTCGGACTCCCTCAAGCTGGAGGCGCGCATCGCGCCTGAAACCGTGCAGCAACTGCGCGCGCTCGGTCATGAAGTCGAACTGCTGGCTGAATACAGTGAAGTGGTGGGCCACGCCGGCGCCATCGTCAGACACAACAATGGCATGCTGGAAGGCGCGTTTGATCCGCGCAGCAACGGCAGCGCTGCCGGTTTTTAACGGAGAAAATCATGAGTGCACAACCGGACTGGGCAACCTATATCGCCCAAATGGAGCAGATTCTGGCGCTGGAGCTGGACGACACGCGCCGCGCCGAGCTGCTAACGCAGTTTAACCGTATCGCCGCGATGGCGCAGCCGCTGATGGCGCTGCCGCTGGATGATCGCCTGGAAGTAGCGGGAGTATTTCATCCATGACGCTGGCAGCCTTATCGATAAGCCAGCTGCAGCAGGCACTGGCGCAGGGCGATCTCAGCGCGCGCGACATCGCACAACAGACGCTGGCTGCCATTGAACAGCATAACCCGGCCATTAACGCCTGGACCGCCGTCACCGCGCAGCGCATGCTGCGGGAAGCCGATCGGCTGGATCAGCAGCGTCAGCGCGGCGAGCCGCTGCCGGCGCTGGCTGGCATTCCCTATGCGGTAAAAAACCTGTTTGACGTCGCCGGTCACAGCACGCTTGCCGGTGCCAGCCTGTTCAGCGAGCGGCCGGTGGCACAGCAGGATGCGTGGGCGGTCTCTAAGCTGCAGCAGAGCGGCGCGCTGCTCTCCGGCATGCTGAATATGGACGCCTACGCTTACGGCTTTACCACCGAGAACACCCATTATGGTGCCACCCGCAACCCGCGCGATCTGTCGCGCGTGGCCGGCGGCTCATCTGGCGGTTCCGCGGCAGCCGTCGCTGCCGGGCTGGTGCACTTTTCACTCGGCACCGACACCAACGGATCGATTCGCGTGCCTGCTTCGCTGTGCGGCATTTTCGGCCTGAAACCTACCTTTGGTCGTCTGTCGCGCAGCGGCAGCCACCCGTTTGTCGCCAGCCTCGACCACATCGGTCCGTTTGCCCGCTCGGTGGAAGATTTGAGTCTGGTCTACGATGCGCTGCAAGGCGGCGACGCCAGCGATGCGTTTCAGGCGGCGCGCCCTGCGGAACCGGTCAGTGACAGGCTCTCTGCAGGCAGCGAAAAGCTGCGCAGCGCGGTGCTGGGCGGCTTTTTTGCTGACTGGTGCAGCGATGAGGCGCGCGCGGCGGTGGCGGTAGCGGCCAGCGCGCTCGGCGCGACAGAAGAAGTGACGCTGCCCCAGGCCGAACTGGCGCGCTCGGCCGCGTTTATCATGACCGCCGCGGAAGGCGGCAATCACTATCTGCCAGCGCTGCGCACCCAGCCAGAACGCTTTGAGCCGAATTCACGCGAACGCCTGCTGGCGGGCACGATGCTGCCCGCCGCGTGGTATGTGCAGGCCCAGCGTTTCCGCCGTCACTTCCAGCAGCAGGTGCTGCCGCTGTTCGACCATTACGACGTGCTGATCGCCCCGGCGACGCCCTGTACCGCCACCACCATCGGCCAGGAAACCATTCACATCAACGGTCAGGATTTGCCGACACGCGCCAGCATGGGCATGCTGACGCAGCCGATTTCGTTCCTCGGCCTGCCGGTGTGTAGCGTACCGCTGCTCACTGCCAGCGGCTTACCGATTGGCCTGCAACTGATTGCCGCGCCGTTTAACGAACAGCTGGCGCTGCGCGCCGCCTGGACACTGCAGCAGCAGGGTGTGACGCTGCCACAAACCTCTTTTATGGATGCCTGAAGATGACACCTGAACATATCGATCGTCCGGCGATACTGGCTGAAGTCACCGCCGCGTTTTACCGCTACGAGCAGGCGCTGGTGAGCAATGATGTCGCCGTGCTGGACGAGTTGTTCTGGCACGATGCGCGTACGGTGCGACTCGGTGCCGGAGAGAATCTGTACGGGATTGAGGAGATTCGCGCCTTTCGCGCGGCGCGTCCGTCAAAGGGGCTCGATCGCACCCTGCGCAATACGGTCATCACCACTTTTGGCGATGACTATGCGGTATGCAGCACCGAGTTCACCCGCGAGGGCGTGGAGAAGACTGGCCGTCAGCAGCAGACCTGGGTACGGCTGCCGTGCGGCTGGCGCATCGTGGCGGCGCAGGTGAGTTTGATGAGCTGACGCAGGCGCGAGTGTTGCCCTCTCCTGGCAAGAGAGGGCAAAAACGACCTGACATCCGTGAAAGGTAAGGCCGCTCAGGCAGCCGGATGCGTCTTCATCCAGTGATCGGCAATCTGCTGACGCGTGCACACCCACACCTTGTCGTGCTGCTGGATATGGTCGAGGAAACGCTGCAGCGCGCGGAATTTCCCCGGACGCCCCAGCAGACGGCAGTGCATGCCAATCGACATCATCTTCGGCGCCGTCGCGCCCTCTTCATACAGCACATCAAAGGTATCGCGCAGATAGGTATAGAACTGCTCGGCGGTG
The DNA here is from genome assembly GCF_043529865.1 of Pantoea sp. SGAir0418. Taxonomy (NCBI): domain Bacteria; kingdom Pseudomonadati; phylum Pseudomonadota; class Gammaproteobacteria; order Enterobacterales; family Erwiniaceae; genus Pantoea; species Pantoea sp. SGAir0418. Next base: position 3,136,271 of record NZ_CP027911.1, read on the forward strand.
TTGAATCCCTGCGGCGTGGCGAAGCGCATGTCGTTGCACTCCAGCGTGTAGGGAATGATCAGATGCGGCTTCACCGTGCCGTCCTGACAGGTGACCTGCGTCCAGAACGGCAGATCGTCACCGTAGTAATCGCTGTCGTAGCTGAAGCCGCCCTGCTCGACCACCAGCCGCCGCGTATTGGGGCTGTCGCGCCCGGTATACCAGCCGGTGGGCGCTTTACCGAATAACTCGGTGAGCACGTCCACTGCCTGCTGCATGTGCTGACGCTCGGTTTTGGCATCCATCCCCTGATAGTGAATCCAGCGCCAGCCGTGGCTGACCACATCGTAATCGGCGGCTTTGATGGCCTCGACAATCTGCGGGTGCCGCGCCAGTGCCATCGCGACGCCAAAGATGGTCAGCGGCAGGCCGCGCTGCTGAAACTCCTGATGGATGCGCCAGAAACCGGCACGCGAGCCGTACTCATACAGGGAATCCATCGACATGTGGCGATCGGCATAGCTGGCGGCACCGATGATGTCGGAGAGAAACTGCTCAGAGCCCGCGTCACCGTGCAGCACATTGTTTTCAGCGCCCTCTTCATAATTGAGCACGAACTGCACCGCCACCCGCGCCTCACCCGGCCACTGCGCGTGCGGCGGCTGGCCCGCATAGCCAATCAGATCGCGCGGATAATTTTTGTTGAAGCTGTACTCTTTCTTTTCAGATACATCACTCATTCTGCAAGTTCCTGTCATCAGTCCTCAACCAGCCCTTAGTTTAGGTGCTGAAATGCCGCGCTGAGCGGTTTTTTAATCGGGTAAGCCAGATCGCCGTGTTTGCTGGTACCAAAGCCCAGCGCCAGTAATGACTCGACCATTTTCACCGCCGCACTGACGCCATCAATCACCGGCAGGCCCAGTTCTTTAGTCAGATCCTGCGCCAGCGACGCCATGCCGCCGCAGCCCAGCACAATCGCCCCGCTGCCATCTTCACGTTTCGCCTGCAGGCAGCGCTCGCGCACTTTCTCCTGCGCGACGCCGCTGCCGTCCTCAAGCGCCAGCACCGGCAGATCAATAGCGTGCAGCGCGGCACAGTGATGGCTGAATCCGTACTGCTGCAGCAGATGGCGGGCGATCACCAGCGTGCGCGGCAGCGTGGTGACAATCGAAAAGCGCGTCGCCACCAGCGTCGCGGTGTGCATCGCCGCTTCGGCAATGCCAATTACCGGTCCGCTCGCCAGTTCGCGCGCCGCCAGCAGTCCCGGATCGCCAAAGCAGGCGATGATATGGCCGCTGACGCCCTGCTCTTTGCCGCGTTTTACCTGTTCCAGCACGCCCACCGCGGCAATCGCTTCATCAAAGTGTCCTTCAATGGAGGGCACGCCCTCGCTCGGGCACACCGCCACAATCTCCGTGCCAGGTGCGGCCACGGCGCGTGCCGCTGCGCCGATGGTCGCCGTCATGGCGGCGCTGGTATTCGGGTTGATCACCTGGATCAGGCTCATGATGCCGCTCCTTTATGACCGGCAAATAACCGGGTGAAATCAGGCAGGGTTTCGCCGCTGCGTTCAAAGTGCAGGCTGGCGACGATATGTTCGAAGTGATGTTGCAGCGCCGTGGTTAACGCCGGCAGATCGTTTTGCCGCAGCAGATCCACCAGCCGATCGTGATGATCGCAACGACAGCCGCGCTGCCACGGTGCACCGTAAGCGGCGATCACCAGTGAGGAGCGCTGCGTCAGGCGCGTCACCATGTCAGTCAGCACCTGGTTGCCGGAAATCGCCTGCAGCTGGATATGAAAAGCCGCAGACAGACGGATGGCGGCGGCCCCGTCGTGCTGCTGGTGCGCCTGCTGCTCGTCGGCAATTAAGCCACTTAGCGCGGCGAGATGCGGCGGCTGCAGATGCGCCAGCACCGCCGGCAGATTGGCGCACTCCAGCAGGCTGCGCGTGGCGAAGATGTCGCGCGCTTCCTCCACGCCCGGCGTCGCCACCTGTGCACCACGTCTGGGCGACAGGGTGATCATTTGCACCGCCGCGAGGCGCTGCAGCACCTTACGAATGCCGGTACGGCTGACGCCAAACACCTCCGACAGCGCCTCTTCCGGCAATTTGCTGCCCGGCGGCAGCTGGTGCTCCACGATGGCGTTCAGCAACGCCTGATAGATAGGTTCGTCTCTGTCATTCAGATCGGCAGCCGTTTTCTGGCCTGTTTCACTCTTCATTACCTGCTCCGGCAAGTGACTGTGCACAGCACATCGTATACGTGAAATTCATTTTTTGTATACAAGAAATCAATTCTGGCCTGGATACTGCAATACCGTTTCACGCTGTCATTATTTTTCCATGAAGTTAAGAGGAGCAGGTTTCATGCCAAATCATTCTGAAGTGACCTCTGCGGTGGCCTCTGAAGCCAACGCCCATTACAGCCCGCGTCTGTGTAACGACGACCTGGCGCCGACCCGCAACCAGAGCTGGTCGTGGTACAACATTTTTTCGTTCTGGATGTCGGACGTGCACAGCATGGGGGGCTATGTGGTGGCGGCCAGCTTCTTCACCCTCGGTCTGGCCAGCTGGCAGGTGCTGCTGTGTCTGCTGGTGGGAATTTGCATCGTGCAGCTGTGCGCCAACCTGGTGGCGAAGCCGAGCCAGATGGCCGGCGTGCCTTATGCGGTGATTTCGCGTCAGGCATTTGGCGTGTTCGGGGCCAACATCCCGGCGGTGATTCGCGGGCTGATCGCCTTCGCCTGGTACGGCATTCAGACCTATCTGGCGGCGAATGCGCTGATGCTGGTGCTGCTGAAGTTCTACCCGTCGTTAAGCAGCATGACGCAGAGCAGCTGGCTCGGCCTGTCGCAGCTTGGCTGGTGCTGTTTCGGCGTCATGTGGCTGCTGCAGGCGATGGTGTTCTGGCACGGCATGAGCGCGATTAAACGCTTTATTGATATCGCCGGTCCGGCGGTCTACGTGGTGATGGTGGCGCTGGCGGGCTGGATTGTATACAAAACCGGTTTTGACGGTATCTCCTTTACCCTCGCCAGTAAATCACTGAGCGCGGGCGAGCAAACCTGGCAGATGATTACCGCGACCGCGCTGGTGGTCTCTTATTTCTCCGGTCCGCTGCTCAACTTTGGTGACTTCTCGCGCTACGGCAAAAGCATGGGTGAGATTCGCCGCGGCAACCGCTGGGGCCTGCCGTTCAACTTCCTGCTGTTTTCGATTGTGACCGTGGTCATTGTCTCGGGTACTCAGTCGCTGTTTGGCAAAATGATCACCGACCCGATTGAAACCGTGAGCATGGTAGGCAACGATGTGGCGGTCGCTATCGGGCTGCTGACCATGATTACTGCCACCATCGGCATCAATATCGTGGCGAACTTCGTTTCACCAGCGTTTGATTTCTCTAACTGCTCACCGCAGAAGATCAGCTTCCGCGCCGGTGGCATGATCGCCGCCGTGGGTTCAGTGCTGTTGACGCCGTGGAATCTGTTCCAGTCGCCGGAGCTGATTCACTACACGCTGGATGTGCTGGGATCGTTTATCGGGCCGCTGTTTGGCATCCTGATCGCCGATTTCTACCTGATCAAACGCAGCAAGGTGTACGTTGATGACCTGTTCAACGATACGCCAAAAGGCCGCTACTGGTATCGCGGCGGTTTCAATCCGAAAGCGATTGCTGCACTGCTGCCTTCCGTTGGCATTTGTCTGGTGATTAGCTTTATTCCGTCCCTGCACGCAGTGGCAAACTTCAGCTGGTTCATCGGCGTGGCGCTGGGCGCTGGCTGCTACCGCTGGCTGGCGCGCGCTGAACGTGAGGTGCCGCAAGCCACCTATCGTGCGGAAGTGGCGGTACAGAAGGATTAATGTGCTGGTGGTCGCCATGAATGGCGACCGTACGCCAGATGGGTATGATTTAGAAAAGCAAAAAGCCGATGCATTGCTGCATCGGCTTCTTTAAAGAGATTGGCGGAACGGACGGGGCTCGAACCCGCGACCCCCTGCGTGACAGGCAGGTATTCTAACCAACTGAACTACCGCTCCGCGCTTTGTTCCCCGTCGGGAACGAGGCGCATATTAATGGCAGCCTCATCCCTCGTCAACGCTTTTTGCAGGGGAATCTCTCGTTTGCCGGTTTTTTCAGCTTAACGACGCTTTTCCACGCAAAATCAGCGGTTTCAGGCACGCCACAGGCAGCTGCCGCCCTTCTTTTGCACCAGATCGAGCCGGCTCTCATGCGCCATTATCTCTTCATCGCTGGCGCTAACCACGCGCAGGCCTGCGCCCGGACGAACGATGCGCTGAATGTGCTCGCCTGCCACCTGATTGCTCTGCTCGCCTTCCATCGAAAACGCCAGCGAGGTCTGGCCGCCGGTCATGGTGAGGAACACTTCGGCCAAAATCTCGGCATCAAGCAAAGCGCCGTGCAGCGTACGTTTGCTGTTGTCGATCTCGAAACGGTTACACAGCGCATCCAGGCTGTTGCGTTTGCCCGGGAACATTTTACGCGCCATCGCCAGGCTATCGGTGATCTGACAGAAGGTTTCTGTCTTGCCGATGTCGCGCTGCAGCATGGCAAATTCGTAATCCATAAAGCCGATGTCGAACGAAGCGTTATGGATCACCAGCTCCGCGCCGCGAATGTAATCCAGGAATTCGTCGGCGATTTGCGCAAAGGTCGGTTTATCGGCTAGGAATTCATCGGCAATACCGTGTACGCCGAACGCTTCCGGATCCACCAGCCGATCGGGCTTGAGATACATATGAAAGTTGTTGCCGGTCAGGCGACGGTTGATCACCTCAACCGCACCGATTTCAATGATGCGATGTCCTTCGTAATGCACCCCGATCATGTTCATGCCGGTGGTTTCGGTATCGAGGACGATCTGGCGGTTATTTGCAGTGCTCATAGGACTCGTTTTATGTCAGACTTGGCGTTTTGTCAGAAGGAAGTCTACCAGAGATGCGCAAACAGGTAGAAATATTCACCGATGGATCCTGCCTGGGCAATCCCGGTCCCGGCGGCTACGGCGCCATTCTTCGCTACCGCCAGCACGAGAAATTATTCAGCGCCGGCTACCGCCTTACTACCAATAATCGCATGGAGCTGATGGCGGCCATTGTGGCACTGGAAGCGCTGACCCAGCCATGTGACGTGGTGCTCAGCACCGACAGCCAGTACGTGCGCCAGGGCATCACCAGCTGGATTCACAACTGGAAAAAGCGCGGCTGGAAAACCGCAGAAAAGAAGCCGGTGAAGAACGTTGATCTGTGGCAGCGACTCGACGCGGCGCTCAGTACCCATCAGATTCAGTGGGAGTGGGTAAAAGGCCATGCCGGTCATCCCGAAAACGAACGCTGTGATGAACTGGCACGCAGCGCTGCCGGCAATCCTTCCCTCGACGATATTGGCTATCAGGTTGAGTCCTGATCGCTGGCTTCACGAAACTGCCGCGTGGCATTGACCGCTGGCCGTAACTGGGTTTTGCCGGGCATCATCTTCACTTTGCCCGGCGTCAGCGGGAAGGTGCGCTTACGCGCAACCACGATATTCAGACAGCCCAGCGCCGGCAGGTGCGTGCTGATCATCTTCCCGCCCTGGCGGTGCCACGGCACCACCTGAAAACGCGTACGATACACCACTTCATAGTTGAGTAAGCTCAGCCAGTCGAGCAGGCGCACCTGGCTGAACATCCGTCCGCTCCACGGTGCGCGGCGCTGTAATCCGGGCAGGCCTTTACTGATGCCCAGCAGGCTGAACGGATTGAAGCCGCTAATAATCATCCAGCCGTCATCAATCAGTACACGATCCACTTCGCGCAGTACGCGGTGCGGATCCTGGCTCCAGGCCAGCGTGTGCGCCAGCAGACAGGCATCAATTGATTTGGACTCAAATGGCAACTGCGTTGCGCTGGCGATGACCTGCAGCCCATCGCCCTCATTGCCCACATTAACCTGATGCGATATGGCACACTGGCGGGTATTGATTTCTGCGCTGAGGCTGCCAATTTTAAGCATATGAAAGCCGTACAGCTTGCCGAGATACGGTTGCAGTTGCTGAGTTAACGCGTCGCGGAAATAGTCGCCCCAGGGCATATCCTGCCAGGAGCGCGGCGCAGTCAGGATTTGGCGTGTTTTCGCTGGCTTCATGCTCTACCATTTTCCTTTTTCTACGACCTGAGAGGTGTTTATGAATCTTACCAGTATTCCCGCGTTGCAGGATAACTACATCTGGACACTGAACGATGAACAGGGACGCTGTCTGATCGTCGATCCGGGTGAAGCCCGGCCGGTGCTGGAAAAAATTCGCGCCAATCACTGGCAGCCGCAGGCCATTCTGCTGACCCATCATCATCACGATCACGTGGGCGGCGTTAGCGAACTGCTGGAGCACTATCCGCAACTTGAGGTTTATGGTCCGCAGGAGACCGCCGATGAAGGCGCGCGCACTATTCTCAGTGACGGTGATGAATTTACGCTGCTCGGGCTAAATTTCCGCGTCATCGCAACGCCTGGACACACTTTAGGACATATCTCATATTTCAGCTCACCTTATCTTTTCTGTGGCGATACGATGTTTTCGGGTGGCTGCGGACGACTGTTCGAAGGCACTGCGCAGCAAATGTTTGAGTCGTTTCAGGCGCTTAATCAACTCCCTGCCGATACGCTTATCTGCTGTGCGCATGAATACACTTTATCCAATATGAAGTTTGCTGCGGCTATTCTGCCTCAGGACCCGAAAATTTTGGCAAGGTATCAGCAAATTAAGGACTTACGCGCAGAAAATCGCATTACTTTGCCAACAAAACTGGCGCTGGAGCGTGAAATAAATTTATTCCTGCGTACGCAAGATCCTGATTTGCAAAAGGCTTTGGGCATTAATGTGTCGTCGGCTCCGTTATGGCAGACTTTTGCCGATCTACGCGAGAAGAAAGACCGTTTTTGATATTTCTGGTTGTGTTGTGCCGGTCGCTAACGTATAGTTGCTCGTCTTTTAAGCGAACTATTGACACACACATGAAGGCTAAAGCGATATTACTCGCCTCGGTCTTGCTGGTTGGATGTCAGGCATCAAGGAATGACGCCAGTATCCCGGTACAGCATGCACAGAGTCTGTCTTCAGCTGGTCAAGGTGAAAATGGAAAGTACGGAGATCGCTTGTTGTCGCCGCGCTGGCAAGATGATGGAACCAGCCTCGCAGAAGACACTGATCTCTGGAATCACATTAGTGACGAGTTGAAGATGGGGATTCCGGAAAACCCGCGAATCCGCGAACAAAAAACAAAGTACTTAAAAAATAAGAGCTATCTCCACGATGTAACATTACGGGCAGAGCCGTACATGTACTGGATTGTCGAGCAGATACAGAAACGTAAAATGCCGATGGAACTGGTACTGCTACCCATAGTGGAGAGCGCTTTTGACCCACACGCAACCTCTTCTGCGAATGCCGCTGGCATCTGGCAGATCGTTGCGCAAACGGGCAAAAACTATGGTTTGAAACAGAACCAATGGTATGACGGACGCCGCGATGTGGTGGCCTCAACCAAAGTTGCGCTGGATATGATGCAACGTCTGAACGGCATGTTTGACGGTGACTGGTTACTGACCATCGCCGCCTATAACAGCGGTGAAGGGCGTGTGCTGAAGGCGATGAAACAGAACAAGGCGCGCGGTAAGCCGACCGACTTCTGGCATTTATCGCTGCCACGCGAGACTACGGTTTACGTACCTAAAATGCTGGCCCTGAGTGATATTCTCAAGAACAGCAAGCGTTACGGTATTAAGCTGCCAACCGCCAATGAGAGCCGTGCACTGGCTCGCGTTGAAGTGGGACAGCAGATTGAACTGACGCAGGCCGCAGATATGGCCGGTATGTCGCTCAGCAAGCTGAAGACATTCAATGCCGGGTATAAAAACGGCACCACCGCGCCAAACGGACCGCACTATATTATGGTGCCAAAGTCCAACGTGGCTCAGCTGCGCAATTCACTGGCTTCCGGTGATATTGCTGCGGTACAGCCCGGCGAGCTGGCGAAAGTCAGCGCTGCAGGCAATAGCTATAAGGTCCGCAAAGGCGACACCTTATCGGGCATTGCCAGTAAGCTTGGTGTGAGCGTTAGTGCACTGAAGCAGCAGAATAACCTGCGCAGTGCGTCAGTACGCATCGGTCAGACACTGACCGTTGGCAGCAAAGCTGGCGCGTCGCAGCTGGCGGATAACGGCAACAGCATCACCTACCGTGTACGTAAGGGTGATTCTTTTGCCAGTATCGCCAAACGTCACGGTGTTAACACCAAAGACGTGATGCGCTGGAACAGTGACGCTAAAGACATTCAGCCCGGCGACAAGCTGACGCTGTTTGTGAAGAATAGCGCAACACCTGATACCTGATGCACCGAAAAGGCTGACTTTTGTCAGCCTTTTTCATTATTTACCTTTTCCCGTTCCCGCAGTCCGACACACTCACGCGTAAACCTCGTTATTATCGCCGTTGCGCCATGCCTTTAGCAGTCTGAAGTGGCTTATTGAGCAGGGTGCGGCATCAGCGCAGTGAATCATTCGCCTTTGGCGCGCCGCGCCTGGCTTAACGTTTAGCCGCGCCGGGACTGAATTCAACCAGCAGAGGATTGTGGTCAGAGGCACGCGTCACCAGCACCGACGCCTCGCTGACTTTCATGTCGCGGTAAAAGACAAAATCCAGCGGGCGGCCAAATGCCTTGCGTCGATGATCATCAGTAAAGTTTACTTCGCGCAGCGCCATCTCACGGGCAAAGCGGTAGAGCGCGTTCATACGCTGGCGGCTCCAGGCATTGAAGTCGCCGGCCATGATCACCGGCCCGCGATGATGCTGGATTTGCTCGCCAATCGGCCCCAGCTGTTTGCTGTACACATCAACGCCGAGGCTGAAATTGACCGCATGAATGTTGACCACCATCAGCATTTCGCCGGTGGGAAGCGGATAGGCAGTGACCAGAGCGGATTTAGACAGCCTCAGTAGCGGCTCACGCTCACGCAGCGGACAGCAGTAGACCGGATGGGCAGAAGCCAGCGTCATGACGCCAGAGGGGTGTTGCGGCAGCACAAAGGCCGGTACCTGATCGGCCGCCAGATAATTACTGGTGGCGAACTGCACCAGTTCCGGGGTGGTCTGCGCCTCCTGCAGCAGCACCAGATGGGCATCTTTACCGAAGCCCTGCAGTACTGACATCCAGTCTGCCCGCTGCTGTTTGAAGATATTCCACACCAGCACGCGCAGGGTTGGGTCGGCTGGCAGCGGTGCACCGGGCGGTAACGCCTGCCCAAGATGCAGCATCGCCCCTGGCGGAAAAATCCGCTCAGCAGGCTGACCTGCTACATACCGCATTGCATAAGTTTTTTTTCGCACTGTCCCGCCTGGCTGATTTTCGACTACAACTTCACCTGACTGTTATAGGGATTTTAGCGCGGGGTTTCAATTGCTGTTATTGATTGTCGGAATTCGCCTCACAGCCAGCAACGGCAACAGCCCGCCATGCGGCAGGCTGTGGTGTGGCTTATTCAATGATGGCTGCCGCGCGTGGCTTATCCAGCTGGCCACTGAGGCGGACCAGCAGCAGAGCCGCAAACACGATGACGGCACCCACCCATGGCGTCTGCGCCAGACCGTAATGTTCCACGATGTGACCGCCGACGGTTGAACCCAGTGCGATGCCAATATTAAAGGCCGCGATATTCAGCCCGGACGCGACATCAACTGCGCCTGGCGCATAGTGTTCGGCCTTTTGCACCACGTAAACCTGCAGGCCGGGTACGTTAGCAAAGGCAAAGACGCCCATCACCAGCACCGTGAGCAGCGCGGGGTAATGCATGCTGGCGGTGAACTGAAATACCACTAACAGAATGGCCAGCGCGATAAAAATCAGCGTCAGCGCCGGTACCGCCCCGCGGCGATCGGCCAGCCTGCCGCCCCAGATATTCCCGATCGCCACTGCAATACCGTACCCCAGCAGCACGCCGCTGACGGCGGTCGGCGAGAAACCGGCCAGCGATTGCATCATCGGTGCCAGGAAGGTAAAGGTGGTAAAGATGCCACCGTAGCCCAGCGCGGTAATCGCGTAGATCAGCAGCAAACGCGGATTGATCATCACCGCGGCCTGCTGTGCCAGGGAGGTGGCAGGCGGCTGTGCGATGTTGCGCGGTACCAGTATCATGCTGCTGACCAGCGCAATCACGCCCAGCAGAGAGACCGCCAGAAAACTTTCACGCCAGCCAAAGTGCTGACCAATCAGTGTGCCAAGCGGTACGCCGGTAACCAGCGCCACGGTTAAGCCGCCAAACATGATGGCTATCGCACTGGCAGCTTTCTCTTTGCTTACCAGGCTGGTCGCAATGGTTGAGCCGACGGAGAAGAAAACACCGTGCGCCAGACCGGTCAGCAGACGCGCCATCACCAGCGTTTCATAGTTGGGTGCCAGCCAGGCCACCAGATTACCGACGGTAAACAGCGCCATCAGCCCCATCAGCAACTGCTTGCGCGGCAGCTTGCCGGTTAAGGCGGTGAGCACTGGCGCGCCGACGGCCACGCCAAGCACGTAGATGGATACCAGCATCCCGGCAGAAGGTAACGTAATGCTGAGCTGTTCAGCGATGGTCGGAATCAGCCCGACGATAACAAACTCGGTGGTTCCGATAGCGAAGGCGCTGATGGTCAGCGCCCAGAGTGCAAGTGGCATGGTTGACTCCCAATAATGTTTTGATGGGCGCCATTATCGACTCGTGCTTTAATAACAAAAAGAAGCAAAGTAACAATAAACTTTTGCCTGAGGAGGCATAATGAAGGCATCTTCAGAGGAGTTAAAAGTCTTTATCGCTGTGGTGGAAAGCGGCAGTTTTAGCCGTGCAGCGGAGCAGTTACAGATGGCCAATTCGGCGGTGAGCCGCACGGTGAAGAAGCTGGAGAACAAGCTTGGCGTGTCGCTGCTGACGCGTACCACCCGTCAGCTGGCGCTGACTTATGAAGGCGAACTCTATTTCCGGCGCGTGCAGAAGCTGATCCTTGAGATGGCGACAGCAGAGAATGAGCTGATTGAGCGCCAGCAGGCGCCACAGGGCGTGCTGCGCATCGACGCGGCAACACCGGTGATCCTTAACCTGCTGATGCCGATGATTAAACCCTTTCGCGAACGCTATCCGGCGGTCACGCTATCGCTAATCTCTTCCGAAAGCTTTATCAACCTGATTGATCGTAAAGTGGATGTCGCTATTCGTGCCGGGGATTTAACCGACTCCACGCTGCGTGCCCGGCTGCTGTTCACCAGCTATCGTAAAATGGTCGCTACGCCAGCTTATCTGGCGAAATATGGTACGCCGGCGTCGGTGGAGGCGCTGGCACAGCATCAGTGCCTCGGTTTTGTCGAGACGCCTCGTCTTAATCGCTGGCCCGTGTCGGCCAATGGCAGCGATCTGTATGAAATTGATGCGGCGATGTCATCAAACAGCGGAGAGACGATTAAGCAGCTGTGCCTGAACGATCAGGGTATCGCCTGCCTGTCGGACTTTATGGTGAATGCGGAAATTGCGGCGGGCACTTTTGTTGAGGTGCTCGCGCACCAGTCGGTACCGGTTGAGATGCCTTTTAATGCGGTGTATTACAGCGATTTAGGGGTGAGCCAGCGCGTGCGGGCCTTTATTGATTTTCTCAGCGAGTGGGTCAGAGATCAGCCCTGGCGCGTGCAGGGCTGATGCATGGGAGAATTAATCCCAGTCTGGTGCCAGACCTTCCGGGCTGACCAGACGCTGCTGGCGATCCAGCGCGGCGATCTGCGCCATGTCGTCCGCATCCAGTTTCAGATCCTGCGCCGCCATATTGCTGGCCAGGTTCTCACGTTTGGTTGAGGAGGGGATCACGGCATAACCCAGTGCCAGTGCCCACGCCAGGACGACCTGCGCGGGTGTGGCCTGATGTTTCTGCGCAATCTGCTTTATCACCTGTTCTTTTAACGCTTCGCCATACGCCAGCGTCATGTATGAAGTGATATGAATGCCCTGCTGTTTCGCGAAGTCCACGACCTGGCGATTTTGCAGGAACGGGTGCAGCTCAATCTGGTTGGTCGCAATGTTCTCTGCGCCCACAGCGGCAATGGCCTCTTTCATCAGGGCAATCGGGAAGTTAGAGATACCAATCTGACGCGTCAGTCCCGCCTCTTTCGCTGCAATCAATGCCTGCATGCTCTCTTTGACTGATACCGCTGCACCCGGCGATGGCCAGTGGATCAGCGTCAAATCGACATAGTCGGTACGCAGTTTCGCCAGGCTCTGCTGCAGGCTGGGGATCAGTTTGTCGGCGGCGAGATTCTCAATCCAGATTTTAGTGGTGATAAACAGCTCATCACGTGCCACGCCGCTTTCAGCAATAGCCTGACCTACGGCAGCTTCGTTTTCATAAATTTGAGCGGTATCGATAGTACGATAACCGAGTTCCAGTGCGGTTTTCACTGAATGAATAACGACATCGTCCTGCAGACGAAATGTTCCTAAACCAAAAGCGGGGATTGTCATGTTTTCCTCATCATTGCGTTGAATGTTGCGATGAGGCGTATTGTGGCAGGATTATTGTTGCTGAAAAATCCGCTTATGAGCAGAGGAATTTTGCGTTTTACTCAACAATGGCGGGTTTTTAGCGGACATGAAAAAGCCCTGACTTTGCAGTCAGGGCTTCTCAATTTAAGTGGCGGAACGGACGGGGCTCGAACCCGCGACCCCCTGCGTGACAGGCAGGTATTCTAACCAACTGAACTACCGCTCCACCGATTCTGTACTGATATCAGACCGTCGCTGATTTCAGGTGTTTCGCCCTTTCCGCGTCACCGGGAAGGTCACGACCCGATTAGGGGTCTTAAATTGATGCCTGGCAGTTCCCTACTCTCGCATGGGGAGGCCCCACACTACCATCGGCGCTACGGCGTTTCACTTCTGAGTTCGGCATGGGGTCAGGTGGGACCACCGCGCTGTTGCCGCCAGGCAAATTCTGTTTTCGTCCGCGTCTTTCGCGCTCTGACTGCGTTGCCCCGCTCGCGCCGCTCAGTCACATACTCGTGTATGCTCCTTCACGTCGTCTCGCGTGCCGCCTTGTCACAGCACAAAATCCACTGGACGTAATCCGGTGAACAAAGCTGAAAATTCTTTCGGTCTCTCAGACCAAAACGCCTCTGGCGTTGTAAGGTTAAGCCTCACGGGTCATTAGTACCGGTTAGCTCAACGCATCGCTGCGCTTACACACCCGGCCTATCAACGTCGTCGTCTTCAACGTCCCTTCAGGACCCTTAAAGGGTCAGGGAGAACTCATCTCGGGGCAAGTTTCGTGCTTAGATGCTTTCAGCACTTATCTCTTCCGCACTTAGCTACCGGGCAGTGCCATTGGCATGACAACCCGAACACCAGCGGTGCGTTCACTCCGGTCCTCTCGTACTAGGAGCAACCCCCCTCAATTCTCCAGCGCCCACGGCAGATAGGGACCGAACTGTCTCACGACGTTCTAAACCCAGCTCGCGTACCACTTTAAACGGCGAACAGCCGTACCCTTGGGACCTACTTCAGCCCCAGGATGTGATGAGCCGACATCGAGGTGCCAAACACCGCCGTCGATATGAACTCTTGGGCGGTATCAGCCTGTTATCCCCGGAGTACCTTTTATCCGTTGAGCGATGGCCCTTCCATTCAGAACCACCGGATCACTATGACCTGCTTTCGCACCTGCTCGAGCCGTCACTCTCGCAGTCAAGCTGGCTTATGCCATTGCACTAACCTCCTGATGTCCGACCAGGATTAGCCAACCTTCGTGCTCCTCCGTTACGCTTTGGGAGGAGACCGCCCCAGTCAAACTACCCACCAGACACTGTCCGCAGCCCGGATCACGGGCCTACGTTAGAACATCAAACATTAAAGGGTGGTATTTCAAGGTTGGCTCCACGCAGACTGGCGTCCGCGCTTCAAAGCCTCCCACCTATCCTACACATCAAGGCTCAATGTTCAGTGTCAAGCTATAGTAAAGGTTCACGGGGTCTTTCCGTCTTGCCGCGGGTACACTGCATCTTCACAGCGATTTCAATTTCACTGAGTCTCGGGTGGAGACAGCCTGGCCATCATTACGCCATTCGTGCAGGTCGGAACTTACCCGACAAGGAATTTCGCTACCTTAGGACCGTTATAGTTACGGCCGCCGTTTACCGGGGCTTCGATCAAGAGCTTCTCCTTGCGGATAACCCCATCAATTAACCTTCCGGCACCGGGCAGGCGTCACACCGTATACGTCCACTTTCGTGTTTGCACAGTGCTGTGTTTTTAATAAACAGTTGCAGCCAGCTGGTATCTTCGACTGGCCTCGGCTCCGGGAGCAAGTCCCTTCACCTACGCGCCAGCGTGCCTTCTCCCGAAGTTACGGCACCATTTTGCCTAGTTCCTTCACCCGAGTTCTCTCAAGCGCCTTGGTATTCTCTACCTGACCACCTGTGTCGGTTTGGGGTACGATTTCGTGTTACCTGGAGCTTAGAGGCTTTTCCTGGAAGCAGGGCATCAGTTACTTCACCGCCGTGGCGGCTCGTCGTCACGCCTCAGTGTTAAAGAAGACCGGATTTGCCTGGTCTTCACACCTGCACGCTTAAACCGGGACAACCGTCGCCCGGATAACCTAGCCTTCTCCGTCCCCCCTTCGCAGTAACACCAAGTACAGGAATATTAACCTGTTTCCCATCGACTACGCTTTTCAGCCTCGCCTTAGGGGTCGACTCACCCTGCCCCGATTAACGTTGGACAGGAACCCTTGGTCTTCCGGCGAGCGGGCTTTTCACCCGCTTTATCGTTACTTATGTCAGCATTCGCACTTCTAATACCTCCAGCGTGCCTCACAGCACACCTTCAGCGGCTTACAGAACGCTCCCCTACCCAACAACACATAGTGTCGCTGCCGCAGCTTCGGTGCATGGTTTAGCCCCGTTACATCTTCCGCGCAGGCCGACTCGACCAGTGAGCTATTACGCTTTCTTTAAATGATGGCTGCTTCTAAGCCAACATCCTGGCTGTCTGTGCCTTCCCACATCGTTTCCCACTTAACCATGACTTTGGGACCTTAGCTGGCGGTCTGGGTTGTTTCCCTCTTCACGACGGACGTTAGCACCCGCCGTGTGTCTCCCGTGATAACATTCTCCGGTATTCGCAGTTTGCATCGGGTTGGTAAGCCGGGATGGCCCCCTAGCCGAAACAGTGCTCTACCCCCGGAGATGAGTTCACGAGGCGCTACCTAAATAGCTTTCGGGGAGAACCAGCTATCTCCCGGTTTGATTGGCCTTTCACCCCCAGCCACAAGTCATCCGCTAATTTTTCAACATTAGTCGGTTCGGTCCTCCAGTTAGTGTTACCCAACCTTCAACCTGCCCATGGCTAGATCACCGGGTTTCGGGTCTATACCCTGCAACTTAACGCCCAATTAAGACTCGGTTTCCCTTCGGCTCCCCTATGCGGTTAACCTTGCTACAGAATATAAGTCGCTGACCCATTATACAAAAGGTACGCAGTCACCTAACAGGTAGGCTCCCACTGCTTGTACGTACACGGTTTCAGGTTCTGTTTCACTCCCCTCGCCGGGGTTCTTTTCGCCTTTCCCTCACGGTACTGGTTCACTATCGGTCAGTCAGGAGTATTTAGCCTTGGAGGATGGTCCCCCCATGTTCAGACAGGATACCACGTGTCCCGCCCTACTCGTCGGACTCACAACTCATGCATCTTCGTGTACGGGGCTGTCACCCGGTATCGCGCGACTTTCCAGACGCTTCCACTGATGCACAAGCTGATTCAGGTCCTGGGCTGCTCCCCGTTCGCTCGCCGCTACTGGGGGAATCTCGGTTGATTTCTTTTCCTCGGGGTACTTAGATGTTTCAGTTCCCCCGGTTCGCCTCGTTTGACTATGTATTCATCAAACGATGATGCACAGAGTGCACCGGGTTTCCCCATTCGGACATCGACGGCTGTAGCGGCTCATATCACCTTACCGTCGCTTTTCGCAGATTAGCACGTCCTTCATCGCCTCTGACTGCCAGGGCATCCACCGTGTACGCTTAGTCGCTTAACCTCACAACCCACAGGCGTTTTGCAACGCTGCAGACTGCAAGCATTTGAGAGACCCGAACGCATCGTGATTTCATTCTTATTACGGAGAATGAATACGACGCGTCGTTTCAAATTTTCAGCTTGTTCCGGATTGTTAAAGAGCAATATCTCAAACACGACGTTACCGTCAGTTTTGAGATATTCTGTGGAGACACCTTTCACCTGTCACCAAGCAGTGGCGTCCCCTAGGGGATTCGAACCCCTGTTGCCGCCGTGAAAGGGCGGAGTCCTAACCGCTAGACGAAGGGGACACAAAGTGTCACGACTTCGCAGCCGTCCTGCTCGTTACTTTTCTATCAGACAATCTGTGTGAGCACTTCGCGGGAAGGTATCTTCAGGTAAGGAGGTGATCCAACCGCAGGTTCCCCTACGGTTACCTTGTTACGACTTCACCCCAGTCATGAATCACAAAGTGGTAAGCGCCCTCCCGAAGGTTAAGCTACCTACTTCTTTTGCAACCCACTCCCATGGTGTGACGGGCGGTGTGTACAAGGCCCGGGAACGTATTCACCGTAGCATTCTGATCTACGATTACTAGCGATTCCGACTTCATGGAGTCGAGTTGCAGACTCCAATCCGGACTACGACGCACTTTATGAGGTCCGCTTGCTCTCGCGAGGTCGCTTCTCTTTGTATGCGCCATTGTAGCACGTGTGTAGCCCTGGCCGTAAGGGCCATGATGACTTGACGTCATCCCCACCTTCCTCCGGTTTATCACCGGCAGTCTCCTTTGAGTTCCCGGCCGAGCCGCTGGCAACAAAGGATAAGGGTTGCGCTCGTTGCGGGACTTAACCCAACATTTCACAACACGAGCTGACGACAGCCATGCAGCACCTGTCTCAGAGTTCCCGAAGGCACCAAAGCATCTCTGCTAAGTTCTCTGGATGTCAAGGCCAGGTAAGGTTCTTCGCGTTGCATCGAATTAAACCACATGCTCCACCGCTTGTGCGGGCCCCCGTCAATTCATTTGAGTTTTAACCTTGCGGCCGTACTCCCCAGGCGGTCGACTTAACGCGTTAGCTCCGGAAGCCACGCCTCAAGGGCACAACCTCCAAGTCGACATCGTTTACGGCGTGGACTACCAGGGTATCTAATCCTGTTTGCTCCCCACGCTTTCGCACCTGAGCGTCAGTCTTCGTCCAGGGGGCCGCCTTCGCCACCGGTATTCCTCCAGATCTCTACGCATTTCACCGCTACACCTGGAATTCTACCCCCCTCTACGAGACTCAAGCCTGCCAGTTTCAAATGCAGTTCCCAGGTTAAGCCCGGGGATTTCACATCTGACTTAACAGACCGCCTGCGTGCGCTTTACGCCCAGTAATTCCGATTAACGCTTGCACCCTCCGTATTACCGCGGCTGCTGGCACGGAGTTAGCCGGTGCTTCTTCTGCGGGTAACGTCAATCGGCAAGGTTATTAACCTCACCGCCTTCCTCCCCGCTGAAAGTACTTTACAACCCGAAGGCCTTCTTCATACACGCGGCATGGCTGCATCAGGCTTGCGCCCATTGTGCAATATTCCCCACTGCTGCCTCCCGTAGGAGTCTGGACCGTGTCTCAGTTCCAGTGTGGCTGGTCATCCTCTCAGACCAGCTAGGGATCGTCGCCTAGGTGAGCCATTACCCCACCTACTAGCTAATCCCATCTGGGCACATCCGATGGTGTGAGGCCCGAAGGTCCCCCACTTTGGTCTTGCGACGTTATGCGGTATTAGCTACCGTTTCCAGTAGTTATCCCCCTCCATCGGGCAGTTTCCCAGACATTACTCACCCGTCCGCCACTCGCCACCCAAAGAGCAAGCTCTTCTGTGCTGCCGTTCGACTTGCATGTGTTAGGCCTGCCGCCAGCGTTCAATCTGAGCCATGATCAAACTCTTCAATTTAAGTTTGATTTGCTGCAACCAGTGCAGCGATGCTCTGTGAATTAAACTTCGTAATGAATTACGTGTTCACTCAGCAAAGACTTGATATTTTTTACGTCCGGAGACGCTGATATCAATCCTGCGAGTGCCCACACAGATTGTCTGATAAATTGTTAAAGAGCGGTGCGACGCGGCGTTCGGCCTGCTGTCGCGAGGTGGCGTATATTACGCTTTCCTCCTTCAGAGTCAAACACTTTTTTCAGCGTTTTTCTCCGGCGGGGTGAATCGCTTCACGCCCTGCTGAGCCGTCTGCGTTGCCGCTTTGCCGTCTCAGTGGTGGCGCATTATAGGGCGAACTTATGGAAGCGCAAGTGCAAATTTCAACTTTTTTACTGTTCGCTTAAGATTTGTGCAGAAGGCCTGATTTCAGGCCTTTTTCATGCGCGCCGGCAGCTCTGCGAGACTATCAATCACCCAATCCGCAGCCGCTTCGCCTTCGGCGGTGACCGGCTTACCACTGCGCACCAGCACTTTGGTTCCCACACCTGCCGCCTGCGCTGCCAGCATATCTTCCAGCTTATCGCCCACCATATAAGAAGCTGCCATATCGATGTTCAGGTGTTTCTGCGCCGAAAGCAGCATGCCCGGTTGCGGCTTGCGGCAATCGCAAGTCTGGCGGTACTCCACGACCGTTGCATCAGGCAGATGCGGACAGAAATAGATGCCGTCGAGATCGACATCGCGATCGGCCAGTGACCAGTCCATCCACTCGGTGAGTTGCATAAACTGATCTTCGGTAAACATGCCGCGCGCGATGCCAGACTGGTTGGTCACCAGCACCAGCGCGTAGCCCATCTTCTTTAACGCCTGCAGCGCTTCAATGGTGCCATCAATAAACTGAAAATTATCGATCTCATGAACATAGCCGTGATCGACATTCAGGGTGCCATCACGATCGAGAAAAATAGCCGGGACTGGGTTCGCCACGTAGAAACTCCTGCTGCAAATAGTGCCGCGCAGTATCGCATGATTGCGCGTACCGTGAGAATGGCAGATTGAATGACTTTGATTGATTTAGCCGTCTGGATGCCTTACCATCCATCCAGATTTCGCCTGCCCCGGCGGCGCGAAAACCGATACACCACGGACAACGCAACACGATAACAATTAAACTAATGATTAAACTCGAAAATATCACCAAAGTGTTCCAGCAGGGTTCACGCACTATTCAGGCGTTGTCAAACGTTAGCCTGCACGTGCCTGCCGGACAAATTTATGGCGTCATCGGTTCATCCGGTGCCGGTAAAAGTACGCTCATCCGCTGCGTCAATCTGCTGGAGCGCCCGACATCCGGTCGCGTGCTGGTTGACGGTCAGGAGCTCACCGCGCTCTCTTCCGGGCAGTTAACGCTGGCGCGCCGCCAGATTGGCATGATCTTCCAGCACTTCAACCTGATGAACTCCCGCACCGTGTCGGGCAACGTTGCGCTGCCGCTTGAGCTGGGTAACCTGTCACGCGAAGCGATCAAAAAGCGCGTCAGCGAGCTGCTGGAGCTGGTCGGTCTGGCGGACAAACACGACAGCTGGCCGGCGAATCTGTCCGGCGGTCAGAAACAGCGCGTCGCGATTGCCCGTGCGCTGGCCAGCAATCCGAAGGTGCTGCTGTGTGATGAAGCCACCAGCGCGCTGGACCCGGCCACCACCCGCTCGATTCTGGAGCTGCTGAAAGACATCAACCGTCGTCTCGGCATCACTATTCTGCTGATTACTCACGAGATGGATGTGGTGAAACGCATCTGCGATCAGGTGGCGGTGATCAGCAACGGCGAACTGATTGAAAAAGACAGCGTCAGCGAAGTGTTCTCGCACCCGAAAACGCCCCTGGCCCAGCAGTTTATTCAGTCAACGCTGCATCTGGATATTCCGGATGATTACCAGCAGCGCATGCAGGCGAGCGCGGGCAGCGAGAGCGTGCCGCTGCTGCGACTGGAGTTCACCGGTAAATCGGTGGATGCGCCGCTGCTGTCAGAAGCCGCGCGCCGTTTCAACGTCAATAACAACATTATCAGTGCCCAGATGGATTACGCCGGTGGCGTGAAGTTCGGCATCATGCTGGCCGAAATGGACGGCAGTGAAACAGATACACAAGCCGCTATTGCCTGGCTGAAAGAAAATCATGTGAAAGTAGAGGTGCTGGGTTATGTCTGAAGCGATGCTGTGGTTACTGACGCGTGGCGTCTGGGAAACGCTGATGATGACCTTTGTTTCTGGTTTCTTTGGCTTTGTGCTTGGCCTGCCGGTTGGCGTACTGCTGTACGTCACCCGTCCGGGGCAGATTCTGGCCAACACTGCGCTGTATCGCGTGCTGTCAGCCATCGTCAATATTTTCCGTTCCATTCCTTTCATTATCCTGCTGGTGTGGATGATTCCGTTTACCCGCGCCATCGTCGG
The DNA here is from genome assembly GCF_043529865.1 of Pantoea sp. SGAir0418. Taxonomy (NCBI): domain Bacteria; kingdom Pseudomonadati; phylum Pseudomonadota; class Gammaproteobacteria; order Enterobacterales; family Erwiniaceae; genus Pantoea; species Pantoea sp. SGAir0418. The sequence continues at coordinate 3,156,701 of NZ_CP027911.1, forward strand.
CACCTCCATTGGGCTGCAGGCGGCCATCGTTCCGCTGACCGTGGGCGCGGCGCCGTTTATCGCCCGTATGGTAGAGAACGCGCTGCTTGAGTTGCCGACCGGACTGATTGAAGCCTCGCGCGCCATGGGTGCCACACCGCTGCAGATCGTGCGTAAGGTGCTGCTGCCGGAAGCGCTGCCAGGGCTGGTGAATGCCGCTACAATTACCCTGATTACGCTGGTGGGCTACTCCGCCATGGGCGGTGCTGTGGGCGCGGGCGGTCTGGGCCAGATTGGCTATCAGTATGGTTACATCGGCTATAACGCCACCGTGATGAATACCGTGCTGATTTTGCTGGTGGTGCTGGTGTATTTAATTCAGTTCTGTGGTGACCGCATCGTGCGTGCGGTGTCACATAAATAAGCAAACAACATCAATAGTCCTCTATTAAGGAAAGGATATGTCTTTCACATTTAAAAAGATTGCCGCTGTGGGTGCTCTGATTGGCGCGATTGCGCTGGCAGGATGCGATCAGAAAGAGAAAGATCCCAACCACATTAAAGTGGGTGTGATTGTCGGGGCTGAGCAGCAGGTTGCGGAAACTGCCGTGAAAGTCGCGAAAGAGAAATACGGTCTCGATGTTGAACTGGTTACCTTTAACGATTACGTGCTGCCTAACGAAGCGCTGAGCAAAGGCGATATTGACGTTAACGCCTTCCAGCACAAGCCGTACCTCGATCAGCAGATCAAAGACCGCGGTTACAAACTGGTGCCGGTCGGCAACACCTTCGTTTATCCGATTGCCGGCTACTCGAAAAAAATCAAATCGCTGGATGAGCTGCAGAACGGTGCGCAGATCGCTATCCCGAACGATCCAACCAACCTCGGTCGTTCTCTGCTGCTGCTGCAGAAAGTGGGCCTGATCAAACTGAAAGATGGCGTGGGCCTGCTGCCAACCTCACTGGATATCACTGAGAATCCAAAGAACCTGAAGATTGTTGAGCTGGAAGCGCCACAGCTGCCACGTTCACTGGACGATCAGCAGATTGCGCTGGCGGTGATCAACACCACTTACGCCAGCCAGATTGGCCTGACCCCGGCGAAAGACGGCATCTTCGTAGAAGATAAAGACTCGCCGTACGTGAACCTGATCGTTAGCCGCGAAGACAACAAAGACGCGGAGAACGTGAAGAAGTTTGTTGAGGCTTATCAGTCAGACGAAGTGTCTGAAGCCGCCAACAAAATCTTTAACGGCGGCGCAGTGAAAGGCTGGTAATTATCCCTTTCATGCGGTGCAGGGCGGCTTCGGCCGCCCTTTCTATTTCAGCATGTGGCAGCTGACTTGTTATTTCTGGTCGTCCTTGTTTCAATAACGCCACTTTTTATTACATGAGGATGTTGCCATGCGTTTTTTACCGCTCTGCTTGTTGGCATTGATGCTGACCGGGTGCGTGCGTGAATATCACCCAATAAGCAGTGCTCCGTCTCGCCCGCAGCAATCAACCAGCGAACCTCAGCGCAAACCGGCTGCGCGTCCGGCCCCGGTGAAGATCTATACCGATGCGACCGATCTGGTCAGCAATCCGTTCCGCGATCTGGGCGAAGTGTCGGGTGATGATTGCCAGAGCAGCACCCAGGACTCACCGCCGAACCTCAATACCGCGCGTAAACGCCTGCAGATTAAAGCGGCCGGCATGAAAGCCAACGCCGTGCTGCTGCACAAGTGCGAAATTGTCTCCAGCACGCCAGGCTGCTATCGCCAGGCCGTATGCCAGGGCTCCGCGCTGAAAGTCTCCAATCAATGAGTGAATTTGCCTTTGCGCAAATCGGCGTGATCCGTTCGCCGTGGAAAGAGAAATTTGCCGTACCGCGCCAGCCGGGTCTGGTGCAGGACGGCGGTGGCGAACTGCATCTGCTGGCGCCGTATAACCAGCCGGAAGCGGTGCGCGGACTGGAGGCATTCAGCCATTTGTGGGTGTTGTTCGTCTTTCACCAGACCATGGCCGGCGGCTGGCGCCCAACCGTACGCCCGCCGCGCCTCGGCGGTAATGCCCGCATCGGCGTATTTGCCACCCGCTCGACCTTTCGCCCCAATCCTATCGGCATGTCGCTGGTTGAGCTCAAAGGCATTCGCTGCGAGCAGCAACAGGTGATTCTGCAATTAGGCAGCCTCGATTTGGTGGACGGCACCCCTGTGGTGGATATCAAGCCTTACCTGCCCTTCGCCGAAGCGCTGCCTGAGGCGCGCGCGGGTTTCGCCCAGAGCGCGCCCGACGCCAGCATGCCGGTGCGTTTCTCCGCGCAGGCGCAGCAGCAGTTGCAACAGCAGCAACGCCACTACCCGCAGCTGGCGCGCTTTATCACTGAAGTGCTGGCGCAGGATCCGCGCCCGGCTTATCGCAAAGGTGAAAGCCCTGGCCGTGAATATGCAGCCTGGCTGCTCGACTTTAATGTGCGCTGGCGCATTGACGCGGCGGGAACCGAGGTGATCGCGCTCGATCCGCGCTAAAACAAGCTTTTGAGTGACGGATCTCGCTGGTACACTAGCCGCCAGCAAATTTTTTGTTCGTATCCTTCCGTACAACTGGAATCGTAAATTAATGCGTACTACTCAATATCTGCTCTCCACCCTGAAGGAGACGCCTTCCGATGCTGAAGTGATCAGCCACCAGCTGATGCTGCGCGCCGGTATGATCCGCAAACTGGCTTCCGGTCTCTATACCTGGCTGCCGACCGGTATTCGCGTGCTGCGAAAAGTTGAAAACATCGTGCGCGAAGAGATGAACAACGCCGGTGCGATTGAGATCTCCATGCCGGTGGTTCAGCCAGCCGATCTGTGGGAAGAGAGCGGTCGCTGGGAGCAGTACGGCCCGGAGCTGCTGCGCATTAAAGACCGCCACGAACGTCCGTTTGTGCTGGGTCCGACCCATGAAGAAGTGGTCACCGACCTGATCCGCAACGAGCTGAGCTCCTATAAGCAGCTGCCGCTCAACGTCTATCAGATCCAGACCAAATTCCGTGATGAAGTACGCCCGCGTTTTGGCGTGATGCGTTCGCGCGAATTCATCATGAAGGATGCGTATTCGTTCCACACCTCGCAGGAGTCGCTGCAGGAAACTTACGACGCGATGTACCGCGCCTACAGCCAGAGTTTCAGCCGCATGGGGCTGGATTTCCGCGCCGTACAGGCCGATACCGGTTCGATTGGCGGCAGTGGCTCGCATGAGTTCCAGGTGCTGGCGCAGAGTGGTGAAGATGATGTGATCTTCTCCAGCGAGTCCGATTACGCGGCCAACATTGAGAAAGCCGAAGCGCTGGCTCCTGCCGGTGAGCGCCCGGCGGCAACGCAGGCGCTGACGCAGTTCGCTACGCCAAACGCGAAAAGCATCGCCGAGCTGGTCGAACAGCACCAGATCCCGGTAGAAAAAACGGTGAAAACGCTGATTGTGAAAGCCAGCGAAGAGAGCGGTCATTCGCTGGTTGCGCTGCTGTTACGCGGCGACCACGAGCTCAACGAAATCAAAGCCGAGCATCTGGACATTGTGGCCGCGCCACTGGAAATGGGCAACGAGGAAGAGATTCGCGCCGCCATCGGTGCCGGTTTTGGCTCTCTCGGTCCGGTCGGTCTGACCATCCCGGTGATTGCTGACCGCACCGTGGCAAAAATGAGTGACTTCGCGGCAGGCGCCAACATTGATGGCCAGCACTATGCCGGCATCAACTGGGGCCGCGATCTGCCAGAAGCACGCGTAGAAGATATTCGTAACGTGGTAGAAGGCGATCCGAGCCCGGATGGCAAAGGCGTGCTGATGATTAAGCGCGGCATTGAAGTCGGCCACATCTTCCAGCTCGGCACCAAATATTCGGACGCGATGAAAGCAGCGGTACAGGGTGAAGATGGTCGCAATCAGATCATGACCATGGGCTGCTACGGTATCGGTATCACCCGCGTCGTGGCGGCGGCTATCGAACAGAACCACGACGAGCGCGGGATTATCTGGCCAGCGGCGCTGGCACCGTTCGAAGTGGCGATTCTGCCAATGAACATGCACAAATCCTTCCGCGTGAAAGAGCTGGCGGAACAGCTGTACAACGAGCTGCGCGCCAAAGGCATCGATGTCATTCTTGACGATCGTAAAGAGCGTCCGGGCGTGATGTTCGCCGATATGGAACTGATCGGCGTACCGCACACTATCGTGATTGGCGACCGCAACCTGGATAACCAGGAGATCGAGTACAAAGCCCGCGCCGCCAGCGAGAAGCAGATGATTAAGCAGCACGACATCGTCGACTTCCTCAGCCGCGCCCTCAACAAGTAATCCCCTGACGCCTCCTGCCGGAGGCGTTTTTTTTAGCGCAGCTTGCCGCGCAGCGCCTTCACATTGCTGCGTCGTGATTTACCTTCCAGCCGCCGCTCTCGGGACGCCCGCGTCGGGCGCGTCGCGCGGCGCACTTTCTCCACCGTCGTCAGCTCGCGTATCAGGTTGATCAGCCGCTGCAGCGCCGCTTCGCGGTTCATCTCCTGGCTGCGATACTCCTGCGCTTTGATAATCACCACGCCATCGGCGCTGATCAAATGGTGGTTCGCCTCCAGCAGCCGCTGTTTATAAAACGGCGGTAGCGACGAGGCGTGAATATCGAAACGCAGATGGATAGCGGTCGACGTCTTATTGACGTGCTGGCAGCCCGCGCCCTGAGCGCGAATGGCACTGAGCTCCACTTCATTGTCCGCAATTGAAACACTACGTGACAGCACAATCATCTGCCACCTGCCGTTATCAGCGCGGTTGTATCCGGAAATAACCTGTTCATCAACTTAACCTTTTGTGCGCCGCCAGGCTGGCTGAGACCAGTGCTGGCTGTCACTTTTTGCCCTTTCTTTGCCACCTTCCCTGCGCCCCCTGGCTGATTTCCAGCGAACCCCTGTGATATAGTCGCATATCAACCAGAGTATTGATGCTCTGCTGAGGAGGTGTATGTGCAAAAGTATTGTGAGTTAGTTCGCCAGAAGTATGCCGGGATTGGCAGCGGCGACCTGGGGTATGTGCCAGACGCGATCGGATGCGCACTGAAAGCACTCAATGATATTGCCGCTAATTCTGCGCTAAACTCTTCTGTCAGGGAACAGGCAGCGTATGCCGCTGCAAACTTATTGGTGAGCGACTATGTTGACGAATGAAGCCTACAAACCCATCAACTGTGATGACTACGACAACCTCGAGCTCGCCTGTACCAAACACTGGACGCTGTCGCTGGAGCTCAAAAACGGCGACCAGCTGAAGGCGAAAGCCGTGGACATGGTCTCACGTAAAAACGTCGAGTATCTTGCGGTCGACCTCTCCGGTGAAACGCGCGAGCTGCGTCTCGACCACATCGCCAGCTTCAGCCATCCTGAGCTGGGCACCGTTATCGTCAGCGAAGACGAATAATCTCTCCCCGGGCGGGAAAGCTGTTCCCGCCCACCTCGCTTAAGGCTGCAGCGAAGCGTAGTACGCCGCTAAATCATCCATATCCTGATCGCTCAATCCAGCAACAAAGGCTTTCATCACCTCTGCCTGACCGCCACTGCGCTCGCCTTTTTTGTAGGCCTGCAGCGAATGCAGCAGGTAGGGCGCATGCTGTCCGGCCAGATTAGGGTAAAGCGGCACCGCGCTCTTACCTTCCGCGCCATGGCACGCCATACAGCTGGCGGCTTTCTGCGCGCCGGCCCTGACGTCGCCCTGCGCAAACGCCGGCAGCGCAGCAGCCAGTAGCGCCGCGACAATCCACTGTTTCATCATTGCTGTTCCTTTTTAGATGTTGACCAGATCGCCTGCCAGCCTTGCGTCTCGCCCGCCGCGCCTGCGCGGGTGACAAACAGCCCGGGCGCAGCAATCAGCGTCTGGTTGTAGTAAATCAACGGAATGCGTTCGCGCTGCCACGGCGGGACGCCCAGCTCCTGCCACAGTTTTTTCATTTCGCGACCACCAGCCCGGCCGACAACATGGTGATAGCCGCGGGCCTGAAAGCGCACAATAACCTGCTCATCCGCCGCCGGCTGGCGCAGTTCCGCCTGCGCCGGGCTGGCGCGCAGTTCACCCAGCCCATCAGGCAAAATTAATGGCTGCGTCAGCGGCTGCCAGGTTAGCGAATGCTGACTCAGTGAGTGCTGTCGCGGCAGCCAGTAAAGCCGCTCCCGGTAGCGCCGCAGTTCGTGCGCGCCAAAGCGCAGACACGGCTGCGCATCTTCACGGCTGTGCATCACCTCGTCGGTAATGCGCTGCAGCGCGTCGCGCGCGGGCATTGCGCCACCGCGTTCGCTAATCCAGCGCCGCAGCAGCGCGTGCCGCCGTGCCTCGCTACAGGCCAGCAGCGGCGGAAAATGCAGTGCGCCCTGGGCATCGGTCAGCTGCGCCAGCTGCTCGCTGAGCAGCTCATCCAGCAGTTGCTCCTGCTCACCGCATAGCGCTGCGCTGCGGGCACTGGCCGCGCTGAAGTGCGGCCAGCGCGCCTGCAGCAGCGGCAGCACGTCCTGGCGCAGGAAATTGCGATCGTAGCGACGGTCAGCGTTGCTCTCATCGTCAATCCAGTCCAGCTGGTGCCCGACAGCGTAAGCTTCCAGCTGCTGACGGCTGAGGTTGAGCAACGGGCGCAGATGCCAGTGGCCGTTAACCTGCCGCTGCTGCGGCATCGCCGCCAGACCAGCCGGACCACTGCCGCGTTTCAGCGCCAGCAGCAGCGTTTCAGCCTGGTCATCGAGGTGCTGAGCAGTAAGTAAGTACTCACCGGGTTGCAGGTGTGTGAATAACGCCTGATAGCGCGCCGTGCGGGCTGCGGCTTCGATCCCACCGGCGCGAGCGTCCACCTGCACGCGCAGCACCTCGCAGGGAATGTGCCACTGCTGACACTGCTGCTGGCAGTGCGCCGCCCAGCGATCGGCGTTGGGGCTTAAACCATGATGCACGTGTAATGCGCGCACGCGCAGCTGCGGCTGCTGGCGTTGCCAGCTCACTAACTGATGCAGCAGGACGCTGGAATCGAGCCCGCCGCTGAATGCCAGCACGCAGCGGGCATCGGCTGGCAGCAGCGCAGCAAGATGAGAAAAGGACATGCACGCATTCCGTTGAGGTGAACCGCCGGATTGCGGCTCACTGCGCGCGCTATTTTACGCCTGATACAGCTCCAGCGGCAAACCATCCGGATCAGGGAAGAAGGTGCAGGCTTTACCGGTGAGAGCATCGATGCGGATCGGCTCGCACACCACGCCCTTTTCTGCCAGCGCGGCAACCGACTGTTCGACATCATCCACACAAAACGCCAGATGGCGCAGCCCGCACGCTTCCGGCCCGCTGACGCGCGGCGGCGGCGCAGGAAATGAGAACAGCTCAATGGTATAGACGCCATTAAGGCCAAGGTCGCCTTTCCATGAATCGCGCTCAGCGCGATAGTATTCACCCAGCAGCTCAAAGCCCAGCACGTCGCAGTAAAACGCCTTACTGCGCTGATAATCGGTGGCAATAATGGCGATGTGGTGGATCTGTTTTATCTGCAGCATAGCGGCTCCGAAAGTATTCTGAGCCGCTTAGCCTACGTGCCCGGCGCGGCGCTGAAAAGAGGCAATTATCTGAAGTTAGCGCACAGGTTCGTCGTGCAGCACGCGCACCAGATAGCGACCGTCGTCGGTGAGCGTGGCACCGTGAATATCCGTTTCAAAGCCGGGATAGTGCCGCCCGATGGTACAGAGCATCAACAGGAAATCCAGCACCGCCCGGCTCTGTTCGGTAATCATCTCGCCCGGCATCACCAGCGGCACGCCTGGCGGATAAGGCAGGATCATGTTGGCTGAAATCCGCCCGACCAGCTCGCGAATGTCCACGGTTTCCACCTGCCCCTGCACCTGCCGCTGAAACGCCTGGTGCGGCGTCATCTTCATCTCCGGCAGAACGTCGAATGCCCGCAGCATCAGACGCGGCAGATCGTGCTGCAGGATCAGCTGATGAATGCCCTGCGCCAGCGTCTGGATGCGCATGTTACGGTAGAAGTCAGGATCTTCAGCATAGAGATCCGGCAGCATGTTTTTTACCCGCAGGTTGAGATCGTAGGCGCGTTTGAACTCCGTCAGTCCGCGCAGCACGCTCATCGCTTTGGTTTTATCGATGCCAATGCTGAACAGGAACAGCAGATTGTACGGCCCGGTCTTCTCCACCACGATGCCACGCTGGTCGAGGAATTTCGCCACCAGCGCGGCCGGAATGCCCTCTTCCGCCATCTGGCCCAGTTCGCTCATGCCCGGCGTGAGAATGGTGACTTTGATGGGATCGAGATACATATGATCGCGATCGGCGTGGGTAAAGCCGTGCCACGCCTCGTCGCCCGGCTGAATCGGCCAGCATTCGGCTTCATCCACCTGCTCCGGCTGCCAGATATCAAAGAACCAGCCGTCAGACTCTTCGCGCAGCCGCTGGATCTCGCGGCGAAAATGCAGCGCGCGCTCCACCGAGCGATTAATCAGCCGCCGGCCCGGATTACCGCGCAGCATCGCCGCCGCGGTCTCAATCGAAGAGACGATCGCGTAGCTCGGCGAGGTGGTGGTGTGCATCATGTAGGCTTCGTTGAAGGTGTCGTGATCGTAATCGCCCTTGATGTGAATCAGCGACGCCTGTGAGAACGCCGCCAGCAGTTTGTGGGTCGACTGGGTTTCATAGATCACTTTGCCTGGAATACGCTCGCCGCTCATGCCGCTTTTGCCGCTGTAGATAGGGTGAAAATTGGTGTACGGCACCCAGGCGGAATCGAAATGGATGGACGGCACGTCCAGCGTCTGTTTGATGTATTGCGTGTTATACAGCAGACCATCGTAGGTTGAGTTGGTGATCACCGCATGCACCGGCCAGCTGGCGCGCGGGGTCGCGTTAACTTTCTGCTGAATGCTGTCGCGGGTGAATTCGCGCTTAGGGATGCCACCCAGGATGCCCAGCGCGTTGCGCGTCGGTTTGAGCCAGATGGGGATGATGTCGCTCATCATCAGCAGATGGGTCAGCGATTTGTGGCAGTTGCGGTCAATCAGTACCGTGCTGCCGGCCGGTGCGGCGTACATTCCGACGATTTTATTTGAAGTCGACGTGCCGTTGGTAACCATATAGCTCTGTTCAGCGCCAAAGGTGCGCGCCACATACTCTTCTGCTTCAAGGTGCGGACCGGTGTGATCGAGCAGCGAGCCCAGTTCGGTGACCGAGATCGATACATCCGCTTTCAGCGTGTTGGCGCCGAAGAAATCATAGAACAGGCTGCCGACCGGGCTTTTCTGAAACGCCGTGCCGCCCATGTGGCCCGGCGTGCAGAAGGTGTATTTCCCCTCTTTGACGTAGGTGAACAGCGCTTTGGTCAGCGGCGGCATAATTTTGTCGATGTACTCATCGGTGTACTGCCGGATATGCAGTGCAATATCGTCAGCGGCGTTGAGCGCGTATTCGAAGAAGTGCAGCGCCATGCGCATTTCATTAATGCTGACATCCATCTGCGAATGGGTGTTGATGAAGGCATACAGCGGCAGTGATTCGTTAAGCTGATTGATGTCGCTGCACAGCGCCAGGCTGTAGTCGTCCCAGTCAAATATCACCCCGCAGACGCGCGGGTTGTGTTCAATCAGTTTCAGCAGGTCGCTGGCATTGTTGGGATAAACGGTCTGGAAACCCTGCAGCTTCAGCGCCGCGTCCAGTTCGCGAATCGGTTCATCTTTGTAGAACGCGCCGTGCGGTCCCATGATCGCAATAATATTCAATGCTCACCTCCTGTGGTGTTGTGGCACGGAATAAGGATAGCGAAAAGTGGCGGGTGAATGTTCCGGAATAGCGCCGTTGTTGGCCTGATGTTTGCCAGCGATGCATCTCAGGTCGCCATGAATGGCGCCCCTTATATCCCGATCATTCTCCTCCGGGTATGATGATCCCCGACTGATCATCGGGAAGTTGCTGGTGAGATGGGGGCGCCCCCTGGGCATAAAGCCTGCTTCGTAGATTCATCCCCGGCAACTTAACTCCCGCCTTCAAGACCGGACGGTATCCTGTGCCCCGAGCACGCATCCATAAGGATGGTCATGGCGGTTTCCCTGTGCTGTTAAGGAGAATCTATGCAAACCCGTATGCCTGTCGGCATTGATATTGCCTCCGGAAAGTTTGATGTGGCCGTCTGGAAAGGCGACACGTCTTACAAAACCAAAGTCTTTCCCAACACCCCTAAGGGCTTTATCGCCCTGAAAAAATGGCTGGAGCCGTTCGGCTGCTGCCATATCTGCATGGAGGCTACCGGCGCGTACAGTGAGCCGCTGGCCACCTTCCTGCACGACGAAGGCTATGATGTCAGCGTGGAAAATCCCGCGCGCATCAGGCGCTTCGGACAGGCGGAGCTGAGCCGTAACAAGACGGATAAAGACGATGCGCGCATGATAGCGCGCTACTGTAAACTGCACGGCCCGTCGCTGTGGCAGCCGGCGCCGCTGAATGAACGCAGGCTGAAGGCGCTGGTGAAGCGCCTGACGAATCTTCAGGAAATGCGGCAGATGGAAGAGAACCGGCTGGAGGTCTCGGATGCGGTGGTGCAGCCCTCAATCCGCGTGGTCATTGCGGCGCTGGATGCGCAGATAGACGAAACGAAGCGGGCAATAAACGACCATATCGACAATGATCCGGGCCTTAAAAAGAACAGGGAACTGCTGGAGTCCATCCCGGGCATCGCGGGCGTGCTGAGCAGCACGATGCTGGCGTATCTGGGGGACATGTCGAGGTTCAGCAGCAGCAAGGCGCTTGTGGCGTGGGTGGGTCTGAATCCGATGCGGCAGGAGTCCGGTGAGTGGAAGGGCAAAAGCAGGATATCGAAGATGGGCAACAGCGCGATGCGCAAGGCCCTGTACATGCCTGCGATAGTGGCGATGAAGTGGAATCCGGCGGTGAGTGCGCTGAAGAAACGGCTGGATGCGGGTAAGAAAACGGGAAAAGTCGTGGTGTGCGCGGCGATGAAGAAGCTGCTGCAGCTGGCTTATGGCGTGCTGAAATCGGGTCGTCCGTTCGATGCCGAAATATGTCTTGCCAGGTAACCGGCAAGACGGTATCTACAGGATTACTACCCGGTTTTTCCCAGGGTGCGCATTGAGGTACAAACAGGCATAAAAAAAGCGGACCGGGGTCCGCTTCTGTGAAGACTTTTCGGCGCTTACGCGTAGCCGTAGCTCATCAGGCGCTGATAGCGGCGGTTAAGCAGCTCTTCCGTACTCAGCACATCGAGATCGGCCAGATCGGCCAGCAGCTGCTGCTTGAGCGCTGCCGCCATGTCCACCGGATGACGGTGCGCGCCGCCCAGCGGTTCCGGGATGATCGAATCGATCAGCTTCAGCTCTTTCAGACGCCCGGCGGTGATGCCCATCGCTTCTGCGGCGAGTGGCGCTTTGTCGGCGCTCTTCCACAGAATTGACGCACAGCCTTCCGGTGAGATCACCGAGTAGGTGCTGTACTGCAGCATATTCACTTTATCGCCAACGCCAATCGCCAGCGCGCCGCCGGAGCCGCCTTCGCCGATCACGGTACAGATCACCGGGATCTTCAAACCGGACATCTCGCGCAGGTTGCGGGCAATCGCTTCAGACTGACCGCGCTCTTCCGCGCCCACGCCCGGATAGGCACCCGGCGTGTCGATGAAGGTGATCAGTGGCATCTTAAAGCGCTCGGCCATCTCCATCAGACGCAGTGCTTTACGGTAGCCCTCGGGTGCTGGCATACCGAAGTTACGCCGGATTTTCTCTTTGGTTTCGCGGCCTTTCTGATGGCCAATGACCATCACCGGACGCCCATCCAGACGAGCGATGCCGCCGACAATGGCTTTATCATCGGCATAGGCGCGGTCACCGGCCAGCTCGTCAAAATCGTCAAACGCATTGCGGACATAGTCCAGCGTATAAGGACGCAGCGGATGGCGCGCCAGCTGCGCAACCTGCCATGCACCCAAATCGGAGAAGATTTTACGGGTCAGCTCGACGCTTTTCTCGCGCAGACGCTGCACTTCCTCATCCAGATTAATATCGTGTTTCTCATCCGAACGACCAATCGATTTCAGCGAGTCGATTTTCGCTTCCAGTTCAGCGATTGGCTGTTCAAAATCCAGGTAATTAAGACTCATAATGTTCCTGTTTTAGTCAAACTCCAGTTCCACCTGCTCCGACCCTACTAACGACCGCAAATCGTTGAGTAAACGATCGCTGGGCGAAATACGCCACGCTGCACCAAAGCGCAGCTTCGCCCGCGCATCTGCTCTCTGATAATAGAGATGCACCGGAATGGTCCCGGAGCGATGAGGCTCCAGAGACTGGCGGAGACGGTTTAAAAGCTGGTCATCAATTTGCCTGTCCGTCAGCGAGATAGCAAGTCCGCGCGCGTATTTTTCCCGCGCTTCGTCGATGTCCATGACTTCCCGGGCGGTCATTTTAAGCCCACCGCTAAAGTCATCAAAGCTGACCTGTCCACTGACGATCAGGATACGGTCCTTCTCCAGCAGCTGCTGGTATTTATCTAACGCATCGGTAAATAACATCACCTCGAGACGGCCAGAGCGGTCGTCAAGAGTACAGATACCAATTCGGTTGCCGCGCTTGGTGACCATGACGCGAGCGGCAATCACCAGCCCGGCCGCAACGGTCACTTTACCACGTTCTGTTGGATGCATGTCTTTCAGGCGCATGCCGCCAACGTAGCGCTCAATTTCTTTCAGATACTGATTGATCGGATGGCCGGTGAGATACAGACCGAGCGTCTCACGCTCGCCATCCAGCTGCACCTGTTCCGGCCACGGCGTAATGGCCGCATAAGATTGCTCAACCTGCTCGGGCTCTTCGGCCAGCACGCCGAACATATCCGCCTGTCCCGTCGCTTCGGCTTTGGCATGCTGATCCGCCGCCTTCAGGGCGTCACCCAGCGCGCTCATCAACGCGGCGCGGTGCGGGCCAAGACGATCGAACGCGCCGGACATGATCAGTTTTTCCATCACGCGACGGTTGATCTTTTTGGTGTCGGTGCGCGCGCAGAGATCAAACAGCTCTTTAAAGTAGCCGCCCTGATTACGCGCTTCGAGGATCGCTTCGATCGGCCCCTCACCCACGCCTTTGATGGCGCCGATGCCGTACACGATCTCCCCGTCATCGTTGACGTGGAACGGATAGAGCCCGGAGTTAATGTCTGGCGGCAGCACTTTCAGCCCCATGCGCCAGCACTCATCCACCAGTCCAACCACCTTCTCGGTGTTATCCATATCGGCGGTCATCACCGCCGCCATGAACTCGGCCGGATAGTGCGCTTTCAGCCACAGCGTCTGATAGGAGACCAGCGCATAAGCAGCAGAGTGCGACTTGTTAAAGCCGTAGCCTGCGAACTTCTCCACCAGATCGAAGATTTTCATCGACAGTTCGCCGTTGATACCCATCTTCTCAGCACCGTCCTGGAACACCGAACGCTGCTTGGCCATCTCCTCCGGCTTCTTTTTACCCATGGCACGACGCAGCATATCCGCGCCGCCCAGCGTATAGCCGGACAGCACCTGCGCAATCTGCATCACCTGTTCCTGATACAGGATGATGCCGTAGGTCGGCTCCAGCACGGGCTTCAGGCTCTCATGCTGCCACTGAATATCCGGGTAAGAGATGGCTTCACGGCCGTGCTTACGGTCAATAAAGTTATCGACCATGCCCGACTGCAGCGGCCCCGGACGGAACAGCGCTACCAGTGCGATCATATCTTCGAAGCAGTCCGGCTTGAGGCGCTTGATCAGATCTTTCATGCCGCGCGATTCAAGCTGGAATACCGCGGTGGTTTCCGAGCGTTGCAGCATGTCGAAGCTTTTTTTGTCATCCAGCGGGATGGCGGCGATATCGATCGGCGGTAAACCCTGCTTTTCGCGCCGCGGATTGATCATCTTCAGCGCCCAGTCGATGATGGTCAGCGTGCGCAGGCCGAGGAAGTCAAACTTCACCAGTCCGGCGTATTCCACGTCGTTTTTATCGAACTGGGTGACCGGGAACTGGCCGTTCTCATCACAGTACAGCGGCGCAAAATCGGTGATTTTGGTCGGCGCAATGACCACGCCACCGGCGTGCTTGCCAGCGTTACGCGTGACCCCTTCCAGCTTGCGCGCCATATCGATCAGCGCTTTGACCTCTTCGTCAGCTTCGTAGATCTCCGGCAGCTGCGGTTCCGCCTGGAACGCTTTTTCCAGCGTCATGCCGGGATCCGGCGGGATCAGTTTTGAGATGCGATCAACAAAGCCGTACGGATGCCCCAGCACCCGGCCGACGTCGCGAATCACCGCTTTCGCCGCCATGGTACCAAAGGTGATAATCTGCGACACCGCATCGCGGCCGTACATCTCAGCCACGTGATCGATCACCTGGTCACGTTTTTCCATGCAGAAGTCGACGTCGAAGTCGGGCATCGAGACACGTTCCGGGTTAAGGAAACGTTCGAACAGCAGGTCAAACTCCAGCGGATCGAGATCGGTAATTTTCAGCGCGTAGGCCACCAGCGAACCGGCGCCGGAACCACGCCCCGGCCCGACCGGAATGCCGTTGTCCTTCGACCACTGGATAAACTCCATCACGATCAGGAAGTAGCCGGGGAAACCCATCTGGTTAATGACGTTGAGCTCGATGTCGAGACGCTCGTCATACTCCGGCCGGCGTTCAGCACGCACCTGCTCATCCGGGAAGAGAAACGCCAGGCGCTCCTCCAGCCCTTCGCGCGACTTCATCACCAGAAAATCTTCGGTCGACATGTCGCCGGTCGGGAATTGCGGCAGGAAGTATTCGCCGAGGCGCACCGTGACGTTACAACGCTTAGCAATCTCTACGCTGTTTTCCAGCGCTTCCGGGATGTCCGAGAACAGCTCGCACATCTCCTCTTCGCTGCGCATATATTGCTGAGGACTGTAGTTGCGCGGACGTTTGGGATCGTCCAGCGTGTAGCCGTCGTGAATCGCTACGCGGATTTCGTGCGCATCGAAATCTTCTTCATTCAGGAAGCAGACTTCATTGGTGGCCACCACCGGCACCGATTCAGCGATCGCCAGTTCCACCGCGGCGTGCAGATACGCCTCTTCGTCTGGCCGGCCGGTGCGCGTCAGTTCCAGGTAATAGCGGTTGGGAAAATGCTGCTGGTAGAAACTCAGGCACTGCGCCACCAGCGCGTTATTGCCGCGCAGCAGGCTGCGACCAACGTCGCCGCGCCGTCCGCCCGACAGCAGAATCACCCCTTCGCCCAGCTCCAGGAGCCAGTCGCGATCGATAATCGGTCCGGCGATACCGTATCCGCGCTGGTAAGCGCGCGAAATCAGTAGCGTCAGATTCTGGTAACCGGTGTTATTAGCGGCCAGCACGGTGAGCTGCGTCAGCTCATCGCCCATCAAATCGCTGGCCACCTGGAAGTCGGCCCCGACGATCGGTTTGATACCGGCGCTGTGCGCGCTGCCATAAAAGCGCACCAGCCCGCACAGGTTGGTGTAGTCGGTGATGGCAATGGCGGGCATGCCGAGCGCGGCCGCCTTTTTTACCAGCGGCCCGGTCTTGGCCAGACCATCGACCATGGAGTAATCGCTGTGTACGCGCAGATGTATAAAACGAGGTTCAGCCATATCAGTTTCCGGTTAAAACAGCGTCAGGCTATTAAAGCGTAGTCGGCTGGCGCGCGGCCAGCACATCAGCATCAATCAGGGCGTTACGCACCGGCGCAAAGCTGCGGCGGTGGTGAGGTGTGGCACCAAACTGCGTCAGTTTTTCCATGTGCAGCGCGGTCGGATAGCCTTTGTGCTGGGCGAAACCGTACTGCGGAAACAGCAGGTCCAGCTCGGCCATTTCACGGTCGCGCGTGACTTTGGCAATAATCGAGGCGGCGCTGATTTCCCGCACCAGACTATCGCCCTTCACCACCGCCTGCGACGGCATCGGCAGCGCCGGACAGCGGTTGCCATCAATCAGGACAAAATCCGGTGCAATATGCAGACCGGCAACCGCGCGCTGCATCGCCAGCATGGTGGCGTGCAGGATGTTCAGCTGATCGATCTCTTCCGGTTCAGCGCGGCCCAGGCTCCACGCCAGCGCTTTCTCTTTGATTTCATCAAACAGCGCAAGGCGGCGCTTTTCAGACAGCTTTTTGGAATCCGCCAGGCCGGCAATCGGCCGCGCTGGATCGAGGATCACGGCGGCGGTCACCACGGCACCGACCAGCGGGCCACGTCCGACTTCATCAACGCCGGCAATCAGCCGGGCATCAGGATAGATAAATTCAGCCATTGGCAATCTCCAGTACCGCATCCGCCGCCTGTTCGTCGGCGTTCCAGCGAATCTGCTGATGCAATTGGGTGAAAGTGGCCAGCAGCGCGTCACGCTCCGGACCGGCATGCAGCAGCGGCTCCAGCGCCGCGGCTAACGCTGCAGGCTGGCACTCCTCCTGCAGCAGCTCCTGCACCAGCTCACGGCCGGCCAGCAGGTTAGGCAGCGAAACGTACGGGGTTTTCACCAGCCGCTTCGCCAGCCAGAAGGTGAACGGCTTCATACGATAGCCCACCACCATCGGGCATTTCGCCAGCATGCACTCCAGCGCTGCAGTGCCGGAAGCCAGAATCGCCGCGTCGCTGGCGATCATCGCCTGGCGCCCTTTGCCATCCAGCAGGTGCATCGGCAATTCCGGCGCGACGCTGGCTTTAATCTGCTCGAACTGCGCGCGCCGCTTCGCGTTAACCAGCGGCACCACGATCTCCAGCGCCGGATAGCGCTGGCGCAGCAGCTGTGCAGCGCGCAGGAAATCGGCGCTGAGCATCTCCACTTCCGCGCCACGGCTGCCCGGCAGCAGGCCAAGGCACAGCGCATCGTCAGCGATGCCTAATTCACGCCGCGCGGCCAGTTTGTCCGGCTGCAGCGGCATCGCATCGGCCATGGTGTGCCCGATAAAGCGGCACGGCACGTTGTAGCGATCGTAAAACGCTTTTTCAAAAGGCAGAAACGCCAGCACCAGATCGGTGTTGCGGCCAATTTTGAACACGCGCTTTTGTCGCCAGGCCCACACGGAGGGACTGACATAATGAATGGTGCGAATGCCGGCACGCTTGAGGTTGCCTTCCAGCGTGATGTTGAAATCCGGGGCATCGATGCCGACGAAGACATCCGGCCGCAGCTCGGTAAAGCGCTGGGTTAAATCCTTGCGGATGTGCAGCAAACGGCGCAGGCGGCCAAGCACCTCAACGATGCCCATTACCGCCAGCTCTTCCATCTCGTACCAGGCTTCGCAGCCTTCGGCCTGCATCAGCGGACCGGCAACGCCAACGAAGCGCGCGTCAGGATGGCGCGCTTTCAGCGCACGAATCAATCCGGCACCAAGAATATCGCCGGAGGTTTCTCCGGCGACCAGGGCAATCGTTAAGGGACGCACTGACATGAATTAACGAATCAATCCACGGGTAGAACGGGCAAAGAAGTCGTAGAAAGGCTGCACTTCGCTATGAAGTTTGGCCAGTTCTTCAATCTCCGGCTTCACTTCATCCAGCGTTTTACCGCTGCGGTACAGCAGCTTGTACGCGTTACGAATGGCGTGCAGTGCTTCTTTGCTGAAGCCACGACGCTTCAGGCCTTCGATATTGACACCGAACGGCGTGGCATGGTTGCCCTGCGCAATCACATACGGCGGCACGTCCTGCGCGACGCCGGAACAACCGCCTACCATCACGTGGGCACCAATGGTGCACCACTGGTGCACCGCCGTCACGCCGCCGATGATGGCAAAATCATCCACGGTAACGTGGCCGCCCAGCGTTACGTTGTTGGCCAGAATACAGCGATTGCCGATCACGCAGTCATGAGCAATGTGCGCATTGACCATCAGCAGGTTGTCGCTGCCGACTTTGGTCAGGCCGCCACCCTGCGTGGTGCCACGATGAATGGTGACGCTCTCGCGGATGCGGTTGCGATCGCCGACTTCAACGCGGGTCGGTTCACCGGCATATTTCAGATCCTGATTCACTTCGCCAATCGAAACGAACTGGTAGATCTGGTTATCTTTACCGATACGCGTGTGGCCATTCACCACCACGTGCGATTTCAGCACCGTGCCTTCACCAATTTCCACGTTCGCTCCGACAACACAAAACGGACCGATTTGGACGTTGGCGCCGATCACCGCACCTTCTTCAATGATGGACGTTGGATGGATGCTGGCGGTTGAATCAATCACTAATTATGCCTCCCGGCTACGGGCACACATCATGGTCGCTTCACAGACAATCTTACCGTCTACGGTTGCCACGCCTTTAAAGCGCGTCAGGCCACGGCGGGTCTTCTCGAAGGTGACTTCCATGATCATCTGGTCGCCCGGCACTACCGGACGCTTGAAACGGGCTTCGTCGATACCGGCGAAATAGTACAGCTCGCCCGGTTCCAGTTTTCCAACGCTTTTAAACGCCAGAATACCGGTCGCCTGCGCCATCGCTTCCAGGATCAGAACGCCTGGGAAAATCGGTTTACCAGGGAAGTGTCCCTGGAAAAACGGTTCATTAACAGAAACGTTCTTTACCGCACGCAGATATTTATGCTCTTCAAATTCCAGCACGCGGTCAACCAGCAAAAACGGGTAGCGGTGCGGCAGCAGTTCTAAAATCTCTTCAATTTTCAGAGTATGCGTTTCAGTTGTCAAAATACTCTTCCTGTCCTAAAAAATCTGATGGCAACAATAACACGGCCTGCACCGATCAAAATGATCTTTCGCAGGCCGCAAATCAGTTCAGTGGCGTTTCGCTTACCATGATACCTGCTGCCGCACTCTGGTTAACCCCGAGGTGAAAGAAGGTACGCTGCTTTATTATGAAAGCGGGTAGAGCCGGGATGTGCTCAGTCGTCTTTGCCGACCTTGCGTTCGATGGCTTTTAAGCGTTTGCTCATGTCATCGATGTTCATCACCAGCGCTGCCGTTTTACGCCAGGTTTTGTTGGGTTGCAGCGGGATACCCGATGAGTATACCCCAGGCTCTGTGATGGGACGCATGACCATGCCCATGCCGGTTACCGTCACTTTGTCACAGATTTCCATATGGCCGTTAATGACGCTGGCTCCGCCAATCATACAGTAACGCCCAATCTTCAGACTACCCGCCATGATCACACCACCGGCAACCGCGGTGTTATCACCAATCACGACGTTGTGCGCAATCTGACACTGGTTGTCTATGATAACACCATTGCCGATCAGAGTGTTATCCAGCGCACCGCGATCGATCGTGGTACAGGCACCAATTTCTACCCGATCGCCAATCACCACGGTGCCCAGCTGAGGAATTTTCACCCAGTTGCCGCGGTCGTTAGCATAACCGAAACCATCGGCACCAATCACGGTGCCAGACTGAATCAGACAATCCTGACCCATCTGAATCTCATGATAAACCGTAACGTTGGCCCACAGACGGGAACCACGGCCAATGCGCGTGCGCTTGCCGACAAAGCAGCCGGCGCCAATCACCACGTCATCACCCAGCTCAACGCCGGACTCGATGACCGCGTTAGCGCCCACCGAGACATTGCTCCCCAGCTTCGCGCTCGGATCGATCACGGCGCTGGGCGCGATATTTTGCGCGGGCTGCGGCGTGGTGTCCAGCAGTTGTGCCATGCGGGCATAAGTCAGGTAAGGGTTTTTCACCACCAGCGCGGCGGTTTTACACCACTCCAGATCCGCTTCCGTCAGCACCACGGCTGAGGCCTGAACCTGTGCGAGCTGCTCGCGGTAGCGGCTGTTGGCAAGAAAAGTGATTTGACCAGGGGTGGCGGATTGCATAGAAGCAATGCCGGAGATGGCGATATCGCCATCTCCGTGCAATTCTGCATCCAACTGCTGGGCTAAATCAGCCAGTCGAATTGATGACATCGATTATTTAACCTGTTTCAGCACGTCAGCAGTAATGTCTTTCGCGTTAGAAGCATAGGCAACGGCATTGGCGTCGATTACCACGTCATACCCTTCGCTGTCCGCCACTTTCTTCACTGCGTCCTGAATACGGCTCAGCAGTTTGTTACGCTCTTCCATCTGACGACGGCGGTTATCCTGATCGAAAGCCTGCGCTTTCGTCGAGAATGCTTCGCGCTGTGACATGATGTCTTTTTCCATGCGGCTGCGGTCGCTGGCCTTCATGGTTGAACCATCACGCTGCAGTTTCTGCATTTTAGTCTGCAGATCGCGCTCCTGGCTCTGCAGCTCAGTGGCACGGCCCTTGAATTCGTTTTCCAGCTGTTTAGCAACGGTCGCACGTTGCGGTAACTGTTGGAAAATGCTGGACACGTTTACCACTGCAATTTTGTCAGCAGCCTGAACGCCCGCGGAAACCGCTAAAGCAAGACCCAGACCTGCGGCACACAACAACTTTTTCACTATAAACTCCTTACCATCAACGTTTGTGTCAGCGACACAGTGTTGGCATCGTCCGGCTCCCGTCTGGCGCCGGCGCGATGCCGTACTACGACTCTGCTTCCGTGCTCAGAACCTTACCAGGTTTTACCGATGTTAAACTGGAACTGTTCTGCTTTGTCTCCCTCGACTTTTTTCACTGGCTGTGCGTAGGAGAACACCAGTGGTCCAAGTGGCGACATCCACTGCAGCGCAAGACCGGCAGAGACGCGAATGTTGTTCGGGTCGCTGTAGTCCGGAATGCCCGCCGCGCGGGTTTCCGCGGTGTTCTGCCACTTGGTATCCCAGACGGTACCGGCATCCATAAATACCGAGGTACGTACTGAGTTTGCATATTTTTCGCTCAGGAACGGCGTTGGCGTAATCAGCTCAAGGCTGGCGATCGCCATGGCGTTACCGCCCACCGCATCGTCAGACTTACAGATGCCGTCCGGATCGGTCAGATTACAGCTCGACGAACGATCGTTCAGATAAGCGGCTTTCGGACCAATGGTGTTGGACTGGAAGCCACGCACGGTGCTGGAACCGCCGGCGTAGAAGTTCTCATAGAACGGCATCTCTTTGCCACCGAGTCCGTCACCGTAGCCAACACGGCCACGACCCAGCACCACCCAGGTGCCATCACGGTTCAGCGGCACGTACTGCTGGGTGTCCAGCGTCGCTTTGTAGAACGAGTTATCAGAGCCCGGGATGGTCACTTTACCGTTCAGGTTGGTACGGTTACCGCGCGTCGGGAAGAAACCACGATCGAGCGTGTTGTACGTCCAGCCGTAGTTGAAGGTGAAGTCATCCGCAGAGAAATCACCGTCATCATTCAGCCCCTGATGACGACCCACCGAGTCAAGGTAACGCCACATCGCCACCTGCGGACGCATGTTGGACAGGTCGTTGTGCACATAACCTAAGCCGACGCGCAGCGTGTTGTTTTCGTTAACCGGGAAGCCGAGCGTACCGTCCACACCGTAACTTTTGTTGGTGTAGTCGGAGAGATCAGCATCATCCGCTTTAAAGTCGTTGTAGAAGAGGCGGCCGCCGAGGCTCACACCGTCCACCGTGAAGTACGGATCGGTGAGTGAGAATTCTGCGTAAGTCTGGTAGTCGTTCTTGGTACCGCTGATGCCGACGGTATTACCGGTGCCGAGCCAGTTCTCCTGGGTCACGCCAACCTGGAAGCTGACGCCACTCTCCGTACCGTAACCCACACCAAAGTTGAAGGTACCGGTGTTACGCTCTTTGACTTTGTAAACCACGTCAACCTGGTCTGGCGAGCCCGGAACGCGCTGGGTATCAACGTCCACGGTTTCGAAGTAACCGGTACGGTTCAGGCGCTCTTTGCCCTGATCGACGAGGTCGCTGCCCAGCCATGCGCCTTCCATCTGACGCATTTCGCGGCGCAGTACGGCATCTTTCGAGGTGTCGTTACCTTCAAAACGCACTTTACGCACGTAGTAACGGTTACCGGCATCAACGTTGATGTGCAGCTTAACGGTTTTATCCGCATCGTTGATTTCCGGCTGCGTCACCACGCGTGGATAGGCGTAGCCATAACGGCCCAGCAGCTTCTTGATGTCATCTTCCATCTGGGTGACTTTGGTGCCGTTATACAGCTCACCGTTTGGAATCTGCGTCAGGTGCTCAATTTCCGCCGAGTGGCCCGCCATGCTGCCGTTGACGATCACGCCGGCAATCTTGTACTGATCGCCTTCAGTGATGTTGACGGTGATGTAGATGCCTTTCTTGTCCGGCGTCAGGCTCACCTGCGTGGAATCAATATTGAAACGCGCATAACCGCGATCCAGATAGAAGCTGCGCAGGGTTTCGAGATCGCCCGCCAGTTTCTGTTTCTGGTATTTACGATCGCCCACCACGTTCCACCACGGCACTTCATCGCGCAGCTGGAAGCGGGAGATCAGTTCGTCTGAGCTGAACGCTTTGTTGCCGACAATGTTGATCTGCTGGATCTTGGCCGAGACGCCTTCCTGGAAGACGAATTTCAGATCGACACGGTTACGCGGCAGCGGCGTCGCGATGGCTTTGACGCTGGCGGTATATTTACCGACGCTGTAGTAAAAGTCCTCCAGCCCCTTCTCGATGGAAGAGAGCGTGGTGCGGTCAAGCGCTTCGCCGACGCGCACACCGGAGGCCTCAAGGTTCTCCTTCAGCTGATCCTCTTTCACCGCTTTGTTACCGGAGAAGGTGATGCTGGCAATGGTCGGACGTTCCTTCACCTGAACAATCAGGGTGGTGCCGTCACGCAGAACCTGGACATCTTCAAAGTTACCGGTAGCGAACAGTGAGCGAATGGTGTTTCTGATGTCATCATCATTCACCGTATCACCGACGCGTACCGGCATGCTGAGCAGAGCCGCGCCGACGGCGACTCGCTGTAGACCTTCGAAATGAATGTCCTTCACTACGAAATCGTCTGCACCGTAAACGGTGGCGCTGCTAAACAGCAGCGACGCTATGAGCAACTTTTTCATCGCCATCGTTGTTATGCGTTTTCCTAACACATCCCGCGCCTGTCTGCGTTCCAGCGATTACAGGCGAGAGAAATCATTGAAAAGTGCAAGCCCCATTAAAAGCACCAGCAAAATTGAGCCGATGCGATAACTGAAGTCCTGAACTCGCTCGGACACCGGTCCACCTTTGATCTTTTCGATCGCCAGAAAGAGCAGATGTCCACCATCTAAAACCGGCAGAGGGAACAGATTGATGATCCCTAAGTTGACGCTAATCAGCGCGAGGAACATCAGGTAATAAATCACCCCATATTCAGCTGATAATCCGGCACCCTGCGCAATCGAAATTGGCCCGCTCAGGTTATTCAGCTTGACGTCCCCGGTTATCAACTTGCCCAGCATCGAAACCGTCAGCTTCATCAGTTGCCAGGTTTTGACACCGGCTTCACCAATCGCGGCGAAAGGTCCGTACTGTTTTACCGTTTTGTACTCATCCGGCAGCGGGATCACACGCGGGATCACCCCGGCAAAACCTTCCGCTGCGTTGCCCGGTTTCGCTTCCGGCGTTAGCGTCAGCGTTAACGGTTCACCGTTACGCTCAACCTCCAGCGCCATGTTTTTGCCGGGATTATCCCGAACCTGAGCCGCAAAAACCTGCCATTGCGTTAATGGCTGACCATCGACTTTAACGATCCTGTCGCCGGCTTGCAAACCGGCAGCACTTGCCGGTGAACGCGCCTGCACTTCTGCCAGCGTGGTTTCGATTTGCGGCCCGCGCGGTCGAATACCTAAAGCGACCACCGGGTCCTGTTTGTCCGGTTCAAATTGCCAGTCACGCAGATTGAGCTGTTTCTGCTGCGTCGCCTGCTGACCAAACTGTGACACGGTCAGCGTGGCGCTGCTGTCGCCGATTTTACCGATCAGCGCCAGGCGCACAGCATCCCAGTCAGGCGTTTCGATACCGTCAACCGCTTTAAGTTCCATGCCGGAGGTAATTTGCGCTTCTGCCGCGACGGAACCGCTCATAATTTCGCCGACCACCGGGCGAACACCCGGCACACCATGGATGAACACCACCCAGTAGGCAAACACGGCAAAGATGAAATTGGCGATGGGACCGGCGGCAATGATTGAGGCACGCTGCAGCACGGTTTTATTGTTGAAGGCCTGATGACGCAGCTCAGCGGGCACGCTCTCTACGCGCTCGTCGAGCATTTTGACGTAGCCACCGAGCGGAATCAGCGCGATCACGTATTCCGTGCCCTGGCGGTCAGTGCGACGCCACAGGGCTTTGCCGAAACCGATCGAGAAGCGTTCTACTTTGACACCGCAGCGACGCGCTACCCAGAAGTGGCCGAACTCGTGCACCGTAATCAGCACGCCGAGCGCCACGATAAAGGCGACAAAACTCCAGAGTATGCTCAACATCGTCGCTTATCCTCAGAGGGTGCGGAACACCAGCAGCAGCAGGCAGGCAAATACCGGCACCGCGGCTGTCAGGCTATCAATGCGATCGAGGATACCACCGTGCCCCGGAATCAGGTTACCGCTGTCTTTGATACCGGCTTCACGTTTGAACATACTTTCCGTGAGATCGCCCAGCACGGAGGCCAGCGTGGCAATCACGGCGCAGATAATCAGCGTGCCCGGCGCCACCGACAGCGGGGCCAGCAGCGCAAACAGCCAGGCGATAATCGCCGATGACAGCAGTCCGCCAAAGAAGCCTTCCCAGGTTTTGCCCGGCGAGACTTTCGGCGCCAGCTTATGCTTGCCGAACAGACGACCAAACATGTAAGCACCGGAATCCGCGCCCCAGACGAGGAACATCACGAACAGCAGCCACCAGGCGCCGGCGAAATGGTCGGTGTCATAGTGATACTGGCGCAGCGCCATCATGCCCCAGAAGAACGGCACCACGGTCAGCACGCCAAACAGCAGGCGCAGCGGACGCGATGCGCGCCACAGCGCAGCGGAGGCCGGATAAAACAGCACGAGAAACAGCGCGACAATCCACCAGCCCAGCGAGGCCCAGAGCGAGCTCTCCATCTGGAACTGGTGCAGATTACGTTGATAGGGTTGCAGGGTGAACAGCATCACCGCCAGCAGCAGGCCGCATAGCACCGCCAGCCAGATACGCTGCTGACGCGTTGCCATCCCCGCCAGCTGCCCCCACTCCCAGGCGGCAAGCATGCAGATGATGATGGTGGTAATCGCAAAACCGGACAGCGGCAACCAAAACAGAGCAGCGATCACCAGCGGAATCAGAATAAACGCGGTGATCAGACGAGACTTCAGCAAAGGTTACCCCCAGGTTGCTCAGGCGCCGCCTGGTGCAGCGCCGCCATAGCGTCGCTCCCGCAGAGAGAATGCATTCAGTGCACCTTCAAAAACGTGTTCATCAAAATCAGGCCAGAGAACATCGGTAAACCAAAACTCAGCATAGGCGATCTGCCACAGCAGGAAGTTGCTGATCCGATGCTCTCCCCCGGTCCTTATCACTAAATCCACCGGCGCCAGCTCCTGCATACACAGATGCGGAGCCAGACTTTCTTCAGTTATCTGGTCAGGACGTAGCAGTCCTTCCTGAACCTGTTCAGCCAGTTTTTTTACACCCTGGATAATATCCCAACGGCCGCCATAGTTGGCAGCAATGTTGAGGGTGAGTCCATCATTTTGCTGAGTCAGTTCCTCGGCGCGGCGAATGCGTTCCTGAATGCGGTTATTGAAACGGCTGATATCACCAATAATGCGCAGACGCACATTGTGCTTGTGCAGGCTTTTGACTTCGCTGTCGAGCGCCCAGACAAACAATTCCATTAAGGCCGTCACTTCCTGTACCGGTCGGCTCCAGTTTTCACTGCTGAACGCATAGAGCGTGAGCGCTTCCAGCTTGTTGCTGACCGCAAAGCTGACAGCCCGGCGTACTGATTTTACCCCGGCTTTGTGGCCTGAAATACGCAGTTTGCCCTGATTTTTTGCCCAGCGACCATTACCATCCATAATGATGGCCACGTGACGTGGCGTGCAGTACGACCCGTCATCGATTGTATTGTGATTGTTGGACGACATAACGCGTAATAATTCCTTTCATCAGAAATGCTGTGGTTTCTGAATACATTGCGCCTGCGGCAAACGCCGGTAACCTCACCGGATGACATCGAAACAATGTCGGGCCGTAAAACGCGAGCGAGCGACTATACCATTTTCGTCGGGCCGTAAAACGCGAGCGAGCGACTATACCATTTTCACCCTGAGCGAACAAATAGCGCCACCATCAACCGGCTAAACGAAAGCGCGGCAGCAACGCCGTGGCCCGCACGCGTGCGATCCGATCAATCTCCATCACGTCATCCACGCTGCACGGCTCCTGACACTGCAGGGTTGCCAGCACTTCACTGTTGATGGCCGCGATATCGGTAAAGCGAATCTGATGCTGCAGAAATGCCGCTACCGCGACTTCATTGGCTGCGTTCAGCGTGGTGGTGGCCGCCTGTCCGGTTGCGCATGCATCGATTGCCAGCTTCAGGCAGGGATAGCGTTCGTAGTCCGGCTCAGCAAACGTCAGCGCCTTCATTCGGGTGAAATCAAGCGGCGTTACGCCTGCGGTAATACGTGCCGGCCAGGCCATGCTGTGGGCGATTGGCGTGCGCATATCGGGTGAACCCAGCTGCGCCAGCACGCTACCGTCGCAGTATCGCACCATGGAGTGAATCACCGACTGCGGATGCAGGATGACCTCCATTTGTGCGTCGGTGGCGTTAAACAGCCAGCGGGCTTCAATGTATTCAAGACCTTTATTCATCATGGTGGCCGAATCAACGGAGATTTTACGCCCCATTGACCAGTTCGGATGCGCACAGGCCTGATCTGGCGACATAGCGGCCAGCTCGGCTAATGGCGTGTCACGAAAAGGACCACCCGATCCCGTAAGGAGAATCGACTCGATGCCATTCTCACGCAGATCAGCGTACCCCAACTGATGCTGTATGGAAGCGGGCAAACTCTGAAAAATGGCGTTGTGCTCGCTGTCAACCGGCAGCAACTGCGCCTGATGCTGGCGCACCGCCTCCATAAACAAACGGCCGCATGTGACAAGCGATTCTTTATTGGCAAGCAGGACGGTTTTGCCGGCGCGAATGGCGGCCAGCGTCGGTTGTAAACCGGAAGCGCCCACAATGGCGGCCATCACCTGATCGACCTCATCCAGCGCGGCCAGTTCGCAGGCGGCCTGAACGCCGGAGAGCACTTCCGTATCTATGTTGAGTGCTTTCAGTCGTTCACGCAGCGCCGCAGCGGAAGCGTCATCGGACATCGCCGCGTAGCGCGGTTTAAATTGCTGACACTGTTCGGCCATCAGCGCCACATTCTGACCGGCCACCAGCGCAGTCACCTGATAGCGCTCAGGATGCGCCGCCACTACCGCCAGCGTGCTGGTGCCAATTGAGCCGGTCGAACCCAGCAGAGTTAATCGCTTCATGGTGCTGTCCCTGTGAAGTCGTGGTGCGCGCCCGCGCGTACGCCGGGCACAATGTAAAACGCCGCCAGAGTCGTACTACGTCTCTGAACGGCGTTTTGTCAGGCAAATGACGGAATCAGAATTCCATCAGTTCCTTCTCTTTCTCGGCCAGCGCCGCATCAACGTGCTTGATGCGAACGTCGGTCATTTTCTGGATCTCGTCCTGCGAGCGACGTTCGTCGTCTTCGCTGATCTCTTTGTCTTTCAGCAGCGCCTTGATCTTGTCGTTCGCGTCACGGCGCACGTTGCGCACGGAAACACGGCCCTGCTCGGCTTCGCCACGCACAACCTTGATCAGATCTTTACGACGCTCTTCGGTCAGCGCAGGCAGTGGAACACGAATGTCGCTACCGGCTGAGCTTGGGTTGAGGCCGAGGTCAGAAGCCATGATAGCTTTCTCGACTGCCGGACCCATTGAGCGATCGAACACGTTGATTTTCAGCGTGCGTGAATCTTCAACGGTGACGCTGGCCAGCTGACGCAGCGGCGTTGGCGTACCGTAATATTCCACAACGATGCCGTCGAGCAGTGAAGGCGAAGCACGACCGGTGCGCACTTTGCTGATGGTGTTTTTGAATGCTTCCACGCATTTGTCCATGCGCGTTTCAGCATCTTTTTTAATATCGTTAATCACGTTGAAACCCTTGGATTCGGTTTGACCTGGCCACTTCCGGACGCAGCGGAACGGAAACGGTATCGATAAACATCGATCATCCTGAATGCTGCGCGACAGCAGTGCAGCGCGCCAACAGAATATACCTTATTTTATCCTGCGTCGGGTATTAATGCGTAATCAGGGTGCCTTCTTTTTCACCCATCACCACGCGACGCAGCGCGCCAGGCTTGTTCATATTGAAGACGCGGATCGGCAGTTGATGGTCGCGCGCCAGCGTAAAGGCGGCCAGATCCATCACTTTCAGCTCTTTTTCCAGCACTTCACCGTAGGTCAGCTGTTCGTACAGCGTGGCATCCGGATTTTTCACCGGGTCGGCTGAGTAGACGCCGTCGACCTTGGTGGCTTTCAGTACCACGTCCGCTTCGATTTCGATGCCGCGCAGGCAGGCCGCTGAGTCGGTGGTAAAGAACGGGTTGCCGGTACCGGCAGAGAAGATCACCACGCGGTTATTGCGCAGCAGGCTGATGGCTTCTGCCCAGCTGTAGTTATCACACACGCCGTTCAGCGGAATCGCCGACATCAGGCGCGCGTTAACGTACGCACGATGCAGTGCGTCACGCATTGCCAGGCCGTTCATCACGGTCGCCAGCATCCCCATGTGGTCGCCGACCACGCGGTTCATACCTGCCTGCGCCAGACCCGCGCCACGGAACAGGTTACCGCCACCAATTACCACACCCACCTGAATGCCCAGCTCAACCAGCTCTTTCACCTCTTGCGCCATACGGTCAAGTACGCTCGCGTCGATACCAAAACCTTCGGCACCCTGCAGTGCTTCGCCGCTCAGTTTCAGTAAGATACGTTGATATACAGGTTTTGCGTTGGTCGCCATGGTCAATTCTTCCTGGAAGATAAGATGAATGAGAAGTTAAATCTGATCGATCATCCGCTTAGCGCGTGAGAAAAGCTATTGGGATGAGACTGAAAATTGCTGCGCCAAAACGCAGACAAAAAAGAACCGCCTCTCGGCGGTTCCTGCAAACCATTAAGACTGTTTGGACATGGCAGCAACTTCGGCTGCAAAGTCAGATTCGACTTTCTCAATGCCTTCGCCCACTTCGAAGCGGATGAAGTTGATCACGTCAGCGCCTTTCTCTTTCAGCGCCTGGCCAACAGTTTTGCTCGGATCGATAACGAAAGCCTGACCGGTCAGAGAGACTTCGCCGGTGAATTTCTTCATACGGCCTTCAACCATCTTCTCTGCGATCTCTTTTGGCTTGCCAGACTGCATCGCGATGTCCAGCTGAACCTGGTACTCTTTCTCAACCACGTCAGCAGAAACGTCTTCTGGCTTCACGAACTCTGGCTTGCTGGCAGCAACGTGCATCGCAATCTGCTTGCTCAGCTCTTCATCAGCGCCGGTGGTAGAAACCAGTACGCCGATGCGCGCGCCGTGCAGATAGCCGTTCAGCTCAGCACCTTCGAGGACAGCAACACGACGGATGTTGATGTTCTCACCGATTTTCGCAACCAGTGCCACGCGCTCTTCTTCGAACTGCGCTTTCAGAACTTCCACATCAGTCACTTTACCGGCAGCAGCAGCGTCCAGCACTTTGTCAGCAAAGGCCTGGAAACCGGCATCTTTTGCCACGAAGTCAGTCTGGCAGTTCACTTCCAGAATCACGCCATAGTCGCCAGCGATTTTGGTTTTGATCACGCCGTCAGCAGCCACGTTGCCTGCTTTCTTAGCGGCTTTGATCGCACCAGACTTGCGCATGTTCTCGATCGCCAGCTCAATGTCGCCGTTCGCTTCGGTCAGCGCTTTTTTGCAGTCCATCATGCCTGCGCCAGTACGCTCGCGCAGTTCTTTTACCAGTGCAGCGGTAATTTCAGCCATTCCAGAATCCTCGATTCGTCTCGCAGTGCTTTCACACTGTCAGAAACTTGTTGCGGAAAATTTACTTGCCCCGCCAGCCCGAACAGGGTGCGTGACTAAGTGAGATAAATAAAGGGGCCTTCACGGCCCCTTAACAGATCACATCTGATGTCTAAGGGCTCTCAGAAAGAGCGAACCTTATTAAGCTTCAGCAGCTTCTTCAGCCTGCTCAGCCAGGTCCTGTGAACGGCCTTCGCGCACGGTAGTGGCAACGGCAGTCAGGTACAGGCTTACAGCACGGATCGCATCGTCGTTACCTGGGATAACGAAATCAACGCCGTCTGGATCAGAGTTAGTATCAACGATAGCAAATACCGGGATACCCAGGTTGTTTGCTTCTTTGATTGCGATGTGTTCGTGGTCAGCGTCAACAACGAACAGTGCATCCGGCAGACCGCCCATATCTTTGATACCGCCCAGGCTGTTTTCCAGCTTGGCCAGCTCACGAGCACGCATCAGTGCTTCTTTCTTGGTCAGTTTGTCGAAAGTACCGTCCTGAGACTGAGTTTCCAGATCTTTCAGGCGTTTGATTGACTGACGAACGGTTTTCCAGTTGGTCAGCATACCACCCAGCCAGCGGTGGTTAACGAAGAACTGGTCGCAGCTCAGCGCAGACTCTTTTACCGCTTCGGCAGCAGCGCGCTTGGTACCAACAAACAGAATCTTACCTTTACGGGAAGAGATCTTGTTCAGCTCAGCCAGGGCTTCGTTGAACATTGGTACGGTTTTCTCAAGGTTGATGATGTGAACTTTGTTACGCGCACCAAAAATGAATGGCTTCATTTTTGGGTTCCAGTAACGGGTCTGGTGACCGAAGTGAACACCAGCCTTGAGCATGTCGCGCATGGAAACAGTTGCCATGATTACCTCTAAAAGTTTGTTTGGGGTTGGGCCTCCATGTATCCCATACAACCGACCTCTTACGAGGCACCCCGGCGTACGTGTCGATACATGTGTGTTTTAGTACACATAATGAGATTTATGCGTTTCCTGCCCTCTCATACGAGGTGACAGAGAATCGTCGGCGCGCTTTATACCACAATGCGCAGGAATACGCCAACAGTTGTTAGCATGAGCGGCAGGGTATAATCCCGATTTGGCAGCCCATTTGCTGACTGCTAACATGACTGCCACAGAACTCATTATTGTCGAAAATTGCGGCGATTGCGGATTATTTAATGGCCATTTCAATCAAAACCCCAGAAGAAATCGAAAAAATGCGCGTGGCGGGCCGTCTGGCTGCAGAAGTGCTGGAGATGATTGCTCCACACGTCGTGCCAGGCGTCACCACCGGCGAGCTTGACCGTCTGTGCCACCAGCACATCACCGAAAAGCAGCAGGCCATTTCAGCCTGTCTCGGCTACCACGGTTTCCCGAAATCAGTGTGTATTTCGGTCAACGAAGTGGTATGTCACGGTATTCCCAGCGACGATCGCGTGCTGAAAGACGGGGATATCGTTAACGTCGACGTCACGGTGATCAAAGATGAGTACCATGGCGATACGTCAAAGATGTTCATCGTCGGCAAACCGACGATTCAGGGCGAGCGCCTGTGCCGGGTTACGCAGGAGAGCCTGTACATTGCGCTGCGTCTGGTGAAGCCGGGCATTCGCCTGCGTGAACTGGGCCGGGCGATTCAGAAATACGTGGAAGCACAGGATTTTTCCGTGGTCCGCGAGTATTGCGGACACGGCATCGGTAAAGGCTTCCATGAAGAGCCGCAGGTGCTGCATTACGATGCCGACGACAGCGGCGTGGTGCTGCAGGCTGGCATGACGTTTACCGTCGAACCGATGGTAAACGCCGGTGATTATCGCATCCGCACCATGAAAGATGGCTGGACGGTGAAAACCAAAGATCGCAGCTTGTCCGCACAGTATGAGCATACTATTGTGGTGACGGAAAACGGCTGTGAGATCCTGACGCTGCGCGCCGACGACACTATTCCAGCGGTGCTGGAAAACAACGCGTAACGCTCGTCATCAGGATAACAGGCCGGCTCAAAACGAACGCCTGTCAGTTTAGGTTCACCCATCCCTGCACCTCCCGTAGCGGCGCCATCAGTTGCGCGTTAACCCGCGCCGCTACTGCGGTGATGTCACGGACGGTGGCTAACTGAACGGCATCACGGCGTTAAGCCCGCTTTTTATGGCGCAGAAGAGGCATGTTGATGAGTGGTAGCGTGACCGAAGCAGTACACAAAGGCCTGACCGATTCCCCCGCCAGCTGGCCAGACGACGCGCTGACGCGCGACAAACTCAAACAGTATCTTGAACAGTTCCAGCAGCATCTGGGCAGCGCTTTTGACGCCGGCAGCGATATTGAATCGCTGATTGATGCGCGCACGCTGTTTATCGATCGCCTGCTGCGCCGGCTGTGGCGGCTGTTTGGCTTTGACCAGATGAAAGAGATCGCGCTGGTGGCGGTGGGCGGCTATGGCCGCGGCGAGCTGCATCCGCTGTCGGACATCGACGTGCTGATCCTGAGCCGTCAGCCACTGGACGAAGCTGCCGCGCAGCGCACCTCAGAACTGCTGACGCTGATGTGGGATCTCAAGCTGGAGGTCGGCCACAGCGTACGCACGCTGGAAGAGTGTCTGCTGGAGGGCTTGTCGGATCTCACCGTCGCCACCAACCTGATTGAGTCGCGCATGCTGACCGGCGACGTGGCGCTGTTTCTCGAACTGCAAAAGAATATCTTCAGCGACGGTTTCTGGCCGTCGTCACGCTTCTTCGCCGCCAAAATTGAGGAGCAGCTGGAACGCCATCAGCGTTATCACGGCACCAGCTACAACCTCGAACCGGATATCAAAAGCAGCCCGGGCGGGCTGCGCGACATTCATACTCTGCAGTGGGTCGCGCGCCGCCACTTTGGCGCCACCACCATGGATGAGATGGTCGGCTTTGGCTTTCTCACTGAAGCCGAACGCAATGAGATTAATGAGTGCCAGGAATTTCTCTGGCGCATCCGTTTCGCGCTGCACCTGACGCTGCCGCGCTACGATAACCGCTTACTGTTCGATCGTCAGCTCAACGTGGCACAGCGCCTCAACTATGGCGGCGAAGGCAATGAGCCGGTTGAGCGCATGATGAAAGATTTCTATCGCGTCACGCGCCGTATCGGCGAGCTGAACCAGATGCTGCTGCAGCTGTTTGACGAAGCCATTCTGGCGCTGTCGACCACCGAGAAGCCGCGCAGCATCGATGAGGATTTTCAGCTGCGCGGTAATCTGATTGACCTGCGCGATCCCACGCTGTTTGAGCGCGAGCCGCAGGCGATTCTGCGCATGTTTTACGTGATGGTGCGTAACGAAACCATCACCGGCATCTATTCCACCACGCTGCGCCAGCTGCGCTACGCCCGCCGTCATCTGCAACAGCCGTTATGTCAGATCCCCGAAGCGCGCCGCACCTTTATGGCGATTCTGCGCCACCCTGGCGCGGTAAAGCGCGCGCTGCTGCCGATGCATCGCCACAGCGTACTGTGGGCCTATACGCCGCTGTGGGGCAACATTGTCGGCCAGATGCAGTTCGACCTGTTCCACGCCTACACCGTGGATGAGCACACCATCCGCGTGTTGCAGAAGCTGGAAAGTTTTGCCGACGAAGCCACGCGCCCGATGCACCCGCTGTGCGTCGAGCTGTGGCCGCGCCTGCCACAGCCGGAGCTGCTGCTGATGGCCGCGCTGCTGCACGATATCGCCAAAGGGCGCGGCGGCGACCACTCGATTCTTGGCGCGCAGGACGCGCTGGACTTTGCTGAGCTGCACGGCCTCAATTCGCGCGAAATGCAGCTGGTGGCGTGGCTGGTGCGTCATCACCTGCTGATGTCGGTGACTGCTCAGCGTCGCGACATTCAGGACCCCACGGTGATTCAGCAGTTTGCTGAAGTGATGCAAAATGAAAACCGGCTGCGCTATCTGGCCTGCCTGACGGTTGCCGACATCTGTGCCACCAATGAAAGCCTGTGGAACAGCTGGAAACAGAGCCTGCTACGTGAGCTGTTCTTCGCCACCGAAAAACAGCTGCGCCGCGGTATGGAGAACAGCCCGGATCTGCGCGAGCGCGTGCGTCATCACCGGCTGCAGGCGCTGGCGCTACTGCGCATGGAAAATCTCAACGAAGAGCGCCTGCACCATATCTGGAGCCGCTGCCGCGCCGACTACTTCCTGCGCCATACGCCCAACCAGCTGGCGTGGCACGCGCGGCATCTGATCAATCATGACCTCAGCAAACCGCTGGTGCTGGTGAGCCCGCAGGCCACGCGCGGCGGCACCGAGATCTTCATCTGGAGCCCGGATCGCCCTTACCTGTTTGCCGCCGTAGCCGGAGAACTCGATCGCCGTAATCTGAGCGTGCACGATGCGCAGATCTTTACCAGCCGCGACGGCATGGCCATGGACACCTTTATTGTGCTGGAGCCGGACGGCAGTCCGCTGGCAGCGGATCGCCATCCGCTGATTATCCAGGCGCTGGAGCAGGCGATCACGCAAACGCAGTGGGTGCCACCGCGTACGCGCCGGCCGTCGTCACGTCTGAAACACTTCAGCGTCGATACCGAAGTCAACTTTTTGCCCACCCATACTGACCGCCGCAGCTATCTGGAGCTGGTGGCGCTGGACCAGCCAGGTTTGCTGGCGCGCGTCGGCGAAGTGTTTGCTGACCTCGGTGTTTCGCTGCACGGCGCCCGCATCAGTACCATCGGCGAACGGGTGGAGGATTTGTTCATCCTTGCCAACAGCGAACGACGTGCGCTGGATGCCGAAATGCGCTCCGTGCTGCAACAACGGTTGACAGAGGTACTTAATCCAAACGATAAAATGTGACCCGGCTTCCATTCTTCACGTTGCCGATGCATTGGCCTGGTGACCCGGCCCATCCGTGGATCTCGCCGCAATGGGCGCGCCACCGTTCTGCAGCATGAAGGATGTTTGCCCGATAATTTTACTCTGCACGCCAGCTGGCGTGCATCCGCAATGACAGACTCAGGAATTAAATATGCAACAGTTACAGAGCGTTATCGAATCTGCCTTTGAACGCCGCGCCGACATTACGCCGACCAGCGTGGACAGCGCCACCCGTGAAGCGATCAACCAGGTGATTGGCCTGCTGGACAGCGGTGAACTGCGCGTGTCAGAAAAGATCAACGGCGAATGGGTAACGCATCAGTGGCTGAAAAAAGCGGTACTGCTGTCGTTCCGTATCAACGACAACCAGGTGATCGACGGGGCAGAAACCCGCTTCTACGACAAAGTGCCGATGAAATTTGCCGGCTGGGATGAAGCGCGCTTTAAAAGCGCCGGCTTCCGCGTCGTGCCACCGGCCGCAGTGCGTCAGGGTGCATTCATCGCGCGCAACACCGTGCTGATGCCGTCCTATGTCAACATCGGCGCGTATGTCGATGAAGGCACCATGGTAGATACCTGGGCCACCGTCGGCTCCTGTGCGCAGATTGGTAAAAACGTGCACCTGTCCGGCGGCGTTGGCATCGGCGGCGTGCTGGAACCGCTGCAGGCCAATCCAACCATCATCGAAGATAACTGCTTTATCGGTGCCCGTTCCGAGATCGTTGAAGGCGTGATCGTCGAAGAAGGTTCGGTGATCTCTATGGGCGTTTACATCGGCCAGAGCACCAAAATTTATGACCGCGAAACCGGTGAAGTGCACTACGGCCGCGTACCGGCGGGTTCGGTGGTGGTTTCCGGTAACCTGCCGTCTAAAGATGGCAGCTACAGCCTGTACTGTGCGGTGATCGTGAAGAAAGTCGACGCGAAAACGCTGGCAAAAACCGGCATCAACGAACTGCTGCGTACCATCGATTAAGTTTTTTCTTCCCGCCTATTTTTATACCCACGGGCCTGTATTCAGGCCCGTCATTTTTTCTTTACACTCCTGCCGCTATTACCTGTTTCGCGCCGCGAATTAACAGGTGCGTTTGTTTTTCAAACAGGTCATAATCCGCGCCAGTTAACTCCGGTCGCGCACTGTTCATCCCGGTTTTTGTGTCTACAGTTGATTAAGTATGCCGTAAGCGTTCGGTTCGTTGCGCTTATTACGCAGCCGAATGATGATGATAATCCTGCGCGCTCACTCACTCTCAGATGGAATATAAACGCTATGTACGACAACCTGAAAAGCTTAGGTATCAGCAATCCTGAAGACATTGACCGCTACAGCCTGCGTCAGGAAGCCAACAACGACATCCTGAAAATCTACTTCCGCAAAGACAAGGGCGAGTTCTTCGCCAAAAGCGTGAAGTTTAAATACCCGCGTCAGCGCAAAACCGTGGTGGCCGATCACACTACCCAGGGTTATAAAGAGATTCAGGAAATCAGCCCTAACCTGCGTTACGTGATCGACGAACTGGATCAGATCTGCCAGCGCGATCAGGTAGAAGTGGATCTGAAGCGCAAAATTCTCGCCGATCTGCGCCATCTGGAGAACGTGGTGTCGAACAAAATCGCCGAAATCGAATCCGATCTCGATCAGCTGACCCGCAACGGTCGCTAATTCCCGCCGCTTCTCAGGCCAGCCACTGCTGGCCTTTTTTATGCCTGCTCATCAAGCTGCAGCGCCACATACAGCAGCAGCCGATCGTCAAAGTTCGCCAGGTTAAGGCCGGTCAGTTCCGAGATGCGGTTCAGGCGGTACTCCAGCGTATTGCGATGAATAAACAGCGCGCGCGCTGTGGCGCTCGGCTGCACGTTATGACTGAACCACGCAACCAGCGTGCGCCGTAGCAAACCGTTATTGTCCATGCTCTTCAGTTTTGCCAGCGGACGTGCCAGCTCGCTGGCCTGCCAGCCGCCGCGCAGGCTATCCAGTAGCACTGGCAGCACCAGATCCTGATAGAAGAAGCTCCGCTGCTGCGGCATGCGCTGTTTGCCCACCATCATGGTGGTGCGGGCGGTGCGGTAAGAGCGCGCAATGCTGCCGGGCCCGGTAAAGAAATTGCCGAGCGCGATACGCATCCGCACCTGACCGCTCTCTTTCATGCGCTGCAGCAGTTGATCGACGCGGCGGCGATGATCGTCCTGATCGTAACGGCCATGGGCATTCAGCGCTGGCTTCAGCACCACCATTTCGGTGAGCGAAACAATGGCGATCAGGTTGTCGCGATCGGGCGTGGTCAGCAGCGTCTGTAATTGCTGCAGCTCCGACATTGCGCTGTCGACCCCCAGCTGTCCGCTGTCCACTTCCACCACCGCCACCACGCGCGGCTGATTGAGATCGATGCCCAGTCGCTGCGCCCATTCGTTCAGCGCTGGCGACAGCGTATCGCTGCGGATCAGGTTCAGCACCAGCTCCTCACGCAGGCGACTGTCCTGCGCCAGCATATGCAGCAGGCGCGCCTGTTCCAGCATCATCTCTGCCGTCATGCACACCAGCTCGCCGTAATGGCGTAACGTGCTGGGCTGGCCGGTCAGGCCAATCACGCCGACGATGTCGCCGTCAATGCGCAGCGGCAAATTGATGCCCGGCCGCACGCCGTGCAGGTGTTTAGCCACCGCTTCGTCAATATCAACCACCCTGCCCTGTGACAGCACCAGCAGCGCGCCCTCGTGCAATTCGCCAATACGCTCGCGATCGCCACTGCCAATAATGCGGCCGCGCGCATCCATCACATTGACATTACTGTCGATAATTTTCATGGTGCGGGCAACGATATCCTGAGCCAGTCGCGCATCAAGATGATAGGTGGCCATCAAACTCTCCAGAATTCGGGACGAACCGACAGAATACGCATCCCGATTGCCCCTGGCATTGTGCAACTGCACATAGCCGCAGGGCGATTACCGGAATTGCGGCAGCGGTCACACTGGGAAGGCACAGATGACAGAGGGCGCAGCAGCATACAGACAATAAAAAAGCGAGCCGAAGCTCGCCTGAGAGACCAATAAAAGGATTACTGCATCAGCAGATAGAGGCTGCTGTCGCCGCGCTTGACGTTGAGCGCCAGCACCGACGGTTTGGTGTCGAGGATTTTACGCAGCTCGCCAAGGTTGCTTACCGCCTGCTGGTTCACACCGAGGATCACATCGCCTTTCTTCAGGCCGATACGTGCCGCAGCGCTGCCGGCTTTCACGCTGTCAACGCGCACGCCCTTCTGGCCGTTGCTGTCAACGTTACTGAGATCGGCGCCTTCAATGCCGGTGTAAATCGTCGCGGACTGCACTTTATCCTGTGAGCTCTGCTGCAGCTCAACCGTCACGTTCAGCGGTTTGCCGTCGCGCAGCAGGCCCAGCTGCAGTTTGGTGCCGACCGGCAGCGAGCCGACTTCCGCACGCAGCGCCGCAAAGCTGGTCAGCGCTTTACCGTTCATGGAAACCACCACATCACCCGCTTTCACGCCGGCTTTCGCCGCCGCGGAGTTTGGCAGCACCTGGCTGACAAACGCACCGCGCTGCGCATCCACTTTCATCGCTTTAGCCAGCTCGGAGTTGAGCTCGGTGCCCATAATGCCCAGCTCGCCGCGTTTCACCTGGCCATACTCCACCATCTGCGCGGTCAGGTTTTTCACCATGGAACTCGGGATGGCAAAGCCGATACCGATGTTGCCACCGTCCGGTGCGAGGATCGCGGTGTTAATACCGATCAGCTCGCCGTTCAGGTTAACCAGCGCACCGCCGGAGTTGCCGCGGTTGATGGCGGCATCGGTCTGGATAAAGTTTTCGTAATTTTCGACGTTAAGGCCGCTGCGCCCCAGCGCCGAGACGATGCCGGACGTGACCGTTTCGCCCAGGCCGTACGGGTTACCGATGGCCACGGTGTAATCACCGACGCGCAGATTGTCGGAGTCTGCGATCTTAATTGCCGTCAGGTTTTTCGCATCCTGCAGCTGGATCAGCGCGATGTCAGACTGCGGATCTTTGCCGATGACCTTAGCATCGTAGCGACGGCCATCGCTCAGCTGTACCTGAATTTTGGTGGCGTTATCTACCACGTGGTTGTTGGTAACCACATAGCCTTTGTCGGCGTTGATGATTACCCCAGAACCCAGCGCGCGGAACTGCTGCTTCTGCGCGTTGGCGCCATCGTCGCTACCGTCACCGCCGCCGCCCTGGCACATGGGTGAACCCTGGAACGGCGATCCGTCCTGACAGAACGGGGAATTATCGCCAAAGAATTGCTGGAACTGCTGCGGCATGCGCGGGGTTTTCACCGTGGTACTGCCTTCCACGCTGATACTGACCACGGAAGGCATCACTTTTTCCAGCATGGGTGCCAGGCTGGGCAGTTGCTGACTGGAGGAAGACGCTGTCTCCGCCGCGAAAACACTGACAGGGCTTAACGCCATGCCCAGACTAAGCGCCAGCGCACTTAACATTAATGTGCTTTTTTTCATTCGTCTGTGTCTCTCTGAAATTAACGTGCAGACCATTGCTGTGGTCGTGATGATGAGATTAAGTTTTTAGCGCGAAGTTCCTGATAAAGTATTGGGCAAAGGTAAAAATTTATTCTTCGTCTTTACAAAACTGCGCTTATTCCACCGCCATCAACCGACGATACTCATCCCAGGCGTAATTGTCCGTCATCCCGCTGATATAGTCCTGAATCAGCCGCGAGCGATAATAACGTTCCCATAACAATCGCTGATATTTATGCTGCACCACCAGGTTACGCATCTGTTGCTGATAAGCTTTACGATGTTTACCGGAAAGTTTATGAAACAGTCGGGTTTCGATCGGATGTTTCGCGAGAAAATCCTCATTCATTAACGTGGTAAACTGTTCATAATCGAGCTGCATCAGCGACTGATAAATTTCCAGTAATCCTTTAATGACCCGATAACCCTGTAATTCCAGCTGCTCAACTTCAGGGTGATTAAACACCTGCTGGCGCGCCACGGTTTTAAATAATTTTAACAGGCGCCCTTCATCACCGTCGTCTTCCAGCAGCGCATGGTTAAAGTTGCCGGCAAAAATGGCAGGTAAATTATCAACAAAGCGGCGCACCGCATGGCTGACCAGTACACTCTGGACGTTGACCCGCAGCGACATGAAAAATTGATCGCTAATACTGCGGCGCTTTTTCTGATTGGCCTCTTTCCACGCTTCATTAATGGTGCGGCTGAACGCGTCGCCGGGTTTCACCGGGCCCCAGGCGTTGAGCAAAGAATGATAGAGCGTATCGACGGTGAAGATATCTTTTTCTACGGCGTCATCAAGGTCGGCAATACAATAGGAGATATCGTCAGCCGCTTCCATTATCCAGGTCAGCGGATAACGGTGGTGCTCAGGTATATCCGTTGCCGCGCGAAGATCGGCCACATATTCACGTTCGGATAAATAGAAACCCGGCTTTTTCATTAACACGCTGAACTCCGCCGGCTTATCGCCCTGCCACCACGCCGGCGCGGTGTATTTTAAAATACACGCTACCTGCGCATAGCTAAGATTTAGCTGCAGCAGGGTATGCACCAGCCGAATGGCCTGCGCATTCCCTTCGAAATGGCACAAATCCTGACGAATCATTGCATTTAACCGGTCGAAATCGGCACGCTGCGCGTCATCCGCCACGCCCGCCACCAGCGGATCCACCAGTTCGGCCGGCAGGTTGTCATCAAACCAGTCATTGATCGCCGCTTCACCAAAATGGCCAAACGGCGGGTTGCCGACGTCGTGCAGCAGGCAGGCCATCTCCACCAGGCTCTCGACCGCGCCCTCAAAGCCATCGAGGCCGTAAGCCGCCAGCCCGCCGCCCTGGGTTTTCAGCGTATGCAGAATCTCTTTGGTGATGTAACGCCCGGTTTGCTGCACCTCAAGCGAATGGGTCAGGCGCGAGCGCACGGCCGCATTCCGCTCCAGCGGAAACACCTGGGTTTTTTGTTGCAGACGGCGAATCGCGGCAGAATTAATAATGCGTCCACGATCGCTTTCAAAGTGGCGGGTAATAAAGTATTCGCCTTCGGGATCTTTGCGGCTGGTATAAGGGCGGGTGAAACTGATCTTCTTCCTGAAATTGATCGTCGCCATTGTTACCCCTTATTTTTTCCTGAATTGATCCCCATTGAGCCATGTTAGACTATGCCTCACTTTAGCCTTATACATCCATAACTACAGCGAGATTCTTTATGAAAGCAGGCATTATTGGCGCGATGGAGCAGGAAGTCACACTGCTGCGTGACAAAATTGAAAACCGTCAGACGCTGACGCTGGCCGGCTGCGAAATTTACACCGGTACGCTCAACGGCGTTGAGGTGGCTCTGCTGAAATCGGGCATCGGCAAAACCGCGGCGGCGCTGGGTACCACGCTGCTGCTGGAGCTGTGCAAACCAGATCTGGTGATCAACACCGGTTCCGCAGGCGGTCTGGCACCAACCCTGCAGGTGGGCGATATCGTGGTGTCCGATGAAGTGCGTTATCACGATGCCGATGTCACCGCTTTTGGCTATGAGCCTGGTCAGATGGCGGGCTGCCCGGCGGCGTTTGTCGCGGACAGCGCGCTGATTGCCGCCGCAGAGCAGGTGATCAAACAGCTGGATCTCAACGCGGTGCGCGGTCTGGTGGTCAGCGGTGACGCCTTTATTAATGGCGCCGCACCGCTGGAGCGTATCCGCAGCACCTTCCCGCAGGCGATTGCGGTAGAGATGGAAGCCACGGCGATTGGTCACGTTTGCCATCAGTTTAAGGTGCCGTTCGTGGTGGTACGCGCTATTTCTGACGTGGCCGATAAAGCGTCGCATCTGAGTTTCGAAGAGTTCCTCAGCGTGGCGGCTAAACAGTCGTCGCTGATGGTGGAAAACCTGCTGGCTCAGCTGGCGCGTGGCTAAATATCTGCTGCTCGGGCTGTGGCTGCTGTGCCACAGTCTGCTGGCCGCACCGCGCGTCATTACCCTGTCGCCGCATCTCACTGAACTGGCGTTTGCCGCCGGCATCACGCCGGTGGCGGTGAGCGCGTGGTCAGACTATCCCGCTGCTGCTCGCCAGCTGGAGCAGGTGGCGAACTGGCAGGGCATTCGCGTTGAACGCATTGTGCAGCTCAGGCCGGATGTGGTGCTGGCCTGGCGCGGTGGCAATCCGCTGCGCCAGGTGGAGCAGCTGCAGCGTCTGGGCATCCATGTGGAATGGATCGATCCGCAATCACTCGATCAGATGATTGATGCGCTGGCGGCGCTGCAGCGCTGGAGCCCACAGCCCCAGCGTGCCACAGCGGCCGCACAGGCGTTACACCAGCAGCTGCAGACACTGCGTCAGCGCTATCAGCAGCAAACGCCGGTGCCGCTGTTTCTGCAGTTTGGCCAGCAGCCGCTGTTTACCGCCGCGCGCAGCACGCTGCAGAATGAGGTTATCACCCTGTGCGGCGGTCGCAATATCTTTGCTGACAGCAGTGTGAGCTGGCCTCAGGTGAGCCGGGAGCAGGTGCTGACGCGGCACCCGCAGGCGATTGTCACTGGCGGTGATGCCAGCCGCGCCGCCAGCGTCGCGCGCTTCTGGCAGCCGCAGCTTAACGTGCCGGTGATTGCGCTTAACGATGACTGGCTGAGCCGGCCGGGTCCGCGCCTGCTGCTGGCAGCAAAACAATTGTGCGAAGCTTTACATCCGACGAAAAATAAAGCATTACCAGACTAAAGATTCGACGATTCATGTCGAAAATCAAATAACAAGGCACAGCGGCCACGTATGCTCTGTGCCCTTTTAGCGCGTAGCGCATTTTGACATCACCAGGATTTCACCATG
Source organism: Pantoea sp. SGAir0418 (assembly GCF_043529865.1). Lineage (NCBI taxonomy): Bacteria > Pseudomonadati > Pseudomonadota > Gammaproteobacteria > Enterobacterales > Erwiniaceae > Pantoea > Pantoea sp. SGAir0418. The sequence goes on from NZ_CP027911.1 coordinate 3,199,339, forward strand.
ACCAGAGCGCTGCTGCTGGCCATAGGGCTGATCGTGGCTGCACCGATCGGTGCGGCAACCACCACGGGCTCTATCGCCGTCTCGCTAACGATTTTCTCCCGCTGCGATATCTCACGCCCGAGTGAGCAGACGCTGCCGTCTGTTGACTGCGGCCGACATTTCAGCGCGCAGCCGCGCGTGACACAAAGCGTATTGAACCGCGATGCGTTGCGCCGTGAAACGGCACGCCTGGTGACGATTGAGTGGTAAATCATGGCTGCCAGAACGGCAGCCAGCCCAGCATCAGATGCTGAAAGAGGAACCGCAGCCGCAGGTGGTTTTGGCGTTGGGATTGGTCACGATAAAGCGGGAACCTTCCAGACCCTCGGTGTAGTCAACCGATCCGCCCACCAGATACTGCAGGCTCATTGGGTCAACTACCAGCGCCACACCCTGCTTCTCGATGGTCATGTCGCCGTCATTCATTTGATCGTCAAAAGTAAAACCATACTGGAAGCCACTGCAGCCCCCGCCGGTGATATATACGCGCAGTTTCAGCGCCGGATTCTCTTCATCCGCAATCAGGTTTTTTACTTTTTTCGCTGCTGCATCGGTGAACTGCAGAGGCAGCGCGGCTACGTCGTCACTCATCTTTTACTCCAGGTAAACGTCCAGGTCAGAAAACGACCTCAATTTCGCTATTATCTGCCAGCCGTCCAGTGCAATCAAGTAGCGCCCTTGACACTGTGTGCCGCCAGTTATGGCATAAAGTATAGCAATGTCGCAGGCGCAAGCGGCCGCGCGCCTTTCTTCACCGGCCGCTCTTCCGTAGAATGGCGCCAGATTTTTTCCAGAACAGCAGGAGCCGAACCATGAGTAAGTCAGAAAACCTGTATGCCGAAGCACAACGCCTGATCCCGGGCGGCGTGAACTCCCCGGTGCGTGCCTTTACCGGCGTGGGCGGCGTGCCGCTGTTCATCGAACGCGCCGACGGTGCCTATCTGTATGATGCCGATGGCAAAGCCTATATCGATTACGTCGGCTCCTGGGGGCCGATGGTGCTGGGCCACAATAACGCCACCATTCGCAATGCGGTGATCGAAGCCGCCGCGCGCGGCCTGAGTTTTGGCGCGCCGACCGAGATGGAAGTGAAGATGGCCGAGCTGGTGTGCGAGCTGGTGCCGAGCATGGACATGGTGCGTATGGTTAACTCCGGCACCGAAGCCACCATGAGCGCCATCCGCCTGGCGCGCGGTTTCACCCAGCGTGACAAGATCATCAAATTTGAAGGCTGCTACCACGGCCACGCTGACTGCCTGCTGGTAAAAGCCGGTTCCGGTGCGCTGACCCTCGGCCAGCCCAACTCGCCGGGCGTGCCGGCGGATTTCGCCCGTCACACCCTGACCTGCACCTATAACGATCTCGACTCGGTGCGCGCGGCGTTTGAGCAGTATCCGCAAGAGATCGCCTGTATTATCGTCGAACCGGTGGCGGGCAACATGAACTGTATCCCGCCGCAGCCGGAATTCCTGCCGGGCCTGCGTGCGCTGTGCGATGAGTTTGGCGCGCTGCTGATTATTGATGAAGTGATGACCGGCTTCCGCGTGGCGCTGGGCGGTGCCCAGGCGTATTACGACGTTACGCCAGACCTGACCTGCCTCGGCAAGATCATCGGCGGCGGTATGCCGGTTGGTGCCTTTGGCGGCAGCCGCGAAGTGATGGCTGCGCTGGCTCCCACTGGCCCGGTGTATCAGGCGGGCACGCTGTCCGGCAACCCAATTGCCATGGCCGCCGGTTTTGCCTGCCTGTCGCAGATTGCACAGCCTGGCACCCATGCGACCTTAACCGCGCTCACCGACCAGCTGTGTGCTGGCCTGCTGGCGGCGGCAGAGGCGGAAAATATTCCGCTGGTGGTGAACCACGTCGGTGGCATGTTCGGTATTTTCTTCACCGACGCCGACAGCGTGACCTGCTACGCCGACGTGACGAAGTGCGATGTGGAGCGCTTTAAGCGTTTCTTCCATCTGATGCTGCAGGAAGGTGTTTACCTCGCGCCATCGGCCTATGAGGCCGGCTTTATGTCACTGGCGCACAGCCAGGAAGATATTCAGCGCACCGTCGATGCCGCACGCCGCTGCTTCGCGCAGCTGTAAACCTGTCGGGGCGCCATTCATAGCGCCCCGCTTCACTAAGCGCGCCTTAGCAGCCAGATAAAATACGGCGCGCCGAAGAAGGTCGCCATCAGGCCTGCCGGGATTTGATCCGGGAAGGCCAGCATACGGCCACACCAGTCGGCGAACACCAGCAGGCACCCGCCGAGCAGGCCAGCCATCAGCAATTGCGGCAGCGCGCGACGGAAGCCGAGCATGCGCACAATATGTGGTGCCATCAGGCCAATAAAACTCAGCGGACCGATAGTGAGCGTCGCGGTGGCGGTCAGCGCAGCCGCCAGCAACAGCAGGCTGAAGCGCGATCGGTTTAGCGCCATGCCGGCTGAGCGCGCCGTGGCACTGCCGAGCGGCAGCAGCGTCAGCCAGCGGCTGGCCAGCGGTGCCAGCGCCACCAGTATCATGCCCACGACAGTACTCTGCAGCGCCTGAGTCATTGAGATGTTATACGTCGAACCGGAAATCCAGCTCAGCAATCCGGCCATGCGCGGATCACCGCTCGCCAGCAACACCATCAGTAACGTGACAAACGCACTGTTCAGCGCCATTCCGGCCAGCAGCATGCGTTCCGGTGCAAAACCGCCGCGGCTGGCCACCAGCATAATCACCAGCAGCGTCAGCGCGGCACCCAGCACGCCGGCCGGCAGCAGCCAGGCGACCGCGTTGCCGGGCACAAAGAACAACATGACCACCACCCCGCAGGCCGCCCCGGAGCTGATGCCCAGCACTTCCGGACTGGCCATCGGATTACCAGTAAGGCGCTGAATCAGCACCCCGGCGACGCCCAGCATCGTGCCGACCACCAGTGCCGCCAGCACGCGCGGCACACGCCACGGCAGCAGCTGTTGCAGCATATCGCCGCTGACCCACGTCCAGCCGTGTGCGTCGCGCCCAAACGCAATGCCCGCCAGACTGCACAGCGCCAGAATCATCACGCCCGCCAGGCACCAGCGCAGCACGGCCTGCCGCTCCTGTGGCACTGTGTCGCCGGCATTCATCGCCGGCGGCAGCGAGCCCGTGCGCAGACGCGGCAGCAGCCACAGCAGAATCGGCACGCCAATCAGCGCGGTAGCCGTCCCGGTTGACACTTCACGCCAGTGCGCGGTCAGCCACAGCACGCACTGATCGGCCAGCCACAGCAGCAGTGCGCCAATCAGCGGCGCCAGCAGCAAGCGGCTCAGCAGACGACGCGCCCCCAGCATCTTCGCCAGCAGCGGCGCGAACAGCCCGATAAAGCCGATGATACCGGCGACGTTAACCAGCTGCGCACTGAGCAGGATCGCCAGCGCCAGCGCGGCAATGCGCGCCGCCGACAGCGCCAGACCGAGGTTTTTCGCCACGCCATCATCCAGCCCCATCAACGTCAGCGGACGCAACAGCGCCAGTGCCAGTGCGAACGCCAGCAGCAGGCGCGGCCACAGCAGCGCCACGTTGTGGCCGTCGAGCTGGTTCAGCGCGCCGGTGCTCCACAGAAACATGTTTTGCAGCTGATCGTGATTGAAGATGGCAAAGATTTGATTAACCGCGCCGGCATACAGGCTCAGTACCAGACCGGCGAGGATCAGCGTCACCGGCGACAGACGCTTGCCCCAGGCGATGCCAAACACCAGCACGCCGACCAGCACCGCCCCGCCCATCGCGGCAAACTGCTGCGTCAGCTCCCCGCCCGGCAGCTGCCACAGAGTGGCGACGGTCAGGCCAAGCTGCGCGCCGGAAGAGACGCCCAGCGTGGTCGGCTCCGCCAGCGGATTGCGCAGCACCTGCTGAAACAGCAGGCCCGCAAGGCCAAGTCCGGCCCCAACCAGCAGCGCCAGCGCCAGCCGCGACAGCAGGCTGTAGTGGAACACCACCTGACGGATGTTATCGATATCCGGCGCGAACATCGCCTGCTGCCACTGCGCCAATGGCAGCGCCTGGCGCAGGTTGATAAACGTGAGCGCCAGCGCCAGTAAACTGAGCACGCTGAGCAGCGCGACGGGAAACAGACGGTTGCGCATCAGTGCGACTCCAGCGCGCGTTCCAGCACGCGAATAAATTTGATGGCTGAGTAAGTGGCGCCGTAATACCACACCGCCGGCACCCGCCGGAAACGGCCGGAACGGACAAACGGCAGCGCCTGCCACAGTGCGCTTTGCGTCACCTGCTGCATATCGCGTTCGTTATCGTGATCGAAGCAGATCACCTCAACGTCACCGACCTCCGCCAGCCGCTCCAGACCGACCACCGCACTGCCCCAGAAGTTGGTTTCGCCCTGCCAGGCATTGCGCAGGCCAAGCTGCTCCATCACCTCGAGGAACAGGCTGCCTTTACCGAAGGTAATGGCGTGACGCGGATCCATCAGCGACATCAGCAGCAGCGGACGCTGCGCCCACCGACGTAACCGCTCACGCGCGGCCGCCACTTCACCATCCACCCAGTGCAAATGGGCCTGTGCCTGCGCTTCAAGGCCAAGCCGGGCACCCAGCGCATGCAGCGATGTGCGCGCGGTGGTGAACGGTTTGCCATCGCCGCTGTTGAGGTCAAAGCCCATTGTCGGCGCAATACGCTCCAGCTTATCGACCGCCGGGCCGTAACCGTTGGAGTGCAGGATCAGCGACGGTGCCAGCTGGGTCATCAGTTCCAGATTGGGTTCGGTGCGTAAGCCGAGATCAAGGGTGCCGGCCGGCAAGACCGGGTCACCCACCCAGATGGCGTAGTTGTGCAGATCGGCCACGCCGAGCGGTGCGACGCCGAGCGCCATCAGCAACTCCACCGGCAGCCACTCCAGCGCCAGGATGCGCTGGCTGTCCGGCGGCGCGGCGCGCAGCGGTGCAAGGTTCATCAGCGGTGAGAGCGCCAGCGCGGTCAGCAGACGGCGACGGGAAAGGTCGAACATCACGAGGCCTCAGTAGACAAAGCTGACGGGCGCGCCGCCCTGCGGATGCGGCAGAATGCCCATCGGAATGCCATAAATATCACCCAGCACCCCGGCCTGCATAATCGCTTCCGGTCCGCCTTGCGCGATCACTTCGCCCGCGCGCAGCGCCACCAGCTGGTCACAGTAGCGAGCCGCCATGTTGAGATCGTGCAGTACCGCTATCACCGTCAGGCCGCGTTCGTGGCTGAGGCGCTGAATCAGCGCCAGCACATCAACCTGATGAGCGATATCCAGCGCCGACGTGGGTTCGTCCAGCAGCAGACAGCGGCTGTTCTGCGCCACCAGCATCGCCAGCCACGCACGCTGCCGCTCGCCGCCGGACAGGCTGTCCACCAGCCGCCCGGCGAAGGGTTTCAGTCCAACCAGCGCAATCGCCTCGTCTACCCGATCGCGATCTTCCTGGCCGTAGCGCCCCAGCGCACCGTGCCACGGATAGCGCCCAATCGCCACCAGCTCGCGCACCGTCATGCCCTCTGCCGCGGGCAGCTGCTGCGGCAGATAGGCTACCTGACGTGCAAAAGCTTTACTGCTCCAGGTATCAACCGCTTCACCGTTGAGCATCACGCGCCCTTCGCTGGCGGCATGGTGACGGCCGAGCATCTTCAGCAGCGTGGATTTACCGGAACCGTTATGCCCGATCAGCGCGGTGACTTTGCCCGGGGCGAAAGTCAGCGACAGCGGATGCAGCAGCGTGCGGCCGGGTACACGGAAGCTGACGTTTTCCAGTGAAAAGGTGGTTTCTGCGTGGTGCGGATGCTGCATGATAATCCCTGGTTAACGGGCGCCGCAGCGCCCTGTGTTCAGTATCAGAAGCGGAAGGTGGCGGTACCGACGATCTGGCGCTCTGCGCCCCAGTAGCAGGCGTAGTCGCGGTAGCAGCTGGCAACGTATTCGCGATCGAACAGGTTGTTGATGTTGACGCCGACGGTTGAGCCCGGCAAGCCGAAGCGGCCCAGATCGTATTTCAGTGCGGCATCTACAGTGGTGTACGCGGCGACGTCAAAGTTCTGGTTGGATTTCACGCCATTTTGCTCATTGTCAGCGTACAGGCCTTTGCTTTCACCCACGTAGCGCACCCCGGCACCCACGGTGAAGCCCGACAGGGCGGTTTCATGGAAGGTGTAATCGCCCCACAGCGAGGCCATATGCTTCGGCACCTGCACCGGCGTACGGCCTTTGAGCAAGGTATCTTCGGTGTATTCCGCATCGGTATAAGAGTAAGCCGCCGTCAGGTTGATGTTGGCGTTAAGCGCCGCCTTGGCTTCCAGCTCGACGCCACGTGAGCGAATCTCCCCTCCCTGCACACTAAACTGCAGGCTGTTCGGATCTGCCGTCAGGTTTTTGGTTTTAGTCAGCTGATAAACCGCTGCGGTGACCACAATCGGGCGATCTTTTGGTACGTATTTTACGCCAGCCTCATACTGCTTCGCGCGGGATGGGTCAAAAGGTTTCCCATCAACCGTGGTGCCAGTCGTTGGGATAAAGGATTCGCTGTAGCTGAAATACGGCGCGATACCATTATCAAACACATAGTTCACACCACCGCGCCAGGTAAATGCCTGGTCGTGGTTTTTTACTTCGCTGTTACCGTTACGGTTCAGTGCGGAGGTCATCGCATAATCGTATCGCCCGCCCAGCGTCAGCACCCATTTATTCCATTCCATCTGATCCTGCGTATACAGGCCAGTTTGTTCCTGACGGTTCAGATATTGATAGGGGAAGGCGGCACCCACAGCATCATTACCGTACTGCGGATTAATCGCGTTGATTGGCGCTGCGGAGGCAAAGGCAGCATCAATATCATTACGGGTGCGCTGATAATCAACCCCCATCAGCAGCGTATGATCGACCGCACCGGTAGCAAATTTTGCCTGCACCTGATTATCGACGGCAAACTGATTCAGTTTCTCATCGGAAATGGCTGAACCACGCGTAATCTCTTGTGACTCAGGCAGATAGCCGTTGCCATAAATACTGCGATAATTCGTTTTCAGTTCGGCATAGCGCAGATTCTGGCGCACCGTCCAGGTATCGTTAAAGCTGTGCTCAAAGTTGTAGCCAACCATTTTGGTGTTGCGCGAGATCTTATTGCTGTCTTCGCCTTCATCAAAATTGGTGGGCAGCTTATAGCTGCTGCCGTCCGGCCGGGTGATGCCCACCACGGTGCCTTCGCGCGGCAGCCAGCCGTAATAGCCGGTTTCCGGTTCGTTCTGGAAGTAGGTCAGCAGGTCAAAGCGGGTATTGGCATCGGGACGCCAGCTGAACGAAGGCGCAAGGGTATAGCGCTTCTCTTTGTTCATCTCCTGTTGCGCATCGGCGCTGCGCGCCAGGCCGGTCAGGCGATAGCTGTAAACACCGTCATCATCCAGTGAGCCGCCAAAATCAAAGCCGGTGGAGAACAGGTTGTCGGTGCCCATCTGGAACTGGACTTCACGCAGCGTCTCCTGGGTCGGCCGCTTGCTCACCAGTGATACCACACCGCCCGGGTTGCTCTTACCGTACAGCACCGACACCGGACCGCGCAGCAGCTCCGCGCGCTCGAGGAAGTAAGGATCGATAGCAAATTCGGAGTAGTTGTCACCCTGCAGCTTCAGGCCATCCAGATACTGGTTGGTGTTGGTTTCGCTGAAGCCGCGAATCGACAGCGCGTCGATAACGTCCGAGCTGCCGCGGTTACCGGTCAGCACGCCTGGCGTGTAATTGAACGCACTTTTGACGCTGGTCACCGCATGCATTGACATCTCTTCCTGCGTGACCACCGACACCGACTGCGGATTCTTCTCGATTGGCGTATCGGTTTTGGTGCCGGTCGCGCTGTGTTTAGCGGCGATGGTCGGCGACGGTCCCCATGCGCTCTCCTGCGCGACGCCGCTGCCGCCATCAGCCGTCACCACCACGGTATCTTCGGCCAGCGCCTGCATGCTGAGTGTGCCCAGAGTCAGGGAAATCAATAACGCGAGCGGTCGACGGGTGGTCACCGCGCGCAGAGAACAAGGAAAAGTGTTTCGCGCATTCATAGTGGGATCTCATGAAAATAGAACAATGCAGGCGAATGGAAACGAGAATGATTATTAGACGCACGGATTTTAGGCGAAACCCGGCAAGCACCGCAAGATGTAATGCCTGCTGGCGGTGAGTTTGCCAGCGGATCGCACATATCCATGATCGCGGCTAAAAAAATGGCGGGCAAAGAAAAAGGCGCCGCAGCGCCAGAGGGAGTTAAATTCAGCTTTTATGCAAGGCTCAGGCTGGAGCGCCGCCATGTATCTGGCACCGCCACGTGGTGGTAAAACGCCGGCACTGTACAGGCTCTGAAGGTATAAAGCCGGTGCAGTGCCGGATGGCTTATTTACTGCCAAACATATCTTTAATCCAGCCCGCGACGCCGTCAGAGTCCTTCTGCTCGCCCTGCGGCTGTTGCTGTTGCTGCTGTTGCTGTTCTTGCTGTTGCTGCTGCTGCTGAATCTGCTGCTGTTGCTGCTGGCACAGCGCGTTCGGATCCAGCGCCCACACCGGCAGCGAACGCCAGGTGCTGCTGCCGCTGCCGCAGACAAAGTTACCGGCCGAATCGATATTCATCTGAGTGATATCTTCCGGTGGCGTCAGGACCAGTGGCATCGGCGCCTGGTTGTCGAGGTAGCGACGATAGATCTGCATCGCACCGCTGGCACCGTACAGCTTCGAGGTCTGGTTGTTGTCGCGGCCAACCCAGGTGATCGCCACTTCTTTGCCATCAATACCGGCAAACCAGCTGTCGATCAGGTCATTGGTGGTACCGGTTTTCGCCGCCAGATGCGCACCCGGGAAGCGTGCGCCCAGCGCCCGCGCCGTACCGTGATCGGCCACCTGCTGCATGGTATACAGCGTCAGATACGCCGCCTGCGCCGGCTCAACGCGCTGCGCCTGCGGGAAGCTCTGATACAGCACCGTGCCATCTTCCGCAATTACCGAGCGCACCGCCGACAGCGCAGCGCGGTTACCGCCGCTGGCAATTGACTGGAACGCCTGCGCCACTTCAATCGGCGTCAGATTAAGCGCCCCCAGCAGCATCGCCGGTACCGGATGCAGCTGATCTTTTGGCACGCCCAGTTTGGTCCAGGTATCCACTACCGCGTCGAGTCCCAGCGTCATACCGAGGTTAACGGTTGGCACGTTCATCGAGTTAGTCAGCGCATCCACCAGCATCACTTTACCGCTGAAGCGACGATCGTCGTTCATCGGCTTCCACACCGAACCGTTTGGCTGTTTCAGCGCGATCGGTTCGTCGGCGATCCAGCTGTTCAGGCGATAGCTGTTTGGCTGGCTGAGGGCGGTCAGATAGGTCGCCGGTTTTGCCAGTGAGCCAATCGAGCGACGCGCCTGCAGCGCGCGGTTATAGCCGGCAAACTGCGGATCGGCACCGCCGACCATCGCGCGCACTTCACCACTGAAGCGGTCGACCACCACCATCGCGGTTTCCAGATCTTTCAGCCCGCGCTGTTTCTTCAGCGTGGGAATGCCGTCTTCAACCGCTTTTTCCGCCGCATCCTGCGAAATCGGATCGAGCGTGGTGAAGATCTTCACGCCGGAGAGATCTTTGACCTTATCGCCCAGCTTCGCCTGCAGCTCATTACGCACCATCTGCATAAATGCCGGCTGCGGCGTGATCACCCCACCTTTCGGCTGAACGCCAAGCGGCCGCGCCGACAGCATGTCGTACAGCTCCTGGTCGATCACTTTCTGCTGTTGCAGCAGACGCAGCACCAGGTTACGTCGCTCCAGCGCCAGCTGCGGATTACGCCACGGATTGTACAGCGACGCACCTTTAACCATGCCGACCAGCATCGCCTGCTGATCAAGGCTCAGTTCGTCCACCGGGCGGCCAAAGTAGTACAGGCTGGCCAGCGGGAAACCGCGGATTTGGTCGTTGCCCGCCTGGCCGAGATACACCTCGTTCAGGTAGAGCTCAAGAATGCGATCTTTGCTGTAGCGCGCATCCATGATCACCGCCATATAGGCTTCACGCGCTTTACGCCACAGCGAGCGTTCGTTGGTGAGGAACAGGTTTTTCACCAGTTGCTGCGTCAGCGTACTGCCGCCCTGCACCGCTTTGCCGGCGGTGATATTGGCGAGGAAGGCGCGACCAATCGAGTACGGGCTGATGCCGTCATGCTCGTAGAAGTGGCGGTCTTCGGTGGCGATCAGCGTATCGACCAGCAGATCCGGGAACCCGGCGCGCGGCACAAACAGACGCTGCTCGCCGTTTGGCGACTGCAACATGGTGATCAGCCGCGGATCGAGGCGGAAGAAGCCAAAGTCGCGTCCGGTATCGAGGTTTTTAATCTCGCTCAGCTCGTTGTTGCTGAAGGTGAGACGCGCGTTAATCTGGCCCTCTTTGCTGTCCGGAAAATCAAACGGACGGCGCAGCAGGTCGATGGTGTTGCCTTTCACGCTGAACTCACCCGGACGGGTAATGCGCGACACTTCGCGATACTGCGTGCCTTCCAGCAGCGCAATCATCTCTTTCTTGTCGTAAGCCATGCCCGGTTCGAGGCTGACCATGCGCCCGTACACGGCCGCTGGCAGCTGCCACACTTTACCGTCAATGCGGCTGCGGATTTCCGAATCGAGATAGACGCCCCAGGCGGCCATCACCACGACAAACACCAGGAAGAGTTTAATCAACCAGCCTAACCAGCGGCGTTTGCCACGCGCGGGTCGTTTTCCTTTACCTTTGGGTGGCACCGGCGCACTCTCCTCATCATCTTCGTCAAAATCGTCCTGATCGATATCATCTTCAGGCTCCCTGCGGCGACCCCGGCGCGTAATGTTACGCGGCGGCTTTGGCGCTTTTCCTTTGCGCCCAATAGGTTCGCGATCGTTCCCAGACATGCTTTGTTTTCTCCAGGCATAGCTACGGCAGCGCCGCTACTCTAACTGCTTTCTCGTGCCGCGCATGGCAGAACCCTCTGAATTCGATCCACTGCGGGCTACGAGGAATATTTTTTGGTGCGCCTCGTCGGCAAGGCGCTGGCCGGATCGTCCGGCCACGGATGTTTGGGATAGCGCCCTTTCATCTCTTTCTGCACTTCAGGATACGCACCGCGCCAGAACGCCGCGAGGTCACGGGTGATCTGCAGCGGACGGTGCGCCGGCGAAAGCAGCTCCAGCACCAGCGGAACGCGCCCATCGGCAACCGCCGGGTTCTGCGCCTCGCCAAACATCTCCTGCATACGTACCGCCAGCGCGGGGGGCTTTTCCGCGTCGTAGCGAATCGGCAGGCGACTTCCGGTCGGCACAGTGTAATGAGTTGGCAGCACAGTATCCAGCCGCTGCCGCTGTGACCATGTCAGCAAATGTAATAAAGCGCTGACAAGATTAACGCTCTGCAGCCCTTTTAAATCGCGTACTTTGCCCATCTCCGGCAGCAGCCAGTGCTCCAGCGAGGCCAGCAGCGTGTCATCATCCAGCGTCGGCCACGCCTCTTCCGGCAGCCACTGCGCGGCGCACTGCAGGCGCAGACGCAGCTGCTCTGCCTCTGGCGTCCAGCCGAGCACCGCCAGCCCTTTTTCGCGGATCCAGCGCAGCATCGCCGGATGCAGGATCTCCGGCTCGGGCCGCGCCTGCGGCTGGGCCCGCAGGATCAGCGCACCAATCGCTTCCCGCTTCCACGCGCGCAGCGTGCCTTTGTCTTCATCCCAGTCCACATCGGTGCGCTGCTCCACCAGTTGCGGGCACTGCTGGCGCAGCGCATCCATCTCTACCGGCAGCGCCAGCAGCATGCGTGCATCGGCGCTGCTGGCCCCCTGCAGCAGGCTCGGGGCAATCAGCCACTCATAGCGGCTCAGACCGTCGTGCTCATCCAGCATCGCGCCGATACCATTGGCGAGCTGATAGCGCGCGCTGTCACCGCGACGCTGCGCTAGCCGGTCAGCAAATCCGGCGGCCAGCAGCGCCGGGAAGCGATCGGCGTCAACGTGACCTTCGCGCGCGTTCAGCCGCTGCTGCCAGTGCCGCGCGCGCCGCAGCCACTGCGGTTGTGGCTGGTTGAGCGCATCGCGCAGATCGACACTGCCGCTGCGCGGCGGATCCTCCAGAATCGCCACCAGCAGCGCCGCGCTGGCGATGGCGTGCACATCGTCGCTGGCGGCGCACAGCATCGCCGTGAGACGTGGATCGCTGCCGAGCTGCGCCATTTTACGGCCGCGCGCGCTGAGCCGCCCTTCGCTATCCAGCGCGCCGAGCCGCTGCAGCTGTTGACGTGCCGCCTGCAGGCTGCGCGCCGGTGGACTATCCAGCCATTGCAGCTGAGCCGCGTCCTGACAGCCCCACTGCAGTAAATCCAGCTGCAGCGAGGCCAGATCGCTGGTGAGTATCTCCGGCTCACTCTGCGCCGCCGCACGCAGCGCCTGCTCCTGCGGCAGCAGATGCAGGCAGATCCCCGGCGCCAGGCGACCGGCGCGGCCAGCGCGCTGCGTCATCGACGCCTGGCTGATGCGCTGGGTCAGCAAACGCGTCACGCCGCTGCGCACGTCAAACTGCGCCGCGCGCTCCAGCGCGCTGTCCACCACCAGGCGGATGCCTTCAATCGTCAGGCTGGTCTCGGCGATATTGGTGGCGAGCACCACTTTACGCCGGCCCGGCGCGGCCGGCAGGATGGCTCGCCGCTGTGCCTCCAGCGACAGCGCACCATATAAAGGAGATAAATCCACCTCATCACTGACGCGCGACGCCAGTTCACGCTTCACCCGTTCAATCTCCGCCACGCCGGGCAGAAACAGCAGCAGCGAACCGGGCTCATCCCGCAGCAACTGTGCCACCTCGCGCGCCACTGCCTCTTCAAACCGCTGCTGCGGATTGAGCGAGGCGTAACGTCGAATCACCGGAAAGCTGCGCCCCTGTGACGCAATAAACGGCGCGTCGGGCAGCAGCGTGCGTAGCTGCTGATTATCCAGCGTTGCCGACATCAGCAGAATTTTCAGGTCGTCGCGCAATCCCTGCTGCACATCAAGCAGCAGCGCCAGCGCCAGGTCAGCCTGCAAGCTGCGCTCATGGAATTCGTCGAGGATCACCAGCGATACGCCCTCCAGCAGCGGATCGCGCTGCAGCATACGCGTCAGAATGCCTTCGGTGACCACCAGCAGACGCGTCGCTGCGCTGCTGCAGTTTTCCCCGCGCAGCCGATAACCTACCGTCCCGCCCGGCTGTTCGCCCAGCTGTTCCGCCAGCCGCTGTGCCACGTTGCGTGCCGCCAGCCGGCGCGGCTCCAGCATGATGATTTGCCCCGGCAGCTGCGCCTGTTGCAGCAGCTGTAGCGGCAGCCAGGTGGATTTCCCGGCGCCGGTCGGGGCCGCCAGCAGCACCTGTGGCGACTGCGCCAGCGCGGCCAGCAATGCAGGCAGCACCTCGCTTACCGGTAACTCACTCACACTCAACTCCCACTCTGCCTGTGCTAAGATGGCGCGCATTGTACACCACCCGGCGCCAATTACCGGAGTTCAGCATGGCCACGCAACGACTGTTTTTTGCCCTCGAATTGCCTGATGCCCTCCAGCAACAGCTGGTGCAATGGCGGGCCGATTGCTTCGCCGCAGACGCGGGTAAACCGGTGGCGGCGGCGAATCTGCACCTGACGCTGGCGTTTCTTGGTGAGGTCAGCACGGAAACGGCGGGCCAGCTGCAGCAGCTGGCGGCACGCATCCGCCAGCCGGGCTTTACGCTGGATCTCGATGACGCCGGTCACTGGCCGCGTCCCGGCGTGGTGTGGCTTGGCTGCCAGCGCGCGCCGCGCGGTTTACTGCAGCTGGCCAACCTGCTGCGCGCCCAGGCCGCGCGCCATGGTTGTGCGCAGAGTACGCAGCCGTTCCATCCCCACATTACCCTGCTGCGCCACGCTGCGCAGGCCGTGGCGCTGCCGCCGCGCGGTTTTCACTGGCGCGTTGAGGTGAGCCATTTTGCGCTGTTTGCGTCCAGCTTCACGCAGGGACGCACGCGCTATCGCCGGCTGGCGCGCTGGCCACTGTTATCTGCCGCAGGAGCATAAATGCAGTTCGATCCGCCGTTACAATCAGCCCGCTTAATCACCCGCTATAAACGTTTTTTAGCCGATGTCATTACGCCGGAAGGTGACACCTTTACCCTGCACTGCGCCAATACCGGCGCGATGACCGGCTGCGCCACGCCAGGCGACACCGTGTGGTACTCCACCTCGGCCAGCGCGACGCGCAAATATCCGCACAGCTGGGAAATAACGCAAACCGCGCAGGGTCACTGGATTTGCGTCAATACTCTGCGCGCCAACCAACTGGTGCGCGAGGCGCTGCTGCGCGACGCAATTCCGGAATTATCCGCTTATAGCCACTGCCAGGCTGAGGTGAAATACGGCACGGAAAAAAGCCGAATTGACTTCCTGTTGCAAGCGGAGGGCAAAGCCAACTGCTATATTGAAGTCAAGTCCGTCACCCTTTTACAAAATGGTAAAGGCTATTTTCCGGATGCGGTGACGGCTCGTGGACAGAAACATCTGCGCGAATTAAGCACTATCGCGGCAGAAGGCCACCGGGCCGTTTTGTTGTTTGCTGTTCTGCACACGGGGATTGAGGACGTTTCCCCGGCGCACCATATCGATGCGCAATACGCAGAACTACTGGTACAGGCGCAGCGCTGCGGTGTGGAAGTGTTGGCGTATCAGGCTCAGATTTCACCGGCAGAAATGTTACTTACCCGGCCGTTAACGGTAACGATTAACGCACAGTTGTAATATTTAACGTTATTTGCTGTGATAAGAATGTTCTGAGCGGTGCGCTAAATACGCTGTTCCTCACAGGCTTGTCAAGGTGCGTTCATGAATAATTGCCAACCTTGATTGCTTCTGCTATTTATAGCGGCCTGTTTTTTTCCCTGATGGGAATCGATATGCCCCGCATGCGTCGGGTTGCAGGCAAAGGCTTTCGCAATCTGAAACAGAACGGGTAGTGCGTGTTATCCAGGAGAAACAACATGCAAGAAGGGCAAAACCGTAAAACATCGTCCCTGAGTATCCTCGCCATCGCTGGGGTGGAGCCGTATCAGGAGAAACCGGGCGAAGAGTATATGAATGACGCCCAGCTGAGCCATTTCCGCAAGATTCTGGAAGCCTGGCGCAACCAACTCAGGGATGAAGTAGACCGTACTGTGTCGCATATGCAGGACGAAGCTGCCAACTTCCCGGATCCGGTTGACCGTGCCGCCCAGGAAGAGGAGTTCAGCCTGGAGCTGCGTAACCGCGATCGTGAGCGCAAACTCATTAAAAAGATTGAGAAAACGCTCAAGAAAGTGGAAGACGACGACTTTGGCTACTGCGAATCCTGTGGGGTCGAAATTGGTATTCGCCGTCTCGAAGCGCGTCCGACCGCCGATCTCTGCATTGACTGCAAAACGCTGGCAGAAATCCGCGAGAAGCAGATGGCAGGCTAATGGCCGTTAACAGACTGTCGCCGCACAGCCGGGAAAACCACTGTTTTCCCGCCGTGCGGTGTACCACAGCATGATGTCCGCCACGCTTCCCTGCATCGGGCGTTTCGCCCCCTCTCCTTCCGGTGATCTTCATTTCGGTTCGCTGATAGCCGCATTAGGCAGCTACCTGAGCGCGCGCGCGCAGCAGGGCCGCTGGCTGGTGCGCATTGAAGATATTGATCCGCCACGTGAAGTCGCCGGTGCCGCAACGCGCATCCTGCGTCAGCTGACGCATTATGGGCTGCACTGGGACGGCGACGTGTTGTGGCAGTCGCAGCGCCACGAGGCCTATCGCGCGGCGCTTAGCTGGCTGCGCGAACATCGTCAAAGCTACTTCTGTACCTGCCCGCGCAGCCGCATTCAGCAGCTGGGCGGCTTTTACGACGGTCACTGCCGCGATTTACATCTGCCGCCGGCCGGCGCCGCGCTGCGGCTGCGTCAGCATGCGCCGGTGTATGGTTTTGACGATCGCCTGCGCGGCCATCTGCAGGCGGAGCCGCGTCTGGCGCAGGAAGACTTTATTATTCACCGTCGTGACGGACTGTTCGCCTATAACCTTGCGGTGGTGGTCGATGACCATTTTCAGGGCGTGACGGAGATTGTGCGCGGTGCGGATTTGATTGAACCAACGGTGCGCCAGATTGCGCTGTATCAGCAGTTTGGCTGGCCGGTGCCGGCTTATCTGCATCTGCCGCTGGCAATTAACCCGGACGGTAATAAATTGTCGAAGCAGAACCACGCGCCGGCCTTACCGGACGGCGATCCGCGACCGGTGCTGGTGCAGGCGCTGAGCTTCCTGGGGCAGTCGGTTTTGCCGGGCTGGCAGGACCATGGGCTGGAGGCGTTGCTGGACCATGCCGTTACACACTGGGATAGCGCATCGATTCCGCGGCATGATGCGCAACAACCGGATGAGACGACAACGCCATTCCTAAATGGTTCGCAACAGGCTATGATTAGCCGCTGATTTTATTCACACCCATTTTCTCACTGTCGAGGTGTCCCATTTTTACCCGAGTCGCTAATTTTTGCCGGAGAGTCCTCAAGCGTGATGAGGAGGCCCCTGAAGAGGTGGAAACCGTAAGTCTGATGACCGTTATCCCCCGGGAAAGCCACAATATCTCACGCAAAGATATCAGCGAAAACGCTCTAAAAGTGCTGTATCGCCTGAACAAAGCCGGATACGAAGCCTATCTGGTTGGCGGCGGCGTGCGCGATTTGCTGCTGGGTAAAAAGCCGAAGGACTTTGATGTGACCACCAACGCCACGCCGGAGCAGATGCGTAAGCTATTCCGCAACTGCCGCCTGGTCGGACGTCGCTTCCGTCTGGCGCATGTGATGTTCGGTCCGGAAGTGATTGAAGTCGCCACGTTCCGCGGCCATCACCAGGAAGAGAGCATCGACGATCGCAACGGTTCGCAGCGCGGTCAGAACGGCATGCTGCTGCGCGACAATATTTTTGGCAACATTGAAGATGATGCGCAGCGCCGCGATTTAACCATCAACAGCCTCTATTACAGCGTGGCTGATTTCACCGTACGCGATTACGTCGGTGGCCTGCAGGATCTGCAGGAAGGCATCATCCGCATGATTGGCGATCCGGAAACGCGCTACCGCGAAGATCCGGTGCGTATGCTGCGCGTGGTGCGCTTCGCCGCCAAGCTGGACATGAGCATTGCGGCGGAAACCGCCGAGCCGATTCCCCGCCTCGCCACGCTGCTGAATGACATTCCGCCGGCGCGCCTGTTTGAGGAGTCGCTGAAGCTGCTGCAGGCCGGTTACGGTTATCGCACCTATCTGATGATGCGCGAATACCAGCTGTTCCAGCCGCTGTTCCCGACGCTGGCGCGCAACTTCACCGAACAGGGCGACAGCCCAATGGAACGCATGCTGGCCCAGGTGCTGAAAAACACCGATACCCGCCTGCACAACGATATGCGCGTGAATCCGGCGTTCCTGTTTGCGGCGATGTTCTGGTATCCGCAGCTGGAGTCAGCCGAGCAGATTGCGCAGGAGAGCGGCCTGACCTATTTCGACGCGTTTGCGCTGTCCATGAACGAAACGCTGGATGAAGCCTGCCGTGCGCTGGCGATTCCGAAACGTATCACCACGCTGATTCGCGATATCTGGCAGTTGCAGCTGCGCATGTCGCGCCGTCACGGTAAGCGCGCATGGAAGCTGATGGAGCATCCTAAATTCCGCGCCGCCTACGACCTGCTGGCGCTGCGCGCAGAAGTCGAGAACAACGCCGAGCTGCTGCGCCTCAGCCAGTGGTGGGGCGAGTTCCAGTCGGCGGTGCCGACACAGCAGAAGACCATGCTCAACACCCTGGGTGACGATCCGGCTCCGCGCCGTAAACCACGCCGTCCGCGCCGTCGTCCAGCTGGCCCGCGCCGCGACAGCAACCACAGCGCGTCATGACGCGGGTCTATCTCGCCTTAGGCAGTAATCTCGCCGATCCGCTGCATCAGGTTGATGCAGCGCTGGCCGCGCTGGATGCCATTCCCGATACCCACCGCGTAGCCACCTCCGCGTTTTATCGCACGCCACCGTACGGCCCGCCGGATCAGCCGGATTACCTCAACGCCGTGGTGGCACTGGAGACCACACTGGCCGCGGAAACGCTGCTCGATCACACCCAGCGCATTGAGCTGGAGCATGGCCGGGTGCGCAAAGCTGAACGCTGGGGACCGCGCACGCTGGACCTCGATATCATGCTGTTCGGCAATGCAGTGATCCACACGCCGCGCCTGACGGTGCCGCACTACGATATGCACAACCGCGCCTTCATGCTGGTGCCACTGCTGGAAATCGCGCCGACGCTGCGCCTGCCGAACGGCCAGCCGCTGGCCGGCATTCTGGCGACGCTGGACCGCAGCAGCATCCGCTTGTGGTCCGCCTGACGCGGCAGAATCGCACGCCCGTCGTATCGCCTTTGCAATCAATCCAGTACACTGCGCGCATCAGAAAATGCTGGAGATTGCGATGAAACCCACCACCCTCTCTCACTTACGCCAGCTGAAAGCCAGCGGCCGCAAGTTCGCCACGCTGACCGCCTACGATTTCAGCTTCGCGCGCCTGTTTGCCGACCAGGGCATTCCGCTGCTGCTGATTGGCGATTCGCTCGGCATGACCGTGCAGGGCCATGATTCCACGCTGCCGGTGACGGTCGACGATATTGCTTATCACACCGCCGCCGTGCGGCGCGGTGCGCCTGACGCGCTGGTGATGGCCGACCTGCCGTTTATGAGTTACGCCACGCCGCAGCAAACCTTTGACAGTGCCGCGCAGCTGATGCGTGCCGGTGCCAACCTGGTAAAACTGGAAGGCGGCGCCTGGCTGGCAGAGACCGTGCGCATGCTGACCGAGCGCGCCGTGCCGGTGTGTGGTCATCTGGGATTGACGCCGCAGTCGGTTAATATCTTCGGTGGCTACAAGGTGCAGGGGCGCGATGAAGCGGCAGCCGAGCGCCTGCTGGCGGATGCGCTGGCGCTGGAAGCGGCCGGTATGCAGCTGCTGGTGCTGGAATGCGTGCCGGTCGCGCTGGCTGAGCGCGTCACAAAAGCGTTGTCGGTACCGGTGATCGGCATCGGTGCCGGTAACGTCACCGACGGCCAGATTCTGGTGATGCACGACGCGTTTGGTATTACCGGCGGCCACATTCCAAAATTTGCCAAAAATTTCCTTGCGGAAACCGGCGACATTCGTGCGGCAATTCGCCAGTATATGGCCGACGTTGAAGCAGGCACCTACCCTGCTGCCGAACACAGTTTCCAGTAAATCAGGAGATTTGCAGTGCTGATCATTGAAACGCTGCCGCTGCTGCGCCGTGAGATTCGACGCTGGCGCCAGGCAGGTAAACGCATCGCGCTGGTGCCCACTATGGGCAACCTGCATGAGGGGCATCTGACGCTGGTGGATGAAGCACGCCAGCGCGCAGATATCGTGGTGGTATCGATCTTCGTTAACCCGATGCAGTTTGATCGCGCCGACGACCTGGCGCGCTATCCGCGCACGCTGCAGGACGATTGTGAAAAACTCAATCGCCACAGCGTCGACCTGGTCTTTGCCCCGGCGCCGGCCGATGTCTATCCGCAGGGTCTCGACAGCCAGACGTTTGTTGAAGTCCCGGGCCTCTCCTCGCTGCTGGAGGGTGCCAGCCGTCCCGGTCATTTCCGCGGTGTGGCGACCATCGTCAGTAAGCTGTTTAATCTGGTGCAGCCGGATATCGCCTGTTTTGGCGAGAAGGATTTTCAGCAGCTGGCGATCATCCGCAAGATGGTGGCGGACATGGGCTTTGACATTGACATCGTTGGCGTGCCGACGGTGCGCACCAAAGACGGTCTCGCGCTCAGCTCACGTAACGGCTATCTTACTGCCGATGAACGCAAGCTGGCGCCCGTGCTCAGCCAAGTGATGAACAGCATGGCGCAGCGCCTCAGCAACGGCGAGCGGCACGTGGATGAGATTATTGAGCACGCCGAACAGACGCTGCGCGATCAGGGCCTGCGCCCGGACGGCCTGGCCATCTGCGATGCCGATACGCTGCAGCCACTGACGGTCGACAGCCAGCGCGCAGTGATTCTGATGGCCGCCTGGCTCGGCAATGCGCGTTTGATTGATAATCAGCAAGTGGATCTGACGGTTTAACGCCGTCGTTTATGGGCAGCATGTACCCGCTACACACTGCGCGGTGGAAACCGGCCGCGCACGGGTATAACAAAGGTATCACGCTATGATTCGTACCGTATTACAAGGCAAACTGCACCGCGTAAAAGTGACGCAGGCGGATTTGCATTATGAAGGCTCCTGCGCCATCGATCAGGATTTTCTTGATGCCTCCGGCATTCTGCAATACGAAGCCATCGACATCTATAACGTCACCAACGGCCAGCGCTTCTCTACCTATGCCATTGCCGCCGAGCGTGGCTCAAAAATCATTTCGGTCAACGGTGCAGCCGCGCGCTGTGCCTGTCAGGGCGATCTGCTGATCATCTGTTCTTATGTGCAGGTGGAAGATGAAGTGGCGCGCAGCTGGCAGCCCAAAGTGGCCTACTTCGACGGCGATAACGAGATGAAACGTATCGCTAAAGCGCTGCCGGTACAGGTGGCCTGATCATCCCGCGCGCTGTACTGACAGCGCGCCTTTCCCTTATACGCCCGCCAGCTGCGGCTGCCCTTTGCGCTTCAGCGTAAACAACCAGTCAAACCACCCTTTTGCCCGCAGTACGCACAGCGCCGTTGGCAACGCCAGCGCGACGCTGAACGCCAGCACAAAATGCAGGTCAGCCAGCCACGCAGAGTGGCCGTCGTGGCGCAGCAATTTACTGCACACCTGAATCGCCAGATAGTGCGACAGATAAAACACAATCGAATGGCGGCCAACGTAGTTAATCGCCCGCAGATTGATACGACAGGCCAGCGCAACGAACAGCGGGATGGAGGGCAGCGCCAGCGGCAGCAGCCACGGCGAATGCTGACGCAGCCCGCCCCACAGGCTGAACGCCGCAAGCAGCATAAAGGCGATCAGCGACAGCAGCAGCGGCGTACGACGCTGCGCGAACGCGGCAATATCAATATCCTGGCGCACCAGCCAGTCGGCGCTGTAGAAGAAGGCAAACAGCACCAGCGACTTGTTCAGATGCAGGTTGTCGAAACTGGCAAACAGCGAGTCAGGCGGCACCGGCGGCAGCAGCACCGCACCGGCAACGCACAATGTCAGCACCAGCGCCGCGGGCAGGCGGCGCGCCGGGATAATCAGCACAAAGAACAGAAACAGCGAGTGCAGAAACCAGGTGATATCGCCGCCGCTCAGATGGCCGAGCGCGATGGCCAGCGGCGACTGTGGGTGATTGGCCATCGCGCTGAAGGTCCACTTCAGCCCGCCGTAGATCAGCGCCCAGACGGCAAACGGATAGAGAATGCTGCTGACTTTGTTTCGCAGATAGCGCGCCTGCCCGTGGCGTAAACCGCTGGCGACGAACAGTCCGGAGACAAAGCACATCAGCCCCATACGCACCGGCGCCAGCAGCTGATTCACCAGCTCGTTAAAGGCAGTGAAGTGCCCGGCCTGCTGGTTCACTGCAATCATGCAGTGCAAAAAAATCACCGCCAGAATGCTCATGCCGCGTAAATTATCAATCCATGATACCCGATTCACTCTTCGCTCCCCCGCTGCTTTTTTGGTCAGCGGCCACTATGGGGAAAGCCACGGGCTGAAAGCACAAGACGCGTCTGGAACTGCGAAGAGCAGGTAAAAAAAAGCCGCCGCCGGACGACGCCGGCAGCGGCTTCTTATTCGGAGCTGCGCCTCAGGTGCGCAAGCCGCGTCCGCGCTGAATCAGCGCATACACCAGCACGTAAAACACCACGATAAACGCCACCAGCACTGACAGCGTCAACACCAGCGGAACATCGTTGATGCCAAGGAAGCCATAGCGGAACCCGCTGATCATGTACACCACCGGATTGAGCTTCGACACCGCCTGCCAGAACGGCGGCAGCAGCGCCAGCGAGTAGAATACGCCACCGAGGTAAGTTAACGGCGTCAGCACGAAGGTCGGGATCAGGCTGATATCGTCAAAGGTGCGCGCAAACACCGCATTCAGCAGGCCCGCCAGCGAGAACAGAATCGCTGTCAGCAGCAGCGTGATCGCCACCATCGGCCACGAGAATACGTGGAACGGCACGAAAAACAGCGACACCGCCGTCACCAGCACGCCCACGCACACGCCGCGCGCTACGCCGCCGCCGACATAACCGGCGATAATAATGTGGGTCGGCACCGGCGCCACCAGCAGCTCTTCAATGTTGCGCTGGAACTTGGCGCTGAAGAATGACGAGGCGACGTTGGCGTAAGCGTTGGTGATCACCGCCATCATAATCAGGCCCGGCACGATAAACTGCATATAGCTGAAGCCGTGCATATCGCCGATGCGTGAGCCGATCAGATTGCCAAAGATAATGAAGTACAGCGTCATGGTGATCACCGGCGGCACCAGCGTCTGAATCCAGATGCGGGCAAAACGGTTGATCTCTTTGCTCCAGATACTCTTGAGCGCCACCCAGTACAGATGCGTCATGCGGTTACTCCTGTTTTTCCCTGCGTCAGGCTGACGAACAGCTCTTCCAGACGATTCGCTTTGTTGCGCATGCTGAGCACCTGCACGCCCTGCGCGCTCAGTTGGCTGAATACGCTGTTCAGCCCCTGTTCACGCATCACTTCCACTTCCAGCGTTGAGGTATCAACCAGACGATACTGGAAGCCCTCCAGCTGCGGCAGCGGGCTGCGCGGCGCCAGGTCGAGGATAAAGGTTTCCGACTGCAGCTTGGACAGCAGCCCTTTCATTGAGGTGTTCTCCACCAGCTCGCCGCTCTGGATGATGCCGATGTTACGGCACAGCATTTCCGCCTCTTCCAGATAGTGGGTGGTCAGGATGATGGTGGTGCCTTTGGCGTTCAGCTCTTTCAGGAACACCCACATTGAGCGGCGCAGTTCGATATCCACGCCAGCCGTCGGCTCATCAAGAATCAGTAGTTTCGGTTCATGCATCAGCGCCCGGGCAATCATCAGCCGGCGCTTCATGCCGCCGGACAACATGCGCGCCCGTTCGTTACGCTTGCCCCACAGGTCGAGCTGATTGAGGTATTTTTCCGCGCGCTTGTTCGCTTCGGCGCGTTCCACGCCGTAATAACCGGCCTGATTAACCACAATCTGCATCACGGTTTCAAACGGGTTAAAGTTGAATTCCTGTGGCACCAGCCCAAGCTGCCGCTTGGCGTTGACCACATCTTTCTGCAGGTCATAGCCAAACACGCGCACGCTGCCGCTGGATTTGTTCACCAGCGAGCTGATAATGCCAATGGTGGTGGACTTACCGGCACCGTTAGGGCCCAGTAAGGCATAAAAGTCGCCTGCTTCCACGTTGAGATCGAGGCCTTTCAGCGCCTGTACGCCGCCGGGATAGGTCTTGGTCAGCCCGGAAAGTTCCAGTGCATAAGTCATTGCGAGTCCGTACCCTGTTGTAGTGACATCATAGCCATATGAAATGATAGTGCGCTCGCGTCGAGCGTGCGGGGTTATTCAGCGATAACGGTTGTGAAATCAAAGGAATTGCGCAGAGTGATAACCCACCACACTCTACCACTCTGCGTGCCGCAGGAAAACGCGTGCCGAGCCCGTAAGTCATTGAGTTACGGGCTGCGCATCTTATCGCAGGCGGAGGGAATCAGCCTTGGAAGATTGTGCGGTTATTCGTCCAGCAGCGTAACTTTGCCGATATACGGCAAATGGCGGTAGCGCTGTGCGTAGTCGATACCGAAGCCGACCACGAACTCATCCGGAATGGTAAAGCCGACAAACTCGACCGGCACCTCAACTTCACGACGCTCCGGCTTATCCAGCAGCGTGCAGATCGCCAGCGATTTTGGCTCACGCAGCTGCAGAATTTCACGCACTTTGCTTAGGGTGTTACCGGAGTCGATGATGTCTTCGACGATCAGCACGTCTTTGCCGCGAATGTCTTCATCGAGATCTTTAAGGATTTTCACGTCGCGCGTAGAGGACATGCCGCTGCCGTAGCTGGAGGCGGTCATGAAGTCGACTTCGTGCGCGACATCAATGGCGCGGCACAGGTCAGCCATAAACATGAAGGAGCCGCGCAGCAGGCCGACCAGCACCATTTCGCTGCCGCTGTTGCGGTAGTGCTCGCTGATCTGCTTGCCCAGTTCGGCAATACGGGTTGCGATCTCCTGCTCAGAGATCATCACGTCGACGGTGTGTTTCATTGCATTCGCCTAAGAAGGTTTTCAGAAAGCCGCGCATTCTATCATAGTCGACGCACAGGCTAACGCCGCGCACAGAACGCAAACGTTACCGTGGCGAAATTTATTGCGCTGGCGTTAACTGTAAGCATCCTGCCCGCTCTCTCTGGAGATCCCTATGGCCGCTTCATCGAGTAAAAAAACGCACATCGGCACGCGCGAACTGCATCCGGAAACCCAGATGCTTAATTACGGTTACGATCCGCGCCTGTCAGAAGGTGCGGTGAAGCCACCGGTATTTCTTACATCCACCTTTGTGTTTAACAGCGCCGAAGAGGGTAAAGAATTTTTTGATTTCGTTGCCGGCCGCCAGCAGCCGCCGGCGGGCAAAAGCGGCGGGCTGGTCTATTCCCGCTTCAACCACCCTAACAGCGAGATCGTCGAAGACCGGCTGGCGATCTACGAAGGTGCCGAAAGCGCCGCGCTGTTCTCTTCCGGTATGTCGGCCATCGCCACCACGCTGCTGACCTTTGCCCGTCCCGGCGAAGTGATCCTGCACTCGCAGCCGCTGTACGGCGGCACCGAAACGCTGCTGAGCAAAACGCTGCACGATCTGGAGATCAAAGCGGTGGGGTTCAGCGACGGCACCGACGAAGATAAAGTGTATGAGGCCGCGAAGCTGGCGTGGCAGCGCGGGCGCGTCGCGATGATTCTGATTGAAACGCCGGCCAACCCCACCAACAGTCTGGTAGATATCCAACTGATGCGTCAGGTGGCAGAGGTGATCACCCAGCAGCAGGGCTCCCGGCCGATTCTCGCCTGCGATAACACCCTGCTCGGCCTGCTGTTTCAGCGTCCGCTGCAGCACGGCGCGGATATCTCGCTCTATTCGCTGACCAAATATGTCGGCGGTCATTCCGATTTGATTGCCGGCGCCGCGCTGGGCAGCCGGGCATTAATCAACAAAGTGCGTTCGCTGCGCAGCGCGATTGGCACCCAGCTCGATCCGCACTCCAGCTGGATGATTGGCCGCTCGCTGGAAACGCTGTCGCTGCGCATGGAGAAAGCCGCCAGCAATGCGGAACAGGTCGCGGCATTTTTACGCGATCACGCGCAGGTGGCGAAACTGCACTGGCTGCCCTATCTCGACGCCAGCAGTCCGGCAGGAGAAACCTGGCAGCGCCAGTGCAGCGGCGCCGGTTCCACCTTCTCCTTTGATATCGAGGGCGGCCAGGCTGCGGCATTCCGCTTTCTCAACGCGCTGGCGCTGTTCAAACTGGCGGTGAGCCTCGGCGGCACCGAGTCGCTCGCCAGCCATCCCGCCAGCACCACCCATTCCGGCGTGCCGCAGGAGGTGCGGGAGCGCATCGGCATCACCGACGCGACGGTGCGCCTGTCGATCGGCATCGAACATGCCGATGATTTGATTGAGGATATCCGCCTGGCGCTGGAAGCGGCCGTCAGCTCACCGTAAAGCCCAGCATCATGCCGGTATCTTCATGCTCCAGCAGATGGCAGTGCGCCATATAGGCATTTTCGCTATCGGCGACGTAGTTGAAGCGCACCAGCACTTCACTGCGCCAGCCGTTGACGCTGACCATATCTTTCCAGCCGGCGCGATGCGCCGCAGGCGGCTTGCCGTTCTCGGACAGAATACGGAACTGCGTGCCGTGAATGTGGAACGGATGCAGCATGGCGTCGCCTTCGCCAGAGATGGTCCATTTTTCATATTTGCCCAGCGGCACGGCAAACATGGGCTTTTCCATGTTGAAGGCCTGGCCGTTGATTTTGTTGCCGTTGTGGAAATCATATACGGCGCTGCTGGCAGGGTTGCCCTGATCCATCGCCATATCGCCGTGCTCCATGTTGCCATGATCCATCGCGCCATGGTCCATGTTCATGCTGCCGTGATCCATCGCTTTGCCCGCGCCGTGCTGGCTGCCCATCGCTTTGGCACCGTAGCGCTGCTGCAGCGCCTGCATGCCCTGCTGATCCAGTTGCGGATCCATCATCAGCTGCAGCCAGCGGCTCTGCAGCCCTTCCGTTGCCGGCAGCGGCGGCACATCCACCAGCTGGTCCGGCAGCGTACCGCTGGCCATCACGCGCAGCGGCAGAATCTGCACCAGCGGCAGCGGCTGATCGAACGGCGCCAGCGTCATGCCCATCTGCGTGACCGGCAGCGTTACGATATCGAAGGTTTTGCCGTCTGAAGTATCCACCAGCACTTCAAAGCGCTCGCCCGGCAGCAGCGGCAGGCTCTCCACCTTCACCGGTTCAGCCAGCAGGCCACCGTCGCTCGCCACCACGTACAGCGGACGTTTATCGCTGGCGGCGATGTGCAGCGAGCGCGCGTTGCAGCCGTTGAGCAGGCGCAGCCGCAGCCAGCCGCGCGGCACCGCGTGCTGCGGATACGGCACGCCGTTGGTCAGCATCAAATCGCCAAACCAGCCCACGGCGGCGCGCATGATATCCAGCTGATAATCGATACGCGTGCCGTCCTGAGTGAGCTGCTTATCCTGGAAAATCAGCGGCACATCATCTTCGCCCCACTGCATCGGCAGCCGCAGCTTGCCGGACGCCTCATCTTCCAGCAGTACCAGCCCTGCCAGCCCCTGCGCCACCTGATAGCCGGTTTTGCCGTGCTGATGCGGATGGAACCAGCAGGTCGCCGCCGGTTGATCGGGGGTAAAACTCACCTGACGCGTGGCGCCGGGCGCAATCAGCGCCTGCGGACCGCCATCCACCGCGCCGGGAATTTCCAGCCCGTGCCAGTGCAGCGTGGTGGCTTCCGGCAGGCGATTATGAATATTGACGGTGACGCTTTTCTCACGCTGCAGCCGCAGCGCCGGGCCGAGCAGGCTACCGTTGTAACCCCAGGTTGGGACGGATTTGCCGTTCCACTGGCTGCTGCCGGTCATGGCGGTCAGCGTGTACTGGCCGTGTGCATCGGGCTCCAGCAGCGACGGGATGGGCAACAGCGGGCGCGTAGCGGCCATCAGCGAGCGGCTCCAGAAGGGCAGCGCGCCGGCTGCACTGAGGGCGGCGGTCAGCTTGAGAAAATGACGACGTTGCATATTCATATCCTTATCGTGAATAGGGGCACAGCGTAAACCTTTCCCCTGCGGGAGGGTCAAGCGATGAAAGCGCCCGCCGGGATAAAAAGCGCGCCAGTGGCCCATTTAGCCAAATTTAGCGGAATCCCGGCAATAACTGTGCTAACGTCATTAAATTGTCCCTTGTTGAGAACGATTATGACGAAAAGCATCAAGATCCTGCTGCTGGCGGGACTCCTTGGCTTCTCCTCCACCAGTTTTGCCCTGAGCGAATCCGAAGCAGAAGATCTGGCTGACCTCACCGCCGTGTTTGTCTATCTGAAAAATGATTGCGGCTATCAGGATCTGCCCGACGCGCAGATTCGTAAAGCACTGGTGTTTTTTGCCCAGCAAAACCGCTGGGATCTGAGCAATTACAGCGCTTACAACATGAAATCCCTCGGTGAAGAGAGCTACAAAGATTTGAGCGGTATCGCCATCACCAACGACAAAAAGTGTAAGTCGCTGGCGCGCGATTCCCTCAGCCTGCTTGCCTACGTGAAATAATCCTCCGCCCTGCGCTGCTGTTAACGCCCTGACCGTGCAAGCACGGTCATAATTCGTTATGCTTTTTTCTGGCATTATTGCGCGTTAACAGCATAAGGAGCGCTCCGGCATGGCCGACAAAGAGACCTGGCATGAGACGCTGCATAGCGGCTTTGGCCAATATTTCAGCGTAGACAATCTGCTATACCGCGATAAAACCGCGCATCAGGATCTGGTGATCTTTGAGAACGCCGCGTTTGGCCGCGTGATGGCGCTGGACGGCGTGGTGCAAACCACCGAGCGCGATGAGTTTATCTATCACGAAATGATGACGCACGTGCCGATTCTGGCGCACGGCAATGCCCGGCGCGTATTGATTATCGGCGGCGGCGACGGCGCGATGCTGCGCGAGGTCGCCCGGCATCAGCGCGTTGAGCACATCACCATGGTGGAAATTGATGCCGGCGTGGTGAATTTCTGCCAAACCTATCTGCCTAATCACAGCGCCGGCGCCTTTGACGATCCGCGTCTGCAGCTGGTAATCGACGATGGCGTTAACTTCGTCAGCCAGACGCAGGAACGGTTTGATGTGATCATCTCCGACTGTACCGATCCAATCGGTCCCGGCGAGAGTCTGTTCACCTCGGCGTTTTATGCCGGCTGCAAACAGGCGCTCAATCACGGTGGCGTGTTTGTCGCGCAGAACGGCGTCTGCTTCCTGCAGCAGGATGAAGCGGTCAACAGCCACCGCAAACTCAGCCACTATTTCGCTGACGTCAGCTTTTACCAGGCGGCGATTCCGACTTACTACGGCGGCATCATGACCTTCGCCTGGGCGAGCGACGATCCGGCGCTGCGCCAGCCGGACCTTACGACGCTGCAGTCACGTTTTGCCGCAGCCGGACTGCCCTGCCGTTACTACACGCCAGAGCTGCACATCGGCAGCTTTGCCCTGCCGCAATACCTTTTAAACGCGCTCAGCTGACCTCAGGAGGTGAACCCAATTGCAAAAGCTAAAACTACATGGCTTCAATAATCTGACCAAAAGCCTGAGTTTTTGTATCTACGACATTTGCTATGCCAATAGCGAAGCCGAACGTGATGGCTATATCGCCTATATTGATGAGCAATATAACGCCAACCGCCTGACGGAAATCCTCACCGAGACCTGCTCAATCATCGGTGCTAACGTGCTGAATATCGCGCGCCAGGATTATGAGCCGCAGGGTGCCAGCGTGACGATTCTGGTCAGCGAAGAGCCGATCAATCCGCAGGATATCGATAATTCCGAGCATCCCGGCCCGCTGCCCAATTCGGTGGTGGCGCACCTCGACAAGAGTCACATCTGCGTGCACACCTATCCGGAGAGTCACCCGGAAGGCGGTTTATGTACCTTCCGCGCCGACATTGAAGTCTCGACCTGCGGCGTGATTTCGCCCCTGAAGGCGCTGAATTATCTCATCCACCAGCTGGAGTCGGATATCGTAACCGTGGATTACCGCGTGCGCGGCTTCACCCGCGACGTCAATGGCGTGAAGCATTTCATCGACCATGAGATCAATTCCATTCAGAACTTCATGTCCGAGGATATGAAAGCGATGTACGACATGGTGGACGTTAACGTTTATCAGGAAAACATCTTTCATACCAAGATGTTGCTGAAGGAATTTGATCTGAAGTATTACCTGTTCAACACCAAACCTGAAGAGCTGAGCCCGCAGGAGCACAAGCGCATTACCAATCTGTTGTGGAAGGAGATGCGTGAGATTTATTACGGGCGCAATATCCCGGCGACGGGATTGAAGTTGTTGTAACTCAGCGCCAGCAGTGGGTGAAGGCTGCGCCGCGGTAGCGCAGCGCACGTCATTCACCCGCTGATGCGGGCGGCACATTTACGCGGTCAGCTGCAGGCCAATGCCGCGCTCGCGCAAATCACGGCATACCGCTTCATCAAGGCGGGAATCGGTCACCACATCGGTCAGGCTATCAATCGGTGCCGCGCAGTACAGCGACCATGAGCCATATTTACTGCTGTCGGCCAGCAGAATGCGCCGGCGCGCGTTGACCAGCAGATCCATCTTCAGCCCGGCTTTGTCTTCCGTCGGCGTGGTAATACCGCGCTCAATACTCCATGAGTTACAGCTGACAAACGCAATGTCCGGATTGATACTGCGCAGCAGGCGCCGGCCGTGCTCACCAATGCACGACTGGCTGGAGTCGTCGATGCGGCCGCCGATGATGGTGGTCTCAATCTGTTTAAACTCCGACAAAAACAGCGCAATGTGCAGATCGGCGGTGATCACCCGCAGCTGCAGATGGGTCAGCTGTCGTGCCAGTTCCAGCATGGTGGTGCCGGCATCCAGCACCACCGCATCGCCGGACTGCACATAGCTGGCGGCGAACTGCGCGATGGCCTGCTTCTCCGCCAGGTTACGCTGCATCTTCTCCAGCGTGGTCGGCTGCGTCGGGATAAAGCGGTTCAGCGTGACGCCGCCGTGGCTGCGGCTAATCACCCCTTCCTTGTCCAGCTTAATCAGATCGCGGCGAATGGTGGCTGGCGAAGCAGAAATGGCGCTCACCAGCTGTTCAACAGTGACCAGATTATGACTTTTGAGATAGTCCATAATCTGGTCGAGACGGCTTTGTCCCTTCATATTTCCCTATGCAAGCTGCATCGCGAGTTTAATCGAGATCGCCATGCTCGCAGAGTTCGCTTTACCTGTCCAGGCGATATCAAATGCCGTGCCGTGGTCGGCGGAAGTGCGGATAAACGGCAGTCCCGCCGTGATGTTGACGCCATCGTAAAATCCAAGCAGTTTCAACGGGATATGCCCCTGATCGTGGTACATCGCCACCACCATATCGTACTGCCCCTGCTGGCACTGTAAAAACACCGTATCCGGCGGGCACGGGCCATAGACATCAATGCCCTGCTGCTTCATTGCCTGGATCGCTGGCGTCACCGTGGTGATCTCTTCATCACCAAACAGGCCATTCTCGCCCGCGTGCGGATTGACCCCGGCGACGGCGATGCGCGGTTGGTCATAGCCCACGCGGCGCAGGAAGCTGTCAGCCATGCCGATCACCGTCTGAATACGTTCGCCGTTTAGCGTGTCGAGGAACTTACGCAGCGCGATGTGCGTGGTCACGTGGATCACTTTCAGATGGTCGGTATACAGCACCATGGCGTAATTTTTGGTCTGGGTCAGCTGTGCCAGCAGTTCGGTATGGCCGGGATAAAGGTGGCCCGCCGCGTGCAGCGCCTCTTTGTTCAGCGGGGCGGTGGCAATCGCCTGCACGTCGCCCGCCAGCGCCAGTTCGGTGGCGCGCTTCACGCAGCGCCAGGCCAGATCGCCGGCCTGCTTCTGTACCTTGCCCGGCTGCAGCGCGTCAGGATCGGCCAGCGGCTCATCGATGACGTTAATGATGCCCGGTGCGAAATGCGCATCCTGCACGCTGTCCAGCACGCGCAACTCAGCGTGCGGCGTAATGTTCAGCGCCAGCACCCGACGCAGCGTCGCGGCACAGCCGACCACCACCGCCGGAATGCCCGCCAGCTCCCCTTCTGCCAGCGCTTTAATGATGATTTCCGGGCTGATGCCCGCCGGATCGCCCATGGTCACCGCAATAGTGTTATTCACTCGACTTCTCCTCAATAAAACGAATGGCTTCCGCCAGGGTGTTTTCATCACCAAAGCCACCCGCTTTGGTCATCACCGGCAGGTGTAATTCACTGTTAAGCAGAACCCCGTGCGGCACACAGCCCGCCACCTGGCCCTGAATCTGAAAGCCGCTGGCCCCGAGCGCCTGCGCCACCGCGATGGCCACGTCACCGCCGGAAAGAAACAGGCCGGCAGGCTGAATGTGCGCGCAGACGGCGCGCGTCAGCTGCGCCAGAAACTGGCAGATGCGCTCGCCGAGCTGCTGGCGCGTAATCTGCTGCTGCTGACACAGCTGCGCAATCGCGTGGCGCTGGTCAGCCTGTTGCGTAGTGCGCACCACACAGTGCACGCCCTCGCGCAGCGCCTGGACCATCGCCTGCTGCCAGGCCGCCGCCTGCGGCCATGCCGGTGTGGCAAACAGCTGGCAAATATCAATATCAATCAAGCGGATGTCACGCTGGCTGGCGAGCCGGGCGATTTGCTGCTGCGCCATGGCGCTCATCGAACCGACAATCGCCAGCACCGGGCGAGAGGGCCGCGCAGCAAGATGCGCACCCAGCGCATCGCTTAACCCGGACGCGCCGACCAGCAGCGGACGTTCCGGCAGCGTCGCGGCCGCCGCGATAATAGTGTCGATATCCGCCTGCAGTTCCGCGTCCAGTACCAGCAGGCCCTGACTGGTCGCCAGCCGTGCGGCCAGCATGCCGCTGCGTACCGTGGCAAGATCGATCTGCTCGCCCGGCAGATCGCATTGCATCTGCAGGCGCGTCAGCACGTTACTGCTGGTCACCGGGGTTTTAGGATCGCTGGCAAATTCGGTGTCAGTCAGGCGCTGTTGATGGATCCACACTTCCCCGCCGCGCGTGATGCGGCCCAGCTTAGGCACCGCCGGCACCACCAGCGCCAGCCGTTTCGCGCTGACCTGCAGCGCAGCCGCCACCTCAGCGCCTGGATTGCCGCGCAGCGTTGAGTCAATCTTCTTAAACAGCCAGCCGTGCTGCGCTATCTGCTGATGCGGTTGCATGGCGGCATGCGTGCGGCTGGCGGCTTCCGCTGCGCTGACCGCACGGCTATCGGTGCTGATTACCAGCACATCCGCAACGCCGGCCTCCGGGGGCGTCAGGTTATTGAACAGCACGTGGACGCGCGCGCCAGCCAGCGCGAAGCCGCTGCCTGCGTCGTTGGCACCGGTAAAATCGTCGGCAATCACCAGAACGGGCGTTTTCCATGGCGATGAAGTCATTCTCTCTCCTGTCACGGCCCCTTGCCGTGCTGCATTTGATTATATTCAATCATGATTGATTATATGTGAGCAAGATCAAATTAATTGAAATCGATATCGCCTATAAATTTAGCCTCAGAAAGGGATACACCCCGCACAGCATTGAGCAAACCTAATCATAATGTGCAAAACCGTTATAAGGGCATGACATGAATATCAACAGCACCGTGATCAGTGGCTATCAGGCTCTGAACGATCTCAGCTATTTACTGCAGGATAAGCAGAAGGCGTTGCTGGTCACGGATAAAAACATTCTGGGTATTCCGGCGGTGCAGGCGCTTGTCGCCCGGCTGCAGCAGCAGATCGCCAGCCTGAGCCTGGTTGATACGGTGCCGCCCGAACCGAGCCAGCATGATGTGGCGGCGATTGTTGCGGCTCTGCCGCACGGCGACGTCGATCTGGTGATCGGCATTGGCGGCGGCAGCGTGCTGGATGTGGCGAAGCTGCTGTCCGTGCTGTGCGTGGCCGATGCGCCAACCCTGACGGCCCTGCTGGCCGGTGAGAAGCCGCACACGCGTACCGCTTCTTTACTGATCCCGACCACGGCCGGCACCGGCTCGGAAGCCACGCCCAATGCCATCCTTGCCATTCCGGAGAAAGAGACCAAAGTCGGTATTATTTCGCCGGTGATGCTGCCGGACTACGTGGCGCTGATTCCGGAACTGACCACCAGCATGCCGGCGCACATCGCCTCGTCGACCGGGATTGATGCGCTGTGTCACCTGATTGAGTGCTTCACCGCCACCGTGGCCAATCCGGTGAGTGATAACTATGCGCTGATCGGCATGAAAAAGCTGTTCGCCAGCCTCGAAAAGAACCTTGCCGAACCGGACAACCTGGAAGCACGGCTGAATATGTTGTGGGCGTCCTACTACGGCGGAGCGGCGATCGCCCATGCCGGGACACACCTGGTGCACGCCATGTCGTATCCGCTGGGCGGCAAGTATCATCTGCCACACGGCGTGGCCAACGCCATTCTGCTGGCGCCGTGCATGCAGTTTGTGCGTCCGGCGGCGGTGAGCAAGTTCGCGCAGGCCTACGATCTGCTGCCGGATGCCGATAGTGCACTGGATGAAGAGGCCAAATCGCACGCGCTGGTGGCCTATTTCGCCGCGCTGGTGCAGCGCCTTAAACTGCCGGCCAGCCTGGAAGCACTGGGTATCGGGCCGGATCATCTGCCGTATCTGGTCGAAGCCGCGCTGGACGTGCAGCGCCTGATGAAGAATGTACCGATGAAAGTCAGCGCCGACGATGTGCGCAACGTCTACCTGACGCTGTTTCCGGCGTTAAATCACTCAGCATGAGCGGGGAAATCATGAGCAAAAATATTCAGGGCGTACTGACCGCCATCGTCACCACTTTTGATCGCGACGGAGCCTACAATCCTGCCGCGCAGCGTGAACAGATTCAGCGTCAGCTGAGCGCCGGCAACGGTATTTTCTGCGGCGGCACCAACGGGGAGTTTTTCGTGCTGAACGAGCAGGAAAAGCTGGCGGTGACCGAGACCTGCGTCGACGAAGTAAACGGCACTGCACCGGTGGTGGCGCACATTGGCGAGATCTCGACGCGTGAGACTATCCGGCTGGGCAGGCAGGTGGCAAAGCTGGGCGTGGATGCCGTCTCGGTGATCACCCCTTACTTTGTGCTGCTCAAACAGGAAGAGCTGATTGATCACTACCGTGCCGTGGCCGACGCTATCGACGTCCCGCTGTTTCTCTACAACATTCCGGCGCGCACCGGTAATACGCTGCTGCCGGAAACCGTGCGCACGCTGGCAGCGCATCCCAACATCATTGGCATCAAAGACAGCGCCGGCAGCTACGAAAGCCTGAGCGGCTTTCTGCAGGCAGCGGCAGGTATTGCGCATTTCAACGTGCTGAACGGGCCGGATTCACTGATTCATCAGGGCTTCGTCGATGGCTGTTCCGCCTGTATTTCCGGGCTGGCTAACGTGGCGCCGAAAGAGATTAACGCCATCTGGGCGCGCTTCCATGCCGGTGACATCGCCGGATCGCGCGCCGCTCAGGAGAACGTCACCGGCCTGCGTACCGATCTCTACAGCATTGGTTTTTCCCCGGCGGCGGTGAAAAAAGCCGTGGCGCTGCTCGGCTATGAGGTCGGCGACAGCCGCTATGCGGTGCGCTTCTCTGCGGAGGAAGAGCAGAAGATCCGCCAGAGCGTGAATCAGTATTTGCAGTAAAGCCAGTAAATTCAAAGCACTTACCGCACGCAGCTGTGGTAGCGGCGCGATTCATCGCGCAATACAGGCGCCGCTCCCCCCTGCCGCCATCAGGGTTAGGGTTAATCTGACGGTGGCGGGGCGGATTCAGGCAGCGATGGCTGCTGTTATTAACACCGGGACGCATTTGCTATGAAAGTCATCTGTACTTCACCTTCGTTCGCCCGCTACGACGCCGCGCCGATCGACACACTGCGCCAGCAGGGCTTTGAGCTGATTACGCTGCCCGCCGACGCGCCGCTCAGCGCGCTGGCGCCGCATCTCGCCGACACCGTCGCCCTGATCGTGGCCTTTACCGAGGTCAACGATGCGCTGCTGTCGCTGGCACCGCAGCTGAAAATTGTCTGCAAGCACGGCGTAGGCGTCGATAACATCGACCTCAACGCGACGCGTGCGCGCGGTATTTACGTGACGAACGTGCCGGACGCGAACAAACACGCGGTTGCCGATTTCGCCTTTGCGCTGATTCTCAATAGCGCGCGCCAGATCACCACCGCCGCAATAGAGACCCGCGCCGGCCTCTGGCCGCGCATTTTTGCCACCGATGTCTACGGCAAAACGCTCGGCATCATCGGCCTGGGCAATATCGGTAAGCAGGTGGCACTGCGCGCTAAAGGTTTCAATATGCGCATCCTCGCCTTCGATTTTTACCCCGATGACGCCTTCGCCGCCGAACACGACGTGACGTTTGTCAGCCTCGATCAGCTGACGGAGCACAGCGACTTCATCACCTTACATATGCCGCTCACCGACCAGACGCAAAACCTGTTCGACGCCGCGCGCCTGAAGCGCATGAAGAAGAGCGCGTTTCTCATCAACGCGTCACGCGGTGGCGTAGTGAATGAGGAGGATCTCTACCAGGCATTGCAGGATAACGTGATTGCCGGTGCGGCGGCGGATGTCTTTGTGCAGGAGCCGCTGGCGCAGCATCCGCTGTTCACCCTGAGCAACTTTATCCCCACGGCGCACCTTGCCGGTTATACCGACGGTGCCATCAGCGCCATTGGTGAACGCTGCGTGACGCAGATTGTGCAGTGTATAAAACAGGGCGAACGCCCGATGAATGTCATGAACGGGCTGGCCTGACGCCGCCCTCCTCTGTCACCCTTTTCGCGTGGATAATGATTATGACCAACACCGCACGCTCAACACGCATCAGATGGTGGATCGCCGGCCTGATGTGGCTGGCCATTGCCATTAACTATATTGATCGTACCGTACTCTCTGCCGCCGCACCGCACCTGATCACCGAGCTCGACATCAATCCGGAGATGATGGGCTTTATCATGGCGGCGTTTTTCTGGTCTTATGCGCTGTTGCAGATCCCGGCAGGCTGGTTTGCCGACCGCTTCGGCCAGAAAAAAGGCCTCGGCATCGCTGTCGGCTGGTGGTCGATCGCCACCATGGCAATGGGGCTCGCCACCGGCTTTAAATCGCTGCTGGCGCTGCGTCTGGCGCTCGGCGTGGGTGAAGCAGCGGCTTATCCCAGCAACGCCGGTATTACCGCGCGCTGGTTCCCGGATCGCGAGCGCGCCACCGTCTCCGGCCTGTTCGACAGCGCATCAAAATTTGGCGGGGCCGTCGCCATGCCGCTGATCGTCTTTATGATCGCGCTGTTCGACTGGCGTCTGACCTTTCTGGCGATTGGTGCCGTCGGGCTGATTTGGGTCATCGCCTGGTACTTCATTTATGCCGAGAACCCGGAAGACCATAAAGCGATTAGCACCGATGAAGTGCGCCTGATCCGCGATGGCCAGGCGCAGAAGCACGGCGATAAGAACGTGCGGCCGATGAAGTGGTACAAGCTGCTGCGCTACCGCAACATCTGGGCGATGTGTATTGGCTTCTTCACCATCAATTACACCTCCTACTTCTTTATCACCTGGCTGCCAACCTACCTGGTGAAAGACAAAGGGATGGATTTCCTGAAAATGGGCATGGTGGCGGCGCTGCCGCTGATCTGCGGCATGGTGATTGAGGTGCTGGCGGGCTGGGCGTCGGACCGTATGGTGCATAAAAAAGTGCTGTCGCTGACCGCCACGCGCAAGCTGTTCCTGACGATTGGCCTGCTGATGGCGCTGTGCATCGGGTTCGCGCCGTTCACCGATTCCGTGTTCATGACGGTGCTGCTGCTGTGTATTGCTAAGTCCGGCACCACCGTCGCGGCATCTCAGGTGTGGGCGCTGCCGGGCGATGTTGCGCCCACCAACAGCGTGTCAATTGTTGCCGGGTTGCAGAATACCGTCTCCAATATGGGCGGTGCGGTCGGGCCAATCATTACCGGCGCTATCGTCGGTGCCACCGGCCACTTTACCTGGGCGCTGGTGTTCTCGGCGGTGCTGGTGGTGATCGGAATCCTTAACTACCTGTTCCTGCTCGGTAAGGTCGAACCGATTGTGGATGAGGAACCTTTATCCCACGCCCGTTCCGCCATTAACGGAGTGTAACCAGCGCAACGGCAGTGGCGCCCCGGCTGCGGGCGCCCGTTAACGGCCGGCCATAAACCGGCGATAAGCAGCAATCACCGCAAGAAAATCCTCCACGCCGCAGAACGACAGGCTCTCCTCATCGTAATAAGTCATGCCCTCTTCCAGGCCGTCATCCTCTAACGCCAGCTGATTGGCGCGGATCATCACCTCTTCCTCATCCAGCCACAGCGTATATTCGTGCCCGACGCGCTGCCACTGCTGCTGCGTGCCTTTGACTGCACGCACCGCGGCTTCGACTTCATCCAGCAGCGCAACGTTCTCTTTCACTTCTTCATTGAACCAGTGCCCCACCGCTTCGTGGTCCATCGACATGCGCACCCGGACCTGACCGGTCACGTCACGCAGAAATTCATATTCCATGTTGGCCTCATACCAGTGGCGCGCCAGACGGCACGCTTTCGTGCATTTTGTGCGCAGCGCGCGCAAGAAAGTGGGATCGCGCTCGCATTATGCCTGGAGACGGCGAGGGAAAAAAGCGCATAAAAAAAGGGACGATGCGCTCGTCCCTTTTTCACTGGCAGGGGTATTTTACACCGCAGTCTGGAAAATCACTCCATCCGCTTTTTCAGTGTACTGGCCCAGCTGATCGAAGTTCAGGTAGCGGTAGGTGTCGGCAGCGGTTTTATCCACCTGCACCATAAACTGCTGATACTCGTCCGGCGTAGGCAGTTTACCCAGCAGGGAAGCGACCGCGGCCAGCTCGGCTGATGCCAGGAACACGTTGGCACCGGTACCCAGACGGTTCGGGAAGTTACGGGTCGAGGTGGAAACCACCGTCGCGCCGTCTTTCACGCGCGCCTGGTTACCCATGCACAGTGAACAGCCCGGGATCTCGATACGCGCACCGCTCTTACCAAAGACGCTGTAGTAGCCCTCTTCTGTCAGCTGCGCGGCATCCATCTTGGTTGGCGGCGCTACCCACAGGCGGGTCGGCAGCTGGCCTTTGTGCGCGTCCAGCAGTTTACCTGCCGCACGGAAGTGACCGATGTTGGTCATGCACGAACCGATGAACACTTCGTCGATCTTCTCGCCCTGCACGTCAGACAGCCAGCGCGCGTCGTCCGGATCGTTCGGCGCACACAGGATGGGCTCTTTGATTTCCGCCAGATCGATTTCGATCACCGCTGCGTATTCCGCATCGGCATCGGCTTCCAGCAGTTGCGGATCGGCCAGCCATTTTTCCATGCCCTGAATACGGCGCTCCAGCGTACGACGGTCGCCGTAGCCTTCGGAGATCATCCACTTCAGCAGCACGATGTTGGAGTTCAGATACTCGATGATCGGCTCTTTATCCAGCTTGATGGTACAACCCGCCGCAGAACGCTCGGCCGAGGCATCGGTCAGCTCAAACGCCTGCTCAACTTTCAGCTTCGGCAGACCTTCGATTTCCAGCACGCGACCGGAGAAGATGTTTTTCTTGCCTTTCTTCTCAACGGTCAGCAGGCCCTGCTTGATGGCGTACAGCGGAATCGCGTGCACGAGATCGCGCAGCGTGATGCCCGGCTGCATTTCGCCTTTGAAGCGCACCAGCACTGACTCCGGCATATCCAGAGGCATTACGCCCGTCGCGGCGGCAAACGCCACCAGACCAGAACCGGCCGGGAACGAGATGCCAATCGGGAAGCGGGTGTGTGAGTCACCGCCGGTGCCGACGGTATCCGGCAGCAGCATACGGTTCAGCCAGCTGTGAATCACGCCATCGCCCGGACGCAGCGAGACACCGCCACGGTTCATGATGAAGTCCGGCAGCGTGTGGTGTGTGGTGACATCGACCGGCTTCGGATAAGCGGCAGTGTGACAGAAGGACTGCATCACCAGATCGGAGGAGAAGCCCAGACACGCCAGATCTTTCAGTTCATCACGGGTCATTGGACCGGTGGTGTCCTGAGAGCCGACCGAGGTCATTTTCGGTTCACAGTAGGCGCCAGGACGAATCCCTGCCACGCCACAGGCGCGGCCCACCATTTTCTGCGCCAGCGAGTAACCACGGTTGCTTTCAGCCACATCTTTGGCTTTGGTGAACACATCGCTGTGCGGCAGACCCAGCGACTCACGCGCTTTGGTGGTCAGGCCGCGACCGATAATCAGCGGAATACGGCCACCGGCGCGCACTTCATCCAGCAGCACGTCAGTTTTCAGCGCAAAGGTCGCCAGCAGTTCATTGGTCTCGTGATTGCGTACTTCACCCTTGTAAGGGTAAACGTCAATCACATCGCCCATGTTCAGGCGCTCGACGTCGAGTTCGATCGGCAGCGCGCCGGCATCTTCCATGGTGTTGAAGAAGATCGGCGCGATTTTACCGCCGAGGCACAGACCGCCGCCTTTTTTGTTCGGCACATACGGAATGTCGTCACCCATGAACCACAGCACTGAGTTGGTCGCGGACTTACGTGAAGAACCGGTACCAACCACGTCACCGACGTAGGTCAGCGGGAAGCCTTTCTGCTGCAGAGCTTCAATTTGTTTGATCGGGCCAATGTTGCCAGCATCGTCGGGTTCGATGCCGTCACGTGGGTTTTTCAGCATCGCCAGCGCGTGCAGTGGAATATCCGGACGTGACCATGCATCCGGCGCCGGAGAGAGGTCGTCGGTGTTGGTTTCGCCGGTCACTTTGAACACGGTGGTGGTGATTTTTTCTGCCAGCTTAGGACGCTTGAGGAACCATTCTGCATCAGCCCAGGACTGGAGGATTTTCTTCGCGTGGGGATTACCCGCTTTGGCTTTCTCTTCGACGTCGTAGAAGTTATCGAACATCAGCAGCGTGTGGGACAGTGCTTCAGCGGCAATCGGTGCCAGAGCCTCATCGTCAAGCGCCTCGATCAGCGCATGGATGTTGTAGCCGCCCTGCATGGTGCCCAGCAGTTCGACTGCTTTTTCACGAGTGACCAGAGGAGAGTGGGCTTCGCCCTTTGCGATAGCTGCCAGGAATCCGGCTTTTACATACGCCGCTTCATCAACACCCGGCGGGACACGGTTGACCAGCAGGTCAGTCAGGAATTCTTCTTCACCCGCTGGCGGGTTTTTCAGCAGTTCAACCAGCGCGGCCATCTGGGAAGCATCTAACGGCTTAGGTACGATTCCCTGGGCAGCACGCTCGGCAACGTGCTTACGGTATTCTTCTAGCACGACGTTCTCCTCGCTCTCATTGTATAGCTTTCCGGTGCACCTGTTGATGCTGTCAAACAGTAGGGTGAGGTGCCCGGTTCTGCGTCGGCCAGCATAGCAGGATTTCGGCTGATTGTTAATCCGTTTACAAAAAAGCAACATCCGCGCGTTATTTAGCAGATTTGTCTGCGCTTTGCGCCAGAAGAGAAGCCAGAGCGGCTCTGGTAGTGCCTGTTCGCGCCTGTGCCGGTAGCCAGTGGAGCCAGGTTTTAGCGCGTAATTTGTTGCATCCGGCCCTCACACAGCGAATCCATAACCTGCAATCCCCTTTCAGGCCGGTTCATTCACTTTTGGTTATGTGCTAATGCGCTTGCACTAAACGGCTACCCTTCAGCTTCCCGCACACGTTTTCCTGAGGAAAAATTAATACCACATCACCTGATAAATATTGAACGTGATGCCTTGCGCGTATTTAATTAATTATCAACGCAGTGCCGGTTTAAATTAACCTTTAAACTTAGTCACTCAATTAAAATACACCCTTAAAAAATAACTGCGATTTAAAAAAGAGATAAAAAAATAAAAGAGGAAATGATAAATAAATAGCGTAGACTGCCTGCGGGCGCTTGAGGCTATCTGCCTTAAGATCTGCAAAAGAAATTGAGGTGGATGGTGGAAGGTGAACCGTGCGATTAATTTTCATTAACCGCACGGGTGAGCCACTACCCTACACCCAGACAGTGTCAGGGTAATGGCTTGCTCGTGCTAATGCAAGGAGTAAGTGATTATGAAGGTGAAATTCAGCACGCTGATTATCAGCGGGCTCATCCTGTTAGGTTTATGCCTGGCAAATCGCAGTTCACTGTGTGAATTACGATTGCGGATATTCGCGGCTGAATTATCGGCTGTCATGGCTTACGAAGCACAACAGTAAACTTCAATAGCGGAGGGTCTCCTCCGCTATTCCGGCATCGTTAACGTGTTGCTCCTGCGCCCGCTTTTATCTATTCAACTTACGTTTTCGATTAATAAAAAAACGGCTCCTTACAGGAGCCGTTAATTAACCTAAGCCTCAGGCGAAATTATTTCTTTTTCGCTTTCGGATTTGGCAGGTCAGTAATGCTACCTTCAAACACTTCCGCCGCCAGGCCAACCGATTCGTGCAGGGTTGGGTGCGCGTGGATGGTCAGCGCGATATCTTCGGCATCACAACCCATCTCGATAGCCAGACCGATTTCACCCAGCAGCTCGCCGCCGTTGGTACCGACAATCGCGCCACCAATAACACGGTGCGTCTCTTTGTCGAAGATCAGTTTGGTCATACCGTCTGCACAGTCAGACGCGATAGCACGGCCCGATGCCGCCCACGGGAAGGTGGACACTTCGTAGCTGATGCCTTTCTCTTTGGCTTCTTTCTCGGTCAGACCCACCCAGGCCACTTCTGGCTCGGTATAAGCGATAGAAGGGATCACTTTCGGGTCGAAGTAGTGCTTCAGACCGGAAATCACTTCTGCCGCCACGTGACCTTCGTGCACGCCTTTGTGCGCCAGCATTGGCTGACCGACGATGTCACCGATAGCATAGATGTGTGGCACGTTGGTGCGCATCTGTTTGTCGACGCGGATAAAGCCGCGATCGTCCACTTCCACGCCTGCTTTACCAGCATCCAGACCTTTACCGTTCGGTACACGGCCAATCGCCACCAGCACTGCGTCGTAACGCTGTGGTTCAGCCGGCGCTTTTTTACCTTCCATTGATACGTAGATACCGTCGTCTTTCGCTTCTACCGCGGTGACTTTGGTTTCCAGCATCAGGTTGAATTTCTTGCTGATACGCTTGGTGAACACTTTCACCACGTCTTTATCGGCGGCCGGGATCACCTGGTCAAACATCTCGACCACGTCGATCTCTGAACCCAGCGCATGGTAGACGGTACCCATCTCCAGACCGATGATGCCACCGCCCATAACCAGCAGACGCTTCGGAACTTCTTTCAGCTCCAGCGCATCGGTAGAGTCCCACACGCGCGGATCGTTATGTGGAATGAAAGGCAGTTCGATTGGACGCGAGCCTGCAGCGATGATGGCGTTGTCGAAGTTGATGGTGGTTGCGCCGCCCTCTCCTTCCACTACCAGCGTGTTGGCGCCGGTGAATTTACCCAGACCGTTGACCACTTTCACTTTGCGGCCTTTCGCCATGCCAGCCAGACCTCCGGTCAGCTGAGTGATGACTTTCTCTTTCCAGGTACGGATTTTGTTGATGTCAGTCTGCGGCTGGCCAAACACGATACCGTGCTCTTCCAGAGCCTTAGCTTCTTCGATGACTTTCGCCACGTGCAGCAGCGCTTTTGACGGGATACAGCCGACGTTCAGACAGACACCGCCGAGGGTGCTGTAGCGCTCTACCAGTACGGTTTCCAGACCTAAATCAGCGCAACGGAAGGCTGCAGAGTAACCTGCAGGACCTGCCCCAAGTACCACGACTTGAGTTTTAATCTCTGTACTCATCATGACCTCTTGTTAGATTGCCGGCGGTCAAAAGCGACCCTTTCCCAGGCTCTTGATGCCCTATCTCCACCGGGACATTTCACCGCGAGAGTTTACAGAATTGTTAACAAACTGCCAACCGCGGCAACTCCGAATGCTTACAACAAGGCCGGCATTTGCCGGCCTTGATTAACGTCACATCACCAGACGGCGAATATCAGACAGCATATTGTTAATGATGGTGATGAAGCGCGCACCATCCGCACCGTCGATGACGCGGTGGTCGAACGACAGTGAAATCGGCATCATCAGGCGCGGAGCGAACTCTTTGCCGTTCCACACCGGCTCCATCGCCGACTTAGACACCCCGAGGATAGCCACTTCCGGCGCGTTAACAATTGGCGCGAAGTGCGTGGTGCCGAGGCCGCCAAGGCTGGAGATGGTGAAGCAGCCGCCCTGCATATCGCTGGCGGTCAGTTTGCCATCACGCGCTTTTTTCGACGTCGCCATCAGCTCACGCGACAGTTCAGTGATGCCTTTCTTGTTCACGTCTTTGAACACCGGAACCACCAGACCGTTTGGCGTATCCACCGCCACACCGATGTTGATGTACTTTTTCAGTGTCAGCTTCTGGCCATCTTCCGACAGCGAGCTGTTGAAACGTGGCATCTGCTCCAGTGCCGCGGCGACCGCTTTCATGATGAACACCACCGGGGTGAACTTCACGTCCAGCTTGCGCTTCTCGGCTTCCGCATTCTGCTGCTTACGGAACGCTTCCAGATCGGTGATGTCGGTTTTGTCGAAGTGAGTCACATGCGGAATCATTACCCAGTTACGGCTCAGGTTAGCGCCCGAGATTTTCTGGATACGACCCAGTTCCACTTCTTCGATTTCACCGAACTTGCTGAAGTCCACTTTCGGCCATGGCAGCATGCCCGGAATACCGCCGCCTGCGGCCGCAGCCGGTGCCGCTTCAGCGCGTTTCACCGCGTCTTTCACGTAAGCCTGCACGTCCTCTTTGAGGATGCGACCTTTACGGCCGGTGCCTTTGACTTTCGCCAGGTTAACACCGAACTCGCGCGCCAGGCGACGAATCACCGGCGTGGCGTGCACGTAAGCATCGTTTTCAGCAAATTCGCTCTTCGCATCGGCTTTCGCCGCTGCTGGCGCAGGTGCAGCAGCCGGTTTGGCTTCTGCAGCTGGTGCGGCTTCCTGTTTCGCTGCCGGTGCCGCAGCAGTCGGCGCAGCGCCTTCTACTTCGAACACCATGATAAGCGAACCGGTGCTGACTTTATCGCCGGTAGCCACTTTCAGCGCTTTAACCGTACCGGCAAACGGCGCCGGAACTTCCATTGACGCTTTATCGCCTTCCACCACGATCAGTGACTGCTCAGCCTCAACTTTATCGCCTACTTTGACCAGCACTTCGGTGACTTCCACTTCGTCGCCGCCGATATCCGGGACGTTAACGTCTTTGGCACCCGCAGCCGCGGCTGGCGCGGAGGCCGCCGCTTCTTTCACGGCAGGTTTGGCAGCCGCTGCTGGCGCCGCGCCTTCGGCTTCAAAGATCATGATCAGTGAACCGGTGTTCACCTTGTCGCCTGTGGCGATTTTGATCT
Organism: Pantoea sp. SGAir0418; assembly: GCF_043529865.1. NCBI lineage: Bacteria > Pseudomonadati > Pseudomonadota > Gammaproteobacteria > Enterobacterales > Erwiniaceae > Pantoea > Pantoea sp. SGAir0418. The sequence continues at coordinate 3,244,099 of NZ_CP027911.1, forward strand.
CTTTCACCACACCGGCAAACGGTGCAGGCACTTCCATGGACGCTTTGTCGCCTTCGACGGTGATCAGCGATTGCTCTGCCGCCACTTTGTCGCCCACTTTAACCAGAATTTCGGTGACTTCTACTTCGTCGCCGCCGATATCCGGTACGTTAACGTCTTTCGCTTCGCTGGCGGCGGCCGCAGCAGGTGCGGCTTCCGCTGGTTTCTCTTCGGCGGCCGGTGCCGCAGCAGCTGCACCTTCGGCGTCGAAAATCATGATCAGTGAACCGGTATTCACTTTGTCACCGGTCGCGATTTTGATCTCTTTGACCACGCCGGCCTGCGGCGAAGGCACTTCCATCGAGGCTTTATCGCCTTCCACGGTGATCAGCGACTGTTCAGCTTCAACCTTGTCGCCCACCTTGACCAGAATCTCGGTGACTTCAACTTCGTCTGACCCGATATCCGGTACGTTAATTTCGATAGCCATTACTCTCTTACCTCTTAAGCCAGACGCGGGTTAACTTTATCGGCATCGATGTTGAATTTCGCGATCGCATCCGCCACCACTTTCTTCTCGATTTCGCCGCGCTTAGCCAGTTCACCCAGGGCTGCAACCACTACGTATGACGCATCCACTTCGAAGTGGTGACGCAGGTTTTCGCGGCTGTCTGAACGGCCGAAACCATCGGTACCCAGCACGCGATAATCGCTGGCTGGCACGTAGCTGCGAACCTGCTCTGCGAACAGCTTCATGTAGTCGGTCGATGCCACCGCCGGCGCGTCGTTCATCACCTGAGCGATGTACGGTACGCGTGGAGTTTCCGTTGGGTGCAGCATGTTCCAGCGTTCACAATCCTGACCGTCGCGTGCCAGCTCGGTGAACGAGGTCACGCTGTAGACGTCAGAACCGATGCCGTAATCCTTCGCCAGGATCTGTGCCGCTTCGCGCACGTGACGCAGGATAGAACCTGAGCCCAGCAGCTGCACTTTGCCTTTGCTGCCTTCTACCGTCTCCAGCTTGTAGATACCCTTACGGATACCCTCTTCCGCACCCTGCGGCATCGCAGGCATGTGGTAGTTTTCATTCAGCGTGGTGATGTAGTAGTAAATATTTTCCTGCGCTTCGCCGTACATACGTACCAGACCGTCATGCATGATGACTGCCACTTCGTACGCGTAAGACGGATCGTAAGAGATACAGTTCGGGATAGTCAGCGACTGAATGTGGCTGTGACCATCTTCGTGCTGCAGACCTTCACCGTTCAGCGTGGTACGACCGGACGTGCCGCCCACCAGGAAGCCGCGCGCCTGCTGGTCGCCTGCCAGCCACATCAGATCGCCGATGCGCTGGAAACCAAACATCGAATAGTAGATGTAGAACGGAATCATCGGCAGGTTGTTGGTGCTGTAAGAGGTCGCCGCCGCCAGCCAGGAAGACCCTGCGCCCAGCTCGTTGATCCCTTCCTGCAGAATCTGGCCTTTCTCGTCTTCTTTATAGTAAGCAACCTGCTCACGGTCCTGCGGCGTATACTGCTGGCCGTTCGGGCTGTAGATACCAATCTGACGGAACAGACCTTCCATACCAAAGGTACGCGCTTCGTCCGCGAGGATCGGCACCAGACGATCTTTGATCGACTTGTTCTTCAGCATCACATTCAGCGCACGCACGAAGGCGATGGTGGTAGAGATCTCTTTGCTCTGCTCTTCCAGCAGCGCACTGAACTCTTCCAGCGCCGGCATTTCCAGCTTTTCGCTGAACTCAGCCTGACGGGTTGGCAGATAGCCACCCAGCTTCTCGCGCTGGCCGTGCAGGTAGTTGTACTCTTCTGAGCCTTTTTCGAAGGTCACATACGGCAGCTGTTCGATCTTGTCGTCAGCCACTGGCACGTTGAAGCGATCGCGGATGTAGCGAACGCCATCCATGTTCATCTTCTTAACCTGGTGCGCGATGTTTTTACCTTCCGCAGTGTCACCCATACCATAGCCTTTAATGGTATGCGCCAGGATCAGCGTTGGCTGACCTTTGGTCTCCTGCGCTTTCTTCAGTGCCGCGTAGATTTTCTTCGGATCGTGACCACCACGGTTCAGGGCGAAGATCTCTTCGTCTGACCAGTCTTTCACCAGCGCTGCAGTCTCCGGGTATTTACCGAAGAAGTGCTCGCGCACGTACGCACCGTCGCGTGATTTGAAGGTCTGATAGTCGCCGTCAACGGTTTCGTTCATCAGCTGAATCAGCTTGCCGCTGGTATCTTTCTTCAGCAGCTCGTCCCAGCGTCCGCCCCAGATCACTTTGATCACGTTCCAGCCAGCACCGGCAAAGATGCCTTCCAGCTCGTTGATGATCTTACCGTTACCGGTGACCGGACCGTCGAGACGCTGCAGGTTACAGTTGATGATGAATACCAGGTTATCCAGCTTCTCACGGGTAGCGATGGTGATCGCCCCTTTGGATTCTGGTTCGTCCATCTCGCCATCGCCAAGGAAGGCGTAAACGGTCTGCTTAGAAGTATCTTTCAGGCCGCGGTGTTCCAGATATTTCAGGAACTTCGCCTGATAGATGGCGTTCAGTGGGCCGAGACCCATCGACACGGTCGGGAACTGCCAGAAGTCCGGCATCAGTTTTGGATGCGGATAGGAAGAGAGACCGTTGCCGTGGACTTCCTGACGGAAGTTGTTCATCTGCTCTTCAGTCAGGCGTCCTTCAAGGAACGCACGCGAGTAGATGCCCGGAGAAATGTGGCCCTGGAAATAGACCAGATCGCCGCCATCCTGCTCGCTACGCGCGCGGAAGAAGTGGTTGAAGCACACTTCATAAATGGTGGCAGAAGACTGGAAAGACGACAGGTGACCACCCAGCTCCAGATCTTTCTTCGACGCACGCAGAACCGACATAATGGCGTTCCAGCGGATTGCGGAACGGATACGACGTTCAAGAGAGGTGTTCCCCGGATATTCCGGCTCATCTTCGACCGCAATGGAGTTGATGTAGTTGCTGACGGCGTTGCCGCCCGCTGCCACTTTCACACCGCCTTTGCGTGCAGCACTCAATACCTGATCAATCAGATACTGCGCGCGCTCAACACCTTCTTCACGGATGACCGATTCGATCGCCTGTAGCCAGTCACGAGTTTCGATCGGATCCACGTCATTCTGTAAACGTTCTGACATGGGGTGTATTCCTTATCTGTGTCTAATACGTTGAATTATCAGGAGCCTGTCTGCTTGTGCTTTGCTTCTGATTCACAGCACAAGAAGACAGGCCCGTCGTTTATGTCGCACGTTCATTGCCGTGCGTTATTCCTTACGTTGCTGTAAACGACGCAGGGAGCGTTCACGACGGCTCTGCTCCCGACTTCTGTCCAGCAAGATTTCCTCAATGAACGCCAGGTGACGATGGGATGCCTCGCGTGCTTGTTCTGGCTCACGAGCCACAATCGCCTCAAAGATACTGGCGCGGTGACCGCTCACTTTCGCCAGCATTTCGCGGCGAGCGTAGAGCAATTCGAAATTCTGACGGACGTTCTGTTCCAGCATAGGGCCCATCGAACGCAGCAAGTGCAGCAGCACCACATTATGGGCGGCTTCTGTGACAGCGATCTGATACTTCATGACCGCATCGGCCTCAGCATCTAAATCGCCGCTGTCCTGCGCCTGCTGGATGTTGACGTGACAGTCGCGAATACGCTGCAGGTCTTCATCGGTGCCGCGCAGCGCAGCGTAGTAGGCCGCAACGCCTTCCAGCGCGTGGCGGGTTTCCAGCAGGTCAAACTGGGATTCAGGATGTTCAGCAAGCAGGCCGACCAGCGGGTCGCTCAGGCTTTGCCAGAGGTTCTGCTGTACGAAGGTGCCACCACCCTGACGGCGCAGCAGCAGGCCTTTGGCTTCCAGACTCTGGATCGCTTCGCGCAGCGATGGACGTGAGACATCAAACTGTTTGGCCAGTTCACGCTCGGGAAGCAGTTTTTCACCCGGCTGGAGCGTCCCTTCCATAATCAGGGATTCCAGCTGCTGCTCGATTGCATCGGAGAGCTTGGGTTGGCGAATTTTACTGTAGGCCATCATCCCTTCTTATGAGCCAAACGTCCGGAGTAAATTGGTAATACCAATTGAAAAATGGTGCCCGTAAAGTAACAAAGTATTCACCTTGTGTCTATATGGCCCCCCGCACACTTTCACCGCAGACACCGGTTACCGTGCGCTAACTTACCGGGATCTGGCAGAAAAGCGTCTCAGCGCGGCAAATGTTAACAGATTTCACTTTTACCAAACCTTACACTGCATTAGCGCGCATCAGGCTGCGTAGCCATAAGCGAATGCTATTCGTGTTTAAGCCTTATTCATGGCAGAAATAGCGCAAGGGAAGCGCAGAGGATGCTGCTGCTTTTTCAGCCATCTCTCAGCACAAAAAGCAAAAGCAGGTGCAAAGCGGCGCGCTTATCACTATTCTGGTCGCCAGGGTAGCTCAGGCTTGCACACAGCCCGCCGGATACCGTAAAGAAAAACGTACACAGATAGAACAGCCTTACAGTGCGCGCACTGCAGGTGCACAATAACAACATCATGAGGTTTGTATGGAACAACAGCATGGCGAAACGCTGCATCGCGGCCTGAAAAATCGCCATATTCAGCTGATTGCGCTGGGCGGTGCCGTCGGTACCGGTCTGTTTCTGGGCAGCGCATCAGTGATTAAATCGGCCGGTCCGGCCGTGATTCTCGGCTATGCCATCGCCGGTTTTATTGCCTTCCTGATCATGCGCCAGCTCGGTGAAATGGTGGTGGAAGAGCCGGTGGCCGGCAGCTTTAGCCACTTCGCCTATAAATACTGGGGCAACTTTGCCGGCTTTGCCTCCGGCTGGAACTACTGGGTGCTGTATGTGCTGGTGGCGATGGCTGAACTCACCGCCGTCGGCAAATATATTCAGTTCTGGTGGCCGGAATTCCCCACCTGGGCCACTGCGGCTATCTTCTTTGTGGTGATCAACGCCATCAACCTGACCAACGTCAAAGTGTTCGGTGAGATGGAGTTCTGGTTCGCGATTATCAAAGTGGTGGCGGTCATCGGTATGATCCTGTTTGGCGGCTGGCTGCTGTTTAGCGGCAACGGCGGCCCACAGGCCAGCGTCAGCAACCTGTGGAACCAGGGCGGTTTCCTGCCGCACGGCGTTAGCGGGCTGGTAATGATGATGGCGATCATCATGTTCTCCTTCGGCGGCCTTGAACTGGTGGGTATCACCGCCGCAGAAGCCGACAATCCACAAGAGAGCATCCCTAAAGCCACCAACCAGGTGCTGTGGCGTATCCTGATTTTCTACATCGGCTCGCTGGCGGTGTTGCTCTCCCTGCTGCCATGGACGCGCGTCACCGAAGAGACCAGCCCGTTTGTACTGATTTTCCACGAACTGGGCGATGCACTGGTGGCGAATGCGCTCAACGTGGTGATCCTGACCGCCGCGCTGTCGGTGTATAACAGCTGCGTTTACTGTAATAGCCGCATGCTGTTCGGCCTCGCGCAGCAGGGTAACGCGCCAAAAGCGCTGCTGAAAGTGGATCGTCGTGGTGTGCCGGTGGCGACCATTCTGGTGTCGGCGGTAGCCACTGCGCTGTGCGTGTTGATTAACTATCTGATGCCGGGCGAAGCCTTCGGCCTGCTGATGTCGCTGGTGGTCTCCGCGCTGGTCATCAACTGGGCGATGATCAGTCTCGCGCACCTGAAATTCCGTAAGAAGAAAGATCAGCAGGGCGTGACCACCCGTTTCAAAGCGGTGCTGTATCCGCTGGGTAACTGGATCTGCCTGCTGTTCCTGGCGGCCATTCTGGTGATCATGCTAATGACGCCGGGCATGGCGATTTCAGTGTGGCTGATTCCGGTGTGGCTGCTGGTGCTGGCCGTGGGTTATACCGTTAAAAATCGGGTACAGAAAGCCTGATGCTTCACCGGGCCCGGCACGCTGCTGCCGGGCCGATCCGCTTCACACTTTTCCCCGCCCGCGTATTTTGTCCATCATCCTGACCGATTGTTCCCCACCAGGTTACTGATTTAACGCTGATAATTTTTGCTCCACTTGTCGCAGGAGACGACTAATGAAAGGAGCAGCCCTCTCGTTCAGAGAAAAACTGGGATACGGCATGGGTGACGCCGGATGCAACATGATCGGCGGTGCCATCATGCTGTTCCTCAACTACTTCTACACCGACGTATTTGGCCTCGCCCCGGCGCTGGTCGGCACGCTGTTACTGTCAGTACGGGTGCTGGATGCGGTGACCGACCCGATAATGGGCGCAATTGCCGACCGCACACAGAGCCGCTGGGGACGCTTTCGCCCATGGCTGCTGTGGATATCGCTGCCCTACGTGCTGTTCAGCGTGCTGATGTTTACCACCCCGGACTGGAGCTACGACAACAAGGTGATCTGGGCATTTGTCACCTATTTCCTGATGTCGCTGACCTACACCGCCATCAATATTCCTTACTGCTCGCTGGGCGGCGTCATCACTAACGATCCCGGTGAACGCGTCTCCTGCCAGTCATACCGCTTTGTCATGGTGGGCATCGCCACGCTGATCCTCTCGCTGTCGCTGCTGCCGATGGCCGAGTGGTTTGGCGGCGACAACAAAGCGCGCGGCTATCAGCTGGCAATGAGCGTGCTGGCGCTGATTGGCCTGGTGATGTTTCTGTTCTGTTTTGCCACGGTGCGCGAGCGTATTCACCCGGCGGTACCGAGCAACGATGATCTGAAGAAAGATTTGCGCGATGTATGGAAGAACGATCAGTGGGTGCGCATTCTGCTGCTGACGTTCTGTAATGTCTGTCCCGGTTTTATTCGCATGGCCGCCACCATGTATTACGTCACCTGGGTGATGGGCCAGTCGACGCACTTTGCGACGCTGTTTATCAGCCTGGGCGTCATCGGCATGATGCTGGGCAGCACACTGGCGAAAGTCCTCACCGACCGCTGGTGCAAGCTCAAGGTGTTTTTCTGGACCAACATTGCGCTGGCGCTGTTCTCCAGCGGCTTTTACTGGATCGATCCACACGCCACCGTCACCGTGGTAATTGCTTATTTCCTGCTGAACATCCTGCACCAAATCCCGTCGCCGCTGCACTGGTCACTGATGGCTGATGTCGATGACTACGGCGAATGGAAAACCGGTAAACGCATCACCGGGATCAGCTTCTCCGGCAACCTGTTTTTCCTCAAGGTCGGACTGGCGGTAGCGGGTGCCATGGTCGGGTTTTTATTGTCGATGTATGGCTATGACGCAGCGGCGAAACAGCAGTCTGCCAGCGCGCTTAACGGCATTGTGCTGCTGTTTACCCTGATCCCCGGCGTCGGCTATCTGATCACCGCCGGCGTAGTGCGCCTGCTGAAAGTGGACCGCGCGCTGATGCGCACCATCCAGCAGGATCTCGCGCTGCGTCGCGCCAACTTCCATGACCTGTCCGCCCCTGTTCGCCGCGCAACCTCACAACCAGGAGAAATTAAATGAGCTGGCCTAACCCGTTTATTACGCAACGTGCCGATCCGTTTATATTGCGCCACGGCGATGGCTACTATTTTATCGCTTCGGTGCCCGAGTACGATCGGCTGGAGCTGCGCTATGCCAGCACGCTTAACGGCCTGATTACCGCCCCGGCCACAACCGTGTGGCATAAACCGGACAGTGGTCCCTGCAGCGCCCTGATCTGGGCACCGGAACTGCACCTGATTAATGGCCAGTGGGTGATTTACTTTGCCGCCGCGCCGTCCCGCGAAATCAAAGAGGGGCTGTTTCAGCACCGTATGTACGCGCTGGTATGTGACGATGCCGATCCGCTCAGCGGTCACTGGCAGCCGTGCCGCCGCGTGCAAACCCACCTCGATACCTTCGCCCTTGACGCCACCCACTTCGTGCATCAGGGTAAAAACTGGTATCTGTGGGCGCAAAAAGACCCGGCCATTCCCGGTAACTCCAACCTTTATCTGGCGGAATTACTGAATCCGTGGACGCTGAAAACCCAGCCGCTGATGCTCAGCCGGCCGGAGTATGAGTGGGAGTGTGCCGGCTTTAGCGTTAATGAGGGACCGGCGGTAATTCGCCATGGCGAGCGGCTGTTTGTCACCTACTCAGCCAGCGCCACGGATGAAAATTACTGCCTCGGCATACTGAGTATTGACGCGCAGGCCGATCCGCTCGACATCAGCGCATGGCATAAATCGGCGCGGCCGGTATTTGCCACCAGTTGGGATAATCATCAGTACGGTCCGGGGCATAACAGTTTTACCGTGGATGAAGCAGGACGGGATGTGCTGGTGTATCACGCACGGAATTACACCGAAATTGAGGGCGATCCGCTGTGGGATCCCAACCGCCATACGCGGCTTAAATATTTTGCCTGGCGCGAAGACGGCACACCGGATTTCGGCGTGCCGCCTGCCGATCACACTAACGTGCCGTAGATAGTCAGCAGCGCCACTACCACGACCAGCACCAGCGAAACGCGTTTGGCCAGCGCCACGGCAACCCGTGGCGTTTCCACTTTATCCAGATGCGGATCGCGCGCCAGCGAGAACTGCGCCAGGCTGGTCAGCACCTGATACTGTGGACGATGCACATCGCTAAGCGCGGCAAACCATGCCGGCAGCGCACGCTCGCCGTGGCCGAGCAGCGCATAAGCCACACCGGCCAGCCGCACCGGAATCCAGTCCAGCACGTGCAGAATGCGATCGATGCCGGACTGTGCGCGTTCCAGCGGGGAACGGTGTTTTGCCAGCCAACTCTGCCAGGCGCGCAGAAACGCATACCCCACCAGCAACACCGGCCCATACGGGCCACCGACCACAAACCAGAACAGCGGCGCAAGATAGAAGCGGAAATTAATCCAGATCAGCGCGTTTTGCAGCGCCTGCAGAAATTCGCGCTCGCTACAGTCAACCGGCACGCCGTGAATCAGCGTCAGCTCTGCCGCCATCGCCTGATGGGCCGCTTCATCGTCGTGGCTCGCCGCTTTAAGATACTGGTGGTAATGCAGCCGCACCGAGCCGGCACCAATGCACAGCAAACCGACCACAATCCAGAACAGCAGCTGCGCCACGCCAAACAGAATACCCTTCAGGCTCCACACCACCAGCCAGACCAGCAGCATGGCGATCACGGTCATCAGCAGCGTACGCAGCAACGAGAAGCGCTGGCGACCGCGAAACAGCGGCTCAAGCCGATGATCCAGCTGCCAGTGTTCACCTAATTTAAAAAGGCGTTCCCAACCCAAAACTAACAACAAACTAAACAACGTCATACCTGCTCCTGCGGTGTCAGGGGTGCTCCTGCCCGATAGCCTGTTTATAGCGTATCCAGTCAAATGCCGGACCGGGATCGGTCTTGCGTTCCGGCGCAACATCGCTGTGACCGGTGATACGCTGCGGCGTCAGCGGATAATGCTGCATCAGCAGGCGGGTAACCTGCTGCAGCGTAGCGTACTGGTCATCGGTGTAGGGCAGCGTGTCAGTGCCTTCCAGCTCAATGCCCATGGAAAAATCGTTGCAGTTTTCCCGTCCGGCAAACTGCGAAATGCCGGCATGCCAGGCGCGCTGGTCAAAGGAAACATACTGTACCAGCTCACCGTCACGGCGAATCAGACAGTGCGCCGCCACGCGTAACTGGGCGATATCCGCAAAATAGGGATGCGCATCAGCCGGTAGCGTACCGGTGAACAGCTGGTCGATCCACGGACCGCCAAATTCGCCCGGCGGCAGACTGATGTTATGAATGATCAGCAGCGACGGCGCTTCGTTATCCGGCCGCGCATTAAAGTGCGGCGACGGCACCTTGCGTGCGCTCGTGATCCAGCCGTGTTCCAGTTTCATGCCTGTTATCCTGAACAAAATCTGGCTGAGAATACCATGATTCCACCTCGCTGCTTGTGACTTAATGCGTTATGGCATCAGCAAGTTAAGGATACTAAACATTTCACCTGGCGTGGCTGGCAATAGCTGCAAAATCAGGCTAAGGTGAGCGCACGTAATCCGCAGGGTGGAGCCGCAAAATCATGGTGTCGCGTCGTTATAATCCCGAACATCGTCGTCAGGAATTGCTTAAACGTATTCAGCTGGATATCCCGGAAACCGTGGCGCGTGCGCTTCAGGAGGATTTAGGCGGTGACGTTGACGCTGACCGCGACATCACCGCTCAGCTGTTGCCGCAGGCGGCGCAGGCTGAAGCGCGCGTTATCACCCGTGAAGCCGGTGTTTTCTGTGGTAAACGCTGGGTGGAAGAGGTGTTTATCCAGCTGGGCAATAACGTTTCCATTATCTGGCACGTCGAAGACGGCCAACCGCTGGTGGCCGATCAGCTGCTGTTTGAATTAAAGGGACCGGCACGGTTGCTGCTGACGGCAGAACGCACCGCGTTAAACTTTTTGCAGACGCTCTCCGGCGTGGCGACGGCCGTGAACCGCTATGTGGCGCTCTTGTCTGGCAGCAATACCCAGCTGCTGGATACGCGCAAAACCCTGCCCGGGCTGCGCACCGCGCTCAAGTATGCGGTGCTGTGCGGCGGCGGGCAGAATCATCGCCTGGGCCTGTCCGACGCTTTCCTGATCAAAGAAAACCACATCATTGCCAGCGGTTCGGTCAGTAAAGCGGTGGAGAAAGCCCTGTGGCTGCATCCGGATGTGCCGGTCGAGGTGGAAGTGGAAAATCTCAGCGAACTGCAGCTGGCGCTGGCAGCCGGTGCCGACATCATCATGCTGGATAACTTCACGCTGACGATGATGCAGCAGGCGGTTACGCTGACGGCGAAGCGCGCACTGCTGGAGGTGTCCGGCAACGTGACGGAGACGACGCTGCCGCAGATTGCCGCCACCGGAGTGGATTATGTCTCGGTGGGCGCGCTGACTAAGCACGTGCAGGCGCTGGATCTGTCGATGCGTTTTCGCGAAGTCTGACGTAAGGCCATGCCGCCGGTGCTGGCGGCAAAATGAGAGCCGGCTTCCATCATCATGTGGCTTCGCCTGTAACGCGCTACATTGTCTGCGCGCCCCTTTCCGGGATTGAAACGCGCCCCCTTCCGCTTTTCCCCGCCCTTTCTTACCGTTGCGGCTCCACAACAAGGAGCCTCATTATGGATAAACAACGCGGTTTTACCCTGATCGAGCTGATGATTGTCATCGGTATCGTCGCCATCCTCAGCGCCATTGGCCTGCCCGCTTACCAAAATTATCTGCAACGTGCCGCGCTGACCGACATGCTGCAAACCATGGTGCCCTATAAAACTGCCGTGGAGCTGTGCGCCATTGAGCGCGGCGGACCGGCGCAGTGTCAGGCCGGCGAGCGCGGTATTCCCGCCGCCAAAGGCTCGCGCTATGTGGCGAACCTGAGCGTGGTCAATGGTGCCATTACGCTGACCGGCCAGGAGAGCCTGACGGGGTTAACCGTTGCAATGTTGCCGATATGGAATGCGGCGGAAGGCGCACTTAGCTGGCAACGCAGCTGCACCAGCGACAACACCAGCCTGCGCGACAGCTGTCTCGAGCAGTTCCGCTTTGCCGACAAGGAAGAAAACAATGGATAAGCCGGATAGCACCCTGCAGGCGCTGTGTGCCCGCTATCAGGCCGTGATACTGCACCATGACGCCACGCACTTGCGCGTGGCGGTCGCGGACGCGCCAGACCCGCTGTTGTTAGAGGCGCTGCAGTTTGCCAGCCAGTGCGCAGTCGAGGTCGAATGCTGGCCCGCCGCACGGCTGGAGCAGCTGCTGCACCAGCCCGAAAGCAGTGCGGCACCGCGCGAACAGGCCAGCGCCGAGTCCGCCATCCACGCGGTGGATCAGATTCTGCGCCAGGCCATACAGCGACGCGCCTCCGATGTGCACTTTGAACCGCAGCGTCACGGGCTGCGCGTACGGCTGCGGATTGACGGCGTGCTGCATCCGCTGCCGCAGTTACCGGATGCCCCACCCGCCGCCGTGCTGGCACGGTTGAAAATCCTCGGCGGTCTGGATATCGCGGAGCGTCGGCTGCCGCAGGATGGCCAGTTCAGTCTGGAGATGGATGACAAACCGGCGGCGTTCCGCCTGTCGACCCTGCCGGTCAGCCAGGGGGAAAAAGCGGTGGTGCGCCTGCTGCAAAGCGAAAACAGCGCCATTGCGCTCGATAAGCTGGGCATGCCGGTACCACAGCTGCGTCTGCTGAAAAACGCGCTGGCCAAACCGCAGGGGCTGATTCTGGTCACCGGCCCAACCGGCAGCGGCAAAACCTTTACGCTGTACAGCAGCCTGAGCGCCCTCAACGTGCCGGAGAAAAACGTCTGCAGCGTGGAGGACCCGCTGGAAATTCCGCTACAGGGGATTAACCAGACGCAGGTACAGCCACGGAGCGGTCTCGACTTTAACCGCGTCCTGCGCGCGCTGCTGCGGCAGGATCCGGACGTCATTATGATCGGCGAAATCCGTGATGCCGAAACCGCCAGCATCGCCGTAAAAGCGGCGCAGACCGGACATCTGGTGCTCTCAACCTTGCACACCAACTCGACGGCCGAAACCCTGACCCGCTTACGGCAGATGGACATTCCCGGCTATCTGCTTGGCCCGGCGTTACAGCTGGTGGTGGCGCAGCGGCTGGTGCGCCGTTTGTGCGTGCACTGCCGTCAGCCGGGCCAGGCGATTGCCCATCTGCCCGGCGACATGTGGCCCGGCACGCTGCAAACCTGGCGTGCGCCCGGCTGCGATCACTGCTTCTCGGGTTATTACGGCCGCCTGGCGCTGTTTGAAATCCTGCCGATGAGCAGCAGGTTGCAGAACGCCATCTCGGCTGATATGCCGCTGGAGCACCTGCTGACGCTGGCTGCGGAACAGGGAATGAAAACGCTGCTGACCGCCGGGCTGGAAGCGGTGAGCCGCGGTGACACCTCATTCGAGGAGATGCAGCGCGTGGTGGGCCTTGGCAATGGCTAATCGCTACCAGTTTCACTGGCAGGCACTGGACAGTATGGGCCTGCTGCAGGAGGGAGAGTCGCTGCAGCCCACGCAGGATGCCCTGCTCGGCCAGCTGGGCGATCGCGGCATGCTGGTGGTGAGCTGGCAGCGCGGGAAATGCTGGCGCGCGCGCGACTGGAAGTGGCAGCAGAAAATTGACCTGATGCGCCAGCTGGCGACGTTGCTGAAAGCCGGGCTGCCGCTGGCGGAGAGTCTGACATTGCTGGCCAGCGGCCATCCCCATGCAGGCTGGCGCGTGCTGCTGAGCCTTCTGCAACAGCGGGTCATGGCCGGAGAGCCGTTTTCTCAGGCGCTGCGCGCCTGGCCGGATATCTTCCCGCCGCTGTTTCCGGCACTGATGCAGGTGGGTGAGCTGACCGGGCAACTGGACGAGTGCTGCCGCCAGCTGGCACTACAGCAGAGCAGGCAACAGTTTCTGCGCCAGAAGGTAGTGAAAGCGTTGCGCTATCCGCTGTTCATCCTACTGGTGGCGCTGGCGGTCAGCGCCGGGATGCTGCTGTTTGTACTGCCGGAATTTGTTGCGGTGTACGCCAGTTTTGACGCACCGCTGCCGGCCTTTACCGCCGGCGTGATGGCGCTGTCGGCGCTGTTGCAGCAGGCGGCGCTGCCGCTGCTGTTGTGCGGTGTGGCGTCCGGGTGGCTGGCGCGTCTGACCTACCGACGATCCGTTGCGTGGCAAAAGCGCTGCCAGCAGTGGCTGCTGCGGCTTCCGCTGCTGGCCCCGTTGTGGCGCGGCGGTCAGCTCAGCCAGATATATGCGATTCTGCAACTGACGCAGCAGGCCGGACTGACGCTGCTGCAAAGCCTGCAGGCGGTGGAAGTGACACTGGCCGCGCGACTGTGGCGCGATGCCATCGTGGCATTACAGCAGCATATTGCCGCTGGCGCACCGCTGCATCAGGCGCTACAGGGACATCCGCTGTTTACGCCGCTGTGCGCTCAGCTGATCCGCGTCGGTGAAGAGGCCGGTGCGCTTGATGTGATGCTGGCGCGGCTGGCGGAGTGGCACGAAGCGCAAACGCTGACGCGCGCAGACAGCCTCGCCGCTTCGCTGGAGCCATTAATGATGGTGGTGATTGGCGGCATTGTCGGCACGCTGGTGATTGCCATGTATCTGCCGGTATTTGGTCTGGGAGACGCCATACGTTAAACGGGCGCACGCGGCGCCCGTTGCGGCACATCAGCGGTTAAAGACGCGGTTTTCCTGTTCTGCCACACGAATAAAGGTGGTGCGTTTGGTCAGCTCTTTCAGGCGCTCTGCGCCGACGTAAGTACAGGCCGAACGCAGCCCGCCGAGGATATCTTTCACCGTCTCCGCGACCGGTCCACGCAGCGGCAGACGAACGGTTTTACCTTCTGCGGCGCGGTAGCCCGCCACACCGCCCACATGACGTTTCATCGCGGATTCGGAGCTCATGCCGTAGAACAGCATAAACTGCTCGCCCTGCTCTTCAACAAGAGTGCCTTCGCACTCATCGTGTGCCGCCAGCATGCCGCCGAGCATCACGAAGTCAGCGCCGCCGCCGAACGCCTTGGCGATATCGCCCGGCACGGCGCAACCGCCGTCACTGACAATCTGCCCGCCGAGGCCGTGCGCCGCATCAGCACACTCAATCACCGCAGAGAGTTGCGGGTAGCCAACGCCGGTTTTGACGCGTGTGGTGCAGACCGAACCCGGACCGATTCCCACCTTCACAATGTCGGCACCGGACAGAATCAGCTCCTCGACCATTTCACCGGTCACCACATTCCCGGCGCAAATGGTTTTCCCCGGGAAGCTTTCCCTCGCGCGCTGCAGGAAGGCAACAAAGTGCTCGGAGTAGCCGTTTGCCACATCAATACAGATAAAATTGAGTTGGGGCGACAGCGCGAGGATCGCGCTTAACTTTGTGAAATCTGCTTCTGAGGTGCCGGTGGAGACCATCACGTGGCTGAGCACCGTGGCCGGTACGTGCTGGATAAAGGTCTGCCACGCTTCAACACTGTAGTGCTTGTGAACGGCGGTCAGCACGTTAAAGCCAGCCAGCGCTTCGGCCATGGTAAAGGTGCCGACGGTATCCATGTTGGCGGCAATCACCGGAACGCCGGACCAGGCGAGGCCTGAATGTTTGAAGGTGAACGTACGTTCCAGCTCAACCTCGGAACGGCTTTTCAGCGTGGAGCGTTTCGGGCGGATCAATACATCTTTAAAGCCCAGTTTTACATCTTCTTCGATACGCATAGCAGAGTGTCCTGGTTAGTGACGACGAACCGCAGTTCGGGTAGCGCTCACGGCTCCAGTGTCGTTATCATACGCGCCATTCGTTCCGCGACAAGACTGCGAATTTCACTTTATTTAAGCTACAATCCGTTAAATTTAGCTGAGAAAACCGATTGTGATCGGGCTCTCATCACGCTGCGGCAGATGAGAAAAA
Source organism: Pantoea sp. SGAir0418 (assembly GCF_043529865.1). NCBI lineage: Bacteria > Pseudomonadati > Pseudomonadota > Gammaproteobacteria > Enterobacterales > Erwiniaceae > Pantoea > Pantoea sp. SGAir0418. Next base: position 3,259,465 of record NZ_CP027911.1, read on the forward strand.
TGTTGAGAGAACGCTATGCCTTTTACCGTTGCACTGACCGGCGGCATTGGTAGTGGTAAAAGCACCATTGCTAACGCTTTTGCCGCGCTGAACGTCGACATCATTGATGCCGATGTGATTGCCCGCGAGGTGGTTGAACCGGGCACACCTGCGCTCAATGCGATTGTGAAACGCCACGGAGAATCGATTCTGACCGCAGAAGGCACGCTTTATCGCGCGCGTTTGCGGGAAATTATTTTCCAGCAGCCGCAAGAGAAAAACTGGCTCAATCAACTGCTGCATCCGCTGATTAACGCCCGTACCCAGCAGCTGAAGGCGCAGGCGACTTCGCCTTACGTCATGTGGGTAGTGCCGCTGCTGGTAGAAAATGGTCTGCAGCATCAGGCTGATCGGGTATTAGTCGTGGATGTCGATGAGGCCACGCAGCTGCAGCGCACCCGCCAGCGTGATGGTATCTCTCTCAGCCAGGCGCAACGGATTCTTGCCGCGCAGGCCAGCCGTCAGCAGCGTTTAGCCTGCGCGGATGATATCATTGATAACAGTGGCACGCCGGAACAGGCTTTGCCGCGCGTTGCTGAACTTCACCAGCGCTATTTGCGCCTGGCAGCAACCGGACGGGATTAATATCATGAGCACAGTGGTTCTGTTTGAACACCCATTGAATGAGAAAATGCGCACCTGGCTGCGCGTGGAGTTTTTGATCAACCAGCTGCACGAAACGCTGCCGGTCAACAGCTCGGTTGCGGCATTGGGTGTGTTTCGTATTATTGGCGACCTGCTGGATATCTTCGAACGCGGCGATATGCGCACCGAGCTGTTAAAAGAGCTGGAGCGTCAGCAGCAAAAACTGCGTGCCTGGCTGGATGTGCCGGGTGTCGATGAACACACCGTCAGCCAGCTGCGCGAACAGCTGAAGCAGCAATCCAGCGAGCTGATGGCCGCGCCGCGCATGGGTCAGCAGCTGCGCGAAGACCGGTTGATTGCCTCCGTACGTCAGCGCCTGAGCATTCCCGGCGGCTGCTGCAGTTTTGATCTGCCGGGTTTACACATCTGGCTGCACCAGCCACAGGCGCTGCGCGATACCCTGGTGAATAGCTGGCTGGCCTCGCTCGATCCGCTGCGCAACAGCCTGACGATGATCCTCAACCTGATTCGTCAGTCAGGCGTGTTTCGCCATCAGACCAGCCTCAACGGCTTTTATCAGGATAACGCCGAAGGGTCCGACCTGCTGCGCCTGCAGCTGACGCTGGAAGATGCGCTCTATCCGCAGGTCTCTGGTCATAAAAGCCGCTATGCCATCCGCTTTTTACCGCTCGATAGCGAACGCGGTGAAGTGCCGGCGCGACTGAATTTTGAATTAGCCTGTTGTTAGAGGATGTTATGCAGGAAGAGATGATTACCGTACCTTGCCCCAACTGCGGTAAAGCCGTGATGTGGGATGAACTCAGCCCGTGGCGCCCGTTTTGCAGCAAACGCTGTCAGTTGATCGATCTGGGTGAGTGGGCCGCTGAAGAGAAACGCATTCCCAGCAGCGGAGACATGACGGAGAGTGACGACTGGAGTGAAGAGCAGCCGTAATCGGCAGGGGCACGCAGCCCCTGAGTTTAAATCTCGCCCGCCACTAAGCGGGCAATCAGGGCGTGGTTGGCAGGTGGAAATTCATCGGCCAGCAAATCACGCTGCTCGACCCAACGCTGCGGCTGACCTTCGCGTCCCCACGGCTCACCCTGCCAGCCCTCCACCAGGAAGAAATGCAGCGTAACACGCAGGTCATCGTAACTGTGGTCGGCCTGACCAATCGCTTTCGCCGCCGTCACTTCAATACCGGTTTCTTCCATCAGCTCACGTTTTAACGCCTGTTCTGCGCTTTCGTGCTGTTCAATTTTTCCGCCCGGGAACTCCCATTTGTTGGCCATGTGCGAGCTTGCTGCGCGCTGGGCAAGAAAGATCTGACGACTGGCATTGCGAATGATGCCCACCGCAACCTGCAGGTGTTTCATAAGCTGGATTCCGCTTGTAGTGAGTGAGCGCTGATTTTAAAGCAGACGCCGGACGATGTTAACTGCTGTCGGCTTCACCGCGATCCTGTCGCACAGATTCCAGTTATTAAGACAGGTCGTAATGATCGCACGGCGCCATGTTGGGAATACTCGCAGCCACTTTACTCTAGCCAGGCCGACTACACATGGAACGCAAACTAACAACGTTTCTGGCGCAAGACGCACAGAAACAGATGAATACCTTACGCCATTTGGTTTTTCACGACATCCTGACGCTCGACAGCGCGCAAAACACCTTAACCTGGTGGCCAGAACAGAAGACCATCCCGCTTAATGAAGCGCAGAAGCGCTTCTTCTCCTGCCTGCTGCTGCGCATCACGTCGAAACGGCAGATTATTGCCACGGTATGGAATGAGAGCTATCCGGGGATCAGCGACAACAACTATCACCAATTGCTGTTTCAGAGCCGGGCGTTGCTGAAACGCTATGGTTTGCCGGATGGGCTGCTGGTTACGCTGCCCTATCATGGCGTGCGGCTGAATGAGGAGAAGCTGATGGCGATTACCCGCTAATCAGCCAAAGAAAAAGGAGCCCGCGGGCTCCTTTTTGTTATCAGGCCAGACGACCGTGACACTGTTTGTATTTTTTACCTGAGCCGCATGGGCACGGATCGTTACGTCCCACTTTCCGCTCACCGCCCTGTGCCGCCAGTGCAGCGGCCGCTGCGGTGTCGTCATCGACGTGACTGAGCTGCTGCTGCTGTGCCAGGCGCTCTGCTTCTTCACGACGCTGCTGCTCCATCGCTTCCACTTCTTCCGGCATCCGCACCTGCACTTTGCTCAGGGTGCTGATCACTTCGTACTTCAGCGACTCCAGCATCGCGGCAAACATGGCGAAAGATTCACGTTTGTACTCCTGCTTCGGATCCTTCTGCGCATAGCCACGCAGATGGATACCCTGACGCAGATAGTCCATCGCCGCCAGATGCTCTTTCCACAGCGAGTCGAGCGTTTGCAGCATCACGCCTTTTTCGAAGTTGCGCATCATTTCTGCGCCGACCACTTCTTCTTTCGCCGCATAGTTTTCGCTGGCGCGGCTCATGATGCGCTCACGCAGCGTCTCTTCATGCAGATCCGGCTCTTTATCCAGCCACTCAGCAATCGGCAGATCCAGATCGAAATCATTGCGCAGACGCTCTTCCAGCCCCGGAACATCCCACATCTCTTCCAGCGACTGCGGCGGAATGTAAGTGTCGATAGTGGCTTTGAACACATCTTCGCGGATGCTGTTGATGGTGTCCGAAACGTCAGAGACATCCAGCAGTTCGTTACGCTGGCTGTAAATGGCGCGGCGCTGATCGTTAGCGACGTCATCGTATTCCAGCAGCTGTTTACGGATATCGAAGTTGCGGCTTTCCACTTTGCGCTGCGCATTAGCAATTGCTTTGGTTACCCACGGATGCTCAATCGCTTCACCCGGCTTCATACCCAACTTACGCATCATGTTGGACACGCGATCAGAGGCAAAGATACGCATCAGCGCATCTTCCATCGACAGATAGAAGCGCGAAGAACCGGCGTCACCCTGACGGCCCGCACGGCCGCGCAGCTGGTTATCGATACGGCGTGATTCGTGGCGTTCGGTACCGATAATGTGCAGACCGCCTGCCGCCAGCACCGCATCATGGCGCAGTTTCCACGCCGCCTTGATGGCTTCAATCTGCTCTTCCGTCGGGTTTTCCAGCGCGGCCACTTCCGCCTGCCAGCTACCGCCGAGCATGATGTCCGTACCACGACCGGCCATGTTGGTCGCGATGGTTACCGCGGCTGGCTGACCTGCCTGTGCCACGATATCCGCTTCGCTGGCGTGGAACTTGGCGTTCAGTACGCTGTGCTTAATACCCGCGCGCGTCAGCTCCTGAGATACCACTTCCGATTTTTCAATCGAGATGGTGCCCACCAGTACCGGCTGACCGTTAGCCGTACAGGTACGAATATCTTCGATAATGGCGTCGATCTTCTCTTTCTCGGTCATGTAGACCAGATCGGCCATATCTTTACGCACCATCGGACGGTTGGTCGGCACCACGATGGTATCGAGTTTGTAGATGGAGCTGAATTCAAACGCTTCAGTATCAGCGGTACCGGTCATACCGGCCAGTTTCTCGTAGATACGGAAGTAGTTCTGGAAGGTGATGGAAGCCAGCGTCTGGTTTTCATTCTGGATCTCCACACCTTCTTTGGCTTCGACCGCCTGATGCAGGCCATCAGACCAGCGACGTCCCTGCATGGTACGGCCGGTGTGTTCATCAACAATGATCACCTCGCCGTCCTTCACGATGTAGTCAACGTCGCGGGTGAACAGTGCATGGGCGCGCAGTGCTGCCGTCACGTGGTGCATCAGCATGATGTTGGTCGGCGAGTAGAGTGATTCGCCCTCATCCATGATGCCCTGACTGACCAGCAGCTCTTCCACTTTCACCAGACCGCGCTCGGTCATGTGCGCCTGACGGGCTTTTTCATCCACCCAGAAGTCACCTTCGCCCTGGAAGTTATCCGAGTCTTCTTTTTCCTGGCGCACCAGGTGCGGGATGATTTTGTTGACCTTGATGTAGAGATCGGAGCTGTCTTCGGCCGGACCCGAGATAATCAGCGGCGTACGCGCTTCATCGATCAGGATCGAGTCCACCTCATCCACCAGCGCATAGTGCAGTTTACGCTGTACGCGCTCTTCCGGACTGAAGGCCATGTTATCGCGCAGATAATCGAAGCCGTATTCGTTGTTGGTGCCGTAGGTGATATCGGCTGCATAGGCAGCGCGCTTAGCCACCGCCGGCATGCCCGGCAGGTTAATACCGACTGTCAGACCGAGGAACTCAAACAGCGGACGGTTGTTTTCGGCGTCACGCTGCGCCAGATAGTCGTTGACGGTCACAACGTGCACGCCCTTGCCGCTCAGCGCGTTCAGGTAGGCTGGCAGCGTCGCAGTCAGGGTTTTACCCTCACCGGTGCGCATCTCCGCGATGCAGCGTTCGTTGAGCACCATGCCGCCGATCAGCTGCACATCAAAGTGGCGCATGCCAAACACGCGCTTACTGGCTTCACGCACGGTGGCGAAGGCTTCGGGAATCAGGCTCTCCAGCGTTTCACCTTTTTTCAGGCGCTCGCGGAATTGATCGGTTTTCGCTTTCAGTTCGTCGTCAGACAGTTTGACGAACTCCGGCTCCATCTTGTTGATGACATCGACCACTTTACGCATGCGGCGCAGAGTACGATCATTGCTGCTACCAAAAACTTTCGTTAACAATTTGATTAACATAATAAATTTATCTCAATTCAGCCGTGACAATACGGGCTGCAAAAGCAAAAAACAGAAAAAGGAAAATAACGTTAGCGTTAAGCAATGAAAGGTCCGGCGCGGATGCCATGAATAGCAGCCTGCCAGTCAGCAGAAGAGTGAACGTTGGGCGAAACATGATGCGCTCGCGACGGCGGTGCCATCGCGGCTAAAGGTTGCGCGGGTGAAGTCAGCAGCGCCTGCAGCGAGTCAATCAGCGCCAGCTTTTGCGCCGCCAGCGGCAATGCATGCTCCGCTTCCGCGGTCGCGGGCGGCGTCATGCTGAATGAGAGATGGCGAATAACGGTGCGGATGGCGTGCTGATGCCAGTAGTCAACGTTGAAACTGGGACGGCGCGCGCTTTCCTGCAGGCGAATCAGGTGATCAAACCGCACCACCTTGCCGGTAAACAGGCTGCTGACCGGCGAATCGCTGCTGGTGGGTTCTGCGCTTTGTGCACAGGCAGGCAGGCCGAGACTGGCCGCCACCATTCCCAACAGGAGATGAGGCCAGAAATAGCGTCTGCCGAGTTGTCGCCAGCGTGAGAAAATCCCGATCACCTTTCGTCCATCATGCCAGTCATTAAGCGCTAAGCCAGAGTTGCGTTACGCACCCTGCTTACATGAGCGCCAGATAATAGCACTTATGTGGGGCTTCGACATCAGGGATTAAAGGGCTTACGGCGGATTTCACGTTTTTTTGCGCAGGGTTTGGTCGCTGGCAACAGGGTTTTGCGAGCGGGATTACAGCTTAGCGGCGGGCAATAAAAAACGGCGGGTTCCACTGACCGGAGAGGGTGTCAGGGAAGCCCGCCGTTTGATGGCTGACTAATTAAGCCAGCACTAAATTTGGCGCTTTGAAGGCCAGTGGCAGTTCAGCTTCGTCTTCGAAGGTCGCCCATTCCCAGGCTTCCTGCTTCGCCAGTACCGCCTGCAACAGTTTGTTGTTCAGCGCATGGCCGGACTTGAACGCAGAGAATGCGCCAATCACGTTATGACCACACATGAACAGGTCGCCGATGGCGTCCAGCATTTTGTGACGCACGAACTCATCTTCAAAGCGCAGGCCATCTTCATTCAATACGCGGAAGTCATCGAGGCCAATCGCACAATCTAAACTACCGCCCAGGCACAGGCCTTTAGACTGCAGATATTCGATTTCACGCATAAAGCCGAAGGTGCGCGCACGGCTAATCTGACGCACAAAGGATTCAGCCGAGAAATTGAGCTGGTAACGCTGCGAGCTTGAGTCGATCGCCGGATGTTTGAAGTCGATGGTGAAGTCGAGTGAAAAACCGTTGTACGGTTTAATCTCGGCCCACTTATCGCCATCTTCAACCCGTACCGTTTGCTTCACGCGCACGAATTTCTTCGCGCTGTTCAGCTCTTCGACACCGGCATCCATCAGCAAATAAACAAAAGGCGCGGCACTGCCATCCATGATCGGAATTTCTGGCGCATCGACTTCAACAATAATGTTGTCGATACCCAGACCTGCCAATGCAGCATTCAGGTGTTCAACCGTCGAAATACGCACGCCTTCATCATTCACCAGGCAGGTACTCAGCATGGTGTCGCGCACGTATTTTGCATCAGCCGGGAAATCAACCGGTGGATTCAAGTCAGTGCGACGATAGATGACCCCGGTATTAGCCGACGCAGGGCGTAAAGTCAGCGTGACTTTTTTGCCGGTATGCAAACCGACGCCAGTCGCCTGAACAATACGTTTTAATGTCCTTTGTTTGATCATCGCATTATCTCGCAATATTACCCATCCGACCGCCAGTATAAATTACCGGCGGGCGAATACTTTAGCACAAAGAGCGGAGAATCCCAATTCTCAGGATATTCTTAGTCTGCCTGTTTACGCAGGAAGGCTGGAATATCAAGATAGTCAGGCTCTTTGCTGGATGACGCTGGCTGGTCATTCACCACTTTCGCGGCCGGTTTCTGCTCCTGCGGCAGCGGCGCCATGCCGTGCTGCTGGTAGCGATGATCCATGACCGGCTGAGTCGCAGGCTTGTTAGTCACCAGGGTGATTTCCGGACGTTTGTCCATGCCGATACCGGTCGCCACCACGGTGACGCGCAGCTCGTCGTTCATCTCTGGATCCAGCGAGGTACCGATAACCACGGTCGCGTTGTCCGAGGCGAAGGCGCGGATGGTGTTACCCACGGTTTCGAACTCATCCAGACGCAGGTCGAAGCCCGCCGTGATGTTGACCAGCACGCCACGCGCACCCGACAGATCGATATCTTCCAGCAGCGGGCTGGAGATCGCCATTTCGGCCGCTTCTTCAGCACGGTCTTCACCACAGGCAACGCCAGAACCCATCATCGCGTAACCCATTTCTGACATCACGGTACGCACGTCGGCGAAGTCGACGTTCATCAGACCCGGACGGGTAATCAGTTCTGCGATACCCTGCACCGCACCTTTCAGCACGTCGTTAGCCGCACCGAAGGCATCCAGCAGAGAGATACCACGGCCCAGCACTTTCAGCAGCTTGTCGTTAGGAATGGTGATCAGTGAATCAACATGCTTGGACAGCTCAGCGATACCCTGCTCAGCAAACGCCATGCGTTTTTTCCCTTCGAAGTTGAAGGGCTTCGTCACCACCGCAACCGTCAGGATACCTAAATCTTTGGCTACTTCAGCCACCACAGGAGCTGCACCGGTACCGGTACCGCCACCCATGCCCGCGGCGATAAACACCATGTCTGCCCCTTCCAGCGCAGAACGCAGTGCTTCGCGATCCTCTTCCGCCGAGGTACGGCCGACTTCCGGGTTAGCACCCGCACCGAGACCTTTGGTGATATTGGTCCCGATCTGAATCGTCTGGCCGACCGCCGTTTTACGCAACGCCTGCGCGTCGGTATTCACAGCGAAGAATTCCACACCTTCGATACGCTCGCGTACCATGTGCTCTACGGCGTTGCCACCGCCACCGCCGACGCCGATGACTTTAATCACCGCGTCATTGGTTAATTCCATAGGTTCAAACATGATTTCTCTCCGTTATGTGCCTGTCGCCTGGAGATCATAAACATTGCCTGATGATCTCCTTTTTCAAAAAATTAAAACTCTTTCTTCAGCCAGCTGTTGATGCGTTTAAACCAATTGCCCACTGAAGCACGTTTTTCCGTTTCTGCATCACCGTTCATGTGTGACTCTTTGCCGTAATGCAGCAGGCCAACCGCCGTCGAGTAGTACGGCTCCTGTGCATAATCCGTCAGGCCGGTGATGTTAAGCGGCTGACCGATGCGCACCTGGGTGTGGAACACCCGCTGTGCACAGGCCGCCAGACCTTCAATCTGCGCCGCACCGCCGGTCAGCACAATACCGGCTGCCAGATGATGCTTCACGCCCTGCTGGCGCAGTTGCTCCTGCAGTTGCAGAATCTCGTCGTTCACCAGATTCAGCAGTTCGGTGTAACGCGGCTCAATCACTTCTGCCAGCGTCTGGCGCTGCAGGCTGCGCGGTGGACGTCCACCCACGCTCGGCACCTCGACGTTTTCGTCTTTGCCGACAATCGAACCCAGCGCACAACCATGACGCACTTTAATGGCTTCGGCGTCGGTTGGCGGTGTGCCAAAGGCATAGGCGATGTCGCTGGTCACCACGTTCCCGGCATAGGGAATCACTTTGGTATGACGCAGCGCGCCGCCGGTGTACACCGCGATATCCATTGTACCGCCACCGATGTCAACAACACAGACTCCCAGCTCACGTTCATCTTCGGTCAGCACCGAAAAACTGGATGCCAGTCCGGCAAAAATCAGTTGGTCAACTTTCAGGCCACAACGTTCAACGGCTTTCACGATATTTTTTGCCATATCGTTGTGGCAGGTGATGAGATGCACCTTGGCCTGCATACGCACGCCGGAAAGGCCAACCGGATTTTTAATGCCTTCCTGATAATCGATGGCGTATTCCTGTGGAATCACATGCAGAATACGATGTTCGTCGCGCACGCGAACGGATTTCGCCGTATGCACCACGTTTTCCACATCATCCTGAGTGACTTCCTCTTCGGAAATCGGAACCATCCCGATTTCGTTCTGACAACTAATATGTTTGCCCGATAAAGCAAGGTATACCGACGAAATCTGGCAGTCTGCCATCAATTCCGCCTGGTCGATGGCGCGCTGAACGCACTTCACCACCGACTCCAGATCGTTCACGCCGCCTTTGTCCATACCGCGGGACGGGCAGCTGCCGACGCCAATAATGTTGACCATACCATCGGGCAGAATTTCCCCAACTAGGGCGGCGACCTTCGCAGTGCCGATTTCAAGTCCTACTACCAGTTTTCTGTCCGTTGCCTTGATCATTGTGGTTTAGCCTGTGCCTGGTTTTGTTGCTGATTACTGTCCTGTGGCTCAATCGGTGCCGGTGCCCAGCCTACTGCGGCGCCGGAGTCATAGCGTAGATCAACATAGCTGATGCGCTGGTTCTGACTCTGGCCCTGCTGCTGCAACTCCGGATAGAGCTCAATAAAACGGTTCAGACGCTTCATGGTATCGCTGCGCCCCAGTTCGATGCGCACATCGTCGCTGGTCACCAGCTGCCACGAGCGCCGCGCCGTCATCGACGCGACCTTCAGGGTAAACTTACTGGCCCGCAGCACATCACTCATGGTGTGATAGCCAGCCAATACCTCTTTCTCACTGCCTTCCGGACCATACAGCATCGGCAACGTCTCTTTGCCGATGTGGCTGGCCGGGACGCTGAAGGAGACGCCATCGGCGTCCACCATGTGCGAGTCATTCCAGCGTGCCACCGGGACAAACTCCACCAGGTTTATCTTCAGCTCATCAGGCCACTGCTTGCGCACGCTAACCTGTTTAATCCACGGTAAACGCTCGATCTGCTGCTGAATAATATCCACATTCTGCGACATGAACGTTCCCGGCGCGCCGAGCGATAAAATCGCCTGACGAATATCATCGTGCGTGGTGTAGTGGGTTTCGCCCGTCACCACCAGCTTCGACAGCGGCAGACGCGACGCATCGTTCATCCACTTCAGCACCACCAGGCCGCCAGCCACCATGATGCCCATCACCAGCAGCAGGAACACGATGCCAAACAGCCGTGCTCCGTTGCTCCGTCCGGAGCGCGCACGCTCCTGAGGTTCGCGATTTCTAACGCGCAGTGCCGCCTGAGACATATCAGTCAGCCAGCTCCAGAATGCGCGCCACCAGTTGCGGGAAGCTGTATCCCGCCTGCTTTGCCGCCATCGGCACCAGGCTGTGGCTGGTCATGCCTGGCGAGGTGTTCACTTCCAGCAGCTGGAAATTGCCGTCACCGTCGACCATCACATCAACCCGTCCCCAGCCGCTGCAGCCTAACGCGCGCCACGCGGCCAGCACTAATGTCTGCAGTTCCGCCTCTTTCTCCGTACTCAGGCCGCTCGGGCAGAAGTATTGAGTATCGTCAGAAATGTATTTTGCTTCATAGTCATAGAACTCGCTGGCGGTCTGAATTCTGATTGACGGCAGAATTTCGTCGCCGACGATGCCCACGGTGTATTCGGCACCGCTGAGAAAAGCTTCCACCAGCACGTCATCATCATGGCGAAACGCCTCCTGCAGCGCGGCTGGCAGCGCTTCCGCCTGGTTCACGCGGCTGATGCCAACGCTGGAACCTTCACAGCTTGGCTTCACAAACAGCGGCAGTCCGAGCGCGGCGATCGACGCCTGCGCTGCAGCATCCAGCCCCTGCTCATACTGCTGGCGCGTCAGCCAGACAAATTTGCCCGCCGGCAATCCCCTGCCCTGCCACAGCAGTTTGCTGCGCAGTTTATCCATGGTGATGGCCGACGCCATGACGCCGCTGCCGGTGTAGGGCAGTTGCAGAAACTCCAGCAGCGCCTGCAGCGTGCCGTCTTCGCCACCGCGACCGTGCAGCGCGATAAACGCTTTGGCAAAGCCCTGCTGCCGGAGGTCCAGCACTGAGACGTCACGGGTGTCGACACCGTGCGCATCAATGCCCATCTCGCGCAGTCCCGCCAGCACCGCGCTGCCGGACATCAGTGACACCTCGCGCTCGGCGGAGGTACCGCCCATCAATACCGCGACTTTCTCAGCCATGGCGCGCCTCCGTGTTCAGAGCCGGCTGCAGCTGAATCTCAGCCAGCTTGCGGGCAATTTTGCCGATGTTGCCGGCGCCCTGCACAATCACCAGATCGTCGCCGGACAGCAGCGGTGCCAGCGCATCCGGCAGCGCTTCGTGCTCGGAGACCAGAATCGGATCGACCTTGCCGCGATTGCGGATGGCACGGCACAGTGAACGGCTGTCCGCGCCCGGAATAGCGGCTTCGCCCGCCGGGTAGACATCCAGCATCAGTAACACATCCACCTGCGACAGCACATTGGCGAAATCATCGAACAGGTCGCGGGTGCGCGTATAGCGATGCGGCTGAAACACCATCACCAGCTTTTTCTCTGGCCAGCCGGCGCGCGCCGCTTTGATGGTGACATCCACTTCGGTCGGATGATGGCCATAATCGTCGACCAGCATCGCGCTGCCTGGCTTACCGTTAACGGCTGCGGTGTCAAACTCGCCCAGCACGTCGAAACGTCGACCGGTGCCCTGGAAACTCTCCAGCGCCGCCAGAATAGCGTTGTCGTCAATGCCCTCTTCGCTGGCAACCGCCACGGCTGCCGCGGCGTTCAGCGCGTTATGGCGACCCGGCGCATTCAGCGTCACGTGCAGCACCGGCTTGTCCTGACGAATCAGGGTGAAGTGGCCCTGCGCGCCGCGCTGTTCGTAGTTTTCGACCCGCACATCCGCATCGTCGCTGAAACCATAGGTGGTGACCTGACGGCCCACGCGCGGAATCAGATCGCGAATCACCACATCGTCCACGCACATCACCGCGCGCCCGTAAAACGGCAGGTTGTGCAGGAAGTTAATAAACGTCTGCTTCAGGTTCTCAAAATCGCCCTGATAGGTATCCATGTGATCCGCTTCGATGTTAGTGACAATCGCCACCATCGGTTGCAGATGCAGGAAAGACGCGTCGCTTTCGTCCGCTTCCGCAATCAGATAACGGCTGCTGCCGAGGCGCGCGTGCGTACCCGCCGCTTTAACCAGACCGCCATTGACGAACGTCGGATCGAGACCGCCTTCCGCATAAATACTGGTCACCATCGCAGTGGTGGTGGTTTTACCGTGCGTGCCGGCAATCGCGATGCCGTGACGGAAACGCATCAGCTCAGCCAGCATCTCCGCCCGGCGGATCACCGGGATACGCTGCTCACGCGCCGCCACCAGCTCCGGGTTGTCCTGCGCCACGGCGGTGGAAACCACGACGACGCTGGCGTCGGTAACATTTTCCGGGCGATGGTTGAAGTAAATGGTCGCGCCCAGCGAGGCCAGATGCTGCGTAACCGGATTGGGCGCCAGATCGGAGCCGCTAATGTGATAGCCTTCGTTCGCCAACACCTCGGCAATACCGCCCATGCCGGCACCGCCGATGCCGACAAAGTGGATGTGCCGGACGCGACGCATCTCGGGCACAATAGAACGCAGTTTTGCCAATTGTTGTGTATTCATCTGTCTCTGTTACCTGTTTTCCCGTTTGCACCTGCATTCAGATGCGGGCCAGTCAAACTGACCGGTTAACTTACTTCGCGACGCGCGCAACCTCTTGTGCCACCCGTTCGGTCGCATCAGGAATCGCGACCTGGCGGGCTTTTTCCGCCATCGCCAGCAGCGTGGCGCGATCCCAGTGGCGCAGCGTGTCTGCGACGGCCGCAGCAGTAAACTGCGGCTGCTCGAAAATTTTGGCCGCGCCGGCTTTTTCCAGCGGCAGCGCATTCCAGTACTGCTGACGATCTTTGTGCTGGAACGGCACGAAAATCGCCGGTAAACCCGCCGCCGCCACTTCACTGACGGTCAGCGCGCCGGAGCGGCACACCACCACATCGGCCCACGCATAGGCTTGCGCCATGTCATCGATAAACTCGGTGACCTTGTGCTGCGGCTGGCCAGCGGCCTGATACGCCTGCTGCACGGTCTCCCGTGCACCTTTGCCGGTCTGATGCCACAACGTGATGGCGTCACCCAGTTCGGCGGCGACCTGCGGCACGATCTGATTGAGGATGCGCGCCCCCTGACTACCGCCAATCACCAGCACGCGAATCGGCCCGCTGCGGTGTGCCAGACGCTGCGCCGGCAGCGGCAGCGCCAGCACATCATTACGCACCGGGTTGCCCACCACCTCAGCAGTGGGGAACGCGCCCGGAAAGGCCTGCATCACTGTGGTAGCGATTTTCGCCAGCCACTTATTGGTCAGCCCGGCAATGCCGTTCTGCTCGTGCAGCACCACCGGGATGCCGCAACTCCACGCCGCAAGGCCGCCCGGCCCGGAAACATAACCGCCCATGCCCAGCACCACATCCGGCTGCCAGTTTTTCATGATGCGGCGCGCCTGGCGCCACGCATTGAAGATGCGCACCGGTGCCAGCAGCAGGGCCTTTACGCCTTTACCGCGCAGTCCGCTGATGCGGATGAAGTCGATATCGATGCCATGCTTTGGCACCAGATCGGCTTCCATCCGGTCTGCCGTTCCCAGCCAGCGCACCTGCCAGCCTTGTTCGATCAGATGATGCGCCACGGCCAGTCCGGGGAACACATGTCCGCCGGTACCCCCTGCCATGACCATCAGCCGTTTACCACTCATCGGGCACCTCGGGTAAACGCCTGGGCTTTTGCCAGACGCGTTTCATAATCTATGCGCAATAAAAACACGATGGCGGTCGACATAATGATCAGACTCGATCCACCGTAACTGATCAGCGGCAGCGTCAGGCCTTTGGTCGGCAGCATACCCGCCGCCGCACCAACGTTAACCAGCGCCTGGAAGCTAAACCACACGCCAATGGAACAGGCGAGGAAGCCGGAAAAACGCTGGTCGATCTCCAGCGCGCGACGGCCAATCGACATTGCGCGAAAAGCGACGAAGAATACCATCAACAGCGCCAAAACCACACCGACATAACCCAACTCTTCACCGATAATTGAGAAGATAAAGTCGGTATGCGCTTCCGGCAGATACTCCAGTTTCTGCACCGAGTTGCCCAGGCCCTGCCCCCAGAACTCACCGCGGCCAAACGCCATCAGCGACTGAGTCAGCTGGTAGCCGCTGCCGAACGGATCTTCCCACGGGTTCCAGAAGGAGGTCACGCGGCGCATACGGTAAGGTTCCGCGATAATCAGCAGCACCACGGCGAAAATGCCGGAGCCGATAATCGCCAGGAACTGCCACAGTTTGGCGCCCGCCAGGAACAGCATCGCCAGCGTGGTAACAAACAGCACCACCACGGTGCCGAGGTCCGGCTGGGCCAGCAGCAGCACCGCCAGCACCACCATCACGCCCATCGGCTTACAGAAGCCCCAGAAGTTGTTCCGCACCTCTTCCACTTTGCGCACCAGATAGCTGGCGAGATAGCAGAACAGCGACAGCTTGGATAACTCCGCCGGCTGAATACGCAGCGGCCCGAGCGCGATCCAGCGCGATGCGCCGTTAACCGAGCTACCGACCACCAGTACGATCAGCAGCATCGCCACCGAAGCCATCAGCATCGCGTTACTGTAGCGCTGCCAAAAATCCATCGGTACGCGCAGCGTCACTAACGCCATCCCCAGCGCCAGTGCGATATAAAAGGCATCACGTTTGGCAAAGTAGAACGGATCGTCGTTAAGACGCTGTCCAACCGGCATCGACGCCGAGGTGACCATGACAAAACCGATAATCGCCAGGCCAAATGTCAGCCACAGCAGCGTGCGGTCATATAGCACCACCGGCGCGTCGTCGTTGTCGCGCGCGCCCATCACCCAATCACGCAGGCGCAGCGAAATAAAACTGGCGATACTGGCTCCGGGAATACGCATCAGCTCAGCTCCTTCGCCAGTTGCGCGAAGCGATCGCCGCGCTGTTCAAAATTACGGAACTGGTCGAGGCTGGCGCACGCCGGTGACAGCAGCACCAGGTCGCCCGCCTGCACCTGCGCGGCAATCTGCGTCATCGCCTGTTCGAGCGTGTCGGTGCGCGTCGCCACTGCCGGACGCAGCGCGGCCAGCGAGTCGCCGTCACGGCCAAAGCAGAACAGCCGCACGTTGTCGCCCTGCAGATAGCGCGCCAGCGGCGTAAAGTCCGCCCCTTTGCCATCGCCACCCAGCAGCAGCCACAGCGTGCCTTTCACCTGCAGGCCGTTAAGCGCGGCTTCGGTGCTGCCCACGTTGGTGGCTTTCGAATCATTAATCCAGCGCACGCCATGCGCTTCGTGCACCAGCTGGAAGCGATGCGGCAGGCCGCTGTAGGTGGTTAACGCTTTCAGGCTGGAGGCGCGCGGGATATTCACCGCATCGGCCAGCGCCAGCGCGGCCAGCGCATTGGTGTAATTGTGCTGCCCGACCAGCTTCATCTCGTCGGTATTAAGGACTTTCTCGCCCTTCACCCGCAGCCAGGTACTGCCCTGCTGCTGGTTGAGGTGATAATCGCCAACGTCGATGCCAAAGCTGACGCAGCGGCGATCGGCGCCGCGCACTGGCATGGTCATGCCATCGTCAGCATTCACCACGCAGATATCCGCGTTTTCATAGATGCGTAATTTAGCGGCGCGGTACTGCTGCATGCCGAGCGGATAGCGATCCATATGATCCTCAGTGACGTTGAGGATGGTTGCCGCCGCCGCTTTTAGGCTGTAGGTGGTTTCCAGCTGGAAGCTGGAGAGCTCCAGCACATACAGCTGCGCCGGCGATTTAAGCAGCGTCAGCGCTGGCAGCCCAATGTTGCCGCCTACGCCCACCTGCCAGCCCGCAGCGCGCGCCATTTCGCCCACCAGCGTGGTGACGGTACTTTTGCCATTGGAACCGGTGATCGCCACAATCGGCGCCTGCGCTTCACGGCAGAACAGTTCGATATCGCCGACAATTTCAATGCCGGCGTCGGCCGCTTCGCTCAGCGCCGGGTGTGCCAGCGCGATGCCCGGGCTGGCGATGATCAAATCGCATGCCAGCAGCCAGTCGCTGTTGATACCGCCAACGTGGCGCTCCACCTGCTCTGGCAGTTTGTCCAGCCCCGGCGGTGACACACGGGTATCCATCACGCGGGGCGTCACGCCCTGCGCGAGGAAGAAATCAACACAGGACAGGCCGGTAATGCCTAATCCAATGATGACGACTTTTCTGCCCCGATAGTCAGCCATGATTAACGTACCTTGAGCGTTGCCAGGCCAATCAGCACCAGCATCAGCGAAATAATCCAGAAGCGCACGATCACGCGCGGCTCCGGCCAGCCTTTCAGTTCATAATGGTGGTGAATCGGCGCCATGCGGAAAATACGCTGACCGCGCAGCTTGAACGATCCCACCTGCAGAATCACCGACAGCGTCTCAACCACAAATACGCCGCCCATGATCACCAGCAAAAATTCCTGACGCAGCAGCACTGCCAGCGTACCCAGTGCGCCACCCAGCGCCAGCGAACCCACGTCGCCCATAAAGACCTGCGCCGGATAGGTGTTGAACCACAGGAAGCCGAGACCGGCCCCGACAATCGCGGTACAGACAATCACCAGCTCACCGGCGTGACGCAGATACGGGATGTGCAGATACTCGGCAAATTTCACGTTACCGGTCGCCCAGGCCACCAGCGCAAATCCCGCCGCGACAAACACCGTTGGCATGATGGCCAGGCCATCCAGACCGTCTGTCAGGTTTACCGCATTACCGGTTCCGACAATCACAAAGTAGGCCAGCACCACGTAGAACAGGCCGAGCTGCGGCATAACATCTTTGAAGAACGGCACCACCAGCTGTGTGGCAGGCGTATCTTTACCGGCGATGAACAGCGCGAACGCCACGCCGAGCGAAATCACCGACATCCAGAAATATTTCCAGCGCGCGATCAGGCCTTTAGTGTCTTTACGCACCACTTTGCGGTAGTCATCAACGAAGCCAATCACGCCAAAACCGACCAGCACCACCAGCACGCACCAGACGTAAGGATTGGACGGATAAGCCCACATCAGCACCGAAACCGTGATGGAGGTCAGAATCATGATGCCGCCCATGGTCGGCGTGCCGCGCTTGCTGAAGTGCGACTCCGGACCATCGTTACGTACCACCTGGCCAATCTGCAGTTTCTGCAGCCAGGCGATCAGGCGCGGGCCCATCCATAAAGAGATGAACAGGGCGGTCAGCAGGCTGACAATGGCGCGAAACGTCAGATAGGAAAAGACGTTAAAGCCGGAATAAAATGCGACCAGATGTTCGGCCAGCCAGACTAGCATGTTCCTTTCTCCTGTAAGCTCTGTACTACCTGCTCCATGGCGGCACTACGTGAACCTTTAACCAAAATAGTGATGTCCGCATGTTGGGACAGCAGCGTGCGTAAACGTTCAGTCAGTTCAGCTTTACTGGCGAAATGTTCGCCCCGGCCGCTGTTTTCACTAATCAAATGGCTGAGCCTGCCGGTGCTCAGCACACAATCAATACCGGCGGCTTTTGCCGCTTCGCCCACCTGACGATGACAGGCTTCGGCTTCGTCGCCCAGCTCACCCATGTCGCCGACCACCATGACGCGGAAGCCCGGCATATCGCCTAGCACCTGCGCAGCGGCGGTCATCGAACCGACGTTGGCGTTGTAGCTGTCATCCAGCAGCAGCTGATTACCGGCGAGGCGAATCGGGAACAGGCGCCCAGGAACGGGCTGTAAGGTTTTAAGGCCAGACTGGATAGCGGTTAACGGCGCGTCAACCGACAGCGCCAGCGCGGCAGCAGCCAGCGCATTAGCGATATTGTGCCGACCCGGCAGCGGCAGCTCGACGGCGATGTCACCGCGCGGCGTGTGCAGGGTAAACAGCGTGGCGTCAGCGCGCAGCACGATATCGCTGGCGCGGAACTCCGCGTCTGCCATCGGCTGCGGCGAAAAGCGCCACAGGGTTTTGTCAGCAAACTGCGGCTGCCAGTTGGGCAGATCGTTGCTGTCAGCGTTGATGATTGCGGTGCCGTGCACCGGTAAGCCGCCAAAGATTTCGCCTTTGGCTTTTGCCACGCCCGCCAGTGAACCGAAGCCTTCCAGATGCGCCGCCGCCAGATTGTTGACCAGCGCGGTTTCCGGACGCACCAGATTGGTGGTGTAAGCGATTTCACCCTGATGGTTCGCGCCCATTTCAATCACGGCATACGCGTGTTGCGGGGTAAGACGCAATAGCGTCATCGGCACGCCGTAATCGTTGTTGAGATTGCCGGCGGTATACAGCGTTTCACCGCACTGGCGCAGAATCGCCGCAGTCATCTCTTTCACGGAGGTTTTACCGGAGGAGCCGGTCAGCCCTACCACGCGCGCTTTCGCCTGCTGACGCACCCAGGCGCCGAGCTGACCAAAAGCGATACGCGTGTCAGCGACCACCACCTGCGGCACGTCAACCGCTAAACGACGGTTCACCAGCAGCGCCTGAGCGCCACTGGCGATAGCGTCGGCGGCAAAATCGTGTGCATCGAAACGTTCGCCCACCAGCGCGACAAACAGGCTGCCTGGGGTGACTTTACGGGTATCCGTGGTGACATCCGCAATAGTGAGATCGCTGCCGTGCAGTTGCCCACCGCTAATCTCTGCCAGGGTTTTCAGCGTAACCGGAATCATGCCATTACCCCCAGCAAACGGGCGACGGTGTCGCGGTCAGAGTAGTCAAGACGGCGGTTGCCGATGATTTGATAATCTTCATGGCCTTTACCGGCCACCAGCACGATGTCGTCGGCGCTGGCCTGCATCACCGCATGGGTGACCGCCTGCGCTCGTCCTGCAATGACGCGAGCCCGGCCCGGATCGAGCAGGCCGGTGAGAATGTCGTTAACAATCGCCGTCGGCTCTTCGCTCCGCGGATTGTCATCGGTGATCACCACGATATCGGCAAACTGTTCGGCAATCGCGCCCATCAGCGGGCGTTTGCCTTTGTCACGGTCGCCACCGCAGCCAAATACGCACCACAGCTGGCCCTTGCAGTGCAGCCGGGCCGCTTCCAGCGCTTTTTCCAGCGCGTCAGGCGTATGTGCGTAATCCACCACTACCGTCGGCTTGTGCGCGGCGGTGAACACTTCCATACGACCGCACACCGGCTGCAGCTGGCTGGCACTGGCCACCAGCGTGTCGAGCGGATAATCCAGCGTCAGCAGTGTCGCCAGCGCCAGCAGCAGATTGCTGACGTTAAAGGCACCCATCAGGCGGCTGTCAAACTCGCCGTTGCCCCAGCTTGAACTGAACTGCACGTGTGCGCCGCCGTCGTGATAATCGATCGCCGTCGCCTGCAGCCAGCGGCCACGACAGCCGGGCTGCAGATTGTTGCCCAGCGTAACGGCCACGGCATCCGGTAATTTTTCCAGCCAGCGGCGGCCCACTTCATCATCAGCGTTGATGATGGCCTCGCCTACCTGATGCTCAGAAAACAGCAGCCACTTGGCCGATTCGTAGCCCTGCATGTCACCGTGATAATCAAGGTGATCGCGGCTCAGATTGGTAAATACCGCAGCGGCAAACGGCAGCGCGGCCACGCGATGCTGCACCAGACCGTGCGAAGAGACTTCCATCGCGGCGACGGTAGCTCCCTGCCCGACCAGGTAGTGCAGAATATGCTGTACACCCACCGCCGAGCCGGTGGTGTTTTCACTCGGCACCAGCTGACCGTACAGGCCATTGCCCACCGTGCCCATCACCGCACCTGTTTCGCCCAGCAGGTTGGCCCACTGCGCAATCAGCTGCGTGGTGGTGGTTTTGCCGTTAGTGCCGGTCACACCAATCAGCTTTAATTTGTCAGCCGGCTGCTGGTAGAAACGCCCGGCCAGCGCGGAGAGGCGCTGCGGCAGTTGGGCCAGATAGATGAGCGGGACGCCGTGCATCTCGCGGATATCACCATCGCTGGCTTCACCTTCAGCCTCGGCAATGACCGCCGCCACACCCTGGGCGATGGCCTGTGGAATAAATCGACGTCCATCAGCATGATGGCCCGCCACGGCGATAAACAGATCGCCAGCAGCCGCAGCGCGGCTGTCCAGTGTCATGTCACGGAGTGGACGCGCCGGCGCGCCAGGCACCCACGGGGCCAGCAAGTCGCGCAGGTTACGATCTGTCACTTGATTCCTCACTTCTCTTATTCTTCACCAACTCGTTTTTATCCACCGTTGGCAGCGCATCCGGTTCAATGTTCATGGTGCGCAGCACACCGCCCATGATGGCGCCAAACACCGGTGCAGAAACCGCACCACCATAATATTTACCGGCCTGGGGATCGTTGATCACCACCACCAGCGCAAAACGCGGGCGACTGGCAGGCGCAACGCCCGCGGTGTAAGCAATGTATTTATTGACGTAGCGTCCGTCCGGCCCGACTTTTTTCGCGGTACCGGTTTTGATCGCGATGCGATAGCCCTTGATGGCGGCTTTAACGCCACCACCACCCGGCAGCGCCACGCTTTCCATCATGTGCATCACGGTTTTCACCAGGTCTTCCGGGAAAACGCGCTCGCCCGCCACCGGCGGGTCAACTTTGGTAATCGACAGCGGGCGGTTGATGCCGTAGCTGCCAATGGTTGCGTAGACTCGCGCTAACTGTAACGGCGTTACCATTAGCCCATAGCCGAAAGAGAAGGTGGCCCTCTCTATGTCAGACCACCGTTGTTTTTGAGGGTATAAGCCACTACTTTCCCCGACCAGCCCCAAATTGGTCGGTTTACCCAGGCCAAAGCGCGCGTAAGTTTCTACCAGCGCTGAGGAGGGCATCGCTAACGCGAGGCGCGAAACCCCGACGTTACTCGACTTCTGCAGAACCCCGGTAAGGGTCAATTCGTTATAGCGCGCCACGTCTTTGATCTCATGACCATTGACGCGATACGGCACGGTGTTCAGAACGCTGTTCTCTTTCACCACGCCGCGCTGCAGTGCGGTCATCACCACCATTGGCTTCACGGTGGAACCTGGCTCGAAGATGTCGGTAATAGCGCGGTTACGCATGACGTCTTTCGGCGTGTTGCTGAGATTATTGGGGTTGTAAGCCGGGCTGTTGGCCATCGCCAGCACTTCGCCGGTGTTCACGTCCACCAGCACCGCAGTGCCCGATTCGGCTTTGTTGAAGGCAACAGCATTGTTCAGTTCGCGGTACACCAGCGCCTGCAGGCGCTCGTCGATGCTCAGCGTCAGGTTGTGCGCGGCGCGGCTATCGACCGAGGAGATATCTTCAATCACCCGCCCGTAGCGGTCTTTGCGCACGGTACGTTCGCCCGGCTCACCGGTCAGCCATTTATCGAAGCTCTTCTCGATGCCTTCAATGCCCTGGCCGTCAATGTTGGTGAAGCCAATCAGGTGGGCAGTGACCTGGCCGGCCGGATAGTAGCGGCGCGACTCCTGACGCAGGTAAATACCGGGCAGCTTGAGCTTTTTCACGTATTCGCCAATCGCCGGGTTAACCTGACGGGCGAGGTAAATAAAGCGCCCTTTTGGGTTGGCATTGACGCGCGCCGCCAGCTGATCCAGCGGGATCGACAGCGCATCCGACAGCGCTTTCCAGCGACTATCGACGGTGACGCCGCCGTGCTCGGTCAGCTCTTTGGGATCGGCCCAGATGGCGTTAACCGGCACGCTTACCGCCAGCGGGCGTCCGGCGCGATCGCTGATCATGCCGCGTGCGGTAGGCACTTCCTGCACGCGCAGCGAACGTAAATCGCCCTCTTTGACCAGCTTATCAGGGCTGATGACCTGCAGCCACGCCACGCGCGACAGCAATCCGCCCAGCGCCAGAAGAATACAGCCGCACAGCAACGCAAAACGCCAGCTTACAAAGCTGGCCTTATCTTCCTGTTTTCTTAACTTCAGCGTTTTGCCTGCGCCGCTCATTGAGGTCTGCGATTCCTTATTTCTGCACCACAATATTTTCCTGTGAAGGATCAACATGCTGCAACTGCAGCTTATCGGTTGCTATCCGTTCTACCCGGCTGTGATCGCCCAGCGCATTCTCTTCGAGGATCAGGTTGCGCCATTCGATATCCAGCGCATCACGCTCCAGCACCAGCTGCTCACGCTGCGCCGTCAGCAGACGGGTCTTATGCGTGGTGGTCACCACCAGCACCGAAGAAACCAGCACGGCGATCAGCAGCAGCAGCGGGATCTTGCCAAAACGCAGCAGATCGCCACCAATGACGCCGGGCAGGCTGTGACGCTCATTGCCAATCACGATGCGGTTCTCTCAGCGATACGCAGGACCGAACTGCGCGCGCGCGGGTTGTCTTTGACTTCGGCTTCGCCAGGAATCAGCTTGCCGAGGGTTTTCAGTTCACGTCCGCCCAGCGCTTTCAGCTGGCTCTCGGTCATCGGAATCCCGGCCGGCACCTGCGGTCCGCGGCTCTGATCACGCATAAAGCGCTTCACCAGCCGATCCTCCAGCGAGTGGAAGCTGATGATGGATAAACGCCCGCCCGGTGCCAGCACCGTTAATGCCCCTTTCAGCGCGATATCGATCTCTTCCAGCTCACTGTTGATCCAGATGCGTATCGCCTGGAAGCTGCGCGTCGCCGGATGCTTAAACTTATCTTTTACCGGCGTTGCCGCCGCAATCAGATCGGCCAGCTCTTTGGTGCGCGTCATCGGCTGTTCCCGGTTGCGCTCGACGATGGCGCGAGCGATGCGTTTCGCGAAGCGCTCTTCGCCGTAGGTTTTCAGCACAAACGCAATATCTGCCTCTTCCGCGCTCTGCAACCACTCGGCTGCCGACTGACCGCGCGTCGGATCCATACGCATATCCAGTGGCCCGTCGCGCATAAAGGAGAAACCGCGCTCGGCGTCATCCAGCTGAGGCGAAGAGACGCCCAAATCCAGCAGCACGCCGTCGATTTTGCCGGTCAGCCCGCGCTCTTCGACATACTCAGCCAGCGCTGAAAACGGCCCGTGCACAATCGAGAAACGTGGATCTTTTATCTCAGCGGCTGCGGCTATGGCTTGCGGATCGCGATCGATCGCCAGTAACTGTCCGTGCGCGCCAAGCTGCGACAGGATCAGGCGTGAGTGACCGCCGCGACCAAAGGTGCCGTCAATATAAATGCCGTCTTCCCTGATATTAAGGCCGTTAACCGCCTCATCCAGCAGCACCGTGGTGTGTTTAAAATTTTCCTGCATAGCTATAGCGACAAGTCCTGCAACCGCTCAGATAAAGGCTCCTGAGCTGACTGTTCTGCGTCAATATCGTCCTTAACTTGTTGATACCAGGTCTGTTCATCCCACAGCTCAAACTTGTTGAACTGTCCAACCAGCATCACTTCTTTGGTCAGGCTCGCATGCTGGCGCAACGTGTTCGCCAGCAGTAAACGGCCTGCGTTATCCATCTGGCACTCGCTGGCATGACCTAACAGCAGACGCTGCACGCGACGCTCGTTCGGATTCATACTGGATAACCGGGCCAGTTTTTTCTCAATAATTTCCCATTCGGGCAGGGTATAAAGCAGCAGGCAGGGCTGATGGAGGTCAATGGTGCAAACCATTTGACCCTGAGACTCTGCGAGCAGCAATTCGCGATAACGCGTCGGCACCGCCAGGCGCCCTTTGCTGTCGAGATTGACTAACGTTGCTCCACGGAACATGCCAGCCCTACCCCTCAGTTACCCGTTTTCACCACTTTATCCCACTTTTTACCACGAAACGAGTTTACGGAGCCGATGAAATCCTTGTCAAGCCGCAACGGCAAGTGAATATCACTCTTTACACCGAATGAAATTAACCGGAGAGAAGAATAAGAGGAGAATGAATGGTCAATTTAAAATTAACCTGATGAATAACAGTATAAAAAAAATTTGCGTCAGATTTATCGGTGAAAATTAGCGCAATTTTACCGCTGCGATTATATTGCCCCAATCTGCGACGGCGGCGGCATTTTAGGGGATTTCTGAAAGGAAGCCCAGCACCATCGCGTCAGCTCTGCTATGCGTGATTGCTGAAGATGTAAACAAATAAGAAAATCCAGCGCCGATAATTCGTTAGCCGGGGCGATGATAATTTACGCTTTTTTACGCCCGTGTGCGTCTGGTTAAATATGGATGAGAGAAATTAGCGCGGGCGACGTCTCGCCCGACGCTTCATTTAGCGCGACGACTTAATTGTCCGCGGCGGAATAAATTACGGCGGATACGGGTTAAACCTGGCTTCGGTTTGCGTGGCTCATCCAGCGAAGCCAGCACCAGCTCGAGCACACGCTCAGCAACATCGCGATGGCGCTGCCCTACCGCCAGCACCGGGCACTCCAGAAAGTCTAATAATTCGTGGTCGCCGAAAGTTGCAATAGCCAGGTCTGTCGGCAAGCGGCCGTCACGCTTCAGCGTTACGTCCATCACCCCCTGCAGCAGGCCAAACGAGGTGGTAAACAGTGCTTCGGGCATCGCGTGGTCTTCGAGGTATTTTTCAAACAGCGTCGCCGCTGCGGCGCGGTCAAAGCTGTTGCAATAGATGAAATCGATCGGGCGCTCATCACCCTGCCACGCCTCGCGGAACCCCATTTCACGCAGGAAGCTGACCGACAGCTCCGGCAGCGCGCCGAGAAACAGCACGTTTTTCACCGGCAGCTGACGCAATTCAGCCGCCAGCGCCTGCGCGTCATCCTGATCGGCACCGACCACGCTGGTGAAGTGTTCACGATCCAGCGCGCGGTCCAGCGCGATAATCGGCAGCGGATCGTTGACCCAGCGCTGATAGAACGGGTGTTCCGGCGGCAGCGACGTGGAGACGATGATCGCATCCACCTGACGCTGCAGCAGGTGCTCAATGCAGCGCATTTCGTTATCCGGCTGATCTTCGGAACAGGCAATCAGCAGCTGATAGCCGCGCTGACGCGCCTGGCGTTCGAGATAGTTGGCGATGCGGGTATAACTGGTGTTTTCCAGATCGGGGATCACCAGACCAATCGAACGGGTGCGTCCGGCGCGCAGGCCTGCAGCCACCGCGTTGGGGTGATAGTTGTACTCACGCACCACCGCCATGACTTTCTCAACGGTTTTGTCGCTGACACGATACTGCCGCGCTTTGCCATTGATGACATAGCTCGCCGTGGTGCGCGACACGCCCGCCAGGCGCGCAATTTCATCCAGTTTCACGATGACACCTTAATTCTGATAAGCCAGGGCTGGCGAAAATGTCCGCAGAGTAGCTAAGGGTAAAAACATTTGTAACATCTAACCGCAGAACAGTACGCTGAGCAACCGCTTTTCATGCACAAGCGGCCGAAGCGCATAAAATAAAAAAACCCGGCATTCCGCCGGGTTAGCTTGAAAACCGATGATAACTTTGCGGTATTAACGCATTACGCGATCGCCGCGTGATACCCCGACGATGCCGGAACGCGCCACTTCAACGATTTCCGCCACTTCGCGTACGGTGTTGAGGAAAGCGTCGAGTTTATCGCTGGTGCCGGCCAGCTGAACCGTGTACAGCGTGGGTGTCACATCGATAATCTGCCCACGGAAAATTTCCGCGCTGCGTTTTACCTCTTCGCGACCGTACCCGCTGGCCTGAATCTTCACCAGCATGATTTCACGCTCGACGTAAGCGCCCTGCCCCAGTTCGCTGACGCGTAACACGTCCACCAGCTTGTGCAGCTGCTTTTCGATCTGCTCCAGTACTTTCTGGTCGCCCACGGTCTGAATGGTCATGCGCGACAGGGTAGGATCGTCGGTCGGCGCGACGGTCAGGCTCTCAATGTTATAGCCGCGCTGGGAAAACAGCCCCACCACGCGCGACAATGCGCCGGATTCGTTCTCCAGCAGAACTGATAAAATACGACGCATAATTAAGTCCTCTCCGTTTTGCTCAACCACATCTCATCCATCGCGCCACCGCGAATCTGCATCGGGTAGACGTGCTCGCTGCCGTCCACCGTGACATCCACAAACACCAGACGCCCTTTTGCCAGCGTATCGAGCGCCAGCTGCAGCTTCTCTTCCAGCTCAGCCGGATGCTGAATCGCGATGCCCACGTGGCCATAGGCTTCCGCCAGGCGCACGAAGTCCGGCAGCGATTCCATATAGGATTGGGAATGGCGGCCGGAGTAAATCATGTCCTGCCACTGTTTCACCATGCCGAGGAAGCGGTTGTTCAGGTTCAGCACCAGCACCGGCAGGTCATACTGCAGCGCGGTCGACAACTCCTGAATATTCATCTGAATACTGCCGTCGCCGGTTACGCAAATCACGGTCTCCTGCGGCAGCGCCATCTTCACGCCGAGCGCCGCCGGCAGGCCAAAGCCCATGGTGCCGAGGCCGCCGGAGTTGATCCAGCGACGCGGTTTATCGAACTGATAGTAAAGCGCGGCGAACATCTGGTGCTGGCCGACGTCCGAGGTCACATACGCCTCGCCGTGCGTCAAACGACAAATGGTTTCGATCACCGCCTGCGGTTTGATTTTGTCGCTGGTACGGTCAAATTCCAGGCACTTGCGGCTGCGCCAGCCTTCAATGCTCTGCCACCAGTCACGCAGGCTGTCGAGCTCCTGCTTCGCCTCGCTCTGTGCCAGCAGCTCCAGCATCTGCGTCAGCGTCTGTCTGGCATCGCCGACAATCGGAATATCGGCGCTGACGGTTTTGGAGATCGAGGTCGGATCGACGTCAATGTGCATCACGGTGGCATTCGGGCAATACTTCGCCAGATTGTTGGTGGTGCGGTCGTCAAAGCGTACGCCGATACCAAAGATCAGATCGGCATTGTGCATAGTCATGTTGGCTTCATAGGTGCCGTGCATACCGAGCATGCCCACACACTGGCGATGCGTGCCCGGGAACGCGCCCAGCCCCATCAGCGAGGTGGTGACCGGAATATTCAGCTGCTCTGCCAGCTGCAGCAGTTCCGCCTCGCAGCCTGAAGTAATGGCCCCGCCGCCGACGTAAATTACCGGCTTGTGCGCCGCCAGCAGCGTCTGCAGCGCGCGCTTGATCTGGCCTTTGTGGCCCTGCAGCGTCGGATTGTAAGAGCGCATGCTGACGGTTTCCGGCCACACGTAAGGCAGCTTGTTGGCCGGATTCAGAATATCTTTTGGCAGATCGATCACCACCGGCCCCGGACGACCGCTGGCCGCCAGCCAGAAGGCTTTTTTCAGCACTGTCGGAATCTCTTCGGTGCTTTTCACCAGGAAGCTGTGCTTCACCACCGGACGCGAAATCCCCACCATGTCGCACTCCTGGAAGGCGTCATAGCCAATCAGCGAGGACGGCACCTGACCGGAGAGGATCACCAGCGGAATGGAATCCATATAAGCGGTCGCAATGCCGGTGATGGCGTTGGTGGCGCCAGGACCTGAGGTGACCAGCACCACGCCGACTTCGCCGGTCGCGCGCGCCAGGCCATCCGCCATATGTACGGCGCCCTGCTCGTGGCGCACCAGCACATGGTCAATACCACCGACCGTTTGCAGCGCATCATAAATATCGAGCACCGCACCGCCCGGATAACCGAATACCTGCTTAACGCCCTGATCGATTAACGAACGGACGACCATTTCGGCTCCTGACAACATCTCCATTTTCTGCCTCCAGGCTTGAGAGCCAGCTGCGCCAGCAAACGCTATCCTGCGTGCCGCTCGCATCTGTCCCTTTATTGCCAATTAAGATCAAAACCTTATGTTTATGCTCAGAAGACGCCATTCATTTCGTCTTCCAGGTACAGGGAATCTACCTGCGTGGATTCTTTTGAGAGTAGGTCGATTACCATAACCGCAGAAAACCCGGCCTGCAAACGCCATAAGGCGGCACGGCGCTGTCAGTGGCAAAAAAGGCACTGACGCGTGATTATCGCCCGGGAGGAATAAACTAATGCGATGGCATAAGGACAGAGGAAAATGCTGGTTTGCAGATTATTTACAGCGTGTTGTAAGAAATATGATTTTCATATTGCCAGCGTGTTTAGCCCACAATTTTTTCCGTTACCGCGTTTCTGGCGTGATTAACTCTTAAATCCCTCTTCCACATCACAATCTGCTAAGCAACAAGCTTTATCTTGTTTTTCCACCTGACGAATAAGCCTTACTAAAAACATATAATTCAGCAACTTAAAATTATCCGCCTTTTTTAAAAGATTTTTTAAAGTGGCATAACGCGCTAAGCCACCGTTAATTAATGGCAATGCTCTGCGATGACCGATAATCCCAGCACATCGCCCTTTTCCGGCCAGAGAAATACCCTTTCACTTAGGGTTGACATCGCCAGGCGAATCCAGTACCAATATGTGCAGCACTCATTTTACGAGGTTTGATTCATGTCACGTTCTTTTCGTCTACTCGGTCTACTACTTAACGCATCCAGTTTGCGCGGTAGACTCGTGGGCGAAATCAACAACTGATTCGAACCTGCTGAAAGTTAAAAAACCCGCGCCACTGCGCGGGTTTTTTTATGCTCGTAGCACCGGCGAAGTCAATGCAAAAGGAAGATGATCATGAGCCAGCAAGTAATAATTTTCGATACCACTCTGCGCGACGGCGAACAGGCATTACAGGCCAGCCTGAGTGTTAAAGAAAAACTGCAGATCGCCCTGGCGCTGGAAAGGATGGGCGTGGATGTAATGGAAGTCGGTTTTCCGGTCTCTTCGCCGGGTGATTTCGAATCCGTGCAGACCATTGCCCGGACCATCAAAAACAGCCGTGTGTGTGGTCTGGCGCGCTGTGTCGAGAAAGATATCGACGCGGCCTACGAATCGCTGCGCGTGGCCGACGCCTTCCGTATTCACACCTTTATCGCCACTTCGCCGATGCATATCGCCACTAAACTGCGCAGCACGCTGCCGGAAGTGATTGAACGCGCGGTGCACATGATTAAGCGGGCGCGCAACTATACCGATGACGTTGAGTTCTCCTGCGAAGACGGTGGCCGTACGCCGATTGACGACCTGTGCCGCATGGTAGAAGCCGCGATCAACGCCGGCGCCACCACCATCAATATTCCGGACACCGTGGGCTATACCCTGCCAGGCGAGTACGCCAACATTATTGGTCAGCTGGTACAGCGCGTACCCAACATCGACAAAGCCATTCTGTCGGTACATACCCATGACGATCTGGGTATGGCGACCGGTAACGCCATTGCGGCAGTGCTGGCCGGTGCGCGTCAGGTCGAAGGCACGCTGAACGGCCTGGGCGAGCGCGCCGGTAACTGTGCGCTGGAAGAGGTGATCATGGCGATTAAAACCCGTCAGCAGATCATGAACGTGCACACCAATATCAATCATCAGGAAATCTACCGCACCAGCCAGATTGTCAGCCAGATCTGCAACATGCCGATCCCGGCCAACAAAGCGGTGGTCGGTTCCAACGCCTTCGCCCACTCCTCCGGCATTCATCAGGATGGCGTGCTGAAGAACCGCGAAAACTACGAAATCCTGACGCCAGAATCGATTGGCCTGCACAAAATTCAGCTGAACCTGACCTCCCGCTCCGGCCGTGCCGCCGTGAAGCACCGTATGGAAGAGATGGGTTACAAAGAGTCCGATTACAACCTGGATACGCTGTACGACGCCTTCCTCAAGCTGGCGGACAAAAAAGGCCAGGTGTTCGATTACGACCTGGAAGCGCTGGCCTTCATTAATAAGCAGAATGAAGAGCCGGAGTACTTCCAGCTGAACGAATTCAACGTGCAGACCGGCTCCAGCGTCACCGCGACGGCGTCGGTGCAGCTGGGCTGCGGCGAAGAGGCCAAAGCCGACGCCGCCACCGGCAACGGTCCGGTTGATGCCGTCTACCAGGCTATTAACCGTATCACCGGCTTCGATGCTGAGCTGGTGAACTACAAGCTGACCGCGAAAGGCCACGGCGAAAACGCGCTGGGTCAGGTCGATATCGTCGTTAACTACAACGGACGCAAATTCCACGGCGTGGGCCTGGCGACCGATATCGTCGAATCCTCAGCGAAAGCGATGGTGAATGCCCTGAACAACATCTGGCGGGCAAAGCAGGTCGAAAAAGAATTGCAGCGTAAATTTAAAGATCAGAAGGAAACGGTGTAACTATGACTCAGTCTTATCATATTGCGGTAATGCCAGGCGACGGAATCGGTCCGGAAGTGATGGCGCAGGCCATGAAAGTTCTCGACGCGATTCGCGCGCGCTTCGATATGCGCATCACCACCAGCGAATATGATGTCGGCGGTATCGCCATCGATCGTCACGGTGAACCTTTACCCGCCGCCACCGTGGCCGGTGCTGAGCAGGCCGATGCCATTCTGTTCGGCTCGGTCGGCGGTCCAAAATGGGAACACCTGCCGCCGGCTGGCCAGCCTGAGCGCGGTGCGCTGCTGCCGCTGCGTAAACACTTCAAACTGTTCAGCAACCTGCGCCCGGCGGCGCTGTACAAAGGTCTGGAAGCATTTTGCCCGCTGCGCAGCGACATCGCTGCCCGCGGCTTCGATATCCTGTGCGTGCGTGAGCTGACCGGCGGCATCTATTTCGGCCAGCCGAAAGGCCGCGAAGGCAGCGGCGCGCATGAACGCGCTTTTGATACCGAGGTCTATCACCGTTTCGAAATCGAGCGTATTGCCCGCAACGCCTTTGAAGCTGCGCGCAAGCGCCGTAATAAAGTGACTTCCGTTGATAAGGCTAACGTGCTGGCGACCTCGGTGATGTGGCGTGAAATCGTCAACGAAGTGGCAAAGGATTATCCGGATGTGCAGCTGAGTCATATGTACATCGACAACGCCACCATGCAGCTGATTAAGGATCCGTCGCAGTTTGACGTTTTACTCTGCTCGAATCTGTTTGGTGACATTCTGTCGGACGAGTGCGCGATGATCACCGGCTCGATGGGCATGCTGCCTTCGGCCAGCCTGAATGAAGAGGGATTCGGCCTGTTCGAACCGGCGGGCGGTTCCGCACCGGATATCGCCGGCCAGAACATTGCTAACCCGATTGCGCAGATTCTGTCGCTGGCGATGCTGCTGCGTTTCAGCCTGAACGCTGACGCCGCTGCGGATAGCATTGAGCGCGCGGTAAGCCGTGCGCTGGAAGCGGGCCATCGCACCCGTGATTTGGCCGGTGACGGCCCTGCCGTGAGCACCGATGAAATGGGCAGCATCATTGCCGGTTACATCAGCGAGGAAAAATAACAAAATGAAAAGCTTATACCAGAAGTTATTTGATGCACATGTCGTTCACGAAGCGCCAGACGAAACGCCGTTGCTGTATATCGATCGTCACCTGATTCACGAAGTCACCTCGCCGCAGGCGTTTGACGGTCTGCGTGCGCACGGCCGTAAAGTGCGCCAGCCGTCGAAGACCTTTGCCACCATGGATCACAACGTTTCCACCCAGACCAAAGACATCAACGCCTCGGGTGAAATGGCGCGTATCCAGATGCAGGAGCTGATGAAGAACTGTGCTGAGTTCGGCATTCAGCTGTATGACCTGAACCACCCGTTCCAGGGAATTGTGCACGTGATCGGTCCTGAGCAGGGCATGACGCTGCCGGGCATGACCATCGTTTGCGGCGACTCGCACACCGCAACGCACGGCGCCTTCGGTTCCCTGGCGTTCGGTATCGGCACCTCCGAAGTGGAGCACGTGTTCGCCACCCAGACCCTGAAACAGGGCCGGGCGAAAACCATGAAGATTGAAGTGCTGGGCGAAGCTGCGCCGGGTATCACCGCCAAAGACATCGTACTGGCGATCATCGGTAAAACCGGCAGCGCCGGCGGCACCGGTCACGTGGTTGAATTCTGTGGCCCGGCGATTGAAGCGCTGAGCATGGAAGGCCGCATGACGCTGTGCAACATGGCGATTGAGATGGGCGCCAAAGCGGGCCTGGTAGCACCGGATGACACCACGTTTGCCTATCTGAAAGACAAGCAGTTTGCGCCGAAGGGCGAGCAGTGGGAGCAGGCGGTGGCTTACTGGCGCACCCTGAAGTCCGACAGCGACGCGCAGTTTGACGCCGTTGTGACGCTGAATGCTGCCGATATCGCGCCGCAGGTCACCTGGGGCACCAATCCGGGCCAGGTGATGGCCGTGGATCAGGCCATCCCGAATCCGGCCTCGTTTGCCGATCCGGTTGAACGCGCTTCCGCCGAGAAAGCGCTGGCCTATATGGATCTGCAGCCGGGCATCAAACTGACTGAGGTAGCGATCGATAAAGTGTTTATCGGTTCCTGCACCAACTCACGTATCGAAGATCTTCGCGCGGCTGCCGCGATCGCCAAAGGCCGCAAAGTGGCGCCGGGTGTGGTTGCGATGGTGGTGCCAGGTTCTGGTCCGGTGAAAGCGCAGGCTGAAGCCGAAGGCCTGGACAAAATCTTCCTCGAAGCCGGTTTTGAGTGGCGTCTGCCGGGCTGTTCGATGTGCCTGGCAATGAATAACGACCGTCTGAATCCGGGCGAGCGCTGTGCCTCAACCAGTAACCGTAACTTTGAAGGTCGCCAGGGTCGCGGCGGTCGCACCCATCTGGTGAGCCCGGCGATGGCTGCTGCGGCGGCGGTAACCGGTCGTTTTGCCGACATTCGTGAATTGACTCAGGGAGCTTAAGCCATGGCGAACAAATTTACCCAACACACCGGGATTGTGGCCCCACTGGATGCCGCAAACGTCGACACCGATGCCATCATCCCGAAGCAGTTTTTGCAGAAAGTGACGCGCACCGGCTTTGGCGCGCACCTGTTCCACGACTGGCGTTTTGATGATGATGCCGGCACCCAGCCAACCGCCAGCTTCGTGCTGAATAAGCCGGAGTTCAAAGGCACCAGCATCCTGCTGGCGCGCGAGAACTTTGGCTGCGGCTCCTCGCGTGAACACGCGCCGTGGGCGCTGACCGACTTCGGTTTTCACGTGGTGATTGCGCCGAGTTTCGCCGACATCTTCTACGGTAACAGCTTCAACAACCAGCTGCTGCCGGTGAAGCTGAGCGAAGAGCAGGTCGATGAGATGTTCAAACTGGTGGCCGCGCAGCCGGGTATCCGCTTCACCGTGGATCTCGAAGCGCAGACCGTCACCGCCGGCGACAAGGTTTACCACTTTGAAATCGACAGCTTCCGCCGTCACTGCATGATCAACGGCCTCGACAGCATTGGCCTGACGCTGCAGCATGAAGCGTCCATCGCCAGCTACGAATCCAGCCAGCCAGCGTTTCTGCGTTAAGGTTTACCCGGTGCGCAGCAATGCGCACCCTACAGCAAACGCGTCAGTAATTTGGTCGCCATTTATGGCGACCTTCAATCTCCACACCGCCCTCACCGCGCATCGCGCACCCGCGCCGCCAGCACCAGCGCCACCACCGCCATCACCAGCGCCAGCCAGTAAACCGACTCATGGCCAAAGCGCTCACTCAGTATCCCCTGAATCAGGCCGGCGATAATCAACCCGGTTGAAATCGAGGTGGTGAACATGGTGGTCGCCGCACCGGCACGGCCCGGCATCAAATCCTGAAACCACAGCATACCTATGCCGGCGATGATGCCGATAAACGCGGCGTTAAATAGCTGCAGCACCATCAGCGCGGTTTGAGAACGGAACAGCACCAGCCCGAGATAAAACACAATCGCCGCTACCAGCGCCAACAGCATCAGCTTGCGCTTGCCGTAGCGCTTCGCGTAATGGCCGGCCAGCAGCATGATCGGAATCTCCAGCCCGGCGGCGGTGCCCATCAGCAGACCCGCCAGCTTCTCCGGCAGGCCAAGGGTTGCGCTGATATACAGCGGCATATCAATGATATACATGGTATTACACGCCCACATCACCACCGAGGCGATAAACAGCAGCCGCACCTGGCTGTCTTTCCACGGGCTGAGCTGCATCAGCACCTGCTCCGGCGTAGCGGCGATGCGCGGCACCGAGGGCAGCGTGCGCCAGATCAGCAGCATACTCAGCAGAAAAATCACCGCCGCCACGCAGAATAGCGTGACGAAGCCGTAGTTGAGCGCCAGCGCGAACGACAGCGGCGGCCCAATCACCCACGCCAGCGACAGCTGCGCGCGCATCACCGAACTGAACATCACTACTTCACGCGCCGACTGATCGGCATATTCACGCGCCAGCGCGAAGATCTGCGGAATCGCCACGCTGGCCAGCGCCGACAGCAGCACGCCGAGGGTGATGAGCGTCAGATAGTGACGGTTAAAGGCAAACAGTAGCGCGTTGGCCACCGCCATCAGGCAGCAAAACAGGACCAGATGACGGCGATCGCCACGGTTATCCGAACGCTTCGCCATCAGCAGGCTGATTACGATCCCGGCGACGGCGTTGATGGTAAAGAACAGGCCGACCCAGAACGGTCGCACCTGCACCTCGCGCGTCAAAAACAGGCTGAGCGTCGGCGCCTGTAACGCCCCCGCCACGCCGACCATAAACGACACCGCCATAAAGGAGAGGTAAACCGGATTCAGGCGGCGCGGCCGCGGTAACAGCGATTTCATGCAGAAATCCCTTTGAGGAAAAAGACCGGGAAAAAACAGCGTAGAAGATTCCACAGCAAAACGAAAAAAGCCAGCAGAGAAAAACTCCGCTGGCGGTGAAATTGCACCCTACTCAGAAAAGGTTCCACGTCGGCGGAACCGCTGGCAGA
The DNA here is from genome assembly GCF_043529865.1 of Pantoea sp. SGAir0418. NCBI lineage: Bacteria > Pseudomonadati > Pseudomonadota > Gammaproteobacteria > Enterobacterales > Erwiniaceae > Pantoea > Pantoea sp. SGAir0418. The sequence continues at coordinate 3,294,360 of NZ_CP027911.1, forward strand.
GCGCCATTCATTGCTGAATGCCTCCCGCTCTTCCATTGCCCGCCAGTATGCCTCTAATATGGGGCAGGAAAAACTGAGCGAAGTCGAGAAGGAGTTCCCCTTTTATGTCCTCTGCGCGTCTGCAACAGCAATTCATTCGCCTGTGGCAACACTGTCAGGGCCAGGATCAGGAAACCACGCTGAGCGAACTGGCCGAACTGCTGCACTGCTCACGCCGCCACATGCGTAACCTGCTGAACGCCATGCAGGCGGCGGGCTGGCTGATCTGGCAGGCTGAAGCCGGTCGCGGTAAACGCTCGCTGCTGAGCTTCTGCTACACCGGACTGGCGCTACAGCAGCAGCGCGCAGAAGACCTGCTGGAGCAGGATCGCATCGACCAGCTGGTGCAGCTGGTGGGCGATAAAAACCAGGTGCGGCAGATGATTGCCGCGCACCTTGGCCGCAGCTTTCGCCAGGGCAAGCATATTCTGCGCGTGCTCTACTACCGGCCCTTGCCTAACCTGCTGCCCGGCTCGCCGCTGCGCCGTTCAGAAACCCACCTGGCGCGTCAGATATTCAGCGGCCTGACGCGTATAAATGAGGAAAAGGGGGAAATCGCCGCCGACATCGCCCATCACTGGCAGCAAACCTCTCCGCTGCACTGGCGCTTCTTCCTGCGGCCGGCAATCCGCTTTCATCATGGCCGCGAGCTGGAGATGGAGGATGTCATCGCCTCGCTGGAACGGGTGCGCAGCCAGCCGCTGTTTTCGCATATCGACCAACTGCACTCGCCGGCGCCGTGGACGCTGGATATCCATCTCAGCCAGCCGGACTGCTGGCTGCCGTGGCTGCTGGCCAGCGTCAGCGCCATGATTCTGCCGCGTGAATGGCCGACACTGCGCCACTTCGCCCGTCAGCCCATTGGCACCGGTCCGTACAGCGTGGTGCGCAATCAGCAAACCCAGCTGAAAATCGCCGCGTTTGATGACTACTTCGGCTACCGCGCGCTGATTGATGATGTCTCGATCTGGGTGCTGCCGGAGATCAGCGATGAGCTGGTCTACGCCGGTGTAAAACTGGAAGGCGAAAACGACGACGAAAAATCGGAAGAGAGTCGCCTCGAAGAGGGCTGCTATTTTCTGCTGTTCGATCAGCGCTCTGAACGCGGGCGCGATGCCGGTTTCCGCCGCTGGGTGAGCGATCTGCTTAACCCTATCGCGCTGCTCAATCATGCCGGCGTCGGCTATCAGCGCTACTGGTTCCCGGCTTATGGCCTGCTGCCGCGCTGGCACCATCGGCGCGATATCACCCCAGCCCACAAGCCCGACGGCGTGACCCAGCTGACGCTCAGCTGGTACAGCCACCACGTCGAACACGAGGGCATCGCCAATGCGCTGCGGCCACTGCTGGCGCAGCAGGGCGTTGAGCTGATTACCCGTGAAGTGAGCTACGAAAGCTGGTTCGACGGCGCGGGCGAGAGTGACATCTGGCTGGGCAGCGTCAACTTTACCCTGCCGCTCGACTACGCCCTGTTCGCTCAGCTCTACGAGCTACCGCTGATGCATCACTGTATCCCGCTGGACTGGCAGGCCGACGCCGCGCGCTGGCGAGAGAAAGCGCTGCCGCTGGCGGAGTGGAGCAAACAGCTGGTAAACAGCGACTATCTGCATCCGCTGTTTCATCACTGGCTGCTGCTGGAGGGCCAGCGCAGCATGCGTGGCGTGCGACTGAACACGCTCGGCTGGTTTGACTTCAAGTCTGCCTGGTTCGCCCCGCCGGAGCTGTAAAAAGGGCAGCATCGGACAACACGACCGGCAGGTGAACCTTTCGCGTTGTCCTGTAAATGTCTAGAATATGTCGTTCTCAACGGGGTGCCGGTTAACTGGCTGAGAGAGACCCGTCGAACCTGATCCGGCTCGTACCGGCGTAGGGATTTGAGATGCTCCGCCCTCAGATCCTTTGCGACGCAACCTTACCTTCTTCTTAAGGAACGCAAAGTGTTAAATAAAGTTCTGCCCCTGTTGCTGCTGATCGCGGCGCCGGCTCTGGCGGCCAAACCCGTCCTCACCGTGTATACCTACGACTCGTTCGCCGCCGACTGGGGCCCCGGTCCGGCAGTGAAAAAAGCCTTTGAGGCCCGGTGCGGCTGTGAGCTGAACTATGTGGCGCTGGAGGATGGCGTATCGCTGCTTAATCGCCTGCGTATGGAAGGAAAGAACAGCAAGGCCGACGTGGTGCTGGGGCTGGACAATAACCTGATTCAGGCGGCGGAAAAAACCGGCCTGTTCAGCAAAAGCACGGTGGATACCCGTGCACTGCAGCTGCCGGACGGCTGGCACAATGACACTTTTATCCCGTTTGATTACGGCTACTTCGCGTTCGTTTACGACAAAAACAAGCTAAAGAATCCGCCGCACAGCCTGAAGGAGCTGGTCGAAAGCCCGGAAAAATGGCGGGTGATTTATGAAGACCCGCGCACCAGCACGCCGGGGCTCGGTCTGCTGCTGTGGATGCAGAAAGTGTACGGCGATGACGCGCCGGCGGCCTGGCAGAAGCTGGCCAGCAAAACCGTGACCGTCACCAAAGGCTGGAGCGAAGCTTATGGTCTGTTCCTCAAAGGCGAAAGCGATCTGGTGCTGAGCTATACCACCTCGCCGGCTTACCACATTATTGAAGAGAAAAAGGATAACTACGCCGCCGCGCCGTTCAGCGAAGGCCATTATCTGCAGGTAGAAGTGGGCGCGCAGCTCGCCAGCAGCAAACAGCCGCAGCTGGCGCAGCAATTCATGCAGTTTATGGTGTCGCCAGCGTTTCAGCGCACCATTCCCACCGGCAACTGGATGTATCCGGTGATCAAAAGCGATTTACCCGCCGGTTATCAGGCGTTGCCGGTGCCTGCGAATGCGCTGCAATACACCCCGACAGAGGTGGCTGACCATCGCGCGGCGTGGATTAGCGCGTGGCAGCGCGCCGTCAGCCGCTGATGCCCGGCTGGCTACTGCCCGGAGCGCTTAGCGCGCTGCTATTATGTGCGGTCGCGCTGCTGGCGCTCGGTGCCCTGCTGCTCGCCGCGCCGGCCACCGACTGGCGCGCGCTGCTCACTGACAGCTATCTGCACCATGTGCTGGCGTTCTCCTTTGAGCAGGCGCTGCTGTCAGCGCTGCTCTCGGTGCTGCCGGCCATTCTGCTGGCCCGCGCGCTCTATCGCCGCCGCTTTACCGGCCGCACGCTGCTGCTGCGCCTGTGCGCCATGACGCTGGTGCTGCCGGTGCTGGTCGCCGTATTCGGTCTGCTGAGCGTCTACGGGCGCAGCGGCTGGCTGGCGCAGCTGTGCACCACAGTCGGTATCGATTATCACTTCTCGCCCTATGGCCTGCAGGGTATTTTGCTGGCGCACGTGTTCTTTAATCTGCCGCTGGCGACGCGCATGCTGCTGCAGGCGCTGGAGAGCATTCCCGGCGAGCAGCGCCAGCTGGCGGCGCAGCTCGGTCTGCGCGGCTGGTCGCTGTTTCGCCTGCTGGAGTGGCCGTGGCTGCGCCGTCCGCTGCTGCCAACGGCGGCGCTGATCTTTATGCTGTGCTTCGCCAGTTTTGCCACCGTGCTGGCACTGGGCGGCGGTCCGCAGGCCACCACGCTGGAGCTGGCCATTTATCAGGCGCTTAGCTTTGATTACGATCCCGGCCGCGCCGCGCTGCTGGCACTGTTGCAGCTCGGCTGCTGTCTGCTGCTGGTGCTGCTTAGCCAGCGCTTCAGTAAAGCGATTCCGGCCGGTAGCCAGACGGTGCGCGGCTGGCGCGATCCGCAGGATTCCTGGCACGCACGCATCGCGGATACGCTGCTGATTACGCTGGCACTACTGTTACTGCTGCCACCGCTGGCGGCGGTGCTGGTCGACGGCTTACGCGGCGGCATTGCCGGCGCGCTGCAACAGCCCGCGCTGTGGCAGGCCACGTGGACGTCGCTGCGCATCGCACTCGGTGCCGGTGTGCTGTGCGTGCTGCTGACCATGATGCTGCTGTGGAGCAGTCGCGAACTGCGCCAGCGTCAGCAGCGCTTCGCCGCGCAGGCCATGGAACTCAGCGGAATGCTGATTCTGGCAATGCCGGGCATCGTGCTGGCGAGCGGGTTCTTTCTGCTGTTCAACGCCACCGTTGGCCTGCCGCAGCGTGCCGATGCGCTGGTGATCTTCACCAACGCGCTGATCGCCATCCCCTACGCCATGAAAGTGCTGGAAAATCCGATGCGCGATCTCAGCGCGCGCTACGCTCAGCTGTGCGCCTCGCTGGGCATCAGTGGGTTTACTCGCCTGCGGCTGATTGAACTGCGGGCGCTGAAACGTCCGCTGGCACAGGCGCTGGCTTTTGCCTGCGTGCTGTCGATTGGGGATTTCGGCGTGGTGGCGCTGTTCGGCAGCGCCGATTTCCGCACCCTGCCGTTTTATCTGTTCCAGCAGATTGGCGCCTATCGCGGTGCCGATGGCGCGGTAACCGCGCTGCTACTGCTGCTGTTATGCCTGCTGCTGTTTACGCTGATGGAAAAATTACCGGGTCGCCATGCTGACACTGAATAACCTTACTTATCTCTACCTGCATCTGCCGATGCGCTTCAGCTTTAGCGCACAGGCCGGTGAACGTCTCGCCATTCTCGGCCCGAGCGGCGCGGGCAAAAGTACCCTGCTGAGCCTGCTCGGCGGCTTTCTGCCGGTGAGTCAGGGCAGCCTGCTGATCGATGGCATCGACCACACCCGTAGCGTGCCTTCCGCGCGGCCGGTATCAATGCTGTTTCAGGAGAACAATCTGTTTCCGCACCTGACAGTGCAGCAAAATCTGGGGCTGGGCCTGCATCCCGGCCTGAAGCTGACGCGCGAACAGCAGCAGCAGGTACAGCAGATTGCGGAGCAAACCGGGCTGGAATCGATGCTGACGCGTCTGCCCGGCCAGCTCTCCGGCGGTCAGCGACAGCGCGTGGCGCTGGCGCGCTGCCTGCTGCGCAATCAGCCGGTACTGCTGCTGGACGAGCCGTTTTCGGCACTCGATCCGGCGCTGCGCAGCGAGATGTTACAGCTGGTGCGCGCGGTGTGCGAGGCGCGCACTATCACGCTGCTGATGGTGTCGCACAGTCTGGAGGATGCGCAGCAGATTGCGTCACGCAGCCTGGTGATTGTTGACGGTCGGGTGTACTGGGATGGCAGCACCGCCAGCCTGCTGCGCGGAGAAAGCCCGGCGGCCGCCATCCTTGGCGTATCACCGCGTTAAGCGAAGAACACTTTCCACAGCAGCTGCAGGAAAATCGGCATCATCGGGTGGAACAACAGTGCAATAAAGGCACCCACGCCGATGAGCGCCATCAGCGGAGCCAGCCAGCGCAGCCGCGCCAGTGGCAGATAAGGCGTGGCCCAGTCGACGCTTTTGCCGCTGCGCCACCAGCGCCACAGCAGCCAGCCGCCGATCCACAGCAGCAGCGCCACCGCCAGTAGCAGCCATTTGAAGCTGTCGCCCTGCGCCGCCTGCGGCACGTCGATCGCCACGCCCGCCAGAATGCCCGGCATCAGGTAAGCCGGCGGCCACAGGATGCAGCCGATAATGTTCGGCGGCAGGAATTTACGCACCGGCAGCTCCAGCATGCCGGCCGCCAGCGGAATCAGCGGACGCGTCGGTCCGACAAAGCGCCCCACGAGGATGGTAAACATGCTGTGCTGATGCAGCGCGTGCTCGGTTTTATCCAGCAGCCCTTTGTATTTTTGCAGGTATTTCCAGCGGTGCAGCGGTCCCTGGAATTTCCAGCCAATGCCGTACGACACCCAGTCGCCAATCAGACAGCCGGCCAGCCCGGCGGCCCACGCCGGATAGAGCCCGATTTGTCCGCTGCCCACCAGCGCGCCGAGGCTGGCCATCAGGACCGTTCCCGGCAGCAGCAGGCCGACAAACGCCAGCGACTCAAGAAAGGTCACCAGCGCCACGGCAATCAGCGCGTACTCCAGCGATTGCGTAAACAGGTGTTGGATCCAGGCTTCCATAACTATCCTCTGCGGAATATAGAGGCTGGATTGTCCTGAGACAGCCCCACAGCGTCAAGCAATTCCCCGCGCTGCCGCACGCCCGCGCCGCACAGACGACGGCACCACCGGCAGTACACTGTATAAACATCCATGATATACTGAAATGAATTCATTCTCCGGAGTTAACGTGACCGAACCGCGCGCAGGATTTTTGCTGACTCGCCACTGGCGGGATACCCCGACCGGCAGCGAAGTGGTGCTGTGGCTGGCCACCGACCAGGGCCCGCAGCGCCTGGTGCTGCCTGCGCAGGAGTCAGTGGCGTTTATTCCCCGGGAGTTTCAGGCGCAAACCGAAGCGCTGATTCGCGACGAGCGCCATACGCGCCTGCAACCGCTGGATCTGAAAGATTTCCGGCGCCGACCGGTGCTGGGACTCTATTGCCGCAGCCACCGACAGCTGCAAAGCATCGAAAAACGCCTGCGTGAAAACGGCATTGCGGTGTATGAAGCAGATATCCGCCCGCCGGAACGCTATCTGATGGAGCGCTTTATCACGGCACCGGTGTGGTTCAGCGGCGAGCCGCGCGGCGACAGCCTCGTCAACGCGCGCCTCAAGCCGCATCCCGATTACCGTCCGCAACTGAAATGGGTGTCGCTCGACATCGAAACCACCGAGCACGGCGAGCTGTACTGCATCGGGCTGGAGGGCTGCGGCCAGCGCCAGGTGTATATGCTCGGCCCGCCGAACGGTGATGCCAGCCAGCTGGATTTTGAGCTGATTTACCTCGACAGCCGGCCACAGCTGCTGGAGCAGCTTAACGCCTGGTTCGCCCGTCACGATCCCGATGTCATCATCGGCTGGAACGTGGTGCAGTTCGACCTGCGCGTGCTGCAAAAACATGCCGACCGCTACGGTATTCCGCTGCGTCTTGGCCGTCAGCAGCAGCCGCTGGAGTGGCGCGAGCACGGCTTTAAGCCCGGCGTGTTCTTCGCTCAGGCCAGCGGCCGGCTGGTGATTGACGGTATTGAGGCGCTGAAATCGGCGTTCTGGGACTTCGCCTCATTCAGCCTGGAAGCGGTGTCGCGCGAGCTGCTGGGCGAAGGCAAAGCCATCAACAATCCGTGGCAGCGCATGGAAGAGATCAACTGGCGCTTTGCCCACGACAAACCGGCGCTGGCCACCTACAACCTGAAGGATTGCGAGCTGGTTACGCGTATTTTCCAGCACACCGCCATCATGCCGTTTTTGCTGGAGCGCGCCACCGTCAATGGCCTGGCGGTGGATCGCCACGGCGGATCGGTGGCGGCGTTCAGCCACCTGTATATTCCGCGAATGCACCGCGCCGGCTTTGTCGCGCCTAATCTCGGCGAAGTGGCACCGGAAGCCAGCCCTGGCGGCTACGTGATGGATTCGCGCCCCGGACTGTATGATTCGGTGCTGGTGCTGGATTATAAAAGCCTCTATCCGTCGATCATCCGCACCTTTCTGATCGATCCGGTCGGGCTGGTCGAAGGCCTGGCGCATCCGGACGACGCCGATTCGGTTCCCGGTTTTCGCCACGCGCGCTTTTCGCGCCGCACCCACTGTTTACCGGCGATTGTCGGGCAGATCTGGCAGGGGCGCGAGGCCGCCAAACGTGACGGCAACCAGCCGCTGTCGCAGGCGCTGAAGATCATCATGAACGCTTTTTATGGCGTACTCGGCACCAGCGCCTGTCGCTTTTTCGATCCGCGCCTCGCCTCGTCGATCACCCTGCGCGGTCACGCCATCATGCAGCAAACGCGTGAGCTGATTGAAGCCGAAGGTTTTGACGTGATCTACGGTGACACCGATTCCACTTTTGTCTGGCTGAAAAGCGCCCACAGCGAAGCCGATGCCGCCGCGATCGGCCAGCGGCTGGCCGGGGTGGTCAATCGCTGGTGGCAACAGCATCTGCAGCAGACTTACGGTCTCGACAGCGCGCTGGAGCTGGAGTATGAAACCCACTTCAGCCGCTTCCTGATGCCAACCATACGCGGGGCCGAACAGGGCAGTAAAAAGCGCTATGCCGGACTGATTCGCCGCGACGGCGACGAACGGCTGGTGTTTAAGGGGCTGGAATCGGTGCGCACCGACTGGACGCCGCTGGCGCAGCAGTTCCAGCAGACGCTGTATGGCCGCATCTTCCGCGGTGAACCCTGGCAGGACTACATTCGCGACACGGTGGCACAACTGCTGGCCGGCGAGCTGGACGATCTGCTGGTGTATAAAAAGCGCCTGCGCCGGCCGCTGAAAGATTACGAACGCAACGTGCCGCCCCACGTGCGTGCCGCGCGCCTCGCCGATGAACATAACCGTAAACTGCAGCGTCCGCTGCAGTATCAGAACGGCGGATCGATCCGCTACGTCATGGCCACCGCCGGGCCGGAGCCGCTGGAAGCGCGCAGCACGCCGCTGGATTACGATCACTACGTCAGCAAGCAGCTGCAGCCGATCGCCGAAGGGATTTTACCGTTTGTCGGCGATGACTTTGCTACACTGATCACCGGGCAACTGGGGCTTTTTTGACAGGTGACGAATGCCCTGCCATCCAGTACCATAGCGCCCTTCCTGATTCTCACCGCGTGCACCAGCTGACCAGATAACTGTCTGGCGGTGGGGTATTGTCTGAGAGCAGGTGAACGTCTTTCTATCTTTTAGAGAATCGAGCAAAAAATATATGGTTTTTACACTGGGTCAACGCTGGATTAGTGATACGGAAAGTGAGCTGGGACTGGGGACAGTCGTGGCGCTGGATACGCGCATGGTCACACTGATGTTTCCCGCCACCGGCGAAAACCGCCTCTATGCCCGTAATGATTCTCCGGTCACCCGCGTGATTTTTAATCCGGGTGATACCGTCACCAGCCACGAAGGCTGGCAGATGCAGGTTGATGAAGTCCGCAACGAAAACGATTTAGTGACTTACATCGGCACGCGTCTTGATACCGACGAAAGCAACGTGGTGCTGCGCGAAGTGATGCTCGACAGCAAACTGGTGTTCAGCAAACCACAGGATCGCCTGTTTGCCGGCCAGCTGGACCGCATGGATCGCTTTGCCCTGCGCTTCCGCGCACGCAAATACCAGAGCGAACAGTATCGCCTGCCGATCAGCGGCCTGCGCGGCATGCGCACCAACCTGATTCCGCACCAGCTGCACATCGCGCATGACGTCGGTCGCCGCCACGCACCGCGCGTGCTGCTGGCCGATGAAGTCGGCCTCGGTAAAACCATTGAAGCCGGGATGATTATCCAGCAGCAGCTGCTGGCCGGACGCGCCGAGCGCGTGCTGATCGTGGTGCCGGAAACCCTGCAGCACCAGTGGCTGGTGGAAATGCTGCGCCGCTTCAACCTGCGCTTTGCCCTGTTCGACGACGATCGCTACACCGAAGCGCAGCACGACAGCGACAATCCGTTTGATACCGAGCAGCTGATTATCTGCTCGCTGGATTTTGTCCGCCGCAACAAACAGCGGCTGGAGCTGCTGGCCGAAGCTGACTGGGATCTGCTGGTGGTCGACGAAGCGCACCATCTGGCGTGGAGCGAAGCCGCGCCGAGCCGCGAATATCAGGTTATCGAACAGCTGGCGGAAAAGACCGCCGGCGTGCTGCTGCTGACCGCGACGCCGGAACAGCTCGGCATGGAGAGCCACTTTGCCCGTCTGCGCCTGCTGGACCCGAATCGTTTCCACGATTTCGCGCAGTTTGTGGCCGAGCAGCAGCACTACCGCCCGGTGGCTGACGCCGTCAGTACGCTGCTGGCCGATCACGCCATTAGCAAAGAGGAGATGAACCTGATCAACGACCTGGTCGGCGAGCAGGACATCGAGCCGCTGCTGCAGGTGGCGAACAGCGATCGCGACGGCAAAGACGACGCGCGCAAAGAGCTGATTTCGATGCTGATGGATCGCCACGGCACCAGCCGCGTGCTGTTCCGTAACACGCGTAACGGTGTGAAGGGCTTCCCGAAACGCGAACTGCATCAGATTCGCCTGCCGCTGCCGGCGCAGTATCAGACGGCGATTAAAGTCTCCGGCATTATGGCGGCGCGCAAAACGGCGGAAGAGCGCGCGCGCGACATGCTGTATCCCGAGCAGATTTATCAGGAATTTGAAGGCGACAGCGGCACCTGGTGGAACTTCGACCCGCGCGTTGAGTGGCTGATGGGCTACCTCACCAGCAACCGTAAAGAGAAAGTGCTGGTGATTTGCGCCAAAGCGGCCACTGCGCTGCAGCTGGAGCAGGTGCTGCGCGAGCGCGAAGGCATCCGCGCCGCGGTGTTCCATGAAGGACTATCAATTATCGAACGCGACCGCGCGGCCGCCTTCTTCGCTTCGCAGGAAGATGGCGCCCAGGTGCTGCTGTGTTCGGAGATCGGCTCGGAAGGGCGTAACTTCCAGTTCGCCAGCCGGCTGGTGATGTTCGATTTACCGTTTAACCCGGATCTGCTCGAGCAGCGTATCGGCCGTCTCGATCGTATCGGCCAATTGCATGACATCCAGATTCTGGTGCCGTGGCTGGAGAAAACCGCCCAGGCGGTGCTGCTGCGCTGGTACCACGAAGGGCTGGACGCGTTTGAGCACACCTGCCCGACCGGCCGCACCATCTACGACAGCGCCTACCCGCAGCTGATTGAGTATCTGGCCGCGCCGGACAACCCGCAGGGGCTGGACGACTTTATCGCCCAGAGCCGCAAACAGCATGACACGCTGAAGGCGCAGCTGGAGCAGGGGCGCGACCGTCTGCTGGAGCTGAACTCGAACGGCGGCGAAGCCGCGCAGGCGCTGGCTGATGCCATCGGCGAGCAGGATAACGACACCGAGCTGGTGAACTTTGCGCTCAACCTGTTTGATATCGTCGGGATCAACCAGGAAGATCGCAGCGATAACCTGATCGTCCTGACGCCGTCGGACCACATGCTGGTGCCGGATTTCCCCGGCCTGCCGGAAGATGGCTGCACCGTAACCTTTAACCGTAACCAGGCGCTGTCACGCGAAGATACCCAGTTCATTACCTGGGAACATCCGCTGATTCGCAACGGTCTCGACCTGATTCTCTCCGGCGATACCGGCAGCTGTGCGCTGTCGCTGCTGAAGAACAAGGCGCTGCCGGTGGGCACGCTGCTGGTAGAGATGATCTATGTGGTCGAAGCACAGGCGCCGAAACACCTGCAGCTTACCCGCTTCCTGCCGCCCACGCCGGTCCGCCTGCTGATGGATCGCGCCGGAAATAACCTCGCCGGGAAGGTGGAGTTCGAAAGCTTTAACCGTCAGCTCAACGCAGTCAATCGCCATACCGGCAGCAAGCTGGTGAACGCGGTGCAGCAGGATGTGCATCACATTCTGACGCAGGCGGAAAAAGTCATCGTGCCGGAAGCGCAGGCGCTGATTGCGGCGGCCAAAGCCGAAGCCGATGAGAAGCTGAGCGCCGAGCTGTCGCGCCTCGAAGCGCTGAAAGCGGTCAACCACAACATCCGTGATGATGAGGTTGATGCGCTGGAGAGCAACCGCGAGCAGGTGCTGGCCAGCCTCGGTGAAGCCGGCTGGCGGCTGGATGCGCTGCGTCTGATCGTTGTGACACACCAATAATCGCTGAGGCCGCGCTGAATCATGCTGATGGAACCCTACAATCCGCCGCTCGACCCCTGGCTGCATATTCTGTATCAGGACGAGCACATCATGGTGGTTAACAAGCCGAGCGGTTTGCTGTCGGTGCCTGGCCGCCTTGAGGAGCACAAGGACAGCGTGATGACGCGCATCCAGCGTGATTTTCCGCAGGCGGAGTCGGTGCACCGGCTCGATATGGCCACCAGCGGTGTGATTGTGGTGGCGCTGACCAAGGCGGCTGAGCGCGAGCTGAAGCGGCAGTTTCGCGAGCGCGAGCCCGCGAAGCAGTACGTGGCGCGCGTCTGGGGACATCCGGCAGCGGAACAGGGCATGATCGATCTGCCGCTGATTTGCGACTGGCCTAACCGGCCGAAGCAGATGGTGAGTGTGGAGCTGGGTAAGCCGGCGCAGACGGAGTATCAGGTGCTGGCGTATGACGCCGATAACAGCGCGCGGGTGCAGTTGAAGCCGATCACCGGCCGTTCCCACCAGCTGCGCGTGCATCTGCTGGCGCTGGGGCATCCGATTCTCGGCGATCGCTTCTATGCCCATCCCGAGGCGTTAGCCATGGCGCCACGCCTGCAGCTGCACGCCGAATCGCTGACCATTACCCATCCGGCGTTTGGCAACAGCATGACGTTTCGCCAGCCGGCTGATTTTTAAGGGGCCGCCGCCCCTTATTTAAAGCCCTTCTCTTTGCGAATCAGGTCGTACGCGGCCTGAATCTCCTGCGCTTTCTGCTTCGCCATCTCCATCATCTCCGGCGGCAGACCTTTCGCCACCAGCTTATCCGGATGGTGCTCGGCCATCAGCTTGCGGTAAGCGCGCTTGATGGTGGTGCTGTCGTCGCTGCTTTTCACCCCCAGCACGCTGCAGGCATCTTCCAGCGTAGGGCCACGTTTCGCCTGCTGATAAGCGCCGCCGCCATACGACGAACCGCCACCAAACTGCTGACCGCCCTCCATCATGCGCAGGAACTGATCGAACTGCGCGCGGGAAATCCCCAGCTCTTCCGCGATAACGTACAGCACCTGACGCTCGTTGGGATGCAGCGAACCATCAGCAAACGCCGCCTGGATTTGAATTTCCAGAAACATCCGAATCAGGTCAAAACGGCCAAAGCAGGCGCTGCGCAGCTCGCGCAGTTTATTACGTAACGGATATTCGCTCTGCTTACCTTCACGAAACGCACGCTGTGCCGCGGTGCGCGCCTCGCCATGCAGCTGCATGCGATCCATAAATAAAGAGGCAATCTGGATATCCGCTTCGGTGACGCGCCCTTTTGACTTGGTCAGATGGCCCATCACCTGGAACGTGGTGCTGAAGAACAGTGTCTGACGCGCCTGGTTATTGGCGAAGTAGCCCTGTCCTTTTACGCTGCGCACTTTGTCAAACAGATGACCAATGATCAGACCCAGTACGATGCCCCAAAAGCCTGCTCCGGAAAGTAAGCCGAGAGCCAGACCAATAACTTTTCCCCAGTAGCGCATAAACTCCTCAATTCGCCATGCTTGCGGCTGAAAATTGCATTATCATACCTGTCATTTATCTCCGCGCCTAACGGCAACGCAGGCAGAGCAGGATTAACACTGGCGCAACGCCGGGCGGTACGTTAGTCTCTGTCCGGATTGTCGGCATGATGCCAGTTTTCATGGAATTATCGAAACCGCGTATGAAAAAACGTATACCTACCCTGCTGGCTACCATGATTGGTGCAGCGCTTTATAGTCAGCATGCACTGGCCGACGATCTGATGTCGCAGTGTATGCTGGGCGTGCCGAGCTACAACCGTCCGCTGGTCAGTGGCGACGCGAATTCGCTGCCGGTAACCATCAACTCTGACTCAGCAAAAGGGAACTATCCGAACGACGCGGTGTTCACCGGTAATGTTGATGTGCAGCAGGGGAATAGCCGTCTGGTTGCCGACGAGATGCAGCTGCATCAGCGTCAGCAGGACGGACAAACGACGCCGGTGCGTACCGTCGATGCGCTGGGTAATGTGCACTATGACGACAACCAGGTCATCCTGAAAGGTCCGAAAGCCTGGTCCAATCTGAACACCAAAGACACCAACGTGTGGAACGGTAATTATCAGATGGTCGGCCGTCAGGGTCGCGGTGATGCTGACCAGATGAAACTGCGCGGTAATAACCGCTATACCATTCTGGAAAACGGCAGCTTTACCTCCTGTCTGCCGGGTTCCAACAGCTGGAGCGTGGTCGGTTCGGAAGTGATTCAGGACCGTGAAGAAGAAGTGGCGGAGATCTGGAATGCGCGCTTCAAGCTCGGCAACGTGCCGGTGTTTTACAGCCCGTATCTGCAGCTGCCGATTGGCGACCGCCGCCGCTCCGGCTTCCTGATCCCCAACGCGAAATACGGCAGCAACAACGGCTTCGAATTCATGCTGCCGTACTACTGGAACATCGCGCCTCAGGCCGATGCCACCATTACGCCGCACTACATGAGCAAGCGCGGTCTGCAGTTGCAGAACGAGTTCCGCTACCTGACGCAGTTTGGTGCCGGCCTGTTAGAGCTGGACTATCTGCCGTCTGACAATCAGTACAACAAAGATAAAGCCGCGCGACCGTCGGTGCAGAACGACAGCAACGACGACCGCTGGCTGTTCTACTGGCGTCACTCCGGCGTCTACGATCAGCACTGGCGCTTCAACGCGGACTACACCAAAGTCAGCGATCCTTATTACTTCAACGATCTTGATTCGAAGTACTACAGCTCGACTGACGGCTACGCCACGCAGAAATTCAGCGTAGGCTACGCTGATACCAACTGGGATGCGACGCTGTCCAGCAAAGACTTCCAGGTGTTTGGTAATACCAGCAGCCAGAACGTGTACCGGGCGATGCCGCAGCTGGATGTCAATCTGTACCAGAACGATATCGGGCCGTTTGACGGTCGCATCTATGCGCAGGCGGTGAAGTTCACTAACGTCAGTAACCGAATGCCGGAAGCGACGCGTTTGCACATCGAGCCAACGCTCAACCTGCCGCTGTCCAACGGCTGGGCCAGCCTGGATACCGAGGCAAAGCTGCTGGCGACGCATTACCAGCAGGATAACGTTAACTACTACAACGAAAATATCGATACCACCCGCACCAATCAGCTGAAAGAGTCGGTCAACCGTACCCTGCCGCAGTTCAAGGTAGATGGTCGCCTGGTATTTGACCGCAATATGGACTGGGCCGAAGGCTACACCCAGACGCTGGAACCGCGCGTGCAGTACCTGTATATCCCGTACCGCAACCAGAGCAACATCTATCCGTACGACTCCACGCTGCTGCAGACCGACTACACCGGCCTGTTCCGCGATCGCACCTACAGCGGCCTCGATCGTATCGCTTCGTCTAACGAAGTGGCGACCGGCGTGACCACGCGTATTTATGATAACGATCTGGTTGAACGTTTTAACGTTTCCGTGGGTCAAATCTACTCGTTTACCCCGTCTCGTACCGGCGTAAACCAGACGAATAAAGAAGATGATACCGGTAGCCTGGTGTGGGCGGGTGATACTTACTGGAAAGTCAGCGATCGCTGGGGCGTGCGCGGTGGCTTGCAATACGATACGCGGCTGGACAACGTTTCCCAGGGCAATGCCATTGTGGAATACCGTCGTGATGCCGACCGTATGGTGCAGCTGAGCTACCGCTACAGCAGCCCGGAGTATGTGGCGCAGGCGTTGAATAACCCCAGCTATGTCACTAACCCGATCTACAAAAACGGTATCTCGCAGGTGGGCGCCACGGCCAGCTGGCCGATTGCCGATGCCTGGTCGCTGGTGGGGGGTTACTACTATGACACCCGCAACAGCCGTCCGGCCGAGCAGCTAGTCGGTCTGCAGTACAGCTCCTGCTGCTACGCCATTCGTCTGGGTTACGAACGCAAGATCAACGGTTGGGAAAACAACGACAGCAAGTATGACAACCAAATCTCATTCAACATTGAGCTGCGTGGTCTGAGTTCTAACTATGGCTTAGGCACCAATGAAATGCTGCGTCAGGGCATCATCCCTTATCAGCGCGCTTTCTGATGTTGTGATATTTGACAGGCTATCCCGCAGTGCGGAAACAACAATGGATAAAGTATGAAGAACTGGAGAATGCTGATTCTTGGTGTGGCGATCACCGCTAACACTGCGTTCGCAGCCCCACAGATGGTCGATAAAGTTGCCGCAGTCGTGAACAACGGCGTGGTGCTGGAAAGTGACGTAGACAACATGCTGCGCACGGTGAAGTCACAGGCGCAGCAGGCTGGTCAGCAGCTGCCGGATGACAAAACCCTGCGTCATCAGATCCTTGAACGCCAGGTCATGGATGCCATCATTCTGCAGATGGGCGAAAAAGCCGGTCTGCAGGTGAGCGATCAGCAACTGGATCAGGCGATCCAGAACATCGCCGCGCAGAACCGCATGAGCGTTGATCAGCTGCGCAGCCGTCTGGCCTATGACGGGATGAACTACAACGATTATCGCGCGCAGATCCGCAAAGAGATGTTGATCTCTGAAGTGCGTAACAATGAAGTGCGTCGTCGCGTCACCATTCTGCCGCAGGAAGTGGATACGCTGGCTAAGCAGATTGGCTCGCAGAATACCCAGGGCACCGAACTTAACATCAGTCAGATTCTGCTGCCGCTGCCGGAAAATCCAACCCAGCAGCAGGTTGATGACCAGGAAGCGCTGGCGCGTCAGCTGGTGGGTGAACTGAAAGGCGGTGCCGATTTCGGTAAACTGGCCGTGACCTACTCTGCCGATCCGCAGGCGCTGAAAGGCGGCAACATGGGCTGGGGCAAAATTGAAGAGCTGCCAACGCTGTTCTCGCAGGCGCTGAGCAGCGCGAAGAAAGGCGACATCGTCGGCCCAATCCGCTCCGGCGTTGGCTTCCATATCCTGAAAGTGAACGATCTGCGCGGCGAGAGCAAAAACATTTCGGTCACCGAAGTGCATGCCCGCCACATTCTGCTGAAGCCGTCACCGATCCTTACCGACGATCAGGCACGTCAGAAGATTGAACAGATCGCTGCAGACATCAAGAGTGGCAAAACCACCTTCGCCGCTGCCGCGAAACAGTTCTCCGACGATCCGGGTTCCGCGAACCAGGGCGGCGACCTCGGCTGGGCGTCACCGGAAATCTACGATCCGGCGTTCCGTGATGCGCTGCTGAAGCTGCAGAAAGGCCAGGTCAGTGCGCCGGTGCACTCCTCCTTCGGCTGGCACCTGATTCAGCTGCTGGATACCCGTCAGGTGGATAAGACCGATGCCGCGCAGAAAGAGCGCGCGTACCGTCTGCTGTTCAACCGTAAGTTTGCTGAAGAAGCGCAAACCTGGATGCAGGAACAGCGCGCCAGTGCTTACGTGAAGATTCTGGATGGCAATGGTCAGTAATTATCGTGTGGCGATCACGCCCGGCGAACCCGCCGGGATTGGTCCCGATCTCGCCGTTGCGCTGGCTCAGCGTAACTGGCCGGTTGAGCTGGTGGTGTGCGCAGACGGCGACGTGCTGCGCCAGCGCGCGGCTCAACTGGGTTTGCCGCTGACGCTGCGTGACTATCAGCCCGGCGTGGCACCACAGCCGCAGCAGGCCGGTACGCTGACGCTGCTGCCCATCGCGACGGCGCAGCCGGTGACCGCCGGCGAACTGACGGTCGCCAACGGTCATTACGTACTGGAGACGCTGGCCCGCGCCTGCGACGGCTGCCTCAGCGGCGAGTTTGCCGCGCTGGTGACCGGGCCGGTGCACAAAGGCGTGATCAATGACGCCGGCATCCCCTTCACCGGTCACACCGAGTTCTTCGCTGAGCGCGCCGGTGGCGATCGCGTGGTGATGATGCTGGCGACCGAAGCGTTGCGCGTGGCGCTGGCCACCACGCATCTGCCGCTGAAAGATGTCGCGGACGCCATCACCCGTGACAGTCTGCATGAAGTCATCACCATCCTGCATCAGGATTTGCAGCAAAAGTTTGGCATTTCGCAGCCGCATATCTTTGTCTGCGGCCTCAACCCGCATGCTGGCGAAAGCGGTCACATGGGCCGGGAAGAGATCGATACCATCATCCCGGCGCTCGACGAACTGCGCCAGCAGGGCCTGCAGCTCACCGGTCCGTTACCGGCCGATACGCTGTTTCAGCCGAAATATCTGCAGCATGCCGATGCGGTGCTGGCGATGTATCACGACCAGGGCCTGCCGGTGCTAAAATTTCAGGGATTTGGTCGCGCGGTGAATATCACCCTCGGCCTGCCATTTATCCGTACCTCTGTTGACCACGGCACCGCGCTGGAACTCGCCGGTCTGGGCAGCGCAGAGCCGGGCAGCTTTATTACGGCGCTTAACCTCGCCATCACTATGATCAAGAGCAGTAATGAATAATCGCGTCCATCAGGGGCACTACGCCCGTAAACGTTTCGGGCAGAACTTCCTGAACGATCAGTACATTATCGACAGCATCGTCTCCGCTATTCATCCGCAAAAGGGTGAAGCCATGGTGGAGATTGGCCCAGGGCTGGGTGCGTTAACCGAGCCGGTGGGCGAGCGTCTTGATGCGCTGACTGTCGTCGAGCTGGACCGCGACCTTGCCGCGCGTTTGCAGACGCACCCGTTCCTCGGTCCTAAGCTGACGATTTATCAGCAGGATGCGATGACCTTCGACTTCTCTGCGCTGTCAAAGGAGCAGGGTCAGCCGCTGCGCGTGTTCGGCAACCTGCCGTACAACATCTCGACGCCGCTGATGTTCCACCTTTTCAGCTATACTGGTTCGATTAAAGATATGCACTTCATGCTGCAGAAAGAAGTGGTTAACCGTCTGGTAGCCGGCCCGGGCAGCAAAGCTTACGGGCGTCTTAGCGTGATGGCGCAATATTATTGTCAGGTGATTCCGGTGCTGGAAGTGCCACCACAATCGTTCACCCCGCCACCGAAAGTGGATTCGGCGGTGGTGCGTCTGGTGCCCTTTACCCAGCCACCGTATCCGGTCAGCGATGTGCGTTTACTGAGCCGTATCACCACCGAAGCGTTTGGTCAGCGACGCAAAACCCTGCGTAACAGCCTGGGACACCTGTTCACGGCCGGTGCGCTGGATGAACTCAACATCGACGCCTCGCTGCGGGCAGAAAATGTCACCGTGGCGCAGTATTGCCAGCTGGCAAACTGGCTGGGCAATCATCAGGCTGAATCTGCGGAGAACTGAGTGCATGAGTGAACTGGCCCGCGTTTGTGTTCAGGTACTGAGTCAGTATGTGGAATCGCAATCCTCTCCCGATGAGGATCGCTACGTGTTTGCCTACACCATCACCATCCGTAACCTCGGGCGCAACAGCGTGCAGCTGCGCAGCCGCTACTGGCTAATCACCAATGGCAACGGGCGCGAGACCGAAGTGCAGGGTGAAGGCGTGGTCGGTGAGCAGCCGCATATCGCGCCCGGCAATGAGTTTCAGTACACCAGCGGTGCGGTTCTGGAAACGCCGATGGGCACCATGCAGGGACACTATGTGATGATCGACGAAGAGGGCGAGACCTTCCACGTGGAGATTCCGGTGTTCCGCCTCGCGGTGCAAACCCACATTCACTAATTCCTCTTCCGCCCGGCCAGTCCGGGCGGCGCGTTTTGATCGGACTGACTTAATGAGTACATACCTGATTGGCGATATTCACGGCTGTTATGACGAATTACGTGCGCTGCTGGCGCAGGTCAATTTCGATGCGCAGCAGGACGAGCTCTGGCTGACCGGCGACCTGGTGGCGCGCGGTCCGGGTTCGCTTGAGGTACTGCGCTACGTCAGGTCGCTCGGAGACTGTGTGCGCATAGTGCTGGGCAACCATGACCTGCATTTGCTGGCAGTGTATGCCGGTATCAGCCGTAACAAGCCCAAGGATCGCCTGACGCCCCTGCTGGAAGCGGACGATGCCGACGAGCTGATTAACTGGCTGCGTCGCCAGCCGCTGCTGCAGGTGGATGAAGAGAAAAAGCTGCTGATGGCGCATGCTGGCATTACGCCGCAGTGGGATCTGGAGACGGCACAGCAGTGCGCGCGCGAAGTTGAGGCGGTCTTATCCAGCGACAGCTATCCGCTGTTTCTCGATGCCATGTATGGCGACATGCCGAACAACTGGACACCGGAACTGAGCGGACTGGCGCGCCTGCGTTTCAGCACCAATGCGCTGACGCGCATGCGTTTCTGTTTCCCCAATGGTCAGCTCGACATGATCTGCAAAGAGGCGCCCGCCTCAGCGCCGCCGCCGCTGAAACCGTGGTTCCAGGTGCCCGGCAAAATCAGCAGCGATTATACGCAAATCTTTGGTCACTGGGCTTCGCTGGAAGGAAAAGGCACGCCAGAGCATGTGATCGGCCTCGACACCGGCTGCTGCTGGGGCGGAACGCTGACCCTGCTGCACTGGGAGAGCGGCCAGTATTACACCCAGGTCTCGAACCGTGACCAGGCCATGGCGGAAAGCGCGGTGAATGCGCCCTCCCCCCTGAGCGATATGCAGTAAACAAAAAGCCCCGCGATGTTAGCGGGGCTTTTTTTTGGTCACCATAAATGGCGACCCTACAACGACCATCTGTACCGTGACAGCCATCAGCCTGATATTGCACGGGTTTATCGCGTCAAAAACAGCGCTTGATCCCTGCCTTTGCAGGCTGCGCATTCATGCGCACCTGGCCACTCTCAACGGCGGCGATCCAGAATCTCAAAGCAGTAACTGTGCGAATTCTGCGCATCGGCATCGTGGAACTCACTGAACGTCGACTGCCACTCGTCCGGCTCGTAATCCGGGAACTGGGTGTCGCCTTCCACTTCCGCATCGATATGCGTCAGATAGAGACGATCGGCGCGCGCCAGCATCTGCGCATAAATCCGGCCACCACCAATCACCATGATCTCTTCTGCCTCACCCGCTGCGGCAATTGCCTCTTCCGGCGACGTCACCCAGGTCACGCCGTCATGGTTGCCGGGCTGGCTGCTGACCACAATATTCAGACGTCCCGGTAACGGGCGACCAATCGATTCAAAGGTCAGACGGCCCATAATCACCGGTTTGTTCAGCGTGTTGCGCTTGAACCACGCGAGGTCGGCAGGCAGGTGCCATGGCATGGCGTTTTCCATGCCAATAATACGATCTGCTGCCAGTGCCGCGATCAAACTAATCATGTTAAAAGACCTACAGGAAAAAAATTGGCGCAATGATACGTAAAGGTGAAACTTTCGTCGATAGGACGACCGTGCTATTTACGTAAAGCCCGCTTGGCTCGGCGTTTTGTCTGACCGACAGAGTTTTACTCCGGCTTTGCGGCTGTTAGCGGAAAGAGCCGCCAGAATTCGCGGTGAAGGCGCTACAACTCAGGGTGATGCTCCGCGCTGACCGCGCGCTGTGTAAAGAAAAGCGCACTGTGCCCGCCCCAAAAAAAACGGCTCCCGCAGGAGCCGTTGATTTACGCATCAGAAATCGTAGCGCAGGCGCACCAGATTAACGTTGCCCAGTGATTTATCGGTACTGGAGGTGATCACGTACTCGTAGTCGACGCGGAAACCGTAGTCGAGCTGCGCGCTGACGCCCACGCCGTTATCGATACGCTTGTAGTTACGTCCATTGACGAACTCCAGGCGATCGCCCATGAAGTACGGCTGGATGCTCTTCACAGCATACTGGCCGATCGGGAATTTATAACCGGCGAAGTATTCAACGCCCCACGCATCATCCGCGAAGTAGTTGTTAACGGTGTTGAGTTTGGTTGGCGAGAAGTTCTGATACCAGCCTGCACCGGCGGACAGCGTCCAGTTGTCCGGCGTCCAGCTCAGCGCGGTGCCGTAGATATTCTGGTCGTAACGCTTGCTGTCACCATTGCCCGGATTGCGGATATCCGCGCGGGTGTAGTTCCACGCGGTGCCCCACGCCAGATCTTTGGTGATGTGATAGTTCACACCCAGCGAACCGCCGCCCTTACGCTTGTAGCGCAGGCCGTTGCCCGGCAGATAGTCGTCATCTTCAAACAGATAAGCGGCATAGACATCCGCATCGCCAAAGGTGTTTTTATACTTCAGCATCTTGCGCGAGCGGTAAGATCCGTCGTAGTCACCGTTGATGCCGTTGCCCGGTGCCTGGGCCAACATATCGTAGTCCCAGATATCGGTTTTAGCGCCGACGACATCGTAATAAACGCTGTTCTGCTGGCCAAAATAGAGCTCGCCCAGCGATGCGCTTTTGAAACCGGTATACAGCTGGCGACGCGTGGTGTTGTGGGCACCGTCCGCATAGTGGTTATCCCAGCCCCACCAGGCCGGGAAGTTAACGCCCAGCTCGTAGTAACCCACCCAGCTGACATCGTCAAACAGGTAGTAGTTGGCGCTGAAGCGGAAACGTGAACCGCCGTCGTAGCCGTTACGCTTATACGATTTATCGTTAACCCCGTTCTGATGCAGATACTGCGGACGAATACTGCCGCCCACTTTGAAATCAAGACGGCTAAGCGGATCGCCGGCCTGCGGATCCTGCTTCAGCAGGGTGATTTCCGCCTGACTGGCGAGAGGTGCAGCAACAAGTAACGCAGCCACTGCGCTGAGAGTGAAAGCACGCATTTTCATTTTTATATCCCGTAAAGGTGAGCGCTCTATGATTGAGCAGCGGAATAGTACGGTGCGCTTAGCGGAGAGGTATTTATAATTTTGTGCGGATGCGCCTGAATGTAACTGGTTTCGCATCAACTGATAAAAATTATGTCAAATCAATAGATTTGTAACGTATAACCTTATGCAGCACAGGCAAAACAGGCCAAAAAAAACGGCCCGCGCGGGGCCGTTTAGTCACAGAGCAGGCGGTTTAGCCTTTAATCTGCGCGTGCATTTCCTGCACCGAAATCACTTTTTCGGTCGGATCCGCATTCAGCGCCATCGCGGTAGCAAAACCACCGTTCAGCGTGGTGTCGTAATGCACTTTGTACTGCAGCGCGCTGCGGCGAATCAGTTTAGAATCCTCAATCGCCTGGCGTCCTGCGGTGGTGTTGACGATGTAGGTGTATTCACCGTTCTTCAGGCGATCCTGAATGTGCGGACGCCCTTCGTGCACCTTGTTCACCAGGCGCGGATTGATGCCGGCTTCACCCAGCACCACGGCGGTACCGTGCGTCGCATCCAGCTCGAAGCCAAACTTCTGCAGCTTCGCGGCCAGGTCAACAATACGTTTCTTGTCGCCTTCACGCACCGACAGCAGCGCACGCCCCTGCTTCTTCATATTGCTCTGCGCGCCCAGCATGGCTTTGCTGAATGCTTCTGCGAAAGTGCGGCCCACGCCCATCACTTCACCGGTCGAACGCATTTCCGGACCAAGAATCGGGTCCACGCCCGGGAATTTATTGAACGGCAGTACCACTTCTTTCACCGAGTAGTACGGCGGAATCACCTCTTCGGTCACGCCCTGTTCAGCCAGGGTTTTGCCAGCCATCACGCGCGCAGCCACTTTCGCCAGCGGCACGCCGGTGGCTTTGGAGACAAACGGCACGGTACGCGCGGCACGTGGGTTCACCTCAATCAGGTAAACTTCGTTGTCCTTGACCGCAAACTGCACGTTCATCAGGCCACGTACGTTGAGTTCGAACGCCAGCTTTTCCACCTGCTGGCGCATCACGTTCTGAATCTCAGTGCTCAGGGTGTACGCCGGCAGCGAACAGGCCGAGTCACCAGAGTGCACGCCCGCCTGCTCAATGTGTTCCATGATGCCGCCAATCAGCACGCGTTCGCCGTCGCAAATCGCATCGACGTCCACTTCCACCGCGTCATCGAGGAAGCGATCCAGCAGCACTGGCGCATCGTTGGACACGGACACCGCAGTCTGGAAGTAGCGCTTAAGATCCACTTCGTCATAGACGATTTCCATCGCCCGGCCGCCCAGCACGTAGGAAGGACGCACCACCAGCGGATAGCCAATCCCTGCGGCTTTCTCTACCGCCTGTTCCAGCGTCGCCACCGTGGCGTTAGCCGGCTGTTTCAGTTTCAGGCGATCCACCGCCTGCTGGAAGCGCTCACGGTCTTCCGCGCGGTCAATGGCATCCGGACTGGTACCAATCACCGGGACGCCAGCCGCTTCCAGCGCGCGCGCCAGCTTCAGCGGCGTCTGGCCACCGTACTGCACGATAACGCCTTTTGGCTGCTCGATGCGCACGATCTCCAGCACGTCTTCCAGCGTTACCGGCTCGAAGTAGAGACGGTCTGAGGTGTCGTAATCGGTTGACACGGTTTCCGGGTTACAGTTGACCATAATGGTTTCGTAACCGTCTTCACGCAGCGCCAGCGCCGCATGCACGCAGCAGTAATCGAACTCAATGCCCTGGCCGATACGGTTTGGCCCGCCGCCCAGGATCATGATTTTGTCGCGATCCTGATTAGGATTGGCTTCGCACTCTTCTTCATAGGTGGAGTACATGTAGGCGGTGTCCGTGGCGAACTCTGCCGCACAGGTATCCACGCGCTTGTAAACCGGATGCAGGTTGAACTGATGACGCAGCTTGCGGATTTCACTCTCCGCCACGCCCGCCAGCGTTGCCAGACGCACATCGGCAAAGCCTTTACGCTTCAGCGCACGCAGGAAATCCGCGCTCAGCGAGTTGACACCTTCGCGCGCCACCTGCTCTTCCAGGCGCACCAGCTCTTCAATCTGCACCAGGAACCAGCGGTCAACGTTGGTCAGGTTGAACACGCCGTCGACCGACATGCCGGCACGGAACGCATCAGCGATATACCAGATGCGGTCAGAACCGGCATCTTTCAGCTCGCGGCGGATACGGGTCAGGGCTTCGCCATCATCCAGATCCACTTTCGGGTCGAAGCCGCTGGCGCCCACTTCCAGACCGCGCAGCGCTTTCTGCATCGACTCCTGGAACGTGCGGCCAATCGCCATCACTTCACCAACCGACTTCATCTGCGTGGTCAGACGGTCATTGGCACCGGCAAACTTCTCGAAGTTGAAGCGGGGAATCTTGGTGACGACGTAGTCGATGGACGGCTCGAACGAGGCCGGCGTACGGCCGCCGGTGATGTCGTTCATCAGTTCATCGAGGGTAAAGCCCACCGCCAGCTTGGCCGCGACTTTGGCAATCGGGAAGCCGGTCGCTTTCGAGGCCAGCGCTGAAGAGCGCGACACGCGCGGGTTCATCTCAATGACGATCAGGCGGCCATCTTTCGGGTTCACCGAGAACTGGACGTTGGAACCGCCGGTTTCGACACCGATTTCACGCAGTACCGCCAGCGAGGCGTTACGCATGATTTGATACTCTTTGTCGGTCAGCGTTTGGGCAGGCGCCACGGTGATGGAGTCACCGGTGTGAATTCCCATGGCGTCAAAGTTTTCGATCGAGCAGACGATGATGCAGTTGTCGTTTTTATCACGCACCACTTCCATCTCGTACTCTTTCCAGCCAATTAGCGACTCATCAATCAGCAGCTCATTGGTTGGCGACAGATCGAGGCCGCGCTCGCAAATCTCTTCAAACTCTTCGCGGTTGTAAGCGATACCGCCACCGGTGCCGCCCATGGTAAATGACGGACGAATGATGCACGGGAAACCGACCTCTTCCGCTACTGCCAGCGCTTCTTCCATGGTGTGCGCGATACCGGAACGTGCGGTATCCAGGCCGATGCTCTTCATCGCCACGTCGAAGCGGCGACGGTCTTCGGCTTTATCAATCGCATCGGCGGTGGCACCAATCATGGTCACGCCAAACTCGGCCAGCACACCCTGGCGCTCCAGCTCCAGCGCACAGTTCAGCGCGGTCTGGCCACCCATGGTCGGCAGCACCGCATCCGGGCGCTCTTTTTCAATGATTTTACGCACCACTTCCCAGTGGATAGGCTCGATGTAGGTCGCATCCGCCATTTCCGGGTCAGTCATGATGGTGGCCGGGTTAGAGTTCACCAGAATGACGCGGTATCCCTCTTCACGCAGCGCTTTACACGCCTGCGCACCTGAATAGTCGAATTCACATGCCTGGCCAATCACAATCGGGCCAGCGCCAAGGATCAGGATAGATTTTATGTCAGTACGTTTTGGCATCGTGGGCTCCTGATTACTTCGCGTTAGAACGGTAAGCTTCGATCAGTTCGATAAAGTGATCGAACAGCGGCGCCGCATCGTGCGGGCCTGGGCTGGCTTCCGGATGTCCCTGGAAGCTGAACGCCGGTTTGTCGGTGCGGTGAATGCCCTGTACGGTCTGGTCAAACAGGGAAACATGGGTCACACGCAGGTTAGCCGGCAGGTTGGTTTCATCGACGGCAAAACCGTGGTTCTGCGCGGTGATCATCACGGTGTTGTTATCGAGGTCTTTCACCGGATGGTTGCCACCGTGATGGCCAAGCTTCATCTTCACGGTTTTCGCACCGCTGGCCAGCGCCAGCAGCTGATGGCCAAGGCAGATACCAAACACCGGAATGTCAGTTTTCAGGAAAGCCTGAATCGCGCTGATGGCGTAGTCGCACGGCTCCGGGTCGCCAGGGCCATTCGACAGGAAAATCCCGTCCGGATTCAGCGCCAGCACTTCATCAGCCGGCGTTTGCGCCGGGACAACCGTCAGGCGACAGCCGCGATCCACCAGCATGCGCAGGATGTTGCGCTTGGCGCCGTAGTCATAAGCCACCACGTGGAACGGCAGCGCGTCAGCGCTTTGCTGCTCGGGCAGGCCGCCTTTCAGCGCCCAGCTCCCTTGCTGCCATGCGTAGGTTTCCGCCGTAGTCACTTCTTTCGCCAGGTCCATGCCTTTCAGGCCCGGAAACGCCTGGGCTTTCTGCAGCGCCAGCGCCGCATCCGGGCTGTCGCCAGCGATGATGCAGCCGTTCAGCGCCCCTTTCTCACGCAGCAGGCGCGTCAGTTTGCGCGTATCGATATCGGCGATACCGACAATATTGTTGCGCTGCAGATAGGCTGACAGGCTCTCTTCGCTACGGAAGTTGCTGGTAATCAGCGGCAGATCGCGGATGACGAGGCCCTGAGCATGGATTTGACTGGATTCTTCATCGGCGGCATTGGCACCAACGTTGCCGATATGAGGATAAGTGAGGGTGACGATCTGGCGGGAATAGGAAGGATCAGTGAGGATTTCTTGATAACCGGTCATTGACGTATTGAAAACGACCTCCCCCACTGCCGATCCCGTTGCCCCGATGGCCCGACCGTGGAATTGGGTTCCGTCTTCCAGAACCAAGAGCGCTGACTTAATCAAAACATCCTCCAGGGAATAAACAGTCACAATATCTGCATATTAATTCAAAATGATGCGCTGAATCAATGCAAAAACCGCCTGACCGCTCGATTTTTGGCAAATTGCGCGCATTCTAATGATCGACCTGGTGATTGTCTACCCTGAGTGGTTATTTTTTTGTATATTTCGGGCTACTGAATGTTAAAAGTGAAGCAAGGCGACAAAATAGTGAGAGATCTCCGATAAATAATCGGTTGCCTGACGCAATTAATGGCAAAACACCGGCTGACTGCGTAAATTTTTGACCAAATGGTCAAAAAAAGCCATCTGACACGAGAAAACGCGCAGATAAATCATAAAAATAAGAACCAAAAACAAAAATAACAATCAGATCGCCATTTTACAGACAAAATAAAGGGCAATGAAAACATTGCCCTGTTCAATCAATATCTTACCGATTGAAATAACCACATCACGATGGTTCACAACACTCACAACATCGATAAATCCAGCACATCACGCATATCATAAAGGCCGGATTTTTTATCTTTCAACCATGCGGCGGCTTTAACGGCCCCATTGGCGAAGGTCATGCGGCTGGAAGCCTTGTGCGTAATCTCTACGCGCTCGCCGATATCCGCAAACATCGCGGTGTGCTCACCGACAATATCGCCCGCGCGCACGGTGGCAAAGCCGATGGTTTGCGCCTTGCGCTCGCCGGTATGGCCTTCGCGCGCGTAAACCGCGTGCTCATCCAGCTTCCAGTGCATGGCGTCGGCAATCGCCTCTCCCATCGCCAGCGCCGTACCTGATGGCGCATCCACTTTGTGGCGGTGATGTGCTTCCACAATCTCGATATCCGCATAGTCGCCCATCACTTTCGCCGCCTGCTGTAACAGGTTAAGCACCAGATTGACGCCGACGCTGAAGTTCGCGGCAAACACGATGCCAATCTCTTCAGCCGCTTCACGGATGGCTGCCTTACCGGCTTCATCAAAACCGGTGGTGCCAATCACCATCGCTTTTTGATGCTGACGGCAGAACGCCAGATATTCCAGCGTGCCTTCCGGACGGGTGAAATCGATCAGCACATCGAAATCATTCACCACCTGCAGCAGATCGTCGGTCACCCGTACGCCGGTTTTGCCGATTCCCGCCAGTTCACCGGCATCCGCCCCCAGCAGCGAGGAACCGCTGCGCGCCAGCGCCGCGCCTAACACCACGCCTTCCGCCTGCTGTGCGGCCTGAATCAGATTGCGTCCCATGCGACCCGGCGCACCAACAATAGCAATGCGGATTTCACTCATATTTATTCATTCCTGATACAAAACTATGCATGCAAAGCGTAAACAGGTTAACGGTCAGATAACAGTCACGCCACAATAATAACGGGATAATAAGAATTTTAGGCCAGCCGCGATAGATTATCAGTAAAAGCAATCCCGCCCGCTGGAAGTCACGGCTGAGGTGACAAAGGATAAAGAAAAGGCCGAACATTGTCGGCCTGTTTCTGTCAGCAAATTGAAGTGCTTACTGCACGTTGCGTACGTCGACGCGCAGCTCTTTCGGCACTTCAAACACGATATTCTCTTCACGGCCAATCAGCTCGATCGCCGCTTCGCCGCCCAGCTCACGCAGGCGCTGAATCACCTGCTGCACCAGAATATCCGGAGCTGAAGCGCCGGCGGTAACGCCGATACACTGCACACCTTTGACCCACTCTTCCTGAATATCATCCGCAGAATCAATCAGCTTCGCCAGCTTGCCGGCACGCTGCGCCAGCTCCGCCAGACGATTCGAGTTGGAGGAGTTTTTCGAGCCCACCACCAGAACCACCTCCGCATCCTGCGCCAGCACGCGCACCGCTTCCTGGCGGTTGGTGGTGGCGTAGCAGATATCATCCTTACGCGGTCCGATGATTGCCGGGAAGCGCTGACGCAGCGCATCGATCACGTCCGAGGTATCATCCACCGACAGCGTGGTCTGCGTCATAAAGCACAGGTTGTTTTCATCTTTTACCTGCAGCTTAAACACATCCTCTGGCGACTCCACCAGATACATACCGCCGTTCGGGTTGCTGTACTGACCCATGGTGCCTTCCACTTCCGGATGGCCGGCGTGGCCGATGAGGATCGCTTCCACGCCTTTACGGCTGGCACGTGCCACTTCCATATGCACCTTGGTCACCAGCGGACAGGTGGCGTCAAACAGCATGGTGAGGCTGCGCGCTTTCGCTTCGGCGCGTACCGCCTGGGAAACGCCGTGTGCCGAGAAAATCAGGATGGCGTTGTCCGGTACTTCACTGATCTCTTCAATGAAGATCGCACCGCGCTCGCGCAGACTGCTGACCACATAGCGGTTATGCACCACTTCATGACGCACGTAGATTGGCGCGCCATACATCTCCAGCGCCCGCTCGACAATGCTGATGGCGCGGTCGACGCCTGCACAGAAACCGCGTGGGTTAGCTAACAGGATTTGCATCGCTGGCCTCCAGCACCGGATCGATCTCCAGCACTTCAATCTCGAATTTAATGCGCTGACCCGCCAGCGGATGGTTGAAATCGACGGTAATCGAGTCACCGGAAATTTCACGAATCACGCCCGGCATTTCGCTACCGCCCATGCCGCTGAACAGCATGATGGCACCGACTTCCGGCTCGCCCGCGTCGATGAAATCACGGCGCGAGAAGTACTGGATCAGATCCGGGCTGGCAGCGCCAAAGGCGTCTTCCGGCTCCAGCGTAAAGGCGTGCTGATCGCCCACTTTACGCCCGACCAGCTCCTGCTCCAGCGCCGCCGACAGGCTGCCATCTCCCAGACGGAACAGCGCAGGCTTGCCGTTGGCGCGCGTGGATTCAGCCGTCGAGCCATCCTCCAGCTTCAGTGTAAAATGCACCAGCAGCGCGCTGTCGCGCTGAACGATGTCTGTCATCTGTTACCCTTATTTATTCGTGACCTGTTTGCCTTTCGGGCTGAGAAAGCCCTCCAGCACCACCAGCGCCGCACCGATGCAGATTCCGCAGTCGGCAATGTTAAAGGTGGCGAAGTGCCAGTCACCGACATAGAAGTCGATAAAGTCGACCACAAAGCCGTGCCAGGCACGATCAAACAGGTTACCCAGCGCCCCGCCAATAATCAGCGCGTAGGCAATGTTGGTTAATTTATTGCTGGCGCGATTGCGATACATCATTACCAGCAGCGACACCACAATGGCGATGGCGATACCGGCAAAGAAC
This sequence comes from Pantoea sp. SGAir0418, assembly GCF_043529865.1. Classification (NCBI taxonomy): domain Bacteria; kingdom Pseudomonadati; phylum Pseudomonadota; class Gammaproteobacteria; order Enterobacterales; family Erwiniaceae; genus Pantoea; species Pantoea sp. SGAir0418. Next base: position 3,324,389 of record NZ_CP027911.1, read on the forward strand.
CAGCGCTGCCAGCCGCCTTTGTCTGCCAGGAAGCTGAACGCCGCGCCATAGTTGTGCGCGTAGAACAGGTTCAGGAACGGCATCAGCGGCTGAGTTTCATGCAGCATCATGTTGTTCATGACCCACTGCTTGCTGGCAAAATCGACCACGATCACCACCAGCACCAGCCATACCCAGCGCAGTCCGGTTGAGCACAGTTTACTCATCAGGCAAATTTCCGCACTTCACCGTTTCCGGCTACGTTGGTGTAGCAACGTCCACACACCGCAGCATGCTCCGGATTCTGGCCGACGTCAGTAGTGTAATGCCAGCAGCGCGGACATTTCTCGCCTTCTGCTTTATGCAGCGCGATTTTCAGACCTTTTAACAGCTCGCTCTGCTGCGCTTCGTCGCTGGCCGTCACGTAATCCGCCACGGTCGCGCCCGAAGTCAGCAGCACGAAACGCAGCTCATCGCCCAGCGCCTGCAGCTTCGCTGCCAGTTCCGGATCGGCGTACAGCGTGACGGTGGCTTCGAGTGCGCCGCCGATGCGCTTGTCGCTGCGCGCCTGCTCGATCACCTTATTCACTTCACCGCGCACTTTCAGCAGCTCTGCCCAGTACGCATCGTTCAGCGCTTCATCCTGCGCCAGACCAAACAGGCCCTGATACCACTCTTCGGTGAACACGTACTGTGGACGCTCACCAGGCAGATAGCCCCAGATCTCATCCGCGGTGAACGACATGATCGGCGCCATCCAGCGCACCAGCGCTTCAGCGATATGCCACAGCGCGGTCTGGCAGCTGCGACGCGCCAGGCTGTCGCCCTTCGCGGTGTACTGACGATCTTTGATCACGTCGAGATAGAACGAGCCCATCTCGATGGAGCAGAAGTGCATCAGACGCTGCACCACTTCGTGGAAATCGTAGTTCTCGTACGACTGCACGATGTCCTGCTGTGCCGCCAGCGCACGGCCTACGGCCCAGCGATCCACCACTACCATTTCTTCCGGGCTGACGCAGTCGGTCGCCGGGTTGAAGCCAGCAAGGTTCGCCAGCAGGAAGCGCGCGGTGTTACGGATACGGCGATAGCTGTCGGCGGCCCGTTTCAGGATTTCGTCAGATACCGCCATCTCACCGGAGTAGTCGGTTGAAGCCACCCACAGACGCAGAATATCCGCACCCAGCTTATCCATCACGTCCTGCGGTGCCACGGTGTTGCCGATGGATTTCGACATTTTGCGGCCCTGACCGTCGACGGTGAAGCCGTGGGTCAGTACCTGACGGTAAGGCGCTTTGCCTTTCATCGCCGTGGAGATCATCAGCGACGACATGAACCAGCCGCGATGCTGATCCGAGCCTTCCAGATACATATCCGGTGCGTGCCCGTCAAATTCTGGACGCGCATCCACTACCGAGAAGCTGGTCGATCCGGAGTCAAACCAGACGTCGAGGGTATCCGGCACTTTGACGTAGTGATCGGCGTCATCGCCCATCAGATCGCGCGGATCGAGATCCCACCACGCCTGAATACCGTCCTGCTCGACGCGCTGCGCCACTTTCTCCATCAGCTCCAGCGTATCCGGGTGCAGCTGCTCGCTCTCTTTATGGACGAACAGCGCCATCGGCACGCCCCAGGTGCGCTGACGCGAGATGCACCAGTCCGGACGGTTAGCGACCATCGCTTCGATACGCGCCTGGCCCCAGTCCGGGATCCACTGCACGCCTTTGATCTCTTTCAGCGACTGCGCACGCAGGCCTTTCTGATCCATACTGATAAACCACTGCGGCGTAGCACGGAAGATGATCGGCGTTTTATGACGCCAGCAGTGCGGATAGCTGTGCAGCAGTTTTTCCACGTGCAGCAGCGCGCCTTTCTCCTGCAGCAGCGCAACGATCATGTCGTTGGCTTTAAATACGTTAACGCCATCCAGGGTTGGATAGGTGCCCGGCAGATACGCGCCGTCCGGTCCGACCGGGTTAGCGGTTTCGATGCCGTACTTCTGGCCGATCACATAGTCATCCGGACCGTGGCCTGGCGCGGTGTGCACCGCACCGGTACCGGCGTCCAGCGTGACGTGCTCGCCCAGCACCACTTTCGACTGGATCTGCTCGAGGAACGGATGCTGGAACAGCTGCAGCTCCAGCGCGGCGCCTTTGCACTCGCCCAGCACCTGCCACTCGCTGATGCCCGCGCGTTTCAGCACCGATTCCACCAGATCTTTCGCGAGGATCAGGCTGCGGCCGGCAATCTGCACCAGCTGGTAGTCGAATTCCGGATGCAGCGAGATGGCGCGGTTTGCCGGCATGGTCCACGGCGTGGTGGTCCAGATAACCAGTGAAACCGGGCCTTCTGACGCCGCAACGCCAAACTTCGCGCGTACCGCATCGGCGTCCAGCGCGTTAAACATCACGTCGATAGAAGGTGAGGTTTTGTCGTAATACTCCACTTCCGCTTCCGCCAGCGCGGAACGGCAGTCCATGCACCAGTGCACCGGCTTGGCGCCTTTGTGCAGATGGCCATTACCGATGATCTTGCCCAGCGCGCGAATGATGTTGGCTTCGGTCTGGAAATTCATGGTCAGATAAGGACGATCCCAGTCGCCGAGCACGCCAAGGCGGATGAAGTCCTTCTTCTGGCCTTCAACCTGCTCCGCCGCGTAGTTGCGGCAGGCTGCGCGGAATTCAGCTGCGCTGACTTTCTCGCCCGGCTTGCCAATCATCTGCTCAACTTTGTGCTCAATCGGTAAGCCGTGGCAGTCCCAGCCGGGAACATACGGCGAGTCAAAGCCCGCCATGCCTTTCGACTTAACGATAATATCTTTCAGAATCTTGTTAACTGAGTGACCAATATGAATGCTGCCGTTCGCATACGGAGGGCCATCATGCAGGATAAAGGTTTTTTTCCCTTTTTTGGCTGCGCGGATGATGCCGTACAGGTTGTCATCATACCAACGTTGCAGCATTCCCGGTTCGCGTTTGGCCAGATCGCCACGCATCGGGAACCCCGTTTCCGGCAAATTCAGGGTAGATTTATAGTCACTCATCAGATTCTCGGTTCCGTATTTCGGTCATTAAACCGGTGTTTTTAGCCCAAAAAATTGGCGGGCCGTCACCACATCTTTCGCAATTTGTTCTTTCAGCGCGTCCAGCGAAGCGAAACGCTGTTCGTCGCGAATCTTCTGCTTCAGCACCACCTCAATGTGGCGCCCATAAAGATTCATATGTGTGTCGAGCAGGTGAACTTCAAGCTGCTGACGCAGACCTTTTACCGTCGGGCGCGTACCAATGTTTGCCACGCCGGGAATCGGCTGCTCGCCCAGCCCCAGCACTTCTACCGCAAAGACACCTTTTACCGGCGTCACGGTGCGACGAAGCGGGAGATTGGCGGTCGGGAATCCAATGGTGCGTCCCAGTGCATCACCGTGCACCACGCGGCCAGAAATACTGAACGGATGACCGAGCAGCTGCTGCGCCTGAGCAAAATCGTCCTGCGCCAGCGCCTGACGTACCGCCGTACTGCTGATACGTTTGCCGCCATCACAATAGGTCTGGGTGCTGATGACCTCAAAGCCATACTCCGCACCGGCTTTCTGTAATAACAGGAAATCCCCCTGGCGACCAGCGCCAAACCGGAAATCATCCCCCACTGCGAGGAATTTCACATTGAGCTTGTCGACCAGCAGTTCGCTGATAAAGCTTTGTGCTGAGTGTGCCGCAAAACGGCGATCGAAGCGCACGCACACCACGGCATCAACGCCGGCCAGTGCGAGATATTTGAGCTTTTCACGCAGACGCGTCAGGCGCGCCGGCGCTTTGTCGCCGGCAAACAGCTCCAGCGGCTGTGGCTCAAACAGCATCACCACCACCGGCAGGTTGCGTTTACGTCCTTCGGCAATTAACTCCGCCATCAGCGCCTGGTGGCCGCGATGCACGCCGTCAAAATTACCAATGGTCAGGACGCAGCCGCGATGCTGCTCTTTCAGATTGTAAATACCGCGGATAAACTTCATGGCTGACTCAAACCGGTGGAAATCGGCGGATTATACCCTTGAATAGCGTTCAGGTTAACCCGTCTGCGTGCCTTTCCTGCGCCTGATTCAGCGTCAGGCGCCCGCTGGCTGGCGGCTCCGGCCCCATCACAACAATTTTGTTGCGAAATACTGTATTCAGAGCGGTGTTGCTGGTAGAATCTTGCGCCATCAATTACGTAAGCGGGTGTCGTGGTTAAAACGACGCTTTATTGCACAAATCCATTGACAAAAGAAGGCGCAAAAGGCATAGTCCTCGGCCTTTGATTTGTCCATATAGAACACATTTGGGAGTTGGACCTTGGCTAATATCAAATCAGCTAAGAAACGCGCCGTAACATCTGAGAAACGTCGCAAGCATAACGCGAGCAATCGTTCTATGATGCGTACTTTCATCAAGAAAGTATACGCGGCTATCGCAACCGGCGACAAAGCTGCTGCGCAGAACGCATTCAACGAAATGCAACCAATCGTGGACCGTCAGGCTGCTAAAGGTCTGATCCACAAAAACAAAGCTGCACGTCATAAAGCAAACCTGACTGCTCAGATCAACAAACTGGCTTAATCGCCGTCTGTTTATCGCTTTGTTAAAAGAACCGGCGCTTCGCCGGTTTTTTTATGCCTGCGATCCGTGGCTGAACAGCGCGCTGAAGTCGCGATGGCAAATGCGCTGCACCGCCGGATGCTGAATCATGCGCCCGGCAAAAATAACGTGATACTCCTCCATCACCGTCTCCAGCCTGCCGATCTCGCGCACGCTATCGTCACGATAGACGTCATCCCCGTACAGCGTCGGTGCGACAAAGATCGCATTGTTCTGCGCGCCAAACGCCTTCATCAGCGCCGCATCATCAAATTCACCGAGAATCTCAACCTGTAACCCCTGGCTGTGGATCCAGTTCAGCAGCTTGCGCCCCAGCATCGAACGCCGGCCGGGCAACAGCAGGCGCCGCTGCTCCAGACAGGCCGGAAACGGCAGCTCAGGCAGTGGCGCATTACACCAGAAGCTAACCGGACATTCGCCGAGCTTGACCGAAAACAGCCCGGCCTGCTGGGTTGAATCTATCGGGCAGTCGGAGAGGATCATATCCAGCTTATGCTGGCTGAGCTGCTCCAGCAGCATTTCATGCGTTGATTCAAAGCAGCGCAGCTGAATTTTCTCGCCGGCCATCACCACCGTTTCCAGCACCTTGCTCACCAGCTGTTTTGACAGCGCATCCGCCACGCCAACATCAAACAGCAGATGCGACTCCTTGCGGTAGTTAACGATATCGAGCATTTCCTGGCTGAGCATAAACATGCGATCGGCATAGCGGAACACCAGCTGCCCCAGCTCGGTGGGCACCAGGCCGCGCCCCTGACGGCGAAACAGCACGCCATTCAGCTGCTCTTCCAGCGCTTTGATCTGGCCGGTTACGGTCTGCGGCGTGAGGCACAGCACTTCAGCGGCGCGCACCACCGAACCGGTTTTGCACACCTGCCAGAAGTAGTAGAGATGATTAAAATTGAGCTGATTCATACCATAAAGGAGGCTTGCGCCTCTCCTTATTAGCGCAGTTTGATGCGCAGCAGCGTATAACCTATCACCGCCGACAGCAGTGAACCGCTAAGAATGCCCAGCTTCGAGAACGTCACCAGCTGTTCATGCGCGGCGTCAAACGCCAGCGAGCTGATGAAGATCGACATGGTAAAGCCGATACCGCACAGCACGCCGATTGCCATAATGTCGCGAATGGTGGTGCTGCCCGGCAACGCCGCCAGCCGCAGCTTCACCGCCAGCCAGCAGAACAGCGTGATACCTAACGGTTTACCAATCAGCAGACCGAGGATAATGCCAAGCGGCTCCGGCGACAGCACATCGCCAAAGGTGATGCCGCTGAGCGAGATGCCGGCGTTGGCGAACGCGAACAGCGGCAGGATCAGCCAGTTCACCCACGGCATCAGCCCGTGCGCCAGGTGCTCAGCCGGTGAGTGTCCCTCTTTTTCCTCCAGCGGCACAAAGAAGCCCACCACGACGCCCGCCAGCGTGGCATGCACGCCGGACTTCAGCACCGCGGTCCACAGCACCACGCCCACCAGCATATACACCGCGATGTTGCGTACGCCGCAGCGATTGAGGATTGCCAGCAGCACGATGGCACCGGCTGCCACGCTCAGCGACAGCACCGACAGATCGCTGGTGTAGAACAGCGCAATAATCACGATGGCACCGAGATCGTCAATGATCGCCAGCGCCATCAGGAACACTTTCAGCGCCGCCGGTACGCGACTGCCAAGCAGCGCCAGCACGCCGAGTGCAAAGGCGATGTCGGTGGCGGTCGGGATGGCCCAGCCGTTGCGGGCAATGTCGTTATCGTGGTTGAACAGAAGGAAGATGAGCGCCGGTGCGACCATCCCACCCAGCGCTGCAATCACCGGGAAGATGGCACGATCGCGGCTGGCCAGCTCGCCGCTGATCAGCTCGCGCTTCACTTCGAGGCCAATCAGCAAAAAGAACAGCGCCATTAGCGCATCATTAATCCACAACAGCAGATTTTTGCTGATATCCAGCGCGCCGAAGCGAATTTGTACCGGCTCCGCCAGCAGGTTTTGATAGCCCTGCGCGGTGGCAGCATTATTGGCCAGCACCATCGCCGCCACGGCCGCCAGAATCAGCACCATGCCGTTACTGGCGTCACTTTCGATAAAGCTTTTCAGCAAGCTTCGAATACTACGGGGTTTGTTCACAACTCCTCCTGAGCAGAGACATTTGGTGGAGAAGTTTAGCGGCTGAGACACCTCGTTAAAAGCAGCTTATGTCTCGTTTATTACTCGGAATTTCCGAGCAAAGGCTTAAAACGGGAAATGAAGGGGTGCGCGGGCACGATAAATCGCGCCGCGACGGAATTGAGCGGCTGGCAGATTCTTTACTTAACCGGCGTGAAGGAAGCCAGGCGCGCCATCAGGCCTGATGGTTGGTGCAGGTCAGCAGCGTCACGTCATCGCTATGCTGCTGGGGCAGCGCATTGTCGCCGGCAATCTCGTGCTGGGCGCAATGCGGCTGATGCGGATGCAGGCCGCCTGGCGGTGAGAAAGGCTCAGCCATCTGGGCACTTGCCAGCGCGGAAAACGCCACAAGCGCTGTTGAAAGTAACAACGGTAGAAGTCGCATAATTTTTTGTCTTTTCACTATAACGGTCCGGAATGGACCAGGCATGCAGGTGATAATCCAGCCTGAGAGGTAGCAAACAGTGTTTTCCACGGTCAGTCAGGTTTCAGTGAAGGATTTTACGCCACTCAGGCGCAGGAATTTATAAAATCGTGCGGTTTATCACAGTTTACCGCACGATTTATGCATTATCCGACTTTGACCGGAATGTAAAAGGTGCCCTGCAGCAGATCCGGCGTGCTGTAGCGGAGATCGAGCTTAATCAGGTCCTTGCCCGGCCGCCGCGCCACGCCGAGCGCAGGCAGATGGTTGTAGTACACCTCTGCGGTGAACGCATTGATCTCTTCCGGCGCGCCGTGCCAGTCAATCTCCGCATACAGTCCGCTTTCACCGGTCCAGTTCTGTACATTGCCGGTCAGCACGTCGGCGTACTGGCTCTCCAGCGCCTGAAACAGGCTGATATGCTGCTGATCGCTGGAGTTAACCCCCGGGCTGAACTGAAAACCCAGCCAGCCACGCTGCACGTGCTGGCCGGCGAAGGCGATGAAATCACGCGTATGCTGCGCCACCACGTGATTGTGGTGGTCAATGTATTCGCCGAAGCGGCACTCCCACTCGATCACTTCTCCGCACAACTTCAGCTCCGGCTTCTCTGCCAGGCGCGCACTCACCCACTGCCGCTGAGTTGAGATGCGGCTGTGGAAGTCTTTCATCTGCATCTCAGGAATGCGGCGGTAAGCACCCGGCGTCATGGCGAAGTGGCTTTTGAACACCCGGGTAAAATTTTGCTGATTATCAAAGCCAAACCGCACGGCGATATCGATAAGCGGCATGCTGGTCAGGCGCAGCGCCATGGCAGCGAGCGTCAGGCGACGTTTGCGCGTGTACGAGGCCAGCGTCTGGCCGGTCATCTCTTTGAACATGCGCTGCATGTGCCACTTGGAGTAACCGGATTTCAGGGTAATCAGATCGATGTTGAGCTCGTCGGTCAGATTGGCCTCGATCCAGTCCACCAGATCGTTGATGTACTGTTTTTTCAGATTCAGGCTGAGCATTTTTTTTAATTGAATGGGTTGGGAAAGGCGGTGCTTTTGCGTAATCCGTCACATAAATATAACAAAATCGTATGGATAACGTAAGGAAGAGTAAAGACAGCGAGACGCGAAAAGCATTAATTGCTTAGGTAACTAACCTTTTATCGTCTTAACGGCATCGCATCATTGAGCAGTGATTTGCCTGCGCACCCTGTGAAAATCGTGCATCACCTTGTCAGGTCGCCATTGAGGGCGACCGATAATACCGGGCAGGCGTGCCTGCCCTCATCGACCACTCAGTGCGAACGCATGCCCGCTGCCGTCATCATCATACGAAACAGTGATGCCACCACGCCCAGTGCCAGCACGCTTGCGCCGTAGATGATTACTAACCACAGCACGCGCTTCCACCAGGGGGCTTTCGTTTCAGTGGGGTTGCTCATATTGCTGACCTCGGTTTGCATCTCAGTGGTATCCTTCGTCGGCTTTGATTTTTCCGCGGAACACGTAGTAACTCCAGAAGGTGTAACCCAGAATCACCGGAATAATCAGTAAGCTACCGACCAGCATAAAGGCCTGACTCTGCGGCGGTGACGCGGCGTCCCAGATGGTGATCGACGGCGGAATAATGTGCGGCCACACGCTAATACCGAGGCCGGAGAAGCCGAGAAACACCAGCGCCAGCGTCAGCAGGAACGGCGAGTAGTGCGCCTCACGCTTGATGGCGCGCACGATTCCCCACGAACACAGCAGCACCAGCACCGGTACCGGCAGGAACCAGAACAGGTTAGGACGGCTGAACCAGCGGTGCGCAATCGCATCGTGGGTGAACGGCGTCCACAGGCTGATGATGCCGACAATCAGCAGCAGCGCGATCACCAGCGGTGTCGCCAGCGCGGACATCTTACGGTGCAGCTCATGTTCGGTTTTCATGATCAGCCAGGTACAGCCCAGCAGCGCATATGCCACCACCAGACCGACGCCGCAGAACAGCGGGAACGGCGCCAGCCAGTCCATCGCCGAGCCAGCAAACTCGCGCCCTTTCACCGGGAAGCCGTCGATAATCGCACCGACCGCAACGCCCTGACTGAAGGTCGCCAGCAGTGAACCGGCGATAAATGATTTATCCCAGAACGCGCGGTGTTCTTCCGTGGCCTTGAAGCGGAACTCAAACGCCACGCCACGGAAAATCAGGCCAATCAGCATCGCGGTGAGCGGAATGGCCAGCGCATCGGCAATCACCGAATAGGCCAGCGGGAACGCACCGTACAGACCGGCACCGCCCAGCACCAGCCAGGTTTCGTTACCATCCCACACCGGCGCAACGGTATTCACCATCATGTCGCGCTCAACCGCATCTTTATTGAACGGGAACAGGATACCGATGCCAAGATCGAAGCCATCCATCACGATATACATCAGGGTGGCGAACACGATAATGGCGAACCAGATAATGGAGAAATCGATCATTTATTTACCCTCCTGCGGTTCGTTCAGACTCTCATGGGCCGCAGAAAGCGGACGCGCAGGTGTTTTATCCTGCCCCGGACCACCGTGGCGCACATCTTTGCCCTCGCCGGTCAGCGGACCTTTCTTGATCAGACGCATCATGTAAACGTAGCCGACACCAAACACCGACGAATAGACGAGGATGAAGGCCAGCAGGCTGATGCTCATATGCAAATCACCGTGCGCCGACACCGCATCAATGGTGCGCTGCACGCCGTACACCACCCATGGCTGACGACCAATTTCCGTGGTAAACCAGCCGGCAAGAATGGCGATCAGGCCGGACGGCCCCATCAGCAGGGCGAACCACAGGAACGGCCGGGAGTTATACAGCCGCTTTTTGTAACGCAGCCATAGGCTCAGCACGCCGAGGGTGATCATCAGCAGGCCCATGGCCACCATGACGCGGAACGACCAGAAAATCACCAGCGAATTCGGGCGGTCCTCTTTCGGGAAGCTCTTCAGCGCCGGGACCTGTTTGTCCAGGCTGTGGGTCAAAATCAGGCTGCCAAGGTACGGCACTTCCAGCGCATATTTGGTGCGCTCTTCATCCATATCCGGAATACCGAACAGAATCAGCGGCGTCGCTTCCCCCGGCGGGTTTTCCCAGTGGCCTTCAATCGCCGCAATTTTTGCTGGCTGATGCTCAAGGGTATTCAGGCCGTGCGCATCGCCGATCATCGCCTGAATCGGCGCAACGATCAGTGCCATCCACAGTGCCATGGAGAACATTTTGCGGATTGCCGGGTTATCGTTACCGCGCAGCAGATGCCACGCGCCAGACGCGCCAACAAAGAAGGCGCTGGCGAGGAAGGCCGCCACCGACATATGGAACAGGCGGTACGGGAACGACGGGTTGAAGACAATCTTAAACCAGTCCTGCGGCACCACGATGCCATTCTCTATGATGTAGCCCTGCGGGGTATGCATCCAGCTGTTGGACGCGAGGATCCAGAAGGTCGAGATGATAGTGCCGAGCGCAACCATGCAGGTGGCAAAGAAGTGCAGGCCCGGTCCAACACGGTTCCAGCCAAACAGCATCACGCCGAGGAAGCCCGCTTCAAGGAAGAAGGCGGTGAGCACTTCATACGTCAGCAGCGGACCGGTAATACTGCCGGCAAACTGCGAGAAGCCACTCCAGTTGGTACCAAACTGATACGCCATCACCAGCCCGGACACCACGCCCATACCGAAGTTAACGGCAAAGACTTTGGACCAGAAGTGGTAGAGATCGCGATAGGTCTCGTTACGGGTTTTCAGCCACATGCCTTCGAGCACCGCCAGGAAACTGGCGAGACCGATGGTGATGGCCGGGAAAATAATATGGAAGGAAACAGTAAAGGCGAACTGAATCCTGGCCAGGTGGAAGGCATCTAATCCAAACATTGCTTACCTCTTTGCCACAAGATTGCACCGAATTTTTACTTATAATTAACAAGTTTGACGCACAAAATTATTATTTCGTGACGTCGGAAGAGATTCACGCCAATTGTAAGGCAAGCGGCGAGAACAAAAAGAAACAGTGGGAATGGCTAAAACTATAACAGTATTTTTTGATTTCGATCATTGTTTTCACCAGAAACTACTTGTTTAAAATCACTAAGTTAAGGTTAAAGCCCGTGATTTATTGTGACAATCTTGTTATTAAGCAGAGCGAGAGGAAAAGGCGTTAATCTGGTAACTGGCTAATTTATCTGTTAATTACTGAGCAAGACAAAACGGCAGAGGACCGCACCGTTACGTTACGCTGTAAAATTTCCTGCACAGTCGCCAGAAAGAAAGTTTGTTAATTAAAAGATAATTTTTATAGACCAAAAAGAAATTAATTTGCTGCCTTTCGGTGACATTCTGTGAGCCATCGCGCATTAACCCGCTGGGGCATGGCATTTGCCAGCGGCGTCAGGCTGTGCTTTGTTAAAGCAGCACAGTCCGGTTAATCAGCGAAGGAGAGGTTATGACCCGTCTTACCGCCCAGGATTTTCCCCAGGAACTGCTTGAGCTTTATGACTACTATGCGCACGGTCGCATCAGCAAGCGCGAGTTTCTCTCGCTGGCCGCGAAGTTCACCATCGCCGGCATGACCGGAGCCACCCTGCTCAGCGCCATGAGCCCCAATTATGCGCTGGCAGAGCAGGTGTCGTTTACCGACCCTGATATCAACGCCGAATACATTCACTACCCGTCGCCCCAGGGACATGGCGAGGTACGCGCTTATCGGGTGCGCCCGACTCACGCCAGCGGCAAGTTGGGTGCCGTGGTGGTGGTACACGAGAATCGCGGCCTGAATCCTTACATTGAAGACGTGGCGAGACGGGTCGCCAAAGCGGGCTATGTCGCGCTGGCGCCGGATGGCTTAAGTTCGCTGGGCGGCTATCCGGGCAATGATGAAGAGGGCCGTGCGATGCAGGCCAAAGTCGACCCGACCAAACTGATGAACGATTTCTTCGCGGCGGTCGATTTCCTGATGCAGCATCCCGAGGGGAACGGCAAGGTCGGCATCACCGGCTTCTGTTATGGCGGCGGCGTAGCAAATGCGGCGGCAGTGGCGTTTCCTGAGCTGGCCTGCGCCGTGCCGTTCTACGGCCGCCAGCCAAAAGCGGAAGATGTGGCGCGCATTCAGGCGCCGCTGCTGCTGCACTATGCCGCGCTGGATAAAGGCATCAACGAAGGCTGGCCAGCCTATGAAGCCGCCCTGCAAGCCAGCCACAAAACCTATGAAGCGTATATTTATCCCGGCGTGAATCACGGCTTTCACAACGACTCAACGCCACGCTATGACAAAGCTGCCGCAGAACTGGCATGGGGTCGCACACTCGGCTGGTTTGAGAAATATTTGCACGCCTGAGCCTGGCGCGCCGCGACGGCACTCACGCTGTCTGCGGCGCTTTAATGATGCGGTGGACATTGCTTTCCAGCCAGTCGGCGAGGCCGATGACCTGCCCTTCCACCTCATGGCCCAGCGCCGTCAACCGGTACTCCACGTGCGGCGGCACCACTTCATAGGCGATACGCTCAATGAAGCCATCCTCTTCCATGTAGCGCAGCGTCTGCGCCAGCATGCGTTCACTGATGCCACCAATCCGGCGGCGCAGTTCGCTGAAGCGCAGCGTTTCAGCGCGCAGCGCCAGTAACACCAGCACACTCCAGCGGCTGGTAATCCGTTTTAACACTTCACGTGACGGGCAGTTCACATTGAGCAATTCACCACGGGAAAATTTATCACTCAGGTTTTCAGCCATTTACATCACTCCGCTCAAACTAACAAATCTGTAAGTACTTACTAAAAGTTAGTTTATCTCGTAGGCTGTTTCCATACCAGTTCAACCTGAGGAAAAACACCATGATTGCGATAACCGGAGCCACTGGCCAACTGGGCCGTTTAGTGATTAATGCCTTGCTGAAGAAAGTACCGGCCAGCGAGATCATCGCGGTAGTACGTTCACCGGAAAAGGCGCAGGACCTGCAGGCGCTCGGCGTCGCGCTGCGTACCGCAGATTACAACCAGCCACAGACGCTGCAGGGCGCCTTTGCCGGCGTGCAGAAAGTGCTGCTGATCTCCTCCAGCGAAGTGGGCCAGCGCGAAGCCCAGCACCGGGCGGTGATTGATGCCGCCAAAGCGGCAGGCGTGTCATTTATCGCGTATACCAGTCTGCTGCATGCTGATACCTCGCCGCTGGGTCTGGGCGTCGAACACCGCGCCACCGAAGCGTTGCTGCAGGCTTCAGGCATCCCTTATGCCCTGCTGCGTAACGGCTGGTACAGCGAAAACTATGCGGCCAGCATCGCACCGGCGTTAGCGCATCATGCCTTTATCGGCGCGGCGGGCGACGGGCGCATCGCGTCGGCGGCGCGCGAGGATTATGCTGCCGCGGCGGCAGAGGTGATCAGTCGTGACGATCAGGCCGGCAAAGTGTACGAACTGGCCGGCGATGACAGCTATACGCTGGCAGAATTCAGTGCGGAGATCGCCCGCCAGTCCGGCGAACAGGTGGAGTACGTTAACCTGCCGCCTGCGGAATTCAGCGCGGCGCTGATCGGAGCCGGTTTACCCGCGCCGCTGGCCGAACTGCTGGCGGATTCCGACGCCGGTGCCGCTCAGGGCGCCCTGTTCGACGACAGCCACACGCTCAGCAAACTCATTGGCCGCCCGACCACACCGTTCGCCGCGGTAATTAAGGCCACGCTGGCAAAGTAAGGCGCTGATAGCGCCCTCACCTGCGGTGAAATCCGGGGTGAGGGCGACGAAAAGCCCTCTTTTCCCCGTCTCGTTTGCCATCAAATGATCAACCTCTTCCCGCTTTTTTGCCGTCATCACTGACGATTTTCTTATTTACAGATAAATCTGTTCATTTATTTAAAGCTTCATCTGAAACACTGCTTTCAATTCCTGAAATATAGGACGTTGTATTCGCTGAAAAAAGCCTAAAATAGTCGATCAATCGACAAGATTTATTACGTTCATAGATATTTCGCATTGTTGTCTCATCGGGTCAGAGATCTATAATTTGTCCTTTGAGCAACCAGGCAATTTCAGGAGGCCGCTATTAATACTAACCACCAGCAACGTCAAGCTTTCGGAGAACACGAAGCCCATGCTGATCTGGGGTATCAATACGATCCTCACGAGTTTATCCGCGAAGGTATGCAGGATTCGGAGCCGGAACCCGAGCTGATCGAAGGCCTGCCTGCGCCTGATGCGCTGACGCCTGCCGATCGCTATCTGGAGCTGTTTGAGCACGTGCAGACGTCACGTATTTTTGCCGACAGCAAAACGTTTCCGGACTGCGCGCCTAAATTCGATCCGCTGGATATTTTAATCCGCTATCGCCGCCGCAAACGCTCGGCGGAGTTCGACCTGGAAAAATTTGTCCACGAGCATTTTTATTTACCGCAGGTCAATGAGAGTTTTTATGTTTCCAATCCGGATAAAACCCTGACGGAACATATTGACGATCTGTGGCCTGTGTTAACCAAAATGCCGCAGCAGCATTTACCGCATTCGTCGCTGCTGCCGCTACCGAAGCCCTACGTGGTGCCCGGCGGGCGTTTTGGTGAAACGTATTACTGGGACTCCTACTTCAGCATGCTGGGACTGGCCGAAGCGGGCCGCGACGATCTGCTGCGTCATATGGCGGATAACTTCGCCTGGCTGATTGATAACTACGGTCACGTGCCGAATGGCAACCGTACCTATTACCTCAGCCGCTCGCAGCCGCCGGTGTTCGCGCTGATGGTCGAGCTGTTTGAAGAGGACGGCATTCGCGGCGCGAAGCGCTATCTTGACCAGCTGATGAAAGAGTATCAGTTCTGGATGGACGGGGCTGGCGAGCTGATGCCGCACCAGGCCTATCGCCATGTGGTGCGCATGCCGGATGGTTCGCTGCTCAACCGCTACTGGGACGATCGCGACACGCCGCGCGATGAGTCGTGGATGGAAGATGTGGAAACCGCCAGCAAATCGCGTCGGCCGGCCAGCGAGGTCTATCGCGATCTGCGCGCCGGTGCCGCTTCCGGCTGGGATTACTCCTCGCGCTGGTTGCGCGATCCACAGCGTCTGGCCAGCATTCGCACCACCCAGTTTATTCCGGTGGATCTGAATGCGTTTCTCTACAAGCTGGAGCTGATGATCTCGACGCTGGCGCACGCGAAGGGCGAAGAACTCACCGGCCTGGCGTGGCAGAAGAAAGCGGATGCGCGCAAGCAGGCGATTCATCGCTATCTGTGGGACAACACCGCAGGCGTGTACCGCGACTACGACTGGCGACGTGAACGCTTTGGTGCCTTTACCGCAGCGGCGGTGGTACCGCTGTTCCTGGGGCTGGCTTCACCGGAACAGGCGCATCTGCAGGCGGTGGCGCTGCGCCAGCTGCTGCTAACGCAGGGCGGCCTGGTGACCTCCATGGTGGAGAGCGGCGAGCAGTGGGATAAACCCAACGGCTGGGCACCACTGCAGTGGATGGCGGTGGTCGGACTGAATAACTACGGTGAAGAGACGCTGGCAACCGAGATTGCGGTTAACTGGCTGACCACGGTGAAGAACTTCTATTCGCTGCACCATAAGCTGGTAGAGAAGTACGATATCAGCGGCGACCGCGCCCGCCCGGGTGGCGGCGGTGAGTATCCGCTGCAGGACGGCTTCGGCTGGACCAACGGCGTCACCCGTCGCCTGCTGGCGATGTACGGGCATTTGCTGGCGGACTGATAATGCGGTTGGGTGTGGTAGCAGGCGGGATACTGCGGCCTGATGCCCTCACCCTGGCCCTCTCCCTGTACAGTCCGGGGACATGGCAGACAGGTGTTCGGGGACATAGTGAACACTTTTTAACATCCTTTACCCATGGTGATCGACTTTTTCTTCAGGTCGATCACCCCCACTTTTGTGCTGTACCACCACACCTCGTAATAACCGTCTTCCCCCGTCTCCTTCAGCCCCACACGCTCTCCCCTGAACGCCTTGCCCGCCTTCAGGCTGAGTCCTTTTACGCTCAGCTTCCCGCTGATATCCACCTTCCTGACCATCACGCCCTCGTCGTATTCCGGTGGCGCTACGCGCCCGCTGTACTGCCGCGATGAGGGCTGATAGCGCGACGCCGGCACCGCCATCTCCAGCGCCTCATGCGGGCGCTCGAGATTGTAGACCGTCCGCCAGTGGTCGAAGGCGCGCTGCAGCTCACCGCTGTCCGCGAACCACTTCCCCTGCAGCACTTCCGCCTTCAGGCTGCGGTGAAAGCGCTCCAGCTTGCCCTGCGTCTGCGGATGATACGGCCGCGAGTGTCCCACCCGGATGCCGTGGCGCATCAGCCACAGCTCCACTGCCGTCCAGGTGCCGGTGGTGTCGCCCCACGGCGAGCCGTTGTCCATCGTCATCCGGTCCGGCAGGCCGTAGCGCTCAAAGACGCTGACCAGCTGCTCCTGTACCGTCTCACGCCGTTCGTCGGCGCAGTGTACCAGGCACAGCGAGAACCGGGAGTGGTCGTCCAGCAGGGTAAGCGGGTGGCAGCGGCCGCCGCCAAAGGGAAAGTGGCCCTTAAAATCCATCTGCCAGAGCCGGTTCGGGGCCGTATGCTCAAACCGGCCGGTGGCCGGGACGTCCGGCGCTGCGCCCGGCAGCAGGCCGTGGCGGGCCATCAGGTTGTGGACGGTGCTGAAGGCCGGCATGCGGTGCCCGCGGTCTTCGAGCCAGCGCTTAATCTTGCGGGCCCCCCAGTGCTGATGAAGCTCGTGCGCCATACGCAGAAGGTCAGTGATGTCGTCAGATGAGCGGCTGGGTGAGTGACGGGGCGCGCGGGAGCGGTCCTGAAGGCCGGACGGTCCTTCCTCCTCCCAGCGGCGAAGCCACTTGTAGCCGGTGGCGGGAGATATGCCGTAGCGGCGGCACAGCTCGCGGATGTTCGCCCCGTCTTGCGAGGCGAACAGAACAAACTCAGTACGTAATGACATGGTATCTCTCGCATCCCAGGGCATAAGCGACTCCATAAACGGGTTCTTATGCCTAAGTTGTAAGTGTCTACCATGTCCCCGAACAAGTGTTCACGATGTCCCCGGACTGTACACTCCCACCGGGAGAGGGAAACGCTGCCATATGCAGGAACGCTGCCATATGCAGGACTGAGACAGCCCAGGTTAATTCAAGATCCAATGCCCCGCTCGATCGGTCCCCTCTACCACCGGGAGAGGGAAACGCTGCCACATGAAGGACTGAGACAGCCCAGGTTAATTCAAGAGCCAATCCCCCGCTCGATCGGTCCCCTCTCCCGCGGGCGGGAGAGGGTTAGGGTGAGGGGAAAAACGCACTCCCCCTTAATTCCCCTGCAAAAACGCCAGCAGATCCGCATTCAGCTGGTCCTGATGCGTCACCGCAAAACCGTGCGGGCCATTCTCATACACTTTCAGCTGCGAACCCGCAATCATCTCGTGCACCAGCTTACCGGTGGCTTCAAACGGCACCACCTGGTCATTACTGCCGTGGATCACCAGCGTCGGCACATCCACTTTGGCAATATCCGCACGGAAATCCGTCTCAGAGAACGCGGTCACGCAATCCAGCGTACCTTTCAGCGACGCCAGCAGCGCAATGTTCAGCGTCTGCGTCAGCACCCCATCGGAAACCGTCTGGCCCGCGTTGGTGCCGTAAAACGGCGTGGCGAACTCTTTGATAAACTGCGCACGATCCTTCAGCAAACCCGCTTTGATCCCGTCAAACACCGCTGATTCCACCCCTTCCGGGTGATCGTCGGTTTTACCAAAAATCGGGGTAACGGCGCCCAGCAGCACCAGTCCTTTCACTTTCGCGGTACCATAACGACCGATGTAGCGTGACACATCCCCGCCGCCCATCGAGAAGCCCACCAGCGTCACCTCATCCAGCTGCAGGTGCTCGATCAGGCCGTGAATATCGTCGGCAAAAGTGTCGTAATCGTAGCCTTCCCACGGCTGATCGGAGCGACCAAAGCCGCGGCGGTCAAACGCGATGACGCGATAGCCGCGCTCGGCGAGGAAGTTGAGCTGGCTGTCCCACATATCGGCATCCAGCGGCCAGCCGTGGCTGAACAGCACCGGCTGCCCCTTGCCCCAGTCTTTGAAGTACAGGTTTACGCCGTCTTTAGTCTTGAATGTGCTCATGTTTTTTCTCCGTTAGTCAGTGATGTTGTGTCTGGCAATCAAACTAGCGTGGGATGCTGGAAAAACCTAAAGCAGAGATTTTGACAACTTGTGCAAAGATTTTTGCTAAGCCCTGCCGTCAAAAATCCTTGTACAAGTTGGCCGATTTTTTCCGCTATCTCCTGACGGGCGAGCTTCGTATCGTGCTCTCATCGCACACTGACAGGAACAGCCTGATGAACCAGCCAAATCCACAAACAGCGCGCAGCGGCGCGTTTTCCCCTTTCGCCTACGGGCTTTTCGCCGTGATCTGGACCGCTTCGGTGCTCGGCAATACCGGTAGCTTTATCCGTGACGTCGCCAGCGCCTGGCTGATTACCGGACTGTCGGATAACCCAACCGCCGTCGCGCTGATGCAAACCGCCGCCACCCTGCCAGTGTTCCTGTTGGCGCTGCCGGCCGGCGTGCTGTCGGATATTGTTGACCGCCGCCGCCTGCTAATTGTGGTGCAGCTGCTGATGGCCAGCGTCAGCGGCACGCTACTGCTGCTGTCGCACAACCACTGGCTCACCGTTGAATGGCTGATCGGCCTGACCTTTGTCGGCGGCGTCGGCGCGGCGCTGTTCGGTCCGGCATGGCAGGCCATCGTGCCGGAACTGGTACCCCGCCATGAGCTGAAAAATGCCGTAGCGCTCAACTCGCTGGGCATCAATATCGCCCGGGCGATTGGACCGGCTACCGGCGGCCTGCTGCTGGCAAGTTTAGGTGCTATGGCCGCTTACGGTGCCGATGTCGCCAGTTATTTTTTCGTCATCGCCGCGCTGCTGTGGTGGAAACGCCCGGCGAAAGCCGCTACCGCGCTGAATGAGCACTTCTTTGGCGCTTTCCGCGCCGGGCTGCGCTATGTGAAAGCCAGCCGCGAACTGCACCGCGTACTGTTGCGCGCCGCGCTGTATTTTGCCTTCGCCAGTGCCATCTGGGCGCTGCTGCCGCTGGTGGCGCGCACCATGCTGCACGGCAGCGCGGGCTTTTATGGCTTGCTGCTTGGGGCCGTCGGTGCCGGTGCCATTGCCGGCGCGCTGCTGCTGCCGCGCCTGCGTGCCCGGCTGAGCCATGATGGACTGATGCTGCTCTCCGCCGTGCTCAGCGCGCTGGTCATGGTAGCGCTGGCGCTCAGTCCGCCGCAGTGGCTGGCGCTGCTGCTGATGCTGGTTCTGGGCACCGGCTGGATCATCGCGCTGACGACTCTCAACGGCGTGGCGCAGGCGGTGCTGCCCGACTGGGTGCGCGGTCGCGGGCTGGCGGTCTATCTGATGGTGTTCAACGGCACGCTGGCGGGTGGCAGTCTGGCCTGGGGGCTGATCGCCCAGC
This sequence comes from Pantoea sp. SGAir0418, assembly GCF_043529865.1. Lineage (NCBI taxonomy): Bacteria > Pseudomonadati > Pseudomonadota > Gammaproteobacteria > Enterobacterales > Erwiniaceae > Pantoea > Pantoea sp. SGAir0418. The sequence goes on from NZ_CP027911.1 coordinate 3,344,061, forward strand.
ACATGGGTCTGGCGCCAACGCTGATGCTGGCCGGCGCGGCGCTGCTCATCACGGCGCTGCTGGCAAAACGGCTGGCGCTGCCGGCGGGCGAAGCGGATCTGCAGCCGGCGCAGCACTGGGCTGAACCGGTGGTGAGCGATGCGGTGGATATCCGCCGTGGCGCCGTACTGATCCAGATTCGCTACCGTGTTCCCCAGGCCGATCGCGCCGCTTTCCAGCACGCCATGCACAAACTGGCGCAGGCGCGACGCCGTGACGGTGCCTATGCGTGGGGATTAATGGAGCAGACCGACGATGCCGGAGCGCTGCTGGAGTGGTTTATGGTGGAGTCATGGCAGGAGCATTTGCGTCAGCACCAGCGCGTCTCGCGCGCCGATGCTGAGTTACAGCAGGCGGTACTGCAGTACCATCAGGGTGATGAACCCCCGCAGGTCAGCCATCATATTGCGCTGTGATCAGGCTGGCGCGTAGATGTCACTCAGACCGGGCAGCGTCGGCAGGCGCTCGCGCCACCAGATAGCCGCGTTGCCGCAGGCGCTCTCATTCCACGCCAGATAGGCGATATCGCGCCGGCACTCGCTGTCCAGTTGGCGCGCCACCAGCGCACCGCTCGCCAGGTGCGGGCGCGCCAGGTAAAGCGGCAGATAACCACAGCCGAGCCCGGCAAGATGCGCCTGCAGTTTGGCCGGGAAATCATGCACGCTCAGCGTCTTCTGCTCATCCAGCACGCGTAAATCCATCCCGGCACCGTGGCGGGATGAATCATGCACCGTGACCGCGCGATACTGGCGAATCTGTTCGCGCAGCAGCGGTTCGGGCTCCGCCGCCAGCGGATGGTCAGGAGCGACAGCGAACACATACTCCAGCCAGCCCAGCGGCTGGCAGACAATCTCTTTGCGCGTGGCGGGTTCCTGAACCGCGCCAAAGACAATGTCCGCTTCGCCATAGTGCAGCGCTTCCCAGCAGCCAGCCAGTACGTCCTGACGGAACTGCAGCTGGGTGTGCGGGTGCTGCTGATAAAATTCGTCAATCAGCGGTGTGAGGATGCTGAACGGCAGCGAAGCATCCACGCTGATGGTCAGCAGACTCTCCCAGCCGCTCTCCACGTAGCGCGCCTGCTGCTCCAGCTCGTTCACCGCACGCAGCAGCGTCCGCCCTTTTTCCAGCATCAGACGGCCGGTCGGCGTGAATGTGGCGCGATGGCCGGAGCGATCGAGCAGCGTGATTTTTAAATCGCTCTCCATCTTCTGCACGGTATAGCTTAACGCCGACGCGGTTTTGAACAGTCGCGCGGCCGCAGCGGCAAAGGTGCCATGACGATCGAGCGCATCCAGAATCAGCAGCGCCTCCAGATTTAAACGCATTCCCTACCCTCCGTAAAAAAAGTTGAACGACAACGTAAAAACAATCCGTTATCAATAACTGCTGTCATTTCGTATTTTTTTCCTCATCGGCGCAAGCATTTTTAACCGCGCATTAACACGGTGGCTGAGGGCCGCTACGCTTAATTTAACGGAGAGAACAGAATGACGACCGCATCCCTGATTTTTACCAACGGTAAGTTTCACACCGTCGACCGCGCAAACCCGCTGGCCACCGCCGTAGCCATCAAAGACGGCAGGTTCCTCGCCGTAGGTAGCGAAGCGGACGTCATGCGCTTTGCCGGCAGCGACACGCAAATCATCGACGCCAAAGGGCACACCGGCATCCCCGGCCTGAACGATTCCCACCTGCATCTGATTCGCGGTGGCCTCAACTACAACCTTGAGCTGCGCTGGGAAGGCGTGCCGTCGCTAGCCGATGCGCTGCGTATGCTGCGCGATCAGGCACTGCGTACGCCGTCACCGCAGTGGGTGCGCGTGGTCGGGGGCTGGAGCGAGTTCCAGTTTGCTGAGCGCCGCATGCCGACGCTGGACGAAATCAACGCCGCCGCGCCCGATACGCCGGTCTTCATTCTGCATCTGTATGACCGCGCGCTGCTCAATCGCGCCGCGCTGAAAGTGGTGGGCTACACCAAAGAGACCCCCAACCCGCCGGGCGGCGAAATCCAGCGCGACAGCAATGGCAATCCGACCGGCATGCTGATCGCCCGTCCTAATGCCATGCTGCTGTACGCCACGCTGGCGAAAGGGCCCAAACTGCCGCTGGAACAGCAGGTTAACTCGACGCGTCAGTTTATGCGCGAGCTGAACCGCCTCGGTCTGACCAGCGCCATCGACGCTGGCGGCGGCTTCCAGAATTACCCGGACGATTACGACGTGATCGCCGAACTGCACGCGAAAAAGCAGCTGACGGTACGCATCGCCTATAACCTGTTCACCCAGCGGCCCGGCCACGAGCTGGAAGACTTTGAGAAGTGGACCGATATGCTGAAGCCGGGCCAGGGCACCAATTTCCTGCGCCACAACGGTGCCGGTGAAATGCTGGTGTTCTCGGCGGCGGACTTCGAAGATTTCCTCGAACCGCGCCCGGATCTGGCACCCGGCATGGAAGATGAGCTGGAGCGCGTGGTGCGTCACCTGGTGGAGCATCGCTGGCCGTTCCGCTTGCACGCCACCTATAACGAATCAATCAGCCGCATGCTGGATGTGTTTGAGAAGGTGAACCGCGACATTCCGTTCAATGGCCTGCACTGGTTCTTCGACCATGCGGAAACCATCACTGAAGCCAATATTGAGCGGGTAAAAGCGCTCGGCGGCGGCCTGGCGGTGCAGCATCGCATGGCTTTCCAGGGAGAATACTTTGTCGATCGCTACGGTAAAGAGGCCGCGAAGCAGACGCCACCGGTGGCGCGCATGCTGGAGGCCGGCGTGCCGGTCGGCCTCGGTACCGATGCCACCCGCGTCGCCAGCTATAACCCGTGGACCGCACTGTACTGGCTGGTTTCAGGCCGTACCGTCGGTGGAATGCAGCTGTACGATGACAACGCACGCATCGACCGTGAAACCGCGCTGATGCTGTGGACCAAAGGCAGTGCCTGGTTCTCCAGCGAGCAGAGCGCCAAAGGTGAGATCAAAGTCGGCCAGCTGGCGGATCTGGTGCTGTTATCGAAAGATTTCTTCAGCGTGCCGGAAGAGGAGATCAAAGGCATTGAATCGGTGCTGACGCTGGTGGATGGCAATGTGGTGTATGCCGCCGGCAGCTTCACGCCGCTGGCACCGCCGCCGGTACCGGTGTTGCCGGAGTGGTCGCCGGTGGTTACCGTGCCCGGTCACTACCGCAGCGCCCCGCCGCAGACCAGCGGCCGCGCCGCGCGGATGCCGCAGGTACACCAGTGCAGCGGCCCCTGTGGCGTGCACAGCCACGCTCATGATGTCGCGCGCCAGTCATCGGTGCCGGTGTCAGACAATAACGCGTTCTGGGGTGCGCTGGGCTGTTCCTGTTTTGCGTTTTAAGTGATCAAGGGGTGCGGGCGCTGGCCCTCACCCCGCCGATATATTGCCTGCCAGGCCAAAGCCCTGCTTACCGTTTCTCTTAATCTGGTACATCGCGCCATCCGCCCGGGTCAGCGCGTCATCGAAGCTGTCGCGCCGGTGTACCGGGGCGATACCGATCGAAGCACCAATCCGCGCATGACCATTGTCGACATCAAACGGCGTCAGCGCCGCATCCAGCACCGCCTGCGCCAGAATGCGCACCTTCGGGTAATCAATCAAAAACGGCAGCAGCAGCACGAACTCATCGCCGCCAAGCCGCCCGACGATGGCCTCTGACGGCAGCAAATCGCGGATGCGCTGGCTGAGCTGAATCAGCACCTCGTCACCGCTGCGATGGCCGAGCGTGTCATTGACATGCTTGAAGTTGTCGAGGTCGATAAACGCCACGCACAGCGGCCCGGCGCGTTGCAGCTGACTAAAATGCGCCTGCAGCGCGTGGCGGTTGGGCAACGCGGTTAACGGGTCGTGATGCGCCAGCAGGGAGAGCTGGGCTTCGTAATTCTTCTCTTTGGTCATGTCGATATGGGTGCCGGTCACTTTGAGCGGATTACCCTGCTCGTCCCACTCGCTGACGCGGCCGCGATCCAGCACCCAGGTGATTTTGCCGTTCTTGCCGATCATACGGTGCAGCGCCTCGTAATAGGGCGCGCGTCCTTCAATATGATCGTAAAAGGCGCGCAGCACCTCATCGGCATCTTCCGGATGCAGGCACTCGCGCCAGGCATCAAAGCGCGCTTTGGTTTCTTTCGCCTGAAAGCCGAGCATCGCGCCCCAGCGCCGGTTAAAAATCACCAGCTTGCCGCTGGGAATATCCAGCTGCCACAGGCACAAGCCGGTGCCGTCCAGCGCCGCGTTCAGCTTATTACGCGCGTCGTGCGCCAGGCGCTTGAGGCGCGCATTGTGCTTTTTCAGGTTCTGAATCTGCTGGCGCAGCGCTTCTTCGGACATGGTTGATCGCTGGAGAGAAAATAAGGGCTATTTTGCCTGCACGATAGATTCTGTAAATAAAACAAATGAAAAGGCGATTAGCGTCGGAAAATTGCGCCGGGTTCAGCAGGAATGGCGAAGCAACGCGGTAATTTCAGCAAACAAAACTTACACTTACTAAAAATAGCAGCGCGCTTCGCTTCGGCGCGCCGGCGAAACCTGGCTTTCACCAGGAATTTTCTCTCCTGTTTTTAAGAAATTTCTTAAGCGCGATTTAAGTCCACTTGTATTAAGTCGCTGTTGAAGGATGCCTGACGCGCAACGTGCCGTCAGAGAAGAAGCGCCGTCATGGTGGCAGCGCGCGCAACCGGTCCAGCGAGTGAAACCATCCGTGAGTAAACGCATCCTCAGCCTCCTTCTGTTACTGGGTTTTTGCCTGTCTGCCTGGGGTGCAACCACGTTAAATTTCTCGCCGCGCTATGGCCTGGTAGCACCGGAAGTCACGCTGTCGCCGCAGAGCCAGCAGTGGCTGAAACAGCACTCTGTACTGCGCGTCGGCGTGTGGAACAATCCGCTGCCGCCCTATTCCGTGTCGTTTGAAGCCAATACCTACGAAGGACTTTCGGCCGATTATCTGGCCATCGTGGCGAAGGCGTTAAATCTGCCGGTGAAAATCAAGGTGTATAAAACCCGGCTGGAGCTGGTGGATGCGCTCAACGACGGTGAAGTCGATCTGATTCCTTACTATACGCTGGCCGCCAATCAGGATACGCAGCTGGCGCTGAGCCTGCCGTATTCACTGGCGCGCAGCGTATTAATCAGCAAACGTAACGCGACCTTCGACAGTGAGCTGAAAAATAGCCGCTATCGCCTGCTCTATTACGGTGATGCAGAACTCAAAGCGCTGCTGCACAAGCGCTATCCGCGCGCCACGCTGGCGCCGGCCGCGCCGCCGCTGTGGGCCTACACCGACACCGCGTTTAGCGAAAACACCCTGTTCTGGAGCAACAGCGCCACTCAGCGCTTTCTTTCGCATCGCGGCCTGCAGAATGTGATTGAAGCGCACAGCACGCCGTACACCAACGATGTCGACGCGCGCTTTGCCAGCAACAGTGCCAATCTGCCGCTGATCGCAGCCATTGATGAAATCCTGAAAAACATTCCGCTGCGCAACGCGGTACAGATCGCGGAAGCCTGGAGCCTGGATTATCAGTCGGTGGTTAAAAACCATCCGCTGGATCTCAGCGACAAAGAGGCCGCGTGGCTGGCAGAGCACCGCGAGATCACCGTTAACTACGATCCTTCGCATACGCCATTTACCTTTATTGATAACCGCCAGCGCGTGGTCGGCCTGAGCGTGGACCTGCTGAAAATGATTTCCCAGCGCACCGGCATTCGCTTTCGCTACAACCCGATTCAGGGGTTGAGCAACATGCGCGATACGCTCAACCGCCAGCGCGATGCGATTATCGCCGTCAGCGACGCTACCGCGCAGCAGGACGACAAAATCCGCTACACCCGCTCTTACATCTACTCGTCGTGGGTAGTGGTGACGCGCAAAGACAGCCCGTGGAAAAGCTTTGATGAGATGGCGGGCAAGCGCGTCGGTATCTATGAGCGCGCCTACTATCGCTACGATTTACGTGAGCGCTGGCCGGGCATCAACTTTGTCGAAAATGGCGTGTCGATCGATTCGCTCGGTCAGCTACTCGATAAGCAGCTGGATGGCTTTATCGTGCCGTACGAGTCGTCGCTGTTTCTGCTCAACAATCACTTCAATGACAGCTTCAAAGTGGCGTTTGTCGCGCCGCTGCCGATGTTCCGCATGGCGATGGCGGTCAATGGGCAGGATCAGGTACTGCTGTCGATCCTTAACAAAGCGCTGTCCGATATTCCGCAGCCGACCATGCAGTCGCTGATGGAGCGCTGGATAAAATACACGCCGCCCGCTACCAGCACCTCGTGGCAAAGCTATCGCAGCTATATATTGCGCATCGTCGCCGTGGCCGGGCTGGGCCTGCTGTTTTTCCTGTGGCGTAACCATCTGCTGAAAGCCTCGCTGGCCAAACAACGCGAGCACGAGCGTGAAATCAGCGAGCAGCTGGCGCATATCGAAGCGCTGATGGCCGACCTGCGCAAAGCCAACGAAGTCGCGGTGCGCGCCAGCGAAGCGAAAAGCACTTTCCTGTCGCACATGAGTCATGAAATCCGCACGCCGCTGGCGGCGCTGATTGGCCTGCTGGAAATCGAGCATCTCGGCCAGAGTAATGAACAGCAGCGGCAGAAAAACATTGATGTCGCCTGGGAGTCGTCGCGTTCGCTGCTGTCGCTGGTGGGCGATATTCTCGACCTGGCAAAAATCGAATCCGGGCATTTCAGCGTGCAGCTGCAGCCGATGTCGCTCAGTGAAGTGGTGCGGGATTGCGAAGCGTTGTTCCGCCAGGTGGCGCTCAACAAGGGGCTGGCGCTGAATATCGTGCTGGAGCTGGAGCAGGACCAGGTGCTGTTTGACCCGGTGGCGCTGAAGCAAATTCTCTCCAATCTGGTGAGCAACGCCATCAAGTTTACCTCGCACGGCGCAGTGGAAGTGGCACTGTATCAGGCAGATAGCGCGCTGCCGGAATATGTGCTGGAGGTGAGCGACAGCGGAGTTGGCCTGTCAGAAGAGCAGCAGCAGGCGATCTTCGAACCGTTCATTCAGGTCGATCAGGGCAGCAATCGCGCCAGCGGCACCGGTCTGGGCCTGAATATCTGCCGTCGCCTGGCGGTAATGCTCGGCACCGAGCTGCACGTCGAGAGCGAACCGGGTGACGGCAGCGTGTTTATGCTGCGCTTCCGCGCGGAAGCGGCGCGTATTGAGCATGAGCAACCCGTTCTGCCGCAGCCGGTGGAGCCCGCTAAGCAGGCTGCGCTGCGCATTCTGATTGTCGATGACAACGCCACCAACCGCCTGCTGCTGGCCCAGCAGCTGCGCTACGCCGGGCATCATGTGCTGGTGGCCGACAGCGGTGCAGCCGCGCTGGCGCTGTGGCGCGAGAATCAGCCCGATCGCGTGATTACCGACTGCAACATGCCGGAGATGGACGGCTTCGAATTCACCCGCCAGCTGCGCGCCGAAGAGAAACGTCTGGTGCGACGCGCGGTGCCGGTTTACGGCCTGACAGCCATGGCGGAGGAGCGCGTGGCGCAGCTGGCGCAGGACGCCGGCATGAACGGTTGTTTGTTTAAACCGCTGGAGCGCGCGCAGCTGCTGCAGGTGATCACCGGCGCGCCGATGAACCCGACGCGCGACGATACCCTGCTGACGCTGGAAAATCTGGCGGCGAATAATCCGCAGGCGTGGCGCGATCTGGTCACCACCGCGCGCCAGCAGAACAGCTACGATCTCGCCCAGCTGACGCAGGCGGTGGCTGCGAACAATTTTGCTTCGGCGCGTCACGCCGCGCATCAGCTACTCGGCAGTGCCCGAATGCTGCGCGCCGAGGCTTTACAACATCGCTGCCGCGCCGCCGAACAGGCAGCGGAGCATCAAGATAGTGCGCTATTACAGCAGCTGCTGCCGGAGGTCGCCGGGGCGGTGGCCGAGCTGGATGCGCTGTTCCTGCGTGCCCTGGAAACGCCCATTCCTGAAGAGGTGATTTAATGAAAGAGAGCGCAATCTGGCAGATTGCCGTGCTGGACGATCATCCGCTGATCGGTAAAGCCATGCAGTACCGTTTAGCCCAGGAATCGCAGCTCGATCTGGCCGGGGCCTTTGCCCAGCGCCAGCAGCTGATGACCTTCCTGCAGCGCCACCCGATCGACATCCTGGTACTGGATTACATGCTGGGTGAAGACCAGCTCGACGGACTGCAAATGGTGAAGCAGCTGCGCCTGCACTATCCGCAGCTGAAGATTCTGGTGTCGTCCGCGGTGGAGAAACCGGCGATTGTTCAGCTGTTGCTGAAAGCCGGCGTGCAGGGATTTGTCGGCAAAAGCCACGATCAGGAAGTGCTGATCGATGCCATTCATCAGATCTGTCGCGGCAAGCGTTTCCTGACGCCGGACATGATGCTGGAGCTGGATAAATTCCAGGAGAGCGACCGTGAAATGCACGACTACCTGACGCCGCGCCAGGCGGGTGACGACATCACCCTGTTGTTGCGCGAGCTGAGTCCGCGCGAAATCGAGGTGATTCGCTGCTATCTGGATGGGTTGAGCATTACGCAGATCGCCGGTAAATACGCACGCAGCCGCAAAACCATCAGCGGTCAGAAGCAAACCGCGCTGCGCAAACTGGGGCTGCGTTCGGACCTGGAGCTGTTCAAGTACAAGCAGTACTTCAACCAGCTGGTGACGGCGCAGTAACCCGCCGCAATACGGATAAACCCGGTTCTGTGACACGGATCAAGACTTAGTCGCTGCGTAATGCTGCCTCTGTGAATTCTAGTATGGTAGCTTAACACTTATCATACAGACACGATGACGGTGGATGACATAATGCAACTGACAATGCGGTGGTTTGGTCCGAAGGAAGATAAGGTTTCGCTGGAATATATTCGCCAGGTGCCGGGCGTACGCGGCGTGGTGGGCGCGCTGTACGATGTGCCGGTGGGCGAAACCTGGCCGCAGGAGAAGATCCAGGCGCTGGTCGATCAGGTACATGCGGCCGGACTGACGGTCGAAGTAATTGAGAGCGTCAACATTCATGACGACATCAAGATCGGCCTGCCGAGTCGCGATCGCTACATCGCCAATTATCAGCAAAGCATCCGCAACCTGGCGGCCGCCGGGGTAAAAGTGATCTGCTACAACTTCATGCCGGTGTTCGACTGGATGAAGACGGATATGAATTATGTGCTGCCGGATGGCTCCATCACCATGGCCTTCGAGAAGCAGGGCATTGATAAAAGCCTCGACGAGGTGGTGAAAGAGGTGCTGGGCAGCGCCAACGGCTTCGCGCTGCCGGGCTGGGAGCCGGAACGGCTGGCAAAAGTTCAGGAGCTGTTTGCCCAATATCAGGACGTAGATGACGCGAAGCTGCGCGAAAACCTCGCCTATTTCCTCAAAGCGGTGATCCCGGTGTGCGAAGAAGTGGGCGTGAAGATGGCGATCCACCCGGACGATCCGCCGTATTCGATCTTCGGTCTGCCGCGCGTGGTGAAGAACCGCGACGATCTCGACTGGATCTGTAACGTCGTCGATTCTGAAGCCAACGGCATCACGCTGTGCACCGGATCGATTGCCGAGGATCCACAGAACGATGTCTATGCCATTCTGGCCGAATTCTCGCGCCGCAAGCGCATTCCGTTTGCCCACGTGCGCAACATTAAGATCATCCGCGATAAAGATTTCTACGAGTGCGCGCATCCGACGGAGTATGGCTCGCTGGATATGTATAACGTGCTGCAGTCGATGTATGACAACGGCTTTGACGGCTATATCCGTTCAGATCACGGGCGCTTTATCTGGGGCGAAACCGGGCGCCCGGGCTACGGTTTGTACGACCGCGCGCTGGGCACCACTTATCTGCTGGGCCTGTGGGAAGCGCTGAGTAAGCGTTAATGGGTTACGATCTGGCGCTCACCCTTGCGGCTTTTTCAGTAACGGCACCAGCAGCGCCGCGACGAAAAATCCTGTCATGATCAGCCAGAACGCGTCGGAAAAAGCCTGGGTGCGCGCTTCACGCAGCGTCAGCGCCGCCAGCGACTGCAGCGCGGCCGTATGCGCGGCATCCGGGCTCAGGCCGCTGGTCATCAGCGCCTGAGCGCGCCCCTGCAGAAAATCACCCAGCGTCAGGCTGGCGCTGTTGAGGTGATCCGCCAGCCGGCTAAAGTGCAGGTTGGTGCGGTCGTTGAGCACCGTACCGCACAGGGCAATGCCAATCGCGCCGCCAAGGTTGCGCATCAGATTAAACAGGCCAGACGCGAGCTTCAGGCGGGCCGGTGGCAAACGGCCCAGCGTCAGCGTTACCGTCGGTGCCACGGCAAACTGCTGCGCCATACCGCGAAACGCCTGCGGAAACAGCAGCTCCTTCGCGCCCCAGTCATGGGTAATCGGCACAAAGAAATGCATCGACAGCGCAAAACAGATCAGCCCCGCCGCCAGCAAAATACGCAGATCGACGCGGTTCGCCAGCCAGGCATACAGCGGGATCGACAGAATCTGAAACACCCCGGTGGAGAAGATCGCCAGTCCAGTCTCCAGTGCGCTGAAGCCGCGCACCTGGCTGAGAAACAGTGGCGTAAGGTAAATGGTGGCGAAGATCCCCACGCCCGCCATAAACGAGAAGTAGCAGCCGAGGCTAAAGTCGCGGTCCTTGAGCGCGCGTAAATCGACGATCGGTTTGGCATGCCGCAGCGTGCGGATCACAAACAACACGCCCGCCGCCAGCGCAATCCAGCCGGTGGTGGCAATGGTGTCATCATCAAACCAGCCCCAGCGCGGCCCCTCTTCCAGCGTATATTCCAGACAGCCGAGCGCCAGCGCCAGCAGCACGATGCTGAGATAGTCCGCACCGCGCAGCAGTTCGCGGTTGGGCGCGTCGATGTTCACCAGCAGCGGAACCGCAATGGTGATGTAAATACCGGGAATGATGTTGATAAAAAACAGCCAGTGCCAGCTGAAGTTATCGGTGATCCAGCCGCCAACGGTCGGGCCGAGCGTCGGTGCCAGCGACGCCAGCGCGCCGACGGTCGCGGCAGCAATCACCCGCTGCCGGCCCTGGAAAAAGGCGAAGGCGGTGGTGAAAACCAGCGGGATCATTGAGCCACCCGCCAGCCCCTGCAGCGCACGGAACGCGATCATGCTCTGAATGTTCCACGCCCAGCCGCACAGCAGGCTCATCAGCGTAAAGCCACAGGCCGAGGCGGCGAACAGCCAGCGCGTAGACAGCACGCTGGCCAGCCAGCCGGAGAGCGGAATAATGATGATTTCGGCGATCAGGTAGCTGGTCTGCACCCACACGGTTTCATCATCCCCCGCCGACAGGCCACCGCCAATGTCGCGCAGCGAAGCTGAGACAATCTGGATATCCAGCAGTGCGATAAACATGCCGATGCACAGGGTGGCAAAGGCGAAAACTTTCCGGCTGACCGGCATCTGCGCGGGCGCGATCGGCGCGGCGACCACGCGGCTCATTGCGCGCTGCGCTCATCGACGGTCACGGTCACCGACAGTCCCGGACGCAACAGCCCGAGCGTGGCCGCATCGCCATCCAGCGCAATGCGCACCGGCACGCGCTGGACAATTTTGGTGAAGTTACCGGTGGCGTTTTCCGCCGGCAGAATGCTGAAGCGCGAGCCGGTCGCAGGCGACAGGCTGGCGACATGCCCGCTGAAGGTGCGGCCCGGCAGCACGTCCGCGACAATTGTTGCCGTCTGGCCTGGCCGCATGTGCGCCAGCTGGCTCTCTTTGAAGTTGGCGTCAATCCACAGCCCCTGCGCCGGCACCAGCGACAGCAGCTGCGTGCCGCTGCTGATATACGAACCAGCCCAGGCGCGGCGATTGCCAATTACGCCATCAAACGGCGCGCGGATAGCGGTGTATTCCAGATTGAGCTGTGCCAGTGCCAGGTCGGCCTGCGCCTGTGCCAGCGCGGCGTGCGTCTGCTGCTCGCGCGCATCCAGCACCTGCAGCTGACGTTCGGCGACCGCGCGATCGGCACGGGTTTTGCCTTCCTGCGCCAGCGCCTGATGGTAATCGGCCTGCGCATGATCGCGAATCTGCTGCGACACCGCAGCGCTGCTCACCAGCGCGTCATAGCGGCGCTGGTCGGCGGTGGTTTTCTGCGTCACCGCCTGCGCCGCCAGCAGCGCAGCACGCGCGCCGTCGATGGTGGCCAGCTGGAGCTGGCGCGTGGCGGCGATATCCTGCAGCGCCGCCTGCTGCGCGGCGACTTCGCCCGCCGCACGGTCAACCGCCGCCCGATAGTCGCGGTTTGCCATTTCTCTCACATGCGGAACTCAACGTTATCGCAGATCTCGGCGGTCAATCAGCAGCGACGTTCTATGAAGGCATTAACGCTGAACCTCAGCCGCAGCAGCAGCAGCAGTCAATCCAACCTGATTACAGTGAAGGTTCAGTGTTGCCAGTGGCAACACCTGAACTCACTCCCGGCATCATTGAGCCACGCGTGCTGAAACTGCCGGGAATTGGTGCGCTGTTTCTGGTTGGTGATGATGAGCAATCGCAGGAATGGCTATCGCGAAACGCTGGACTGCTCAAGCGACGTGGTGCGGTTGGGATGGTGGTGAACGTCAGCAGCTCGTCATCATTGCAGCAATTGCGCCAGATTGCGCCCAATCTCCAGCTGGCTCCGGTATCAGGTAGCGATCTGGCGCGCCGCCTCAAGCTGGAACATTACCCGGTGCTGATCACCGAGCATTCAGTGAGCCAGCAGGTTTCAGCCGAGTGATGGGATTCGTCGGATTGCATGGAATCCCCCACGCAGCGCTGATGCTCCTCCCTCTGTTCTTCGTCCTTTTTCTGGCTCTGCTGCGCGCTTACTGGTGCTGGCGTAATCTGCATCACACCACGCTCAGCATGCCTGAATCCAGCCAAAAGTGAGTCACTGCTATGAGCGATCGCTATGTCATTGAAGCACTACTGCGTCCCGCAGTTGAGTTCAACACCACGCTGGTAGCCGCCACCGCCAGCTATGTTTGTGTTGCAGCGCCCTGGGCTGTCGCGCTGTCGCCTTCGGTGAGTTATGTCACCGCTACGGGCTTTGCGGTGCTGGCCGTCGTACGCGCCCGTCAGGGGTGTCAGGTGATCAGGTATCGCAGAAATCTACGCCGATTGCCGCGCTATGTGATGACCAGCCGCCAGGTTCCAGTAAGCAATCACCGGCTGTTTTTGGGTAAAGGTTTTCTTTGGCAGCAAAAACACACTCAGCGCCTACTCGATACGCGTCGGCCAGAAGTCGAAAAGTACGTGCAGCCAGCGAAGGTCTATCAGATCGCGCGCAGGCTTGAACGTGCGTGCGAGCATTCTCTGCCCTGGCTGTCATCGATGATTTCGGCTGATACGCCGATGAACCCGGTTCGCCCGCTGCCACCGGTTGGTGGCAATCCGGCGCTGCACGGCATTGAACCGAATGAGCGCGATGTATCAATGGATCTACGAGAGCGCGTTGGGCATACGTTAGTCGTTGGCACCACGCGCGTGGGCAAAACACGGCTGGAGGAGTTGCTGGTTACGCAGGATATTCGGCGCGGCAATATCACCATCGTCTTCGATCCCAAAGGCGATGCCGATTTGCTAAAACGCATGTGGGCTGAAGCGCACCGCGCCGGTCGTCAGGATGACTTCCACGTTTTCCATCTTGGCTGGCCAGAGATCTCGGCTCGTTACAACGCGGTTGGCCGCTTCGGGCGCGTGTCGGAAGTGGCTTCGCGCATTGCTGGTCAATTAGGCGCTGAAGGTAACAGCGCCGCGTTTCGCGAGTTTGCCTGGCGATTCGTGAATATCGTAACGCGCGCGCTGGTTGCGCTTGGCCAGCGCCCCGATTACTCGCTTATCCTTCGCTACGTCACCAACATAGGCGAGCTCTATCAGCGCTACGTGGAACATCTGGTTGATAAGCATTTGCCGGAGCTGCGCAGCAAAATTGAGAATGGCAGCAATGTGCTTAAGGAAAAAGATCTGCCGCGCAATATGCAGGGGCAGTCAAACGCCACGCGCATTTGGGCAATGGAGCTGGCGCTAAGTTCTGAAGCCGGTAAAAAGCTCTACGATCCCATTCTGGAAGGTCTTCGCTCAGCTGTACGTTACGACCGAACCTACTTCGATAAAATCGTCGCCTCATTGCTGCCGCTGTTGGAAAAACTCACCACCGGCAAAACGGCGGCGCTGCTCTCGCCTGACTATAAAGACCTCGACGATCCGCGCCCGATTTTCGACTGGCAACAGGTGATTCGCCAGCGCGGCATCGTTTATGTCGGGCTGGATGCGCTTTCTGACAGTGAAGTCGGCGCTGCCGTTGGCAACAGCATGTTTGCTGATTTGGTGAGTATCGCGGGGCATATCTACAAGCACGGCATCAATGATGGCTTACCGGAAAATGGCGACGGCAAGCTGCCGATCAGCCTGCACTGCGACGAGTTCAATGAACTGATGGGCGATGAGTTTATTCCGCTTATCAACAAAGGCGGTGGCGCGGGCATCGAAGTGACGGCGTACACCCAAACAATTTCTGACATCGAGGCGCGCATTGGTAGCAGCGCCAAAGCTGCGCAAGTCACGGGCAACTTCAATACGCTGATCATGCTGCGCGTGCGTGAGAACCGCACCGCCGAGCTGCTCACCAGCCAACTGCCTGAAGTGGATGTGTATTCCAAAACTCTGGTTTCGGGGTACACCGATATCACCAACCAAGAGCAAGGCACTGATTTCACCTCCAACACGCAGGACCGCGTGAGTATGGTGAAAACGCCGATGCTCACTCCGGCTGACATCATCAATCTGCCCAAAGGCCAGGCGTTCGCACTGCTGGAAGGCGGCCAGCTATGGAAGATTCGTATGCCACTGCCCGCTGCTGATAAAACCGATTTGATGCCGGAAAGCCTGGAGAAAATCGCTGCTGAAATGCGCCGTAATTACCGCACCAGCGAAGCATGGTGGTCTGGTGCTGCTGGCGCAGAACCGCCGGGAGGTGAATAATGCCACCACCAAACACCACTGCACCGCCCGCCCGCGTTCAGCAGCCTAAAGAGCATGGCTTTCTGTTTAATCTGCTATGGGAATGGCCGTGGAAGCTGATTGGCATGCTGCTGGCTTCGCTGTTTTTTAGCCTGGTAATGGAGTACATCGGTATTGCATTCTTCTGGCCAGAACAAGGTGCAGCGCATAGCCAGCAGGTAATGCAGATCGAGAGCGGCTATCTCTCCACTGAGTTTACGCGCAGCCTGCTACTGTCACAGCCCACGGTGACGGTCACTACCGGGGTAACACAGGTTTATCAGTGGCTGGTTGTCGATAGCGGCCTGCAGGGATGGATTGCCCAGCAAAATCAGGCAATGGAAAGCGGCGGAAATGCTGTTGCTGCCGGATTGAGTGCCGGTAGCCGCTGGCTGGCATCGGCTCTGCAAGAATATATGCTGGCGACGGTTTATGTCGCTGTGGTGACATTGATTCGTGTGACGATTCTGGTGTTATCAATACCGCTGTTTCTGATGGTGGTGTTGGTCGCTGTAGTTGATGGTCTGGGGCGGCGAGACCTACGGCGCTACGGCGCGGCATATGAATCCAGCTTTGTTTATCACCATGTCAAACGCTTCGTTAAACCCGCGTTCTATGTGCCCTGCATGGTGTATCTGTCGTGGCCATCGGCTGTGTACCCAAATCTGTTATTGCTACCTGCTGCGCTGATGTTGGGAATGGCGCTGGCGGTGTTAACCGCATCGTTCAAGAAATACCTCTAAGCTGGACGACAGCGTGCAAAGCTCGACTTTGTGCGCTGTCGTCAGCAGGCAAGCCGCATAGGCGGCGCGACAGGTAAAGTTAAATTAATGCTCCATACTGTCAATTTATAAATTAGGGCTGAAAATAAAGTAGACATCACTCATTTTCATGAATTAACATCGAAATGAATGCGGAACTCACTATCAACTATAAAGATTCACTTATAAAATAAAATGTTAACTACTGATGAACTAATTAAATCTTATGAAGGCTACTACCTTCTTGTAGGAAAAAATGGAAGTGGTAAAAGTAGCATGCTAAATTTCTTGTCAGAAGATATATATGAGCGAGGATTAGACACGATAACAGTTTCAAACACACTGTTCGATAAGTTTAAGTTACATCCTAAAAGTCAGAACTACAGTTATATTGGCAATCGTATAGGGAGATATTTCCCCCAGCAAGCAATTAAGAATAGCCTTTCTAGTAACAATGAAATTGTCATGAATAAATTTTTTAGCGTACTTGATTATTTGGGTTATGATCAGTTGTTAGGGATTAGAATAAACTTCAAAAAGAAATTCATTAACTCAACTAGGTACGGGCGCGATTCGAAAGGTAATGCATACCCAATATATTATGATTATTCTGATGAGGTAATTGATGATGAGTTGAAATTTTCCATCGACAGAGCAATTAATGAATCAGTAAGAACGCGCGGCGGTATTCTGTGGTTAGAAAGTGAAAGCAGTTCATTTAGTGAAGGTTTTTTTTCGGATTTTTACAAATTAATTCAGAGTGAAAAGCTACTTAAGAGAGCTGGTTTCATATCTGGCATTGATATTTATTTAGGCAAGAATGGAAGGCAATTTCCAGTAAATCATGCTAGTTCAGGTGAGTTGTCGTTCATTGCTTTATTACTTCATCTTGCTTTAAATTTAAGAGGCAAGTCTTATCTCTTTATCGATGAGCCAGAAAACAGCCTTCATCCTAAATGGCAGTCGGATTACTTCTCACTATTAAGGGGGGCCATAGGCTATAATGAATGTACGGTAGTAATAGCTACACACTCACCTCTTATTATTTCGTCAATGATTAGTAATAACAATGTGTCAGTATATAAAAGACTTAATTCCGACTTTGTTAAAATGCACGATAATGATGCCAATGCAGAAGAGGTATACCTTAATTATTTTGACACGCTAACACCAAAAAATAGAGCTCTTTCAAATAGGTGCGTTGATATACTTGACGATTTCACAGAGGGTAAAATCGGAAAAGAATTAGCTAAAAGCAGGATTGAATATTACAAGCACCTTACTGAAGATGAGGCACAGCAAGAATTTCTTTTCGGAGTGACAAATCTTATTGATGATATATCCTTCAACAAGAAGGAGTCATCATAATGCCCCTGGAATTTACGGATGAAGAAAAGATATTAATTACTCTTTCATTAAAAAAAGGTTATAAGTTCTGGGATGATAAAAAGCTAGACAAACTTAAAAGAAAAATAAAAAATCACCTTAGAGATATTCAACGTGAGTGCTGCTGTTACTGTTGCAGGAGTTTTGATGATGAATTCAATATGGTTTTGGATATAGAGCATATTATACCTAAATCTAAGATTGAAACAGAGATGTTTGAAATCCTTAATCTCGCAGTGTCTTGCAAAAGATGTAATATGAGAATAAAAGGCGAGAAAGTAGATTTCATTGAGGGTGGCTTTGATGAATTTAAAAGGGGCAATCAATATTACTTACCTGAAAAATATAAGTTTTTACACCCCAACTTAGATTCCTGGGATAACCATTTGGCATATAATATTAAACAGCTCAACAGAAACAAAATAGTTTACTATGACATTCTAAATGACAGCAGCAAAGGGAAATACACTAAGGATTACTTTGAACTTGCAAAAATCCAAGTTAACACCTTTGATGAGGCCCAGGACGCTACTGAAAGGAAAGTTCCTGAAAGCCCTGCTGTTGCAAGAGCTTTCAATAGTCTTTTAAAACGTATGTTTAATTTATAGCGCCGGGAAAATTGCCAGTTTAAACATCTATGTATGTGAGGCCTGGCTTATAAATTTCTCATTGAGACGTTTTGTTTTAATGGCCAATCAACAGCAAACAGCATGCATATAATCAACCCCTTCATAGGAGGGTATTGTCATGCTTGTATTTTCAAAGAGATTAACACAAAAAATATCTGTTAGTTTATGTCTTATTTCATTATCGGCATTTGGCGCAGAATTTGACGAACTCGCCACTACCCAACGTCTACTAGACCAAGTCCAGCTCTCACTCGATCGCGCCCGCACCGTCGCCGCGCAGTCCGATCCCAATAGCCGCCGCCGTTACCTGTTCGACTATAAGAAAGCTAACGAGGACCTCAACACCATGCGTGCTGGCATTGATCGCTACACGCAGCCCTCGCGTGCGCAGCCGCTGGATTACGGCAAGGTCAGCGGCGACTACACGCGAGGCCGTCCGCTATGGCGATGACCGCCGCGCAGATCAACGCGTTTAAAACGGCATCCGGCAACATCGATATTAGCGTTCTGTATCTGGTGTCCGTTGGGCTACTACTGTGCGTGCTGTTTCTCTGGGCAGCATGGGCGGCGGTGGATGTCTGGCATGGCTGGGCAAACACCAAAGTTCGGGATGCCGCGCTTGCCCGATTTGTTATCCGTTCTGTGGCTTTATTGATCGTCTGCATCTGGATGTTCGCCAGTTAACGCAGACATTTTCGAAGTGCCTTTACCCGTCAAAGAGGAATGTTCCATGAAATCAAAGTTTGTTCGCTTGTCTCGCTTTAAAGACCGTCAGGTTATGCGTCTGGGTTCCGGATTGATTCTGGCTTGGTTGTCCTGCAAACCGGCGCTGGCCGATCTGCCTTCGGTTGAAGCGCCGGAATCCAGCGGTGGCACTGGCCTGATGGGCCAGATCAAAGGCTACGCGCAGGACTTCATTGTTTTCGCCGGTTTGCTGGTCTGTGCCGTGGCATTTATCAACGTCGCAACCAGCGCGGTGCATACGTTCGTTGAAGTGCGTAACGAGCGCGCCACCTGGACCAAGTTTGGTTCCATCGTCGCAACCGGCGTCGTGTTGTTGGTCGCGACTATCTGGCTGCTCGGTCAGTCTGCCGAAATCATTCTGTAAGGGGATAAGCATGCAGACCATCCGTTTCCTGCCCGATCGACTGAATGCCGAACCTGTCGTGTTTCGCGGTTTCACCACGCCGGAATTGGGGCTGGCGGCATTGATTGGATTAGCGGTTGGTGGCGTGGTGTGTCTGCCGTTTTTTCCACTGGTCGGCTGGGTCATCATCCCGACCGGGATGCTGCTCATGCCGCTGCTACTCATTGCGTTTGGCGGGCGCTGGATGGCCCGCCTTAAACGCGGCAAGCCTGAAAACTACATCTGGCAGCGGCTGGAGGAGAAGAAACGCCGGATGGGCTATGGCGATCGTTCTCTCATCATCAGCTCACACAGCTGGTCCTTGCGCCGTACACCTAAGGGAGCCGGAAAATGAGCCAGTTCCGCAACGCTATTCAACGCAGCGATCAGCACATCAAGTCGCTGCGCATCGCCTGCGCTTTCCTCATTCTGTTGGTGCTGATCACGTCATCTGGCTGGATGCTAGCGCCACGCAGCATGACCATTCATAACCCGCCAGACTTGCGCACCGGCAGCACGCGCCCCTGGTGGGAAGTGCCGCCGTCATCGGTTTACGCCTTTGCCTTCTATATTTTCCAGCAGCTTAATGCCTGGCCAAAAAACGGTGAGGTGGATTACCCCGCCAAAATTCGGGCGCTGTCGCCTTACCTGACGCCGGGCTGCAAAGACTTTCTGGAAAGAGATGCCACCGAGCGCACCAACCGCAACGAGCTGATTGACCGCGTGCGCGTGGTGTACGAAATCCCCGAGCGCGGCTACAGCACCAAAAGCGTCACTGTGCGCGACCGCGACAACTGGGTTGCGCGGCTGGATTTGGTAGCCGACGAGTATTTCCATACCGAGCCGGTTAAGCGCGCGATGGTGCGCTACCCGATGAAGGTCACGCGCTGGAATGGCGATCCCGAAACGAATCAGTTTGGCCTGGCGCTGGATTGCTACGACGGCATGCCGCAGCGTCTGGAGGCCGCGCCGCCTGCACCTAAGCCTGAGCATAAGGGGATGTTTTGATGAATACGCTCACCAGATTGCATGTTGCCTGCAGGCTGATGTTCGCGGTGTTGCCAGTGGCAACACTTACACCGAATCCGGTTCAGGCAGTTGAATTGATGAAGTGGGAGCGCATCCCGTTGCAGGTCACGCTCAAGGTTGGCCAGGAGCGTGTGGTATTCGTCGATAAAAACGTGCGCGTAGGCATCGCGCCAGCGCTGAAGGGTAAGCTGCGCGTGCTAAGCACCGGCGGCGCGGTGTACCTGAAAGCGAACGAAGCGTTTTCCCAGACCCGCGTCCAGCTGCAGGATGTGGAGAACGGCGAGATCATCATGCTCGATGTCACCGCAGGCGCGAAAGGCTCTGCCGAGTCGGTAAAGCTGGTTTATGAAGCTGGCGACAGCGAGGCTGAAGCCAGTCCTGAGCAAGCTGAAGTCGCCAAAGAAGAGAAGAAAGTCAGTTATTCTGCGCCGCTGCCGGTGCTGCTCACGCGTTACGCGTCGCAGCGATTGTATGCGCCGCTGCGCACGGTTGAGCCGGTTCCCGGCGTGCGTTCGCTGCCGCTACATTTACCCAGCCGTGTTACCACGCTCTATCCCGCTGAACCGTTAGAGATCCAGCCTATCGCCGCATGGGCGGTGCAAAGCCAGAACGTGGTGGCGTTTCGCGTGCGCAACATGACCAGCCGTAAAATCGTTCTCGATCCCCGCTCGCTGCAGGGCAAGTTTGTTTCCGCCACTTTCCAGCACCGTTTCCTCGGTTTAGTCGGCACGCCTGAAGACACTACCATGCTCTATCTGGTGATGGATTCGCGCCCCGAAAACGCATTGATTCCAGAAGCGAAGGTGAGCCGCAAAGCGCGAGGTAAACACCATGCAGATTAAATCGAACACGCTGGTCAAAGTGCTGGTGCCGGTCTTCCTGCTCGCGGGCGTCGCGGTGGGCATGAAAAGTTGCAGCATCAAGAATGAAACTGAGAAAACCAGCGCCACGCCAGAAAAGCCCAAAGCGCTGGCCGATCTGACGCCTGCCGAGCTCAAGGCGCTGGGCGTCGAGGGCGATACGCCGGAAGACACGCTGCGCACGCTGGTTGGCACGCTGAAAACCATTCGCGGTAAGCAGGAAACGCTCGACCGCCAGAACCTCAATCTGGTGAAAGAGAATGACCGCCTGCGCACGCGTAACCAGAACGTTGCTGGTCAGGTTAATGAGGCGGTGGCGAATTACCAAAAACTTGCCGAAGACCGCCGCCAGCAGCTGCAGCAGGAACAGCAATCCCTGACCAGCAAAGTGCAGGAGCTGAGCAACCAGTTGGCCAAGCGCATGGCGTCTGATAAGCAGGATCAGAACAACAGCGATATTCCACTGGGGCTCGGTCTGGATGATGTTGCCAGTGGCAACACTAATGATGGCGTGATGTGGGTTTCACCCAGCGATCAGCGCAGCAGCGGCACGGGCGCGGGTTCAGCTCCCGCCGATGGCAAAGCGGCAATCGGTGGATTCCCGACATCGTTCCTCGGCGATAACGCGCTGAGTAAGAGCAAAAGCAACTACGAGCAAAAGGTGAAAGGCTACTCCAACAGCCAGAAAGAAGAGGAAAGCACTGAGCCGGTTTATACGCTGCCGGAAAACTCCACGCTGATTGGCAGCAAAGGCATGACCGCACTGCTGGGCCGCGTGCCGATTAATGGCACCGTCACCGATCCTTATCCGTTCAAAGTGCTGATTGGCCGCGACAACCTCACTGCCAACGGCATCGAGCTGCCCGATGTGGAAGGCGCGATTGTTTCCGGCACCGCGTCAGGCGACTGGACGCTTTCCTGCGTACGTGGCCAGGTGAATTCCATCACCTTCGTCTTCAGTGATGGCCGGGTTCGCACGCTGCCGCGCCCGGATAACAACGGTAAGAGCAACGGCCAGGATGGTAGCAAGAAGCAGGATGGCGGCATCGGCTGGATCTCGGATGAGGCCGGTATTCCCTGCATCAGCGGCACGCGTAAATCCAACGCATCAACTTACCTGCCAACGCTCTTCGCACTTTCCGGCGCTGCCGCTGCCGGTGAAGCGCTCAACGAAAATCAGCGTACCGGGCAAACCAACGCTTACGGCGGCGTGACCTCTACGCTCACCGGTGATGCCGGACAGGCCGCGATGGGCAAAGCGATTGCCGGTGGCGTCGGTGATGTTTCCGAATGGGTGAAACAGCGTTATGGGCAGACGTTCGACGCGGTGTATGTACCGCCCGGCGCGAATCTGGCCGTTCACATCACGCAGCAGCTGGCGATCGATTACGAAGATAAAGGCCGCAAAGTGCGTTACGACTTCAGCGTGCCGGGTAATGCCGCGCGCATCGGACTGGACTAAGGGGATTGCGAATGAACAGAGCATTTATGCCGGTCGTGTTCGCCACGCTGGTTTCAGTTCTTTCAGGCTGCAGCACGTCGAAAGATGAAATGCTGCCAGCGGGCGACAGCAACATGCTGGAGCTGTGGCAAGGCAAAGGCGCGAGCGGTTCGGCTCAGCGTGGTGCGCAGGGACGTGAAGCGCTGCGCCGCCCGCTGAGTGAAACGGAAGATCAGCGTGCCGACAAACTCGACCATTCATACAGCCGCACGCAGGAAAGTGAGATCACGCAACAATTCCCGCGCCTGCCGAATCCCGACATGGTGATGTACGTGTTTCCGCATCTTGCCGGTGGCAACTCGCCGGTTCCCGGCTACAGCACGGTGTTTCCGTTTTACAGCCAGGTGCAGTACGCCTTGCCGGGTGAGCGCACGGAGGATCTGTAATGATGTTTTCCCTGTTTAAAAAGCCCGCTTCAGAAGCCAGCAACCTCCCTGAAAGCAGTCAGCCGCAGCCACTGCCGCGCCCCGGCAAAATGACGGTGCAGGATGAAGCCGCGCTGTATCACGCCAAACCTTCCATCATTGATTACCTGCCTTGGGCCGAGTATCTGCCGGAAGATAAATGCCTGCTGCTTGATGATGGCGTTTCGGTCGGCGCGGTTTATACCATCACGCCGATTTCATCCGAGGGGCGCACCGCCGCGCGCCTGGAGGAAATCCGCGATCAGGTGGAAGATGCGCTGCAGGACAGCCTGGAAGAAGACGATATCTCGCCGTGGGTGGTGCAGTTCTTTTGTCAGGATGAAGACGATCCCTCGCCCTATCTGAACACGGTCAAAGAGTACGTAAAACCCTGGGCGCGCGGCACTGAATTCACCAACGCCTGGCTGAGTGAAACCGAGCGCCATTTGCGGGACATCGCCATTCCAACCGGCTTGTTCCGCGACACGCTGGTCACTGGTCAGCCGTGGCGCGGGCAGCAGCGCCGCACGCGCATGGTGATTTATCGCTGGGTGCCTGGTGCTGCCAAAGGTGTGAAAGATGTTCACGCGCTGCCACCTGTAACCATGCTTAATCAGGTTTGCGACCGGCTGGCGGCATCACTCGGTGCGTCTGGCGTTGCCTGCCAGCGCCAAACCGGCGCACAGATTCATGAATGGCTGCTGCGCCTGTTCAATCCCGATCCGCAGCATGGTTTGAGCAAAGAAGCGTTTTACGCCGCCGCGAAACATCATGATGCGCAAGCTGACGAGCTGCCGATGACCAACGATTTTGCCGAAACGCTGTGGTACACGCCGCCGCGTTCGGATGTGGAGAACGGCATGTGGTGGTTCGACGGTAAGCCGCATCGCGCCATTGCCATTGAGCGTCTGCGCCGCCCGCCTGAACCCGGCATGCTGACGGGCGAAATGGCGCGCGGCGAGCACATTAACGCGCTAATGGATCTGCTGCCTGAAGGCACAGTGGTTTCACTGACCATCGTTTCCCAGCCGCAGGACGTGCTGGAAAGCGACTTCATCAAGCTGGCCAAAAACGCCGTGGGTGAAAACACCGAATCCGGGCGCGTGCGCGAGGATGTGCGCGAAGTGAAAGAGTATCTTGGCCGCCGTCACAAGCTTTATCGCGGCGCGCTGACTTTCATGCTGCGCGGCAACGATCTGGCAGACCTCAACCGACGCCAGCAAAACATGTCGGCGGTTCTGCTGACCGCTGGCTTGCAGCCGGTTCGACCGGAATATAACGTATCGCCGCTGAACACCTGGCTGCGCGCACTGCCGATGTGCTTCAATCCTCAGAAAGATCGCCGCCACTGGTACACGCGCCTGACGTGGGTGCAGCATCTGGCTGGTTTGCTGCCGGTGACTGGCCGCGCCACCGGCAGCGGTCATCCCGGCTTCAGCTTCTTCAATCGCGGCGGTGAACCGCTGACCTTCGACCCGATGAATAAACAGGACCGCACGCAGAATGCGCATATGCTGCTGTTCGGACCAACCGGTGCGGGCAAGTCTGCCACGCTCTGTGCGACGCTTTCCCAGCTGATGGCCATTCATCGCCCACGTCTGTTTATTGCTGAAGCCGGTAACTCGTTTGGCCTGTATGCAGACTATTGCGAAAGCCTTGGCCTGACGGTGAATAAAATCAGCATTCGTCCCGGCTGCGGTGTCAGCCTGGCGCTGTTCGCCGACGCGCATCAGTTGCTCGACCTCAAACCGGAGCAGCTGCAGCTCAACGAAGCTGATATCCCTGACGCCGATGAAGACGATGGCGATGAACAGCGCGACATTCTCGGCGAGATGGAAATCGCCGCGCGCATGATGATCACCGGTGGCGAAAAGCGCGAAGAGGAACGGTTAACACGCTCTGACCGTGGCCTGATCCGTGAAGCCATTATGATGGCGGCGCAGACTAGCTACGACGAATCGCGCCAGATGATTGCTGAAGATCTGCAGACCGCGCTGTTTGCCATCGCGCGTGATAACAGCGTGGACAGCAGCGGCCAGCCTTTGCTGACCGAACGCCGTCGCGCGCGTGCCGATGAGATGGCCGGTGCGATGTCGATGTTTACCAGCGGCTTCGAAGGTGAGCTGTTTAACCGCCCCGGCACGCCGTGGCCGGAGGCTGATGTCACGCTTATCGATTTGGGTACGCTGGCGCGCGAGAACTATGGCGCGCAGATGGCGCTGGCGATGGTTTCCCTGGTGAACACCATTAACAACATCGCTGAGCGCGATCAGTATCTCGACCGCGAAATCGTCTTTGCCATTGATGAAGCACACATCACCACTACCAATCCGCTGCTGTCGCCGTACATGACCAAAGTGGTCAAAATGTGGCGTAAGCTCGGTGCCTGGCTGTGGATGGCGACGCAGAATCTGGCGGATTACCCGGACATCGCCGAGAAGATGCTGAACATGGCCGAATGGTGGCTGTGCCTGACGATGCCGCCTGATGAAGTGGAGCAAATCGCGCGTTTCAAGAAGCTGAGCGATGAGCAAAAATCGGTGCTGCTTTCCGCCAGTAAGCTGCCGCGCTGTTACACCGAAGGTGTTGTGCTGTCGAAGAAAACTGAAGCGCTGTTCCGGGCTGTGCCGCCCAGCCTGTACCTCGCTCTTGGCATGACCGAGAAAGAGGAAAAAGCCGAACGCCGCAAGCTGATGAGACAACATAACTGTAGCGAACTGGAAGCTGCAGTGATCGTTGCCCGCCAGCTCGATGCGGCGCGCGGCCTCAAGTCAGCCGCCGCTTAAACCGGGAGCTTTATGCTGGAACTCAAATATCCCATTCCCCGCATTACCACCACGATTTCCCTCAAGGCGGCGCGCACGCTATTCACGCTGATGCCGCAGGGCGAACCGGAAATTCTCGCCAGCGATCTGGCGCTGCTCGACAGATTGTGTGATGAAATCCGTTCGCGCGTGAATCCGCCCGTAAAAATCACCAGCCATCCGCAGCGCGTCGGCAGCCATTCCTGCCTCGCGCTGCACTTCAAAGGTAAGCTATGCAGCTCGATTGATCTGCTGATTACAGTGAATAGCCATCTGAGCTGGCCAACAGAAGATGACTATCACCACCCGCGCTGGTACATGACCATTGTTGACGCCGCCGATCTGCTGTATCTCCAGCTTTATCTGGCGCATAAACTTTCAGCAAAGCACACGAAATGACGCCTGTTTCGGAGCACTCTCGCTTGTGAAGTCGTGCCAGAATTTGCATAGTCTGCACCGTCCCCGACCCAAAGGTTACACCTACCTGGCGTAGTTGTTCTGCACCCCTTCGGGCCGGGGACATTTAATTCCCTTCATCCGACACAGAGTTGTTTGCTGTACTCGACTCACATCCGGCGCACCGTTATGGCTTCTCTCACTTTGTGGAGTAAGTCTGATGAAGTCGCTGATCCCACTCTTGTTCCTTTGCTCAATATCTCCCGGTTTTGCCGCCATCACCGTGTTCACCACGGCTGGCCATCCGGCCATTAATGCTGATGCCGATACGCGCATAGTGTTTCTCGATGCGCCCGATCGGCAACAGAATGCAATGTTTGGCCAGCTCAGCAGTGAACCCGCAGCTGCTGCGCAGGATGCCAAAAGCGGCCTGCAGCGCATGAGCGCGGATCAACAGCAGCAGTTGGTGGAAGCCTGGCGCGGCGTTATCGCGGCGTGGAAGTTGGGAATTGAAAAATACCCGGCGGTGGTCTTCGATGATGTGGACGTGGTGTATGGCACAACCGATGTGGACCTGGCGAAAAACATCCGGGCACAAGGTGGCCACCCATGATGCGCGCGAAGCTGGCCACTACCGCGCTGCTGTTTGCCGCGATGCAACCGGCAGCCGAATCCGCGATCACCAGCGCGCAGATCATCGCCAGCGCGGTGTCGCCGTCCTGCATCAGTTGGCGAGTCAGCGGCATCTGTTACTGGCTGTTCTGCACACCGTGGGGCTGCAAGGTGCGCACATCGGTTAAAGTGACGCACTTTATCCCGGAAGCAGTGGTTTCAACGTATGCCCAACCCGGCGCGAATCCCTGGAAGGAAATGGCGTTCGTCAGTCAGACGGCTGGCGGGCTTGAAAACGGTATGTACGGCGTGCAAGCCGGTGGCGGCAATGAGGAGCTGAAAGCGCCGGGTAAACGTAAAACCAATCTGCACTTCAAATACGCTGACGCAATTGGCCATCCGGCTACTTCGCTGATTGGCGGCAGCATCTCCGGCTACTCCTGCGAGAGCGCAGCGACGCCACTGAATCCTTATTTACTCAGTACACTCGATACGCTGGCGTGGCGCAGCGGCATACCTGAATCGCTTTACCCGGAAGCACTGGTGCCAGGCATGCGCGAAATCGGCAGCCAGGCAACGGCCAATATGTGGAGCAACGTCTATCCGCGATCGGGCTTTGTTACGCAGACCGATGACGACAAAGCCGCCGCCGTGGTGGCGCAGCGCGTAGCCGACATCATCACCCGCACCGGCCAGCCGCACGTCTATCAAACCCTCAAAGGAAATCCTTCTCCCGGCTACTGGCCGCCCGGGCCGGTTGAGGAAAATACCGGATTCAAAAACCACAAATGGCAGAGGTTGTCTCCGCAGCTCAGCGAAAACTGCGCCGTATTCCCGGATGGCAACTTCACTGCAGCCGTTGATGGAAATCAAGCCTTCGCGCTCTGGCAGCCTTACAGCTGTTGTAAACGACGCGGCCAGACCTTCCTTTACAGCACCGATTTTGGAGGTGAATCATGATCGCGCGCATCTGGTTTACGGCGTCTGCGTTGCTGATCGCAACCAGCGCCCAGGCGTTTGACGTTTCACTGCCGCAGGTTCAGGACAGCAGCATGGGTTATGGCAAGAGTGCCAGCGGCGCGGTTTCGGACAAGTTGTTTTATACCCTCGGCGGCGGCTCGGTGATATCGCAACCGGCGACGCGCAGCAACATGCGCAAGCTGGGGCTGGACGTTGGCTGGAGTTCAGATCTGCAGTGCGGCAACTTCGACCTGAAAACCACTGTCGGCAATCAGCTCAATGGGATGACCAACGGCTTCAAAAACCTGATGGGCGATGTGGTTCAGGGTGCAACCGGCGCAGTGGCCAGTTTGCCCGCGATGGTGATCCAGCGCGCTAATCCCGGCCTGTATGAAATGCTCACCAACGGTGTGCTGCAGGCCAATGTGGCATTCGACAAAGCTCAGCTCAATTGCCAGAACATGGCGAAGCGCATGGTGGATTTCTCCGACTCCAGCAAGTGGACGCAGCAGGCCGCGATGGATGAGTACAAAAAGCTGGTAAACAGCGGCGATGCGGATGCGATACGCGTGAACGATGCCGGTGAAAAAGTGACGGGAGAATCAGGCAGCAACTGGGTTGGCGGTGAAAAACGCGGTGGTCGCGGCCAGCGCGCGATCCGTCCGACTCATGACCTGTCTGCCGCTGGCTACAACATGATGAATAATCTGCCGGTCAACAGCACCGGCAGCGTCAGCGGCGACAGCTGCACGGGTGGCAGCTGCGGTAAGTTCTCCAGCTCCGAAGAAGCAGCGGCTGCAGTGGTAAAAGTGCTGGGCGATCGCTCGATTCGCACCTGTAAAGATGCCGCGCAATGCACCGATGGCGATATCGATCAGCAACCTGGCGCCAGCGTCGCCGGAACCGGCTTTTCACCGATGCTGGAAGAAGCCACGCGCATCAATGGCGAGCAACTGGTGAAGCTGGTTAATGGTGCGGAAAAACCCAACGCCGAGAACCTGGCGAAATTGCGCACCGGCAGTCTGGCGATCACCAGCGGTGTGATCAAAGCGCTACAGCGCGACCCGGACAATGCGGCGCTGGTTGGCCGTCTGGCGGGTGAACTGGCAATGGCTGACACTGTTGAAACTGCGCTGCTGATGCGCCGCATGATCGTGACCGGCCAATCGGAGCCGAATGCAGCCGCAATGCCTGAAGCGCTGCAGGAAGGCGATCGCCGCGTGGAGTCGCTCGATCGGGAAATCAATGCGCTCAAGAATGAAATGGAGCTGAAGCGCGAACTGGCGCGTAACTCCGTGCTGACCATCATTGACCGCGAAAACAATCGCGCCACAACGAATCCGCAGCGCCAGCCGCATGAGAACACTGATTCGCGCTTCAATCAGCTTTCCGCGCCATCCGGGGAGGAGTGAGATGCGTAAATTCCTGAAGGTTCTCGCGTGCATGGTGTCGTTCACTGCGATTTTCTGCGTAGTGATTGCGACGGTAATGTCAGCCAGCGAGTCACCGGATGCACCGGCACAGTTGATGCGCTGGTTTGAGAAAACATGGGTGCTCTGGCTGACGTGGCGGCTGATTATCTATGCGGTGACGGCTTACTTCACCTTCCAGTGCTGGCAGCGCAAGAAATCAGATCCCGTGTGGCGGCGCGCCATTCTGCGCATTGGCGGCATTGGCGCGCTCTATATCGCCATTATGGAATGGGTGCTTTATGCCTCAACGGGAGGCCACTGATGACGACGAATAGCTATCTGGAATTTTTCCTCACCCTGCTGGGTTGGATCATCAACAACGGCATCTGGAATCTGCTGATCGCCACCGGTCTGTTCGAGCTGCCTTTGGTGTTCAAAGTGGTGGGGATCTGGCTCAAGGTGCGCGAAGAAGGCGATGACGAAGGCAATAAAGGCAAGCTTTCATTGCCGCGCATCGAGAACGCGCTCTACAGCGCGTTTTTTGTGATGCTGATTTGCTGCCTGCCGATCATCAACGTCAGCCTAGACAGCATTCAATACGATGAATCCCGCTCCAAGAGCTGCGGCACCTGGACGCCCAAAGCGCCAGATAAAAGCGGTTATTCGACGATCATCAGCAGCATGGACGGGCAAACGGCAGCAGCGCCAATTTGGTGGGTGCTGATGCACAAGCTGTCCAAAGGCATCACTCAGGCAGCTGTGGCCACCATTCCCTGCCGCCCGGATTTACGTCAGCTGCGCTTTGAAGTTCAGCACACCCGCATCAGTAATCCGGCGCTCGCCGCCGAACTGCAGGACTTCACTAACGATTGCTATGCACTGGCGCTCTACCTATGGAAGCAACAGGATCAGGGGCAAACGAAAGAAGAAGACGAGCTACGCGATGTTGAGTGGTTGGGTAGCAGTACATTTTTGAACGGCAGCGGCTATTACGATCAGCTGCAGTCGAAGACGCCACGCGCGTCATTCCCCTGGAACGAGAGCCGCGACAGCGGCAGACCGGACACCGGGCGCGGCGGCTATCCAACCTGCCGCGAATGGTGGTCCAGCGCTGACACCGGATTGGAGGCGCGTGTAGTCGATCAGGCGTCACCTGGCATGTGGCTGCGCATGTCAGCTGCATTGAAAATGATGGGCAAGGACAACACCGAATACAAAGAGAGCATTGTTCGCCGCCTTGTGAGCCCGGAGAGTTTGACCGTTTCGCAGAATGGCCGCACCTATGCCGGTTATGGCGGCAATGCTGATTTCACGTTGGATAACTCCGCCAGCCGCATTGGTGGTATTGCGGGAATGTCATTAGGCAGCTTAGCTGCGTTTCCGGCATTCGATGCGATGCGCCAGGCATTACCGATGGTTCAGGCTTTATTATTGATGGCCATTTACGTGATGCTTCCATTGATATTGGCGTTCGGTAGTTATGAATTTAAAACTGTTATTACCGTCAGCTTTGTGGTGTTCGCGCTTAATTTCCTGACATTCTGGTGGGAACTGGCGCGCTGGCTGGATAGCTGGCTGATGGAAGCCCTTTATAGTTCTGATACGCATAGCCGCTGGAATGCGGCTGGCTTCCAGAATAGCTCTGATGATTTGATTATGAACTTTGTTATGGGGGCGATGTTTATTGTGTTGCCTGCGTTGTGGATGGCTGCATTTTCATGGGCAGGAATAAGAATTGGTGAAATAGCACGGATGGCAAGTGATGGTGCATCAAGTGTTAAAAATGCAGCTGGTAGTGCTGGTGAAACAATTAGCTCTAAAATCTCATAGTAAATTATGAGCCAGTTGAACCATCAGATCCATTAGAGCCATTGGAACCGTAATTGTGGTCATTTTCTTGTTTTTCTGCACCCTCTTTATTTGTAGAAGAAGGAAATACGTTTACTCCGCAGATTGCGGTTCCAATTGCTATTGAGATAGCCATAGCGAAAACACTACCTGAGATAATGCTCAAAGCTAAAAGTATTAGTAAAAATAGAAGCACTGTTTTTGCCAAATTAAACCGAACATTCAGCCTGCGGCTGACAGTCATCGATAGTGAACTTAAAGCAGCCGAAGACTTTCCAAATATCACATGAATGAAATTATGTTGTGACTTCCTGTTGTTGTTCATCACTTCCCCCATATGAAAATTCACCCTTTCGGTACAAATCTGCTGCCCATTGCAAGGCTTGCAATTTGATTTAAGTTTGACCATTTCTGGCGATATTGCTAGTGTTTTAATCGTTGCCATAGTTGTTTACGCAACCAACAAAGCCCTCATGACCTGAAAGGGGCACCCCAGCGGCGGTCATCAGCGAAAGTTTCAGCAGCCTGTGAGAAACGCCATTTGGCGGCTGCATCCGGGATAACCGGCAAAGCTACTCAACCTTTGCAAGTAGCGGGCAAAAGCAACGTCCAAGGTTTCCACTACATCACTACGGTTCAATAAACTTCATCCCATCGATACGAGCTACAGCGCACGGCCAGTTTGCGTGATCGTTTCCGCCATTTGGAACATTTGGCGACGAACGAACCTCGCAAATACAGGCAGAAGTTGCGCGGCGTCACTTGCGTTGGCGCGTAGCAACAACCAAGTGACGCGCGCAGCGCGTATACGTCAACACCACGTAATACGGACTTCTGCGACGACGCTTACCGTCTGACCAACACGTAATTCGTTATTACAACCATCAACCACCCCAGCATTCAGTGAACGTTGGCAACTTATTTGAGGAGAAATTCAACGCGATATCAAGGCGACGTCAGCGACCCTGACGGACGGAGGCGTCCTGAGAAATCAGGAACCGGCATTAGCCGCGATCAGCTCTGAGAGCTGTGGAGACCTCGCAACAACTCAACATTTCGCCGCCCCGATGCACAGATATCCGCTGAGACGCAGGAAGCGCAACCTGAAACCGTGCCGTCGGGGTAGAGATGTTTATTTGGAGGATGTATGTCGCGAGGAAATAAGCAGTTCAGCAAACAGCTGGTGACGTTGGCCAGACAATCTGGCGGCAGTTTTAAAACCGTTGCCGATCGTTCGCGCATAGCAGCACGGCTGGCCGAGCAGATGTTGAAACTCAATATCCAGATCAGGGACGTGAACCATATCAAGACCCATCACATCGAGCATTACGTGCGTAACCGTCTGGCGGATGATATCTCAAAACGCACGCTGCAGAACGAAATGGCGGCGCTGCGCGCGATTCTGACCACTGCAGGCAGAACTAAACTTGCCGATCCGAAGCATGAAAAGTTGAGTAACGATGCTCTCAATCTGTCAGGTGCCAGTCGAGCCGGATCAAAGACGGCGATTACGGACGAGCGCTTTCACGAGGCGCTCGCCCTCGTACGTAGTAAAGACGAAGGTGTCGCGTTGGCGATGGAGATTGCGCGTTATATCGGATTGCGAACGGAAGAAGCGGTGCAGTCGGCTAAATCACTAAAGACGTGGCAGCAGGCGCTGGCGCGTGGGGATGAACGGTTGCGCGTCGTGTTTGGTACGAAAGGTGGTAGACCGAGAGATACTACGGTCGTCAAGCGCGATGAACTGGTGCGAAGCTTGAATGCAGCAGTAGCGTATTCGGCAGAACATAGCGGCAAGTTAGTTGATACAGCTGGGCTTAGGAGCGCGATCGAGCGATACCGAAATGTGGTCAGAAATTCTGGACTAACGGGCAAAGAAGCACCGCATAGTTTGAGATATGCATATTCTCGAGAGGCTACCGAGTGGCATATGAAAAACGGCCTCAGCAGGAAGGAAGCTGAGGCGATGGTTTCGATGGATTTGGGACATGGGGACGGAAGAGGTAATTACATAGCTAAAATATATAACTTATAGTTTATTCCAAAATTTCAGTTCGGGTATCAGTAAGCTGTGGCTACTATTAGCGAGATCTTCTTTTTCTGTATTGCTCATAATTTGATACTTAATCAAGAGTGGTTTAAATGTATCTCCTCTCACAAATGAAGAATTATAAAAAAGTAGCACCAACTCTTGGTTTGATAATTGAGCGCAAATGAGCTTAATATAGAAATCCTTGTCGTTGTATTCTGACTTATCTACGAACCCCATTAAGTGATACAACCATCTAAAGTAATGACCAAGATGCCTTCCATATTCATCCCAGAATCGCTCATACTGAGAGCTCAAATAACCCCTATTAAATAAATCTTCAGAAAGCTCTATTTTTTTAAATTTATATTTTACTTTCAATGCATCATTCATGGTTTTAAATGTTGCCCGCCCGACAGTTTCTTCATCGCGCATTAATATTGGATTGTACTCGCTAACATTAATATCTTTAGTTATTTCATTAAGATGATTTAACATCTGAAAAAAATGATTTTCAAATACTTGACGCTTATTATTTGAGGACTGCTCTCTTAGGTTGATCAGTAGCCCAACAAATCCTAATGCAGTAAATAGGCATGTTATCACCCCGAAGCTATCTCCAAACATGCCAGCTCTTTCCATAGAATAAACATCAATGGGTCTTGTTTTATATAAAACAAAAATTGCATACAGTATCACTATTAATATAAGTATGATGTATAAATATCTTGGACCATATATTTGGAAATGTTTTTTCATGGGGTATGTCTTCCTTGCTTTAGTAATACATGTCAATTAATATCAAGAAAGTTTCGACAGCTTCACGGACCTGAAAGAAGCGCCAAAAGGTGGTCCCAATACTCGCACACCTTTAGAGCGGGTGCCATCCACGATGGTAAAGGTTCTCTCATCACATCGCCGCAAGGCTCGCATTACCCACCCTGACGGGGATTTTATCCCGTTAGCGGATAAATCCCCCATACAAACAATCTGGAGGATTTATTCATGGGCTATGTTCACTCATATCACCAAGTGAAGTCTGTACCCAACGATCAATGGCTGCTGTTGACCACTATGGTCGCCAACGTCTTTTTGCTTGCTCAAAACCGCTACGTACCCGGTTTTTTAACCCAATGGTCATTTGCACTGCTGACGGCAAATATCCGTTACTTAAACCTAGTGAACTGCTCGTTGAAGGACTCGATGGCCAACCGGCGATTACGTTCAACGGTGAAGAGCGCCTGGACTCGTCATATGAAACTTTTCACCTCGGCCAGCATTCATCGGGCTGCGGTTTCTGTAAAACCACGTTCCTTTGGAAACCATGCAGACCATACGATTTCTTGGTCAAAGCAACGTTGCTGATAGCACACCGCTTCTGTCCGGGATGCTACGACATAAACTCAGATGGCACGATGGATGAATGGGCCAACGTTCAGGTTTGGCTAACGCTCAACTTAGGCGGTAAGTGGCCAATCCCTGAATCCATCGCACAACAAGACGAATAATTTCGTCTTCATTTCACCAACCACCCTGTGGCGTATTTCTTCGCCATCAGGGGAAGAGATGCGCCTTTCGAGGAGTATCTTATGCCTACCAAACGCAAACCCCGTAAATCCCAAACCAATCACGTTGATCTATACCAGCAGGTGACTGACAGAATCGTCGCTTCAATTGAACGCGGTGTTTTGCCCTGGCGCAAACCCTGGCGAGACAGCAAGAGATCAGCAGAATCACCTATACCATCCAACGCTGCGACACGGCGACACTACAATGGCGTGAACATCATGCTGCTGTGGCTGTCGGCTGAGGAGCAAGGCTTTCAGTCCAACCGCTGGCTAACTTGGAAGCAGGCTCAGGCACTTGGCGGCCATGTTCGCAAAGGTGAGAAATCGACCATCGCAGTTTTCTTCAAGCCGTTTGAAGTCGAATCTACAGACAAAACTGGCCAGAAGCGTGTAAACGCACAAGGTGAAACCGTGATGGAACAACGCATCATGTTGCGTAGCATTCAGCTATTCAATGTGCAGCAGTGTGATGATTTGCCCAAGTCCTTTTCAGTACCAACCGTCGCACTCGACTACCAGGAAGATGACGAGTTAGATGCCGATACACATGGGCAAATGATTGAAATCCTAAATGCAACTGGCGTTAAGATCACTTCACTTGAGCAGAACCGCGCGTATTACAACTCTGCAGCTGACCGAATTGTTTTGCCGAAAATGTCGCAGTTCTTTACCAGCGCAGATTACTGGTCAACTCTGCTGCATGAACTGGTGCATTCAAGCGGCCATCATAAGCGCCTGAACCGGGAAGGCATTACTTCGACAACGCGAAAGTTTGGCGATCCCATCTATGCGTTTGAGGAGCTGATTGCTGAATTGGGCAGTGCTTTTCTCTGCGCGCAGCTTGGTGTGTATGGCGAAGTGCAGCACGACAGCTATATCGATCACTGGTTGAAGATATTGAAGTCGGACAAGAAAGCGCTGTTCCGCGCTTGTCGTCAGGCTCGTGAGGCATCGGAATATTTGCTTCAGCCGCTTGGCGAACAAGTTGAAGAAGACGCAGCCTGAAACCAAACCATCCTCTTCTGAGGATGGTTTCTTTTTTTTGAGCGGCAATTAAATCGCATTTTCCAAAAATGATTTTAAGCTGTGATTACTTGCAGTCTGGAACGATAGTGCCTCCGATCTGGAGGTGAAACATGTTCCCAAAACTACAAAATAGATTCAGACGCAGCACCTTTCAGCCATCGTTGCCGGTTAAACGACAAGGCTACTTCACACCGCAAAACCATCAGCTGCTGCTGGGCACGCCATCGCGCCAGGCTCTGCTGAAAAAAATCTGGCAGAACTCGTTGCTGACCAAATCCGCCTATGACGAATTTTGCCTGCAACCGCTTCAAACTTTGGCCGAGCGTTATCAAAATTTGCCTGCAGTGCGTATCGCGGACTGGAATATCGAAGGTGGATTACTGGATCTCACTCTGCAGCTAATCGTTACCACGCTGCAGTTATCGAAAGGCATGGTGTTTCCTGCCAGTGCTGCACCTGAAGATCAGGCCGCGCAGTCCAGCCATTGGAACTGCGTCGTATTTTGGCTGGCTCTTTACCGGCACGTTCCCGAGTTACTTTGCATTGAAGCTGAACTGGAAGATGGCCAAATCTGGTATCCACTATCGAACGCGCCGGGTATGCAATATCGCTTCAAAGTGAACCCGCAACCCGAATTACCAACAAAAGACAACATTATCCGGCTGGCATTTGCTGCCTCAATGTTGCCTAAAAGCGCGATAAATTGGATGGAAAAACTGCCCAATGTGAGAGATTGCCTGTTTCTTGAACTGGCCGGAATTAATTCCGCAGAAAAGCAGGTCCATTTATTACTGAATAAAGCGCAACTGAATTCAGTGCCACGTGAATTACATTCCGTAGAAATAGTTCAGGAAAATGGGTCAGATTCATATGCGGAAAAAGTTAACGATCAACCCGCAGAAATCCCCGTGGAATGGTATAGCGACACTACTCATGACGAATACATTAATCAGGGTTATGTTATTGAAAGTGGCTATTTAGCTACTGCTGAAATAGAAAATAGCCGCTACAGCTCTGAAAATATCGATCATGGTTCTGATATAGATAAGTTTTACATCCAGAATGGTAGTCAAGTTAGTGCGAATAATTCTGATAATGCACAAAACCAAGCCTACGGATCTTCTGAAAGTGATGAAAAATACGTCAACAAAGTTTACCTAACGCAGCGGCGTGATCCAGAATCGATCCCCGTCACACCTGAGAACACCTCACAGATTTCTAAGAAACAGATTGGCGAGGCGTTTTGGTCCTGGCTGGTTGAGGGTCTCGAAAAAGGAACGATAGCGTGCAATGAAGCAGATTCACGCGTGCAACTGGTCGCTGGTTTTGTTTTCCTGCTTGTACCGGGCATATTTTATCGATATCTGAAGCAAACCGGTCAGTCTGCTGATGAACGTGAAAACGTTCAGGCAGGGTTTGAAAGACTTAACCGACATCGGCGTAACAACGGCAAGCGTTTTACGTTTGCCACTCTCTACAACAGTGCCGACCGTAACGGCCCTTATAAACGTGTGAAAGGCTATCTGGTCAAATCCACGATGATCATCCGTAGTTCTGATGTGCCGGATGATAGTCAGTTCCTCGTGGTTCCCTGACGCTTTTCTGGAAGGTGTATGGAGGAGAGCTGCTGCCCAAAGGGTGGTATTTTAATTGCTGATCGAAGGAAAGGTTATGAGTCAGGTTGATAGCGATACAAGCTGGGATTCGTTGTTGGATGAATATTTTTTCGTAAAATTTCTTCGCCCCCATACGGAGTGGAGTTACCGAAAAGTAGTCAATGGTTTTAGGAAATATTATGGGCTTGATAGAACGCTCAGTGAGATAACTCGGCGCGATGTTCAGGAATGGCGACGGCATGTTATTAATGTGGAAGGTTCATCTGCCGTCACCTGGAATAACAAAGTAGCTCACATGCGTGCCATCATTAATTATGCCATGAAAGCGAACCTCATCCCTCAGACTGAAAACCCGTTTAATGAGGTTTTAGTCCGGGCTGATAACAAGCGTAAAAAAACATTATCTAAAACGCAGCTGACCCGTGTCTATCTTCTAATGCAGCAGCATGTTGATTTAGACACTGATCTTTCAATAGCTGAGATGAAGCGCTGTGCATTGCATCCGGCATGGTTCTGGACCACAGTTTTGGACACTTTGCGCTATACCGGCATGCGCATAAATCAATTGATGCATGTGAGGTTGATGGATATTAATCTTGAAGAGAACTGGATCGAGCTGCGCCTCGACGGCAGTAAAACGCACAGAGAGTGGCGTGTTCCAATTGTTGGTCCATTAAAACCTCAGCTGCAACTACTGATTAAGCGGGCAATTGAAAATGGTGCCGAATCAATTAGCGCTATTTTTGATGTTAATAGGTTCTTAGGTACTGAGAAAGATAGAGAAAATCTACCGCCGGTTGCCACACTACAGCCGGTAAAATCATTTTTTCGACGATTATCTAAAGAGTGTGGCTTTGCTGTTTCTCCCCATCGTTTCAGGCATACATTAGCGACTGAGCTTATGAAATCACCTGATCGAAATTTACAGATGGTTAAAGGATTGTTAGGGCATAGGAGTATTACCACGACGATGGGATATATCGATATTAATTTGGACGTGACATGTAGAACGCTGGAGTCTGAATTGGGTTTATATTTAGACAAGCATTCAATCAGATAAAAACTTTAGGCGCATTATACAATAAGTAATGCGCCTATTTATCTTTGGATTAAAAAATTAAACTAATAGCCTGAGTCGTCCATTTTGAACTCAAAAAATCGTTCGTGAATACTACTGCATTGCCTGGGATGGTATTGTTGGCTACTTCGTAATTTCATTCCGCTCTCGACGAAAACCCAATTAAATCAACGCCAACTCCCATTTTATTACATTATCAGAGCGGATTTACCATTTTGAAGTACACTTCAATTTACTAATCTGTATATGAAAATTAAGTGGTAGACGTTCATAAGTTATTAATCCTCCCAACGTGAACAATACACACATCATCACTTTATAGTGATGTACGTATACCCGCTGTACCAAAATGACGCTTTTTAACCTACCACTCCGGCTCGAAAGGCTACAAACCATTTGACGGGCTTAATTCTGTTGTAGCCAGCGCTGAACGCCCTTTGATGCAGAGTCAATTGCGCCTGCCAGATAGCCTGAGAACTGCGGCGACCATTCACTGGCAATACCCGTTATCTCGCCAGTCCATTCTCCCCTGGCGGGCAGTTGCTCAGGCACTGCGTGCCCGGCTTCCTGCAGGAGATCAAATTCCGTTGCAGTAAACGGATCGGCCGACCAGTCTTTTATATACTCAGCCTCAGGCTCTGCCGCATCCTGGCCAAATAAACGCACAAGTTGCTCCCGGCAGAGTCCTTTGAGCACAGCTTCAGTGACGGTCCGCCTCGATTTTGCCGGTACGCCAATAAAACCAAAAAGCACTATTTTACCCGAATCTGGCTCGGATACGTCGTGGATCTCAACCATTGGCCCCACGCGGCTCCCTGCATTCCCTGAAAGCTGTCGTGCATGCAAAAAGTCTGTTTTATATACAGCGACATATTTCGCATGGGGAGCCATCCATGTCGGGGTTTTCCGCCAGTTTGAAAGCAGTCGTTCCGGCATCGCCGGTTTGAAATCTATTTCAGCTGCCAGGGCAGGAGGCAAAGCGAGGAAAACATGCTCACCGTAAAACACGGCTTTATTACTGCCTTCTGACCGGGTATGGACCTGCACTTCCTTACCGGACCGGGAAACAGCCACCACCTGATGGCCGGTTTTAATCTTCTCAACCGGGATCTGATTTTTGAGTGCCGCCGTCAGCGCCTGCATTCCTCCCTTCAGCCTGAAAGACGCCGGGGAGCTCTCCCATGCCGGGTAGCGTTCGGGGGGAATATTCAACTGGCGTTCGTAGAGCATGTCACCCGGACGGCCATGCGCTATTGTCGAAAGGTTGAGCCGATCAATCAGGTGCGCGAAGTCCGGCTGAATATCAGGCCAGAACCACGCTGCCCCCATATCTACAGGAAAACCTGCGGAGGTGCCCGCCAGTTCCAGGCCTGACAGCACGCGGCCGCCCGTTCTGTCACGGGCTTCAAGTATTACATAATCCACGCCCGCTTTTTCAAGAAGCGTGGCGGCATAAAGGCCGCTTATACCCGCACCAATAATAACAACGCTCTGCTTCAAAATGTCGCTCCGGTAAAGGTTATCGGGCTGAGATGTCCCGTTTTCAGATAAAAAAGTGCACCAGAGGCGGTGGCCATCAGAGCAGGCATATCGCCCGGTGGAAACCGCAGCCAGCTTCCTGCCTCATAGCACCCTTCCGGCGCGCCAAGTTGCCCTTTCAGAAGAAGGAGTTCTGCACCACCAACAAGCGGCGCCCAGAAGACTCGCTCGCCCGGAGCAAGCTTCTGGAGCAGAACGGTTT
Source organism: Pantoea sp. SGAir0418 (assembly GCF_043529865.1). NCBI lineage: Bacteria > Pseudomonadati > Pseudomonadota > Gammaproteobacteria > Enterobacterales > Erwiniaceae > Pantoea > Pantoea sp. SGAir0418. The sequence continues at coordinate 3,383,870 of NZ_CP027911.1, forward strand.
CAGAAGGACCGGAGAATAAGGAGCAGATTTGTCTTTGCGGCTGACCGTGCCAGTTAGCAGCCTCCTGCGTATTTATCCGGACCGGCTGGCGTTCATCGGCAGACATCTGACGCAGCTTGACGAAAATGGTTGTGCCGTCGCGGCTTGAGGGTTGGTGAGACGAACCGTCCGGACTGCGCAGGTACCAGCCGGCGGGGTGATCGACGCCGTTTTCGGTAAAAGTCCCCTCGAGCACCAGAATCTCCTCTCCGCCGGGATGGCTGTGTGCAGGAAATTCGGATCCGGGCGCATACCTGACGAGGCTTGTTGCGCGCGCCTTCTCATGACCAATCCGGTCAAGCATTATGCGTTCAACGCCGGGCTGGGGTGAAGGTACCCACTGATAATCATCCGGAGTAATTATCGCACGCTGCGAAAAATCAGAATTCAGTAACATCATAGTTAGTGATTAGACGGCCCCATAAAGAGCCGTCTGCAGGCCTATTTGTTTGGCAGGTTATCGTACACATCCAGAGCACGCGCGGTATACGTCAGCGCTGCGCCGGTGTTCAGGTTAATGGCAACAGCCAGCGCTTCGGCGATCTCTTCACGCGTCGCACCGTGCTTAACCGCAGCGTCCACGTGTACGGCCAGGCAGCCGTCACAGCGGGTGGTCACGGCTACGGCCAGCGCAATAAGCTCATGAGTTTTAGAGTCAAGGTGCTTGTTTTCAGATGCACCCTTATCCATCTGCTGAAAGCCTTTCATAAACTCAGGCTGCAGTTTGGCAAATTTTCCAATGGTGGCGAGCAGACCACTGCGATATTCGTTCCAGTTTAAGAACATTCAAAACTCCGGTTTATTGTCTCAGGAATCATTAATTAAATGACGTCGTAAATACATCCGTTTTAACAACCGGCCTGTAGTCACTGTCGTTGAAGGCGATTATCAGTAAGCCTGACAGCATCAACAAATCAGATAATCTTGCGGAGCAGAGAAGAAATTCTATGTCGTAGCTTGTCGAGAAATAACCATTACGCGCCCGGGATGACTGCCGAGGCGGCGTAATGCCTGAGGGGGACAGTTTATGAACGATCTAAGACGACATCCTGAAGAAGCCAGTCATGAAAAACTTTTACTTCATCACGCATGACTTTTTGCTGCGGGGTGACCAGATAATAGGACCATCTGAGCGGCCACCGGTGGTCGGGATGCAGCTGAACCAGCTGCCCTGTTTCGATAAGGTTCTTCACCAGAGCATACCGGACAATAGCTACACCCCTGCCGCTCAAGGCCGACAGGATGACTGCGGAGGTGGAATTAATATGCAGCCCGCTTTCCAGCGCTTCGTGTGCACCGACCGCCATCAGTACATCATCCCATGACGGAAAATCCGCCCCCGGATGCGGCGTGTCATCGTGTATAAGTTTTTGCGTGGCGAGCCATTCACTGCAGGCCATTTTCCCGGGTGGCAACAGACGCGGGCTGCAGACCAGCACGGCTTCTTCATCCATCAGCCAGGTTTTATTCACGCCTGGCCAGTCGCCCTGACCGCAGCGAATACCGATATCCGCTTCCCCGTGTGATACGTCCATCAGTTTTTCGGTGACGTTAAGCCGCAGATCGATACTTTCGTTAGCTTCTGAAAATCGGTTCAGGCGATCCATCAGCCAGTTCATCACCAGTACCTGAGATGCCGTCACCACCACCACCGAGCGCGACCGGCGACCGCGAAGCTTGTTTAGTCCGGTTTCAAGTTTGTCGAGTCCCTGCGTGATGTCCTGTAGCGCCTCCTGCGCTTCGTCAACCAGCGTCAGCCGCTCTTTTCCTGAGCGGGTGCGGTGAAGAAGCGGGTGCCCTACCCAGTCTTCCAGCGAGCGTACCAGCTGGCCAACTGCAGCGGGCGTAACGCCCAGCTCCTGTGCCGCGCCGGTAAAGCTGCCGTGCCTGGCGGTGGCTTCAAAAGCGTGCAGCCATTTAAGTCGGTTTAGCGATCGCATTATGGGCATCCTGATTCATAATTTTCCTCAGTATACGCCAGCGAGAAAGATTTTCTTTCCTGAGTCGCAATTTCTTCTCAGTCGTCAATCATACGCCCGGGTGGCATTCTGATTTCACACGATGAGGAGCACGCCTTTTCATTAATGACAACCATATGAATTCAAAGAGGTTAGCGATGAACGCATCTTTTGCTGGTAAAAAACTGTTAGTGGTCGGCGGTACAAGCGGTATGGGCTTCGAAACGGCGAAGCTGGTTCTGAAAAACGGTGGAAGCGTTGTGCTGGTTGGCAATCGTCAGGACAAAGCCGAGCAGGCCCGCCAGGCGCTGGCTGCGGATGGTCAGGTCTCCATCATCGTTGCCGACCTGATGAAAGAAGAAGGTATGCAGCACGTTGTTAATACTATCAATGCTGAACATAAAGATATCAGCCTGCTGGTGAATGCAGCCGGTGTGTTCTTCCCTAAACCTTTCGTCGACAATGAGATGTCCGACTACGACATGTATATGGACATTAACCGCGCGACCTTCTTCATTACCCGCGACGTGGTACGCAATATGGTCGAGGGCGGTATCAAAGGTTCAATCGTCAATATCGGTTCAATGTGGGCCCAGCAGGCTATTGGTGCTACTCCTTCTGCTGCATATTCGATGGCTAAAGCCGGTCTGCACGCGTTGACTAAAAACCTGGCCATTGAGCTCGGCGGAAACGGCATTCGTGTTAATGCGGTTTCTCCGGCCGTCGTACACACACCAATTTACGAAGGCTTCATTCCAAAAGACGATGTGAAGAATGTGATGAATAGCTTTGACAGCTTCCACCCGATCGGTCGCGTGGGTACGCAGGTCGATATCGCTGAAACCGTTGCCTTCCTGCTTTCTGACAAAACTGGCTGGGTCACCGGTGCTATCTGGGATATCGATGGCGGCGTGATGGCTGGCCGTAACGCCTGATGACCATGCCGCACGCGCTTACCCGCGTGCGGCACTGGAGTAATTATGCAAATCCAGACTGCGCATTATGACCTTGTCTCCACCTGGCAGGGGGGCATGGCCAGCCGGACGCTCTGCCAGTGCCTTTCCTCAGACAACGATCCGCCTGCACTGCAAAGTCACGTTATCGATTCCGATGAACCGGTTTCGCTGGGTGGCGAAGGGCTGGCTCCTGACCCTCAGGAGCTAATCCTTGCTGCGTTTAATGCCTGCATGATGGCTTCTTTTATTCAGGAAGCCAGAGCTGAGGGTTTCGTCCTTACCCATCTTGCAATACACACTGACGGGCACCTTCCGAAGAGTATACCGGCATTCGGCGGCAGAGCTGCGGAGGATGCTTCCGGCAGGCTTAAGTATGTCATCCACGTAAGCGGTGACGGCACGGTACATCAGCTTGAAGGGATTCATCAGCGAGTGATTAACGCTTCCCTGAACCGGTGGTTACTGGCCCAGAATATGCTGATCGAAGGTGACTTAGTACAGTGCTGACGCGGCTGGAGCGTTCTGCACATCTGTCTGGTGATAAAGAGACAGTGGAACCCGTTGCAACCGTTGTCGCCTGTAACAGGCGTGTCTCGTTTTCTTGTCGTCCTCGCCATCTGATAATCCCCATTATTAACGGTGCAATTAATGAACAAAAAATATCGCGCTATGCAGATCGTTGCTCCCGGAGTGCTGGAAATGACAGAGCGGCCGATACCCGCTCCCGGTCCGGATGAGGTGCTCATCAGGATTGAAGCGTGCGGAGTATGCGGTGCCGATCTCCGGGACGCGGAAAAAGCGCCGCAGGAGGGCCAGCCGGGCCGTATACCGGGTCATGAAATCGTCGGATTTATTGCCCGGAAGGGGGACAGCGTGCCCGATATCTGGCAAACCGGTCAGCGGGTAGGAATCGGGCGACTGGGCGGGTACTGTCAGCACTGCAGGCCCTGCCGCAGCGGACTGTTTCATCTCTGTGAAAACCAACTGACGCCGGGTCTCAGCTGCGATGGCGGCTACGCAGAGTACGTTGTCATGCGCCATACCGCGCTGATAGCCATACCCTCAGCGCTCTCTTCCGTGCATGCCGCACCCATCCTTTGCGCCGGTACCGCTACTTTCAACGCGCTGCGTAATTCTGGCGCCATGGCAGGCGACCGGGTGGTGGTTCTCGGAATGGGGGGGCTTGGCCACATGGCCGTTCAGTACGCCTGTAAAATGGGTTTGGAGGTGACTGTGATTGCGCGGGGGAGTGAAAAAGAGCGAGCGGCCTTTGAGCTGGGTGCGCATCACTACATTGATGCACTCGAGGAAAACGCACCAGAGCGCCTGAAAAACAACGGGGGTGTGGATTTTATTGTGGCAACGGCACCGGCTTCAGATACGGTTTCAACCCTCCTGTCCGCCCTGGCCCCAAGGGGAAAAGCGATACTGCTGGGTACCGGACAAACGCCGCTGCAGATCACGCCTGGTATGATGATCGGCGCTGAACGTACCCTGACAGGATCCTTCGTCAGCACACCAGTGCAGACTGAGCGCGCACTGCAGTTCAGCCACCTCTTTCAGGCTTTACCCGTTACAGAACCGCTGACCTTTGAGCGTGCAAACGAGGCTCTCAACAGACTCAGGATGGGTCAGGTCCGCTACCGGATAGTACTCACCATGAATCAGGATAATTAATCACATGTCCGCAGAACATTTCCTGCCTGTAGCAGAGCAGAAAAATAATATTATTCGTCTATCGGCCGCTCAGGCTCTCGCTGGCGCTAACTCGGTGGTCTTCTACGCCACGGGCGCCATTGTCGGCAACACTATTGCTCCCAGCGGCGCGCTGGCAACGTTGCCCATCACCATGTTTGTTATAGGAATGGCGGCCTGCATCCTGCCATTAGGCGCACTGGCGCGAAAGAAGGATCGTAAGGCCGCATTCATGGTCGGCACCGGAGCGGGCGTTATTACCGGCCTGGCTGCTGCCCTCGCCGTCGTCGTTGGCTCATTCCTGTTATTTTGCATTGCTGCATTTTTGGGTGGTGCATATGCAGCCGTTGCGCTCAGCTTTCGTTTTGCCGCTACGGATGGCGTCACGCCCGAACGCCGCGCCCGGGCTCTGTCGCTGGTTATGGGGGGCGGAGTAATTGCTGGTGTGGTTGGTCCTATGCTGGTTTCAGGAACGATGCACCTCTGGTCGCCTCATACCTTCGCCATCACATTTCTCGCTCAGGCTATCGTAGCCGTCATTTCGGCATTCATACTCAAAGGCGTCAAAACTGCGGAACCGGTCGGTGCGATAAAAACGGGTGGACGGCCTTTACGCGAAATTGTTCGTCAGCCTGGATTTGCCAGAACAGTGTTCAGCGGTGCGGTAACCTATATGGTGATGAACTTCCTGATGACGGCAGCACCACTCTCGATGCATATGCACGGCATTTCTCAGCAGGCGTCCAATCTCGGCATCCAGTGGCATGTTATTGCCATGTACGGTCCGGGTTTTTTCACCGGCAAATTAATCAACCGCTTTGGCGCCATGCGTGTCGCCGCTGCGGGTCTGCTTATTACTGCAAGCTCAGTCCTGGCCGGTCTCGGTGGAACCGATATTTTCCACTACTGGCTTTCGCTGATTCTGCTGGGTCTGGGCTGGAATTTTGGCTTCACCGGCGCATCGGCGAAGATCATTGAATATCACAGTCCCGATGAGAAAACCCAGGTCCAGTCCCTGAACGATTTTGTGGTGTTTGGGGTGATGATCGTTGGATCATTTTCTTCAGGTGCTCTGCTCAGTCTTTACGGCTGGAACGCCGTGCTGTGGGGATCCTTAATTCCCATCGGGCTAGCATTTTTAGCTATTGTTAACGAGTTGCGGGCAAAACGGCAGAATAAATCCAGCTTCTGAGGCAGTTTTATCTGCTGCCTGGAAGCAAGTTATGTTGATGTAAAAGGTATCTAAAGCCCAAAGTCCAGAAGCATGACTTTGGGCATACTTGTCTCTTGTTCATTTTACCCACATTAAAGGAGGCAAGAAGCTTCCCCAGTAAGATGATTAATTAATCAGGATTGTATTTTTAAATTTCTTCCTGCACAGACACCAAAAATAATCATAATTACAGAAAGAAGCACCCCAATATACAGGACTTCTGACCAGTTCCCGGTTAATGTATGTATTCTGCCCGCAACAGCAGGGCCGAAAGCACCAATTAAAAAGTTGACACATTGGGCCATGCCAGACAGTGAAGCAGCCTGCTGAGGGTTGGTACTTCTCAGTCCGATAAACATCAGGGACAGTATAAGAGCTCCCCCACTCCCCATACCAAACATAAATGCCCATGCATAAGAAAGATCAGGAATTAAAGCGAATCCAAGCAGCGCTACGCACTGGAAGAGGCATAATACAGCTGTAATAAATTTCTGATCTTTTCTTATGGCAACTATTGATCCCAGTATCAGACCCGGCACTATCGAAGCGCACTGCATGAAACCATGGATTGATCCTGCAGTTTCTTTAGAATTTCCCGCATCGGTTAAAACGGAGGGGAGCCAGGTCACAATTGCGTAAAATATTATTGAGTTGAGGGACATAAATATAGTGACCTGCCAGGCCAGCCATGAACTCCAAACGCTTTTTCCTTTCTTCATCGGCGTAGCCACGGCGCCAGCCTGCTTACCAGATTTATTCAGTCTGCTATACAGCAGTGCTAAGCCCAGAACAGGAAAAATTAATGTGCACGCCAGAGCTACTTGCCACCCGAATCTGTTCATTAAAGGTATTGCAGTTGCTGAAGTCACAGCAGCAGAAACCCCGATCGCCACCCCATACTTACCCGTTATACTGGCAACTTTATCTGAAAAATCGCGCTTTACCATCCCAGGGAGCAGAACGTTACCAACGGCAATGCTAACGCCTATAAGTAACGTACCGCTATAAAGCTGCCACTCCTGCCCCATAGAGCGAAGAATAATCCCTGACACCATGATTAAGAGTGCAAAAAATATAGTTTTTTCAAATCCAAATACTCTGGCAAGGTTTCCAGCAAACGGAGCAATCAGCCCTAATGCTACTAATGGTAACGTTGTTAAAAAGCCAGCCATTGTTGTAGTGAGATTAAATTCCGACTGTAATGTTTGAATCAAAGGTCCTACACCTAATATAGGTGCACGTAATGTTGTAGCAATTACAAGGATTACAGCCGTAAGCAATACAGGATGTACCATGCCTGACGGGACATCTAATTTGGTTTTCATGATTGGTCTCATTTCCAAGTTTGAAAACTAAAGATAGCTTTTTGGATATTCGTAGGATATAGATATTATGACTACTTATACCTAAAAAAGGACAATATTGTTCATGATCCCTCCAATTATGCCGCTGGAATGGAATTTCGATGAAGCGGAGACTTTCGGTCCTGTAGCTGGCATGAAAATCCAAGCTTCTGATAAAGAGGGATTTCCTTTACATAAACATCCTCAGGGGCAGCTTGTCATATCCTTAAAAGGAGCGGTGTCATGTGAAGTTGCTCACGAGTTATGGGTCGTTCCGCCACAATGTGGCGTTTGGATCCCCTCCAATACTCCTCACAGTATAAGCACGACTTCTGAAGCTAAATTATGCATGTTATACATCAGGCCAGAATCATCAACTTTGCCCGATAAATGCTGCACAATTGCAATTTCCCCACTTGTGCGTGAACTTATTTTAGATATTACAGATCAATTCTCAGAATATTCAGAAAATAGCTTAACTTATCGCAAAGCTTCAATTCTTCTGGAAGAACTCGCTACAATGCCTCAGGAGAATTTTTGCCTGCCCATTTCTGATGATCCAAGGCTGTATAAAATGTTAAAAACCCTCGCGGATAATCCCGATGACCGTCGCACGCTTTCTGCTTGGAGTAGCACGCTTGCAATGAGCCACAGAACACTTGCAAGGTTAATAGTAAAGGAAACAGGCCTGACATTTGGTAAATGGCGCCAGCAACTTCATCTGGTAATTGCATTGAGACAACTTGCCTCAGGAGAGTCGGTCCAAAATGTAGCTGGCCAATTAGGTTATGATTCGGTTAATGCATTTATCACTATGTTTAAGAAATTCACAGGAAAGTCGCCAGGTAAATACTTTCAATGAACGATTTTATCCTCGTCTGTTATAAAACACCCTCATACCATCACGCGATTTTACGAGCGTTAATAGCAAAAATGACACTCGGATGAATGAGCCTATGAGCATCGTCTGCTAACCAAAATAGATGAGAAGAGCGTCTAATGAGAATGAGCCAATAAACCTTACACTAAATACTATAAGCCATTGGGTGACTGCATTCATGTATTTTCGTTGGCTCGACGAAAAGTAACTATGCTGACTGATGCTGCCGATGAAGGTATAATACCATTAACAAATTTACCTTCTGTCTTTAATTAACACAAAAAAATTCAATATCACCCGCAAAAATGCTTGTGGGTGATATTTATTATATATTTAAAACTTATAAGTCAGAGATGCAAAGATCGACCTTCCTGTACCATACGCTCCCTGATCATAAAAACCCAGGACGCTGTAATATTGTTTATCAAACAAATTGGCAATATTAACTTGCGCAGTTAGTGCATCGCTAATGTCGTAACGAGCGTATAAATCTACTAATGAGTATGACCCCTGGTTAATGCGGACATCTTCATCGTTGTAGCTGATGTCAGTATAAGTTCTGTTCTGCCATCTCAGACCACCACCTACGCTAAGTCGGTTGTTAAAGATAACCGGTTTAAACGAGGTAAAAGCTTTAACCGTTGTGCGAGGTAACTGCGTATTGATGCTGCTGTTGTCGGCGGTGTCCATGACGTAACGTGTAAAACCTAAACTAACATCCCATCCTGGCATCAGGGTACCGTTAGTCTCAATTTCGAATCCTTTGCTAATGGCTTTATTAGATGCAACATAAGCCTGATCAGAAGAGTTATTCACATAATTCGAACCATCAGCAACGGCAATGTTAGATTGTTCAGTGCGGAATATGGTGAATGATGAAGTGAATTTATCGTCCAGCGTTGACGCTTTAACTCCTGCTTCATAGTTTTTGCCATCCAACGGCTTCAAATATGAGCCATCTTGATTACGATATGTCTGAGGGCTAAAAATTCCAGAATAGCTGGTATATAGCGAATAATAATCGTTGATATCATAAACGATGCCCGCGTAAGGTGTTACCTTACTTTGCGTAGTACTATCAGAGCCCGTTGTTCTCCAGTCAGTGAAACGTCCACCTAAAATAAGCTTGGCCTGATCCGTAAGGTTTAATCTGCTTGTTGCATACAGGCTGCGCTGATAAATACTCTCAGTACCCTCATCGTTGTAGGGTCCCCAATCAGGCTCAGCGACATCACCAATAAATGAATAGATATTTTCAACAGTGAATTTTTTTCTATCGGTTCCGTATGAGTGATTTCTTTGACGACTAGCGCTAGTCCCAATAACTAATTCGTGCTCTCTGCCAAAAAGCTCAAACGGGCCCTTAGCATATGCATCAGCAGAATAAACTCTACGAGAAGAGAGATATTTGGCTGAAGTATAAGTTACGTTTCCTGTTGAAGCATCGGGCGAATCACTAAACGACGCGAGTTTCTCATCCGCTTTAGTTTCTGAGTAAGAGCTGTTTACCTTGAATTCCCATCCATTATCTAAAAAGTGATCAAGAGTAATAAAAACGCGATTATTGGTAGCTGTCCAATGCGTCCAGTTAGGGGCGGTGTTAAATGATCGAGGCCAACTTATACGATTCCCGGCAGAATCAAGGTAGGACCATCCTCCCCATGTCGAGGCACTTGGCTTAGATTTCTGATAATCATATCCGATACTCAGTACAGTATTCGTACCCAAATTGGCATCGATCACACCGTAAAAAAGCTGATTTTTTTTACTGTATCTATCTAATTGTGAGTCTGCATCCTGGAGGGTTGTGATGAAACGCCCCCGAATATCGCCATCTTCAGATAATGGAGTGCTGACATCTAAGGTAGTGCGATATTGATTCCATGATCCGACACCTGCACTTACTGAGCCAGTAAACTCTCTGCTTACAGCATGTTTTCTTACCATATTCACAGTTGCGGAAGGGTTTCCCGTGCCTGTAAGCAAGCCATTTGCTCCTCTGACAACTTCCACACGATCATAAATGGATAGGTCCATATTTGTATCGAGATATGAACTTATTGAGCCTGTTGTAGTAGGCAATCCATCATAGGAAAGATTATCAATACGATATCCACGCGACCAGTAAGTATAACGTTCAGAATCATAACTGCTTTCAGATATTCCTGTCGTATTTTTAAGGGCATCACCAATTGATTGCATGTTCTGATCTTGTATACGTGCAGGTGTTATAATTGAAACTGATTGTGGCGTTTCTTTAATGGATAAATCCAGTTTTGTTGCGGCCGTAGACTTGTCAACCGTGTAGTTTCCCGAAGATTCTCCAGTAACAGTTAAAGTATCGTTACTATTTTCCGCATAAGTATAGGAGCCAAATGAAATCAGGCTTAATACACACGAGGCTTTGATTAAATTACAATTTATAGCTATTATTCTTCTCAACGCTAAATTCCTTTTGATTTATAGCAAGCATAAATATTTTGCACATTCTTAAATGTGATATTTAACTAAAGCATCACCTACATATAATTTAATTAATATTTAGTTTTTGCATGGCTGCAATATAAATATTTATTCATTCTCAATTAAATTTCAGGTGCGCTCTGGAGCACACTTTTTGCTTAAAAACAAATGATAATCATTCCCATAATCTATTGATTGGAAGCGATTCCTGATGTCGCGTTATCGACAAACTATATCGATAACGCGACAAATCAGCAGCCTGAAGCTGAGAAATGACTGAAGGTTCATGCAAGAGGTGTTGTTTTTTGGGGCACACTTGTACCCGACAAATAGGTAATTGAAGTGAAGGACGTCGCACGTGCATTCATCGTACAGCTTAATTTGGTACTTCATCTTCCTCATTAGTGATTAATGATTTCAGACGTATGGTGCAGAGCGTCATAGTAGAAATAACGCGCTGCACCCATTCAATTAACTCTGTCCCGGATAAGATAGGTAGCTCATTCCGGTGATCCATTCAGGCACGGATTCATACGCCACATAATCTGGTCGCGCGCCTTTCATTGCTCCCATTAGTGCAACCCAATTGAGTGCTTCGTGTCCTCCATGACCACCGCGTTCTTCCACCTCTGCGTAGGTCAAAGCACGCATGTATTCAACATCACCAGCTTCAAAACGCTCAAGCATTTCCCGGTCCCACTCTTCATTGACAAGTGGGTGACTTTTGCCGAGTGGCCATTCCATTTTGCTCATCATATCGATTTCATACTGCGCAAAATCAGTATAAAGAGAAGGATCGTTGACCAGGGCTTCTTTACCGATGGTTTGATAGACTTTCATGCGTTGCAGCAGTTCGTCATCTTCCGGTGCGCCTTCAGTCCAAACTGGCGGCCAGTGCGACAATCCACCTGTTGCCAGGAAATGAACATGGTAGTCATCTGGCAGCGAGTCAACTATCTCACGGACTTTAAGGCCCAGGTCATAAGCACGTGAATAAGGCATCAGCGGAGGTGAGAACACATTGATATAGACTGGTACGACGGGAATATTGAACTCAGGATTAATAAAATGAAGTGGCATCATGAGATTGTTACCATACTCAATGGCACCCATCCGTGTTGCTTCAAAACCGCCATGGATAAGCTTTTCGAGCAGTGTCGTTGCTATTTCTGCGTTACTGGCAATACTATGCTGCTTATCAAACTTTAAAGCTTCCATCATATATTCGGCTGGACCAATGTTGGCATCACTAATTGGCACAGCCAACGTTGGCATTAAATTACGGAAGTTGTTTTCGAAATGGTCATCAAGAAAGGCGATGATGAGATTAGGTTTAGTATCATCGATGCATTTTTTTAAGCGGCCATGAATATCTGCGAGTCTTTGGCGTTGTTCAACAGATGGAGCATCTGCCCAGCCTAGAGCACCTGGTACATGGGACATGCTGATAGCACTAACAATCTTAGCCATTTTGTTACCTCAATAATTTAGTGTTTTCCGCTATCGGAAATGAACGTCGGAAAGAGCCCTTTTCCACATTAAGCGGAAAAGGCTCATTATTAAATTAAGAAAAACAACCCTAAGAGACTTAATCTAATCAGAAATTATTACCAACTAGACTATCGTATTAGTCAGCTCACCAATTTCCCTCATCGACACAGTGACTTCATCACCCTTCGATAAATATTTAGGCGGATTGAAACCCAAGCCAACACCGGCAGGTGTTCCAGTGGCAATGACATCACCAGGTAATAAAGTAATGTTTTGCCCAATTGTTTTAATCAACTCAGGAATGTTGAAAATTAAGTCGGAAATAGAAGCTTCCTGGCGTTTTTCACCGTTAACTGTGCAAACAATCTTTTGCTCAGAAGGATGCCCGAATTCATCCGCTGTTATAATCACAGGGCCCATTGGACAGAAGCCATCAATACCTTTGCCAAGAATCCATTGGCTGTGCTGTTTTTGCAAGTGACGTGAAGTTAAATCATTCACCAGCGTATAGCCAAAGACATATGACATTGGATCATCTGACTCTTTCACACGCCCTTTCTTACCCAGGACTACTGCCAGTTCCGCTTCGTAATCAATAGTGTTGTAAGGATCCAGAGTACTATCAATACTGTCACCGGGTCCGCTGATCGAGGTAGACGGTTTGGTAAAGATAATCGGATGCGATGGCACATTTCCAGCTGCAGCGCTTGAGTCGTAACCGCTGTTACCAAACTCTTCTGCATGGGCATAATAATTTTTCCCGACACAGAAAATATTACGGCGGGTTTCGGGAATGGGCGCAAGCAACGTAACATCGCTCAGGTTAATGTCTGCCGAATGATTTCTTTCACTACAAAGCTCAAGTTCTACCTTCAGCTCTGAATATCGCTCGATGAGCACATTCATATCATTGGTTTTGACAATGCCTGATATGTCTACAATTTTTCCGCTTTTATTGATAAGGCCAATCTTTTTTTCACCTGACAGAATATAAGTCAACAGTTTCATACATCACCTTTTAATAAAAACATTTTAATCACGAGCACGCGCTATCGCTTCGACTTCAAGCAGAAAATCTTCTTTTACCAAGCGGTCCACTACCAATAAAGTATTTGGTGCATAATCAGAGGTTGCAAAGACTTTAGGAAAGAGTTCTTTTCGTTTCAACATAAACTTTTCAATATGCTGAGAAGCAACCAAATACGTTGTAAATTTAGCGATATCATTAAAATCACATCCTACTGCTTTAAGTACATCACTCAGGTTTTTGAAGACCTGATCAAATTGCGCGTCAAAATCGCCTTTTCCAACCACGCTTCCGTCCAAGCCAACGGACAGCTGTCCGGAAATAAAATAGAGATCGCCTGCACGGACTTTCGTCAGACTGGAATATAATCCCTGTGCGGGGCTGATGTTTTCAGGGTTAAGATATTCAACTTTATCAGTCACAATATAATCCTTCATTTCTAGGGTTTAATTAACAACTCAAAAATGGGCAACAGAACTCCCTCAGGGTAATATCCTGTAAGATTCAATTGCACACTTTGCTACAAAGATTCAGAGCCGGTATTTAATGAAAATTACCATCAAAACACTAATTAATTTTCTGTGCCCCGGCGACGTAAGCGGTCAAGGACTACAGCCAGAATGATGACTATTCCTACCGCAAGTGTCTGGTAATAGGCCGATACACCAATCATGTTCATTACATTCGACAATAGCGTGAGAACCACGACACCGGTGATTACCTGCCTGATATTGCCTGCCCCGCCAGCAAGCGCGACGCCGCCTAATACCACTGCTGCAAGTGATTGCAATGTCAGGTTAGCTGCTGCGATAGGCTGCGCTGAACTTGTCCAGGCAGTAAGCACAATTGCGCCAGTACCGGCACAGAATCCGCTCACCATGTAAACCAAGACTGTTACGAAGCGCACGTTAATGCCTGATTTTGATGCCGCCGACACGTTCGATCCGATTGCATATACATAGCGGCCAAACAGCGTAAATTTCAGCAACACCGCGACCATTACCGTTAGCGCGACCGCTATCCATACCAACATTGGCAGGCCTAATAATGTGTCGTAGCCAACTGCCTGAACATAGGCAGCAGGAACATCATAAATCGGCACACCACCCGATAAAATCAGCGCGATAGCTTGCGCCACCGAGAGCATGCCAAGTGTTATCACCAAAGGGGACGTTTTGAAGAAAGCGATAATAAAACCCGATACCGCTCCGGTCATCGTTCCGGTAATCAACATGGCCAGTAAACCTGCTGCTATTCCGTACTGATTCATGATCATGATACCCGCGACACCGGCAAGAGACATCGCTGACGATAAAGAGAGATCGAGACCACCTCTTATTACTGCCACAGCCTGACCAAGCGAAATAATCAATAAAGGCGCCAGCTGGCATGCAAGATTGACCGCATTACTCACGGTAAAGAAGCGCGGCTGGATGAAGCCAGCGACTGCCGCAGTCAACACCACCAGGAGAGGAAGCATCCAGTCAGAAAGTGAAAAATATCTATTTTTCATCATCTTTTCTGTAGATATAAAGCCCATTTCTTTGCTTGTAGTCATGACACAAACTCCTGTTCATTCTCTGAATGAAAGCGGGTTGTAACCTCGGTTTCTTTCTGGCCCACGACATCTGCAATTATGGAAGCTTTGTCATTTTCATCCGGGGCAGAGTAAGTTTTTACAATGCTGCCGTGAAACATGGTCCACACTGTATCGCTTAACATCATGGTTTCGGCCAGGTCACTTGAAAGCATCAACACAGAAACACCTGATGACGCAAGCGCACGAATTCGTTGATGAATTTCATGCTTCGCATCAATATCTACTCCTGCCGTGGGCTCTTCCAGCACCAGAATTTTTTGGGCACATGCCATGGCTCTGGTGAGCAGAACCTTCTGCTGATTACCCCCGCTGAGGCTGGTTAGCAGATCCTGCTTACTGCCATACTTGACGCCGGATTGCTTCAATAGCTCATCCGATTTCATCTCAGTCTGACGCGTATTTAACATGCCGCAGCGGGTATATTGTTTGAGCTGCGTTATCATGAGATTTTCACTGATGGTCAACGACGCATAAACGCAATTGCTCGCTCTGCCTGCAGGAAGCCACGCGACCCCGTGACGTAAGGCTTCAGAGACACCGCTCGGCTTCCAGCGCTGACCTTCCATCCGGAAGGAAATGCCGTCATGCGCCTTACCGGGTATGAAACCAACCAGCTGCTGCAGCAAAACGTCTCCACCACAGCCGACTACCCCGTAGATGCCGACAATCTCTCCCCGCCCGATAGTGAATACCCCACGACCGCCACTGGCTTTAGGTACATTTTCGATATCAATAAGAGGTGCATAGGTGTTGCATCCTCTTCCATGAATAAAAAGGTTTTCCGGCTTCTTGCCGGTTAAACGCGTCACAATTAAGTCGCCGGTGATATCACTGTTCATCGGAAATGCATCAACGACCTGGCCATTACGCATAATGGTGACACGATCGCTTACTGCAACAACGTCATCAATGTGATGTGTAACCAGCACAGAGGCGATACCAGCAGTACGTAATCTTCTCAGTACGTTAAAAAAGTTTTCTTTTTCCACCGCGCCAAGCATAGCTGTGGGCTCGTCAAAGATAATGACGCGTGGATGGGACATGAGAGACTTACCGATCTCAATGAGCTGCTGAATAGCAACCGGGTATGCACTAACCGGACGTTCAATATCCAGCTCATCCAGGCCCAGCTGGGAAAGTACTTCACGCACTCTTTTCGTTTCTACCTGCCTGCGGGTCAGGGAAAGCAGAGTCTTCCCGTTCTCAGAACCCAACCACAGGTTGGCCCGAACTGACAAGCTCGGCGCGAGAGATAATTCCTGATAAACCATCACTACGCCCGCATGACGGGCTTCGCGGGAACTGCTAAATGAAACTTGCTCATCGGCATACCAAATAACGCCTTCATCAGCTGAATACAGCCCGCTGATGATTTTGCCGATCGTTGATTTCCCCGCACCGTTTTCACCTAAAACACAATGTATTTCACCCGCCTGAAACTGAATCGAGACATTTTTCAGCGCCTGCGTTGCACCGAAACGCTTACTTAATCCACTAACTCGCAACAGTGGTGATGGCGCGTTGCTCTCTGATGCAATATCCGCCTGAATCTTCTGCATGATGAACTCCTCAAAACGTGCTATTGCATCGACGGAATTTTCCAATCTTCAGGAACAATTTCATATGTCTCAAAGGGATGTGTCGAGACATTGGATTTATCAATGACTTTGTTGGGAACATTGAAGTGGGGATAGTTGAGACCGTCTGTTCCAGGAGCTGCTAGGTCAGGCATCGGTTTATTTTCCATTGCCCGTATAGCGTACTGCACGATCAGGCGTCCCATAATGATGCCCGGCTCAGACACTACGGCCAGTAATCTTCCGTCTATGATCATAGGCGCCGCACTCTTAACCATCGCGGAGCTCACTACCGGCGCCTGACGGTTTTGCTGGCGCACCGCCTGCGCGGCCCCCATGCCCAGTGTTATTTGCGGTGTATAAATAAAATTGATATTTGGGTTGCGCAACAGTAGATCAGAAGCCTTGGTTAACCCTTCCTGAAGATCGATATTACCGCCAAAACCCGTTTCAACTAATTCAACTGGAGTAGCGCACTTCTTAGCTTCTGCTTTGAAACCTTCATAACGCAATCGAACCCACTCAGCCCCTGCGGGGCCGGGAATCATAGCCACATTTTTAGATTTCTCTGGCGATTTACAAACTGCATCCGCCATCAGACTGCCGATGTGGGTATCATCCTGTAGCACCCCGAAATCAATGTTCTTACTGTTCACGGGAATGCCTACAGCGGCCACTTTCATGCCACTGGACTTCAATGACTTGATAATAGGATCAAACCCATTAAATGCCGCCGGTGCCAGAACGGCTACATCAGTACCCATGCTCTTAAACGCTTCGAGTTGGGCAAACTGTTCACGGACATTGCCGTAGGCTCCAGCAACCGATACCTGGACGACATCGACACCAGTACGTTTGGCTTCGTCAGTAATACCGTAAATAATCCCTTTATAAAAATCATCGTTAAGATGAACTACGGTGACACCCAGTTTAAAGGGCTTCTCCACTTTCATTTCAGGAATTATTCCAACCAGACGATCTTCTTCTGCATGTGCTGCAAAACTAAAAATAATTGATGCCAGTAAACAGGAAGACTTTAACGGTAACGCTTTTTTATTGAATCTCGAAAGCCAGCTCATTTTAATTCCCTCGTTCAATACTTATAAAGGCCAGGTTATTAACTTCTGGAGAAAAAACCTGTGTAATGAAAGAATGACTTAATATCCAACCAGAACTTTTATCGATTCTGTTAAAAGCAAAATTCGCCTTTCTTACAGACATAACAAGTCAATCATCTTCCAATTGAAAGATACTTGTTATTAATTGATTTAAATAAAGGCGTCCGATGCCGTTATAACCTCCTGCTTCAAGATGCAGTGAATTAAAAAAGTTGTTTCACTGCAGCCATAAAAGCATCATTCCTTTCCAACACCACTGAGTGAGAGCAATTATTCAGAATCTGTAAATCAGCATATCTGATATTTTTTGCAAGTATCTCAGAGCTACTTGCAGGAAAAGGAATATCTTCACGGCCATGTAACATGATCACCGGGCATTTAATCGCTGAGAGCGTCTCTTTACTAAGAGTCGTTTTTTCAACATACTGTTGCGGTTCACCGGTGAACATTTCATCAAAATATTCTGCATATCCTTCCTGGAACACAACGGGTTCCCGCGCGCTTATGTAGTCATTATCGATAACTGATTTATCGTGGATAAGAGTACTAAGTGTAGAAATGAGTTCATCGCGATTTTTTGGGCAGCGCCAGATTCGCTGCGTTGCTTCAGACGCTTTAAAAGGTGCACCAATCGCGCCAGTCGTCAATACCGCCTTAACGCGGGAGTCGCTTGCGGCAACATTCAGCGCAATAGCAGCAGAAATTGAATGACCAATTAATCCTATTTCATTTACACCGATGACATCGATCATGGCTTTAGCCTGTCGAATCCACATCTCAAAATCGAAATAGGGTTTTTCAGCTTTACGATTGCTAATGCCGAAGCCAATAAGATCAAGAGCGTATACATTAAAATTCTCGCCTAATGGTTCGAGAATACGTCCCCAGTTACCCAAACTGGATGCTCCAGGTCCTGAACCATGTATGAGTAATAATGTTTTTCTGCCTGCTGAACCCTTGCCAATATCAGCGTAATAGTAGCCTGCTTCTATTCCTTCAAATTCAAATGAGGACTTCTTCACTGTCACGTACATAAAAACTCCTGGCGTGCTCATGTGGGTCTGAAATCAATAATACGCAACAAAAATGATTTATGAAGAAGAAAATGGATTTTTTGTGACATCATAGATATTTCGTATGAATATCCTTCTTACAGATGCTGTGCTATTATGTAATCAAAATCGTTCAAACTGTTTTCAAGCTCATGAAAATAATGAACATTCCTGGAGAGGGATTATGAAAAGCTCAAAAGAAGGAAAATCGTTAAACGAGACGATTTATGCATCTCTACGGGAGTTGATACTCACGGGACAGCTCGTTCCGGGTAGGAAACTCAAAATCTCTGAACTCGCTGGTCGCTTTGACGTTAGTCTTAATGTGGTGCGTGAAGCACTAAACAGATTGACCGGAGAACTTTTGGTAGAGGTGGCTCCGCAGCAGGGATTCAGCGTGCGAGGCCTTTATCAGGACGAGCTTATCGATCTCACTGAGCAAAGGGTCACGTTTGAAAGTATTGCGCTGCGTAAGGCAATTGCTTCCGGTGACATTGAGTGGCAGGGACGTCTAATCGCTTCCAATCATCGTCTGATTCACACACCGCAAACACTGCCCGAAAGCCCGGACAAGCTCAATCCCGACTGGCATAGCCGACATGAGGATTTCAACTTTATCATGATGGAGAACTGTGGCAGTAAATGGCTGTTCCTCATGATTAAACAACTCGCAGAAGCTTACCTGATTTATCAGCGCGTCCTGCTACCGGTTGTTCCTGACCAGGGGGAGCGCAATACAGACCATAACGAACTGCTCCAGGCCATACTTGATGGTGATGCAGAAGGTGCAGTATCTATCCTCACTGAACACCTTAACCAAACCCGGGACGTGATGCTAAACGTTTTAAACGTTACAGCGCCTTCTGGTATTGGCAGACGAATCACTCATTAAAAGATGTTGAACATGGATAAACAGCAAACCCGACAGCTCCGAGCGGTACATGTCAGCCACGTGAGCGATATTAACCCGCGTATGAAACGCATCTGTCTTACCGGTGAATCTGTTGCAGCATTCGCAGAAGCGCTACCGGCGGCATGGGTAAAAGTATTTTTTACTCCACCTAATGAACCTGAAGGACCGGGGCGCGCCTATACTATTCGACGTATTTGTCCTGTAATCAATGAGTTGGTTCTGGACTTTGTTCAACACGGTGAAGGCCCGGCGGCCAGCTGGAGCCGATCTGCTAAGGAAGGCGATATCATCAGAATCGCTGGTCCTCGTGAAGGTATCGCTTTAAAAGGCATCCAGTCATTGCTCTTGTTTGGCGATGAAACGGCAATACCGGGAATTTTTGGGATCATCGAAGCGTTAGACGAAAACGTCACTGTTCAGGTTTTCATTGTGAAAGAGACAGAGGCCTCTTATGCTCCGCCTCATACCCTCGCTGCTTTATCGCTGAATTGGCTCAAAGGTGATGAGGATTTGGCAGCTCAGGTTACATCCTGGATTCAGAACAACAGCCCTGATCATGTTTGGGGAGCTGGAGAGCACAGTGTGGTCATCCCGCTGCGAAAACATCTTTTTCAGACATTTGGCCGAAGCAGGAAAGACACTACTATTACGGCTTACTGGAAATCAGGTGAAGCTGATCACCGTGATAACGCTGAGTAATCTCGCATCATTTGCTTTTAAACCATAAACCCAACAGCACTGCCCCCAAGATCATCGGGCCAGTGCTGTTTTTGTTATGTTTCTCTTTGCATTAACCCTGAATCTGGTTCATTTTTCCCTTCACAGCTGCACAGATCCGCTTTAACCCCTCGGTCAAAACGCTACGCGGGCAGGCCGGATTAAGTCTGATAAACGCATCGGCATTGTCGACAAAACCGTTTCCGGAAACCACCAGGACATTGGCCTCGTTTATGAAGAAATCGCCCAGTGCCTTGCCTTTCAGCCCTAAAGCAGAACATTCAATCCACATCAGATAAGTGCCTTCGCAGTCAATCATCTTCAATAAAGGCGCATGTTCCTGTAGATAACATTCGGCAAAATCAATGTTGCTTCTGATATAGGTGCGCACTTCATCCAGCCACTGATGGCCTTCTTTGTAGGCTGCCGCAAAACCAATCATGCCAAAAATATTGGGCCGTTTACTGTCGCGCGACAAGCAGTCCAGTTCAAACTTCTTTCTGAGTTCGGGATTCGCAATCACATTAACCGAGATCTGCAGACCCGCCATGTTGAAAGTTTTGGTTGGAGACATGCAGGTTATCGTGTTTTGCAGTAATGCGTCACTTAATGAGGCGATACTTATGTGCTTCCTGTTGCCAAATATCATGTCGCAATGAACTTCGTCGGAAACAATAACTATATTATTTCTAAGACAAATTTCGCCTATACGAAGCAGCTCATCTTCTGTGAGCACCCGACAGGTTGGATTATGTGGATTGCATAATATAAGCATTTTCGCCCGGGGGGATTGAGCTTTGACTTCCAGATCGTCGAAATCAATGCTGTATTTCCCATCGCGGTATAACATTGGGTTATGCGCTGGAACTCTTCCGTTAGAAACGGTAAGTTCGGTAAACAACGAAAACGCAGGCGTTTGAAAGATCACTTCATCGCCAGGTTCCGTTAGCACCCGCACGGCACCACCAATTCCAGCAATCACGCCTGGTGTATAGCTAATCCATTCGCGCTCGATATCCCAGCGATAATGCTTCTTAGACCACTCGATAAAAGAATCGAAATAATCACCAGCTGGCTGCACATATCCATAAAGGCTAAAGTTTGCGGCGTTTGTGACCGCCTTAACAACAGGTTCGGCTGTACGAAAATCCATATCAGCCAGACCCAGCGCAACAGTATTGCTGTCTTTACAATCTCGCAATTTATAAGCGGATGTATTCCGGCGGTCGATAACCTCATCAAAATTACTGCTCATGCTCATTCCTCTTAACTATGTGAAATCTCTTTTAGGCTGCTTCCCTGCTGATCATTAACTTCTTCAAATTCTTCATCTGAATATTTATTAAGACTTATGCCGCATAAGCCATAAACCAGCTCAAGCACAATCATGGTGATGTTGAAGAACATGAACGGGATAATAGCGATAAGCGGGACACCCAACGTTGCAGCGATAAACGTACCGTTCAGGCTCCACGGCACCATCATGCTCAAACAATCAGTGAAGTTACTGACTGCACGTGAGGCGTTTTCTGGGCGGTAACGAAATTTTTTATATAAAGGTGCCATTAGAGTGGCATTCATAATCATTGAAAAATAATTAGCTGCTACAAGAGACGAACACACCGCACATCCGGCAAATGTTGACGTAATTAACCCGACGCGTGAATGAATTACGTTGCTCATCGAATCAATGATTTTTCCCAGGATACCGCTGCCTTTGAGAATGCCACCCATACCTAATGCAGCAACAACAACGCCTATCAACTCCAGCATGCTGGAAATGCCACCGCGGTTGAGGATGGGATCAAGAAATTTATTGCCTGTTTCGATGCTGACACCGGTTGCGAGAAAATTACCGACCTCAGAAAATGAATGGCCTTGGTAGAACACGGATATAAA
Source organism: Pantoea sp. SGAir0418 (assembly GCF_043529865.1). Lineage (NCBI taxonomy): Bacteria > Pseudomonadati > Pseudomonadota > Gammaproteobacteria > Enterobacterales > Erwiniaceae > Pantoea > Pantoea sp. SGAir0418. The sequence goes on from NZ_CP027911.1 coordinate 3,405,811, forward strand.
CGATCCGACGAAACAGCCAACCATGATTGCGGCTACAGCCGATTGTTTACAGGCCAGTAAACCAATAACAACAGCCAGAGGGATAAGTGTAATCCAGCCGATATTGAAGGTACTCGCAAGTGACGACAGCATGTTATTGGTTGCCTGAACATCCATTGAAGCATCAGAAAAATAGAAACCTACAACTGTGTACAGTGCTGCCGATATGATAACGCCAGGAACCGCAACGCTTACCATGTGTTTTAAATGTTTCATTAATGGCACGCCAGCGATAGTGGAAGTCAGCAGCGGCGTATCTGCCACTGGCGAAACCAGATTTCCTACACATGAGCCTGATACGACTGCCCCGGCAACAATGCCTGGTGAAATACCCATTCCCATGCCAATCCCCATCATAGCGACACCAACCGTACTGACGGTTCCCCAGTTTGTACCCAGTGGCAGAGAAATGAGCATGGAGATCAGGAAAGCAACTACCAGAAAATATTTAGGAGAAATTAATTCTAAACCCCAGTAAATGAGTGTTGGGACCGTACCCGCACTGATCCAGACGGCTATCATGCAACCAATAGCCAACAACAGGGCAAATAATCCTGCACCGACTTTAATCATTTCATATACGTCTTTCTCAATCTCTTTAGGGGAATAACCTAACTTCCACGCAAAAGGGACCAGAATAAGCCATGAGAAAAACAATGTCGTTACAATAGGAATGCCGAGTAAACTCATTGATGCCACAATGAATAAGATCAATACTACGATAGTCATCAACGCGAAATTCAGTGATGGCTGTTTTTTAGGCTGCGCCTTTATATCCTCTGCTATTTCCATCGTCTTGGCCCTTCATTTGAGTAGGTTAATATGTCCAAATCAATGAGACATAAGCGGTCGTAACACCAATATATGCATTGTTTTTTTGATGATTATTCATGGCGGCTTCATGCCAGTTCCAGGTAATGAATTACATTTTTGAAATACTCATAATGTTGATATGAATTGATAATCGCTACTTTTTATAAGCGATAACCTCGATCTCAACCTTTGCACTTTTCGGCAATTTAGCAGCTTCTATACACGACCTGGCGGGCGCTGCTGAGCCTGAAAAGTACGAACTATATACCTCATTGAATTCAGCGAAGTCAGCTATATCAGCAAGAAAACACGTAGTTTTAATCACGGTACTAAGCGATGCTCCACTCTTTTCAAGGACTGCTTTGACGTTTTCAAGCGATTGTATTGTCTGTTCTTTGATACCACCTTCCGGGAACAGCATGGTTTCAGGTACCAGTGGTAGTTGCCCTGAAGTAAATACCAGATCACCGAACATAATCCCCTGCGAATAGGGACCTATAGCTTCAGGAGCATTTGAGGTGGCAATAGCTTCTTTTTGATTCATTATGTGTTCTCACTGTTATTAAGTTTAAATTCACGCAGGTATTTATAAATTGCATTTTTTGAAATACTTAACTTCTCTGCCACAATATTTGCCGACTCTTTAAGTTCAAATATTCCGCTTTCATAGAGATTGTAAACAATAGCGCGAGTACGCAATTTTTTATTAATTCTTTGATCATTATCAACCTCACTTATCGCTCTGCAGGTTGATTCATTAATTAGCTCTTGAGGATTTGAACTGAAATTTTCAGGTAGTAATCCATTGAGTATATGGTCAGGCATTAACGTTTTAACCAGTTCAGGAAAGGGAACTGAAACGTTAATGTTCACACAAAAAAGACCGATAGGTTTTTGACTTTCACCTGCTACTACACAAGTTGTCGATTTAAGTAATTTACCTTCTCTGTTGCGCGTGAAATAGCTGCGAGAATTCACCTCACCCGTCTGATTAAACTGCCTAAGCATTTTCAAACCCATATCAGTGATCGGCGAGCCCACCTCACGATTGGTATGGTGCCCATTTACGATCTTCACCACCGAAGCATCAAGACTTTCAAATGAGTGCAATACCACTTCACAGTGAGATCCAATAAGGTCTGCGACCATGTCAGCAAGCCGAAAGTAGGATGTCATGTGTTCATGATCCTTTTCGGTAAAAGCCATACTGCGCTGTATCTCGTTGTCATCAATATTCATAAATAACCATAAAATGGATTTTATTTGATTTTATGGATTATAAATAACACACAAAAAAGCAACATAAACATACTTAAAACTTATGACACCAATCACATCATTTTTAATAAAGGCATTAAAATCAATAAGTTGTATAATTTTGGTTAAAAACTTATCGTTTCAAAAGTGGACTTTTGTTTACTTTGTCTATGTCAAAAATTCCCCTTTTGTTCACCTTGGGATAAGGCGTCGGACTGATTTACAGGGTTGACGAATGAAGTGGGCACAGTGAGAAATAACAAAGAGCGTTGGGAAGAGCTTTGTTGGGGAACCTCGAAAAGGTACGCCGGAGGGAAAAAGGGCACCATCAGGTACCCTCCAATTTATCCAACAATTACGCGAGCTCTGTTTTAGCGGGCAAGAAGATAGCCATAAGCCCAACCAGGGGCAGGAAGGCGCAGATTTTGAAAACAGTAGCAATGCCAGCGTAATCAGCCACGACGCCAAGGCCTGCTGCGCCTAAGCCGCCCATGCCGAAAGCGAAGCCGAAGAACAAGCCGGAGATCATTCCAATCCGTCCCGGCACCAGTTCCTGTGCAAATACCAGAATTGCCGAAAACGCAGAAGACAGTACCAGACCGATAATGATGGAAAAAAGACATGTCATTTCGAGGTTCAGCCAGGGTAATGCCAGGCTGAATGGAGCAGTTCCCAGGATTGAACACCAGATAACTTTTTTACGTCCAAAGCGATCACCAATCGGCCCGCCGATGACCGTTCCTGCAGCAGCGGCGAAAAGAAAAGCAAATAGATATAGCTGTGCGCTCTGAACAGGCAGTCCAAATTTCTCGATTAGATAAAATGTGTAGTAACTGCTGAGGCTGGCTGTATAAACAAATTTAGAAAAGATCAGTACCAGTAGTACGCTGATGCCGATGATCACTTTTCTACGTGGAAGAGAGGACACAGCCCGAGCTGTTATCGACTTAGATGCAGCTGCATGCTGTGCAGCGTACCAGCGGCTCACCTGTAACAGAATAACTATCGCCAGCATGGCGGCCAGCACAAACCATGCGACATGTCCTCTTCCATAAGGGGCGACAACCACCGCTGCCAGCAGTGGACCTAAAGCACTTCCCAGGTTACCACCAACCTGGAAAAGCGATTGTGCCAGCCCGTGCCTGCCGCCCGACGCCATTCTGGCCACACGAGAGGATTCAGGATGGAAAACAGATGATCCTGTTCCCACTAATGCTGCGGCAATCAACAGCGCCGGGTACGACTCAGCCAAAGCCAGCATCACTAAGCCCAGTAAAGTGAAACCCATACCCACCGGCAGTGAACGTGGCTGCGGATGTTTATCGGTAAACATCCCAATTAGTGGCTGGAATAAAGATGATGTCACCTGAAAAGTTAAAGTGATCAATCCAATTTGCACAAAGCTCAGTGAGAATTCTGGTTGTAGCAACGGGTAAAGCGCCAGAATCAGCGACTGGATCATGTCGTTAAGAAGGTGGGCAGCGCTAATAGCACCCAATACACCAAATGATGTGCGAGGCAAAGCCAATGATTTTGCCGTGACAGACTTGTTGTAACTCATTTTTTAACCCCGAAAAATATTATCTGAACCCTGATTTCCGAAAAATAAAACGCAGAAAGCCCGGCATATGCCGGGCCTTTATCTGGCTGTAATGACTTATAAAATGTTGCCCGCGGCATACCGTTAGTCGGACCCTTTCTTGGACATGATCGCAAACACCAGATTCACCGCGACTAATACAATTGCTCCAAGCAATACGAATGCCAACTTGAGCCCCGTAAAATGCGCGGCATAACCAATCAGCGCTGGCCCCATTAATACGCCCAGATATCCCAGGATACTGGCTGATGCAATGGCAAGCGAAGCTGGCATAGATTTTTGTCTGCCTGCAAGAGAGAACAGCACCGGCACAACGTTACCTGCAGCAAATCCGGCCAGAGCCATCGAAGCGAGTACTGCATAGAAGGACTGCACTTCAGCGGTGAGGAAAATGCCTGCAGCAGTGATAAGAACACCTGACAGAAGCATAGTTTTCTCGCCAAGCAGTGTAACGATGCGGTCACCAACAAAGCGGCTTAGAGCCATTGCTATCGCGAATACCACATATCCGATACCTGAAACATTCGCCGCGACCTGCTTAACCTGAATCAGCAAAATTGCGCCCCAGTCCAGCATCGCACCCTCCGCCAGGAAGATGATCATTGCCAGCACGCCAATTGCAACCACCTTACCGCGTGGAATGACGAACAACGGATGTTCTTCTTCTGAACGGGTATTCAGGAATCCACGTGCAGCGAGTGATATACATACAAGGATCAGTGCTGCCGCCATTGCTGCCGCAAAGACGATATGCAGGCCTGTAGCAATCAGGAGGGTGACGAAGCTCGCGCCCGCCAAGCCACCAATACTGTAAAATCCATGGAAGCCAGACATTAAAGGCTTGCCAGCTGCATTTTGCACTTCAGTGCCATGGATATTGGCAGCTACGTCAATCGCACCGATTGAGCATCCGAACAGCAGTAAAGTCAGTCCCAGGGTCAACGGGGTCGAAACATGCGCCAGCAATGGCAACGCAATAATCAGGCCCAGCGCTCCTGCAATAATGATCTTTTTACTGCCGATTTTTCCTGCAAGTCCACCTGCAGTAGGCATGCCAATTACAGCGCCTAACCCCAGACAAAGTAAAACCGTACCCAGCATCGCTGAGTCTGCATTAATACGTTGCTGCGCAAACGGAACCAAAGGTGCCCAGCATGAGAGGCCAAATCCCGCGATGAAAAATGCTATACGCGTTGACCACTTCGCTCTGCTTAAATTAAGCTGCTTTTGCTCAGCTCTGGATGAAACGGCCGACTTCTGGCCGTTCCATGAAACATCTGACTGACTCATAATTTAATTACCCATGATTAAAATTCTTTCGTGTAAGTATGATACTCATGGATGCATTGGTGTGATTCATCTATAATGACCAAATATGTCGATAACACGCCACATTGTTAAAAACCCAGATGATGCAGAGTCCGCAGTTGTTGGCCAGTCGGAAAGTTCGGCGCCTTATACCAGCGATTTGCATAGCCATCAGCGTCATCAACTGATTTTTGCTACCCGTGGGGTGGTACATATGGTGACGTCTGAAGGAGAGTGGATACTGCCTACCAGTCGAGCTTTGTGGATCAGTGGCGGCACAAAACATGCATTAACGGTTAAGCGACCATCGCACATCAGCATCTTGTATATAAAACCTGAAATCAATCCGTTCCCTGACTCAGAACGCTGCCGGGTTGTTGAGGTTTCGCCTTTAGTACGTGAACTGATATCCGCCTGCGCTAATCATCCATGGGATTACAAACCAGAATCGCCTGAGTCACGTCTGGCAGATGTGTTGATTGATCAGATCAGATTGCTGAGTAATTCCCCCCTTGATCTTATGATGCCTACAGATGAGCGAGCCCTGCGTGTGGTAGAGATTCTTAAGCGCGACCCAGGCAACCGCTCCACATTACATGAACTGGCAAGGGAGGCTGGTGCCAGCGGTCGAACGATTGAACGTCTGTTCACGCGAGATACTCACATGTCATTTGGTGCGTGGCGGCTTCGCCATCGAATGCTGTATGCCGTTGAAAGGCTCGCTTATGGTGAAAACGTTACCCGGGTAGCACTGGAAGCCGGTTACGAATCTTCATCGAGTTTTATCGCGTCCTTCCGCTCTATGTTTGGCACCACGCCTTCGCGCTATTTTGGTTAAATGAAAGCGGTTAAGCGCGCCTGATTAGCCATAAAAAGAACGGTACCCCCACTAACGCAGCAACCAGACCAGCCGGAAGCTGAAAAGGAAAAATGAGCATTCTTCCTAACCAGTCTGACCCAACCATTAGGGCGCTACCGGCTACGGCAGATATTACCAGTTGAGCTGATGCACTTCGGTAACCGAGCGCCCGTGCTGTATGGGGGGCCATTAAGCCAACAAAGCTGAGTGGTCCGACTATGAAAGTGGAGGTTGCAGTGAGAACTGCAGCAACACACATTATGGATAGCCTGCTTGCTGTTAGTGGCATGCCTGCTGATCTGGCTATCGACTCGCCTAACGGCAGCAGCGTAAGCCACCTTCTTAATAAAGGGGTAATAAGACCCAGCGCAGCGGCAACAGCTAAAGCTGACCACGCTTTTGACGCTGAAATACCATATGTCGATCCCGCAAACCAGGTAAGTAGTGTCGATACACGTGGATCACCGCCAGCCAGCATTAACATTAACAAAGCCATAAAGGCTGCATTAAGTGCCATTCCTGCCAGCATCATCCTTTGAGCAGAAAAATTACGGTAACCAGCAAGGGTGGTAACGGTGAATAAGGTGATGACAGACCCGAGGCAACCCGCAGGTAAAAGCCAGCCGCTCAGATCTCCGGGAACGAGCATAATAACTATCACCAGACCTGCCGCGGCCCCTGTGCTCACACCGACAACTTCCGGACTGGCGATCGGATTACCGGTTAAACGCTGGATCAGGCAGCCAGCAAGACCAAGCATTGCTCCTGCAGCTAACGCGGCTACGACACGTGGAAGCCTGAAATCCAAGGTTGATTGTGAAGACCATTGCCAGCCTGAACTGTTTTGCCCTAAATACAAAGCAAGCGTTATCAGCAGAAGCAGTACAGTTATCCCGACAGCCAGCCCGGTGCTTAATTTTCTTTTCTTCTCAGGAAAATCACCCGCAACGGGCGCCTTAGGCTGCATGTTTTCTCTCAGGCGCGGTAATAACCATAATAGCGCCGGCGCACCAAGAAGAGCCGTAACGGTGCCGGTCGGCACTTCTCGCCAGATTAGCGACAACAGAATGACCGCTTGATCTGAAATAAATAAAAGCAGTGCACCGACGAAAGGCGCAGCAACAATCAATTGGTTCAAGCGTCGCGCACCGAATAAGCGTGCAATAAGTGGGGCAAACAATCCGATAAAACCAATGATCCCCGAGGTTGTAACCAGTGCCGCAGTAAGACACACAGCGATGAATAAAGAAACGAAGCGCACAACATGCAGGCGCAGACCAAGATTCCGGGAAATGGAATCGTCCATGCCGAGTAGCGTAAGAGGCCTTATCAACAGGAAAGACAGTAGGAAAAAAATCAGCAATTGCGGCATAAGTTTGACTACATTTCCCCAGCCGTTTTGCGTTAGTGATCCTGTGCCCCACAAAAGTACACTCTGTAGTCTCTCATGAAAGTAGAGCCCGATAAGCTGAGAGACAGCGCTACAATAGAGTGTCATGACGAGCCCCACCAGAATGAGTGATACCGGCGAAAGCCTTTTACCTCGAATGACGATGGCCACCAAAATTCCCATGGCCATGGCACCATAAAGCGCACCTGCATAGGGGGTAATCAGTTGACCACCCCACAATGTGGCGAGCGTCATTCCAAGTTGAGCACCGTTCGCAACTCCCAATGTGGAGGGTTCAGCCAGCGGGTTTTGTAGCACCTGCTGAAACAAAAGCCCAGCCAGGCCGAGGCCTGCGCCAGTGAGTAACGACATGACTATTCGAGGTAACAGGGTATCGTGAAAGAGAACCTGTGAAATCACGTTGTTATCAGGGGCGATCAGTCCCGAAAGCCAGACATGCACCGGTAACACATTGCTGAGGTTAAACCCTGCCAGCAACAACGCTACGGCTAGGGATAATGAGATGATGCTTATACGCTGGGTTTTCATATTTTGTTCAGAAGACTTTTGAGAAGATGGCAGAAGCGCAAAGCAGTAAGCGGTCCTCCGTAGTACCAGAGCCCAGGCACCCTATGAAATTGTCCGGAGCGAACAAATGGCATAGCTTTCCAGAGTGCCGTTGAGGCCAACTCATTCATGACGGCTTCATCGTTTTGCTCTGTAAAACAAATAACATCGGTATGAACTATCGAAGCAAGTCGCTCAATACTGACAACCGCGCTTCCCCAGAAGTTGGTTTCGCCCTGCCATCCCCCCGGAATCTCTGCCCCTGTCATAACATCCATAAAAAGGCTGTTTTCGCCAAAAACCAGCGCATGTCTTGCGTCAACCAACGCCATGAAAAGCAGAGGACGCTTGATTTTGTCTGCTGCGGCCAGGCGTAATGATGCTATGTCCCGTTCCAGCCAGGCCAGAACTTCACGTGCAGTCTTTTCTTTACCGATTTTTGCAGCCAGAGACAGCAGCGCAGTGCAGGTAGTTGAAAGCGGATGACCATTTTTATCACTGAATGCAATGGCCATCGATGGGGCGATAGCGTCGTAGAGTGTTGGCGGTGGGCCATACCCTTCTGCATAAACGATCAGAGCCGGCTTGAGTGCAGCCATCAGTTCGAGGTTAGGCTCGGTACGTAAACCCAGCTCAGTCACATCTTCTGACAACACCGGCTGCTGAACGAGGGACCGGTAATTGGCAGCTTCAGCCACAGCAAGTGGCATTACACCTAAGGTAAGTAACATCTCCAATGGTAGCCACTCTGTAACCACAATTCCTGAATCTGTGTGCGGTGAACTGGTTACCATTTGAGCGTCGACAAATGGAGAGAACATTGTCGTAACAGCGAGCATACGCAGCATATGACGCCGGCCAGGATCAATTGAAGTGGATATTACTTTTTTACTGGACATAACTGACCGGGTGCCCTTTACTCGGGTGCAAGAAAGTTCCCATCAATATTCCATAGATCCCTTTCAAAACTTCAGTCTGCATAAGTTCATGTGGGGCGCCCTGTGCAATAATTCCTCCTTTTCTGAGGGCAACAAGGTGGTGACAATAGCGAGCCGCCATGTTGATATCATGCAGCACCGCGATGACGGTTACTCCCTTAGCGGATGACAATTGCCTGAGCAATGTAAGCACTTCTATTTGATGACCAACATCAAGCGCAGAGGTAGGTTCATCAAGCAAAAGACAACGCGTATCCTGTGCAATAGCCATTGCAATCCATGCTCGCTGCCGTTCACCCCCTGACAGAGAGTCCACATATCGATCAGAGAGGTTGTTCAACCCTGCTGCAGTTAAAGCGTCATTAACTATAGCCCGGTCTGTCGCTTTAAAACGGCCCAGAGCTCCATGCCAGGGGTAGCGACCAAGAGATACAATCTCATATACAGTCATACCCTCAGCTGCGGGTAGCTGTTGCGGGACATAAGCTACCTGACGAGCAAAATCGGAGGATGACCAGGACTCCAGAGGTTTCCCGTTCAGCAGTAGCATTCCTGAGGTTGGCTTATGATGGCGGCCTAACAACTTAAGCAGGGTCGATTTGCCGGACCCATTGTGACCAATAAGACCTGTGAACGCCCCCACAGGAAATGACAATCTTGAACCATGAAAAAGTGGTTTTCCTGATATAGAAAACTCAGCGTCGCAAACATTAAAACAAGCAGAAGACATTCGACACATTTCCATTTAAATCATTGTGGATTATCAGCCTCCCTTCAACTTTGTGTGAGGGCATCGCATATCCGGAATGGCTTTTAAAGGCAGGATATGGGCATATCCTCTTCCGAAATCACAAGTTCCTAATCACACTCGTCGGGATAAAGTAGAACGAATAGAGAATGATTATAAGAATGGTTTTTATTTACTGAGTAGCGTAGATTTTTGACCTCTTTAAGTAATGAAGTCAGCCAAAAATCGTAATTTATACTTTAATCAATTAATTAATACACAAATAACGCTATTGCGACAATGTATGTGGATAAAACGACAATGAATGTGTTGCACTAAAATTGGCTTAAACCGACTTGATCCCAATAGGACACCGCCAGAACTGAATTAATTCTATGTGTACTGCTCCTCAACATCGCTAAAGCGACAATGTATAGTTTTAAGACGACTAATTTTCTGGCTGAAAGAAATACTAATGATCATAAGATCAAGGATTTACCGAAAAACCTTAGTTAAAATATAATTATGAATATTGGCTCTGACATGTTGAATAAAAAATTGAGAAGGCCTATTATCTGCCATTCACCGTGCAGGTGAACTCTCAGTTCGGCACATATTATCAGAGAAACCGTCAGGTTCTTAACTATATATAGCTAATTGAGATGAATTCATACAGAACCCTCTTCAAATACTCGAACCCATATTCGGGATATATTTACAGTATAGCCTCCGCAAAAGAAATATTTCCGCAGTTGCACACTTTGGTTTGATGCGAATCGCAGACATATATAATTTCTTTCACGCCAGTTAAAGGTGTTGTCTTCAATTTTTATTCAAATCTCAGTTATATGCGATTTTTTATTGTTTAGCATTTAACTGAAAATATAATCTTTTAAATATTTTATAGAGTATAAAATGACAGAATTTAAATTTCATCATAACCTTCACGAGAATATTAAAAGCCAAAACATCCTTATTAGTGGTGCAGGTATAGCTGGTTCAACTCTGGCCTTCTGGCTAAGCAAAATGGGACATAAAGTTACGGTAGTCGAACGTGCCCAGACTTTACGTCTATCAGGTCAAACCGTTGATATCAGAGATGAGGGCTGTGAGGTAGTATCCCGCATGGGAATAATGGATGAAATTCATAGCTTAATGACGCGTGAAGAGGGTTTACGATTCGTAGATAGCAGTAATCAGATACAAGCTGAATACCCTAGCGCGGGTGGGAAAAAATCGTTTGTTACCGACATTGAGATCCTTAGAGCTGATCTGTCAAATCTCCTTATGAGAAAAACAGAAGATAATGTTGAATATGTCTTTGGTGATAACATTACAGATATCAGTGAAAGCACAAACGGAGTTGACGTAAGTTTTGAACACTCTCAAATTAGATCTTTTGATTTGTTATTGATTGCAGAGGGAATGAGGTCTCGTACCCGTAAAATTATATTTGGTGAGGTCCCTGTAAAACATATCGGACTTTATACTGCATATTTTGCTATACCCTATGAGCCTCAAGATGGAACCTGGGTACGCTGGAGCAACTGCCAAGGGGGAAAATCAATTTTACTACGCCCTGATCAAGGGAGGACGACTCGCGCTTATCTCTATGTTCGTAGCGACGAGCGAGGTATAGATCTTAAGGGACGATCAGCAGTCAATGATTTTATCAAACGTAAATTCAAAGATGATAATTGGGAAGCTCCACGTATTCTTGCGGAACTTAACAAATCAGATGACATCTTCTTTGAAGATCTTGGTCAAATAAAAATGCCGGCTTGGTCTAAAGGTCGTGTTGCTGTTGTTGGTGATGCTGCTTACTGTGCTACACCTGTAAGCGGAATGGGAACAACACTTGCAATCGTAGGCGCTTACATCCTTGCTCAGGAATTGAATCGAAATAGTAATTATCAAATGGCATTCGAAAGTTATGAAAACAGGATGCGGCCTTATGCTGAAAAAGCTCAAAAGATTAATCCCTGGACAATAAGGTTGGAACAACCCTCTACTCGTTTAGGAATTAGCTTTTTTTATAAATGGAAGCGTTTAGAAAGGACTTCAATAATGCAATTTTTTATGAGACCTTTCACACCCAAACCGGAACCTGAAACTTTCCTTGATTGAATTGATAAAAATAGTAATAAAATCAATTTCACCAAAAAAAGAATGATTTAAAGTTAATAGCAGCACCTGCATAAGGTGTTGCTGACATGCCCCATGATTAGATACAGCGCTCACTTAGTAATGTCAGATCCTTGACCCTGAGCCCGAATATGTTCCATGCATAATCAGGAATAACCGGCTTCAGGTTGGTTGCTTATTCTGGCAACCGGAAGATTTTTAATACATGACCGTATAACGTTTTGAAGGCGCGAGTCGGTAAATAGAATCATGAACAAATGACTGGCTTGGCTAAGAATTTTTTACTAAGCGAACAGGTGCATACTACAACGTGGAGCGTAAAAGGGATGGCTTGAGAAAATGTAAGGCTCATTTTGATGGGCGGCATCAATGGCAATCGCTGGAAGGGGGTAAGTAAATCTAACGAAACTTGAGGTTTTGTTGACAGATGCGACAATGATTGCAATTATTTACGCCAACGAGAAAAGGGCATCAGCTCGAACTGATACCCTTTCTTGAAGATTTTTATGTTCAATGTTGGATGATGCATCTGTCAATGCAGTCACCGTTGCTTTGAACACCATCTTCGTTTAGACACCCGTTAGAGATCTCACTTCTAACCAGTGTGCTTCGATGTATGGTGCCCGGACGCGGAATCGAACCACGGACACGGGGATTTTCAATCCCCTGCTCTACCGACTGAGCTATCCGGGCAACGGGGCGCATTAAACCTTACTCGCGCCGTACCGTCAAACGCTTTTCGGTAAAAATCAGCTGACTGCTGCCTTTTGCAGCAACCGCCGGACCCGATGGTAAAAACCTGCGCAACCGGGCTATTTAGTGGTGGATTTTTAGCCACCCACGCCGATAACCGTGCTGACATCCCATAACCATAATAAGGTCCACTATGTTCAGCACTATTACATCGGGAATCCTGTCGCGCCTCGCGTGGCAGAAACGCAGTCACAGCAGCGCAACGCTCAGTTCGCTGCAGGAGGCCATCGCCATGGTCGAGTTTACGCCTGATGGTCACATCCTCACCGCCAACGCGCTGTTTCTGGAGCGCATGGGCTACACGCTGGCAGAAATTGTCGGCCAGCATCACAGCCTGTTCTGCACGCCGGATATGGTGCAGTCATCGCAGTATCGCGAGTTCTGGCAGCGTCTGAATCGCGGCGAAGGCTTCAGCGATAAGTTTTTGCGCGTGGCGAAGCACAGCCGTCCGATCTGGCTGGAAGCCAACTACGTACCAGTGCAGGATCGCCACGGCCGGGTGATCAAAATCGTCAAGCTGGCGAGTGATATCACCGCGCGCATCATGGATGCGCAGGAGCAGCGCGCCATGACCACCGCCATTGAGCGCTCGATGGCGGTGATTGCCTTCAACCTCAAAGGTGAAGTGCTGATGGCCAACGATAACTTCTTTAATACCATGGGCTATCGCGCTGATGAGATCATCGGTCGCCATCACAGCCTGTTCTGTCCGCCCGAAATGCGCACCAGCGAGGCCTATCGCCGCTTCTGGCACAAGCTCAATCAGGGTGAATACATCTCCGGCCAGTTCGAGCGCGTCAATAAGCAGGGCAATACCGTCTGGCTGCGCGCCACCTATAATCCGGTGTTTAACAGCGCCGGCGAGCTGTACAAAGTGGTGAAGTTCGCCACCGACGTTACCGCGCAGGTGGAAAAGAACCAGCTGGAGCGCGAAGCAGCGCAGCAGGCATGGCAAACCGCGCTGCACACCAGCGAAAGCACACAACAGGGTGCGGCGGTCATTGAGAACAGCGTGCAGAATATCAATGCGCTGGCCAGCGAACTGCACGGTATTTCTGGTGATATCAATGATCTGAGCGACTCTTCCGATCGCATCGGCGCCATCGTGGAGAGTATCCGCCGTATTGCCGACCAAACCAATCTGCTGGCGCTCAATGCGGCAGTGGAAGCCGCGCGCGCCGGTCAGCATGGCCGCAGCTTCGCCGTGGTCGCCAGTGAAGTGCGCACCCTCGCGGCGAACATCAATCGCGCCACCAGCGAAATCGAAAATCGGGTGAGGCATAACCACCTGCTGGCGGATAAGGCGCAGAAAGGCATCGCGTCGAACCTGAAACGTGCCGATCAGGGCGTAGTGCTCGCGCAGCAGGCGGGCGGAGTGATTGCCGAAATTCGCGGCAGCTCCAGTGAGGTGGTGCGCGCCATCAGCCACGTCGCCGATGCACTAAAAGCCCCGCAGTAAGCGCAGCGTCGCATGCGGGCCGGCGGTGACATAAAAGTGTCATCGCCGTGCCGTAACCTAAGATTATTCCTAATCAACGCCAGACTCTTTCTCATGCAGCAGCCTGATTTCCGCACCGGGCTTAGCGCCCTGACGGGTCGTGCCCGCGCGCGTTCGCTGTGTATTGCGGTGCCGTTCGTCACGCCAGCGATGGACAACACGGCGGTAATGGCGCTGTTTAGCGAACACAAAGATTTGATTGGCCTGCCGGTGGTGGAAAACGGCACGCCGTTCGGCATGATTAACCGCCACATCTTTCTGTCGCAAATGACGCGCCCGTTCTTCCGCGAGCTGTACGATCGTAAAAGCTGTATCGCCTTTATGGATAAGCAACCGCTGGTGATCGATGCCGAAACCGAACTCGATCGGGTCGCGCAGCAGGTGGTCGCCAGCGGGGATAAATCAGTGACCGATGGTTTTATCGTGACTGAACAGGGCCGCTATATTGGCATCGGCCTCGGTATCGACCTGATTCGTACCGTCTCCGATTTGCAGGCACAGCAGCATCAGCAAATTTTACAGAGCATCGATTACGCGCGGGTGATTCAGGACGCGATGCTGGACCGCTCGCGGCAGCAGATGGCGCAGCAGCTGAGCGACTGGTGCCTGCACTGGCAGCCGCGCGACGGCGTGGGCGGCGACTATTACGCCTTTCACCGCGACGAGCACGGCTGGCTGGCGCTGATTGCCGACTGCACCGGCCACGGCATTCCCGGCGCGTTTATGACGGTGATTCTGCATGCGGCGCTGGAGCGTGCGCTACAGCACAACCATCGTACGCCGTCTGCCCTGCTGCAGGCGCTTAACCGCCACATCAAACAAACCCTGGGCCAGCTTAACGCCTCGCAGCAGACCTCGCTGTCCAACGACGGCTGCGATGCGATTGCGCTACGGCTGGAGACGGCCAGCCATCAGCTGAGCTGGGCCAGCGCGCGCATGCACGCCGTGCTGCAGCCGGTTCAGGGTGAAGCCGCCGCGCTGCAGGCCGATCGCGTCGGCGTTGGCTACACCGATACGCCGCACGACTATTGCTGGCCGCAGCAGCAGCGCACACTGCAGCCCGGCGATGTGCTGCTGGTAATGAGCGACGGCGTGACCGATCAACCCGGCGGCGCGCGGCAGATCATGTTCGGTAAAAAGCGGATTCAGACGGTCATTGCACAACATAAAACCCTGCCGATGGCCGAGCTATCCACGGCGTTTGCGCAGGCATTTCTTCACTGGCAGGGCAACCAGCCGCGACGCGATGACGTCACCTGGTTTGGCCTGCGTTATTAACGAGCCTCTTATGCATCCAGCTTCCACCGGCACGCACCTGCCGCCCGACAGCGTTGCGCTGCACTATACCGGCTTCTTTTCGCCGCAGAACATCACCGCGATGGGTGAAGTGATCAAAGTGTTTCTGGAAAACCAGCAGGCCCCGCTGAAAGTGCGCCGCCGGCTGTTCTCCAGCTTTGTCGAGATTGTGCAGAACATTCTGCGCTATTCGCAGGACAGCCGTACCCTGAGCCATGCCGAACAGCACTATCGCTTTGGCACCGTAACGCTGCACGTAGATGGCGATAGCTATGTGCTGGAGAGCAGTAATCAGGTCGAACAGGCCGCCTGCGAGCAGCTGCGCGACTGGCTCGATCTGCTGCGTACCATGAGTAACGACGAAATTAAGCAGGCCTACCGTGTCGGTCTGCGCACCGAGAGCCCCGCCACCAGCAAAGGGGCCAATATCGGTTTGCTGACGCTTGCCCGTGATGTCAGTGAACCGCTGGAGTATGAACTGCGTCCGCTGCCCGCCAGCGGCTACGCCACGTTTTGGCTTAAAGCCACCATTCACCAGGATTGAGGTTGTATGCAAAACCTGATTATCGCTGCCACTGAAAGCACGCCCGAAGTGAGTTTTGATTTTGCCACCCGCCAGTTTGTGCTGCGCGGCGAGTCGTGGCCGGAGAACGCGGCGGCGTTTTATCGCCCGCTGCTGGATGCCCTTGAGCAGTGGCAACCCACCGACAACGACGCGGTGGTCGTCACTATCGCGCTGCGCTACTTCAACAGCTCCAGCACCAAAATGCTGTTCAGCCTGTTCGATCTGTTTAACCAGCTGGCGCAGCGCGGTCAGCGCGTCACGCTGAACTGGCTGTTTGATGCGGAAGATGACATCGCGGAAGAGTTTGGTCAGGAACTGGCGCTGGATTTTACCGATCTGCAGGTTAATCTGCAGGCGGAACTGGCGTCATGATGGACCTCAATGAGCTGTTCCGTGAAGAGAGCGAGGTGCTGAATCGCTCACAGCATGTGGCGGCGCAAAACACGCTGAGCGCGCAGGATTACCGCGAGGCGCTGCTGCACCTGAATCGCCACTATCAGCGCCTGATGCGCGAAACCTGGCGGCTGATCTCCCGCAGCGATCGCGCGGAGCGCGAGCTGAACCGCGTGAATGAGCAGTTAAACCAGCTGGCGCAGGAGCTGGAGTACAAAGCCAGCCACGATCCGCTAACGGCGGTGTGGAATCGCGGCGCGATTATTCAGCGCATCAGCCAGACGCTGGAGAGCGGTCCGGCGGCACTGATCATTCTGGATATCGACCACTTCAAGAAGATCAACGACGAATACGGCCATCCGATGGGCGATAAGGTGATTTGCGGGCTGGTGACGCGCATTCAGGCGCACTGCCCGGCCGGCGCCAGCATTGGCCGCATCGGCGGCGAAGAGTTTACCGTGCTGCTGCCGCACTATCGCCTGTCCGACGCGGTGATTGTCGCCGGTGCGATCCACGCCTCGCTTAACGCCTCGCCGCTGGCGGTGCTGCCGCAGCAACTGGTGACCGCCAGCCTCGGCGTGAGCTACGGCAAGCCGGGCTCCGATTTCGACACGCTGTACAGCAATGCCGATGCCGCGCTCTACGATGCCAAACACCACGGTCGCAACCGGGTATTTTTCCGCTGATCAGTGCACCTGCGCGGTGCTGGCCGTCTGCATCGGCACGCTGCTATCCGGCGGCGGCAGGAAGATATGGTCGAGGATATTGCGCATCACCGGCGCGGCCGTAATACCTTCGTTACCGCCGTTTTCCAGAATCAGCGCCACCGCCACCTGCGGGTTGTTAAACGGCGCAAAGGCGGTATAGAAAATGTGGTCGCGCAGGCGCACCGGGATCATCTTTGCGTTGTAAGTCTGGTTCTGCTTCAGGCTAAACACCTGCGACGTACCGGACTTGGCGGCGATGCCGTACGGCGCGGTATGGAAATATTTATAACCGGTGCCGTTAGGCGCGTTGGCCATACCAAACATGGCGTGGCGCACCAGCGACCAGTACGGTGATTTCGCATCGCCAATCTGCGGCTGCGGCGCGGTCGGTTGGTAAACCTGCTGCCAGGTGCCGCGCTGTGCTTTAGCCAGCAGGTGCGGATTAATCACCCGGCCGTTATTGATCAACGCCACCATGGCTTTCACCATCTGAATAGGCGTGGCGATCCAGTAGCCCTGGCCGATGCCCACCGATACCGTATCGCCCTGATACCACGTATGTTTATGCACTTTCTGCTTCCATTCGCGGCTCGGCAGCAGCCCGGCGTACTCTTCATTCAAATCGATACCGGTAGGTTTGCCGTAGCCGAACTGGCTGAGCATGCTGTGGATGCGGTCGATGCCCATCATGAACGCCACCTGATAGAAGAAGGTGTCGGCGGACTCTTCAATCGCTTTGGTGACGTCGAGCATGCCGTGGCCGGACTTTTTCCAGTCGCGGTATTTGCGATCGGTGCCCGGCAGCGTCCAGGTGGGCGCGCCAAAGAAGGTGGTGCCAGGCGTAATCACTTTGCTCAGCAGCGCCGACATCGCCATGTAGGGTTTTACCGTCGATGCCGGTGGATACAGCCCCTGGGTAACGCGATTGATCAGCGGCAGGTTTTTATCCTGCAGCAGCGTTTTATAGGCTTTGTAGCTGATGCCCTTCACGAACGGGTTGGGATCGTAGCTTGGGCTGGAGACCATCGCCAGCACGCCGCCATCGTGCGGATCCTCAATCAGCACCGCCGCACGCTGCCCGGCCAGCTGGCTCTCCACATACTGCTGCAGATGCAGATCCAGCGTCAGCCAGATGTTTTTGCCTGCTACCGGCGGCACCTCTTTCAGCACGCGCACGATGCGGCCGTGGTTATCCACTTCCACTTCCTGATAGCCGGTTTTGCCGTGCAGCAGAGATTCGTAGTAGCCCTCAATGCCCTGCTTACCGATGTTGTGGTCGGCGGCGTAATTCTCCCCGACGCCCTCGGCATTGAGCCGCTTGTAATCGTTATCGTTAATCTTCGACACGTAGCCGACCACGTGCGCCAGATCGGCGCCGTACGGGTATTCCCGATCCTGATAGGTATCAATGGTGACCCCGGTGAAGCGGAACTGATTGACCGAGAAGCGCGCCACCTCTTCGTCGGTGAGCTCGGCCTTCAGCTCCACCGGTTTATAGCGGCTGCTCTGCTTCAGTTCATGCTCAAAGGTTTCGATATCATCCGGTGTCAGATCGACGATGCGCGTCAGCGCCTTCAGCGTCGCCTGCATGTTGTCGATTTTGTACGGCGTGACGAGGATGTCGTACCAGGTGACGTTGCGCACCAGCGGGATGCCGTTGCGATCGAAAATCAGCCCGCGCGTTGGCGCAATGGGGATCATTTTGATGTCGTTCTCGTTGGAACGCGTCTGGTAATAGCTGTGCTGATCCACCTGTAAGCGATACAGGTTGATGCCAAGAATGGTGAAGCAGATAACAACCAGGGCAAACGCCACCAGCGCGCGGCGCACAAACAGTTTCTCTTCGGCTTCGAAATTGCGGAAATTCATCAGGGGCTTAGTCTCTTCATTATCACGCTAATGATAGGGAGAGATCGCCGCAGAGCCAGCAGGAAGATGCACAAGCCTGGGTAAAAGTGTGTCAGATGTTTACGGTGGGGCTGCTGTGTCAGGAATGCGGGGCAGGCCGATGACCGGGCATTAACCGTTGCCCGATCGGTCCCCTCTCCCGCGCGCGGGAGAGGGTTAGGGTGAGGGCGAAGAAAAACCCAGGAAAATCAATCCCCCAGCAGCACCGACTCCAGCGCGATCTTAATCATATCGTTGAACGTCGTCTGACGCTCTGCCGCGGTGGTTTGCTCGTGCGTACGGATATGATCCGACACGGTACAGATGGTCAGCGCTTTGGCACCAAACTCTGCCGCCACACCGTAGATGCCGGCCGCTTCCATCTCCACACCGAGGATGCCGTACTTCTCCATCACGTCGAACATCTGCGGGTCCGGCGTATAGAACAAATCAGCGGAGAAGATGTTACCGACGCGCGCGTCCACGCCCAGCGCTTTAGCCGCGTCAACCGCGTTACGCACCATGTCGAAATCCGCGATGGCGGCAAAATCGTGATCCTTGAAACGCATGCGGTTAACTTTTGAGTCGGTGCAGGCACCCATACCAATCACCACATCACGCAGTTTCACGTCTGCACGCACGGCACCGCAGGAACCCACACGAATGATCTTCTTCACGCCGAAATCGGTGATCAGCTCTTTGGTGTAGATCGAGCAGGATGGAATACCCATACCGTGGCCCATCACGGAGATTTTGCGGCCTTTGTAAGTCCCGGTGAAGCCCAGCATGCCGCGTACGTTATTCACTTCGACCACATCGTCGAGGAAGGTCTCGGCAATGTGTTTTGCACGCAGCGGATCGCCTGGCATCAGCACCACGTCCGCGAAATCGCCCATTTCGGCATTAATATGAGGAGTTGCCATTGTTGTTCTTCCTTATCAAAAAGTGGTGGCTGTTTTACAGCAAGCTTTTGCCGTAGTCCATGCTGGACAGGCCAAAATAGCTGGCGATGGTCTGGCCGATATCGGCGAAGGTATCGCGGTAACCCAGCGAGCCCGGTTTTACTTCTGGACCATAGATCAGAATCGGGATGTGCTCGCGCGTGTGCTCTGTACCGTGCCAGCTCGGATCGCAGCCGTGGTCAGCGGTGAGGATCAGGATATCGCCCTCTTTCACCAGCGCCATCAGCTCCGGCAGACGACGGTCAAACAGCTCCAGCCCACCGGCATAACCGGCGATATCGCGGCGATGGCCCCAGGTCGAGTCAAAATCGACGAAGTTGGTGAACACTATCGAGTTGTCCGGCGCCTTCTTCATCTGCTCAATGGTGGCATCAAACAGCGCATCCAGACCGGTGGCTTTGACCTTTTGCGTGATGCCCTGCTCCGCGTAGATATCAGCGATTTTACCCACTGAAATCACTTCGCCGCCCTTCTCATCCACCAGCTTTTTCAGCATGGTTGGTGCCGGGGGTTCGACCGCCAGATCGTGACGGTTACCGGTGCGCTGGAAGTTACCGGCTTTATCGCCGACAAACGGACGCGCGATCACGCGTCCAATGTTATAGCCGCCGTTGGTCAGCTCTTCACGGGCAATTTCACACAGCGCGTACAGGCGATCGAGGCCAAAGGTCTCTTCATGACAGGCAATCTGGAACACTGAATCTGCCGAGGTGTAGAAAATCGGCTTGCCGCTTTTCATGTGTTCCTCGCCCAGCTGGTCAAGAATTACCGTGCCGGAGGAGTGGCAGTTGCCGAGGTAGCCCGGCAGATCGGCGCGTTTTACCAGCGTATCCAGCAGCTCCTGCGGGAAGCTGTTCTCTTTGTCGCTGAAGTAGCCCCAGTCAAACAGCACCGGCACCCCGGCGATTTCCCAGTGGCCGGACGGCGTATCTTTGCCCGAAGAGAGTTCGCTGGCGTAGGCGTACGCGCCGATAATTTCCGCCTGCGGATCCAGTCCCGGCGGGAAGCGGCCGGTAGAGAGTTCCGCCGCTTTGCCAAGGCCGAGCGCGGTCATGTTGGGCAGATGCAGCGGACCTTCGCGGCCTTCATTGGCGCGGCCTTCAAAGCACGCTTCGGCGATATGGCCGAGCGTATCCGATCCTTCATCACCGAATTTATCGGCGTCTTTGCTGGAACCAATCCCGAAGGAGTCGAGAACCATAATAAAAGCACGTTTCATGCAAGTCTCCTGCGCCATAGCGCGATGACAAGTCAAAAAAAAGCGATCAGATCAGTATACCCGAACGGCCGCTGCCTGGCACGCAGTTACGCCACTATTCGCTGATGCGGCGATACACCACCGGCGTGGCCTCCGGAGCGTGGTCGCTGAGCGTTATCGCCGCTTTCACTGCCGCAGCGGCCTGCTGCCACTGTGCTTCCGATGCGGCATGAATCACCGCCAGCGGCTGCTGCGCATTGACCTCTCTGCCCAGCGTGATCATGTCGCTGAGGCCCACGCTGTAATCAATGCTGTCGCTGGCGCGCTGACGGCCACCGCCCAGCGCCACCACCGCCATGCCCAGCGCCCGCGTGTCCATGGCGCTGACGATGCCGGGACGATCGGCGTACACCGCTTTGCTCAGCATCGGTGCCGGCAGGTAGCGGTCCATCTGCTCGATGAAATCCGTCGGGCCGTTCTGCGCCGCCACCATGCGGGCAAACACCTCAGCCGCTTTACCGTTATCCAGCACCTGCTGCAGTTTTTGCCGCGCTTCGGCTTCGTTCGCCGCCAGTTTGCCGGAGATCAGCATCTCAGCGCACAGCGCCAGCGTGACTTCCAGCAGCCGCGGATTGCGCGCCTCACCGGTGAGGAAATGCACTGCTTCGCGCACTTCCAGCGCATTACCGGCGCTCGATGCCAGCACCTGATTCATGTCGGTGAGCAGCGCGGTGGTTTTGCATCCCGCACCGTTGGCGACGCCGACAATCGCCTGCGCCAGCTGCTGCGAGGCCTCAAAGGTTGGCATAAACGCCCCGGATCCGACTTTGACATCCATCACCAGCGCGTCTAATCCTTCGGCTAATTTTTTGGCGAGGATCGAGGCGGTGATCAGCGGAATAGAATCCACAGTGGCGGTGATATCGCGCGTGGCGTAGAACCGCTTATCCGCCGGCGCCAGCGAATTGGTCTGACCGATAATGGCAACGCCGACCTGTTTGATGATCTGACGGAAGCGATCGTCGCTGGGGAAGATATCGAAGCCGGGAATGGCTTCCAGCTTATCCAGCGTGCCGCCGGTGTGACCGAGGCCGCGCCCGGAAATCATAGGCACGTAGCCGCCGCAGGCCGCCACCATCGGACCCAGCATCAGCGAAGTGACATCGCCCACGCCGCCGGTCGAGTGTTTATCAACAATCGGTCCGTTGAGATTCAGCGCCTGCCAGTTGAGTACCGTGCCGGAATCGCGCATCGCCATGGTCAGCGCCACGCGTTCTTCCAGGTTCATGTCGTGAAAATAAATCGTCATCGCCAGCGCGGCGATTTGCCCTTCAGATACGCTGTTATCACGCACGCCGTTGATGAAAAAGCGGATTTCCGCTTCGCTCAGCGGCTGGCCGTCGCGTTTTTTACGAATAATTTCTTGTGGCAGGAACAAGGTTGCCTCCCCGGAAAAGCGATCTATCGCTGAATGACAGCCGCCAGATGCGCAGCAATACGCACCTGACGGCAGTGACACCGTGGGCCGCCATTTTAGCGACCGCGTGGATCAATAACCGGCTTTGCTGGTCGCCGTAGCGTGACCCAGGGTATTCAGCAGGCTGGCTAACAGGCTGGAAGCGCCAAAGCGGAAATGACGCGCATCCGCCCAGCCGCTGCCGAGGATATCGTCGGCCAGCTGCAGGTAGATAGCGGCATCTTCCGCCGTGCGCACGCCGCCAGCCGGTTTGAAGCCCACCTGCTGCTGCACGCCTTTGTCACGGATTACCTGCATCATGATCGCCGCCACCTCTGGCGTGGCGTTGACCGGCACTTTACCGGTAGAGGTTTTGATGAAATCCGCGCCGGCATCGATCGCGATTTCGGACGCCGCACGAATCAGCGCTTCCTCTTTCAGCTCGCCGGTTTCGATGATCACTTTCAGCAGCACGTTCGCCGCCGCACAGGCCTCTTTACAGGCTTTTACCAGCGCAAAGCCGACGTCACGGTTACCGGCAATCAGCGCGCGGTACGGGAACACCACGTCAACTTCATCCGCGCCATAGGCGATTGCCGCACGGGTTTCCGCCAGCGCGATGTCGATGTCGTCGTTACCGTGCGGGAAGTTAGTGACGGTCGCGATACGAATTTCCGGCGTGCCCTGCTCGCGCAGCGTCTTACGTGCAATCGGGATAAAGCGCGGATAGATACAGATCGCCGCCGTGTTACCGGCCGGTGATTTCGCCTGATGGCACAGCGCGATCACTTTTTCATCGGTGTCGTCTTCGTTCAGGGTGGTCAGGTCCATCAGTTGCAGCGCGCGCTGCGCGGCCGCGTTCAGATCGGTCATGGTGCTCTCCAAAGTCAGGCCGGTGAAATCTGCTCACCGGAGAATGTGATAATTATAACAACCCACGCCGCGTGGAATTGCGAGGCTTGTCACAAGGAAAAGGAAACCGCGCTCTGATATACATGCATTTAGCGATTTTAATCACATTAAATCGCTATTTTGCCGAACAGCGCGGCATGATGCGATTGTGATTATTATCACAAATGTTGCCGCAAAAAGGTATCGGATATCGTTAAAGCGTAGTTAATTTGCGACAGAGCGGGAGTTGTCAGCACATCATCAGAAGTGGCAGAGGCGTTGCAGCGACGCGATTCATCGCGCAAGAAATTGCGCCGCTGGCACAATTGCAACGGCCATTAACCGTGATGGCGCTATTAGATAAAGTGAGAGGGCGGCAGGCGCAGGATCAATACTCAATCCGGCAGGGCGAACAAACGCAGGCTGTTGTGCCACAGCGCATCGGCGATCTCATCGGGCGGTTCCGGGCGCAGCTGGCACAATACTTCGAACACATTACGCGCGCGCTCCGGGCGATTTGGCTGGCCCTGAAAACCGTGCAGCGGCATATCCGGCGCATCGGTTTCCAGCAGCAGCGCCTGCAATGGCAGGCTGGCGATGGTGTGGCGGGTTTTGCTGGCGCGCGTATAGGTAATGGTGCCGCCGACACCAATCGCGTAGCCAAGGGCGATGAAACGCTCCGCCTGCTGCTGGCTACCGGCAAAGCCGTGCACCACGCCGCGTCGCGGCACGTCGTGACGGCGCAGATGCTGCGCCAGCTGATCGTGCGTACGTCGCGAATGCAGGATCACCGGCAAATCATAGCGCCTTGCCAGCTTCAGCTGCGCCTCCAGCAGCCGGGTTTGCCGCGCAAAATCCGGCGCTTCCATATACAGATCCAGCCCGATTTCCCCCATCGCCACGCGTTTTGCATCCGGCGTTTGCAGGTACTGCTCAAGGCGATCGAGATCGTCATCCTGATGTTGCGCAATATTGATCGGGTGCAGCCCGAGCGCGCTATACAGCGCCGGATGCTGCTGCGCCAGCTGGCTCACCACGGCAAAACGGCTGGCATCCACGCACGGCACGATGATGCGTTCCACGCCCGCCTGCGCCGCCTGCGCGATACTGTGTTCGGCAGCGGTGACGAATGGCGGAAAATCAAAGTGGCAGTGGGTGTCGATAAATCTCATGCCAGCGATCCTGCATCGTAGTCGGCGTCATTGCCCGCCAGCGGCGGCGTGCTGACCGGCCGGTTATCTGGCGCGTTGGCGACGGCGGCGGGCGGCGTCACGGCAATCGGTCGCGCCAGCGGTTCAGCATCGCTCAGCCACTGGCCCAGCGTCGCCAGGAAATAGCGCCCGCTGCGGCGGCCCAGATGATAATCCTGATTCAGCGACGCCAGACGACTGCCCAGCGCCATGCTGGCCAGCGGCTTTGGCGGAAAGATTTCAATAATGCGCAGATTATCCGGCGGCTGTTCAATAAACTGCTGAATCTGGCGGTAGCTCTCTTCGTGCTGATGCAGGATATTGATCATCGGCTGCAGGGCGCTGTCGCTCAGCCAGCGCTCCATGCGTTTAAACCACTTCGGCGTATACGCCATCTGTGACGGCACGGTACGGATCACCACAATGGTATCGGCGCCACGCCGCGCCGCTTCGCGCACCGGAATGGCGTCGCTGATGCCGCCGTCGAGATAGCTCACGCCATCCATCAACACGCCGCTGCGGTAGAAACCGGGGATCGCGCTGGAAGCCTTAATGATGTCATGCCAGGTCAGGTTGGTGGGATTGAAGTACTGCGCGCTGTAATCATCGCTGCGGCAGGCGCACATGTAAAATTCGCTGCCTTTGGCAAACAGGCTTTCGGCGCTGCTCAGCGCCAGCGGGAACTCCTGTTTAGTGATATCCACCAGCCAGTCGAGATCGATCAGGTGGCCACCGCGCACAAAACGCAGCGGATCGAAAAACAGTTTACTGGTGGTGTAACGGGTAATCACGCGCCGCGCATAACCGGGCTGAGCACAGACAAAGGCTGAGAGGTTTTGTGCCCCGGCTGAGGTGCCGAGCATCAACTGAAAGGGGTTGAAGCCTGCGCGCTGAAATTCATCCAGTACGCCCGCCGTGAAGATGCCGCGTTGTCCGCCGCCTTCGCAGACCAGCGCGATTTTTTTGGATTTGAATGGCGTGAGTGCTAGTGGCTCAAAGGTGTCCAGCGACACCGGGATGCGTATTCCCAATGGATGTCCCTCAGTGTTTGCTGCTCTGAGGGAGGCGCTCAATCAGCATCCCGGAGAACCAGTCATTGTCATTCCCTGACCAACCGCATTCTGCAATCGTCGCGGCGCACCTTCAATGGTGGCAATGACTGGCCTCCGCTTTATGTGACTAGCGGGTTAACATGGTTAACGCAGTGGGTCAGGGTCGTTTGCGCCCGGTAAACAGGCTCACGAGGAACAGAATAATACCGACAATAAAGACAATTTTAGCTGCCCATGCTGCCGTACCCGCCAGACCGCCAAAACCTAATGCTGCAGCAATCAGAGCGATGACCAGAAAGATAATACCCCAACGAAACATAAGCCTCTCCTTTACCATAGTGAAAATCGAACTGCTTATTCTTCACATCACTGTTTTAATACGGAACGGCACCGTTGGTGATGCCGTTCCGGTTGCGTTAAGATTTCACCTTGAGGTCATTCTTCACGCTTTTCACGCCTTCAATGGCTTTGGCGATCTTCTCAGCCCGATCGGACTGGGCCTGATTCGCCACTTCCCCGGACAGCTGTACCACGCCATCGGTGGTTTCCACCTTCACGTTGCGCGATGGCACAATGTCATCTGCTAGAAGTTTAGCTTTTATTTCACTGGTGGTTGCTGCATCACCTGCATAACCTTTCAATGAACTCTGTTTGCTGTCTCTGACGTGTAGTTTGTCGCTGACGGATTTAACCCCTTCCACCTTCTGCACCAGCGCCACAGCCTTCTCAGCCTGGTCCTGCGAGGTGACAAAACCGCTCAGCGTAACCACGCCCTGCTGCGTTTTGACGGAGATATCCGTACTTTTAATCGCTTCATCGTCCACCAGCGCGGCTTTGGCTTTGGCGGTGATGCCGCTGTCATCCATAAAGCCATCGACTTTTTTCATAGAACTATCGATTTTGGAACCCGCGCTGCTGCTGGTATCAGCCGCCATTGCCGCGCCGCTTAACAGTGCAGTACCGGCCAGTGCAGCAATCAGGGTTTTAGCAATCTTAGTCTTATTCATCGATATCATCCTTCTATCAGTTAACTCACTCGCAACCGCGAATGCGCCAGCAACACACCACGTTGCTGCGTGATGGACGTAATCAGACCTACAGGTCCGTTTTCTCGTCCGACAGAATAATCATAGTAGGGATTACAGCTTTTGCTGGCTTTTGTGGTTGATATCTCGCCAAAAAGCGATAACCGCAGCGCAATTAAGAGGAGTCTGTATCGGAGAAAACCGGGCGGCGGAAAGCAGCAGCCCGGTGGAGACGGCGAACTTAGTGTTCGCGCGTTTTACGGAAGGTCACGTCAGGATAGCGCTCCTGCGTGATGTTGAGGTTGACCATGGTCGGGGCGATATAGGTGAGGTTGTCACCGCCATCGAGCGCCAGGTTGATCTCGTTTTTGCGCTGGAAATCGTCGAACTTCTTCGCGTCGCTGCATTCAACCCAGCGGGCGGTCGACACGTTGATGGCCTCGTAAATCGCCTCAACGTTGTACTCGCTCTTGAGACGCGCCACGACCACATCAAACTGCAGCACGCCCACCGCACCCACGATCAGATCGTTGTTGTGCACCGGACGGAACACCTGCACGGCGCCCTCTTCCGACAGCTGGACCAGCCCTTTCAGCAGCTGTTTCTGCTTCAGCGGATCGCGCAGGCGAATGCGACGGAACAGTTCCGGGGCGAAGTTCGGAATACCGGTGAACTTCATGGTTTCGCCTTGGGTGAAGGTGTCGCCAATCTGGATGGTGCCGTGGTTATGCAGGCCGATGATATCGCCCGGATAAGCTTCTTCAACGTGCGAACGGTCGCCCGCCATGAAGGTCAGCGCATCGGAGATCACCACATCTTTACCGGTGCGTACCTGACGCAGTTTCATGCCCTTCTCATATTTGCCGGACACCACGCGCATAAAGGCCACGCGGTCACGGTGTTTCGGGTCCATGTTGGCCTGAATCTTAAACACGAAGCCGCTGAACTTCTCCTCTTTGGCTTCGACTTTGCGGGTATCGGTCTGGCGCGGCATTGGCGCCGGCGCCCAGGCAACCAGACCATCCAGCATGTGATCGACGCCAAAGTTGCCCAGCGCGGTACCAAAGAACACCGGCGTGATTTCGCCGCTCAGGAACAGCTCTTTGTCGAACTCGTGCGATGCGCCCTGCACCAGCTCCAGCTCGTCGCGCAGCTGCTGCGCCAGCTCTTCGCCGACGGCCGCGTCCAGTTCCGGGTTCGCCAGCCCTTTTACCACGCGCACTTCCTGAATCGTGTGGCCTTTGCCGCTCTGATACAGGTAAGTTTCATCGTTGTAGAGGTGATACACGCCTTTGAACAGCTTGCCGCAGCCAATCGGCCAGGTGATCGGCGCACAGGCGATTTTCAGCTCGCTCTCGACCTCATCCAGCAGTTCCATCGGATCGCGAATGTCGCGGTCCAGTTTGTTCATAAAGGTGATGATCGGCGTGTCGCGCAGACGGGTCACTTCCATCAGCTTGCGGGTACGATCCTCAACCCCTTTCGCGGCGTCGATCACCATCAGGCAGCAGTCCACCGCCGTCAGCGTACGGTAGGTATCTTCCGAGAAGTCTTCGTGCCCGGGGGTATCCAGCAGATTAACCAGGCTGTCGCGATAGGGGAACTGCATCACCGAGGTGGTGATGGAGATACCGCGCTGCTTCTCCATCTCCATCCAGTCTGATTTGGCATGCTGGCTGGAGCCGCGACCTTTAACGGTACCGGCGGTCTGGATCGCCTGTCCGAACAGCAGGACTTTTTCGGTGATTGTGGTTTTACCGGCGTCCGGGTGCGAGATGATCGCAAAGGTACGGCGGCGCGCCACTTCTTCTAAAAAGGGAGCAATAGACATGAGTGAATTCTTCTTCAGGGCAACGCGCGAGCGGCGCGCTGCGAATAAATCATTCCGGAGCCAGTCCGGCGGATAACGGTGCCAATGGCGACGCATGCGCGTCGGGTCACAGCAGGGTGTGTGCGATCTACATTGGCGGCAGTCCGGTTATCCCATCAGCATTGAGGCGGCATAGCATACAATATTTCAGCAGGCGGGGGAATCTGCGGCAGGATGAGACGATGCTCGCGCAGTTCAGGACATGTCTTGTAAACACTAAGCGATGTCTGGCTGAGAATGCCTGTCCGGAACCGTCACCCCGGCAAGGACAGCAAAATGACTCTACAGCTTAACCCACAAACCTACAGCCCGTCGCACCGAAACGCCGCCCTGTCGTCGCCCGCGCAGATGTACCGCAAACCCTGCGAGATGCTGCTGATCAACGCGCCGGATAACCCAGTCGTGCCTGCCACCGGTCGCGCTGATTTTTCCCGCAGCAGCCTGCCAGCGCACCTGCATTATCTGCTCACGCCGCGCCCCGGTTTTTCTGCCGGTCAGCATTTTGTCCCGGAGTATCCATACATGCTGGACGCCGCGCTGTCGGTCACCGCCCGCCGGGGCGCGGTGTCGTTAGCACCGTATCACGCCGACAGTGACAAGTGCGCGCTGGTGATTGAGCGGCAGACGCTGGTGAAGTTTGATTTGCCGCCACTGCACGATTTGGTGCTGAGCTACATCGGTCTCAACACCTACTTTAGCGAAGTGCGCTTCTACAACTGTGCCGGACGCATCGTGGCGTTTCGTCGCCTGAACGCCAGCAAAAAGCGCCACGAAGTGTTCTGCTTCGCTGGCATGAAGCCGGTCTCACTGGTGATTGAGACCAGCCAGCACAGCTCGATTTTGCTTGATGAGATGGTGTGGAACCAGACCGTAGGCGCGGGCGCGCGCTGAGGTGCGTTATCCCAGCATGCGCACCACTGCCGCCTTGAAGATTTTCACACCGATCTCCAGCGAACTCAGCTCAAAGCGCATCTGCGGATGGTGCAGTCCCGGCACCAGATTGGTTCCCAGCCCCCAGAAACCGGCTTTCACCTGCGGATTTTTCACCGGATAGTAGAAGAAATCCTCGCTGCCCGGCGTGGTTTTCGCCGCCAGTAATCCCTGCTCGCCGAGCACATCGACAATCGCGGCGCTCAGCAGCGCGGTGGCATCGGCATCAATTTCCGCCGCCGGCATCTCTTTCAGCACCACCACTTCAGCGGTTGCGCCCAGCGCGGCCACGCTGTGCTGAATCGCCTGGCTGACTTTCTCTTTAAGCAGTTCCATCGGCGCGTTCTCCTGCGAACGCAGATCCCACACCACGCGCGCCTCGTCCGGCACCGAGTTGGTCACGCCGGCGTCGCACAGGAAGCGCGTCGCTTTTACGCTCCAGGTGAGGCCCGGTGCCAGATGAATGCTGTTCACCGCCTGCACCGCCTGGACTGCCGCATCAAGCGCGTTGACGCCGAGATGCGGTCGCGCGGCATGGGCCGGAACACCTTTAATGGTGGCCTCCAGCGTGCTGCACGCTGAATAGATCACCGCAGGCGTCGCCTGCCCGACCTGGCACTCCTCCAGCGGGCGCAAATGGAAGCCGAGGATCATCTCCACGTCATCCAGCGCGCCGCCCTCAATCATCGCCAGCGCGCCGGCCCCCAGCTCTTCAGCCGGCTGGAACAGCAGCTTCAGCCGCCCTTTTTTAATAGCGCCTTCCTGCAGCAGCTCCTGCGCGGCGGTCAGCACCACCGACGAGTGGCCGTCATGGCCGCAGGTATGGCGGGCGCAGGCAACGCCGTCGATCACGTGCCCGAGCGCATCCATGTCGGCGCGCAATGCCAGCACCGGGCCCGGCACGCCGCTGTCGATCTCCGCCACGATGCCGGTGGTCTGGTTGATGCCGCGCGTGACCTTAATGCCAGCCTGTTCCAGCTGGCCGGCGATGTAGGCCGAGGTTTTAACTTCCTGAAACCCCAGCTCGGGGATTTCATGCAGAAAATGGTAGTGATCGAGAACTCTGGACACCGTTTCGCTCCTAAACAAAAAAACGCATCACGAACATAGCGATAACCGCATTGATAATGCTGGTGAGCATCAGCAGCGGCCAGTATTTTTTCGGCACATCAGCAACGCCCAGCAGGCGGCCCATGTACTGCAACTGTGACCCCATAAGAAAAATCGCCGGCGCGAGGATGGTGATGTCGGTACCGCTCAGCAGGCCTTTCGCCATCAGGCTCACCGCCACCCCGACGCTGGCCGAGGATGACAGCCATGCGGTCAGCAGCACGGTGATCGCCTCGCCGGGCAAACCGAAAATCCCCATCAGCGGCGCAAACGCGTGGCCAAGAAACTGCATGATGCCGAGCAGATTCAGCACTTCCGCCAGTACGTAGGCCATCACCACATTGGGCATCAGATTGTGAATAGCAATATGGAAGCCTTTACGCGCGCCGACAATAAAAATATCAAACGGATTATTATTGACCCGCGTCTGTACGTTATTTGACATCAGCAAAATCCTTCTTATAAACACTGTTTAACACAAAACGGACAAATGCCGCACCGACGAATTTCAGCACAAACATCAGCAGCAGCGGAATAATGATTGGTGCACTCATGGACGCAAATAGCGCCGAGCCAATGGCAAAATAATTATTGATCAGTCCGGCACCGGAATATTGCCAGGCGCTCATCACCACCAGCTCTTTTTTACCAATTTGCTGCTGATCCGCCATCTCTTTGGTGAGCGCCGCGCCGGCATCGGTACTTTGCAGATCGGTAATCAGCGCCAGGCCGCAGCGTCCCGGCAACCCCATCAGCGGTTTCAGCAGTGGCGTCAGCAGCGTGTGGGCGGCACGAATCGCGCCGTAGTGGGTGAAAATCTCCAGCACGCCCAGCGCCAGCATCACAGTGGGTGCCAGCGACAGCGCGAACAGGAAGCCGGCTTTAGCGCTGATGCCGCCGGCGCCGAGAAAGGTGGAACCTGATTCTTTGATGGTGCCAAAGCTGCCGCCCAGCGTGGTGAAATCAAACGCGCCCAGCCAGCTAAAGCCTTCGACCTTATAAAGCAAACCGGAAAAAAACAGTATTGCCAGTATCAGCGCGAGATAATTTCCGGCGCTTGCCGTGACCGTTTGTGGCGCGGCCATGATTTTTTCTTCAGACATCTTTTCTCCTGCTGGCCCTATTTCTGCCAGACGTGGTTGCAATATACGGAACTATTTACCAAGCAGGATTTATGCCAACGCGCACTTTCTTTAATTTCGCTATGGCTAATTTTGTTCAGTAACAAGCAGCAGCCGGAATAAGCGTTTATATCGCCGTGCCAGCTTTATTGCTGGTCGCGCCAGTGCTTATTTTATCGGCGGGTTGACTGGCGAAGAAGTGATCGGTGCAGTTGTACGCTGCACCGCCAGCAGGCAACGCAGCTGCACTAAAACAGTGCTGCGGACTGTGAATGAAAATTAGTCAAAGTTGAGAATTCTTCGCATTCAACTAGCGGAATAATTCCATTTATAATCAATAAGATAAATTCAACTTTTTTACGAAAAAACCTTCACAAAAAAGTATAGATTGATGCATAATTCGCCGTACTTCACCTGACAAATTAAAAAGGACTCAGCCATGTTAACCGCTGAAATGACCTCACGCCTGAACGACCAGCTTAACCTCGAATTCTTCTCCGCCAACCTCTATCTGCAGATGAGTGCCTGGTGCAGCGACAAAGGCTTCGAAGGTGCCGCCTCCTTCCTGAAAATGCACTCGCGCGAAGAGATGCAGCATATGCAGAAGCTGTTTGATTACGTCAGCGATGCCGGTTCACTGCCGGTGCTGGGCAGCATCGCCGCGCCGGCGGTGAGCTGGACCTCGCTGAATGACGTACTGGAAGAAGCGCTCAAGCACGAGCAGCTGATCACCAGCAAAATCAACGAGCTGGTGCACGCCGCGCTGACTTCGCAGGATTACTCCACCTTTAACTTCCTGCAGTGGTACGTTGCCGAGCAGCACGAAGAAGAGAAGCTGTTCAAAACCGTGCTGGACAAGCTGGCGCTGGTGGGCAACAAAGGCGAAGGTCTGTTCCTGGTGGACAAAGATCTGGGCCGCATGAACGTCGAAGGCCACGGCCAGTAAAAATAATAAAGATTATGCACAGCAGCATGCACAACGCCCGACCCTGTCGGGCGTTTTTTTTGTGCTTACTCCAGCGCCTTCAGTCTGAGCTCCGACGGCTGTGGCCGGCCAAACAGGTAGCCCTGAAACAGCGTACAGCCCTCTTCGCGCAGGCGGACAAACTGCTCATTACTCTCCACGCCCTCTGCGGTGATCTGAATATCCAGGCTGCGGCTCATGCCGGTAATCGCGCGGATGATCGCCAGCGCCTCGCGGCTGTCGCCCATATCATTGATAAATGACTTGTCGATTTTGATCTTATCGAACGGGAACGAACGCAGATAGCTGAGCGACGAGTAGCCGGTGCCGAAGTCGTCGAGCGCAATCTGCACGCCCAGCGTTTTCAGGCTCTGCAGCGTGCGGATATTGCCGAGCGTATCATCCAGCAGCACCGATTCGGTGATCTCCACCTCCAGCCGATGCGGCGCCAGGCCGGATTCGCGCAGCGCGCCCTCCACCACAGATACCAGCGAGCTGTTCTTAAACTGCAGCGGCGACAGGTTGACCGACACCGACTGTTCGGTTTCCCAGCTCTGCGCCTCGCGGCAGGCTTCGTACAGCGCATAGGCGCCGAGCATATGGATCAGCCCGGTCTCTTCGGCAATCGGAATGAAGTCATTCGGCATGATCAACCCTTTGATCGGATGATGCCAGCGCATCAGCGCCTCATAGCCAATGATGCCGGTCTCGTTGGTGATCGGCTGATAGTAGAGCTTGAGCTGCCGTCCGGTGATCGCCTCGCGCAGATCGTTCTCGATCACCCGGCGGCTGCGCGCCACATTATCCATCTCCAGCGTAAAGTGCTCATAGCGGTTACGGCCGTTACGCTTGGCTTCATACAGCGCCATGTCGGCGCAGCGCAGCATGTGTTCCGGCGTATTGGTGGCCTGCGAAGTCAGCGCGATGCCGACGCTCAGCCCGACCGACAGGTTGTGGCCTTCAACATTCACCGGCGGGCGGATCGCCTCGATCAGGCGCTGCGCCACAATCGCAGCCTCATCGGCATTCCGCACGTTGGGCAGCACGATGGCAAACTCATCGCCGCCGATGCGCGCCAGCGTGTCCTGATCGCGCAGTACGCTGCGCAGCCGCTTCGCCACCACCCGCAGCAGATCGTCACCGATTTGATGCCCCAGCGCATCGTTCACGTTCTTGAAGTTATCCAGATCGAGGCACAGCGTGGCGCTGGTCTGGCCCTGCTGCTGATCGACACGCAGCGCCTCGCTCAGCTTCTGGCGAAACAGGATGCGGTTCGGCAGGCTGGTAAGATTATCGTGATGCGCCATGTGACGAATGCGCGCATCGGCTTCGCGCTGATCGGTGACGTCTTCCACAATCAGCATCACGTAATTCTGCCGCATGTCTTTGCCGCTGATGGTGGTGGCGCGCGTGTGCAGCACCCGCTCACCGCCAGCGGTCAGTAACAGCTGCTCGCGCGCGTGGATGCCCTCGCTGCGCAGCGCGATATCCGCCAGGCTGTTGAAGTAATCACTCAGTTCCGCCGACATACATTCGTGTGGCCGCTTATGCATAATCAGCGACTTACTGAAGCCAAACAGCTGCTCGGCTTTGTCATTGACCATCAGGATTTCGCGGCTGATGGCGTCTTCGACGATCACGCAGGAGGGAATGTTGCTGATGATGGTGTCGAGGAAGCCGGAAAGCTCCGACATTTTGGCGCTCTGCGCCTGCGCCAGATCGCGCGCGCGCAGCAGCTGCTGCTCGTGCTCACGCCGCTCGGTGACGTCGCGGGTGATCTTGGCAAAGCCGATCATTTTGCCCTCTTCATCATGAATCGCGTCAATCACCACATGCGCCCAGAAGGCGGAGCCGTCTTTGCGGTAGCGCCAGCCCTCGTCCTCAAAGCGACCGGTTTTCAGCGCGATGCCCAGATTGGCATCCGGCGTACGCGCCTGACGTTCCGGTGAGCCGTAGAACACGGAGAAGTGCTGGCCCACGATCTCGTCAGCCATGTAGCCTTTGGCGCGCTGCGCGCCGACGTTCCAGTTCACCACCCGGCCCTGTAAATCCAGCATGTAGATGGCGTAATCCGTCACGCCTTCCACTAACAGGCGGAAGGTTTTCTCGTATTCACGCTGCTTGCGCAGCAGCGCCTGCTGTTCGGTGCAGTCGCGGGTGATTTTGGCATAGCCGATCAGTTTGCCGGCGTCATCGCGAATCGCGTCGATGATCACGTGCGCCCAGAAGGCGCTGCCGTCTTTGCGATAGCGCCAGCCCTCATCTTCAAAGCGACCGGTTTTAAACGCGGTGGTGAGGTTGCGTTCCGGGATATGGTTCAGGCGATCCTGGGCGCTGTAGAAGCGCGAGAAGTGCTGGCCGACAATCTCTTCGGCCACGTAGCCTTTGGCGCGCTGCGCGCCGGCGTTCCAGTTTTCGACATTGCCGTCGAGGTCGAGCATGTAGATGGCGTAGTCCGTTACGCCTTCAACTAATAAACGGAAACGCTGCTCCTGTTCCTGTTGTTTACGCTGCTGCGCCTGCTGTTCGGTGCAGTCGCGGGTGATTTTGGCAAAGCCCAGCAGTTCGCCGTACTCATCGCGGATGGCGTCGATCACCACGTGCGCCCAGAAGGCGCTGCCGTCCTTGCGATAGCGCCAGCCTTCGGTTTCATAGCGCCCGGTGGCGGTGGCGATGGCCAGACCGCGCTGCGGCGCGCCGTTGCGCCGATCCTCTTCACTGTAAAACAGCGCAAAATTCTTCCCGACGATCTCTTCGGGGGTATAGCCTTTGGCGCGTTGCGCCCCGGTGTTCCAGTTAGCCACCGTGCCATCCGGCTTAATCATGTAGATGGCGTAATCCACCACGCTCTGCACCAGTAGCCGGTACATTACGTCAGAGTTATTGTTCATTGTTGTTCGCCTATGCTGGCCTGGTCTCGATGCGCAGTTAAGATAATTCTTAATCTTCAGGCAGACTTAAACGCAAAAGCGCATCGCTTACAAGCGCAAATCATCCGCAGACAAAAGTTGGTAGTGTGGTTATCGGCAGTGGCGAGAAAATGTTCAGTGGGATAGTGGATTTATTGCGCAAAGTTGACAGCACGCCACACGGAGATTCTCCGGCGGCGTGCTGTCAGGTGGCATTAACTGACGTCATCTGGCGCGTTCAGGTTAAGTGCATGCCGATATAGCGCTCATAACGCGCGGGTTTCACGCGAGACAGATCGACCAGCACCAGACCATCAATGCAGTGATTGAAATCCGGATCGCTGCCGAAATCGATAAACTGCACGCCGCCCGGCTCGCACACTTCCGAATACTGTTTGTACAGCGTCGGAATCGCGGTACCGAGATTAGCCAGCAAATGCTTGAGACGCCGCAAATCGTCGGCGTAGTTATCGCCGGTGAACTGCGCCAGCACCTCCGGCAGCGACGCCGGATAAGGGCGGCGCGACTTCGCCAGCGGCAGGTCGGTCGGAAAGTAGAGACGGTAAAATGCCACCAGCAGATCGCGCGCCGCCAGCGGCATGGTGCCGGAGATTGATACCGGACCGAACAGGTAGCGCGTCTGCGGATAGCGCGCAATGTAAGCGCCGATGCCCATCCATAAATAATCCAGCCCGCGCTTGCCCCAGTAGGCAGGCTGAATGAAGCTGCGCCCCAGTTCCAGCCCCTGCTGAATAATCGGCAGCATGCGCTCGTCATAGTGGAACAGGCTGTCGCTGTAGATGCCCTGCAGCCCGCGCCGTGCCAGCTGCTCGGCGCCGGGAATAAAACGGTAGGCCCCGACAATCTCCAGCGCCTCGTCATCCCATAAAATCAGGTGATAGTAATCATCGTCATACTTGTCGAGATCGCGCCGCCTGCCGCTGCCCTCGCCCACCGCACGGAAGGCGATTTCGCGCAGCCGGCCCAGTTCACGCAGCAGCGGCACCCAGCTGGCCCCGTTGCGCCGCCACAGGTATATCTGTTTGCCGTCCGGCAGCGTCCCGAGCCGTTCACTCTCCAGCAACGCTTTTTTCAGCTCAGCGCGATCTTCCGGGCGGGCGATGGCGGCTTCAGTAAGAAACAGACCGCGCCGTCCCTGACCGATGCGGTACAGATGCTTGCGCAGCCGCTTCGCCAGCTCTTTGCCCGGCGTATGGCCATCGTGCCAGTTGGCGAAAGGAATCTGCTCGCCGATATGCAGTTTGATGCGCGTGCCGCGCTGGCGGAACATTTCGCGCACCAGCATCAGCAGCGCCAGCGGTGCCGCCACCTTCGCCGCGGCGTAAAACGCCAGGCTGTTACGTCCCACCACGTGCACCGGAACCAGCGGCGCGCGGGCGCGGGCAGCGAGGCGCAGAAAACTGTGGTGCCAGTGGCGATCGCGCACGCCGCGGCTCGACAGGCGCGAGACTTCACCGGCCGGGAAGATAATCAGCGCGCCCTGGTTGTCGAGATGCTGCTGCATGCGCGTCAGCTGCTCGCGGCTGGTGCGGTTGCCCATGTTATCCACCGGCAGCATCAGGTTATTGATGGGCTCCAGCATCATCAGCATGCGGTTGGCAACGATTTTCACGTCGCGCCGCACCTGCGATACTGCCGCCAGCAGCGCCAGGCCGTCCAGCGCGCCAAGCGGATGGTTGGCGACGATCACTACCGGCCCGTGCGTCGGGATCTGTTCAAGGTCGCGTTCGCTGAGCTCACAGCGCACATCCAGGTGTTCCAGCACCTGCTCCACCATATCCACCCCTTTCAGATGCGGATAGCGCTGGGCAAAGTCCTGAAACTCTTGTTCACGCACCGCCCACTTCAGCAGGCTTTTCTGCCAGTGCGCTGGCTGCTGGCCTGGCCAGTAAGTATTGAGAAGCTGATCAACGGAAAACATGGTGCACCTTTTTTATACGCAGCGGTTTATTCCCCTGACGTTAAAACGGCTTGTTTTCAGATTTATGACCACGGCAGATGCGGACAGGAAAAAGTATCAGCGCGCTTTGTGCTGGCGCATAAAAAAGTCAAATTTACCTTAAATGAGAATTTTCCAGACAGGACTTAAATCTTATTCTTAAGACCCGTGAATTAATCTGGTCACACCTCTGCTAATGAATTTTCATCGGTGTTTATTCCTTGCGTTCTTTTTTTTGTTTATTTTTGGACTACACATATGATTCATTCGGTATTTATAGTTGATGACCACCCATTAATCTGTGCGGGTATTCAGGCACTGCTGCACGCTTATGACTATTCGGTTGCGGGCATTGCCAACAAAGGCGATTTATTGATTAGCGAATTACATCATGCGCAGCCAGACGTGGTGCTGCTGGACCTGACCATGCCCGGCCGCGCGGGCATTCCGCTGATTGCCGACATTAAACGTATTTTGCCGCAGCAAAAAATCATTGTTTTTACCGCCTCAGAAAGCCTGTTTTATCAACGCTGTTGCCTGCAGTTAGGGGTAGAAGGCTATGTGTGTAAACGCGGCGATTTGGAAACTTTATTGACAGCAATAAAAGAAGTCGAGCGCGGAAAACGTTTTTATCCTGTTACGCACAGCGCAGCGGATGCCGCCGAACTGATTGAAAGCGAGAAATTGATGAGTTTAACGCGCCGCGAATTGATTGTGCTGGTGAAACTGGCCTCCGGGATGAGTAATAAAGAGATCGCCTCACAATTACAGCTGAGCAGTAAAACCATCAGCACTTATAAAATTAAAATTCTGCGTAAGCTCGGCCTGAAAGGGATTAGCGGAATTAATACGGCAGCGCGCGCCAATGAGCTGGTGTGAGTCAAACCCGGCCCGGTCCGCCAGCGTGACGACCGGGCAGCAGGTCAGAGCTTGAGCGGCGGCAGCTGAGAGAACACGCTCAGCAACCCTTTACTCCACAGCTGGCGGATCTGGGAAAAGTAGGGATGCTGTTCGGTGATGTGGTACTGCTCGCTGTCGCTAAAGCTGTCGCTGTGGTAAACCATCGCGTCGAGCGGCAGGCCGACGGAGATGTTACTCGCCAGCGTCGAATCCATGGAGATCAGCGCACACTGCATCGCCTGGCTGAGCGAGGTCTCATAGCGCAGCACGCGGTCAATAATTGGCTTACCGTATTTGCTCTCACCAATCTGGAAGTACGGCGTGTCGACGCTGGCTTCAATAAAGTTGCCCTGCGGATAGATCTGGAACAGCCGCGGCTCTTCGCCGCGAATCTGCCCGCCCAGCAGCAGCGTGCCGCCAAACTCCTCGCCGTCGCGCGCAATCACTTCACGCAGCGTGGCGCCTACCAGCAGCGCAATGTCGTACAGCGAACGCCCGTTGAGCAGATTGGGTTGTTCGCTGTCGTTACAG
Organism: Pantoea sp. SGAir0418; assembly: GCF_043529865.1. Classification (NCBI taxonomy): domain Bacteria; kingdom Pseudomonadati; phylum Pseudomonadota; class Gammaproteobacteria; order Enterobacterales; family Erwiniaceae; genus Pantoea; species Pantoea sp. SGAir0418. The sequence continues at coordinate 3,444,622 of NZ_CP027911.1, forward strand.
TTGCGCCGCAGCAGGCTCATCACGCTCTGCGTCGTCGCCAGATTGCCGGCGCTTTGCAGCACCAGCGTGCGCTCATCATCCACCTGAAACACATGCAGTTTGCGAAACGAGGAGATATGATCCACGCCCGCATTGGTGCGTGAATCCGAGACAAAAATCATCCCGGCCGATAAACGCATTGCCACACAATAAGTCATAGTTACGCCTGTTCCGATTACTGCTGCCCGTGCACCTGTTGCACCGCAGCCACCGCCAGCATATCTTCACCGCCGCCGCCCAGACGAATGCCGCGCACCGGACAGGCATCGAGATAGTCGACGCCCACCGCCAGCCGCAAATGCTGCCGCGTACTGCGCGTGTTATTGGTGATATCAAAGCTGTGCCAACTGCCATCCAGCCAGGCTTCAACCCAGGCGTGGGTAGCAACGTGTTCAACGTTGTCAGTATACAGATAGCCACTGACGTAGCGCGCCGGGATCCCCAGGCTGCGACAGCAGGCGAGAAACACGTGGCTGTGATCCTGGCAAACGCCGCTGCCGGCAGCAAACACTTTCGCCGCGCTGTCGCTCACCGCAGTGCTGCCGGGCCGGTACGGCATCTTCAGCAGCAGCTCGTCCATCAGCTTCTCCAGGCTGGCGAGCGGTTTTTCCGCCTGCCAGTAGCGCTGGGCGAAGTCGCGGATCGCCGCGTCCGGCTGGGTCAGCGGCGTAGCGCGCAAAAACACCAGCGGCGACAGCGTCGACTGCGGATCCGGCGCCAGCTCGCTGGCATCCAGAATCTCGACCACGCCGCGCGCGGCAATCTCCAGCAGCTGATGCGGCCTGTCCAGCGTCAGCACGTGCAGCACGTTGCCGTAAGCATCCAGCGTGCGCGTCGCCTCACACGGCAGATCGAGCTGCCACGACAGCACCTGCTGGTGCACCGAATTCTGCGGCGTCAGGCGCAGATACTGGGTGCTGAGTTTTACCTGCTGCTCATAGGCGTACCAGGTTTTATGCTCAATGTTCAGTCTCATTTCGCCTCCAGATAGGTGTGATTGATGCTCTCCGCCAGCGCGTTGATGCGGCTGAGAAAATGGTCCAGCCACGGCTGCAGGCCGTCGCGCGTCAGGCTTTCCCAGGTGCTGAAGCGCATCTCCGCCAGCAGGACGGTACTGAGATAGCGCGGGCGATCTTCGCCGCTGCTGCCGATCTGCTCGAGCTGGAGGACGATCTCTTCAATACAGGAGTGCAGCGAGCGTGGGCTCTCGCTGCGCAGGATCAGCATTTCGTTGACCAGCGGCGGCATCAGCTGCTGCTTAAAGATGGCGTTGTAGGCTTCACGCGCCGATACCGCGCGCAGCAGACTGTCGAGGCAGTAATATTCCCGTACCGTGTCGGGATGCTGCTCCAGCAGCTGCTGGTTAACGCTCAGCAGCCGCGCGGTACCGTCGCTGCGCTCCATCAGTGTGCCGAGACGGATAAAGCGCAGCGCATCGCCGCGCAGCAGCGTGCCGGACATCGCGCCGCGAAACAGATGCGAACGCTCTTTCACCCAGTCAAAGAAGCTGTCGGCACCGGCCGGCGAGATGCCGCGGCGGCGCGTGTTGCGCATCTCAATCCACGTCGAGTTAATGCTCTCCCACACTTCGGATGACAGGCTGCCGCGCACCGCGTGCGCGTTGTTCCACGCCGCCTGCCAGCAGCTGAAAATACTGCTCGGGTTGCGCTCATCCAGCGCGAAGAAGTTAAACAGCTGCGGCATGGTGCAGCGCCCGTTGAGGGTTTCAAACAGCTGACGCGTGCCGGTCAGGTTGAGCGGCAACAGCAGTTCGTCGCCCTGGCGATTGCGCACCGGCATCAGCGACAGGCGATGGGTCACATCCAATACCCGGGCAAGTTGTTCTGCGCGCTCCAGATAGCGCGCCATCCAGTAAAGGCCACTGGCCGTCCGGCTTAGCATGATGTGTCATCCTCCAGCACCCAGGTGTCCTTGGTGCCGCCGCCCTGCGACGAGTTCACCACCAGCGAGCCTTCGGTCAGCGCCACGCGCGTCAGGCCGCCCGGCACCAGCCGGATATCCGCGCCGTACAGCGCAAAAGGCCGCAGATCGATATGGCGCGGCGCCAGACCGTTGTCGATAAAGGTCGGGCAGGTGGAGAGCGACAGCGTATCCTGCGCGATGTAATTATCCGGCCGCGCCAGCAGCCGATCGCGAAACTCGCTCAGCTGCTGCTGGCTGGCGACCGGGCCAATCAACATGCCGTAACCGCCGGCACCGTGCACCTCTTTCACCACCATCTGCGCCAGATTGGCCAGCACGTAGCTCAGATCCTGCGGCTTACGGCACTGCCAGGTGGGCACATTGTTGAGGATCGGATCTTCATCAAGGTAGTAACGGATCATCTCCGGCACGTACGGATAGATCGACTTGTCATCGGCGACGCCGGTGCCGATCGCATTGGCCAGCACCACATTGCCGGATCGGTATACCGACAGTAATCCCGGCACGCCGAGCATCGAATCCGGCCGGAAGGCGAGCGGATCGAGAAAGGCGTCATCCACGCGGCGATAGATCACATCCACTTTGCACGGCCCGGCGGTGGTACGCATCAGCACCGCGCCGTCTTTGACGAATAGATCGGCGCTCTCCACCAGCTCCACGCCCATCTGCTGGGCGAGAAAACTGTGTTCGAAGTAGGCGCTGTTGAAACGTCCCGGCGTCAGCACCACCACCACCGGATCGTTAACCGGCGAGCTTTCGCGCAGCGTCTGCAACAGGTGCGACGGATAGCGCTCCACCGGCGCGATATGCTGCGCGGCAAACAGCTCCGGATAGAGGCGCATCATCATTTTGCGGTTTTCCAGCATGTAGGAGACGCCGGACGGCGTGCGCAGATTATCCTCCAGCACGTAATAGTCGCCATCGCTGTTGCGTACCATATCAACACCGGTAATGTGCGCGTAGATCTGGCGATGCAGATCGACATCCTGCATACAGGGCTGATACTGATCGTTAACCAGCACCTGCTCGGCCGGCACGATGCCGGCTTTGAGAATATATTGCTGATGGTAGATATCGTGCAGGAAGGCGTTGAGCGCCTGAACGCGCTGGCGAATGCCGCGTTCCAGCATCGCCCACTCGCTGGCAGGAATGATGCGCGGCACGCTGTCGAACGGGATCAGCCGCTCGGCACCGCCATCGTCACCGTAGACGTTGAAGGTGATGCCAACGCGATGAAACAGTAGTTCTGCCTCTTCACGTTTACGCGCCACCGCCTCTTTGTCCGCCTGTTGTAACCATTCCCAGTAATGCTGATAGTGAGCGCGGTGCTGACCGTCGCTCTGCAACATCTCATCGTAGAAGGTTGATGCTATCTGGTCGCGTGCTTTCATGATTTACCCGGCGCTTGTCAGAGGACCTGACTTCTCTCCTGCACAAAGTGTGCCAGAGGCCCGCCGCCGCAACGGCACGCGTGCCCCAAAAGCGGAGCCGCGCCGGATAATCGTTGCCTTGCACCTTACTGGTGCATCAGCTGCTGCGCCACTGGCAGCCAGATTTCGGTCATTGCTCCTTCGCCGCCGGTAAACGGGTCGCGATCCGGCAGCGGCACGCGCTGGATCTGCTCTTTCGACGCGCGCAGCCGGGAAGGTTCGTCGCGCACGGTTTCCGGTGACATCCCTTCAGGATAGGCGCCAACGGTGAAAAAGTCGTCGGAGGCAAACACCTGTTTATGGCCCACGCCGGCCGGGATCAGCACCGCATCCCCTTCACGCAGCGTCACCATGCGGCCGCTGTCGCCGCCAAACAGCACTTCCGCCCAGCCCGCGCCGACGCCCAGTACCTCATGGGTATTGGGATGATAGTGGGTGTAAGGAAAAATCGGCGCGCGCCACGCCGCAGGCCAGCCGCTGGCGCTAAAGGTTTTTTCAAACCAGGCCGCGCTGTCCTCCTCCTCTTCCGGCACCACGCACGGCCAGATGATCAGCGGCAGCGGATTATTGGGTACACCGCCGGACGGCAGCGATAACATTAAATGCTGCGGGTTACCTGACGATCCCGCGGAAAAGGTACCGGCGGCGAAAGACATCAGTAACAGCAGACTGGAAGATTGGGCAGACATACTCTTTCTCCGGATAGCCACGTTGCCTAATTGTGGCAAAGCCACCGGGCATTGCAATGTGCGCACACCGGCAAAATTCACATAAAAGAATGATTTAGCTTACTAAAGCCAAATTACTTATTAACATATTTAACATTTCGTGGCATGCCGTTGCGCGCCTCGTTTACCCGGCATCTGCCGCAGCAAAAAACAGGCAAAAAAAACCGGTGGATTTCGCCACCGGTAGAATCAACAGTTGATTCAAAGGCACTGACAGGTTATCGCAGGCGGTCAGCGATGGGTTTCACTACGTTCTCCCCTTCACGACCATAAAACTGAAACAGCGTCTCGGCGGCCGCCTCGGTGAGCACCATGATTTCAATGCGGCGGTTACGTGCGCTGAGCGGATCGGCTTTGTCCAGCGGCATACGGGACGACATGGCATTCACCTGCAGCACGCGCGCGCTTTCCAGCCCGCCGCGCTCCAGCGCGCGCCGCGCCGCCAGCGCACGGTCACCGGAGAGATTCCAGTTGTTGTACGCCGCGTTGCCGCTGTACTGCGCGGCGTCGGTGTGGCCGCTGATCATGATTTTGTTGTCGATACGGTTAAACACCGGACCGAGTTCGGTCAGCAGGCGCTGATAAAACGGCGTCAGCACTGCGCTGCCGCGCGGAAACATCATGCGATCCTGGTCATCCTGAATCAGGATACGCAGCCCCTGCGGCAGGGTTTCCAGCGTCAGCAGGTTCTGGGCGTGATAGCTGTTGATGATGCTCTGGATCTGCTGACGCAGCTGCGCCAGTTCGGCGTCGGAGCGCGACAGCACGCTGTCCAGATCTTCCTTAGCCTGATTGGCGTTGCTGTCGCTGTTTTCCGCGCTGGTGTCACTGACGGTGGCACCCTCGGTCGGCGGCGCAATCGCCAGCGTTTCACCAATGATGGCGGAGCCGCGTCCGGTTTCGACATCGAACGGATTAAAGCCGGAACCGTTAAACACCGAGGTGCCGTTAAGCTGCGCGACGATCTCTTTACGCTCGTCTTCGGTGACGGCGCCCATGATCAACTTTGTGGTGGTGACCAAAGGGGCCGAGCGTATTTCTGAAGTGTCGGCGCGCTTCACCCTCGACGCGCTGCCGGGCAAACAGATGGCGATCGACGCCGATCTCAACGCCGGGCTGATCAATCAGGAACAGGCGCGCGTGCGGCGTCAGGATGTGGCCAACGAAGCGGACTTCTACGGCGCGATGGACGGTGCCTCCAAGTTTGTGCGCGGTGACGCCGTCGCCGGCATCATGATCCTGCTGATCAACGTTCTGGGCGGCATCCTGATCGGCGTATTCAAACACGGTTTACCGGCCGGCCAGGCGTTCGAACAGTATGTGCTGCTGACCATCGGTGACGGTCTGGTGGCACAGATCCCGTCGCTGTTGCTGTCGACGGCGGCGGCGATCATCGTGACGCGTATCAGCGACGGCGCTGACATGGGCGAGGAAGTGAAGTCGCAGCTGCTGGCGAAACCGGCCACGCTGTATACCGCCGCGGGCGTGATGTTTGTGCTGGCGATTGTGCCGGGCATGCCGCACATGGTGTTCCTCGCCTTCACCGCCCTGCTGCTGTTCGCCGCGTGGCGCCAGAGCCGCGTGGTGCAGAAGCCGACGCAAAGCCATGTCGACATGGAAGCCATCAATCAGGCGCTGGCGCAGCCGGACGAACAGCCGACCATCAGCTGGGACAATATTCCGCTGGTCGAGCCGATCGGCCTTAATCTGGGCTACAAGCTGGTCACGCTGGTGGATAAAGGCAAAGGCGCGCCGCTGACCCAGCGTATGCGCGGCGTGCGTCAGGTGGTGTCAGAAACCAGCGGCGTGCTGCTGCCGGAGATCGCCCTGCGTGAAGATTTCCACTTAAAGCCGTCGCAGTACGCCATCAAGATCAACGGCGTTCGCACCGCGGTGGGCGAAGTGCACGCCGACCGCCTGATGGCGCTGCCGACGCCGGATCAGTACGGTGAGATCGACGGCCTGCTGGATACCGATCCCGCGTACGGTATGGCGGTGACCTGGATCCTGCCGGAGCAGAAAGCCAAAGCGCTGAATCTGGGGTATCAGGTAGTCGACTGCGCCAGCGTAGTGGCCACGCACGTCAACAAAGTGGTGCGCGAAAACCTGCCGGAGCTGTTCAACTACGATGATATTACTCAGCTGCATCAGCGGCTGGCGAGCGTGGCGCCGAAGCTGTCAGAGGATCTCAACGCCGCAGTGAACTACAGTCTGCAGCTCAAGGTGTATCGTCTGCTGCTCAACGATCAGGTATCGCTCAAGGACATCACCACCATCGCCACCACGCTGCTGGAGAGCGTGGCGATCACCAAAGATCCGATCCTGCTGACCTCCGACGTGCGTTACGCGCTGCGCCGCGCCATGGTGGCGGCGATTGCGCCGGACAACAAACCGCTGTCCGCCTATACGCTGGATAACAACCTGGAAAACCTGCTGCTGGCAGCGCTCAATCAGGCGCAGCAGGGCGGCAAAGTGGCGCTGGACAGCTTCCCGGTCGACCCTAACATTCTCACCCAGCTGCAGAGCACGCTGCCGGTGATGATGGAGCAGCTGAAAGCGCAGAACCTGACGCAGGTGCTGCTGGTGACGCCGCAGCTGCGGCCGCTGATTGCGCGCTACGCCCGGCTGTTCGCCAGCGGGCTGAATGTGCTGTCGTATAACGAGGTGCCGGACGATGCCAATCTGCAGATTGTCGGGCAGGTGAGCTGATGCGTTGCGGAAAACTGTTATAAAAAAACACCGCTGATCTGTCTCTGCCGCCCTTCACTGTTATGTGGTTTACTGGCAGGCAGTGATATTCAGAGGTGAATAATGGACGCGATTAAACAAATTCTGATCGATGAAATCGACACGCTCAACCGCGAAGAGCGGCGCGATAATCTGCCGCGTTTTAGCTTTAACTTCCTGAAAACCCATCCGGGGCTGTGGGGCGTGATGTACCTGTGCTACGGCCTGTGCGTGGCGCTGATTTTCTCGACTGAGATGCTCGGCTGGCCAGCCTTCTGGTTCGCCACGGTGTTCGTGCTGGTGATGAGTTTTCTGATGCTGCTGGACATCAACCCGAAATACCGCTTCGAGGACATCGATACGCTGGATCTGCGTGTGTGCTACAACGGCGAGTGGTATTACGTGCAGCCGGTCTCACAGCAGGCGCTGGACAAGATCCTGGAGAATCCGGGTACGCCCGAGCGCGTGCGCAGCGGCATCGATCGCCTGATGCAGCAGAAAGGGGAAGTGGATTTTTATGATGTCTACTACCTGACCTGGGGCCATCAGCGCGCCGCGAAGATTTGATCGGGCAAATTCATTCCTGCTTCCATGGTATTTATAAGCCTTTAATGACTCACTGCTTAATTACTACCCCCTGCGTCTTTACACAGAAGGTATGCGAAGCTAAAGAGGGTAGTAAGACAACGCCTGAAGGCTGGGTCAGGAAGTTTCGCCGCGCGCACCAAATCAAAACGCCGGCACGCCGCTGTGAAAGCGCAGCTCAGCGTCCGGCTCGCTGATCAAGCGCGCTTCCGCTGCCCCAATCGCCCGCACGCGCGGCGCGATATCCTTCGGTGAAATCTGTGCCGCCAGCGTCAGGTAATCCTGATAGTGGCGCGCTTCGGAACGCAGCAGTGAGATGTAAAACTTCTCCAGCTGCGCATCCAGGTGCGGCGCCAGGCTGGCGAAGCGCTCGCAGGAACGCGCTTCGATATACGCCCCGCAAATCAGTTTATCCACCAGCGTATCCGGTTCATGGGTAGTCACTTCACGCAACAGCCCTTTGGCGTAACGGCTGGCGGTGATCTTGCGATAGGGCAAACCGCGCGCCTGCATGATTTCCCACACCTGATAAAAGTGGTGCAGCTCCTCTTTGATCAGCAGCACCATCTTTTCCACCATCTCATCAGCCCATGGCAGTTCATTACGCACAATGATGCTTTTGCTGAGATTCTTGTGGGCATTGATAAAATCGCTGTCGTGATTCTCGCCGAAAATAAAATCTTCGTACGGCTGCAGCCACGCCAGAATCGTGTCGCCGCTGGGTTTATCCGCGACGTATTTGCGGATCAGCCACACCGCGGTCTGCGCCGCTTTCAACTCGCATACCATGTGATCGGTAAGCAGCAACGTGAGATTTTCCGGCTTGCGCGCTTCATCAATCCACGCCTGCGGCGTGCGGCACTGTAAAAACTGGTGAATGGGGTCTAATAGCGAAGCGTAATTCATCGGAGGTTCTTTGCTGGCAGGAAAATTACCGGGCGGCATGTGCCGCCCGTCAGGGCTTAGTGACGCACACCGTCATCGTCTTCGTCGTCGATCTCTTCGCCGTCGTCTTCATCTTCGGCATCCGGATCTTCAAAGTAGGTGCCCCAGCCGTCGTAATCGACGTTGTATTTCCCGACCAGATTCACCAGCTGCTCGACCTGCGCGTCAATCAGCTCCGGCTTCAGCGCCGATTCGCTCAGGATGTCGACGCACATCACGGTGCTGCCGTCTTCCAGCTCCAGCTCTTCCGGCTCGGTGACTTCATAGCCCAGCTTGAAAGCGTCAACCGCGGCCTTCTCCAGCGAGTCGAAGTTGTTGCAGGAGAGATGATGCTCGATGGTGTAAAGCGCATCCGGATCGCTGCCGTCTTCCAGCAACTCTTCAATGATCAGGCGCGTCTCTTCGCGCTGTTCTTCCAGCAATGCTTCGTATGCCATGGGCGTGTCCTCAAAATGGTGGCAGTGAATGCAATTATTTTCCCACACTGCCTCGCGCGCCACTACACAAAACAGAAAGTTTCTTATCGCTGGGGTTGAAAATGCATATTCATACAGTTAGATTGAATTTTAATTCATTATTGATGTAATGCGGAGCGCAGTATGAGTCAGCTGTATTCGAGACATTTCCTGAGATTGCTGGATTTCACCCCAGCCGAAATCACCGGTTTGTTATCACTCGCCAGTGAATTAAAACAGGCAAAGAAAAACGCCAGCGAAACCCAGTACCTGAAAGGCAAAAACATCGCGCTCATCTTCGAAAAAGACTCGACCCGTACCCGATGCTCTTTCGAAGTTGCCGCCTACGATCAGGGCGCTAACGTCACCTATCTCGGCCCGAGCGGCAGCCAGATCGGCCATAAAGAGTCGATGAAAGACACCGCGCGCGTACTGGGACGCATGTATGACGGCATTCAGTATCGCGGCTACGGTCAGGCGCTGGTAGAGACGCTGGCCGAATATGCCGGCGTGCCGGTGTGGAACGGCCTGACCACCGAGTTCCATCCGACGCAGCTGCTGGCTGACCTGCTGACTATGCAGGAGCATCTGCCGGGCAAAGCGCTGAGCGAGATGACGCTGGTCTACGTCGGCGATGCGCGCAACAACATGGGCAACAGCATGCTGGAAGCGGCGGCGCTGGTGGGGCTGGATCTGCGGCTGGTGGCACCGAAAGGCTGCTGGCCAGAAGAGGAGCTGGTGGCGCAGTGCCGCGCGGCAGCGCAGCACACCGGCGGCAAAATCACCCTGACAGAAGAGATTGCCGAAGGCGTGCAGGGTGCTGATTTCATCTATACTGACGTCTGGGTATCGATGGGCGAAGCGAAATCGGTGTGGGAAGAGCGCATCGCCCTGCTGCGTCCTTATCAGGTTAACAGCGCGATGCTGGCGCTGACCGGCAATCCGCAGGTGAAATTCCTGCACTGCCTGCCCGCGTTTCATGATGACCAAACCACGCTCGGACGGCAGATGGCCGAACAGTATGGTCTGCACGACGGCATGGAAGTCAGCAACGAGGTGTTTGAATCCGACCATAGCGTGGTGTTTGACCAGGCGGAAAACCGCATGCACACCATTAAAGCGGTGATGGTGGCGACGCTGAGTCAGCGCTAAGCCTGCGCGGCGCAAACGTTTACCTCGCGCGTGATTTCTGCTTGATGCGGCTCAGTGAATGCGTATAATGCGCCACAATTTGCCGGAGGAAACATGCAACAGCGCAGCGCACAATTTGCCGCTCCCGTACGCCTGAATGCAGGCGGCGCACCTGTTTCTTTCCGTCATTCATCGATCGCCAGAAAGCCCCTGTAAAGGGGCTTTTTTTTGTCCGCAATCCGGCAGCGCAGAGGAGAGAGCTATGGCCAACCCGCTATATCGCAAGCACATTATTTCCATCAACGACCTCAACCGCGATGAGCTGGAGCTGGTGCTGCATACCGCCGCCCAGCTGAAAGCCCATCCGCAGCCGGAGCTGCTGAAACACAACGTTATCGCCAGCTGCTTCTTTGAGGCCTCAACGCGCACCCGCCTGTCATTTGAAACCGCGATGCACCGGCTGGGCGCGTCGGTGGTGGGATTTGCCGACGGCAGCAACACCTCGCTGGGCAAGAAAGGGGAAACCCTCGCCGATACCATCTCGGTGATTGGCACCTATGTGGATGCCATCGTGATGCGCCATCCGCAGGAAGGGGCGGCGCGGCTGGCCACGGAGTTCTCGGGCGGCGTGCCGATCCTTAACGCCGGTGACGGCGCCAACCAGCATCCGACGCAGACGCTGCTCGATCTGTTCACCATCCGGGAAACCCAGAGCCGCCTCGATAACCTCAACGTGGCGATGGTCGGCGACCTGAAATATGGCCGCACCGTGCATTCGCTGACCCAGGCGCTGGCGAAGTTCAGCGGCAACCGCTTCTACTTCATCGCACCGGATGCGCTGGCGATGCCGTCCTACATCACCGATATGCTGGATGAACAGAACATTGCCTGGTCGCGCCACGACAGCATCGAAGAAGTGATGCCGCAGCTGGATATTCTCTACATGACGCGCGTACAGAAAGAGCGTCTCGATCCCTCAGAGTATGCCAACGTGAAAGCGCAGTTCATCCTGCGGGCAGCCGACCTGGCCGGTGCGCGCGATAACATGAAGGTGCTGCATCCGTTGCCGCGCATTGATGAGATCACCACCGATGTCGACAGCACGCCGCACGCCTGGTATTTCCAGCAGGCCGGCAACGGCATCTATGCCCGCCAGGCCCTGCTGGCGCTGGTACTGAATAGCGAACTGGCACTGTAAGGAGCAGAACGATGACCCACGATAACAAACTGCAGGTTGAAGCCATCAAACGCGGCACGGTGATCGACCATATTCCGGCGCAGGTCGGCTTTAAGCTACTGTCACTGTTCCGCCTCACCGAAACCGATCAGCGCATCACCATCGGCCTTAATCTGCCGTCGGGCGAGATGGGGCGTAAGGATCTGATCAAAATCGAAAATACTTTTCTGACTGATGATCAGATCAATCAGCTGGCGGTGTACGCGCCGCACGCCACGGTGAATCGCATTGATGAGTATGAAGTGGTGGCGAAGATCGCACCGACGCTGCCGGAACGCATCGAGCGCGTGCTGACCTGCCCCAACGGCAACTGCATCAGCCGCAGCGAGCCGGTGTTCTCCAGCTTTGCGGTGAAACAGCGTGACGACGATGTGCACCTGAAGTGTAAATACTGCGAGAAAGAGTTCGCGCGCCACGTGGTGCTCGGTCACTGGTAATCGCCCGTTTCCTCCCTATAATGGGGCGAACATTTTCGCGGCGGGCAAGGGTTCGCCGCGCATGCCTAAGGAGAAACAATGTCTCGCGAAATCAGTACTGAAAAAGCCCCGGCAGCGATTGGCCCGTACGTCCAGGGCGTGGATCTCGGCAGCATGATCATCACCTCCGGCCAGATCCCGGTCGATCCGGCCACCGGTGCGGTTCCGGACGACATCGCCGCGCAGGCGCGTCAGTCGCTGGAGAATGTGAAGGCGATTGTGCTGGCCGCTGGCCTGCAGGTGGGCGACATTGTGAAGACCACCGTGTTCGTCAAAGACCTGAACGATTTCGCCACGGTCAACGCCACCTATGAAGCGTTTTTCACCGAGCATCAGGCCAGCTTCCCGGCGCGCTCCTGCGTGGAAGTGGCGCGTCTGCCGAAAGACGTGAAGATTGAGATCGAAGCCATCGCGGTACGTCGCTGATTTAGCGGTCATCAATCACCCAGCATGCAGGGGGCGTATCCGTGCGCACCTGGCGAGATCGCCTGGTCGTCATCAATGACGACCCTGCATAGTTCGTGACTTCCGATCTTCCCTATCTCGACGATCGCAGCAGTTTCTCCAGTGGTCGCACCAGCGCCAGCACCGTTTCATCCTGCACCTGCGCCGCCGCATCCAGCTGGGCGTGCATCTGCGCCACCTCGCCTGCACCGTAGGCCTGGTTGCGCTCCAGCGCGTTCACCAGATCCAGCCCCATCCGGCTCAGCTCTGCGACCTGGCGCACCTGCGGCTGCAGTGCTTTCAGCTGATAATTGCCCAGCACCAGCGGCATCACCGCATCGCTGTTGCGCTGCCAGCGCTGCAGCTGAAGGCGCAGGGCGCTGGCGGCAGCGTGATCGCCGCGATTAGCAATCAGCGCATCCACCTGCTTATCCAGCAGCCGCACCGGCTCGCTCTCGGCTGGCAACACGTCCGCCAGCCGGTTCAGCGGCTCAAAATAGTCATAATGCCCGGCCTGAAACTTCAGGTGCTGGCGGGTGTAATACTGCGCGGGTTCCAGCACTTCCGCCAGCACGCGCAGCGGAGTGATATCGCTGCTGTTGGCCAGCCGCATCATCTGCACCTCGGCCTGCTGATGCTGCTGCAGGCCGACCGACACCGTCCCCCAGCGATCAATCGCGCTGAGCCGCTGGTACATATTCTCGCTGTCGGTCACATCCTGCGCCGACCACAGCCGCTCCGCCACCACAAAGGCGCGCGGCCACAGCCGTGTATCAATCACCCGGCTATTCACGTTCTCCGCCCACAGCGCCGCTTCACCGCCCAGCAAATCACGCTGCAGCTGAGCGGGCGTGGGCAGTACCGGAGCAATACCGGCCGGTATCTGCGCCAGCCTGCTGCCTGTGGTCGGATAGCGCACGTTGCCCACCAGCACGTAGCCGGTCAGGTTGTCACGCGTCAGCGTCACCACCGGCTGAAACGGCCCCATCCAGCTGTCGACGCTGAAGGTCAGCTGCGTCGGTGATAGCCAGCGAATGTCGCTGACCTGGCGTCGCGCCTTGCCGCTGAAATCGATAAAACCGCGCCAGCCGTTTTTGCCCTCAATCAGGGTGAAACTGCCCTGCACCGCGCTGCCTTTCAGACGCGGCATAGTGAACTGCCAGCTTTGCGCCTGATCGTCGGCGCGCAGTTGATCGACGCCGTTCAGCCCCTGCGGCCAGAGCTCGTTGCGATAGTGATACGCGGCGCTCTGCGGCTGGTCGAGATAAAAACCGGTGGAAAGAATGCCGCGATACCCCTGCTTTACCACTTCGCTCAGCGCGTCCTGCCCCTGCCACGACTGAATCACAATACTTTTCGGCAGGTCGGGATGGTACACCTCATCCCAGCCAAGCATGCGCCGCTGATGCGCGGCGAGAATCTTCTCCACCCGCTGGTTGAACCACGCCTGCAGCGCATGGGCGTCCTGCAGGCCGTGGTCGCGCATAAACTGCTGAATCTTCGGTGAGGCGTTCCACTGACTGGGATCGACTTCATCCCCGCCGGTGTGAATGTAGGGATCGGGAAAGATCGCCGCGACTTCGCCAATCAGCGTATCGATAAAGCGAAACACCGCTTCATTGCTGGGATCGAGCAAGGGTTTAAACACCCCCCAGCCGCGCTCCATGGCATACGGGCCCGGCGCGCTCATCAGCTCCGGCATCGCTACGGCCAGGGCAGAAGCATGGCCGGGCAGATCGATTTCCGGCACCACGCGCACGCCGCGTTGGGTGGCATAGTGCACCAGCTCGCGCATTTGCTGCTGGCTGTAGAACAGCCCATCACTGGCCTGCAGCTGCAGCTGCGGATAGTGACTGGAAGCAAAGCGCCAGCCCTGATCGTCGGTCAGGTGCCAGTGGAACACGTTCATGCGCGCCGCGGCGATACCATCAATCTGCCGCTTGAGGGTTTCCAGCGGCAGGAAGTGGCGCACCGGGTCGATCAGCACGCCGCGCCACGGGAAGCGCGGCCGATCGTCAATGGTGACAAAGGGAATTTGCGTGCCGCTGGCGGTGTTGGCGATCAGCTGCAGCAGGGTTTCCATGCCGCGCATCGCGCCAAAACGGGTTGGTGCCTGCAGCAGTACGCCACTGCTGCTGACCTCCAGACGGTAGCTTTCGTCGCTGTCCGGTTGCGGTAGCGGATCGACCGCGTCGGCAATCCGGATCTGAATGGCGGGACGATCGCTGGCTGGGCTGGCGGGCAACAGCGCCCAGCCGGTTTGCCGCGCAATGCGGGCGCGCCAGCGCGCTTCGGCCCCTTCCAGATGATCGCCGGTGATGTGCAGCGAAAATTGCGGCGTCAGGGTAAACGCGCCACCGCCTGCGGGCTGCGTCACCTGCTGTGGCCACGGCATCAGCGGCAGATCGCCTGCCGGTGCGGCCTGCGTGGAAAACGTCAGGGAACACAAAACGGCCAGCAGCGTACGGGGCAGAAGCATGGTGGGCATCCTTGTAAGGCAAAACGATGGGCCGGAAATGGCGCAAAACGCTCATTAAACCTGTTTCGCAACGCAAAGCAAGTTGCAACCGGCTGAAGTTTGCCCGGCTTAAAACTTTTCAGTGTAGCGGCTGTTGACCACTGCACGGCTTTCAGGCGCTGGCCGCGCTTCTTTGCGACAGGTCAAAAACAGTGCGATTAATTCCCTCTGAAACACCACATGTTGCGATTACACTCCTTAAAATTATCTACATGTAGTTTTCAGCGGAGAAGGGAAGATGGCAACGGTAGTGATTAAGCGTGACGGCTGCAGGGTGCCGTTTGATGCCCGGCGCATTGAAGCTGCAGTGCAGGCCGCCGCGCAGGCTGCCCAGGTTGACGACCTGGCCTGGTGCACGACGGTCGCTCAGCAGGTCAGCGCGCAGCTGGCAACCCAGGCTGAAGTCGATATTCGCGACATCCAGTGTGCCGTGGAAGAGGCGCTGATGAGCGGACGCTGGCCGCAGCTGGCGCGCGCCTATATTGAATACCGTCACGACCGCGATCTGGCGCGCGAGCAGCGCGGCAAGCTGCACCATGCCATTCGCGGCCTGGTGGAACAGACCAACGCGGCGCTGCTCAACGAAAACGCCAACAAAGACAGCAAAGTGATCCCGACGCAGCGCGACCTGCTGGCCGGCATCGTGGCCAAACATTATGCCCAGCAGCAGTTGCTGCCGCGCGATGTGGTGCTGGCGCACGAACGCGGTGAGATCCACTATCACGACCTCGACTACTCCCCCTTCTTCCCGATGTTTAACTGCATGCTGATCGATCTGCACGGCATGCTGACGCACGGCTTCAAAATGGGTAACGCCGAGATTGAACCGCCAAAATCCATCGCCACCGCCACCGCGGTGACGGCGCAGATCATTGCGCAGGTCGCCAGCCATATTTACGGCGGCACTACCATTAACCGCATTGACGAAGTGCTGGCACCGTTTGTCACCCTCAGTCTCGACAAGCATCGCCAGATTGCCCGCGAATGGCAGATTGCTGACGTGGAAGCTTACGCGCGCGCGCGCACGGAAAAAGAGTGCTACGACGCGTTTCAGTCGCTGGAGTACGAGGTCAATACGCTGCACACCGCCAACGGCCAGACGCCGTTCGTCACTTTTGGCTTTGGCCTCGGCACCGACTGGGCGGCGCGCCTGATTCAGCAATCGATTCTGCGCAACCGCATTGCCGGGCTGGGCAAAAACCATAAAACCGCAGTGTTTCCTAAGCTGGTGTTTGCCATTCGTGAAGGCGTCAATCGCCGCGCCGGCGACATCAATTACGACATCAAACAGCTGGCGCTGGAGTGTGCCAGCAAGCGCATGTATCCGGATATTCTCAACTACGACAAAGTGGTGGAAGTCACCGGCTCGTTCAAAACGCCGATGGGCTGCCGCAGCTTCCTCGGCGTTTACGAGGAAAACGGCGAGCAGATTCATGAGGGCCGCAACAACATCGGCGTGATCAGCCTCAACCTGCCGCGCATTGCGTTAGAAGCCCAGGGAGACGAAGCCCGCTTCTGGACGCTGCTGGATGCGCGCCTGGCGCTGGCGAAGCGGGCGCTGATGACCCGCATTGCCCGGCTGGAAAAAACCAAAGCGCGCGTCGCACCGATTCTTTATATGGAAGGTGCCTGCGGCGTGCGGCTCAATGCGGACGATGAGGTGGGCAAGATCTTTCGCAACGGCCGCGCCTCGATCTCGCTGGGCTATATCGGTCTGCATGAAACACTCAACGCGCTAAGCGGCAACGCCGTGCATCCGTATGATGCCGCGCACCTGCGCGCAACCGGCATGGCGATTGTGACGCATCTGCGCAAAGCGGTGGATGCGTGGAAAGCGGAAACCGGCTACGGCTTTAGCCTGTACAGTACGCCCAGTGAAAACCTGTGCGATCGCTTCTGTCGCCTTGATGCCGCCGAATTTGGCGTAGTGCCGGGCGTGACCGACAAGGGCTATTACACCAACAGCTTCCATCTCGACGTAGAGAAAAAGGTCAATCCGTACGACAAAATCGACTTTGAAGCGCCCTATCCGGCCATCGCTAACGGCGGCTTCATCTGTTACGGCGAATACCCCAACATTCAGCACAACCTGCGGGCGCTGGAAGATGTGTGGGATTACAGCTATGACCGCGTGCCCTATTACGGCACTAATACGCCGATCGATGAGTGCTACGAGTGCGGCTTCAGCGGCGAGTTCAGCTGTACCAGCAAAGGCTTTACCTGTCCGAGCTGCGGCAATCACGATCCGGCGCGCGTTTCGGTCACGCGCCGCGTCTGCGGCTATCTTGGCAGCCCGGATGCGCGGCCGTTCAACGCCGGCAAGCAGGAAGAGGTGCAGCGCCGCGTCAAACACCTTGATACCGGACAGCTGGGATGATGCACATTCATCGCTACTACGATGTGGATATCGTGAATGGTCCCGGCACGCGCTGCACGCTGTTTGTCGCGGGCTGTGAACATCAGTGCCGCGGCTGCTACAACCAGAGCACCTGGCGGCCTGACTCCGGCGTGCCGTTTACGCTGGCCATGGAGGAGCAGCTGATCGCCGATCTGCAGGATCGCCGCATTCCGCGTCAGGGGCTGTCGCTGAGCGGCGGCGATCCGCTGCATCCGCACAATGTGCCGCATATTCGCCGGCTGGTGAAGCGCGTGCGGCGCGACTGTCCGGATAAAGATATCTGGCTGTGGACCGGCTACACCCTGGCGGAGCTGACGGCGGCGCAGCGTGAAGTTATTGCGGAAATCGACGTGCTGATTGATGGACGTTTCATCGAAGCGGAAAAAGATGCGCGGCTGCTGTGGCGCGGCAGCCGCAATCAGACTATCTGGTATCTACGCCAGCCACAGTGCGAGGATGCCGAGCAGCATGCCGCTGACGGCCACGCCGCAGAAGGCGATCCACAGCGCGCGCGGCGGGAACGCGCGATGCAGCATCAGTAACGACGGCACGCTGACCGCGGGCAGCGTCACCAGCAGCGCCAGCGCCGGTGCGATGCCCATGCCCGCCAGCATCATGGTTTGCACAATGGGGATCTCGGCGGCGGTAGGGATCACAAACAGGCAGCCGGCGATGGCCATCAGCATCACCCAGAACAGCGTATTCCCTACCGCGCCGTCCGCGTGCGGAAACAGCCAGACGCGCGCGGCGCCGAGCAGCAGCACCGCCACAATGTAGAGCGGAATGGTGTTACAGAACAGCCGCCACATCACGCGCAGCCAGCGCGTCACAAACCGTTCATGGCTTTCTTGCGGCAACAGCGGCGCGGCAACGGCGGTTTCCGGCACGCTGCGCTGCACCAGCATGGCAATGCCCAGCACCATCACCCCACCCGCCACCAGCCGAATGGCGGCAAACTGCCAGCCGAGCACAAAGCCCATAAACACCAGCGTTGCGGGATTGAGCAGCGGATTCGCCAGCCAGAACGCCATCGCCGCGCCGCTTGAAACCTGCGCCTGGCGCAGGCCGACGGTCACCGGCGCGGCACAGCAGCTGCACATCATGCCCGGCAGGCCAAAACCGGTGCCGACCAGCGTGGCCCCCAGCCGGTTGCTGCCCATCAGGCGCAGCAGCCAGCGGCGCGGAATCAGCACCTGCACCAGCGAGCCCAGCACCACACCGAGCACCGCGGCTTTCCACACCGCGAGAAAATAGACCATGGCGTAATCCAGCGCGGCGCGCCACGGCGAATCTGCGGCATTGGCAAGAATAGAGCGGCCGATGGAATGGGTTTCTGCGGCCGTGAAGGCTTTGCCATAGTAAGGCTGCCATTTTACGTACCACAGGCCGATAAGCACCACGGCGAGGAACAGCAGCGGTTTCCACCAGGCGAAGCGGGCCGCTGGTGCAGGTGAGGCGAATTGGGTCATGACCGGTTCCGTATTCAACTGAATAACGTATGCCGCGCGGAGGGCGCGACGCAGATCCCACAGTGTTATTCAGGTTATGCCCGTGTGCCAGCGTCGTCACGCTTAAACTTGATCTGTCTCCGGAATTTAACCAATCCCGCCTGCGCCGGCTGGCTTGCGTTTCCGCGCTCAGGGTCCAGACTTGTCTGTTGAAACGTGTCACGCACAGCAGGTGCGTGACCAGCAAGGAGGAGAAAGATGAGCAAGAAAATAGCGGTTCTGATTACCGATGAATTTGAAGACTCAGAGTTTACCTCACCAGCCGAGGCCTTCACCAAAGCGGGCCATGAAGTGGTCACCATTGAGATGCAGGCGGGCAAAACCGTGAAGGGAAAACAGGGCAAAGCCGAAGTCAAAATCGACAAGGATATTGACCATGTCAGCCCGGCCGAGTTCGACGCGCTGCTGCTGCCCGGTGGTCATTCGCCTGACGCGCTGCGCGGTGACGATCGCTTTGTCACCTTTACCAAAGAGTTTGTCGCCAGCGGCAAACCGATTTTCGCCATCTGTCACGGTCCGCAGCTGCTGATCAGCGCGAACGGCGTGCGCGGTCGCAAAATGACCTGCGTGAAAGCTATCGCCATCGATTTGCGTAATGCCGGCGCGGACTTTTACGATAAAGAGGTGGTGGTTGATGATGACAAGCTGGTTACCAGCCGCACGCCTGAAGACCTGCCCGCGTTTAACCGCGAATCCCTGCGCATTCTGAACGCAGCGTAAGACGGTCGCCCGGTGCGCCTGTGCGCGTGCCGGGCTAACGCTGCCAGACAATCTTTTTGCCAAACCCCAGCGCGTTATCGGTCATTTTCAGCTCATCCAGCATAATTTCCCACAGCGGCGCGGTGACTTTTTTTGCCACCGGAAAGCGCGACTGATAGGCCTTCAGCGCCTGCGCCTCATCGGTCAGTTGTATACGCCCGCGATACTGCACGCCTTTAATCAGCAGCACCGTTTTCGGCTGGCCGTTCACCGTGCCGGCGACGCGTGGATGACGCGCCATCAGCGCGCCGTGGCGCGTATCGGCTTCGGTCATCAGCCAGAACGCCATACGCGCTTCATCGAATACGTAGAAACAGTTGGCGCACCATAGCGCATCGCCGTCGCTGGCACACAGCGACAGCACGTGCTGCTTTTTCAGATAGCGAATCAGATGAGAATGGTCAGACAAGAGCAACTCCGTGCGTTGATAGCGATGCGGCCGCAGGCGCGTTACACTGCCCGCCAGCACATGAACGAGGTTTGTAAATGGAACAGGGCTGGCAGCTGTATATGCTGCAAACCGCCGCCGGGATGCTTTATACCGGCATTACCACTGACGTCAACCGTCGCCTGCAGCAGCACCAGCAGGGGCGCGGTGCCCGTGCGCTGCGCGGCAAAGGTCCGCTAACGCTGGTGTTTCACTGCGCGGCCGGCGATCGCGCGGCGGCTTCCCGGCTGGAGTATCAGGTAAAACAGCTGAGCCGGGCGCAGAAACTGCTGCTGGTTGCCCAGCAGCCGGCCTGCTTAACGGCGTGGTTTAGTCGATACGATTGAAAGGTGCCGAGAAGGCGATCAGCCCTTCTGCCCCATCAAACGCATCGTCCGCCAGTTTATACACCTGAAACGCCGCTTCGCTGCCGGGCCAGCGGCAGTGCAGGCCGTGACGCGCCGCCGGTTCAAAGCCGAGCGGATTGTAGAACTGCGGATCGCCCAGCACCACCACGGCGCTGTAGCTGAACTCATTGAGCGAATCGAGCCCTTCATACACCAGCTGTTTAGCAATGCCCTGACTGCGCACCGAGGCATCAACCGCCAGCGGCGCCAGCGCCACCCAGTTACGATCCTCGCCCTGCAACGTCACCGGACTGAAGGCCGCATAACCCAGCACCTGGCCTTCGTCATCGGTGGCCACCACGCCCAGCGTGAGTAAACCGTCTTCACGCAGCTGCTGTACCAGTTCCGCTTCGGCTGCGGTGGCAAAACTGCGCTTTAACAGGCTGTCGATGCCTGCCGCGTCCACACCAATTTCAGTACGAATCAACATGAGATCCCCGCGCGCGCCTCAGCGGCCTTCGCGTCCTGTGTCATTCCTGCCTCAACAAAAGCAGCCAGCTGCAGCAACCCCGTGCGCAATGGCGTGGGCATGGCGTCCAGTTCTATGGCATCCATCAGATTCTTCACCTCCAGTCCCAGCTCCGTGTCGCCCTCAATCACCAGACGGCGCTGAAAGAACAACATATCGGGGTCGGCTTTGCGTGCTGCTACCAGCAGCAGATCGTTGGCTTCGCCACGAAACCAGACATCTGCTTCGGCGTCGCGCGAAACGGTCAGGCGCCCGTCCTGCAGCGTGGTGATCCAGCGCAGATTGACGTCCGCGATCTCAATGCCGAGATAGCGCCCTTGCAGAAAGTCTAACTCACCTTCAGCCAAAGCATGACGAAATTGCCAGTTTAGGAGTTGTTGCAAAACCGTTTTTTTCACGGCGAATGGTGTTAGCGACACCGGTAAAGCGAGGAATTCCGGCCCTTTTTCAATTAACAGGCCGCGTAAGCGTGCGAACATGCGCTGCACTCCCTTGAGAAAATTTTATCTATATTGCCACATCCGTCGGCTTTCGCCTCAACCGGGATCAAGGAAATCGCCCCGCGTCTGTGCGAAAATTCTCCATTCCGCCCTGGCAATCCCGCTTTCACTGCCTTAAATCAACATTGCAGCACCTGCGCTTCCTTACACTCAACGGCGTTCAGAATCCGGGGGAGGAAATTGTATGGAACTGCTGTGTCCGGCGGGGAATTTACCTGCGCTGAAATCGGCGGTGGAGCACGGCGCTGACGCGGTGTACGTCGGCCTGAAAGATGACACCAACGCCCGCCACTTTGCTGGCCTCAATTTTACCGATAAGAAACTGGCAGAAGCCGCGCGCTTCCTGCATCAGCACCGGCGTAAACTGCACGTGGCGATCAACACCTTCGCCCATCCTGACGGCCTTAACCGCTGGCAAAGCGCCATTGACGTCGCCGCACAGAACGGTGCCGATGCGCTGATTCTGGCCGATATCGCCACGCTGGAGTACGCCGCCAGCCGCTATCCGCAGGTTGAACGTCACCTTTCAGTGCAGGCGTCCGCTACCAATCTGCAGGCCATTCAGTTTTATCACCGCCACTTTGCGCTGAGCCGCGTGGTGCTGCCGCGCGTGCTGTCGATGCACCAGGTGAAGCAGCTGGCGCGCGAAACGCCGGTGCCGCTCGAGGTGTTCGCCTTTGGCAGCCTGTGCATCATGGCCGAAGGCCGCTGCTATCTCTCGTCGTGGCTGACCGGCGAGTCGCCGAACAGCGCGGGTGCCTGTTCACCGGCCAAATTTGTGCGCTGGCAGCAGACGGCACAGGGCATGGAGTCGCGCCTGAACGAAGTGCTGATTGACCGTTACGCCGCCGATGAGAGCGCGGGCTATCCAACGCTGTGTAAAGGACGCTACGAGGTGGATAACCAGCGCTATCACGTGCTGGAAGAGCCCACCAGCCTCAATACCCTGGCGCTGCTGCCAGAACTGCTGCGCGCCAATATCGCGTCGGTGAAAATTGAGGGACGCCAGCGCAGCCCGGCCTATGTGGCGCAGGTGGCTAAAGTGTGGCGTCAGGCGATCGATCGCTGCATGGCCGATCCGCAACAGTTCACGGTGCAGGCGCCGTGGATGCGCGCGCTCGGTGAACTTTCTGAAGGCAGCCAGACCACGCTCGGCGCCTATCACCGCGACTGGCAATAAGGAGACCGTATGAAATACGCCATCGGCCCGGTGCTGTGGTACTGGCCAACCGCCACGCTGGAGCAGTTTTACCAGCGCGCCGCAGAAAGCAGCGCAGAGATTGTCTACCTCGGCGAAGCGGTGTGCAGCAAACGCCGCGCCACTGCGTTCAGTCAGTGGATGGAGATGGGCCGCACGCTGGCGGCCAGCGGCAAACAGGTGGTGCTGAGCACGCTGGCGCTGCTGCAGTCGCCTTCGGAAGTCAAAGAGCTGCGCCGCTATGTTGAAAACGGTGAGTTCTTACTGGAAGCCAACGATATTGGCACCGTGAACATGGCGGCAGAGCGCAAACTGCCGTTTGTCGCCGGTCCCACCCTGAATGTGTATAACGCGCAGACGCTCCAGCTGCTGCTGCAGGAGGGCATGACGCGCTGGTGCATGCCGGTGGAGATGTCACGCGACTGGCTGATCCAGCTGTTGCAGCAGTGCCATGACGCTGGCCTGCGCGACCGGTTTGAGGTTGAAGTGCTCGGCTATGGCCATCTGCCGCTGGCGCTGTCGGCGCGCTGCTTTACCGCGCGTTCCGAAAACCGTGCCAAAGATGATTGCCAGACCTGCTGTATTGATTATCCCACCGGGCGCCGCGTGCTGTCGCAGGAGGGCCAGCAGGTATTTGTCCTGAACGGCATTCAGACCATGAGCGGCTACTGTTACAACCTTGGCAACGATCTCGCCGGTATGCACGGCTGGATCGATATTGTGCGCCTGTCGCCGCAGGATGAGAGCACGCTGGCACAGGTTGATCGCTTCCGCGCTAACGAAGCGGGTGAAGCGCCGCTGATGATGGCGCGCGGCAGCGACAGCAACGGTTACTGGCGCCGCCTGGCCGGAATGGCGCTGGATAGCGGCGGTTAAAGGCACATTCCGGCTATATTCCTGCCGTTATTAGCAGTTTTAATATGGGTAATGATGCGTAATACTGACTGGTGCAGGTTTACTTATCACCTGCGCCATCCTTTGCTGGAGTACCCATGTCTGAGAAGAAAACTGTTCGCCTGTCCGTACTGGATCTGGCCCCCATTCCGCAAGGCTCGTCTGCGCGCGATGCCTTCCATAATTCGCTGGCGCTGGCGCGTCAGGCTGAAGCCCTTGGCTTTCATCGCTACTGGCTGGCCGAACACCACAACATGACCGGCATCGCCAGCGCCGCAACGTCTGTGCTGATTGGCTATCTCGCCGCTAACACCGAAACGCTGCGCCTCGGCTCCGGCGGGATCATGCTGCCCAACCACGCACCGCTGGTGATTGCCGAACAGTTTGGCACCCTGGAATCCCTCTACCCCGGCCGTATCGATCTCGGACTGGGCCGCGCGCCCGGCTCCGATCAGCGCACCATGCTGGCGCTGCGCCGTCATCTTTCGGGCGCCCAGGCCGACAGCTTCCCGGAAGATGTGGCCGATCTGATCCGCTGGTTCGATGCCGAAGAGGGCGAACATCCGCCGGTGCAGCCGGTGCCTGGCCTCGGACTGAAAATTCCGGTGTGGCTGCTGGGTTCCAGCCTGTATAGCGCGCAGCTGGCGGCGCAGCTTGGTCTGCCGTTTGCCTTTGCTTCGCACTTCGCGCCAGACCTGCTGTTGCAGGCGCTACACCTGTATCGCGAAAAATTCCAGCCCTCTGCGCGTCTGGCAAAACCTTACGCTATGGTGTGCGTCAACGTGGTGGCGGCAGACAGCGATCGTGATGCGCGCTTCCTGTTCACCTCGATGCAGCAGCAGTTCATTAATCTGCGTCGCGGCAAGCCCGGCCCGCTGCCGGCGCCGGTGGAGAACATGGATAACCTGTGGTCGCCGTCCGAACAGTATGGCGTGCAGCAGGCGCTGAGCATGTCGGTGGTGGGCGATAAAGATAAAGTGCGCCACGGCCTTGCCGCGCTGCTGCGCGAAACCCAGGCGGATGAGATCATGGTCAACGGCCAGATTTACGATCCGCAGGCGCGCCTGCGTTCGTTCGCGCTGGCGATGGAAGCCGCACGCACGCTGTAAGCCTTACTGCGGTGGGGAGAGTAGTCCTTCCGGCCCCACCGCCATCTTGCGCACATCGCGCGCCGGAGACTGGCCATAAAAACGGCTGTACTCCCGGCTGAACTGCGACGCACTCTGATAGCCCACCCGATAGCCCGCCGTCCCGGCATCCAGCTTCTCAATCATCATCAACCGGCGCGCTTCGTTGAGCCGCAGCTGCTTCTGATACTGCATCGGCGTCATCGCCGTAACCGCTTTAAAGTGATGGTGCAGCGATGAAATGCTCATGCCAACGCTGCTGGCCAGCTGATCCACCTTCAGCGGCTGATGAAAGTTTTCGCGCAGCCAGCGCGCCGCGCGCGCCACTTTGTTGCCCGGGCGCTCGGTCAGCGCCATGTTCAGAATGCGCGGCCCTTCCGGCCCGGTCAGCAGGCGATAGAAAATCTCCTGCTCAATCAGCGGTGCCAGCGCGGCGATATCCTGGGGCTGATCCAGCAGCGCCACCAGCCGCATCACCGCATCCACCAGCGGTGGCGCGACTTTATGGACGGTAATGCTGCGTTCGGGGGCAGCGCTGCCAATCTGCTGCGGCGGGAAATGCTCCAGATAGCGCAGCAGACGCGCTTCGTTGATGGTGATGCCGACGCCAAGACAGGGTTTCTCTGGCGTCGCCAGCACCACGCAGGACTGCACCGGCATGTCCATGGTGACCAGCAGCAGATCGCCCGGCCCGTAATGCATCACATCATCGCCCATGCGCAGTGCTTTCTGGCCCTGGGCCATCAGCGCAAACCCCGCCCAGCTGGCAATGTGCGCCAGGCTGGAGGGGTGCGAGCTGCGGCCAAAAGAGAGAAAATCAATCGCGCTGGCGGTGCGCCCATCCTGCTGCGCGTGACGGGCAATCATCGCCACCAGCTGCTGCCACTGTTCCTGATGAATCATGCGTTATGCACTCCGCGATGAAAAATCACTGAATCCCCATTCTTACCTGCCGATGCGGTTGCGCCTAGTCCCTGCGCCACAGATTTGCAGGATCGTGCAAAAAGCTTGCAGGATTGCGCTACCGCACAAAGCGGCAACAGCGCATGCTTTACTCACCCGAAATCTCAGGTGGAGAGACACAATGCAAGCACTTGAAGGCAAAATTGCGCTGGTGACGGGCGCGTCGAAAGGCATTGGCGCCGCCATCGCCATGACTTTCGCCGCGGCCGGCGCCCGGGTGGTGGTGAATTATCGTCAGGATGAAGCGGGCGCGGCGGATGTGGTGACCGATATCTGCGCGCTGGGAAGCGACGCCATCGCCGTACAGGCCGATATATCCCGTGAAGCTGACGTGCAGCGCCTGTTCGCCAGCAGTATTGCGCAGTTTGGCGCGCCAGACATCGTGGTCAACAACGCCGGCATGTTTCACCATGGCGACTTCGCCAGCCTCAGCGTCAGCGACATGCAGCAGCAGCTCAACGTCAATCTGCTCGGTACGCTGCTGGTGTGCCAGCAGGCGGCGCAGCATTTCCCGGCGCGCGGCGGCTGTATCATCAACCTCAGCGCGCTAAACAGCCAGCGCAGCCTGCCCGGCTCGGTACTGTGGTCAGCGACCAAAGGCGCAATCGATACCTTAACGCAGGGGCTGGCACGTGAGCTGGGCCCGCGTAATATTCGCGTCAACGCGCTGGCGCCGGGGATCATTCTGACCGAAGGGCTGCTGGCAGCGAAAAAAATGAATGCGGAATTTAAAGCGCAGCTGATCGCGGCCACGCCGCTGGGACGCTTTGGCCTGCCGGAGGATGTGGCGCAGGTGGCGCTGTTTCTGGCGTCGGAAGAGTCGGCTTATGTTACCGGTGAGCGGGTGCTGATTGCCGGCGGCGTGTAAAGCCCGCGTTACAGACATAAAAAAAGGACGCTTGCGCGTCCTTTTTATTTTTAAGCGATTAACGCTCATGCATCACGGCGACGTGGTGCAGCTGCACCTTCGTCGCGACGTGGGCCACGGCCACCTTCACGGCTGAAACGTCCGCCTTCACGACCGCCTTCGCGACGCTCAGAGAAACGACGAGGTGCGCCACCTTCACGGTTGCCACCCTCGCGGTTACCACGACGCTCACCACCGAAGTCACGACCGCCGCTACGACGCTCGGTGCGCTCGTGTGGCTGTGCATCGCCCAGCAGCTGCATATTCATCGGCTTGTTGAGAATACGCGTACGCGTGAAGTGCTGCAGGACTTCACCCGGCATGCCTTTTGGCAGCTCGATAGTGGAGTGAGTACCAAACAGCTTGATGTTACCGATGTAACGGCTGCTGATGTCGCCTTCGTTAGCAATCGCGCCCACGATATGACGCACTTCAACACCGTCGTCACGGCCCACTTCAATGCGGTACAGCTGCATTTCGCCAACGTCACGACGTTCGCGACGTGGACGATCGCCACCTTCGCGGCTGTCACGGCTGTCACGACGTGGACGGTCGCCGCCACGCTCATCGCGATCGCGGAATTCACGACGCTGTGGACGTGGTGCATCCGGTGGCAGAATCAGTGGACGTTCGCCCTGCGCCATTTTCAGCAGTGCAGCGGCCAGCGTTTCCATATCCAGCTCTTCTTCTGGCTGCATTTTAGCCAGCAGCGCACGGTACTGATCCAGATCGCTGCTTTCCAGCTGCTGCTGAACTTTGGCAGCGAACTGCGCCAGACGACGCTGACTCAGCAGCTCGGCGTTAGGCAGCTCAACTTCCGGAATAGTCAGCTTCATGGTGCGTTCGATGTTGCGCAGCAGACGACGCTCGCGGTTCTCAACAAACAGCAGCGCACGGCCAGCACGACCCGCACGACCAGTACGGCCGATACGGTGCACATACGATTCGGCATCCATCGGGATGTCGTAGTTAACCACCAGGCTGATACGCTCAACGTCCAGACCACGGGCCGCAACGTCAGTCGCGATCAGGATATCCAGACGACCGTCTTTCAGACGCTCCAGCGTCTGCTCACGCAGCGCCTGGTTCATGTCACCGTTCAGCGCGGCGCTGTTGTAGCCGTTACGCTCCAGCGTTTCTGCGACTTCCAGCGTGGCATTTTTGGTGCGCACGAAGATGATGGCAGCATCGAAGTCTTCCGCTTCGAGGAAGCGCACCAGCGCGTCAGACTTACGGCCGTAAGCGGTCCAGTAAGACTGAGAAATGTCCGGGCGTGTAGTGATGCTGGACTGGATGCGCACTTCCTGCGGATCCTTCATGAAACGCTTAGTGATACGGCGAATCGCTTCCGGCATGGTTGCAGAGAACAGTGCGGTCTGATGACCTTCCGGGATCTGCGCCATGATGGTTTCAACGTCTTCGATGAAGCCCATACGCAGCATTTCATCGGCTTCGTCCAGTACCAGACCACGCAGGCTGGACAGGTCCAGGGTACCGCGTTTCAGGTGATCCAGCAGACGGCCCGGGGTACCAACCACGATCTGTGGACCCTGGCGCAGTGCGCGCAGCTGCACGTCATAACGCTGGCCACCATACAGGGCCACGACGTTGATACCGCGCATGTGTTTAGAGAATTCTGTCATCGCTTCAGCCACCTGAACCGCCAGTTCGCGGGTCGGCGCCAGCACCAGGATTTGCGGTGCGCGGACAGAAGGATCAACGTTGTTCAGCAGCGGCAGCGAGAACGCTGCTGTTTTACCACTACCGGTCTGCGCCATACCCAGCACATCACGGCCCGCCAGCAGGTGAGGAATACACTCAGCCTGGATTGGCGATGGCTTAACGTAGCCCATACCGTTCAGTGATTCGAGGATGTCGGCGTTCAGGCCCAGATCAGCAAAAGTGGTTTGAATATCAGTCATGTAGTACACGTGCCTCTTAGATTGCGGCGGCCAGTCTACATAACTCGTCGTGAAAACTTTCAGTCATTTTCATCAAAAAGTGTGAACCGGCTCAAATTAGAAGTTTTGACGAACAGAAAAGCCCTCACCTGTTCAGGCGATGACTTTACGGGTAAATCAGGCAATAAAAGTTCGTCAGCTATTGCTGGTCAGATTCTGATAAATCGTCTTGTGTCTGGCCGAGTTGCGCCAGTTCCAACAATGCGTATCGGTGTTCAACAAAGTTATTGACGTTGTTGGCCACCGCCAGTTTGAACAACGCTTTCGCGTCGTCCTTCTCCCCCAGACTTAGGTAGTACTTACCTAAATAGAAGTTGGTTTCACTGAGATGTTCAGCGAGCGAGGTGTTATCCGTTGCGTCCGCCTTGAGACGTTCCATCAATGTTTTTTCACTGATGTCGCCCAGGTAGAACTCGACAATATTCCATCCCCATTGGTCCTTAGCCGCCTTATCGTAACGCTGTTGGAGCGTCACTTTTGCCTTATCGGCGTCCATCTCGCGTTCAACGAGGTAGAGCCACAGGCTGCGGAACGGATCGTTAGGATCGTCTTGATAAAACGCCAGCAGATCATCTTGCGCTAACTTGTATCGACCGCCGTAATAGAGGGCGATACCACGGTTTAAATGCGCATAGTTGTAAGTTGGATCAAGCTCAAGTACAGAATCAAACGCTTCATAGGCAGCATCGAAATTGCCTGCCTGCGTTAAGTAAATGCCGAGATAGTTAAACACTTCCGGCATATCCGGTCTGATAGACAGCGCTTGCGAGAAATCGTTCCGCGCTAGTGCCCTCAGACCCAAACTATCATACAACACTCCGCGCTCATATAACAGCTGTGCGCGTTCATCATCGGTCAGGGCCCGACTGGCAAGAATTTGTTCCATTCGCGCCAGAATAACCTCTTGCTGCAGTGTGGGCTGCAAAGGTACTGCCAGAACTTCGTTCTTACGCCAATTGGAGTTGCTGCATCCTGCCAGCGTGATAGCTGTCGCAACAAAACACCAGCGCAAAAAAGGCTTCATTTCCCACTCCCGAATACAAACATTGGGATAACCATCCTGTCATCCGCCTGCTATGCACAAGGGTTCCCGCCCTCGCGATGATACCCGTCCTGCTTCAGCTAACTGGTGCGCTGACCAGCGCGCGACGCATTTCGGGTATACAAACACCGCTCCCCGCCAGCTGGCAGGGAGCGGCTGATCAGGAAAACGCTTACTCAGCGTCAGGTGCACTCACCGCAGCGGTTTCTTCTGCTGGCTTCTGCTCTGTCGCTTCTTTGATGCTGAGACGAACGCGGCCCTGACGATCCACTTCCATCACTTTAACTGGCACTTCCTGACCCATCTGCAGGTAATCGGTCACTTTCTCTACGCGCTTGTCGGCGATCTGAGAAATGTGTACCAGACCTTCTTTACCGCCGCCGATCGCCACGAAGGCACCGAAATCAACGATACGGGTCACTTTACCGGCGTAGATACGGCCCACTTCGATCTCAGCGGTGATCTCTTCGATGCGGCGAATCGCTTCTTTGGCTTTCAGGCCGTCGGTCGCTGCGATCTTCACGGTGCCATCATCTTCGATTTCGATGGTGGTGCCGGTCTCTTCGGTCAGCGCACGGATAACTGAACCGCCTTTACCGATGACGTCTTTGATCTTGTCTGAGTTGATCTTGATGGTGTAGATGCGCGGCGCGAACTCGGAGATCTCCTGACGCGGCGTGCTGATCGCCTGTTCCATCACGCTCAGAATGTGCAGACGCGCACCCTTGGCCTGATTCAGTGCCACCTGCATGATTTCACGGGTGATACCTTCAATTTTGATGTCCATCTGCAGCGCGGTGATACCTTCACGGCTACCGGCTACTTTGAAGTCCATATCGCCGAGGTGATCTTCGTCGCCGAGGATGTCAGACAGCACCACGAACTTCTCGTCTTCTTTCACCAGCCCCATCGCGATACCGGCAACGGCCGCTTTGATCGGTACGCCAGCGTCCATCAGTGCCAGCGATGCACCGCACACGGAAGCCATAGAAGAAGAACCGTTCGATTCGGTGATTTCAGACACGACGCGCACGGTGTACGGGAACGCATCCTGTTTAGGCATCACTGCCAGCACGCCACGCTTCGCCAGACGGCCGTGACCAATTTCACGACGCTTCGGTGAGCCAACCATACCGGTTTCGCCCACGGAGTACGGAGGGAAGTTGTAGTGGAACAGGAAGCTGTCAGTACGCTCGCCCATCAGCTCATCGAGATTCTGTGCGTCACGCGCGGTACCGAGGGTGGCAGCGACCAGCGCCTGCGTTTCACCACGGGTAAACAGCGCAGAACCGTGGGTACGCGGCAGTACGCCAGTGCGCACATCCAGACCACGGATCATATCTTTTTCACGGCCATCGATACGCGGTTCGCCGTTCAGGATACGGGTACGCACCACGTTCTTTTCCAGGCTGTGTACGATGTCACCGATTTCGGCATCATCCAGCGTTTCGTCTTCAGCCAGCAGTGCGGCGATGGTTTCGTCTTTGATGACGCCAACCTGCGCATAGCGCTCCTGCTTGTCAGTGATGCGGTAAGCATCGCTGATGCGCGCTTCGGCCAGGGCGGCAACGCGTGCGATCAGCGCATCGTTCGCCGGCTCTGGCTGCCAGTCCCAGCGTGGTTTGCCGGCTTCGGCCACCAGCGCATTGATGTTTTCAATCACAACCTGCTGCTGGTCGTGGCCGAACACCACAGCACCCAGCATCTGGTCTTCGGTCAGGATGTCCGCTTCAGATTCCACCATCAGCACTGCATTCTGCGTACCGGCAACCACCAGATCCAGACGAGACTGTTTGATCTCATCGGCGGTTGGGTTCAGCACGTACTGATCGTTGATGTAACCGACGCGTGCCGCACCGATTGGGCCGTTGAACGGAATGCCAGACAGTGACAGCGCAGCAGAAGCACCGATCATCGCAACGATGTCCGGGTTAACCTGCGGGTTCACGGATACCACAGTCGCGATAACCTGTACTTCGTTAACAAAACCTTCCGGGAACAGCGGACGCACCGGGCGGTCAATCAGACGCGCAATCAGGGTTTCGCCTTCGCTTGGACGGCCTTCACGACGGAAGAAGCTGCCCGGAATACGGCCAGCGGCGTAAGTACGCTCCTGATAGTTCACCGTCAGAGGGAAGAAGTCCTGACCGGCTTTGGCTTTTTTCTGGCCCACGACGGTAACGAATACCGCGGTGTCGTCCATGCTTACCATTACTGCTGCGGTGGCCTGGCGCGCCATCATGCCGGTTTCCAGCGTGACGGTATGCTGACCATATTGGAATTTGCGTACGATCGGGTTCAGCAAAATTTAAGTCCTTAAATTCGTGGCAAAGCCTGCTCGGCCCGCCGGGGATTACCGATCTTTAGTTGCATCCTCGCGACTAATGACAACCCTTAACCGCCCCTGCGGTAAAGCCTCTCATTAGCCGCGCGAACCTCTGCAAGCAAAGATCACTCTCAGCAACAATACATGAGTTTGGTCCGGATTGCTGTGGATTGCTCGAAAAAAGGGGCCATAAAGGCCCCCTTTTCGCGAAACTCGCACAAATCTGATCGCCAGATGCGGTTTTTTGCATACTGCATGCGCTACATCGTTGATCAGATTCTTCAGACTTAGCGACGCAGACCCAGGCTTTCGATCAGGCTGGTGTAACGTGCAACGTCTTTACGCTTCAGGTAGTCCAGCAGCTTACGACGCTGGGATACCATGCGCAGCAGACCGCGACGGCTGTGGTGGTCTTTCTTGTGCTCAGAGAAGTGACCCTGCAGGTGGTTAATCTGAGCAGTCAGCAGAGCAACCTGAACTTCAGTTGAACCGCTGTCGTTAGCGCCACGACCGTATTTAGCAACGATCTCTGCTTTAGCTTCTACGCTTAGAGACATAATAAACTCCAGTAAAAAATGAATGTATGGGTGCCGATCTCTAATTCAGCAGCCCGCTTTTAAAGCCGCGCTATTCTACTCTTCGCCCGGTAGCAACGCAAATGTGCTGTAACGGCCAGCGGTAATACGCGGTCAGTCGGCAAACTCCACCACCAGACGACGCGGTGCCACGCGACCATCGTCGGCGATTTCCGCCATGCCGATAAATTTCTGCTGCTCACCTTCGGTCACCCGCACCAGCCCGCTGGCCGGCGCGTTTTCCGCCTGGACCGGCATGCCCTGTTTGAACCAGGCCGCGATCGGCGTGGGCAGATTGACCGCTGGAAAATCTTCCGCCGGGCTGTCCATTGGCAACAGCAACGCGTCCAGCGGTGCGTAATCCGGCGTTTCCGCCGCATTAACCTGCGCCGCCAGCGCCTGCAGCTGTTCCAGCGTCATCATGCGCGCAATCGGGTAACGCGCCACCTGCAGACGGCGCAGCATGATCACGTGTGCGCCGCAGCCGAGCTTCTCACCTAAATCGTCAATGATGGTGCGAATGTAGGTGCCTTTGGAAACATGGATTTCCAGCTCCAGCTCGTCGCCCTGCCAGCGAATAAACTGCAGTTCAAACACGGTAATCGGTCGCGCTTCACGCGGCACGGTGATGCCTTCGCGCGCATATTCGTACAGCTTGCGGCCCTGATACTTGAGCGCCGAGAACATGGTGGGCACCTGCAGCGTCTCGCCGCGAAAGCTCTCCAGCGCGGCGTCCAGCTCAGCCTGGCTGAAGGTCACCGGCCGCGTTTCAACGATATTGCCGTCCGCATCGGAGGTATCGGTGCGCTGGCCCAGACGGGCAATTACGCGGTAACGCTTGTCCGAATCCAGCAGATAGCGGGAAAACTTGGTGGCTTCGCCGAGACAAATCGGCAGCATACCGGTGGCCAGCGGATCGAGCGCGCCGGTATGGCCCGCCTTGTTAGCATTAAACAGGCGTTTTACTTTTTGCAGCACATCGTTGGAGGATGCGCCCTGGTGTTTATCCAGCAGGAAAACACCGTGGACATCACGACCACGGCGACGAGGACGACTCATCAGTCCTCCTTGTCGTCTTCCGCCGGGCTTTCACCCCGTCGCTCAGCATCGTTTCTGATCACGTTAGACACCAGATTCGACATGCGCATCCCTTCAATCAGCGAGTTATCGTAAAAGAAGGTCAGCTCCGGCACGATGCGCAGACGCATCGCTTTACCGAGCAGAATACGGATGTAGCCAGACGCTTCTTTCAGCGCTTTGAGGCCATTTTTCACCGCTTCTTCATCCTGGTCGTTCAGGAAGGTCACGAACACTTTGGCATACGCCAGATCGCGTGACACCTCAACGCCAGACACGGTGACCATCATACCCAGACGTGGGTCTTTGATTTCGCGCTGCAGGATGATCGCAATCTCTTTCTGCAACTCCTGCGCCACGCGCTGTGGGCGACCAAACTCTTTCGCCATACTATTTCTCCCAAATAATTCGGGAGGCCAGAGGCCTCCCAAATTGCATCACATCGACCAGCAATTACTCGATGGTGCGTTTAACTTCAATCACTTCGAACACTTCGATCATATCGCCAACGCGAACGTCGTTGTAGTTCTTAACGCCGATACCACACTCCATGCCGTTACGCACTTCGTTGACGTCATCTTTGAAGCGACGCAGAGATTCCAGCTCGCCTTCATAGATAACCAC
Organism: Pantoea sp. SGAir0418; assembly: GCF_043529865.1. Classification (NCBI taxonomy): domain Bacteria; kingdom Pseudomonadati; phylum Pseudomonadota; class Gammaproteobacteria; order Enterobacterales; family Erwiniaceae; genus Pantoea; species Pantoea sp. SGAir0418. The sequence goes on from NZ_CP027911.1 coordinate 3,478,443, forward strand.
GTTGTCGCGCAGTACGCGGATCGGATTGTGACGTTTGATGTTGCCTTCGGTGACCATACAGCCGGCAATCGCGCCAAATTTCGGTGACTTGAACACGTCACGGACTTCGGCCAGACCGATAATCTGCTGTTTGAACTCCGGTGCCAGCATGCCGCTCATGGCTGCTTTCACTTCGTCAATCAGGTTATAGATGACGGAGTAGTAGCGCAGGTCAACGTTTTCAGCGTCAATCACGCGACGCGCAGAGGCATCAGCACGCACGTTGAAGCCGAGGATGATCGCGTTGGACGCAGCGGCCAGGGTGGCGTCGGTTTCGGTGATACCGCCCACGCCAGAACCGATAATCTTCACCTTCACTTCGTCGGTGGAGAGTTTCAGCAGCGAGTCGGAGATCGCTTCCACAGAACCCTGTACGTCGGACTTCAGGACGATGTTCAGCTCGGACACTTCGCCTTCGGTCATGTTGGCAAACATGTTTTCCAGCTTGGATTTCTGCTGACGCGCCAGTTTGACTTCGCGGAATTTGCCCTGACGATACAGCGCCACTTCACGCGCTTTCTTCTCGTCACGCACCACGGTCGCTTCGTCACCCGCTGCCGGCACACCGGACAGACCGAGGATTTCCACCGGAATCGATGGACCCGCTTCCAGCACTTCGCGACCCAGTTCGTCACGCATCGCACGCACACGGCCGTATTCGAAGCCGCACAGTACGATATCGCCCTTGTTCAGCGTACCTTCACGCACCAGCACGGTTGCTACCGGACCACGACCTTTGTCGAGGAACGATTCGATCACCACGCCGCTCGCCATACCCTGACGAATCGCAGTCAGCTCCAGTACTTCCGCCTGCAGCAGAATCGCGTTCAGCAGGTCGTCGATGCCGGTACCGGCTTTCGCCGAGACGTTAACAAACATGTTCTCGCCGCCCCACTCTTCCGGAATGATACCGTACTGGGTGAGCTCGTTCTTCACGCGATCCGGATCGGCTTCTGGCTTGTCGATCTTGTTCACTGCCACGACCACCGGCACACCGGCTGCTTTCGCGTGCTGGATAGCTTCGACAGTCTGCGGCATCACGCCATCGTCAGCCGCCACCACCAGGATAACGATATCCGTGGCCTGCGCACCACGTGCACGCATTGCGGTAAACGCGGCGTGGCCCGGGGTGTCGAGGAAGGTGATCATGCCGTTATCGGTTTCAACGTGATACGCACCGATGTGCTGGGTAATCCCGCCCGCTTCGCCGGAGGCGACTTTGGTGGAGCGGATGTAGTCCAGCAGCGAGGTTTTACCGTGGTCAACGTGACCCATGATGGTCACGACCGGCGCACGGCTTTCCTGCGCAGCATCGGTATCACGATCGTCCATTACCGCTTCTTCCAGCTCGTTCTCGCGGCGCAGGATCACTTTGTGACCCATCTCTTCGGCCACCAGCTGGGCGGTTTCCTGGTCGATAACCTGGTTGATGGTCGCCATGGCACCCATCTTCATCATCGCTTTAATAACCAGCGAGCCTTTCACCGCCATTTTGTTGGCCAGTTCGGCAACGGTGATGGTTTCGCCAATGATGACGTCACGGTTCACCGCCTGAGCAGGTTTGTTGAAGCCCTGCTGCAGCGTGCTTGGTTTACGATGTTTGCCACCTTTACCGCCGCGTACCTGAGCACGCGCTTCTTCACGGTCAGTTTTGGCTTCAGAGTGCTTGTTGCCTTTTTTGGCCGGACGCGCTGCCTTGGTGGTGCGGGTGCGACCACGACCGCCTTCGACTTCGCGATCGTTTTCGTCTTCTGCCTGACGGGCATGAGTTGAAGTAGTGACGTGATAGTCGCCCTTATCTTCTTCCTCTGGTTTTTCCCATTCAGCGGCTTTCTCTTCGGCCAGACGACGGGCTTCTTCCGCCGCGCGGCGCGCATTCTCTTCCAGCTTACGGCGCGCTTCTTCTTCCGCTTTACGCTTCAGTTCGGCGGCTTCAGCTTCACGACGGGCTTTGTCAGATTGCGCAGCCTTGGTCATTTCGTCGGTAGGTTGATTAGTCACTTTCTCATTTTCCGCTGCTTCACGCTTAGCCTTGTCAGCGGCTTCGCGCTTGGCTTTCTCTTCGGCTTCACGTTGCGCTTTTTGTTCAGCTTCGCGACGGGCTTGTTCTTCAGCCTCGCGACGCGCCTGCTCTTCCGCTTCACGCTGCGCCTCGGCTTCTGCTTCCGCCTGAGCTTGCTCAGCGTCGGCATCACCTTTCACGTATGTGCGCTTTTTGCGGACTTCGATTTGCACCGACTTACTTTTACCCCCGGTGCCTGGAATATTCAAGGTGCTGCGCGTTTTGCGCTGCAACGTCAGTTTGCCTGAACCGGTCTGACCGTGCTCACGATTCAGGTGGGACAGTAAGGTCTCTTTCTCTTGCTGGGATACGGCGTCGTTTTCAGACTTACGGATCCCTGCATCAGCAAATTGCTGTACCAGGCGATCGACCGGAGTCTGAATTTCGGCGGCCAGCGATTTTACGGTTACATCTGTCATGCTGTTCCTTCCTGTTATTACGCGTCATCGCCGAACCAGCAGATATTACGTGCAGCCATAATCAGCGCACCGGCTTTCTCATCATCCAGCCCTTCAATATCTGTCAGATCGTCAACACCTTGCTCAGCGAGATCTTCCAGCGTGCAAACGCCTTTTGACGCCAGGCGATACGCCAGCGCACGATCCAGGCCTTCAAGATTCAGCAGGTCCTCAGCAGGTTCCTGATTACCAAGGCTCTCTTCTTTCGCTAATGCCAGGGTGGTTAACGCATTTTTTGCTCGTTCACGCAGGGCTTCAATGGTCTCTTCGTCGAGGCCGTCGATTTCCAGCAGCTCGTTGATTGGCACGTAAGCCAATTCTTCCAGCGAAGAGAAGCCCTCTTCCACCAGAACGGTGGCGAACTCTTCGTCGATGTCGAGATGTTTAGTGAACATATCGATCGCTGCATGGGCTTCGGCCTGATGCTTCGCCTGCAGATCATCGACGGTCATCACGTTCAGCTCCCAGCCGCTCAGCTGGGATGCCAGACGCACGTTTTGGCCATTACGGCCAATCGCCTGAGCCAGATTGCCGGCTTCAACAGCGATATCCATGGTGTGATTGTCTTCATCCACCACAATTGACGCCACATCGGCAGGTGCCATGGCGTTAATCACGAACTGTGCCGGGTTGTCGTCCCACAGCACGATATCAATACGCTCGCCGCCCAGCTCGCTGGACACCGCCTGCACGCGCGCACCGCGCATACCGACGCAGGCACCGACCGGATCGATACGTTTGTCGTTAGTTTTTACCGCAATTTTGGCGCGTGAACCCGGATCGCGCGCTGCCGCTTTGATCTCGATAACTTCTTCGCCAATCTCCGGCACTTCAATGCGGAACAGTTCGATCAGCATCTCTGGTTTGGAGCGGGTAACGAACAGTTGCGCACCACGCGCTTCCGGACGCACGGCATACAGCACGCCGCGAATACGGTCACCCGGGCGGAAGTTTTCACGCGGCAGCATGTCTTCACGCACAATCACCGCTTCGGCGTTGTTGCCGAGATCCAGTGAAATGTTGTCGCGATTCACTTTCTTCACCACGCCGGTGATGATTTCGCCTTCCTGCTCGCGGAACTGATCGACCACCATCGCGCGCTCGGCTTCTCGCACTTTCTGGACGATAACCTGTTTCGCGGTCTGCGTGGTGATACGGTCGAAGGTGACAGATTCGATCTGATCTTCAACATAATCGCCCAGATTGAAGGCTTCATCTTCAAAGCGTGCTGCTTCCAGCGTGATCTCGCGCGTTGGCTGCGTGACTTCTTCTACAACCACCCAGCGACGGAAGGTGTCGAAATCGCCGCTGCGACGGTCAATGCTGACGCGCACGTCGATTTCCTGCTCATACTTCTTCTTGGTCGCAGTGGCCAAAGCGCTCTCCAGCGCTTCGAAGATTTTCTCACGCGGCAGGGCTTTTTCGTTAGAAACGGCTTCTACTACAGCTAAGATCTCTTTGTTCATCCTGGTTAGCCTCAATCCGGACTTTTAAAAGTGGGGGACCAGGTTCGCTTTCTGAATGTTGCTCAGCGCGAACACTTCATCGTTACCCTCAACGGTTACCGTGATCATCTCGCCTTCGACAGACTTGATGATGCCCTGCCATTTACGGCGGTTCTGCACGGCCATACGCAGTACCAGGCTCACCTCTTCGCCAGCGAAACGCGCATAGTGCTCCGCGGTGAACAGAGGGCGATCGAGACCCGGTGAGGAAACTTCAAGGTTGTAAGCCACCGTAATAGGATCTTCCACATCCATTACAGCGCTGACCTGGTGGCTAACATCGGCGCAATCATCAACATTGATACCCTCTTCACTATCAATATAGATGCGCAAGGTTGATGTGCGACCACGAATGAACTCGATACCGACCAATTCGTAGCCAAGCGCTTCTACCGGAGCAGAGATCAACTCTGTCAACTTTTGCTCTAATGTGGACAAGCCCACCCCCAAGACATAAAAAAAGGGCCTAAAGCCCAGTGTTACGATTTCCTGATAACAAAAAACCCCGAAAATTCGGGGCTTTTTGTGACTGGACCCTGTATGCCGCGATGCGGCTTCGGCACACCATCCAGCAGAATTTTTTTCAAAACTGACTGCGGATGCGTCCGTCGATGCATACAGTATATTTGAAAAAGAACTCTAAGGGAAAGTGGTTGCGGGGGCCGGATTTGAACCGACGACCTTCGGGTTATGAGCCCGACGAGCTACCAGGCTGCTCCACCCCGCGTCCGAAAACGTGGCGAATATTACGCCGATCTTGCGAAAAATGCAAGTTATACTGAGATTTGGTACCGAGGACGGGACTTGAACCCGTAAGCCCAATCGGGCACTACCACCTCAAGGTAGCGTGTCTACCAATTCCACCACCTCGGCACTTCACTGACTGCGACGATACGATGTCGCTTTAGCGCTGACGATCTTACTGCGGAATATCATTGCCCGGCGTTGCCGGTTTAGCTGGCTGAGTCTGCTGTTGAGACTGAGCCGGCGCGCTGAGGTTTTCCCACTCGCTTCCTTTGGAAGTCTTGTTACTGTTCAGGTTGCCCAGAATCAGACTGATGATGAAGAACAGCGTAGCCAGTACCGCGGTCATGCGAGTCATGAAGTTACCAGACCCGGTTGAACCAAACAGCGTACCAGAAGCGCCTGCACCGAATGAGGCTCCCATATCAGCGCCTTTGCCTTGCTGCAGCATGATCAGACCAACGAGGCCAATCGCTACAATAAGGAAAACAACCAACAGAGCTTCGTACATAATCAACCTGTTTCCTTGCGCGTTATCCGCACAGTTAAAGCTTCAACCAATATTGACGGGGAGTCTCGTCATCACCCATCAGAAGCGGGTGTGAATACTAACCAAAGGCGCATACCTCTGCAAGCGCAATTTACACGAAGTTTTGCGATTGCGGAAAAAAGCGCCATCCCGGTGATTTTACAGGCGGAAAGCAGCAAACTGACCGCCCGTAACGCGGTTAAACCGCTTTTACCGCATCGGCAATTTTGTGCGCCAGTTCGGTCACCTGCGCCTCATCCTCGCCTTCCACCATCACGCGAATCAGCGGCTCAGTGCCGGATTTGCGCAACAGCACACGCCCGCGCCCGGCCAGCGTTTTTTCCACCTCTGCGGCAGCCGCTTTGACGCTGTCGCTCTCCAGCGGATCGTGGCTGCCGCTGAAACGCACATTCACCAGCACCTGTGGCAGCATCTTCATGCCGCTGCACAGATCGTGCAGACTCATGTGGTTGCGCACAATCGCAGTGAGTACTTGCAAACTTGCTACAATGCCGTCACCGGTGCTGATTTTATCCAGCAGGATCACGTGGCCGGAGTTCTCTGCGCCCATGCGCCAGCCCTTCTCCTGCATTTTTTCCAGCACATAGCGGTCGCCCACTTTGGCGCGGGTAAACGGAATCCCCAGCTGTTTCAGCGCCAGCTCCAGCCCCATGTTGCTCATCAGCGTGCCGACCACGCCGCCACGCAGCTGGCCCTGACGCAGCGCTTCACGCGCGATGATGTAGAGAATCTGGTCGCCATCCACCTTCTGTCCAAGGTGATCCACCATCATGATGCGGTCGCCGTCGCCGTCATAGGCCAGGCCGAGATCGGCTTTTTCATCCAGCACGCGCTGCTGCAGCTGACGCAGATCGGTAGCGCCGCACTCTTTGTTGATGTTCATGCCGTCCGGCTGCACGCCGATGGCAATCACTTTTGCGCCCAGTTCACGCAGCACATTCGGCGCGATGTGATAGGTCGCGCCGTTGGCGCAATCCACCACAATCTTCAGTCCGTTCAGGCTAAGCTCGCTGGGGAAAGTGCCTTTGCAGAACTCGATGTAGCGCCCGGCGGCATCAACGATGCGGCTGGCACGGCCCAGTTCAGCGGATTCCACGCAGGTCAGCGGCTTCTCCAGCTCCAGCTCAATGGCGGCTTCAACGTCGTCCGGCAGTTTGGTGCCTTCGGCAGAGAAGAATTTGATGCCGTTGTCGTCAAACGGGTTGTGCGACGCGGAGATCACGATGCCCGCCTCGGCGCGGAAAGTGCGCGTCAGGTAGGCAATGGCCGGCGTGGGCATCGGGCCGGTGAAAGCCGCAGACAGCCCGGCAGCCGCCAGACCGGCTTCCAGCGCCGATTCCAGCATGTAGCCGGAAATACGGGTATCTTTACCAATCAAAACTTTGCGCGAGCCGGAACGGGCCAGCACTTTGCCGGCAGCAAAACCCAGCTTCAACACAAAGTCCGGGGTAATGGGCGCTTCACCCACTTTGCCGCGAATCCCATCAGTACCGAAATATTTACGATCGCTCATGCCTTTATCCTTTTGCTCTCCGTGTCGCCTCGACGATGCGCATCGCTTCGACAGTTTCTTTAACGTCATGCACGCGAATAATCTGCGCGCCCTGCATGGCGGCGATCACCGCACAGCTCAGGCTGCCGGTCAGGCGCTGTGCCGGGCCGACGTTTAACAGCTGGCCAATCATCGACTTACGCGACATACCCACCAGCAGCGGCAGGCCGTGATGGTGAAAATCACTGAGATGCGCCAGCAGCTCATAATTGTGGCTGAGATTCTTACCGAAACCGAAGCCCGGGTCGAGCAGTAGACGCTCTTTTTTAATGCCGGCCGCTTCACAGCGGGCAATCTGCGCAGCGAAGTAAGCGTCCACTTCGCTTACGATGTGCTGATATTCCGGTGCCTGCTGCATGGTGCGTGGTTCGCCCTGCATGTGCATCAGGCATACCGGCAGACCGGTCTCTGCGGCGGCCTGTAACGCACCCGGCTCGGACAGCGAGCGGATATCGTTGATGATGTGAGCGCCCACTCGCGCGGCTTCGCGAATCACTTCTGCTTTTGACGTATCCACCGAAATCCACACTTCAAAGCGCTGCGCAATGGCTTCCACCACCGGGATCACCCGCGCCAGTTCCTCTTCCACTGAGACTTCATCGGCACCGGGACGGGTTGATTCGCCGCCCACATCGATAATCGTGGCACCGGCATTCACCATCTCGTTGGTGTGCGTGAGCGCGTCGACCAGCGTGTTGTGCGTTCCGCCATCAGAAAAGGAGTCCGGCGTGACATTTAAAATTCCCATCACATGGGGAAACGACAGATCGAGATGGGTATCACGGGCGTACAACTTCATGGCGAAAATCTCCCTGAGGAATCACTGGATTGTGGAATGTAAAAAACCCCGGACCAGCCGGGGTTTTTGCTTAGGAACAGGCCTGTTACTTGTCGAACTGTTCTGACATGGTGTTGCCTGGGTTTGGCGTACGCGGTTCATCAACCGGACGTGGCGCCTTTGGCGTACCGTTGCTGTCAGAATTGTTGCTGCCTGGATCTTCCCAGCCCGCTGGCGGACGCACTTCGCGGCGCGCCATCAGGTCGTCGATCTGCGGTGCATCAATGGTTTCATACTTCATCAGCGCGTCTTTCATCGCGTGAAGGATGTCCATGTTCTCACCCAGAATACGGCGTGCACGCTGGTAGTTGCTGTCGATCAGGTGCTTAACTTCCTGGTCGATGATGCGTGCCGTTTCGTCCGACATGTGTTTGGCTTTCGCCACTGAACGGCCGAGGAACACTTCACCGTCCTCTTCCGCATACAGCAGCGGACCGAGTTTTTCCGAGAAGCCCCACTGCGTCACCATGTTGCGCGCCAGGTTGGTCGCCACTTTGATGTCGTTTGAAGCACCGGTAGAAACGTGTTCCGCCCCGTAGATGATCTCTTCTGCCAGACGACCGCCGTACAGCGTTGAAATCTGGCTCTCCAGCTTCTGACGGCTGGCGCTGATCGCGTCGCCTTCAGGCAGGAAGAAGGTCACACCCAGCGCACGGCCGCGCGGGATAATCGTCACTTTATGCACCGGATCGTGTTCCGGCACCAGGCGACCAATAATCGCATGGCCCGCTTCGTGATACGCGGTGGATTCTTTCTGCGCTTCCGTCATCACCATGGAGCGACGTTCCGCACCCATCATGATTTTGTCTTTCGCTTTCTCGAACTCGACCATCGACACTACGCGCTTGTTGCCACGCGCAGCGAACAGCGCCGCTTCGTTGACCAGGTTCGCCAGGTCCGCACCGGAGAAGCCCGGCGTACCACGTGCGATAATCGCGGCATCAATGTCGGTTGCCAGCGGCACGCGACGCATATGCACTTTCAGAATCTGTTCACGGCCGCGCACGTCTGGCAGACCTACCACCACCTGGCGGTCAAAACGGCCTGGACGCAGCAGCGCCGGGTCCAGTACGTCCGGACGGTTAGTCGCGGCGATGACGATGATGCCTTCATTGCCTTCGAAGCCATCCATCTCAACCAGCATCTGGTTCAGCGTCTGCTCACGTTCGTCGTGACCACCGCCTAAACCGGCGCCACGCTGACGACCCACCGCATCGATCTCATCAATAAAGATGATGCACGGTGCCGCTTTCTTCGCCTGCTCGAACATGTCGCGCACACGTGATGCACCGACACCGACGAACATTTCTACGAAGTCAGAACCGGAAATCGTGAAGAACGGTACTTTCGCTTCGCCGGCGATCGCTTTCGCCAGCAGCGTTTTACCGGTACCCGGAGGGCCCACCATCAGCACGCCTTTCGGGATTTTACCGCCCAGCTTCTGGAAGCGGCTCGGCTCACGCAGGTATTCCACCAGCTCACCCACCTCTTCTTTTGCTTCGTCGCAACCCGCAACGTCAGCAAAGGTGGTTTTGATCTGGTCTTCGGTCAGCATACGGGCTTTGCTCTTGCCGAAGGACATCGCGCCCTTGCCGCCGCCGCCCTGCATCTGCCGCATAAAGAAGATCCACACGCCAATCAGTAGCAGCATCGGGAACCAGGAGATGAAGATGGAAGCCAGCAGGCTCGGCTCTTCCGGTGGTTCACCCACAACTTTGACGTTTTTGGTCAACAGGTTATCGAGTAACTTGGGATCGTTGACAGGAATGTAGGTCGTGTATTTATTACTGTCTTTTTTGGTTACGTTGATCTCACGCCCGTTAATACGTGCCTCGCGGACCTGATCCTGGTTCACTTCCGACAGGAAGGTTGAATAATCAACCCTACGGCCATTCGACTCGCTGGGCCCAAAGCTCTGGAATACTGACATCAGCACGACCGCGATGACTAACCAGAGAATCAGGTTTTTCGCCATGTCACTCAAGGGATTAACCTCATATTACAACGGTGTTAACAGACAGCGTAGGGTACTATATATCCTTCATACCTGGAATCGCGGCGCTGATGATTTTGCCTGTTTAGCCTGAAACTCAGAATTACGCATCAGAATAAACGCCGTTTCGCCTTGCTTTGATTCCGGTATGGAGGGCTACAGTTTGCGCCCTGTCGCCACAATGTACACTTCGCGCGAACGTGATCGCGAAGCGTCCGGCTTACGAATTTTCACTTTCGTAAACAGGGAGCGAATTTCCCGCAGGTATTCATCGAAGCCATCTCCCTGAAACACTTTCACTACAAAACTGCCGCCAGGTGCCAGTACATCCCGACACATTTCTAACGCCAGTTCAACTAAATACATGGAACGCGGGATATCGACTGCAGGCGTACCGCTCATGTTCGGCGCCATGTCCGACATCACCACCTGCACTTTCTGGTCGCCCACGCGCTCCAGTAACGCTTTCAACACCGCTTCGTCGCGAAAATCGCCCTGCAGGAAGTCAACGCCAACGATGGGATCCATCGGCAGCAGATCGCAGGCAATAATACGGCCACCCGAACCAATCTGTTGTACCACATATTGCGACCAGCCGCCGGGCGCAGCGCCCAGGTCAACCACGGTCATACCGGGTTTGAACAGCTTGTCACCCTGCTGAATTTCATCCAGTTTAAACCAGGCGCGCGAGCGCAACCCTTTTTTCTGTGCCTGTTGCACATATTTATCGCTAAAGTGTTCCTGAAGCCAGCGACTGGAACTGGCCGAACGCTTTTTACCCGTCATAATATTTCCAGTTAAATCGTCATCGTAGCGATAAATCAGCACGCAATGGGTCGCGTTGATTTGGCGATATACCCGAGATGGCGGTAGAATGAACCGTTTTCAATCCCTGAGTAAGCAAAAAATACGATGAATCTGAGTACCAAACAAAAACAGCACCTGAAAGGCCTTGCCCATCCACTGAAGCCAGTGGTCATGCTGGGCGGCAATGGCCTGACTGAAGGCGTGCTCGCCGAGATCGAACAGGCGCTCGAACATCACGAATTGATCAAGGTAAAAATTGCCTCGGAAGATCGTGAAACCAAGCAGCTGATCGTGGACGCTATCGTGCGTGAAACTAAGGCAAACAACGTTCAGGTCATCGGCAACGTGCTGGTGCTGTATCGCCCTGCCAAAGAGCGCAAAATTACTCTGCCACGTTAAGCGTACCGTTACGGCTCGTCCGACGGGCAGAGAAAGTGCCATGCTCCTGCATGGGATAAAAGGCCGCAGCGCGGCCTTTTTCCTTTCTTTACAATATGCAGCTACGCATTTCAAAGCGTAGCAATATCTTAGATGTATTCCACTTTCAGCACTTCATATTCCACATCGCCGCCTGGGGTTTTAACAATAGCCACGTCATCGGCCTCTTTGCCCACCAGACCGCGCGCCATCGGCGAATTCACGGAAATCAGGTTCTGTTTAAAGTCCGCTTCGTCGTCGCCGACAATCCGGTAAGTAAACTCTTCATCGGTATCGACATTCAGCACGGTGACGGTGGCGCCAAAAATCACGCGGCCGGTTTTCGGCATGGCGGTCACGTCAATCACCTGTGCATTGGAGAGCTTGGCTTCGATCTCCTGAATACGCCCTTCGCAGAACCCCTGTTCTTCGCGCGCGGCGTGGTATTCGGCATTCTCTTTCAGATCGCCGTGCTCACGGGCTTCGGCGATAGAGGCGATGATGCGCGGACGCTTAACGGTTTTCAGTTCGTTCAGCTCTTCACGCAGCTTCTCAGCGCCTTTCAACGTCATCGGAATCTGATTCATTTTGGCTCCTCGTCATCTATCCTGGTTAACGGCGTCATCCTGACCGGTGACAGCAGAAGATCGGCTTCTGCGGCGCGTAACCTCTTTTCACAAGCAAAAGAATCCTGACCCGGAAAGCTTTCCGGGTCAGGTATCGGTTTTGCATTTTGATACGTATTTTACCCCAGAGTTCCCTGTGGGTCATTGTTTACTTTGCACCGTCCGGGGACATAGTATTGACGCCTTCACCCGTCAGTTACCGCGAGATTATGCGATTTTCACGACTTGTTACCGGATTAACCTGTGCGTTTATGCTGCAGGCACAAGCAGCACCCGTTGAAGAATACATGCAGTATTTGCCAGACGGCGCAAACCTGGCGCTGATGGTACAAAAAGTGGGCGCATCCACCCCGATAATCGACTATCACGGCAAACAGATGGCGTTGCCGGCCAGTACCATGAAAGTGATCACCGCGCTGGCGGCACTGCTGGAACTGGGCCCGGACTTCCGTTTTCAGACCACGCTGGAGACCAAAGGCGCGGTCAGCGATGGCACCTTAAATGGCGACCTGGTGGCGCGTTTTGCCGGCGATCCGACGCTTAGCCGCCAGGATCTGCGCAATATGGTGGCGGCGCTGAAAAAGCAGGGCATCAACCATATCAAAGGTAATCTGGTGATCGACACCTCGGTGTTCGCCAGTCACGATATGGCGCCAGGCTGGCCGTGGAACGATCTGACACAGTGTTTCAGCGCCCCGCCAGGTGCGGCGATTGTTGATAAAAACTGCTTCTCGGTTTCGCTCTACAGTGCCAATACGCCCGGCGAAAACGCCTTTGTGCGCATCGCCTCTTACTATCCGGCGCACATGTTCAGTCAGGTGCGCACGATCGGACGCAACAGCGGTGACGGGCAGTATTGCGAACTGGACGTGGTGCCCGGCGAGCTCAATCGCTACACGCTGACCGGCTGTATGCGCCAGCGTGCGGAACCGCTGCCCCTGGCGTTTGCCGTGCAGGATGGCGCCGCGTGGGCCGGCGAGATCCTTAAAGCGCAGCTGCGCGACGCCGATATTGATTACAGCGGCCATTTAGTGCGCCAGACGCAGGTGACGTCACCGGGTACGGTGCTGGCCTCGACGCAGTCCGCACCGCTGCACAACCTGCTGCACACCATGCTGAAAAAGTCAGACAACATGATCGCCGATACCGTGTTCCGCACTATCGGCCATCACTACTTTAACGTGCCGGGCACCTTCCGCGCCGGTTCGGATGCGGTCAGGCGTGTGCTGCGCGAAAAAGCCGGCGTCGACCTCGGCAACAGCATTCAGGTGGATGGATCCGGCCTGTCGCGTCACGACCTGATCGCGCCGGATACTATGATGCAGGTGCTGCAGTTCATCGCCAAAAATGACGCCACGCTGAATTATATTTCGATGCTGCCGCTGGCGGGTTATGACGGCACGCTGCAGTATCGCGGCGGTCTGCACGAAGCGGGGCTGGATGGCAAAGTGTCGGCAAAAACCGGTTCGCTGCAGGGCGTCTATAATCTGGCTGGGTTCATCACCACGTCGAGCGGTGCGCGCGTGGCCTTTGTCCAGTTCCTCTCTGGCTATGCGGTACCGCCGGAAGACCAGAAAACGCGGCGGATTCCGCTGGTGCGCTTTGAGAGCCGGCTCTATACCGACATTAACAAGAACAACTAATGAAACTGTTGATCGTTGAAGATGATGCGTTGTTACAATCGGGCCTGGCGCAGGCGCTGAGCAGCGAGGGCTACGCCGTGGATTGCGCTGGCAGCGCGGCGGAAAGCAACGCCCTGCTGCGCAGTAGCCAGTACAGCCTGATCGTGCTGGATCTCGGCCTGCCGGATCGCGATGGCGCCACGTTGCTGCGCCAGTGGCGGCGCGACGGCATCGCGGTGCCGGTGCTGATCCTGACCGCGCGCGATGCGCTGGAGGATCGCGTCGACGGGCTGGACGCCGGTGCCGACGATTACCTGGTCAAGCCGTTTGCGCTGGCAGAACTGCAGGCGCGGGTGCGCGCGCTGATCCGCCGATATCAGGGGCACAGCGACAACCTGCTGCAGCAGGGCGATCTGACGCTCAATCTCAGCTCGCAGCAGGTACTGCTGGAGAATCTGCCGCTGGAGATCACCCCCAAAGAGTTCGCCCTGCTCACTCGCCTGCTGATGCGCGTGGGGCAAAATGTGCATCGCGAAACGCTGCAGCAGGATCTCTACAGCTGGAACGACGATCCCGGCTCCAACACTTTAGAAGTCCACATTCATAATCTGCGCCGCAAGCTGGGGAAAGATCGCATCAAAACCGTGCGCGGCGTTGGCTACCGGCTGGAACTGCGCGAATGAACAGCATGCGTCAGCGGTTACTGATCATGCTGGCGCTGATTCTCCTCACCTGCCAGGTGATGAGCGCCATCTGGCTGTGGCATGAAAGCCGCGAACAGATCAGTTTCCTCGTCAATGAAACCCTGTCGGCCCAGGCGCGTAACGATCGTGTGGAGAATGAGATCCGTGAGGCCATCGCTTCGCTGTTGCTGCCTTCGCTGGTGATGGTAAGCCTGACGCTGCTGCTGTCGTTCTGGGCCATCAACTGGATTATCCGTCCGCTCAAATCGCTACAGGACAGCCTTGCCCACCGCTCTGCCGACAACCTGACGCCGCTGCCGATTTACTCCGAGATGGATGAAATCGTTGCGGTCACCTCCTCCATCAATCAACTGTTTTCCCGTCTCGATCACACGCTGCAGCAGGAGCGATTATTCACCGCCGATGCCGCGCACGAGCTGCGTACGCCGCTGGCCGGGCTGCGCCTGCATCTCGAGCTTCTGCATCAGCAGCAGGTGCCGCAAAGCGCCATGCTGATTGAGCGCATCGACCAGCTGATGCACACCGTCGAACAGTTGCTGATGCTGTCGCGCGCCGGTCAGGCGCTGGCGGGCGGCCACTATCAGCAGCTGCAGTGGCAGCGCGACATCATGCAGCCGCTTATGCCGGAAATGGCGGAACTGTACGCCCAGCGTCAGCAGACGCTGCACTGGCCCGACGGCGACGAGGTGCCGCAGCAGGGTGAAGCGGTGCTGCTGCGCCTGATGCTGCGCAATTTGCTGGAGAACGCGTCGCGCTACAGTCCGGAAGGCAGCAGCGTGCAGGTGAAGCTGCGTCAGGTACAACAGCAGGTCTGGGTTGAAGTGTGGGATCAGGGGCCGGGTATTGATGCCGATGCGGCAGAAGAGCTGACGCAGGCGTTCCGGCGGCGCGATCAACGCTATGGCGGCAGCGGCCTGGGCCTGAACATTGTGCTGCGAATTGTGCAGATGCATCGCGGCAGGCTGGAACTGGTGAACCGCGAAGACAGCAGCGGACTGGTCGCCCGCTGCTGTTTGCCAACGCAACTGATTGGCTGAGCGCCATCAGAAGTGGGTGTTGAGGCTCATATAGTAAGTACGGCCTGATTCGTTATAGGTATTGGCACCGGCACCGTAGAGATAAGCGCCGGTGGTGGCGTTACCGGTGGTTTGCGCATTGCCCTCACGGAAGTGGCGCTTATCGAACAGGTTATCGATGCCCAGCGTCACGCTGGCGTACTTATTGATATCGTAAGTACCGCTCAGGCCGACAATCGAGTACGGGCTCACTTTGTCGGTGGCGCTGCCGGTGACCGGCTGTCCTTTGTAGTCGTACTTCTTCGGCGTCTGGGTGCCGTACCACGTCAGGGTGGTTTGCAGCGACAGATCCTGCGTTGCCTGCCAGCTCAGCGTCGAGTTCAGCGTATACTCCGGAATGATCGACAGACGATCGCCGGTCTCCTTGTTCTTGCTCTGCAGCATGTAGGTGAAGTTGTTATTCCACATCACGCTGTCAGAGAAAGGAACATTGACCGTACCTTCCAGCCCTTCCACCACCGCTTTCGGCACGTTCTCCCAGCGATAGATATCCGTGGTGCCGTTAGAGGCTTTACCTGAAGGCGCATAGCCGGCTTCAATCTTGTTGCGGTAATCGTTACGGAACCAGGTCAGACCGGCCTGATAACCTTCATGCTTCCACTCCAGCCCAACTTCTTTATTGATGCTGTTTTCCGCTTTCAGATTCGGATTACCCTGCAAATAGCAGGCGCCGGTGCTGGCGGCGCAGCCCTGGCCGTTGCTGTACAGCAGGTAGTTCGGGTTCGTCTGGTACAGACTCGGCGCTTTGTAGGCCCGGCCAATCCCCATCTTCAGCGTGAAGTCATCGCCCAGCCCCTGCGACAGGTTAAGCGACGGGCTCCAGTTGTTGCCAACGATGGAGTGATGATCGAAGCGCAGCGCCGGCGTCAGCATGGTGCTGTCGGTCAGCTCCATGTTGTCTTCGGCAAACAGGGAGAAAATCTCCGCCTGGGCATAAGGACTGCGGCCGGTGCTGGCGATGCCTGGCACAGCGCCGTTGCTGGCAGCCTGGGTGGTCGACGAAGGATCTTTCATGCGCTGCTGGTTCCACTCGGTGCCCAGCGTCGCGGTCTGATTGACGCCCAGCTCAAACGGCAGGCTGATTTCACTGTGCAGCAGCACATCGTCCAGCTGAATGGTATTGAACCCGCTGTTGGAGAAAATCCCTTCCGTGCCGCCCGCCAGACCTTCATTAATGCGCGTATTGCGGGTTTTTTCGTAGCGCGCCCAGCTGCTGGTGCTGATGCCGTTATCCCACGCGCCGGTCCATTTCAGTGAAATATTCTGGCGATACAGACGGTTGGTTTCATCGCCGTACAGGCTCTTCACCAGCGCGTTAGTGTTGGTGTTCTGCGTATCGCCCGCGTACAGGTTGCCCTGACGACTGTAACCGGCCTGCAGCTCCAGCGTCTGCATGGGGGCAAACGCCCAGCTCAGCAACGCATTGATGTCTTTGTTTACCGAGCCTTCGCGGCCTGCCGGGTAGCTGCCGGCATAGCTGCCGGTGCGCGCTGCCGCATGTCCTTCATTGATGTCGTACGCGTCGGCCTGAGTTTTGGCTAAACCGCCATACAGCCGGAAGTTGAAGTCGTCGCCCAGCGGCCCTTCAAGGCTGAAGTTGGTGCGTTTGGTCGCCCCTTCCGATTTGTGTTCCGGCGCGTTGAAGTAGGTATTCCACGAACCGTGCCACTGCTGATCGCTGTACTTTTTGGTGATGATGTTCACTACACCGCCCGCCGCGCCGTTACCGTAGCGCACCGCGGCCGGCCCGCGAATCACGTCGATGTGATCAATCATCTCCGGCGGCACCCAGTTGGTATCGCCGCGCGTATCACGCTCACCGCGCCAGCCGAGACGCACTGAGTTACGGCTGGTGATCGGCATGCCGTCCACCATGATCAGGGTATTTTCCGGTCCCATGCCGCGAATATCGATCTGACGGTTGTTGCCGCGCTGGCCGCTGGTCGAGTTACCGGTCAGGTTAACCCCCGGCATGGTACGGATAATTTCTGAGACATCGCGCGCCGGTGGATGCTTTTTGATCTCATCGGCGGTGATGGTGGAAACCCCCTGTGCCTGCAGCGTCTGCTGCTGGGCCGTCACCATTAAGGTGCCACCGTCCATCGCGCTGGCATCGGGAGAAGAGGCGTTGCTGGAAGTCGTCTTGCTGGAAGTCTCTGCTGCCCAGGCGCTGCCGGAGAGCAGTGAGGCGCTGAGCCCCAGTTCAATCAAAATAGCGAAGGTTAACCGCGAGTAATGCTTCATTTTTTTCATTCCTGGAAGGCCAGTTCTGCGCCACAGCGGAGTGACTGGCGAGCCGGTGAGAAGATCCCTGTCTTTATCGCGCAGCCGTTCACACCTGGCAGGGCCATCCTTTGCTGAATCCCATGACTTACCGGGTGCCAGACGGAACGTGCGTGCTCATTTTGAGCGCAGTCACCCTATTGCAAATGCAAATAATTATCAATAGTATTATTTATCAATCCTATGTAAACCTCCCCGTACAGACGGCGACTGGCAGCCCCTATGACCTGGCGAAATGATGGAATTGGTAGCGAAGCCTGGTGGCAGGAGCAACAGACTCAGGGCATTCCGCGCATTGAGCCGCAGCAGGATGGCACCTGTCTGGTGACCTTCTTCTGGCGCGATCCGCAAGGCAGTGAAACCACCTCCCACACCCAGCGCGTGTGGATCAACATCACCGGCGTGACCGATCACCATCAGCGGCGCCCGCCGCAATCGCTGATGCGCGTCGCCAGTAGCGATGTCTGGTACTGGCAAACCGTGCTGCCGTCACACTGGCGCGGCAGCTACTGCCTGATGCCGGATCGGCAGGCCAGCGATTTCAGCGGCGAGCCTGACATGCATGCGCTGCGCCATTGGTGGCGCGAAAAATTCCCTGCCGCGCAGGCCGATGCGCTCAATCCGCTGCGCAGCTGGTCCGGCGGACGCGGCATGGGCGTGTCACTGCTGCACCTGCCTGACGCGCCCGACCAGCAGGTGTGGCGTGCGGTGGATGAGGGCCGCGCCCCGGCGCTGACGCTGCAGGAGCAGCAGTGGGACAGTGCGCTGCTCGGCAATCGTCGACGGGTGTGGCTGTACGCCACAGGCGAGGCGCAGCACGGCCCGCGTCCGCTGGCGATACTGCTCGATGGTCAGTTCTGGGCGCAGCAGATGCCGATTGCCGGACCGCTGCAGCAGCTGACGGCCGCGGGCAAGCTGCCGCCGGCGGTCTACCTGTTTATCGACATTATCGATCGCGAACACCGCAGCCGCGAGCTGCCATGCAATCCGCAATTCTGGCAGGCGGTGCAGCAGGAGCTGTTGCCGCAGGTGGCACGCTGGATGCCGTACGATGCGCAGCCGGCGCGCACGCTGGTTGCCGGACAAAGCTTCGGCGGTCTGGCCGCGGTGTTTGCCGCGCTGCACTTTCCCCACACCTTTGGTAATGCGCTCAGCCTGTCCGGCTCCTTCTGGTGGCCGGAGCGTGGTAACCCGCATGGCTGGCTGCTGCAGGCGCTGGACCATGGCCTGGCACCTCGCCAGCCGCTGCGTTTCTGGCTGGAAGCAGGCCAGCGTGAAGGCCTGATTCTGCAAGCCAATCAACAATTACAACAACAACTTACCGCTGCCGGCTATCAGGTGCATTACCAGCCGGTAGAGGGCGGCCATGACGCGCTGTGCTGGCGCGGTGGTCTGCTCGACGGTCTGCAAGCTTTGTGGCGCAATCCAAATTCATTCATCACGCCAGACGTGAACCGGAGCGACAGTAAATTCTCTGATGAACGACACTATGATTGACCAACAAACTCTGCCGCTGGTGGCGGCGCAGCCTGGCATCTGGATCGCCGACCAGCTCAGCCGCCATCACAACGCCTACGCGGTCGCGCACTTTGTCGAACTGCGCGGCGACATCAACAGCGCGCTGCTGGCGCAGGCCATCGTCGACGGCATGCAGGAAGCCGATACCCTGAATATGGCGTTCGGCGAAATCGACGGCGAGCCGCTGCAGTGGCCGCAGCCGCAGACCTTCAGCCTGCCAGACATCGTTGATCTGCGCGGCGAAGCGGATGCCGCTGCCGCCGCACGCGCCCTGATGCGTGCCGATATGCAGGGTGACCTGCGTGTGCTGAGCGGCGCGCCGCTGTGGCACCATCGTCTGTTCCGCCTCGGCGAGCAGCACTGGTTCTGGTATCAGCGCTATCACCATCTGGTGGTGGATGGCTTCAGCTTTACCGCGCTGACGCGCCGCATCGCCAATCTGTACAGCGCCGCCGTACAGCACCAGCCGCCTGAGCCGACACCGTTTATTCCGTTCAGCGCCGTGGTTGACGAGTATCAGCGCTATCAGCAGTCGGCGTCTTACAGCCGTGACGGCGAATTCTGGCGCGAAAAAGGCCGCGCCCTGCCCGCGCCCGCCTCGCTGTCTCCGCTGCCGCTGGCCGGTCAGAGCGCCAGCACCGATCTGCTGCGCCACAGCGTTACGCTGGATCGTCACCGCTTCCAGACGCTGACCAGCCAGCATCCACAGCACAGCGCCGCCGATCTGGCCTTTGCGCTGGTAGCGCTGTGGCTGGCTCGCCTCAGCGGACAAAATGATTTTGCTGCCGGCTTCATCTTCATGCGCCGCATCGGCTCCGCCGCGCTGTGCGCCACCGGTCCGGTGATTAACGTGCTGCCGATGGCGGTGCATTACCAGCCGGGACAAACGCTCGGCGATCTCGCCGCTCAGCTGGCCGCGGAAGTGAAAAAAATGCGCCGTCATCAGCGCTACGATGCTGAACAGGTGCAGCGCGATCTCGGCCGCCTCGGCGATAGCGATCCGCTGTATGGCCCGGTGATCAACCTGAAGATGTTTGACTACCAGCTCGATTTCGCCGGCATTGAAGGCATCACGCATCAGCTGGCCTCCGGCCCGGTGCGCGATCTGGAAATCGCGATTTACCTCAGCGAGCACGGCGATCTGACGCTGGAGCTTCTCGCGAACGCGCAGCGCTATGCTGCGGAGACGCTGCAGCGCCATGCCAGCCGCTTTGCCCTGCTGCTCAGCCAGCTGGCCGCGCAGCCGCAGCGCGCGCTGGGCGAGCTCGATCTGCTGACGCCAGCGGAGCAGCAGCAGATTGCGGCCATCAATCAGACTGCCCATCCGCTGCCAGCGGAAACCCTGGCGTCGCTGCTGGCGCAGCAGGCGCAGCGCACCCCGGACGCACCGGCACTTGCCGATGCGCAGCACCAGCTGAACTATCGCCAGATGCAGCAGCAGGTATTCGCGCTGGCGGCCGATCTCAGTGCGGCCGGCGTGCAGCGGGGTGATATCGTCGCCGTGGCGCTGCCGCGTTCGGTGCAGCTGTCGCTGGCGCTGCAGGCCATTGTGACGCTCGGGGCCGCTTATCTGCCGCTGGATACCGGCTATCCGGACGAGCGGCTCCAGCTGATGCTGGAAGACGCCGCGCCCAAAACGCTGATTACCGCTGCCGCGCTCAGTGCCCGCTTCCGCGCCATCGCGCCGGTCAGTCAGCTGCACTTTGACACCCTGTACAATGCCGAACATGCACCGGCACCGGCCAGCTCGCCGACGCCGCAGGATGGCGCGTACATCATCTATACCTCCGGCTCTACCGGCCGGCCGAAAGGCGTGCTGGTCGGCCATCAGGCGATCGTTAATCGCCTGCTGTGGATGCAGGATCGTTATCCGCTGCAGGCGGATGACGTGGTGCTGCAGAAAACGCCGAGCAGCTTTGATGTCTCGGTGTGGGAGTTCTTCTGGCCGCTGCTGGTCGGCGCGCAGCTGGTGATGGCGCCGCCGGATGCACACCGCGATCCGGAAGCCTTACAGCAACTGTTTGCCCGCTACAAAGTCACCACCACGCATTTCGTACCCTCGATGCTGGCGGCCTTTGTCGCGGCGCTCGACCACCCGGCCGCGATAGCGTGCTGCGCCAGCCTGCGCAATGTGTTCTGCAGCGGTGAAGCATTGCCCACCGATCTGTCGCGCAGCTGGGAAACATTGACCCGCGTGCCGCTGCACAATCTGTATGGGCCGACCGAAGCGGCCGTTGATGTCAGCTGGTATCCGGCGTATGGCGCGGCGCTCGCCGCTGTCGATGGCCCAAGCGTACCGATCGGCTTCCCGGTGTGGAACACCGGCCTGCGCATTCTTGATGCGCAAATGCAGCCGGTGCCGCCGGGCGTGGCCGGCGATCTCTATCTTACCGGCATTCAGCTGGCGCACGGCTATCTCAACCGGCCGGAGCTGACCGCCAGCCGCTTTATCGCCGACCCGTACGCCGCTGGCGAGCGCATGTACCTGACCGGCGACGTAGCGCGCTGGCTGGACAACGGTGCGGTGGAGTATCTCGGGCGCAGCGATGACCAGCTGAAGATCCGCGGTCAGCGCATTGAGCTGAACGAAATTGATCATGCGCTGTGCGCCCAGCCCGGCATTGAGCAGGCGGTGACGCATGCGGTGGTGCTGGGCAGTGCGGCGGCACAGGGCGATGCGCGTCAGCTGGTGGGCTACGTGGTGGCGCCTCAGCCGGTGGATGGCGACGCGCTGCGTCAGGCGCTGGCACAGCAGCTACCGGCACACATGGTGCCGGTGGCCATCGTCCAGCTGGAGGCGCTGCCGCTCAGCAGCAACGGCAAACTGGATCGCAAAGCGCTGCCGCTGCCGCAGTGCACCACGCAGCGCCAGGGGCGCGCGCCACTGCCCGGTTTAGAGAGCACGCTGGCCGCAGCGTTCTGCCGCCTGCTGGCCTGCGACACGATCGGTGCGCAGGATGATTTCTTTGCGCTCGGTGGCCATTCGCTGCTGGCGATGCGCCTGGCTGCGCAGCTGCGCCGCGAGCTCCAGCTGCCGGTTTCGGTTGGGCAGATCATGATCGCCCCGACGGTGGAAAAACTGGCGGCGCTGCTGAGCGATGGACAATCCCATCAGCAGGCGGGCTTTGAAGCGGTGCTGCCGCTGCGTAAAGGCAGCGGACCGACGCTGTTCTGCTTCCACCCGGCGTCCGGCTTCGCCTGGCAGTTCAGCGTGCTGCAGCGTTACCTTGACCCACGCTGGTCACTGGTCGGCATTCAGTCGCCTGACACGCAGGGACCGCTGAATCAGAGCGCGCACCTCGATGAGGTCTGTGAGGCGCATTTGCGCACGCTGCGCGAGGTACAACCGCACGGGCCATACTATTTCCTCGGCTACTCGCTGGGCGGTACGCTGGCGCAGGGCATTGCTGCCCGGCTGGAAGCGGCGGGTGAAGAGGTCGCCTTCCTTGGCCTGCTCGACACCTGGCCGCCGGAAACGCAGAACTGGGATGAGAAGCGCGGCGAGAATGTGCTGGATCCGGCGGTGCTGGAGGAGGTGAATCGCGAGCGCGAACAGTTTATCGCCGCGCAGCGCCATCAGGCCGGTGAAGAGATGCAGGCCATGTTCGATACCATCGAAGCCAACTACGCCAGCTCGGTGCGTCTGCTGGCCACGGCGCGCAGCGCACGCTTCGGCGGCCGCGCTACGCTGTTCCTCGCCGAACAGACGCAGCAGCCAGGCCAGGATGCGCGCCGCGCCTGGGCGCCCTATGTCGGTGAGCTGACGGTGTGGCCGATGGATTGCGCCCACGTCGAGATTATCTCGCCTCGCATGTTTGAGCAGATCGGGCCGCTGTTGCAGCAGTTGCTGGCGTAGCGGTTTTGCCCTCACCCTCTCCCTGTACAGTCCGGGGACATGGCAGACAGGTGTTCGGGGACATAGTGAACACTTTTTAACATCCTTTACCCATGGTGATCGACTTTTTCTTCAGGTCGATCACCCCCACTTTTGTGCTGTACCACCACACCTCGTAATAACCGTCTTCCCCCGTCTCCTTCAGCCCGACACGCTCTCCCCTGAACGCCTTGCCCGCCTTCAGGCTGAGTCCTTTTACGCTCAGCTTCCCGCTGATATCCACCTTCCTGACCATCACGCCCTCGTCGTATTCCGGTGGCGCTACGCGCCCGCTGTACTGCCGCGATGAGGGCTGATAGCGCGACGCCGGCACCGCCATCTCCAGCGCCTCATGCGGGCGCTCGAGGTTGTAGACCGTCCGCCAGTGGTCGAAGGCGCGCTGCAGCTCACCGCTGTCCGCGAACCACTTCCCCTGCAGCACTTCCGCCTTCAGGCTGCGGTGAAAGCGCTCCAGCTTGCCCTGCGTCTGCGGATGATACGGCCGCGAGTGCCCCACCCGGATGCCGTGGCGCATCAGCCACAGCTCCACTGCCGTCCAGGTGCCGGTGGTGTCGCCCCACGGCGAGCCGTTGTCCATCGTCATCCGGTCCGGCAGGCCGTAGCGCTCAAAGACGCTGACCAGCTGCTCCTGTACCGTCTCACGCCGTTCGTCGGCGCAGTGTACCAGGCACAGCGAGAACCGGGAGTGGTCGTCCAGCAGGGTAAGCGGGTGGCAGCGGCCGCCGCCAAAGGGAAAGTGGCCCTTAAAATCCATCTGCCAGAGCCGGTTCGGGGCCGTATGCTCAAACCGGCCGGTGGCCGGGACGCCCGGCGCTGCGCCCGGCAGCAGGCCGTGGCGGGCCATCAGGTTGTGGACGGTGCTGAAGGCCGGCATGCGGTGCCCGCGGTCTTCGAGCCAGCGCTTAATCTTGCGGGCCCCCCAGTGCTGATGAAGTTCATGCGCCATACGCAGCAGCTCAGTGATATCGTCAGATGAGCGGTTGGGTGAGTGACGGGGCGCGCGGGAGCGGTCCTGAAGGCCGGACGGTCCTTCCTCATCCCAGCGGCGAAGCCACTTGTAGCCGGTGGCGGGAGATATGCCGTAGCGGCGGCACAGCTCGCGGATGTTCGCCCCGTCTTGCGAGGCGAACAGAACAAACTCAGTACGTAATGACATGGTATCTCTCGCATCCCAGGGCATAAGCGACTCCATAAACGGGTTCTTATGCCTTAGTTGTAAGTGTCTACCATGTCCCCGAACAAGTGTTCACGATGTCCCCGGACTGTACATCCCGGCGGGAGAGGGAACCGCATGGCAGAAAACGTTTAAACAACAGCCCTTTCTTCCGCCTTAGCGCCCGCGCCCCAGCGGCACAATCATTGGCGTATGCGCCACCGGATCCTCAACAATCACACAGCGTAACCCGTATACCTGCTCAATCAGCGCCGGCGTCACAATCTCGCCAGGCTTGCCCTCGGCAATGATCTTCCCGTGACGCATGGCGATCAGATGGGTGGCGTAGCGGCAGGCGTGATTAAGGTCGTGCAGCACCACCACCAGCGTACGGCCATGCTGCTGATTGAGCGTCTGCATCAGCTCAAGCAACTCAATCTGGTGGGTTATATCCAGCCAGGTGGTGGGCTCATCCAGCAGCAGCAGCGGCGTCTGCTGCGCCAGTACCATGGCAATCCATACGCGCTGACGCTGCCCGCCGGACAGGGTATCGACCGCCTGTTGCGCCAGATCCGCCACGCCGGTGGCCAGCATCGCCTGCTGCACCGCCGCTTCATCCTCTGCGCGCCAGCGGCCAAACAGCGACTGATGCGGATAACGCCCGCGTGCCACCAGTTCGCTCACGCTGATGCCCGCCGGTGCGTTCGAACTCTGCGGCAGCAGGCCAAGACGGCGCGCCACCTCTTTGGTGGGATAACGTGCAATCGCCTCGCCGTCCAGCAGTACGTCACCTTTCAGCGGTGCCTGCAGGCGGCTGAGAGTACGCAGCAGAGTGGATTTACCGCAGGCGTTAGGGCCGATAATCACGGTCAGCTCCCCTTGCGGAATCGCCACCGAGAGATTTTCCGCCACCACTTTTTTGTCATAACCCAGCGTCAGGCCTTCGCCATACAGCCGTGAAGGAATATCGATCATTGGCGTCGCGCCTCCCGCACCAGTAACGCAATCAGATAGAGTCCGCCCAGGCTGACGGTAATCACGCCAACCGGCAGTTGATAAGGCAGGAACAGATGCTGCGCGGCATAATCGGCGGCGCACAACAGCAGCGCGCCGCACAGCGCCGCCAGCCATAATGCGCCTTTTTCCCCGCCGCTCAGCCGGCGCGCAATCTGCGGGGCCAGCAGCGCCACGAACGAGATCGGCCCCGCCAGCGCGGTGGAGGCCGCGGTCAGCAGCACGCCCAGCAGCATCAGCCACAGGCGGCTGCGCTCCACCGGCACGCCGAGCGCGCAGGCGGTGTCGTCGCCCATCTCCAGCAGACGCATGCGGCGCGTTAACAGCGCCACCAGCAGCAGCGACAGCAGCAGCACCGTCACCACCGGCGGCGTTTTCGCCCAGGTGATGCCGTTAAGCGAGCCGGCGCTCCACAGCCCGGCGCTGAGCGCCGACTCCAGCGAAGCGCTGATAATCAGCCAGGCATTGAGCGCCATCAGCAGCGCGCGCACGCTAATGCCCACGATGATTAACCGAAACGTTTCCACCCCGTTGCGCCAGGCAAACAGATACACCAGCGCAGCCGTCGCGATACCGCCGATCAGCGCGGCCCCGGTCATCGCGGTGATGCTCTGATTAAACAGCACCAGCGCCACCAGCACGCCGCTGTAAGCGCCGGTATTGAAGCCGAGGATATCCGGGCTGCCGAGCGGGTTACGCAGCAGCGACTGAAAAATCGCCCCGCTGACACCCAGCGCCGCACCGATCAGCAGCGCCATCAGCACGCGCGGCAGCCGCCACTCCACCACAATCAGCTGCACATTAGCCGCTCCCTGCCCGCGCAGCGCCTGCCACACCTGCTCCGCCGTAATCGGCAGCGCACCGCGCGTCAGCGCCAGCCACGTCAGCAGCGCACACGCTACTAGCAGCCAGCCGCCATGCAACCAGGCACGCCGCGTCATAATCCACCTCGCCCGCGCTGGCGCCGCACCAGCAAAATCAGCATCGGCGCGCCAAGGATGGCGGTCACAATTGAGACGCGCAGTTCGCCCGCCACCATTATCCGCCCCAGAATATCCGCCGCCAGCAGCAGCGCCGGGGTGATCAGCGCCGTCGCTGGCAGCAGCCAGCGGTGATCGTTGCCCACCAGCCAGCGGGCAAAATGCGGCGTCATCAGGCCGATAAAAGCGATCGGCCCGACGGCGGCGGTCGCCGCGCCGCTCAGTAAGGCAATCGCCAGCAGGCCCAGCAGTTGGGTGCGCACCACGCGCGTGCCCAGCGCCGCCGCCATATCACCGCCCATGCTCAGGCTGTTCAGCGACTGCGCCAGCCCCAGCGCCAGCGCCGCACCGGCCAGCACCGCCGGGCTCAGGGTGCGCAACACGCTGAAATCGCGGATATCCAGCGAGCCGCTCTGCCAGAAGCGCAGGTGATCGTAAATGTCCGGATTGAGCAGCGACAGGCCGGAGGTTAAGCCCTCCAGCACCGCCGCCAGCGCCACGCCTGCCAGCGTCAGACGCACCGGATTGACGCGCCCGCCGCCCATCGCGCCAATCACCGTCATCAGCAGCGCCGCCAGCAGTGCACCGCTGAAGGCCAGCGTCAGCCACTGCAGCGGGGAGTCCGCCCCCAGCAGCGCGATGCCGAGCACGATGGCAAAACCGGCACCGGCGTTCACGCCCAGAATGCCCGGCTCGGCCAGCGGATTACGCGTCAGGCTCTGCATCAGCGCGCCAGCCAGCCCCAGCGCCACACCCGCCAGCAGACCGGCCAGCGTGCGCGGCAGGCGCGCATCGCGCACGATGATGCACTCCGCGCTGGAGCAGGAAGCGGTGAGAGCGTGATACACATCGGAAAGCGGTATTGATTTGGCACCCAGCATCAGACTGAGCGCCATGAGGAGCAAAAGCAGAATCCCTGAGCCTGCTAATGCACGGATCTGGCGCATAGCGTTCTAAACCTTCACTGTTCGACGTCGTTGCGGTGCAACGTAATGTGATAATGATATTTGTTATCGTTATTACTCGCGTTTGCCTATGTTACCATGAGTCGCCTCGCGGATGATGAGGAAAATTGGTGCAAAAAGGCGAAACAATGAACAAACCCTCTCACTTTATCGATCTCTCATTGCTGAAAACCCACGCGGCGTTTCGCGCGGTGTTTATTGCGCGTTTTATCTCGATTGTGGCGCTCGGTATGCTGGCCGTTGCCGTGCCGGTGCAGATTCAGCAGATGACCCATTCCCCGCTGCTGGTGGGCCTCGCCGTCACACTGTCCGCTGCCGGCATGTTTACTGGCCTGCTGACCGGCGGCGTGCTGGCCGATCGCTATGAGCGTAAGACGTTGATCCTGCTTGCCCGCACCACCTGCGGGCTGGGCTTTGTCGCGCTGGCGATAAATGCCGCGCTGCCCGCGCCTTCGCTGCTGGCGGTCTATCTGCTGGGCTTGTGGGACGGCTTTTTTGGTGCGATTGGCGTCACGGCGCTGCTGGCCGCTACGCCAGCGCTGGTGGGGCGCGAAAACATCATGCAGGCCGGTGCCATTACCATGCTGACGGTGCGCTTCGGCTCGATTTTATCGCCGGCAATTGCTGGTGTGGTGATCGCGCACGGCGGCGTGCTGTGGAATTACGGACTGACCGCCTTCGGCACGCTGCTGACGGTACTGACGCTGCTAAAGCTGCCTGCGCTGCCCCCGCCTCCGCAGCCGCGCGAGCATCCGTTGCGGGCGCTGGCAACCGGCGTGCAATTCCTGTTCGCCAGCCCGCTGGTCGGCATGGTGGCGCTGACCGGTGCGCTGGTAACGCTGGCCAGCGCCATCCGCGTGCTGTACCCGGCGCTGGCACCGCACTGGTCAGTCAGCGCCGACCAGCTCGGTATGCTGTACGCCGCCGTGCCGCTCGGTGCCGCCGTGGGTGCATTTACCAGCGGCAGGCTGAAACAGGCGGCGCGCCCTGGGCGGCTGGTGCTGGGCAGTGCCGTGGCCGGTTTCGTCGCCCTGGGCCTGTTCAGCCTGATGCCGACGCTGTGGCTGGCGCTGCTGTGTCTGGCGGGCTTCGGCTATTTCAGTGCCATCAACAGCCTGGTGCAATACGCGATGATTCAGCTGCTGACGCCGGATCATCTGCTGGGCCGCATCAACAGCCTGTGGACGGCGCAGAACGTGTGCGGCGATGCCCTCGGCGCCGCGCTGATTGGTGCCCTCGGTTCGTGGCTGTTACCGGCGCAGGCTGCCGCGGCGTTTGGCTGTGCCGCGACACTGCTTGGCGTCATGATGTGGCTGGTGATGAAAGGATTGCGGCGCTATCAGGCGCCCGCGCCCGTGCTGGCGCAGCAAACATCATGATTTGACGAACAGCTGATGCAGACGCGTCAGCAGATTGCTGGCGCTGTAGTAATCCAGGCGGAAGGTGTCGATGCCCAGCGCATAGACCTGCTTATCGCGCACCGCCGCGTTTTGTGCCAGGAACGGGTTGCTCAGCACTGACTGCGCGGTTTTGTCATCGCCGGCAAACAGCAGGAAGCTGTGACCGGTCAGGCTGGCGGCGAGATTCTCGCCCGAGAGCTGAATAATGTCTTTGCGCTGGCCCATGCTGTGCCCCTGTTGCGTGCCGGCCGGCGGCTGCGCCAGGGTAAAACCGAGCTGCTGCAGCAGTTTGCCCTGCGCCGATGCGGCGGTCCACAGATTCACTGCCCGGCCATCACCGTTCCATACCATCGCGGAGACCGGCTGCGGCGGCAGCGTAATGGCCTGCTTCAGCGCCGCTTCGCGATCGTCGAACTCTTTTACGCGCTGCGCCGCCTGTGCTTCATGGCCGGTGGCCTGCCCCAGCAGCGTAACCACATCCTGCCAGCTCTTATCGTCGTAGTTGACCACCAGCGTGGGGGCAATGGCGGACAGCTGACTGACCAGCTTCAGGGCGGAGTCATTACCGGTGGCGCTGACGATGATCAGATCCGGGGCTTGCGCCGCAATCGCCTCGGCGCTCGGCTCACCAATGTACAGCCGCTTAACGTGGCGCTGTTTTGCCACCTCGCCCCACTGACGGAAGAAGCCCTGATCGTCGGCCAGGCGGCTTTTCGGTGCGGTCGCGCCTGAGGCGATGACCGGCGCGTCAATCGCCAGCAGCGAGCCGGTCAGCGTGACGCTGGTGGAGACAATGCGCTGCGGTGCCTGGTTAAGCGTTACCGTTCTGGTCGCGCCCTGTACGCTGCGCGGCCATCCCTGGTCGGCCCGCGCTGTCCATGACAGTGACTGGAAAATGAACAACAGGACAGCCATGCCCCATAAACCGCATTTATTCATAAGTTTTGATCCACCTTTTAGCTTAATGCCTGGCCCGGCGTCAGCCGCCGCTTACGTCTGACAGCACGGTAAATCCCGCGAATGGATTGACTCTTTGCCCCTTTCGACGTAGGTTACAGAGCCATAATAAAAATGATAATCATTCTTAATAATCTTATCATTTATAGGTGAAAATTATGGTGGAAAGCTCCACGTTTGAAAATGCCTGGCTGAAGGATTTTTCCGCGCTGTGCCGCGGTTTCCTTTTCACCTCGCCATGGCGCAGCCTGGCCACCCAGGGCTGCTATACCACGATCAACACGCCGGTGGGCGATGCCGCGCTGCTGCAGGGCGACTTTCAACAGCAGCTGCGCCAGCACTTTGCCGCGGCGAAAAAGCAGGGGATTGCCAATCCGCTGCTGGTGGGCGCGATTCCGTTTGACGTCAGCCAGCCAGCGTCGCTGTTCATACCCGAATCCTGGCAGAGCTTTAATCGCGCCGACCTGCAACAGGCGCTGCCGGTGCAGCAGAGCGATCTGCCGGCAGTGCGGCGGCGGACGGCAGTGCCGGATCACGCGGTATTTACCCGCATGGTGGCCGACGCCGTTGCCACCATCCAGCGCGGCGATCCGGACAAAGTGGTGCTGTCGCGCCTGATGGATATCGTCACGGAGCAGCCGGTGGATACCGCCGCGCTGATGCAGCGCGTGATCGCGCAAAATCCCAATAGCTACCATTTCCATCTGCCGCTGGCGGAAGGCGGTGCGCTGGTGGGCGCCAGCCCGGAACTGATGCTGCGTAAACAGGGGCGCGATTTCTCCTCCTGCCCGCTGGCCGGCTCGGCACGCCGCCATCATGACGACGTCAGCGCCGATCGCGCGGCAGGTAACACCCTGATGGCGTCAGCCAAAGATCGCCACGAACATCAGCTGGTGACCGACGCGATGCGCAGCACGCTGCAGCCGCGTAGCCGCCTGCTGTCAGTGCCTACCGTGCCGTCGCTGATCACCACCGCCACGCTGTGGCATCTGGCGACGCAAATCGATGGCGAAGTGCAGGATGAGCGCGAAAACGCGCTGTCGCTGGCTGCGCTGCTGCACCCAACCCCTGCCCTGAGCGGCTTCCCGCACGCCCGCGCGCAGCAGCTGATTCAGCAGCTCGAACCCTTTGATCGCCAGCTGTTTGGCGGCATCGTCGGCTGGTGCGACAGCGAAGGCAACGGCGAATGGGTGGTGACCATTCGCTGCGGAACGGTAAACGGCACGCGCGTGCGGCTGTTTGCCGGCGCTGGCATCGTCGCCGACTCGCAACCGGAATCAGAATGGCGTGAAACGGGTGTGAAGCTGGACACCATGTTGCGCGCTTTTGGACTGCAATAAAGGAACAAGCATGAGCATTCCCTTCAGCCGCTGGCCGGCACATCTGGCCGCGCGCTACCGCGAAAAAGGCTACTGGATCGACGTGCCGCTGACCGACATCATCGACCGCCATCGCGAAAACGACGCTATCGCCGTGATCGATGGCCCTTTACAGCTCAGCTACCGCCAGCTGGCGCAGCGCAGTGATAATCTGGCGGCGGCGCTGCAGCGGCGCGGTTTACAGCGCGGTGACACGGCGCTGGTGCAGCTCGGCAACGTGGCCGATTTTTACGTTACGCTGTTTGCCCTGTTTAAGCTGGGCGTGGTCCCGGTGTACGCGCTGTTCAGCCATCAGCGCACTGAACTGCTGGCCTATGCGCAGCAGATTGCACCGAAACTGCTGATCGCCGATCGCCAGCACGCGCTGTTTGCCAGCGACGACTTCATCGCCACGCTGTGCGAGGCGCAGCCCACGCTGCAGCAGGTGATCCTGCGTAACGACGCGCAGGCGGAAAATACGCTGGCGTCGCTGCAGGATGAAGCGGCTGGCGATTTTATCGCGACACCGACGGCCGCCGATGAAGTGGCGTTTTTCCAGCTCTCCGGCGGCAGCACCGGCACGCCGAAGCTGATTCCGCGCACCCACAACGACTACTACTACAGCATCCGCGCCAGCGACGAGATTTGTCACATCAACGCCGACACGCGCTATCTGATCGCCCTGCCCGCGCCGCATAACTTCGCCATGAGTTCCCCCGGTTCGCTCGGGGTGTTCTATGCCGGTGGCCAGGTGATTCTCGCCGCGGATCCCAGCGCCACGCTCTGTTTCCCGCTGATTGAGCAGCACCAGGTGACCGATACCGGACTGGTGCCGCCGGCGGTCAGCCTGTGGTTGCAGGCAATTCAGGAGTGGGGCAGCAACACAGCGCTGGCCTCGCTGCAGCGCATTCAGGTGGGCGGAGCCAAACTGGGAGAAACGCTGGCCGCACGCATTCAGCGTGAAATCGGCTGCCAGCTGCAGCAGGTGTTTGGCATGGCGGAAGGGCTGGTTAACTACACGCGCTTCGGCGATGACGAGCAAACCATTCTGACTACCCAGGGGCGTCCGATTTCGGAAGATGACGAAGTGTGGGTGGCCGACGAGAACGGCAATCCGCTGCCGCCAGGCCAGGTGGGTCGCCTGATGACGCGCGGCCCTTACACCTTCCGGGGCTACTACAACAGCCCGGAGCACAATGCCGCCAGCTTCGACGCCAACGGTTTTTACTGCTCAGGCGATCTGATTGAGATCAACGCTCAGGGTTACATCACCGTACAGGGACGCGAAAAGGATCAGATCAACCGCGGTGGCGAGAAGATCGCCGCAGAAGAGATCGAAAACCTGCTGCTGCGCCATCCGGATGTGATCCACGCCGCGCTGGTGTCCATGCATGACGAGCTGATGGGTGAAAAGAGCTGTGCCTTCATTGTGGCGCGCCAGCCGGTGAAACCGGTCGCGCTGCGCCGCCATCTGCGCGAGCTGGGCATTGCCGAATTCAAACTTCCCGACCGCATTACCTGCGTCGACGCCCTGCCGCTGACCCCGGTAGGCAAAGTGGATAAAAAACGTTTACGCCAACAGCTTGCTGAGTAGACGCAAGCCTGATTTTTTCCGGAGATTGTAATGGCTATTCCAAAACTGACGTCTTATGCGCTGCCCGCCGCCACTGAGCTGCCGGCTAACAAAGTACAATGGGCGCTGGAGCCGCAGCGCGCGGCGCTGCTGATTCACGATATGCAGGCCTATTTCCTCAACTTCTGGGGCGAAGACAGCCCGCTGGTGAATCAGGTGGTGGAGAACATTTCCCGCCTGCGCGCTTACTGTAAAGCGCAGGGCATTCCGGTGTTCTATACCGCCCAGCCCAACCAGCAAAGCGATGAGGATCGCGCGCTGCTGAATGATATGTGGGGACCGGGGCTGAACAAACATCCGGATCAGCAGAAGATCGTCGACGCGCTGGCACCGGATCAGGACGATCAGGTGCTGACTAAATGGCGTTACAGCGCGTTCGTGCGCTCGCCGCTGGAGTCTATCCTGCAGGAAATGGGCCGCGATCAGCTGATCATTACTGGCGTGTATGCCCACATCGGCTGCCTGACCACCGCCACCGACGCCTTCATGCGTAACATCCAGCCGTTCATGGTGGCCGATGCGCTGGCCGACTTCTCGCGCGACGAGCATATGATGGCGCTGACCTACACCGCAGGCCGCAGTGGCAAGGTGGTGATGACCGCCGACCTGATGCCGCTGCCACAGAGCAAGGACGCGCTACGCGCGCTGATTCTGCCGCTGCTGGAAGATGATGACGTGCCGGAAGATGATGAAAACCTGATCGATTATGGGCTGGATTCGGTGCGCGTGATGGCGCTGGCGGCGCGCTGGCGTCAGGTGCACAGCGATATCGACTTCATCAGCCTGGCGAAAAACCCCAGCATTGATGGCTGGTGGGCGCTGCTGTCACGGGTGCCAGCATAATGAGTGCCTGTTTTGATTTCAGCGGAAAAATTGTCTGGGTGACCGGTGCCGGTAAAGGCATCGGCTACCACACCGCGCTGGCGTTCCATCAGGCCGGTGCGCAGGTGACCGGTTTTGATTTGCACTTTGGCCAGGATGACTATCCGTTTGCCACCTGCCAGCTGGACGTCGCCGACAGTGCTGCGGTGCGCGATTGCTGTCAGTCACTGCTGGCCAGCCAGCCGCGGCTGGATATCCTGGTGAACGGCGCAGGCATTCTGCGCATCGGCAGCACCGATGCGCTGTCTTTCGCCGACTGGCAGGCGTGCCTCGCCGTGAACGCCGGCGGCGCGTTTAACCTGTTCCAGCAGACGCTGCCGGTCTTCCGCCAGCAGCGCGCTGGCGCGATTGTCACCATCGCCTCTAACGCCGCGCACGCCCCGCGCCTTGGCATGTCAGCCTATGGCGCGTCCAAAGCAGCACTGCGCAGCCTGTGCCAGACGGTTGGCCTTGAGATGGCACCGTATGGCGTGCGCTGCAATATTGTCTCACCGGGATCAACCGATACCGATATGCAGCGCAGCCTGTGGCATACGCCGGAAGCCGAGCAGGAGATGATCAACGGTTTCCCGGATCAGTACAAACTGGGGATCCCGCTGCGTAAGATCGCCCAGCCGCAGGAGATCGTGAACAACATCCTGTTTTTGGCCTCGGATCTTGCCAGCCACGTGGTGCTGCAGGATATTGTCGTGGACGGTGGCGCAACGCTGGGAGCCTGAGGCATGGCAATCTGGAAACGTACGGTGGATCTCGCCACGCTGAATCAGCTGGGCGATAACTCGCTGGTGGCGCATCTGGGCATCGTGTTTACCGCGATCGGTGACGATTATCTGGAGGCCACCATGCCGGTAGACAGCCGCACGCAGCAGCCGTTTGGTCTGCTGCACGGCGGCGCGTCGGTGGTGCTGGCGGAGTCGATGGGCTCCATTGCCGGTTACCTGAGCGTGGAAGAAGGTAAAAGCGTGGTGGGCATTGAGGTGAGCGCCAGCCATCATCGGGCGGTGAGCAGCGGCGAGGTGCGCGGTGTTTGTCGTCCGCTGCATCTTGGCGCGCGCAATCAGAGCTGGCAGATTGAGATACGCAATGGTCGCGATCAGCTGTGTTGCAGTTCGCGGCTGACGGTGGCGGTGCTGGGGTAGGTTTGGCTCCTCTGCGGCCTGATGCCCTCACCCTGCCCTCTCCCACGGGGAGAGGGAATGATGGTGCGGCCTGGTGCTTTCTCCTGCGGGGAGAGGGAATGTTTGTGCGGGCTGGTGCTTTCTCCTGCGGGGAGAGGGAATGTTTGTGCGGGCTGGTGCTCTCTCCCACAGGGAGAGGGATGATGGTGCGGGCTGGTGCTCTCTCCCACGGGGAGAGGGAATGTTTGTGCGGGCTGGTGCTCTCTCCCACAGGGAGAGGGATGATGGTGCGGGCTGGTGCTCTCTCCCACGGGGAGAGGGAATGATGGTGCGGGCTGGTGCTCTCCTGCGGGGAGAGGGATGATGGTGCGGGCTGGTGCTCGGCGCTAAACAGCAATAAAAAAAGCGGCCATCTGGCCGCTTTTTTCGCTGACATCAACGCTGATAAATGATCTCGACGCCTTCGTCGTCGTCTTCATCCCAGTCGTCATCCCAGTCTTCGTCTTCTTCCACTTCCTGAGCATTTTCCAGCGCTTCACGGTGGTAATCATCCCACATGAAGGCCACTTTCTCTGGCTGCTTCGCTTCTTCTTCCGCTTCTTTTGGATTCGCGATGATAAAGCTCATCACATCCCAGCACAGCTCATTGACACCATCACGGCTGGCAGCGGAGATCAGATAGTATTTCTCATCCCAGCCCAGCGCTTCGGCAATCGCTTTAGCGCGGCTTTCCGCCTCTTCACGGCTCAGCAGGTCGGTTTTATTGAATACCAGCCAGCGCGGTTTCTGGTACAGATTGTCGCTGTATTTCTCCAGCTCGCCGAGAATGATGCGGGCGTTCTCTACCGGATCGGATTCGTCGATTGGCGCGATGTCGATGAGGTGCAGCAGCACACGGCAGCGCTCCAGATGCTTGAGGAAGCGAATTCCGAGACCCGCGCCTTCCGCTGCGCCTTCAATCAGGCCGGGAATGTCGGCGACCACGAAGCTCTTTTCGCTGTCCATACGTACCACGCCGAGGCTTGGCACTAAGGTAGTGAACGGATAATCCGCCACTTTTGGCTTCGCCGCTGATACCGCGCGGATAAAGGTCGATTTACCAGCGTTAGGCAGACCCAGCATCCCCACGTCTGCCAGCAGCATCAGTTCCAGCTGCAGGTCGCGCTTCTCACCTGGCGTGCCCATGGTTTTCTGACGCGGCGTACGGTTCACGGACGATTTGAAGCGGGTGTTGCCCAGACCGTGCCAGCCACCCTTCGCCACCATCAGCTTCTGCTCATGGCGCGTCATGTCGCCCAGCGTTTCGCCCGTGCCCTGATCGATCACGCGCGTACCGACCGGCACTTTAACAATGATGTCTTTACCGCGTTTACCGGTACAGTCACGGCTCTGGCCATTCTGGCCGCGTTCGGCGCGGAAAGATTTTTCGAAACGATAATCGATCAGGGTGTTGAGGTTTTCATCCGCCAGCAGGTAAACATCACCGCCGTCACCGCCGTCACCGCCGTCCGGTCCCCCTTTGGGAATGTACTTCTCGCGGCGGAAGCTGACGCAACCGTTGCCACCATCACCCGCGACCACCAGGATCGTCGCTTCATCAACAAACTTCATTTTTTATCTCCGTCACACTGTCGTTTGCGCCACGCTGCGGGCGACAAACGGGTCCGCCAGGGTCTTCTGCGCTGACCGGCGGCGGATAATACAGGATTGGCAAAGCCATGTGTACATAAAGTGTACAGCAAACTGAGGCGCAAGGTCAGCGTGATTGCCGTAACCTGCGGCAGAATGTAAAAAGCCCCGCAAAGCTGCGGGGCCTTCCATTCGTGTGTTCAGACGTTAATCGTCTGCGGCACAACAACCTTACTCAGCAACGATGCTGATGTATTTACGGTTGTTAGGACCTTTAACTTCGAATTTAACTTTGCCGTCTGCGGTAGCAAACAGAGTGTGGTCACGACCACAACCTACGTTGTTACCGGCGTGGAATTTGGTACCACGCTGACGAACGATGATGCTACCTGCCAGAACAGATTCACCACCGAAACGCTTAACACCCAGACGTTTTGCATTGGAGTCGCGACCGTTACGAGTCGAGCCACCAGCCTTTTTATGTGCCATTTGTCAGATCTCCTCTTACGCGCTGATCACAGTGATTTTCACATCAGTGAACCACTGACGGTGACCAGCTTGCTTACGGTAGTGTTTACGACGACGAAACTTAACGATTTTAATTTTCTCGCCACGACCGTGAGCAACAACTTCTGCCTTGATCACACCGCCTGAAACCAGTGGCGCGCCGATTTTCACGTCTTCGCCATTTGCAATCATCAGAACCTGGTCGAACTCGATGGTTTCACCGGTTGCGATGTCCAGCTTTTCCAGGCGAACGGTCTGACCTTCGCTTACTCGGTGTTGTTTACCACCACTTTGGAAAACCGCGTACATATAAAACTCCGCTTCTGCGCATGCCTTTCTGTTCATCAGGCGGCGCGATAAATATTCACAATAGGGCGCGAATTCTACGCAAAACTCCAGCAGAAGACAAGTGCACTTTGCACTCTCTTGCAGAAAAAAAGCGCAGGACGAATGCAAACGTTTCTCAACCCGATTTTTCAAGTACAATCAGTAACAGATTACCTGAACTCACGCTGGGTAAAAGCGCTTACCATGCAGAAAACGAGTCAAAGCTGAACAGACGAATGAACTTAGAACAGATTAACGAATTAACCGCGCAGGACATGGCGGCCGTCAACCAGACCATCCTCGACCAGCTGAATTCAGATGTCTCACTGATTAACCAGTTGGGCTATTACATCATCAGCGGGGGAGGCAAACGCATCCGTCCGATGATCGCGGTGCTGTCAGCACGCGCGCTGAATTATCAGGGATCGCTGCATGTGACCAATGCGGCGCTGATCGAATTTATCCACACGGCGACGCTGCTGCACGATGATGTGGTGGATGAATCCGATATGCGCCGTGGCAAAGCCACCGCTAACGCCGCGTTCGGCAATGCGGCGAGCGTGCTGGTCGGGGATTTTATCTATACCCGCGCCTTTCAGATGATGACCAGCATGGGATCGCTGAAGATCCTCGCACTGATGTCCGAAGCGGTGAACGTGATCGCCGAAGGGGAAGTGCTGCAGCTGATGAACTGCAACGATCCGGATATCACCGAAGAGAGCTACATGCGGGTGATCTACAGCAAAACCGCCCGCCTGTTTGAAGCCGCTTCGCAGGCTTCGGCGATCCTCGCGGAGGCCACGCCAGCGCAGGAGAAAGCGCTGCAGGATTATGGCCGCTATCTCGGTACGGCGTTTCAGCTGATCGACGATCTGCTGGATTACAGCGCCGACGGCGAGACGCTGGGCAAAAATACCGGTGACGATCTGAGCGAAGGTAAGCCGACGCTGCCGCTGCTGCACGCCATGCACAACGGCACGCCCGAGCAGGCGCAGATGATCCGCAAGGCGATCGAAGAGGGTAATGGCCGTCATCTGCTGGAGCCGGTGCTGGCGGCAATGCAGCAAACCGGTTCGCTGGAATGGACGCGCAAACGCGCCGAAGAAGAGGCGGATAAAGCCATCGCCGCGCTACAGGCACTGCCAGAAACGCCGTGGCGCAGCGCGCTGGAAGCGCTGGCACACATGTCGGTGCAGCGCGATTTCTGACCTGCTACGGGGCCGTCCGGCCCCGTTTTTATTTCTCCCCCCTGCTCTGCCGGTCTGATTACATTCCCTTGCAGCATTTTTGCGAAAAACTGCGCAGTTTCGTGCACAGGCAAAACAATTACTGGAAACATATGGAAATTATTTGCTATAAAAATCCGGATTTTTCCAGTTATCTCTGCGCAGGAGAGCCACAGCGCTGCAGAGATGGAGCACTAACACGGACACGGAGAAGAGAGTTATGCATGCAAGGAGAGAAGACTGGCATCCAGCAGATATCATTGCGGCCCTGCGCAAGCGCGGTACGTCACTGGCCGCCCTGTCACGTCAATCTGGCCTCAGTTCATCGACGCTGGCCAACGCGCTGTCACGCCCCTGGCCTAAAGGTGAATGGCTGATCGCCACGGCGCTAAAGGTCCATCCTTCCGAGATCTGGCCCAGCCGCTATTTTGATCCGGTCACACAGCGTCTGCTGGATCGTAAAAAGCGCATTCGATCGCCCCAGGATCTGAAAAAGATCGTCTCACGCGGGTAAAGCAAAAAAAAACCAGCCACGCTGTCGTGACTGGTTTTCATGCCTGGCAATCAGGACAAAGGATTACTCGCCGCTGACGCGCTCGATGTTGGCGCCTAACGCTTTCAGCTTGTCTTCAATGTGCTCGTAGCCACGATCGATGTGGTAGATACGATCCACCAGCGTCGCACCTTCTGCAATGCAGCCTGCCAGTACCAGACTGGCTGACGCACGCAGATCGGTCGCCATCACCTGCGCGCCGGACAAGGTTTCAACACCGTGACAGATAGCGGTGTTGCTTTCGATTTCGGCGTGCGCACCCATACGAATCAGCTCCGGGATGTGCATGAAGCGGTTTTCGAAGATGGTCTCGGTAATGACGCCGGTGCCTTCAGCCACCAGGTTGAGCAACGTAAACTGCGCCTGCATGTCGGTCGGGAAACCCGGGTGCGGTGCGGTACGGATGTTAACCGCTTTCGGACGCTTGCCGTGCATATCCAGGCTCACCCAGTCTTCGCCGACTTCAATCTCCGCACCCGCGTCACGCAGTTTCGCCAGCACGGCGTCCAGCGTGTCTGGCTGCGCATTGCGGCACACCACTTTGCCGCGCGAGATAGCGCCGGCCACGAGAAAGGTGCCGGTTTCGATACGGTCCGGCAGCACACGATAGACACCGCCGCCGAGGCGCTCAACGCCCTCAATGGTGATCTTGTCGGTGCCGGCGCCGCTGATTTTCGCGCCCAGCGTGTTAAGGAAGTTTGCCGTGTCGACAATCTCCGGCTCACGCGCCGCGTTTTCAATGATGGTGGTGCCCGTCGCCAGCGTTGCGGCGCTCATGATGGTCACGGTCGCGCCCACGCTGACCTTATCCATCACAATGTGCGCGCCCTTCAGGCGGCCATCCACAGAGGCTTTAACATAGCCCTCTTCCAGTTTGATCTCGGCACCCAGCTGCTCCAGGCCGGTAATGTGCAGATCGACCGGACGCGCACCAATCGCACAGCCGCCCGGCAGAGAAACCTGGCCCTGGCCAAAACGCGCCACCAGCGGCCCCAGCGCCCAGATGGAGGCGCGCATGGTTTTCACCAGATCGTACGGCGCACTGAAGACATTAACTTCGCGCGCATCAACGTGGACCGAACCATTGCGTTCCACGCGCGCACCGAGCAGGCTCAGCAGCTTCATGGTGGTATCGATGTCACGCAGCTTCGGCACGTTCTGAATCTCTACCGGCTCTTCAGCCAGCAGCGCAGCAAACAGAATCGGCAGCGCAGCATTCTTCGCCCCGGAAATGGTCACTTCACCGCTTAAACGGGTGGGGCCTTGCACACGAAATTTGTCCATTAACACGGCTCTCAATTATCTATCAACAAAACAGCCAGAGTGGCGCTTAGAAACCGTTGAGTTTACGGTCGCGCGCCCACTCGGCTGGGGTATAAGTCTTGATGGACACCGCATGAATACGGTTATCCGCAATGTATTCCATCAGCGGCGCGTACACAGCCTGCTGTTTCTTTACGCGGCTCAGCTCGCCAAACATTTCGCCCACGGCAATGACCTGGAAATGGCTGCCATCGTTGCTGAGAACATGTACTTCTTCTAACGGCAGCGCCTGCATTAGCACGGCCTGAACTTCACTATTTTCCATCGCTCATTGCTTCACTTGATAATAATAAGGCGGATATCTTAGAGGAAAGCGCCTGACTCTTAAATACGCAAAAGCCCCTGAAAAAATCAGGGGCTTTGTCAGCAGCGCCGTTAATCAGGCGATTTGTTCCGCAGAAACAATAATCTGCTGCAGGTTGTACAGCTTGATTAACGAGTCGAGCTTATCGGTGATACCACTGAAAAGCGGCGTTGTGCCCTGCGCCCGCGCGATTTCGCGCAGATGCACCAGCAGCGCCAGCCCGGCAGAATCAACCCGATCGAGCGCCGCCACGTCAATCGTGGTGATACCGGCCATGGCGCTGTCACGCGCCTGCCACAGCGCCAGCAGCGTATCGCGGTCCAGTTTGCCGCTCAGGGCCAGCGTGCTGGCAGTGCGCTGCCAGCGTAACGGTTCGCTCATTATTGCTGCTTGTCCAGGGTGATAGGCTGCGCGGCATAGGTTTTCAGCTGCGCAGTCAGGCCGTCGATGCCTTTGGTGCGCAGCAGATCGCTCCACTCATTCTGTTTGGTGGTGATCATGCTGATGCCTTCGGCAATCATGTCATAAGCCTGCCAGTTGCCGGTCTGGCTGTTCTTGCGCCACTGGAAATCAAGGCGCACCGGCGGACGACCGTTGGGATCGATGATGGTGACGCGAATCGCCACGATATTGGCATCGCCAATCGGCTGCTCAGGCTGAATCTGGTAAGTCTGGCCGTGGTACAACGCCAGCGCCTGACCATAAGCCTGCGCCAGGTAATCCCCGAACGCGGCAAAGTAGGCGTCGCGCTGCGCCGGTGTGGCTTCGCGGTAGTAACGGCCCAGTACCAGCGCCCCCGCGTATTTAATCTGCACGTACGGCAGCAGCTCCTGGCGCACGATTTCGCGCAGGTAATTCGGATCCTGCTTAATCTTCGGCTGTTCGTTCTTCAGGCGGGTAAAGGTCTTCTCCGCCGCTTCGTTCATCATTTTGTACGGATTGCTCTGGTTGGCATCCGCTGCGTTTGCCGCCAGCGGCGCGATGGCCAGCAGGGCCACCATCAGGAAACGTTTTAACATCGTGTTGTACCTCTCTGGGTTATTCCGTTGTAGCAGGTGCTGCCGGGGCACTCGCGCTGGCGGCGCCCGACGATTTCTCATTGTCCTTGTTGTCGCCGCTCTTGTAGAGGAACTGGCCGATCAGGTCTTCCAGCACCAGCGCCGATTTGGTATCCCGCAGCGTGCCGCCATCTTTCAGCATCGCCGAGCCAAGCTCCGGATCGTCAAAACCTAAGTTGAGCGCGAGGAATTGCTCACCCAGCAGACCCTGGGTGCGAATCGCCAGCGAGCTGGTGTCAGGAATTTTATTGGCATACTGTTCGCTGATGTCCATGGTGACGCGCGGCGACAGCGTTTTGTCATCCAGTGAAA
This sequence comes from Pantoea sp. SGAir0418, assembly GCF_043529865.1. Classification (NCBI taxonomy): domain Bacteria; kingdom Pseudomonadati; phylum Pseudomonadota; class Gammaproteobacteria; order Enterobacterales; family Erwiniaceae; genus Pantoea; species Pantoea sp. SGAir0418. Next base: position 3,519,831 of record NZ_CP027911.1, read on the forward strand.
TGTCGGTGACGCGGCCAATCACCACGCCGCCAATTTTCACCGGCGAGCTGACTTTCAGGCCGCCGATATTATCGAAGGTGGCGTATAGCTTCCACGTTGGCTCGGTGCCCAGCGATTTAAGATCGGCGACGCGCAGGCTGAGGAACAGTAGCGCCAGCAGCGCAGCCAGCATAAACACGCCAACCCAGATTTCGTTTTTTTTGCTTTGCATTGCATTAATTCCCAAACATCAGTGCCGTCAGCACAAAATCCAGTCCAAGCACCGCTAGCGAAGCATGGACTACGGTACGCGTCGTCGCGCGACTGATCCCTTCCGAAGTCGGGATGGCGTCATACCCATTGAACAGCGCGATCCAGGTCACCGTGATGGCAAACACCGCGCTCTTGATCAGGCAGTTGATCACATCGGTACGAAAATCCACCGCGTTCTGCATCGCCGACCAGAAAAAGCCCGGGTCGATGCCTTTCCAGGCCACCCCGACCAGCGCGCCACCGGCAATGCCCACCGCGGTAAAGATCAGCGCCAGCAGCGGCATACTGATAAAGCCGGCCCAGAAGCGCGGCGAGACCACGCGGCGCAGCGGATCAACCGCCATCATCTCCATGCTGGAGAGCTGCTCAGTGGCTTTCATCAGGCCAATTTCCGCAGTGAGCGCCGAACCGGCGCGCCCGGCAAACAGCAGCGCGGTGACTACCGGCCCCAGTTCGCGCAGCAGCGACAGCGCCACCAGCATGCCCAGGCTGGTTTCCGCGCTGTAAGTGGTGAGTACCAGATAGCCCTGCAGCCCCAGCACCATGCCAATGAACAGGCCGGAGACCACAATGATCAGCAATGACAGCACGCCCACGCTGTACAGCTGCTTCACCAGCAGCGGCGCATGCTTACGAAACGCCGGTTTACCCACCAGCGCATGGAAGAGCATTAAGCCCGCCCGGCCAAAGGCCGCACAGGTGTTAATTCCCTGACGCCCAAATGACGCCAGTGCCTGTAGCCACATCAGTTTAGCTTCTCCCTGTGCGGGTCAGATCGCTGAGGTAATCCCCGGCAGCGAAGCGGAACGGCACCGGACCATCCGCATGACCCTCAATAAACTGGCGCACGCGCGGATCGGGATTCTCCCTCAGCTGCGGCGCACTACCCTGAGCAATAATCTTTTGCCCGGCAACAATATAGGCATGGTCGGCAATGCTCAAGACCTCCGGCACATCGTGTGAAACCACAATGCAGGTGACGCCCAGCGAATGGTTAAGCTCATCAATCAGCTTGACCAGCACGCCCATGGTAATGGGATCCTGGCCGACAAAGGGTTCGTCGAACATGATCAGCTCCGGCTCCAGCGCAATTGCACGCGCCAGCGCCGCCCGGCGCGCCATGCCGCCGGAGAGTTCGGCTGGCATCAGCTGCGCTGCACCGCGCAGTCCGACGGCTTCCAGCTTCATCATTACCGTGCTGTGCAGCAATTCCGCTGGCAGCCGGGTGTGTTCGCGCAGCGGCCAGGCAACGTTTTCATAGACGTTAAGGTCGGTGAACAGCGCACCGGACTGGAACAGCATGCTCATTTTTTTACGCACGTCATACAGCTTACGGCGCGACAGCGTCGGAATGTTCTGGTCACGAAACCAGATCTCACCTTTGTCCGGCTGCAGCTGCCCGCCAATCAGGCGCAGCAGGGTGGTTTTACCGATGCCGGAAGGGCCCATAATCGCCGTGACTTTGCCCGCCGGAACGGTCAGCGAAATGTCGTCGAAGATGGTGCGATTGCCGCGCGTAAAACTGACGCCACGAACCTCAACCAGATTCGTTTGCTGCTGGATCATCATTACCTCTTTAAACGGATCGGGCGTAATTAACGTGGTGGATGGTAGCCTGGTAAACCACAATGCACGATAGTTTTACAGAAACTTACCCGTCCGGTGTGGCGAAAACGGCCTTAAAATTTACTTTTGCCTCTCAGACAGTCAAAATCAGCGCCTGATTCCGCACGCGCACTGCTTTTACCTGTCGGACAAGGTTTGCCGGCACCGTTATCCATCAAGGATTTTTCATGTTCGTAGCCACTGCCCTGCTGTTTATCGGATTGATTTTACTGGCTTACGGAGCTGACCGCCTGGTGTTCAGCGCCGCGATCCTGTGTCGATCCCTTGGCATTCCCCCGTTGATCATTGGCATGACGGTGGTGAGCATTGGCACTTCACTGCCGGAACTGATCGTCTCGTTCTCTGCCGCACAGCATGGTCAGATGGATTTAGCCGTGGGTACCGCGCTGGGCTCGAACATCACCAATATTCTGCTGATTCTGGGTGGCGCTGCGCTGCTGCACCCTTTAACCGTACACTCCAATCTGATTCGCCGCGAACTCCCTCTGCTGCTGCTGGTCTCACTGCTCAGCGGCATCATGCTGTTTGATAACCAGCTCAGCCGGCTGGATGGCGTGGCACTGCTGCTGCTGGCGCTGGGTTATCTGCTGGTGGCGATCCGCATCGCCCGGCGGGCCGAGCGCGATAATAATGACACCCTGACGCGTGAACAACTGGCGGAGCTGCCGCGCGACGAAAGCGGCAACACGGTGGCGTTTCTCTGGCTGGCGGTGGCGCTGATTATTCTGCCGATGTCGACGCGCATGGTGATCGACAACGCCACGGTGTTTGCGGATTACTTCGGCGTTAGCGAACTGGTGATGGGACTGACGCTGATTGCTGTCGGTACCAGCCTGCCGGAACTGGCCACGGTGCTGGCCGGCGCGCTGAAAGGCGAAGACGATATCGCCATCGGCAACCTGATTGGCGCCAATATCTTCAATCTGGCGATTGTGCTGGGCCTGCCGGCGCTGGTGCATCCCGGCGCGATCGATACGCACGCCTTTGCGCGGGATTACTGGATTATGCTGGGCGTCAGCGTGCTGTTCGCCCTGCTGTGCCTGCTGCGCAAGCGCCGCATCGGCCGCATAGCGGGCACGCTGCTGTTAGGTGGATTTATCGTGTGGGTGCTGTGGCTGTGGCTCAGCCCCACGCTTATCGCAAGCTATTAAGGATGACTGACCATGTCACATCAGCAACCGGATTTCGACTTCCAGCAGGCAGGTAAAGCGGTACTGCGCATTGAACGCGAAGGGCTGGAACAGCTCGATCAGTATATTAACGCCGACTTCAGCCGCGCCTGCGAAATGATCTTTGCCTGCCGTGGCAAAGTGGTGGTGATGGGCATGGGCAAATCCGGCCATATCGGCAAGAAGATGGCCGCCACCTTCGCCAGCACCGGCACGCCGGCGTTCTTCGTCCACCCGGGTGAAGCCAGCCACGGCGATCTCGGCATGGTCAGCACCAACGATGTGGTGATCGCCATCTCGAACAGCGGCGAGTCAGGCGAAATCCTCGCGCTGATCCCGGTGCTCAAACGGCAGAAAGTGCAGCTGATTTGCCTGACCAGCCGTCCGGAGAGCGCCATGGGCCGGGCTGCCGATGTGCATTTATGCGTGAAAGTACCGCAGGAAGCCTGTCCGCTCGGGCTGGCACCGACCTCCAGCACCACCGCCACGCTGGTGATGGGCGATGCGCTGGCGGTGGCGCTGCTGGAAGCGCGCGGCTTCACGCAGGAAGATTTCGCGCTGTCGCACCCGGGCGGCGCGCTGGGGCGCAAACTGCTGCTGCACGTCAGCGACATTATGCACAGCGGCGATGAAATTCCCCACGTCACCCGTGACGCCTCACTGCGCGACGCGCTGCTGGAAATCACGCGCAAAAACCTCGGCCTGACGGTGATTGTCGACGACCTGATGAAAATCGAAGGGATTTTCACGGACGGTGACCTGCGCCGCATCTTCGATATGGGCATCGATTTCCAGTCGGCCCGCATCCAGGATGTGATGACGCGCGGCGGGATTCGCGTGCGCCCTAACCTGCTGGCGGTGGACGCGCTTAATCTGATGCAAAACAAAAACATCACTGCGCTGCTGGTGGCCGATGACGATCGCCTGCTCGGTGTGGTACATATGCATGACATGCTGCGCGCTGGCGTGGTCTGAACGGGAAACAACAATGAGTGCTGAAACCACGATGGTCGACACCTGCTACGGCCCGGTGAGCGCCGACGTGATGGCGCGGGCGGCCAACATCCGCCTGCTGATTTGCGATGTCGACGGCGTGATGTCCGACGGCCTGATTTACATGGGCAACAGCGGTGAAGAGCTAAAGGCCTTTAACGTGCGCGACGGTTACGGCGTGCGCTGCCTGCTGACCTCGGACATCGAAGTGGCTATTATTACCGGCCGTCGCGCTAAACTGCTGGAAGATCGCTGTAAAACGCTCGGCATTACGCATCTTTACCAGGGACAGTCGGATAAGCTTTTGGCCTGGCGCGAACTCCTGGATAAACTGTCACTATCGGCAGACCAGGTCGCGTATATTGGTGACGACCTGATCGACTGGCCGGTAATGGCACAGGCGGGTCTGAGCGTGGCCGTCGCCGATGCGCATCCGGTGTTACTGCCGCGCGCGCATTACGTGACGCGCATTGCTGGCGGTCGCGGTGCAGTACGTGAGCTATGCGACCTGATTTTGCTGGCGCAGAACAAATTTGAGGATGCCAAAGGGCAATCAGTATGAGTAAAAGCAGGCGTTGGATAACGCTGATTCTGGCGCTGATCGCCCTGGTGCTGATCGGCTGGAATCTTACCAACCAGGACGACAGCGCCACGCCGGTGGCGACCAACGATCAGGCGCCGACCTACACCAGCGCCAACTCCAGCACCGTGGTGTATAACCCGACGGGTGCGCTGGCCTATAAGCTGGTCTCGGATAAAGTGACCTACTTTTCGGCCGAAGAAGTGAGCTGGTTCGATAATCCGGTGATGACCACTTACGACGAAAACAAAGTGCCCACGTGGTCGGTTCGTGCTGACAAGGCAAAGCTGACGAAAGATCGTATGCTGTATCTTTATGGCCACGTTGAAGTACACACATTGACGCAGGATTCCCAGCTTGAGCGCATCATCACGGATAATGCTCAGGTTAATCTGGTCAGCCAGGATGTGACGTCTGACGATCAGGTCACCCTATTTGGCCGCAGTTTTAACTCCACTGGCATGAAGATGCGCGGCAACCTACGGACAAAGAATGCCGAGCTGCTTGAAAAGGTCAAAACCTCCTATGAAATTCAAAATGAACAAAAATAGCCTTAAGTTGCTGCTGGTGAGTGCGCTGCTGGCAACCAGCCTGCCGGCGCTGGCGTTAACGGGCGATTCGGACAAGCCGGTTAACATCGACTCGGTGAACCAGGCGCTCGATTTGCAGGGTAACGTCGCCACCTTTACCGGCAACGTGATCGTGACCCAGGGCACCATCAAAATTACCGCCGATAAAGTGGTGGTAACGCGTCCGGGCGGCGACAGCAACAAAACCATCGTTGATGCCTACGGCAATCCGGCTACCTTTTATCAGATGCAGGACAACGGCAAACCGGTGCAGGGTCACGCCGCCAAACTGCACTATGAGCTGGCCAATGATTTCGTCGAGCTGACCGGCAACGCCTTTATCGAGCAGCAGGACAGCAACATCAAAGGCGATCGCATCACCTATCTGGTGAAAGAGCAGAAAATGCAGGCCTACAGTCAGGGCCAGAGCAAGCGCGTCACCACCGTGCTGGTGCCGTCGCAGCTGCAGGATAAAAACGGTTCGTCTGCGAGCCCCAAAAAGAGTAACTGATCGCTATGGCCACATTAGTCGCTGAAAACCTGGCGAAAGCCTACAAAGGCCGTCGCGTAGTAGAAGATGTCAGCCTGCAGGTGAAATCCGGCGAGATTGTCGGCCTGCTGGGCCCCAACGGGGCCGGTAAAACCACCACTTTCTACATGGTGGTCGGCATCGTGCCGCGTGATGCCGGCCGCATCATCATTGATGAAGAAGATATCAGTATTCTGCCGCTGCATGCGCGCGCGCGGCGCGGCATCGGTTATCTGCCGCAGGAAGCGTCGATCTTTCGCCGTCTGAGCGTCTACGACAACCTGATGGCGGTACTGCAGGTGCGTGACGACCTGACGGAAGAGCAGCGTCAGGATCGCGCCAATGAGCTGATGGACGAGTTCCACATCGGCCATCTGCGCGACAGCATGGGCCAGGCGCTGTCGGGCGGTGAACGTCGCCGCGTCGAGATTGCCCGTGCGCTGGCCGCCAATCCAAAGTTTATCCTGCTGGATGAACCTTTTGCCGGCGTTGACCCCATCTCCGTTATCGATATCAAAAAGATCATCGAACACCTGCGTGACAGCGGCCTCGGCGTGCTGATCACCGACCACAACGTGCGTGAAACGCTCGCGGTGTGTGAGCGCGCATATATCGTCAGCCAGGGCCATCTGATTGCCCACGGCACGCCAGATGAAATTCTTGCAGATGAGCAGGTTAAGCGGGTTTATTTGGGCGAAGAGTTCAGACTCTGATAAGGTGTCGGCATACCCGACATTTGCTTAGGAAATTCTAGCCGGATTATGAAGCAAGGTTTGCAACTCAGGCTCAGCCAACAGCTGGCGATGACCCCCCAGTTGCAGCAGGCAATCCGCTTGCTGCAACTCTCTACGCTTGAACTCCAGCAGGAACTGCAACTGGCGCTGGAAAGCAATCCGCTGCTTGAACAAACCGATCTGCACGATGAAGTCGACGCCCGCGAATTTCAGGAGAACGAGGCGTTAGATACCCGTGAGGCACTCGAACAGAAAGAGATGCCGGAAGAGCTGCCGCTCGATGCCACCTGGGACGAGATCTACACGGCCGGTACGCCCTCCGGCACCGGCACCGATTACCAGGACGACGAGCTGCCGGTGTATCAGGGTGAAACCACGCAGTCGCTGCAGGACTATCTGATGTGGCAGGTAGAACTGACGCCGTTCACCGACACCGACCGCGCCATCGCTACCTCCATCGTCGATGCCATTGACGATACCGGTTATCTCACCGTCAGCTTACAGGACATTTGTGACAGTATTGGTGACGAAGAGCTGACGCTGGAAGAGGTGGAAGCGGTGCTGAAGCGCGTACAGCGTTTCGATCCGGTGGGCGTCGGCGCACGCGATCTGCGTGACTGCCTGCTGGTGCAGCTGTCGCAGTATGCGGCCGATATGCCGATGCTGAACGAAGCACGGCTGATCGTCAGCGAGCATCTCGACCTGCTGGCTAACCACGATTTCCGCAGCCTGATGCGCGTTACGCGGCTGAAAGAAGAGGTGCTGAAGGAAGCGATGCTGCTGATTCAGTCGCTCGATCCGCGCCCCGGGCAGTCCATCAATACCAGCGAGCCCGAGTACGTGATTCCCGATGTGCTGGTGCGCAAGACTGGCACACGCTGGACGGTGGAGCTGAACGCTGACAGCCTGCCGCGCCTGAAGATTAATCAGCATTACGCCGCGATGGGCGGTTCTGCGCGTAATGACAGTGACAGTCAGTTTATTCGCAGCAACTTACAGGAAGCCCGCTGGCTGATTAAGAGCCTGGAGAGCCGCAACGACACGCTGCTGAAAGTGACGCGCTGTATTGTCGAACAGCAGCAGGCGTTTTTTGAACAGGGTGAAGAGTATATGCGTCCGATGGTGCTGGCGGATATCGCCCAGGCCGTGGATATGCATGAATCCACCATTTCCCGCGTCACCACGCAAAAGTATTTGCACAGCCCGCGTGGCATTTTTGAACTGAAGTATTTTTTCTCCAGTCACGTCAGCACCGAAGGCGGTGGCGAAGCCTCGTCGACGGCGATCCGTGCACTGGTGAAAAAATTAATCTCCGCGGAAAATCCCGCAAAACCCTTGAGCGACAGCAAACTGACCTCCATGTTATCTGAACAGGGCATCATGGTGGCGCGACGTACGGTTGCTAAGTATCGCGAGTCTTTATCTATACCGCCATCAAACCAGCGCAAGCAGCTGGTTTGACCGAAACAAGAAGGAAGACCTATGCAGCTAAACCTTACCGGACTGAATGTTGAGATAACCGACCCACTGCGCGAATTTGTAAATAACAAATTTGCCAAACTGGAACACTATTTTGATCGTATCAATCAGGTTTATATTGTTCTGAAAGTGGAGAAGGTGACGCAGATTGCGGAAGCAACCCTGCACGTCAACGGCGGGGAGCTGCACGCCACATCGGAAGCGGAAGACATGTACGCGGCCATCGACGGGCTGATTGACAAGCTGGCCCGTCAGCTGACCAAACACAAAGACAAACTGAAAAAACACTAACCTTCACGCTTGCAGAGTGCTGACGGGTTCAGCACTCAGAGGAGAAATGGGGCGGGTCACCGCCCCGTTTTGTCATCTGCGCAAGCGCCTGCAGTCACCTGCCCTGCCCGTTCGCGGTGTCCCGGTACGTGCCTTACGGCTATGTGAACACGCAAGTGAAACGATGATGAACAACGATCTGACACTGGAATTGAGCGCGGTCCTTTCGCTGGACTGCACCCGCAGCGGCGTACACTGCCAGAGTAAAAAGCGCGCGCTGGAAATTATCAGCGAGCTGGCCGCTAAGCAGCTCAATCTGCCGCACCAGACGCTTTTTGAAGCCATCCTGACCCGTGAACGCATGGGCAGTACCGGCATTGGCAACGGCATCGCCATCCCGCACGGCAAGCTGGAGGAGGATACGCTGCGCGCCGTTGGCGTGTTTATCAGCCTCGACCAGCCTATCGCCTTTGACGCCGTCGACAACCAGCCGGTTGACCTGCTGTTTGCCCTGCTGGTGCCCGCAGACCAGTGCAAAACCCATCTGCACACCCTGTCGCTGGTGGCGAAACGCCTGGCGGATAAAACCGTCTGCCGCCGTTTGCGCGCGGCACAGAGCGATGAAGAGCTCTACGCCATCATTACAGAAGCTCAGGAAGATCACGCTTAAGCGACAGACACTTTTACCGGCCTGCGTGCCGGTTTAACACGGGAGAAATGTGATGGTGCTGATGATCGTTAGCGGTCGGTCAGGCTCAGGAAAATCAGTCGCGCTGCGCGCCCTTGAGGATATGGGCTTCTACTGTGTCGATAACCTGCCGGTGGTGCTGCTGCCGGAGCTGGCGAACACCTTAACCGAGCGCAATATCTCAGCGGCGGTTAGCATTGACGTGCGCAACATGCCGGAATCACCGGAGGTGTTTGAGCAGGCACTGAACAATCTGCCGGAAGCGTTCTCGCCACAGCTGCTGTTTCTGGACGCCGATCGCAATACGCTGATCCGCCGCTACAGCGACACGCGCCGCCTGCATCCGCTCTCCAGCAAAAATCTGTCGCTGGAAAGCGCCATTGATGAGGAAAACGATCTGCTGGAGCCGCTGCGCTCGCGTGCCGATCTGATCATCGATACCTCAGAGATGTCGGTGCATGAGCTGGCAGAAATGCTGCGCACGCGCCTGCTGGGCAAGCGTGAGCGTGAACTCACCATGGTGTTTGAATCCTTCGGCTTCAAGCACGGCATCCCGATCGACGCCGATTACGTGTTTGACGTGCGGTTCCTGCCTAACCCGCACTGGGATCCGAAGCTGCGTCCGATGACCGGGCTCGATCGTCCGGTGGCGGCCTTCCTCGATCGTCACACCGAAGTGCACAACTTTATCTACCAGACGCGCAGCTATCTCGAGCTGTGGCTGCCGATGCTGGAAACCAATAACCGCAGCTATCTGACGGTGGCGATTGGCTGTACCGGCGGTAAGCACCGTTCGGTCTACATTGCCGAACAGCTGGCAGACTATTTCCGTTCGCGCGGTAAAAATGTGCAGTCCCGTCATCGCACCCTGGAAAAACGCAAATCATGACCGTGAAGCAAACCGTTGAGATTCGAAATAAGCTGGGTATGCATGCGCGCCCGGCGATGAAGCTATTTGAGCTGGTGCAGAGTTTTGATGCGGAAGTGCTGCTGCGTAACGAGGCCGGTACCGAAGCCGAAGCCAGCAGCGTGATTGCGCTACTGATGCTCGACTCCGCTAAAGGCGGTCATATCGAAATCGAGGCCAGCGGCCCGCAGGAAACCCAGGCGCTGGCCGCGGTCATTGAGCTGTTTGAAGCCGGTTTTGACGAAGACTAACCGCGTCAGTGCAGCTGGTAACGGTTGAGAAAACCCTCGCCGCCCAGCTGGCGCATCTGGCGCATAATCCACTGCTGGCGCTGACGAATGTAGCCGGACGGTGCATCCGCGCGGAAGCGAATCGGATTCGGCAGCACCGCCGCCAGCAAAGCGGCTTCCGCCATGCTCAGCCGACTGGCAGGCTTGTGGAAATAGCGCTGCGATGCCTCTTCCACACCAAACACTCCATTACCGAATTCCGCAATATTCAGGTACACCGTCAGAATGCGGCGTTTGGTCCATACCGTTTCCAGTCCCACCGTCAGCCCGGCCTCCAGCCCTTTGCGCACCCAACTGCGGCCATCCCACAAGAACAGATTCTTCGCCGTCTGCTGAGACAGCGTTGAAGCGCCGCGCATCCGTTCGCTGCCGTCATTGTCCAGCACCTGCTGAATGGCATGCACGTCAAAGCCCCAGTGCTCAGGAAACTTCTGATCTTCCGAGGCGATCACCGCCAGCGCCATCCACGGTGAAATCTCATCCATTCCCACCCAGTCTGAATGGGCGACATAATCGAAGCGTCCGCTGAACCACGCGCCAAGCTGCCGCTCCACCATTACCGCCGAAAACGGCACCGGCAAAAATGCGAACAGCACAATACCGGCCAGCCACAGACCCAGCCATGCCAGAAGCACCCTGCCAGCCAGCCGCTTCAGGCGCTGGACCATCTTCCCTTTACTCTTACTCATGCAATCGTCTCTTACCGGTTCCCTGGATTAATCAATTACTCAGGTCATGATTTCAAATAGCGGTGATGCAAGCCGGAATTTTATCTCTGCGGCATCGCGACCACCAGCCAAACTCATTGCGCGGGCAACCATCGTTCCTCTATTAGAGCCAGTCGCATCAAGCACTTCCGGCAAAAAGGAATCGGTTCCATGCAGAAAAATCGCGCAGCGCCCACGGGCATAAATACTTAACCGATTGTGATACTGCTCACGTTAAACCTTTCACGATGTTTAACTATCATCTTTAGTAGTCAGTGAAGATGTTCATTGACAACCGAGACCATTCTGAAAAACACGGCGCAAATAGCGACAATTACGCTTCAGGCCAGGGCTCAACCTGTAAAACGTTTTACCGCCCATCCGGTTTACGCTAACCGTTCAATGCCCGAACTGGAACTTTCAGCCGGGGGTTTCCAAAACGTTTTGGATAACCGCGGCAAAATCTGGTTATTCATTATTAGAATCAATAACATGAGCATAAAAACGGCCGTTGCGCTGCGCTTTTTGCCGTTTCCCTTCGCTGCGCAGCGCTTTCCGGACCGCGACTGTGGGAAAACCAGGCAAAAAACCGAACATTTGCTCAAAAATAGTGCAATACGCTAAAGAAATTGATTCCTTGCTTGACTGTGTCAGCAAATTAATGTTTTCTGTATTTAAACGCTGCTCAACATCACACAATTTAATGAATCTTGTCACAAGCTGTGGCGAATTTGCTAAGGTGATTTTGAAGCGTTAACCAATACCACGCTGTTGCTTTTGTATTCGATTTCTAATAATAGCAGCAGCGCCCATTTCCCTGGTGTTGGCGCAGTATTCGCGCACCCCGGTTTCGACTGGGGTCATTTTTTTTCTGGCCCGCGCTATTTTTCCCGCTCCGCAACCCAGTTCCGTAATACTTCAACGTCGTGCCGCCACTCGTGCTTCAGCTCGTCGACCCACTCCTGCACGTTATCCCACCAGGCCGGCAATTCCGGTGACTGAATCTGTTTCGCCAGCTTCTGCAGATGCAGCAGGCCGACGGAGCCCGCCGCGCCTTTGATCTTGTGCCCCTCTTCGGCGATGCCCTTCTGGTCACGCGCCATCATGTTGGAGTCCAGCACCTCAAGATAACCCGGCATCATCTGCTCGAACATCGTCAGGCTTTGGGTGATCAGCCCCGGACCAACCAGCTCGATATACTGCTCCAGCATGTCGACATCCAGCAGCGTGCGTGACTGTTCCGCGTCGGCGTCACTCACCACCGCTTCCGCTTCGGCCTGGTAATCCCAGAATTTCTTGATCATCGCGGTCAGCGCCGGCACCGCCAGCGGTTTGCTCAGCACATCGTCCATGCCGGCATCGAGATACTCTTTTTTATCCTTCAGCACATTGGCAGTCAGCGCCACCAGCGGCGGCAGCGTCACGCCGGCGTGCTGCTGATGAATGGCGCGCGACACATCGAGGCCGGTCATGTCCGGCAGCTGGATATCCAGCAGCACCAGGTCGAACTCCAGCGGATCGAACATCGCCAGCGCCTCACCGCCGGTCATCGCCACCTCCACGCTGCAACCCAGCTTCTCCAGTACTGAGCGCGCCACAATCACGTTGAGCTCAATATCTTCTACCAGCAGCACGTGCAGCGCCGGCAGCGGCATGCTGTCGTCCTGATCCTCATCTTCCACTTCATCCGCCACGCGCGGCGCATGGATTTCCACGGTAAAGCACGAGCCCTGACCCGGTGCGCTGCTGACGGTAATATCGCCGCCCATCGCCTGCGCCAGCCGGCGTGACACCGCCAGGCCAATTCCGGTGCCGGTGGCCGGTTTACCGCCGTGCTGATCTTTCACCTGGTAATACATGGCGAAGATTTTGTCCTGCTCTTCCTGCGGAATGCCCATCCCGGAGTCCTGCACCTCAAAGTGCAGCGTTTCGTCCTGGCGATAAGCGACGCGCACCACGATTTCGCCCTGCCGGGTAAACTTCACCGCATTGCCAATCAGGTTCCACAGAATCTGGCGCAGGCGCGTGCCGTCGGCGGAGATCTTGTGCGGCAGCGGCAGTTCCGGTGCCATGACGAACTTCAGCCCTTTCGGCTGCGCCAGCAGGCCGGAGAGGTTTTCCAGGTCGGCGAGGAAGCCGGTGAAATCCAGCGGCTGGTTATCCAGCTGCACTTTGCGCCGCTCAATCTTGTCGACTTCAATCACATCATTAAAGATGTTGCCGAGGGTGATGGCCGAGACGTGAATGGTTTTCAGGTACTTCAGCTGCTCCTGATTAAGATCGGTATCCAGCAGGATGCGGCTCAACCCGACGATGCCGTTAAGCGGCGTACGCAGCTCGTGGCTGATGGTGGAGATAAAGGTGGTCTTTTCACGGCTGGCGTTCTCCAGCGCGTCCTGATAGCGCTTACGCTCGGTAATATCGCGTCCGAAGCCCATCAGACCGCTGCGCTTACCAACGCGGTCGTAATACGGCACTTTGCGGATTTCAAAGCAGGCTTTGCGCCCGTCCGGATACTGCAGCCACTGTTCATAGGTGAGCGACACATTGTGGCGAAACACCTTCTCATCGGTCTCCAGCACTTTGGTGGCGGCATCTTCGTCATAAATGTCGCGCGGCGTCAGGCCAATCAGCTGCTTCTCACTCAGGCCGGTGAGCAGTTCCATGGCGCGGTTACAGCCAGAGAACTGTTTGTCGATGTTGCGATAGAACACCAGGTCGGGCGAGGCATCGAGGAACGAACGCAGGAAGGAAGATTGCTGCTCCAGCTCAATCTGCGCCTGTTCACGCCGCGTCATCTCTTCGCGCAGCTTATCCATCACCTGCTCGCGCGCCTGCTCTGCTTTAATACGGTCGCTGATTTCCTGGTTCAGCTGGCTGATGGTCTCTTTCATCTGCTGATTCAGTTCAAGGTCGCGCGTGCGCATCTCCTCCAGCTTGTCCACCAGCTTCGACAGCCGCTGGCGCGACTCCTCCAGCTGATCGACCACCACGGAGAGAAAGTAGACCGCCCACGGGGTAATCAGCAGGCCAAAAAACACTGAACGTACGACGTCGATACTTTCAACGTGGCCACGCAGCACCATGGTGACCGCCATCTGCACTACCATTGCCAGCACCACCAGCGCCGAAGCCAGCAGCAGCGAAAACCGCACCAGCCCGAGCTTGACCATTAAATCCACGTAGTACTGTGCTAAAAGACGAATCTGTTTCATCACGCGCTCCCTGAACGAATCTGGCTCATCATAGCGTAATTATCCGCGCGCTGCGCCGCCGCACGCGCCGTGCGGACTGACTTTACGCCCTGTTATGGTGCAGCAGCGCGGCGTTTCGCCGACGTTCGCGCCTTTATGCCTAAAGCGCTTGACTAATTCTGCCAACTGAATAATCTGGAGGGCCGCGCTTTTGCGGGTCCCGGTGCCGCGTGCCCGGCGCATCCGCTTTCTGCAGCCATCCCTCCTGATGGTTGCCTTCCGTTATTGCATATCCATTCAGCTTAAGTGCTGTTTTAATCACACCCTGGTTAATTAATTTTACTAATGGCAACCGCGTTTTGATTCAAATGTTCCGCCATAAGAAAAACAGATACATGCTGTGCACGAAACGGTCCAAACAGAATTTTGTGCTGGCATCCCCACATTCAACAGCATGGTCTGGAAATATGAGGCCGATCACACAGTGAGACGGCTCACACTTCATAAGGGAATCAGAAAGGTCAGATTGACATATATTTACGTAATAAAAACATAATAATCATACAGTTAAATCGCAAAAAGGCTGATTAACCGTAATAAAGCTGGCTATTTGACCTGAGTTCGCTTTCCCGATAAGTTGGAATTCCGCTGGATGCTTTCCAGTCGGGACTGTGTCTCGGCATATCTATGCAGCAAGAAGACTCCCTCTGGATGCAAGTTATCTCCCTTAGAGACCGGATTTTATGGACAGCCAATCAAGGACGTGAATCAGTGCCTTGATTGTCGTTGTCCGGTGTTGCGACGTCCGCGTAAAAGCGCGCGAAAACAAATTGATACAGCACGCAGCAGCGCTCTGTGCCTGAAATAATGCAGGTAATGTCTAAAGCAGTTTAAGGAGACCCTCAATGTCCACTCAACAACCTAACCCCTGGGGTTTGTATGATCCATCAGCAGGAAGCGACAGCTGTGGTGTAGGTTTTATTACCCGCAAGGACGGCGAGCAGACCCATGAAATCCTGCAGATGGCGCATAGCGCCCTGTGCACGGTACCGCACCGTGGCGGGATGTCTGCAGAGGGTGTGGGCGATGGTGCAGGCGTTAACGTTGACCTCTCCCTGAACTTCTTCCGTAAGCTGACCGGTCAGGCGCTGGAAGCGGGCCGCTTTGGCGTGGGCAACTTCTTTGTGCCAAAAGATGCGGCGCTGCGCGCGAACGCAGAGCGTCTGGTTGAAGAGACGCTGGCCGCTTACAACTTCCCGGTGCTGCTGAAGCGTGATATGCCGCTGGACAACAGCGTCACGCGCCCGGCCGCACAGCAGTTCCAGCTGCCGATCGTGCAGTGGGTGTTTGCCGCACCGCAGGACGTTACCGAGCAGAGCGACTTCGAGCGCCACATTTACCGTGCGCTGCTGGACATCGAAGCACGCGCTTTTACCGAAAGCGAATTCGGCGGCCTTTATCCGCTGTCGCTGTCGTCGCGCACTCAGGTGTTCAAAGCCCGCCTGAACTCCAACGAAGTGATTCCCTACTTCAAAGATCTGACCGATCCCGATCATCAGGTGCGCGGACTGTTTTTCCATACCCGCTTCTCCACCAATACCGATCCGCATACCACGATGGCGCAGCCGTTCCGTCTGATGGCGCACAACGGTGAGCTGAACACGGACCGTAAAAACCGCATCGCGGAAGCGGCACTGATGCTGGCGCGCGGCAAAAAGATCGTGCGGCCAAAAGGCCAGTCTGACAGTTCACGTCTCGATCAGAGCATCCACAGCCGTCTGATGGAAGATAACCTCGATCTGATCAACGCCGTGGTTTCAATGATGCCGCCGGCGTGGGAAAACGACACCTCGCTGTCGGCTGAAGTGCGCGCCATGCTCGAATACTTCTCGCTGTATGAAGAGAAGAACGACGGCCCCGCCGCGCTGATCTTCGGTAACGGCGAAGTGATTGGCGCACGGCTGGACCGTCTTGGTCTGCGTCCGCTGCGCTCCGTAGAAACCGCTGAATACATCGGTGCGATGTCAGAAGCCGGCCAGATCGCCTTCCCACCGGAGAGCGTGCTGCGCCGTGGCCGTATCGAAGCTGGCGGCATGCTCTATTACGATCACAAAGAGAAACGCTCTTACACCACCGTGCAGGCGCTGGAAAAGCTGGCGGCAGAAAAAGATTATCTCTCCCTGGTGCAGGCGGCACGCGTTGAACTGCAGCAGCTGCCGGAAGTGCCGGCAGATAAACTCGGCTCACCGCTGCGCTATCGCGGCGACCTGAAAACCTATCAGCGCTTTGTGGCTTACTACTACAACCAGGAAAGCTTCAAATTCATGATGGACCCGATGCTGCAAACCGGCGCTGAGAAGATCTCCGCGATGGGTTACGGCAACGCCATCAATGGCCTGTCCGATCATGAAGGCGGCATGGCGCACTACTTCTCGCAGCGCTTTGCACAGGTCACCAACCCGCCGCTCGACTCCATCCGTGAAGCGGACGGCATGACGCTGCGCGTGGCGCTCGGCGCTAAACCGCACCTCGGCCGCAGTAAAGGCCAGCAGATCATCGTGCCAAGCCCAATCCTGACGCACCTGGACATGCTGCGTCTGCGCGAGCAGAAAGTGGCGCCGTATGCGCGCTTCGAGATGCTGTATGAGCCGGTGATCGGTAAAGACATCGTCAGCCGCGCCGCCAACGCCAAAGCGCTGGAAAACGCTATCGATAACCTGGCGCAGCAGGTGGTGGATTTTGCCCGTCAGCAGGGCGGCATCGCGGTGATCACCGATCGCCATATCTCTTCAACTCATGCGGCCATTCCGATGCTGCTGATGGTGTCGGCCATCAACCAGCGTCTGGTGCAGGAAGGCCTGCGTCTGGATGTGTCACTGGTGGTCGAGAGCGGCCAGAGCATCTCCTCGCACCATATCGCCGCCACGCTCGGCTTTGGCGCCTCTGCCGTGTATCCGCTGGGCGTACAGATGCGTGCAGAAGAGAAGTTTGGCGAAGGTGAAGAAGGCAACAAAGCGTTCAAACGCTATGCCAAAGCGGCAGAAAAAGCGCTGATGAAAACCATGGGCAAAGTGGGCCTGTGTACCGTTGAGAGCTACAGCTGCGGTGAGTTCTTCGAGCCGAACTTCCTCGATACCGAAGATCCGGTGCTTAAGAAATATTTCCCGAATATCAAAACTCCGGTGGGCGGCGCGGGCTTCCCGGCCATCGCGCAAATGGCGGTGGACTGGCACCAGAGCGCACTGAAAATTCAGGGCGAAGCCGAAGTGCCACTGCTGGGTCTGTTCAAAGAACGTTCTGAGGGTGCGGGCCACTCGTATGGCACCATCGCAGTACGTACCTTTATTGATATGACAGAGCAGCCGATTCGTTTCGCCGACAAAGCGCGCGAAGAGGACAACTTTATCCGTCTGATGACGCTGGCCAGGCTGGATAACGCGTTCAGCATCAAAGCCGAGTCGTTTAAAGACAGCAGCTTCGAGCGCATCCCGAATGCGGTGATCGACAGCTTTGCTATCACGCCGGATTACCGTCAGTTCTCCAGCCTGATGCACGCTGAGCGTAAGCGTCGTCCGGCGGCACTGCGTGACATCCTCGCGCTGCCGTGCGATCTGACCCACGTGGACAGCGAAGCCGAATTTGGCCGCAAGCTGGGCCGCTACTCGCTGGTCAACAACGGCTTCGCCATTCGCGGCCTGCGCTGCGAAGCGGTGAACGGCAGCCTCAACCAGTTTGAGCTGCGTCTGATTGATGCCATTGCCGGCCTGAAGCCGGAGAGCGAGCGTCTGGCCGCGCTGTCACGCGCGCTGAAAACCCGCTTTAACGATGAGATCGAAAGCAGCAGCATCACTGAAGGCGTGTTGCACATTACCGCTTACGGTCAGGCAGCAGACTATCTGGCAAAAATCTTTACCGCGCTGCCTTCGCTGCCGCTGGAAGAGGTCCAGCCGGCGCACGAAATCACCCGTACCTTCGCCTCAGGCGCCATGAGCCACGGCGCGCTGGTCGCGCCGGCGCACGAAGCGGTGGCGCACGGCACCAATATGGTGGGCGGAATGAGTAACTGTGGTGAAGGTGGCGAACACTATTCACGCCACGGCACCATTCGCGCATCGCGCATCAAACAGCTGGCATCTGGTCGTTTCGGCGTGTGGGCGGCTTATCTGGCCGACCCGATGCTGGAAGAGCTGGAGATCAAAATTGGCCAGGGCGCTAAACCGGGCGAAGGCGGTCAGCTGCCAGCACCGAAAGTGACGGTGGAGATTGCGGCCGCACGTGGCGGTACGCCGGGTGTTGAGCTGGTATCACCGCCGCCGCATCACGATACTTATTCTATCGAGGATTTGGCGCAGCTGATCCACGACTGTAAAGCGGCGCGCGTGCGCGTTATCGTCAAACTGGTGTCGTCTGAAGGCATCGGTACTATCGCAGTCGGCGTGGCAAAAGCCGGCGCAGACGTCATCAACGTCGCCGGTAACACCGGCGGCACCGGCGCGGCGTCGGTCACCAGCCTGAAATACACCGGGCGCGTGGCAGAAATCGGTATCGCCGAAGTACACCAGGCGCTGTGCGCTAACGGGCTGCGTGACAAAGTGCAGCTGCGCTGCTCCGGCGCACAGCAGACCGGCAGCGACGTGATCAAATCAGCGCTGCTCGGCGGCGACAGCTTCGAGTTCGGCACCACCGCGCTGATGATGCTGAAATGCGTGATGGCGAAAAACTGTAACGTCAAATGCCCGGCTGGCCTCACCACTAACGCTGAAGCCTTCGATGGCGATCCGCGTCAGCTGGCGCAGTACTTCATCAACGTGGCGCAGGAAGTGCGTGAGTTCCTCGCACGCCTCGGTCTGCGTTCGCTGCGTGAAGCGCGCGGCCGCTCTGACCTGCTGCACCTGATGGATCATCCGCTGGAAGTGGGCAAACTCGATCTGCGCGCCATGCTGACTGTGGTGCCGGAGCAGAAGATCGCTCAGCCGGTGTATCTGGAAAAAGATTTCGAGCTGGACGATGGCTGGGTAGAAGAGCTGAAAACGCAGCTGGTTGATGCTGCCCGCCGCGAGATTACGCTGGGTAACGGCGTAACGCTGAACAACCGTAACAAGAGCGTTGGCGGTCAGCTGGCGATCGATATTGAGCGCATGCTGAACCACGAGCTGTCGGCGCAGCAGCTGGCGGCGCTGCCGGCGGTACTGCAGGATGACCGTGGCCGGAAATATCTGGCACCGCGCACAGTGCAGATTGATACCCGCGGGTCAGCCGGTCAGTCATTTGGCGCGTTCTGCAACGACGGCATGCAGATGAAGCATTACGGCACCTGTAACGATGGCGTCGGTAAAGGTCAGTGTGGCGGCGAACTGGTGGTGATGTCACCGGGCGGCGGTGCACAGGACAGCGACGGCAACGTGCTGATCGGTAACTTTGCGCTGTTCGGCGCGACCGGCGGTCGTCTGTTTGTTCAGGGCCAGGCCGGTGACCGTTTCGCCGTACGTAACTCAGGCGCCACCGCGGTGGTGGAAGGCGTCGGCGACTTCTGCTGTGAATACATGACTAACGGCGCGATTCTTAACCTCGGCACCTTTGGTAAAGGTTTCGGTAACGGCATGAGCGGCGGCTTCGCCTATCAGTACGATCCGTACCGTTCCCTGGCCGCGCACGCCGCCGGTGATTCGGTGCTGTTCGGCTCCATCGCTGACGAAGACGAAATGGCGCAGGTGCACAAGCAGGCAGTGCTGACCATGCTGCACTGGCACCTCGAAGCCACCCAGTCGCCGCGCGCGGCATGGCTGCTGGAGAACTGGGAAACCGAGTGTCAGCACTTCGTTTATGTGATGCCGCGCTCGCTGCTGCTGTATCAGGACGGCGGTGAAATCCTGAAAGCGAAAACGCGTAAGGATTTGCTGGAAGAGCTGTCCACGTCGCTGGCCGCGCATCAGGTTGCCAAGTTCAAATCAGCCTGGCGTGCGGGCAAAACCATCGCCGACGGTGCGGTACCGGCCTACGGCGCGACCGATACGCAGGAGATGTTTGTTCTGCTGAATAACTACACTGTTCTGAGCTTCGCGCAGCAGCTGGCGCTGGGCAAACTGCCGAAAGGCACAGCGGTGGAAGACGCGGCAGTCGAGAAAGCGGTTCGCAACCTGCTGATGACCGAAGATTTCGCGCTGGTCAGCAAGCTGCAGCGTCATGCCCGTGCGGCCATTGAGAACTACAGTGATGATGAGCTGGCAAGCCTGATCGCCGCCAAGCGTATGTCGGATTACAAAGCCGCGCTGACGCAGCGTAACATTCGCTCCATGGACAGCCTGGCAACCTATGGCTGGATCATTTATCAGGACGCCTGCAATCGTGAGGTACTGGGCCATCTGCCTGATTTTGAAGAGCTGTTTGCACGCGCCGCACTGCCAGAGATTGCCGCCGCGGTCGGGAAACTCTCCTGATTGCGCTGCGAAAGAAGATTGATGACGATAAAACGGTTTGAGTACTGATATCCATGAAGATTCCTTACATTCCTGAAGACGCGCCGTTTAACGGCGAACAGAAATACTGGCTGGCGGGGTTTCTCGCCGGTCTCCACTCGCGCCTGCTGGTATTAGAAGACAAGCAGACCGCACCGGCAGCGGGCGCCAGCGCCACCACCCAACTGCATATTCTGTTTGGTTCCCAGACCGGTAACGCCGAAGCGCTGGCGCAGACCGCAGCCAAGGCGGCGCGCGCTAAAGGCCTGGTGCCGGTAGTGCAGGCACTGGGTGAAGTGGATCTGGATGTGTTCGCCACCATGCGTCATGTACTGATCGTCACCTCCACCTACGGCGAAGGCGAAATGCCAGACAACGCACAGCTGTTCTGGCAGGCCATCTCAGCCAGCACCGCGCCGCGTCTGGAGCAGATGCACTTTGCCGTGCTGGCAATCGGCGATACCGGCTACGACGGTTTCTGCCAGGCCGGTAAGTTCATTGATATGCGCCTGGAGCAGTTGGGGGCGAAACGCGTGGTGGATCGCATCGACTGCGACATCGATTACGAAGAGCCTTCCAGCGAGTGGATTGGCAGCGCCATGCCACAGTTTGCCGCCAGCGCGGGCAGCAGCGGCACGGTGCTGGAGAGCGCGCCGGAAGCGCCGGTAATCCCAGGCAGCAACAAGCAAAACCCATACGCGGCGGCGCTGGTGACCAATAAGCGTCTGTCCGGCGAGCAGTCCGCCAAAGATATCCGTCACTTCGAATTTGACCTGAGCGACAGCGGCCTGAAATACGAAGCCGGTGATGCGCTGGGCGTGATCCCGGTGAACGATGCCGGGCTGGTGAGCCTGCTGCTGAGCGAGCTGAAAGCCGACTACGAAACCCCAGTGCCGGGCTTTGACCGTAACCTCGGCGATCTGCTGACCTATCAGTTCGAGATTTCTGAGCCGTCGCGCAAGCTGATTGAGTGGGTCGGACAGCACACCACCAACCAGGAGCTGCTGCACGTCCTGCAGCACGACGATAAAGATACGCTGGCCAACTGGCTGTGGGGCAAAGATACGCTGGATCTGCTGCAGCTCGAGCTGAAGCGTAATCTGTCGGTGCCGGAGCTGGTGGCGATGCTGCGTCCGCTGCAGCACCGTGCTTACTCCATTTCGTCCAGCTCGAAGGCGCACCCTAACCAGGTGCATCTGACCATCGCTTCCGTGCGCTATCACAGCGGTGGCCGCGAGCGTAAAGGCGTGTGCTCCACCTATCTGGCTGAACGCGTGCGTCGCGGAGAGAAGCCGGCGATCTTTATTTCGCCGAACAAAGCGTTCCGCGTGCCGGCGAACAATAACGCCCCGCTGATCATGGTCGGTCCGGGTACCGGCATCGCGCCGTTCCGCGCCTTCCTGCAGGAGCGCCAGGCGACCGGTGCTGAAGGTAAAAACTGGCTGTTCTTCGGCGACCAGCATCAGGAACATGATTACATTTATGCGGATGAGCTGGCGGGCTGGCAGCAGAGCGGTCTGCTGACGCATCTTGACCTGGCCTTCTCCCGCGATCAGGAAGAGAAGATTTACGTGCAGAACCGCATGCTGGAGAAAGGCGCTGAGCTGTACGCCTGGCTGCAGGAAGGCGCCTACTTCTACGTCTGTGGCGATGCCTCACGCATGGCTAAGGATGTCGACGCCGCGCTGTATGAAGTGGTGCGTCAGTTCGGTGGTCTTTCCAGCGAGCGTGCCGCAGCCTATATCGATCAGCTGAAGAAAGATAAGCGTTATCTGCGCGACGTTTATTAAGATGGGTACAAAGGGAGCGCTACGCTCCCTTTGGTCTGCCGCGCGCTAAGCCGCGCTGCGACACAGGCATAAAAAAACGGGCTAGTCAGCCCGTTTTTTATTTTCCGCGATTTACTTCACTACGCGCAGTGAAGGACGTCCACCGCGCGGCGGCGGTTCGTCATCCGGTGAAGAGTCGTCATCCGTCGCATCGTCCGGACGGTCACCATCAATCACCGACATCAGCGTCTCTTCCTGGCCGCCTTCCTGCTCGTCGCCGGACAGCTCATACGCAGGCTCCGGTTCGAACATGGTGCCGGCGCCGTTTTCGCGCGCGTAAATCGCCAGCACCGCAGCCATCGGCACGGATACCTGGCGCGGCACGCCGCCGAAACGCGCATTGAAGCGCACCTGATCGTTGGCAAGCTCAAGGTTACCCACCGCGCGCGGCGCGATGTTCAGGACAATCTGTCCGTCACGAGCGTACTCCAGCGGCACCTGTACGCCAGGCAGATTGATATCCACCACCAGATGCGGCGTCAGCTGGTTGTCGAGCAGCCATTCATAAAAGGCCCGCAGCAGATAGGGACGGCGGGCAGTAAGTTGCGACATTTCCATAGATTAGCCCCGGGCTTGCAGGCGCATTTCACGTTCGGCTTCCGTCAAAGAAGCGAGGAAGGAGTCACGTTCAAATACGCGCGTCATGTAGCCTTTCAGCTCTTTCGAACCTGCGCCAGCCAGATCCACACCCAGCTGCGGCAGACGCCACAACAGCGGCGCCAGATAGCAGTCAACCAGGCTGAACTCTTCGCTCATAAAGAACGGCGTACGTGAAAACAGCGGCGCGATGGCCAGCAGCTCTTCGCGCAGTTGCTTGCGCGCGGCATCGGCTTCGGCACCGCTGCTGGTTTCAATGGTACGCATCAGGCTGTACCAGTCCTGCTCAATGCGGTGCATCATCAGACGGCTTTCACCGCGCGCGACCGGATAAACCGGCATCAGTGGCGGATGCGGGAAACGCTCATCGAGGTATTCCATGATGATGCGGGATTCATACAGCGTCAGTTCACGGTCGACCAGCGTTGGCACAGTGCGATACGGGTTGAGGTCAATCAGATCCTGCGGCAGATTATCCGTTTCAACCTGCTCGATCTCCACGCTGACGCCCTTCTCAGCCAGCACGATACGTACCTGATGGCTGAAAATGTCAGTCGGACCAGAAAACAGCGTCATTACCGAACGTTTGTTGGCAGCGACAGCCATGAAAACCTCCAAGTTTGTTCACAAAAAAATACTGCGAATAGCCAACCACGCGGCGACTCACCTGCTCATCAGATTCGCACACAGCCGGGCGTTACGGGCATTGTCCGGTCGTCCCGACAGGAGCAGTATGCACAACGCCGCGACTCGCGGGCGCAAAGTGTCAGTCAGTTTACCAGATTTTAAGCAGCTTGTGGGGCGGGGATAATCATTTGCGGGCAAAATGCGGGGAAAGCTCGCGTTTTTGCGCTGAAAAAGCCGCGATTCAGGCAATAAAAAACCCGCCGAAGCGGGTTTTTTGAGCCAATTGTAACTGCCGAAGCAGCCAGCAATTAACGCTTGGAGAACTGTGGACGACGGCGTGCTTTACGCAGACCGACTTTCTTACGTTCAACCTGACGCGCGTCACGGGTAACGAAGCCCGCTTTACGCAGTTCAGAACGCAGAGACTCGTCGTATTCCATCAGAGCGCGGGTGATACCGTGACGGATCGCACCAGCCTGACCAGAAATACCACCACCTTTAACGGTGATGTACAGGTCCAGTTTACCAACCATATCAACCAGCTCCAGCGGCTGACGCACGACCATGCGTGCAGTCTCACGACCGAAGTACTGCTCCAGAGAGCGCTGGTTAATTACGATGTTACCGCTACCCGGCTTGATAAAGACGCGAGCGGCAGAGCTTTTGCGGCGACCAGTGCCGTAGTTTTGAGTTTCAGCCATTGCCTATAATCCCGATTAAATGTCAAGAACTTGCGGTTGCTGCGCCGCGTGGTTGTGCTCGTTACCTGCGTAAACTTTCAGTTTACGGTACATAGCACGACCCAGTGGGCCTTTTGGCAGCATGCCTTTAACCGCGATTTCAATCACACGCTCAGGACGGCGTTCGATCATCTCTGCAAAGGTCGCTTGCTTGATACCACCGATGTGGCCAGTGTGGTGATAGTAAATCTTGTCGTTACGCTTGTTGCCGGTTACAGCAACTTTGTCAGCGTTCAGAACGATGATGTAATCACCGGTATCAACGTGCGGAGTGTATTCCGCTTTGTGCTTACCACGCAGACGGCGCGCCAGTTCAGTCGCCAGGCGACCCAGGGTTTTGCCAGTTGCGTCAACAACATACCAGTCACGCTGTACGGTTTCTGGTTTAGCTGTAAAAGTTTTCATTGAAAAGCTTACCCAAATAAAAGTTACACGTTGGTGAAATCCCAAACGCTAAGTTAACGATTGAGGCTCACACGACCAATTCGCCCAGCAAGCCCACCCCCTCAGGTAGAGTTACCGGATCACACAGTTTTCCGGGAAAAGAAAGCCTGTGCTGTAACGTGGGGTCGCAAGATTATAGAGAAGTCGAATCTAAAGATCGACTCTTTTTGCGCCCGAAGCGGTGATTTCTGTTTGCCCCTCAGGGCAGGTGCGGCAGGCGAAGATACTCCTCGCTCTGCATCTCCTGCAGGCGCGACAGACAGCGCTGATATTCGAATTTCAGCCGCGTGCCCTGATAGATTTCAAACAGCGAGGTTTCTGCCGCCACCACCAGCTTGACGTGGCGCTCGTAGAACTCATCCACCAGCGCGAGGAACCGCCGCGCCTGGTCTTCCGTTTTGTAAATCATCACCGGCACATCGTACAGCAGCACGCTGTGGAAGCGGCGCGACAGCTCAATGTAATCGTGCTGGCTGCGCCCCTCACCGCATAACGCGAGGAAGTTGATGGCCAGTACGCCTTCGTGAACGCCGAGCGTCGGCAGCTGGCGATGGTTAATCTCCAGCACCGGCGCGTCGCCGCGCGGTTTACCGGACAGCGCGCTGAACATGCGCTCCATCTCCGCGTGCGTTGCGTCGTTAAGCGGGAAATTCCACAGATGGGCCGATGTCAGGGTGCGCAGGCGATAATCAATGCCGGCATCGACATTCATCACATCGCAGTGGCGCTTGATCTGCTCGATAGCCGGCAGAAAACGCGCCCGCTGCAGGCCGTTGCGGTACAGCTCATCCGGCGGAATGTTGGAGGTCGCCACCAGCGTAATGCCGCGGGCAAACAGCGCTTCCATCAGGGTACCAAGCAGCATTGCGTCGGTAATGTCGGAGACAAAAAACTCGTCGAAACAGAGAATATCGGTTTCCGCTTTGAAACGGTCAGCGACAATCAGCAGCGGGTCGCTGTGGCCCTGCAGCTGCGTTAACTCTTCGTGCACGCGCAGCATGAAGCGATGGAAATGCAGACGCAGTTTGCGATCGCCAGGAATAGACTGAAAAAACAGATCCATTACCCAGGTTTTACCGCGTCCGACGCCGCCCCACATATACAGGCCACGCACCGGCGCTTCATGGCTCTCCGGCGCTTTATTCATCAGCTTTGATAAGCGGCCAAACAGCCCTTTAGCTGCCGGCTGCGGCTGCTGCTGGCGGGCAATCAGGCCTTGCTGAATGCGATCTAAACGGGTGATGGCGTCACGTTGTACATCGTCCGGACGAAACTCGCCCTGCGACAGCGCCTGCTCATAGCGCGCAAGCGGAGATGAGGTTTGCATGGTTCTCTCAGAATCCCTGAAAAAGTCCGAATCACGTGTCGGTTGTCGAAAATTAGGCCGCTCTACACTAAGCGATACAGCCCGAGGATTCCACTTCCGATGGATTAACGGGTATAGTGGCTACTATTGAAGTTGAAACAGAAGCAATGCCCTACGAAGCAACGGAAATTACACGGGAGTCATTATGACCTGGGAATACGGGCTGATTGGTTTAGTGATTGGCATTATTGTCGGCGCGGTAGCGATGCGTTTTGGCAACAAAAAGCTGCGTGAGCAGCGCAGCATGCAGTACGAACTGGAAAAATCCAAAGCGGAGCTGGCGGATTACCGCGAAGAGCTCACCAACCACTTTGCGCGCAGCGCAGAGTTGCTGGACAACATGGCGCGCGACTATCGCCAGCTGTATCAGCACATGGCGAAAGGGTCGAATGACCTGCTGCCAAATCTGCCGGGCGAGAAAAACCCGTTTGCTTACCAGCTGACGGAAGCCGAGGCCGATAACGACCAGGCGCCGGTGCAGATCCCGCGCGACTACTCTGAAGGCGCATCGGGCCTGCTGCGCAGCGGCGAACGCACCACCCGCAGTTAATCCTTTTGGGGCACAGCATGGCTGTGCCCTTTTTGTTTTCCGAACGCTTATTACCAATAACTGTCACACTTCTTTTATCCCCCTTTTCGCAGCGAGAGCGTCATAGCAATGAAAAAACCAGCACGACTGTTAAGCGCATTAGCCTTGAGCATTGGGATGAGTCTGGCGGCGACGCCGGGTGCCATGGCCACGTTGCCGGCACAGATTCAGGGACAAGCACTGCCAAGCCTGGCACCGATGCTGGAAAAAGTGCTGCCGGCGGTGGTCAGCGTGCATGTCGAGGGCACCGACAGCGGTCAGCAGGGCCAGGATATTCCCGAGCCGCTGAAGCGCTTCTTTGGCCAGGCGCCCGGGCAGTCTCAGCCACAGCCGTTTGAAGGGCTGGGTTCCGGCGTCATCATCGACGCAGCTAAAGGCTACATTCTGACCAACAATCACGTGGTAAACGGTGCGGATAAAATCAGCGTGCAGCTGAGTGATGGCAACGAATATGACGCAAAGCTGATTGGTCATGACGAGCAAACCGACATCGCGCTGATTCAGGTAGAAGGCGCAAAAAACCTCACGCAGGTGAAAATTGCTGATTCTGACGCGCTGAAAGTGGGTGATTTTGCCGTGGCTATCGGCAACCCGTTCGGCCTCGGTCAGACGGCGACGTCCGGCATTATCTCGGCGCTGGGCCGCAGCGGGCTGAATCTGGAAGGGCTGGAGAACTTTATTCAGACCGATGCCGCCATCAACCGTGGTAACTCTGGCGGCGCGCTGGTGAACCTCAACGGCGAGCTGATCGGCATTAACACCGCCATTCTGGCGTCGAGCGGCGGCAACATTGGTATTGGCTTTGCCATCCCCAGCAACATGGCGATGAACCTGGCGCAGCAGCTGATT
The DNA here is from genome assembly GCF_043529865.1 of Pantoea sp. SGAir0418. Taxonomy (NCBI): domain Bacteria; kingdom Pseudomonadati; phylum Pseudomonadota; class Gammaproteobacteria; order Enterobacterales; family Erwiniaceae; genus Pantoea; species Pantoea sp. SGAir0418. The sequence continues at coordinate 3,547,314 of NZ_CP027911.1, forward strand.
CAGTTCGGCGAAGTGAAGCGCGGACAGCTCGGGATCAAAGGGACAGAAATGACCGCCGATATCGCGAAAGCGTTTAACGTCGATGCGCAGCGCGGGGCATTTGTCTCTGAAGTGCTGCCGAAGTCGGCGGCGGAACAGGCGGGCATCAAAGCGGGCGACATCATTACCGCCATTAACGATAAGCCAATCACCAGCTTTGCCGAACTGCGGGTGAAAGTCGGCACCACGCCGCCAGGCCAGCAGGTGAAAATCGGTCTGCTGCGCGATGGCAAACCGCTGACGGTGACCGTAACGCTGGAACAGAGCGCGCAGAGTACCGCCAGCGCCCAGCTGATGTCGCCAGCGCTGCAGGGCGCCACGCTCAGTGACGGCAATACCAAAGCCGGCGATAAAGGGGTCAAAGTCGATACCATCGAAAAAGGCACGCCGGCAGAACAGGTTGGCCTGCAGAAAGACGATGTGATTGTCGGCGTCAACCGTACGCGGGTGCAGAGCCTCGCCGAGATGCGCAAAGTGCTGGAGGGCAAACCGCCGGTACTGGCGCTGAACGTGGTGCGCGGCGACGAGAGTATTTACCTGCTTCTGCGATAATCCTCGCAACGGGCGGACAAGCAGGTGTTTGTCCGCCCTTCTCGTGCTATTCTGCCCTGCGATCAACTCTTGCCTGAAATAACACCATGTTTCTTAAACTTTTACGTTCTGTGGTGATGGGCCTGATCGTGGCGGGTTTACTGCTTGTCGCGATCCCGGCGCTGCGAATGGGCAGCAACGTCACCTTTGATCACGACAGCAGCGCCGATGAAGCGCCCTTCAGTTTCAATCAGGGCGTGCGCCGTGCTGTGCCGGCGGTGGTCAACGTCTATAACCGCAGCGCGCACGGTAACAATAATCGCGGCATTACCACGCTCGGTTCCGGCGTCATCATGAACGCGAAAGGCTACATCCTCACCAACAAACATGTCATCAATAACGCTGACCAGATTATCGTCGCGCTGCAGGACGGACGCTTTTTTGAAGCGACGCTGGTGGGCTCCGACGCCATGACCGATCTGGCGGTGTTAAAAATCAGCGCCTCTAATCTGCCGGTAATCCCGATTAACGCCAAACGTGTCGCGCATATTGGTGATGTGGTGATGGCGATTGGCAACCCGTACAACCTCGGCCAGACGGTCACCCAGGGCATCATCAGCGCCACCGGCCGCATCGGTCTGAGCTCCTCCGGTCGGCAGAACTTCCTGCAAACCGATGCCTCGATCAACCAGGGGAACTCCGGCGGCGCGCTGATTAACTCGCTGGGCGAGCTGATGGGCATCAACACGCTGACCTTCGACAAAAGCAACGACGGCGAAACTCCGGAAGGCATTGGTTTTGCCATTCCGACCGCGCTGGCGACCAAAATTATGGATAAGCTGATTCGTGATGGCCGGGTGATCCGCGGTTATATCGGTATTACCGGGCGCGAGCTGCCGCCGCTGCACGGTCAGGGCAGCAACCTCGATCGGGTGCAGGGCATTATTGTTAGTGAAGTGACGCCGGGCGGTCCGGCGGATCGCGCCGGCATTCAGGCCAATGATGTCCTGCTGCAGGTAAACGGTAAGCCGGCGCTGTCCGCGCAGGAGACCATGGACCAGGTGGCGGAAATCCGCCCTGGATCGGTGATTGATGTGCAGGTGCTGCGCAATGAGCAGAAGATGACGCTGCCGGTTACCATCCAGGAGTTTCCGGAAGCGGCCAATAATACCTCGCCGTAAACGCACCCGGCCGCGGACAGCGCCATCGATGAGCCGCGGCCGGGTGTGCAGAACCGCGGCGTAACTAGCTGCGATCGACCGGGAAAGCGATCACCTCACTGAGCGCATCGGCCTTCAGCGCCAGCATAATCAGGCGATCCACGCCCAGCGCCACGCCGGAACAGGCCGGCATGCCGTGCGCCAGCGCATCCAGCAGGTAAGTATCAATCGGATGCTGCGGCAAACCGCGCGCAGCGCGACGGCGATTATCCTGCTCAAAACGCTGACGCTGTTCACGACTGTCGGTCAGTTCGCGGAAACCGTTGGCCAGCTCCACGCCTTTGTAATAGACCTCAAAACGCTCTGCCACGCGGTGATCTTCGGTACTGATCTCCGCCAGCGCCGCCTGACTGGCCGGGAAGTGATAGACGAAGCACGGCTTATCAAGACCAATTTTCGGTTCCACGCCCAGCATAAACAGCAGCTGCAGTAGCGTGTCGCGATCGTCTTCGCGATTCGCCAGCTCGCCCTCACCCAGCTTTTCCGCCGCTTCGCGCAGCTGCGCCTTGTCCGCCGACAGCGGATCGATCTCCAGATGACGGATAAACGCCTGCTGATACGATAGCGATTCGGCGCTGTCGCACTCCAGCACCTGCTGCAGCAGGTCGTCGACTTCGTTCATCAGCCGATACATGTCGTAGTGCGGCCGATACCACTCCAGCATGGTGAATTCCGGATTATGGTGGCGCCCGGCCTCTTCATTACGGAAGCAGCGCCCCATCTGATAAATCGGGCCGCTGCCCGCCGCCAGCAGGCGCTTCATGTGATATTCCGGACTGGTCATCAGCCACAGATCGCGCCCGTCTGCCGCGCCAGGTCCGACGAAGCGCGTCTGGAATGGCACCAGGTGGATGTCGGTGATCGTCGCCTGGCTCATGGCAGGCGTATCCACTTCCAGTACGCCGCGATCGGCAAAGAAACGCCGGATTTCCGCCAGGATGGCGGCGCGTTTCAACAAATTGGCAATGGGTGCGCTCGGCTGCCAGCTTGCCGTTTCGCTCATGGTGATGACTCCTTATACAGACAAGGGGAGGAAGTCTACCCGTATTGCTGACGGCAAACAACGGCACCGCCGTCGCGGCAGGCAGTTTCAGAAATCACAGGTGCAGGCAGGACAACAGGAGGAAGAGAAAGCCGGTACGAAAGCAGGTTTCGCACCGGTTTTAGTTACTGCGCGCTGCGCTGAATTGCCTGACCGCCCGCTTCAACATCTTCGCCTACGCCACGCGTGGTGTTACAGGCAGAAAGCAGCGAGGAAAGCACCAGTACCGAGAAAATCGCGACAATACTTTTCTTTAACATAGCCATATCCTTGTTGGTTGCAGTAAAAGTACAGCTTTTAAAGCATAGACCGGATACGCCATGATGGCGGTTAAGCTGCTGAAAAAAGACGCGGTGCGGGGAAGAGCGCGGAAATAAAAAAGGCGCATCGATGATGCGCCTGATTTGACGATTATTTTACGCGGGAAACGTATTCGCCAGAGCGGGTGTCCACTTTTACCACTTCGCCAATCTGTACGAACAGTGGCACTTTGATCACAGCGCCGGTAGACAGCGTCGCTGGCTTGCCGCCGGTACCGGCAGTATCACCTTTCAGACCTGGGTCAGTTTCGGTGATTTCAGCTTCGATGAAGTTCGGTGGCTGAACGGCGATCGGTTTATCGTTCCACAGGGTTACGATACACTCGGCGTTGTCCTGCAGCCATTTGGTCACGTCGTCCAGCACCTTGGCTTCAACCTGATACTGTTCGAAGGTTTCAGGGTGCATGAAGTAGAAGAAGTCACCGTCGTTGTAGGAGTACTGCAGCGTCATGTCACGCACGTCTGCGCCTTCGGCGGAGTCGGTAGACTTGAAGGTTTTCTCAACGCGTGAACCGGTCAGCAGACGACGCATTTTAACACGTGCAAACGCCTGGCCTTTACCCGGCTTAACGAATTCACTGGATTCGATGGCATACGGTTCGCCTTCGAACATGATTTTAAGACCGGCACGAAAATCGTTGCTAAGATAAGTCGCCATAAAGGCCCTCTGTAGATATTAACTGGTAATAGCCAAAAAAATGGCACACATTGTAACCCTAAATCCCCCCGTCAGAGAAGATTGGTTGCAGCAACTTGCTGATGTTGTCACCGATCCTGCTGAATTACTGCAACTTTTAGCCCTCGAAAACCACGCGGATCTGGCAGCCGGGAGCGAGGCACGCCGTCTGTTCGCCCTGCGCGTACCGCGCGCCTTTATTCAGCGCATGCAGCGCGGCAATGCGCAGGACCCGCTGCTGCTGCAGGTGCTGACCAGCCGTCAGGAGTTTACCGATGCGCCGGGCTACAGCACCGATCCGCTCGATGAGCAGAGCAGCGTGGTGCCGGGCTTACTGCATAAGTATAGAAACCGCGCGCTGCTGCTGGTCAAGGGCGGCTGCGCGGTGAACTGCCGCTACTGCTTCCGCCGGCATTTCCCCTATCAGGATAATCAGGGCAACAAGCGCAACTGGCAGGCGGCGATTGATTACATTGCCGCCCATCCCGAGCTGGACGAGATCATCTTCTCCGGCGGCGATCCGCTGATGGCGAAAGATCAGGAGCTGGCGTGGCTGATTGGCGCGCTGGAAAACATTCCGCACCTGAAACGCCTGCGCATTCACAGCCGGCTGCCGGTAGTGATCCCGGCGCGCATTACCGAAGGGCTATGCCAGCTGCTGGCGGATACGCGTCTGCAGGTGCTGCTGGTCAGCCACATCAACCACGCGCAGGAGATTGACGAGGCGCTGCGCGAACGCATGCAGAGGCTGAAGCGCGCCGGCGTCACCCTGCTGAACCAGAGCGTGCTGCTGCGCGGCGTTAATGACGATGCGCAGACCCTGGCACAGCTCAGCAATGCGCTGTTTGATGCCGGCATCCTGCCCTACTATTTACATGTGCTGGATAAGGTGCAGGGGGCGGCGCACTTCTTTGTGCCGGATGAGCAGGCGCGCGCGCTGGTGCGGCAGCTGCTGACCATGGTGTCGGGCTATATGGTGCCGAAGCTGGCGCGGGAAATTGGTGGTGAGCCGAGCAAAACGCCGCTGGATCTGCAGCTGCGTCAGGAGTGACGTTCCCTGCCAGCTGCCCGGTGCGCATGAATGCGCACCCTACAGTATTCCTGTGGCGGCACCATCACCGCAGGAGCCATTGATGGCGACCGCGCAGGGACTGAACTCAAAAACAAAAAAGCCGCTCTCGCGGCTTTTTTATTGCTGCTCTGCCATTACGGGCACTTATACACCTGACCCGACATTTTGCTGTCGAGCGGGGCAAAGGCAGACAGCAGGTTCTGCGTCGGGCTGGTGGCACCATAAATTACGTTGCCGCCCATCTCCGCTGCGCGGTTACGCAGGTCGTTGGCCGCACCGCGCAGTGAACTGCCTTCACCGCCTGAACCGGTCAACCAGTTGCTCTGCGAGCCGGTAACATTGCCCAGCAGCTGACATTGGCTGCCTGGCTGTTGATCAACAAAGGTGACACGTTCGCCGGCGGCACTCAGTTGGTTGGAGGTGCTACAGCCCGCCAGCAGTAAGGTACCGACTGCCAGTCCGAGCGAGAGGTTAATCCGCATTATAATCCCCATTTATTATCATCAGTGTCGGGCGGCAGCGTAGCAGAAAAGCGCACATTTTTTCTGAACATTCATTGCCCTAAACCCGCAAAGCCGAAGTATTGCGCCCTTACTTATACCTTGTTCGCCGGCAAAAGAAAAACCCCCGACCGTTTCCGATCGGGGGTTTCTCAACAGCTCAGACGTTCAGGGCAATTACATCATGCCGCCCATGCCGCCCATACCACCCATGCCGCCAGCGCCAGCACCTAAGTCAGGTGCGTCGCCTTTCGGCAGGTCGGTGACCATCGCTTCGGTGGTGATCATCAGACCGGCCACAGAAGACGCGTACTGCAGCGCAGAACGGGTCACTTTGGTTGGATCCAGGATACCGAAGTCGATCATGTTGCCGTACTCTTCGGTCTGCGCGTTGTAACCGTAGTTACCGTCGCCCGCTTTCACGTTGTTAGCAACCACAGATGGCTCTTCACCGGCGTTAGAAACGATCTGACGCAGTGGCGCTTCCATCGCACGCAGAGCAACCTTGATACCGACGTTCTGGTCTTCGTTCTGACCTTTCAGGCCAGATGCTGCGATTTTCGCCGCAACACGCACCAGCGCGACACCACCACCGGCAACCACGCCTTCTTCAACCGCAGCACGGGTAGCGTGCAGGGCATCTTCAACGCGTGCTTTCTTCTCTTTCATCTCAACTTCAGTCGCTGCGCCTACTTTCAGTACGGCTACACCGCCTGCCAGTTTTGCAACGCGCTCCTGCAGTTTCTCTTTGTCGTAGTCAGACGTCGCTTCTTCGATCTGCTGACGGATCTGCGTCACGCGGCCAGAGATTGCGCCCTGATCGCCCACACCATCGATGATGGTGGTGGTGTCTTTGTTGATCACCACGCGTTTTGCCTGACCCAGGTCTTCCAGCGTCGCTTTTTCCAGCTCCATACCGATCTCTTCAGAGATCACGGTACCGCCGGTCAGGATAGCAATATCCTGCAGCATCGCTTTACGACGGTCGCCGAAGCCCGGTGCTTTCACCGCAGCCACTTTCACGATACCGCGCATGGTGTTGACCACCAGCGTAGCCAGCGCTTCGCCTTCCACGTCTTCTGCGATGATCAGCAGTGGTTTGCCGGCTTTCGCCACAGCTTCCAGCACTGGCAGCATTTCGCGGATGTTAGAGATTTTCTTGTCAGCCAGCAGGATGAATGGGCTTTCCAGCTCCACTGCACCGGTTTCTGGCTTGTTGATGAAGTACGGAGACAGGTAGCCACGGTCGAACTGCATACCTTCAACCACGTCCAGCTCGTCCTGCAGGCCGGTACCTTCTTCAACGGTGATCACGCCTTCTTTACCCACTTTGTCCATCGCCTGAGCGATCAGGGTACCGACGCTTTCATCGGAGTTGGCAGAAATGGTACCTACCTGCGCGATAGCGCGGGAATCCTGGCATGGTACAGACAGGGTTTTCAGCTCTTCAACGGCTGCTGCAACGGCTTTATCGATACCGCGCTTCAGATCCATTGGGTTCATGCCCGCCGCGACGGCTTTCAGGCCTTCGTTGACGATAGCCTGTGCCAGAACGGTAGCGGTGGTGGTGCCGTCGCCTGCTGCGTCGTTAGCTTTAGAAGCGACTTCTTTCACCATCTGCGCACCCATGTTCTCGAACTTGTCTTCCAGCTCGATTTCACGTGCCACAGAAACACCATCTTTAGTGATGGTCGGTGCACCAAAAGATTTATCCAGAACCACGTTACGGCCTTTCGGGCCCAGGGTAACTTTTACTGCATCTGCCAGTACGTTCACGCCACGCAGCATTTTTACGCGTGCGTCATTACCGAATTTTACGTCTTTAGCTGCCATTTCAAATATCCCTTAAATTCGTTTCGTTCAGTGAATTACGCGTAAATTACGCTTCAACAATCGCCAGAATGTCGCTTTCAGAGATGATCAGAACTTCTTCGTTGTCGATTTTCTCAGTCTTGGCACCGTAGCCTTCGCTGAAAATCACCAGATCACCCACTTTTACGTCCAGCGGCTTCACGTCGCCGTTTTCCAGGATGCGGCCATTGCCAACAGCCAGTACTTCACCGCGGGTTGATTTGCCTGCTGCAGAGCCGGTCAGAACGATACCGCCAGCAGATTTGGCTTCAACTTCTTTACGCTTGACGATAACGCGATCGTGCAACGGACGAATTTTCATTTGATAGCTCTCCTTTGAGAAGTCCAATCATTCATTTTTGGGTTGAACGCCGGGCTTGAGGGTTCCGGCCTCGTGGAGAGAGAGATAGGGGCAGAAAAGGGGCTTTCAAGGGCAAAAAAATAAAAAATTTTCGTTTGCGTAACAGATGACGAAAAAGACAGCAAAAAGGGCGGCTTACGCCGCCCCGCTTACATTCAGCGATCTTTATCGTGGCCGATACGATCCTGATCTTTGCGCTCAAACTCGCCGTCCATGGTGACGCCGCTGTCCGGGCCCTGCCCCGGGCCGCGCCATACGCGCAGGTGCGGCATCAGCTTCAGCGTCAGGTGCTTCTGTACCGGCGGCAGCAACAGCAGCAGGCCGAGGAAATCGGTGAAGAAGCCCGGCAGCAGCAGCAGAAAACCGGCGATGATCAGCGACACGCTTTTAATCATCTCCGCCGCCGGGCTCTCGTTACGCGCCAGCTTCTCCTGCATCAGCATAAAGTTCTTCATGCCCTGATTTTTCACCAGCGACACACCAATGCACGAGGTAAAAATCACCAGCAGCATGGTCAGCAGCACGCCGAGCGCGTGCGCCACCTGGATAAAAATCGAGATCTCAATCCAGGCCAGAACAAAAAAAATCACTAACGGTAACCAGCGCACCGATATCTCCTGTGAGTCGTGCCGCCACGCAGCGTGCGGAGCAGCAAAATTGAAGGGTCAGCATGACCATAACGTATGAGATGGGCACGCGGCCGGGGAAATTCAACCGCCGCTATTAAATTTATGCCACTGACTTAAAATTGCGAAGTACATCACATATCGTTATTACCGCTGGGCCAGCAAATGTCCGTAAAGTGATCTGTGCACAAGCATTTCTGCAGTGACAGAATATGATCGTGCTCGCCAGCCCGAAGATGGATAAAATGTCGGCACTGGTATTCCACGACAATATAATTGCTTCACCTGCACGTTATTCGCCGCCCATCCATTCCGGATGCCCGGCAGTAACACAGCAGCAATAATAAGAAGGTAATCATGGCGAACAACATTCGTATCGAAGAAGACCTGTTAGGCATGCGTGAAGTTCCGGCAGATGCCTATTACGGTGTTCATACTCTGCGTGCGATTGAGAACTTCTATATCAGTAACAGTAAAATCAGCGACATCCCTGAGTTTGTTCGCGGCATGGTGATGGTGAAAAAAGCCGCCGCGCTCGCCAACAAAGAGCTGCAAACCATCCCCCGCCACATCGCCAACACCATCATTCAGGCCTGTGATGAAGTGCTGAACAACGGTAAGTGCATGGACCAGTTCCCGGTTGATGTCTATCAGGGCGGCGCGGGCACCTCGGTCAACATGAACACCAACGAGGTGCTGGCTAACATCGGGCTGGAGCTGATGGGTCACCAGAAAGGTGAATATCAGTACCTCAACCCGAACGATCACGTGAATAAGTGTCAGTCCACTAACGACGCTTATCCTACCGGTTTCCGCATTGCGGTTTACGCCTCAATCCTCAAACTGCTCGACGCGATTGGCCAGCTGAGCGAAGGTTTTCAGCGCAAAGCGGTGGAGTTTGAAAACATCCTGAAGATGGGCCGCACCCAGCTGCAGGACGCAGTGCCGATGTCGCTCGGTCAGGAGTTCCACGCGTTTAACGTACTGCTGAACGAAGAGACGCGCAGCATTCTGCGCACCGCCGAACTGCTGCTGGAGGTTAACCTCGGCGCCACGGCGATCGGCACCCGCCTCAACACGCCGGACGGCTACCAGCAGCTGGCGGTACAGCGCCTGGCGGAAGTCAGCAACCTGCCGGTGGTGCCCGCCGAAGATCTGATTGAAGCCACCTCAGACTGCGGCGCTTACGTCATGGTGCACTCAGCGCTGAAGCGCCTGGCGGTGAAACTGTCGAAAATCTGTAACGACCTGCGCCTGCTGTCATCCGGTCCGCGCGCCGGCCTGAACGAAATCAACCTGCCGGAACTGCAGGCCGGTTCTTCGATCATGCCAGCGAAAGTTAACCCGGTGGTACCGGAAGTGGTCAATCAGGTGTGCTTCAAAGTGATTGGCAACGACACCACGGTGACCATGGCTTCCGAAGCCGGCCAGCTGCAGCTCAACGTGATGGAACCGGTGATTGGCCAGGCGCTGTTTGAGTCGATCAGCATCCTGACCAACGCCTGCTACAACCTGCTGGAAAAATGCGTTAACGGCATCACCGCCAACAAAGCGGTCTGTGAAGCCTACGTGTTCAACTCCATCGGTATCGTCACTTACCTCAACCCGTACATCGGCCATCACAACGGCGATATCGTCGGAAAAATTTGTGCTGAAACCGGTAAGAGCGTACGCGAAGTGGTGCTGGAACGCGGTCTGCTGACCGAAGCAGAGCTGGATGATATTTTCTCCATCCAGAACCTGATGCACCCGGAATACAAAGCCAAACGCTACACCGACGAAAACGAACAGTAATCCGTTCCGGATCAAGTCGTCTGAAGCACGCCTGTATACAATACGGCGTGCTTTTTTATTTTGACGTCTATAACTAAAGTGGCTGCGTGTGGCGGCACTTCAGGGAGTGAAACTATGGTAGTGGTGGAATTGCTCATTGTCCTGCTGGCGATCTGGTTGGGTGCGCGCCTCGGCGGCATCGGCATTGGCTTTGCCGGCGGTTTAGGCGTGCTGGTGCTGACGCTGGTTTGCGGCATGAAACCCGGCGCGATCCCGTTCGATGTCATCGAGATCATTATGGCGGTGATTGCGGCCATCGCCGCGATGCAGGTGGCCGGCGGCATGGATTATCTGGTCGGGCTGGCGGAACGCCTGCTGCGCCGCCATCCGCGCTATGTCACTTTCCTTGCGCCGCTGGTGACCTATGCAATGACGTTGCTGGCGGGTACCGGGCACACCGCTTTTTCAACTCTGCCGGTGATTGCGGAAGTGGCCAAAGAGCAAGGCGTACGCCCTTCGCGCCCGCTGTCGATAGCCGTAGTGGCGTCGCAAATCGCCATCACCGCCTCGCCGCTTTCAGCCGCGGTGGTATTTTTTGCCTCGATTCTTGAACCGCGCGGCGTCAGTTATCTGGCGCTGCTCGGCGTCGCGCTGCCTGCCACCATGCTGGCCATTTTCTGTGCCGCGGTGATCACCAACTTCCTCGGCAAAGAACTCAAAGAAGATGACGTCTATCAGGCGCGCCTGGCGAAAGGTGAAGTGACGCTGCGCGGTGAGCAGGTTTATCACATCAAGCCGGGTGCCAGACGCGCGGTGCTGCTGTTCCTGATCGGTATTGCGGCGGTCGTGCTGTACGCGACGGCGATCAGCGACAGCGTGGGCCTGATCAGCAATCCGGTGCTGCCGCGTAACGAAGCCATTGTGGTGTTTATGCTGACGGTTGCTACGCTGATTTGCCTGACCTGCAAAGTGGAAACCGGTGAAATCCTCAGTGCCAGCACGTTTAAATCCGGCATGAGCGCCTGTATCTGCGTGATGGGCGTCGCCTGGCTGGGCGATACCTTTGTCAAAGCGCACCTCAGCGACATCCAGACGCTGGCCGGCGACATGCTGCAGAGCTATCCGTGGATGCTGGCGCTGGTGCTGTTCTTTGCTGCCACGCTGCTCTACTCGCAGGCGGCCACCACCAAAGCGCTGATGCCGGCGGCACTGATGCTCGGCGTGTCGCCGCTGGCGGCGGTCGCCTCCTTCGCCGCGGTGTCCGCGCTGTTCGTGCTGCCCACCTACCCGACGCTGCTGGCCGCGGTGGAGATGGACGACACCGGCTCGACCCGCATTGGAAAGTACGTGTTCAACCACTCGTTTATCATTCCCGGCGTACTGGCAATTACCTTCTCGGTGGCGTTTGGCTTCCTGTTCGGCAGCCTGATTCTGTAGCGTCGTGGTTACATCCTGAAAACCTCGTGGCGCAGCGGCCGTGTTATCATCGCGGCTTCTTCGCCACCGGAGCTGATTAATTCGTCATGGCTGCTCGATTTTCCCGCCTGCTAAGCCTGTGCCTGGCACTGCTGTTTTGCCTGTCGGCACAGGCCAGCCTGTTCTCGCCCACTACCAATAACCGCTTTGTGCCGGTCGATCAGGCCTTTGGCTTTGATTTCAGCCAGCAGGGCCATCAGCTGACGCTGAGCTGGAAAGTGAAGGACGGCTATTACCTCTATCGCCAGCAATTCCACATCAGCGCGCAACACGCGCAGCTGGCGCCGGTCACGCTACCGGCGGGCCAGCCGCACGAAGATGAGTTTTACGGCAAGAGCGAAATCTATCCGCAGGACGTACAGCTGCCGATCACCCTGCGCCAGGCCGATGCCGGTGCAACGCTCAGCGTGACCTATCAGGGCTGCGCCGCGGCCGGCTTCTGCTATCCGCCGGAGACCCGCTCGGTGCCGCTGACGGCGATGGCTGCCGATAGCGCCGCGCCGGTAATCGCGGCATCACCGGCCGCTGACCGCACGCCGCTGCCGTTTTCGCCGCTGTGGGCGCTGCTGATTGGCATCGGCGTGGCCTTTACGCCGTGCGTGCTGCCGATGTATCCGCTGATCTCCGGCATCATTCTTGGTGGCCAGCGCCGCTACTCACTGGGCCGGCTGTTCGCCCTCGCACTGGTTTACGTGCAGGGCATGGCGCTGACTTACACCCTGCTCGGTATGGTGGTGGCAGCGGCGGGGCTGCGTTTCCAGGCTGCGCTGCAGCATCCTTACGTGTTGATCGGCCTTTCCGTGCTGTTTGTGCTGCTCGCGCTGTCGATGTTTGGCCTGTTCACGCTGCAGCTGCCTGCCAGCCTCCAGACGCGTCTGACGCTGTGGAGCAACCGTCAGCAAGGCGGATCGCTGGCGGGCGTGTTTATGATGGGCGCATTGGCAGGCCTGATCTGCTCACCCTGCACCACCGCGCCGCTCAGCGCTATCCTGCTGTATATCGCGCAGAGCGGTAATCTGTGGGCCGGTGCCGGCACGCTGTGGCTGTACGCCTTCGGCATGGGACTGCCGCTGATTGCTGTAACGATGTTCGGCAACCGGCTGCTGCCGAAAAGCGGGCCGTGGATGCAGAGCGTGAAAGAGGGTTTTGGCTTTGTGATTCTGGCGCTGCCGGTGTTTCTGCTGGAGCGCGTGCTGGGCGATATCTGGGGACTGCGGCTGTGGAGTCTGCTCGGCGTGGCATTTTTTGCCTGGGCGTTCAGCCTGAGTCTCAGCGCGCGCGGCACAGCGCGCGTGCTGCCGATCATCATGCTGGCGGCCGCGCTGGTGGTGGCGCGCCCGCTGCAGGACTGGGCATTTGGCAGCAGCAGTACGCAAAGCGTCGCGCACCTGCCGTTTCAGCGCATCAGCAGCAGCCAGCAGCTGGATAGCGCATTACAGCAGGCGCAGGGCCGTATCACCATGGTCGATCTCTATGCCGACTGGTGCGTGGCCTGCAAAGAGTTTGAAAAATACACCTTCAGCGATGACGGCGTGCGCGGTGCCCTGAGCAACGTGCAGCTGCTGCAGGCTAACGTGACAGCCAACAACGCGCAGGATAACGCGCTGCTGCAGCATCTGCAGGTGCTTGGCCTGCCGACCATCCTGTTCTTTGATGCGCAGGGCAAAGAGATTGCCGATTCACGCGTCACCGGCTTCCTTAACGCCGCGGATTTCCGCGCCCATTTGCACAATCTGCCGCGTTAAACGAAACTGGTTGCACGACACTGCCCGGGCGCACGCGTTCGGGCCCGCATTCCGGAGGAGAGTCTTTTGCAACGCGAACAGATCCTTGAGCATGCGCTGAATGTGCTCGAACAGAGCGGCCTGGCCGCGACCACCTCGCTGCAGCAGCTGGCTGGCGAAAGAGGCCTCGCCAGCGATCAGCTGGAGCGCTACTGGCCCGATCGCGATGCCCTGCTGTATGACGCGCTGCGCTTTCACGGCCAGCAGATCGACAGCTGGCGCCGCCAGGTGCAGCTGGATGAGCGCCTCAGTGCAGCACAAAAGCTACTGGCGCGTTACGACGTGCTGGCAGAGCACGTCAGTAAAGGCCGCTTTCCTGGCTGCCTGTTTATTGCCGCCTGCAGTTTCTATCCCCAGCCGGATCAGCCGGTGCACCAGCTCGCCGAACAGCAGAAGCGCAGTTCCTGGCAGTTCACCCATGAAATCCTCGTCGACCTGGCGCTGGACAACCCCAGCATGGTGGCCGATCAGATGGAGCTGATCCTCGAAGGTTGTCTGAGTAAGCTGCTGGTGAAGCGCAACGTGCAGGATGTCGCTACCGCGCGGCGTCTGGCTGAAGATGTGCTGAGCATCGCGCTGTGCCGGCAAAACGGTGCGCTGGCGTAGGCTTTTTGTTCAGCCTGCCTGAAAAGCAGGCAATCAGTCACGATTGCTACGCTTTTTTTACGAAACCCGTTGACGGCTGTGAGCCATTAGGGTTTAATGCGCCCCGTTGCCCGGATAGCTCAGTCGGTAGAGCAGGGGATTGAAAATCCCCGTGTCCGTGGTTCGATTCCGCGTCCGGGCACCACTATTCAGAAAACCCAGCCTTATGGCTGGGTTTTTGCTTTTCTGCGTCGGCATATTGATTCGCTACATTGCCGGTCTTAGCGCTAAAAATTTGCAGCTGTATCGCTGCTATTTCTCTCTTTCCAGTCCCCCATTTGCGCGACGCGTCGCACACTTTTGCGATTGCGCCCAAACCTTTCCAGCGAATTGCGCCACCGGTCACGCCGCGTTGCGCGTGTCGATGTTAAAAAACTGTTAATCGTAGTACCTGCCTGCCGTCGTGGCGTTTGTCCTTAACTCAGCGTCTGCTGCATCTCACCGTGCCGGACGCTTTAGATACACAGAATCGTGTCGCCAGAGGGAGTAATCGTGAACCTTCGTCGCCTTAAATATTTCATCAAAATCGTCGACGCGGGCAGCCTGACGCAGGCCGCTGAAAGTTTGCATATTGCGCAACCAGCGCTAAGCCAGCAGCTTGCCACGCTGGAGGGAGAAGTGAATCAGCAGTTACTGATCCGCACCAAACGCGGCGTAACGCCTACCGAAGCGGGGAAAATGCTTTACCATCATGCCTTCACTATTTTGCATCAGTGCGAACAGGCACAGCGCGCCATTGACCAGATCGCCGCAGCAACTGCAGAAGGCATGCGCAGCGGCTCCCAATAAAGCACGGATGCCGCCCCGCTGCCTCGCACTCCGGTTAAATTTCGTCAGCCAGTCAGCACTCAACCCACACCGCACCGGCATCCGCCGATTTGACACACTGTTCCACCCAGCGTACCCCCATCAGCCCGGCGTGCACGTCCGGATACCAGAAGTCCTGCAGGAAGGCGTGATCGCCGCGGTCGGTGGCGTCCATCGCCAGCGCAAAACGGCGATAGAGATTCGACCAGGCTTCAAATAATCCTTCGGGATGGCCGCCACCAATACGGTCATCGGCCAGCGCGCTGGCGTGCAGATAGCCCATGCCGCGCTCAAGAATCTGCACCGGCTCGCCCTGCACTTCATAGCGCAGCTGGTTTGGCTGTTCGTCCCACCACTCCAGACTGGCTCGGGCCCCCACCACGCGAATTTTCTGGCCGTGCATCGATCCGCAGTTCACCGCTGACGCCCACAGCGTACCAACCGCACCGTTGTCGTATTCCATCATCACAAAGGCGTTATCTTCCAGCGGCGCACGCGAGGCCACAAAGCTCTGGCGGCTGCACAGCAGACGTTTTATTTGCAACTGCGGCAACAGAGTTTCAGCGATAAACAGCGGATGGGTGGCCAGATCGCCCAGCACATAGCTCGGGCCGACAAAACGCGGATCGACGCGCCAGCGGGTGCTGGCGTTCTGTAGCTCCACAGCTTCGTGATGAAAGCCGTGAGCAAACTGCATGTTCACAATGCGGATCTCACCCAGCAGCCCGTCAGCAATCATGGTGCGCGCCTGCTGAATCAGCTGATGGCCGGCATAACCGTAGGTCACGCCGATGATCTTCTGCTGCGCTTTACACAGTTGCTGCAGTTCCTCAGCTTCAGCGGAGGTGAAACACAGCGGTTTTTCACACACCACGTGCAGCCCGGCGCTGAGCGCGGCGCGGCAGATAGCAAAGTGCGTATTGTTCGGCGTGGCGATGGAGACGGCTTCAATGCCATCAGCACGCGCGGCTTCCGCATTAAACAGGGTTTCGTAATCGCTATAGCAGCGCTCGGCCGCCACGCCCAGCGCGCGACCAAACGCTTGTCCGCGCTCCGCATCAATATCAAACGCACCCGCCACTAAGGTGAAGTTGCCGTCGCGTAAAGCAGCGGAACGGTGGATGTAACCGATCTGGCTGGTGCCGCCGCCGCCCACCATGCCCCAGCGCAGCGCGCGATCCAGTACTTTGCTCCCGTTAATCATGCTGTTCTCCTCAGAATCCGATGGAATGCAGGTAATGCAGGCTGGCCGTGACGTCCTGCAGACTGGTGGCGGCGTTGCGCGGATCGCGCTCCTGCTCAATGGTGATCCAGCCCTGGTAGTGACGTTCAGCGAGAAACGCCCGCAGCGCCGGGTAATCAATCGCGCCCTGGCCAAGCGGGCACATCACGCCCTCGGCACAGGCAGTAAAAAAGTCGACGCCGCGCGCAATCACATCGCGCCAGACGGCCGCATTAATGTCTTTGAAATGCAGATAGTCGATGCGCGACCAGTAGCGTTGCAGCCAGGTCTGCGGATCCATGCCGGAATAAAAAAGATGGCCGGTATCGAGACACAGTCCGGCGACCTCGTGCGGGATGTCCTGTACCAGCTGCTCCAGTTCATCAGCAAACTCAATACAGCCACCGGCATGAGGATGAATCACCGGTCGCACGCCGTAGTCATGCCAGGCGATGTGACTGAGCTGAGTGATGTGCTGCATCATGCGCTGCCAGTCCGCAGGTACCAGACGTGGCGCTTTCTCCGTCTGGCCGGCAAATTGCGCCCGCTGCGGGTTGCCGAAATCGATAATCACCAGATAGGGCGCGGGCCGGTTATCACCGTGCGTGCGTGCCGCGCACGGCACCTGCGACAGGTTGCGGCAGATGTTGTGCGTCAGCTCAACCATCGCCGGGAAATTCGCCTCGCTGACCAAATCATCAAAAATGGTGCCGGCCACCAGCGACAGCTGATGCGCTTCCAGCTGCTGGCGCAGTTCGGCGGCATCGGTCGGCAGATAGCGCCACGGCCCGAGTTCAATGCTGCGGTAACCGGCCTGGGCCGCCTCGCGCAGCACCGTTTGCCATGGCGGCAGGAAAGGATTGTCAGGATCGTCTACGCCCCAGCTGCAGGGCGCATTGGCAATGTGTAGGGTCATGATGGTTCCTTATGATGAGGGCTGGCGTCAGTATCAAATAGATATTTCACCAACCTCAATCATGGAACTTTCATTCTTTGATAGCGATCATAAATTTAATTATCAAATTTTTGATAATTTTTTATCAAATGCTGTCGTCATGCGCGCTGGTGTGGCTGTCGCCCGGTGAGCGATAACAAAGGGTGACTGCGCAACGCCTCAGACATTTTCCCGCATGACGATCTCAAACGGCAGGGTGACCTGAGAAAAATGGTCGCTGCGCTCAGCGTGACGTTGCAGTATGGTTTGCGCCAGCTGTCGTGCCATGTCAGCGATCTGATGGCGCAGCATCACCGTGATGGTGCCATCTATCAGCGCCAGGTCGCCGTCATTGACCGGGCCGTGACAAATCAGCGCCACCTTCCGCTGCGGCTGCTCACGCAGCGCCTGAACGACCCCTTCAATGCCACCGCACGGCGCGTAAATCAGCGCCAGATCGGCATGTTGCTCCAGCAGCTGGCGGGTCGCCTGATAACCACCGGCAATCGATTCGTGGGTTTTGAGCGGTTCCAGCACGCGCCGCGCACTGTCCTGCTCGCGCAGATACGAGCGAAAACCACTCTCGCAGTTCTCCTGACAGATAAAGCGGTGATCCCCCAGCAGCACGCCCGCCGGACCCGGCTGATGCAGCAGATGGCTGGCGATCCAGCCCGCGCTGCGCCCGGCTTTCTGATTATCCAGGCCGAAATAGCCAGCATGCCCACAGGGCGAAAAGTCAGAAAACAGCGCGTAGACGCGCACGCCCTGACGCGAAACATGTGCTATCGCGTGGCGGATCAGCGGATGATCCAGCGCCACCACGCCGATAGCCTCCACCTGCTCAGCCAGCCGGTAGAGCGAATCCACCACCGCTGCCACCTCATCAATCTCGTGCCAGACAAACAGCGGCTCGCTGCCGGCCGGATGAAATGGCTGCGTCTGCTGGCGCAGCGCATCAGTTAGCGTTTGATAAAAAGAGTACGAAGCCGACAGCAGGATAAACCCCATGCGCAGCGTCACGCCGTCGCTCTGCGCACTGAGCGGGGCGTGGCTACTGCGGTAACCCAGCCGATGCGCCGCTGCCAGTACTTTCTGTTCGGTCTGCGCCCGCACCGGCGCGCGGCGATTGAGCACCCGATCCACGGTGGCGATCCCCACCCCGGCAGCGGCGGCAATCGCGCTCATGGTAATTTTGCTCATCGTTAAGCCCTTTAATGATAATAAACTATCAAAAATAATGCCTGACGTTATGCTTTCAAGCCATATAAGCCGGTGTTTATCCCTCAGTAAATGAGTAAATCCTCTCATTCTTTTGATCGCTGTCGCACAAATACCATCATTCGTTTCATTTCTCACGCAAATAGAATAATTATTTGGCAAACGATCGCCGCAGCGGGTCGCCGGCACTGATGGAAATGCATCAGCAAAGCATTAGAGCCGGTGCCGGGCTGTTTTTATAGTTGACGCGACACCAGCCGCCGATTGCGGTGGTGGGTAACGTAACGCGCAGGAGAACAACAATGAAAATCGCTTTTGATGTGGATGTTATCCGCGATCTCGGCATCACGCGTATGGTGCATCAGGTCGCGGAGTGGGGTTATAAATACATTGAACAGTCGCCGCATCCGCAGATCAATCCGTTCTATAAACACCCAAAAGCCAGCCGGGAGATCATGCGCGAGTACAAAAATGCGCTCAACGCTACCGGACTGGAAATCTCCTCGTTTATCACCGTCTATCGCTGGTCGGGACCGGATGAGCTGCGCCGGCAGGCGGCGCTGAAAAACTGGAAGCGAATGATTGAGATTGCCGTGGAGATGGGCGTGCAGGTGATCAATACCGAGCTCTCCGGTAACCCGAACGAGCCGGAAATCTGCGAAGAGATGTTCTATCGCTCAATGGACGAGCTGCTGCCGATTTTCGAGCGAGAGGGGATTCGCGTGGAAATTCAGGCGCATCCGTGGGATTTTTGCGAAGAGAGCAATGAAACGGCCGATATCGTCAAGTCGTTCCGCAGCGACAACGTCAAATACATCTACAGCGCACCGCATACGTTCTACTATGACAAGGGCAAAGGCGACGTGAAGAGTATGCTGCATTACGCTGGCGACGATCTGTCGCACATGCTGATTGCCGATACCATGAACCACACCAAACACTGTCGCTATATCGTTAACCCGCCGGGTGTCGATGCCACTATCCACCAGCACGTGGCTGTTGGCGAAGGTGAGGTGAATTTCGACGCGCTGTTCGAAGCGCTGCGCGAGATGGATTTCGCTAACCGCCACTATAAAGTGGGCGGCGAGTCGATTATCTCCGCCGCGCTATTTGGCTATCCGGAGAAGATGAAGTATCAGGCTGTGGAAACCCGCGAGCTGATTGAGCGCGAGCTGCTGAATCTGTAAATCGCCCGCACAATCAACCCCTTTCCCGCCAGCGATAAAGGGGCGCACAATCAGCCCCCTCTCCCACTAAAGAGAGATGGATGCACAATCAGCTCCCTCTCCCGCCTGCGGGAGAGGGTTGGGGTGAGGGCAAACGCCATCGCCCACTCCCCATCACACCGTCACCCACTCCACCTCAACAAACTCGCCGCGCGTCAGCGACAGCTGCGCCGCTTCCGCGATGGCCTGCGCGCGCAGCCCGTCAATCAGCCCCGGCAGACCAGCCACTTTCTCGCCGCCAAGATGGCGCACAAACGCATCGAGATGGCTGTAATAGGTCTCCTGTACCCGGCTGAACCAGTCCGCATACAGCCCCGGCTGGCGGATGTGCTGCCCCTGATACAGCGTTGCACCGCGCACCGCCTGGCTTTCCGACGCCAGCATGCCCAGACTGCCCATCACGCTGATGCGCTCGTCATAACCGTAAGCGGTACGACGGGCATTATCGAGCTGCGCCAGCGCACCCTGCTGCAGGCGCATAATCAGCACCGAGGTATCGACGTCAATGTCGCGGATCGCCGGCATCGCCAGCGCGGCACCGAGCGCGCCCACGGTGACCACTTCATCCTCAGTTAGCCAGCGCAACAGATCGAAAAAGTGGATGGCCTGGTCGCGCATCTGTCCGCCGGACGCCTGCAGATAGCTCAGTGGCGGCAGTTCAGAGGCGCGGCACACCATCTGGATGAGCTCGCTGCGTCCAATCACGCCCTGCTGCAGCTGGGCTTTCAGTTGTGCATGGCTGCGATCAAAACGCCGATTAAACCCTACCGTCACCGGCACCTGCAGCGGGGAGATGCTGGCTACTACTTCCCGGGCGCGCGACAGCGACAAATCGATCGGTTTTTCACAGTACACCGCTTTGCCCGCCAACACCGCCTGCTCCAGTAGCGGGGCGTGGGTCGGCGTCGCACTGGCAATCAGCACCGCATCAATGGCCTCACTGCTCAGCGCCTGCGGCACGCTGGCGGCCCGCGCCCCAAACTGCTGTGCCAGCGCGGCGGCGCGCGCGGTGTCGATATCGCACACCAGCGCCAGCTCAACGCCGGGATGGCGCGCCAGGTTTGCGGCATGCACCTGGCCAATAAATCCACAGCCAATCAAGGCAAAACGTTGCGCACTGCGCATGATAACGCTCCTGTTGCTCACACTTCGGCATCGTCGGTCTTGTCAAAATATCGCTTTCTGGCAGGCTGTCTGAACGCGGTTTTTGATGGAATTCACTCAGATGAAAACAATGACGCTGGCCGAACTGGCTAAGCGGGTGGGCGTGGGCGTCGCCACGGTGGATCGGGTGCTGAACGACCGGGGCGGCGTGTCGCCCGCGATGACGAAAAAAATTTTACTGGCGGCGCGCGAAGCGGGTTTGAAACGCATCCTGCCGGAGGAACACCGCCACGCGTGGCAGATCGAAGTGCTGCTGAGCGGTAACGGTTCCTTCTTCTTTCAACAGCTGGCGCAGGATTTTGCCCGGCTGGCAGATGAGCTCGGCTATCGTCGCCTGCGGCTGCACCGCACGCTGATTCCGGAGCATGCGCCCGAAAAGCTGGCGGCGCATATCGAAGCCAGCAGCAAAAAGATGGACGGGCTGATTGTTTTCGCCCATGAAAATCCGCTGATTTACGCGGCGCTTGAGGCCTGTAAAGCGCGTGGCGTACCGGTCATCACGCTGGTGGCCGATCTGCCTGAAGCGCCGCGCCTGTGTCATGTCGGTGTTGATCAGCTGAAGGCCGGACGCACTGCCGCGCTGATGCTCGGCAGCATGCTGCCCGTGGCGGGAGATGTGGTGCTGGTTAGCGGTCGCGCCGATTACGCCGCGCACCGTCTGCGCATCGAAGGGTTTCAGGCAGTGCTGGCGGAGCGCTTCCCGCATCTGCGGCTGCGGGAGATCATCGCAGGCCAGGACGAGCGTGAGCGCATCAGCCGGCTGCTGGAGAAAACGCTGGCCGCATCGCAGCAGATTGTCGGCTTGTACAATACCGGCATGGGCAACACGCAGATTCACGAAGCGCTGGCGCGCCACCGGCTGTGCGGCAAGGTGGTGTATGTTACGCACGAACTTTACCAAACCACCCGTGAGCTGCTGGCCAAACGCGTGCTGACGCTGACGCTCGATCAAAACACTCTGCGTCACGCACAACTGGCGCTGACGCTGCTGCTGCGACATCTGGAAGAGGGTGAGCAACCAGAGACCTATCAGCCCGGCAAAGTCGACTTTATGCTGTTTACGCAAGAGAATTTTGCCTGATTCGATTTTGTCTTTTATCGCCAGCGCGGTTAAATCGGCGTGATAGCGTGCTGCTACACTCAGTAGCAGCAAAAATCTTCTCACAACAAGGCGAACGCATTATGTCGGAAAATCAGTATCAGCCCGCGAAAGTCTGGACCTGGGACCCGGAAGCCAAAGGTAACGGGGCGAAGACTAACCGTCCAACCGCCGGGCCGACGCATGAGCAAACGCTGCCGGTCGGTAAGCATCCGCTGCAGCTCTATTCGCTGGGGACGCCAAACGGCCAGAAAGTGACCATTCTGCTGGAAGAGCTGCTGGCGCTCGGCGTGCAGGAAGCGGAGTATGACGCCTGGCTGATCCGCATCGGCGACGGCGATCAGTTCTCCAGCGGCTTCGTTGAGGTTAACCCCAACTCAAAAATTCCGGCGCTGCGCGACCACTCGATCACGCCGCCACTGCGCGTGTTTGAATCCGGCAATATCCTGCTCTATCTGGCAGATAAATTCGGCCACTTTATTCCCTCTGACGTGGCGGGCCGCACTGAAACCCTGAACTGGCTGTTCTGGCTGCAGGGATCCGCGCCCTACCTTGGCGGCGGTTTCGGCCACTTCTATCACTACGCGCCCGAAAAAATTGAATACGCCATTAACCGCTTCACGCTGGAAGCCAAACGTCAGCTTGATGTGCTGGATCGCCAGCTGGCGGACCACCGTTTCCTCGCTGGCGACGAATATACCATTGCCGATATCGCGACCTGGCCGTGGTACGGCAATCTGGTGCTGAACAACCAGTACGGCGGCGGTGAATTCCTCAATGTGCAGTCGTACAAAAATGTGGTGCGCTGGGCAAAAGAGATTGCCGACCGTCCGGCGGTGATCCGCGGGCGTAAAGTGAACCGGGCATTTGGCGCCGAGCCGCAGGATCAGCTGCTGGAACGGCACGATGCGAGCGATTTTGATACCAATACTGAAGACAAACGTCAGGCGCGAGGCGAACAATAATGGCCGCATATGTCGTTATGATTAAAGACGAAACGCTGGATAAAGATGAGCTGGCCACCTATTCGCAGAAAGCCGGCGCGGCGCGTGGCGATCACCACATCACGCCACTGGCGTTTTACGGCGATCTGGAGGTACTGGAAGGGCGCGATGCTGAAGGCGTGGTGGTGCTGCAGTTTGAAGATGCCGAGGCCGCCAAAGCCTGGTACTTCAGCCCGGCCTACCAGGAAGCCAAAGCGCATCGCCTGAAAGGCGCCAACTACCGCGTACTGCTGGTGAACGGCGTGGCGTAATGGATGACGTAACCCGTTGCTAAGCACGGGTTATCCGCGGCGCGATCCCTCGCGCCGCGATTAAACCCAGCGCGGTTAATCCAGCGTAATCCGCACCACGCTATCCGGCCCTTGCGGCGAGCGATCTTTATTGAGCCCCTGCTTCACCGTCACGTACAGCGTCTGACCATCTGGCGACACCAGCAGGCTGTTAGGGTGGGTCGGCAGCGTCCAGCTATTTTTCACTGCGTAAGTCGTCGCGTCCAGCTGCAGCACTTTGCCGCCGAGTCGCTGGCTGATGTAAATCTCGTTGCGCTTCGCATTGAATTTGATGCCAAGCGAATCGCCGACATCCAGGCGTTTGATCACCTTACCGCTGCGCTCATCAAATACCAGCGTGGTTTTGCCCTTAGAATTGTCAGTGACGTACAGGCGGCCATTGGCGGCATCTTCCGCCAGATTTAACAGCAGATACTCCTTGCCATCGCCTGGCGTCCAGCGCTGCTCAATTTTGTGACTGCGCGGATTAATCACCAGCACTTCGCCACTGCCGTTCGCCGCGTAAATACGGTCGGTTGACGCCGAATAGAGCAACCCGGTCACCCACTTACCGGCGTTTTTGATGGTGGTTTTCAGCCGCAGCGTATTCGCATCGACCACCCAAATCATCGCCGGATTCTCAATCGCACCGATGTACAGCAGGCCGTCATGCAGCAGGATTTCACGCGCGCCAACCGGATTGCCTTTGTCGTTTTTCAGGCCAAACAGCAGACGCTGCAGCACTTTACCGCTTCTGGCGTCCACTTTCGTCACGCCACCGTCCAGCGTGTTGGTAATGTACAGTACGCTGCCGTCCGGTGAAGCCGTCATGCCAAAGTTTTTCAGATCGGTATGGGTTTCGCCCAGCGTCGCCAGCGTGCGGGCATCCAGACGATACAGCACGCCACCGTTGACGGTTTTAAATGCCTGCGCGCTGGCCACATACAGCGCAGCCGGATCGCCCGGCACATAGGCCATTTCATACAGGCCGTCGCCCAGTTCACGCTGCTGTACCTTCTCCGCTGCCGCTGGCTTAGCCGCGGCGGCAGGCGCTACTGATTTTTTAGCCGGCGCCTGACAGGCGCTCAGGCTCATGGCTGCCAGCAGCGCCAGAGCCAGCGCGGTGGCGCGCGTGCGTAATGATGAAATCATTGCTGTCTCCGGTAAGGACCGATGGGTTACCTGCGCGAGCAGGAAGCATAAAAAGGAATGAGAATCATACGCATTATTGTATCAGTCGTAAATGTGCCTGATCGGTGGCAGGAGGCGCAGAGCTGCGCTGCGTCAATGCCCTCCCCTCAAATTGCTACTTGTAGTATGCTTGACGGCATTCCTGCCACAGATGTTGATTTAAAAAATGATGGTTCCTGACTATTTAATCAGTGTGTTGCTAACGGCCCATAACAGTGAAAAATTTCTGCCTGACACGCTGGCGAGTTTAGAAAAGGCCTGTCATGGTGTTGAGCAGTATATTGAATTTATTCTTATCAATGACGCATCCGTCGACAACACAGCAGCGTTACTCGATGATTTTTCCCGGCGGCATCCGCAGGCGAAAGTATTTAATATTGATTACCGCAACATTGGCCGGGTGCGTAATTTTGGCGTTCAGCAGTGCAGCGGTGAATATATTACGATGCTGGATGGCGACGATCAGTTGCTGGCCGACGCCCTCGCCGATATTGTCTGCTACCTGAAAAGCCATCGTCCGGACGCACTGTTCACGGCGCTTAATGAGGTATATGAATCCCGGCCTCAGCACATCACATGGCAGGGCCTGCAGGCGGAAACACTGTCACGGCATCAGGCCATTGAAAAATTCCTGATCCATCGCGATTTGCAGGCGCACTTTATCGGTCAGTTTATTAAGCGCACCATGCTGCTGGCACATCCCTTCCCGGATTATACCTGCTACGAGGACGCCTGGCTTTTCCCGGAAATCCTGGTCAGCAGTGATGCAATCGCTTATAGCCGCCAGAGCCCTTATCTCTATTTTAAACGCGGCAACAGCTTATCCAGCCAGCTGGATAAACACAAAATTTCACTCTTAGTGAGCGCAACGCAGCATATGGATGAGGTGTTGCAGGAGCGCTATCGCAATCTGCTATCCTGCCACTGGATTAATATTGCACATAAACATCGGCAAGCCCTGGATAATCCTGACGACAGAAGGCAGGTTATTGAGGCGATCACTAAAATCAGGCCGCTGTCTTTTCTTTTCGATAGTAAAATCAGAACCAGCTTTAAAAAGAAATATCTGGCTCTGAAGTTAAACAAACCGCTGTAACTACCGGGCGCTATGCCAGCGCCGGTTTATCAGGACGATGCTTTCTCAGGCGGATGAATCATGGCATAGCTGATGATAATCGCCATCACCAGGATTAGCACCGAACCACTCTGAATTAACACCGTGTCGGTCAGCCCGAAGATGATAATTGACAGCGGCAGCAGCGTTAATCCGGCGACGCCGCGGCGTGCGGCTACTATCAGCAGCACCAGGTAAAAAATCAGCAGGGAAAGTGCGCCAGCGATCCCCTGCAGCGAAAGCGTTTCAAGGAAATCATCGTGCAGGTGATACATGACGTTTTTATACGCTTCGGGATTGTGGCGCTCATGCTGCGTGATGTATTCCCGCGCTTTTGCCGTGCGCTGATCCGGACTTTGCCCCAGCAGCGACCACGAAACGCTGTGCCAGCCGCCTTTCCAGATAGAGAAACGGGCGCCAATCGAGGTGTTATTGTTGGTCTGATAAGTATCAACTTCATTGTGGATGCTGTCTAAGCGCTGCCAGACGCTGCCCGGCATAAATAAAGCGCCCACGATAATAAACAGCGCTAACACCACCAGCGAAAGTTTACCCGCCCAGCGGTGGGTAAAATAAAACCAGGCCAGATAAATGAGTGGCAGGGTTAATACGCCGGCGCGTGACTCGGTCAGAATCATCAGCATCATATTCACGACAAAAACCGCGCTGAATAAGACCATTTGTCCGCCGCGATGGGTGATGACCCGGTGGCCGGTATACAAAGTACAGAGCGCCAGCGCGGTAATCAGATAAGAGACGGTACCGGCGGAGTCGGTCAGCAATCTGATGCGGGTCAGCGTTTTTGCGTGTTCACTGATAGCGAAACCTAACGTCACCAGCAGCCCGACAAATAAGATGGCGCTGCAGGTTATCAGGAGTGGACGGCTAAGGTAGTGGCGCCAGGCGACGATAAAATAGCTGAGAAAAGCCGCGATAATAAACAGCTTACCGCCCTGGAAGTAGTTATTCACCACATCACTGAATTCAGCGTGGGAAAACATCTTTGCCCAGATGAGCCTGACCAGCCCAATCAACAGCAGCGGAAGCGCTACCGTTATGGCCGTTTTATCTGTTAGCCACTGTTTTTTCACCGCCAGAATTACTAAATACAGAGCCACCAGATAACTGGAAAAATAGAACATTTTGCGCGGTAAGGCTTCAACCACCAGTGACGACGCCAGCGCGATACTCAGCAGCACAAAACAGAGCTGGTAAATATTTTTTCCCGTCATCAGCTGTCGAAAAGCGTGAGCTTGCACTTAACAATACCTCATCTTGATATGTTTCAGGCGCCACAGCATGGCCTGCCACCATCTTTTTTGACGAAAAAGCGACTTATACATTCTTTTTGCCTGCTGCACATTGGCTGGCTGGTCAAACGCCATGGTGGACAGCGGTGAATCCTGATAAATATCGCGATAATGGTGAACCACAAACTGTTGATTCCATACCTGCCAGGGCTTATCCGCACCGGCATAATGAATCAGGCAGGTTTCCGCCGGCACGTCGAGCGTATAGCCATGATCGTCATGGGCCAGCATGGTCAGGGTATTGAAGCGAGGAGAAACAAAGGTCACTTTATCTTCCAGTAAAATATTCAACGCATCTTGATCGAGATACTGGAAGTTTCTCCCGTGTTCGGACAGTAAAGTAAACGCGCGTTCGCTGATATTGTCAGCGCGCCATTGCGCCACATCAATCAGCATCATACCGGCGTTAAAATAGCGCTCGCCGCGCAAGCCGGCATTCTTCGCCAGTACCGGCTGCAGCGAGGCAATTTCACCGACCACCAGCGCAACCGCCTCAGGGCCGGTCGGGATCTGCCACAGTTCATTGAGCGGATTAATGCACACCATATCGGCATCAAGATAAAGCAGTTTTTCCGCCTGCGGCAAAATCAGCGGTGCCAGAAAGCGATAGTAGGTCGCACGGGTAAAAAGTTCGGTGACCGGCAGCGTGGCAAACAGCTGGTCCGGCAGATGATGCAGCGTCACGCCGTGGCGCGATCCCTGAAACAGCCTGGCGAGCCGGGGGTTATCGGCCGGTGTCAGTTCTGAAGAGATCAGATGGAAATGATACACGCGGTCTCCGGCGTGTTTCATGATGGACAGAATCGTGATTAGCGCATGCGCTTTAAACTTTCCGTCAACGCCAAAAACAATATGTTGATCGCTCTGTACCGGAAAAAGTGGTTCGGCGTTTATTTCCTGAAGAACATCATGATTCATTGCGCGCTTCTCTGCTGCGGAGCGCTACACTCCGTAACCACTTAATATGTAGACAATAAAATTGGGTTTACCAAAACGGTGAAAAGATTACCATTTTGGTAAACCCAAAGAAAGCGTAGCACGATAAGCCAGGAGTTTTCGCAGACGAGACATAATCAGCCTCTTCCATCCTGTTTTTTACGATGGGAGAGGCACGCTGGAGAATAAAACTACAGCGACGCGCCGCCGCAAATTACCAGCTCCTGCCCGGTAATGGCAGCGGCAGCCGGCGATAGCACAAAACCAGCCAGCGCGGCCACCTCTTCGGGATGGATATAGCGTCCGATAGGCGGCAGTTTCGGCGGCGAGCTGGCGCGGTCCGGCTGCAGCAGCATCGGCGTGGCGGTGGCACCGGGAGCAATCACATTGACCGTAATGCCCTGCGGAGCCAGTTCGGCGGCCCAGCTGCGCGCCATGCCCACCATCGCCGCCTTGGTGCTGACATACTGGCTGCGATTCGCCGCGCCGCGTGACGTGCGGCTGCCGAGCAGCAGAATACGATCGCCGTGGCCCATCTGCGGCAGCAAGGTGTTGGCCATGATTTGCGCCACCTGCACGTGCAGATACCACAGCCGCGCCCCCTGCTCTTCCTCCAGCTCACCCAGCGGCGCGGCCAGCATCATGCCTGCCGCGTGCACCAGCGCATCCACCTTCGCCAGCCCGGCCAAAGCCCGTTTCAGCTGACCGGCGTCAAACAGGTCGACGCTGACGGAGGTAAACGCCGGATGATCTTTCTCCACCGGCGTACGGCTAAAACCGGTGACCTGCCAGCCCTGCGTCAGTAGCTCATCGGCAATCGCCGCACCAATGCCGGAACTGACACCGGTCACCAGCGCATGGCGGCTCATGCTTTGTCCCTCACCCAGTTCTCCTCCACGCGCACGTACTTGATGGCCTGGCGAAAATAGGTGTAGGCAATGTGCAGTGCGCCGTCCGCGCTCTGCTTAATGCTGGGATAGGAGAACTCACGGTTCAGTTTCTGCTGTGAATTGTTGGTCATGCAGTAGCCGTCCCCCTCATCCAGATTACGCTGCCAAGGCCAGCTCACTCCGCCATCGGCAGAAATAGCCAGCGTCATCGGTGCGCGCGGAGCCCCCCAGAAGGCGGTACGTGCGCCCTGAACCACCGGCTGCGCCGCCACGGCCACCGCGGCGTCATCTTCGTCTTCGATTTCGTCGTACAGTGACAGGCGACGCTCGCTGGCATCGCGCGCGCTCATGGCGTTAAACACCAGCGCCAGATGGCCGTTGTGCAGCGTGGTCACCTGAATCGATGAGTTATTATTTGGCAGATCGGTCGCCTGCGGCGTGCTCCAGCTTTCACCGCCGTCGTCCGAACGACTCTGGTAGATATAATCAGCCCAGCGGC
Organism: Pantoea sp. SGAir0418; assembly: GCF_043529865.1. Classification (NCBI taxonomy): domain Bacteria; kingdom Pseudomonadati; phylum Pseudomonadota; class Gammaproteobacteria; order Enterobacterales; family Erwiniaceae; genus Pantoea; species Pantoea sp. SGAir0418. Next base: position 3,576,113 of record NZ_CP027911.1, read on the forward strand.
TGCGATACAGCGCCAGCAGGCTGCCATCCTGCAGCAGCGTAATGTTCATGTGCACGCAGCCGAGGCTGTCCGGCACCGCCACATCGCGCCAGCTCTGTCCTTTGTCACTGGAGATTTTTACCGCACTGATGTCATCGTTGCCCACCCATTTCACTCCCGGCTGGGTGCGACAATAGAACACCGGCAGCAGCCAGTTACCGTTCGGCAGCACCACCAGCGGCTGGCGGATAAACGTGCCCGGCTGATCGAGCAGCGTATCGATGGCACTCCAGCTGTGACCCAAATCGTGTGACTGGCGATAGCGCACAATTGCCGTGTCCTGATTACCGGACTTCTGCGCGGTCCACAACAGCCACAGCACGTTATCCGGATCGAGAAACAGCACCGGATTCTGTTCCGATCGCGCCGGATCGTCGGATAACTGTTGAGGATCGCTCCACTGCGCGCTGCCCTGCGCCAGCCGCGAGCACCACACCGAAATATCCGCGATGCCTTCCTGCGTGCCGCCAAACCACACGCACAGCAGGTCGCCGTTTGGTAACGGCAGCAGATTAGCGGCGTGGTTCTGCGGACAGACCGAAGGCAGCATCGCCGTGAGCTGCTGCGCGTCCTGCGCGTGCGGATGAAGCTTACCGTTACGTTCGACGGTAATGGTTGAGTCGGTCATGTCAGGCTCCACTGTTTTGCATTGATGAATCAGGTGCATTTTTGCGCTGCGGCTGGCGTGACGGGATCAGGCGGTCAATCAGCATGATCACCGCCGGTGTGACCAGCGCGACGTACATATTGTTGATGCCGAACGGATCGCCCAGCAGATACCACAGCGAGGTCATGACGCAGGCACCAATCAGGCCGGCGTTCGCGCCGCGCGTACTTTTATAAAACGGCAGGTAGAAAGCGATGATCGCCACCACCGAAATTGACAGGCGGATGGCGCGGGTAAAGAACGATAGCTTCAGCACTTCCGGTACGAACAGCACGAAGATCAGCGGCAGAAAACCGATCAGCAGTGACAGCCAGCGCGTCATGCGAAATTCGCGTTCCGGCGTCGGATTACGGTATGGCACATAAAAGTCTTTCACCACCAGCGAAGCGATGGCCAGCGCCACGGTGCTGACGCTGACAAAAATCGAGGCCACCAGCGAGGTGGTGACAATCCCTGCCAGCCACGGGCTCATGTCCTGCAGGAACACCGGCAGCGCGTACAGGCTGTTAATCTCCGGATGCAGATACTTTGCCGCCACGCCAATCAGCGCAATGGCGATGGCAATCGGCATACAGAAGAAGAATGCGACCCAGGTGGCGCGCTTCGCAGACGCCGCACTTTTGGTCGAGGCGATAGCCTGAATCACAAACTGGGTGCAGAAGATCGACCCGATGGTGCCAATCATCCAGGCAAAAATGGTGCTGGCGCCCACGTTACCGTCCCAAGTCCAGTAAAAGTGCGGCATCTCTTTGATCATCGGGCTGACGCCGCCGGTCATGTGCAGCGCCACGCCGAGAATGACCAGAATACCGATATATTTCAGGCCGCTGTGCAGCAGCGTCACCCAGGCGATGCCTTTCATGCCGCCGAACATAAAATAGAAGGTGCTGACCAGCGCGGTGATCACCGCCGCCGTGGTGAGATCAAGGTTCAGTACCGTAGAGATCGCCGCCGCACCGCTGACATAGTTACCGACGTTCACCAGCAGCAGCGCGTAGATCATGATGATAGAAATAATATTTTTGGTGGAGTTGCCATAGCGCTCGGCAATCGCGCCGGAAATGGTAATTTTGCCGGTATTGTAGATGCGTTTGACCAGCAAAAAACCAAACAGCGGAAAGCCGATAGCGGCACCGATCACCGACCAGGACGCGGCAAAGCCATCCTCAAAAGCCGCCTGCGCCGTACCGATGGTTGACTTGGCGCCAATGTATTCAGACATCAGCATCACGCCGACCACAAACGCTGGCATCACGTTTGAACCCGCCATAAAGTCGCCGCTGTTTTTACTGCGCAACCGCCAGGTCAGCCAGGTAGTGAACAGGATGTAGGCAATGACAATCCCGACAATAATCACCATCCCTTCTGCAGAGAACTGTTTCATGTTGGCCTCATTGATAACGTAGGGTCGTGGTGCGTGCCGGGCTTCACACGCACCGTTAATGAGGCGGCCATGATTATTGTTGTTGCGTCGCTGCGCTGGCTACCCCGCACCGTGCAAAATGATTTACTTCACTCAAAAATGAATAAATTTACGCACAGGCAGGGCAATTTATAGATTAACTGGCGTTTAATTAGTTTGATCATGCTCACAAACAGTCAAATGTGATTAATAATAATCAAATTTAACTGTGCGAGATAACGAGGCAGACTGCGTACCTGGCCACGGCCACCGCGCCGGGCAGCCGCGAACGTCAGGCGAGACTGTCGTTTTCCAGTTTCTGCCGTTTGCGCAGATGAGGGAACAGCGCCATCCACAGCGCCACGACCACCAGGGTGCCGACACCGCCAATCGCCGCTGCGGGCACCGCACCGAACCATGCGGCCAACAGGCCGGATTCGAACTCACCCAGCTGGTTAGAGGTATTGATGAAAATGGCGTTGACCGCGTTGACGCGCCCGCGCATCTCATCCGGCGTGTCCAGCTGCACCAGCGCGCCGCGAATCACCATGCTCACCATATCGAAGCCGCCGAGTGCCGCCAGCGCCAGCAGCGAGAGCCACAGCTGCGTCGATAGCGCAAATACCAGCGTAGCCAGACCAAAACCGGCTACCGAGCCAAACATGATCATGCCCACGTGCTTTTCCAGCTTGTGACGGCTGAGCCACACCCCGACCAGCAGCGCCCCGACCGACGGGGCACCGCGCAGCATGCCCAGCCCCCACGGACCGGTATGCAGAATATCCTGGGCGAAGATCGGCAGCAGCGCCGTGGCGCCGCCCAGCAGCACGGCAAACAGATCGAGCGAGATCACCCCAAGCACATCTTTGCGCTCGCGGATGAAGCGGACACCGGCAAACATAGTGCTGAGGCTGGCCGGAATACGTGCCTGCGGCGGTCGTTCGTAGCGCAAACGGCTGACCAGCACAATCGACAACAGATAGAACAGCGCCGAAACACCGTACACCACCTCCGGCCCGGCCACGTACAGTAAGCCGCCCAGCGTCGGACCGACAATCACCGCCGCCTGACCGCCCACCGAGCTGGCCGCCATGGCGCGCGCGAGGATGGGCGGCGGTACCAACGCTGGCAGCATTGAGGTGATTGCCGGCCACTCCAGCGCTTTGGCCAGCGAAATCAGGAATACCAGTCCCCAGATTTCAATCCGGCCCGCCCAGTGCAGCAGCGTCAGCGCCACCAGCCCGAGCAGCGCCAGCCACTCAATCAGCTGCCCCAGCAGCACGATGCGGCGACGGTCATACTGATCCGCAAGGTGACCCGCCGGCAGCGCCAGCAATACCGAAGGTAAAAATTGCATCAGACCGATCATGCCCAGCGCCATAGCACTGTGGGTAAGCGCATAGATTTGCCAGCTGACGGCCACGGAGAACATCTGAAAACCAAACGATGAACAGGTACGCGCCAGCCAGAAGGCGACGAACGACCTGTGTCGCAGCAGCGAATCTTCCGCTGCGGTGACCGGTGAACCCATAGTTTTATCCCATCCTGAAGCAGAACCGGCCGGCGTCATGGCACCGGCCTGGTGAAAAGCCACCATCGGCTTTCCTTATGTTTTTCACGCCATAGAGTGCGATAACTGACCGGAGCAGGCAATGGCTGGATGTGCGCTGTAAAAACAGGTGTTTATACGGATTCAGGGTTAAAGCTGGCGCGCAGAATATTAGCAGACTGATTGTTTTACTGTGAAAATAGTCAAAACATTCCAGATAATTCAATAAAACGTTAATTACCGCCAGCACAACGCTTTTTATCTCTTTATCAGAAACAGCTAAAAAAGGTGATCTTTGCCGGCGAATCGATCTATATTGCCCCCTGTGATAATCACAGCAGTCTTCCCGTCCTTATAATAATTAAGACGCTATCGTTCATTAATTTATTCATAGAGATAAATGGAAAACAATTCATACCATCCTTATGTCACTGAGCGTGTCTGTCGCTTCGACGGCACACCTATCGGCGCATGTTATTCAGCGTCCTTAATGCATTGCGTGCCGGAACGTGATGCATTACTTCATGAAGGCGAGATAATTACTCAACATTATCAGTCAGCGGATGCTGCGGGATTAATAATTATTCCACTGGCGGGAAATAGCGTGATGTCCTTTTTGCATGACGTGGATAATTATTCCAGCCTGCAACATGAGAATGTAAGGCTGGCGATCAACTATGCCACTTTACGTCAGGCCGGATCCGCCTTACGCGCTGTGGCGTCTCGTTTTTCCTTATGGCTTTACGATCTCGCGCCGCCGGGAACCGAGTGGAAAAATATTACCGATTTTCCCTTCAGCGGTATTGTTCTGAGCGATGACTTCTTCCGCGAAAATTATCTCAAGTTCAGCTTTCCTTTTCTGCTCGCTTCGCTGCGGGAAACACAAGCAGAGGTAATATTACGTACGCCCCAGCTCCAATTACCGGCCGAAGATTACCTGCATTTACAGCTAAGCGGCTGGCAAACGCAGCGGAGCTGTCATCCGCTCTTCCCAGGGTAAACGTTTACACAAAATTCTGCGCATCGGCGTTATCACCCGATTACGCCGGACAGGATGGTGCAATATCCTCATAAAATGTCGTGTCACTGCCTGATAAAAAGAGCAAAGCGCTAAAAAAATCAAACCTGTTAACGTTTTTAAGATAAAATTTAACGCAAAGGGATCATCCTGCTTAACGGAAAAGCACTGACAGAACACCTTAAGTCACTTCGTACTCTATGTCGGGATACAGCCTAATCGGTTGTTTCCTTTGATTTTATGGCAAAGAAAGAGGTCAATATTATGGGGAAAGCTTCCTCATCTTTTGGCGTAATTCGCTTCCTGACGGTGCTGTTTGCACTGCTGACGGGCGCATTTATGCTGATTGGCGGCGTTTGGTTAGCCGCCATTGGAGGTTCCTGGTACTACGTTATTGGCGGTGTGATTATGCTGATCACCGCTGTTCTGCTGTGGCGCCGTAGCGGTTCCGCACTGCTGCTGTATGCCCTGTTGCTGCTGGCAACGCTGGTGTGGGGCGTATGGGAAGTCGGCTTCGACTTCTGGGCGCTGGCTCCACGTACCGACGTGCTGGTAATCTTCGGTATCTGGCTGATTCTGCCGTTTGTGTATCGCGGTCTGAATCATGCGGGTAAAGGTGCGCTGGGTGCGATGGCCGTTGCGCTGGTAGCCAGCGTACTGGTGCTGGCGTGGGCAGTATTCCACGATCCGCAGGAGCTGAATGGCAACCTGCCGGAAGCCGCTAACGTCCCGCAGGCCCAGCCGCTGAGTAACATCAACGATGCTGACTGGCCAGCCTATGCGCGTGACCAGCAGGGCACTCGCTTCTCGCCGCTGAAGCAGATCAACACCAGCAACGTGAAAGAGTTGCAGGTTGCCTGGCAGTTCCAGACCGGCGATCTCAAAACCGCCAACGATCCGGGTGAAATCACTGACGAAGTGACGCCGATTAAAATCCGCGACACGCTGTACCTTTGCTCGCCGCACCAGATTCTGTTTGCGCTGGATGCGACGACCGGTAAGCAGAAGTGGAAATTCGATCCGGGCCTGAAGCCGAATCCTACCTTCCAGCACGTGACCTGCCGCGGTGTTTCATACCATGAAGTGCCTGCTGCTGCCGATGCCGCCAACAGCCAGCCTGCGCTGTGCTCACGCCGCATCTACCTGCCAGTGAACGACGGTCGTCTGTTCGCGCTGGATGCCGATACCGGTGCCCGTTGCCCATCCTTTGGCAACAACGGTGAGCTGGATCTGCAGCACAAGCAGCCGGTACAGACGCCAGGCCAGTATGAGCCGACGTCACCGCCGGTTATCACTGACACCACCATCGTCATTGCTGGTGCGGTCACCGATAACTACTCTACCCGTGAGCCGTCTGGTGCCATCCGTGGCTTCGACGTCAACACCGGTAAACTGCTGTGGGTGTTCGACCCGGGCGCGAAAGATCCTAACGCGATTCCGGCCGATGAACACACCTTCACCATGAACTCGCCGAACTCGTGGGCGCCGGCGGTATACGATCCAAAACTGGATACCGTTTACCTGCCAATGGGCGTTTCCACTCCGGATATCTGGGGCGGTAACCGCACACCAGAGCAGGAGCGCTACGCGAGCAGCGTTCTGGCGCTGAACGCCACCACCGGTAAGCTGGTGTGGTCGTATCAGACCGTGCACCACGATCTGTGGGATATGGACCTGCCGTCACAGCCGACGCTGGCCGATATCACGGACAAAGATGGCAACACCGTACCGGTGATTTATGCCCCGGCGAAAACCGGTAACATCTTTGTGCTGGATCGTCGTACCGGTAAGCCGGTCGTGCCTGCACCGGAGACGCCGGTACCGCAGGGCGCGGCGAAAGGTGACCACGTGGCACCGACCCAGCCGTACTCCGAACTGACCTTCCGTCCGAAGCAGAACCTGACGGACAAGGACATGTGGGGCGCGACGATGTATGACCAGCTGGTGTGCCGCGTGATCTTCAAGCGTCTGCGCTACGAAGGTCCGTTCACGCCGCCGTCTGAGCAGGGTACGCTGGTGTTCCCGGGCAACCTTGGTATGTTCGAGTGGGGCGGCATCGCGGTTGATCCCCATCGTCAGATCGCCATCGCTAACCCAATGGCGCTGCCGTTTGTGTCTAAGCTGATTCCGCGCGGTCCGGGCAACCCGATTGAACCACCGCAGGGCGCAGAAGGCGGTTCCGGTACTGAAACCGGCATTCAGCCGCAGTACGGTGTGCCGTTTGGCGTCGAGCTGAACCCGTTCCTGTCGCCGTTTGGTCTGCCGTGTAAACAGCCGGCCTGGGGTTACGTTTCAGCGATCGACCTGAAGACCAACGAAACCGTGTGGAAGAAACGTATCGGTACCGTTCGCGATAGCGCACCGGTTCCGCTGCCGTTCAAAATGGGTATGCCAATGCTGGGTGGCCCAATCACCACCGCCGGTAACGTGTTCTTCATCGGCGCGACCGCAGATAACTACCTGCGCGCGTTCGATACCAACACCGGTGAGATGCTGTGGCAGGCTCGTCTGCCAGCGGGTGGCCAGGCTACGCCGATGACCTATGAAGTGAATGGCAAACAGTACGTTGTCATCGCGGCCGGTGGTCACGGTTCGTTTGGTACCAAGCTGGGCGATTACGTGATTGCCTATGCGCTGCCAGATGCGAAGTAATTTTTCGCACTGAAGTAAAAAAGCGGGCAATGCCCGCTTTTTTTATATGCCGGTCGGCATTACGGTCGATCTGGCGGTCAGGGTTTACGCAGCACCCGCGCATTCAATAGCGCGCACAGCGCCATAATCACGCAGGTGGCGAGAAACACCGGGCGCATACCAAACGCGCCGCCGATAAAGCCACCGAACAGCGGGCCGCTCACCTGGCCGACATACTGGGCTGAGGTCGCATAGCCCAGCATTTTCCCGACCTGCCGCTGCGGCACATTATGACGAATCAACGCCGTCACGCAGGGCATCAGGCCGCCCAGCGCCATCCCCATCAGGAAACGCAGCACCACCAGTTGCCATGCCGCGCTAATAAATGCCTGCGGAATCAGCAGCAGCGCGCAGACCAGCAGGCCATAAATCAGCACGCGCGCATGTCCGATGCGGTCGGCCAGCCGGCCAAGGCGCGGCGCGGAGAGAATGCTGCCCAGCGCGGCGGCCGCCATCACCAGCCCGGCCGTCACCGTCACCGCGTGATCACCGTGCACAAACTGCGCGATATACAGCGTGATAATCGGCTCAATCGACATATTGGCAAAAATCAGCAGCATGCCCGACAGCCACATCAGCCGTACCACTGGCCGGTTGATCGACGCCTCCGGCTCATCCCCCTCCCCGGCTGCGGCTTTCTTCGCCGCACGTGGCGCTTCTTTCAGCAGAAAAGTGGTGGCGAGAAACGCGAGAAAAATCACCGCACCGGTGAGCCAGAAAGTGTGGCGGATACCGATCAGCGGTGGCAGCACGCCGCCCAGCAGCGGGCCGACCACGTTACCGGCCATGATGCCGGAGGACAGCACGCCCAGCGCCCAGCCGGTCTGCGCTTTCGGCGTTTGCGCCGCCACCAGAATGGTGGAACCCGACGCATAGCCGCCGAGCAGGCCGGCCAGCAGGCGCAGCGCCACCAGCTGCCACGGCGCGGTGGCCATACCAATCAGCGACATGGCGACGGCCATTCCGAGGCTGGCGCGGATCAGCATCAGCTTGCGGCCATAGCGATCCGCCAGTTTGCCCCACAGCGGTGCCGTCAGCGCCGCGCTAAGAAAGGTGGCACCGTAGGCGGCGCCTGACCAGCGCGCAATTGCTGCCGGTTCCTGTACGCCCAATTGCTGCACATAGAGGGGCAGAAAGGGCAGCAGCAGGGTCATGGCGACGATAGTGCTGAACGAGCCCAGCACGCAAACCCACAAATTGCGCCGCCAGTGTTGCTGCTCAGGCGCTAACGCGATAGAAGAGTGCGACATAGTGATATCCCTGTTTTTGGCTTTTTTAGCAGGCTATCAGCGGTAGCACACAGAAAACAGGGAGAAGCGGATATTTGCCAGCCAGCGCGCTATTGTTGCCAGAAAACAACAATCATGACGCACCCAGCGCGGTGATCAGCGCGTCGCAGAGTAAGGTGATCGGTGACGAGGGCTGCGGCTGCTCTTTCAGCAGCAGGTAACTGTGCAGGCGATCCATCTGCCATTCCGGCAGCACCTGCTGAATCTCGCCGCGCGCCAGCGCCTCCTGCGTCATATAGGCGGGCAGATACGCCACGCCGGTTCCGGCCAGGGCCGCATTAAGCAGCGCCATGCTGTTATTCGCGCGAAAGCGGCTGTGCACATCCAGCGCCAGGCGCTGCTTATCACGGCGAAACGGCAACGCCGCTGTGTGTGCCGGGCCGTGAAACAGCAGCAGATCGTGGCGCATCAGACGTTCGGGATGATCGATGGCCGGATGCGCGGCCAGATACGCTGGCGACGCATACAGTCCCCAGTCAATGCTGCTCAGTTCGCGGTAGTTTGCGACTTCCGGCGCACGCGCGCGGATCACAATCGCCACGTCCGCACTGGGCTGCGGATCGTCGCTGGTGGTCAGTTCGAGATCGACGTTGATGTGAATGTGACGGCGGATAAAGGTATTCAGCGTCGGCACCACGCACTGGCAGCCGAAGGTGATCGGCGCCTGCAGCCGCACGTTGCCGGCAGGCTGCTGATGCACCTGCTGCACAAACGCGTCGGCGCGATGCATCTCTTCCAGCATGCGGGTGCAGAACGGATAGTAAGCCTGACCCAGCTCGGTCAGCGCCACTTTGCGCGTGGTGCGCTGCAGCAGTTTGATACCCAGCCGCACCTCCAGCCGGGCAATTTCGCGGCTGACGTGCGATTTTGATACCCCCAGCGTACGGGCCGCTTCGCTGAAGCTTTGCCGCTCAACGACGCGCGCAAACAGCATCATGGCGGTGAGATTATCGCTGTTGTCCATGTTCTCTGGCTGATTCGAAAGAGTGAGAACCGCAGCTTAAAAGCAAAAACGCGAATGCGCACCCGATTTCCCGTTACGCAGCGGCCACGGAAAATCGGGCGAGGGATGTCACACCGCCACCGCTAGCGGAAACAGCAGGCGATCCGGCTCGACGCGACGCTGACGCCGCAGCTGGCCTGGCGTGACGCGAAAATAATTTTTAAAGGTGCGGGTGTAAGCCTGTTGGGTATCAAAGCCGTAGCTCATCGCTACCTGCAGAATCGCCTCATCACTGTTGATCAGCGTGAGCGCTGACTCAGTCAGCCGGCGCTGGCGAATGTATTCTGCCAGGGAAAAACCGGTGTGCTGACGGAACAGACGTTGCAGATGCCAGCGGGAATACCCCGAGCGGCGTGCTACTTCATCCAGATGCAGATCGTGCCCTAAGTTTTTTTCAATCCACTCCAGCAAACTACGGATAAATTCGCGCTGATTCATGACTTCCTCCGGCGTCGGTAAAATGTCCAGTGACGTCACTGTAGCGCGTTAAATTTATCCCTTAATTAGCAGAAAATTAGCGCAGAATTAGCAAGCAAAAAAACGGCTTTCCCGACGAAACAGCGCACCAGGTTAATTCTGCGCTAATTATCGGGCGCTACACTGCGACAAGTTATTCAGGAGGGCATCATGCGTGTGCTGCTGGTAGAAGATGATGAAATGATCGGCGCCAACCTGCAGCAGGCGCTGGAGGCCGCCGGCTGGTCGGTGGACTGGGTGCGTGACGGCGTATTTGCCAGCAACGCCTGGCAGGAAGGCGGTTACACCTGCGTCCTGCTCGATCTCGGTTTACCGCGTGAAGATGGCATCAATGTGCTGCGCCGTGCGCGCACGCGCGGTGACATGACGCCGGTGCTGGTGCTGACCGCGCGTGATACCGTGCAGCAGCGCATCCAGGGCCTGGACAGTGGCGCCGATGACTACTTACTCAAACCCTTTGATCTGCAAGAGGTTCTGGCGCGTATGCGAGCCATCACCCGACGCCGCCACGGTGCGGCGGACTCCCTGCTGGGCAACGGCGACGTGCAGCTCGATATGATGACGCGTGAAGTGCTGTACAAAGGCCAGCGTGAGCAGCTAACCGCACGTGAATACGCCCTGCTCTATGCGCTGCTGGAACGTCCGGGGGCGATCCTGTCGCGTGAGCAGTTAGAAAACCGCATCTACGGCTGGGGCGAAGAGGTCACCAGCAACGCCGTGGACGTGCTGATTCACGGCATGCGGCGCAAACTCGATAACGAAGTGATTCGCAACGTGCGCGGTCTGGGCTGGCGGGTGCCGGCAATATGAGATCTTTTACGTTTATGCGTTCGCTGCGCAACAAACTGCTGGCCACGCTGGTGCTGCTGCATCTGGCGATGATCGGCGGTGTCACCTGGTATTTCTACCACTGCTATGGCGACATGATGGGCACCATGAAGGACGACCAGCTCGCCAAAATTGCCGATGCCTGGTCAAGCAGCCAGCGCATGCCGGCACTGATGCCGATGGTGATGCAGCAGGAGAAGCTCAAAAGTACCTATATCGTTCAGCTCTGGGACACCAATAATCACCTGCGCGCCAGTTCCTGGCCGGCGCTGCATGCGCCCCTGCAGAGCAAAAAAGGCTGGTCAGATTTAAAAGTTGGCGACTGCGGCGATGACTGCCAGTGGCGCGTTTACACCCGACCCGGCGAGCTGGGCAGCGAGATCGGCAATATTCAGGTGCTGCACAACGTCGGCTACATGAAGAGCCTGATGGTGAAACGCGTACTCTCCGCCATCATTCCGCTCATCCTGATGATGCCGCTGTCGCTGCTGGTGATTTGGCTGGTGGTACGGGCCATTACGCGCGATCTGCGCGTAGCGTCGCGCCAGATTGCGGCGCAAGAAACCCTGCATCCGCACAGCGTGTCGCCGGACGGTCTGCCGGACGAAGTGCTGCCGCTGGTCGATGCCTATAACTCGCTACTGGATAAACTACGCGCGGCCTGGTCGTCACAGCGCCAGTTCCTTGAGGATGCCGCGCATGAACTGCGCACGCCGGTCACCGCCGTCACGTTACAGCTGGAGAACCTGCGTCAGCACATCCTGCCGGGCGAAGCCAGCCGCCAGTTTGATCAGCTGGAAGCGGGCGTCACGCGCACGCGCCATCTGGTGACGCAGTTGCTGAATATCTCACGCCAGGAGGATCAGTCCGTGGTCGCCAGCGTCGAGACCATTGAGCTTGATGACCTGCTGAAGGAGAGCATTGAGCAGCTGATGGTGGTGGCTGACAAGCGCGGCATTGATATCGGCTTCAACGGCACTGCGCACTATCGTCTGCACGCCAGCCGCTCAGATCTGCGCAGCCTGTTCGATAACCTGATCGGCAACGCCATGCTGCACACGCCGGAGGGCAGCCTGGTGGATGTGCTGCTGCATCGCGTCGGTCATCATACGGTAGTGGATATTGTCGATAACGGCCCCGGCATGCCGGAGTCGTTTATTGAGCGCGCCTTCGATCGCTTTACCCGCTCGCCGGATGTCCAGGCGCAGGGCAGCGGCTTAGGATTGTCGATCGTGCGCAGCGTGGCGCAGAAGCATCAGATGCAGGTGGCGCTGTCGAATTGCCTTAACCCGCAGGGTGAAGTGTGTGGCCTGCAGGTGCGCGTAACCCTTCCCTGACGTCTTTCCTCTCCGGCGCGATAATCCGCGCCGGCTATTTTCTTCTCCTGCCAGTTCTCTGCGTATCCCGACAACGTAAACGGTTGCGGGGTTCCGTTCGTTACACGGCCTTTATGTGATCAACTTCACATATTTACTGAATCCAAATGCAACACTTTTTGACAAACGTGATCAAAATCTATTTTCTATCGCTCTGTTACAGGCACATTACGCGGGCCTGAAAATCCGGCGCGTCAGACCGGCGACAACAGCACACTGCCCATCCCCTGGGATCGATTTCACCCGATCGCAGCATTTGCGCGGCGATCACGAGCAAGTGGTTAAAAAATAATGAAATTTAAAACGTTGATAGCAGGGGCCTTACTGGCCAGTAGCTGGACCGGCGCCGCACAGGCGGCGGAAAGCGATCCGCAGTACCTTTCTGACTGGTGGCATCAGAGCGTGAACGTGGTAGGCAGTTATCACACCCGCTTCGGACCCCAGTTCAACAATGATGTGTATCTCGAATACGAAGCCTTTACTAAAAAGGACTGGTTTGATTTCTACGGCTACCTTGACCTGACCAACTTCTTTGGCGTGGGTAATAGCAATGCCAACGGTATTTTTGACCACGGTTCGCCGATGTTCATGGAAATTGAGCCACGCTTCTCCATTGATAAGCTGACCGGCACCAGCCTGGCGTTCGGACCGTTCAAAGAGTGGTACTTCGCTAACAACTACATCTACGACATGGGTCGCAACAGCGACAGCCGTCAGAATACCTGGTACATGGGTCTGGGTACTGACATCGATACCCATAGCGATATCGGCCTGTCACTGAACGTGTACGCGAAATACCAGTGGGAAAACTACGGTGCGGCGAACGAAAACAGCTGGGATGGTTATCGCTTCAAGGTGAAATACTTTGTGCCGATTACCGACCTGTGGGGCGGCAAGCTGAGCTATATCGGCTTCACCAACTTTGACTGGGGCTCCGATCTGCGTGACAAGTCTGACCGCTCGCGCACCAGCAACTCGATTGCCTCCAGCCACATTCTGTCGCTGAACTACGATCACTGGCATGTCTCTACCGTGGCGCGTTACTTCCACAACGGCGGCCAGTGGGCTGATGGCCAGGAGCTAAACTTCGGCAACGGTCCGTTTGAAGTGAAATCAACCGGCTGGGGTTACTACCTGGTGGTGGGTTACAACTTCTAAACCGCTTCCGGCGTGGCCGCTCACCATCGCGGCCACGCCAGTCGGTTACGCCTGTGGCTTCACCACGTTGATGCGCCATGGGATGCCAAACTTATCGATAAACATCCCGAAGCCGTTCGACCAGAAGGTTTTCTGCCATTCAGTGGTCACTTTGCCGCCCGCAGAGAGCTTATCAAACCAGGCTTTACCCTCCGCTTCATCTGGCGTGGCCAGGCTCACCGCATAACCGGCATGCTCGGACGCCGGTGGCTGGGCGGTATTGCCATCACTCAGCATCAGCTCGCCCTGACCAATGCGCAGATGCGCATGCATAATCTTTTCCGGCGGCAGCGGCGGCGCCGACCGATCGCCCACCTGCTCGCCCTGCTCCGGCATATCACCAAACGTCATTTTTTGCAGAATTTCGCCGCCGGTGGCCTCCAGATAGAAGGCAATGGCTTCTTCACAGCGGCCATAGAGAAATAAATAAGGACTCACCTGCATCGTAACCTCCGTTGAGAGTGCGTTAACGCGTGTCGTACACCTAAAGTGTAGACGATGCAGTTTTTCGCCCGTCACGGCTGGCAGTAGCGGCGGAACAGCTGCGCCATGTAAGCGCTCATCGGCGTCAGCGCGGTGTCTTTACGCTGAATCAGATAGAAGGTGGCTTTCGGCAGCGGATCGTCGAGATCCAGCGCGATCAGCTGCCCGCCGTGCGTAGGGTCTTCAATTACGTCGCGCGAAATGATGCTGACAAAATCACTCTTCGCCACCAGGCTGGTGCAGGCCATAAAGGTCTCGCAGGTCACCGCGATTTTGGGTGCCATGCCGCGCTCACCGAACAGGTCATGCAGCAGTCGGTAATAACTGCCCTGCGGCGTCGGCATGGTCCAGTTGCAATGTTGCAACTCGGCCAGCGAGCGCGCATGCGCCATCGGATGCCCTTTACGCATCACCACCTGATACTCGCGCTGCATCAGCCGCTCGAAAATCAGCTCCTGATCGAAGTGATGCCGGTCGTAGGTATTGATGGTGAAATCCAGCGCGCCCTGACGCAGTTCATGCACCATCGACACCAGCTGGCCCTCAACGATACGCACTTTCACCAGTGGATATTCACGATGAAACTGGGTTATCACCTGCGGCATCACGGTACGCGCAATGCTGCCGCCCACCCCAATATTCACTTTGCCACCGGCCAGACCGAGCCGCTGCTGGATATCCTCCTGCGCCACGCGCAGTTCCTCCAGCACCAGACAGGCATGACGAAAAAAGGTTTCACCGACATCGGTCAGCATCACGCCCTGCTGACGACGCTCGAACAGGCGCGCGCCCAGCGCCAGCTCCAGTTCCTGAATCGCTTTGGTTAATGCCGGCTGCGACAGGCCCGACAGCCGGCTGGCGGCGCGAATACTGCCCTGGCGCGCCACGTCAACAAAGGCGCGCAGCTGATGAAGTTTGAGATTGGCCGCCATGATCAGGTGATAACCGTTGTCTATCGGTCACAAGATATTCGCATCTTATGCGCCCTAATACCATTGTGTAGATTCGGTTGAATGCATAAAAAACCAACACTAAGGAACAGCCGATGAACACCCTTTCCGACCTCGTCAACGCGCGGATACCGCAGATGCAGACATGGCGCCGCGACCTGCACCAGTATGCTGAATCCGGCTGGCTGGAGTTCCGCACCGCCACGCTGGTGGCGGAAGAGCTGCATCGTCTTGGTTATCAGCTGCAGCTGGGCCGAGAGGTGATTGATGCCGATGCGCGCATGGGTCTGCCGTCTGCTGAAGTGCTGGCGCAGCAGGAAGCGCGGGCGCTGCAGCAGGGCGCGCTGCCACAATGGCTGCCCCACTTCTCCGGCGGTTTCTGCGGCGTGGTGGCAACGCTGGACACCGGACGTCCCGGTCCGGTGATGGGCTTTCGTGTTGATATGGACGCGCTCGACCAGACGGAAAGCGCCGCCGCCGATCACCTGCCCACGCGCGAAGGCTTCGCCTCGTGCAATCCCGGCATGATGCACGCCTGCGGCCACGACGGTCACACCACCATAGGTCTGGCGCTGGCGGGCGTGCTGATGGCGATGAAGCACCAGCTGAGCGGTCGCATAAAACTCATTTTTCAGCCGGCGGAAGAAGGCGTACGCGGTGCCAAAGCCATGGTGGCCGCGGGCGTACTTGATGATGTCGCTCTGTTCACCGCCATTCACCTCGGCACCGGCGTGCCGCCCGGCGAGATCGTCTGCGGCAGCGACAGCTTTCTCGCCACGACCAAACTGGACGTGCGTTTTACCGGGGTCGGCGCGCATGCCGGAGGCAAACCGGAAGAGGGACGCAACGCACTGCTGGCGGCGGCGCAGGCCACGCTGGCGCTGCACACTCTGCCGCAGCACAGCGGCGGCGTGGCGCGCGTTAACGTTGGTGTCTTACAGGCCGGCAGCGGACGCAACGTAGTGCCGGATGTTGCGCTGATGAAGGTGGAAACGCGCGGCGCGAGTAATCAGGTCAACGACGATATCTATCAGCAGGCGCTGCGCGTGATTGCCGGTGCCGCGGCGATGTACGGCGTTGAGCACGAGGTCACGCTGATGGGCGGTGCACGCAGCTGCACGCCGAGCCCGGCGTGGGTCAGTTTTATCCATCAGCAAGCCGAAGCGCTGGGTCTGTTCAGTTCGGTGATAGACAGCAAACAGCAGGCGGCCGGTTCCGAAGATGCTACCTACATGATGGAGCGCGTACAGCAGCGCGGCGGCCAGGCGTCTTACGTCATCTTCGGCTGCGAGCTGGCGGCGGGCCACCACAATGCGCGGTTCGACTTTGATGAAGCGGTGATGGCTACTGCCGTGCAGATGCTGGCTACGCTGGCGCTTAACCAGACGCAATTCGGCGGTGCCCGATGAGCGCACACGACTTCATCGATCGCTACATCGACCAGCACCAGGCGCGTTTCAGTGCCCTCAGCGATGCCATCTGGGACGTGCCGGAAACCCGTTTCGAAGAGACGCAATCGTCTGCGCTGCTGGCCGATGCGCTGGCGCAGGAGGGGTTTGAGGTCGAGCGCGGCGTTGGCGGTCTCGACACCGCGTTTATCGCCTCAATCGGCCACGGCCAGCCGGTGATCGCCATCCTCGGCGAGTTTGATGCGTTGGCCGGCCTGAGCCAGCAGGCGGGCTGCGCCACGCCTGAGCCGCTGGTGGAAAACGGCAATGGTCACGGCTGCGGCCACAACCTGCTCGGTACCGCCGGCCTGGCCGCCGCTTTCGCCATCAAAGCCTGGTGGGCAGAACAGGGCGGACGCGGCACGCTGCGCTTTTACGGCTGCCCTGGCGAGGAGGGCGGCTCGGGTAAAACCTTTATGGTGCGCGAGGGGCTGTTTGATGATGTCGATGCTGCCGTGACCTGGCACCCGGAAGGCTTCAGCGGCATGTTCAACCTCAGCACCCTCGCCAATATTCAGGCGGCGTTTCACTTCAAAGGCGTGGCGGCGCATGCCGCTAACTCGCCGCATCTCGGGCGCAGCGCGCTGGACGCGGTGACGCTGATGAATACCGGCGCAAATTTCCTGCGCGAGCACATCGTGCAGGAGGCGCGCCTGCACTATGCGGTCACCCAAACCGGCGGCGTATCGCCCAACGTGGTGCAGGCCGATGCCGAAGTGCTGTACCTGATTCGCGCGCCGCAGCTCGACCAGGCCCAGGATATCTACCAGCGCGTGATCAACATCGCCAAAGGCGCAGCGCTGATGACCGATACGCAGATGACGGTACGTTTTGATAAAGCCTGCTCCAACTATGTGCCCAACCGCGCGCTGGAAGCGGTGATGGAACGTAATTTGCACCATTTTGGTCTGCCGCACTACAGCGCGCAGGAACAGGCATTTGCGGCAGAGATCCGCGCCACGCTGAGCAAAGACGATCTGCGTAACGCGCGACTGAATGCGGCGCGCACCGGCGGCGAAGCGGGTATCGCCTGGGCTGAGGCGCTGGGGGATAAAGTGCTGATGGATGAGGTAGCGCCGTATGCGGTCACCCGCGAGTTGCTGTACGGCTCAACCGACGTTGGGGATGTGAGCTGGGTAACGCCGACGGCGCAATGTTTTGCCCCCTGTTTTGCCTTCGGCACGCCGCTGCACACCTGGCAGCTGGTGGCGCAGGGCCGCACGCCGATTGCCCACAAAGGGATGTGCCTTGCCGCCAAAGTGCTGGCCGCCACCGCGCTGACGCTGTTGCACGATGATGCCGCGCTGGCGCGTTGTCGTGAAGAGTTTGACCGCGTGCGCCACGAGCAGCCGTACGTGTGCCCGATTCCGGCCGGCGTGCAGCCATCGACATTATAAAGCGAAGCGCACTGGCCCGTAGCGGCGCGATTTATCGCGCGGGTTTAACAAGACGCGCAATAAATTGCGCCGCTACAGGCTGGTGTGAAAGGTCACTCCGCAACACATGCGGAAGCAGTAAATAAAAAAATAAAAAATAACAGCCCTTCCGGGCATGCAAATACAACATGACGAGGATCTACCGATGGAAGTGATGACCGAAAATCGCAGCCCCGGCAAGCTGTTCAGCTGGATTGAGCGGGTCGGCAACAAAGTGCCGAACCCGTTCTTACTGTTTGTCTACCTGATCGTGGTGCTAATGATCGCCACCGCGCTTCTCAGCAGCCTTGATGTGGCCGTTAAAAATCCGGCCAATGGCGAACTGGTGCGGGTCAATAACCTGCTCAGCGTGGCGGGCATTCAATGGATCCTGCCCAACATCATCAAAAACTTCAGCGGCTTCACCCCACTGGGCTCCATTCTGGCGCTGGTGATCGGGGCCGGGCTGGCGGAAAAAGTCGGGCTGCTGCAGTCGCTGATGGTGAAAATGGCGTCGCGCGTCAGCCGTCGCTACGCCAGCTATATGGTGCTGTTTATCGCGTTCTTCAGCCATATCTCTTCCGACGCCGCACTGGTGGTGATGCCGCCGCTCGGCGCGCTGATCTTCCTTGCCGTCGGGCGTCATCCGGTGGCGGGCCTGCTGGCGGCGATAGCCGGCGTCGCGTCGGGTTTTACCGCAAATCTGCTGATCGTCACCACCGACGTACTGCTCTCCGGCATCAGTACAGAGGCCGCCAAAGCGGTCAGCGACACGGTCCACGTCAGCGTGATCGATAACTGGTTCTTTATGGCCAGCTCGGTCATCGTGCTAACCGTGGCCGGCGCGCTGCTGACCGATAAATTTGTCGAACCGCGCCTGCCCGTCTGGAACAGCGGCCACCACGATCGCCTGCCACCGCTGACGGCGCAGGAGAATCGCGGCCTGAAAGCGGCCGGTCTCGCCGCGCTGGTGTTCATCGGCGTGATGGCGCTGCTGGTGGTGCCGGAGCATGCGCCGCTGCGCAACCCGAAAACCGGCGGGATCATCCCTTCGCCGTTTATTCAGGGCATCGTGCCGATCATCATCCTGTTCTTCTTTGTGGTGGCGATTGCCTATGGCGCGATGACACAGCAGATTCGCCGCGCTGACGACATCCCCCGACTGCTGGTTGATCCGATGAAGAGCATGGCCGGCTTTATCGTCATGGTGTTTCCGCTGTCGCAGTTCGTGGCGTTCTTCAACTGGAGCAACATGGGCAAGTTTATGGCCATCGGCCTGACCGATATGCTGGAGAGCGCCGGCATCAGCGGTGCGCCGGCCTTTCTCGGCCTGATGTTCCTCTCGGCGTTTCTGTGCATGTTTATCGCCAGCGGCTCGGCGATCTGGTCGATCCTCGCGCCGGTGTTTGTGCCGATGTTTATGCTGCTCGGCTTTCACCCGGCGTTTGCCCAGATGATTTTCCGCATCGCCGATTCCGCCGTGCTGCCGCTGGCGCCGATGTCGCCGTTTCTGCCGCTGTTCCTCGGTTTCCTGCAGCGCTATCAAAAAGACGCGCAGCTCGGCACCTACTATGTGCTGATCTTCCCGTATCCGCTGGTGTTCTTTGTGACGTGGATCGCGCTGCTGCTGGTGTGGTATCTGCTGGGCCTGCCCATCGGTCCGGGCGTTTATCCGCATCTGCCCTGACCTGGCGCCATGGACGGCGTACCGCTTTCTGTGAACTGCAACGCACGTTGCCAAAATGTCACCGCTGCGCCTCTCGGCAACCCCGGACGAATTGATTATTCTGCTATTTCTTCGCTTGCTAACGGTTAATGATTTCTGACAAACCACCACCGGGCGGATCCTGCAAACACCGAGGTAACAATCATAATGACAACCACCTATTCGACAGGGGTGGCGACCGATCGCATCGCGACCGAACGCCAGACGCTGGCCGGGCGCATCGACGCTCTGCCCTCTTCCGCCGGGCTGTGGCGCTTTATTACGCTGCTGGCGCTCGGCGGCTTCTTCGAGCTGTACGATCTGTTTGAAACCGGCTACATCAGCGCCGGGCTGGTCGCCGCAGGCGTGTTCCACACCGGCACCGCGGGCGTGTTTGGTATCGCCGATCAGGCGGCGTTCGCCTCGGCGACCTTTCTCGGCCTGTTTGTCGGTGCCAGCCTGCTGACGCCCTATGCTGACCGCTTCGGCCGTCGCCTGACTTTTATGTGCGCGCTGGCGTGGTACGGTGCGTTCTCACTGCTGATGGCGTTCCAGCACAGCGCGGAGATGATTATTCTGTGCCGCTTCCTGGTCGGCATCGGTCTGGGCGTCGAGCTGGTGACCATCGATACCTATCTGTCGGAGTGGGTGCCGGCCCATCTGCGCAGCCGCGCGTTTGCCTTCTCTTTTTTCGTTCAGTTCCTGTCGGTGCCGACGGTGGCGCTGATGTCATGGTGGCTGGTACCGCAAACCCTGCTCGGCCTCGAAGGCTGGCGCTGGGTCGTAATCGCCGGTGCGCTGTGCTCGCTGGTGATCTGGTTTATCCGGAAAAACCTGCCGGAGTCGGCGCGCTGGCTGGCGCAGCAGGGGCGGCATCAGGACGCGCACCGGGTGCTGAGCGAGATGGAAAAACGCTGCGGCATCGCGCCGGGAGACGATTTCTCTCAGCGTGATGCGGCGGCACAGCTGCCGAAAAAAGGGCGCTTTAGCGAAATCTGGGCACCGGCTTATCGCCAGCGTACGCTGATGCTGGTGGTGATGAACTTCTTCCAGGCGATTGGCTTCTTCGGCTTCGGTAACTGGCTGCCGGCGCTGCTGTCCGGCAAGGGGGCCACCGTCACCCACAGCCTGCTGTACGCCTTTTTCATCACGCTGGCCTATCCGCTCGGCTCGCTGATCTGCAGCCGCTACGCCGACCGGCTGGAAAACAAATGGCAGATCGTTTTTTCATCGCTGATGACGGTGGTGTTCGGCACGCTGTTCGCGCTGACCAGCAATCCTCTGCTGATGGTGGTGTGCGGTTTCCTGATCACCTACAGCAACGCCTGGCTGACCTTCAGCTATCACGCCTATCAGACCGAGATCTTCCCGACGCACATTCGTGCGCGCGCCGTTGGCTTCTGCTATTCGTTCAGCCGGCTGTCGACCGCTTTCAGCAGTATTCTGATTGGCCTGATTCTGCAGTATGCCGGCAGTCAGGGCGTGATCGTGTTTATCGTGCTGAGTATGCTGATGGTGATGCTGTCGGTCGGGATTTACGGGCCGAAGACGCGGGGGCTGGATCTGGAGAACATTTAAACCGGATGGGCGCAAGGTGGGCGGCGGCCGGTTCAGCCCGGCAATGCGCACCCTTTGGAGCGGCACGATTAATCGCGCGATAAATCGCGCCGCTACGTCCTGGTGCAAACCTTTGGGGGCGTTTCCGCCCCGCCAGATTTACACCAGTTCGGTTTTCACCCCTTCCTGGATCAGCACGTCGGCATCGACGCCGCTGTGGCTGTAAACCTGATACTTCACGCCAGCCACCGTGGTGCTGCCCTGCTGTTTCACCCAATCGCCCACGTCACCGCCGTCGCCGAGGATGTCATCCAGTTTCACCACGTCCTGCGCATCGCCTTTGATCAGCAGCTGGGTTTTGCCGTCTTTCACGAACAGATCCTGACTTCCAACCTGCAGGATATCGTCAACCGTTACGCTCAGGACGTTTTTGCCGTGACCCGTCATATCGATGGTGCTGCCCTGCTTGCCCTGCGCCAGCACATCGCTCAGGGAAACGGCGAATTCATCGCCCAGGGTGATGACGGCAGGAACATCAAAGGCGGTGATACCGACATGATCATCATGCATGCCCCATTCAACGTCACTGATGCGCACGCCGCCCGGATTGTTCACCGAATCCACTTCAGCCGGATTGACGCGCACCACGGCTGAACCGATCAGCTTACCGGCCGGCGCGTGGTACTCGACAATGTCGCTTCGCAGGGTGCCCGGATGCGCCTTTAGCTCATAGCTGTGCAGCAATTTACCTTGTGTGTCATAGAAATCGATGTAATTGCCTTTGCTGTGCACATAATCCGATTTCAGCACCACTTTCTCCGCCACGCCGTCGAAATCCAGCTTCATCTGGCCGCCACGGCCAACAATGATTTCGCCATGCTTCAGCGTTTTTTGCTCGCCGCCGATATTCGGTCCTTTAATCAGCGTCATTTTCAGACTGTCGTCGATGGTATAACTGACCCCGGTTTTAAAATCGATATAGCGCGGATGACCGTTAGCGTCTTTCACCAGATCAGGTTGTCCACGAACCCGGCTGATTTCTTTAACCCCGATGTTATCGATAGCGAAATCGTTGCCGTTACCGTTATTAACCTCATTGGTTACCGCCACGCGAACCACTTCTGTTTTGCTGGCGGTATACAGTCCGCTGAAATGATTCCAGGCAGCATCCAGCCCCATGTTGGGAATCACTTTCTGTCCATTAACGTCCAGACCGATTTTCGGTTTCAGGCTACCGCCAGGAATACGGTAGCCATCAAAATCGAACTGGTAGGTTTTACCCGCTTCGACCTGAATATAGCGATAAACCACTTCTCCTTTGAATCCGTTGGTGTTTGAACCGTTGGTCATGGAACCCAACTCATAAGAGGAATTGCCTGCGCTCCAGCGCTTAACCCCGATGTTGTCATTTTTGTGATACAGACCGCTGGCGATCCAGCCCTGCTGGGTACCGTCGTTGAAATTCCACACTAGCCCCTTGTGATCGACCTTCGGCGGATCGACATTGATCTCCAGCAGAAAGGTTGGCGCATTCACATCACGAATGGCGCTATCACTGACCTGAAATTGCGTCAGTCCTTTCCACGGCGAGCGATCGTAAGACTGGTAGCTCCAGTTACCCGTAGCATCCGCTGTGACCGAGTCCATTAATACCCAGTGGCCCTCAATATGGCAGCCGAAAATGTACACCACCTTATTGGGTGCAGACGTGCCTTTCAGGGTTGGCGTCATATCATCGGTGATATCACCGCTTTTCAGCTGGCCCTGCTTTGGTCCGCTATCATCCCACGCAGAAATAATCTCCGTCTTGCCGGAGATAATCGTCAGGTCGAAAACGTCGGCGGCGGCGTCACGCACCGGGCTGTCTGAGACCTGGAACTCATATTTGCCAAAGCCGCCGCGTAACGCGCGCACTTCGCTTTGCCAGTGACCATGAGAATCCGCAACGGCGCTGCCGAGCGTCACCCATACCCCGTTCACGTGACGGGCATAGATATAAACCACGCTGTTTGCTGCAGCATGGCCTTTCAGCGTTGGCGTCAGATCATCAGTGACATCGCCCTGATGCAGCACGCCGGTCTGCGCGCCAAAATTATCCCAGGCAGAAACGATACCGGGTTTTTCCGGCACCATGTTGAGACTGAACACCTCGGCGCTGGTGTCGCGATCGGGGGTTTTGGCAGCCTGAAACTCATAAGTGCCGTATCCCCCGCGCAGCGCGCGCACTTCCGTTATCCAGTTGCCCCAGGCATCGGCCTTAACACTGCCTAACACCACCCAGTGGCCATCAATATGCCGCGCATGGATATACACCATGCTGTTGGCTTCGGCTTTGCCCTGCAGCGTCGGTGCCATGTCATCGGTGGTGGCGCCGTTGATTAATTTGCCCTGCTCGGGCCCGACATTATCGTGTGCCGCGTCAATGGTGGGCTTCAGGCGGGTACCGTTATCTGACACATACAGGTCGAACAGCGGCGCAGCGGGATCGCGCGTCGGGCTGTTACTGGCCTGGAAGTGATACGGGCCGGCACCGCCATCCAGTCGGGCGATTTCCACCTGCCAGTGGCCAAAGGCATCCGCCTGGGTGCTGCCTTTCAGCCACCAGCTGCCGTTTTCGCGTGTGGCATACACGTAGACGATACTGTTGGCTTCCGCCGTGCCTTTGAGCGTGGGCGTGAAGTCATCGGTCAGCGCGCCGTTTTCCAGTTTGCCCTGTGCCGGGCCAAAATTATCCAGCGCATACTCAATCTTCACCGGCGCGGTGGGCACCACCGTATAGGTAAACGGCTCGCTCGCATCGCTCAACTCACCACGGTTATTTTGCGCGCGGGTGGTAATGGTGTTTTCACCGTAGCCCAGCAGATCAACGTTGCTTTCCCAGCGCCATTGCCCGTCAATCACCGGTGCCACGCCGACGCGTACCCCGTTGACGAAGATGATGACGTTTTCTGCATCCAGCGGCGCGTTGCCGCTCAGGCGCGGGCTGCGATCGTCGCTTTCGCTACCGGCTTTGATCACACCGGTGTTCACCCCTTCATTATCATAGACTTCCAGCAGCTGCGGCTTATCGATGCGCGGCGAATTGACGTAAAGCGTATAGACCGGGGAATCAAAACTGACCTGGCCGAATTTATCGGTGGCGGTGACGTACAGGCGCTGTTCACCGTCACTCAGTTCCGGCGTAATGGTCCACTGGCCGTTTTTCGCCGCCTGCACGCTGCCAACCAGCACGCCGTTGCTGTACAGGCGGACAATGCTGTCCGGCTCGGCATAACCGGAAATGGCTGGCGTTTTATCATCGGTGAAGCCTTTGTTGCCAACCGGGCCCTGCACCGGTCCGAAATCATCCAGTACGCGCATAATTGCCGGCATATCGGGCGGGCTGAGATCGACTTCCAGCCGCGTCTGGAACGGAATCCCGGCGTTGCCGGCCCGGTCGAAAAAGCGGATGGTGAGATTGTGGCTCCCCTCTTCCAACCGCAGCGGCAACTGATACTCCCAGCTGCCGTCCGCGTTTACCTGCGTAGTAAACAGCTGGCCGTTAATGGCAAATTCGATATAGCTGACGCTCTTATCTTCAACCCCCCCTTTCCAGTATTGATAAGGTGAATTGACGTAGTTCTCCTGCCCCGGTTTGGTCGGGTCGTAATAGCCTACAGACATATGGTCATCCTTTTCGCCAGAGTTAATATCGTTAAAGTAACGCTTAATAAGCGGCAGGGATTTTTAAACGTGGGGGAGAAATCTCTTACAAGAAACGTCTGAAAGGAAAATCTAAGATAATGAATTTTAGTGGGATTTTTCGCACCCTTCAGGCCATGAACCGCGCCATGACCTGAAGGAAATGCTTAAGACAGGCTTACTGCTTTTCCAGCACCCGGATATCCGCGCTGCCCTGTTTTAGCTGCACGCTGTCATCCTGGCGCAGTTTCGCCACCTGTTTCGCCGTGACTTTGGTCTGCACGCCGTTGCCCCAGCTGCTGCGGATAAAGTTCACCACATCAGCCACCTGGCTGTCGTTCAGACGCCAGCCAAACGCCGGCATAGTGATCGCGGTCGGTGCGCCTTTCACGCCCGGCAGCGTGCCGCCTACCAGTACGATGTGAATCAGCGACGTCGGATCCTCTGCCATCACCACCGGATTACCGCGCAGTGCCGGATAGAAGCGTTGATAGCCGCTGCCGTCGGTTTTATGACACGCCGCACAGCTGTCGACATACACGCCGGCACCCGGCTGGCTGTCGTCACCTTTCCACAGCGCCCGGGCCACTGCGTCATCCTCACGGAACACCGCCTGAGACGGATCTTTCGCGCCGAGCGATTTCAGGTAACGGGCAATCGCGCTGATATCCGCATCGCTGAGATACTGCAGGCTGTGCTGCACTACCTCGGTCATGCCACCAAACGCCGCCGTGTGATCGTTACGGCCATAGCGCAGGAACTGCTGCAGATCCGCTTCGCTCCAGCGCCCCAGGCCATCGCGGTTGTCACCGCGCAGGTTGCTGGCGGTCCAGCCGTCAATCGGCGCGCTGCTACCGGCAAGATAATCATTGCCCTGACCGTTATTCAGCGCTTTCTCCTGCATGGTGAAGCTGCGCGGCGTGTGGCAGGCACCGCAGTGGCCCAGCCCTTCCACCAGATAGCGACCGCGTGCCAGCGCCGGATCTTCCTGCGCGGCCGGCTGGAACGCCTTCACATCTGGCGCAAACAGGCCGCGCCAGATCGCCAGCGGCCAGCGCATCGACAGCGGCCACGGAATGTCGCTCTCTTTGTTAGCCTGCGCCACCGGCGCCACGCCGTGCATGAAGTAGGCATACAGCGCCTTCATGTCGTAATCGCTGACCACCGCATAAGATGGATACGGCATCGCCGGATAGAGCGTGTCGCCGTTTTTCGCCACGCCATGACGCACCGCTTTCTGGAAGTCGTCATAGCTGTAGTCACCAATGCCGGTTGCCTTATCCGGCGTGATATTGGTGGAGTAGATGGTGCCAATCGGCGTCGCCATCGCCAGGCCGCCGGCAAACGGTTTACCGCCTGCGGTGCTGTGGCAGGCGACGCAGTCACCGGCGCGCGCCAGATACTCACCGCGCTGCACCAGCGCATCGGCGGCGGTGTCCTCCGCCAGCGCGGCGAACGACAGGGTGCCCAGCAACAGGGCTGTTAAACTTTTGATCATCGCCATGTTCCTTATGCCTGTACCAGCGGGCCGGGGTTTTTCAGATACTGTTCACGAATCGCTTTGGCGGACCAGTAGCTCAGCGCCGCCACCATGCCGGTCGGGTTGTAGCCCAGTCCCTGCGGGAAGGCAGAAGCGCCGGCGACAAACACGTTCGGCACATCCCAGCTTTGCAGATAGCGGTTCACCGCGCTGGTTTTAGGATCTTCGCCCATGATGGCGCCGCCGCTCATGTGCGTGGTCTGGTACACGGTGGTATCGAAATGGGCACCCGGCCCTTTCGCGCCGCCAATGATCATCTTCGGATTCATCGCTTCGGTGATTTTGCGCATCTTGCCGATCATGAACTGCGCCATTTTGATGTCGTTGTCCTGCCAGTCAAAGGTCATACGCAGCAGCGGCTGGCCGTAAGCATCTTTGTAGTTGGGATCGAGATCGAGGTAGTTAGCGCGATACGACTGGTGCGCGCCGTGCGCATCCATCGACACGTGATGGTTATAGGTATCCGCCACCGCCGCTTTCCACTGGCTGCCCCAGTTCGGCGTGCCTGTTGGCGTCGGCAGGCCGGAGATCGGCTTGGTGCCCGCCTGGTTGACCCAGAACGGTGAACCGCCGACAAAGCCGTACGGACCATGGTCAAAGTTATCGGCGTTGTAATCATCCACCGCCACACCGGCGCCACCGGCACCGATAAACGGATTGGTGGTGGTGTTTTTATCAAACAGCGCCTTCAGCGTGGAGATGTTCTGGTAGGCAAAGTTACGGCCGACCACACCCTCGTTGCTGATAGGGTTGTACGGCTTGCCGATACCAGACAGCAGCATCAGGTGCACGTTGTGGAACTGGAAGGCGGAGAGGATCACCAGATCCGCCGGTTGCTCCACTTCACGTCCCTGACCGTCCAGATAGGTGACGCCGGTCGCGCGTTTTTTATCGTCGGTCAGATTGACGCGCAGCACATACGCGTTGTTGCGCAGCTCAAACTTCGGCTCCTGGCGCAGCGCGGGCAGAATGTTAACGTTCGGCGACGCTTTGGAGTACATGTAGCAGGCGTAGCCGCTGCAGTAGCCGCAGAAGTTGCACGGCCCCATCTGCGCGCCGTAAGTATTGGTGTAAGGACCGGAGGTGTTGGCCGACGGCATATCGTAAGGATGATAGCCCACCGACTCCGCCGCCTGGGCAAACAGCTGTGCCGACCAGGTGCGCTTCTGCGCGGGCAGCGGGAAGTCGCTGGAGCGATCCGGCGCATACGGGTTGCCGCCTTTCTCTTTGCCCACCACTTTGCCCTTGATTGACCAGGCGCTGCCGGAGGTGCCGAACACTTTTTCCGCCTGATCGAAGAACGGTTCCAGTTCGTCATAGCTGACGCCGAAATCCTGAATGGTCATGCCTTCCGGGATAAAGTTTTTGCCGTAACGCTGCTCGTAGTGACTGCGCAGGTTCAGCTCGACCGGGTCGACGCGGAAGTGCACGCCCGACCAGTGCAGGCCGGCGCCGCCGGTGCCGGTGCCCGGCAGGAATGCCGCCAGCTGACGATACGGTACGGCGGTTTGTGAGGCATCGTGACGGATAGTCACAGTGCTTTTTGACAGATCCTGGAACAGCTTTTTGCGGATGTTATAAGTCAGTTCATCAATGGACTGTGGATAGGATCCATCCGGATAGGTATCGCGATGCGGCCCGCGCTCCAGCGCCACCACATGCAGACCGGCCTCGGTCAGCTCTTTCGCCATGATCGCCCCGGCCCAGCCGAAACCGACGATCGCCACATCCACTTTTTTTAACGTATTTGCCACGGTTACGCCCTCTCGCCGCGAATATCAACTGACGGGAACGGATAACGTTCGCCGCGCTCTACCCAATCCATAAAGTCGGCGCGTGCGCCAGGGAAGCCGATCAGCTTCCAGCCCACCATGCCCTGATTGCCGCCGTGGATCGGATCGCTGAAGTAGCCCTCGCGGGTGTTTTGCAACAGAAAGGCGAAGAAGGTTTTGGCCGGCACCTGCGGGAATTGTGCGCTGCCGTTTTCGAAGGCGCTCAGTAGCGCGTCCTGCTGCGTGGGCGTCAGCTCAGCAAATACCTTGCCGTGCTGCTGTTTGCTCCAGCCATCGGCATCGGCCAGGCCGAGACGGTAGATCTGCTGCGGCACCAGTGGCAGCTGATAGCCGAGCTCTTTTGGCAGATCCGGATTGAACGGTCCCTGCATATACCAGTTGCTGCCGCTGGCATACGGCGTATTCATCTGGCGATCGATAAACTCCGGTACGCCGGCTTCCAGCGCGCCAGGACCACGTTCATCGTTGGGGATCAGGCGCGCCACGGCGGCTTTGATGAAGGCAAACTCTTCGGCGGTAAACCACACCGGTTGATACTCGCGCGCCTGCTGCGGCGCAGCGGCCGACGACGCTGCCGCACCGGCGGCCATTGGCGCGACCAGTGCGCCCATCGCCGTACTGCCTACCGCCATTGCCGGCGCCAGGGTGATGGTTCTCAGCAGGAAATCCCGGCGAGTGTGACCCTTTTTTTCTTCTGACATGACATTGCCTCATTACCGCATATAATGCGGCATGAAAGTTAAGTAGTTGCGTTGTAATGATTTTTATTGGCGTTTTAAGGGATACAGCAAGACTGTTACCGGTAACAGTTGGCGTAGTGTAACACCATCGCCGTTAATAATTTAGTTTCCCGAAACAAATGAGCACAAAAAACTTAACAACTAACTCTGCCGCTTTACATAAAAGCGGCGATGCTGTCATCGTCGGATACAACCGACAACAGACAGATAAATGCCGGAAGCGGTATAAAGAGTACACACAACAGCGGAGTGCCTATGTTTAAGTCCTATTTTCCGCGGCCGGCGCTGTTTTTCAGCTCGGCCGCGATTTGGAGCCTGATTGCCATTTTTGCCTGGTTTGGCTTTTTCAATGATTTTCCGGCGCGCTTTCCCGCTTTGCAGGCGGCGATGCAGCAGCCGCTGCCGACCAACGCCAGCCGCTTTATCCACGCCAGCCAGCTGTGGTTTTATGCCTATTACTGGATCATGGGCGGCGCCTTTGCGCTGGTGTGGCGCATCATCGACAACCATCCGTGGCAGCGCTGGTCGGTATGGGGATCGTTACTGATTATCTTTGTCACCTGGTTTGGCGTGCAGGTTGGCGTCGGCGTTAACGCCTGGTATGGTCCGTTTTACGACATGATTCAACAGGCGCTGACCAAAGCTGGCTCGGTGAGCATCAATCAGTTCTATGTGCAGGTACTGGCGTTTCTCGGCATTGCGCTGATCGCGGTAGTGATCGGCGTGATGAACTCGTTTTTCGTCAGCCACTGGGTATTCCGCTGGCGTACCGCGATGAACAACTACTACATGCATAACTGGCAGCGCCTGCGTCTGGTAGAAGGTGCCGCACAGCGTGTGCAGGAAGACACCATGCGCTTCGCCAGTACGCTGCAGGACTGGGGCATCAGCTTTATTCAGGCCATCATGACGCTGGTGGCGTTTCTGCCGGTGCTGGTGACGCTATCGCATCACGTGAAAGAAGTGCCGATCCTCGGCAATATCCCTTATGCGCTGGTGATCGCCGCGCTGCTGTGGTCGCTGTTTGGTACCGCGCTGCTGGCGCTGGTGGGGATTAAACTGCCGGGGCTGGAGTTCCGCAATCAGCGGGTGGAAGCCGCGTACCGTAAAGAACTGGTGTACGGCGAGGACGATCCGCAGCGCGCCGCGCCGCCTACGGTGCAGGAGCTGTTCAGCCGCGTGCGTCACAACTATTTCCGCCTCTATTTCCACTATCTCTATTTCAACATCACGCGCATTCTCTATCTGCAGGTGGACAATGTGTTCGGGCTGTTCGTGCTGTTCCCTTCCATTGTCGCGGGCACCATTACGCTGGGGCTGCTTAACCAGATCACCAACGTGTTCGATCAGGTGCGCTCGTCGTTCCAGTATCTGATTACGTCGTGGTCCACGCTGATTACGCTGATGTCGATCTACAAACGTCTGCGCAGCTTTGAGCAGATTCTGCAGGATATTCCGCACGAAGAGATGCTGCGCGAAGCCTCGGAGTAAGCGGAAAAGGCTCGGAGGCAGAACCGCACTGTACTCCGACATCACTCAGAACAGTCCCCTCTCCCGCCCGCGGGAGAGGGTTAGGGTGAGGGCGAACCCCGCACCCATCCGCCCCATTTTCAGCCCGCCAGCACCGCAAACACCTTCTCAATCGCGTACGCGCCCGGATCCTTCACGCCATCCAGACTCTGCTGATTCAGATAAGCCGAACGGCCCGCCTTCGCGCTCTGCATCTGCGCCGTCGCATCGGCACCCTGTTGCGCAGCGGCCGCCGCATCCGCCAGCGATTCACCCGCCGCTAACGCTTCCAGTGCCGGCTGCAGCGCATCCACCAGCGTGCGATGTCCCGGCTGCGCGCCGCCGTAGTGCTTCATCCGCTCCAGTCCATGCATCAGCGCCTGCGGCAGCGTGCTGCCCTCTTCCAGCTGCTGTCCGGCCGAAGTAAACAGAATCGACATCAGCACTCCGCTCGATCCGCCCATCACCGTCGCCAGCTGTTCGCCCACCAGCGCCAGCAGCGTAGGCAGCTCATCCAGCGGCAACTGCTGTTCACGCAGGCCGCGCTGGATTTTCTTCGCGCCGGCGGCAAAGGTCGAGCCGGTATCGCCATCGCCGACTTTGGCGTCCAGCGCATTCAGCTCGCTCTCCAGATCGATCAGCGTCTGCGTCACGCGCTCAACCACCTGCGCCACTTCAGCGTTATCAGAAGGATCGAAATCCAGCACGCTGCCGATGCGTTCAGCGCGCTGCAGGCTGATGGGCGCAAAGTCGTACATCGGCGTCCAGCCCAGCACCTGCACCGGCGCATGCAGCGCCTCGAAAAACGCCTCTTCCAGCGCCAGCAGCGTCAGCGAAAACCCTTTCATATCCAGCGCGCTGACCAGCGTTGCCGGGCCAATTAAATGGGTGATGCGCGCCGCCAGCGGCGACTGCAGTACCTCGCGCGTGAGCAGCGCCAGCTCCAGCTGGGAAAAGCCGCCGAGATTGTTGATCATCAACAGCGCCTGTTTGCCGTCGGGCAGCGCCTGCGCCAGCTGATCGGTCATGATGCTGGTAATTTTGCGGCTGTTTTGCGTATCCAGCGTGATCACGCCCGGCTCACCGTGAATGCCCATCCCCAGCTCGCTATGACCGGCTGCCACGCGATCGTCGCGCTTTTCACCCGGAATGTGACAGGTGGCAAACGCCAGGCCGATGGAGGACGTGGCGTCGATGGTGCGCTGCGCCAGCGCTTTAACCTCGTCGAGCGATTGGCCGTGCTCCGCAGCGTAGCCGGCGATTTTGTGCACCAGCACGGTGCCGGCAATGCCGCGCGGCTGCGGATTTTCCGGCAGCGCGATATCGTCCTGCACCATCACCAGCTCCACCTTGTAACCAAGATTTTTCGCCTTTTCCGCTGCGAGGCCAAAGTTGAGCCGGTCACCGGTGTAGTTCTTCACAATCAGCAGACAGCCCGCCTCACCGGTGACGTTAACGATGGCGTTCAGCACCGCATCCACGCTCGGCGAGGCGAAGATATCGCCGCACACCGCAGCGGTCAGCATCCCTTTGCCGACAAAGCCCGCATGCGCCGGTTCGTGGCCGGAGCCACCGCCGGAAATCAGTGCGACTTTGCTTTTATCCCAGTCCGAACGCACCACCACGCGAATCTCATCGCCCAGATCGAGACGGGTCAGGTTGTGCCACGGTGTGCTGAGTAACACGCCTTCGATCGCTTCGTTCACCAGATCGTTTTTTTCATGCATAAAAAACTGGCTCATTGCACTCTCCCCTTAGGTGTTGTCGTCCTAAAGGTAGCGTAAGCCGGGCGGGAAAGGGGGGATCAAGGCCGGAAATGCAAAGGGCGACACACGTCGCCCCTGAGTTTCGGATAATTACGCCCTACAGCGCGATGCGTAACACGCTGTCCGGGTTTTTTGGCGGTTCCTTGCGTGAGCCCGGCTGCTTGATGCTGACGAACAGCGTGTTGCCATCGGCGGAGAGCGCCAGGCTGTTCGGCAGGCCCGGCGCTTTCACCGTGCGTTTCACTTTATAGCTGCTGGCATCGATGATGCTGATCTCACCGGTTTTACGGTGCGTGACATACAGCTCGTCACGGTCAGCATTGAACAGCACCGCCAGCGATTCCGGTACCTCAATACGCTGAATCACCTGCTGTGTCCGGGTATCCAGCACCAGCACCTGCGGCTGCTTCGCATCGCTGAGGAAAGCGCGGTGGCCTTTGCTATCCAGCGCAATGTTCAGGAAAAAGTGCTCTTTATCACCGTCAATTTTCTGGCGCTTTTCAATCGCGTTCAGGCGGGTATTGATGGTGACCAGCTCGCCATCGGCATTGGTGACATACAGTTTCTGCGCGGCGGCATCCAGCGCCAGCCCGGTGCCCATTTTGCCGGTATTCGGGATAGTGCTGATGAGCTGCAGCGTTTTGCCGTCCACCACCCACACCACGCTTTGCGCGCCGAGACCGGTGATGTACACGCGATTGGTTAGCGCATCCGCGACCAGTTCACGCGGCTGCAGCGGACGAACCGTGTCACCGCGCTTGCGGCCATCCAGCACCAGCGTGTTGATCACCTTACCGCTGCTGGCATCCACTGCGGTCAGCGCACCGTTGACCGTGTTGCCGAAGTACAGCACGTTGGTGTGCTGATTGATGGCGGCACCAAACGTTTTCAGGTCGGTATTGATGGTTTGTTTCACCGCCAGATTCTGCGGATCGAGACGGTAAACGGTACCGCCCTGCGGGTTGCCGGCGTTTTGCGCCGTGGCGAGGAACAGCGCGTTGTCGCTGTTGCTGAAGGCCAGTTCATAGGCGCCTTTGGCGATCGGCTGATTGAGCGGCTGCGTTTCCGCCGCCTGCAGCGCGCTGCAGGACAGCAGCGCCGTGGCCACCAGTAGCGGACGCAGCGCCCACTGCATTGTTTTATTCGCTTTCATAACTTCTCCATAGCAAAACCACCGCCGTGCGGCAGTGAAATGAAAGCCCGACATTGCAACCAATAGGAAATTCAGCCCGAGGCGAGCCGATAAGGATGTTAGTTTTTGCGAATAATAATCATTTATGCGGAAAAGGGACAGGGATTTATGGCGTTAGCAACGCCGCCAGGGCACCCGAAGGCACCCTGTCAGCACAGAGGGTAAGGCAAACTTATTGGGTCAGTTCTGCGGTCATGTGAACGCCGTTGTTGAAGTTGGCTTCAGTCACTTTGTAGGAAGCACCAAGTTCCTGGGCTTTAGCAGCGATTTGCGCTTCAGCACCGTCAAGCGTAGAGGCGGTAGCGGTCACGCTTTGCGCGAAGCTGGCAAATGGCAGAACAGAGAGAGCAATAACAGCAGCAAAAGTTTTGATAGTTTTCATGGTCATTTCCTTAATGATGTTTGATTGAATAAGGCGACATCGCCTTGATGTGAGATATAGTAGGCCGGCAACCGATCAAAAAAAAGCGCAGAGATTTGCCTAAGTCATTCGAATATTTTGACTATAAAAAGCACATTTAGCGCAACCTGTGCGCAAAGGGTTAAAAAACCACGGTTTGAATAAAAGGCAGGATTTATTGCTGCGATTGGTGAGACCAGGCATCGGCGGCAAAAGCGGCGCCGCGACCCCCCTGAAGCGAGTCGCGGCGCGCCGGATGGCGGTAAACGGATTTAACCGTGATGCCGCACGCGGGTAAAGATGGTGATGGCGGCCAGCAGCATCAGCACGCCGCTGGCGAGGAATACGCCGCCTGCACCCTGCAGATCGAACATCCAGCCACCGGCTGCCGCACCGGCGGTGATCGCCAGCTGAATAGTTGCCACCAGCAGTCCGCCGCCCGATTCGGCGTCGTCCGGCACCGCGCGCGACAGCCAGGTTGACCAGCCAGTCGGCATTGAACCAAACGCCAGCCCCCACAGCGCGACGCCGCTCGCCACCAGCCAGGAGACGTGGCCAAAGCTCACCAGCAGTACCGCCGTCACGCTCATCACCAGCGCCATGCCGGTCAGCGTCAGCGACACGCTGCGCGTCACCAGCCACGCGGCCAGCGAGGTGCCGAAGAAGTTCGCCACGCCGAACGCCAGCAGCACCAGCGACAGCTGATTCACATTCAGCTGCGCGCTGGTTTCCAGGAACGGACGCAGATAGGTAAAGAAGGCAAAATGGCCGGTAAACATCATGATCACCGCCAGCATGCCCCAGCGCATCACGCTCTGACGCAGCAGGTCCAGCACGCCGCCGCTGCGCGCTTTGTTCTCCGGCGGCATCGACGGCAGGGTGAAGAACTGCCAGAACAGCGCCAGCACGCCCAAAACACCGGTCAGCAGGAAGATATTACGCCAGCCAATCAGCCCGCCAAGATAGCTGCCCAGCGGCGCGGCAATGATGGTGGCCAGCGAAATACCGCTGAACACAATCGACAGCGCGCGCGGCACCTGATCGGCGGGCACCAGCCGCATGGTAATGGCGGTCGACAACGTCCAGAAGCCGCCAATCGCCATGCCGAGCAGCACGCGCGCCAGTAAAATCATCGGCAGATTTTCGGCAAACGCCACCAGCAGCGCCGAGGCGATGAGCAGCAACGTGAACGCCAGCATCACCAGGCGGCGGTCGAGGCGGCGCGTGACGTTACCAATCACCAGGCTGGTCAGCAGCGCCACCAGCGCGGTAACCGTGACCGTCTGGCCCGCCTGCCCTTCGCTGACGCGCAGCGAGTCGGCAATCGGTGTCAGCAAGCTCACCGGCAGAAATTCTGCGGTGATCAGGCCGAAGACGCCAAACGCCATGGCGAACACCGCGCCCCATGCGGGTTTCTCTACCGCAATGCTTGTTTCCACTACTTCAGTATCCAGACTCATCTGCGATCCCCATCACAAAATATCAGGCTGTAAGCATAGAGAGACGACGCAAGACGATCTATGATACAGAAACTTTGTTTTTTGATAATTCGTCTGGATTGTATGAGCCGCTATGAAGATTTGACCAGCGAACTGCTGATGGGCATGCGCCTGTACGGCGTCAAATATCAGCGCATCGCGCTGCATGCGCCGTTTGGCCTGCAATATGATGACGCGCCGGGCAAGGCGCAGCTGCACTTTGTTGGCCGCGGCTCGCTGCTGATTCGCTCCGCTTCCGGCACCGTCTATCCGCTGCAGGCGGGCGATGCGCTGCTGATTCCGCACGGTAAGCCGCACGCGCTGATCTCCGGCGAAGATGCGGTGTGCGTGCCGATCGCTACCTTTAACAGCAAACCCATCTGCGACAGCGTGTGCGCCATCAACGATGCGCCGGACGCGGATGCCTGCCCGGACGACAGCGATGTGATTTTATTCAGCGCCTGCATGGCGTTTGAGCTGGGCGGCATGCAGCCGCTGGTGCACACCATGCCGGACGTGATGCTGGTCAGCACGCTGCTGGCGCAATACCCGGAGATCCAGCCGATTCTGGATGCCATGGAGCGTGAAACGCGTCAGCGCAAGGCGGGCTTTGCCGGCATTTTGTCGCGGCTGGCCGATGTGGTGGCGGCGCAAATTGTGCGGGGCTGGGTGGAGAATGGCTGTGGTCAGGGCAGCGGGCTGGTGCAGGCGCTGCGCGATCCGCGCCTCAGCCCGGCGATGGCGGCCATGCACCGCGCGCCCGGCGAAAACTGGACGGTGGAGCGGCTGGCTCGCGAATCCGGCAGTTCACGTTCGGTGTTTGCCGCGCGCTTTCAAAACGCCACCGGCATGACGCCGCTGCGCTACCTTACCGAACTGCGCATGCGTCTGGCGGTGGAGCGCATAGTTAACGATGGCGAAGCGGTGGAGAGCGTGGCGTTCCACCTCGGTTACGGTTCACTGGCCGCCTTCGGTCGCGCCTTCAAACGCATTGTCGGCACACCGCCCGGCGCACTGC
Source organism: Pantoea sp. SGAir0418 (assembly GCF_043529865.1). Classification (NCBI taxonomy): domain Bacteria; kingdom Pseudomonadati; phylum Pseudomonadota; class Gammaproteobacteria; order Enterobacterales; family Erwiniaceae; genus Pantoea; species Pantoea sp. SGAir0418. Next base: position 3,612,324 of record NZ_CP027911.1, read on the forward strand.
GCGCCGGACGTGAAGCGTCGTGAAACTTAGCGAAACACGCTGATCGCTTCAACCAGCCGGTTGGCCTGATGCGCCATTCGGCCGGAGGCTTCTGCGCCTTCCGCCACGCGCGCCGCGTTCTGATGGGTGATGTCGTCGAGATCCTCCACCGCGCTACTGACTTCGCTCAGCGCGATGGATTGTTCGGCCGTCGCCGCGCTGATTTGCGCGATCAGGGCGGTGACATTCTGCACCTGATCGACCATCGCCTGCATCGTGTGGCCGGCCGCATCGGCGTGATCGCTGCCCGACTGCACGCGGCCGGCGCTGGTTTCCACCAGGTTTTTGATCTCGCTGGCGGCTTTGGCGCTGCGCTGTGCCAGACTGCGCACCTCGCCCGCCACCACCGCAAAGCCTTTGCCCTGCTCACCGGCACGTGCCGCTTCCACCGCCGCGTTCAGCGCCAGAATATTGGTCTGGAAAGCGATGCCGTCAATCACGCTGGTGATGTTGGCGATACGCTTCGAGCTATCGGCAATTTCCGCCATCATGCCGACCATCTCCTGCATCACTTCACCGCCTTTGATCGCCGCTGCGCTGGTGCTGGCCGACAGCGTATTCACTTCGCTGGCGGTTTCCGTATTGCTTTTGACCGTGGCGGTCATTTCGTTCATGGTCGCCGCCGTTTGCTGCACGTTCGCCGCCGCCTGCTCGGTGCGACGGCTCAGTTCATCATTGCTGCGCGCGATGGCGTCGCTGGCGCTCAGGACGTTGATCGCCTGGCCGCTGACGTCATCCACCAGCCAGCGGAACATCAGGCCCAGCTGGCCGATAGCGCGCTGCGTCATGCCGATCTCATCCACCCGATCTATGTGCTCGACTTTGTGGCTGGCGCCGGTGGCCACGCTCAGCGCCTGACGGCACATGCGCTCCATCGGGCGCGAGATCTGCTGCTCCAGCCACAGGCTGGCCAGCAGCAGCAGCCCGGCCATGCCGCCGCTGAAGCAGCCGATCGCCAGGGGTGCCATGCCCAGCAGCCAGACGCCCAGTATCGACAACGGCAGCAGCACGATCAGCGTGCTGCGGATGCGCCAGCGCAGCGGCAGCGTTTTCAGCACTGAAGTCAGTCGCCGCCAGCCGCTGCCAACAATCAGCCCTTTATGGAAGCGACGCCCTTTGGCACGCCCTTCACGAAAATCACGGTACAGCGTCTCGCACTGACGGACCTCCTCCGCCGACGGTTTGGTGCGTACCGACATATAGCCCTGCAGCTTGCCCTCGCGCACCACCGGAATGGCATTGGCGCGCACCCAGTAGTGATCGCCATTCTTGCGCCGGTTCTTGACCAGCGCGGTCCAGGGTTCGCCCTGCTTCAGCGTGCTCCACATATCGGCGAACGCTTCCGGCGGCATATCCGGATGACGCACCATGTTGTGTGGCTGGCCGTTGACCTCTTCCGGGGTGAATCCGCTGACCTCAATAAAGGCGTCGTTGGCGTAGGTGATGTGGCTGTTGAGATCGGTGGTCGACATCAGCGTGGCGCGATCGTCGAAGACGAATTCACGCTGGGTGATGGGCTGGTTATTACGCATGTGTGAGTCCTTGCAAAACGCAGGCTGAAGAGAAATCGATAATACTTTTTTACCTTTTCGGCAGCACAATGGCCTGGCTTTAGCGCGGCTATTTAATTTTTGTTCTTAATAAAGCCGGAGTGCGCGGCGCTTCACAGTTCTGGCCGCGGGCGGGATCGATAAAAAATCATTTAGGGTAAATGAGATCGAGCTTTGGCTGAGTACGATAAGTTTGTCAGTTGAACCTCAAACTGTTCGACAATCGTTGCACATTTGGTAGCGGCGCAATTTATTGCGCGATAAATCGCGCCGCTACAAATTTTGTGCGATTTGCGGCTGCCCTGACCGGTCGGCATTACACCGTTCACGGCGACCGCGTCATGCGCACGTACTGTCAGAACTGCCAGCGCACGCCGAGGTTGTAACGCCAGCCTCTGGCGCCGTTGCCGTCGATCTCCTTGCGGTAATCCGCTTCGGCGTACAGCGACACATCCTGCTGCAGCGTCACCGTGCCGCCGGCGCCCACTTCCCACATCTGGCCAAAATTACCGCTGCTGAAGCTGGCGCCGAGCGCCGGATTATCGGCAGCCGACACCGATGTCTGCGCCGTACCGCCCCAGCCTTTGTAATAATTCGCGCGCAGATAAGGCGTGTACTGGCGGTTGCTGTCATCGGTCCAGCTGCGATCGAGACGCGCACCGAGACGGCCAATCGTCTGGTGATAATCGCCATAGCGCACCTGGTTATTGTCCTCATCCGTGAAATCGTTCATGTTCAGTTTCAGGTACATCAACTGCGCCTGCGGCTCCAGCTTGTAGCCCTCGCCGAGTTCAAACGGATAACCGCTCTCCAGCGAGGCGGTCCAGCCGTGGCCCTTCAGCTTTGCCTCGCGCTGCTGGCGCGCAATGTCGGTTTCACCACGATGCCAGTCAAACGACAGCACACCGTCGAGATAAAAGCCGCTCTGGCGCTGCCAGGTGCCGTACAGCGCCAGGCTGTCGCTGTCAAAACTGGTGCTGCTGTAACCGTCTGCCGCCTGCGGACGGATGCGCGTATTGCCGCGCGTGTAGGCCACGCCGCCGCGCAGGCTGTCCTGCTCACCGTCGAGACGCAGCAGGTTGCCGCCAAGCTGCACCGCGCTTTAGTCGAGGTCAAACCCGTAGCCGTAATCGCTAAAGCTGCGGTCGCTTTTGTATTTCAGGTTCGAGCCGATATAGCGCAGGAACATCTCACCGCCTTGACCCGCCGGGCGCGTCTGCTCGTGACGCAGTTCGCCAAGACGCTTGTGCAGGTCATCAATAATCGCGGCGGTGTAATAGGCGAGGCCAACCGGTGCTGAAATGTACGAGGGCACCTGCGGCACCACCGCCGGACGCGCATCGTAGCGCTGTGGCGTACCAAATCCGCTGGTAACCAGCGCCGGCTGGCAGCTGTCGCTATCCTCGCAAACGTAGTAGTTTGCCAGCCGGTAATCCCAGTAATTGTTGCCGCTGCCGCTCAGCAGGCGCTGCGCCGGATCGCTGCTGCCCGGCGCGAAGCTGTACAGCCGGTACTGCCACGGTCCGGCACCGAGATAGCCATCCCTGAGCGCAAAGCTGTTCTGGCCGGCGTTGCCGCCCACCTGCGCCAGCGAAATGCCTTCATTGCCCTCAATGCCGCCGTTGCGGTTGCGATCGGTGAGCGCCGCGCTGCTTGCCGCATCCAGCCTGACGTTGAGCAGCGTGGTGCCGCTAGCGTTACCGCTGACGTTGATGTGGTCGGTGAACTGGTTGCTCAGCGCGCCGCCGTCATTCAGGCGGGTCACCAGATTCGCCTGACCGCCCATCGACGCCAGCGAGCCGTTGATGTCCAGCGTATTGCCCGGCGAACCGCCGCCATTGGTGAGATCCAGCGTGCCGCTGTTATTCACCTGCAGCGAATCCGCTGTGCCGCCCGCCAGCGTAGGATGCACGTTGTCACCGGCATACAGCGTTGAGCGCCTATCAATGTTGATGGTGCTGTGCGCCAACTGCAGATTGTCGGTCAGCGTCCAGCGGCTATCCGCGAAGTTAATGATGCTCCAGCCGCTGCCGAGGTTAACGCCTTTGCTCAGGTCATCCGCGCTGAAGCTGCCGCCGCGCGCCGTAATCTGGTCAAAGGTCAGGCTGTTACCGGTGCCGTTGCCGCTGGTGAGATGGTAAGTAGTGCTGAGATCGACGCCGCTGACGTCGGCGATATTGTTGTTGTCTGCGCCCATGGTCAGGCTGCCGTTGAGCGTACCGCCGGTCCAGCGGAACGTGTCGCTGCCGCCGCCAGGATTGATGTCGCCCAGCACGTCACCCTGCGTCAGCAAAATCACATCGTCGGCGTTACTGCCCGCCACCGCCACGCTTTGCGCCGTGGCCGTCACGATAGTACCGAGGTTCTCGAATACCGTTTTGCCGCCGCGCAGATCGACCACCGGTGCCGTCAGACTGCTGGAGCGCAGCGTGCCGCGGTTGACGATGGTGCCGGCGGTGCTGGAGACCAGTGCCGAACCGCCTGCCGCATTGCTGATATTGACGCTGGCGGCGGTGACGATATTTCCCGTGGTGTTGGCGCGAATCCCGGTGCCGCCGGCGCCGGTGACATTGAAAACGTAACCCGAACCCAGCGTCAGATCGCCGCCGGTGGTCGATCCATCGGCGTTGGCGATGGTCAGGCCGTTACCGCTGCCGGATACATGGGTGGTCACGGTGGAGGCGGGATCGAACGCGACGGCGGTGCGGATGCCGTTGCCATCGCCGACGTTAAGCATCAGGTTGCTCAGGCTCACGTTGTCCAGCTCCGCGCGGTTTTCGATGCCGTTGCCGCTGCCCAGTACGTTGATGGTGGCGTCGCGCGCGCTGAGCGCCGCCGCGCCGCTGTCGAGCAAAATGCCATGCGCCGTGCCGCGCGTGGTGATCAGCGTATCGCTGCCGGTCAGTGCCAGCTGCGCACCGTCGCTGATGCGCACGCCGGCCACGCCGTTATCGACATTGATGCTGCCGCCCTGCGCCAGCGTGGTGCCGCTGCCGCCGACATCTAACCCGGTGCCGCTGCTGACGTTAACCACGCCATTATTGGTCAGCGTGCTGCCGGCGCGCGAGCGCATGCCGATGCTGTTGCTGCCGGTCAGCGTCAGTGCGCCATTGTTCTCCAGTGCCGCGCCGTTGGTCAGGTCAAAGCCAACGGCACCGTTGCCAGCGCCGCTGATGCGGGCGTTGCTGGTGACGCGGGTGGCGGCAGCGCTGCCGTCCAGCGCATTACTGAGATCGCTGCGCAGCGTATTCACCAGCACGCCCACCGCGTTGTTGCCGCTGAGCGTGATGGTGCTGCTGCCGTCAAGCGTCGCCGCTGCGCCGCCCTCGACGCGCACGGCGGTGCTCTCCTCGCCGCTGGCGGTCAGATTGAGGTTGGCGCTGTTGAGGTTACTGCCGCTGCCGGAAACAATCACGCCGGTGCTGCTGGCGGCGCTGGCGCTCAGGCTGTTCGGCGTGCTGAAGCTCAGTGCCGCGCCGTCGTCAAGGCGGTAGCCGGTCGAACCACGCGTGCTGACATCCAGCGCGCTGGTGGCGGCGCGAATGCGCGATCCGTTACCCGCAGCGTGATAGGCGATCTGCTCGCTATTGTTAAAGATCGGCGTCGATCCGGCGGCGATATTCACCAGCGCACCGTCCAGCGCTTCGGCGCCGATGGCACCCCTGCCGTTGAGCGTGAGCGTACCGCCGTTGAGGTTCGCCACCGCCTGGCTACCGCTGGCGCTGACGCCGCGCGTACGGCGGGTGCTGCTGCCGCCATTCACGTCGATGTTGCCGCTGTTGCTGGCGATGGTGGTGAAGGTGCTGCCCGCGCTGTTCACCGCGATACCGGTGCCGCCGTCGCTGATGCTTATATTGCCGCTGTTACTGCCGGTCGCCCCGCTCTCCACGCGCAGGCCGGTGGTATTGGCCCCGCTGAAGTTGATGTTGCCGCTGTTGCTGAGCTGCGCGCGGTTGCGCGCCAGATAGCCGGTGATGCCGTTTTGCGCCGAATTGAGTTCTGCGGCGGAGGTCAGCCGCGTGCTGGCGACCGGCGCACGGCTGTTGGCACCGGTCAGCGTATGTTTCTGCCCGTCGGCAATCGCGCCCGTGGCGTTGCTGCCACTGAGGGTAATGGTGGTCGCCGCGTCAATGTTGCCCTGCGCACCGCCCTCGATATTGATGCCGATGGCGCCGGTGCCGCTGACATTGATCGTGGCGTTATTGGTCTTCACCAATGTTCCGCCACCGCCGGTGCCGTTCACCGCCACCGCACCCGCGCCGGAGGCGGTCAGCGTGGTATTAGTCCCGTCAAACGTCGCGCCCTGTTCGATGCGGAAGAGCGTCGAGTTAGTGGTGGTGACGTCAAAGGCGTTGTTGTCGTCCACGTTGATCAGCGCATTCGGGCCATAGGCAAAAAAACCAATTTGATTGCTGCCGGTGCTGAAGCGGGGAATGGCATTCTGCGTGACGTTAACCGTGGCGTTGCCGCGCGCGTGCACGCCAATTGCGCCGTTGCCGGTGAGGTTAATCGGCCCGTCCACGTTCGCTGCAGCAGTGCCGCTGCCCTGACCTTCCACCCACACGCCAAAGTTGCGCGTGCCGCTGGCCGGATCGGCTCCGCCTGCCACGTTGATGGTCCCGGTGGAGCTGGCGGCGGCGCTGTTACCACTGGTGGCCAGCACTTTCAGGCCGGTGCCGTTAACGCCGTTGAGGTTGATGGTGCCGCGATTCTCCAGCGTACCGTTGCTGTTAGTGACCAGCATGCCGACATTCTCGCGCGGCACGCGCGCAGCGCTGCCGTTGACGTCGATGGTGCCGCTGTTGATCAGCGTGGCATTGCTGGCACCGCTGACCGACATCCCGGCGGCGTTCTGTACGCGCGAGCCAATCACAATCGCCCCGTCGTTGGTGGCGCTACCGTTGGCCAGCAGCGCAATGCCGCTGGTCAGCCCGCTCTGGTTCAGGGCGGTCTCCGCCACGTTGTCGCTCAGGCTGTTCTGCGCGCCTCGCCCGAGATAAATCGTGCCGCCGCTGTTGTTGGTAAATCGGCTGCTGTCGGTGGTGAGCAGCACGCCGGAGGTGGTGCCGCGCGCGCTGGAACCGTTGACGCCCACGTTGATATTGCCGCTGTTGCTGGCCTGCGCATTGGCATCAAGACGGATGCCCGCCACGCCGTTGGTCAGATTGCTGCCGGTGGTACCGAGGTTAAGCACGCCATTGTTGGTGAAATCACCGCCGTTTTGCACCGTTACCGCCGTGGCGTTGTTGCTGGCCGCGCCGACGCCGGTGCCATCAATACGGTTGAGGAAACCGCCGTTGATGACGCCGCTGCTGCTGTTGGTAGCCGTCGCGCCATCCAGCGCCAGCGCGGTGCCGCGGCTCGCCAGTTTCCCGTCGATGGTAGCATTGGCCCCATTGGCCACGCGTACCGCGCCATCGCTGGCCCCTACCACTTCCAGCGTTTTACCGGCGGCGATAGTGACCTGCGAACCGGCGCCTTCAGCATTGATCACCACGCGGCTACCTATCGGCTGCGTCACTTCATCCGGCGCAGTGGCGCTGACGTTATAGACAATATCGCCGTTGGTGATAGTGACCGCCTGATTGAACGCGCTGAGGTAGCTGGCCGGCGCGAGATTGCCGGCCTGCAGCTGGCTCACCAGCCAGTTATTGTAGCTTTGCAGCTGGCTGGCATTGGTGACGTTGAAGGCGGTGGTTTTGCCGTCCAGCGTCTGCACGCTAAAGCTGCCGTTATAGGTCGCGAGATTTTGTACCGCCAGGCTATCGGTCACCTGGCCGCCGGAGACGTTGGCTGCAGAACCGTTAAAGGTGATGCGGTTGTTGTTGTTCCAGTTGAGGGTGCCGCCGTTACTGACCTGAAACAGCGTGGTGTTTTTGGCCGCCATGGTCCAGGCGTTGGTGCTGGCGCTGCTGTTGGCGTTAGCCTGACCAATGCTGACATCCAGCGAACTGCCGCTGCCGCTGACGTCGGCGATGCGCGCGTCGATATACTGATTGTCATTCACATTTTGCAGATCCGGCACCACCGTGCTGGCGGTAACCGGTGCCTGCGCCACCAGGCTGGCGGAATCAAACACCTGAAAAGTGGTGTTGCCGCCGGTAGTGGGATCCGGCACGGTGATGGCGAGGTTTTGCGGACCGGGATCGAGACGTGCCTGATTAAGGTATTGTGCGCCCGCCGCGATGGTCACCTGGCCGAGCGTGGTGTTGACCGCCCCGTCAATGCCCGGCTCAAATGCCTGATTACCGGTTAAGGTTGCGCTGCCGCCGTTAACGATCAGCGCGCCGCTCTGCTGGTCGTTATCGCGCGGATTATACGCGCCCAGTGTTGCCGCTTCCCCCACGCCGGGGAAATAAAACACCGCCTGCGCAGCGACGATCCCTAGCGCAATGGGATTCCGGATGAATCTCATACAACCTCCAGTAACAAGCAATCAGCGACGCTGTGAAAGGACAGCGAAAAAAGAACAAAGGTGCAGATGGGCGAACTCTATTTTCACAAAACGAATCAAGTGGTTAATTATGGGCACAGAGGGTGCCGCTGATGCGTGAAAATCAGGAGAAAGCTGTTGCTTATATAGACTTTATGGCTGCACAGATCAAAAGCGAGCCCGGAGATATTTATTGGAATGAAATAAGAATTTCGCAGGAAATGAAAAGCTATAACCCTGGTTTAAATAAGGCTTATAGTGATAACCTATTAATAACACGTGATTTATCTTCAGCCACTCCAGTTAAGTCTGGATGGGTGATAATTCTCACGCTCAATAATAAGCCCCGCTAACGAAATGCTGCAATTGTGAGCTATCCCACAATTGCAGCAAAATCATGCATTTAATGACATCAGACCTCTTGACGGTCTGCTGACGCGGGCTTTTCTAACTTAAATCAACGTTTTTGGTGCCGCCCCACCAGGTAAAGACGAAGCCGCCGATCCACGCCACGATCAGCCCCACCAGATAGACCGCCATACCGGCAAAGATGCCCTGCGAAGAGGTCATCAGCGGCAGCGTCACCAGTCCTGACGGGCCAAACACCGTGTTCATGCCCACCGGCAGACCGAGCCACGCCACCAGCCCGATAAAGAAGCCGCCCAGCGCACCGCCGAAGCAGGCGGTAATAAACGGTTTAAGACGCGGCAGCGTCACGCCATAGATGAGCGGCTCACCGACGCCCAGCAGACCCGGCACGATGGCGCCTTTAATCTGGCTGCGCAGCAGCGAGTGCTTGTCGGCTTTGCACCACAGCGCCAGCGAAGCGCCGACCTGACCGGCTCCGGCCATGGCGAGTATCGGGAACAGCGAATTGAAACCCTGGGTTTCCATCAGCGCAAAATAGACCGGAATAAAGCCCTGATGAATGCCGAACATCACCGCAATCAGGAATAAGCCGGCCAGAATGGCACAGCCGAACGGGTTATTGTTCAGGTGGATAAACAGCCACGACATGCCTTTAAACAGCTCGCCGCCAATCGGCATGATCACCAGGAACGTCACCGCGCCGGTAATTAACAGCGTCAGCAGCGAAGTGAGGATCATATCGAGATTATCCGGGATAATTTTGCGCAGCTGTTTCTCCAGCCAGGCACCAAATATCGCCGCCAGCAGCACGCCAATAATATTGCCGCGCGGATCGATAGTCAGGCCGAAGAAATCCTGCATGCCGCTGTAATAGCCGACGGTCGCGTTCGGCACATAACCCAGCACAAACAGCGAGGCGATAATCGCGCCGTTCACGCCGGTGCCGCCAAACGCTTTCTGCGCGTTATAGCCGATTAAGATACTGAGGAAGGTGAACAGTCCTTTGCCGAACACCTTCATATAAGCCACGGTGTCCAGCAGCCAGCGGGCGTGTTCCCCGGGCTGATTAAGATGAAACACCTGCTCAATCAGCGTGGCAAACCCCAGCAGCAATCCGGCACCGATAAAGCCCGGGATCAGCGGGGTAAAAATGGTGGCAAAGCAGGAGAGAAAACGGTGCAGCGCGCTGGTTTGCTTCGCTTTCATCTGCTGCTTCTGCGCGCTGGCAATGCTGTGCAGATCGCCCGGCGCCTCTGGCGTGGCGCTGTTCAGCATCGCCTGCATTTTTTCCGCTGCGGTTTGCGCTTTGCCAGGGCCGAGCACAATCTGCAGCTGGGCATCGCTGTCAATCACGCCCAGCACGCCGGGCAGCGTTTTCAGCCGGGCGCTGTCGACCCGCGCGGCATCGGCCAGCGTCAGACGCAGACGCGTCATGCAGTTACCGCAGTGCACGACGTTGCCTGCGCCGCCGACCGCCTGCAGGATATCGCGTAATAAGCTTTCAGTGATCGCCGCCATCATTGCGCTCCTGCGTGGTGTAATGCCTGGCGGATAAAGCCGTGGTTCTGCGCCAGCAGCGCCTGCGCGTCATCGGCGTTCAGGTCCGCCAGTATCATCACAATGGCGGTTTTACAGTGGCCGCCGCACGCTGCCAGCGCCTGCTGTGCGCGGGCATCGTCACATTCGGTGGCCTGCTTAACGATGTTGATTTGCCGCTGCACCAGTTTCTGATTGGTGGCTTCTACGTCGACCATCAGGTTGCCGTACACTTTGCCGCTGCGGATCATGGCGCCGGTGGTCAGCATATTGAGCACCAGCTTCTGCGCGGTGCCGGCTTTCATGCGTGACGAGCCGGTGACCACTTCCGGGCCCACCACCGGCGTCAGGGCGACGTCCGCCGCCTGCGACATGGCGCTGTTGGGATTACAGGTCAGCGCGGCGGTGAAGGCGCCCTGCTGCTTCGCCCAGGCCAGCGCACCGAGCACATAAGGTGTGCGGCCGCTGGCAGCAATGCCGACCAGCACATCGCGCGCCGAAAAGTCGATATCTTTTAAATCCTGCGCGCCCTGCTCGCGGTTGTCCTCGGCGTTTTCCACCGCCTGTAAAATGGCGGTATGGCCGCCGGCGATCAGCCCGACCACCTGACTGCGCGGCGTACCGAACGTGGGCGGGCATTCGCTGGCATCGAGAATACCGAGACGGCCGGAGGTCCCGGCACCGCAGTAAATCAGACGTCCGCCCTGGCTGAATGCCGCCGTGATGGCATCCACCACCTCAGCAATCTGCGGCACGATAGCTTCCACCGCCAGCGCCACTTTTTTGTCTTCATCGTTAATGACGCGCAGCATCGCTTCCGTGTTCAGCTCGTCAATGTTCTGGCTCGCCGGGTTGCGGCCCTCGGTGATCATCTGGCTCAGATCAATGTTCATGTTCGCTCCCTTCAGGAATAATTTATTCTTGAAACTATATATCATATAGAATTGTTAATTCCTCCTGCTCAGGTCAATTTTTTTGCCTTTTGCGGCAGCGGACATAAAAAAACCCGCCAGAAGGCGGGTTCAGTCAGAGAGCGTGTCGCTTAGCTGGCATTTTGCGTGCGCAGCTGCAGCTCGTAGGCGGCGGCCTGTTTGGTATCAAACTGGTTTTCCCAGCGGGCAATAACCAGCACCGCCAGCGCGTTACCGATGACGTTGAGCGCGGTGCGCGCCATGTCCATGATACGGTCGACGCCGGCGATAAACGCCAGACCTTCCAGCGGAATACCAACGCTGCCCAGCGTGGCCAGCAGCACCACAAACGAGACGCCCGGCACACCTGCGATGCCTTTCGACGTCACCATCAGGGTCAGCACCAGAATGATTTCATCAGTGAGCGACAGGTCAATGCCGTACAGCTGGGCGATAAAGATCGCCGCAATGCTCTGATACAGCGTTGAACCATCCAGATTGAACGAATAGCCGGTTGGCACCACGAAGCTGGTGATCGCCTTCGGCGCGCCGTAGGCTTCCATCTTCTGCATGATGCGCGGCAGCACGGTCTCTGAGCTGGAGGTGGAATACGCCAGAATGAGCTCATCTTTCAGAATGCGCATCAGGGTCGTAATACGCAGCTTGCAGAAGCGCGCCACCGCCCCCAGCACCACGAACGCAAAGAACAGAATCGCCACGTACACCAGCAGCACCAGCTTGGCCAGCGGGTAGAGCGAGGCAAAACCGAAGTTAGCAATGGTGACGGCAATCAGTGCAAACACCCCGACCGGCGCATAGCGCATGATCATGTGCGTCACTTTAAACATGGTTTCGGAAATAGAACGGAATACAGTCACCAGCGGATCGCGATGCTCCGACGGCAGCGCAGACAGTCCCATGCCAAACAGTACCGAGAAGAAGATAATCGGCAGCATGTCGCCTTTGACCAGCGAGGCAAAAATATTCTGCGGGATCAGCGATAGAATGGTGGTCACCAGGCCATGTGGCGCTCCCTGCACCGCTTCCGTTGTGGCTTCGTATTTAGAGATGTCCACCGTTGCCAGCGTTGACATATCAATGCCGCTGCCGGGTTGGAATACGTTGGCCAGCGTGATGCCGACCACAATGGCAATGGTGGTAATCACTTCAAAATAGATGATGGTTTTCACACCAATCCGCCCGAGCTTTTTCGCATCACCCACGCCGGCGATGCCGACAATCAGTGAGGAAATAACAATCGGCACCACAATCATCTTGATCAGATGAATAAAGATGTCGCCGGCAGGAGTAAGAATGTTAGTGATTAACCATTCACGATCGTCTGGCTGATTATGCAGCACGGTTCCGACGATAACGCCGAGAATCAGGGCAATCAGAATCTGCCACGCGAGGGTGAGTTTAAAACCTTTCATAACGCGTTATTTCCTCAGTTAAAACCCCTTTGCTCTGCTGCGAAGGTGCAGAAGACATTACACACAGGGAAGTGAGCAAAAGCCCGATAAAATAGAGGGTTATAATGGACTGCATCGGTTACCGCTGCGCCGGCATTATGCGCCCGCGCGATGATGCAGCCTGAGTTGATACCTGCTGAACAGGGCCGAGATAAGTACCATTTTCACTAAGGTAAATGCAACCCCTGGGGCGATAGCTTAAATCCTGCACAGCCAGGCAGCATAAAATGCTGCTGACATGCGCCTGTCATAACTCGCTGTTATGAAAAGTGTTAATTCGATAATTTTCCGCATAGCTATTCAGGATTGCTGAAAAAACGTGCCGGTCTGTTTGCTGCTTATTTAACCGGCTGGTTCATAATTTTATTGATCCAGCCAGTGGTTTTGCCTCATTTCCTGCGCCGGTAAACAGATTGAATTGGGTGACTTTTCAGCCTTACACAAGGTCGTGATCCAGACTGCAAAACAGAAACAAAGCCCGGCCTCACTCTTCAATTAACCTTTGATTGACATATGATTAACATCTTCAAGGAGGTCAGCCATGAGCCAAATACACAAGCATCCCGTACCCGCTGCCATTGCAGCGAATGCCCTGATAAATGCCGATCAGTATGCGGCGCTGTATCAACAGTCGGTTGACGATCCTGAGGCCTTTTGGGGCGAACAGGGCAAAATCCTCGACTGGATGACGCCCTACAGCAAAGTGAAAAATACCTCGTTTGCCCCCGGCAATATTTCGATTCGCTGGTATGAAGATGGCGCGCTGAACCTTGCCGCCAACTGTCTCGATCGCCACCTGGCTACGCGCGGCGATCACCCGGCGATTATCTGGGAAGGCGATGACGCCAGCGAAAGCAAAACCCTGACCTTCCGTGAACTGCACGCCGACGTCTGCCGCTTTGCCAACGTGCTGACCGGCCTTGGTGTGAAGAAAGGCGATGTGGTGGCGATCTACATGCCGATGGTGCCGGAAGCCGCGGTCGCCATGCTGGCCTGCGCGCGCATCGGCGCCGTGCACTCGGTCATTTTTGGCGGCTTCTCACCTGAAGCGGTGGCCGGACGCGTAGTGGATTCCAGTGCAAAACTGGTGATTACCGCTGACGAAGGCGTGCGTGCCGGACGCAGCATTCCGCTGAAGAAAAACGTGGATGATGCGCTGAACAATCCAAACGTCACCAGCGTGAAAAACGTGGTGGTGTTCCAGCGCACCGGCAAAGAGACCTGCTGGCGCGAAGGCCGCGATCTGTGGTGGCATGAACTGATGGCGAAAGCCAGCGATCAGCATCAGCCGGTGGCGGTCGAGGCCGAACATCCGCTGTTTATCCTTTATACCTCCGGCTCCACCGGCAAGCCGAAAGGCGTGCTGCACACCACCGGTGGTTACCTGGTGTATGCTGCCACCACCTTCAAATATGTTTTTGATTATCATGAAGATGATGTGTACTGGTGCACCGCCGACGTGGGCTGGATTACCGGGCACAGCTATCTGATCTACGGTCCGCTGGCCTGCGGGGCCACCACGCTGATGTTCGAAGGCGTACCCAACTGGCCACAGCCCAGCCGCATGGCGGAAGTGGTGGATAAACATAAGGTCACGCTGCTGTACACCGCGCCAACCGCTATCCGCGCGCTGATGGCCGAGGGTGATAAAGCGATTGCCGGCACCCAGCGCAGCAGCCTGCGCATCATGGGATCGGTCGGCGAGCCCATCAACCCGGAAGCCTGGGAGTGGTATTACAAAAAGATTGGCGACAGCCGTTGCCCGATCGTCGATACCTGGTGGCAGACCGAAACCGGCGGCTTCATGATTACGCCGCTGCCCGGTGCCACCGAGCTGAAGGCCGGCTCGGCCACTAAACCGTTCTTTGGCGTCCAGCCGGCGCTGGTGGATAACGAAGGTAATACGCTGGACGGTGCCACCGAGGGTAACCTGGTGATTGTCGACTCATGGCCCGGCCAGGCACGCACGCTGTTTGGCGATCACGATCGCTTTGAGCAAACCTACTTCTCGACGTTTAAAAATCGCTACTTCAGCGGTGACGGCGCGCGCCGTGACGACGATGGCTATTACTGGATCACCGGCCGCGTCGATGACGTGCTGAACGTCTCCGGTCACCGGCTTGGCACGGCGGAGATCGAGTCCGCGCTGGTCTCGCATCCAAAAATTGCCGAAGCCGCGGTGGTGGGGATTCCGCACAGCATTAAAGGCCAGGCGATCTATGCTTATATCACGCTGAATCACGGCGAAGAGCCGTCGCCAGAGCTGTACAGCGAAGTGCGCAACTGGGTGCGTAAAGAAATCGGCCCGATTGCCACGCCAGACGTGTTGCACTGGACCGATTCGCTGCCAAAAACCCGCTCCGGCAAAATCATGCGCCGCATTCTGCGCAAGATCGCCGCCGGCGATACCAGCAACTTTGGCGATACTTCAACGCTGGCCGATCCGGGCGTGGTGGAGAAATTGCTCGAGGAGAAACAGTCGATCACCATGCCATAACCGGCATTGACCCGGCGGAGAGTATCAGCCTGTCCCCGGCAGGCAGCTCTCCGCTCTTCCATCCTTACGCCGTATGCTTTTCACCATCGCACAACCTTTATAACTAGAATATTCAGCCAGTTAAATCACGTTGCCGTGAGTTTTCTGTCTGCCTTGCCTCTGGAGAAAATGTGATGAACGAAGCCCTGAACCAACAGGAAGCCGTCTGGCAACAAATCGAAAGCAATCCGCGTTTTCAGGAGCTGGTGCACAAACGTCAGTCGTTTGCGCTGCTGCTCAGCCTCATCATGCTGGTACTGTACGTCGGCTTTATTCTGCTGATTGCCTTCGCGCCCGGCTGGCTCGGCACGCCCTTGCACGCCGGCACCAATGTGACGCGCGGCATCCCCATCGGCGTCGGCCTGATTGTGGTGTCGTTTCTGCTGACCGGCGTTTATGTCTGGCGCGCCAACGGCGAGTTTGATCGTCTGACCAAACAGATTGTCAGCGAGGTGAAATCATGAAGCGCCTGCTCTCCGCCTCGCTGGCTATCGTACCAGCCAGCGTATTTGCCGCCGATGCCATTACCGGCGCGGTGCAAAAACAGGCCACCAACTACGAAGCGATCATCATGTTCGTGGTCTTCGTGGCGGCCACGCTCGGCATTACTTACTGGGCGTCCAAACGCACCCGCTCGCGCAGCGATTACTACACTGCCGGCGGCAACATCACCGGTTTCCAGAATGGCCTGGCGATGGCCGGTGACTTTATGTCGGCCGCCTCGTTTCTCGGTATCTCTGCGCTGGTCTACACCTCCGGCTACGACGGGCTGATCTACTCGCTCGGCTTCCTCGTCGGCTGGCCCATGATTCTGTTCCTGATTGCCGAACGCCTGCGCAACCTGGGCCGCTATACCTTTGCCGATGTGGCGTCCTATCGCCTGCAGCAAAAGCCTATCCGCACCCTTTCCGCCTGCGGTTCGCTGGTGGTGGTGGCGCTGTATCTGATAGCGCAGATGGTGGGTGCCGGTAAGCTGATCCAGCTGCTGTTCGGTCTCGACTACCACATCGCCGTGGTGCTGGTCGGCATTCTGATGGTGCTGTACGTGCTGTTTGGCGGCATGCTCGCCACCACCTGGGTGCAGATTATCAAAGCGGTGCTGTTGCTGTTTGGTGCCAGCTTCATGG
Source organism: Pantoea sp. SGAir0418 (assembly GCF_043529865.1). NCBI lineage: Bacteria > Pseudomonadati > Pseudomonadota > Gammaproteobacteria > Enterobacterales > Erwiniaceae > Pantoea > Pantoea sp. SGAir0418. The sequence continues at coordinate 3,628,297 of NZ_CP027911.1, forward strand.
CCATCATGGTGATGAAAGCCACCGGTTTCAGCTTTAATACGCTGTTTACCGAGGCGATGGCGGTGCATCCGAAAGGAAGCGCAATCATGCAGCCAGGCGGTCTGGTGAAAGACCCGATCTCCGCGCTGTCGCTCGGTCTGGGCCTGATGTTTGGCACCGCCGGCCTGCCGCATATTCTGATGCGTTTCTTCACCGTCGCCGATGCGCGGGAAGCACGCAAAAGCGTGTTCTGGGCCACTGGCTTTATGGGCTACTTCTACTTCCTGACCTTTATTATCGGCTTCGGCGCGATTCTGCTGGTCGGCGCTAATCCGGCCTTCAAAGACGCCAGCGGCGCGCTGATTGGCGGCACTAACATGGCGGCAGTGCATCTCTCCAATGCGGTCGGCGGTAGCCTGTTCCTCGGCTTTATCTCGGCGGTAGCCTTCGCCACCATTCTGGCGGTGGTGGCCGGACTGACGCTGGCCGGTGCTTCGGCGGTGTCGCATGACTTGTATGCCAGCGTGATCCGTAAAGGTCAGGCCACCGAGCGTGAAGAGCTGCGGGTGTCAAAGATTACCGTGCTGGTGCTGGGCGTGGTGGCGATTGCGCTGGGGATTCTGTTTGAGAAACAGAATATTGCCTTCATGGTCGGCCTGGCGTTCTCGATTGCCGCCAGCTGTAACTTCCCGATTATTTTGCTGTCGATGTACTGGTCAAAGCTGACCACGCGCGGCGCCATGGTGGGAGGCTGGCTGGGCCTGCTGACGGCGGTGGTGCTAATGATTCTCGGCCCGACCATTTGGGTGCAGGTACTGGGACACGCAACGCCAGTCTATCCGTATGAGTATCCGGCGCTGTTCTCGATGCTGGTCGCGTTTGTCGGCACCTGGCTGTTTTCTATTACCGATCATTCCCAGCAGGGGGCGCTGGAGCGGGCGAAATTCCGCGGACAGTTTATCCGTTCACAAACGGGCGTCGGGATTTCGCAGGGGAAAGCGCATTAAGATTGAGAGGGTGCGGTGACTGACCAGGTCGCCATTGAAGCGGTGCAGTAATTGACCAGGTCGCCATGAATGGCGACCCTACAGAATTTCGTAGGGTGCGCATTCATGCGCACCTGGTCCCGTCATCAGAAACGCAGCGATGCACCGACGTACGGGCCGTCGACCAGCACGTTATCTTTGCGGTCGCCTTTGTTGTTCAGCTCAATGTACTGATAGCCAACGCGCAGGTTCAGCAGCGAAATCGGCGTAAAGCTCAGGCCGCCTGAGGCTTCTTTATAGCTGTCCAGACGATCGGAGAACGCTTCCGGCGCATAGTAATATTCGCCGTACAGGCCCCACATGCTGTTGAAGTTATACTGCGCACCGGCACCCAGCGCCACGGTGAAGCCATCACGGCCATCTTCCGGATGGGTGAACAGCGCTTTCGCCGTTGGTGCCACGCGGAAATCACCCACATCCAGGTTATACCCCATACCAAGGCCGTAGGTGCTGCCGTCGTGATCGCTGCGCAGCCAGTTGCCTTTCAGAAACAGACCCGGTGAAGCGGTGCCGAGGCCAAGGTTCAGGTTGGTGCTGTGCTCACCCACGTCAACACTGCCCTCAATCGCCTGCGCGCCGCCGCTCAGCAGTGCCAGACCTAAAACGCTTCCCGTAACAAGTTGCTTAAACATAACAATCCACTCCATGAAGGACACATAATTCGGCGCAAAGGGTAAACAGCGCGGCGACATGACACAACTTTATTTGGAAAGCTTTACGTAAAAATGGGTTACAGCGGGCAGAAACTGACCGCATCCGATAACATGCAGGGCGATGCGGGCGCAGATTTGCCCGTCAGGCATGCCACAACAGCTGTCCCAGCAGCGGGGCCAGCAGCACCGTGAGCACGCCGGAGAGCATCATCACCAGGCTGGAGACCACGCCCTCCTGCTGGCCGAGCTGATAAGCGCGTGCCGTGCCGGCTCCGTGCGAGGCCGCGCCAAAGCCGGCGCCCTTCGCCACGCCCTGCTTAATCGCGATGCGTAAAAACAGCACGTCGCCCACCGCCATGCCAAACACGCCGGTAATCACCACGAACAGCGCGACCAAATCGGGCTGGCCGCCTATCGGCTGGGCCGCTGCCAGCGCAAAAGGCGTGGTGATGGAGCGCACCGCCAGACTGCGCTGGATGCTCTCCGGTAACGTCAGCAGCCGCGCCAGCCATACCGAACTGCACACGGCCACCAGCGTGGCGGTGATCACGCCCACGCTCAGCGACAGCCAGTGGCGGCGGATAATGTGCAGGTTTTCGTAAACCGGCACCGCAAAAGCCAGCGTCGCCGGCCCCAGCAGCCACAGCAGCCAGTGGCTTTCGGCGATGTAATCCTGCCAGCTGACGTGCGTCAGCAGCAGCAGCGCCACCAGCACCAGCGGCGTTAACACCAGCGGCATCAGCAGCAGCGTGGGCCTGCGCCGGTACAGGCGTTTATTGAGGTAGTAAACCAGCAGCGTCAGCGCCAGACACAACAGGCTAATGATAAAGTCAGTCACGATCGCCCTGCTTACGCGCCGCGCGCGCCAGTTCGAAGCGGTATAAGCGATCGACCACCAGCGAGGTGGCCGCCAGCACCATCAGCGTACTGACGGCGATCACCACACAGATGCGCCAGCCTTCACTGCGCAGCAGGTCGCTGTAATTCACCACCGCCACCACCGCCGGAATAAAAAACAGCAGCATTTCGGCCAGCAGCCAGTTGGCCCCGGCTTTAACCCAGCGCAGCGGCACGATACCGCTGACGATCAACAGTAACAGCAACACCATACCCACGACGTTGGCCGGTAACGGCAGATGCAGCCAGCTCACCAGCTGACCGCTGGCAACGAACAGGGCGATATACAGCACCAGCTGCAGCGGCACCGTGACGCGTTGCAGGATATCCGTGGTGCGCGGACGAAGCGCGGACGCCATTTCTCTCTTCCCGTTAAAAATTCAGGGTTGCAGTATAAATCCTCGCCAGAGTGTGAAAGAAATGAATTAAAATTATTCAAACTATGCCAAAAAGGAATGCTTATGGACGTGCGTGCGCTGCGTTACTTTACCGAAGTGGTGCGTCAGCAGAGCTTTACCCGCGCGGCGGAGAAGCTGTTCGTGACGCAACCCACCATCAGCAAAATGCTGCGCCAGCTGGAAGAAGAGCTGGGCTGTACGCTGCTGCTGCGCGAGGGACGCAAGCTGCATCTCACCGACAGCGGCCAGGCGGTATATCAGCGCGGCCTGGCGATTTTGCAGGAGTTTCATCAGCTGGAGGCGCAAATCAGTGACATCAACCAGCTGAAAACCGGTGAGCTGCGGCTCGGCATTCCGCCGATGGTCGGCATGCAGATTGCCGGATCGATCTCCGCGTTCCGCCGCCGCTATCCCGGCGTACAGCTGAAAATCTCCGAATTTGGTGGCCTGACGGTGCAGCAGGCGGTGCTGAGCGGCGGGCTGGATATTGCGCTGACCGCCTTGCCGATTGATGCGGAGCTGCCGCTGAACATGCTGGAACTGATGCGCCATCCGCTGTGCGTGCTGCTGCCGCGCAGCGCGCGCTGGCTCAACCGCACCAGCCTGACGCTGGCCGAGCTGGCTCAGCATCCCCTGCTGATCCTCAACGAAGAGTTTTCGCTTAACCGCCAGCTGATGAAAGCGTTTCAGCGCCAGGGAGTGATGCCGGATATCGCGCTGCGCAGCGCGCAGTGGGATTTTCTTGCCGCGATGGTGCAGGCGGATATGGGGCTGGCGATCCTGCCGGAGCCGATCTGCCAGCGGCTGGATAAACAGGCCTTGCTGTGGCTGCCGCTGGAGTCGGAGCTGCAGTGGCGTCTGGGGCTAATCTGGCGCGAAGGCAGTTATCTGTCGCGCAGCGCGCAGGCGTGGATTGCCTGCTGCCGTGAACACTGGCCGGATAACGCGCCACGGCTATCGCTGTAACAAAGCGGCCGCCCTGTCTGTCAGGCGGCCGCGGGATCGGAGAGCAGCAAAACGCGGCGGCTATTCCTCTTTTTCTATCAGCAACGCTTCCAGCAGGTCGAGATCGCGCAGCAGGCGCTGCATGGTCTCGTTGGAGATCTGCTGGGTGGCGCGCAGATGATAAACCTCGGCACGCTCGGCGCGCAGCGCGGTCAGGCGGAAACGGCGCTCCAGATTTTCCGCAAACAGCGCCTGTTCCATATCATCTTTGCCATCGACGCGACGACGCAGATTACCAATCACCCGCAGGCTGACCTCTTTCAGCAGCTCAGGATCGATGTTCTCTTCAGCGTCGTTTTCCAGTCGCTGCTCCATTTTGTGCAGGCTTTCGATCGCCACGCCGGCCATCGCGGCACGCGCGCTCTGGATTTCGCGACGGTGCCCCACTTTGTCGTGGCTCTCCATGCCGCGCAGCAGAATCGGCAGCAGAATCACGCCGACAAACAGCGAGAACAGAATCACGCCGGTGGCGATAAACACCAGTTCGTAGCGCGCCGGAAAAGGTTCGCCGTTGCTGAGTAACAGCGGAATCGACAGCACACCGGCCAGCGTGATAGCACCGCGCACGCCAGCAAAAGAGGCGATCAGCAGTTCACGCAGCGAGTAGCTGGAGAACTCCAGCGGCTTCTTCTTCAGCAGGCGCAGGCTGGTGCGCTTCATGATCCACAGCCAGCCGAAGCGCACGATCATCAGTGCCGCATAGACCAGCCCGACGTCGGCGAACAGCATCCACAGCTCGACGTTAGGATCGGCGTTCGCCTGAGCAATCGAGGTGGAGAGAATGTCCGGCAGCTGCAGGCCCAGCATCAGGAACACCATGCCGTTGAACACAAACTCCAGCATCTGCCATACGCTGTTGGCGCGCAGGCGCATTGCCAGCGGTGCCTGACGGATGATGCCGGAACGGGTGATGGTCATACCGGCCGCTACCGCCGCCAGAATGCCGGAGACGCCGAGGTGTTCAGCAATCAGATAAGAGGCGAACGGCAGCAGCAGCAGCAGTACGGTTTGCGTTGCCGGGTCGTCACCGCTCCAGCGGCTGAGCAGGCGCAGCGAACGACCGTACAGCCAGCAAACGGCGACACCGGCCACCAGGCCGCCAATCGCCACTTTAAGGAATTCGACACTGGCGCCGCCCCAGGTGAACACCATGGTGCCCATCGCCACCGCGACGGCAAACTTGAGTGACACCAGGCCCGACGCGTCATTCATCAGCGCCTCGCCCTGGACAATCGACATGATCTTTTTCGGGATGCGCCCTTCGCCGACGATGCCGGAGAGCGCCACCGCATCGGTCGGTGACAGCACCGCCGCCAGCGCGAACGCCGGAATCAGCGGAATGCCCGGCACCAGCCAGTAAATCAGGTAGCCGATACCGACCACGGTAATCAGCACCAGCACCAGCGCCAGGCCGATAATTTCACGGCCGTGATGCAGAAACTCGTTGATCGGCGTTTTCCAGCCATCGGCAAACAGCAGCGGCGGAATAAACAGCACGAGGAACAGTTCGGGGTCAAAATCGACGTGCAGACCAAAGGTTGGCCAGGCCAGCAGCGCGCCGGCCGCGATCTGTACCAGCGGGAGCGGGATCTGAAACGGCAGGATACGTGCCGCAACGCCGGACAGCGAAACCACCAGCGTCATGATGAGAATAGTAAAGAAGATTTCCATGCTTTCCTTAGGCGAATCATATTAATCGAAGCGATGTTGCGTCGGAAAGTGTAAAACAAAACGCCGCCCGGCGGGGCTACCCGATGTGCGGCGTGTGCGATAAAGAGAATAATTCGGACTGACGCCCGGATTGCGGTCAGATAGCCCAGCCGCCCGCGTAGAACGCCACCAGCGCCACAGCAATCACCACCGTGCCAGCGTTGAGCTTGCGCCACTCGCCGGCAAACAGGCGGCCAATCACCAGCGCGGCAAAGCCGAGCATGATGCCGGTGACGATGTTGCAGGTCAGTACGATGAATACCGCCGTCAGCAGGCCAGACATCGCATCGACGAAATCATTGAAGTCGATTTTGGCCACGTTGCTCAGCATCAGCAGGCCGACATACATCAGCGCGGGTGCGGTGGCATAGGCCGGAACCAGATAAGCCAGCGGCGACATAAACAGAATCAGCAGGAACAACAGACCCACGACAATCGCTGTCAGGCCGGTTTTACCGCCGGCGGCAGTACCCGCAGCGGACTCGATATACACTGCGGCGGGCGAGGCACCCACCAGTCCGGCAAACAGGCTGCTGATAGAGTCGGTGGTCAGCGCGCGACCGCCATTGATAATCTGGCCCTCTTTATCCAGCAGGTTCGCCTGCCCGGCCACCGCACGAATGGTGCCGGTGGCGTCAAACACCGCGGTCATCACCAGCGCCAGCACGCTCGGCAATACCACCGGCTGCAGCGCGCCCATGATATCCAGGCTAAACATTGCCGACTGGCCGCTGGCATCACGCAGGCTCGGCATGGCAAACAGCCCCTGCCACTTTACCGCCGGGTCGAAAATCAGCCCAAGCAGCGAAATCGCAATGATGGTCAGCAGAATGCCGCCCGGTACCCGCCGTTTTTCCAGACCAAAAATCGCCGCCAGCCCGATCAGCGCCATGATCACCGGGAAAGAGGTGAAGTGACCAAGCGCCACCGGCAGGCCTGCCGCCGGGTTTTTTACCACCAGACCAATGCCATCGGCGGCAATCAGTAGCAGAAACAGGCCGATGCCGACGCCGGTGCCGTGCGCCACGCCCATCGGCAGGTTACGCAGAATCCACGCGCGAATGCCGGTCACGGAAATCAGCGTGAACAGCAGGCCCATCAGGAAGACCGCGCCCAGCGCCACCGGCACGCTAATGTGCTGGCCCAGTACCAGGCTGAACGCGGTGAAGGCGGTCAGGGAGATGGCGCAGCCAATCGCCATCGGCAGGTTGGCCCACAGTCCCATGATGAGGGAGCCAAAGCTGGCCACCAGACAGGTAGCGACAAACACCGCCGTCGGTGAGAAGCCCGCTTTACCGAGCATGCCAGGAACCACGATGACTGAATAAACCATCGCTAAAAAGGTGGTGAGGCCAGCCAGCACTTCCTGCCGCACGCTGCTGCCGCGTGCTGAAATGTGGAACCAGGCGTCCAGTTTTCCCCTGGCCGGGCGTGATTCGCCAGACATAGTTATTCCTCTGTGTTTTTTAAGATATAGGTCACCGCGCGGCTCGCGTTTGCGCATCATCCTGGTGAAGATGTCTCAGAGAGAAAAGCAGGCAAACGATTACGTGGCCGCGTATTCCAGGTCAAAAAGGGGTGACGCGGAAAAAAGGCAAACGATTATCTGGCGTTTGGGGTGGCGTTTTCAACTGCTAATCACCTGGCAGGCAGGATAATGCGCAGCTCTGGCGCCATTATGGCTGGCGTTACGCTAGCGGGAGCAGGAAATCACGGAGGAAAAAGGCTGGCATTTCAGATGGTTTGCTGCGGTGCCGCGACAGCGCGTCGCGGCGTCCTGTTTCGTTGCGTTACCGCTGCGCCTCAGCCGTTATTGAACTGAATCGGGCCGCCCTGCTCCAGCGCGCGCTGCCACGCGGCGCGCTGCTGCATATTCTCCAGCCAGCGCGCCGTGGCGGGCATCTCACCCAGCGCGCCGCGCATCTGCAACGCCAGCAGCGGAAAACTCATCTGCACATCGGCAATGCTGAAGCGTGAACCGGCAAAAAAGCGCTGCTGGCTCAGATGCTGCTCAATCACGCGCCCGTGGAGCGCCAGCTGCTTGTTCAGCCACGCTTTCTGAATGCCTTTACTCAGCGCCACGCCGGCCGGGCGCAGCAGCCACGGCACCGGCTTTTTACCAAGCTGAGCAAACACCAGCTTCATCATCAGCAGCGGCATCAGCGAACCTTCAGCATAGTGCAGCCAGTAACGCGCCTGAATTTGCTCCTCTTCCTCATGCAGCGCCAGCAGATGCTCGCTGTCATACTTTAGCTGCAGATATTCGAGGATGGCGCCCGATTCGGCGATCACCCGATTGCCATCGGTAATCACCGGCGATTTACCCAGCGGGTGCACTTTCTTTAATTCGTCCGGCGCCAGCAGGGTATTTTCCCGCTGATAGCGTTTGATTTGATACGGCACCGCCAGCTCTTCCAGCAGCCACAGCACCCGATGAGAACGGGAGTTTTCCAGATGGTGAACGGTAATCATGCGCGATTCCTTGCTGCTAAGGGTTGGCATCTAGTATAGCGGATTAACGCTGCGGCTCGTCCTGTTGCGGATCGAGCAGGACCGCTCCGGAGCCCTGCTGTCCCAGACGGTCACCCGGATTGCGCAGCGGGCAGTCGCGCATCGACAGGCAGCCGCAACCAATGCAGCCGTCAAGATCGTTGCGCAGACGCGTCAGGGTTTCGATGCGTTTATCCAGCTCTTCGCGCCAGTGCTGCGTCAGCGCGTCCCACTCCTGCGTCGACATGCGCTTATTCGCCGGCACGTGCATCAGGCTGTCGCTGACCGTCGCCAGCGGAATCCCGATGCGCTGCGCAATTTTGATGATCGCCACGCGGCGCAGCACATCACGGCTGTAGCGGCGCTGATTACCGCCATTGCGCGTGCTGCTGATCAAGCCTTTGCTTTCATAAAAGTGCAGTGCCGATACCGCCACGCCGCTGCGTTTCGCCACTTCGCCCGGCGTCAGCACCGGTTTCGGGTAATTGCGTTCTTTTTTCATTTAGGGCCTTTACCTCAAGTTAACTTGAGGAATTATACTCGCACCCCAGCAAAACAGCGAATTTCAAACCAGGCGATAACCTTGCAGAAGGAACAGGCTATGATGCAACAGGAAATCATCCATTCACTGACTAACTGGATCGATCAGAATCTGGATAAAACATTGTCGATTGATGAAGTGGCGGCAAAATCGGGTTACTCGAAATGGCACCTGCAGCGTATGTTCCGTACGGTTACGAAACAAACGCTGGGTGGTTATATTCGTGAACGCCGTCTCACGCTGGCCGCCGAAGCCTTGCGTCAGACGCAGCGTCCGGTATTCGACATTGCGATGCAGTACGGCTACGACTCGCAGCAGACGTTTTCGCGCGTGTTCCGCCGTCAGTTCTCGCAAACCCCTACCGCTTATCGTCACAGCATGCGTCGCCAGGCGATGGTGCAGCGTCCGCGTCTGGTCAACTTTGACTGCAGCGAAGGCATGAACAGCTTTGCCCAGCGCACCACCGGCGAGTGCTGCCCGGTACGCTGAAGTCAGTGCGCCCCACGCGGGCGCGCCTTTCCCCTCCTCTTCACCTTCCTCCAGCCCTTTCTTTGCCTGCCATACCAGGTCTAAATTTTGTTCAAATTTTCAAATCCAGTGATATAATGTGACCCAAGTCACAGATTCAAGCTGTATGAAGACGACAGAAGGGCTTCCCTGACCTCCCTTTTCTGCCGCCAGTGATGTCCGATGAATGTCAGGGATATTACTGATCTCAAGAGGTTTTTCGCCGATGGCTACGTTAACTACCAGTCTGATCGTCATGCGTTGGGAACTGCTCAGCGCGGTAATGATGTTCTTCGCCAGCACCATGAAAATTAAATTGCGTCAGAACAGCCACCACGTGATGGCGCTGATGTGCGGCGGCGTGGGCGTAGCGATGTCATGCTGGTTTGTTACCGGTCTGCTCGGCATTACGCTGAGCATGGAAAACGTGCATAACTTTATGTCCATCACCAAAGAAGCGTTTATTCAGGTGATGAGCCAGACACCAGCCGACTGGCCAATGCCGTAAACGCGGCGCATAAAAAACCCCGCTAAGCGGGGTTTTTTATTTTGCTGTGTGATTTCAAATTTTCTTCAATACGGCTGGAAGTGGCACTTCCGGCACCGTGACGTCCGATCTCTGCGTATCGCGACGATCCTGAATCCACATATCACCCATCATCTGATTAAGTCCCCGATCCAACCCGGTGACCAGCCCGGCGCCTGGCGTGAACGTCAGCTCACCGAAGTAGATCTGTTCGCCATCGATATACCAGTCCACGCGCACATAATCGAAGTCGCTGGCCAGCGTTTTACTCAGCGCCAGCGCGTGCTGCAGCTGTGGCAGCAGCGGTGACACATCCAGCCCGGTATCACGAATTTTGTGATACGCCTCGTTAAGATTGTTGACGTAAAAGTTCATCGACAGCAGCGGATTACAGCGGTTGTAGATCACCTGCAGCACATATTCAAAATTGCCGTCGCGCTTGTTGAACATGTGAAACTTGTAATCGATCGGCGCGGTTTTGCCATCGCCGATGTACTTCTCTACCAGAATGCGCGGCTTAATATAGCGATAGTGAATCTCGCGCGCCTCGTTGGCGAAGTCGGTCTTCAGCCAGCGCTGGCAGTCGCTGATAATCTGCTGTTTTTTCAGCGCATCCGGTTCTTCCAGCAGGATCTCGACCATGTTGGAGCCGTGATTCGGCTTAATAACCGTGTTCTTCCAGCTCGGCAGCGTATGCAGTGAGTGCGGATCGCTGGTCTCATAAACCAGCGGAATCAGATACTCACTGCCCACCTTTTCGGCAATGTACTCACGCACCGAAAACTTGTCCGACAGGCGGCCATAACACTGGTAGTCGCCGTAGACGAATTTGCGATACAGCACTTTCTCATTGAACACCTTCGGCTGACGCAGGTTCGGCAGCTTACGGAATTTGTGAAAGTAGTAGATGCGATCCTGGTAAGCCCAGGGCATCTTTTTGATGAAATACTGTACGCTTCTTCTGAGTTCGTCTTTCAACCTGATCATATCTGACCTCATTTGTAGGTTTTGTAGTTGAGTGAGGAAACCTGAATTTTTTGGATGACGCCGTTTTTGAAGAAGTAATTCATTACGGTCAGGGACAGTAACTCCGTGATGAAGACGCTCCAGGCGGCACCCATGATGCCGTAGCCCTGGATCAGCCACCACGACAGCGGCAGGCTGATGACCATCAGACAAATGATCTTCTTCAACAGATAGTTAAACCCGCCCTCTTTCACCATGTAGCGATAAGCGACGGTCCCCATTGCCGAAAAGCAGGTTGCTAACGACAGTAACGTAATGAGACTTCCGGACTGTGTGTACTCGTGACCATATAAAGCGATGATGATTTTTTCGCCGTACAAGGCGATCACCGCTAATAACAGCAATGAAACTCCCATGACATAGCCGTTCAGCCGCGCGGTGAGCTTGATCGCGGCTGCTCCACGCTCGCGGAAAATCTCCGAGAAGCAGGAAGTGATGATGGCAACCGGGATAAAAATCCAGGAAGCCGAAATGGTATTCGCGGCGGCGAACAGGCCAAGGTCGCGCGCTGAGGCGATGCCCGCGAGGAACATCTGTGCGGCTTTCACCTGCACCGAGATAAAGATGCTGGAGATGGCCAGCGGCAGGCCGGCATACATCAGGTAGCGCAGGTAGGTGGTGCGCTTGTCCTGCGGCGGTGCCAGATCCTGATGTTCGCGATAGAAATTGACGCGCTTGATGGCGTACGGCACCAGTGTGACGGCCACAATCGAGGCGGTGAGCCACAGTGGATTGAGATGCAGCCAGGCGATGGTGAAGCTCATGGCAAAGCCCAGCAGCAAGCCGGCCGAGTTAGCAATGGTATTGAGCCGCGACGCCAGCCGCGCATTGTTATAAACGCTGAAGGTGTCCTGGGTGACAAACACCGACGAGATAAACGAGGCCAGTGCAAACGCAAGGAAGTTTTCCTGCATGTTGTACCAGACCCAAATCAACACCGGGATTGATGTCAGCAACAGCAGCACCAGGCGCATGGTCCGCGCCACGGTCATCAGCCGCAGGCCTTTCGGCGCACTTTTGCTGATGCGCTTGAACAGGATGGTTTCGGTACCAAAAATCGCCACGGTTTGCACCATGGAGAACAGCGAGGTCGAAAACGCCATTTGACCAAACACCGTTGGGCCAAAGGATTTTGCCACGTAGGAGGTCACAAATATGACGCCGAATACCGAGACGATCTTCTCAGACATCATCCAGGCGGCATTAGACATTACGCTCAATTTCATTGACTGGTCCTTAGTATTACGTACAGCAACTGCTTTTCGGTACAACGTCCTTGAAATGAATTAACAAGCGCTCAGTGGGCCTGACACAATTTAATAACTTCAAACCAGGCTGGTCCGAAAAATGAGACTCGCGTCAGAGTTTAGCGATTAAATTCAGGAAAATTCCGATTAAACCTGGTGCGAAGCCCGATGGATGTAAACGATTTCAACCCGAATTCAGGACAAAAGTTCACAGGCATATCCTGAGTTTTTTGCAAGCAGGCTATGCCGAATTTCCAATGATTGTCGTATTTTTCTGCATTTGGGATGGAATGAATCTATATCAAAAACCCAGCACCAGGAAGGCGTTCAATGGCATTCAGAATAAAATAAGATTTATCCCATGATGATATTTATTCTAAATAACTTAATTTAACCCTCGCAATTCTAATCGCGCACTTTAATACTGCATTAATACCGTTTTTGCAGTACCAGATATTAATACAGTAATTCTCATCCACTAATTGATAAGAAAGGTAAGAGCATTTATGAGAAAGTCACGATATAGCGAAGAGCAAATCACAAATGCCATTAAAGCTTCTGAAACGGGAGTGAAAGTCAGGGAGATTTGTGAGGAGCTGGGCATTTCCGAGGCCACCTTCTATAGCTGGAAGAAGAAGTTCTCCGGGCTTTCTTCAGAGGAGGGTCGCAAAATCAAGGAGTTGGAGGATAAACTGCAGAACCTTACGCGCGAGCTGCAGACCCTGAGCTCCGACAAGGAGATGCTGCAAAGCGTGCTGAAAAACTTCTTCACTACGAATGAAAAGCGTCAGGCGGTCAACTTCCTGCAAACCACTTTCGACATCGGTACCCGTCGCAGCTGTCGTTTACTGGATATTAGCCGTAGCGTTTATCATTACCCTTCCGGTTCCGATAATCGCTAATACCATTGAGGCCGATGTTATATGACTTAATGCTGAGATTTGTTCTTACCAGAAGAGATGAAGATCATTAAATTCGGCATTCGCTACATAACAATTCGAACCACTTTTTCCTGATGAATGCCATCACGGAATCACTTCCTTTTTTGCGGTAAAATTGATTCACACCAGCAAAAGCCTCGCGTTTCAAGCCATTTAGACTTAGCCCAATCTCATTTTGGTGAGATTGGTGCTTAGTCTATTACTTCACGATTACTAATAATCAGACCTGATCACAGACAATTCTGTTAAGCGTTAATGAACAACACGGTGTAACCGCTCACACATTGGCTCAGTTTTAAACTGGATCTGGCCGCTGCGTTTATGATCGCTTTGACGATCAGCGCTAGTCGGTTAACTCTTAAACCACACCAGGAATACTCCGGTTCAAAAACGTTATGATGTTTAAACTATAAAGCCGAAAAACGGTTATCCACGGTAAATACTGCGCTTAAATCCATCGTCATCTTTAATCTTTTTTTCTGGCAGCTGTTGGGAATCATTCTTAACAATGCCGGTAACGCTTAAGGCTAAGGTGGCTTCTCACGCTGGTATTTCAGTGCCACAGCCGGGTAAAAATCCGATTGGCGGAGAGTTTTTTACGCGCTAAACCGGCGAATTGTTGCCCGATATGCGCTTTTTTTATCCCTCCGGAACGCTAAAAGGCACCCAGAGTCGACCTTTTACCGTGCTGACGGCAGGAAGTTTTATAGCGGAAGAGAATGAAAACCGGGCGGCTGTAGCGCTCGTCGGTTATATAGCGTGCGCGTGGCGGCCAGTATCAGGTCACTGAGGCGGGATTATCGGCTGGTCAAATTCCTAAAATATCAGGGGAAAGCGCTGCTTAGTGGATCACTCAGCAGCGAGGCAGGGTTAAGGAAGTGCGGTCAAGCGCTGCGGTTTAATGCGCATGGCATAGATCACGCCAACAATCAGACAGCCGATACCGATGCTGGTGAGCAACGGTGGCCAGCTCTGGCGGTAAATAAAGGTCCACAGCAGGCCAGAGAGCGTTTCGAATACGATGAGCGGCCCCATCACCACCGTTGGCAAACGCTGACTGGCGGCATTCCAGCACAGCGCCGCCAGCCATGAGCAGAACAAACCAATCGCCAGCATCAGCCAGATAAAACGCGCCGGCTGCGGGCCGAACGGCAAAGCGAAATCGGGCTGCTGCCAGTGAATCTGCAGGCTCACCAGCCCATAAAACACCAGCGCCAGCGGCAATGTCACCAGCCCCTGCGCGGTGGCCCAGCTCGACGGTTTATGCTGAGGGTGTTCGCGCAGCCAGCGCGCATTGCGCAGCGGATACCAGGTCCAGCACACCACTGCCAGCACCGCCAGCAGCAGGCCACTCAGGTAGCCCCAGAGATCAAATGCCGGCCCCTGCCCGTGCAGTTCCGCCGCGTTAACGCAGCCCAGCCCGGCAGCAATGATGACCAGCGCGGGCATCAGCCGGCGCCATGGCAGGCGCCCTTCGAGATGGCCGTAACAGAGGTTAGCGGTGACGGTGATCACCACCGGCAGCGTGCCGATGATCATGGTTGATACCGGTGCGCCGGTGCGCTGAATCGCACTGGCGAGGCAGGCGTAATAGAGCAGATTGCCCACCAGCGACAGCTTCACCGCCTCCGTCCAGTCCGGGCGCGTCAGCTGTTTTAGCCGGCGCCGGCTGAGCCACGCCAGCGGCAGCACCACCAGACCAAAGGCAACATAGCGACCCGCCGATTGCAACGTGCCCGGATAATCGGGTATCAGCAGCGGCCCGACAAAAATCATGCCCCACATCAGCCCCGCCGCGAGGGCAAACACTATTCCTGCAAACATACACCTTTCCTTTATCTTTAATCCGCCACAGTGTGGCGCAGGAAAAGGTGAAAGGCTTGTAGCAGATTGCGGTTAACGTCCGCTGAACACCTGCTTTTGATAGCGTCCCGGCGTGATGCCGTAGCGATGGGCAAACGCCCGCGTCAGATGCGCCTGGTCGGTGAGGCCAACCGCCGCCGCCACACTGGCGGCGCTCTCGCCCTGCGCCAGCCGCTGTTTGGCTTCGAACAGGCGGAAGGCCATCAGCATTTGATGGGGAGTGACGTGAAAGTGTTGTTTGAAACTGCGCAGAAAATGCCACGGCGACAGCGATACCAGCGCCGCCAGCTCCTCCAGCCGCACCGGCTCTGCCAGGTTATCGCGCAGCCAGGCTTTTACCACATCAAAGCGGTGGGCGCCTTCGCGCGGCCGCGCGACGCCCTGCTGCGCCAGCGGACGCAGCCACTCCAGCAGATCCAGCAAAGCGCCCTGCCGCTCCAGCGCGCTTTGCGCCTGCCACATCTGTGCCAGCGCGTGGGAGAAAGGTTGCGCCAGACGAGCATCGGTGCGCAGCGCATCACTGAACCACCAGTTGCGATCGCCGGTTAGCCGATCCATCTCCGCCGGATCGATATAGATCATGCGATAACGCCAGCCTTCGGCGCAGGCCGATTCACCGGTGTGCAGTTCATCGGGATTCATCATCACCAGCGAATGCACCGGCGCGACATAATTGGTGCCGCGGTAGCGAAAGCGCTGCGCGCCGGATTCAATGGTGCCAATCCCGAAGGCTTCGTGGGTATGGGGCTCAAAAGCGTAGCGGGAGATGTGCGCCTGATAAAGCTCAATGCCCGGCAGCTCAGCAAAGTGCTGAAACTGCGCACGATCCTGCTCACAGGGAAAGACTTCGGGAACCACCGTCACCACACACCTCCATACGCTATCAGGCAGTAAGCATGCGCGGCGCGCACCAAAAAAGCAAAGCCCAATCGCTTTACGCGCCTACCCGTTCAGCGCGACACTGGGGCCTGACCTATAAAGGAGGCGACAATGGCACAACGGGTGGTAATGGTAGTGGATATGCAAAATGGCGTGCTGGCAACGCCGCGTTACGACCGCGCCGGACGCTGCGCGCGCATTAATCAACTGATGGCCGCCGCCGATCTGGTCATTTTTATTCAGCATAGCGGGCCGGATTTAGCCGTTGACTCCGCAGACTGGCAAATAGTCGCCGAACTGGAACAACCCGCCGACGCGCTTTACATCACCAAAACCGCCTGCGACAGCTTCTGGCAAACCGGGCTCGCGGCGCAGCTTGAACAGCATCAGATTGAAAGTTTTGTCATTTGCGGCTGCGCCACCGATTATTGCGTCGATACCACCATCAAAGTCGGGGCCAGCCTTGGCTATCACATCACCGTGGCGGCCGACGCCCACACCACCGCCGATCGCACTTATGTGTCAGCGCAGCAGCTCATTAATCAGCACAACGAAGTGTGGGCGGATTTGATCATGCCGGGCAATCCGGTGCGGGTTAAAACCACGGAAGAATTACTGCGGGAGTGGCGCGCGCATTAAGGGTTGCGCTATTGAAATAATCTGACAAGTGTCAATAATAGAGCATGACACTTGTCTGTATGGAGTTTTTCACATGCGAGCTTATATTCCTCAGCCTGGAGCCAATGACAACGCGCTGTGGCGGGTTGCAGGCCTGCCTCCACGTGGTATTGAGTTAACGCGTATGCTGGAAGCCGGTTTGCCGGTGGCCGTCATTGATGATATCCGTCACTGGTCGGCCATGACGCGCGCCGAAATCATGAAGGTCACAGGGATTAATGAACGCAACATTGCCCGTCGTAAAAGCACGGGTAAAAGTCTGTCACCCGACGAGAGTGAACGTGTCGCCCGCTTCGTCCGCGTGATGGATGCCGCCGTTCAGCTTTTTGCTGGTAATAAAGAAGAGGCCACCCAGTGGCTGAGCCGACCGGTGAAAGGGTTAGGCAATGTTGCGCCCATCACCTTACTGACGACGGAGAGCGGTGCGCTGGATGTTCTCGATTTGATCGGCCGTCTGGAGCACGGTGTTTTCTCGTGATTTTTTATCGGCTGACGAAGAGCCAGTATGCGGCTGAAGCCTGGTCCGGTTATGGGGCAAAACAGTATGGTGGACGCTGGAATCATAAAGGCTATCCCACCGTTTATGTTGCCACGTCGGTGTCACTCGCAGCACTGGAAGTGCTGGTCCATATCGGAAGAGAGTCGGTGCTGGATGAGTACACCTTATTCAGTATCGACATCCCGGATGCAGAAGTTGCCTATCTTGCTGAAGCATTTTTGCCGCCGGACTGGCGTCATGATCCAGCGCCACTCTCGACAATGGATCTCGGCACCGGCTGGCTGCAATCCGCTGAAGGCGCCGCGCTGATGCTACCTTCCACGATTATCCCGATGGAAAACAACGCCATTCTGAACCCTCTCCATCCTGCCTTTAGTGACTATCTGCCGGGCGTGAAAGCGTTACCGTTTATGTTTGATCGCCGGCTTATCAGGACATAAAAAAACCCTCGCAGAAGCGAGGGCTGGATAACGCGGTGATCGGTGCGCCAATCAGAACGGGATATCGTCGTCGAAATCCATTGGTGGTTCGTTGTTCGCCGGTGCGCTCTGCTGCTGTGGACGCTGCTGCGCGCCGCCGCTGAACTGGTTGCCCCCACCCTGTGGCTGCTGCGGCTGGCCCCAGCCGTTATTGTTGCCGCCGCCCTGGCCGCCCATCGGTGCGCCACCGCCGTTGCCGCCCTGCTGACGGCCGCCCAGCATCTGCATGGTGCCGCCCACGTTCACCACCACTTCGGTGGTGTATTTGTCCTGGCCGCTCTGGTCCTGCCATTTACGGGTGCGCAGCTGGCCTTCAATGTAGACCTGCGAACCTTTACGCAGATATTCGCCGGCGACTTCAGCCAGCTTGCCGAACAGCACGACGCGGTGCCATTCGGTGATCTCTTTGTTTTCACCGGTTTGCTTGTCGCGCCAGCTCTCTGACGTGGCCAGCGTAATGTTGGCTACCGCGCCACCATTCGGCATGTAGCGCACTTCCGGATCCTGACCCAGATTCCCGACAAGAATCACTTTGTTTACGCCACGACTGGCCATGTTGCTGTCTCCCGATGAGTTGATGCTAAAAGTCTAAGCGAAAAATTGTATCACGTCACAATGACGCTTCCCACTTTCGAGCGGGATTCCAGTTTTTCGACCGTGACAGGATAGCAAAAACACTGGATATTTATTCAGTTTATTTTTTGTGCCATAATGATGCGTTTCTGCTGGTCGTGCTGGCAAGGCATGGCGAGCGTTGCCTAATCCGGGAAAGGTGAATGGATAAGATTGAAGTCCGCGGTGCTCGCACCCATAATTTGAAGAATATCAACCTGATCATCCCACGCGACAAGCTCATTGTAGTGACCGGTCTGTCGGGTTCCGGTAAGTCTTCGCTGGCATTTGATACGCTGTATGCCGAAGGCCAGCGCCGCTATGTTGAATCGCTTTCTGCCTATGCGCGCCAGTTTCTTTCCTTAATGGAGAAACCGGACGTAGACCACATCGAGGGGCTGTCGCCTGCCATTTCCATTGAGCAGAAATCGACGTCGCACAACCCGCGCTCGACCGTTGGCACTATCACTGAAATTCATGACTACCTGCGTCTGCTGTTTGCCCGCGTGGGCGAGCCGCGCTGTCCGGATCATAACGTCACGCTGGCGGCACAAACCGTCAGCCAGATGGTCGATCAGGTCCTGGCGCAGGAAGAGGGTCGGCGCCTGATGCTGCTGGCGCCGGTGGTAAAAGATCGCAAAGGCGAGCACACCAAAACGCTGGAAAATCTGGCGGCGCAGGGCTACATCCGCGCACGTATTGATGGCGAAGTGTGCGATCTGTCGGATCCACCCAAGCTGGAGCTGCAGAAGAAACACACCATTGAGGTGGTGATCGATCGTTTCCGCGTGCGTGACGATCTGGCGACGCGTCTGGCCGAATCCTTTGAAACGACGCTGGAACTGAGTGGTGGCACGGCGATCGTCGCGGATATGGACGATCCCGATACCGAAGAGATGCTGTTCTCGGCCAACTTTGCCTGCCCGGTGTGCGGTTACAGCATGCGTGAGCTGGAGCCGCGCCTGTTCTCGTTCAATAACCCGGCCGGTGCCTGCCCGACCTGTGACGGCCTCGGCGTTCAGCAATATTTCGATCCCGATCGCGTGGTTCAAAATCCGGAGCTGTCACTGGCCGGTGGCGCCATTCGCGGCTGGGATCGCCGTAACTTCTACTACTTCCAGATGCTGCGCTCGCTGGCGGAACATCTGGATTTCGATGTCGAAGCGCCGTTCAATAGCCTGAGCGACAAAGCGCGCGAAGTGATTCTGTACGGCTCCGGCAAAGAGAACATTGAGTTCAAATATATCAACGATCGCGGCGATACCTCGGTGCGTCGTCATCCGTTTGAAGGCGTGCTGCATAACATGGAGCGCCGCTACAAAGAGACGGAATCCAACGCGGTGCGCGAAGAGCTGGCGAAGTTTATCAGCAACCGCGCCTGCGCCAGCTGTGAAGGGACGCGCCTGCGTCGTGAAGCGCGCCATGTGTTCGTGGAAGACACCAACCTGCCGACCATCTCGGATATGAGCATCGGCCACGCCATGGACTTCTTCCGCAATCTCAAGCTGAGCGGCCAGCGCGCCAAAATCGCCGAGAAAGTGCTGAAGGAAATTGGTGACCGTCTGAGCTTCCTGGTCAACGTTGGCCTGAATTATCTGTCGATGTCGCGTTCAGCGGAAACGCTGTCCGGCGGTGAAGCACAGCGTATTCGTCTGGCGAGCCAGATTGGTGCCGGTCTGGTTGGCGTCATGTACGTACTGGATGAACCGTCCATCGGTCTGCATCAGCGCGACAACGAGCGCCTGCTGTCGACGCTGATTCACCTGCGCGATCTCGGTAATACCGTGATCGTGGTTGAGCATGATGAAGACGCGA
This sequence comes from Pantoea sp. SGAir0418, assembly GCF_043529865.1. Lineage (NCBI taxonomy): Bacteria > Pseudomonadati > Pseudomonadota > Gammaproteobacteria > Enterobacterales > Erwiniaceae > Pantoea > Pantoea sp. SGAir0418. The sequence goes on from NZ_CP027911.1 coordinate 3,648,088, forward strand.
TTCGCGCCGCTGACCATATTATTGATATCGGTCCGGGCGCTGGCGTGCACGGCGGCCAGGTGGTAGCAGAGGGCGATGTGCATGCCATCATGGCGCACGAAGATTCTCTCACCGGTCAGTTCCTCAGCGGCAAGCGTGAAATCGCGGTGCCGGCAGAGCGGGTGAAAGGCGATCCGTCCAAAGTACTGAAACTGAGCGGCGCGCGGGGTAATAACCTCAAGGATGTCACGCTGACGGTTCCGGTTGGGCTGTTTACCTGTATCACCGGCGTGTCCGGTTCCGGTAAATCGACGCTGATTAACGATACGCTGTTCCCGATTGCGCAGCGCCAGCTGAATGGTGCCACCAGCGGTGAAGCTGCGCCGTATCGCGAGATCGCCGGGCTGGAGCATTTCGACAAAGTGATCGACATCGATCAGAGCCCGATCGGCCGGACGCCGCGCTCAAACCCGGCCACCTACACCGGGATTTTTACCCCGGTGCGTGAACTATTTGCCGGCGTGCCGGAAGCGCGTTCGCGCGGCTACAATCCGGGCCGCTTCAGCTTTAACGTGCGCGGCGGCCGCTGTGAAGCCTGTCAGGGCGACGGCGTAATTAAGGTCGAAATGCACTTCCTGCCGGACATTTATGTGCCGTGCGATCAGTGCAAAGGCAAACGCTATAACCGCGAAACGCTGGAGATTAAATACAAAGGCAAGAGCATTCACGAAGTGCTGGAGATGACCATCGAAGAGGCGCGTGAGTTCTTTGATGCGGTACCTGCGCTGGCGCGTAAGCTGCAGACGCTGATTGATGTCGGCCTGTCGTATATTCGTCTTGGCCAGTCGGCAACCACGTTGTCCGGCGGTGAAGCGCAGCGCGTTAAGCTGGCGCGTGAGCTGTCGAAGCGCGGTACCGGTCAGACGCTGTATATTCTCGATGAACCGACCACCGGCCTGCATTTTGCCGACATCCAGCAGCTGCTGGAAGTGCTGCATCAGCTGCGCGATCAGGGCAATACCATCGTGGTGATTGAGCACAACCTTGACGTGATCAAAACCGCTGACTGGATTGTCGATCTCGGTCCGGAAGGCGGCAGCGGCGGTGGTGAAATCCTGGTGGCCGGTACGCCGGAAACCGTTGCACAGTGCGAAAAATCGCATACTGCACGCTTCCTCAAGCCGATGCTGAAAAAATAGGTTTAACGCGCCGCACCCGCTGTTGCGGCGCGTTTTTTCTGATCTCGCCACGGCTCACCGCTCCGGTTACTCGCCAGCCGGTGCCATTGTCTGAATGCCTTAGCAAATGCAGAAACAGGCAAGAAACAGACAACTTCAGGCATATACGCATCGCGTCCCGCTGACTATTCTTACTGCGTTCCTTTTGGCGCCGCTGACGCGCCTCTGTCCTTCAGTGTCATCACTGAACGGACCCCTCGCAAAAAATACTCACGACACATCTGACTGGAGACACCATGAATATTACGCATGCCTATGCCGCACAGGACGCGAAAGCCAAACTCGCCCCGTTCGATTATAAGCCGCGCGAACTGCGCGCTCATGATGTGCAGATTGAAGTGTTGTACTGTGGCGTCTGCCACTCGGACCTGCACCAGGCGCGCAACGAATGGCGCAACACCGTATTCCCGGTGGTGCCAGGCCATGAAATCGTGGGTCGCGTCACCGCCGTTGGCGCGCACACGCACAAATATAAAGTGGGCGATTTAGTCGGCGTCGGCTGTATGGTCGACTCCTGCCGCAGCTGCCCAAGCTGTCAGGAAGGACTCGAGCAGTACTGTGAAAACGGCTTTGTTGGCACTTACAACGGCCAGGATCGTGAAACCGGCGCCATCACCTACGGCGGCTACTCCACCAGCATGGTGGTTGATGAAAGCTTTGTGCTGCGCGTACCGGAAAACCTCGATCTGGCGGGCGTTGCGCCGCTGCTGTGCGCCGGTATCACCACCTATTCCCCGCTGCGTCACTGGAATGTCGGTCCCGGTAAAAAAGTCGGTATCGTTGGTCTGGGCGGTCTCGGCCATATGGGCGTGAAGATCGCGCATGCGATGGGTGCGCACGTGGTGCTGTTCACCACGTCACCGTCAAAAATTGAAGATGGCAAACGCCTCGGCGCTGACGAAGTGGTGATTTCGAAAGAGGCTGACCAGATGGCACAACATACCAACAGCTTCGACTTCATCTTAAATACCGTCGCCGCGCAGCACGATCTCAACCCGTTTATCGCCCTGCTGAAGCGCGACGGCAACATGACGCTGGTCGGCGCGCCGGAGCACGATCATCCGGCGCCACAGGTGTTTAACCTGATCCTCAAGCGTCGCAGCATTGCCGGTTCACTGATTGGCGGTATCGCCGAAACCCAGGAGATGCTGGATTTCTGCGGCAAGCACGGTATCACTTCGGATATTGAGCTGATCGCCATGAACCAAATCAACGACGCCTACGAGCGCATGCTGAAAAGCGACGTGAAGTATCGCTTCGTGATTGATATCAACACCCTGCGTGAAGAGTCTGCGGCTTAATCAGCGCGTCTCATCATCATGGCTGACGCCCGCCGCGCGCGTGGCGTCAGCCTGTTGCCATGACGCATCAACCAGATAGTAAATCTGCGAATCTTTCAGCGATCCATCCAGCCACAGCGTGCTCCAGTGCGACTTATTGAGATGTTCACTGGGAAACACATCATGGTGTTCATCGCGCAATAACTCCGCCAGCGCAGGCGAGGTTTTCAGCGACAACGCCGGTCGCCCTTCAACGTCATGCACCATGGCAAACAGCACGCCATCGCTTTTCACCTGGGTTGCGTCCCACTCATCTTTATAACTTTGTGAAGCGCCCGGTTTGCTCATGCAGTAGGTCAGTAAATCCGACGTGTTCATGCTTTTATTCCCCTTGTAAGGTGGCGACGATGCGCCGCGCGCCGCCGTGTACCCGATGTTCGCCCAGCCAGATCCCCTGCCAGGTGCCGAGCAGCAGTTTGCCGCGGCTGACCGGGATCAGCAGCGATACGCCAAGCAGTGACGATTTGATGTGCGCCGGCATGTCGTCAGCGCCTTCATAGTCGTGCTGATAGGGCGCATCCTCTGGAACGTGCCGCAGAAAGTGCTGCTCCATGTCGCTGCGCACCGTAGGATCGCAATTTTCATTGAGCGTCAGCGACGCTGAGGTGTGCTGCAACAGCAGATGCAGCTGGCCGATGCGCAGGTCCGTTAAGCCATTAAGCTGGCCGACAATCTCGTCGGTGATCAGATGAAAGCCGCGCGCCTTCGCGCTCAGCGTGAGATTTTGTTGCTGCCACATGCCACATTCCTGGGTTAAACCGTTTACTTAAGTGTGCAGCATGTCGGCGAAAGGTAAACCCTTCAGCGGGAAAAAGCGGCAGAGCGCTTGCTCTGCCGCCGGCACATCAGTCGCTCAGCTTGTCAGCCAGCGCTTTTACCGTGGTGATATCGTCCTGCGTTACCGCCGCCAGACGCGTGCCGTACTCGCTATCGGCCTTATAAAAGAACGAGAGCATCGCCAGCCGGCTTTGCGCGTCGGCGCTTTTCAGCGCGCCACCGAGCGAGGTGATCAGATCGCCCCGCTCTTTCGCGTTAAAGGAACGATACAGCTCCCCTGCCTGGCGGAAATTCTGCGGTTTGGCGATCATCGCCTGCTGCGTACTGCCGCTAAGCGGCGTATGGCTGTAACGCGCGCTTTGCAGCTCTTCACGCGGATAGATGCGGCTGGGCTGATAATTGACGCCCTTGTCATCAGCATTACCGCTGTCCATCAGGCCATCCTGATTGCCGTTGCTGACCGGCACGCGCGGCGCGTTCACCGGCAGGCTGAGGCCGTTCGTGCCCACGCGGTACAGCTGGGTATCGGCATACGAGAACAGGCGGCCCTGCAGCAGGCGATCCTCCGACGGCTCAATGCCCGGCACCAGGTTGGACGGCGCCATCGCCACCTGCTCGGTTTGCTGGAAGAAGTTGTCGACGTTGCGATTCAGCACCATCTGCCCGACTTTCACCTCAGGCACGTTCGGCCAGATTTTGGTGGAGTCGAGCGGATTGAAATCGAACTTATCCAGTTCACTGGCTTTAATGGTCTGAATGTAGAGATCCCACTTCGGAAACGCTTTGCGGTTAATCGCCGCCACCAGATCTTCAGTCATGTGGCTGTAACTGCGGCCCTGGATCGCTGCCGATTCAGCCGGATCGAGGTTGCGTTCGCCCTGCAGCGTTTTCCAGTGAAATTTCACGTAGTGCACTTCGCCCTGGCTGTTCACAAACTTGTAGGCGTGCACGCTGTTACCGTCCATTTCGCGATAGGTCGCCGGCGTGCCCATGTTGGAGAACAGCATGGTGAGCGCGTGTGTGGCTTCCGGTACGTGGGAGAAGAAATCGAAGGTGCGCGCATCGTTATCGAGGTTAGTGCGCGGATCCGGTTTAAACGCGTGCACCATATCAGGGAACTTGATCGCATCGCGGATGAAGAACACCGGCAGGTTGTTGCCCACCAGATCCCAGTTGCCCTGGCTGGTATAGAATTTGGTGGCAAAACCACGCGGATCGCGCAGCGTTTCCGGCGAATGCTTGCTGTGCACCACGCTGGAGAAGCGCACAAAGACCGGCGTCACCGTTCCCGGTTTAAACACCTCAGCGATAGTCAGATCGCTGATATCTTTGCTGGCGCGAAATTCACCGTGCGCGCCGGTGCCACGCGCGTGCACCACACGTTCCGGAATACGTTCACGATCAAAGCGCTGCAGCTTTTGAATCAGCTGCACGTCCTGTAACAGCACCGGGCCATTGGCGCCGGCAGTTTGTGAATTCTGGTTATCGCCGACCGGCGCGCCGTTGTCACGCGTCAGCTCAACGGCCGCAGCAGGCAGTGCGAGCGCCAGCGTCATGGCAATGCAGAGGGGTTTCAGTGCGGAAGGGAAATAGCTCATGGGCGGTTCCTTATTGTGATTGGCGAGCGCTCTGGCAGTGCGCCAAAGCGCGCCGGCAAAAATAGCGCCCTCACTAACAGGAACACACAAGACCCGTCCCGATTACCCGGGGTTAAGGTGTTATAGCCATGCGGAATGCGGCCGCCAGCCAGCATGGTTGGCAAAGAGAAGCGTGGAAAAGCGGGGTGCGGCAGAAGGTACAGCGGGAACAGACAATGCGTGGATGGCTGAACGAATGCCTGCCAGCCGCGCGGCTGACAGGCATCGCGTCAATTACATTACGGCAGCAAACGCCTCAGCTACCTGATTGACGTTGCGGCTGTTGAGACCGGCGACACACATGCGGCCGCTGGCGATCAGGTACACGCCGAACTCTTCGCGCAGGCGGTCCACCTGCTGCGCGCTCAGGCCGGTATAGCTGAACATACCGCGCTGCTTCAGCAGATAATCAAAGTTTTTGCCGGGCAGTTTACTGTTCAGCACATTAACCAGCACCTGGCGCATTTCGATGATGCGCAGGCGCATCGCTTCCACTTCCGCCAGCCAGTTGTTGAGCAGCGCTTCGTCGTTCAGCACGCAGGAAACCACCTGAGCACCGAAGTTCGGCGGGCTGGAGTAGTTGCGACGTACGGTCGCTTTCAGCTGACCCAGCACGCGTGCCGACTCTTCTGCGCTGTCGCAGACAATCGACAGGCCGCCAACGCGCTCACCGTACAGCGAGAAGATTTTCGAGAAGGAGTTGCTCACCAGCGCCGGCAGGCCCGCCGCGGCAATCACGCGAATCGCGTAAGCGTCCTCTTCCATACCGGCACCAAAGCCCTGGTAGGCGATATCGAGGAACGGGATCAGCTCCTGCGCTTTCAGCACCTCAACGGTTTGATCCCACTGCGCGTTGGTCAGATCCGCACCGGTCGGGTTGTGGCAGCACGGATGCAGCAACACGATGGATTGCTTCGGCAGCGTTTTCAGTTTGGCGATGAAGGCATCGAACTTCACGCCGTTGGTGGCGTCGTCGTACCACGGGTAGGTGTTAACGTTAAAACCGGCACCGTTAAAGATCGCCACATGGTTTTCCCATGTCGGATCGCTGACCCATACGCTGGCGTCCGGGAAGTAACGCTTCAGGAAATCTGCGCCCACTTTCAGCGCGCCGGATCCGCCCAGCGTCTGGATGGAAGCAATGCGCCCCGCCTGCAGCATCGGGTGCTCTTTACCAAACAGCAGCGGCGCAATGGCGTTACGATATGGACCCAGCCCTTCCATTGGCAGATAGAGCGAAGCCTGATGTGGCTGCGCCTGCAAACGCTCTTCCGCGGCGGCCACCGCCTGCAGCTGAGGAATGATGCCGGCTTCGTTGTAATAGAGGCCGATGCTCAGATTCACCTTGTGGTCACGCGGGTCCTGTTTGAAGGTTTCCATCAGCGACAGAATCGGATCGCCAGCATAGGCATCAACGTTTTGAAACACGGTGCAGATCTCCATGATTATTCATAAATGTGTGGGTCGACGTCATCAAACAAAATAGCGGCCGGGACGGTGATTCATGGCGATGATGAGATTGAGCATCACCGCGCCGGCAATGGAGGCCAGCAGCATCGGCAGCGATACCACAAAAAGCGAGGCCAGTACCACACAGGTATCCAGCGCCATTTGCAGTTTGCCGGCGCGCAGACCAGAGCGATCCTGCAGCCAGAGCGCCAGAATATTGATACCACCGAGGCTGGCTTTGTGACGAAACAACACTATAAACCCAATTCCCATCACCACGTTACCGAACAATGTCGCATAAAACGGATTTAGCGCAGAAAAATGGATAAACAGCGGGTGCAAATGGGTGAACAGCGATACCAGCCCCACCGCACAGAAGGTTTTCAGGGTAAATTCCCAGCCCATGCGACGAATGGCCAGCCAGTAAAACGGCAGGTTAATCACAAAGAAGGCGCTGCCGAACGAGAGCGGCGACAGGTAGCTGATGAGAAAAGCCACGCCCGCCGTACCGCCGGTCAGCGCGCCCGCCTGTTTCAGCAAAATGACGCCAAACGACACCATCAGCGTGCCAAGCACGATAGCCAGCGCATCTTCTGTACGGGTGTGGGGAATGCGGGAAGGTTGTACAGCGTTATCCATGGCGCGATCTCTTTGCAAATGATGGCGTTCATTTGCAAAAAACGCACCACATCGGCGGCTTCCTGTCGCCGCCGATGGGTGCCAGCGATTATCCAATTGATAACTAAGGCGCTTTATTGCAGGTTTATGTGCATCAATCTGCCGTACAATAATCGATTCATGCACAAATTAGGTTTCTGGTGCGCGTTTTACGCGAAAAATGGCAGAAATCTGCACCACACTGGCACATCATGCACTCTTTTGGCGCACTTTGTGCTCGGGGATCATCATCAAGCCGTTCTCTTTTAAACGGTTGAGTACCACCGAGGTTTTCACGTGCGCCACGCTTTGATGACCAGCGACGAGCTGACTGATCAGCGCGCTCAGCGCCGCTAAATCGGCCACCGCGACTTTTAACAGATAGTCGGCGTCGCCGGTGGTTTTGAATGCGTCGACAATCGCCGCTTCCTGCTCCACCATGCGGTGAAAACTCTCTTCGTAATCGGGCGTGTGATTTTTCAGTCGCACCTCGATCAAGCCGACCATGCCCAACCCTACCGCGTCCGGCGAGAGCCGCGCGTGATAGCCGAGAATAAGATTTGCCTGTTCGAGATTAATGCGCCGGCGTGAACATTGCGACGCCGAAAGTCCGACTAAATCACTGAGTTCCTGGTTGGTAAGGCGGCCGTTAGATTGTAGTAGTGTCAGTATCTTAAGGTCGTAATCGTCTACCTGAGTCATTCTGTGTCCACAGCGTTATAGGATTCGCTTTGCTACAGATAACCTGATAATTGACGAGGTTGTCCAACACTATTTTCTGATGACGTGAAATGCATGCACAAATCGTGCATGCAACTGCGGAAGCGCGATTATTCGTCGTCGTATTGCGGTCCGGCGTAGTTATCAAAGCGTGACCACTGGCCGTTGAACGTCAGACGTACTGTGCCGATCGGGCCGTTACGCTGTTTACCGATGATGATCTCGGCGATGCCTTTCAGATCGCTGTTTTCGTGATACACCTCGTCACGATAGATGAACATGATCAGGTCCGCATCCTGCTCGATCGACCCCGATTCACGCAGATCCGAGTTAACCGGACGCTTATCGGCGCGCTGCTCCAGCGAGCGGTTAAGCTGCGACAGCGCCACCACCGGTACATTGAGCTCTTTCGCCAGCGCTTTAAGCGAGCGTGAGATCTCGGCGATCTCCAGCGTACGGTTGTCAGAGAGCGCCGGTACGCGCATCAGCTGCAGGTAGTCGATCATGATCATGCTCAGGCCGCCGTTTTCACGGAACACGCGGCGCGCGCGTGAACGCACTTCGGTAGGCGTCAGGCCGGACGAGTCATCGATGAACATGTTCTTCTTTTCTAACAGGATGCCCATGGTGGCCGAGATGCGCGCCCAGTCTTCATCCTCCAGCTGACCGGTACGGATACGCGTCTGATCAACGCGCGACAGCGAGGCCAGCATACGCATCATCAGCTGTTCGCTGGGCATCTCGAGACTGAAAATCAGCACCGGTTTGTCTGTCAGCATGGCGGCGTTTTCGCACAGGTTCATGGCGAAAGTGGTTTTACCCATCGACGGACGCGCCGCGACAATGATCAGATCTGAACCCTGCAGACCGGCGGTTTTCTTGTTGAGATCCTGATAGCCGGTATCGACGCCGGTCACGCCATCGTGCGGCGTTGACACCAGCGCTTCAATGCGCGATACCGTCGCTTCGAGGATCTGCTCGATATTTTGCGGGCCTTCATCCTTATTGGCGCGCTGTTCGGCAATTTTAAAGACGTTGGATTCAGCGAAATCCAGCAGCTCTTCGCTGCTGCGGCCCTGTGGATCGTAACCGGCGTCAGCGATCTGATTGGCCACCGAAATCATCTCACGCACTACCGCACGTTCACGCACGATGTCGGCATAAGCACCGAGATTTGCCGCACTTGGGGTATTTTTTGCCAGCTCGGCCAGATAGGCAAAGCCGCCCGCCATCTCCAGCTCACCGCGCGTTTCCAGCGACTCTGACAGGGTGATCAGATCGATAGGCTGACCGGCTTCCAGCAGGCGCTGCATTTCGGAGAAAATCATGCGGTGCGAGCGGTTGAAGAAATCTTCCGCGACCACGCGCTCGGAGACGTTATCCCAGCGTTCGTTATCCAGCATCAACCCACCGAGCACCGACTGCTCCGCTTCGAGAGAGTGCGGCGGCATTTTCACGCCTTCGAGCTGCCGATCGCGGGGTTCGTTCGATTTGTTGGTGGGTTTATTTCCTGCCATAGTGAATGCATTACCGATCGTGAAAGGGACGCGCAAGTATACCGTCCCAGGATGAACAATCACAGGAGTCAGAATGGCAAAGCGAATTCAGTTCAACCAGCACGGCGGCCCGGAAGTATTGCAATGGGTCGATTTCACACTAGCCGATCCCGCCGACCATGAAGTTCAGGTGGAGAACAAGGCGATTGGTATTAACTACATCGATACCTACGTGCGCAGCGGATTGTATCCGGTCTCCTCGCTGCCGTCCGGCCTGGGCACTGAAGCGGCAGGCATCGTGAAAAAAGTGGGCAGCGCGGTTTCGCGTTTCAAGCCGGGCGATCGCGTGGTGTATTGCCAGGCCGCGCTGGGTGCCTACAGCGAGCTGCACAATGTGGCGGAAGATCGGCTGGTGATTCTGCCGGACAGCATCAGCTTTGAGCAGGCTGCGGCCTCTTTCCTCAAGGGCCTGACGGTGCAGTATCTGCTGCGTCAGACGTACAAAGTAAAAGCCGATGAAATTTTCCTGTTTCATGCCGCCGCGGGCGGCGTGGGCCTGATTGCCTGCCAGTGGGCGAAAGCGCTGGGCGCGCATTTGATTGGCACCGTCGGGTCTGCGGAGAAAGCGCAGATCGCCAAAGATGCCGGCGCCTGGGCCACCATCAATTATCGCGAAGAGGATATCGCCCAGCGCGTCAGCGAACTGACCAACGGTGAAAAAGTGGCGGTAGTCTACGACTCAGTGGGCAAAGATACCTGGGAACCCTCCCTCGACAGCCTGCGCCGCCACGGCCTGATGGTGAGCTTTGGTAATGCCTCCGGCCCGGTGACCGGCGTTGACCTCGGCATTCTCAACAAGAAAGGCTCGCTGTTTGTCACCCGCCCATCCCTGTTTGGCTATATCACCAACCGTGAAGAGCTCGATCGCGCCAGCGGCGAACTGTTTTCGCTTATCGCCAGCCGCGCTATTCAGCTTAACGTGCCGGAGCAGCAGAAATTTGCCCTGAGCGATGCGGTACGTGCGCATCAGGTGCTGGAGAGTCGTGCCACTCAGGGTTCCAGCCTGTTAATTCCCTGATAGCAGAAATGATGAAGGGCTTCCCGAAGGAAGCCCTTTTCTTTCTTTTTTATAGTTCGCGCTGGTGTAGGGACAGCGGCGATGAATTCGTCTGAATTTCTTTACCTATCCTGACAGAAAACATAAGTAAAAAATATGTTTAATTGCGAATTCGTACTAAGCAATCACCAACTCTGTGATCGTAACCGCATTTAACGCCAGCTTCTCTTCTCTAAGTCGCTGATTTTCCTTTTCAGCCGGTTAAGCTTCACCTCTCCCTGCGGCGTGGTAAATGCGCGATACAGCCACACGGCGACCACCGCCAGCACCAGCCACGGCAACAATTTTATAACAAGCGCAAACAGCCCGCCGAGAAACATCACCACGGTGGCCACCAGCAGCGCGGCGATTACGCCCAGCAGCGATACGCCAGTCAGCAGCAGCATCATAAAAAAGCCGATAACGAATAATATTTCCACGAGCGCTCTCCTGTATCAGTAATGCAGAAGGTATTACAAGATACGTGCCAGGTCGTGCCAATCGCTAAGCCATTGAATTATCGCTTTGATGCAGGACAGAGGAGAAGTTGATTTGGTGAAATTGACTAACTGGTGGTGAATTAAAAACCGCACGACGAAACCGTGCGGTTTAAACCGTCCTGCCAGCCTGACCAGGCCCGCTCGCGGGATCAGGCTTCCTGCACGATGCGGTCAGCCACCAGCGCCAGCGCCGCTTCCAGCACGCGGACGTCTGCGCCCGGTTTGTGGGCATTTTCGCTCAGATGACGGCGCCACTGGCGCGCGCCGGGAATGCCCTGGAACAGGCCCAGCATGTGGCGCGTAATGTGTCCCAGATAGGTGCCCTGTGCCAGTTCGGCTTCGATGTAAGGGTACATGGAACGCACCACGGCGACCGGATCGGCCACCGGTGTCTCGCGGCCAAACAGCTGGCGATCAACCTGCGCCAGAATGCCGGGATTTTGATAGGCCTCGCGCCCCATCATCACGCCGTCCAGGTGCTGCAGATGCGCTTTGGCCTCATCGAGCGTCTTAACGCCGCCGTTAATGGCTATGGTCAGCGCCGGGAAATCCCGCTTCAGCTGATACACGCGCGGATAGTCGAGCGGTGGAATTTCACGGTTCTCTTTCGGGCTGAGACCCGACAGCCACGCTTTACGCGCATGAATAATGAACGTATCACAACCGCCCTGCTGCGCCACGGTGCCGACAAAATCGCACAGGAAGGCGTAGCTATCCTGGTCGTCAATACCGATGCGGGTTTTCACCGTGACCGGAATGCTGACCACATCGCGCATCGCTTTGATACAGTCCGCGACCAGCGCCGCCTCACCCATCAGGCACGCGCCAAAACGGCCGTTCTGTACCCGATCGGAAGGACAACCGACGTTCAGGTTGATCTCATCGTATCCACGCGCTTCTGCCAGCTTTGCACAGGTTGCCAGCGCGGCCGGATCGCTACCGCCCAGCTGCAGCGCCAGCGGATGCTCCGCCTCGCTATAGGCCAGATAGTCGCCTTTGCCGTGGATGATGGCACCGGTGGTCACCATTTCGGTGTACAGCAGCGTGTCGCCGCTCAGCTGACGGTGAAAATAGCGACAGTGACGGTCGGTCCAGTCCAGCATCGGGGCGATGGAGAAACGTTGCGAAGAGAATGTATCGGTCATGAAACGCAGTAAATCCGCAGTTAAGTGATGAGAAACTGCGCAATGATATCACAGCTGTGACGGGCGACACAGCCGCCCGTCATCGTGTGGTCAGAAGTTAAACCCGAGCTGCACCATGGCGCCCCAGGTATTGTCTTTGCCGACCGAACCGGCCAGGTCCAGATGCACCGCATTGTTGAACGGCGACACGCCGAGACCGGCCGTAAACACATCGGTGTCATTCGACTTCATATCCGCGCGATAGCCGGCACGCAGCGCCAGCCAGTCCAGCACGCGATATTCACCACCCACGCCAGCGTACTGACTGCTCTCCTGCGATTTAAAACGTTTGGTTTCCGTCAGATCAACATCGCCGGTCAGGGTAAAGGGTCCGCGATTCCACGCCAGTCCGGTAGTTACCAGCGGGCGAATCTGATACGTATCGCGATAGCCGTTAACCTCTTTGGTGTCGATATCGCGCGAGACCAGGTTCTGCCCGGTCACGCCGAAGGTCCAGTTCTCCGCGAAGTCGGTAGCGATACCGGCATCGACGTTGAAACCGGTATCGGTGCTGCGATAGCGGCTGTCGTTAATATCATTCTTGTCGTAGTTATAAACGCTGGCGGTGTAGTTATACAGCCAGGTCTTCTGCAGCTTTGGCGTGACGCCAACGGAGACCGGGTGACCGGCGATGGTGAACTCATGTGCCATTGCGACGCCGTAATCGGTGATCAGCGCAGCCAGGCCGTTGGCGCTGGAGCGCAGATTATTTTGGTCGCCCGGCAAGGGAATGCGTCCATTTGCGACCTGATCCAGATAATCGATATCGCTCTGTACCACGTTAGCGCGGATGTGTGCCGTGCCGTAGGCCTTGGTGATGAAGGCGAAAGGAAGGGTCTCGTTGGGAATGCTGACGGCTAACGCCACGCCTGCGGTGCCATTCGCTTTATCACCGCGCAGATCGCGCAGCTGATTGGCCATATCACCTGCCGCCGCTCTGACCTGAGGCGCGCCATTGATGATCTCCGGCAGCGTAATGTTGTTGATCACGTCACGATAGCGGTCCACCGTATCAGTAATTTCGTCTACGCGATCCACTAATTTGTCTTTGTCAGTAATCTGCACACCAGCTGAAGGAAAAATGATGCTGACGTTATCTTCAGGCTGCGCTTTGGTCATCAATGCCGGGTTAGCCAGCACTGCCGAGCTCCAGGTTGAGGAAGCAACACCGGTTCCCCCCATGGCATCGTTACGCGCATCGTACCAGGTGCCAGCAGCAAATGCTGATGAGGTAAAAAATACCGCATTAAAACCAACAACATAAGCAATTTTCTTGCGTCTGAATAATGTCTTCACCATGAGTCTGCCATCACCTTTTAATTGTCGTGGACTGTCTCTACGACGGAATAGTTTATTAGCCCTATTCTGAACGCTGGCTAACGCTTTATTGCTGTGAATTGAAAGGAATTAGCATTGCTATTCGCAGAATTGGTCACGCCCGCACCATTCTGCTGTTGTTTTATGCAGAAATATGAACGTCAGCTAAATTGATGCCAGAAATTACTTAAAACCTTTTGAACCATAGCCACTAAGTCAGTGAGTTGCAAAGCAAAAAGATGGGTTAACCTGTGAGAAAAAACTCAGGAAGGAAAAGCATGGCTTAACAGAAGGAGGTACCAGGGCGCAACGCGGCAGATAAGTGGCTGAAAGACAGACATTTCCTGGATGATATCAGGTAAAAAAGCAATGGCAGCAGCGTAAAAGTTTGTGTGATAAAATAACATCACCCATCACCTGGAGAATGCTTATGCCAAACCTCACGCCCGAACAACTGCTCACGCAGGCTGAATCTCTGTGCCTTGACCGTGGCGTGCGCCTCACTACGCAGCGCGCAGAAGTGCTGCGCCTGATGGCGGAGCAGAACGGTTCCATTAGCGCTTACGATTTGCTGGACCAGCTGCGCATCAGTGAACCCCAGGCGAAACCACCGACTATTTATCGCGCGCTGGATTTCCTGCTGGAGCAGGGATTTATTCATCGGGTGGAGTCAAATAACAGTTATGTGGTGTGCCACCATTTCGACGAGCCGGCGCACACATCGGTAATGCTGGTGTGCGACAACTGTGCCGCCGTCAGTGAGAAGCACGCGCACGGCGTGGAAAAGATCATTGCCGGGTTGGCCGATCAGGCAGGTTTTACCTTACGTCATAGCGTTATTGAGGCGCACGGCTTGTGTGAAAACTGTGCCGAAGTGGCGGCCTGCACGCAGCCGGGTAGCTGTCAGCACGATCATGAAGTGGAAAGTAAGAAGAAGGTGCGTAAAGGGTAACTGGCACGTCCGTGTGCCAGGCCGATCGTAACGATCAGCGGGTAGGAGCATCATCCTTAAAGCGGGAGACTTACCAGCGGTAATCTTTGTTTTGACTTTCCCAGTCTTTCAATTCACGTTCAGCTTCATCTTTGGCGTAACCGTAACGTTCCTGGATTTTACCCACCAGCTGATCGCGTTTCCCTTCGATCACGGTCAAATCGTCATCGGTTAACTTGCCCCATTTCTCTTTAAACTTCCCTTTAAACTGCTTCCAGTTTCCGCTCGCTTCGTCTTTGTTCATAACAATCCTCCACGTCTTCCTGAGTGAGATGGTGTATTTCTCATGTAATACCGGAAATAACCATATAACGCGCTGCTTATCTGCGCCGTTTGAGATAATTATAGTAGCCGCTTCGGATTGTGCACAGAATTACAGATTATTCTGGCATCTGCGCTGCGCTTATGGCTGGCTGAACCAGCTGTCACGCTGCCAGTGGCGGCGCCACATCCATCCCAGCGTCAGGCCGCGCAGCGCCAGAAACACCGTGATCGCCAGCCATAAACCGTGATTCCCTAACCACGGCAGCGTCAGCAAAGTGATGCCGAAACCGGCTGCTGCCATGATCATGCTGTTACGCATTTCGCGGCCGCGCGTCGCGCCAATGAACATGCCGTCCAGCAGATAACACCAGACGCCGACCAGCGGTAAAATCACCTGCCACAGCAGAAAGCGATCGGCCATCTCACGCAGCGGCTGCAGCGAGGTAAGCAGCGCAACAATGTGCGGCCCGCTGAGCGCATAAATAAGCGCAAACAGCAGCGCAACGATACCCGCCTGGCGACAGGCGGCATGCCAGATCAGCAGCAGCCGGCTGCGATCTTTTGCCCCTACCGCTTCACCCGAGCAGGCTTCCACCGCGTAAGCAAAGCCGTCCAGCGCATAGGCAGTAAACGTCAGGAACATCAACAGCACCGCATTGACCGCAACCACATCCGGTCCGATGCGTGCACCCAGCAGGGTCAGCGAGGCGAAGCAGATCTGCAGCATGAGCGAGCGCAGCATGATGTCGCGATTAAGGCGAAATAACCGCGCCGCGTCACCGCGCCAGCTGTTTTTCAGCAGTTTGAAATCGATACCGCGCAGTTTCAGCACGCGCGCCACCATCCATAATCCCACTGCCAGCGTCACGTATTCGGCCAGCGCCGTGGCGGCGGCGGCACCGGCAACGCCCCAGTGCAGTTTCAGCACCAGCAGCAGATCGAGCAGGATGTTGACCAGGTTTCCGACAATCAGCAGAACCATCGGCGCACGCGCATACTGCACGCCCAGCAGCCAGCCGAGAATCACCAGGTTAGCCAGCGTAGCCGGTGCGCTCAGCCAGCGGATTTCAATGAAGATCTGCGCCTGCTGCTGGACTTCCGCGCTGCCGCCCATCAGCGTTGCCGCCAGGCTACTGGCAGGAGAACGCAGCAGCGCCAGCAGCAACCCGGCGGCCAGAGCGATCAGCAGCGGCTGCATCAGTGCGCGCGCCAGTGCCTGTTTATCGCCGGCCCCGAACGCCTGCGCGGTTAAACCGGTGGTGCTCATACGCAGAAACAGCAGCAGCATAAAGATGAAGCTGGTTGCCGTGGTGCCTACGGCCACGCCGCCGAGGTAGATCGGGCTATCAAGATGGCCAATCACGGCGGTATCGACCACGCCGAGCAGCGGCACGGTGATATTGGAGAGGATCATTGGCAACGCCAGTCGCCACAGCGCTTTATCAGAAGAGGAAAATAGCTGCATCAGCCCCATCCCGAGGGTTACGGTGGTCGGCCTGAGCGAGCGCCTTACGGGCCGGGAACAAAAGTATGATTAGAGCAGACTGCGGACAGCGCGCGAGCGCCGCCGCAGCGGGGGAGATCAACCGGGTTTCAGAGCCACTCGCCGTTGCGCACGATGCCTACGGCCAGCCCTTCCACGGTTAGCGACTGTTCACGGGTATCCACGACAATCGGCTGGAAATCATTGTTTTCCGGCAGCAGCTGGACAATCGCGCCCTGCTTCTTCCAGCGTTTCACCGTGACTTCATCATCGATACGCGCAACCACCACCTGGCCATTGCGCACTTCCTGTGTTTTATGCACCGCGAGCAGATCGCCGTCCATAATGCCGATATCTTTCATCGACATACCGCTGACGCGCAGCAGGAAATCGGCAGAGGGTTTGAACAGGTTGGCGTCGACCTGATAGTGGGCTTCGATATGTTCCTGCGCCAGCAGCGGTTCACCGGCGGCGACGCGACCGATCAGTGGCAGCCCTTCACTCGCCTCTTCTTCCATCAGCAGGCGAATACCGCGCGATGCACCGGAGACGATTTCAATGACACCTTTACGCGCCAGCGCTTTCAGGTGTTCTTCAGCAGCGTTAGGCGAGCGGAAGCCCAGTTGCGAAGCAATTTCAGCACGCGTTGGCGGCATGCCGGTCTGATTAATATGGTCGCGAATCAGGTCATAGACCTGTTGCTGCCTGCTGGTTAACGCTTTCATCCCGCCCCCTGGTTGTTTATACAGTCGCTGTGAGTATATACAGGTATTGGCGAAATGAAAACCGAAACAGAGGGAAAAATCAGCGGCTTGATGAATGTGGAATGTTTATCGCAAATGCGACCAAAGCAGCGCGATCCAGACAAACAGAGCCAGTAAGATAGCCAGCAGTACCGCCGCCGAGCCCATGTCTTTGGCGCGTCCTGCCAGCGGATGGCGCTCCTGACCGATGCGGTCCACCACGGCTTCGATGGCACTATTAAGGATCTCAACAATGACCACCAGCACCACCGAGCCAATCAGCAACACACGCGTGATGGCATCGACATCCAGCCAGCAGGCAATGGCAACCGCGACCAGTGCGGCAATCGCCTCCTGGCGAAAAGCGGCTTCATGCTGCCAGGCAGCGCGCAGCCCCTGCCAGGAATAACCGGCGGCTTTAATGATTCTCAGGAAACCGGTGACGTTATTTGCCATGTTGTGGAACCCTTAACTGTTTTTGACGTCAATGTCTGGGCGCGCGAGGTGGCACAGCCACAGATCTTCGCCGCACTTTCTGGTATGCTTGCCGCGCTTTGCTAACAAGAGGCTTCAAGTTGTCTATGTCAGGTTGGCGTAAACTCTATTACAAATTGTTGAATTTACCACTCTCTATTTTGGTAAAAAGTAAGGTCATTCCGACCGATCCGATCTCGGAACACGGTATCGATCCGACCCGTCCGGTGATGTATGTTTTGCCTTATGATTCAAAGGCGGACCTGCTCACGCTACGCGCACAGTGCCTGAAGCACGATCTGCCGGATCCGCTGGCACCGCTGGAGATTGACGGCACCCTGCTGCCGCGCCACGTATTTATTCACGATGGGCCACGCGTCTTCCCCTATTTCGTGGCGAACCCGGAGTCGGTCAAGCTTTTCCATGACTACCTCGATCTGCACCGCAACAATGCGGCGCTGGACGTACAGATGCTGCCGGTTTCCGTGATGTTTGGCCGTGCGCCAGGCCGTGAAATTCAGGGCGAACCGACGCCACATCTGCGTATTCTTAACGGTATACAGAAGTTCTTTGCCATCCTGTGGCACGGTCGCGACAGCTTTGTCCGCTTCTCGCCCACGGTTTCACTGCGTCAGATGGCCACCGAACACGGTACCGATCAGTCGATCGCGCAGAAGCTGGCACGTGTCGCGCGCATTCATTTTGCCCGCCAGCGGCTGGCAGCCGTCGGCCCGCGTCTGCCGGCACGCCAGGATCTGTTCAACAAGCTGCTGCAGTCCAAAGCGATTGAGAAAGCGGTTGAAGACGAAGCGCGCAGCAAGAAGATTTCGCATGAAAAAGCCCAGCAGAACGCCATCGAAATGATGGAAGAAGTGGCGGCGGATTTCTCGTACGAAGCGATCCGCGTGACTGACCGTGTGATGGGCTGGCTGTGGAGTCGGCTCTATCAGGGCATTAACGTGCACGGCGGCGAACGCGTGCGCCAGCTGGCGCAGGATGGTCACGAAATTGTTTACGTGCCCTGCCACCGCAGCCACATGGATTATCTGCTGCTGTCCTACGTGCTCTATCATCAGGGCCTGGTGCCGCCGCATATTGCTGCCGGTATCAATCTCAACTTCTGGCCAGCCGGACCGATTTTCCGTCGCCTCGGTGCCTTCTTTATTCGTCGTACCTTTAAAGGCAACAAGCTCTACTCCACGGTGTTCCGCGAGTATCTGGGCGAGCTGTTCAGCCGCGGCTATTCGGTTGAGTATTTTGTTGAGGGCGGGCGCTCACGTACTGGCCGTCTGCTCGACCCGAAAACCGGCACGCTGTCGATGACGTTACAGGCGCTGCTGCGCGGCGGCAGCCGTCCTATCACCTTTGTGCCGATCTACATCGGTTATGAGCACGTGATGGAAGTCGGCACTTATGCCAAAGAGCTGCGCGGTGCCGCGAAAGAGAAAGAGGGCTTCATGCAGATGGTGCGCGGCCTGCGCAAGCTGCGTAACCTCGGTCAGGGCTATGTGAACTTCGGTGAGCCGCTGTCGCTGGTTAACTATCTTAACAAACAGGTTCCGGAGTGGCGCGACGCGATTGACCCTATCGATCCTCAGCGTCCGGCGTGGATGACGCCGGTAGTGAACGATATCGCGGCACGTCTGATGGTACGCATCAACGAAGCCGGCGCGGCCAACGCCATGAACCTGTGCGTGACCGCGCTGCTGGCATCGCGCCAGCGTTCGCTGACGCGTGAACAGCTGACGGAACAGCTGGAGTGCTACACCCAGCTGCTGCGCAATGTGCCGTACTCACCCGAGTCAACCGTGCCGGATCTCAGCGCTGAAGCGCTGCTCGATCACGCCATGGGCATGAACAAGTTCGAGACCGAGCAGGACAGTATTGGCGAGATCATCATTCTGCCGCGCGAGCAGGCGGTGCTGATGACCTACTATCGCAACAACATCCACCATATGCTGGTGATGCCGTCGCTGATTGCCGCTATCGTGCAGCAGCATCGGGAGATCAGCGAGGCGGAACTGCTGCGCCAGGTCAGCCTGGTCTATCCGATGCTGAAGAGCGAACTGTTCCTGCGCTGGGACAGTGCCGAACTGCCAGCCCTGCTGAATGCGCTCTGCGCCGAAATGGCGCGGCAGGGGCTGATCACCGTACAGGAAGGCCAGCTGAAAATGAGTGCGGCGCGTTACCGTACGCTGCAGCTGCTGGCGGCCGGGATTCGTGAAACGCTGCAGCGTTTCGCCATCACCTTCGCCATTCTCAGCGCCAAGCCGACCATTAACCGTGGCACGCTGGAGAAAGAGAGCCGCACGCTGGCTCAGCGTCTGTCAGTGCTGCACGGTATCAATGCGCCGGAGTTCTTCGACAAGGCAGTCTTTACCGCGCTGGTGCTGTCGCTGCGTGATGAAGGCTATATCAGTGATTCCGGTGATGCGGATGCTGAACGTACCAATATGATGTGGCAGATGCTGGCCGAACTGGTCACCAGCGATGTCCGTCTGACCATTGAGAGTGCCGTGGCGCACGACTAATGGACGACTGAAAACCGCGGCGCATCTGTCACACGCCAGATTGCGCCGCGGTTTTTATTGTCAGATTCAGGCGCGAAAAGAACGCGCTTCCCACTGCGACGACCGGCGCGCCGCCGGGGTTAATCATCCCGTCATCAGAACAGCGCAACAAACGGCTGGGTATTAAGCAGCACGCCAATAAACAGCACCAGACCAACGTAGTTGTTGTTAAGGAATGCCTGGAAGCACAGCTCACGTTCACGCCCGGCAATCAGTTTCTGCTGATGCACAAACAGCCCGCCCGCCAGCAGCAGCGACCAGTAAAACGCACCGTTCAGATGCAGTAAAATGCCCACCAGTGCCATCAGGCCCAGCGCGGCCAGCTGTAACAACCCGATAATCAGCTTGTCGTAACGCCCAAAAAGAATCGCCGTGGATTTCACGCCAATCTTCAGATCGTCGTCGCGGTCAACCATGGCGTACTGGGTGTCATAAGCCACCGTCCAGCAAATATTGGCGAGAAACACCAGCCAGCAGACAAAGGGTAAGGACTCACTAACCGCCGCCCAGCCCATCGGAATCGCCCAGCCAAACGCCGCGCCCAGCACCACCTGCGGCAGATGGGTATAGCGTTTCATAAAGGGATAAACCCACGCCAGCGCCAGCCCGCCAAATGACAGCAGAATGGTCATGCGGTTCATGGTCAGCACCAGCAGGAACGCCAGCAGACCGAGGCCAGCGAACAGCAGCTTCGCCTCTTTCTCCGTTACCGCGCCGCTGGCTAACGGTCGCGCGGCGGTGCGTTTCACGTGGCCGTCGACGTTACGGTCGGCATAATCGTTGATCACGCAGCCCGCCGCACGCATCACAAACACGCCAGGGACGAACACCAGCAGCACCGACAGCGGCGGAATCGCCATGCCGGACAGCCACAGCGCCCACAGTGTCGGCCACAGCAGCAGCAGCGTGCCAATCGGTTTATCAATACGCATCAGGCGACTATAGGCCTGCCATTTGCTCATGGTTAAAGTCTTTTGCACGGGGCGTTATCCTTGCTTCAGCGCGCGGTACAGCGGCGACGCCGGTAAAAACAGTTCAGTTAACAGCAGCGGTTTGCCGGACAGGCGCAGCCGCGAGCGGCGTCCCCACAGGTCATCAATCTGGCCCGGATCGATAAAATCACGGCTCAGCGTCGAGGAGGCAAACAGGTAGCGTCCCAGCGGTCGCGTGCCGAGATTTTGCAGCATCTGTTCCGGGCCGTTCAGCGTGCTCTCCGGCACCACGGTACGGCCAATCAGCCAGGGTTCATTGTCACCGCACAGCACGATTTCACGCAACCAGAAGCGCGTGTCGGCAGGCAGAAACGCTGCTTCCTGCGGCATCTCATCGGCGGTAATGAACGCTTCCCGCAGCAGTTGTACGGTAACCTGCTGACAATGCTGCTCAAAGCGGCGTGTCATTGAGTCTTCTTCCAGCAGCCAGTCAAGCAGCGGCGGTGAAAGTAACGGGGAAGAGGCTGGCAGCCAGTGCAGTGCGCGTAACTGGCGCAGCGCGTCATGCGACATCAGGACATCTCCGGTAAAAAAGTTGCCCTAGTGTAGCGCACCGCGCTCAGCGTGACACATCTGCTTGTGCCACGCTGGCGTCGCGGGAGGAATTACTCGCGTTTCAGGCGGTTACTGTTGGCCAGCCACAGCGTCACCACCAGAATCAAAATGGCCGCCGAGTAGCACAACGTATCGAAAGGATTTTTATGGTCGACAATGATCAGACGAATAATCGCCGTGATGCCGATATAGACGAAGTAGCGCAGCGGAAAGTGATAGCCGGACTGAAAGTACTTCACAATCAGCGCGATAAACTCGAAATAGAGAAAGTAGATCACAATGCCTTCGATCAGCAGATACGAGGACGCCTGCTCACCGGTGCTGAACAGCACATTCGCCAGGTGAATGGTCTCTTTACCGAGAAACACCACCAGAATAACGGCCAGAATCACCAGGCCAATGTTCAGTACCCACTGTAATACCGAAGCAATAAGCTGCCCCGCCGCTGGTTTTGTTGTCATTATTTTGCGCCTCAGATGACGAGATTCTTCTGGCGCTATCATGCTGTAATGTGATCTAAATCACAATACATCACACCTCAACATCAACGCACAGCGCGTCATAACGCCAGTACTCGCAGTCGCAGTCAATCACCCGCTTATGCTGGTCACGGTTGATACGCGTAATCAGCAGGCCGGGCGTACCGCTCGCCACGTTCAGTGCGGGCGCCGCCCGCGCCGGAAGCGGACCGGGCACAATGGTAAACCGTGCGCCGCCGTAGTGAATGCCGTAGCGCTGGTCATACAGATCGGTCAGCGAGCGGGTGAGATCTTCACGCAGCAGACCGGGAAAGAAGGCCGGATTGAGGTAATGCTCGACGTACAGCACCGCGCGGCCATCAATGCGGCGCAGGCGGCGAATGCGGTACACCTGATCGCCTTCCAGCAGTTGCAGATGACGCGCAATTGCCAGCTGCGCCGGCACCTCGCGCGCCTCCATCACCTCAGTGCTGGCAATGCGCCCCTGCTGCAGCGCCATGGCGTGAAAGTGGCTGTGATGTGCCGGGTTATAGATGAGGCGCGGCGGCGCAATAAACCAGCCGCGCCGCAGTTCGCGGTAGATGACGCCCTGCGCTTCCAGCAGGCCAAGCGCTTCACGAAGCGTGATGCGCGTGGTGGAATATTGCTCGCTCAACGCGCGCTCGGCCGGCAATCGTCTGGTGACAAACTCTCCGTTTTCAATCCGTTCGCATAGTGCGGCGGCGATCACATCTGCGGTTTTCGACGACATTTTTTTCAGCCTCATTTTGGGGCAAATCTGCACTATGACAGTTCGATGACTACAATGTGACAAGGCACATCCCACGCTTTAGCGCGCTGTAACCGCATGTGGAACGACGCGCCACATCCCATTTCAACACCCCGGTCATAAAACCTTCATCTATCCGGGCTACATTGGCTCGGTTCTTGCTGGACTAGACCACGACGACCCACAACTTACACCCGGAGCAACCGAGATGAAAGCGTTTATCTCTTCTGTAGTAGCCAGTGCCGTTCTGCTTGCGCTGCCCGCCGCGCAGGCCGCCGATAACGATGTTGCCGCGCTGGAAAAAGCCGCGCGCGCCGAAGGCCAGGTTAACAGCGTCGGTATGCCTGACACCTGGGCCAACTGGAAAGATACCTGGAACGATCTCAGCACCAAATACGGTCTCAAGCACAGCGATACCGATATGTCTTCGGCGCAGGAGCTGGCGAAGTTTGCCGCCGAGCAGGATAACGCCAGCGCCGATATCGGCGACGTGGGCGCCGCTTTCGGTCCGATTGCCGTCGCCAAAGGCGTGGCGCAACCCTACAAACCCACCCACTGGGATCAGATTCCGGCATGGGCGAAAGACGCCGATGGCAACTGGATGCTGGCCTACACCGGCACCATCGCTTTCCTGATCGACAAGCAGCAGGTGAAAGACGCACCGCACAGCTGGGCCGATCTGAAAAAAGGTAAGTATGTGGTCACTATCGGCGACGTCGGCACGGCTGCTCAGGCGGCAAACGGCGTCCTCGCCGCCAGCTATGCGCTGGGCGGTGACGAGAAGAACATCAAGCCGGCGCTGGCGTTCTTTGGCGAGCTGGCGAAACAGGGCCGCCTTGGCGTGACCGATCCGGTGATCGCCAACATCGAAAAAGGTGAGATTCAGGTCGCCGTGGTGTGGGACTTCAACGGTCTGAACTACCGCGACCAGATTGATAAAAATCGCTACGAAGTGGTGATTCCGTCGGACGGGTCCGTGACTTCTGGCTACACCACCATTATCAACAAATACGCCCGCCACCCGAACGCGGCGAAGCTGGCGCGTGAATACATTCTGTCGGATGAGGGCCAGATAAACCTGGCGAAAGGCTATGCGCGCCCGATTCGCGCCGAGCATTTAACGCTGCCGGCGGACGTGCAGGCCAAACTGCTGCCGCAGTCGGAATATAAAAATGCCCGTCCGATCAAAGACCAGGCTGCCTGGGATAAGACCTCAAAACTGCTGCCGCGTCTGTGGCAGGAGAATGTGGTTATTAACATGAAGCAGTAATGCAGACGTTTTGCCAGTCGCACATACCGTAGCGGCGCGACGTATCGCGCATCCGTTTTCCGGCAATGCGCAATACATTGCGCCGCTACCTATCACCAATTTTTACAGAGTGCGCATTCATGCGCACCTGAGGGAGCGGGGATGAAAACAATCCTGGTGGTACTCGATGGGCTGAGTAATCAGGTGGCGCAGCACGCCATGGGCTATCTGTTTGCCGAATGCAAACAGGGCAACGGCCACTATTACACGCTGACCTGCGAACTGCCGTCGCTGTCACGTCCGCTGTACGAATGCATTCTGACCGGCATTCCACCGGTGCGCAGCGGCATCATTCACAACGGCGTCAATCGCCTGAGCAATCAGCGCAGCATCTTCCACTATGCGCGCGATGCCGGACTCACTACCGCCGCTGCCGCTTATCACTGGGTGAGCGAACTGTATAACCACTCGCCGTTCAACGCCGCGCGCGATCGCCACACTAACGCGCCCGACCTGCCGATTCAGTACGGCCATTTCTACTGGGACGACGGTTACCCCGACTCGCATCTGTTCGAGGATGCCGAAAGCCTGCGCCTGCAGCACGATCCCGATTTCCTGCTGATTCACCCAATGAACATCGACGATGCCGGGCACAAGCACAGCCTGTCATCACCGCAGTATCGTAACCGGGCACGAATGGCGGATGGCTATCTGTCGCAGTGGATGCCCGGCTGGCTGGCCGCCGGTTATCAGGTGATTGTCACCGCCGACCACGGCATGAACGACGATCGCTCGCACGGCGGTATTCTGCCGGAAGAGACGCAGGTGCCGCTGTTTGTTTTTGGCCGCGGCTTCTCGCTGCAGCCCGACCTGGAGCCGCAGCAAACCGACCTGTGCGGCACCGTCTGCACCCTGCTCGGCGTCCCGCACGACAAACCGCTGTGTCGCGGTCTGCTGGCGGAGCCGCGCTGATGAAGGGCAAAACCCTGGCCTCGCTGTTGCTGCTGCCGTTCGTGCTGTTCTGGATCGCCTTCCAGCTCGCGCCGCTGCTGTGGATTGCCATCAACAGCTTCTGGAGCGATATCAATGAGCGCTGGGGCATCGATAACTACAGCGATATCCTCACTTCACCGTTCTACCTGCAGGCTTTTCGCCTGTCGCTGGATATTTCGCTGTGGTCGAGCGTTTACGGCCTGCTGATCGCGCTGCTTGCCGGTTATTCGCTGCACAAGCTCGGCACCGGGCGTTTTCAGCGCTTTTTGCTGTCGTTCACCAATATGACCAGCAACTTCGCCGGCGTGCCGCTGGCCTTCGCCTTTGTCATCCTGCTCGGACTGAACGGCTGCCTGACGCTGCTGCTGCGCCACTACGGCTGGCTGGACAGCTTTAAGCTGTTTTCGCGCGACGGCATGGTGCTGGTTTACACCTGGTTCCAGATTCCGCTCGGTATTCTGCTGCTCTACCCGGCGTTTGACGGGCTGCGGAAAGACTGGGAAGAGTCGGCGGCACTGCTTGGTGCCAGCCGCTGGCGCTACTGGTGGCACATCGGCCTGCCGATTCTGTTTCCGGCGCTGCTCGGCACCTTTGTGATTTTGCTGGCCAACGCGCTGGGCGCCTACGCCACCATTTACGCGCTGACCACCGGCAACTTCAACGTGGTGCCGGTGCGCATCGCCGCGCTGGTGTCAGGCGATATCTCGCTCGATCCCAATACCGGCGGCGCGCTGGCGATGCTGCTGGTGCTGATTATGGCGCTGATTACCGTGGTGCAGCAGTATCTGGTGCGTCGCAGCTATCTGCATGCCCGCGTACAGGAGTCCTGACATGTCTCGCGTCGAAAAACTCTACCATCGCCTGATTGTCTGGCTGCTGCTGATTGTGCTCGCCGCACCGCTGCTGGCGACGCTGCTGTACGGCATCTCCAGTGAGTGGAGCGATACCATTCTGCCGCAGGGCTTTACCCTGAAGTGGCTGACGCAGTTGTGGAGCGATCCGCGCTTCCTCACCGCGCTCGGTCATTCACTGCTGATCTGCGTGGGTGCGCTGCTGTTCTCCCTGCTGCTGGTGCTGCCTGCGATGTTTGTAATCGCTTACTACTATCCAAAACTGGACGCGGTGATGAACGTGCTGATTCTGATGCCGTTTGCCGTGCCGCCGGTAGTCTCGTCGGTCGGGCTGCTGCAGCTCTACTCCTCGGGCCCGCTGATGCTGACCGGCACGCCATGGATTCTCATCGGCTGTTACTTCACCATTGCGTTGCCGTTTATCTACCGCGCCATTGCCAACAATATGCAGGCCATCAACCTGAAAGAGCTGATTGACGCGGCTCATCTGCTGGGCGCCAGCACCTGGCAGGCAGCCCTGTTTGTGGTGCTGCCAAATCTGCGCAAAGGGGTGTTCATTGCCGTGCTGCTCTCCTTCTCCTTTCTGATTGGTGAGTTTGTCTTTGCTAACCTGCTGGTCGGCACCCGCTATGAAACGCTGCAGGTTTATCTCTACAACATGCGCAACGGCAGCGGGCATTTCACCAGCGCGCTGGTGATCTCTTATTTTGCGGTTGTCCTGCTGGTCACCTGGCTGGCCAATGCCCTCAATCCTGAACGAGGCTGACCATGAGTTACCTGAACGTTACCCAACTGAATAAAAGCTACGGCCCGACCACCATTTTTGAAAACATCGATTTCAGCGCCGACGAAGGTGAGTTTGTCACCCTGCTCGGCCCGAGCGGCTGCGGCAAGTCAACGCTGCTGCGCTGCATCGCCGGCCTGACCGATGTCGACAGCGGCACCATTCTGCTGCAGGGCCAGGATCTGGTGCCGCTGCCGCCACAAAAGCGCACCATTGGCATGGTGTTCCAGAGCTATGCGCTGTTTCCCAATATGACGGTGGAGAAGAACGTCGCGTTTGGCCTGAAGATGCAGAAACTGGCCGCCGGTGAGATTCAGCAACGCGTGATGGAAGCGCTGGCGCTGGTGGAGCTGACCGACTTCGCGCGCCGCTATCCGCACCAGCTGTCGGGCGGCCAGTGTCAGCGCGTGGCGCTGGCACGTTCGCTGGTGACGCGGCCGCGTCTGCTGCTGCTGGATGAACCGCTGTCGGCGCTGGACGCCCGCATTCGCCGCCATCTGCGCGAGCAGATTCGCCACATTCAGCAGGAGCTGAAGCTGACCACCATTTTTGTCACCCACGATCAGGAAGAGGCGCTGACGCTGTCGGACCGTATTGTGCTGATGAATCGCGGTCGCATTGTGCAAAACGGCAACGCGGAAACGCTCTATACCCAGCCGGTGGATCTGTTCGCCGCGGGCTTTATTGGTAACTACAACCTGCTGAGCGCCGAACAGGCAACGCAGCTGACCGGCCAGCCGTTCAGCGGCCAGGTGGCGATTCGTCCGGAATCCATCCTGCTGTGCGCACCGCAGGCGGGCATCGCGGCCACCATTCTCAGCCATAGCCTGCTCGGGAACGTGATCCGCTATCGCGTGCTGGCGAATCAGGTCGAGTTGTCCGTCGATGTGCTCAACCGCAGCGTGGCAGATTTACACCCCGCCGGCATGCAGATTGGACTACAGTTAGAGATGTCGACGTTGCGCCAGGTCGCTTAAATTAAACGAAAAATTGGCAACGCAGCGCGACGCAGGTATTTATCGGCTGTGCTTATCGCCAGGCAGGCAGCCGCCTGTTTTCTGCCTGGCGCATAGGAGCCTTTATTCGTGCTAACCCTGCTTAACCTTCTCTCCGCCGTCGCCCTGCTGGTATGGGGCACCCACATTGTCCGCACCGGCGTGATGCGCGTGTACGGTGCCGATCTGCGTCGCGTGTTAAGCCGCAGCGTGGAAAAAAAACCGATGGCGTTTCTTGCCGGGATTGGCGTTACCGCGCTGGTGCAGAGCAGTAACGCCACCACGTTATTAGTCACGTCGTTTGTGGCGCAGAATCTGGTCAGCCTGACGCCCGCGCTGGTGGTGGTGCTGGGTGCCGACGTCGGTACCGCCATCATGGCGCGCATCCTGACCTTCGATCTCTCCTGGCTGTCGCCGCTGTTTATCTTTTTTGGCGTGGTATTTTTCCTCAGCCGCAAACAGACGCGCGCCGGTCAGATCGGACGCGCGGCCATCGGCCTCGGGCTGATTCTGCTGGCGCTGCAGCTGATTGTCGCCGCCGCCAAACCCATTACCCAGGCCGCCGGCGTGCAGGTGCTGTTCTCGACGCTGACCGGCGATATCATGCTGGATGCGCTGATTGGCGCGGTATTCGCCATCATCAGCTACTCCAGCCTGGCTGCGGTGCTGATTACCGCCACGCTGACCGCCACCGGCGTTATCTCGTTCAAAGTGGCGCTGTGTCTGGTAATTGGCGCTAACCTCGGCAGCGGCTTGCTGGCAATGATCAACGCCAGCGGATCCAATGCTGCCGGCAAGCGGGTGGCGCTCGGCAGCCTGTTGTTCAAGCTGATTGGCAGCATCGTTATTTTGCCGTTTGTCGATTACATCGCCGACCTGCTGGATAAGCTGCCGGTTAACGATGAAGAGATGGTGATCTTCTTCCACGTGTTCTACAACCTGGTGCGCTGTCTGGTGATGGTGCCGTTTGCCGAACCGATGGCGCGCCTGTGCCGCCGCATGATCGCCGACGATGCGGAAAACCAGACCCATCTTAAACCTAAGCACCTCGACAGCAGCGCGCTGGATACCCCGGCGCTGGCGCTGGCCAACGCGGCGCGGGAGACGCTGCGCATTGGCGATGTGGTGGAGCAGATGCTGGAGAGCTTCAACAAGGTGGTGATGGGCGAACTGCGCGAGGAGCGCGCGGTGCGGCGGCTGGATGATGATGTGGATGTGCTGTACACCGCCATTAAGCTCTATCTGGCGCGCATGCCGAAGGAGGATCTGGCGGAAGAGGATTCACGCCGCTGGGCCGAGGTGATTGAGATGGCGCTGAATCTGGAGCAGGCAGGCGACATTATCGAACGCATGAGCGCCGACGTAGCGGACAAATCGCTGCAGGCGCGCCGGGCGTTTTCGCCGGAAGGGCTGGAAGAGCTGAATTCGCTGCAGGAGCAGGTGTTAAGCAACCTGCGCCTGAGCCTGTCGGTGTTTCTGTCGCACGACGTCACCAGCGCGAAGCGCCTGCGCCGTGCCAAGCACCGTTTCCGCATCCTGATTCGCCGTTATTCCCACGCCCACGTCGAGCGCCTGCACCGGCAGAATGTGCAAAGCATCGAAACCAGTTCGCTGCATTTAGGTTTGCTGGGAGATATGAAGCGCCTGAATTCGCTGTTCTGCGCGGTAGCGTACACCGTACTGGACCAGCCGGACGATGAGCGCGAGGTGGATTAATTTTAAGGTCGCCATGAATGGCGACCCTGTAAAACCGACCGGCCGTTGTAGGGTGCGCATTCATGCGCACCAGGCAATTTACGACAACAAACTAAACGCGATCATCCCGACGATGGCGCCGGTGGTGCCGAGAATCGTCTCCATCAGCGTCCAGGTCTTCAGCGTCTCGCCTTCGGTGGCACCGGTGAAGCGGCCGAACAGCCAGAAACCGGCATCGTTGACGTGGCTGATAATAATCGAGCCGCCGCCAATGCAGATCGACAGCGCCGCCAGCTGCGCACCGCTGTAATGCAACGGTTCAATCACCGGCATCACCAGCCCGACGGTGGTTAAACAGGCCACCGTGGCCGAGCCCTGAATCACCCGAATCGCGCCGGAGAGAATAAAACAGGCCAGCGCAATCGGCATGCCGGCACCGGTCAGCGCGTGGCCCAGCACCGGGCCAACGCCGGAATCCACCAGCACCTGTTTGAACACGCCGCCCGCGCCAATCACCAGCAGAATAATCCCCGCCGGTTGCAGCGCGCTGCCGCATACCTGCATCACCTTCTCTTTATCCATGCCCTGACGGTAAGCCAGGCCGTAAATCGCCACCAGCAGCGCCAGCAGGATGGCGGTAAACGGATGGCCGATAAACTCCAGCCACGCATACAGACGTGAATCCGGTGTGGTAAAGCGCGCGCCGATGGTTTTCAGCCCGACCAGCAGCAGTGGGAACAGAATCAGCGACAGGCTAAAGCCAAACGACGGCAGCTGGCCCTCGCTGACGTCCGGCTGATGATCTTCCGGCGGCGCGCTGAACGTCACATGGCGCGCAATCAGGTTGCCAAACAGCGGACCGGCAATCAGCATGCCGGGAATCGCCGCGCACAGCCCCAGCAGGATCATCCAGCCAAAGTCAGCGTGCATCTGCGCCGCCAGCAGCATCGGTGCCGGTCCGGGCAGCAAAAAGGCCGCCGCGGCGGCGACGCCGGCAAACAGCGGGATCACCAGTTTGACCAGATTATCGTGGGTACGGCGTGCCACGGCGAAGGCGATGCTGATCAACAACACCACGGCCACTTCAAAGAACAGCGGCAGCGCACAGATCAGCCCGGCAATGCCCATCGCATAGTGCGCGCGCCGCTCGC
Organism: Pantoea sp. SGAir0418; assembly: GCF_043529865.1. Lineage (NCBI taxonomy): Bacteria > Pseudomonadati > Pseudomonadota > Gammaproteobacteria > Enterobacterales > Erwiniaceae > Pantoea > Pantoea sp. SGAir0418. The sequence goes on from NZ_CP027911.1 coordinate 3,678,516, forward strand.
CAAAGGTTTTCAGCATGCGAATGGCGATCTGATCGACCGCACCGGTTTCATGCAGAATTTTGCCGAACATGGCGCCCAGCGCCACCACAATGGCGAGAAAGCCGAGCGTGCCGCCCATGCCTTTTTGCATGGTCTCGGCAATTTTATCCAGCGGCATACCGGAGAACAGACCGGCACCCATCGACACTAACATCAGGGCGACAAAGGCGTGCATACGCGCTTTCATCACCAAAAACAGCAGCAGCAGGACAGAGCCTGCTGCGGTTAACACCAGCGTTGCGGTACTCATGACTAACCCTTGTTGATTGCGCCCTCGATGGTCGCAACCGTGGCCGCAACTACCTCATCCAGTGAGTGATTGATATCGACAACCAGCACATCCGGCTCGTCGGCACCCGGTTCCTGCAGGGTTTCAAACTGTGTCACCAGCATCTGCGGTTTGAAGAAGTGGCCTTTGCGCGCCTTGAGACGAGACTCAATGGTGGCAAAATCGCCCTTCAGATAGATGAATTTCAGGTTGTGGTTGCCCTGACGCAGGATGTCGCGATAGGACTTTTTCAGCGCTGAACAGACGATGATCGAGATCGCCTGGGTGCGCTGCATCGCGAACGCCGCATCATTCAGCGCCTGCAGCCACGGCTGGCGATCGTCGTCGTTCAGCGGATGGCCTTCCGCCATTTTGGTGATGTTGCTGCGCGGATGCAGGAAATCACCATCCAGAAACGCGGTGCTGAGCTGATGAGACACCTGATTGGCGACGGCAGACTTTCCGCTGCCGGAAACACCCATCAGGATAAAGACGTGGTGCGATGGAGATGGCGTGGTCATGGTTTTGCGCTCCGGCAGGTTAAGCTGCCAATGTTACCGATAACAATTTTGATTGCCATTGTCCGAGCGCGCTCAGACGCTGGCAACCCTTGTCAGGCGGAAAAGCACGAAAGTGTGAACTGACTCAAAAAATCGCCAAAATCAGATGCTGCCACCTTCGGCAATCTCAAAACCGACATCCAGCGGCGCGGTCACGCTGCGATCGCCGCCAATCCGCGCCAGCAGCATGGCGGCTGATTCACGCCCCATGCGTTCGCGTGGCGTCAGCACCGTAGCCAGCCGCGGATTGACCACCTGCGTGATGTCGTGGCCGTGAAAGCCGGCGATCGCCATCTGCTCCGGCACGCGCAACCCCTGGCGCTGGCACTCAAACATCGCGCCTACCGCCAGGTCATCATTGGTACAGAACAGGCTGTCAGTGTGCGGATAGCGCTTCTGCGCCTCACGCAGCAGCTGGGCACCGGCGCTGAAGGAGGAGGCATCTTCCATCATGACGCTGTGTGGCGTCAGCCCGGCTTCGCGCATCGCCTGTTCGTAGCCCTGCTGCTTTTGCAGCGTACGCTCATCAAGGCGCGCGCCCAGGTAAACGGTATGACGATGGCCTTTCCTGAGGATAGCATGCGTCATCTGCCGCGCCGCCTCGACGTTGTCGAAGCCCACGGCCATATCAAGGCACGGCGTGACGCAATCCATCATTTCGATCACCGGAATGCCCGCCACTTCCAGCATGCGCAGCGTGCCCGGCGTGTGGGAACGTTCGGTAAGGATCACGCCATCAATGTTCCAGCCCAGCAGCGAACGCAGCTGCAGCTCCTCTTTGTGCGGGTTATAGCCGAAGTGCGCCACCAGCGTCTGATAGCCCGCTTCATCGGTCACGGTTTCAATGCCGCGCAGCACGTCGGCAAACACCTGGTTGGTGAGCGAGGGCAGCAGCACGCCAATCGCGCGGCTGGTGGCGTTAGAGAGCATGTCGGGCGCACGGTTGGGGATATAGCCGAGTTCATCCAGCGCCACGGCGATTTTGTCGCGCAGCGCCGCAGAGACCTGATCGGGGTTCCGCAGGTAGCGGCTGACGGTCATTTTTGTGATGCCGACGCGATCGGCAACATCCTGTAATACCGGTCTTTTCTTCTTCATCGTGTGCGCCTGAGGTCAGAGATACGCTGAGTTTATCATTTTTTTGTCATGTTATGCCGTTGCGGCCACGGAAGGAGAAGAGGGATAAAGTGCTGAGGACGGGGTTCGGCTGAGGCACAGGCAAAAAAAAAGCCAGCACCCGAGCTGGCTAAGAAACACTGGAAGCAATGTGAGCAATGTCGTGCTTACCCGGTTTGTCAGGAGACGCAGCCGGATTCGCGTTGACAATAATAATCATTATCATTCGCGTCTGTAAAGCCCTTTCCTGTTTTTTTTACCGTTGACGTTGCGCGCGAATTCCCTGATGTTAAAGGGGATTTCATTCACTGAGTGCAAGGAGCTGCTTTATGAGTCAGGTTACTGTTCGTCACGCAACGCCCGAAGATGCCGCCGTTCTGACGCGTATCTATAGCCAGCCGGAAACCCAGGCGGGCACGCTGCATCTGCCGTATCAGACACCGTCACTCTGGCAGGAGCGGCTCGCGAATCCCCGTCCCCATGTCACCATGCTGGTGGCCTGTATTGACGGGCAGGTTGTCGGTCAGCTGACGCTGGAAGTTATGGCGGTGGCACGCCGCCGTCACTGCGCCACTATCGGCATGGGCGTTGATCCGGCATTCCATCGGCGCGGCGTGGGTAAAGCGCTGATGGCGGCGATGGTGGATCTGTGCGACAACTGGCTGCAGGTCACGCGGATTGAACTGACGGTATTTGCGGATAATTACCAGGCCATGGGTTTGTATCAGCAGTTTGGTTTTGAGATTGAAGGTACCGCCAGAGGTTTCGCGGTCCGCGACGGCCAGATGATCGATACGCACTACATGGCGCGTCTGAAAGGGAATGCGCGATGAATCGCGCCGCTACCGGCCGGTGCACGGTGAGGTAGCGGCGCAATTTATTGCGCGACGTTAATACCCGGCACTCAAATCATCCACCGAGCGCGGGTCGGATGCGCCGTAACGCATGCCGTCCGGGCCAATCATGATGCTCTGCGTGCTGCCCATCGCCGGCAGCACTTTGACATGCTGACCTTTTGCTTCCAGCAGACGCAGCGTATCCGGGCTGAAGCCCTTCTCGACGCGCAGCTGATCCGGCAGCCACTGATGGTGGAAGCGCGGCGCATTGGTGGCTTCCGCCACGTTCATGCCGAAATCGATACTGTTCACCACCATTTGCAGCACGGTGGTGATAATCCGACTGCCGCCCGGGCTGCCGGTCACCAGCCAGGTTTTACCGTCTTTCGCCACAATGGTTGGCGACATCGATGACAGCGGACGTTTGGCCGGCTGAATCGCGTTCGCCTCACCGCCCACCAGGCCATAGACGTTTGGCGTGCCCGGCTTGGCAGAGAAATCATCCATTTCATTGTTCATCAGAATGCCGCTGTTACCGGCCACCACGCCGCTGCCAAAGTAGGTATTCAGCGTGTAAGTCACCGCCACCGCGTTGCCGTCTTTATCCACCACCGAGAAGTGGGTGGTTTGATTGCTCTCGTACGGTGCCAGCTTGCCGGGCTTGATGTCGGCTGAGGGGCGCGCCTTGTTGACATCAATCTGCTGGGCCAGCGTTTTGGCGTAGGCTTTGCTGGTCAGCGCCTGCTGCGGCACTTTAACGAAGTCGGGATCGCCGAGATACTCGGAGCGGTCGGCGTAGGCATATTTTTCCGCTTCGGCCATAACCTGCATCGCGTCCGCGCTGCCGAAGCCCCATTTCGCCAGGTCGAAGTTTTCCAGGATATTGAGGATCTGCACGATATGAATGCCGCCGGACGACGGTGGCGGCATGGAGAACACCTCGTAGCCACGGTAGCTGCCGCTTACCGGCTTGCGTTCCACTGCGCGGTAGGCCGCCAGATCCGCCTTGCCAATCAGTCCGCCGTGCTGCGCCATTTCGGCAGCGATCTCATCGGCAATTTTGCCTTTGTAGAACGCATCCGGCCCCTGCTGGGCAATCAGCTGCAGGCTGTGCGCGAGGTTTTTCTGCACCAGGCGATCGCCCTTCTGGTAAGGCTGACCGTCGGCTTTGTAGAAAATGGCGCGACTGTTGTCGTGGTTGATCAGGTTCTCTTTACCGTAGGTAGCGAGATCGTCAGCCAGCGCATCGTTAACGATGATGCCGTCGCGCGCCAGTTTGATCGCCGGCGCCAGCAGCGTGCTGAGCGGCAGCGTGCCATACTTTTGCGCCGCCAGGGCAAAACCGGCTACGGTTCCCGGCGTGCCGGAAGCCAGATGAGAAGTGAGTGATAACTTACTATCCGCGTTGCCCTGCTTATCCAGGAACATATCGCGCGAGGCACGCGCCGGCGCCATCTCGCGGAAATCAATGGCGGTGGTGCGGCCGGCAGCGGTGCGCAGCAGCATAAAGCCGCCACCGCCCAGGTTACCCGCCTGCGGGTGAGTGACCGCCAGCGCAAAGCCCACCGCAATCGCTGCATCTACCGCGTTACCCCCTTGTTTGAGGACATCGACGCCCACCCGGGTTGCCATGGCGTCCACTGACGCAACCATTCCGTGCTGCGCTTTCACCGGGTGAAAGGTGTCACTGTCGACGCCATATGACACCGGCGGTGCGCTGGCTGGCGCCGCCTGCGCCCCCTGCACCACGGTAAAACTCATTAAAAGCGCCCAGCCGAACTGGCGCACACCGTTATGTATCCTCATCCCGCCACCATCCTTTCAGTTGTTTACATTTGTTATTGATTGCTGCAAGTGTTTGCAAATACTGTAAAAAAGATAGCAGTTAAGCCAAATTAGGTGCACTCCTGGTTTTGGGGTTTGTGATATCGCATAAACTTATGGTTGCGGCGGTTGCTGCCGGGTGGCGAGCAACCTCACACAGCAGGCCGCACTGATGGAGGAACACCATGAAAAAATGGCTGATTGTTATCGCGGCACTGATGCCGCTGAGCGGCATGGCGAACATGCTGAACAACACTAACCAACCGAATCAACCCGGCTATAACCCAAGCCAGCAGCGGATGCAGACGCGCATGCAGGTCCAGCAGCAGCAACAGCAGCAGCAGTTGCGTCAGGATCAGCAGCAGCAAAATCAGGAGATGCAGCGTAAGCTGCAGGAGCGGCGCGATAGCGCCCGGCAGCGCGTGATTCAGTCGCAGCCGGGCCAGCAGAACAGCAATACACAAACGCAGTACGGCAATTAACGGAAGTCCGGGCCGATAGCATCAATGCGATCGGTACAGATGGCATCCACGCCCCAGCTCAGCAGCTCGCGCGCCCGCGCGGGCTGATTCACGGTATACACCAGAATACGCAGACCGGCGGCTTTAAGCGCGGCGGTGCGTCCGGCGTCCAGTAAGCGATGATTTAAATGGATGGAGACGCAGTCGAGCGCGGCGGTAAGCGTCTGCCAGTCGTCGTGCCACTCATCCAGCAGCAGGCCGCGCGGCAGCTCCGGCGCGGCCTGCATCGCCGCTTCCAGCGCCGCGTACGAGAACGAGGACAGCAGCGGTGCCGTTTGTCCCTGCCACAGCGTTCGTGCGGCCAGCGCCACATCACGTCCGGTTTCCACCTCTGTACCGCTGCTGGGTTTGATCTCAATGTTGGCCATCATCTGATGCTGGCGGCAGCGCGCGGCCACCTCGCTCAGCAATGCCAGCGGTTCACCGTCAAATTCACGGCTAAACCAGCTGCCGGCATCCAGCTGCGCCAGCTGCTGCCACGGCAGATCGCCCGCCACGCCCCAGCCGTTGCTGGTGCGGTCCAGCGTGTCATCGTGCAGCAGGAAAATCTGCTTATCCTGTGACAGTTTGGCGTCGAATTCGATCATGGTATGACCGTAGTGCGCGCCGACATCAATCGCCGCCAGGGTGTTTTCCGGGGCCAGCTTGCCGCCGCCGCGATGCGCAACAATGTGCGGATAGGGCCAGTTTTTTACACTCATTCCAGACGCTTTCCATGGGTAGAATCGAAGAAGTGTAACGCATCTGGCGGCAGTTGTAGCCACAGGCTGCTGCCAGCCTGCGGCCGCTCGCTATGCGGCAAACGCACCACCAGCCGCGTGTTGCCAATGTGGCCATGCGCAAGATTGTCCGCGCCGAGGATCTCCAGCGTATCCACCACCAGCGGCACACCGCCGGCCTCACGACTGCTGAGCTGAATATGCTCGGGACGAATGCCGAGCGTCAGCGGACGGTTGGCCCATCGTGCTTTGCCGGCGCCGAGCGGCAGGCTGTTGAGCGCATCGAGCGTAAAGCGCGAGCCATCGCTATTGATCTGACCGGGTAGCAGGTTCATCGCCGGCGCGCCGATGAACGACGCAACAAACTGACTGGCCGGACGCTCATACACCTCCACCGGCGTGCCCACCTGCTCCACCACGCCTTTATTCATCACCATCACGCGCTGCGCCAGCGTCATGGCTTCAACCTGATCGTGCGTGACGTACAGGCTGGTGGTTTTCAGCCGGCGGTGCAGTTGCTGCAGCTCCAGACGCATCTGCACGCGCAGGCGCGCATCCAGGTTCGACAGCGGCTCATCAAACAGAAACACCGCCGGTTCCCGCACGATGGCGCGGCCCATGGCCACGCGCTGACGCTGGCCGCCGGAGAGCTCGCGCGGACGGCGCTGCAACAGGTGATCAAGCTCCAGACTGCGCGCCGCATCCATCACCCGCTGGGTAATCTGTTCCTTGCCCATGCCGCGGATCTTCAGGCCGTAAGCCATGTTTTCTCCCACCGTCATGTGCGGGTAGAGCGCGTAATTCTGGAATACCATGGCGATGCCGCGATCTTTCGGCTCCATGTCGGTGACGCGCCGATCATCGATGTAGATATCGCCCGACGTGACGCGCTCCAGCCCGGCCACCATGCGCAGCAGCGTCGATTTTCCACAGCCGGATGGGCCGACCATCACCATAAATTCACCGTCATTGATGGTGATGTTCAGCGGCTGAATGATTTGGTTTTTGCCGTCATACGATTTCGTCACGGTCTGAAGGGTTACCGCTGCCATCTATTTCTCACTCTCCACCAGGCCACGCACAAAAGCGCGCTGCATCACAAGCACCACCACCACCGGTGGGATCAGGGTTAATAACATCGCCGCCATCACTTCGTTCCACTGCGTCGGACCGCCGCTGGTGTTGATCATACTTTTCACCCCCGCCACGGCAGTGCTCAGGCCGGCATCGTTGATGATCAGCAGCGGCCACAGATACTGGTTCCAGCCGTAAATAAAGGTGATGACAAACAGCGCGGCGAGATTGGTTTTTGACAGCGGCAGCACGATATCCCAGAAAAAACGCATCGGACTGGCGCCGTCAATGCGCGCCGCTTCAATCAGCTCATCCGGCAGCGACATAAAAAACTGGCGGAACAGGAACGTGGCGGTCGCGGAGGCCATCAGCGGCAATGTCAGACCGCTGTAACTGTCCAGCATGTGCAGCGTGGAGATCACCTCCACCGTCGGGAAAATACGCACTTCTACCGGCAGCATCAGGGTGATAAAGATCAGCCAGAAAAACAGCGTGCGCAGCGGAAAGCGAAACCACACCAGCGCAAACGCCGAGAGCATCGACACCGTGATTTTGCCCACGGTGATGCCCAGCGCCATGATCAGGCTGTTCAGCATCATCAGGCCAAACGCCGCGCTGCCGTTGACGCCATCGCGCCAGATGTGGGTGATGTTGTCGATGAGATGCGGGCCCGGCACCAGCGTCATCGGCACCTGATACACCGCGTTGTTATCCAGCGTCGCGGCGACAAACGCCACGTACAGCGGGAACAGAATGGTCAGCACCCCCAGCGCCAGCAGCGTGTGGGCGAAGATATCCAGCCCGCGTCGGTTTTCAATCATTGGTATTGCACCTTACGCTCGACAAAGCGGAATTGCAGAATGGTCAGGCCGATAACCAGCAACATCAGCACCACCGACTGCGCGGCGGACGACGAGAGATCGAGTCCGGTGAAGCCTTCGCGGTAGATTTTGTAGATCAGCGTGGTGGTGGCCTGTACCGGCCCGCCGCCGGTGGCGGCATCGATCACCGGGAAGGTGTCGAAAAAGGCGTAAACCAGATTCACCACCAGCAGGAAAAAGCTGACCGGCGTAATCAGCGGCAGCGACAGATTAAAGAAACGGCGCACCGGTCCGGCACCGTCAATCGCCGCGGCTTCCACCAGCGATTTAGGAATGGACTGCAGCGCGGCAAAGAAAAACAGGAAGTTGTAGCTCATTTGCTGCCAGATCGACGCAAGTACAATCAGGAACATCGCCTGACCGCTGTTCTGCGCATAGTTCCAGTTGTAGCCAAGCTGGTTCAGCAGATGGCTGAACAGCCCCAGCCCCGGATTGAACAGGAACATCCATAGCACCGCCGCAACTACCGGCGCCACCGCATAGGGCAGCAGCAGCAGCGTCTGATAGAGCTTTTTCAGCCGGATAACGTAATCCACCAGTGCCGCCAGCAGCAGCGAGAATGTCATGCCGCATACCGTCACCAGCGCGCTAAACACGAGGGTGGTCCAGAACGAATCAAGGTAGTAGTCGTCACTGAACAGGCGGCGGAAGTTATCAAGGCCAACAAAGGTGCTGGAGATGCCAAACGGATCGATGCTTTGCAGCGAGTACCACAGCGCCTCTCCGGCGGGCCAGAGAAAAAAGATCGCGGTGATCGCCAGTTGCGGTGCCACCAGCAGATACGGCAACAAACGGGCGCGGAAAACCGGACGTGATGATGAGGACATAGCAGGCTCGTCAGAATGAGACAGCGGGACGGACTTACCCGTCCATCCCGCCATTACGGAGTTACTTCACTTGCTGTTCAAAGCGACGCAGCAGTTCGTTGCCGCGTTTCACCGCGTTGTCCAGCGCTGCCTGTGGCGACTGTTTGCCGGTCCACACGCCTTCCAGCTCTTCGTCGACGATGGTACGAATCTGCGGCATGTTGCCCAGACGCATCCCTTTGGTGAACGGCAGCGGATCTTTATTCAGCATCTGCCGCGTGGCGATGTCCGCGCCCGGGTTTTTGTCATAGAAGCCCTGCTGTTTGGTCAGCTCATAAGCCGCGGTGGTGATCGGCAGATAACCGGTTTTCTGGTGCCATTCTGCCGCGATATCCGGCTGGGCGAGGAACTTCATGAACTCCGCCGCACCTTTATAAGTCGCTGCATCTTTGCCTTTCATCACCCACAGGCTGGCGCCACCGATAATGGCGTTCTGCGGTGCGTTCGGCACAGTGTCATCGTACGGCATCATGCCCACGCCAAAGTTGAATTTGGCGTAATGCTTAATGTCGGCCAGCGAACCGGATGAGGCGGTGGTGATACCGCAGTCGCCGTTATAGAACTTGGACGTCGACTCATCTTTACGGCCAAAGTAAGTGAAATCACCTTTCTTATTCATCTCTTCCAGCAGCTGGATGTGGCGCACCTGCACGGGTTTGTTGAACTCCAGCACCGCGTCGGTACCGTCAAAGCCGTTGTTTTTGGTGGCAACCGGCAGGCCATGCCAGGCGCTGAAGTTTTCGATCTGAATCCAGCCCTGCCAGCCGCTGGCATAGCCGCAGCTCATGCCGGCTTTACGCAGCGCGGCGGCATCCTGCGCCAGCGCCTGCCAGGTTTTCGGTGGCTGATCCGGGTTAAGACCGGCTTTTTTGAACGCGTCTTTGTTGTAGTACAGCACCGGCGTGGAGCTGTTAAACGGCTGTGAGATCAGCTGGCCGTTGCTGTCGCTGTAGTAACCGGCAACCGCAGGAACAAACTGTTTCGGGTCCATCGGCACGCCGGCGTCTTTAAACACTTCATGCACCGGCACGATGGCTTTAGAGGCCATCATGGTGGCGGTGCCCACTTCGTAAACCTGCAGAATGGCCGGTGCCTTACCGCTGCGCACCGCAGCGATACCCGCAGCCAGGCTCTGCTCGTAGTTGCCTTTGTAGGTCGGAACGATTTTGTAATCCGGGTGAGCCTGGTTAAAACGCTGTGCCAGAGAATCGACTTCTTTGCCTAACTCACCTTCCATTGAGTGCCAGAAAGGGATTTCGGTAGCAGCCAGCGCATTACCGCTGATCGCCAGACCGAGCAGCAGACTCATCAGGCGGGGACGAAGCGTAAAAGCGGACATAAGGGTTTCCTGTGCTTGTGGCGCGCGCGATATCACGCATTTTTTGTTCGCGAAGTAACATGACACGAGGAAATGACGGAAAAATAACAGGATTATGACGGGAATATGACGGGGTTAGTGCGCGCTGATGCCCTCACCCCGGCCCTCTCCCACGGGGAGAGGGAGATGAAAGGCCGTGCGTGCTGATGCCCTCACCCCGGCCCTCTCCCACGGGGAGAGGGGGATAAAAGGCGGTGCGCTGATGCCTTCTTCTGCAGGGCGAGAGAAGTCCGGGAGGATGCCAGGATAGCAACCTGGCCTGAAAAACGCTGCCGTACGGTTCCCTCTCCCGCGTGCGGGAGAGGGTTAGGGTGAGGGCAAATCACCGCACCAACGTCATGACCAAAGCCAGGTCAGGCGCCTAAATACGCGCTTCGCACCGCTTCATTGGATAACAACGCTTCACCGCTATCCTCCAGCACCACGTGACCGTTCTCCAGCACGTAGCCGCGATCGGCCAGCTTCAGCGCCTGGTTGGCGTTCTGCTCGACGAGGAAGATGGTCATGCCCTCTTTACGCAGCTGTTCGATGGTGTCGAAAATCTGCTGGATAATGATCGGCGCCAGACCCAGCGACGGCTCGTCCAGCAGCAGCAGGCGCGGCTGGCTCATGAGCGCGCGGCCAATCGCCAGCATCTGCTGCTCACCGCCGGACATGGTGCCGGCGCGCTGCACTTTGCGCTCCGCCAGCCGGGGGAACAGCTGATAAACGCGCTCAATGCGCTCCTGATACTGCTGACGCGTCGCGAAGAAACCGCCCATCGCCAGGTTCTCTTCCACCGTCATGCGCGAAAACACGCGCCGGCCTTCCGGTACGATGGCAATCGCTTCACGCATGATTTTTGCCGTCTGCCAGTCGGTAATGGTTTTGCCATCAAAGGTGATGGTGCCACTGGTGGCGCGCGGTTCGCCACACAGCGTACCGAGCAGCGTGGTTTTACCCGCGCCGTTCGCGCCAATCAGCGTCACGATTTCGCCCTGACTGATGTGCAGATTAATGTTATGCAGTGCCTGGATCGGGCCATAGTGCGCGCTGACGCCCTGCAAAGTTAAAATCGGGTTCGCCATGTTACGCCTCACCTAAATAAGCACGGATCACATCCGGGTTGTTACGCACTTCTTCCGGCGTACCGTTGGCCAGCGGCGTTCCCTGATTCACCACATAAATGCGATCAGAAATGCCCATCACCAGCTTCATATCGTGTTCAATCAGCAGCACCGTCACCTTGTGTTCGCCGCGCAGTTCAGCGATCAGCTCATCCAGCTCGTGCGTTTCGCGCGGGTTGAGGCCGGCGGCCGGTTCGTCGAGCATCAGGATTTCCGGACGCGTCACCATGCAGCGGGCGATCTCCAGCCGGCGCTGCTGGCCGTAAGCCAGATTGCCGGCCTGGCGGTTAGCCAGCTCCAGCAGGCCAATGCGCTCCAGCCAGCTGGCCGCGCGGTCCAGCGCTTCGCTCTCGCCACGCCGGAACGCCGGGGTTTTAAACAGCCCGGAGAACACGCCGCTTTTCAAATGCTGATGCTGCGCCACCAGCAGGTTTTCAATCACCGTCATCTCACGGAACAGGCGCACGTGCTGGAAAGTTCGCACCACGCCCATGCGCGCGATCTTCTGCCCCGGCAGGCCCTGCAATGGCTGATCGCGCAGTTTGATGGTGCCGCCCGTTGGCTTATAGAAACCGGTCAGGCAGTTGAATACCGTGGTTTTCCCCGCCCCGTTCGGGCCAATCAGCGAGACGATCTCCTGCGGATGCAGTTCCAGCGCCACGTTGTTGACGGCCAGCAGGCCGCCGAAGCGCATCATCAGGCCTTCAACGGCTAATAAAGGCTGACTCATGCCTGCTCTCCTTGTTTTGCCTGTTTCAGCTTCAGGTGCGGACGCTTCATCGGCAGCAGCCCCTGCGGACGCCAGATCATCATCAGCACCATCAACCCACCGAGCACCAGCATGCTGTACTCGTTCAAATCACGCATCAGCTCGCGCGATACCACCAGCAGAATCGCGGCCAGGATTACCGCCAGCTGCGAACCCATGCCGCCCAGCACCACAATCGCCAGCACAAACGCGGACTCGACAAAGGTGAAAGATTCCGGGCTGACAAAGCCCTGACGCGCGGCAAACAGCGTACCGGCGAAACCGGCGAACACCGCGCTGATGGTAAAGGCCGTCAGCTTGATGCGCGTTGGGCTGAGACCGAGCGAACGGCAGGCGATCTCATCCTCACGCAGCGCTTCCCACGCACGCCCCAGCGGCATGCGCAGCAGACGATTGATGACGAACAGCGTCAGCACCACCAGCAGCAGCGCCACCAGATAAAGGAAAATCACGCGGTGATTGGGATCGTACGCCAGGCCCGTCAGCTCGTGGAAGGTGGTCCAGCCGCCTTCACTGACGCGCCGGCCAAATTCAATGCCAAACAGGCTCGGCTTGGGGATCTGCGCGATTCCATTGGGACCGCCAGTGATTGATGTGCTGTTCAGCAGCAGAATACGCACGATCTCACCAAAGCCGAGCGTCACAATCGCCAGATAGTCACCGCGCAGCCGCAGCACCGGGAAGCCCAGCAGCAGGCCAAAGGCACCGGCGACAATACCCGCCAGCGGCAGACTTTCCCAGAAGCCAAAGCCGTAATAGTGATTCAGCAGCGCAAAGGTGTAAGCACCGATGGCGTAAAAGCCGCCGTAACCCAGCACCAGCAGGCCGGACAGGCCCACTACCACATTCAGACCGAGGCCGAGCATCACGTAGATCAGCGTCAGTGTGGCAATATCCACGCTGCCGCGCGACACGAAGAAGGGCCAGGCGACGGCGGCAACAATCACCAGCAGCATCAGCAGCTTTTGTTTTGGTGTCGAACCGTCAAAACCCGGCAGCACCAACCCTTTGCCACTGCGCTTAAACTTGCCCTGCAACAGCGGACGCAGCAGCTGGAACACAAACACCACTGCGCAGCCGAGGAAGATCCAGTTCCAGCGCACGGCGCCCGAATTCGCCACCACCAGTTTGGTGCCGTCGAGATCGAGGCGCATACCCATAAAGAAGCTGGCGAGTACCAGCAGCATCACCGTGGAGACCACGGCGTTAACCAGACCGAGGCGTTTCATACTTTCTCCACCTCCGGACGGCCAAGGATACCGGTTGGCATCACCAGCAGCACCACGATCAGCAGCGCGAACGACACCACGTCTTTATATTCGGTCGACAGATAGGCTGATGTCAGCGCTTCCGCAATGCCCAGCACCAGGCCGCCAATCATCGCGCCCGGAATGCTGCCGATGCCGCCCAGTACCGCCGCGGTAAAGGCTTTCATGCCGGCCATAAAGCCGATGAACGGGTTAATGGAGCCGTAAAACTGCCCCAGCAGCACGCCAGCCACGGCCGCCATCGCTGCGCCGATCACAAAGGTCAGTGAGATCACGCGGTCGGTGTTGATGCCCAGCAGGCTGGCCATTTTCAGATCTTCAGCGCAGGCGCGGCAGGCGCGGCCCATGCGCGAATAGCGGATGAACAGCGTCAGCGCCAGCATCGCGAGGAAGGTGACGACCCAGATAACCAGCTGCATGGTGGTGAGCGTGGCGGCAAAGCCGTTGCTCTCACCCAGCGTCCACTGGCCGGTGATCAGGCTGGGCAGCGCCAGATCGCGCGAGCCCTGCGTCAGGCTGACGTAGTTCTGCAGAAAGATCGACATACCAATCGCCGAGATCAGCGCGATCAGGCGTTTGGAGGAGCGCACCGGCTTATACGCCACGCGCTCGATGCTCCAGCCGTAGGCGCTGGAGATAATCACCGCCATCACGAACCCGGCGGCAATCATCAGCCACGAGGTGTCGATACCCATCATCATCAGGGCGGCAATCACGATAAAGGAGACATAGCTGCCGATCATGTACACCTCGCCGTGGGCGAAGTTGATCATGCCGATGATGCCGTAAACCATGGTGTAACCGATGGCGATCAGCGCGTAGGTGCTCCCGAGGGTGACCCCGTTGAACATCTGCTGAATGAAATAGAGAAACTGCTCGGACATAGTGAGGACCTGCATGTAAACGGGAAATCCCCGGTGCGTTCGGCACCGGGTTAGGGTGAGAGCACCGCGTCGCAGCGCCTCATTCAGCGCGTGCGCGCGGTGCCGCACCCTGCCCTCGCCCATCAGGAGAGGGACAATTCAGGAGCGTGCTTACTTAACTGCGGTAGAAGAACCGTCTTTGTGCCATTTGAAGACGCCAAATTCGAAGCCCTTCAGATCGCCCTTCTGGTCCCAGCTCAGGTTACCCATCACGGTGGGCACCGGCGCACCCTCTTTCAGGTTTTTAGCAATCGCATCAGGCTCATCGCTTTTGCTGCGCTCAATGCCCGCCACCAGTGACTGAATAGCTGCATAGGTGGTCCAGACGAACGGGCCGGTTGGATCTTTGCGGTTTGATGCGCTGTTGGCTTTGATCGCGTCCACAATCGCTTTGTTGTCTGGCAGCTGGTCGTAGCGCTTCGGCAGCGTCACGTACAGGCCTTCAGAGGCGTCACCCGCGATGTTAGACAGGGAAGCGTTGCCGACCCCTTCTGGTCCCATAAAGCCGGCTTTCAGACCGGCGGTTTTGGCCTGACGCAGAATCTGGCCCAGCTCCGGGTAGTAACCGCCGTAGTAAACGAAGTCGACGTTCTCTTTCTTCAGGCGCGCAATCAGCGTGGAGAAGTCTTTATCGCCAGCGGTGATCCCTTCGAACAGCACCACGTTGCCGCCTTTCGCCTTCAGGGTTTTCTGCACGGATTCCGCCAGGCCCTGACCGTACTGCTGCTTGTCATGCACCACGGCAATACGTTTTGGTTTGATCTGATCGAGGATGTAGTTGGCAGCGGTCGGGCCCTGATCGGAATCGAGACCGGTGGTACGCATCACGTCGGCATAGCCGCGCGCGGTCAGTTCAGGCGCAGTAGCCGCCGGGGTGATCATCAGAATGCCTTCATCGTTATAAATGTCTGATGCTGGCTGAGTGGAGGAGGAGCACAGGTGGCCGATAACGTATTTGATACCGTCATTGACCACTTTGTTGGCCACCGCAACCGCCTGTTTCGGGTCACAGGCGTCGTCATATTCTACGCCAACCAGCTTGTCGCCGTTTACGCCGCCTTTGGCGTTGATGTCCTTGATCGCCTGGGCCGCACCGGTGAACTGCATATCACCGTACTGCGCCACCGGGCCGGTTGCCGCACCGACAATCGCAATTTTGATGTCTTTCGCCAGTACCGCATGGCTCATCGCCAGCGCTACGCAACCCGCCAGTAATGCGCGTCCTTTACTCATTTTCATGCGAACTTCCCCATCTGTTGTGTCGTGTCTGTTGTGATTGGTTATTTATCTGCCAGTCAAAGAGCAAAACTGATTTGAGAATAATGAGTTAGCGCTCTTTTCTGGCATTTTTTGTTAAGAAGGCTTTATTTTTCAGGTTATTAAACAGGAACTTTCTTCTGTAAATCAACTGACATATTCAGTAAAAGCTGACAGGAACAGCAGATTACTCTGGTTTTTATGGCCGGTTTTTCACCACCAGGCCAGCGCGTTATGCTGGCTTTTTCAGCGATCGATGCTGGCTTACTCCACAATCCTGGCAAAGTGGCTGGCATTTGACCTCTTTTCATCGCAAAAAAGTGACAGCGCTCTGACTGTCTAAATTCGCTACACTAAGGCCTTTCTGCCAGTACAGGTAAGGGTTATGAAGCTCACTATTCAGCGCATCAGCACGCTGACGCCGCAGGATCGACTGGATTTAGCCAAAGTCTGGCCGCAGCAGGATATCGCGCAGCTGGAAGCCAGCCTCAGTGAAGCGCAGCGGCTTTATGCAGCGCGCTTTAACGATCGCCTGCTTGGGGCGCTGCGGCTGGAGATTCGCGGCACGCTGGGCAAGATTACGCAGCTGGAAGTGCGTGAAGTTACGCGGCGGCGCGGCGTAGGGCAGTATCTGCTGGAAGAGACGATAGCGCAGAACAGCGCGCTGGATCACTGGTGGGTTGCCGATGACGGCGAAGACGATCAGCGCGTACGCGCGGCGTTTATGCAGGCGTGTGGTTTCCGCGCGCAGAGCGACGGGTGGGTGCGTTAAGCGGCGATTTTACGCCGTGCAGAGCGGTGCGCATGGATGCGCGCCCTACGGGGATTGCGAACGAGCGTACAGATTGCGTGGGGTCGTGATTAACGATGCCTATGCATGCGTGTCCTGTAGGGTCGCCATTCATGGCGACCGTGCTGTAATCCGCACAGGTCATACGTCATCGCCGGTTATTGCGCGCATAAAAAAAGGCGACCCGGTGGTCGCCCCCTTTATCTGTCAGCCGTTAATCAGGCTTCAATCGCCATACGCAGTTTCTTCATGGCGTTCTTTTCCAGCTGACGCACGCGCTCGGCAGACACACCGTACTGGTCGGCCAGCTCCTGCAGCGTGGTTTTGTTGTCATCATCCAGCCAGCGGGCGCGGATAATGTGCTGGCTACGCTCATCGAGGCTCAGCATTGCATCGCTCAGCTTGTCAGCGGCGTGCGCATCCCAGTTATCCTCTTCAATGCCGTCGGCAAAGTCAGAGGTTTTATCCTGCAGATACAGCACCGGTGCCATCGGCTTGCCTTCGCCCGCATCGTCATCAGACGACATGTCAAAAGTCATATCCTGGGCCGCCATGCGCGACTCCATTTCCAGCACGTCTTTGCTGCTGACACCCAGCTCGCGCGCCACCATTTCGACTTCATCCTGATTGAACCAGCCGAGACGCTGCTTGGTTTTACGCAGGTTAAAGAACAGTTTGCGCTGTGCTTTGGTGGTGGCAACTTTCACGATACGCCAGTTACGCAGCACGTACTCGTGAATCTCCGCTTTGATCCAGTGTACGGCAAACGACACCAGACGCACCCCGACTTCCGGGTTGAAGCGACGCACCGCCTTCATCAGGCCGATGTTACCTTCCTGGATCAGGTCCGCCTGCGGCAGGCCGTAACCGGAATAGTTACGAGCGATATGAACAACAAAGCGCAGGTGAGACAGGATCAGCGTCTTAGCTGCATCCAGATCGCCCTGGTAATGCAGCCGCTCAGCCAGTGCTTTTTCCTCTTCTGCCGTTAATACCGGCCAGTTGTTAGCAGCCCGGACGTAAGATTCCAGGTTGCCCAGAGGAGCAATCGCTAAAGTTTGCATTTCTTTGGTCATTCAAACCCTCACAAATTCAATGGACTTGCTGCTCGTTTCCCTGCGCAGCCGTTACATTATGTCAACGACGCGTGAAAACCAAAAGCAATCTGTGCTACTTGGACGTCAAAGTTATCCACAAGTTCAATTATAGCAGTGAATATTTTACACACAGATGACGGCGGGGGAAATCGGAGAAATCCTCTGCTCCCAGGTCGTCGGCAGCAGAGGAAGAGTATATCAAAAAATCGTTGCTATGGGTTACTGCGGCGTAAAACGACGTAAATGTTGCACCGTCGCCAGCCAGGCGGCAATCCAGCCGATGATGGCCGCGATTAACAGCAACAGCAGGCCTTCATCCCACGAAAAGCCCTCCAGCGCGAAGCTGGTACCGAAGACGGAGGCGACCTGCGCCACCACCGACTGCAGGCGCAGCACCAGCACTTCCGACAGAATCAGCGACAGCACCGCACCGCTGAAACCGAGCAGCGCGCCGCCGTAGAGGAAGGGCCGCAGAATAAAGCCATCGGTCGCGCCAATCAGCTTCTGCACATTGATGGTGTCGCGCCGGGCAAAAATGCTCAGACGCACGCTGTTGCCAATCACCAGGAACACCGCCACCACCATCAGCAGGCCGATCATTGACGCCACCTGCCCCACCAGCCCGGTGAGTGCGGCTAAACGCGCAAACCAGCTGTCATCCATGCGCACCTCATCCACGCCCTGCACTTTCGCCACGCGATCGCGCAGATTGGCCATGGTATCGGAGTTCTGGAAGTTCAGCTTCGGCGTGATGATCGCCACCGCCGGCAGCGGGTTCTGCTCCAGCATATCCATCGCACCACCAAAGCCGGACCAGTTGCGGAACTCGCTTTGCGCCTCTTCACGCGTCAGGTAGTTCACCTTGTCCACGCCATCGAGCTTTTTCAGTTCGGCGGTCACGTTCTCTGCCGCCGTGTCATCCAGCGCTTTGTCGAGGTAAACCGTCAGCTGCGGCGCCGGGTACCACTGTGCGGCGGCCTGGCTGACGTTTTTCCACACCATGTAGCACACGCTGGGCAGCGTCAGCGAAATCGCGATCACCATTACCGTCAGCAGCGTCGCCAGCGGCTGACGATACATGTCGGACAGCGTACCGCGCCACGCGTAGCGCCACTGCTCCTGCCAGCCGCCCTTCAGCGCTTTGCTCTTTGACGGCTGCTTCGCCGCTTTCGGCGCAGCCGGACGCTTGTTACGTTTATTGACCATCGTGGCCTCCGTGCAGACGTCCCTGATTAAGCGTCATCACGCGATAATTGCGGCGTGCGATCAGCCCGATGTCGTGCGTCGCCATCAGTACCGTAACGCCCACGCGGTTGAACTCTTCAAACAGGCGCAAAATATCTTCTGACAGCGCGTTATCGAGGTTACCGGTCGGTTCATCCGCCAGCAGCACCGCCGGTTTATTCACTACCGCGCGGGCAATGCCGACGCGCTGCTGTTCACCGCCAGAGAGCTGAATCGGATAACTTTTTGCTTTGTCGAGCAGGCCGACTTTGTCCAGCGCCGCCGACACGCGACGGCGAATATCCTCGCCGCTGGCCCCGGAAATAATCAGCGGAATCGCTACGTTGTCGTAGACCGAACGATCCATCAGCAAATGGTGATCCTGGAAAATCATGCCGATCTGGCGGCGCAGGAAAGGCACTTCGCTGTGACGCAGCCGGGAAATATCGTGACCGCTGAACCAGATTTGCCCGGCGCTCGGGCGCTCAATGCCACAAATCAGCTTCAGTAAGGTACTTTTCCCCGCGCCTGAGTGGCCGGTCAGAAACGCCATCTCACCGGGACGCAAATGGAAATCCACGCCCTGCAGCGCCTGGCGTCCTCCCAGATAAGCCTTACTGACCTCTTCAAAGCGAATCATGCCAATTATTCCTCTCGGGCAAACAGTGCCTCAATAAAGTCGGCGGCCTTAAACGGCCGTAAATCTTCGATGCCTTCCCCGACACCGATATAACGAATCGGAATGCCAAACTGATCGGCCACCGAGAAGATCACGCCACCTTTTGCGGTGCCGTCGAGCTTGGTCAGGGTGATGCCGGTCAGGCCGACCGCTTCGTGGAACAGCTTCGCCTGGCTGATGGCGTTCTGGCCGGTGCTGGCGTCAATCGTCAGCATCACCTCATGCGGTGCCTCTTCGTCCAGCTTCTTCATCACGCGGGTGATCTTCTTCAGCTCTTCCATCAGATGCGCTTTGTTCTGCAGGCGGCCGGCGGTATCGGCGATCAGCACGTCAACGTGGCGCGATTTCGCCGCCTGGATGGCGTCAAAAATGACCGACGCGGAATCCGCGCCCGTATGCTGCGCGACCACCGGGATATTGTTGCGCTGGCCCCAGACCTGCAGCTGCTCTACCGCCGCCGCGCGGAAGGTGTCCCCCGCCGCCAGCATGACGGACTTGCCCTGCGCCTGATACTGACGCGCCAGCTTACCGATGGTGGTGGTTTTACCCACGCCGTTAACGCCGACCATCAGGATAACGAACGGTGTTTTGCCCGCCACGTCCAGCGGAGCATCGACCTTTTCCAGAATGCCGGCCATTTCAGCCTTCAGCAGGCCATACAGCGCTTCGGCATCGCGCAGCTGCTTACGGCTGGCCTGTTGCGTCAGGCTGGTGATGATGCGGCGCGTCGTTTCCACGCCGACATCGGCAATCAGCAGCTGCTCTTCCAGCTCTTCAAACAGCTCGTCATCGATTTTTTTGCCGCGGAACAGGCTGATAAAGCCGGATCCGAGGTTTTCACGCGTTTTGACCAGGCTGCGTTTCAGGCGGGCAAAGAAGCCCTCTTTGGTGGGGCGCTCCTGCTCCTGAGCCACAATCGGCGCGGCCGCCAGCGGCAGATCGCTCACGGTGTCTGTCGCCACGCGCTCTTCTGCCGCATCTTCGGCATAGGTTTCCGCTAACGCCAGCGCTTCCAGCTCTTCATCGCTCAGCGGTGCGTCTGCGTCCTCTGGCTGAGGCTCCTCAGATAAAACCGGTGCTTCAATAATCAGTTCTTCAGCCTGCGGCTCCTCTTCAACCGGCATCAGCTCCGGCTGCGGATGATCTTCCGGCAGTACCTCTTCTTCAATCGCGCTGACGGCAGCGATTTCTGCGTCATCAGCGTTAGCGTCGGATTCGGCTGCGGTTTCTGCTTCCGTGACGGGATGCGTTTCAGCGTCGGCGTGAACCGGCGATTCGGCCTGCTGTTCTGCCACCTGTTCAGTGACGCTCACGGTTTCGGCGGCCTGCGCTTCGGCGCTTGCTAACGCGCTCTCTTCAGCGGCGGGTGCCGGTTGATCGGTCGGCTGCTGCTGCGCCTGCTCTTCCGCTGGCTGCTGCTCTTCTTTGCCAAAGCCCAGCCAGGAAAAAAAGCCGCGTTTTTTCTCTTTTGCCATTGTGTGACCACACTCCTCGATGGCTTATTCCCGGTAGCACGCTGTTCCCAGGGGATAAAAAATTCACTTTTTCGCGCGTGAGCGGCGTAAAAATCAGGCAATTACGTCCGCTTTATCAACTTAGTAGTCTAACACTTTCCTGCCAGCGCACCACAGCACCCTTTTTTAACGTTTCTTCTGCCTGCTACGCCCGTTAAACTACGCAACAAATTATGACGAGTTGTGAGCGAAATGAGTAAATCCCCCCGCAACAGCGGCGCGGCAGGCCAGATTCGCCTGATTGGCGGACAGTGGCGCGGCCGCAAATTGCCGGTGCCGGACAGCGCCGGCCTGCGCCCGACCACCGATCGCGTGCGTGAAACGCTATTCAACTGGCTGGCGCCGGATATCCAGCAGGCGCGCTGCCTCGATTGCTATGCCGGCAGCGGCGCGCTGGGCTTAGAAGCGCTGTCGCGCTATGCCGCCTCCGCAACCCTGCTGGAACTGGAACGTCACGTGGCGCAGCAGCTGACGCAAAACCTGCACACGTTGCGCGCCACCAACGCCAGCGTCGTCCAGACCAATACGCTGCAGTGGCTAAGCCAGCCCGGCGAGCCGTTCGACGTGGTGTTTGTTGATCCCCCGTTCCGCAAAGGCCTGCTGCAGGAGACGCTAACGCTGCTGGAGAATAATGGCTGGCTCGCCGCCCACGCGCTGATTTATGTTGAGAGCGAAGTGGAGCACGGCACCCCGCTGGCACCGGCTAACTGGGATCTGTATCGCGAGAAGATTGCCGGTCAGGTGGCCTATCGCCTCTATCAACGCCAACAGGAGACCGATGATGTGGCTTAATCTGGGACGTTTGCTGATGATTTGCGTCTGGGCATTTCTGCTGCTTAACCTGGTGCATCCCTTCCCGACGCCGCTGCGCTACTTTGTCCACGTTGCGCTGTTCTTTATGGTGGTGATGCACGGCCTGCAGCTGGTGCTGCTGCGTGCCACGCAACCAAAGGAAGCGCCAAAACTGAGCCGCGCCACGCAGGCGAAAATCTTCTTCTTTGGCGTATTTGAACTGCTGGCGTGGCAGAAAAAGCACTATCCGTCGTAACGCAAGGCAGCGCGCGCGGCTTCAGCCCCGTGCGCTTTAGCGTCTATTGCGCCGGGGTAAAGCTGACAAAGCGCGTGCCCTGCATTTTCAGCTCGCCCTTCACGCCTTTGTCCATCTGGTGATAATCGCTGGCGCTGACGTTGACCTTAAAATCACCGGCGCCGTTCAGCGGATGGAACCAGGCTTCATACTTCATCTCTTCCGCCACAATCTCTTCGCGCTGACGCGAACGGCGATTGGGGGCCGGAAACTCTCGCTTGGTTTTCACTTCCACACTCATTGAGCGCACCGGTGAAGCGTCGTTGACTGCGGCTTCGCGGCGCTGCTTGATAAACTGACGGGTTGCCAGGATGGCAATTACAGCCAGGACGATAAAAAAGATTAGCGGTGGTTTGCTCATGTTTTCTCTCGCACTTTACGTCGGGGGTTAACAGATAAAAGACGCCAAAGCATACAACCAGAGTTGCCCGATTGTCACATTTGCCGCCAGTAACTTAAACTGAGATCGCGATTTTGGGAAAATTCATCAATGTGGGCGACACGTTCACAAAAGGGAGAAAAAATGCTTTGGTCTTTCCTTGCAGTCCTTTTTTCCGGTTGGCTGTATGTCGATGCCTCCTACCGCGGCCCGCAGTGGCAGCGCTGGCTGTTCAAACCCGTTACGCTGCTGTTGCTGGTTGCCTGGGCGTGGCAGGCTCCCACGCTTAACACCACCGACTACCTGATTCTGGCTGGCCTGGTCGCTACGCTGGTGGGCGATGCGTTAACCCTGCTGCCGCGTCAGCAGATGCTGTATGCGCTCGGCGCCTTTTTCCTTTCGCATCTGCTGTACACCATCAGCTTTGCCCCGCACATGACCATGAGCTTCTTCTGGCCGATTCCGCTCACCTTCCTGGTGATTGGTATCATTGTGATCGCCATTATCTGGTCAAAACTGGATACGCTGCGCTGGCCGATTTGTACGCTGATTGGCATGACGCTGGTGATGAACTGGATGGCGGCGGAAAATTACTTCTTCCGTCCGACCGATTACAGTTTCTCGCTGCTGGTGGGTGCCGTGCTACTGTTGCTGGCTAACATCGTGTGGTTTATCTCGCACTATCGCCGCCGCTTCAGCGCTGACAGCGCGATTGTCGCCGCCTGCTACTTTGCCGGTCACTTCATGATTGTGCGTTCACTGTGGCTGTACTGAAAAAAGTGACCTCACCGCTTGACTCTGGAGTCCACTCCAGAGTGTAGCATGCAGACTGCGGGCATCGGCCCGCTTCTGCAACCGGAGGTCACATGCATCAACATGCCCACTCTTGCCGCTGTGGCAAATCACACCGTCAGCCAAAACCGCTGTGTGCGGTACGCAGCGTTCAGCCTGCATCCCTGAAGATTTCCGCCGCGCAGCCGGTGGCCGCGTCCAGTGATTGCGGCTGCTGCACCAGCGATGACGATAGTCCCGGCGGCGGCGACGCCGACAGCGACAGGCGCGCATCCGCGTCCTATCAGTTCCGCTGGCAGATTGCCGGCATGGACTGCCCGAGCTGCGCCCGCAAAATCGAAACCGCCGTGCAAAAGCTGCCGCAGGTCGCCAGCGCGCGGGTGATATTCGCCAGTGAAAATCTGCTGGTGGAGGCGCACAGCGATATTCGTCCGGCTATTGAACAGGCCGTTAACCATGCCGGCTTTAGCCTGAAATCCACAGAGAACCCCGCACCGACGGCGCGCCGCTGGCGCGATAATGCCTCGCTCATACTGCTCACGCTGTTGATGATTGCCAGCTGGCTGCTGAGCCAGCTCACGCCGCTGTGGGGCGATCGCCTGTTTGTGCTTACCACGCTGGTCGGTCTGGCGCCGGTAGCCCGCAGCGCATGGCAGGCCATACGCAGCGGCTCACCGTTCAGCATTGAAACCCTGATGACCCTCGCCGCCGCGGGCGCGCTGGTGATTGGCGCCCACGCCGAAGCTGCCATGGTGCTGCTGCTGTTCCAGCTGGGAGAACGGCTGGAAGCCTATGCCGCCGCGCGGGCGCGCCGTGGCGTCACCGCGCTGATGGCGCTGCGTCCGGACACCGCCACGCGCGTCAATGGCACACAGCGTGAGCAGGTGGCACTGGCGGCGCTCAAGCCCGGCGATGTGATTGAAGTGGCGGCAGGCGGTCGTCTGCCCGCCGATGCCGAGCTGCTGCACGCCAGCGCCAGCTTTGATGAAAGCGCCCTGACCGGCGAATCGCTACCGGTGGCCCATCAGCCGGGCGATGCCGTGATGGCAGGCGCCACCAGCGTGGATCGGCTGGTGACGCTGCGCGTGACCTCACAGCCGGGCCACAGCGCTATCGACCGCATTCTGCAGCTGATAGAAGAGGCCGAAAGTCACCGCGCGCCGGTGGAGCGTTTTATCGATCGCTTCAGCCGCCTCTACACGCCGGCCATCATGCTGCTGGCGCTGCTGGTGATGGTGCTGCCGCCGCTGCTCGGATTCGGCGCCTGGCTGCCGTGGATCTACAAAGGGCTGACGCTTCTGCTGATTGGCTGTCCGTGCGCGCTGGTGATCTCCACGCCTGCCGCTATCACTTCCGGCCTGGCGGCGGCGGCTCGCCAGGGCGCGCTGATTAAAGGCGGCGCGGCGCTCGAACGCCTCAGCCGGGTGCAGGCGCTGGCGTTTGATAAAACCGGCACCCTGACCGCCGGTAAACCACAGGTCACCGACGTGCAGCCGTTTGGCGCGGATACACAGCAACAGCTGCTCAGCCTCGCGGCCGCTATTGAGCAGGGCTCCGGCCATCCGCTGGCGCGGGCGATAGTCGCGGAAGCGCAGCACCAGCAGCAGGTGATCCCACCGGCGCAGCATCAGCAAACGCTGGCCGGCAGCGGCATTCGCGCACAAATCGACGGCGTGATGCATCAACTGCTGGCACCGCGTGATGCGGCGGCGCTGAGTGACGCGCAGCAGCAGCAGATTGCGCAGCTGGAGGCACAGGGCAAAACCGTGGTGGTGCTGTTGCGCGAAGCACAGCCGCTCGGGCTGCTGGCGCTGCAGGATTTGCTGCGCGAGGAGGCCCGCAGTGCGCTGGCGGCGCTGCAGGCGCTGGGAATTCGCAGCGTGATGCTGACCGGCGATAATCCGCGCGCCGCCGCCGCGATAGCCGCCGAACTCGGCATCAGCTATCGCGCCGGTCTGTTGCCTGCGGATAAGGTAGCCGCCGTACGTGAACTGGGCGAACAGCAGCCGCTGGCGATGGTCGGCGATGGCATCAACGATGCGCCAGCCATGAAGGCCGCGACGCTGGGGATTGCCATGGGCAGCGGCACCGATGTGGCGCTGGAAGCGGCCGATGCGGCTCTGACGCAGAATAACCTGGCGATTCTGCCGCGCACCGTGCAGCTGGCACGCCGCACGCGCGCCATTATTCGTCAGAATATTGCGCTGGCGCTGGGGCTGAAGGCAATTTTCCTCGTCACCACGCTGCTCGGCTTTACCGGCCTGTGGCTGGCGGTGCTGGCCGATTCGGGTGCCACCGCGCTGGTCACCGCCAACGCGCTGCGCCTGCTGCGTCAGCGCTGAGGCGGGCGGATGCCGCGATCAGGCATCCGCGCCTTTCTGGATCAGATACTGGTACGGCAGGCTCTCGGTCTGCTGTGCCAGCAGCTGATGCTCCATAAAGCGGCAGAAGCCGGGAATATCACGCGTGGTCGCCGGATCGTCGGCGATGATCAGCAACGTTTCGCCCGCCTGCATGGTACGCACGGTTTTGCGCACCATCATCACCGGCTCCGGGCAGCGCAGCCCAAGCGCATCAAGCGTATGGTCCGCAGCGGAAAAAGGATCGCTCATGATTCTCTGTCTTTATTCAGGGTGGGCGCTCATTCTAACGCGCTACAGCGCGCGCGCAAGGCGAGAACGATTGCGTTAAAATTAACCATTGCATTTGTTGCGCAACACGCTAAGATGCCGTCCGATTTTTTAATGTTACTGCCAATTCCTCAAAATAATTCAGGTTTTAGGAAGGCGGCAAGCCTGCTCACCTCAGGAGCTTACTGAAGTAAGTGACTGGGGTGAGCAGGCGCAGCCAACGCACATAAAACCTGAAGTATGAAGAGGATGGGTTCCCTCACCCCATTTTTAAAAAAGGCCTTTATGATCCACTTCTCTGCTCGTCAGCGCATGCATGCGCTATTCTGGCTGTCGCTGTTTCACCTGCTGGTGATTACCTCCAGTAACTATCTGGTGCAGCTGCCGGTCGCGATTTTCGGTTTCCACACCACCTGGGGTGCGTTTAGCTTCCCGTTTATTTTTCTCGCCACCGATCTCACCGTGCGTATTTTTGGCGCACCGCTGGCACGGCGCATTATCCTTGCGGTGATGATTCCGGCGCTGTTTATCTCCTACATCGTGTCGTGCGTGTTTTATCAGGGCGCGTGGCAGGGCTGGGCCTCGCTGCAGGAGGTCAATCTGTTCGTGGCGCGTATCGCCTGCGCCAGCTTTATGGCCTATGCGCTGGGGCAGATCCTTGATGTGCACGTGTTTAACCGCCTGCGTAAACTGCCGCAGTGGTGGATTGCGCCTGCCTGTGCCATGTTCCTCGGCAATATCAGCGATACGCTGGCCTTCTTCTTTATCGCCTTTTATAAGAGTCCGGACCCGTTCATGGCCAGCCACTGGGTGGAGATCGCACTGGTGGATTACAGCTTCAAAGTGCTGATCTGCATGGTTTTCTTCCTGCCTGCTTACGGTGTTCTGCTCAATGCGGCACTTAAGCGTCTGGCGGAACGTTCGGCTCAGCGCCAGATGAATTTCGGCTAATTGAACGTAGACGAAACGCCACGGCACGCTAAGATTTCCTGACAAAGCGCTGATTGCTTTTAAGCACCGATTCCGTTTTGATAACGGCTGATGGAAACCTTACGAAGGGATAAGAATGCGTAACTTAGTGAAATATGCGGGCATCGGCCTGCTGGTGTTAGGCCTGGCGGCGTGTGATCAGAAGAAAGACGACACGGCGGCAAACAGCAACGGCGCCAGCGCCAGTCAGTCAGCACAGACAGTAAACCTGATGGACGGTAAGCTGAGTTTCAGCCTGCCAGCAGGCATGTCAGATAAGAGCGGCAAGCTGGGTTCGGAATCCACCAATATGCACGTGTATGCCGATGAAACCGGCCAGCGCGCAATTATCGTGATTGCGGGCGATCCGACCAGTGAAGCCCTGGATGCGCTGGCTCAGCGTCTGGAGCAGCAGCAGCGCAACCGCGATCCGCAGCTGCAGGTGGTGTCGAATAAAGCGGTGACGCTGAAAGACCAGCCGGCACAGCAGCTGGATACGGTGATTTCCGCCAATAACCAGACCTCCTGGTCCTCGGTTATTCTGGCGAAGGTGGACGGTAAACTGCTGACGCTGCAGATCACCCTGCCCGCCGACAATCAGCAGCAGGCGCAGAGCGATGCCGATGCGATTGTGAAGAGTATTACCCTGAAGTAAGTTTGCACCAACGGTAGCGGCGCGATTTATCGCGCGTTGTTAAAAACCGCGCAATGAATTGCGCCGCTACAGAATGTGCCTCGTTTATAACCTCACCGGCGAAATATGCCAGATCTCATCCGCGTACTCCTGAATGGTACGGTCGGCGGAGAAATAGCCCATATTGGCGATGTTCAGCGCCGCACGCCGCTGCCACTCTTCCGGCTGGCGATAAAGCTTATCCACCTTATCCTGGGTATCCACGTAACTGCGGTAATCCGCCAGCAGCTGATAGTGATCGCCAAAGTTGACCAGCGCGTCGAACAGGTTACGGTAGCGCCCTGGCTCCTGCGGGCTGAAGACGCCGCTGGCGATTTGCGTCAGCGCCTGGTGCAGTTCCGCATCCTCTTCATAGTATTTGCGCGGGTTATAGCCCTCAGTGCGCAGCTTCTCCACCTGCGGCGTGGTGTTGCCGAAGATAAAGATATTCTCTGCGCCGACGTGCTCGCGCATCTCCACGTTGGCCCCGTCCAGCGTACCGATGGTCAGCGCGCCGTTTAGCGCAAATTTCATGTTACTGGTGCCGGAGGCTTCGGTGCCGGCGGTAGAGATCTGCTCGGAGAGATCCGCCGCCGGAATGATGATCTGCGCCAGGCTGACGCCGTAGTTAGGGATAAACACCACCTTCAGCTTGTTCTTCACCTGCGGATCATTGTTGATCACGTTGGCGACATCGTTGATCAGGTGAATGATGTGCTTGGCGACGTAATAGGCCGACGCCGCTTTCCCGGCGAAGATATTGACGCGCGGCACCCACTCTGCGGTCGGATCGGCTTTGATGCGGTTGTAACGCGTGATGACGTGCAGCACGTTCAGCAGCTGACGTTTGTATTCGTGAATACGCTTGATCTGCACGTCGAACAGCGCCTGCGGATCCAGCACGATATCCATATTCTTCGCCACCCACTCCGCGAGGCGCTTTTTGTTGGCGAACTTGGCATCGGCAATCTGTTCAATAAACGCCGGATAGTCAATGTGCGGCACCAGCTCGCTCAGCTGAGCCAGATCGGTACGCCAGGTGCGGCCAATCGCGTCATCCAGCACCTCTGACAAGGCCGGGTTGGCCAGCGCCAGCCAGCGGCGCGGCGTCACGCCGTTGGTTTTATTGCAGAAGCGCCCCGGGAACAGACGGGCAAAATCGGCGAACAGCGACTGCACCATCAGATTAGAGTGCAGCTCCGACACGCCGTTGACCTTGTGGCTAACCACCACCGCCAGCCACGCCATGCGGATGCGGCGACCATCGTTTTCGTCGATGATCGAGATGCGCGCCATCAGATCCCAGTCATCCGGATAGTAGTCCTGAATGGTCTTCAGGAAGTAGTCATTGATTTCGAAGATGATGCTGAGGTGACGCGGCAGGATCTTGCCGATCATGTCCACCGGCCAGGTCTCCAGCGCTTCGCTCATCAGCGTATGGTTGGTGTACGAGAACACCTGGCAGGTGACTTCAAAGGCGTCGTCCCAGGTAAACTTGTGCTCATCAATCAGCAGGCGCATCAGCTCGGGAATCGCCAGCACCGGATGGGTATCGTTGAGGTGGATGGCAATTTTGTCGGCCAGGTTGTCCCAGGTTTCATGCATCTGCCAGTGGCGATTGAGGATATCCTGCACCGTGGCGGAGACGAGAAAATACTCCTGGCGCAGGCGTAGCTCGCGCCCGGAGTAGGTCGAGTCGTCGGGATAGAGCACGCGCGACACGTTCTCCGAGTGGTTTTTATCTTCCACCGCCGCGAAGTAATCGCCCTGATTAAACTTGCCGAGGTTGATTTCGTTACTGGCCTGCGCGCCCCACAGCCGCAGCGTGTTGGTGGCATCGGTGTCGAAGCCAGGGATGATCTGATCGTAGGCCATTGCTACGATCTCTTCGGTCTCAACCCAGCGCACCCGGCTGCCTTCATGCTGCAACCGCCCGCCAAAACGCACTTTGTAGCGGGTGTTAAAGCGCTGGAACTCCCACGGGTTGCCGTACTCCAGCCAGTAATCCGGCGATTCACGCTGCTGGCCGTCAACAATGTTCTGTTTGAACATGCCGTAATCGTAGCGAATGCCGTAGCCGCGCCCGGGCAGGCCCAGCGTGGCCAGCGAGTCGAGGAAGCAGGCCGCCAGCCGGCCAAGACCGCCGTTGCCGAGCCCGGGGTCGTTCTCTTCTTCCATCAGCTCGCTGAGGTCGAGTCCCATCTCATCCAGCGCCTGATTGAGGTCGTCATAGATGCCCATCGCCAGCAAGGCATTGCCCAGCGTGCGCCCCATCAGGAACTCCATCGACAGGTAATAAACCTGGCGCACATCCTGCGACAGCTGCGCACGGCTGGAGCGCAGCCAGCGCTCCACCATGCGATCGCGTACCGCCAGCAGCGCGGCGTTCAGCCACTCATGCTTGTTGGCGATCGACGGATCTTTACCAATGGTAAACATCAGCTTATAGGCGATTGAGTGCTTGAGGGCGTCAACCGTCAGCGTGGGTGAGGCATAGGTGAAAGGTGCGTTCATATGCGGTATCCCAATCTCTCATTACAGCAAGCGTTGATAAAGATCGCGGTAGGCTTGTGCTGCCACCTGCCAACTAAAATCCATCCCCATCGCCTGGCGCTGAACATAACGCCAGAGTGAAGGACGGGACCATAAAACAAAAGCACGACGAATCGCGCGCAGCAGTGACCAGGCATTGCTGTCTTCGAAGCTGAAGCCGCTGGCTACGCCGTCGGCGAGGTTTTCCAGCGAGCTGTCCTGTACGGTATCCGCCAGTCCACCGGTGCGCCTGACCAGCGGCAGCGTGCCATATTTCAGACCGTACAACTGCGTCAGACCGCACGGTTCGAAACGGCTGGGCACCATAATGACGTCCGCGCCACCGACAATGCGGTGCGAGAACGCTTCGTGATAACCAATTTGCACGCCGACGCTGCCCGGATGCTCAGCGGCTGCGGCGAGGAAGCCCTGCTGCAGTTCCGCATCGCCCTGACCCAGCAGCACCAGTTGCCCGCCCTGCGCCAGCAGTCCCGGCAGTGCTTCCAGCACCAGATCCAGCCCTTTCTGTTTGGTTAAACGGCTGATAACGCAGAACACCGGCACTTTGTCATCAACCTTCAGCCCCATGGCAATCTGCAGCTGACGTTTATTCTCCGCTTTGCTCTCCAGCGTGTCGCGGTCGTAGCGGGCGGTAAGCAGCAGGTCGTGTGCCGGATCCCAGATGCCGGGATCGACGCCGTTGAGAATACCGCTCAGCCGTCCTTCGCGCAGCCGCTGCTCCAGCAGCGCTTCCATGCCGTAGCCGAACTCCGGACGGGTGATCTCCAGCGCATAGGTCGGGCTGACCGCAGTTATATGATCGGCATAAAACAGGCCGGCCTTTAGGTAAGAAATCTGGCCGTAGAATTCCAGCCCGTGCATTTCAAAATAGGCGCGCGGGATCTGGATTTCGTCCAGATGCCGCGCGGAAAACAGCCCCTGATACGCCAGGTTATGCACGGTAAACACCGTTTTCGCCGGACGTCCGCGTGCGGCGATATAAGCCGGAGCCAGACCGGCGTGCCAGTCGTGCGCGTGCACGATGTCCGGCTGCCAGTATGTATCCAGCCCGCTGGCCAGCTCGGCCGCCATCCAGCCGAGCAGCGCAAAGCGCAGGTAGTTATCGACATAGGCAAACTGCGACGTATCGTGGTACGGGCTGCCGGGACGATCGTACAGTCCCGGCGCATCAATCAAATATATCCCCACGCCGTTGAAGGGCCCAAACAGCAAGCGGACCGGCCCGGCAAAGGTTTGCAGCTCCGCCACCACTTCGGTATCAGGAATCCCTTTACGCAGATCCGGAAACGCCGGAATCAGCACCCGCGTGTCCATACCTTCGGCAATTTGTGCCTGAGGCAATGCGCCGACGACATCAGCCAGTCCGCCGGTTTTTAGCAGCGGGAAAAGCTCTGAACAGACATGTAAAACCTGCATCCTGAACCCCTATTGTGTTATCGCCCGCGTTCCACGCGGCAATGTTCTTTGCCTTTCGTCACTTACTGACCCGCAGCGGCCAATTTGGCCAGCATGGCGCGCGTCACCAGTACGATGCCCTCTTCTGAACGGTAAAAACGGCGACTATCCTCATCCGGATTTTCGCCAATCACCATGCCTTCCGGAATGACGCAGGCACGGTCTATGACGCAGCGACGCAAACGGCACGATCGCCCGATAACCACATCGGGCAGCAGCACCGCCGAATCAATATTGCAAAACGAGTTAACGCGCACGCGCGGGAACAGCACCGAATTCACCACCACCGAGCCGGAAATAATGCAGCCGCCGGAGACCAGCGAGTTCATGGTCATGCCGTGACTGCCGGATCGATCCTGGACAAATTTGGCCGGCGGCAGCGGCTCCATGTGGGTACGAATCGGCCATTCGTGGTCATACATATCGAGTTCGGGCGTCACCGAGGCCAGATCGAGGTTGGCGCGCCAGTAAGCTTCCAGCGTACCGACGTCGCGCCAGTAAGGTTCCGCGTTTTCGTCGTTCTGTACGCACGACAGCGTGAAGGAGTGCGCGTAGGCTTCGCCGCTGGCGACGATCTTCGGCAGCAGATCTTTACCGAAATCGTGGCTCGAGTCGGCGATCTGCAAATCCTCCTCCAGCAGCTCATAGAGATAATCGGCGTTGAACACGTAGATGCCCATGCTGGCCAGCGCTTTGCTGTCGTCGCCCGGCATGGACGGCGGCTGCGCCGGTTTCTCAACGAAATCGATTACATTGTTGTCCGCATCGACTGCCATCACACCAAACGCGGTGGCCTCATGCAGCGGTACGGGCAGACAGGCGATGGTGCACTTAGCGCCACGATCGGCGTGGTCGAGCAGCATGCGCGAGTAATCCATTTTGTAGATGTGATCCCCGGCGAGAATCACGATGTACTGTGCGTTATAGCGGCGAATGATGTCGAGATTCTGCGTGACCGCATCGGCGGTACCGCGATACCAGTGTTCGGTCGAGGCGCGCTGCTGCGCCGGCAGCAGATCGACAAACTCATTCATCTCTTCGTTGAACAATGACCAGCCGCGCTGAATGTGCTGCGTCAGCGTATGTGACTGATATTGGGTGATGACGCCGATGCGCCGAATCCCGGAGTTGATACAGTTGGAGAGCGCAAAGTCGATGATGCGGAACTTGCCGCCGAAGTGCACGGCAGGCTTGGCGCGTTTGGCGGTAAGATCTTTCAGGCGCGTACCGCGCCCGCCAGCAAGGATCAGGGCAACCGTCTGTGTAGGGAGCTGGCGCGCCAGCATCAGGGGGTCGTTTCTATCTAATTTCACCATGTCTGACTCCTTATGATTGCTTTAGGAACACACACACGCCGTGTGCGGGCCCGTGCCAGACAGTTGTCAGGATGGGGTTATCTTCCCCGGCGAAAGGAGGAATGGCTCGCCATTCTCCGTCTGGTAAGGCAAGGTCACTCACCGAATCCGTGGCGTTTATCGTTAGTAACCAGCGGCCGGAGAGCAGGATCTGCAGTCTGTGCATCCCCTGTTCCCACTCATCCCTTTCCAGTGGTTTGCCGCTGGCATTCAACCACTGCACGTTACCATCGCCCTCCTGCCACCAGCTGTCCTGCGTCAGCGCGGGAATACGCTGACGCAGCCGGATTAACGCGGCAGTGAAGTCGACCAGTCCAAAATCATCCTGTTGCCAGTTCAGCCAGGTGAGCGGGTTATCCTGACAGTACGCATTATTGTTGCCGTGCTGGCTGTGACCGCGTTCGTCACCGGCCAGCAGCATCGGCGTGCCCTGCGCCAGCAGCAGCGTGGTCAGCAATGCGTGCACGCTGCGCCGCCGCCGCTCGACCACATCGAAGTTGCCCTGCAGCCCTTCAAAACCATGGTTATGGCTGAAATTACTGCTGCTGCCGTCGCGATTATCTTCGCCGTTGGCCTGATTATGCTTCTGGTTATAACTCACCACGTCACGCAGCGTGAAGCCGTCGTGCGCGGTGATCAGATTAATGCTGGCGTGCGGCAGACGCGCCGCGCGCTGAAATACATCGCTGGAGCCGGCAAAGCGGCGGGCAAAATCACCGTTACTCAACTCACCGTGCAGCCAGTAGCGGCGCGCCGTATCGCGAAAGTGGTCGTTCCATTCGGCGAAGCCGGGCGGAAAGTTGCCCACCTGATAGCCGCCGGGGCCGATATCCCAGGGTTCAGCGATCAGTTTCACCTGCGACAGCACCGGGCAGGCCTGCATGGCCACAAACAACGGCGCATCCTGGCGATAATCCGGCGTGCGCCCGAGCACGCTGGCGAGATCGAAACGAAAGCCGTCAACGTGGCAGGTTTGCACCCAGTAACGCAGCGCGCCCAGCGCCCAGTCAAGCACCAGCGGATCGCTGAGGTTCAGCGTATTACCGCAGCCGGTCCAGTTGTGATATTCACCGTTATCGCCCAGCCAGTAATAGCTGGCATTGTCGACGCCGCGCAGCGACAGTGTCGGGCCAATCTCCTCCAGCTCGGCGCTGTGGTTGAACACCACGTCCAGAATCACTTCAATGCCCGCCGCGTGCAGCGCTTTTACCGCCTGCTGAAACTCCTGCAGCGGCGTCTGGCCCGCTTCACCCGCCGCGTAATGCGGATGCAGCGCCCACAGCGCAAACGGGTTGTAGCCCCAGTAGTTGCTCAGGCCGAGCCGTTGCAGGCGCGGTTCGCTGGCAAACGCGGCTATCGGCAGCAGCTCCAGCGCGGTGATACCCAGCCGGCGCAGATAGCTCACCATAGCAGGATGCCCCAGCGCCGCATATGTCCCGCGTAGCCTTTCCGGAATTTCCGGATGCTGCTGCGTCAGGCCGCGAACGTGCGCCTCGTAAATCACCGTTTTGCCCCACGGCGTGCGCGGCGCACAATCGTCCTGCCAGTCAAAATCGTCGGCGATCACCAGCGATTTGGGTGCCACAGCGGCGCTGTCGGCATCATCCTGCTGCCACTCTCCACCCAGCAGGCGCGCGTCGTCAGGCACCGCGCCGCATACCGCTTTGGCACAGGGATCGACCAGCAGTTTGGCCGGGTTGAAACGATGGCCGCGCTCTGGCTGCCACGGTCCATGCACGCGGTAGCCATAGCGCTGGCCCGGCTTTAGCGCCGGAACATAGCCATGCCAGATGTCACCGCTGCGCGCCGGCAGAGGAAAACGCTGCTCACTCCCCTGTTCATCAAACAGGCACAGCTCCACCCGCTCCGCGTGGCGCGAGAACAGCGTAAAGTTGACGCCGCGCCCATCATAATGGGCACCCGGCGGTACCGGCTGGCCCGGCTGGAGCATCAATCGCCCTCCCGCACCAGCCACAGCGTGGCGAGCGGCGGCAGCGTCAGGCTTAGCGACTGCGCGCGCCCGTGGCTGGCGATGTCATCGGTATGCACGATACCGTGATTGCGCAGATCGCTGCCGTGATAATCATGCTGATCGGTGTTCAGCACTTCGCGCCAGCCGCCGCGCTGATTCACGCCGAAGCGATAGTTGTGGCGCGGCACCGGCGTAAAGTTACTGGCGACGATCAGTTCGTTGCCCTCGCGGTCGCGGCGCACAAACACAAAGACCGAGTTTTCGTGATCGTCGACCACCAGCCACTCGAAGCCGCTGGCATCGAAATCGAGCTGATAGAGCGGCGAAAAGTGGCGATAGCTGTGGTTCAGGTCACGTACCAGTCGCTGCACGCCGTGGTGCCAGTTATCCAGCCCCTCCAGCAGATGCCAGTCGAGGCTGGTGTCGTGGTTCCACTCGCGTCCCTGAGCGAATTCATTGCCCATAAACTGCAGTTTTTTGCCGGGAAAGCCCCACATCCAGCCGTAATAGGCGCGCAGGTTGGCAAACTTCTGCCAGGTATCACCCGGCATGCGGTCGAGGATCGACTTTTTGCCGTGGACCACTTCGTCGTGCGACAGCGGCAGCACAAAGTTTTCCGTGTAGTTGTACAGCATGCCGAAGGTCATCAGCTGATGATGGTAGCGGCGATGCACCGGATCGAGCTTCATGTAGTCGAGGGTGTCGTGCATCCAGCCAAGGTTCCATTTGAACCAGAAGCCCAGGCCGCCATCTTCGGATGGCCGCGTCACGCCGGGATAATCGGTAGACTCTTCCGCCACGCTGATGCTGCCGGGTGCGGCGCGGCCCAGCGTGCGATTGGTGTGGCGCAGGAAGGCGATGGCTTCGAGGTTTTCACGGCCGCCAAACTGGTTAGGCACCCACTCACCCTCTTTGCGGCTGTAGTCGCGATAGATCATCGACGCCACCGCATCGACGCGCAGGCCATCAATGCCGAAGCGCTCCATCCAGTACAGCGCATTGCCGGAGAGATAGTTGCTGACCTCGCGCCGGCCAAAGTTGTAGATCAGCGTATTCCAGTCCTGATGGTAGCCTTCGCGCGGATCGCTGTGCTCGTACAGCTCGGTACCGTCGAATTTGGCGAGGCCAAAATCGTCACTGGGGAAGTGGCCCGGCACCCAGTCGAGCAGCACGTTGAGACCTGCCTCGTGGGCAGCGGCGATAAAGTGACGAAACTCATCGCGCGTGCCGAAGCGGCGCGTCGGCGCGTACATGCCGAGTGGCTGATAGCCCCAGCTGCCGTCGAACGGATGCTCATTGATCGGTAACAGTTCGATATGGGTAAACCCCATCTCTTTGACATAGGGCACCAGCTGTTCGGCCAGCTCTTTGTAACTCAGCCAGAAATTGTTGTCGGTGTGGCGACGCCACGAACCGAGATGCACCTCGTAAATGGAGATCGGCTGGTCAAAGCCGTTGGCGATTTTGCGCTGTGGCTGCATCTCCAGCTTCGGCGGCAGGCCGCAGATCATCGAGGCGGTCTGCGGGCGCATTTGCGCCTCGAAGGCGAACGGATCGGCTTTGATGCGCATCTGACCGTGCGCATCAATGATCTCGAATTTGTAAAGCTGGCCATTAACCGCGCCGGGGACAAACAGCTCCCAGATGCCGAGTTCGCGGCGGAAACGCATCGGATGGCGGCGGCCATCCCAGAAGTTAAACTCGCCCACCACCGAAACGCGCTGCGCGTTGGGGGCCCAGACGGCGAAGCGCGTGCCGGCAACGCCATCAATGGTGGTGCCGTGCGCGCCGAGCGTTTCATACGGCCGCAGGTGCGTGCCTTCGGCCAGCAGCCAGGCATCCATCTCCGCCAGCAGCGGGCCAAAGCGGTAGGCATCGTCGATCAGGTTTTGCTGGCCGTGCCAGTTGACTGCCAGCTGGTAGCGAAACAGGTTTTTACGGCGCGGGATCACGCCGCTGAAGAAGCCGCGCGAATCAAGACATTTAAGCTGGGCGCATTTGCGGCCGGTGTTGGTTTCAATCACCCAGACTTCGGATGCATCCGGTAACAGCGCACGCACTTCGAGACCTTGTGTGGTCTGGTGCATCCCCAGTACTGAGAAGGGGTCGGCATAATTCCCGGCGAAAAGGGCATTGATCGCATGGCGATCGGGAAGCTCTGACATGACTTTCTTCCTATGATTTTTTGCGCAGGCGACCGGAGAGACAGGATTGTCGCTATAGGTGCGCTGCTTTTCATGAGCCATACATACAGCAGCAAGGAAGGACACCCTCCGTGGGAAAGATCCTGGCCGTGTACAACAACTATTCCATTCGCAAAGTAAAAACAGTTAACAACCGGCACATCACTGTTAAATCATAGCTTGGGGTTGGCAGAAGCCAGGGTGGAACGCAAAAAATTGTTATCGGGCGAGCAAAAAGGGGAAGCTGATCACTTGTCGGGCGCAATTTGGGTTAAGTTTTGCACTCCCGTGGAAAGAAAAAAGGCCGGGAAACCCCGGCCTGTCTGGATTCGCGCTGCGCTTAGTCGATCAGCAAACGCAGCATGCGACGCAGCGGTTCGGCAGCGCCCCACAGTAACTGATCGCCGACGGTGAAGGCCGACAGATACTCCGGCCCCATGTTCAGCTTACGCAGACGGCCCACCGGCGTGGTCAGCGTACCGGTCACCGCGGCAGGCGTCAGTTCACGCATGGTGATGTCGCGATCGTTCGGCACCACTTTCACCCACTCGTTGTGCGCGGCCAGCAGCTGTTCGATTTCGTTCAGCGGCACATCTTTTTTCAGCTTCAACGTGAACGCCTGGCTGTGGCAGCGCAGCGCGCCGACGCGCACGCACAGGCCATCGACCGGAATGGTGTGACGGGTCGAGAGAATTTTGTTGGTCTCCGCCTGGCCTTTCCACTCTTCGCGGCTCTGGCCGTTGTCCAGCTGCTTGTCGATCCACGGGATCAGGCTGCCGGCCAGCGGTACGCCGAAGTTGTCGGTCGGCAGCGTGCCGGAACGGGTAAAGTCAGTCACGCTGCGCTCAATGTCGAGAATGGCGGAGGCCGGATTTTGCAGCGAAGTCGCAACGTGATCGTGCAGCATGCCCATCTGGGTCAGCAGTTCGCGCATATGGCGCGCGCCGCCGCCGGAAGCCGCCTGATACGTCGCGACGGAGGCCCACTCGACCAGGTCGTTAGCGAACAGTCCGCCCAGCGACATCAGCATCAGGCTGACGGTGCAGTTACCGCCGACAAAGGTTTTGATGCCGCTGTCGAGGCCCTGACGAATCACCTGATGGTTGACCGGATCAAGAATAATGATGGCGTCATCTTTCATGCGCAGCGTGGAGGCCGCATCAATCCAGTAGCCCTGCCAGCCGCTCTCGCGCAGCTTCGGGTAGACTTCACTGGTATAATCGCCGCCCTGGCAGGTGATGATGATATCCAGCGCCTTCAGCGCCTCAATATCAAACGCATCCTGCAGCGCACCGGTCGACTTACCGCCAAACGTCGGCGCAGCCTGACCCAGTTGCGAGGTGGAGAAGAAGACCGGATTGATCACATCGAAATCGCGTTCTTCGCTCATACGTGACATCAGCACAGAGCCGACCATGCCACGCCAACCAACAAAACCTACATTCTTCATTTTCTGTCCGTCTCAGGAACTCGGGCCGGGGCCTGGGTGGTGCGAAAAAAGACCAGCGCCAGCAACGCGCCAGTCTGCGTAATAATCAGGTTTACCTATGACCCACAACTCTACAAAATGCAGCACTTCTGGCAAGTGAATTAATTCGATTGCGCTAACTTTTTCAGCAGTACAACTTATAACGGCTGTGGCCGACCTGAAGGGATGGTTTACCTCTGATGACTGAAATGATATCCGCGACCATATTGTTGCTGTTGATTATGGACCCGCTGGGCAACCTGCCGATTTTCATGTCGGTGCTGAAGCACCTGGAGCCGAAGCGCCGCCGCGTAGTGCTGATGCGCGAGATGCTGATCGCCTTGATTCTGATGCTGCTGTTCCTGTTCGCCGGTGAACGCATCCTGGCGTTTCTTAATCTGCGCACCGAAACGGTGTCGATTTCCGGCGGCATCATTCTGTTTTTGATCGCCATTCGCATGATTTTCCCGTCCGGCGAGACCAGCACCAGCGGCCTGCCCGCCGGCGAAGAGCCGTTCCTGGTGCCGCTGGCGATCCCGCTGGTCGCCGGACCCTCGCTGCTCGCCACCCTGATGCTGCTGTCACACCAGTATCCCAACCAGATGACGCACCTGGTCGGCGCCCTGCTGATTGCCTGGGGCGTCACGGTGGTGATTCTGCTGATGTCCGGCCTGTTCCTGCGCCTGCTGGGGGATAAAGGCGTCAACGCGCTGGAGCGATTAATGGGTTTGATCCTGATTATGCTGGCGACGCAGATGTTCCTGGACGGGATTCGGGTTTACCTGAAACTGTAATGTTTCGCGTTTGCGGTCGCCATGAATGGCGACCCTACAAGATTATTGCGCGTTTTTACAGAGGGCGCATTTATTGCACCCTCTGCAAGGTTATCGCGTGTTTTTTGTAGGTTGCGCATTTATGCGCACCGGCATCAACAGGACGATGGTGCGTAACCGATCGCCATTGATGACCACCGGTACGCATGCCCCGTTATTTCTGCTTCTTCTCAATCGTTTTACCCGACCAGTAACCCGCCAGCAGGGAACCGGACAGGTTGTGCCACACCGAGAACAGTGCGCCGGGCAGTGCGGCCAGCGGTGAGAAGTACAGTTTGCCTAGCGTGGCCGCCAGTCCGGAGTTCTGCATACCGACTTCCAGCGCCAGCGTGCGGCAGGTGGATTCGTCAAAGCCAAACAGCTTGCCACCCCAGTAGCCGCCGAGCAGCCCAATGGCGTTGTGCAGGATTACCGCCGCGATCACCATCAGCCCTACCGAGCCGATAAAGCCCTGGCTACCGGCGACCACCGCGCTAATGATCAGCAGAATACACACCATCGAAAACGCCGGCAGATACGGCTCAACGCGGCGCACCACGCTGTTCATGGAGTGGTGAATAATCAGGCCAAGCCCAATCGGGATCACCACGATTTTGACGATGCTGAGCAGCATGCCCACCACATCAACCTGAATGTGGGTATCTACGTAGAAGCGCGTCAGCAGCGGCGTCGCGAACACACCCACCAGCGCCGAAACCGAGGAGATGGTCACCGACAGCGCCACATCGCCCTTCGCCAGATAAATCATCACGTTCGAGGCTGTCCCGCTGGCCACGCTGCCGACCAGGATCATCCCGGCGGCCAGATCCGGCGGCATCTGGAACAGTTTCGCCAGCGCCCAGGCCGCCAGCGGCATCACCAGATAGTGCAGGAACGTGCCGGCAACCACCGGCGCCGGACGCACCAGCACGCGTTTAAAATCATCAATGTTGAGCGTCACGCCCATGCCGAACATGATCAGCATCAGCAGGTAGGTTACCCACGGCCCGATGCCGAGGAAGGTGGACGGCGAATAATAGGCTGCAACGGACAGCAGTACGGCCCAGAGCGGAAACAGGCGGGTGAGTTTGGCGAGCATGAAGAAATGTCCTTAGCGTTTTACTTAATTGGTTTTTTGCCACAGATGAAAAGGCGTGCGGGGAACGACCGCAGCGACCTGCGCCGGATCATAACATTTCATTATCATAAGCGTGGCCGACGACAGAAAATGCCTATCGGCTGCTAAAGATCGCCGGGCAGACACGGGCATTCCGCTGGCATTTGTCCGAAATAGCGTCAGGCTGAACGGCAGAAATAAAAAAAGCCGGACATTGTCCGGCTTCAGGTGACTTATGCGTCAATTAAGATTCGAACAGATTCTTATGCAGCGCGCGCACCACCTCTTCCGCGTCCGGCGTTGGCACCAGGAAGCACAGGTTGTAGCTGCTTGCGCCGTAGCAAATCATGCGCAGGTTAAACGGCTCCAGCGCGCCGAATACCTCTTTGCCGACGCCGCAGGCTTTCGACAGGTTGTTGCCGATGATCGCCACCAGCGCCAGATTCTCTTCCACTTCTACCCGGCACAGGGAAGAGAGCTCGGTCAGCAGCGCCTGGGTCAGCAGACTGTCGGCGGTGCTGGTTGAACCGGTGGTATCCAGCGTCAGCGCCACGCTCACTTCCGAGGTGGTAACCAGATCAACCGAAATACTGTGGCGCGCCAGGATAGCAAACACTTCCGCCAGGAAGCCGTGCGCGTGCAGCATGTTCAGGCTGTGCAGCGTCAGCAGCGTCTGTTTGCGCCGCAGTGCCAGCGCACGGAACAGCGGCGGATTTTTAGTCTCGTTGCAGACGCGCGTGCCGCCCGCCGCCGGATCTTTACTGGAGCCGACAAACACCGGAATATCACTGCGCACCGCCGGCAGCAGCGTCGCCGGATGCAGCACTTTCGCGCCGAAGA
Organism: Pantoea sp. SGAir0418; assembly: GCF_043529865.1. Classification (NCBI taxonomy): domain Bacteria; kingdom Pseudomonadati; phylum Pseudomonadota; class Gammaproteobacteria; order Enterobacterales; family Erwiniaceae; genus Pantoea; species Pantoea sp. SGAir0418. The sequence continues at coordinate 3,719,510 of NZ_CP027911.1, forward strand.
TTGCCATCTCCGCCGCTTCTTCAAAAGTGATCTCTTCGATGCGTTTCGCCTGCGGCACCACACGCGGGTCGGTGGTGTAGATGCCCGCCACGTCGGTCCAGATATCCACACGCGTCGCCTGCAGCGCTTCGCCGAGCAGCGCAGCGGTGTAATCGCTGCCGCCACGGCCCAGCGTGGTGGTGCGGCCTTTGCCTTCGCTGCCAATAAAGCCCTGCGTGATCACCAGCGCTTCTGCGGTGCGCGGCTGCAGCTGAGCCGCTGCCAGCGTTTTCAGCTCGGCCACATCCGGCTCGGCGCGGCCAAAACGGTCGCTGGTGCGCATCACTTTGCGTACGTCAAACCACTCGGCATTTACCTGGCGCTCGCGCAGGATCTCCACGAACAGCAGGCTCGACATCAGTTCGCCGTGGCTCACCAGCTCATCGGTCAGCGCAGTCGAACGGGCTAATGCCGCCGCTTCCGCCAGCATGATGATGTTCTCCAGCATGCGATCAATCTCCTGACGGATGACGTCCGGCGACTGCAGGCGATCGATGATGGCATATTGAATGGTGCGGATTTGATCCAGCAGATAAGCGCGCTGCTCGAGTTCCTGGCCTTCAGCCAGCGAAACCAGCAGGTTAGTCACGCCCGCCGAGGCAGAGAGCACCACCAGACGGGTATTGGCATCAGACAGCACGACGTCCGCGCTGCGGTTCATGGCATCGAAATCGGCAACGCTGGTGCCGCCAAATTTTGCCACGATCAACGATTGAGACATGTAACAAAACCTCGTGTCAGGTTATCTCCTCCCATTCGCGGAAGAGAAGATCGGGTAACAGCCTTGGCACAAGAGAAGAGCAGAATTGGACAGACAAGATCAGGAGATGAGTCACCAAAAGCACTTCACCTTGCGAAACGTCCGACTGCGGACGCTTCTGGTGACAACCCAGAGGATTCAGCCCCTGCAGCCGACAGCACAACACTCCGCGTGTTGCACCACCTCGGCGTCGCACCCCCTGATGTGTTCTCGCCGGATACGGATCCTCAAACACACTGCCTGGGCGACGCGCCTCTTCTGGCTTGCACCCGGAGGTGCAAGTCGCGCGCACAAAATACTGATTAATTGTTCCGCTGTCCAGCCTTGCGGCGCCGGGAAAATTCATTTTTACACTTATGCAGCGCATTGCTAAACAAACCCGGAAGCCGCCAGCCGCCTAAAGTAGTCAGCGGTGCGAAAAAACCGGTGTTTTGCTGATGCCGCGCAGAGTAATGCGCGGCGAACCGGCCGACAATCGCCGCCGGATTTACCTGAAACGCTGCGGCTGGCGTCACAAATTTTTTCCTTTCAGTTGCAACTGTGGTCATACTGAAACGCGTGCAAGCCGTAACAAATGCTCAGCATGCCGGGCCAGACAGGATGCGCCCGGATGGAATGACGGTTCTTATATCAACAAGAGTGTTGCCATGAAAAATATCAATCCGACACAAACCGCAGCCTGGAAAGCGCTGCAGCAGCATTTTGATCAGATGAAATCGGTAGAGATTGCCGACCTGTTTGCGCAGGATGCCGATCGTTTTGCGAAATTCTCTGCCACCTTTGATGATCAGATGCTGGTGGATTTCTCAAAAAACCGCATCACCCAGGAAACCCTCGACAAACTCCAGGCGCTGGCGAAAGAGACCGATCTGGCGGGCGCCATCAAATCCATGTTCTCCGGTGAGAAGATTAACCGCACCGAAGATCGCGCCGTGCTGCACGTGGCCCTGCGCAACCGCAGCAACACACCAATCCTCGTGGATGGCAAAGATGTAATGCCGGAAGTGAACGCGGTGCTGGCGAAGATGAAAGCCTTCTCAGAACGCATCATCAGCGGCGAGTGGAAAGGCTACACCGGCAAGCCGATTACAGATGTGGTGAACATCGGTATCGGCGGTTCAGACCTCGGCCCGTTCATGGTGACCGAAGCGCTGCGTCCGTATAAAAACCACCTCAACATGCATTTTGTTTCCAACGTTGATGGCACGCACATTGCCGAAACGCTGAAACCGCTTAGCCCGGAAACCACGCTGTTCCTCGTGGCGTCGAAAACCTTTACCACGCAGGAAACCATGACCAACGCCCACAGCGCGCGCGACTGGTTCCTGAACACCGCCGGCGATCAGCAGCACGTGGCGAAGCACTTTGCCGCGCTCTCAACCAACGCGAAAGCGGTCGGCGAATTTGGTATTGATACCGCCAACATGTTCGAGTTCTGGGACTGGGTCGGCGGCCGCTACTCACTGTGGTCCGCGATTGGTCTGTCGATCATCCTGTCCATCGGCTTCGAAAACTTCGAACAGCTGCTGAGCGGCGCGCATGCCATGGACCAGCACTTCGCGAACACGCCAGCGGAGCAAAACCTGCCGGTGCTGCTGGCGCTGATCGGTATCTGGTACAACAACTTCTTCGGTGCCGAAACCGAAGCGATTCTGCCGTACGACCAGTACATGCACCGTTTTGCCGCTTACTTCCAGCAGGGCAACATGGAGTCCAACGGTAAGTACGTCGACCGCGACGGCAACCCGGTGGATTACCAGACCGGTCCGATCATCTGGGGTGAACCCGGCACCAACGGGCAGCACGCGTTTTATCAGCTGATCCATCAGGGCACCAAGCTGATTCCATGCGACTTCATTGCGCCGGCGCAGACCCACAACGCGCTGGCCGATCACCACCAGAAGCTGCTGTCCAACTTCTTTGCTCAGACCGAAGCGCTGGCGTTTGGTAAAGCCCGCGAGGTGGTAGAGAAAGAGTTTACCGATGCCGGTAAATCGGCGGAGTCCGTCGCGCATATCGTGCCGTTCAAGGTGTTTGAAGGTAACCGCCCGACCAACTCGATTCTGCTGCGTGAAATTACTCCGTTCAGCCTCGGCGCGCTGATTGCGCTGTACGAGCACAAGATCTTCACTCAGGGCGCGATTCTCAACATCTTCACCTTCGATCAGTGGGGCGTTGAGCTGGGCAAACAGCTGGCTAACCGCATTTTGCCGGAGCTGGAAAACGATGCGCAGATTAACAGCCACGATAGCTCCACCAATGGCTTAATTAATCGCTATAAATCCTGGCGTTAATTTCACCCCCAGGCTCATCAGGCGGCAGCACATGCCGCCTTTTTTTGTTCCGATCAACTGCCCCGCAGCAAATAAGCGGATTTTGCTGCCACGCTGCGGTTAGATAATTCTTAAAATGCCCTAAGGAAAATCGGAAGATGCCATCATACGTGGTGGGCTTATCTGGTAAAAAATGGATCTGATTTGTCCACCTCACCCACCTAAGCAACTGATTAAATTTACCTTTCTATTTTAACCCTTTCAGGAAAATCTGATTATTCCTATTCCGTGCCATTTTTTAATGCAAAAGTGAAAAATGCTGCTGTGCTATAACGTCCTGCGCAAATATTCCAGCCAGCGAAAAAAGCGCAATTAAAAAAAGCAGCTAACGCCAATTCGCCTTATTTATCACCAGAAATGTCCTGCTTAATCCCCCTCTTTTTCTGGCGCTGAACTCTGGTAATTTGTTGCCCTATACTGAACGCGCCTTCAAGGCTGCCCTGAATACTTCTCCGCTGTCGCCCGGCGGCCCGGGAAACATTATTGCGCGCTGACCACGGTTAGCCAGCTGCATGCGGCCCAGCGGCCATCGGACGGCAGCGTACGGTATGACGGGTAATATCCTTCATTCACGTTTTATCAAGATGCAGGAAACGTTGTTATGAAAAAACTGATGGTTGCCGGTGCAGCCTTACTTTACGTTGCCGTTTCTTCCGCTGCGATTGCCGCACCGGAAGAAGCCGGTGCTGCAGCAGGCGCGCAGGCGGGAGCAATCTCGACCGGTGCGACCACCGCTGTGGGTATCGGCGCACTCGGTGCGTTAGTGGGTCTCGGCGTTGCCGCTGCTGGCGGTGGCGACGGTGCAAATACCGGTACAACAACCACTACCACAACGAGCACCACTCGTTGATGTAGCACCTTTAAACATAACCACACAATCGTGTGGTTATTTTTTGTTTTTTTGCCTCTATTGAGACAGGGATACACAGTGCGCCGACTCTCTTTGCTGCTTCTTTGCCTGTTGCTGCAGGCTTGCACACAAACGCAAAAAGGCCTCGAACAGACCGTGATGCTCGCCATCAGCGGTCCGGACGATGTCACCGTCAGCGATGAACAAATCGCTACTCTGCCCTATGCCAGCCTGTATGCGCGCGTCGATAACGGTCCGCGCATCTTTGTGGTGTTGGGCTACTTGGAAAACGGCCAGCAGAAATGGGTAACCCAGGATAAAGCCATGCTGGTGATGCAGCACGGCCGCCTGGTGAAAACCCTCGGCCTGCGCGACAACCTGCAGGCCGTCAGTAACCTGGCGCAGGATCCGCTGGCCGATGGGCTGCGGCTGCAAAATGGCGCGCAGTGGACGCGCGTCGTGCAGTGGCGCGAGCAGGACAACGTGCGCGCCGCCACCGCCCACTCCACCTTTCAGCGCGGCGACGATGAAGTGCTGAACCTCGCCGGCGAGCGGGTGCCCTGCCGCGTCTGGCACGAAACGGTAGAGATGGAGAGCCCCGGCGTCAGCTGGCAGAACACCTTCTGGATCGATAACCGCGACGGTACGGTGCTGCAGGCGCAGCAGATGCTGGCGGCTGACCAGTTCCCGATTGCAACCACCCTTCTGAAGCCGGCGAAATCATGAAAAAAATCAATTCTTTGCTGGCGGCACTCGCCCTCACGGCGGCCAGCCACGCGCTGGCGGATAGCCAGGTGACGGTACACCCTGCGCACGATCAGCGCAGTTTCCAGATCGATCATGCCAGCACCCTGAGCGAACTGGTAACGAACCCGGCGCTGCACAGCTGGTGGCCGGGCACGGTGATTGCCGAACGCGGTGCGACCGCCGTGGCGCAGCAGCAGCACGCTCAGCTGCTCGCGGATCTGCGCGCCTGGCAGGCCGACAGCGGTACTTCACTGGCCGCGACCATCGGCAGCGTAATCCAGCAGCTCAGCGCCCTGCAGGTTACCGGGCGCCAGTTTACTACGCTCGATCCCGACTGGGTGCGGCTGCGTCCGGAAGCCAACCGTAAACTGCAGGGCAGCTACGACCTGTACATCGTGGCAGCGCCGACGCAGGTACGGGTGATGGGCGCACTCAGCCATCCCGGCAGTGAGAGCTGGCAGCCAGGACGCACGGTGCGTGATTACCTCGCGCCGCATGCGCGTTTATCGGGTGCCGAACGCAGCGTGGCCACGGTGATTGCACCGTCAGGTGAGACGCAACAGGTGCCGATCGCTTACTGGAATCAGCGGCATGTTGAAGTCGAGCCTGGCAGCACTATCTGGCTGGGCTTTTCCACATGGAGCCTGCCCTGGGGCCAGCCTGATTTGAATGCGCGCATGCTTTCCGTTCTGACTCACCGGATGCCAGACTGATGAAAAAACAATTACTCCTCAGCCTGTTGGCTGCTTCTGTCGCCGCCGCATGCCAGGTGCAGGCGGAAACCTGGCCGGAACCGGTCGGTCCTTCACAATCTGATTTTGGCGGCGTGGGCCTGATGCAAACGCCGACCGCGCGCATGGCAAAAGAGGGCGAATTTAGCCTGAACTTCCGCGATAACGATCAATATCGTTACTATTCTGCGTCATTGCAGCTGTTCCCGTGGCTGGAAACCACGGTGCGCTATACCGACGTACGCACCCGCCGCTACAGTGCGGTGGAAGGCTTCAGCGGCAACCAGAGCTATAAAGACAAAGCCTTCGACCTGAAGCTGCGCCTGTGGCAGGAGAGCTTCTGGCTGCCGGAAGTGGCGGTGGGTTCGCGCGATTTGGGCGGTACCGGCCTGTTCGACAGTGAATATCTGGTGGCGAGTAAAGCCTGGGGACCGTTTGATTTCAGCCTCGGCCTGGGCTGGGGCTATCTCGGCAACAGCGGCACCATCAAAAACCCGTTCTGCTCCTACAGCGACAGCTTCTGCAGCCGCACCGGCGGCGGTTCGGCGGGTTCCATTAACGGCTCGCAGATGTTCCACGGTCCGGCGGCACTGTTTGGTGGCATCGAATACCAGACACCGTGGCAGCCGCTGCGTCTCAAGCTGGAGTATGAAGGCAACGATTATCAGGACGATTTTGCCGGCCGGCTGGAGCAGCGCAGTAAGGTCAACGTTGGCGCAATCTATCGCCTTACCGACTGGGCAGATATCAACGCCAGCTACGAGCGCGGCAATACCTTTATGTTTGGCGTGACCGTACGCACCAACTTTAATTCGTTACACCAGTCGCACCTTGATAGCGCAAAACCGGCTTATCAGCCACAGCCGCAGGGCGATCTGCTGCAGCCGACGGTGGTCGCTAATCAGCTTACCGATCTGAAATACAATGCCGGACTGGATGGTCCGCGCATCCAGACTAAAGGCCGCACGCTGTACGTCTCCGGCGAGCAGACCAAATATCGCGACACGCGCGAAGGCGTTGACCGCGCTAACCGCATCATCATGAACAATCTGCCGGCTGGCATTGATACGATTGAAGTCACCGAGTCGCGCTTTAACATGCCGCAGGTCACCACGCGCACCGATGTGGCCAGCCTGAATAACGAACTGCGCGGCTATCCGCTCGGTCACGAGCAGCCGCTGCAGCAGACGCGTGAAGAACCGATCGATCCGGGCACCACCGAACAGGGCTATTTCATCCGTAAGGATCGCCTCAACTACAGCCTGTCGCCGGTGCTGAACCAGTCGGTCGGCGGTCCGGAAAGCTTCTACATGTATCAGCTCGGCGTAATGGGCAATGTCGATTACTGGCTGACCGATCACTGGCTGATTGGCGGCAGCCTGTTTGGCAACATCGCCAACAACTATGACAAGTTCAACTACAACGGCGCGCCAGCCGACTCGACGCTGCCGCGCGTGCGCACCCACATTCGCGACTACGTGGAGAACAACGTTTACGTGAATGATCTGCAGGCCAACTACATGCGCTATCTCGGCAATGGCTTCTACGGCCAGGTGTACGGTGGCTATCTGGAAACCATGTATGGCGGCGTGGGCGGCGAGCTGTTGTATCGCCCGGTGGACAGCAACTGGGCTTTCGGTCTCGATGCGAACTACGTGAAGCAGCGTGACTGGGACAACATGATGCAGTTCACCGACTATAAGGCGCCGACCGGGCACCTTACCGCTTACTGGCGTCCGTGGTTCATGCAGGATGTGCTGGTGAAAGCCAGCGTCGGTGAATATCTGGCGAAGGACAAAGGGGTCACGCTGGATGTGTCGAAGCGCTTTGACAGCGGCGTAATGGTCGGCTTCTACGCCACCAAAACCAACGTGTCAGCCGAAGCGTATGGCGAAGGGGATTTCACCAAAGGTTTCTATATTTCGATTCCGATGGATCTGTTTACCGTCTCGCCAACCCGTGGCCGTGCGCAGGTGAACTGGGTGCCGCTGACGCGTGACGGTGGTCAGATGCTGGGCCGTAAGTACCAGCTGTACGATCTGACCGCCGATCGCGATGCGCGTTTTAATTAAATTGCAGCGCGGGGTTAAACCCGCGCCATTTAACGGTGCGCATTAATGCGCACCCTACGTGAACCATGTAGGGTCGCCATTGATGGCGACCGCCTGCCAGCATTTCATTGCGCGCGCTCTGCGCCGGCAATTCATCAATCCGCGTCGTAGCCTAAATTCGGTGCCAGCCAGCGTTCCACGTCGCTGACGCTCATGCCTTTACGCGCCGCGTAATCTTCCACCTGGTCGCGCTGAATCTGCGCCACGGCGAAATATTTACTCTCCGGATGACTAAAATACCAGCCGGACACCGCGGCACCGGGCCACATGGCAAAAGATTCAGTCAGTTTCATGCCGGTGTGATGCTCCACATCCAGCAGCTGCCAGATTTGTGCCTTCTCGGTGTGTTCCGGACAGGCCGGATAGCCCGGCGCCGGGCGAATGCCCTGGTAATTTTCGCGAATCAGCTCGTCGTTGCTGAGATTTTCATGGGCGGCATAGCCCCAGATCACCTTACGCACGCGCTCATGCAGGTATTCGGCAAACGCCTCCGCCAGGCGATCCGCCACCGATTTCACCATGATTTTGTTGTAATCATCGTGCTGCTGGTCGAACGCCGCCGCCAGCGCATCCTCCTCCAGCCCGCCGGTGACGGCAAACGCGCCGAGATAATCCGCTTTACCACTGGATTTCGGCGCCACGAAGTCCGCCAGACAGTAGTTGGCGAAGTCGGTTTTTTCCGTTTGCTGACGTAAATGATGGCTGACGCACAGCACTTCGCGCCGGGTCTCGTCACGGTAGATTTCAATGTCGTCGCCAACCCGGTTAGCCGGGAAAATACCAACCACGCCGCGCGGCCTGAGCGTGCCCTGCGCGCTGAGGTTGTCCAGCATCGCATTGGCATCGGCAAACAGCCGCGTGGCTTCTTCGCCCACCACCTCATCTTCCAAAATGCGCGGATATTTGCCGGCCAGCGACCAGGTCATAAAAAACGGCGTCCAGTCGATGTAGTTGCGCAGCGTATCGATACTGGCCTCCACTGCGCTGACGCCGGTACGATGCGCCACCGGTGGCGTGTAGCGTTGCCAGTCAATGACGTAATGATTATCGCGCGCGGCCTGCAGCGTGACCGGCGGCGTACGCGGCTTTTTACGCGCGTGCTGAATCCGCACGGTTTCGTACTCTTTACGCGTGCGCGCCACGAACGCCTCTTTCAGCGTGGGCGACAGCAGCGAAGAGACCACGCCGACGGTACGCGAGGCGTTCTGCACATAAACCGTCGGGCCGCTGTAATTCTGCTCAATCTTCACCGCCGTGTGCGCTTTCGAGGTGGTGGCCCCGCCAATCAGCAGCGGCAGCGTAAAGCCCTGGCGCTCCATCTCTTTCGCCACGTTCACCATCTCGTCGAGCGACGGGGTAATCAGGCCGGAAAGTCCGATGATGTCGGCGTTTTCCTCACGCGCGGTTTTCAGGATTTTGTCGCCCGGCACCATCACGCCCAGGTCGATGATTTCGTAGTTGTTACACTGCAGCACCACGCCAACAATATTTTTGCCGATGTCGTGCACGTCGCCTTTTACCGTCGCCAGCACGATTTTACCGTTGCTGCGGCCGGCCTCTTTGCTCGCCTGGATAAAGGGTTCGAGGTAGGCCACCGCCTGCTTCATCACGCGCGCCGATTTCACCACCTGCGGCAGGAACATTTTGCCCTCGCCAAACAGATCGCCGACCACATTCATGCCTGACATCAGCGGCCCTTCGATGACTTCAATCGGCCGTGCCGCGGCCTGGCGCGCCTCTTCGGTATCCTGCTCGATAAACTCGGTGATGCCTTTCACCAGCGAATATTCCAGCCGCTTCACCACGTCCCAGCTGCGCCATTCGGCCTGCTGCTTGTCCTGCTCACCCTCGCCTTTGTTGCCGCGATACTTCTCCGCCAGCGCCAGCAGTCGCTCGGTGCCATCGTCGCGCCGGTTGAGGATCACGTCCTCAACCGCATCGCGCAGCTCCGCCGGCAGATCGTCATAAATCGCCAGCTGACCGGCGTTGACGATGCCCATGTCCATGCCGTTGCGGATGGCGTAGTAGAGGAACACCGCGTGAATCGCCTCACGCACCGGTTCGTTGCCGCGGAACGAGAACGACACGTTGGAGACGCCGCCGGAGATCATCGCATGCGGCAGTTCGCGTTTGATGTCTTCACAGGCACCGATGAAATCCATCGCGTAGTTGTTGTGCTCTTCGATGCCGGTAGCCACGGCAAAGATATTGGGGTCGAAAATGATGTCTTCCGGCGGGAAACCGACCTCTTCGGTGAGAATGTGGTAGGCGCGGCGGCAGATCTCAATTTTGCGCGCGCGGGTGTCCGCCTGGCCCACTTCGTCGAACGCCATCACCACCACCGCCGCGCCGTAGCGCCGCACTTTGCGCGCGTGCGCAATAAACGGCTCGACGCCCTCTTTCATCGAGATGGAGTTGACGATGCCTTTGCCCTGAATGCACTGCAGGCCTTTCTCAATCACCTCCCATTTCGAGGAGTCGATCATGATCGGCACACGCGCAATATCCGGCTCACCGGCAATCAGGTTGAGAAAGCGCACCATGGCCGCTTCCGCATCCAGCATGCCTTCATCCATATTGATATCGATAATCTGCGCGCCGTTTTCCACCTGCTGGCGCGCCACGTCCAGCGCTTCATTGTACTTCTCTTCTTTAATCAGGCGCTTAAATTTGGCCGAGCCGGTCACGTTAGTGCGCTCACCCACGTTGACGAACAGTGAATCGGCCTGAATATTGAGCGGTTCGAGGCCAGACAAGCGGCAGGCGACGGCTATTTCCGGCAGCGGCCGCGGTGGCACGCCCTCGACCGCTGCCGCCATCGCCGCAATGTGCTGCGGCGTGGTGCCACAGCAGCCACCGATAATGTTGAGGAAGCCGGCGCGCGCCCACTCGCCAATCTGCGCCGCCATCGTCGCCGCATCAAGGTCATATTCGCCGAAGGCATTTGGCAGACCGGCGTTGGGGTGGGCGCTGACATAGCCTTCGGCAATGCGCGACAGCTCCTGCACATACTGGCGCAGTTCGTCCGGACCAAGCGCGCAGTTGAGGCCGAACGACAGCGGCTCCGCGTGGCGCAGTGAGTTGTAGAATCCTTCCGTGGTCTGGCCGGAGAGCGTCCGGCCTGACGCATCGGTAATGGTGCCGGAGATCATCAGCGGCAGCGTCACGCCCATCGCTTCCATCTCGCTCTGTACCGCATAAATCGCCGCTTTGGCATTCAGGGTATCGAACACCGTTTCGATCATGATGATGTCAGCACCGCCGCTAATCAGCGCATGGGTCGATTCGCGGTAGGCGTCCACCAGCTGATTGAAGGTGATGTTACGAAACGCGGGATCGTTGACGTCAGGCGAGATCGAGCAGGTGCGGTTGGTCGGGCCGAGCACGCCAGCAACGTAGCGCGGGCGATAGGGCGTTTTTGCCGTCCACGCGTCGGCGCAGGCGCGCGCCAGTTTCGCCGCTTCGAAGTTGATCTCCGCCGACAGCGCGGCCATTTCATAGTCGGCCATGGCAATCGGGGTGGCGTTGAAGGTGTTGGTTTCGAGAATATCCGCGCCAGCCGCCAGGTAAGCATCGTGGATTTCGCGAATGACGTCCGGCTTACTCAGCACCAGCAGGTCATTATTGCCTTTTACATCGCACGGCCAGTCAGCGAAGCGGCTGCCGCGAAAATCCTGCTCATCCAGTTTGTAACTCTGGATCATGGTGCCCATGCCACCGTCCAGAATCATGATGCGTTGTGCCAGCTGCTGCTGTAGCGTTGCGGTTTTATTGCTCACTCTTGCCCCATCCACGTCATTACGCTGGCTAAATGCCAGCCAGTCATACTGGCACAACTTTCAAATGAGCAAAAGTCACCCGTTTGCGGCCACCGGCGGCAAAATGACCAGCAGATCCGACCAGTCAGCCAGCGTTTGCATTCGTACCATTAAAAACGAAAATGGTTTCCATACCTGCAATGACTGTGGAGATGTTATGGCAACCCCTGCGCCCGCGAAACGCGGCAAAAAACCCCGTACGGCTCCGGCGGCCAGTGCCCCTGCCGGCGGCCAGGTACAATCTCTGACGCGCGGGCTGCGTTTGCTGGAGCTGATTGCCGAATCACACGGTAGCGTGGCGCTGACCGAGCTGGCGCAACAGGCCGGGCTTCCCAACTCCACCACTCATCGCCTGCTGACCACCATGCAGCAGCAGGGATTTGTGCATCAGGTGGGCGACCTCGGTTTATGGACCATTGGCGCTCATGCCTTTGTGGTCGGCAGCAGTTTTCTGCAGAGCCGCAATCTGCTGGCGATTGTGCACCCGATTCTGCGCCGGCTGATGGAAGAAGCCGGCGAAACCGTGAATCTGGCGGTGCTGGATCTCAGTGATTATCAGGCGGTGATTATTGACCAGGTACAGTGCACCCAGCTGATGCGCATGTCAGCGCCGATTGGCGGCAAGTTGCCGATGCATGCGTCCGGTGCCGGCAAAGCGTTTCTCGCTCACCTTAGCGATGATCAGGTCACCGCCCTGCTGCATCAGAAGGGATTGCATCACTACACGCCGAAAACCCTGATGTCGCCGCATAGCCTGAAGGAGAATCTGGCGCTGATCCGTAAGATGGGTTTTTCGCACGACGACGAGGAGCACGCGCTCGGCCTGCGCTGTGTGGCGGCACCGATTTATGATGAACACGGCGAACCGTTTGCCGCCATCTCCATCTCCGGCCCGCTGGCGCGCATGACCGACGACCGCATTACCGAACTCGGGGCGCTGGTGATCCGCGCGGCGAAGCAGGTAACGCTGAGCTATGCCGGCCGCTAGGCGGCCACTGACGCGTAGCGGCCACTGACGCGTAGCGCGCGCTGAAACGCTGTCCGGCGCGCCACGCCATCACCTCTTCAATATGCCCGGCACGGATCCGCGCCTGCAGTGCGCGCCACCAGCCGGGATCGAACAACTGCGGATGCAGCGCCTGCAGCAGTTTTCCGGTCGCCGGTTCGCTGCACAGCGCGTAGCGGAAGGTTTCCGGAAATACATCATCCGGCCCGACGCTGTACCACGGCTCGGCCTGCAGCTCATCCTCTTCGTAACGCGCCGCCGGAACATCGCGGAACACCAGCTCGGTCATTGGGCGGATTTCATCATAGTCGTAAAACACCACGCGGCCATGACGCGTCATGCCGAAGTTTTTAAACAGCATATCGCCGGGGAAGATATTGGCCGCCGCCAGCTGACAAATCGCATCGCCGTACTCCTCAATGGCGTGCTGGCGCTGTTCCGGCGTCGCCTGCATCAGCCACAGGTTAAGCGGCTGCATGCGACGCTCCAGCCATAAGTGGCGGATGATCACGACGTCATCGCGCAGCTCGATTTTCTCCGGAATCTCGCGCTCAAATTCCGCCATCAGCGCCGCCGGAATGCGCGCGCGCGGGATGGCGAAATGCTCAAACTCCTGGGTGTCAGCCATGCGCCCGACGCGGTCATGCTCTTTGACCAGCCGGTAACAGGCGCGCACCTGCGCATCCGTCACCTCTTTTTGCGGCGCGAAGCGATCTTTAATCACCTTAAATACCCGATCAAAACCGGGCAGCGTAAATACCAGCATCACCATACCGCGCACGCCGGGTGCGATGGTGAACGCTTCCTGACTGTGCGCCAGGTAATCTAAATACTCGCGATAGCATTCGGTTTTACCGTGTTTCTGGCAGCCTATCGCCATGTAACGCTCGGCAAGGGTTTTGCCCGGCAAAATCGGCTGCAGCCAGGCCACCAGCGCGGCTGGCACCGGCGCGTACACCATGAAATAGGCACGGGCAAAGCCAAACACGATGCTGGCGTCATTGCTGTCGGTGAGACAGGTATCAATCCACAACCGGCCGGCGTCATCGCGCTGAATCGGCAGCAGACACGGCACAATCTCGCCCGCGCTCAGCTGCAGCCGCGCCACAATCCAGGCGGTTTTGTTGCGATAAAACAGCTCGCTGGCGACGTCCAGCGTGGCATTGGCCAGCTGTGTCGCGCTGAACTGCTCGTGCAGATGACGCACAATCCAGCCGATGTCGCGCGTCTGATCCTGCCACGTCAGCCGCAACGGAATGTCATTCAATATCTGACGCAGCGTCTCATGCCAGCTGTGCTGCGGCCGGTACAGGCGCGACAGCGGTCGCTGCGCCGGTGGTGCGGGCGCGTACGGCTGTGACGGCAGGATAAACAGCCGCTCAGGCAGTAAGTGGCTGTGCCCCAGCAAGCGACAATAGACAGAATTAAAAAAGCTTTCGGCGATTTCATGACGCGGATAGCCCGGCAGCAGCGTGGCATAGTGGCTTTTTACCCGCAGCCAGAAGGCGTCATCCCAGTCGGCCATCTCGTTGAGGATGCGCAACTGATTGGCGACCAGCCCGACGTGATGATCATACAAATGGATACGCGCTTTCATCGCCTGCTGCACCGCCTGCCAGTCCGCCTGTTCAAAGCGCTGCTGCGCGCCTGCGGTAATATCGAGAAAGCGACCGTACTGCGCATCAAAACCCTGCAGAATCGTGTGGGCGATAAGGGATTCTCTCGGTGACATCGGCAATCTCCGGCAAGCGTGAGCCAGTGAAACGGTGCGCCATGCTGCGCACCGCGAGTACGCTGATCAGAACTGTGCGGCTTCGGTGGAGCCGGTCAGCGCGGTGACCGACGAGCTGCCGCCCTGAATCACCGTAGTGATGCGATCGAAATAACCGGTGCCCACTTCCTGCTGATGCGCAGAGAAGGTGTAGCCGCGTTCGCGTGCGGCAAATTCCGGCTGCTGCACCTTTTCCACGTAGTGGCGCATACCTTCGCCCTGCGCATAAGCGTGCGCGAGGTCGAACATGTTGAACCACATGCTGTGAATGCCGGCCAGAGTGATGAACTGAAAGCGGTAGCCCATCTCGCTCAGCGCCTGCTGGAAGCGGGCAATGGTGCGATCGTCGAGATTCTTCTTCCAGTTAAACGAAGGCGAGCAGTTGTAAGCCAGCAGCTTGCCGGGATACTGCGCGTGAATCGCCTCGGCGAAGCGCTGCGCCAGCGCCAGATCCGGCGTGGAAGTTTCGCACCACAGCACATCGGCATATGGCGCATACGCCAGGCCGCGGGCAATCGCCTGTTCGATACCGGCATGGGTGCGGAAGAAACCTTCAGCGGTCCGTTCCCCGGTGATAAACGGCGCATCGCGTTCGTCGCAATCGGAGGTAATCAGATCGGCAGCGTCGGCATCGGTACGCGCAATCAGCACCGTGGGCACATCCATCACATCGGCCGCCAGCCGCGCCGCCACCAGTTTCTGAATCGCTTCCTGCGTCGGCACCAGAACTTTGCCGCCCATGTGCCCGCACTTCTTCACTGCCGCCAGCTGATCTTCAAAGTGCACCGCGCCGGCACCGGCCTGAATCATCGCTTTCATCAGCTCAAAAGCATTGAGCACCCCGCCAAATCCGGCTTCCGCATCGGCGACAATCGGCAGGTAATAATCGATAAAGCCGTCATCGTCCGGCGACAGTCCGCTCGCCCACTGGATTTGATCGGCGCGCTGAAAACTTTGGTTAATACGTTCCACCACGTTCGGCACCGAATTGACCGGATACAGCGACTGGTCCGGATACATCTGCCCGGCCAGGTTTGCATCGGCCGCCACCTGCCAGCCGGAGAGATAAATCGCCTCAATGCCGGCTTTCGCCTGCTGCACCGCCTGTCCGCCGGTCAGGGCACCGAGGCTGTTGATATAGCCTTTGCGCGCGTCACCGTTCAGGAGTGCCCACAGCTTTCTCGCGCCGCGATCCGCCAGCGTGCAGGCGGGATTAACGGAGCCGCGCAGGTTAATGACCTCTTCGGCGCTGTAAGGACGGGTAATGCCCTGCCAGCGTGATGCCAGCCAGCTGTTTTCCAGTTGAGCGATCTGTTGGGTACGATTTGACATAGCAGTATCTCCAGAGTCAGGGCAGCAGGCGGTAGCCCGGCAGGGTGAGGAAAGGAACCAGTTGTTCGTCGGTGGTGATTTGCGCCATCAGCGCAGCCGCATCTTTGTAGCGACCGGCGTCAAAGCGCGTGTCACCCAGGCTGTGGCGCAGGGCCGCCAGCTCTTCATCCAGAAACTGTTCGAACAGCGCGGCGGTCACCAGCTGACCATCGCTGAGGATTTGCTTGTGGTGAATCCACTGCCAGATGGAGGTGCGGGCAATCTCCGCGGTAGCGGCATCCTCCATCAGCCCATCAATCGGCACGCAGCCATTGCCGCTGATCCACGCTTCCAGATACTGCAGCGCAACGCGGATGTTGGCGCGCATCCCGGCTTCGGTGCGCTGACCACGGCACGGGCGCAGCAGGCGCTCGGCGGTGATCGGCGTATCCTGTTCACGACTGACGTGCAGCTGATTGGGGCGATCCCCCAGCTGGCGGTCAAACTCCGCCATGGCGATGTCTGCCAGGCCAGGATGCGCGACCCAGGTACCGTCATGGCCGTTGCCCGCTTCACGCGCCTTATCCTCCTGCACTTTCTGCATCACCCAGGCGTTGCGTTCAGCGTCTTTGGCCGGGATGAGCGCCGACATGCCGCCCATCGCCAGCGCACCGCGCCGGTGGCAGGTTTTGATCAGCAGGCGCGAATAAGCCTCGAGGAACGGCTGGTCCATGCTGATCTGCTGACGATCCGGCAGAATGCGGTCACCATGCTGGCCCAGCGTTTTGATGTAGCTGAAGATGTAATCCCAGCGACCACAGTTGAGGCCAACCACGTGATCGCGCAGTTCCCACAGGATCTCATCCATCTGGAATACCGCGGGTAGCGTCTCGATCAGTACCGTGGCTTTGATGGTGCCGCGCGGCAGATCGAAACGATCTTCACTGAAGCGGAAGATTTCCCGCCACCATGCCACTTCCGCCGCATGCTCGGTTTTCGGCAGATAGAACCACGGACCGTGGCCCTTCTCCAGCAGCGCGGTGACGTTGTGAAACAGATAGAGCGCAAAGTCGAATAACCCGCCGGGAATGGCCCGATCGCGCCACTCAACATGCTTCTCATCCAGATGTAAGCCGCGAACCCGGCACATCAGCAGCGCCGGATCGGATCGTAACTGGTAGATCTTGCCGTTTTCGCTGGTGAAGCTCAGCGTGCCGTTAACCGCATCGCGCAGCGCCAGCTGGCCATCAAGCAGTTTTTGCCAGGTCGGTGCCAGCGAATCCTCAAAATCGGCCATGAACACTTTGACGTTAGCGTTCAGCGCGTTGATCACCATTTTGCGATCTGGCGGACCGGTGATTTCGACGCGGCGATCGCGCAGCAGCTGAGGAATGGGCCTCACCTGCCAGTCACTTTGCCGAATGGAAGCGGTTTCCGAATCGAAATCTGGCAACGCCCCCTGATCGTAACGCTGCTGGCGCTGCTGACGCGCTTTCAGCAGACGCTCGCGCTCGGGTGCAAAGCGCACTACCAACGAGTGCAGGAAATCAATGGCTTCGGGCGTCAGCAGCTGCTTCTCCGCGTGGGTAAAGGGCTGGCTAAAGGTCAGTGTCGGGCTGATAACCGTGTCTGTCATGCGGGCTGCCTCCTGGTTTGATCCTTTTTCTAACAACAGGATCGGGCTGTAGGGTGTTTTTTAACCGGCAAGATCAGAGCATAATCATTTTTATTTTAATTTCAAAAACTATTTCCATTTTAGTGTTTATTTGATTTTATTTATCTGATTTAACTGTAATTTAATCTCACGAAATAAAGGCAATACGTTCCATCATAGAAAAAAGGCAAAAAAAGCCGCGACAACACGCGGCTGTCACGGCAGGTTTAAACGCGTTGTTAGCAGGCGTTTTACTCGAGCGTTGGATTCATGTGGCGCAGATCGAATGGCGTAATCTGGTAGACGTAGTAGTTGAGCCAGTTGGAGAACAGCAGGTTGCCGTGGCTACGCCAGGTGGCGCGCGGCGGCAATTCCGGGTTGTCCTGCGGGAAGTAATTGAACGGTACCTCAGGGTGCAGGCCGGCCTCGTAGTCCCGATGGTACTCACCCGACAGCGTAAGAGCGTCATATTCCGGATGGCCAGTGACAAACGCCAGGCGTTTGTCTTTACTCGCCATCAGATAGGCACCGGTGCTCTCTGATTCGGCAAACAGTTCGAGATCGGTGTAGTCGCGGATCAGCTGGCTGGGGAAATCAGCATAACGTGAATGCGGCGCCAGGAAGTTGTCATCAAAACCGCGCGTCAGCAGCGCGTGCGGATGAAGGATCTGATGCTCATAGACGCCAGAAAGCTTGTTCTGTCGCGTCTGTTTAGGAATGCCATACAGGATGTTAAGCGCCGCCTGCACCGCCCAGCAAACAAACAGGGTAGAAGTGACGTGCTCTTTCGCCCAGTGCAGCACGCGCTGAATCTGTGGCCAGTAGGCAACATCATTGAAATCAACCAGCCCCAGCGGCGCGCCGGTGACAATCAGGCCGTCAAAGTTATCGTTAGCGATATCGTCGAAGTTGCAGTAGAAGTTGTTCAGATGCTCGCTTGGTGTGTTGCGCGACTCGCGACTGTCGATGCGTAACAGCTGGACATCGATCTGCAGCGGCGAGTTAGAGAGCAGGCGCAGAAACTGGTTTTCCGTTTCAATTTTTTTAGGCATCAGGTTAAGGATCAACACTTTAAGCGGACGAATCTCCTGAACACTGGCGCGCGATGAGGTCATGACAAAGACATTCTCATTACGCAAAAAATTCACTGCCGGTAATTCGTCGGGGATCCTGATTGGCATAACTTGCTGACCTCTTGCTGTTAACCATATAAACGTTTAGACATCCAGATGCCCGAGATTAGCCTGGCTGCCGCTGGATGTCGAGTCTTCATGCGGTTTATGAAAATGTTTCAGCATTGAACGGCAATAGCCGCGCGCGCCGCGCGGTGAGCAGCAGCAATAAGGTCTGAAAAAGAGCGCGTTAGAATTTTTTCATGATTAAATAAGTTGTTATGGAGGAGGTTTTTGGCGGGAAATTTGCCGGAGTACGGACGTAAAAAAGCCCCGGACTCTCGTCCGGGGCTTTTTTACGGGTTTGATGCCTGGCAGTTCCCTACTCTCGCATGGGGAGGCCCCACACTACCATCGGCGCTACGGCGTTTCACTTCTGAGTTCGGCATGGGGTCAGGTGGGACCACCGCGCTGTTGCCGCCAGGCAAATTCTGTTTTCGTCCGCGTCTTTCGCGCTCTGACTGCGTTGCCCCGCTCGCGCCGCTCAGTCACATACTCGTGTATGCTCCTTCACGTCGTCTCGCGTGCCGCCTTGTCACAGCACAAAATCCACTGGACGTAATCCGGTGAACAAAGCTGAAAATTCTTCTTCGGTCTCTCAGACCAAAACGCCTCTGGCGTTGTAAGGTTAAGCCTCACGGGTCATTAGTACCGGTTAGCTCAACGCATCGCTGCGCTTACACACCCGGCCTATCAACGTCGTCGTCTTCAACGTCCCTTCAGGACCCTTAAAGGGTCAGGGAGAACTCATCTCGGGGCAAGTTTCGTGCTTAGATGCTTTCAGCACTTATCTCTTCCGCACTTAGCTACCGGGCAGTGCCATTGGCATGACAACCCGAACACCAGCGGTGCGTTCACTCCGGTCCTCTCGTACTAGGAGCAACCCCCCTCAATTCTCCAGCGCCCACGGCAGATAGGGACCGAACTGTCTCACGACGTTCTAAACCCAGCTCGCGTACCACTTTAAACGGCGAACAGCCGTACCCTTGGGACCTACTTCAGCCCCAGGATGTGATGAGCCGACATCGAGGTGCCAAACACCGCCGTCGATATGAACTCTTGGGCGGTATCAGCCTGTTATCCCCGGAGTACCTTTTATCCGTTGAGCGATGGCCCTTCCATTCAGAACCACCGGATCACTATGACCTGCTTTCGCACCTGCTCGAGCCGTCACTCTCGCAGTCAAGCTGGCTTATGCCATTGCACTAACCTCCTGATGTCCGACCAGGATTAGCCAACCTTCGTGCTCCTCCGTTACGCTTTGGGAGGAGACCGCCCCAGTCAAACTACCCACCAGACACTGTCCGCAGCCCGGATCACGGGCCTACGTTAGAACATCAAACATTAAAGGGTGGTATTTCAAGGTTGGCTCCACGCAGACTGGCGTCCGCGCTTCAAAGCCTCCCACCTATCCTACACATCAAGGCTCAATGTTCAGTGTCAAGCTATAGTAAAGGTTCACGGGGTCTTTCCGTCTTGCCGCGGGTACACTGCATCTTCACAGCGATTTCAATTTCACTGAGTCTCGGGTGGAGACAGCCTGGCCATCATTACGCCATTCGTGCAGGTCGGAACTTACCCGACAAGGAATTTCGCTACCTTAGGACCGTTATAGTTACGGCCGCCGTTTACCGGGGCTTCGATCAAGAGCTTCTCCTTGCGGATAACCCCATCAATTAACCTTCCGGCACCGGGCAGGCGTCACACCGTATACGTCCACTTTCGTGTTTGCACAGTGCTGTGTTTTTAATAAACAGTTGCAGCCAGCTGGTATCTTCGACTGGCCTCGGCTCCGGGAGCAAGCCCCTTCACCTACGCGCCAGCGTGCCTTCTCCCGAAGTTACGGCACCATTTTGCCTAGTTCCTTCACCCGAGTTCTCTCAAGCGCCTTGGTATTCTCTACCTGACCACCTGTGTCGGTTTGGGGTACGATTTCGTGTTACCTGGAGCTTAGAGGCTTTTCCTGGAAGCAGGGCATCAGTTACTTCACCGCCGTGGCGGCTCGTCGTCACGCCTCAGTGTTAAAGAAGACCGGATTTGCCTGGTCTTCACACCTGCACGCTTAAACCGGGACAACCGTCGCCCGGATAACCTAGCCTTCTCCGTCCCCCCTTCGCAGTAACACCAAGTACAGGAATATTAACCTGTTTCCCATCGACTACGCTTTTCAGCCTCGCCTTAGGGGTCGACTCACCCTGCCCCGATTAACGTTGGACAGGAACCCTTGGTCTTCCGGCGAGCGGGCTTTTCACCCGCTTTATCGTTACTTATGTCAGCATTCGCACTTCTGATACCTCCAGCATGCCTCACAGCACACCTTCAGCGGCTTACAGAACGCTCCCCTACCCAACAACGCCTAAGCGTCGCTGCCGCAGCTTCGGTGCATGGTTTAGCCCCGTTACATCTTCCGCGCAGGCCGACTCGACCAGTGAGCTATTACGCTTTCTTTAAATGATGGCTGCTTCTAAGCCAACATCCTGGCTGTCTGTGCCTTCCCACATCGTTTCCCACTTAACCATGACTTTGGGACCTTAGCTGGCGGTCTGGGTTGTTTCCCTCTTCACGACGGACGTTAGCACCCGCCGTGTGTCTCCCGTGATAACATTCTCCGGTATTCGCAGTTTGCATCGGGTTGGTAAGCCGGGATGGCCCCCTAGCCGAAACAGTGCTCTACCCCCGGAGATGAGTTCACGAGGCGCTACCTAAATAGCTTTCGGGGAGAACCAGCTATCTCCCGGTTTGATTGGCCTTTCACCCCCAGCCACAAGTCATCCGCTAATTTTTCAACATTAGTCGGTTCGGTCCTCCAGTTAGTGTTACCCAACCTTCAACCTGCCCATGGCTAGATCACCGGGTTTCGGGTCTATACCCTGCAACTTAACGCCCAATTAAGACTCGGTTTCCCTGCGGCTCCCCTATGCGGTTAACCTTGCTACAGAATATAAGTCGCTGACCCATTATACAAAAGGTACGCAGTCACCTAACAGGTAGGCTCCCACTGCTTGTACGTACACGGTTTCAGGTTCTGTTTCACTCCCCTCGCCGGGGTTCTTTTCGCCTTTCCCTCACGGTACTGGTTCACTATCGGTCAGTCAGGAGTATTTAGCCTTGGAGGATGGTCCCCCCATGTTCAGACAGGATACCACGTGTCCCGCCCTACTCGTCGGACTCACAACTCATGCATCTTCGTGTACGGGGCTGTCACCCGGTATCGCGCGACTTTCCAGACGCTTCCACTGATGCACAAGCTGATTCAGGTCCTGGGCTGCTCCCCGTTCGCTCGCCGCTACTGGGGGAATCTCGGTTGATTTCTTTTCCTCGGGTTACTTAGATGTTTCAGTTCCCCCGGTTCGCCTCGTTTGACTATGTATTCATCAAACGATGATGCACAGAGTGCACCGGGTTTCCCCATTCGGACATCGACGGCTGTAGCGGTTCATATCACCTTACCGTCGCTTTTCGCAGATTAGCACGTCCTTCATCGCCTCTGACTGCCAGGGCATCCACCGTGTACGCTTAGTCGCTTAACCTCACAACCCACAGGCGTTTATCTGTCTGCCGTAACGGCTGCGCGTAAAGAATGCGTCGTTGCGCGGTGCTCGCCATGCTCACGTACGTCAGTACGCTCCGCTGGCTGTGCGCCGGCGCGCCTTGCCTTCTTTACTGCTCGCTCGCTACTGCATCACAGTTGCTTGTAAGCTGTAAGCTTTTGAGAGACTCGAACGCATCGTAAATTTCATTCTTATTACGGAGAATGAATACGACGCGTCGTTTCAAATTTTCAGCTTGTTCCGGATTGTTAAAGAGCAAATACTTCGCAGCATACTTAATCAGCACACTCTGAAGTATTATCGGTAACGCCTTTCACTCATTACCAGCAAGTGGCGTCCCCTAGGGGATTCGAACCCCTGTTACCGCCGTGAAAGGGCGGTGTCCTAGGCCTCTAGACGAAGGGGACACTGAAGTCTCTTTCGTAAGACGCTTTGCTCATTACTTTTTCATCAGACAATCTGTGTGAGCACTTCGCGGGAAGGTATCTTCAGGTAAGGAGGTGATCCAACCGCAGGTTCCCCTACGGTTACCTTGTTACGACTTCACCCCAGTCATGAATCACAAAGTGGTAAGCGCCCTCCCGAAGGTTAAGCTACCTACTTCTTTTGCAACCCACTCCCATGGTGTGACGGGCGGTGTGTACAAGGCCCGGGAACGTATTCACCGTAGCATTCTGATCTACGATTACTAGCGATTCCGACTTCATGGAGTCGAGTTGCAGACTCCAATCCGGACTACGACGCACTTTATGAGGTCCGCTTGCTCTCGCGAGGTCGCTTCTCTTTGTATGCGCCATTGTAGCACGTGTGTAGCCCTGGCCGTAAGGGCCATGATGACTTGACGTCATCCCCACCTTCCTCCGGTTTATCACCGGCAGTCTCCTTTGAGTTCCCGGCCGAGCCGCTGGCAACAAAGGATAAGGGTTGCGCTCGTTGCGGGACTTAACCCAACATTTCACAACACGAGCTGACGACAGCCATGCAGCACCTGTCTCAGAGTTCCCGAAGGCACCAAAGCATCTCTGCTAAGTTCTCTGGATGTCAAGGCCAGGTAAGGTTCTTCGCGTTGCATCGAATTAAACCACATGCTCCACCGCTTGTGCGGGCCCCCGTCAATTCATTTGAGTTTTAACCTTGCGGCCGTACTCCCCAGGCGGTCGACTTAACGCGTTAGCTCCGGAAGCCACGCCTCAAGGGCACAACCTCCAAGTCGACATCGTTTACGGCGTGGACTACCAGGGTATCTAATCCTGTTTGCTCCCCACGCTTTCGCACCTGAGCGTCAGTCTTCGTCCAGGGGGCCGCCTTCGCCACCGGTATTCCTCCAGATCTCTACGCATTTCACCGCTACACCTGGAATTCTACCCCCCTCTACGAGACTCAAGCCTGCCAGTTTCAAATGCAGTTCCCAGGTTAAGCCCGGGGATTTCACATCTGACTTAACAGACCGCCTGCGTGCGCTTTACGCCCAGTAATTCCGATTAACGCTTGCACCCTCCGTATTACCGCGGCTGCTGGCACGGAGTTAGCCGGTGCTTCTTCTGCGGGTAACGTCAATCGGCGAGGTTATTAACCTCACCGCCTTCCTCCCCGCTGAAAGTACTTTACAACCCGAAGGCCTTCTTCATACACGCGGCATGGCTGCATCAGGCTTGCGCCCATTGTGCAATATTCCCCACTGCTGCCTCCCGTAGGAGTCTGGACCGTGTCTCAGTTCCAGTGTGGCTGGTCATCCTCTCAGACCAGCTAGGGATCGTCGCCTAGGTGAGCCATTACCCCACCTACTAGCTAATCCCATCTGGGCACATCCGATGGTGTGAGGCCCGAAGGTCCCCCACTTTGGTCTCGCGACGTTATGCGGTATTAGCTACCGTTTCCAGTAGTTATCCCCCTCCATCGGGCAGTTTCCCAGACATTACTCACCCGTCCGCCACTCGCCACCCAAAGAGCAAGCTCTTCTGTGCTGCCGTTCGACTTGCATGTGTTAGGCCTGCCGCCAGCGTTCAATCTGAGCCATGATCAAACTCTTCAATTTAAAGTTTGATTTGCTGCAACGAGTGCAGCGATGCTCTGTGAATTAAACTTCGTAATGAATTACGTGTTCACTCAGCAAAGACTTGATATTTTTTAAAGCCCGTAGGCTTGTGATATCAATCCTGCGAGTGCCCACACAGATTGTCTGATAAATTGTTAAAGAGCGGTGCGACGCGGCGTTCGGCCTGCTGTCGCGAGGTGGCGTATATTACGCTTTCCTCCTTCAGAGTCAAACACTTTTTTCAGCGTTTTTCTCCGGCGGAAGTTCTTAACGAAGCTTCCTGTCTACACCGCATTCCGTAAGTCGTTGTGCCGTGTCGATGGAGGCGCATTATAGGGAGTTGTTCGGCACGCGCAACCGCTAAATTCAATAAAAACAATCGTTCGCTGCATTCCACAGCAAAACCCCGCCTTATACCCGGTTACACACAAAGTTATCCACATCTGCAGCCGGTAATAAATTTAGGCGAGCATCGCGCAAACGTTTTCGCTACAATGCCCCGCGACGTCAAGGATGCCCCTTTTGGGGCGTTACCTGAGGTAAATGTTCTCTTCTATATATAGAGAGAGAAAGTTAAGCCTGATGTAACGCTCTTATTTACGCGAAACAAAGCCAAGGGATAAAACCACCATGCAACAACGTCGTCCTGTACGCCGCGCTCTGCTCAGTGTCTCTGACAAAGCCGGTATCCTCGAATTTGCTCAGGCCCTCTCCCATCGTGGTGTTGAGCTGCTCTCCACAGGTGGCACCGCACGCCTGCTGGCAGATGCTGGCCTGCCCGTTACGGAAGTCTCTGACTACACCGGTTTCCCGGAAATGATGGATGGACGCGTCAAAACGCTGCACCCCAAAGTGCACGGTGGCATTCTGGGCCGTCGCGGCACCGATGATGCCATCATGGCCGAGCACGCCATCAATCCTATCGACATGGTGGTGGTGAACCTCTATCCCTTTGCCCAGACCGTGGCGAAAGCCGACTGCAGCCTGGAAGATGCCGTTGAGAACATTGATATCGGCGGTCCCACCATGGTGCGCTCGGCAGCCAAGAACCACAAAGACGTGGCGATCGTGGTGAAGAGCAGTGACTATGACGCGATCATCGCGGAGCTCGATGCCAACGATAATTCACTGACGCTGGAAACCCGTTTCGACCTGGCGATCAAAGCCTTTGAACACACCGCCGCTTACGACAGCATGATTGCCAACTACTTTGGCAGCCTGGTACCGGCCTATCACGGCGAAAGCACCGCGCCGGCTGGCCGCTTCCCGCGCACCCTGAACCTCAACTTTATTAAAAAGCAGGATATGCGTTACGGCGAGAACAGCCATCAGGACGCTGCTTTCTATATTGAAGAGCAAGTCAGCGAAGCGTCGGTCGCCACCGCACAGCAGCTGCAGGGCAAAGCGCTGTCCTACAACAATATTGCCGATACCGATGCGGCATTGGAGTGCGTCAAGGAGTTCAGCGAGCCAGCCTGCGTTATCGTCAAGCACGCTAACCCATGCGGCGTCGCCGCAGGCGATTCAATTCTTGCCGCCTACGAGCGCGCTTATAAAACCGATCCGACCTCGGCGTTCGGCGGCATCATCGCCTTTAACCGCGAGCTGGATGAAGCAACCGCGCAGGCGATCATCAGCCGTCAGTTCGTGGAAGTCATTATTGCGCCATCGGCCAGTGAAGCGGCACTGCGCGTGACCGCAGCCAAACAGAACGTCCGCGTTCTGGTGTGCGGTCAGTGGCAGAGCCGCGTGGCCGGTCTCGACTTCAAACGCGTCAACGGTGGCCTGCTGGTTCAGGATCGCGATCTCGGTATGGTCGATGCCAGCCAGCTGCGCGTTGTCAGCCAACGTCAGCCGACCGAACAGGAACTGCGTGACGCGCTGTTCTGCTGGAAAGTGGCGAAATTCGTTAAATCCAACGCCATTGTGTATGCACGCGACAACATGACGATCGGTATTGGCGCGGGCCAGATGAGCCGCGTTTACTCTGCCAAAATTGCCGGCATCAAAGCCGCTGACGAAGGACTGGAGGTGAAGGGTTCCGCCATGGCTTCCGACGCCTTCTTCCCGTTCCGCGATGGCATTGATGCTGCGGCGGCAGTGGGCATCACCTGTGTGATCCAGCCGGGCGGTTCCATCCGCGATGATGAAGTAATTGCTGCCGCCGACGAGCACGGCATCGCGATGATCTTCACTGACATGCGTCATTTCCGCCATTAATAGCCTGGAGCCGTAACGATGAAAATTTTAGTGATTGGTAATGGTGGACGTGAACACGCGCTGGCGTGGAAAGCAGCACAGTCGCCGCTGGCAGAAACCGTATTTGTTGCGCCAGGCAACGCCGGTACCGCGCTGGAGCCGGCCCTGCAGAACGTGGCCATCAGCGCCACCGATATTCCGGCACTGCTGGCGTTTGCGCAGCAGGAAAACATCGACCTGACCATCGTCGGACCGGAAGCGCCGCTAGTGATTGGCGTAGTCGATGCGTTTCGCGCTGCCGGCCTAAAAATCTTTGGCCCGACGCAGGCTGCCGCGCAGCTGGAGGGCTCAAAAGCCTTCACCAAAGATTTCCTTGCCCGCCAGCAGATCCCGACGGCGGAATACCAGAACTTCACCGAGGTGGAACCCGCGCTGGCTTACCTGCGTGAGAAAGGCGCGCCGATCGTCATCAAAGCGGACGGTCTGGCCGCGGGTAAAGGCGTCATTGTCGCCATGACGCTGGCAGAAGCGGAAGCGGCAGTGCAGGACATGCTGGCCGGCAATGCGTTCGGCGACGCAGGTCACCGCATCGTCATCGAAGAATTCCTTGATGGTGAAGAAGCCAGCTTCATCGTGATGGTGGACGGCGATAACGTCCTGCCAATGGCCACCAGCCAGGATCACAAACGTGTTGGCGACGGCGACACCGGCCCGAACACCGGTGGCATGGGCGCTTACTCACCGGCACCGGTAGTGACCGATGAGATCCACCAGCGCGTGATGGATCAGATCATCTGGCCAACCGTCAACGGCATGAAAGCGGAAGGTAACACCTACACCGGTTTCCTGTATGCCGGTCTGATGATCGACAAAGCCGGTCAGCCGAAGGTGATCGAATTCAACTGCCGCTTCGGCGATCCGGAAACGCAGCCGATCATGCTGCGCCTGCAGTCGGATCTGGTCGCGCTGTGCCTCGCCGCCGTCGACGGCACGCTCGATCAGCAGCAGTCACAGTGGGATCCGCGCCCGTCACTCGGCGTGGTGCTGGCCGCTGGCGGTTATCCGGGCGACTACAACACGGGCGATCAGATCCACGGTCTGCCGCTGGAAGATGTCGCGGACGGGAAGGTATTCCATGCCGGCACCACCCTGAAAGATGACCTGGTGGTGACCAGCGGCGGTCGCGTACTGTGCGTGACTGCGCTGGGTGAAGATGTGGCGGCAGCGCAGAAGAATGCTTACGCGCTGGCGCAGCACATCTCATGGAACGGCAGCTTCTGCCGTAATGATATCGGTTACCGCGCGATTAACCGCAAGTAAGCCCCCGGCGGCGGCCAGCCGGTCGCCGCTAAAAATCGGCCTCTTTCGGCTGCCAGCGGCACTCATCTTCCGGCGTGGCACGCAGCAGCTGAATCCCCTCTGGCGCTTCCAGCCACGACAGGGTAATCGGCTGTTGCTGCCCCTGCTGTTGTCGATACAGCGTTGCCAGCGTGTCGCGATCGAACGCCACATTCACCTGCTGCCCCTCACAGTCACGAACCTGCGTACCGCCCTGCCAGTGCCCCTGCCGCAACAGTACCCGGCCACTCAGCAGTGCATTGCTCTGCGCCAGCATGCGCTGCGCGTCAAACCGGTACAGCTCGACGCTGTCGGCGCTGACGGCTTCACGCCGGCCAGCCAGCTGTCGCTGCATAAAATTGAGGTTGCCCTGATGGTCGAAACGCAGGGTTACGTCGTCCGGCTGCTGGCCAGTGACGTGCCGTTCCACGCTCAGCAGTTTATCCGCCTGCCAGATATAGTCGGTGGTTTCCCGGCTATCGCCATTGAAAGGGGTGTAGACAGTACGCAGATGGACGGCTTCGTGGTCGCCGTTTTTACGCCAGATTCGCACCGTGCCACGGTCAGACAGATAGCCGCTGGCGGTGAAAGCCGGAAGATCGGGAGTGGCACTGCAGCCGGTGAGTAATACCCCGAGGAGGATGGCGCAGAGGCGCTGAGGAGAGATGTTCAGCATAGCAGGCCCCGGTAACAAAAAGGGGCGAAATCGCCCCTCTTTTAAAGCTAAACCGCGATGCGGAAAACTTACTTAACAGCGTCTTTCAGTGCTTTACCAGAGACGAACGCTGGCACGTTAGCTGCAGCGATTTTGATCTCTTTGCCAGTCTGCGGGTTGCGACCGGTACGCTCAGCGCGGTGGTTCACTTTAAAAGTACCAAAACCAACCAGTTGTACAGCATCACCTTCTTTCAGAGACTCAGTGATCGCAGCCAGGGTAGATTCCAGCGCAGCTTTAGCCTGGGTTTTAGACAGGTCCGCTTTCTCTGCGATCACATCAATCAGTTGAGTCTTGTTCATAAGTTATCCTTAAAGTGTATTTATCGCTTGCTAAGCAACGAGTGCGAGGGAAAAGCCATATTCTGGCACTCTTCAGCCTGCACGCACCGATAGCCACAATTTTCAGCCCCCCAAATGTAGACCAGACAGGGGGCTGATGTGAAGCCTCCAGGCGCGGTAATTCGGGCCTGAAGTCACGTTTTCTCGCCTTATTGCTGAAAAATTATACCGATGTTACTGATTCCGGCTTCACGCAGGTCTGCACGTAGCCCTTTGATTAGCTCCAGGTCCCGTTCTTCGCACTCTGCCAGCAGGCGAAAAATCTCCCACTGCAGGTCCCATTCGTCAATTACCGCCTGGTTGTCACGCAGCTCTTCGTCGCTCATTTCGCGACCGGCCTGGGTCATTTCGAGGATGGCCACGGTGGTGATCGACGTGCGGCTGACTTCGATGGCGTGCTCCAGCGTTTCACCGCTCAGCTGCGCGTGCAGGAGTTCACTCAGCGCCACGCAGGCATCAATCGCCGGGTGCACGCCGTAAACGTCAAAGTCGTCACCGTTTGGGATCGCCGCTTCCAGTTTCTCCAGCTGGCTGTCGAAATTGATTTTGGCATCCTTCACCGTCAGGCTTTCCCACACCAGGTCGAGAATGCGGCGATAGAGCTGCGGATCGGCAAACTCGGTCTGCTGACAGAAGGCCCAGTAATTGGGGAACATCCGCTCGCACAGACAGGCCATAAAGGTCATGTGCTGCCAGCTTTCCAGCTTCGCCAGACGCAAATGGACGGGGTTCTGTAACATCAAACTTACTCTCGGTAGATTAGCTGGCGGCAGTGTACCGCAAAAGCCGCGTACAAACAGCGTTAGCGCGCATTTTGCCACTTCACAAAAGCGGGACGGCCAGACGCCACGGCATCGGCCCAGCGCGTTGGCTCCGGCAAGCGGTAGCCAGCCATGCAGGCTTCAACCCAGTGCAGTGCGCTATCGAGGCTGACGCGGTGGCCGGTTGAGACAAACAGCGGATTGCAGCGCGTCTTGCTGCGCCACACCCAGGCAATCTGCTCGCCTTTATCCATCAGCGGCTGACGACTGCCCGGTGCCGCATCCAGCTCAGCGAAACGGCCGCACAGGCGCTTTTTCGCTACGCCGATGGTTGGCACATCCAGCAGCGAGCCGAAATGCGCAGCAACGCCCAGCCGGCGCGGATGAGAGATGCCATGGCCGTCGACGAACAGCAGATCGGGCCGCTGCGACAATTGCTGCCACGCCGCCTGCAGCGCTGGAATTTCGCGAAACGAGAGAAAACCGGGGATATAAGGCATGGTGGTCGCGACACGCGCGATGCGATGCTCCACCAGCGTTAATGAAGGGTATTCGAGGATCACCAGGGCGGCGCGCGTTACCTCGCCGCCCTGTTCAAAACCGACATCGGCGCCGCCAATGAAGCGCGGCGGCAGTACGTCAAAATCATCCTGCCGCACCACGCTGGCGGCGAGCTGTACCTGTTGCTGTCGTAGTGCGGCTAAATCCATGCTTATCCCTGATGATATGGTCGTGATAGCCGATGCACCGCCTCCACAAACGCGCCAGCGTGCTCTGGCGGAACATCCTGATGAATCCCGTGACCGAGGTTGAAGACGTGGCCTTCGCCTGCGCCAAAGCCTTCCAGAATCCCTGCCACTTCCTGCTCAATTCGTGCAGGGGGTGCATACAGCATAGACGGATCCATGTTGCCCTGCAGCGCGACTTTATCGCCCACACGGCGCCGCGCTTCGCCAATATCGGTGGTCCAGTCAAGGCCCAGCGCATCACAGCCGGTGGCCGCCATCTCTTCCAGCCACTGGCCGCCGCCCTTGGTAAACAGGGTGATGGGCACGCGTCGTCCTTCGTTCTCATGCAGCACGCTGTCGACGATTTTGTGCATGTAATAGAGCGAGAACTCGCGATAGTCGCGCCCGGTCAGCACGCCGCCCCAGGTATCAAACACCATCACCGACTGCGCACCCGCTTTAATCTGCGCGTTGAGGTAAAGGATCACGCTCTCTGCCAGCTTATCCAGCAGCGCGTGCAGCGTCTGTGGCTCGGCGTACATCATCTTCTTGATTTTGGTGAAAGCCTTGCTGCTGCCGCCTTCTACCATGTAGGTTGCCAGCGTCCACGGGCTGCCGGAGAAACCGATCAGCGGCACTTCGCCCTTGAGGTTATGACGGATGGTGCGCACCGCATTCATCACGTAACCCAGCTCCTGCTCCGGATCCGGCACCGGCAGTTTATCCACATCGGCACGGCAGGCGATGGGGTGGGAGAAACGCGGGCCTTCGCCGGTCTCAAAGTAGAGCCCCAGGCCCATCGCATCCGGAATGGTCAGGATATCGCTGAAGAGGATCGCGGCATCCAGCGCATAGCGGCGCAGCGGCTGCAGGGTAACTTCGCACGCCAGCTCCGCGTTCTTACACAGCGACATAAAATCACCGGCCTCAGCGCGCGTGGCTTTGTATTCCGGCAGGTAACGCCCGGCTTGTCGCATCATCCATACCGGGGTGATATCCACCGGCTGGCGTAACAGGGCGCGCAGATAACGATCGTTCTTCAGTTCACTCATAATGGGCTCTCTCATGCTAAGGCCGGCAGTGTAGCATTTTCACGCCGCGCTGGCGCGACACAGCGCAACCGTATCTTCAATCAGCCGGCGCGCCACGGTGCCCGGCGGCGGCAACAGGGGCAGATCATCGTAGCGATACCAGCCAGCATCCAGCAGCTCTTTACCATCGTGCTGCAGCTCGCCGCCATCGTACTCCGCCATGAACGCCATCATCAGCGAGTGCGGGAACGGCCACGGCTGCGAGGTCACGTAACGCACATTTTTTACCCGCACGTTGCTCTCTTCCATCACCTCGCGGGCCACCGCCTGCTCCAGCGTTTCGCCGACTTCGACAAAACCGGCCAGCACGGTGTAGATGCTGTTGCGATGGCGCGCATGGTTTGCCAGCAGGATCTCCTCACCGCGACGAATCGCCACAATGATGCAGGGGGCGATTTGCGGATAGTAGCGCTCGCGGCAGTGGCTGCACAGGCAGGCAAATTCGCGCTTGCTGTGCTGCATTTCATGGCCGCAATAGCCGCACCAGCGATGCGAACGGTAGAACTCTGCCAGCTGCACGCCGCGCCCGGCGAGCTGAAACAGACCGACATCTTCGTCAATTAGCTGGCGCACCGAGGCCATATTGTCCGGACGCGCTTCGCATACCAGCCAGACGTTTTCGCCCTGCCACTCGCCAATCACTCTGCCGCTGCTGCCGGTCAGGCCAAACTCGCCGGATAAGCCATGCGGCAACTCGCCTTGCGGCAACCAAAGTTTCTGCGCGGAGCTGACAATCCACCAGCCAGCGTCTACGCTTGAGATCTCACGTTGCATCTTAATCGTTGTCCTTAGCGTCAAATGGCACGCTGAAATCCTGATGTTAAGTGTGTAATAAACAACTATAACTCACCTGGAGCCCCGTATGCTTACCCAGTTAGATAACCTGACCGAGCGTGTAGGTGGCGGTAATGAATTAGTCGACTCATGGTTGCGCGCCCGTCGACAGCTGCTCGTCACCTATTACGAGTTAATTGGCATGAAGCCGAACAAAGAAGCGCTGACCGCGCTGGATGAACAGGCGCTGGATGCGTTTTGCCATCGTCTGGTGGACTATCTCTCTACCGGCCACTTCAGCGTTTACGAGCGCATCATCAGCGAGATGTCCGGCGACAGCCCGATGATTGCGGCGGCGCAGATCTATCCGGCGCTGGAAGGCAATACTGAACGTCTGATGCAACTGTATGACAGCCATCTGCAACAGGCCATTAATGACGACAACTGCGTGGATTTCCAGCAGGCGCTGTCAGAAGTGGGCGAAGCGCTGGAGTCACGCTTTACGCTGGAAGACAAACTGATTCAGCTCGCCTGGGATAATCAGCTGGCGCGCCCGCCGGTAGCCAATGACAGCACCATTGCTCGTCCAGCCTGAACCGCTGCAGTTGTAAAAGACTTGTTATTCAGGAAAAGCCCTTTTATGCTGAATGGGCTTTTTTATTGTCTTTTTTAACGACAATCCACAATCAAACTTTGCGATATAAGCGCAGCGTGCAGCAGTCAGTAAAGTCGCTTATCGCGTAAAACGTAAACTTGTCGGAGTGCCCTTAGGGGCTGAGACCGTTAATTCGGGATCCGCGGAACCTGATCAGGTTAGTACCTGCGAAGGGAACAAGAGTAGATGTGATCAGCACGGTGCAGTCAGGCGCCCGCACCGTTTCTGTTACTCCTTCCGGACTCCGGACAAGCAGCTTCCCCTTGTTTTCAGGAAACTTGCTATGTCTGATGCTAAAACCTCACGTCGTGAACAACGCGCGCAGGCGCAAAAATTTATCGATTCGCTCCAGGGAACCGCCTTCCCTAACTCAAAACGTATCTGGATCAGCGGCAGCCGTGCGGATATCCGCGTCCCGATGCGCGAAATTCAGCTCAGCCCGACGCACACCGGCGGCAGCAAAGATCATCCGCAATACGCAGACAATGAACCGGTGCCGGTGTATGACACCGCCGGTGCCTATGGCGATCCCCACGCGACCATCAATGTGCATCAGGGTCTGGCAAAATTGCGCGCCGGCTGGATCGCCGAACGCAACGACAGCGAAACCATCAGCGCACTCAGCTCAAGCTACAGTCAGCAGCGGCTGGCGGATGACGGGCTGGATCATCTGCGTTTTGAACATCTGCCGCTGCCGCGCCGGGCCAAAGCGGGTCGCCGCGTCACGCAGCTGCATTATGCGCGTCAGGGCATCATCACGCCGGAGATGGAGTTCATCGCGCTGCGCGAAAACATGGGACGTGAGCGTATCCGCAGTGCAACGCTGTTGCAGCAGCACGCCGGCCACGGCTTTGGTGCGCAGCTGCCAGAGAATATCAGCGCCGAATTCGTGCGCGCTGAAGTGGCCAGCGGCCGCGCCATCATTCCTGCCAACATCAATCATCCGGAATCGGAGCCGATGATTATCGGCCGCAATTTTCTGGTGAAGGTCAACGCCAACATCGGCAACTCGGCGGTAAGTTCGTCGATTGAAGAGGAAGTGGAAAAACTGGTGTGGGCCACGCGCTGGGGGGCAGATACCGTGATGGATCTGTCGACCGGCCGCTATATCCATGAAACGCGCGAGTGGATTTTGCGCAACAGTCCGGTGCCGATCGGCACGGTGCCAATCTATCAGGCGCTGGAAAAGGTCAACGGTATTGCAGAAGATCTTAACTGGGACATTTTCCGCGATACCCTGCTGGAACAGGCTGAGCAGGGTGTTGATTACTTCACCATTCACGCGGGCGTGCTGCTGCGCTATGTGCCGATGACCGCACAACGGCTGACCGGCATCGTGTCGCGCGGCGGCTCAATCATGGCGAAGTGGTGCCTGTCACATCATCAGGAAAACTTCCTCTACCAGCATTTCCGCGAAATCTGTGAAATCTGCGCCGCCTATGATGTCGCGCTGTCGCTCGGTGATGGTTTACGTCCCGGCTCGATTCAGGACGCCAACGACGAAGCCCAGTTTGCCGAACTGCGTACCTTAGGCGAGCTGACGCAAATCGCCTGGCAATATGATGTGCAGGTCATGATTGAAGGCCCCGGTCACGTGCCGATGCAGATGATCCGCCGCAATATGACCGAGCAGCTGGAACACTGCCATGAAGCGCCGTTTTATACGCTGGGCCCGCTGACGACCGATATCGCGCCGGGCTACGATCATTTCACCTCCGGGATTGGCGCCGCCATGATCGGCTGGTTTGGCTGCGCGATGCTGTGCTACGTCACGCCGAAAGAGCACCTTGGCCTGCCGAATAAAGAGGATGTTAAGCAGGGGCTGATTACCTACAAGATCGCCGCGCACGCTGCCGATCTGGCTAAAGGCCATCCCGGCGCGCAGATCCGCGACAACGCCATGTCGAAAGCTCGCTTCGAGTTCCGCTGGGAAGATCAGTTTAATCTGGCGCTCGATCCGCATACCGCGCGGGCCTATCACGACGAAACTCTGCCGCAGGAATCCGGCAAAGTGGCCCACTTCTGTTCCATGTGCGGCCCCAAATTCTGTTCAATGAAAATCACCCAGGAAGTGCGCGAATTTGCCGCCCGCCAGCAGGCGGAAGCCCAGCCGATAGCGCTGGGCATGGCGCAAATGTCCGATGCCTTCCGTAGCCGTGGCGGCGAGCTGTATCACGCCGCCGATGCCCTGAAAGAGGAAAAATGATGACTGAAGCCTTCCCTGCCACCGCGCCAAAACTGGGGCTCTATCCGGTTGTCGACAGCGTGTTGTGGATTGAACGCCTGCTGGCAGCCGGCGTGCGCACCCTCCAGCTGCGCATCAAAGATGGCGATGATCGCCAGATTGAAGCCGCAGTACGCGATGCCATCGCCCTGGGCAAACAGTACGGCGCGCGGCTGTTTATCAACGATTACTGGCGCTTAGCGATTAAGTACAACGCTTATGGTGTGCATCTTGGTCAGGAGGATCTGGATGTGGCCGACCTGGACGCTATCCGCCACGCCGGCTTACGCCTGGGTCTGTCGACACACGATGACGCCGAGCTGGATCGCGCGCTGGCGCTGCGTCCGTCCTATATTGCGCTCGGCCACATCTTTCCGACACAAACCAAAGAGATGCCCTCTGCGCCGCAGGGCATAGCCGAGCTGAAGCGCCATCTGGCGCGGCTGCAGCACATTCCCACCGTAGCGATTGGCGGCATTTCGCTGGCACGCGTGCCGGAGGTGCTGGCGACCGGCGTCGGCAGCATTGCCGTGGTCAGCGCGATTATCCAGGCGGAAGACTGGCAGGCGGCGACCCGCCAGCTGCTGGCGCTGGTAGAATCCCCAGAGCATGTCGCAAAAGCGTTGTAACTGACTGCAACGGCGCTAAAAATCCGCGAATACGGCGCGCAAACGGCAGCAGTCAGGGCTGGCGCGACCGGGGACAATCGCTAAAGTGAGCCTGCCCGCTGTCGCTTGCAGCGGGCCAGGGCTGGCTTCCCCGACTCTCTGTCCGGCCCTGCCTTTCCACCGTTATTCTGTCAGGGAGGTAGTATGGCGCGTTTCCGCACTGCAGGCCTGCATGGCACGCTCCACGGCTGCGCCGAGGCTGGCAATCGCCTGCTCGGTTTGCTCATTCATTGGCAGACCATAATTGAGGCGCAGGCAGTTGCGATATTTACCCGCCGCCGAAAACAACGAACCGACCGCCACCTGGATTTTCAGCTCCCGCAGTTCCGCATTCAGCCGCACCGCATCGAAGGCTTCCGGCAGCTCAATCCACATCAGGAAACTGCCCTGCGGCCGCGAGACGCAAATACCGCAGGGAAAATAGTGGCGCACCCAGCAGCTAAACGTCTCATAGTTACGCTGATACACATGGCGCATGCGGCGCAAATGCGGCAGGTAATGGCCCTGACGAATAAACTCTGCGACCGCATACTGCGGCTGCGTTGCCGTCGAACCGGTGCCAATATATTTCATGTGCAGTACGCGATCGCGATAGCGTCCCGGCGCGACCCAGCCCACGCGCAAGCCGGGCGCCAGGGTTTTGGAAAACGAGCTGCACAGCAGCACGCGGCCATCCATATCCAGCGATTTGATGGTGATCGGACGCGGATACTCCCACGCCAGCTCGCCGTAAACATCATCTTCAATGATCGCCGCGTCAAAGCGCTGCGCCAGCGTCAGCAGCGCGCGCTTACGCGCTTCCGGCATGATAAATCCAAGCGGATTATTACAGTTGGGTACCACCACCACCGCTTTGATTGGCCACTGCTCAAACGCCAGCTCCAGCGCCTCAAGACTGATCCCGCTGACCGCATCGGTAGGGATTTCAATGGCGCGGATGCCCAGACCGCGCAGTGTCTGCATGGTGCCGTGAAACGCTGGCGACTCGACGGCAATGATATCGCCTGGCTCGCACACGGCGCGAATCGACACCGACAGCGCTTCATGGCAACCGGTAGTGATGACAATATCTTCCGCCGTCAGCTGACAGCCGCTGTCAATTGTCAGCCGCGCAATCTGCTCGCGCAGCGCTGCCACGCCGAGCAGGCTGTCGTAGTTGAGCTGATCAATGTCCTGCTTCTGCGCCATGCGGCCCATGATTTTCCACAGCGGCTTGAGCGTCGGCTGGGTCAGGTCCGGCATGCCGCTGCCCAGCTGCAGCACGTCGCCATTAATGCGGCTGCTCAGCAGCTCCAGCACCGATTCCCACTGGGTGATCTCAACCGGACGCTGTATGGGTCGGGTCATCGCGGGCACCGGCGGCGTGGCTTTACGGGTAGCGACAAAATAGCCGGAACGCGGCTGCGGCACGATAAGCTGCTTCTCTTCCAGCAGATGATAAGCCTGCTGCACGGTGCTGATGCTGACACCGTGCTCAATGCTGAGCGTACGCACCGAGGGCAAGCGTTCGCCGCTGCGATACAGCCCCTGCTCAATACGGTCTGAAAGCAGACAGGCCAGATGTTGATAGCGCGTCATTGTGTGCCTCGCTGCGTTAACGGTGATCAAAAATCAGTACAGATGACGCCTATTTCTACCATTCAGATCGGTACGGGCGCAATCTGTATGTTAAAGATAAGTGATTTTTGAATCTGTATTGCATTCGCCATCAGAGGGAAAATGTTGTTCAGACATCATACTGAGGGCTGGGATTATGGAATTCGATCAGAACCGGGCGGCAAAACCGTTCAGCGTGACCTTACTCGATATCTTCCGTGGCGGCGTGCGCGCAATCAAACGCTGGCAGGCCAGGCGGGAAACGCGGGAGATTCTTTCGCACCTGAGTGATGCGCAGCTACGTGACATCGGGCTGACGCGTCAGGATATCAATCAGAAATAACGCGGTTTTCAGACGAAAAAAAACCCTGCCGAGGCAGGGTTTTTTCATGGTCAGCAGAGCAGACGATTATTCGTCGTCGCTACCGCCCAGACCGGCGTTCAGCAGCTCAGCGAGGCTGGCAGAGGCTTCATCCGCAGTCACCTGCGGTGCAACCGGTGCTTCACCCGCCTGACGGCGACGCATACGATCCTGGTGGTAAGCATAACCGGTACCGGCCGGGATCAGACGACCCACGATAACGTTCTCTTTCAGGCCGCGCAGTTCGTCGCGCTTGCCGGCTACCGCTGCTTCGGTCAGGACACGGGTGGTCTCCTGGAACGATGCCGCAGAGATGAACGATTCGGTTGCCAGCGAGGCTTTGGTGATACCCAGCAGGTCACGCATGTACGTCGCGCCGATTTTGCCGTTCGCTTCCAGATCGCGGTTGGAGATCTTGATACGAGAGACTTCCGCCTGCTCGCCTT
The DNA here is from genome assembly GCF_043529865.1 of Pantoea sp. SGAir0418. Taxonomy (NCBI): domain Bacteria; kingdom Pseudomonadati; phylum Pseudomonadota; class Gammaproteobacteria; order Enterobacterales; family Erwiniaceae; genus Pantoea; species Pantoea sp. SGAir0418. The sequence goes on from NZ_CP027911.1 coordinate 3,757,296, forward strand.
CCAGGAACTCCGAGCTACCCGCGTTCAGGATGGTTGCTTTACGCAGCATCTGACGCACGATGACTTCGATGTGCTTATCGTTAATCTTAACGCCCTGCAGGCGGTAAACTTCCTGCACTTCGTTAGTGATGTAACGGGTCACAGCATGGACGCCACGCAGACGCAGGATGTCGTGCGGAGACTCTGGGCCGTCGGATACGACGTCACCACGTTCTACACGTTCACCTTCGAATACGTTGAGCTGACGCCATTTCGGAATCATCTCTTCATACGGATCGCTACCGTCAACCGGGGTGATCACCAGACGACGCTTGCCTTTGGTCTCTTTACCGAAGGAGATGATACCGCTGATCTCCGCCAGGATAGCTGGCTCTTTCGGACGACGCGCTTCGAACAGGTCGGCAACGCGCGGCAGACCACCGGTGATGTCCTTGGTACCGCCAGATTCCTGCGGAACACGCGCCAGGGTATCACCCGAGCTGATCTTCACGCCATCTTCCAGCTGCACAATCGCTTTACCTGGCAGGAAGTACTGTGCCGGCATGTCGGTGCCCGGGATCAATACGTCGTTGCCGTTGGCATCAACGATTTTCAGTGCCGGACGCAGGTCTTTACCGCCCGCAGTACGCTCTGCAGAATCCAGTACCACCAGCGATGACAGACCAGTGAGGTCGTCAGTCTGACGGGTAATGGTCTGACCGTCGATCATGTCGGTGAAGCGGATGAAACCGCCCACTTCGGTGATAACCGGCATGGTGTGTGGATCCCAGTTTGCAACGGTTTCGCCCGCAGCAACCTGCTCGCCATCACCTTTCGCCATGACCGCACCGTAAGGCACTTTATAGCTCTCTTTGGTACGACCGAACTCGTCGATCATCTTCAGCTCAACGTTACGCGAGACGATAACCAGTTTCCCGGAGGAGTTGGTTACTGACTTGGCGTTGGTTAGCTTGATAGTACCTTTGTTCTTCACCTGAATGCTGGATTCAGCTGCCGCACGCGATGCCGCACCACCGATGTGGAAGGTACGCATGGTCAGCTGGGTACCCGGCTCACCGATGGACTGTGCTGCGATAACGCCGATGGCCTCACCTTTGTTGATGATGTGACCACGTGCCAGATCGCGACCGTAGCAGTGTGCACACACACCGAAGTCGGTTTCACAGCTCACCACGGAACGCACTTTAATCGCGTCCACGGAGTTCAGTTCAACCACGTCACACCAGTGCTCATCGATCAGGGTGTTACGCGGGATCAGGATGTCCGCAGTGCCCGGCTTCAGCACGTCTTCTGCCGTCACACGACCCAATACACGCTCACGCAGTGGCTCTTTAACATCGCCACCTTCGATGACCGGGGTCATCATGATGCCTTCGAATGTGCCACAGTCGTCTTCGGTAACCACCAGGTCCTGCGCCACGTCAACCAGACGACGGGTCAGGTAACCGGAGTTCGCCGTTTTCAGTGCGGTATCGGCCAGACCTTTACGCGCACCGTGGGTCGAGATGAAGTACTGGAGTACGTTCAGACCTTCACGGAAGTTCGCGGTGATCGGCGTCTCGATGATGGAGCCATCTGGCTTCGCCATCAGACCACGCATACCTGCCAGCTGACGAATCTGTGCCGCAGAACCACGCGCACCGGAGTCGGCCATCATGTAGATGCTGTTGAACGAAACCTGCTGCTCTTCTTCGCCGTGACGGTTGATCACGGTTTCGGTCTGCAGGTTATCCATCATCGCTTTGGATACGCGTTCGTTAGCCGCAGCCCAGATATCGATGACTTTGTTGTAACGTTCGCCCGCGGTAACCAGACCAGACTGGAACTGCTCCTGGATCTCGGCCACTTCCGCTTCGGCTTCTGCAATGATTTCTGCTTTCTTGGCAGGAATCACCATGTCGTCGATACCGACTGAGGCACCTGAACGGGCTGCATAGGCAAAGCCGGTGTACATGGTCTGGTCAGCAAAGATAACGGTCGGCTTCAGGCCCAGGATGCGGTAACAGGTGTTCAGCATCTTAGAAATCGCTTTCTTACCCAGCGCCTGGTTGACGATGGAGTAAGGCAGACCTTTCGGTACGATCATCCACAGGATCGCACGACCAATGGTGGTGTCGATCAGGCTGGTTTTCGCAACGAGCTCTTCCTGCTCATTTTTGCTGTATTCAGTGATACGCACTTTAACGCGTGCATGCAGCTCGGCCTGGCCAGCGCGGTAAACACGCTCAGCTTCTTTCGGGCCGGTCAGTACCATGCCTTCGCCTTTGGCGTTCACTTTGTCACGGGTCATGTAGTACAGACCCAGAACAACGTCCTGTGAAGGAACGATGATTGGCTCGCCGTTCGCTGGAGACAGAATGTTGTTGGTAGACATCATCAGCGCACGCGCTTCCAGCTGGGCTTCCAGCGTCAGCGGTACGTGAACAGCCATCTGGTCACCATCGAAGTCGGCGTTATACGCCGCACACACCAGCGGGTGCAGCTGGATCGCTTTACCTTCGATCAGAACCGGTTCAAACGCCTGGATACCCAGACGGTGCAGGGTTGGTGCACGGTTCAGCAGTACCGGGTGTTCGCGAATCACTTCATCCAGGATATCCCAGACCACCGCTTCTTCGCGCTCAACCATTTTCTTGGCCGCTTTAATGGTGGTCGCGAGGCCACGCAGTTCCAGCTTGCCGTAGATGAACGGTTTGAACAGTTCCAGTGCCATTTTCTTCGGCAGACCGCACTGATGCAGACGCAGGTATGGACCGACGGTGATAACCGAACGACCGGAGTAGTCAACACGTTTACCCAGCAGGTTCTGACGGAAACGACCCTGCTTACCTTTGATCATGTCGGCCAAAGATTTCAGAGGACGTTTGTTAGAGCCGGTGATGGCACGACCGCGACGGCCGTTATCCAGCAGGGCATCTACCGCTTCCTGCAGCATACGTTTTTCGTTACGTACGATGATATCTGGCGCAGCCAGATCCAGCAGACGCTTCAGACGGTTGTTACGGTTGATCACGCGACGATACAGATCGTTCAGATCCGACGTAGCGAAACGACCGCCGTCCAGCGGTACCAGCGGACGCAGATCTGGCGGCAGCACCGGCAGAACGGTCAGGATCATCCACTCTGGCTTGTTGCCAGACTGCACGAACGCTTCCAGCAGCTTGATACGCTTGGTCAGCTTTTTACGTTTGGTCTCAGAGTTGGTTTCGTTCAGCTCTTCACGCAGCTGCTCGCACTCCTGCTCCAGATCCATATTTTTCAGCAGCGCCTGGATAGCTTCCGCACCCATCTTCGCGTCGAATTCGTCACCGAACTCTTCCAGCGCGTCAAGGTACTGCTCTTCAGTCAGAATCTGACGTTTTTCCAGGTTGGTCATGCCGCCTTCGACCACAACATAAGATTCGAAGTACAGCACGCGCTCGATATCACGCAGCGGCATATCCAGCAGCAAACCGATGCGGGATGGCAGTGATTTCAGGAACCAGATGTGCGCGGTCGGCGAAGCCAGCTCGATGTGGCCCATACGCTCACGACGCACTTTGGTCTGCGTGACTTCAACGCCACACTTCTCACAGATCACGCCACGGTGTTTCAGACGCTTGTACTTACCGCACAGGCATTCGTAATCTTTTACCGGTCCGAAAATACGGGCACAGAAAAGACCGTCACGCTCCGGCTTGAAGGTACGGTAGTTAATGGTTTCCGGCTTTTTAACTTCACCGAAAGACCAGGAACGGATCATGTCTGGCGAGGCCAGCGCAATTTTGATCGCATCAAACTCTTCGGTTTTAGTTTGCGCTTTCAGAAACTTAAGTAAGTCTTTCACGGATTAGCTCCCGTCGGAGTGGAACTCTCAGGGACGCGCCAGGCGCGTCCCATAACCAGTACTTGCGAGTGCTTACTCGTCTTCCAGCTCGATGTTGATACCCAGCGAGCGAATCTCTTTCAACAGTACGTTGAAGGATTCCGGCATGCCCGGTTCCATCTGATGGTTGCCGTCAACGATGTTTTTATACATCTTGGTACGGCCGTTGACGTCATCAGACTTAACGGTAAGCATTTCCTGCAGGGTATACGCGGCACCGTATGCTTCCAGTGCCCACACTTCCATCTCACCGAAGCGCTGACCACCGAACTGCGCCTTACCACCCAGCGGCTGCTGCGTAACCAGGCTGTAAGAGCCGGTAGAACGGGCGTGCATCTTGTCGTCGACCAGGTGGTTCAGTTTCAGCATGTACATGTAACCTACGGTTACCTGACGCTCAAACTGCTCACCGGTACGGCCGTCGAACAGGGTGATCTGACCGGAAGAAGGCAGACCGCCGAGCTGCAGCAGCTCTTTGATTTCGCTCTCTTTCGCACCGTCGAACACTGGCGTCGCGATTGGCATACCTTTTTTCAGGTTCTCTGCCAGACGCAGCACTTCATCGTCCGAGAAGGTGTTCAGGTCAACTTTCTGACGCACATCGGTGCCCAGATCGTAAGCACGCTGGATAAACTCACGCAGTTTGGCGACTTCTTCCTGCTTCTTCAGCATCGCATTGATCTTCTCACCAATGCCTTTCGCCGCCATACCCAGGTGGGTTTCCAGAATCTGACCGATGTTCATACGCGATGGTACGCCCAGCGGGTTCAGTACGATGTCGACCGGCGTACCGTTCTCATCGTATGGCATGTCTTCGATTGGGTTGATCTTGGAGATAACACCTTTGTTACCGTGACGACCCGCCATTTTGTCACCAGGCTGAATCTGACGCTTAACGGCCAGATACACCTTGACGATTTTCAGCACGCCCGGTGCCAGATCGTCGCCCTGGGTGATCTTGCGACGCTTCGCTTCGAGTTTCTTCTCAAACTCGTGCTTCAGCTCGTCATACTGCTCAGCCAGCTGCTCCAGCGCGTTCTGCTTCTCTTCGTCGGTCAGACCGAGTTCCAGCCAGCGCTCACGTGGCAGCTTGTCCAGTTTCTCCGCTTCCACGCCACCTGAAATCAGGACGGCCTGGATACGGCTGAACAGGCCCGCTTCGAGGATCTGCAGTTCTTCAGACAGGTCTTTTTTCGCCTGCTTCAGCTGCATCTCTTCGATTTCCAGCGCGCGCTTGTCTTTTTCCACGCCATCGCGGGTGAAGACCTGTACGTCGATAACCGTACCGGAAACGCCGTTCGGCACGCGCAGTGACGAGTCTTTCACGTCAGAGGCTTTTTCACCGAAGATTGCACGCAGCAGTTTCTCTTCTGGCGTCAGCTGGGTTTCACCTTTCGGCGTCACCTTGCCTACCAGAATGTCGCCACCGGTCACTTCCGCACCGATATACACGATGCCGGATTCATCCAGTTTGGAGAGCGCAGCTTCACCCACGTTCGGGATGTCAGCGGTGATCTCTTCCGGCCCCAGTTTGGTGTCACGCGACACGCAAGCCAGTTCCTGAATGTGGATGGTGGTGAAACGGTCTTCCTGTACGACACGCTCAGAAACGAGGATGGAGTCTTCGAAGTTGTAACCGTTCCATGGCATGAACGCCACGCGCATGTTCTGACCCAGCGCCAGCTCACCGAGGTCGGTAGACGGGCCGTCAGCCAGCACGTCGCCACGCTCGATAGGTTCACCCAGAGAAACACACGGCATCTGGTTGATGCAGGTGTTCTGGTTAGAACGGGTGTACTTGGTCAGGTTGTAGATGTCGATACCTGCTTCGCCCGGATACATCTCGTCTTCGTTAACTTTGATAACGATACGTGACGCATCGACGTACTGCACGGTACCACCACGTTTCGCGACGGCAGTTACACCGGAGTCGACCGCAACAGCACGTTCCATACCGGTACCAACCAGCGGCTTGTCAGCACGCAGGGTAGGTACAGCCTGACGTTGCATGTTCGCACCCATCAGGGCGCGGTTAGCATCATCGTGCTCCAGGAATGGAATCAGGGACGCACCGACAGAAACCACCTGCTGAGTGGAAACGTCCATGTAGTCAACCTGATCGCGGCTGAACAGGCTCGATTCACCTTTGCTACGGCAGGTGACGAGATCGTCAACAAAGCTGCCGTCATCGGCGAGGTTGGTGTTCGCCTGAGCGATAACGTAGTTACCCTCTTCGATTGCAGAGAGGTAATGAATTTCATCACTCACTTTACCGTCAACCACGCGGCGGTACGGCGTTTCGAGGAAGCCGTATTCGTTCGTCTGCGCGTAAACAGAGAGTGAGTTGATCAGACCGATGTTCGGACCTTCCGGGGTTTCGATTGGACATACGCGACCGTAGTGAGTCGGGTGTACGTCACGCACTTCGAAGCCGGCGCGTTCACGGGTCAGACCGCCTGGGCCCAGAGCAGAGATACGACGTTTGTGCGTAATCTCAGACAGCGGGTTGTTCTGGTCCATAAACTGGGACAGCTGACTGGAACCAAAGAACTCTTTCACCGCGGCCGAAATTGGCTTGGCGTTGATCATGTCCTGTGGCATCAGCGTGTCGAGGTCGCCCAGAGACAGACGCTCTTTCACAGCACGCTCTACGCGCACCAGGCCAACGCGGAACTGGTTTTCCGCCATTTCGCCGACCGAACGGATACGACGGTTGCCGAGGTGGTCGATATCATCCACTTCGCCAATACCGTTACGGATACCGATGAGCTTCTTCATCACTTCGATGATGTCGTCTTTGCTCAGGATACCGGAACCTTCGATCTCGTCACGCAGCAGAGAACGGTTGAACTTCATGCGGCCAACGGCCGACAGATCGTAACGATCTTCAGAGAAGAACAGGTTCTCGAACAGGTTTTCTGCGGCTTCACGCGTTGGCGGCTCGCCAGGACGCATCATGCGGTAGATCTCAACCAGCGCGCTCAGGCGATCGTTGGTTGGGTCAACGCGCAGCGTCTCAGAAATGTACGGGCCGTGATCCAGGTCGTTGGTGAACAGGGTTTCGATGCGTTTGTGACCGGACTGGCTCAGTTTCGCCAGCAGATCCAGTGACAGCTCCATGTTCGCCGGCACGATCAGCTCACCGGTGTTCAGATCGATGTAATCTTTCGCGACCACTTTGCCCGCGATGTACTCGACCGGCACTTCGATGTGCTGAATGTTGTCTTTTTCCAGCTGACGGATGTGGCGCGCAGTGATGCGACGACCTTTCTCAACGTAGACCGTGCCGTTGGCTTCGATATCGAAGGAGGCGGTTTCACCACGCAGGCGCTCAGGCACCAGTTCCATCTGCAGTTTGTTGTCGCGGATTTCAAAGACCACTTTTTCGAAGAACAGATCGAGAATCTGCTCAGTGGTGTAATCCAGCGCGCGCAGGATGATACTGGCCGGCAGCTTACGACGACGGTCAATACGGACGAACAGGTTGTCTTTCGGGTCAAACTCGAAGTCGAGCCATGAACCGCGGTAAGGGATGATACGTGCGTTATACAGCACTTTACCGGAAGAGTGCGTTTTACCCTTATCGCTGTCAAAGAATACGCCAGGACTACGATGCAGCTGAGAAACGATAACACGCTCAGTACCGTTGATGACAAAGGTACCGTTGTCGGTCATGAGCGGAATTTCGCCCATGTACACTTCTTGTTCTTTGATGTCTTTTACGGTGCCTTCCGGCGCTTCGCGCTCGTAGATCACCAGACGCAGTTTAACGCGCAGCGGTGCGGAGTACGTCACGCCACGGATCTGACATTCTGTCACGTCAAACACCGGCTCACCCAGACGGTAGCTGACATACTGCAACTCAGAGTTGCCGCTGTAGCTCGCGATTGGGAACACGGAACGGAAGGCTGCTTCCAGACCGTACTGGCCTTCTGGATCTTGCTCGATAAACTTCTGGAACGAGTCAAGCTGGATAGAAAGGAGATAAGGCACATCCAGTACTTGTGGACGTTTACCAAAATCCTTACGAATACGTTTTTTCTCGGTATAGGAGTAAACCATAGGGTTCCTCAGCTAGCTGACAAGTCGACCCACGCTGTCCGTCCTGAAGGGACAGTTCATGCAACACTATTTTGTTTTTCATGCGATGCGCGGCACCCCATGCAATACATCTTTCTATCACTCTTAAATCATTTCATCGCCGTTGCGCAGGCAGGGAACCCTCACAGGAAAGCGGTATATTAAGTCGTCGATAGAAAAAGATATTGAAGAGGAACAATGGACAAACAGTGCGAAACGCCATCGTTCCCCTGTAGCGCAAAAAGGCTGGTGACCAAAAAGTCACCAGCCATCAGTCTGTTTACGCAGACTGCAACCCGAGGGTTGTCTTACTTAACTTCAACTTCAGCGCCAGCTTCTTTCAGAGCAGCTTCAAGTGCAGCTGCGTCGTCTTTGCTGATGCCTTCTTTGATTGCAGCTGGAGCAGCTTCAACCAGGTCTTTAGCTTCTTTCAGGCCCAGACCAGTTGCGCCACGAACGGCTTTGATTACAGCAACTTTGTTCGCGCCAGCAGCTTTCAGGATAACGTCGAATTCAGTTTTCTCTTCAACAGCTTCAGCCGGGCCAGCAGCAACAGCGACAGCAGCAGCAGCAGAAACGCCGAATTTTTCTTCCATAGCAGAAACCAGCTCAACTACTTCCATTACGGACATAGCTGCAACGGCTTCCAGGATTTGATCTTTAGTGATAGACATGACAATTGTTCCTAAGAATCAGTAAAAGTTTATACGTTAGCAAGTACGAAGAAAAAGAATCTGGCCTTAAGCCGCTTCTTTCGCGTCGCGAACAGCAGCCAGAGTGCGGACCAGCTTGCCAGCAGCAGCTTCTTTCATGGTCGACATCAGACGTGCCAGTGCTTCTTCGTAAGTCGGCAGCGTTGCCAGACGGTCAATTTGTGCCGCCGGGATCAGCTCACCTTCAAAGGCTGCAGCTTTGACCTCAAAGTTTGCATTCGCTTTCGCGAACTCTTTGAACAGACGAGCAGCAGCGCCCGGGTGTTCCATAGAGTATGCAATCAGGGTCGGACCAACAAACGTGTCTTTCAGGCACTCGAATGGAGTACCTTCAACGACGCGGCGCAGCAGGGTGTTACGAACAACACGCATGTAGACGCCAGCTTCACGACCTGCTTTACGCAGTTCAGTCATTTTATCAACGGTAACGCCACGGGAATCCGCAACAACCGCTGAAAGCGCGCCTTTGGCTACTTCGCTAACTTCAGCAACAATTGCTTGTTTGCCTTGAAGATTTAATGCCATTAGCTTTGCTCCTGGATTTGACCGGGAAAATTTCCCGGAACTCACTTCACTTACACACCCGAAGGCCGTAAGCGCGTTACACGGTGAGCAGAATCCAGTGAAGAAAAAATTCTTTTTGGTTCTGTCACCGTCTACGCAGGATATTAAGCATCACTTCCGAAGAGGTTCTGCTCCTGCGGTCTTGGACGGAGGCCAGGATCAGGCCTGGCTCCAACCTTAGTCGCTGAATGACAAGGTGTTTAGACCTGTGCACTCCGCGACTATGAATTTGGGTTCTGAATTGACGGATCAACCAGAACAACGGGCGTAAGATTCTAGATGAATTTTTCGCCCGTTACAAGCAGCAATTAGTTTGCTGCTGCGTTCAGACCAGCCTGGTCAACGGCAACGCCGGCGCCCATGGTGGTAGAAATGCTGACTTTCTTGATGTACACGCCTTTCGCCTGAGCAGGTTTAGCTTTTTTCAGCGCAACCAGCAGAGATTCCAGGTTTTCTTTCAGTTTGTCAGCATCGAAGTCCACTTTACCGATGGTGGTGTGGATGATGCCGTTTTTGTCGTTACGGTAACGAACCTGACCCGCTTTAGCGTTTTTCACAGCTTCAGCAACGTTAGGAGTTACGGTACCAACTTTCGGGTTTGGCATCAGACCACGTGGGCCCAGAACCTGGCCCAGCTGGCCAACAACGCGCATTGCATCCGGAGAAGCAATAACAACGTCAAAGTTCATTTCGCCTTTCTTGATCTGATCAGCCAGGTCTTCCATACCTACCAGCTCAGCGCCAGCTGCTTTAGCAGCTTCAGCGTTTGCGCCCTGGGTAAAGACGGCAACACGTACTGAACGACCAGTACCGTGTGGCAGAACGGTCGCGCCGCGTACGTTCTGGTCAGATTTACGTGCATCGATGCCGAGGTTAACAGCAACGTCCACGCTCTCTACGAATTTAGCGGTAGCCAGTTCTTTCAGCAGAGCAACAGCTTCGTTGATGTCATACTGTTTAGTCGCATCAACTTTGTCACGGATCACGCGCATGCGCTTGGTCAGCTTAGCCATTTCTTAGTCCTCCACTACCAGGCCCATGGAACGAGCAGTACCTTCGATAGAGCGAGTCATCGCTTCTACGTCAGCACCAGTCATGTCCGCAGCTTTGGTTTCTGCGATTTCACGTACCTGAGCACGAGTTACTTTACCGACTTTATCTTTGTTCGGCTTACCAGAACCAGACTTGATGCCTGCTGCTTTTTTCAGCAGAACGGCAGCCGGAGGCGTTTTGGTAACGAAGGTGAAAGAACGGTCGCTGTATACGGTGATAACTACTGGAGTAGGCAGACCCTTTTCCAGTGATTCTGTTTTGGCGTTGAACGCTTTACAGAATTCCATGATGTTAACACCCTGCTGACCCAGAGCCGGACCAACTGGTGGGCTCGGGTTAGCCATACCAGCTGCAACCTGCAGCTTGACGTAGGCTTGTACTTTCTTGGCCATGATATTTCCTCTATTGGGTATAGCGCCTGGCGAACAGGCTCCCCGTGATAACGATTTACACGCTGTTGCCAGCGCATAAAAACAAAAGGCGCGAAATTATAGGTAAATTTCGCGCCTTCCGCAAGAGCTAAAAAGTGAACAAAAGGCTTAGCCTTTCTCCACCTGAGCAAAGTCGAGTTCAACCGGCGTTGCACGGCCGAAGATAGAAACAGAAACCTTCAGGCGGCTCTTCTCGTAATCCACTTCTTCGACCACACCGTTGAAGTCGGCAAACGGGCCGTCGTTGACACGCACCATCTCGCCTGGCTCGAACAGCGTTTTCGGACGCGGCTTATCACCCACCTGCTGCAGGCGGTTCATGATCGCATCCACTTCTTTATCACTGATCGGTGCCGGACGGTCAGAGGTACCACCAATGAAGCCCATTACACGCGGTACACTGCGCACTAAGTGCCAGCTGGCGTCATTCATCACCATCTGGACCAGTACGTAACCAGGGAAGAATTTGCGTTCGCTTTTGCGACGCTGGCCGCCACGGATTTCCACGACTTCTTCAGTCGGCACCATGACTTCGCCAAACAGTTCTTCCATGTTGTGCAGTTTGATATGCTCTTGCAGCGACTTGGCTACGCGGGCTTCAAAACCGGAAAACGCCTGAACGACGTACCAGCGTTTTTTTGGAGCTTCAGACATCTCAGAACCTCAGGCCAGTGATAAACGATACCAGACGGACCAGAATACCATCCAGCCCCCACAAAATCAGTGACATCACGGCAGTGACCGCGGCAACGATTAACGTGGTGTGCAATGTTTCCTGGCGAGTTGGCCAGATGACCTTACGCATTTCGGTTCTTGCTTCACGTGCAAAAGCCACGGTTGCTTTGCCTTTGGTAGTCAGCAACGCAATGCCGCCCGCCGCAGCGATCAACACCACAACAGCCAGCGCGCGTAAGGGCAGTGTCACATCGCGATACAGGTAGTTACCGACGATTGCTACCAGCAGCAATGCGATCACAACTACCCACTTTACCGCTTCCAGGCCGCGCCCGCTCCCTTGAGCTTCGGTATTCGCACTCATAAACCAACCTGCCACAATAATTCAGAAACTATTCTGCCCCGCAGAGCGAGGCATCCAAACCGAATGCGCTTTTGGGCATAACTCGGTATCCAGCGCCGTAATACAGAGCCTGTCTCAGCAATGATTATGATCGAAAATCACTGATGAGCCAGGTTCTGGTTAACAGCGTACAAAAAGGGCATCAAATGATGCCCTTTCCGTGTGCATTGCGTCAAATATTATCGCTATTACGCGATAACTTTAGCAACAACGCCCGCGCCAACGGTACGGCCGCCTTCGCGGATTGCGAAGCGCAGACCTTCGTCCATTGCGATTGGATGGATCAGGGTAACAACCATTTTGATGTTGTCGCCTGGCATTACCATCTCAACGCCTTCTGGCAGCTCTACTGAACCGGTTACGTCAGTGGTACGGAAGTAGAACTGTGGACGGTAGCCTTTGAAGAACGGAGTATGACGGCCGCCTTCGTCTTTAGACAGAACGTAAACTTCTGACTCGAACTGGGTGTGTGGCTTGATGGTACCTGGCTTAGCCAGAACCTGACCACGCTGGATCTCTTCACGCTTGATACCGCGCAGCAGAACACCACAGTTCTCGCCTGCCTGACCCTGGTCCAGCAATTTGCGGAACATTTCAACACCGGTACAGGTAGACTTGGCAGTCGCTTTGATACCCACGATTTCAACTTCGTCGCCCACTTTCACGATGCCGCGCTCAACACGACCGGTAACAACGGTACCACGGCCAGAGATTGAGAATACGTCTTCGATTGGCAGCAGGAACGGCAGGTCGATAGCACGGACTGGATCCGGGATGTAGTTATCCAGGTGCTCAGCCAGCTCAACGATTTTCGCTTCCCACTCAGCGTCGCCTTCCAGCGCTTTCAGCGCAGAACCGCGTACGATTGGGGTATCGTCGCCAGGGAAGTCGTAAGCAGACAGCAGGTCACGCACTTCCATCTCAACCAGTTCCAGCAGCTCTTCGTCATCAACCATGTCGCACTTGTTCAGGAACACGATGATGTAAGGAACGCCAACCTGACGACCCAGCAGGATGTGCTCACGGGTCTGAGGCATTGGGCCATCAGTCGCAGCAACAACCAGGATCGCGCCGTCCATCTGCGCAGCACCGGTGATCATGTTTTTCACATAGTCGGCGTGGCCTGGGCAGTCAACGTGTGCGTAGTGACGGGTCGGGGTTTCATATTCAACGTGAGAGGTGTTGATGGTGATACCACGAGCCTTCTCTTCTGGCGCGTTATCGATCTGATCGAATGCACGTGCCTGGCCGCCGTAGGTTTTAGCCAGAACGGTGGTGATTGCCGCAGTCAGAGTGGTTTTACCGTGGTCGACGTGACCGATGGTGCCCACGTTTACGTGCAGTTTGTTACGTTGAAATTGCTCTTTAGCCATCGCTTGTCCCTCTAAGACACGGATATATCAAAGATATCGTCACATTAACCAGGCAAAACCTGATGTTAGTTTTACAGAGAGAGAATCAGGAGAGAGATAAAGGAAGTGGTGCTGATACCCAGAGTCGAACTGGGGACCTCACCCTTACCAAGGGTGCGCTCTACCAACTGAGCCATATCAGCACATCTGGAGCGGGCAGCGGGAATCGAACCCGCATCATCAGCTTGGAAGGCTGAGGTAATAGCCATTATACGATGCCCGCATCCTGGAACTCGGCTACCTGTTCTTTCTGTAGCTTATGAATAATAAAAGAAGACCTTCTATTATTCGAGCCAGTCAGAGTTTCCGACTGACGGTGATCACGCTACTGCGCAATCTGAATTCGAAGGTGAGAGAGTTGAACTCACCCATCAGATAAGCCTTTATCTGACGCTCAACCGAGAGGTTGAGATGGTGGTGGGAGAAGGATTCGAACCTTCGAAGTCTGTGACGGCAGATTTACAGTCTGCTCCCTTTGGCCGCTCGGGAATCCCACCTACTTGATGGTGCCGGCTACCGGAATCGAACTGGTGACCTACTGATTACAAGTCAGTTGCTCTACCAACTGAGCTAAGCCGGCATCAAGTGACGCGCATTCTAGGAAGACCGGGTTCAGGATGCAACAAAAAAATTGCTAAATTTGCACTACCGCTTACTATTTGTGCAAATCCTCGCAAAACGCCCCGCCAGCGCAGCAAAAAGCAGCAAACATGGTGTGTTTTTCCGCCAGCCCACAGCCTGATTATTCTTTGATACCGCGTTAGCCTCATACTGTGATCATAAAAATGCGGGCCTGCTTACGAAAGCGTGCTCAGGTTTATCATTTTACTTCTTTTTAAAGTCACACTGGTGTTACCCTCCTGCCCATTGTTCTCGTTAAATTACCCCTGTGACGTGCAACTGAGTTCGACACATCGCTGTATGCCTGTTGCTGCAAGGTGTTGATGAGCCAGAATTTGCGGTCAGATGCATGCTTATGAGTAAAAAAACGACGCCACTGACGACGCCCTACCTGCAGTTTGATCGCCAGCAATGGGCTGCGCTGCGAGATTCCGTACCGATGACGCTGGCCGCCAGCGAAATTGAACGGCTGCGCGGTATCAATGAAGATCTTTCGCTGGAAGAAGTTGCCGAGATCTATCTGCCGCTATCACGTCTGCTGAACTTCTATATCAGTTCAAATCTGCGCCGTCAGGCGGTACTGGAGCAGTTCCTTGGCACCAATGGCCAGAAGATCCCTTACATTATCAGTATTGCCGGCAGTGTCGCCGTCGGCAAAAGCACCACCGCGCGCGTGTTACAGGCGCTGCTTAGCCGCTGGCCCGAGCACCGCAAGGTGGAACTCATCACCACCGATGGCTTTTTGCACCCTAATGCGGTGCTGAAAGAGCGCGGCCTGATGAAAAAGAAAGGCTTCCCGCAGTCGTATGATATGCATCGACTGGTGAAGTTCGTATCGGATTTGAAATCGGGCGCCAGTCAGGTCACCGCACCGGTGTATTCACACCTGATTTACGATGTCATCCCGGATGGCGATAAGGTGGTGCAGCAGCCGGACATCCTGATTCTGGAAGGGCTGAACGTCCTGCAGAGCGGTATGGATTATCCGCACGATCCGCATCATGTATTTGTCTCAGATTTCGTCGACTTTTCAATATATGTCGATGCGCCAGAAAACTTATTAGAGCGCTGGTACGTTAATCGCTTTCTTAAATTCCGCGAAGGTGCCTTCAGCGATCCGGACTCTTATTTCCACCACTATTCTCAGCTGCCTGAAGAGGAAGCAGAAAGTATTGCACGTGGATTATGGAAAGAAATTAACTGGCTGAATTTAAAAGAAAACATCTTACCTACGCGAGAGCGGGCCAGCCTGATCATGACCAAGTCTGCGGATCATGCCGTGCAAAGCGTGCGGTTACGAAAATAGTATTAAAAACGCCCTGCTTTATCAGGGCGTTTAATGCATTACTGTTTAATGTGTTAATTAGCGGGACGTAATGAGATTTCCCCACCGACCCAGGATTTAATCTCACCATCCTGTTCCAGCAATAAACCGCCCTGCTTATCAATTCCGCGCGCAATGCCATGCACTTCACGATCGCCAATCAGCAGTTTTACCGGGCGATGGATAAAGTTATCCAGCGCTTCCCAGCGGCCGACAAACGGCGCCAGCCCATCCCGTTCAAACAGCGGTAAAGCTTCACGCAGACGGTTTATCAGCCTGGCGGCGAGTTCGTTACGATTGATCTCGATGCCCGCTTCCTGCAGATTGATCCAACCCTGATTGATTTCCGCCGTGCCTTCGCCCCGCATCACCAGGTTGATCCCCGCGCCCATCACAATTTGCGCCGCATCGCCGGTTTTACCGGTGAGCTCAACCAGAATACCCGCCAGTTTACGATCCTGCAGATAGAGGTCATTTGGCCACTTAACGCGGACGTCTGCCGCGCCCAGCGACTGGATAACCTCTGCCATCACGATACCAATCACCAGACTCAGGCCCATTGCCGCAGCTGGCCCCTGCTCCAGTCGCCAGTACATGGACATGTAGAGATTGGCGCCAAACGGCGAGAACCATTTCCGTCCGCGCCGGCCGCGCCCGGCCTGTTGATATTCCGCGATGCACGCATAGCCGGAGTTCAGCTGGTCCATGCGATCGAGTAAATACTGATTCGTTGAGTCAATAACCGGAATCACCGCCAGATCCGCCTGATGCAGATGCGCCAGTATCGCCTCTTCATTCAGCAACTGAATCGGCGCTGGCAGGCTGTAACCTTTCCCTGTCACGGTGTAGACATCGAGGCCCCAGCTTTTCAGCGTCTGAATATGTTTATTCACGGCAGCGCGGCTCATACCGAGCGCTTCACCCAGCTGTTCACCAGAGTGAAATTCGCCATCGGCCAGCAGGGCGACCAGTTTTAATGGAACGCTATGATCTTTCATGAAATCACCTCGACGGCGTTACGCTCGCCCTGCGCGCCAATAAACCGCACCTCAGGCTCCAGCCACACGGCAAATTTTTTCCCCACCTCCTGACGCACATGATGGGCCAGGGCGACAATATCCTGCGGTGTGGCATTGTCTTCATTGATCAGTACCAGTGCCTGCTGACGATGCACCGCAGCGCCGCCAAGACGATAGCCTTTCAACGCACACTGATCGATCAGCCAACCCGCGGCCAGCTTGACCTCACCACTGTGCTGTGGATAGTGCGGCATAGCAGGATAGTGCGTGAGCAATGCCTCTGCCTGCTGAGCGGAAATCAGGGGGTTTTTAAAGAAACTGCCTACATTGCCTGTTACGCGCGGATCGGGCAGCTTACTTTGCCGCATATGGCACACCGCATTGAATACGTCCCACGCGCATACGGTGGCGGGATTGAGCTTCGCCAGATCGCCATAGCTCAGCACCGGTTTCCACTGCTTGGCCAGACGCAGCCCGACGGCCACAATCACATAGTCATGCTTCATCGCGTGTTTGAAGATGCTGTCGCGATAGCCAAACTGGCACTCATCACGGTGCAGACGCGTGACTGTGCTATCCGGCAGGTGTAACACCTCGACGTACTGGCAAATATCTTTAAATTCAACACCGTAAGCGCCAATGTTCTGGATGGGTGCCGATCCCGTCACGCCTGGAATCAGCGCCAGATTTTCCAGCCCGGTGAGGCCTTTCTTTAGAGTGTGCTCAACCAACTGATGCCAGTTTTCGCCAGCACCAACGTGCAGATGCCAGGCTTCGTCGTGCTCTTCCAGGGTGATGCCTTTAATCGCGTTAATCACCACGCAGCCGGCAAAATCTTCGAGGAACAGGACATTACTGCCCTCGCCAAGCACCATAAACGGCTGATTATTTTGCTGGCTGGCGTGCCAGGCAGAGGAAATGGCTTCTGCGCTATCCGCAACAACAAGCTTTTCAGCCGCGATTGCAAGACCCAGTGTGTTGAACGCTTTCAGGGAAGTCTGAGGGCTGGACATGTTACGGCCTTTACTGATTAATCTGGCCGTAGTTTACCCGATTGCACGGTTTTACAGTGGGGAGTTTTCGCGTTTTTAGCGGGAAATTTGCCGGAGTACGGACGTAAAAAAGCCCCTGACTCTCGTCCGGGGCTTCTTTACTGGTTTGATGCCTGGCAGTTCCCTACTCTCGCATGGGGAGGCCCCACACTACCATCGGCGCTACGGCGTTTCACTTCTGAGTTCGGCATGGGGTCAGGTGGGACCACCGCGCTGTTGCCGCCAGGCAAATTCTGTTTTCGTCCGCGTCTTTCGCGCTCTGACTGCGTTGCCCCGCTCGCGCCGCTCAGTCACATACTCGTGTATGCTCCTTCACGTCGTCTCGCGTGCCGCCTTGTCACAGCACAAAATCCACTGGACGTAATCCGGTGAACAAAGCTGAAAATTCTTCTTCGGTCTCTCAGACCAAAACGCCTCTGGCGTTGTAAGGTTAAGCCTCACGGGTCATTAGTACCGGTTAGCTCAACGCATCGCTGCGCTTACACACCCGGCCTATCAACGTCGTCGTCTTCAACGTCCCTTCAGGACCCTTAAAGGGTCAGGGAGAACTCATCTCGGGGCAAGTTTCGTGCTTAGATGCTTTCAGCACTTATCTCTTCCGCACTTAGCTACCGGGCAGTGCCATTGGCATGACAACCCGAACACCAGCGGTGCGTTCACTCCGGTCCTCTCGTACTAGGAGCAACCCCCCTCAATTCTCCAGCGCCCACGGCAGATAGGGACCGAACTGTCTCACGACGTTCTAAACCCAGCTCGCGTACCACTTTAAACGGCGAACAGCCGTACCCTTGGGACCTACTTCAGCCCCAGGATGTGATGAGCCGACATCGAGGTGCCAAACACCGCCGTCGATATGAACTCTTGGGCGGTATCAGCCTGTTATCCCCGGAGTACCTTTTATCCGTTGAGCGATGGCCCTTCCATTCAGAACCACCGGATCACTATGACCTGCTTTCGCACCTGCTCGAGCCGTCACTCTCGCAGTCAAGCTGGCTTATGCCATTGCACTAACCTCCTGATGTCCGACCAGGATTAGCCAACCTTCGTGCTCCTCCGTTACGCTTTGGGAGGAGACCGCCCCAGTCAAACTACCCACCAGACACTGTCCGCAGCCCGGATCACGGGCCTACGTTAGAACATCAAACATTAAAGGGTGGTATTTCAAGGTTGGCTCCACGCAGACTGGCGTCCGCGCTTCAAAGCCTCCCACCTATCCTACACATCAAGGCTCAATGTTCAGTGTCAAGCTATAGTAAAGGTTCACGGGGTCTTTCCGTCTTGCCGCGGGTACACTGCATCTTCACAGCGATTTCAATTTCACTGAGTCTCGGGTGGAGACAGCCTGGCCATCATTACGCCATTCGTGCAGGTCGGAACTTACCCGACAAGGAATTTCGCTACCTTAGGACCGTTATAGTTACGGCCGCCGTTTACCGGGGCTTCGATCAAGAGCTTCTCCTTGCGGATAACCCCATCAATTAACCTTCCGGCACCGGGCAGGCGTCACACCGTATACGTCCACTTTCGTGTTTGCACAGTGCTGTGTTTTTAATAAACAGTTGCAGCCAGCTGGTATCTTCGACTGGCCTCGGCTCCGGGAGCAAGTCCCTTCACCTACGCGCCAGCGTGCCTTCTCCCGAAGTTACGGCACCATTTTGCCTAGTTCCTTCACCCGAGTTCTCTCAAGCGCCTTGGTATTCTCTACCTGACCACCTGTGTCGGTTTGGGGTACGATTTCGTGTTACCTGGAGCTTAGAGGCTTTTCCTGGAAGCAGGGCATCAGTTACTTCACCGCCGTGGCGGCTCGTCGTCACGCCTCAGTGTTAAAGAAGACCGGATTTGCCTGGTCTTCACACCTGCACGCTTAAACCGGGACAACCGTCGCCCGGATAACCTAGCCTTCTCCGTCCCCCCTTCGCAGTAACACCAAGTACAGGAATATTAACCTGTTTCCCATCGACTACGCTTTTCAGCCTCGCCTTAGGGGTCGACTCACCCTGCCCCGATTAACGTTGGACAGGAACCCTTGGTCTTCCGGCGAGCGGGCTTTTCACCCGCTTTATCGTTACTTATGTCAGCATTCGCACTTCTGATACCTCCAGCATGCCTCACAGCACACCTTCAGCGGCTTACAGAACGCTCCCCTACCCAACAACACATAGTGTCGCTGCCGCAGCTTCGGTGCATGGTTTAGCCCCGTTACATCTTCCGCGCAGGCCGACTCGACCAGTGAGCTATTACGCTTTCTTTAAATGATGGCTGCTTCTAAGCCAACATCCTGGCTGTCTGTGCCTTCCCACATCGTTTCCCACTTAACCATGACTTTGGGACCTTAGCTGGCGGTCTGGGTTGTTTCCCTCTTCACGACGGACGTTAGCACCCGCCGTGTGTCTCCCGTGATAACATTCTCCGGTATTCGCAGTTTGCATCGGGTTGGTAAGCCGGGATGGCCCCCTAGCCGAAACAGTGCTCTACCCCCGGAGATGAGTTCACGAGGCGCTACCTAAATAGCTTTCGGGGAGAACCAGCTATCTCCCGGTTTGATTGGCCTTTCACCCCCAGCCACAAGTCATCCGCTAATTTTTCAACATTAGTCGGTTCGGTCCTCCAGTTAGTGTTACCCAACCTTCAACCTGCCCATGGCTAGATCACCGGGTTTCGGGTCTATACCCTGCAACTTAACGCCCAATTAAGACTCGGTTTCCCTTCGGCTCCCCTATGCGGTTAACCTTGCTACAGAATATAAGTCGCTGACCCATTATACAAAAGGTACGCAGTCACCTAACAGGTAGGCTCCCACTGCTTGTACGTACACG
Organism: Pantoea sp. SGAir0418; assembly: GCF_043529865.1. Taxonomy (NCBI): domain Bacteria; kingdom Pseudomonadati; phylum Pseudomonadota; class Gammaproteobacteria; order Enterobacterales; family Erwiniaceae; genus Pantoea; species Pantoea sp. SGAir0418. The sequence goes on from NZ_CP027911.1 coordinate 3,777,324, forward strand.
GTTTCAGGTTCTGTTTCACTCCCCTCGCCGGGGTTCTTTTCGCCTTTCCCTCACGGTACTGGTTCACTATCGGTCAGTCAGGAGTATTTAGCCTTGGAGGATGGTCCCCCCATGTTCAGACAGGATACCACGTGTCCCGCCCTACTCGTCGGACTCACAGCTCATGCATCTTCGTGTACGGGGCTGTCACCCGGTATCGCGCGACTTTCCAGACGCTTCCACTGATGCACAAGCTGATTCAGGTCCTGGGCTGCTCCCCGTTCGCTCGCCGCTACTGGGGGAATCTCGGTTGATTTCTTTTCCTCGGGGTACTTAGATGTTTCAGTTCCCCCGGTTCGCCTCGTTTGACTATGTATTCATCAAACGATGATGCACAGAGTGCACCGGGTTTCCCCATTCGGACATCGACGGCTGTAGCGGTTCATATCACCTTACCGTCGCTTTTCGCAGATTAGCACGTCCTTCATCGCCTCTGACTGCCAGGGCATCCACCGTGTACGCTTAGTCGCTTAACCTCACAACCCACAGGCGTTTTGCAACGCTGCAGACTGCAAGCATTTGAGAGACTCGAACGCATCGTTGCTTCATTCTTATTACGGAGAATGAATACGACGCGTCGTTTCAATTTTCAGCTTGTTCCGGATTGTTAAAGAGCAATATCTCAAACACGACGTTACCGTCAGTTTTGAGATATTCTGTGGAGACACCTTTCACCTGTCACCAAGCAGTGGCGTCCCCTAGGGGATTCGAACCCCTGTTGCCGCCGTGAAAGGGCGGAGTCCTAACCGCTAGACGAAGGGGACACAAAGTGTCACGACTTCGCAGCCGTCCTGCTCGTTACTTTTCTATCAGACAATCTGTGTGAGCACTTCGCGGGAAGGTATCTTCAGGTAAGGAGGTGATCCAACCGCAGGTTCCCCTACGGTTACCTTGTTACGACTTCACCCCAGTCATGAATCACAAAGTGGTAAGCGCCCTCCCGAAGGTTAAGCTACCTACTTCTTTTGCAACCCACTCCCATGGTGTGACGGGCGGTGTGTACAAGGCCCGGGAACGTATTCACCGTAGCATTCTGATCTACGATTACTAGCGATTCCGACTTCATGGAGTCGAGTTGCAGACTCCAATCCGGACTACGACGCACTTTATGAGGTCCGCTTGCTCTCGCGAGGTTGCTTCTCTTTGTATGCGCCATTGTAGCACGTGTGTAGCCCTGGCCGTAAGGGCCATGATGACTTGACGTCATCCCCACCTTCCTCCGGTTTATCACCGGCAGTCTCTTTTGAGTTCCCGGCCGAACCGCTGGCAACAAAGGATAAGGGTTGCGCTCGTTGCGGGACTTAACCCAACATTTCACAACACGAGCTGACGACAGCCATGCAGCACCTGTCTCAGAGTTCCCGAAGGCACCAAAGCATCTCTGCTAAGTTCTCTGGATGTCAAGGCCAGGTAAGGTTCTTCGCGTTGCATCGAATTAAACCACATGCTCCACCGCTTGTGCGGGCCCCCGTCAATTCATTTGAGTTTTAACCTTGCGGCCGTACTCCCCAGGCGGTCGACTTAACGCGTTAGCTCCGGAAGCCACGCCTCAAGGGCACAACCTCCAAGTCGACATCGTTTACGGCGTGGACTACCAGGGTATCTAATCCTGTTTGCTCCCCACGCTTTCGCACCTGAGCGTCAGTCTTCGTCCAGGGGGCCGCCTTCGCCACCGGTATTCCTCCAGATCTCTACGCATTTCACCGCTACACCTGGAATTCTACCCCCCTCTACGAGACTCAAGCCTGCCAGTTTCAAATGCAGTTCCCAGGTTAAGCCCGGGGATTTCACATCTGACTTAACAGACCGCCTGCGTGCGCTTTACGCCCAGTAATTCCGATTAACGCTTGCACCCTCCGTATTACCGCGGCTGCTGGCACGGAGTTAGCCGGTGCTTCTTCTGCGGGTAACGTCAATCGGCAAGGTTATTAACCTCACCGCCTTCCTCCCCGCTGAAAGTACTTTACAACCCGAAGGCCTTCTTCATACACGCGGCATGGCTGCATCAGGCTTGCGCCCATTGTGCAATATTCCCCACTGCTGCCTCCCGTAGGAGTCTGGACCGTGTCTCAGTTCCAGTGTGGCTGGTCATCCTCTCAGACCAGCTAGGGATCGTCGCCTAGGTGAGCCATTACCCCACCTACTAGCTAATCCCATCTGGGCACATCCGATGGTGTGAGGCCCGAAGGTCCCCCACTTTGGTCTCGCGACGTTATGCGGTATTAGCTACCGTTTCCAGTAGTTATCCCCCTCCATCGGGCAGTTTCCCAGACATTACTCACCCGTCCGCCACTCGCCACCCAAAGAGCAAGCTCTTCTGTGCTGCCGTTCGACTTGCATGTGTTAGGCCTGCCGCCAGCGTTCAATCTGAGCCATGATCAAACTCTTCAATTTAAAGTTTGATTTGCTGCAACGTGTGCAGCGATGCTCTGTGAATTAAACTTCGTAATGAATTACGTGTTCACTCAGCAAAGACTTGATATTTTTTACGTCTGGAGACGCTGATATCAATCCTGCGAGTGCCCACACAGATTGTCTGATAAATTGTTAAAGAGCGGTGCGACGCGGCGTTCGGCCTGCTGTCGCGAGGTGGCGTATATTACGCTTTCCTCCTTCAGAGTCAAACACTTTTTTCAGCGTTTTTCTCCGGCGGGGTGAATCACTTCACGCCCTGCTGAGCCGCCTGCGTTGCCGCTTTGCCGTCTCAGTGGTGGCGCATTATAGGGAGTTAATTCTGGCTGACAAGGGTTTATTGCAAAAAAATGATCGTTCGGCCTAAATTTCACCACTACGCGTTATTTTGCGGCAATTTGCCTGGTAACTGTGCGAAATCCTGGGAAAAACGCGTGACTTTCTCCCAGTCAGTGTATTCAACTTCTTTGGTGGTATCCGTTTCGCCGCCGGTCATACGCATAATGAACTGAATCATGATGCGATCGAACCAGCGATAGCGTGGATAGCGCAGCGCACCGGCAAACACCGCACAGCGATCCGGTTGCCACGGTGATTGCGCCAGGAACTTACGCGTATAGGCATTGGTTTCCGGCGTGCACTTATCGGCTTTGCGCGCAGTAAGATTGACGCTGAAAAAGCCGCTGACGCGCTGCTGCAGTTCCGCCTTATGTTGCGTGACGAATTTCATCAGCTCGGGCTGGAAATGACCATAGCGGATCGAGGCACCAATCAGCACGCGATCATACTGTGCCCACTCCACCTGCGGTGCCTGCGCCAGATCCAGCACATCACACAGCTGCTGCGGTGTCAGCGTGCGGGCAATACGCGCCGCGATTTCACGGGTTTGCCCGTCGCGGCTGGAATAAAGAATTAACGCTTTCATCACTCATTCCTGTTTTATTATTCGCGCCAGAAGGTGGGCGTGAACAGCACCAGCAGCGTGAACACTTCAAGGCGTCCAAACAGCATGGTGGAGATTAAAATCCACTTGGCGACATCATTCATCGACGTGAAGTTATCTGCCACCACACCCAGCCCCGGGCCAAGGTTATTCAGCGTCGCCGCCACCGCGGCGAAGGCCGAGAAGTCATCCACACCGGTGGCGATAATCGCCAGCATGCTGACCAGAAACACCAGCGCGTAAGCCGAGAAAAAGCCCCACACCGCTTCGAGAATACGTTCCGGCAGCGCACGGTTGCCCAGCTTAATGGTATAGACCGCATTGGGATGCACCAGGCGTTTCAGTTCGCGCGACCCTTGCTTGCACAGCAGCAGAATACGAATCACCTTCAGGCCACCGCCGGTCGAACCCGCCATACCGCCGATAAAGGCTGAACACAGCAGCAGCACCGGCAGGAACAGCGGCCAGCGCGCAATACTGTCGGTGGTAAAGCCCGCCGTCGTCGCCATCGATACCACCTGGAAAAACGCCTGATTGAGGGTTTGCCAGCCGCTGGAATAGACATTATGGAACCACAGCACCAGGGTACAAATCAGCACCAGCGTCAGCTGCACGCCAATGAACATGCGGAATTCCGGATCGCGCCAGTAGACTTTCAGGTTTCGCCCGCTGAGCAACGAGAAGTGCAGGCCGTAGTTACAGCCGGAGATCAGCAGGAAAATCGCCACGATGGTATTAATGGTCGGGCTATTGAAGTAGCCGATGCTGGCATCATGGGTAGAAAAACCGCCGATGGCGATGGTCGAAAAGCTGTGGCCGATAGCATCAAACATCGGCATGCCCGCCAGCCACAGCGCCAGCGCACAGACCACCGTCAGCAGCACGTAAATCAGCCACAGGGTTTTCGCCGTTTCGGCAATGCGCGGGCGCATTTTGTTATCTTTCAGCGGTCCCGGCATCTCGGCGCGGTACAGCTGCATGCCGCCGACGCCGAGAATCGGCAGAATGGCCACCGCCAGCACGATGATCCCCATGCCGCCAAGCCACTGCAGCATCTGGCGATAGAACAGAATGGCTTTGGGCAGCGAGTCGAGCCCTACTAACGTAGTGGCACCGGTGGTGGTTAAGCCCGAGAAGGATTCGAAGAAGGCGTCGGTCACCGACAGGTGTGGCTGCTCGGCGAAGATAAACGGCATTGCCCCCACGCTGCCCAGCACGGTCCAGAACAGCACTACAATCAGAAAGCCTTCACGCGGTTTCAGCTCACTCTTTTGTTTGCGGTTGGGCCACCACAGCAGCGAACCGATGACGATCGCCATCATAAACGTCTGACTGAACGCGCGCCCGGCACCGTCGCGATAAATCAGGGCCACTAAGCCAGGCAGGATCATGGTTACCGAGAACAGAATCACCAGCAGGCCCACGATGCGGGTAATGGCGCGAAAATGCATTCAGCCGTTTCCTTTAAACAGATGCGGTTAGTTGTCCAGCGGGATCAGCGCCAAAGCGCCCCGGCTGTAATCAGAAAGGTTTTGCCTGAAGCCATCAATCTGCGGATGGGGCAACGCCAGACGTAGCGTAATGCGATCCTGATAATGGCTCTGTTCAATGCTGCCGTCAAAACGCTGCAGCAGACGCTCTATATCGCTCAGCTGCGCATAGTCACACTGCAGGGTAAAACGTTGCATCGGCACTTTGCGCTGGCGCGTCAGCAGCTTCAGCCCCTGCTGCACGCCGCCACCGTAGGCTTTCACCAGCCCGCCGGTGCCCAGCATGATACCGCCATAATAGCGCACCACCACGGCGGTGATCTCGCCCACGCCGCTGCCCATCAGCTGCGCCAGCATCGGCTTACCGGCCGTGCCGGAGGGTTCGCCATCGTCAGAAAACCCCAGCTGTTGTGAATCATCGGGCGCGCCCGCCACCCAGGCCCAGCAGTGATGCCGCGCGGTCGGGTGTTCGTGCTTTACCTGCTGCACAAAGGCGCGCGCAGCGGCCACCCCATCGGTATGCGCCAGCAGGGTAATAAAGCGGCTCTTTTTGATGGTCTCCTCGCTGAGACTGACGGCCTCAGCGGGAATGTCGTAAGCGTCCATCAGGCCAGATGCAAGTCACGTGTCATGTTTTCGATGCGGCTGGCGTGAATCACCACATTATCCTCAATACGAATGCCCCCGTACGGCTTCAGGGCATCAATCGCCTGCCAGTCAAAGTGCTGACTAAACTTACCGCTGCGCAGCGGCGCCAGCAGTGAATCGATAATATAGAAGCCCGGTTCAATGGTCAGCACCATGCCCGGCTGCAGCACCCGCGTACAGCGCAGATAAGGATACTGCGATGGCGCTGCCAGATGCGTGCCGCTGTCGTCCTGCATAAACCCGGCAACGTCGTGCACCTGCAGGCCCAGCGGATGGCCGAGGCCGTGCGGCATAAACGGCCCGGTGAGGTTTTCCGCCACCAGCGTCTCTTCGCTCAGCCCCTGCACCAGTTCAAACTTCAGCAGCAGACGCGCGATACGCTGATGCATTTGCAGATGGTAATCGGTATAGCGCACGCCGGCTTTCAGCGTGGCGATCAGCGCCAGCTCTTCTTTATTCATCGCAGCAACCATTTCCGCGTAGCGCGTTTTGCTCTGCGCCGCGTAGCTGCGCGTCAGGTCTGCCGCATAGCCAAGATACTCTGCGCCGGCATCAATCAGGAAGCTGTGACGTTTCGCCGGCGGCTGATGGTCAAGCCGGGTGTAGTGCAGCACTGCAGCATGTTCATTCAGCGCGATGATATTGCCATACGGTACATCAATGTCACGGTGGCCGGTGGCGGTCAGATAGGCAAGATTGATATCAAACTCGCTCATGCCGGAGAAGAATGCCTCTTTCGCTGCGCGATGGCCTGCCACCGCCAGCTTCTGCGCTTCGCGCATACAGGCCAGCTCGTAATCGGTTTTGATGCTGCGATGATAATGCAGGAAGTCGATCACGCCCTGAGGATTGATCCCCTCGCTGCGGATGCCCAGCTGGGTGGCGCGGGACGGTACCGGCCCGATATAGGCCACATTGTCGCGCTGTGCCGGCAACAGCTGAGCGATATCGTCAGCGTTTTTCAGGCCGATGACCTCGACATCCTGGGTCCAGAAGCTGTCCGGCAGTGGCTCGACGTTGTGCCAGTAATCGACCGGCGAGTAGAACCACAGTTTGGGTTTATTCACGCCATCGATCCACAGCCAGCAGTTGGGCACCTGGGTCACTGGCACCCAGGCTTTAAACTGGGGATTCACCTTAAACGGATAGTCATGATCGTCAAGAAATACGGTCAGCAACTCGCCTGAATGAATCAGCATGGCGTCCAGCTTAAAGCGCGCCAGCACCTGTTGCGCACGCTGCTGCAGCGTTGAAATATGCGCGTGATACAGGGTTTTCAGTGAATCCATGGACTTGTCTCCGATGTCGCGAAAGTGGCGGCAGTGTAGCACAGCCGCGCGGGGGATGCCGTGCTGCGCGCGCTGTGATCGCCGTATCAAATAAGCAAACTCTCGTTTGCAAAAAATTAACATGACACCCACACTCCTGATCATCTGGTATGACCAGATCACCTTTCGCGTTTCAGGAGACGGACATGCTCTACCAAGGCGATACCCTTTCAGTGCACTGGCTTGACGATGGCATCGCCGAGCTGGTTTTTGATGCGCCCGGTTCGGTGAACAAACTTGATACCAAAACCGTCGCCGCCTTAGGCGAGGCGCTGAGCGTACTGGAGCAGCAAAGCACGCTGCGCGGCCTGCTGCTCTCTTCCGCCAAACCGGCGTTTATTGTCGGGGCGGATATCACAGAATTCCTGTCGCTGTTTGATGCGCCCGCTGAGCAGCTTAGCCAGTGGCTGACATTCGCCAACAGCATCTTTAATCGTCTGGAAGATTTGCCGGTGCCAACCATCGCCGCCATCGACGGCTACGCGCTGGGCGGGGGCTGCGAGTGTGTGCTGGCGACCGACTTCCGCGTGGCCACGCCCACCGCGCGCATTGGCCTGCCGGAAACCAAACTCGGCATTATGCCGGGCTTCGGCGGCAGCGTGCGTCTGCCGCGCCTGCTCGGTGCCGACAGCGCGCTGGAGATCATCGCCGCCGGTAAAGATATTGATGGCCCGGGCGCGCTGAAGCTCGGTCTGGTGGATGCGGTGGTCAGCAGCGAGAAGCTGCGCAGCGCGGCGCTGACCATGCTGCAGGATGCCATAGCCCAGGGCAGCTGGCAGGCGCGTCGTGCGCCGAAGCTGGCACCGCTTAAGCTCAGCCCGATTGAAGCTGCGATGAGTTTTACCCTCGCCAAAAGCATGGTGCAGCAAACCGCCGGTAAACACTATCCGGCCCCGATCGCCGCGGTGCGAACCATCGAAGCGGCGGCGGGCTTAGGTCGTGATGATGCGCTGAAGCTGGAAACCGCTGCTTTTGTGCCGCTGGCGCAGAGTGATGTGGCACGCGCGCTGGTCGGCATCTTCCTCAATGACCAGTACGTAAAAGGCCTGGCGAAGAAACACAGCAGCGCGGCCGGCACGCCAGAGCAGGCGGCGGTACTGGGCGCAGGCATTATGGGCGGCGGGATCGCCTGGCAGTCGGCCTGGAAAGGCGTGCCGGTGAAGATGAAAGATATTAATCCGCAGGCGCTGACGCTGGGCATGAATGAAGCCAGCAAGCTGCTTAACAAGCAGCTGGAGCGCGGCAAAATTGACGGCACGAAGCTGGCGAGCGTGCTGGCGAGCATTCAGCCGACGCTGGATTACAGCGGCTTTGATCGCGCCAATGTGGTGGTCGAAGCGGTGGTCGAGAACCCGCAAATCAAAGCTAAAGTGCTGGCTGAAACCGAGCAGCAGCTGCGGGATGATGCCGTGCTGGCCTCAAATACCTCTACCATTCCAATCAGCCAGCTGGCGCAGGCACTGCAGCGTCCGCAAAATTTCTGCGGCATGCACTTCTTTAATCCGGTGCCGCGTATGCCGCTGGTCGAAGTGATTCGCGGTACGCAAACCTCTGAAGCCACCATCAGCAAAGTGGTGGCGTGGGCCAGCAAGATGGGCAAAACACCGATTGTGGTGAATGACTGTCCCGGCTTCTTTGTGAACCGCGTGCTGTTCCCCTACTTTGCCGCCTTCAGCCTGCTACTGCGCGACGGCGCGGACTTCCGCCAGATCGATAAAGTGATGGAGAAGCAGTTTGGCTGGCCGATGGGGCCGGCGTGGCTGCTGGACGTGGTGGGCATTGATACCGCGCATCATGCGCAACAGGTGATGGCCCAGGGCTTCCCGTCGCGCATGCAGAAAGATTACCGCGATGCCATTGATGTGCTGTTTGAAGCCAAACGCTACGGCCAGAAAAACGGTCAGGGCTTTTACCGCTGGGAACAGGACAAAAAAGGCAAAGCGCAGAAGCGCGCCGATGCAGATGTCGATGCGCTGCTGGAGCCGGTATGTGAACCGAAGCGGGTATTCAGCGATGAAGAGATCGCCAACCGCATGATGCTGCCGATGCTCAACGAAGTGGTGCGCTGCCTCGAAGAAAACATCATCGCTTCCCCCGCCGAGGCCGATATGGCGCTGGTGTACGGCTTAGGCTTCCCGCCGTTCCGCGGTGGCGCGTTCCGCTATATGGATACGCTGGGCATCAGCAATGTCGTCGATCAGGCCAAACGCTACCTCGCGCTCGGCCCGCTGTACGCGCTGCCTGAGCTGCTGGTCCAGAAAGCCCACCAGCATCAGAGCTGGTATCCCGTCGCTCAACCGATTGACGCAGCGGCGCTGCAAACTGCCTGAGGTAATGAACATGGAAAACGTAGTGATTGTTGATGCCGTGCGCACGCCGATGGGCCGTTCCAAAGGCGGCGCCTTTCGCCAGGTGCGCGCCGAGGATCTCTCCGCCCATCTGATGCGCGAACTCCTCAGCCGCAATCCGGCCGTCGATGCCGCCGCGCTGGATGACATTATCTGGGGCTGCGTGCAGCAGACGCTGGAACAGGGCTTTAATATCGCGCGCAACGCCGCGCTGCTGGCCGAGATCCCGCATCGCGTGCCGGCCAGCACCGTTAACCGCCTGTGCGGCTCGTCCATGCAGGCGCTGCACGATGCGGCGCGCGCGATCATGGTCGGCGATGCCCACAGCTGTCTGATTGGCGGCGTGGAACATATGGGCCACGTACCGATGAACCACGGCGTGGATTTTCATCCTGGCCTGGGGCGCACCGTGGCGAAAGCGGCGGGCATGATGGGGCTGACCGCCGAGATGCTGGCGCGCATGCACCACATCAGCCGTGAACAGCAGGATGCCTTCGCGCTGCGTTCACACCAGCGCGCTGCGGCCGCCACTCAGCGCGGTGATTTCAAACGCGAAATCGTGCCGACCTACGGCCACGATGCCGATGGCGTGTTGAAACGCTATGACAGCGATGAAGTGATTCGCGAGGACACCAGCCTTGAAGGCTTAGCCGCGCTGCGTCCGGCGTTCGATCCGGTCAACGGCACGGTCACCGCCGGCAGTTCGTCGGCGCTGTCCGACGGCGCGGCCGCCATGCTGATCATGAGCGAAAGCCGGGCGCGCGAACTGGGGCTGTCGCCGCGCGCACGCATCCGCAGCATGGCGGTGGTTGGCTGCGATCCGTCGATCATGGGTTACGGTCCGGTACCGGCCAGTAAGCTGGCGCTGAAGCGCGCCGGGCTGAGCGTGCAGGATATCGATCTGTTCGAACTCAACGAAGCCTTCGCCGCGCAGACGCTGCCGTGCCTGAAAGATTTAGGGCTGCTGGAGCAGCTGGATGAGAAAGTGAACCTTAACGGCGGCGCAATCGCACTCGGGCATCCGCTGGGATGTTCCGGCGCGCGTATCAGCACGACGTTGCTGAATCTGATGGAGCGTCGCGATGCACAGTTTGGTCTGGCAACCATGTGCATTGGCTTAGGCCAGGGCATCGCGACGGTATTTGAACGGGTTTAATACGTTGACCACTACACTTGCACGTGTTCCCGCCCAACCGGGCGGGCTTTTTTTTGCAGCGGCACGTGCATGCGCACCGCATCACACATCAGATAAAGGCAAACGCATCGCCATACATCTGCGCTTCTAACGCACCACGTTCGGCACAGAAGCGCTCGCGTGCAATTTTTGCCATCTCAAACCGGCCAGCAATATAGATATCGTGTCCGCTCAGGCTGGCATAGTCCTGCATCACCGCGGTCAGCACCGTGCCGCTGCGCCCCTGCCAGTCCTCCGCCGGTTGTTCCACCACCGGAATCACTTTCAGGTTCGGATGCTTCACCGCCAGCGCATTGAGCTCATCCAGATCGTACAGATGTCTCAGCTCGCGGCCGCCCCAGTAGATAGCGATATCGCGATCCGGCTGCTGCGCCAGCGCAGTCAGCAGAATCGAACGCGCATAGGAGAAGCCAGTGCCGCCGGCAATCAGCACAATCGGCCGCGCGCTGTCTTCACGCAGCCAGGCGTCGCCGTGCGGCATATCCACGGTGATCTGCCGATCGTTTTTGATGCGATCCATCACCGCCATGGCGTACAGGTTCAGTTCTGAGGCACCAATGTGCAGCTCAATGATGTCCTTTTCCATTGGCGTCGATGCCAGCGAAAACGGGCGCTTGTCACGCTCATCCATCACCACCATCAGATACTGGCCGGCGCGGAAGCTAAAATCCGCCGCCGGAATTAACCGCACGCGGTAAACCGTGTCCGTAATTGCTTCAACCGAAGTCACTTTGCAGCTTAACGTCGTCATAGGTGCCCTTTTTTATGGTTCTCAGCCGCCATCAGCGCTGCGGCGGCTCGGCAAAGATCGCTAACTCATCCCAGATTGCATCAATACGCGCCGTAACCGCAGGATCTTTCACAATCGGCGTCCCCCATTCACGCTGGGTTTCACCCGGCCACTTGTTGGTGGCATCCAGTCCCATCTTCGAGCCAAGTCCGGAAACCGGCGAAGCGAAGTCGAGATAGTCAATTGGCGTGTTTTCTACCAGTACCGTATCACGCGCCGGATCCATCCGCGTGGTGATGGCCCAAATCACGTCGTTCCAGTCACGCGCGTTGACGTCATCGTCACACACAATCACAAACTTGGTGTACATAAACTGGCGCAGGAACGACCACACGCCGAACATCACGCGCTTGGCGTGACCGGCATACTGTTTTTTAATCGTCACTACCGCGAGGCGATAAGAGCAGCCTTCCGGCGGCAGATAGAAATCCACAATCTCCGGGAACTGTTTGATCAGAATCGGCACCAGCACTTCGTTCAGCGCCACGCCCAGTACCGCGGGCTCATCCGGCGGACGGCCGGTGTAGGTAGAGTGGTAAATCGGGTTGCGCCGCTGGGTTACGTGCGTCACGGTAAACACCGGGAAGCTGTCTACTTCATTGTAGTAGCCGGTGTGATCGCCGTACGGCCCTTCCGGCGCCATGTCGCCCGGTTCGATGTAGCCTTCCAGCACGATTTCGGCGCTGGCCGGCACTTCCAGATCGTTCGAGACGCACTTCACCACCTCGGTTTTGTTGCCGCGCAGCAGACCGGCAAACGCATATTCCGATAGCGTATCCGGCACCGGCGTGACCGCACCAAGAATGGTGGCCGGATCGGCGCCCAGCGCCACCGCCACCGGGAAGCGTTCACCGGGATGCGCTTTGCACCACTCCTGGAAATCCAGCGCGCCACCGCGATGCGACAGCCAGCGCATGATCACCCGATTTTTACCAATCACCTGCTGACGATAAATGCCGAGATTCTGCCGCTCTTTATGCGGTCCACGCGAGACGGTTAAACCCCAGGTGATCAGCGGCGCCGCATCGCCCGGCCAGCATTTCATGACCGGGATGCGCGCCAGATCGACCTCGTCACCGCTGAAAATCTCTTCCTGACACGGCGCATTACGCAGCCGTTTGGTCGGCATATTCAGCACCTGTTTGAACTGCGGCATCTTATCGAACAGATCGCGGAACCCCTTCGGCGGCTCCGGCTCTTTCAGAAACGCCAGCAGCTTACCCACCTCGCGCAGCGCGCTGACCTCTTCCTGGCCCATACCCATGGCTACGCGCTTCGGCGTGCCAAACAGGTTGCACAGCACCGGCATGCTGTAGCCCTTCGGGTTTTCGAACAGCAGCGCCGGGCCACCGGCCCGCAGCGTGCGGTCGGCGATTTCGGTCATCTCGAGGACAGGATCGATCTCCTGAGTAATGCGCTTTAACTCGCCGCGCTGTTCCAGCAGCGCGAGAAAGTCTCGTAAATCCTGATATTTCATGCGGCGTTAGTCTTCCGGCCAGAGTGAAGCGTCATTATAAGTTTGTTCACGCCAGCGTGTTTGAGTTTCTGCGTCAGGCGGGCTGACAGGAAAACGGCACCAGCGACTGCAGGGCCAGCACATCGTGATACGCGGCAATCGCCTCACCGTGGCGGAACACTTTAAAATCTTCGCCGCGCGCGCTGTAGTAGCGCAGGCGGTTTTCGCTGACGTGCAGGAAGCTGGCTTCACGCAGCGCAATCACCGACTCCTGCGGATTCACCGCACAAAATTCGGCGAGGCGCTCGTCACGGGTTTCGCCCATGTGGCCGCTGACGTGGGCATCCAGATAGTGGGGATTGATTTGCACCGGGAACAGGCCCAGCGCAGGCAGCACCACGCTGCTGCGTACCGGCATATCATTGGTGGTGCGAATCGACGGTGTCGCCACGTTGCAGCCCGCGCTCCAGCCAACGTAAGGGACGTCGCGCTCGCGCACTGCGCGCTGAATCGCCACGATCAGCCCCTGCTCGTGCAGCATCTGGTTCAGCAGCCAGGTATTGCCGCCGCTCACCAGAATCAGCTCCGCCTGCTCAATGGCCGCAACCGGTGTCTCGAACTCGTGTACCGTGCGCACCGGAATGCCCAGTGACTGAGACAACGCCTGCGCACGCTGGGCGTGATCGTCACGAATAATGGCGTAGGGCACCAGCACCGCCGAGGTGATGCCGCGCTGGGCAATCATCGCGTGCAGCTGCGGATGCGCATAGCTCAGCAGCGGCGCATCGTCGGCCACTTTGCCATTGCTCAGTAAAAACAGTTCCATCAGCCCGTCCTTTTTCTTCGTCTAATGGGTTGGCAGTCTGATACAGATGATCGCCAGACGTCAATTTTCTTGCTGAAAAGCGTTAGTTCGCCGCACCAATCGGATAATTCGTAGAGATTTTTCTTGTGTGACCGGGTTTCCGGCCGCCGATGCGCTATAACTCTGACAACAGGTTTGTTATTCTTAGCGTCCATTATTTGGGAGCAGTTATGGAATCCTGGTACTTACTCTATTGCAAACGTGGTCAGCTGTTGCGCGCGAAGGAGCATCTTGAGCGGCAGGAGGTGAATTGCCTCAGCCCGATGATCGCTCTGGAGAAGATTGTGCGCGGCAAACGCACCACCGTGAGTGAGCCGCTGTTTCCCAACTATCTGTTTATCGAATTCGATCCGGAAGCGATTCACACCACCACCATCAGCAGCACGCGCGGCGTCAGCCACTTTGTGCGCTTTGGTGCCATGCCCGCGACGGTGCCGTATGAAGTGATCGAAGCGCTGCAAACCGATGCGCCGCAGATCCTGCTGGATCCGGAAACGCCGCAGGTCGGTGATGAAGTGCTGATCACCGACGGCACCTTTGAAGGGCTGCGCGCTATCTTTGCCGAGCCCGATGGTGAAACCCGCTCAATCCTGCTGCTTAACCTGCTGAATAAACAGGTGATGCGCAGCGTGGACAACAAGCAGTTCCGTAAGGTTTAAGCCAGCCTGAATAGCTGACGTGCGTTGTGGTCGACGCGTGCCGCCAGTGCGTCTGGCTGTTCACCACGCCAGTGCGCCACCTGCTGAACGATATGCGGCAGAAAGCAGGGTTCGTTACGGCGCGAGGTCGGACGCGGACGCATATCGCGCGGCAGCAGATAGGGTGCGTCCGTCTCCAGCAGCAGACGATCTGCCGGAATCAGCGGCAGCATGTCACGCAGTGCCATTCCGCGCCGTTCATCGCACACCCAGCCGGTAATGCCCACCGATAAACCCAGCGCCAGGCAGGCTTCCAGCTCGTCACGCGTGCCGGTAAAACAGTGCACCACCGCGCCCACCAGTTTCGGCAGCCACGGCTGCAGCACCGCCAGAAAACGTTCATGCGCCTCACGACAGTGTAAAAACACCGGCAGCTGCAGTTCCGCCGCCAGCTGGAGCTGCGCATCAAACGCGTACTCCTGCTGCTCGTGCGCAGAAAGATTACGGTTGAAGTCGAGTCCGCATTCACCAATCGCGACCACCTGCTCGCTGTCAGCCAGGCGGCGCAGCGTACTGGCGGTTTCCGCCGACCACTCGCTGGCATGATGCGGGTGCACGCCGGCGGTCGACCAGCAGTAGCCCGCGTGCCGGGTCGCCAGCTGACGCGCCTGCTGGCTCTCCAGGGCATTGGTGCCGGTGATTAACAGGCCGGTGACGCCTGCTTCGCGCGCGCGTTTTACCACCTGATCGCGATCTTTTGCGAATTGCGTGCTGGTCAGGTTTACACCGATATCAAACATGTTTGCTCCCCATTCCGTCTTCAAGCGACGGATAGAAAAAACCGCCCGGCAGGCGGGCGGTTAAGATTCATCATCACCCCATCAGCGGGATGCCCTGCATAAAAGACATCAGGCGTCGGGGTTCTGTTCCTCATCGTCTGCCGCCTGACGTCCTTTACCCACATAGTAGCGGGAGAAGAATACGCCGACTTCAAACAGGCAGTACATCGGAATAGCGAGCAAAGTTTGCGAGAAAACGTCCGGCGGTGTGAGCAACATCCCAACCACGAACGCGCCGACCAGAATATACGGCCGTTTCTTTTTCAGATCGTCCGGGCTGGTAATGCCGGTCCAGCACAGCAGCACGATGGCAATCGGTACCTCAAACGCCACGCCAAACGCCATGAACAGCGTCATGACAAAGTCGAGGTAGTTAGTGATGTCCGTGGCGATGGTGACGCCCTGCGGCGCGGTTTTGGCGAAGAAGCCAAATGCCAGCGGGAACACAATGAAGTAGGCAAAGGCCACGCCGACATAAAACAGCAGCGTACTGGAGAACAGCAGCGGCATCACCAGGCGGCGCTCATGGCGATACAGCGCGGGGGCGACAAACGCCCAGACCTGATAAAGAATCACCGGCACCGCAAGAAACACCGACACAATGATGGTCAGTTTGATCGGCGTAAAGAACGGTGAGGCCACGTCGGTGGCGATCATGCTGGCGCCGGCGGGCATCTGGCTAATCAGAGGCGCTGCCACCGCGTGATAGATGTCGTTGGCGAAGTAAACCAGACACAGGAAGATAACAAACACCGCGATGATGCAGTTCAGCAGACGCTTGCGCAGCTCAATCAGGTGGCTGATGAGCGGTTGGGTATCTTCAACGGCCATGTTTATCGTTCATCTTTTACGGGAGGAGTGGACGCAGGCGCGACGGAGTCGCTGTGGCTGGTGGCTGGTGCAGGCTGCGGCGCCTGCGCCGGGGCGCTGGCCTGATGTGCCGCGCTGGCCGGCGTCACGACGCTGTGCGGCTCTGCGGGCTGCGGTGCGGCAGCGGGCTGTGGCGCGGCAGCGGGCGGCTGATGAATGGTGTTGGCTTCATCTTCCGCTTTCTCGATATCGATGCTTTGCTGCACCGAGCGCTTCATGGAGTCCGCGGTTTTACGCAGCTCTTCCATGGATTGCTTCAGCTCCGGCGACAGCGTGCCGCGTCCTGCCTCTTCGACCTTTTTCAGGCTGTCCTGCAGCTCCTGCAGTTTCAGCTCCTGGGCCAGTTCGTTCTGCACATTAGCAGCCAGCGAGCGAATGGCCCGGATCCAGCCAACAACGGTTTTCACCGCAACCGGTAAGCGCTGCGGGCCCAGTACAATCAGCCCGATCACGAACACCAATACCAGTTCACTAAAACCAATATCGAACACAGTTTTACCTTACTTGTCCCGGGCGTCGTCTTTGCTCGCCGGGGTGTGCTGTTTGTCTGCCAGTTTGGCGTTGAAGTCAGCGTCCTGCTCTTTCGGTTGATCCTTTTTCTCGTCTTCATCGCTCATGGCTTTTTTGAAGCCGCGAATGGAAGAGCCTAAATCCGAACCCAGGTTACGAAGCTTATTGGTACCGAACAGAAGTACAACAATGACGGCAATGATTAACAATTGCCAAATACTGATACCGCCCATGAGATATGCCTCTAATATTCTGTGAAAAACGGTTAACTGTAACGCACAGAAAGTCCGTTTTTACCCGGACTTAAGCCTGCGACATTACGCGATTTGCACCAGGCAGACAATCAGTTTGTCTTGCGCCAGCCGATGAGCCAGGTGACGATGCCGGCGGCCATTAACAGTGCCGGGAAGAAGTCCCAGTCAGGCCGGCTCAACAGCACCGCGGTGCCACTTAATAACAGTGTAGCCCCGACGCCAAACAGATAACGTGCCTGATGATGCCGGGTGCGCTGCGCGTTTAAATCGGTGACGAGTTTATCGACACTGTGCTGCAATAACTTGTGCTGGCGCATACTGTCGTAAAAAAGCTCCGGCAGCTCCGGCAGTTTCTCCGCCCAGAACGGCGCCTTCTCTTTCACCGCCCGCAGGATGGCCGGAATGCCGATCTGATCCTTAATCCAGTCCTCCAGGAACGGCTTGGCGGTTTTCCACAGATCGAGCTGCGGATAGAGCTGACGGCCGATGCCCTCGATGTACAGCAGGGTCTTCTGCAGCAGCACCAGCTGCGGCTGCACTTCCATATTGAAACGGCGCGCGGTGTTGAACAGATTGAGCAGCACGTGACCAAAGGAGATTTCCGCCAGCGGCTTTTCGAAAATCGGCTCGCACACGGTGCGGATCGCGAACTCAAAATCTTCCACGTTGGTATCCGGCGGTACCCAGCCCGAGTCGACATGCAGCTCGGCCACTTTGCGGTAGTCGCGGTTGAAGAAGGCGATGAAATTTTCCGCCAGGTAGCGCTTATCTTCTTTGTTCAGCGAGCCAACGATGCCGCAGTCAATGCCGATATACTGCGGATCTTCCGGATGCTCGTAGCTGACGAAGATGTTGCCGGGATGCATATCGGCGTGGAAGAAGCTGTCGCGGAACACCTGGGTGAAGAACACCTGTACGCCGCGTTCGGCCAGCAGCTTCATGTTGACGCCGTGCTGCTCCAGCGTGGCAACGTCGGAGATAGGAATGCCGTAAATGCGCTCCATTACCAGCATGGTTTCGCTGCAGTAGTCGGAGAACACTTCCGGCACGTACAGCATGCGGCTCTGGTCGAAGTTGCGGCGCAGCTGAATCGCATTGGCAGCTTCACGCAGCAGATTGAGTTCATCAATCAGCGTTTTTTCGTAGTCGCGCACCACTTCCATCGGACGCAGACGGCGACCGTCCGGCAGCAGACGTGGCACCCAGCGCGCCAGGCGGTAAATCAGCTTCATGTCAGCTTTGATCACCGGCAGGATATCCGGGCGAATCACTTTGATCACCACTTCGCGGCCGTTGGATTTCAGTGTCGCGGTATGCACCTGGGCGATCGAAGCCGATGCCAGCGGTTTGATATCGAAGTCGTCGAACCAGGTTTCCACCGGGCCGCCAATCGAACGCTCAATCTGCGCTTTGGCTTTCACGCCGTCGAACGGTGCCACGCGGTCCTGCAGAATCGCCAGCTCATCGGCAATTTTCGGCGGGAACAGGTCGCGGCGCGTCGAGAGCATCTGACCGAACTTGATCCAAACCGGACCGAGCTGCTCCATGGCCAGACGCAGACGGATGCCCATCTCAGCTTCTTTGTGCCGGTTGGGGATCCAGAAAACACAGCGTCGCCACAGCCGCAGCGGCAGCGTAATGCGCATATGCGGAATCAGTTCATCCAGCCCGTAGGTCAGAAAAACTTTGATAATGAAGTATAAGCGCCGAATTTCTCCCAGCGTCATTTCGCCTCCAGCTGTGCCAAACGCGCCTCAAACGCATTAAGCGCACGTTCCATCGCTTCTACCTCCTCACAAAACCACGCCTGCTCCAGCGCCCCCGGTGCCACGCGCCACTCTTCGGTCAGCACCTGCCCCAGATAATCCTGACGGCGGGTGACCTGCTGTCTGAGCTGGGCCAGCGCACGCTGAGCGGCCTGGCTGATGCCCTGTGCCGCGATGTCGCCCACCCACGGCGCGAGATATTCGGCCGGATCGAGTTCAGCCAGATCCATCAGCGCGGAGAATTGCTGTACCACCTGCAGATCGCCTTCCACGTCCAGCTCACCGCTGCGAATCAGGCTGGTCAGCTGCTGACGATCGCGCAGCTTAGGCAGCGTGCTGAAACGCAGGCTGACGCTGCAGTCGCTGCGGTCCTGCCAGTCACTCAGCACATCCAGCTGGTTTTCACTGAACACCAGCACCAGCGGAAAATCCAGCTCCTGCAGGCGCAGCAGCAGGACTTTGCCGGCCAGACGCTGGCGTGCGGTTTTCAGGCTGCGATCGCGGTACAACACACGGTTCAGGGCGGTCTCAAGACCGCCGGTGATGAGAGGGGTAAAAGTCATGATTAATCAGAACTTAAAGCCACGATGCAGCGCCACAATGCCGCCGGTCATGTTGTAGTAGCTGGTATTTTCAAAGCCAGCGTCGTTCATCATCGCCTTCAGGGTTTCCTGATCCGGATGCATACGAATCGACTCCGCCAGATAGCGATAGCTCTCCGCGTCTTTTGCCACCAGCTGGCCGATGCGCGGCAGAATGTGGAAAGAGTAAGTGTCGTAGGCTTTGCTCAGCGGCTCGAAAACCGGTTTAGAGAACTCCAGCACCAGCAGACGGCCGCCCGGCTTGAGCACGCGGAACATCGACGCCAGCGCCTTCTCTTTTTCGGTCACGTTACGCAGGCCGAAGGAGATGGTGATGCAGTCGAAATAGTTATCCGGGAACGGCAGCGCTTCTGCGTTAGCCTGCACGTAGCTGACGTTGCCGGTTACGCCGAGGTTGCGCAGCTTTTCGCGTCCCATCTTCAGCATTGAGCTGTTGATGTCCGCCAGCACCACCTGACCGGTTTCACCGACCAGGCGCGAGAATTTTGCCGTCAGATCGCCGGTACCGCCGGCCAGATCCAGGACGCGCTGACCGCGGCGCACGCCGCTGCTGTCGATGGTAAAACGCTTCCAGACGCGATGGATGCCGAACGACATCAGATCGTTCATCAGGTCATATTTCGCCGCGACGGAGTGAAACACGTCCGCGACTTTATCGGCCTTTTCACTTTTGGCGACGGTCTGAAAGCCAAAATGGGTAGTTTCCTGCTGTGATTCATCTGCCATCGGTTTTACCTGTTCCACAAACAATACTTCCCGAAGTGTATCAGAGTCGGGCGATCCGAGCACGCCACCGGCGTGTTATTCGTTGATGCGGCGCAGGGAAGCGGCGGAAGAATCTGCCGCATTTTCAGCGGGCTCGCTGTCATCGGCCCATGTATCATCCGCCGCGTCGGGCTGCGCCTGCTCTGCCAGTTGCGGGTTGATGGGCCGTTTGATCTCTACGCCAAGCGCACGAAACGACTCGCTCTGGGCGATCAGGTTGCCGCGCCCCTGTGCCAGCTTTTTCATCGCCAGCTGATAACTCTGCTGCGCTTTGTCGAGGCTATGCCCGATGCCGCTCATGTCATCGACAAACAGCCGCATCTTGTCGTACAAGCGCGCAGCACGGTCGGCGATGCGCTGGGCATTACGGCTCTGATGCTCATAGCGCCACAGATTATTGATGGTGCGCAGCGCCACCAGCAGCGTGGTCGGGCTGACCAGCATAATGTTTTGCTGCAGCGCTTCGCTGATCAGCTCCGGCTGGCGATCGATCGCCAGCAAAAACGCCGGTTCGACCGGAATAAACATCAGCACATAATCCAGCGAGCGTAAACCGGGCAATTGTTGATAATCTTTACGCCCCAGCAGCCGGATATGGCCGCGCACCGCGTTGATGTGCTCCTGAATCGCCTGTTCGCGCGTCAGCTCATCGTCGGCGTTGAAGTAGCGCTCATAGGCAATCAGCGTCATTTTGGCGTCAATCACCACATCTTTACCCTGCGGCAGACGCACAATCACATCCGGTTGCATACGGCCCTGCTGCTCCAGCTGCACACTGACCTGGGTCTGGTACTCGTAGCCTTCGCGCAGGCCCGACGCCTCCAGCACCCGGCTGAGCACCACTTCGCCCCAGTTGCCCTGAATTTTATTGTCGCCCTTCAGCGCTTTGGTGAGGTTGATCGCTTCCTGCGCCATCTGTGCGTTGAGCTGCTGCAACTGGCGAATCTCGTGCGCCAGCGTGTGGCGTTCACGCGCTTCCTGGCCGAAGCTATCGTTGACCTGGCGGCGGAAGCCGTCCAGCTGTTCGCGCAGCGGGCCGATCAGGCTGTTGAGGCTCTGCCGGTTCTGCTCGTCGACGCGTTTTCCGCTGTTTTCGAAGATTCGGTTGGCAAGATTTTCAAACTGCGCACTCAGGCGCTGTTCGCTGTTAGTCAGCAGACGCTGCTTCTCCTCAGCGGCGAAACGCGTCTCTTCTAATCGAATGGTGACTTCCCGCAGTTCGGCTTCCTGCGCGCTGTTAACTTCCAGCTGATTACGCAGCTCGCGGCTGAGCTGTTCACTCTCGGCCCGCCAGTAATCCAGCTGCTGCAGGCGCTCCTGCGCGCCGCTAAGCGTGCCGTGAAGCTGGCGCAGCTCCTGTTCGCGCTGCTGCAGTTGCTGTTGCAGCTGTTCCAGCTGCTGCTGCTGACGCTGCTGCGCCTGTTCCAGCAGGCGGCGTTCAGTGGTGAAGCTGGCGTGCTGATGGCCGGCGCGCAGCTGGGCAATAATCCAGCCAATGCCCAAACCGGCCAGCGCCAGCGCGCCGCTGATGATAAGTTGCTGATCCATAATCCCCCCGCGGATCGTCTCGCTGAGGAGAAGGTAGAGCGCCACTGTATGAATGTCCAGAACATTCATGGCAACCCGCGGATTTTATCGCGGGCGCGATGGGCACCGTCCGGGCAACTACAGGGCGCGTACGGTCAGGTCGCCCGCTTTCCAGGCGTCGATCAGGAAAAACGGCATCGGCAGCACCCATTCGCTGTCGCTTTTCACCTTCGCCGGATAGCACCAGCTGTTGCCGCCATAGGTCAGCTCCACCTGCTGCTGGCCATTTTCGGCGTTGGCCACTTTGCCGGCCATGCTGGCGAAACCGGCGTTGCTGCCGACGTGGAAGCTGTCGGTCTGCCAGCGAATCGGCGCATGCGCCGGCCACGGCTGCGCGTGGTGGAAGTGAAAGATATCGTCGTGATTGAGGATGCTGTCGCGCACCGTCGGCCACAGCGCTACCTTGAGGAAGTACTGGTCAGTAAAGCGCTCGCTGCCGTCATACTGCGCGATAAAGTCGCGCATCTGCTGCTCCACATTGTGAAACACGCCGTGACAGCCGCCCCACATGCCGGCCAGTAACAGCTCGGTGTGCGAGTAATAATCGCGCATGTGGTGGAACCAGAATGGCGAAACCAGCCAGGCATCGACGGCCGCGACTTCGCGCTCTGACAGCAGCGAATCCGCATCCCGCACGATGTAGCGTTTTACGCTGGCATCGTCCATCACCAGAAAGCGCCACAGCGTAGGGAAAATGGTTTTCTCCTGCGACATATCCACCAGTTGGGTGTTTGGCTGGGTCAGGCGCTGCCACACGTGCTGCGGCACGCTGTCGTCGAGATAGATGCGGCACATCCAGTCCGGATAGAGCTCGCGCGCCACCTCAACGTTTTTGATCAGAGTTTCGCAATAGCGCGGCTGACCGCCATACAGACTGAAGGAGATGATATTTTCTACCGGATTGCTGCGGTTAATCGGCGCAGGCGCCGGTGCGGGAAAAGTCGCTTTCGCGCCCTGACTGAAACGCATATCAGATTGGGTGAGCGATTCCAGGCCATAACGCGCCACTTCATCTTTCTTATCCAGCCAGCCACACACTTCCGTCAGGCCATCCAGCCAGGTTTCCGACGCCTGCGCGCGCTGCGCCGCCGGTGCCTGATAGATTTTCTGGTAAATCTTGTAGGATTTTTTATGTTCGCCGACGCGCATCAGCGTCAGCGCGTAGTCGCTGAGCACCTGCATCTGGTTAGGCATGACGCGCAGCACTTCTTCGCAGCACTGGCGCGCCAGAGGATAATCTGACGCGGCCATTGCCTGACGAAAGCGCGCGGCGGCACTCTCAACGTAGGCCTGCATTGCAGCAGGGCGGCTGGTAAAACCCGGACGTGGGACAGAGATCGTTTTGCGCATAGGAAATTTCTCAGAATCGGCTGAAATTGCGCGCATTCTAATCAGGCAATTGCTGAGCTCCCTATAAGCCTGGTCTCGAAATCATTCCCTGACTGGCGCGCTAAAGTAAACGACGCGCGGCATCCACCACAATTTTCACCGCATCGCTTTCTGTCTGCTTCATAGTGGCCGCATCCGGGATCTCTTTTTGCGTGCGATTCACGATGACGCCAGCCACCATGCCGGCACGCAGTCCCTGACTGGCGCACATGGTTAACAGTGTAGCGGATTCCATCTCATAGTTAAGCACGCCCATTTGCTGCCACTCTTTCATCGAGCCCTGGAAGCGGCTCACCACGCGTCCGGAGAAGGTGTCGTAGCGCTCCTGGCCAGGATAGAAGGTGTCTGACGAGGCGGTGACACCAATATGCGTGGTCGCGCCGCAGGCTTCTGCCGCGGCCACCAGCGCGGTGGTGCAGGCGAAGTCAGCCACCGCCGGGAATTCCATCGGCGCAAAGTGCAGGCTGGCACCGTCCAGACGGACCGAGGCGGTGGTCACCAGCACATCACCCACGTTGATGTGTGGCTGAATCGCGCCGGTGGTACCCACACGCAGGAAGGTACGCACGCCCAGCTGCGCCAGCTCTTCAACGGCGATAGAGGTAGACGGACCGCCAATACCGGTGGAACAGACAACCACCGGTTTGCCGTCGATCTCCGCCAGCCAGGTGGTGAATTCACGGTGCGACGCGAGGTGCTGTGGATTCTCCATCAGCGCTGCGATTTTCTTCACGCGCTCCGGATCGCCAGGAACAATCGCCAGCGTGGCTCCTTTCAAATCGGCTTTGGTGATGCCAAGGTGGAAAACGTCAGACTGGGCCATATCAGACTCCTGGAAGATAAGGGGAATAAGCGCGCCACTTTACGTCAGCGGCCCGGATAAATATGTGACTGAATTCACTATCAATAATGAAAGTTACATTGAACTAAAGATATTGTGTGACTCCAATCACATATTAGCGGTCTGCTGCGCTGAATTGCTACAAGCGGTGCTGTGTAACCGTAAAAGGCAGTGTTAATAGAGAAGCAGATCAGGTTAACCATCCCCCGTACCCTACGCCAGCCTTGCCGTAAGGCCAGGCTATAGTTACGTGATTGCGCACTTGCTAGCACGGAGAGAACCATGAAAACCGAAGACAATATGGCACAAAAATCCGCCACCGACGGCTTTGCGCCAGCGGTGCAGCCCACCGCAGCCAGCACCATCATTACCGCCAGCGATGCCATTCACGCGGGCGAGACGTCCGTGCCGAGCCAGGGTGAGAACCTGCCGGCTTATTATGCTCGTCCGCAACAGTTTAGCGGCACGCTGCCGGTCGTGCTGGTGGTGCAGGAAATTTTCGGCGTGCACGAGCACATCCGCGATCTGTGCCGCCGTCTGGCACTGGAAGGCTATCTCGCCGTGGCGCCGGAGCTCTATTTCCGCGAAGGCGATCCCAACGATTACAACGATATCCCTACCCTGTTCAAAGAGCTGGTGAGCAAAGTGCCGGATTCGCAGGTACTGTCGGATCTCGACCACTTGGCCAACTGGGCGGCGCGTCACGGCGGCGATATCCGTCGTCTGGCGATCACCGGTTTCTGCTGGGGCGGTCGCATCAGCTGGTTGTTTGCCGCTCATAATCCGCAGGTGCGCGCCGCCGCCGCCTGGTACGGTCGCCTGGAGGGCGAGAAAACGCTGAAGCAGCAGAAACATCCTATTGATATTGCAGTGGATTTGAATGCACCGGTGCTGGGACTGTACGGTGGCCAGGATGAAAGCATTCCACTGGAGAGTATCGATAAGATGCGCCAGGCCCTGCACGCGGCCAATGCCAAAGCCGAGATTGTGGTGTATCCGGAAGCTGGTCACGCCTTCAACGCCGACTATCGTCCGAGCTACCACGCCGATTCCGCACAGGATGGCTGGCAGCGCATGCTGGCGTGGTTTAAGCAGTATGGCGTCGCGCCGAACGCAGAATAAAAAAGGGGCGCCAGCGCGCCCCAACTCAACAACACAACGTATTATCCTGCCATCAAACGGTTTCGGCGCGCAGCTTCTGCGCCGCTTTCACCATGTTGGCCAGCGCCTGACGCGTTTCACTCCAGCCACGCGTTTTCAGGCCGCAGTCCGGGTTCACCCACAGACGCTGCTGCGGAATACTCTGCGCCGCTTTGCGCAGCAGATCTTCCATCCATTCCACGCTCGGTACGTTGGGTGAGTGGATGTCATACACGCCCGGCCCGATTTCGTTCGGATACTCAAACGCTTTAAACGCATCCAGCAGATCCATATCAGAACGTGAGGTTTCGATAGTGATGACGTCGGCGTCCAGCGCGGCAATCGAATCCATGATGTCGTTGAACTCGCAATAACACATGTGGGTGTGAATCTGCGTCTCGTCCTGCGCCACCGCAGCGTTGAGGCGGAACGCGTCCACCGCCCAGCGCAGGTAGGCTGCCCAGTCAGACTGATGCAGCGGCAAGCCTTCACGCAGCGCCGGTTCGTCAATCTGAATGATGCCGATACCGGCTTTTTCCAGGTCCTGCACTTCGTCGCGCAGCGCCAGCGCAATCTGTTTTGCGATGGTTTCGCGCGTCACGTCTTCCCGCGGGAACGACCAGCACAGGATGGTGACCGGTCCGGTCAGCATGCCCTTCACCGGTTTGTCGGTCAGCGACTGCGCATACTTTGCCCACTCGACGGTAATCGGCTGCGGGCGGCTGACGTCCCCGATGATCACCGGCGGCTTAACACAGCGCGAGCCGTAGCTCTGTACCCAGCCGTTCTGCGTGAAAACAAAGCCGTCGAGGTTTTCGCCGAAGTACTCCACCATGTCGTTACGCTCGGCTTCGCCATGCACCAGCACGTCGAGCCCCAGACGCTCCTGCTCCGCAATCGCCTGTCGGATGTGTTCCGCGATACCGGTGCGGTAGTGGCCGCCGTCAATGTTGCCTTTTTTGAAGTCGAGGCGCAGGCCGCGAATCTCGGTCGTCTGCGGGAAAGAACCGATGGTGGTGGTGGGCCACGCCGGCAGGTTAAAGCGCTGACGCTGCGCCTGAGCACGCACGGTGTAGCTGCTGTTGCGCTCAGTGTCTCTGGCCTGGATTTGCGCCAGACGCTGCGCCACGGCGGGGTTGTGCACGCGAGCAGAGTTTGCCCGGGCGCGAATCGGCGCGCTCCAGGCGTGCAGCGCAGCGGCATCGTGCTGGTTCAGTGCCTGACTCAGCAGCGACAGCTCCGTACACTTCTGTAACGCAAAGGCGAACCAGCTTTTTACCTCGTCGTCGAGGCGGTTTTCCACGCTCAGGTCAATGGGGCTGTGCAGTAGTGAACAGGAAGATCCAATCCACAGCTGCTGACGCTGGCCAAGCAGTGGCTGCAGGCGCTCATACCAGCGGGTGAGATCGGCGCGCCAGACGTTACGGCCATTGATCACCCCCAGCGACAACAGCCAGTCCGCCGGGATCTGCTGGTTGAGCTGCTGGAGATCGTCTTTGCCGTGCACCAGATCAACATGCAGGCCCTGCACCGGCAGCGTTTTGATGACATCAAGATTCTGACCAATGCTGTCAAAGTAGGTGGTCAGCAGCAGTTTCACTTCGCCCTGTAGCGCGTCGTACGCCGGTTTAAACGCCTCGCGCCACGCCTGCGGCAGTTCCAGCGCCAGCGCCGGCTCATCAATCTGCACCCATTCGATGCCGCGCTGACGCAGTTCTGCCAGCACCTGACGGTACACCGGCAGAATGGCCTGCAGCAGCGACAGGCGGTCAAAGGCGTCACCTTTCACCTTACCCAGCCATAAATAGGTCACCGGCCCCAGCAGCACCGGTTTGATGGTGTGGCCGAGCGCCAGCGCTTCATCCACCTCGTCCAGCAGCTGCGTCCAGCTGAGACGGAACTGCTGACCCTGAATAAATTCCGGCACGATATAGTGATAGTTGGTGTTAAACCATTTGGTCATCTCTGCCGCTGCTGCGGGCTCGCCGCTGGGCGCCCGACCGCGGCCGATGCGGAACAGGGTGTCGAGGTCAATCGAGCCGTCTTTATTCTGGTGCCGTGCCGGTACGTTACCGAGCAGCAGGCTGGTGGTCAGCACGTGATCGTACCAGGCAAAATCGCCGACCGGCAGCAGATCAACACCGGCGTCTTTCTGCTGCTGCCAGTGACGGGCGCGCAGTTCACGACCCACCGCCAGCAGTTCGTCCTGTGAGCTGTTCCCGGCCCAGTAGCTTTCCTGCGCTTTTTTCAGTTCGCGGCGCAGCCCGACGCGAGGGAAACCGAGAGTATGGTTCAGAATGGTCATGTGAGATTCTCCAGAAGTTGTTCGCTGTGCGACAGTCGCAGCAACCGATTTACGTTCATCCAGCGGGCAATCCTGCCGTGCGCTGAGCGTGTTAGCTGGACAAAGGTAAAGTGGCCGTCGCGTCTGACTGAGATGTTTAGCCGTCCAGATGTTTACACCGCTATAATCTGCGGGTACTGTATGTGTCTCAAGCGCAATTTGTTCAATCTCGATGTGAAGGACTCTCATGATCGAACTCAAACACCTGCGGACGCTGCAGGCGTTACGGCACACCGGCTCGCTGGCTGCCGCCGCCGCCCAGCTTCATCAGACGCAATCGGCGTTGTCTCACCAGTTCAGCGACCTGGAACAGCGGCTGGGCTTCCGGCTGTTCGTGCGTAAGAGCCAGCCGCTCCGTTTTACGCCGCAGGGAGAGATTCTGTTGCAGCTGGCGGAGCAGATTCTGCCGCAGATCCAGCAGGCGCTGCAGGCCTGTCATGAGCCGCATCAGACCACGTTGCGCATCGCTATCGAATGCCACAGCTGCATCCAGTGGCTGACGCCGGCCCTGAACAATTTCCGTCAGAGCTGGCCGCAGGTAGTGATGGACTTCAAATCCGGCGTGACCTTTGATCCGCAGCCGGCGCTGCAGCAGGGCGAACTGGACGTGGTGCTGACGTCCGATATTCTGCCGCGCAGCGGTTTGTTCTATGCGCCGATGTTTGATTTTGAGGTGCGGCTGGTGCTGGCGCCGGATCACCGCCTGGCGCAGCTGGCCCACATCACGCCGGAAGATTTGGCCGATGAGGTGCTGATGATCTATCCGGTACAGCGTCAGCGGCTGGACGTGTGGCGTAACTTCTTACAGCCAGCCGGCGTCAGCCCGGCGCTGAAGAACGTGGATAATACGCTGCTGCTGATCCAGATGGTGTCGGCCGGCATGGGCATTGCCGCGCTGCCGCACTGGGTGGTAGAGAGCTTTGAGCACCAGGGGCTGGTGGTGACACGCACGCTGGGCGACGGATTGTGGAGCCGTTTATATGCGGCGATGCGCGACGGCGAGCAGCGGCAGCCGGTGCTGGAGGCCTTTGTGCGCTTTGCCCGTCAGCACGCCTGCGAGCACCTGCCTTACGTGCGCGATGCCTCGCGCCCCGGTTCACTGCAGCCGGTCTCGTCCTGATGCCGCGGGCGGCCAATGTCGCCCGTGCTGTTATCCCCGCCCTGCCTGCTCTATAATGCGCCGCCTTAACCGCTACCGGAGAGTTTCACCATGACCAATAACGATGTGCTGCGCAGCGTGCGCTATATGCTGGATTTGAGCGACAGCAAAGTGGTGGAGATTTTTGCGCTGGCGGGCAGTGAAGTACCGCGTGAAGATGTGCAGGCGTGGCTGAAGAAAGATGACGATGAGGCGTTTCGTAAACTGCCGGATGTGCTGATGGGCTACTTCCTCAACGGTCTGATTTTCTACCGTCGCGGCAAAAGCGAAGACGCGCCGGCCCCGTCGGTTGAGCGCCGCATGAACAATAATATCTTTCTCAAAAAGTTACGCATCGCCTTCGCGCTGAAAACCACCGATATCCCGGATATTTTATTGAAGGCTAACTTCAAGGTGTCACAGGCCGAGATCGGCGCGATTTTCCGTAATCCGGATCATAAAAATTATCGCGAGTGCGGTGACCAGATTCTGCGTAACTTCCTGAAAGGCTTAACGCTGATTCAGCGGCCATCGACACCCGCGAAAAAAAGCTAAGCGCCTGAACTGCCGCTTTTGGCCGTGTGTCCCAGTACCCAGCGTTTATGCACGTACAGGGACGCAAAAATCACTATCGCCCCGGCGATAAAGCTCGGCCAGTGCGGTTTCTCCTGCCAGATCGCCAGGTTCACCAGTAATCCTGCCGGCACGTGCATGTTGTTCATAATGCCCAGCGTCCCGGCATCGACCTGGGTCGCGCCGTAGTTCCACATGAAGTAACCCAGTCCGGATGCGGCCACGCCCAGCCACACCAGCACGCCCCACTGCAGCGTGGTGGTCGGCAGCTTGTGCGGATTGCCCCAGATGCACCAGGCGATTACCGCGATCAGCACCGCGCCAAGATAGAACCACGAGAACGCGGTGTGCTGCGGCATTGGACGGACTTCCTGCAGGCGCTTATAGCCCACCATGCCAATCGCAAAGCAGATGTTAGCCGCCTGCACCAGCAGCAGTCCGAACCAGAAATCATCGCTGACTTTGTCGTAGCGGATAATGGCCGCACCGAGCACCGCCAGCAGGGCGCTAAAGGCATAGCCAATGCGCAGCGGGCGCTTGCTGAGCAGGTCATAAATCAGCGTGACATACAGCGGCGTCATCACCGTAAACAGCAGGAATTCCGGCACGCTGAGATAGAGATAAGCCTCAAAGCTGATCAGATACATGATGCCTAATTGCAGCATGCCCACCAGCATATAGAGCAGCAACGTTGAGGCGCGGTAACCGCGCCAGCGCAGAAACGGCAGAAAGACCAGCGCCGCCAGGCCTAAACGCATCAGCACCGAGAACCAGGTATCCACCTGCCCCGCCAGATACTCCCCGATTAAACTAAAAGAAAAAGCCCACAGAATGGTGGTAACGATCAGCAACAGCACGGTTATGTATCCTAAAGTTCAACACTGGCGCTAGTGTAAACAAACTACAGCGCGCTGGCGGGATAATCTGGTTGACATGTGATGAAATTAAACACGATCGCATCTTCCCTGCCCGGTCAGCAGGCACGCGTCCGCATGGCGGGTTGACCGGCGGGCGGCGATTTTTATGAGGCAGCGCGCCGTTTTCTCTGGCACAAATGCGCGAAATCCAACATTTACTGGTTTATATCGCTCTTTATTGTCATAAAACTGTAACATATGTGTCACACGTCACAGTAACTGCGCGTAACCATCACTATTCTGTGCGCGAAATGGAAAGGTTGCTTTCTGTTCGCTGTCGTACTTTTTTTGCCCCAACCTGCTGGGAATCGATAACTATATTGCGCCCTTGGAGGGCCATTCTGATGTTGAGTATTTTTAAACCTGCACCACACCAGCCCCAGGTGGCGGACGATCGCGTCGATCCGCTCTATCGTCGTCTGCGCTGGCAGATCTTCTTCGGCATTTTCTTTGGCTACGCCGCCTATTATCTGGTGCGCAAAAACTTTGCGCTGGCGATGCCTTACCTGGTCGAACAGGGCTTTTCCCGCGGCGACCTTGGCTTTGCCCTCTCCGGCATCTCCATCGCCTACGGTTTTTCCAAATTCATCATGGGATCGGTCTCGGATCGCTCCAACCCGCGGGTATTTTTGCCCGCCGGCCTGATTCTCGCCGCCGCCGTGATGCTGGTGATGGGCTTCGTGCCGTGGGCAACCTCAAGCATCATGGTGATGTTCGTGCTGCTGTTTCTGTGTGGCTGGTTCCAGGGCATGGGCTGGCCACCGTGCGGACGCACCATGGTGCACTGGTGGTCGCAGAAAGAGCGCGGCGGCATTGTGTCGGTATGGAACTGCGCGCACAACGTGGGTGGCGGCATTCCTCCGCTGCTGTTCCTGCTCGGCATGGCGTGGTTTAACGACTGGAAAGCCGCGCTCTATATGCCGGCGTTTGGTGCCATCCTCGTCGCCATCATCGCTTTTGCGCTGATGCGCGATACGCCGCAGTCGTGCGGGCTGCCACCGATTGAGGCATGGAAGAATGACTATCCGCCGGATTACAGCGAGAACCACGAACAGGAGCTGACGGCGAAGCAGATTTTAATGCAGTACGTGCTGCCGAATAAGCTGCTGTGGTACATCGCGCTGGCCAACGTGTTCGTTTATCTGCTGCGCTACGGCATCCTCGACTGGTCACCAACCTATCTGAAAGAGGTGAAGCACTTCACGCTGGATAAATCCTCGTGGGCCTATTTCCTGTACGAATACGCCGGGATTCCGGGCACGCTGCTGTGCGGCTGGATGTCGGACAAGGTATTCCGCGGCAATCGCGGCGCCACCGGGGTGTTTTTCATGACGCTGGTGACCATCGCCACCATCATTTACTGGCTGAACCCGCCGGGCAATCCGGGCATAGATATGATCTGCATGATCGTCATTGGCTTCCTGATCTACGGTCCGGTGATGCTGATTGGTCTGCACGCGCTGGAGCTGGCACCGAAAAAAGCGGCCGGCACTGCGGCAGGCTTTACCGGTCTGTTCGGCTATCTCGGCGGATCGGTGGCAGCCAGTGCGATTGTCGGTTACACCGTGGATTTCTTCGGCTGGGACGGCGGTTTCTTAGTGATGATTGTCGGATCGGTGCTGGCGGTGGTGTTACTGCTGCTGACCATGGTCAGCGAGCATCGCCACAAGCAGCAGCAGGCGTAATCTGAGCGGGCCGGTGCATACCGGCCCGTTTTATTCAGGCGAGGAATAATTTACGCAGCGTCTGTGGCACCGCGTCATCGGCGTTGCTGCCAATCACTTCCAGCGTCGGCAGGGTATCTTTCAGGCGCTGATGGGCGTTACGCATGATGCAGCCTTTGCCCGCCATACTCAGCATCTCGACATCATTCATGCCGTCGCCAAACGCGATGCACTCTTTCAGCGAATAGCCAAGCTGTTTCGCCACCGCTTCCAGCGCGTGCCCTTTCGAGACGCCGCCAGCCATCACCTCCAGACAGGTGGGCAGCGAGAAACTGACGTTAACCCGGTCACCCCAGCGCGCTTCAATCGCCTGTTCCAGCGGAACCAGATGCTCCGGATCGTCGCAGGTGAAGAACACTTTGCTGATGCCGTCGGTGGCCAGCATGCCGGGCTGATACACCTGATAGGTGAACACCGATTCCTGGAAAAACTCCGCTTCCTGCGGATTATGGCGGC
Source organism: Pantoea sp. SGAir0418 (assembly GCF_043529865.1). NCBI lineage: Bacteria > Pseudomonadati > Pseudomonadota > Gammaproteobacteria > Enterobacterales > Erwiniaceae > Pantoea > Pantoea sp. SGAir0418. The sequence goes on from NZ_CP027911.1 coordinate 3,809,191, forward strand.
TGATGTGCCACTCATCGTCGCGGTAAACGTGCGTCAGGATTTTCTCATCGTGATACTTCAGGCCATACAGCTCGCTGGCGATATCGCTGTCCAGATTGTGGCTGAACACCAGTTCGCCGTCGGCGTTGTGCACGCGCGCGCCGTTTGAGGTGATCATATACGCCGGAATGCCGAGCTTATCGCGCATCTGACCGACGTCGATGTAGTGGCGTCCGGTGGCAAAGATAAAATGCACATCGCGCGCCACCAGTTCCTGCAGCGTGGTGCGGGCAAACGGCGTCAGACGATGTTGCGGAGAAAGCAGCGTGCCATCCAGGTCGGATGCAACGATGTGGTACATGTAGGCCTCTGGTATTGATGTCTAAGAATACATTAGTCACGGTGGCGCTGATAAAAGTCGACCACCGCATTGAGCGCTTCGGCGCGCATGGCGTCTGTTTCAAACAGGATCTCGTGACGCGCGCCCTGAATGATGTAAGGCGTGGTGCCTTCCACCGCATGTCCCGCTGCCGCCATGGCCTCACAAAACAGATCCTGCGCGCGGTTATCCACCACGTCGTCTTCACTGGCCTGCAGCAGCAGAATCGGTGTCGTAATCTGCGCCACCTGATTAAGGATATGGCGTCCGGCCTGAATCCCTTCCCGCACCCAGTGATAGGTCGGGCCGCCGACGCGAATCGCCGGATCGTCAGCGTAAAAGCGCAGATTGCGACGATAGCGTTCGCGACTGTGCGTCAGCCGGTTAATGCCAAACGGGCTGGCGCGCCAGCGTCCGGTGCCCAGCGCGTAGCCGTCGCGCAGCGCGGGCAGCTTTTCCGCCCAGTCGAGAATGCGGTGCGCCAGAAACGGCGGCAGCGGCAGCACGATACCAAACATCGGCGCACAAAACACCGCCGCGTGGAAGGCCTGCGGCTGGCGCGCCAGAAACAGCGCCACAATTGCGCCGCCCATCGAGTGCGCCAGCACGTAGCGCTGCTGATAGTGATGGCTGACGATCTCTTTCAGATACAGCGTTTCCAGATCGTCGACATAATCGCTGAACTCCACCACGTGACCGCGATGCGAGTCGGCCAGCAGCCGGTCTGAACGCCCCTGACCGCGATGGTCGATAATCACCACATCGTAGCCGCAGTGGAACAGGTCATAGGCCAGCTCGGGGTATTTGATGTAGCTTTCGATGCGTCCGGGCACAATCAGGATGACACGCCGGTGTTGCGGTGAGGTGAAGCGCACATAGCGAATGGTCAGATTGCCCACGCCGCTGAATTCACACTCTTCACGCTGACGCCAGAAGTCGAGCAGCGGACCGGTAGCAAAGGCTGAAAAAGCGTGCTCACGTCCGAGCCAACTCTGTTTATGCTGCTGCATCCGTCCCCCTGAAAAAACGTCAAACGCGGCTCTGCACTTAATAGCGCAGCGCGATTTTCTGGCGTATTGTGTCACACTTCACTCTCTTCAGGGAATGTCACCCATGACCATTGAATGGTGGTTAACCTACCTGTTAACCACGACCATCCTCAGCCTCTCGCCCGGTTCCGGCGCGATCAACACCATGAGCACCGGCATCAGCCACGGCTATCGCGGTGCGGCAGCCTCAATTACCGGATTACAGCTGGGTCTCGCCGTGCATATTGTGCTGGTGGGCGCCGGTCTGGGCGCGCTATTTTCGCAGTCGGTGCTGGCGTTTGAGGTACTGAAATGGGCGGGCGCGGCCTATCTGGTGTGGCTTGGCATTCAGCAGTGGCGCTCAGCGGGCGGAATCGATCTCAATGCGGTGGCCAAAGCGATGCCGCGTCGTCGTCTGTTTCAGCGAGCGCTGCTGGTGAATCTCACCAATCCAAAGAGCATTGTGTTTCTCGCCGCGCTGTTTCCGCAGTTTATCGTGCCGCACCAGCCGCAGCTGATGCAGTATCTGGTGCTCGGCGTGACCACCATCGTGGTCGACATCATTGTGATGATTGGTTACGCCACGCTGGCGACGCGCATTGCTGGCTGGATCAAAGGTCCGAAGCAGATGAAGCTGCTGAACCGGGTGTTTGGTGGCTTGTTTATGGCGGTCGGCGCACTGCTGGCCAGCGCACGTAAAATGGCGTAACGATTGGCACTGATCGTAGCGGCACGCTTTATCGCGCCCAGTTGAAACGCGCAATAAATTGCGCCGCTACGGTTCGGGATCTTATCGGGAGATGATGAGGTGAATACCAAACCCGGCAAACAGCACGCCCGCCATACCGTCCACCCACTTCGCCATCCGCTGATACTTATCGCGCATCCACGGCAGGGCAAAAATCGCCGCCACCAGGGTAAACCAGGCAAAGGTTTCACCGACGATCAGCAGGAACAGGCCCCAGCGCTCAATCGCGCCCACATCGTTGCCCACGAACAGTGAAAACACACTGCCGAAGTAGATGATGGCTTTCGGGTTAGACAGGTTGGTGAGAAACCCTTTGAGGAAGCTCATGCCACGCTTTGGCAGCTCAACCACCGGCGCTTCCGTATGAGGTTGCTTGTGACGCTGACGCGCCGAGCGCAGCAGCTGCCAGCCCATCCACAGCAGATACAGCCCGCCACCGACCATGATGATTTCATGCAGCCACGCCATTTTCTCCAGAATCAGATGCAGGCCCATCAGCGCGACACCGGCCCAAATCACAATCCCCAGCGTAATGCCGAGCACGCCCATCATCGCCTCTTTGCGCGAGCGGCTGGCGGCGGTCTGTGAGACAAAAAAGAAGTCCGGTCCCGGACTCATCAGCGCAACCAGATGCACCAGCGCGACGGTGGCAAATAACATCAGCATGGTTTATTTCCCTTATTCTTCATCAAGATGTTCTTTGATCATCAGCAGAAACGGCTTACCGAAGCGCTCCAGTTTGCGATGACCGACCCCGTTCACGCTCAGCATCTCTGAAGCGCTGACCGGCATTTGTTCTGCCATTTCAATCAGCGTGGCGTCGTTAAACACCACGTAAGGCGGAATATTCTCTTCGTCGGCGATGGCTTTACGCAGCTTACGCAACTTGGCGAACAGCTTGCGATCGTAATTGCCGCCGTAGACTTTTGGCGCGCTGCTGCGGCTTTTCACCGTCACGGTACGCGGTACCGCCAGCATCAGCGGCACTTCAGCGCGCAGCACCGGGCGCGCGGCCTCGGTGAGCTGCAGCGCCGAGTGCATAGCGATGTTTTGCGTCACCATGCCCAGATGGATCAGCTGGCGCAGCACGCTGACCCAGTGCTCCTGACTCTGCTCGCGCCCGAGGCCGTACACCGGCAGTTTGTCGTGGCCGTTATCGCGGATGCGCTGGTTGGTTGAGCCGCGCAAAACTTCAACAATATAGCTCATCCCAAAACGCTGCCCGGTACGATAAATGCCCGACAGCGCTTTTTGCGCTTCGACCAGGCCGTCATAGCGCCGCGGCGGATCGAGGCAGATATCGCAGTTGCCGCACGGCTGCTGGCGACCTTCACCAAAGTAGTTAAGCAGCACCAGACGACGGCAGGTTTGCGCCTCGGCAAACGCGCCCATGGCGTTCAGTTTGTGGCGTTCAATATCCTGCAGCGGCCCGGGCGCTTTCTCTTCCAGACACTTACGCAGCCACGCCATGTCAGCCGGGTCGTACAGCATCATCGCTTCCGCCGGCAGGCCATCACGCCCGGCGCGGCCCGTCTCCTGATAATAGGATTCGATATTGCGCGGAATGTCGAAGTGCACCACAAAACGCACGTTGGGCTTGTTAATACCCATGCCGAACGCCACGGTCGCGACCACGATTTGCAAATCGTCACGCTGAAAGGCTTCCTGCACGCGTGCGCGCTGCTCGCTGTCGATGCCGGCATGATAAGCGCCAACGCTGATGCCGCGACTCTGCAGACGCGCAGCGGTGTCTTCCACTTTGGCGCGGCTGTTACAGTAGATGATGCCGCTTTTGCCGCGCTGATCCTGCACATAGCGCAGCAGTTGCTCGGTAGGCTTGAACTTCTCCACCAGCGTGTAGCGAATGTTGGGGCGGTCAAAACTGCTGATCTGAATCAGCGGATCGTGCATCTGCAGCAGATGCACGATGTCGTTACGCGTGGCTTCATCGGCGGTGGCGGTCAGCGCCATCACCGGCAGCTGCGGAATGCGCTGGCGCAGCTGACCGAGCGCGCCATATTCCGGACGGAAATCGTGGCCCCACTGCGAAATACAGTGCGCTTCATCGACGGCCAGCATCACCGGATTCCAGTGCTGCAGGGTGTCGAGGAAGTTATCCATCATCAGACGTTCCGGCGCGATGTACAGCAGCCGCAGTTTGCCGCTGCGGCAGTCCGCAAACACCTGCTGCTGCTGCTCACGCGTCTGCGTCGAGTTAAGGCACGCCGCCGCCACGCCGTTCGCCAGCAGCTGATCAACCTGATCTTTCATCAGTGAAATCAGCGGCGAAACCACCAGCGTCAGCCCTTCGCGCACCAGCGCCGGGATTTGATAGCACAGCGATTTGCCGCCGCCGGTCGGCATCACCACCAGGCAGTCGCGCCCTGACAGCGCGGTTTCGATGATGGTTTGCTGACCCGGACGGAACTGCTGATAGCCGAAGGTATCCTGTAATACCTGCTGCGCCAGCATTTCCTGATTAAGCACTGCCGATGTTGCCACGGTAATCCTGTTTTGACTGGTTAGAACAGATCGTTAAGCGTTACGCCGACGCCAAGACGCGTCTGGCGATGGTTATAGTCAATAAGGGATTCACCATAACCGCTGAACAGCTGCGTGTAAAAGCGCACGTGTTCAGAAATCGGATAGCTCCACGCGAAGGTTGCACCGCCGTAGCCGCTATTCCAGTTGTAGTTGCCTTCCACGCTGAAAATGCTGTCGCCGAGCATATAGCCCAGCTTCGCGCGGTAGTAGCCCATGTATTTGGTGATGTCCGGGTTATCGTCGTTGCTGGCACTTTCCGGCAGACGATACCAGGGTTTGATTTCCGCCAGGAAGTTGCCGTTCTCCGCCATCAGACGGGCGTAAGCGCGGTTCCAGCTGCGTGACGTGGGATCGCTGCGGCCGTTTGACTGATGATTCAGACCCAGCTCGACGTCGCGTAATGTCCAGCCGCCCAGCGAATAGTCGGTGGCCCAGCCGAGAAAAATCTGCGGCTCATAGTTGGTTTCACGAAACGGTGATGAAGCCCCCCGGTTCGACAGCTGCCACCAGGAGCGCTGAGTATACGACGCGGCCAGCACCGAGTTGTCACCCAAAATGCCGCGCCACAGCGGAAACGCCAGGCTGAGCTGGAATTTTACTTCATCCTTTTTCGCTTTGTCTGCCCAGTTGTAAGAGGAAATCGCCTCTTTATTCATGTCGCTGGTGTAGGTGTAAAGCAGATAGTTATTTTCATAGGGATAAAGCACGAATGGGTTATCGTGTTTTTCCAGCAGGTTAGCGATAATACTGCCCTTCACCGCTGGTGCGTCATGAACCTCTTTCACGGTGGCTTCATCGGCCTGCGCCAGCGCAGGAACCATAAATGCCGCGGCCAGCAAGGCGTACTGCTTACGCATAGAATTCTCCAGAGCGCTGCAAAAGTTATCGTCGGGCGACGGTTCAAAAAGCACGCCATTCTACACGCAAACCCGGTGGTTGATTAGCGCGGATTTCTGAAACTGGAAAGCGGCGCGAACGCGGCATAATATACACAATTCCTTAACATCTTAAGGCAGGAAAAATGTCATCCCCGATGCTGACACAGCAGGAAGCGCGCCGGCTGATTGGCGAAATTTTTGTCTATCACATGCCGTTTAATCAGGCACTGGGCCTTGAGCTGGATCGCCTTGAAGCCGATTACGCCGAACTCGGCTTTGCCAATAAAACCATGCTGGTGGGTAACGCCGCGCAGCAGATCCTGCACGGTGGCGTGATTGCCTCAGTGCTGGATGTTGCCGCCGGGCTGGTGTGCGTCAGCCATGCGCTGTCGCGCCAGCAGAGCATCAGCGAAGAGGAGCTGCGTCAGCGCCTGTCGCGCATGGGCACCATTGATATGCGCGTCGACTACCTGCGCCCGGGCCGCGGCGAGCGCTTTGTCGCCACCAGCAGTCTGCTGCGCGCCGGGAATAAAGTCGCGGTAGCGCGCGTCGAATTGCACAATCAGCAGGGCGATTACATCGCCACTGCGACTGCGACCTATCTTATTGGTTAACTTCGCGCGGCCTGCGACACTCGCCGCTTTTCTGGAATAGATGATGGATACGCAACAAACGCGTCAGGGCATTTTTTATGCGCTGGGCGCTTACTTTATCTGGGGCATCGCGCCGGCCTATTTCAAGCTGGTCAAAGAGGTGCCACCGACGGAAATTATGACCCACCGTGTGATTTGGTCGGCCCTGTTTATGCTGGGACTGATTACCCTGAGCCGCAGCTGGCGTCAGGTACGCAGCGTGCTGGCCCAGCCGAAAAAAGTGCTGCTGCTGGCGCTGACCGCACTGACCATCGGCGGCAACTGGCTGCTGTTTATCTGGGCGGTGAATAATCAGCATATGCTGGAGGCCAGCCTCGGCTACTTTATTAACCCACTGATTAACGTGGTGTTTGGCATGCTATTTCTGCGTGAGCGCTTCCGCCGCCTGCAGTGGCTGGCGGTGCTGCTGGCGGCCACCGGCGTGCTGGTGCAGCTGTGGCAGTTCGGTTCGCTGCCGGTCATCGGCCTCGGCCTGGCGCTGAGCTTCGCGCTGTACGGACTGGTGCGCAAGAAGATTCAGGTAGATGCACAGAGCGGTATGCTGATTGAAACCGCGTGGCTGTTCCCGCTGGCGGCCATCTATCTGTTTGGCTTTGCCGACAGCGCCACCAGCCACCTCAGCGCTAATCCGCTCAGCCTGAACCTCAAGCTGATCGCCGCCGGCATCATTACCACCATTCCGCTGATGCTGTTCGCCGCCGCCTGCGCGCGCCTGCGCCTGTCGACGGTCGGTTTCTTTCAATATCTGGGGCCGACGCTGATGTTCCTGCTGGCGGTGCTGTTTTACGGTGAGAGCCTGACGCCGGATAAAATGGTGACCTTCGGCTTCATCTGGCTGGCGCTGGCGATCTTCATTCTGGACGCGCTGCTGTTTTCAGCCCGCACGCGCGTGCGCATAGCGTGAGATAAAACGGGCCATCGCCGGGCCAGTGAGCAGAATGGTAAACAGACGCAGCGTCTGCAGCGCCATAACAAACGCGATATCGACCCGGCTGCCAGCAGCAATAATCGCCACCGTATCCAGCCCGCCCGGGCTGGTTGCCAGATAAGCGGTCATCAGATCGACGTGCAGCACGCGCGTCAGCATCCACGCCAGCCCCCCGCACAACAGCATCAGGCCGATAATCGAGGCGATCATTTGCGGTAGCGTGCGCAGCGCCAGCAAAAAGATCGGCCGGGTAAAGCGCAGGCCAACGCTCCAGCCGATCAGCGCATAGGCCAGTGCCAGCAGCCACTCCGGCACCTGCAGCGTCGCGACACCTGTTCCGTGCAGCGTGGCACCCATCAGCGCCGGCAGCAGCAGCGCGCCGGACGGAATACGCAGTTTCTGCCCCAGCCACGCGCCCACCACCATCACCAGCAGCGTCAGCGCGAAGCCACTGTGCAGCGGCGGCAGCCAGACAATGTGGGCGGCGGCACCGCTGTTGCCGAGGCCGATGCGGGCCACCACGGCCGCGGCGGTAGCAACAAACAGTACGCGCAGATATTGCATAAACGCCACCAGCCGCACGTCAGCGCCAAAATCGCCCGCCATCGCCACCATTGCGGACGCGCCGCCCGGCGACGATCCCCACGCGCCGGTGGGTCCCGGCAGCGAGCTAAAGCGCACCAGCAGAAAACCGGACAGCCCGCTGGCCGCCAGCGTCAGCAGCAGCACCGCCAGCACCACCGGCCAGTCATCGAGCAGCGGCGAGAGGATCGCAGGCGACAGGCTCTGGCCGATCATGCAGCCCAGCACCGCCTGTGCCAGCACGAACAGCCGTTTGTCGATGCGCACGGTTGCGCCGCTCAGCCCCATAATGGTACCGACAATCATCGGACCGAGCAGCAGTGCAGCCGGCAGGTGCAATAGCTGGAGCAGGCAGCCCAGCACCAGCGAAGCCGTCAACAGCAGCGCCCACTGCTGCCGCAAAGAGAAACGCGCCATAAGGAGGAAATCAGAAAGTGAGTTGAGGCAACAGGTTAGCAGATTAGCGCTGGCGCGTCAGGGGTAAGGCGCCAGCAAAAGACCGCACGCTGTTGTAGCGGCGCAATTTATTGCGCTCAGGTTTGCGTATTAATAACGCGAATGCCACGACGCAATATGCTGAGCATCCGTTAGACAAAGCGCGATGAATCGCGCCGCTACGGTTCTGTGCGATGATGCAATGCTGTGCGATTACAGCCAGTTCTTCCGTTTGAAATAGAGATACGGCGCCAGCCCGGCGAGAATCATCAGGCCAATCGCACCGGGATAACCAAAGCTCCACTTCAGCTCCGGCATAAACTCAAAGTTCATACCGTAGCTGGAGGCCACCAGCGTCGGCGGCAGGAACACCACGGACACCACCGAGAAGATTTTGATGATGCGGTTCTGCTCGATGTTAATAAAGCCCATCGCCGCCTGCATCAGGAAGTTAACCTTCTGGAACAGTGATTCGTTGTGCGGCAGCAGCGATTCGATGTCGCGCAGGATCTCGCGCGCCTGCTCCAGCTGATTGCCCGGCAGCCGCGCTTTACGCACCAGGAAGTTCAGCGCGCGCTGGGTATCCATCAGACACAACCGCACCTTCCAGCCGATATCTTCCAGCTCCGCCAGGCGCGACAGCGCGTCGTCGTACTCTTCGCCCTGCTGCCCTTCCATGATCACGCGGCTGAGTTTTTCCAGCGCGCTATAAATGTTCTCGATCTCATCCGCCAGCTGCTCGATTTTGGTTTCGAACAGATCGAGCAGCAGCTCGTAGGCGTTGCCGTCGGTCAGCTGCTGATTGCGCGCGCGCATGCGGTACAGGCGGAACGCCGGCAGCTCACGCTCGCGCAGCGTGTACAGACGATCTTCGCGGATGGTAAACGCCACGGTGGAGTTGCCGGCGTGATCTTCAGCATCTTCAAAAAAGAAAAAGGAGTGGATGTGCAGGCCGTCTTCGTCCTCGAAGAAACGCGCCGAGGCCTCAATGTCCTCCAGCTCGGGGCGCGTTGCCAGGCTCTGCCCCAGTTCCGACTGCACGCGCTCACGCTCGCTGTCGTCCGGCTCGATCAAATCGACCCACACCGAGGTGTTGAGTTTGTCGTTGTTGTCTTCCAGCTCGATGCGCGTCAGGCGATCGCGCTCCAGTTTAAATGCGCTCAGCATAGCAATACTCCCCATTGCAGACGACATGGGACAAGGCGGTGAACCGCAGTGCTGCTGGCACCACGGGCACGGCAAAGCCTGAACGCGGAAACTTTCGCTTCAAGGGTAAATCAGTGCTGACTCGTGCGACGGGATCAAAAAGGGAGGTCGCTGATAACCGCTAAGGCTACCCGCGTTAAAGAGGTAGCCTTAGAAATTGTCCCTGTTAACCAGGGTATAGAGCCAGCATCGACTGGGCGCGTCCAAGGCATTGTCCTCTCATGATAATAGTGCGCGCATGTTACGCTGAGACGAAAAAGTCGTCAAGGTAGCGCAACCGCGCTACACGGTTTCCAGCCGGGCGTAAGCCGCCACCAGCCACTTGATGCCCTGGCCCTGGAAGGCCACCTGCAGACGGCTGTGCTCGCCGCTGCCTTCCAGATTGATAATGGTGCCTTCGCCGAACTTAGCGTGGCGCACGCGCTGCCCGAGCGCGAAGCCGCTGTCGCTCTTCGCCACCGGTGTGCCCATGCGCTGATGACTCACCGGCCGGCTCACGCTGGCGCGCAGCCGCACCTCTTCCACGCACTCTTCCGGCAGTTCACCAATGAAGCGCGATGGCCGGTGATACACTTCCTTACCATAAAGGCGACGGGTTTCGGCGTAGGTGAGCGTCAGCTTCTCCATCGCGCGCGTCACGCCGACATACGCCAGGCGACGCTCCTCCTCCAGCCGGCCGCCTTCGTCCAGCGACATCTGGCTCGGGAACATGCCCTCTTCCATGCCGACGATAAACACCTGGCTGAACTCCAGCCCTTTCGCCGAGTGCAGCGTCATCAGCTGCACCGCATCCTGCCATTTGTCCGCCTGGCCTTCGCCAGCTTCCAGCGCCGCGTGCGACAGAAACGCCTGCAGCGGCATCAGATCTTCGTCTTCGTCCTGATAGCTGAACTGCCGCGTGGCGGTGACCAGTTCCTCTAAGTTTTCGATACGCGCCTGGCCTTTTTCGCCCTTTTCCTGCTCGTACATCAGCCACAGGCCGGAGTCTTTAATCACCCGATCGGTCTGTACGTGCAGTGGCAGCTCAGCGGTTTCCGTTGCCAGCGCATCCACCAGCTCGCAGAAGCGCTGCAGCGCCGAGGCGGCACGGCCGGCCAGCGCTTTGGATTGCAGCAGTGTGCGCGTGGCCTGCCACAGCGTCAGCTGCTGCTCACGCGCGGTCTGCCGCACCACGTCGAGCGTGCGATCGCCAACGCCGCGCACCGGCGTGTTGACCACGCGCTCGAATGCCGCATCGTCATTGCGGTTGGCCAGCAGTCGCAGATAGGCCAGCGCATCTTTGATCTCCTGGCGCTCGAAGAAGCGCATGCCGCCGTAAATGCGGTACGGCATGCTGCCCTGCAGCAGCGCCTCTTCCAGCACGCGCGACTGGGCGTTGCTGCGGTAGAGAATGGCGCAATCCTGCAGCGCGTTGCCGTTTTCATGCCAGGTTTTGATGCGATTGACGACAAAGCGCGCTTCATCCAGCTCGTTGAACGCGCAATACAGCGAAATCTTTTCGCCATCGCTGCCGTCGGTCCACAGCTCTTTCCCCAGGCGGCCATTGTTGTTGGCAATCAGGGCGTTGGCTGCTTTCAGAATATTATTGGTGGAGCGATAGTTCTGCTCGAGACGAATGGTTTCCGCGCCTGGGAAATCCTGCAGGAAACGCTGGATGTTCTCCACCTGCGCGCCGCGCCAGCCGTAAATGGACTGATCGTCATCGCCAACGATGATGACCCGGCCGCTGTCGCCTGCCAGCATGCGAATCCACGCGTACTGAATATTGTTGGTGTCCTGGAATTCGTCCACCAGAATATTGCTGAAGCGCTCGCGGTAGTGATTGAGAATCTGTGGCTTGTTGAGCCACAGCTCATGCGCCCGCAGCAGCAGTTCGGCGAAGTCGACCAGCCCGGCGCGATCGCAGGCTTCCTGGTACGCCTGATAGATACGCAGCCACGTCTGCTCCACCGGATTGCCGTAGCTTTCGATGTGCTTAGGCCGCAGCCCTTCGTCCTTTTTGCCGTTGATGTACCACATGCCCTGACGCGCCGGCCACTGTTTCTCGTCGAGGTTCATGGCTTTGATCAGGCGCTTGAGCAGACGCAGCTGATCTTCGCTGTCGAGGATCTGAAAATCCTGCGGCAGCCCGGCATCCAGGTGGTGCGCGCGCAGTAAACGGTGCGCCAGGCCGTGGAAAGTACCAATCCACATGCCGCCCTGGCTGGTACCGATCAGCTGGTCGATACGGTGGCGCATCTCCGCCGCCGCCTTGTTGGTGAAGGTCACCGCCATGATTGAGTAAGGCGAGCAGTTCTCTACCGACAACAGCCAGGCGATGCGATGCACCAGCACGCGGGTTTTACCGCTGCCTGCTCCGGCCAGCACCAGCAGATTGCTGCGCGGCGCGGCGACCGCTTCGCGCTGTTTGTCATTCAAGCCGTTAAGCAGATCGGAAACGTCCATAAGCACCGTTTTAAGCAAGTAGGATGCGTATCCTGCACCGTTCGCGTTGCCGCCAGGCGGCAAGGGCAGACATCTGCGAGGGCGTAATCAGCTAAGCGATCAGGCTGGTGACACACAGCCTGCACGGCCACGCGTTGCAGAATACAGAATACGACTGGATAAATTTACAGCCATTATAGCAGCGAGGTCAGCGATGCCAACTGATGAATTTCCACGTGTGGCAGCAGGCGCGCGTCATCAATCTTCATCAGATTGCCGTCACGCAGGTTGATCCAGCACGCCTGCAGACCGGCGCGCAGCGCACCGGCGACGTCGGTGGTCAGGTCATCGCCGACGTGCAGAATATGCTGCGGCGCAATGCCCAACCGTTCGGCGGCCAGATGGTACATATCCTGCCACGGCTTGGCGCGGCCGTGCGGACCGGCGCGCAGCGCGAACTGGAAGTAGTGATCAATGCCGAGCTTTTGCGGGTCGGCGTTGCCATTGGTGATCGCCACCAGCGGCACGCGCTCGCCGAGCCAGGTCAGCGTCTGATGCGTCTCTTCTGGCATCTCCACCGCACTGCGCCACTGGTGAAACACGCTCATCACGTCGCGGGCACCTGCGCTGGCTTGCGCGGCCGGCAGTCCGGCGTTGAGCAGCGCCAGCTCTACCGAGCGGCGACGCCACTCAGAGACATCGTGATAAATTTCCGGCTCACGCCGCAGCAGTTCATCGCGCAGCGCCTGATAATCTTCCGGCGTAAACTCGCGCAGCGCCGGGTGATACGCCTGCAGTGCAGCGTGCGATTCCGCCGTGGTTTTGCGGATCACCGGATAGTTGTCATACAGCGTATCGTCGAGATCGAAGGTGATGGCTTTGATCGGGCCCAGCGGGCGATAAAACTTCATTCAGACTTTCCTCGTTTGGCACGCGGGTGTGCCGCATCGTACACCGACGCCAGATGCTGGAAATCCAGGTGGGTATAGATTTGCGTGGTCGAGAGGTTGGCGTGGCCGAGCAGCTCCTGCACCGCGCGCAGATCGCCGCTCGATTCCAGCAGATGGGTAGCAAACGAGTGGCGCAGCTTGTGCGGGTGGATATGGCTGGCGACGCCCTGCTTAATGCCCCATTCGGCGAAGCGTTTCTGCACATTGCGCGCCGAAATACGGCTGCCGCGCGTCGACACGAAAACCGCATCATCCTGCGGCGCGAAGCTGTTGCGTAACGGCAGCCAGTGCTGCAGCCAGGTGACGGCGGTGCCGCCAATCGGCACGCGGCGCTCTTTACTGCCTTTGCCCCGCACCCAGACTTCACCGCTCTCCAGGTCCAGATGACGACAGTCGATGCCCACCAGCTCAGCGAGACGTAAACCGCCGCCGTACATGGTTTCCAGCATGGCGCGGTCGCGCACTGCCAGCGGATCGTCGAGCTCGATCTCCAGCAGCTGGCTGACTTCGTCGACATCCATATTTTTTGGCAGATGCCGTGCGTTGCGCGGCGTGGCGATGCCTTTGGCCGGATTGGCGCTCAGCATGCCCTGACTGACCTGCCAGTCGAGAAAGCTGCGCAGCGCCGACATGCGCAGCGCCAGGCTACTGGCACCGAGACCGCCGCGCCGGCTGCGCGCCGCCAGACTGCGCACCTGTGCCGGTTCCAGCTGCGACCACGCGGTAATGTGCATGTCATCCGCCATGGCGATAAGCGCCTGCAGCTGGCGCTGGTAATTCTTTTGCGTCAGCGGGCTGAGCTGGCGTTCGACTTTCAGATAGCGCAGAAAACCCTCAACGGCCGGCAACAGCGGGCTGGCGCTGCTCATGCGCGCTCCACCCAGCGAGACAGCAGGTCGGGCAGCATTTGTGCCAGATGCTGCAGCAGCAGCGTGCCCATGCCCGCCTGATAGTGCTGGTTGTCGCGGCTGCTGAAGATCAGTACGCCAAGATCGCCCTGCTCGCCCATCAGCGACATCGCCACCGATCCGACGGCTTTTGCCTGCGGCAGCAGCAGCAGCAGCTCCGGTCCGTTCAGACTGCCAAGGTAGTGATGCTGCTGACCAAAGCGCTGGATGCGCAGCGGCTCAAACGCCTGGCGTGACAGACCAAGCTGGGTGAAATCGGAGGGTGCGCCGATGCGCCAGCGGTCGCTGAACAGCCGCACATTAGCGCCCGCCAGGCCAAGCTCGCGCGCCCAGCGATGCAGGCGCGTCAGCATCTCCTGCAGGCTATCGGCCGCCGCGAGATGGCTCTGCAACGCCAGCAGGCGATCGAACAGCTGATGATTGGCGGTTGCCTGCTCCATCAGCAGCGTGATCTCCTCTTCCAGCTGCTGGATGTGGTTGCGCTGACGCGCCATATGCCACTCCACCAGCGATACGCTGCCGCGCACCGGATGCGGCACCATCATTTGCTCAACCTGGCGCGCATTGCGAATAAAGAAATCGGGGTTGTGACGCAGCCAGGCGCTCACCGCCTGATCGTCCAGCAAAACCGCGCTGTCGGTCTGCTCTTCGATATTTTTCATAGATGAATAAACCCATCATAGACGTGTGTGGCTGGCCCGGTCATAAACAGCGGCTGACCGGCCCCTTTCCAGGCGATATGCAGCGTGCCGCCGGGCAGATCGACGCGCACTTTCTCCGCCAGAATGCCCTGCTGAATGCCGCAGGCCACTGCGGCGCAGGCGCCGCTGCCGCACGCCTGGGTTTCGCCCGCGCCGCGTTCATACACGCGCAGACGGATGTGTTCCGGATTGACCACTTCCATAAAGCCGACGTTCACGCGCTCGGGAAAGCGCTCATGGCTCTCCAGTGCCGGACCGAGCGTCTCCACCGCGGCGGTTTTCACGCTTTCAACCTGAATCACGCAGTGTGGATTGCCCATTGATACCGCGCCAAACATCACGGTCTGCTCGGCCACGCGCTGCAGATAGAGGTTTTCCGCCTTGTTAGCGCGCAGCGGCACCTGCTGCGGGTCAAAGTTGGGCTCGCCCATGTTAACGCGTACCAGCTCATCGCTGGTGACGCTCAGTACCATGCGGCCGGTCTGGGTGCTGACGCGAATGTCGCTTTTATTGGTCAGCCCTTTGAGGCGAACAAAGCGGGCAAAACAGCGCGCGCCGTTGCCGCACTGTGCCACTTCGCTGCCGTCAGCGTTGAAGATGCGGTAGTGGAAATCGAGATCCGGATCGTAAGGTGGCTCGACGATCAGCAACTGATCGAAGCCGATCCCCAGATGCCGATCCGCCAGGCGGCGAATCAGTTCCGGCGAAAAAAAGACGTTTTGCGTCACGGCATCGACGACCATAAAGTCGTTACCGAGACCGTGCATTTTCGAGAACTGCATTTTCTGCTCCGCCGGATGACTCATCGGGTTTAATTCGCCTGCACGCCAGCCGGTTTGCTGGTGACCAGGCCGCTGGTATCCGCATCCTGTGCCGCTTTCTGCTGCTGCTCAGTCACCGGCTGATTTTTCTGTTGCGGCCGATCGTTGGGCGGGAAATACAGCGGTCCTTTCAGGCCACAGCCTACCAGGCTGACCAGTGCCAGCGCCATACCCAGCTGGCTCATCACTCGTATCATTCTGTCTGCTCTTTTTATCCAAATCCCAGCTGCTTATCATCGCAGTTGACGTTGTAAAAGCAACAGGAAATATCCGGCAGAAGGTTCAGAAACGGGGGCAGGCCACTGCGTGCAGCGCAGCGGCTTTAGTGCATCTGGTAGCGCGGCTGGAAGTCGCCGTTGTCGTTGTCCGGCTGGGTGGCGCACAGCTGCGTCAGCGTCTGGCTGCGGAATGGAATCACCTGGAAGCGATCGCCGGCGTGCACAATCTGATAGAACTGCGGCAGGTTGAAATTGATAAAGCTCGAGCCGTAGGTAAAGCGATCGTGCGACGACGAATAGAAGCGGCTGACGTCACGCACCAGCTCTTCTTTGCTGCCTTCGCAATGGTGATACACCTCAACCCGGTTGCTTTCATCAAGGATATAGATGTTGAAGCCGCGATCGTCACTGGTGTCTTCAAAGAAGAACTGAATGATGCCTTCGCTGGCGTAGCCGTTGACCACCGGCGGCAGCGGCGTCTGGTTCGATTCAACTTTGATCGACAAACCGTGCAGCTTGTTGTTGGAAATCGCGCCGTAAAACTCGACCGCGTTTTCCAGCTTCTGCACCGAGACGCTCATGCGTTCGAAAAACAGGCCCCAGGTCTGACCGGCCATGCGCAGCGCTTTAAAGCGGCCCGGCTCCTGACGCGTGCTCGACAGACGCAGCTCAATGCATTCCGACACCAGCTGCTGCACGCGGGTACGAATCAGACCGCGCAGATGCTGGCTGTAGCAGAATACTTCTACCGTGTCCGGGGGTGCGGCGTCCTGATGCATTTTGCCCAGAATGGTTTTCAGCGCTTCAATCATCGCCTGCTCGCCGCTAAAGTGCAGCGTGCGCACTTCGTTCCATGAGTTGCGGTACAGCAGATCGATGCTGCCGATCAGGCACTGCTGCTGCTGACCAAAGCTGAATACATCCAGCTTACGGAAGTCGAAGTGCACCACCTGATTGCGGAACGCCGAGGTCGGATCGTGTTCGAGGTTAACGATGATCGCCAGATGCCGGATTTCGCACGGGCTGTAGAGCGCTTTCGGCGTCGGCGCCGGCAGACGCAGCGGGAAGTGGCTGGACACATCGTTGACCAGCTCCTGCAGGCGCGGCAGATCGCAGAACTCGTTGCCCTTGATGTGCAGACGGGTTTTACGCGTCAGCAGTCCGTTGAACCACGCCCATGCCACTAACTTGTTGAGATAGCGGTTATATTCCAGCGGCTGATGGCTGATGATTGAGCTCATGTCTGGCGACTGGTTATACAGATACCAGCCGGCACGGTTGGCGCGCCCGGCCGGCACATGAATAAAGGTCAGATTCTCTTCCGACAGATCGGGCGAGATTTGCGGGTTCACCAGCGTGACTTTGCCCGGCAGCGCTTCAAACGCGGCGTACAATTTACGCGTCAGCACGCCGATGTCCTGCGGGCTGGCGCTGACGCTTAAATTGTTGCGACGGGCAAAACGGATCAGGTTGCGATAGCTCTGCATCATCGCATCCAGCAGCTCGTTGTGCGCCTCGCGCACCCGTTCGATTTTCCACTGCGCGCGATTATCCAGCACCGCCAGCTTCTCATCGTCCCAGCCCCACTCTTTCACCAGCTGCGACAGAATTTCACGCCGCCAGCCCGCGCGCGGATGCTGCTCCTCGCTGGAGAGTTTTTCGCACACTTTGAGGTAAAAACAGCGGCGCACCAGGTCGAGGCGCGCGGTGTCATCGACGCTGGTCAGATAGCGCGTCACGCGCTCCAGCATCATGCAGTAGGGATCGAGACCGAAGCAGACAATTTCGCCGTCGTGCAGCCGCTGTTTGATATCCATCGCCAGCAGCTGCGTGTTCGGATATTCCCAGCTGTAGGCTTCCAGCAGCAGGGTTTTCAGCACCGCTTTGTACGGCGAATCGATGCTTTTATACAGCTGCCACAGGCTGGCACCGAAATACTCTTCCGCCGACAGCGTGCCGAGACCGCCAAGATCCAGCCACTCATTCGGCGTCAGCACGCCCTGTGAATAGAGCGACATCACGTAATCGTCGTAATGGTGCTCCTCTTCGCCGGGCACCATGTTCCACAGGATGCGTTTGCCCGCCATGCGCACGGCGGTACGGTAGAACTCATCCAGCAGTAAAATATGTTGAGTGGAACCGCAGTCCTCACCGCCGAGGCTGCCGCTCTCGTTATGGCGGAAGCGGTTTTCGTCGATCAGGAAGAAGCTGACTTCCACACCCAGCGACACACACCATTTCTGCAGGAGCGTACACTTGCGCTGCAGATTGAGGCGCTCTTCATTATCGAGCCACGACTGATGGCACACCCAGATGTCGAGATCGGAGACGCTGTTCTGGCCGACGGACGAGGTGCTGCCCATCGAGTAGATGCCGGTGATAGGCAGTTCGCCCTTCACCGCGCTGCTGAGGTCGAGCGGATGGTCGCCCGCTAACTGTTGCAGCAGTTGCTGCTGGTTTTCATCAGGCGCAAAGAAGCTGACGCCATGGGGAACGCTACCTTCAAGGTAACCCGGCATCAGCGGATGATGATAATGCAGTAATGTTGGCAGCAGACTGTAGACGTGCTGGAAAGCAGGTCCCATGGCAGCCAGTGCGCGATCTACACGCAGCTGGTTTATCGCATCCAGTCTCTGTTTCAGTGTCTCAATGTAGAGGTACAAGACGTTTCGCCTGATTGTCCCAGTGTTAAGCACCCTGTTTCCAAAATCTGCCGCTTAATAATAAAGATGTCGGGCAAATTATTGCTGGAAACGTGATCAATCTAACACCTGGAAGATTGACCGTAAAGAAAGTTGCGCTACCTGACAGTTTAGCACGTTCCAAACGTAGCCCTGCATTTTCGGACTCCAGCCTCAGAATCTGACGCCGTAAAAGCGGGCTCCGGTCTGAGATTGCAGCCTGGTCAATCCGTTGAAACTGACAGCATTCCCCTATCAATGATAGGATAATCGATGAACGATCAAAATGGTTAACAGCATGTTAAACAAAATTTTCAGAATTGCTACCAGGCAAAGCCCGCTTGCCTTGTGGCAGGCACAATATGTCCAACAGCGCCTGATGGCTGCGCATCCCGGCTTGCAGGTTGAGCTGGTGCCGATGGTCACCAAAGGTGATGTCATCCTTGATACGCCGCTGGCGAAAGTGGGTGGCAAGGGACTGTTTGTCAAAGAGCTTGAGCTGGCGATGCTGGAAAACCGTGCCGATATGGCGGTGCATTCCATGAAAGATGTGCCGGTCGATTTTCCCGACGGTCTGGGACTGGTGACCATCTGCGAGCGCGAAGATCCGCGCGACGCGTTCGTCTCGAATCATTATTCCTCGATCGACGCGCTGCCGCAGGGCGCGGTGGTCGGCACGTCCAGCCTGCGTCGCCAGTGCCAGATCAGCGCACGGCGCCCGGATCTGGTGATCCGCTCGCTGCGCGGTAACGTCGGTACGCGTCTCAGCAAACTGGACGCCGGCGAGTATGACGCCATCATTCTTGCTGCCGCCGGGCTGAAACGCCTTGGACTGGAAGATCGCATTCGCCAGGCGCTGCCGGCGGAGTTTTCCCTGCCGGCGGTGGGCCAGGGCGCGGTCGGCATTGAATGCCGCCTCGACGATCAGCCGTTAATTACGCTGCTGCAGGCGCTGAACCACAGCGACACAGCCGTCTGCGTGCGCGCCGAGCGCGCCATGAATACCCGTCTCGAAGGCGGCTGTCAGGTGCCGATCGGCAGTTTTGCCGTGCTGGAAGACGATCAGCTGTGGCTACGCGGCCTGGTCGGTGCGCCGGATGGCAGCCAGATGGTGGTGGGCGAACGCCGCGGCCCGCGTGAACAGGCCGAACAGATGGGGATTTCACTGGCCGAAGAGCTGCTGGACGGCGGCGCGCGCGACATTCTGCGTGAAGTTTATCAGGGACAGCCGCCCGCATGACTATCCTCGTGACCCGTCCGGAACCCGCCGCCAGCGAACTGGTCGCGCGCCTGCGCAGCCAGGGCAAACTGGCGTGGTCGTTTCCGCTGATTGAATTCACGCCGGGTCGCGATCTCCCCCAACTGCCGCTGAAGCTGGCCGCCCTGCAGCCCGGTGACCTGGTATTTCTGCTGTCGCAGCAGGTGGTGCACTTTGCCCAGCCCGCTTTACAGCAGCAGCGCAGCGCGTGGCCGGCATTTCTCGACTATTATGCCATTGGTCGCAGCACCGCGCTGGCGCTGCACACCGTCAGTAATCTGAAAGTTGACTATCCGCATGCGCGGGAAACCAGCGAAGAGCTGGTGCGGCTGAATCGCCTGCAGCAGGTCAGCGGCAAGCGTGCGCTGATTCTGCGCGGCAGTCCGGGCCGTGAACTGCTGGCGGAGACGCTGATCGCCCGCGGCGCGGACGTGCAATACTGTGAGTGCTATCAGCGCTGTGAAAAGCAGTACGACGGCGCGATTGAAGGCCGTCGCTGGCGCGATCGCGGTATTACCACGCTGGTGGTGACCAGCGGTGAAATGTTACAACAACTGTTTGCGCTGTTTCCGCCAATCGATCGGCGGGAATGGCTGCTGCACTGTCGGCTACTGGTCGTCAGTGAACGTTTGGCTACCCAGGCCGCCGAATTAGGCTGGCAGGAGATTGAGGTAGCCGATGGTGCGGATAACGACGCGCTGCTGCGTGCGTTACGCTGAACTTAACATTGGGATGAGCCACAATGACGGAACAAAAAGACTCCTCCGCCATGGTTGAAGAAACCACCCCTGCGGACACTTCCCCGACGCCAGCCAGCCAGCCGCCTCGTGCGAAAAAGAGCGACGGCAAGGTGCTGAGCGCGGTGGCAATTGTCATTGCACTGGCGATTGGCGCGGGACTTTACCTGAATGGGAAACACCAGGCCGACTTACAGGCTCAGACTAACCAGAACCTGAGCGAGCAGCTGAGCGCCCTGCAGCAGCAACTGGGCAGCGATAAACAACAGCTCTCGCAGCAGCTGGCGGACGCCAACACCGCGCTGCAGGAAGCGCGCAGCCAGCAGGATAACAGCGCCAAAGAGCTGGAGACGCTGCGTGAAAAAGTGGCCACTATTTCCGGCAACGATACCCGCACCTGGCTGCTGGCGCAGGCCGACTACCTCGTCAAACTGGCGGGTCGCAAACTGTGGAGCGATCAGGACGTCACCACCGCGGCAGCGCTGCTGAAAAGCGCGGACACCAGCCTGGCGGAGATGAACGATCCCAGCATCATGAACGTGCGCCGTGCGCTGACTCAGGACATCAGTTCACTGGCGGCGGTCAGCCAGGTAGACTACGACGGCATCATCCTCAAGCTGAACCAGTTGTCGAACGGCGTGGATAATCTGCGTCTGGCCGATAACGACAGCGATGAGTCGCCGATGGATGCCGACAGCGGTGAGCTCTCCAGCTCGCTGCACGAATGGCGTCAGAATCTGGTGAAGAGCTGGCACAACTTCATGGATGATTTCATCACCATCCGCCGCCGCGATAACACCGCGCAGCCGCTGCTGGCACCGAATCAGGATGTTTATCTGCGCGAAAACATCCGTTCACGTCTGCTGATTGCCGCGCAGGCGGTGCCACGCCATCAGGATGAGATCTACAAACAGTCCATCGATGCGGTATCCACCTGGGTGCGAGCCTGGTACGACACTAACGATGCGGCGACCAAAGCCTTCCTCGCCCAGCTCGACGAGCTGAGTCAGCAAAGTATTTCGATGGACGTGCCGGACACGCTGGAGAGCCAGGCGCTGCTGGAAAAACTGATGCAAACGCGCGTGCGCAATCTGCTGGCGCAGCCATCGGCTGCGGCTGATCAACAGGGAGGCTAACCATGCTGAAAGTATTGGTGCTTTTCCTGCTGCTGATTGCCGGCATTGTGCTGGGACCGATGGTTGCCGGCCATCAGGGCTACGTGCTGATCCAGACCGATAACTGGAACATTGAGACCAGCGTCACCGGTCTGGCCATCATCCTGATTCTCAGCCTGCTGGTGATTCTGCTGGTCGAGTGGATTCTGCGTCGCCTGTTCCGCACCGGCGCCCGCACCCGCGGCTGGTTCACCGGGCGGAAACGTCGCAGCGCTCAGCGTCACACGCAAAGCGCGCTGATGAAGCTGGCGGAAGGTGATTACCGTCAGGTAGAAAAGCTGCTGTCAAAGAATGCCGATCACGCCGATCAGCCGGTGGCGAACTATCTGCTGGCGGCGGAAGCGGCCCAGCAGCGCGGCGATGAAATCCGTGCTAACCAGCACCTGGAGCGCGCCTCTGAGCTCTCCGAGAACGATACCATTCCGGTTGAGATCACCCGCGTGCGCCTGCAGCTGGCGCGTAACGAAGATCACGCCGCACGTCACGGTATCGATCGCCTGCTGGAAGTGGCGCCGCGCCATCCGGAAGTGCTGCGTCTGGCCGAGCAGGCTTATATCCGCACCGGCGCCTGGGGCGCACTGCTGGATATCCTGCCCTCAATGCAGAAGGCGCAGATTAACGATGAGAACCAGCGTAACGCGCTGCAGCAGCAGGCATGGCTGGGTCTGATGAATCAGGCCATGGCCGATCAGGGCAGCGAAGGCCTGAAAAAATGGTGGCAGAACCAGAGTCGCAAAACCCGCCAGGAGACCGCGCTGCAGGTGGCGATGGCGGAGCATTTGATCGAGTGCGACGACCCGGACACAGCGCAAAGCATCGTGCTGGAAGGGCTGAAGCGTCAGTATGACGATCGGCTGGTGCTGCTGATGCCGCGCATCAAAAGCGGTGACCCGCAGGCACTGGAGAAAGCGCTGCGTCAGCAGATTAAGCAGCACGGTGCCACGCCGCTGTTGCACAGCACGCTCGGCCAGCTGCTGATGCGCCACGGTGAATGGCAGCAGGCCGCAGAAGCCTTCCAGCAGGCGCTGGCACAGCGTCCGGATGGCTTTGACTATGCCTGGCTGGCGGACGTTTACGATCGCCTGCATCGCCCGGAAGACGCGGCTAAAATGCGTCGCGAAGGTCTGTTACTGACGCTGAAGAACAATCCTGGCGCCTGATTTTACTGTTGTTGTTTTTGTGCACGCCGGGCCAGTCCCGGCTTTTTTTTGCCTGAAAGAGCGTGCAGGGAATGCGGCATCAATCCGTAAACGGCAGATAAAAAAAACACCTGCCAGAAGCAGGTGTAAGATCAGGTCGGTAAGACAACTGATGGTATCCGACTCAACGTAATGTCCTTCTTACTGCAGTAGCGCGTGCACGTTACTGCCAGCTGGACAACGGATACCGTAAGGGGCTCTGCATCATTCCCAGGTTTATGTTGCATTGGCAAACATAAGAGGTGGAATGAGCATCTACGCTGAGATTATTGCACAAAGCGTGCCAGAATGGCATGAATCACGGGAAGTTATTTTATATCAGTCAGTTAGATAATCCCTGCCTGCTAACAGCGGTTACGATGTCGCGAAAACGCGACAGACCGGTTTAAAGCTGTCTCCGCTGAGCGACAGGCTGTGCAAGGAAAGGTAAGGCTGTTGAAAATCAGCAGGTTAGGTGTCGTGTAATAGCGACAATCGCTACGCCCGGCGCAAACCTCCTTCGGAGGTTCTCATCCTCTTTTGCTACAGACGAAAAAAGCCCGCTTTTTGCAAAGCGGGCTTTTCGAATATGGTCGGCGAGAGAGGATTCGAACCTCCGACCCACTGGTCCCAAACCAGTTGCGCTACCAAGCTGCGCTACTCGCCGATTTTGTACTGCCTGTTACTGCTTACTTGTTTTGCCTGGTGCGAAGAGAGGGACTTGAACCCTCACGTCCGTAAGAACACTAACACCTGAAGCTAGCGCGTCTACCAATTCCGCCACCTTCGCATGTCCCAGCAAAATCTGGGGTGGCTAATGGGACTCGAACCCACGACAACTGGAATCACAATCCAGGGCTCTACCAACTGAGCTATAGCCACCATAATTCTGGTGCGTAAGCGTAACCGCTTACTCAATGCACTGCATAACGCGGTTAAACCAACCACCGAAGCTCTTGCGCACAAACTAAATGGCGCGCCCGACAGGATTCGAACCTGAGACCTCTGCCTCCGGAGGGCAGCGCTCTATCCAGCTGAGCTACGGGCGCGTAGCGCCGTTGCGGATGGGCATACTACGTATTTGACTCCAGGCTGTCCAGTGCTTTTTCATAAAAAAATCGCGTTTGCTTACGCTTTGTGCATTCCGTCGATAAATAACGCAATTTGCCTGCTTAACCTGCCGGAATTACAGCACTATTCCTGACGCGTTACAGATCGCCGCGCCAGTGATAGCGTAAATATTTCAGCAGTTTTAACTGACGACGCCAGCGTGATGGCTGACGTATCAGGCGATACAGCCACTCCAGCCCTAATTGCTGCCAGATGCGCGGCGCACGCGTGACGTGGCCGGTAAAGACATCATAGGTGCCGCCGACGCCCATATACAGCGCGTGCGGCCAGTGTTCGCGACAGTCGCGCATCAGCAGCTCCTGGCGCGGCGATCCCTGCGCCACGGTCACAATCTGTGCCCCGCTGGCGGCAATGCGCGCAAATAGCGCCTCGCGTTCGGCAGGGGCGAAGTAGCCGTTCTGGCTGCCCACTATGTTGACATTCCACTGACGGCGTAATTTATCGCAGGTTTCCTGCAGCACCTGCTCACGCCCGCCGATTAAAAACACCGGAATACCGCTGCGGCCCGCCTGTTCCATCAGCGCTTCCCACAGATCGGCGCCGGCGATGCGGTTCACCGTCAGCTGCGGGTATTTTTTTCGCAGCGAACGCACAATGCTGATGCCGTCCGGGTATTTGATCTCCGCTGCGGCGATCAGCGCGCGCAGCTGGGCATCCTCTTCCAGCGTCAGCATCTTTTCGGCGTTGATCGCCACCAGCGTGCCGCTGCGCGGCTTGCCGTCCGGCAGCAGAAAGTGAAGAAAGCTCGCCATATCGGCGAAAGCGTGTAAATCGATGCCGCGCAGGGTATAACGCGGATGATCGGTTTCCATGGTCGGTATTTCCCGTCAGGCCCGGAGGTTAAGCAGAGCGCGATAAAACTGGCTCCGCGCGCGGACGAATCAGCCCGGCACGCGCTAACAGCCAGAAAAGTAACTTCGCCAGCCCAACGCAGGCGGCGAAAATCAGGCAAAAGAACACTACGCGCGAGCCGAATGCATCCAGCCCTTCGCGCGCCAGCACGATCATATTGAACACCGCGCCAAAGCAGAAGCTTTGCAAAATGGCACCGCTGTAGCGGTTGACGGCTTCGCGCCCCTGCTGGTAGAGAGAATCAAACCCTTTCATCAACAGCCCGACCGCTATCGCCCCAAGGGGAATAAAGCCTGCGCCGCCCATGATCAGCAGCGAACCGAGCAACGTGGGCGAAATCGCCAGCCCGGAGTGGTTATTCAGCACTTCCCAGGTGAAATAGTTGGCGCTGTTGAGCACCATTGAGGGCCGATCCGGCCACAGCCAGCCCGGGATAAACACGTAGAAATCACGCCAGATCGGTGCCAGCCCCTGAAAATCGATTTTGTCGTAATTCTGCAGCAGCAGCGCAAGGTTTTCCCACGGCGAAAAGGTGTCGCGCGTCAGATAGAGAAACGTGTAAAACGCTTCATCACCCACCACGTCGAGATTGTAACGACGCAGCGCCAGCCAGAACATGCCGCCAATCGCCATCACGCCGGCCCCCACCAGCATCCACAGCGTAATCCAGCCGCGCGTAATGCCGATGAACAGGAACAGCGCAAAGGCGATGATGATATTGGCGCGCGTCCCGCCCACCAGCGCATAGGTCAGCAGACCAAACGCCACCGTGATCAGCAAAAACAGCAGCCACTGGCGCTGGGTAGGATTAAGGAAATAGCGGATCAGCATCGCCGGAATGAAGAAGTAGAAAAAACGCTTGAGCGCCACGCCGGACACTTCGCTGGAGAAGATCTGGTTATAGGCCGACAGCCGGAACAGCAGCAGGCCGTTATGCATAAAGAACACCGTGACGGTTCCCACCGCCACCAGCGCCAGCAGCAGGCAGGTCAGATGGGTTTCCACCCGGTTCATCGTCAGCCAGGGTTTGCGCGGCGCCGCCTGCGCAGGCCGCAGCCGCACTTTGTAGCTGACGTAATAGATGGCGTAGAAACTGGTGGCGGCCAGCAGCGCCTGCAGCAGATAGTCTGCCGGCACCACGCTGACGTTAAAGCGGAATACCAGCACGCTGGTCAGCGGGAAGCCAAAGTAAAAGGTCAGTAAAAACAGCAGGGTAAAGAACAGGTGGAAATTAAAACGCACCCGTTTAAATTCGCGCCAGGTCAGCTTCAGAATGAAGCCCAGCGAAAACAGATACACCACCAGCAGACCACTAAACTGCAGCAGGCTCATGTTGACTCCCTTTCACTCTCCGCCAGCGCGTGGCGCCATCCCGCCAGATAGCCCGGGGCAAAAAAGGCGATAGCGGAACGATCGCACTGTGCCAGCTGACGCTGCGCCTCCGCCACGCGCGTGCGATCCAGCGCATCAGCGCTAAATAACACCGGCAGCCCCTGCTCGCTCAGATCACGCCAGAACGGATTCTTGCGGTTAACCACAAACGGAATGCCGGCCTGAATCAGCAGGCACAGCGTACCGATGCCCTGCTGACGCTCGAACATAAAATAACCGAGCTGACAGCGACTCAGCAATTGCAGATAGGCAGTGAAGTCGATTTTGTCGCGCAGCAGCGTTACCTGGCCGCGCGGAAACAGGCGCTGCGCGGCGGCATCAATCTCATCGATGTACTCATAGTTGCTGGCCGGATAACCGAGCGGGATCACCACGTTAACCTGCTCACCAAACTGGCGGCGAATCGCCTGCAATCCTTCAATGTGCCGGTTGCTGCGATCGCCCGAGTTGCCGAGCAGAATGGTAAAGCTGTCGCTGGCGGCAGGTGCGGGTATCGCGGCCTCCGGCATACGCGTTGGAAAATAGAGCAGCGAAGTGGGCACGCGCGGATGGCGCTGCTGGAAAAAGTGCAGATCGCCGCGCGTGGCAAACACCTGCGCCATGCGCCCCTGGGCGATACGCCGCAGCAGATAAAACAGGCGGTACTTCAGCCCGGCGCCCTCTTCGTAGAGATCGGCGCCCCAGATGTGCCAGAACGCCTGCTGTCGCCGCAGCTTGCCGCTGAGCAGCGCCAGCCACAGGCGCGGATTGAACTGGCCGTGAAAGAAGAAGCGCTGACGGCGATCGGCGGCGCGAGCGATCACCGCCTGCGCCAGCGCGCGCTTGCTGGGATACACGTCTATCTGCAGCTGAGGATAGGCCAGCAGGGTATCCGGCGCGGCCGATACCACCATAAACTGACGCGGCGCGTCGGCTGGCGCTTCAACGCTCATGACGTCGTTAAAGAAGCGCAGCAGCGTGTGATTGTGATGCGGGATATCGGAGCCCAGCACGTGAAATAGCGTCATTTTTTCCGGCAATAAATCAAGAAAGCGCCACAGCAAAGGGCAAAGTAGAGCACGTAGGTCGCCATGTAAGCCTGCGCCGCGCCCGCCGTTCCGTGCAGTGGGATCAGCCAGTGCGCAAAGGCGGTCAGCAGCACAAACTGGCTGATTTCCGTGAGAATATAAAAGCGCAGTGAGGCTTTGGCGATCACCAGGTATCCGAAAACATAGGCGCCTACTTTAAAGACGTCACCGCACAACTGCCAGACAAAAAGATCGCGCATGGCGCTGAACTGCGGGGAAAACAGCAGCCAGATGGCGACATCGCGCAGCAGCCAGACGCAAAAGCTGGCCGCCGCCACCGCCGGCAGCACAAAGCGCAGCGCACGGCCAATTTCGCGCGCGATGTCAGCTTTATGCTCCAGCCGTGCCAGCGTTGGCAGCAGCCAGACGCTGAACGTGGCGGTGATAAATTGCAGATACGCATCGGAGATGCTGGTGACACCCTGCCACAGCCCGACCTGCGCCCAGCCCTGCTGCTGCGCCAGCAGATTACGCATCATCACCCAGGCTACCGGCAGGGTCACGGCCGTCATCAGCGCCATCAGGGTAAATTTGGCCAGATTACGCGCCAGCGCCGGCTGCCACTGCGGCATCAGCCAGCGCAGCGGCAGTTCCTCGCGGTGGCGTCGCAGCATCCACAGCGCCGGCCCGACCAGCAGCGCCGGCACCAGCGCCAGCCCGACCAGCGCACCGGCATAGCCACCCAGCCACCAGCACAGCACATAACCCACCACGCCGATCAGGCTGCCGGCGATCAGCGCCAGCGCGTTACCGCGCGCATCGCGAAAACCTTTCAGCAGCGCCAGTGTCAGGTTGGCCCAGGCAATGCCCAGCTGCAAAAAGGCGACGATACGCACCACGTTTTGCCAGGCCGTGTGGCCAAACAGCGTCCGGCTGATGGGCTCCGCCGCCAGCAGAAACAGCAGCGCCAGCAGCGTGGAAAACCCCAGCACCATTGCCGACGCGGTGCCGGTCACGGCGCGCAGCTGTGCCGGCTGCTGGCGGAACTGCGCGACATAGGTGGTTACGCCGTTGAAGATACCCGCGCCGGCCAGCACGCCGAGCACGGTAATCAGCTGGCGAAAGTTACCCGCCTGGCCGACGCCCTCGGGGCCGAAGCTCACCGCCAGCAGTTTCACCACCAGCAGACCAGCGACAATTTTTACCAGCGTGGACGAGGCAGTCCACACTGAGGCTCTGGCTAACGACATCAGGCAAAGAAGCTCAGCAGCGAACTGATTACCGTACGCTGGTTGTTGTCCGACAGGTTGTAGAACAGCGGCAGCCGCAGCAGGCGCTCGCTCTCGCGCGTAGTGAACGCATCCGTACCGTGGAAGCGGCCAAAACGCGCGCCGGCTGGTGAGGAGTGCAGCGGGATATAGTGGAACACGGTGAGGATCTCCGCTTCCTTCATCCAGTTAATCAGCGCCTGGCGATCCTCACTGTCGCGCAATTTGAGATAGAACATGTGGGCGTTGTGACGGCAACTGGCCGGCACCGCCGGTAACGCAATGCGCCCGCTGGCCGCCAGCGGCTGCAGCGCGTCGTAATAGTTCTGCCACAGGCGCAGACGCTGCTGATTGATGCGTTCCGCCGCTTCCAGCTGTGCCCACAGATAAGCCGCCTGCAAATCCGCCATCAGGTAGCTGGAACCAATATCGCGCCAGGTATATTTATCCACCTGTCCACGGAAGAACTGGCTGCGGTTGGTGCCTTTTTCGCGGATGATCTCCGCACGCTCGATCAGTTTCGCCTCGTTGATCAGCGTGGCGCCGCCTTCACCGCCAGCGGTGTAGTTTTTCGTCTCATGGAAGCTAAAGCAGCCAATATGGCCGATGGTGCCCAGCGCGCGCCCTTTGTACTGCGACATCACGCCCTGCGCCGCATCCTCAATCACATACAGCTGATGCTTCGCCGCCAGCGCCATGATGGTATCCATCTCGCACGCCACGCCCGCGTAATGTACCGGCACGATGGCGCGCGTTTTCGGCGTGATTGCTGCTTCAATCTGCGTTTCGTCGATATTCAGCGTATCCGGACGCACGTCGACGAACACAATGGTGGCACCGCGCAGCACGAAGGCGTTGGCGGTGGAAACAAAGGTGTAGCTCGGCATGATCACTTCATCGCCGGGCTGAATATCGATCAGCAGCGCGGCCATCTCCAGCGAAGCGGTGCACGAGGGCGTCAGCAGCACTTTTTTGCTGCCAAAGTGCTGCTCCATCCATTGCTGACAGCGCCGGGTAAAGCCACCGTCGCCGCACAGCTTGCCGCTGGCCATCGCCGACTGCATATAGTCAACTTCGGTGCCCACAACCGGGGGCGCGTTAAATGGGATCATCAGGCTTTCCTGTAAAACCAGTAAGCGGTGCTTTCCAGCCGGGCACCGCTGCGTAAATAGAGGCGCATCGCCGTAAGATTGCTGAGCTGGGTCGCGATCCGCAGACGTTCGAGCTGGCGCACCCGGCCCCAGTCGGCTGCCGCCAGCAGCAAACGCTGACCGACGCCGTTGCCCTGCGCCGCCGGCAGCACCGCCAGCAGACCGATACGCGCATCACCGGCGACTTCGCGCATGGAGACGAAACCCTGCAGCGCGCCCTGCTCGTCGCAGGCGATCAGACACTGGTGATCAAAAGTGCCGCGCACCGCGTTCTCAATCCACTGTGCGTAGAAGCGACCGCTGTCTTCAGCGTCAAACCAGGGAGCACGAAAACGGCTCTGGCTAAACGCCTGGGCCGCTGCCGCGCGCAGCTGCGGGATCTGCGCTTCGCGCGCGATGCGCACGCCGGTCTGCCGTTCGGTGCGTTTGATATTGATCGCCAGATCCGCTTCGCCTTCCACCAGCTGAAAACCGTGATGGCTCAGCGCATCTATCGCCGCGCTGTCCTGCGCCGGCACCTTAACCTGCCACAGCGTGTAAGGCTGCTGCAGCGCCTCGGCCAGCGGCACATCGCCGTCCAGCGTCAGCCGCGCCGTGGCGCAGCGGAAGAAGTCGCTCTCCCACGCGAGGGGATCAATACTGACGCGGACGGGCATGCAGAATATCCAGCAGATACTGGCCGTAGCCGGTTTTGGTCAACGCCTGTGCCGCTGCCAGCAGCTGCTCATCGCTCAGCCAGCCGTTGCGCCAGGCAATCTCTTCGAGGCAGGCAATTTTAAAGCCCTGGCGTTTCTCCACCGTTTGCACGAACACGCTGGCCTCAATCAGGCTGTCGTGGGTGCCGGTGTCCAGCCAGGCAAAGCCGCGCCCCAGCAGCTCCACCGCCAGTTCGCCCTGCTCCAGATACATCTGGTTGATGGCGGTAATTTCCAGCTCGCCGCGCGCCGAAGGCTGCACCTGCTTCGCAAACTCCACCACGCGGTTGTCGTAAAAGTAGAGGCCGGTGACTGCCCAGCGCGATTTCGGCTGCTGCGGCTTCTCTTCAATCGACAGCGCGTTGAAGTCGTCATCAAATTCCACCACGCCAAAACGTTCCGGATCCATGACCTGATAGGCAAAGACCGTGGCACCGTGGCTGCGCGCGGCCACCTTTTTCAGTTTCGGACTGAAGCCCTGGCCGAAGTAGAGATTGTCGCCCAGCACCAGACAACAGCTGTCGTCACCAATGAAGGATTCACCGATGATAAAGGCCTGCGCCAGGCCATCCGGGCTCGGCTGCTCGGCATACTGCAGCTGCAGGCCAAATTCACTGCCATCCCCCAGCAGCCGCTCAAAATGGGCGCGATCGTCCGGCGTGGTAATAATAAGAATGTCGCGAATCCCCGCCAGCATCAGCACCGACAGCGGATAGTAGATCATCGGTTTGTCGTACACCGGCAGCAACTGCTTGGATATCGCCCGGGTTATCGGGTGCAGGCGCGTGCCCGAGCCACCGGCTAAGATGATACCTTTCATCGTTGCTCCTCCTGCATGCGCGCTTAACGCGGGGTAGCCAAGCCCAGACGCTCGCCGCGATAACTGCCGTTGAGAATCGCCTGCCACCACTGCGGATTGGCCAGATACCACTGCACGGTTTTGCGGATGCCGCTGTCGAATGTCTCCTGCGGCGTCCAGCCCAGTTCACGGGAGATTTTACTGGCATCAATGGCATAGCGCAGGTCGTGGCCAGGACGATCGTGGACAAAGGTGATCAGTTCCCGGTAGCTGCTCAGCCCGGCAGCGCGCTGTTGCGGTGCCAGCTCATCCAGCAAATCACACAGCGTCTCCACCACCTCAATATTGCGCCGCTCGTTGTGGCCGCCAATGTTGTAGGTCTCACCCACTTTGCCGCTGCTGACCACGGTGTACAGCGCGCGGGCGTGATCTTCCACATAAAGCCAGTCACGAATCTGGCTGCCGTTGCCGTACACCGGCAGCGGCTTACCGGCCAGCGCATTGATAATGGTGAGGGGAATCAGTTTTTCCGGGAAATGGTAAGGCCCGTAGTTGTTGGAACAGTTGGTGACCACCACAGGCAGCCCATAGGTGCGCAGCCACGCGCGTACCAGATGGTCGCTGCTGGCTTTGGTCGCCGAGTAAGGGCTGCTCGGGGCGTACGGCGTGGTTTCGGTAAAGAAATCTTCCGTGCCGTGCAGATCGCCAAACACTTCGTCGGTGGAGATATGGTGCAGGATGAAGCCCTTCTTGCGCTCATCCGTCATGCCGTTCCAGTAATGGCGCGTCGCCTCCAGCAGCTGGTAGGTGCCGACAATGTTGGTTTCGACAAAGGCGATTGGCCCGTCAATCGAGCGGTCCACGTGACTCTCTGCCGCCAGATGCATGATGCAGTCCGGCTGATACTGCGCCAGCACGCGATCCAGCGCGGCGCGGTCGCAGATATCGACCTGCTCAAAAGCAAAGCGCGCATCCTGCTCAACCGGTGCCAGCGACGCCAGATTGCCGGCATAGCTCAGCTTATCCACCACCACCACCCGGTGGTCGGTATTGGCAATCAGGAAGCGCACCAGCGCAGAGCCAATAAAACCGGCACCGCCGGTGACTAAAAACTGTTTCATCGCCAGACTCCTTTGGTATCCACAATCCACGGCTGCGTCACCTGTTCAGGGGTGACGGCGCGGAACTGCGCATGATCGACCAGCATTACCAGGATGTCGGCGTGTTGCAGGGCATCAGCCAGCGACACCAGCGTAGCGCGTTCGGCGAGCTGCGGCGGAATATCCGCCACATGCGGCTCGACCACCCAGGTGCGGCCGCTGTGCCAGGCCGCAATACGCTGCGCCACCGACATCGCCGGGCTTTCACGCAGGTCATCGATATTAGGTTTGAATGCCAGACCGAAGCAGGCGATGGTCACGTCCGTGGCACGCTTGCCGCTGGTCGTCAGGCACTCGGCCAGCGCCTGTTTAACCTGATCCAGCACCCAGCCCGGCTTGGCATCGTTAACCTCACGCGCGGTCCGGATCAGCCGTGCCTGCTGCGGGTTTTGCGCCACGATAAACCACGGGTCGACCGCAATGCAGTGCCCGCCAACGCCCGGTCCCGGCTGCAGGATATTGACGCGCGGATGGCGGTTCGCCAGCGCAATCAGTTCCCATACGTTGATCCCCTGTTCGGCGCAGATCAGCGACAGTTCGTTGGCAAAGGCGATGTTCACATCTCGGAAACTGTTTTCCGTCAGCTTGCACATCTCTGCGGTGCGCGCGTTAGTTTCCACACACTCGCCGCGCAGGAAAATGCGATACAGTTCGCTGGCGCGCGCTGAACAGGCCGGCGTCATGCCGCCAATCACGCGGTCATTTTCCAGCAACTCGACCATCACTTTCCCCGGCAGCACGCGCTCCGGGCAATAAGCGATAAACACGTCAGGTTGCTCGCCGTGCTGCGGGAAGCGCAGATCCGGGCGCGCCGCCGCCAGCCATTGCGCCATCTGTTCAGTAGCGCCCACCGGCGAGGTTGATTCGAGGATCACCAGATCGCCGGCCTTCAGCACCGGCGCAATCGACAGCGCAGCCGCCTGTACGTAGCTGAGATCCGGCTGATGATCGCCGACAAACGGCGTCGGCACGGCAATCAGAAAGGCGTCGGCAGCTGCAGGCTGGGTGGTGGCGCGCAGGTTGCCGTTGTGCACCGCTGCACGTACTACGTCGCCCAGCTCAGGCTCGACGATATGAATTTCGCCGCGATTAATGGTTTCCACCGCGCGCGCATTGATATCCACGCCGATGACCTGTTTCCCGTGCGAAGCAAAAACGGCTGCCGTCGGCAGCCCAATGTAGCCCAGTCCGATAACGGAAATGGTTGAAAAACGCATAGTTAAACTCTGTGTTGTTTAAGTGCCTGCAGGATGCGCGCGCAGGCATGGCCGTCGCCATACGGATTGTGCGCGCGGCTCATCGCCTGCCACGCCTCGTCGTCCTGCAATAGCAGGCTGACTTCAGCAACAATTTTATCCACGTCGGTGCCGACCAGCTTCACCGTACCGGCCGCGACCGCTTCCGGCCGCTCGGTGGTTTCGCGCATCACCAGCACCGGTTTGCCCAGCGACGGCGCCTCTTCCTGGATGCCACCGGAATCGGTAAGAATCAGCCAGGCGCGATTCATCAGCCAGACAAACGGCAGGTACTCCTGCGGCTCAATCAGAATGATATTGTTGATACCGCTCAGAATTCGGTTCACCGGCTCGCTGACGTTAGGGTTGAGGTGCACCGGATAGACAATTTGCAGCTGCGGATGCTGACGCGCCAGCTGCGCCAGCGCGCTGCAGATGCGTTCAAAGCCTTCACCAAAGCTTTCGCGCCGATGGCCGGTAACCAGAATCAGCTTTTTACCGGCCTCAAGGAACGGGTAACGTGCCGCCAGGCGGGCATTGAGATCGGCATCATCCAGCACGCGATCGCGTACCCACAGCAGCGCATCGATCACCGTATTGCCGGTGACGAAAATGCGCGCATCGGGCAGATTTTCGCGCAGCAGGTTTTGCCGGGAATTTTCTGTCGGCGTGAAGTGATAGCTGGCGAGATGGCCGGTCAGGGTGCGGTTGGCCTCCTCCGGCCACGGTGACATCAGGTTACCGGTCCGCAGACCCGCCTCAACGTGGCCCACCGGAATCTGATGGTAAAACGCGGCCAGGCTGGCGGCAAAGGTGGTAGTGGTATCGCCGTGCACCAGTACGACATCCGGCTGGAAGTCTGCCAGCACGGTCTTCATACCCTGCAAAATGCGGCTGGTGATCTCGGTCAGTCCCTGTTCGGGCCGCATAATATTGAGATCATAGTCGGGCTGCAGCCGGAACAGGCGCAGTACCTGGTCAAGCATTTCACGATGCTGTGCCGTCACGCACAGGCGCGATTCGAAGGCAGCATCCTGCGCCAGTGCCTGCACCAGCGGAGCCATTTTGATCGCTTCAGGGCGCGTGCCAAATACAGTCAGAACTTTCACGCGGATTCTCTTAGTGACGGTTGGCGAATGTTGCACGCGGACGACGCACCAGCGCTACGCCGGCACCCACCAGCGCACCGATCGCGCCCCACATCACCATCATAAACAGGCGACGTGGGCTATCGCGGCTGACCGGCTCTTCCGGCGTGCGCAGGTAACGGTAGGTCTGGAACGGTTTATCCAGACGCGGTCCGGCCTGCAGTGTGTTGAGCATCGCCCTGTTTTGATCATAGCTTAAATCGTAAGCAGGTCCGCTGGCTTGCAGGGTATCCAGCTGCGCCTGCAGCATCTGCTGCCCCAGCAGGAAGCGATCGCTGTCCGGCAGCGCTTCACCGCTGACCGGCGCGCGGTTCTCTTTAATGCCCTGCTGGCTGGCCACTTTCAGCGCCTGCTCGATGCGCTGGCGACGGCGATCAAACACCGCCTGTGCCACTTCCTGCTGACGGCTGACCTGCGCCTGCAGCTGCACGCTGCGCGCCTGCCACGCACCTTTGAGCTCATCATTGAGATGGCGCGCGGCGCGTTCGCTGGCATAGGCAATGTACTGCCGCAGCAGATTGTTAGCGTCGCCGGCGGTCTCCGCAATCAGCTTAATGTTATCCAGCGTATTGTGGGTGGCATCGGCCGGGGTGAACTGAATGTTGGTGATCAGATCGTCGAGCAGCGCGGCATCGTTGTGTGCATTACCGCTTTTGCGGCTCTTATAGTAATCAGTCTGCAGCCAGAAATCGCGACGCGTATCCCACGACGCCAGCTGCATGGTGAACTCCTGATAGACCTCATCCATCACCGTCGGTGCTGGCGTATTCAGGCTGACGGTCTCGTTGCGCACATCCAGATTATTGAGAAACTGCTGCTGCACAAAGAATGCGCCCAGCATATTCACCGTCGGCCGATCGGTCACCGCCGTGGCGCTCCAGGATTGCTTCATTAACATGGAAGCCAGCCACGCCAGCAGCGCAAACAGCAGCGCCAGGCCAATAATCCAGCCTTTGCCGCGCCACAGCGTGCAGCCGAGGCCGCGTACATCCAGTTCGTTCTCCACAACGACAGAGGTCATAACAAAAGTGTCCTTATCCGGGTACTTATCTGGGTAATTATTTTTTCTCTTCGCCGCTGCTTTGCCAGCGACGTTTGATACGACGGATTTTGCGCGCGACGCGCCATGCATGTTTCAGGCAATAACCGTAAAGGAGGAAAGCAGCGAGGAACAGCGCCAGCATGACCCACTCGGGAATAAATGCCAGATATTCGCCCAGCACGCCGATCCCGGCCAGCAGCGCGGCGGCCACGGTAATCAATAAAAAGGCCTGGCGGGAGGTAAAACCGGCCCGCATGATCAGGTGATGGATATGCTGACGATCGGCCGAGAACGGGCTCATGCCCTTGCGCAGGCGACGATACATGATCGCCACCATGTCCATCAGCGGAATAGCAATCAGCCACAGGGCGGTGACTGGCGTGATGGGATGGCTGAGGCCCTGCGTCGTTTCCAGCAGAATCCAGATGATGGTGAAGCCGATCATGGTACTGCCGGCATCACCCATAAACACTTTATAACGGCGGCCTAAAAAGCCGAGATTAAGCAGAATGTAGGGAATAGTGGCGGCGATCATCGCGAAGCACCACATCGCCAGGCTGGTCTGTCCGTCAAAATAGAGGATGATGCCCATCGCGGCGAAGGTGACGCAGGATAATCCACCCAGCAGACCATCAATACCGTCCACCATATTGAAAGCATTGATCGCTGCCCATACCGCGAACAGCGTCAGCACATAGCCGAAAGGCCCGACGATCAGCTCGACCGGACCAATGATAAACCCCAGGCTCAGTAAATAGAGTTTTGCCCCGACCATCATCACGATGGCGATCGCCGCCTGAACCACGGCACGGATTTTGACGCTGATATCAAAGCGGTCATCGAGCGCGCCGACCAGCACCAGTACCCCGGCGCAGAAGAGGTACAGCACGGCGTGCGGCAGATAATAATTTGAGATGGCAAAGGCGAAGCAAATCCCCGCATACACGGAGATACCGCCGACTAACGGAATGGCACCATGGTGTCGTTTTCTGGAATTCGGCGTGTCCACAAGCCCAATTTTTTTAGCCGCTTTACGAGCAAAAAACAGGAACGCTAAAGAAAAAAGAAAAACTAAACCAAGCTCAGTACTCATAGTGAGTAAATTCACGTTAACGCTCTCAGCTAAAATCATGGACAACAATAAGCAATTTTCCCGCCATTGCTGTATATCCCTGGTCTGAATTCTGTCGCAGCGCGTGCGTTTGCTGAAAAAACCGCCGCTTTGCTGCCTCAGTCAATATGTCTGCTTCCTGACAGGCATAATCCTAATGCCCACAAATGAAAAACGCCACGTTAAGACGTGGCGTTAGTCATAAATCCTGGCAATTTGTGCCGTTAGCCGGCTGGCTCAGGCCGTTACCGACGGCAACAGATTACGAGCGTTTCATCATATCGAAGAATTCGTCGTTGGTTTTGGTCATTGCCAGTTTATTGATGAGGAACTCCATTGCATCAATTTCACCCATCGGATGGATGATTTTGCGCAGGATCCACATCTTCTGCAGCTCTTCCTGAGAGGTGAGCAGCTCTTCTTTACGCGTACCGGAACGGTTGTAATCGATAGCCGGGAACACGCGCTTCTCAGCGATTTTACGTGACAGGTGCAGTTCCATGTTACCTGTACCTTTAAACTCTTCGTAAATCACTTCGTCCATCTTCGAACCGGTATCAACCAGCGCGGTGGCGATGATGGTCAGGCTGCCGCCCTCTTCCACGTTACGTGCCGCACCGAAGAAACGCTTCGGACGATGCAGGGCGTTGGCGTCAACACCACCGGTCAGGACTTTACCCGACGCCGGCACTACGGTGTTGTAGGCGCGCGCCAGACGGGTGATGGAGTCCAGCAGGATGATAACGTCTTTTTTGTGCTCGACCAGGCGCTTAGCCTTCTCGATCACCATCTCTGCAACCTGCACGTGACGCGAGGCCGGTTCGTCAAAGGTAGACGCGATAACTTCGCCTTTCACCAGACGCTGCATTTCGGTTACTTCTTCCGGACGCTCGTCAATCAGCAGCACCATCAGCACGCAGTCAGGATAGTTGTACGCGATGCTCTGCGCGATGTTCTGCAGCAGCATGGTTTTACCGGCTTTCGGCGGTGCGACGATCAGACCACGCTGACCACGACCGATTGGCGATGCCAGATCCAGCACGCGCGCCGTCAGGTCTTCGGTCGAACCGTTACCACGCTCCATGCGCAGACGGTTGTTCGCGTGCAGCGGCGTCAGGTTTTCAAACAGAATCTTGCTACGGGCGTTTTCTGGCTTGTCGTAGTTAACTTCGTTAACTTTCAGCAGCGCAAAATAGCGTTCACCTTCTTTCGGTGGGCGGATTTTGCCAGAAATGGTGTCACCAGTGCGGAGGTTGAAGCGGCGGATTTGGCTGGGAGAAACGTAGATATCATCGGGACCGGCGAGGTAGGAGCTGTCTCCGGAGCGGAGGAAACCAAATCCATCCTGCAGTATCTCCAGCACACCATCACCGAAGATGTCTTCGCCGCTCTTCGCGTGTTGTTTCAGGATGGCGAAAATAATGTCCTGTTTGCGCATACGCGCCAGGTTTTCCAGCCCCATATTTTCGCCGAGAGTAATCAGCTCAGAAACCGGCGTATTCTTTAATTCGGTAAGATTCATAGTGATGGGTTCTTAAACTCGGGGTAATTCTCGAAATGTTTGTCGTGAATGGTATGGCAAAAATTCCATGCCTGTTAATGGCTCTTTTTCAACGCTGCTCGACGGTTATCGTCAGATGTGGCGATAGGAAGCGAGGAGACGGTCGAAAGGTGATGCCGAATGTGCTAGCCGTCAGATTGCCAAACCACGAAAACGTTCAATGCGAGCTGGGTCTGACAAGGGAAAACTTTAGATGCAAACTACAAGGTAAGTGCGTAATGCAGTGAGGTCAACTTAACACGCCTGAAGGGAGACGTCCAGCAGTGGCGAAAAAATTCACCACTGCCGAACAAACACCGCGCCGGGCTTAGGCCAGGTTAGCGTTCAGGAACTCTTTCAGCTGACCTTTAGACAGCGCACCCACTTTGGTCGCCGCCACTTCGCCGTTCTTGAACAGCAGCAGGGTCGGGATACCGCGAATACCGTATTTTGGCGCAGTACCTGGGTTTTCATCAATGTTCAGCTTGGCGATGGTAAGCTTACCGTCGTACTCTTCTGCGACTTCGTCGAGAATCGGGGCGATCATTTTGCAAGGACCACACCATTCAGCCCAGAAATCTACCAGCGTCACACCGTCGGCTTTCAGCACGTCAGTGTCGAAACTGTCATCGGTCAGGTGAACGATTTTATCGCTGCTCATGTTTAACTCCAAAGATTATGCCTGGCGAATTGGCGTAAAATATACCAACGTAGGTTGACTTTATTTCATCGGATACGCTTTCGTAAAGCGATAGTAAGCTGATATTCTACCACACTATGAGCAAAACACACTTAACAGAACAGAAGTTTTCCGACTTCGCCCTGCACCCACAGGTAGTGGAAGCCCTTGATAAGAAAGGCTTTCATAACTGCACGCCGATTCAGGCGCTCGCGTTGCCTTTTGCGCTTTCAGGGCGTGATGTCGCGGGTCAGGCGCAAACCGGTACCGGCAAAACGATGGCGTTCCTGACGTCAACGTTTCATTATCTTCTTTCTCATCCTGCTGCTGAAGGCCGCCAGGTTAATCAACCACGCGCGCTGATCATGGCACCGACGCGTGAGCTTGCGGTGCAGATTCATGCCGATGCCGAGCCGCTGGCACAGGCCACCGGCCTGAAGCTGGGCCTGGCCTATGGTGGCGATGGCTATGACAAGCAGCTGAAAGTGCTGGCAGACGGTGTCGATATTCTGGTGGGCACCACCGGACGCCTGATTGACTACGCCAAACAAAATCACATCAACCTCGGCGCCATTCAGGTCGTGGTATTGGATGAAGCGGATCGCATGTTCGATCTCGGCTTCATTAAAGACATTCGCTGGCTGTTCCGCCGCATGCCGCCGGCCACCCAGCGCCTGAGTATGCTGTT
Source organism: Pantoea sp. SGAir0418 (assembly GCF_043529865.1). Taxonomy (NCBI): domain Bacteria; kingdom Pseudomonadati; phylum Pseudomonadota; class Gammaproteobacteria; order Enterobacterales; family Erwiniaceae; genus Pantoea; species Pantoea sp. SGAir0418. The sequence goes on from NZ_CP027911.1 coordinate 3,848,500, forward strand.
CTCGGCCACGCTTTCTTATCGCGTACGTGAACTGGCGTTCGAGCACATGAACAACGCCGAATACGTTGAAGTTGAGCCCGAGCAGAAAACCGGCCACCGCATTAAAGAAGAGCTGTTCTACCCTTCGAACGAAGAGAAGATGCGTCTGCTGCAGACCCTGCTGGAAGAAGAGTGGCCGGACCGCGCCATCGTCTTCGCCAACACCAAGCACCGCTGTGAAGATATCTGGGGCCACCTGGCTGCCGATGGCCACCGCGTGGGCCTGCTGACCGGCGACGTGGCGCAGAAAAAACGTCTGCGCATTCTGGACGACTTCACCAAAGGTGATGTGGATATCCTCGTTGCCACCGACGTCGCCGCGCGCGGCCTGCACATCCCGGCAGTTACGCACGTCTTCAACTACGACCTGCCGGACGATCGCGAAGATTACGTGCACCGCATTGGCCGTACCGGTCGTGCTGGCGCCAGCGGTCACTCCATCAGCCTGGCCTGTGAAGAGTACGCGCTCAACCTGCCGGCGATTGAAGAGTACATCGGTCACGGTATTCCGGTGAGCAAGTACAACAGCGACGCCCTGCTGAGCGACCTGCCGCCACCGAAACGCCTGCAGCGTAACCGCTCGGGCAACGGTCCACGTCGCGGTGGCAACAACAGCAACCGTCGCGGCGGTGCCCCGCGCAACAACAACCGTAAACGTTCGGGTTAAGCACACATGCTAAGCGCATCGTCACTTTATGCTGCGATTGATTTAGGTTCTAACAGCTTTCATATGTTGGTGGTGCGCGAAGTGTCCGGCAGTATTCAGACCGTCGCGCGAATTAAACGCAAGGTGCGTCTGGCGGCAGGTCTTGATGCGGCCAACCATCTCTCGGCTGAGGCGATGCAGCGCGGCTGGCAGTGCCTGCGTCTGTTCTCCGAGCAGTTGCAGGACATTCCCCCGGAACAAATCCGCGTGGTGGCAACCGCCACGCTGCGCATTGCCAGCAACGCGCAGGATTTCCTGACTCAGGCGGAACAGATTCTCGGCTGCGCGGTGAACGTCATCAGCGGTGAGGAAGAAGCGCGCCTGATCTATCAGGGGGTTGCGCACACCACCGGCGGCTCTGACCAGCGGCTGGTGGTCGATATCGGCGGCGGCAGCACCGAGCTGGTGACCGGCGAAGGTGCGCACGCCACGACGCTGTTTAGCCTGTCGATGGGCTGTGTGACCTGGCTGGAGCGCTTCTTCAGCGATCGTCATCTCGCCAAAGAGAACTTTACCCAGGCCGAACAGGCCGCACGTGAAATGATCCGTCCGATTGCGCCGGCACTGCGAGAGAAAGGCTGGCAGATTTGCGTGGGCGCGTCCGGCACCGTCCAGGCGCTGCAGGAGATCATGGTGGCGCAGGGCATGGATGAGCGCATCACCCTGAGCAAACTGCAGCAGCTCAAGCAGCGTGCCATTCAGTGCGGCAAGCTGGAGGAGCTGGAGATTGAAGGGCTGACGCTGGAGCGTGCGCTGGTGTTTCCCAGCGGCCTGTCGATCCTGATCGCCATTTTCCACGAGCTGAGCATTGAGAGCATGACGCTGGCCGGCGGCGCACTGCGCGAAGGGCTGGTGTACGGCATGCTGCATCTGCCGATTGACCGCGATATTCGCAGCCGCACGCTGCAGAACGTTCAGCGTCGTTTCGCCATTGATGTTGAGCAGGCGGGCCGCGTGCGCCAGCTGGCAGAGAGCTTTTTCCGTCAGGTGAGCAGCAGCTGGAAGCTGGATCAGCGATGTCGCGATTTACTCCTCAGCGCCTGTTCAATCCACGAAATTGGCCTGAGCGTCGATTTCCGCCAGGCACCACAGCACGCCGCGTATCTGATTCGCCATCTCGATCTTCCTGGTTTCACCCCCGCACAGAAAAAAATGCTGGCCTGCCTGCTGCAGAACCAGAGCGGCAGCATCGATCTGGCGCTGCTGACGCAGCAAAACGCCGTGCCACCGCGCATGGCAGAGCGGCTGAGCCGTCTGCTGCGGCTGGCAATCATCTTCTCCAGCCGGCGACGCGACGACACGCTGCCGGCGGTGCGTCTGCAGGCGGATGATGATGCGCTGCATCTGACGCTGCCGGCAGGCTGGCTGGCTGCGCATCCGCTGCGCGCCGAGCTGCTGGAGCAGGAGAGCCATTACCAGTCGTATGTGCACTGGCTGCTGACGATTTCCTGATCGAACCTGCTGCTGCTGCATTGAAAAACGCCCGGCAACTGCGCTTTTACGCGAGTGAAGTTTGCTTTGCCGGGCGCTTTGCCTCTGCGGCGCGCGCAACGATTTTCGCCAGAGGCCAGGCTTGCGGCTGTGACGAAATAATCACCCCTTCTTCGCGTTCTCCAGCATCGCACGTAAGCCGGCGACGCGCGTTTGCCCGGTTTTCACCCGCTCTTCGGCGCTGATCACCTTTTTCTCACGCTCCCACGCCACATCATCCTGCGGCAACTCCAGCAGGAAGCGGCTTGGTTCCGGACGCACCAGCTCGCCGTACTGACGGCGCTCGCGGCACAGGGTAAAAGTCAGCTCTTTCTGCGCGCGGGTGATGCCCACGTAGGCCAGGCGACGCTCCTCTTCGATGTTGTTCTCATCGATACTGCTCTGATGCGGCAGCAGCCCCTCTTCCATGCCCACCAGATAGACATAGGGGAACTCCAGCCCTTTCGAGGCGTGCAGCGTCATCAGCTGGACCTGATCGAGCTCTTCATCGCTCTCGCCGCGCTCCATCATGTCGCGCAGGGTAAAACGCGTCACCACCTGCGCCAGCGTCATCGGCTCGTTAAGTTCGTCGCCCTTCAGCATTTCGGTCATCCACTGAAACAGCGTATTGACGTTCTTCATGCGCATTTCCGCCGCTTTCGGGCTGGGGGAGGTTTCGAACAGCCAGCTTTCGTAGTCGATGCCGCGAATCAGGTCGCGCACCGCATTCACCGGTTCACGCTCGGTGAGCTGAACGATGTCATTCAGCCAGTGGGTAAAGCGCTGCAGATGCTCCAGCCCGCGCCCGGAAAGCGTCTGTTCCAGCCCCATATCAAAGCTGGCGTTAAACAGGCTTTTGTTGCGCAGATTGGCCCACTCACCCAGCTTCTGCAGCGTCGCGGGGCCGATCTCGCGGCGTGGCGTGTTCACGATGCGCAGAAACGCGCTGTCATCTTCCGGATTGGTCAGCACGCGCAGATAGGCCAGCAAGTCCTTGATTTCCGGCCGCGAGAAGAACGACGTGCCGCCGGAGATGCGATAAGGAATACGGTTCTGCATCAGCAGCTTTTCAAACACGCGCGACTGATGGTTACCGCGATAAAGAATCGCGTAATCTTTGTACTGGGTTTTATTAATAAAGTGATGGGCAATCAGCTCGCCCGCCACGCGCTCGGCTTCGTGATCTTCGTTGTTGGCGCTCAGCACTTTCAGCTCGCTGCCCTCGCCCAGCTCAGAGAACAGCCGCTTTTCAAACACGTGCGGATTGTTGGCGATGAGGATATTGGCGCATTTAAGAATACGCTGCGTCGAGCGGTAGTTCTGCTCCAGCTTCACCACTTCCAGCGCCGGAAAATCCTCTTTCAGCAGCACCAGGTTCTGCGGCCGCGCGCCGCGCCACGAGTAGATAGACTGATCGTCATCGCCGACCACGGTAAAGCGCGCCCTAGCACCGACCAGCAACTTCACCAGCTCATACTGGCTGGTGTTGGTGTCCTGATACTCATCCACCAGCAGATAGCGGATGCGCTGTTGCCAGCGTTCGCGCACCTCCTGATTCCGCTGCAGCAGCAGGGTCGGCAGCAGAATCAGATCGTCGAAATCCAGCACGTTACAGGCTTTCAGATGCTGATCGTACAGCGCGTAGCAATGGGCAAAAATCTGGTCGCGCTGTGATTTGGCGAGGCCGGCCGCGCCCTGCGGATCAACGAGGTCGTTTTTCCAGTTGGAGATGGTGGAAATCAGCTGCTGCAACAGGGTTTTATCTTCTTCCAGCCACTGTTTGGTCAGGTCCTTAAGCAGCGCCAGCTGATCCTGATCGTCGAACAGCGAGAAGGTCGATTTCATGCCCAGCGCCTTGTATTCGCGCTTGATGATCTCCAGGCCCAGGGTGTGGAAGGTTGAGATCATCAGGCCGCGCGCCTCTTTGCGTCCCAGCGTTTGCGCCACGCGTTCTTTCATCTCGCGCGACGCCTTGTTGGTGAAGGTCACCGCCGCGATATGGCGCGCCTGATAGCCGCATTCACGGATCAGATGGGCGATTTTATTGGTGATCACGCGGGTTTTACCGGAACCCGCACCGGCCAGCACCAGACAGGGACCGGTGACAAATTCGACAGCACGTTGTTGGCCGGGATTAAGACGCATAGAAAAACATCACTCAATTTAATCAGACAGGAAGATTTACATCGCGCCGTAGGGTGCGCATTGATGCGCACCTGAGCGCAAAGGTCGCCATCAATGGCGACCCTACAACTGACGTGCACTACGCTATAATGCGTCGAATATTATACATACATAACGGAACACCATCATGGCGAAAACCGCGGCGGCTTTACATATCCTGGTGAAACAGGAAGCGCAGGCGAAAGCGCTGCTGGCGCAGCTGGAAAAAGGCGCGAACTTTCAGCAACTGGCAAAAAAACACTCGACCTGCCCGTCCGGGCGTAACGGGGGCGATCTGGGGGAGTTTCGCAAAGGGCAGATGGTGCCGGCGTTTGATAAAGCGGTGTTCACCTGTCCGCTGCTGCAACCTTACGGACCGGTGAAAACCGCTTTTGGCTACCACATCATCAAAGTGCTGTGGCGTAACTGATCACTTTTTGCTTTTCATCTGCTGGAGCACGTTGCTGCACTGATTATCATCGGTGTCGCTTGGTGAAATCAGCGCCAGCAGTGCAGCTGCCGGCGCGACCACTGCCCCCAGCGCGACGGCTGCGGCACCGCGCGCCAGCAGCGGACCGGCTTTGACTCCGGCATCCGGGTTTTTGAAGGTGCCGCGCACATACAGCGGCGAACGCAGCGTAATGATACGAATGCCCTTGCTCTCCGGATTGATCGACAGATCCAGTCGCTCATTAGCAAAGTTAGCGTTGCCGGTGACGTTGATCACCGCGTTCTCGGTATCGAACACGAACAGCCGCGGCGTCGCCAGTCCCTGACGGATATTCAGGTCGGTCGCGGCACAGTTGATGCGCACCTCATCGTCGCCAAACAGTTTACCCACCACATAGTTACCAACGTTCAGCCCGGCAATCTCCATCAGGCTGCGGCTGATCAGGCCATCGTTCATCAACAGTTTCAGCTCGCCATTGCTGGTGCCCAGCAGGTCGGCCACCGAATTGCCGGTGCCGGTCAGGCTGGCATCCCCGTTGAGCTGGCCGAGACTACGCTGCATGGCGGTGACATCCGGGAACAGCTGACGCAGCTGCAGCTTGCGCGCATGCAGGTCGGCACGGCCGCGCATCGGTGAGCGATCGCCCTCCAGATGGATGGTCGAATTAATGCTGCCGCCGGCCATGCCGAAGCGCAGCGGATCCAGCAGCAGGTCGCCATTTTTCAGCTGCAGATGGGTATAGAGATCGCTGAGCGGCAGCTTGCTGCTGTGCTCGATACGTTTGCCGCTGAACTTCACGTCAGCGTCCATCACATCCCAGTTTTTGGTATCGAACTTGTCATGTGGCAACACGCGATCCGCCGGCTGGGTGCTGGCCTCACCGCGCTGCGCTTTGGCCTGCGCCGTTTTTTCACTGCCCTTGCCGGAGTTAACCCCAATCAGCGGCCCAAGGTCCGCCATACGCAGCTGGTTCGACGTCAGCTCGCCGCTCAGCGTCGGACGCGGTTTACCCTGACGGTAGCTGAGCGAACCGTGGATATCGCTGTCACCAATATGACCGTTGAATTTTTCGTAGCGGAACAGCGGCCCTTTCTCTTCATTGAAACGCGCAATCAAGTGGCCGTCAGTTTCATACGGTGGCGTGTCCGGCAGCAGCACGCCGGTTAAGCCGTACAGATTTGCCAGCGTGTCACCGGAGAAGCGCAGCCGCACATCCAGCCCGCCGAGATTGAGCGGATCCTGCAGGGTGCCATCCACGCGCACACGTGTGGTGCCATTGCGTACGTCGAGCTGCAACGGGAACGGCGTGGTTTTGCTGCGCAGCGACAACATACCGCCAATCTTACCGTCGCCGTCGAGTTTCTGGTTGTTGTAGGTCCCGCTTGCCTGCCAGCCAAACACAAAATCGCCGGCCCCTTTTTGCTGGTCGTTACCGCCCGCGACCTGCGCGTACGGCACCGGTTTGCCCAGCGGATTGATCTTCACCGTGACATCGGCTTTGTTGATGGCGTCGCGATAGCGCAGCTGTCCCTGATCGAACAGGATGTTATCAAGGCGGAATGACCATGCCGAAGGCGGCGCGTTGGGGTCGCTGTTTTCGCTGCTGGCGAGGTTGAAGGTCCAGTTATTTTTCTTATCGGCGGTCTGCACCAGTCGCGCATCCGGCTGCTGCATCTTAATCCACGGCAGGTAAATTTCTTTGTGCAGCAGCGCCAGCGGCGCCAGCGTGGCTTCCACCCGCTGCAAATGCACCATTGTCACTTCCGGCACGCTGGGCGGATTACCGAGCATGACATCGTCAGCGTGCACCTGCGGCCACGGCACCCAGCTGCGCCAGCCTGGCTCTTCGCGATTGCGCACCCAGGCCACGCCAAGATCGCCGCGAATAGCGAACGGTCGGTTCAGTTCTGCCGAGACTTTCTGGTTGATGGTTGGCTTCAGGCGGTTCCAGTCAAAGGTGGCGATAATCACCACGACCACCACAACCAGCAACAATAAAATCCCGATCACCCAGCTAATTATTTTTCCTGTACGCGACATTTTGCCTCCTCCTTGCCCTTCCACGTCTCCTTAAAGATAGTCGAGACGCGGCAGAACGGAATCACGGAAGCTCAAGTACCAGGTTTTCCAGCTGGTTAAACGGCAGCGGACGTGAAAAATAATAGCCCTGTGCGGCCATGGCGGGCGAGTTGCGTACCTGCTGCCACTCCTCCTCGTTTTCCACCCCTTCGACGATCACGCCGTTACAGTAACGGTTAATCAGCGCCAGCAGCATGGAGAACAGCGAGCGCCCTTCATCACTGGCGCGCAGCAGCATAAACAGCTCGCGCGAGAGCTTGATGTAGTCGTAGCGCAGTTCGGTCAGCGCGGAGAAGTTGGCCATGCCGGACCCAAAGTCATCCAGCCACAGCGGGCCCAGCTCCGGCATCTGCGCCACCATCTCTTCCTGCGGCAGCGCGTGATGCTCGGTCAGTTCGAAGCGCACCCACGGCAGCTGGACGATCAGCGCGCGCACGGGCGCATGCTGCTGAATGGCCAGTAACGTGGGTCCATCAATATTGACGGAGGCCACCAGTTGGCGCTGGCTGAAGAAGGAAGCCCACTGTAATAACAGTTCAAGCTGCTCCTGGACGATGTCGAGACGCTGGGCAATGGTAAGCGCCTCGAAATAGTCTTCGGGTGACACGTTTTGCTCAGGTGCGGCGGGATGCACCACGGCGGTAAGCAGTTCAATAGCCAGTAAGCGGCCAGAAACCTGGTAAATCGGCTGGAAAGTGTAGCACCGTTGGCACTGCTGCCAGTAGAGACGGGTTTCCTGTTGTTGCTCAAGTTCGGGAGAAAAAGGCAGCCGATGACTCAAATTCTTCATCACCATGGTGTTTTCCTGGTTGGTATTGAGTGCCTGCAAATAGCATCTCAGTGGCAAGTATCGGCTCTCCCCTGGATAACTTTATTGGTCTGCGCAGCCACACGAGCTGTTGAGTCTAGCAGCGTGTCTGCGGCTTAATCGGCAAAACAACCCCCGGTTTGGCCGCTAAATCGGTGCAGAAGCGCGGTTTTACGCCTTAAGGCAAATTAAAACAGCGTTTTAAAAAGCATTGACGACTGCCATACCAGACGCGAGACTAGAGCGCAGCATTCACTACAGGCCAAACACCATGACGCAGAAAACCATCGCCATTATTGGCGAATGCATGATTGAGCTGTCCGAAAAAGGTGAGAACATCAAACGCGGCTTTGGCGGCGATACGCTGAATACCGCGATCTATCTGGCACGGCAGAGCGATTCCAGCCAGCTGCGTGTGGAGTATGTCACCGCGCTTGGCACCGACAGCTTCAGCGACCAGATGATCGCGGCCTGGCAGCAGGAGCAGGTGCACACGCAACTGGTGCAGCGCCTGCCGGACAAAATGCCCGGGCTTTACTTCATCGAAACCGATGCCCACGGCGAGCGCACCTTTTGGTACTGGCGCAGCGATGCTGCCGCGCGCTTCTGGCTGGATAGCCCGCAGGCCGGGGCCATCTGTCAGCAGCTGGCGCATTACGACTATCTCTACCTGAGCGGCATCAGCCTGGCGATCCTGCCTGAGGCCAGCCGCGAAAAGCTGATGGCGCTGCTCAGTGCCTGCCGGCAAAACGGTGGCACCGTGATTTTTGACAACAACTACCGGCCGCGTCTGTGGGCGGATAGCGCCAGTGCGCAGCAGGCGTATGCGGCGATGCTACGCCACACCGATATCGCCTTCCTGACGCTGGATGATGAACACCTGCTGTGGGGCGAACAGCCGCTGGCGGACGTGATTGCGCGCACGCGCGCCGCCGGCGTGCAGGAGATTGTGATCAAACGTGGTGCCGACTCCTGCCTGGTGGCGCGCGGCGACGAGCCGCTGCGGGACATTGCGGCCATCAAACTGGCTCCGGCGCAGATTGTCGATACCACCGCCGCAGGTGACTCCTTCAGCGCTGGTTATCTGGCGGTGCGCCTCGCGGGTGGCAGCGTGGAGCAGGCCGCAGCGCGCGGCCATCTCACCGCCAGTACGGTGATCCAGCATCGCGGCGCGATTATTCCGCCCAGCGCGATGCCAAAAACCGTTTAATACCGCACACGAGTGTCGCGCCGCGCTGCCTGCTACGCGTCGCGACAATTTCCCCTCTGCCCTGACGGCAAATTGATTATTACGCTGAAAAATATCACCGCGAAAATTTGGCTTAATGACACAGATTCACCGGGCAATTTTTACTAATGACGCACGCCATCCAGCCGCCTCTCTGCCTGACGCTCACCACTTAAATGCCGCTAATCAGACTGATTTAAATTCAATGCATTACGACGATAAACCCGACCGCCAGGCATAGTCCGAAACTGGCGACGCCGGCGGTTTTCGGCTGGACGATCGCGCGAAAAAAGACCATGTTTTAATCAACCACAGCAGGAAGCTGTCAGGTCGACCGCGAACACAATAACGACAACATGACTCGCTCAGGACAGATTTATGCACACAGAAATTATCAATATCTGGCCGCACGGCGACGCGCCAGGCGCGAGTGACTCGCGCGCTCAGCCGCAGATCGTCGATTTGGCCAGAGAGTTCGAACCTTACGACCGCGCCGCCACCGGCGTGCGCTGCCCGGAGATGGCGATCTGGCATCCGGAAACCTCAAACGGTATCACCCTGCTGGTGGCACCGGGCGGCGGGTATCAGCGCGTACTGATCGACCGCGAAGGCAGCGCCCTCGCCACCTTTTTCACCTCGATGGGCTACACGCTGGCGGTAATGACTTATCGCCTGCCGTACGACGGCCATCATGAAGGGCCGGATGCGCCGCTGGCCGATGCCCAGCGTGCGGTGCGCGTGCTGCGCGAGCGCTCACAGCGCGGCCTGAACGGAAAGTACATCGTGATGATGGGCTTTTCCGCTGGCGGGCACGTGGCCGCCAGCCTCGGCACCCGTTTTGGCGAAAAAATCTATCCATTGCAGGATCAGGCCGACAGCCTGTCACCGCGGCCTGATGCGATGGTGCTGCTCTATCCGGTCATCAGCATGCGCGACGGTCTGGCGCATGAAAGTTCACGCACCCGCCTGCTGGGCGCGTGGCCGGATCAGAAAAGCATTGATGCTTATTCGCTGGAGACGCGCGTGCACGGCCAGACGCCGCCGACGCTGCTGATCCACGCCGCTGACGATGAGACGGTTTCCGTTAATAACAGCATGGTGTTTTTTAGTGCCCTGCGTGAGCACAAGGTGCCGGCGGAAATTCACTTTTATCAGAAAGGCGGCCACGGCTTTGGGATTCGTGGCGTGGCGGATCTGCCGCTGGCCAGCTGGCCGATGCTGGTGACCGAATGGCTGCGCGCAAAGACCTGATGCCCCTGCTACGTTGAACCGCAGCGCCGCTGGCGGCGCGCGTTCATCCCGTTCGCTTACGTAAGCTCCTGAGGATGAACACTCGTGCCGCCTTGCTGCAGCGCACCTTACTTGCGGGGACTCATGCGCCCTGTGTTATGACGAGGGTTGAGCCGGATCGGTCGCGCTCGCGCTGCCATTATTTTCGGGTTTAGCTTCGTCCGGGGTAGCAGCGGCGGCAGGCGCATCCGGAACCTTCATCACCTTGTCCCAGCTGTCCTGCAGCATCCTGACGTTGGTTTCGGGCTCACCCTGCGGCTGAATCAGCACCATGGTGAGCTCCTGCGTTAACTGCTGGCGCAGCTCCTGGTTGAGCTGGTCGCGCGTTAACTCACTGAGAAACGCCTGACGCAGTTTCTGGTACTGCTCCGGCGCGATATCCACCACGGAATTCTGCTGCGAGCGCAGACGTTGCCCCATCAGAATATCGGTGTCGGTGCGCGCGTAGGTAGCAAACAGTTTGTTCAGTTCCAGCAGCTTTTGCGCCATCAGCGCATCAAACTCCTCCTGCGGCAGACCTTTGTCACGCACGGTGGCCAGCTCACGCGCCACCTGGTTCAGGTTCTGCGCCAGCGACGCGTTAGGCGAATCCATGTTTATGGCGCACTGCGCACGCTGATACAGCACGCGACAGTCGAAACCAACCTGCACGTTTTGCGCTTTGCTGTCGGCCAGCGCGCGCTGGACGTGCCAAAACAGCGCTTCGCGCGCCAGATCGCTCTGCCAGTAGCGCTGCAGATTCTGCGAGTCGCGGATCGGCTGCCATGGCGTATCCCACACCAGCGACAGGCGATCCTGCATCATGCCGCCGTTAACCAGGTTGATTGGCTGATGCGGCAGCGGCGACAGCGTGGGCAGCGCCGCGGGCGCCACCCGTTTGCCTTGCAGTGGCGAGAACGCTTTGTTGATCTGCTCCGCCATGCTGCGGCTATCCACGTTGCCCACCACGTACAGCGTCATGCCGTCCGGCGTGTACCACTGCTGGTAAAAGGCATTAAGCTGCGCGATATCCACCGGCGCGCGCGGCTGTTCGCCCGGATCATGCGCCAGCATGGTCGACCCTTTCAGGCGATAGCGCCACCACACATCCTGCGTATTGGGCGGCCAGGTCGCGATGGGATCGGTGGCGGTCAGCGCGGTCGACACCACCTGCTCATTGATGGTCATTTTACCGGCGGTGGCCGCCAGCCAGCTGAGCGCCTCTTTCAGCAGCTCCGGCCGGTTGTTCGGCAGGCTGAGATTGTATTGAGTGAAATCATAAGACGAGATGGCCGGCGGCAGCGGTCGCTGTGGATCCATCGCCTGTTGCCACAGTGCGCGCTGCTGATTGGTATCCAGCGCGGTGTTATGTACCATCGCCAGACGCGGTAAAAGATGGCTGAACCCGGTTTGCTGGGCGCTTTCCACCAGCGAACCGGTATTAACTATCAGGCGCAGCTCGATGCGATCGCTCGGACGTTGTGGTGTGGTCAGCAGCTGCCAGCTGAAACCATTGTCCAGTTTGCCTTCCTGCCAGGCGGGATCAGGCTGAAGTGTTTCGGCGTGGACGCCGAAGCCAGATGCCGCAAGCAGCCATCCGCCAACCAAAAGCCGAATTCTGGTGCCCTGCATGTGAACCCCTACTCAAACAGATAAACGCTCGTGCGCGCCATAGGCGGCCGCTTTTCAGCGAACCACGGCGGCAGGCTGCCGCCACGTTTATTCAACGACAGACTCTTTGACCACAGGAAGGCCAGGATGTCGCGCGACGAGGAAAAAAATCGGGAAAAAAATCAATGGGGTTATTATGCAAATGCCCGCTGTCAGGGCAAGCGACAGCGGGCATTTCACGACAAATTAACGCAAATAGAGGATTACGCGCTGGTCTGTGAAGCGTTATTGACCTTTTTCGCTGAAGAAAGCGTCGCTTTCATCTGCGCTTCATCGAGCTGGCCGACCCACTTCGCCACCACCACAGTTGCCACACCGTTACCCACCAGGTTGGTGAGCGCACGGGCTTCCGACATGAAGCGGTCAATCCCGAGAATCAGCGCCAGACCGGCCACCGGCAGATGTCCCACCGCCGACAGCGTTGCCGCCAGCACGATAAAGCCACTGCCGGTCACCCCTGCCGCGCCTTTGGAGGAGAGCAGCAGCACCACTAACAGCGTGATCTGGTGGAAGACATCCATGTGGGCGTTGGTCGCCTGAGCGATAAACACCGCCGCCATGGTCAGGTAAATCGACGTGCCATCGAGGTTGAACGAGTAGCCAGTTGGAATCACCAGCCCGACCACCGATTTCTTACAGCCCAGCTTCTCCATCTTATCCAGCATGCGCGGCAGCGCCGACTCGGAAGAAGATGTACCCAGTACAATCAGCAGCTCTTCTTTGATGTAGGCAACAAACTTAAAGATGTTGAAGCCGGCCCAGCGGGCAATAATCCCCAGCACAATCACCACGAACAGTACGCAGGTGATGTAGAAGCAGATAATCAGCTGACCGAGCTGCACCAGCGATCCGACGCCATATTTACCGATGGTGAACGCCATGGCGCCGAACGCACCAATCGGCGCCAGACGCATGATCATGTTGATCACGCCAAAAATCACCTTCGAGAAGCTCTCGATGACGTTGAACATCACGGTGCCGGCGTTACCGAGGCGATGCAGCGCAAAGCCGAACAGGATAGCGAACAGCAGCACCTGCAGGATGTTACCGCTGGCGAAGGCACCGACCACGCTGTTCGGGATCACGTCCAGCAGGAAGGCTATCACGCCCTGCTGCTCAGCCTGCTGCGCGTAGACCGCAACCGCTTTGGCATCCAGCGTCGCCGGATCGACGTTCATTCCCGCGCCCGGCTGGATCACGTTGACCACCACCAGACCGATAATCAGCGCGATGGTGCTGACAATTTCGAAATAGAGCAGCGCTACTGCGCCGGTCCGTCCAACTGCTTTCATGCTCTCCATGCCGGCAATACCGGTCACCACCGTACAGAAAATCACGGGGGCGATGATCATCTTGATCAGCTTAACGAAGCCATCGCCAAGCGGCTTCATTTGCGCGCCTAACTCAGGGTAGTAGTGGCCTAACAGGACGCCGATGCCGATGGCAACCAGTACCTGAAAGTAGAGGCTTTTGAACAGTTTCATAACAGGTGTCCAGGTATAGACGGCATTCACCGCCATTGTTATGGAGAAACGCATGCGGCAAGCCGCCTGGAAGCGTATGACCTTACCGATGGCGAGGAAAATAACACTCTGTTAACAGGATTAGTATACCCTTACATTCCTTACAAAAGTTACAAAACTCTAACTATGAACTGAAACGCTTCAGCACCCCATAACGGTGCAATTCTGCAAGGAAAATCAATAAATAAGGTGATTATTCAGACGGTGACGAGCTGGCCAGCCAGCGCTGGTTAAACACCGATAACGGCAGGGCTTCAGCATATAAGTAGCCCTGCCCAATGGTAATTCCGCGCGCCAGCAGCCAGTCGCGCTGCTCGGCAGTTTCGACGCCTTCGGCTATCACGTCGAGGTGGATGATATCGGCAATCGCCGCCACGATGCGCACCATGGTGTCATCATCCGGCAGCGCGGCGACAAAACTGCGATCCATTTTTAGCTTATTAACCGGCAGCGCTTTGAACTGATGCAGGTAGTTGAGGTTGGAGTAGCCCATGCCGAAATCATCCAGCGCGACCGCCACCCCGGTTTGCTGCAGCGAGCGCAGCAGCGCCATCGCCTGTTCAGCATCGCCAATCTGCGCGGTTTCGGTGATCTCCAGCACGAAGTTACCCGGCGCAATGCGATGGCGCTCCAGCAGCCCCTGCAGGTGGCTCACCACGCTGGCATCGCGCAGCTGTACTGCGGAGATATTCACGCTAAGCGGAAGATTGATGCCGTGGCGCTGCCAGCCAGCGATAATGCGGCACGCCTCTTCAAATACCCAGCGGCCGAGCGCGGAGATGACGCCAATCTCTTCGGCACTGGCGATGAACTCTTCAGATAAACCATAGCTGCCGTCCGGCATTCGCATGCGCAGCAGCGCTTCTGCGCCGGCCAGCTCGCCGGTGGCCATATTGATTTGCGGCTGCAGATAGAGCGCAAACTGGCCATCCTGCAGGCCCTGCAGGATGTCGTGCTCCTGGGTTAAGCGCTTCTGCGCCCGCTCGGTCAGCGCCGGGTCAAAGAACAGAATCTGGTTTTTACCCTGATGGCGCGCCGACATCATCGCCGACGTGGCGCGCGCCAGCTGTTCGCCTGCGGACACGGTGTTGTCATCGTGCAGCGCCAGGCCAATGCTGGCGTTAGGGCGCAGCTGCAGCTGATACAGGTTCACCGGCTGGTTGATGCGTAGCATCAGGTTGCGCGCCAGCCGCATGGCGCGAAACGGGTTGTGCGCGCGCTTCATCAGTAGCGCAAAGTCACTCGGTCCGGTCTGTGCCAGCAGCGTATGGTCATCAATGGTACTGCGGATTTTTTCCACCAGCGTCAGCATCAGCGTATCGCGCTGCTCATCGCTCAGGACGCCATTGGCTTCCTGCAGGGTTTCGATGCGGATCACCATCAGCCCCCACGGCTGCTGGCTGTGGCGATGGCGGATGTGCTGATCAAGCAGCGCCAGAAACAGCGCGCGGTTGGGTAAATCGGTCACCGCGAAATGGGTGGTCAGCCGGCTCATCTCATCGTGAATCGACTCCAGCACCTGCTGATTGCGGTTGTAGCTGCGAATCAGCATGCCGATCTCATCGTCGCGATGATTGTGCGGCAGCGCCAGCTTATGAGTGAGAATGGCGGGCGGCGGCAGCTCCTGCAGCTCACGCGAAATATTACGCAGCGGATGCACGATCAGCCGGTTGATACACCAGCTGATCGCCACGGACAGAATCAGCGCCAGCAGCAGATAGGTGGTGATCATGGTGGACAGCGTGCTGAGCAGGAACTGATAAACGCGCGACGAATCAGCCTGCAGCACCAGATAGGCAATCGGCTTCGGCAGCCCGCTGCGCTCGACCGAATAGAGCGGCAGCGTAATCTGCACCGGCAGTTCGAACAGCCGGGCGACAAAGCGCGGCACCGGCTTCTCCGGCGCGAAGTCGGCGTGCAGCGCCTGGAAGGCGTTCGGCAGCACCACATCGGCGCGCGACAGAATGCCCGCCGGCTTAAGGGTATTCAGAATGCGTTCGGCCTGCGGGATATCGGCTTTGAGCACCGCTTCGGACAGCGGCTGACGCACGGTATGCGCGACGTTCTCCATCTGCTGGGCGTAATCCACCCTGCGCTGCTGCACAAAATGGAATAACTGGATGACGATAAAAATACAGATAGTGACCAGCGCCACGGCGGACACGGTGGCCATCTGCTTTATCGTTAACGAACGACTGACGCGCAACAAAACCTCTCCTGGCCGCCGGGGGCCGTGACAGTTGCCGGAATGCGCAGCAAGTATATCCCAGGTCAGCATTTTTTTGCGCCGGGATAAAGGCGAAAATCACGCAACTGCCCCGCTTTGCGCGCGGTTTCAGCATTTTGTCAGCCATTAGCGGCGCAGAGACAAAACGGTGCGCGCCAGCCCGCACCGTTTGCCGCTCAGGTTTTACTGCGGATAGGCTACCCAGTCGCCGCCGTTAAGGCGAATCCACGGTTTGCCCTGATACATCATCACCACGGCGTTATCATTTTCCGACACCACCGGCGTCTGCGGCAGGTTATCCGCCAGCACCGACATGTTGACGTTCGGTGCGTTAAACACCTGACCGTCCACCACCCGCGACACCAGCTCGGAAATCGCCAGCAGGCTGACAGGCGTATCGATGGTCAGCGGCTGGCCCTGATGCGGCGCTTTCATGCCCACAAATTTAATGCCAACCGGCACGTGGGTGATGCCCGGGCTCGGAATGTCGCGCAGCCCGGACATCTGCATTTTATCCCCCTGCAGTGCCGCACCGTGTTCCGGCACCACCAGCACCATCACCCGGCGTCCCGACTTCTCCAGATTGGTCAGGAAGGTATCGAGCTGGTCGAACAGCACCCGTGCGCGCGGCTGCCACTCGGCGGTACGGGTGCTGCCCAGCTCGCGCGTACCGTCGTGCAGCGGAATCAGGTTGTAGAAGGTGGCGCTGCGCGCATCGCTGCTTTTGCTGCGGTCATCAAGCCAGCGCTGCATCAGCTGCCCGTCGTTGTACACCGGCGAACCATCAAAAGACGTCAGCTCTGGCGCAATCCCGGCCTGCGACATCAGCGGCGCCTGCATGTTGCCGTCCTCGCGCAGCTCTTTCAGGTAGTTACCGAACACGCCGGTATGGTCCATCATCAGCTGCTGCTTAAAGCCAAGCTTCGCCAGATTATCAAACAGATAGCAGCGCTGGTCGGTGGCTTTATACAGGTTACTGTGTGAGGTCTGGCCGCAGCTGGCACGCAGCAGGCGAATACCGGCCGGACCGCTGTAGCCGGTGGCAGAGTTGTAGTTGTTCAGCACGATATCAAAGTGCTTCCACAGCGGATGGTCGCGCAGCTGCGCCACATCAATGTCCGACCACGCCAGCGAACAGATGTTGATCACCAGAATATCGAACGGCTGGGAATCGGCGGGCAGCGCATCCGGGAAGTGCGTGACGCGCTGGCGTTCGCTGTCGTAAAAGCGATTCAGCCACGCGGTGAGGTTGGCGCTGGTGGGCGGTGCGCTTTGATCGAGTCCCGCCGCGGCCGAGCTGGCGGCCGGTTTGTCGTTCAGCGCCACCGGCGGTGCGGCGGCTTTGCTGGGCAGCAGGCTGACCGCCGGGCCGGCGAGCGTCAGCACGTTCAGCCAGATCAGCGCCAGCGACACCAGCACGGTGACGCGAATCCACTGCGCCACGAACAGGTAAATCACCAGCAGCACAAAGGCCGCGCCGATCATCTCCCAGTTAATAAAGCGCTGCAGCAAATCCAGCAGATAGGCCGGCGAGAATCCCGCCACCTGGCTTCCCTGGCTGAGCAGCGAGTTCAGACCCGGCAGCCAGGTATCGTGCCAGAACAGCGCGAA
The DNA here is from genome assembly GCF_043529865.1 of Pantoea sp. SGAir0418. Classification (NCBI taxonomy): domain Bacteria; kingdom Pseudomonadati; phylum Pseudomonadota; class Gammaproteobacteria; order Enterobacterales; family Erwiniaceae; genus Pantoea; species Pantoea sp. SGAir0418. The sequence continues at coordinate 3,865,745 of NZ_CP027911.1, forward strand.
GCCAATCGGCAGCGAAACCCACTGGCGCAGACGATACAGCCGCGCTGACGGCAGCGGAAACAGCAGCCACGCCAGAAACACCAGATTACTCAGTGCATGGAAGTTGAGATAGCCGTACCACAACAGACCAAATTTGATCAGAAAGTAAAAGTTCCAGCCGCCGAGGCCGCGCCAGCGCGCCGCGTGCAGCGTCGAAGGTGTGTTATCCATGTTTATCCGTTTTGGTCGATTGGCGTTGCCACTGCCCTTCCGATTTGAGGGCGCGGGCAGGTAACAGGCGCATCAGCAGGCTGGTGCTGCGCTGCGGCAGCCAGCGTCGCCACAGCGATTTCAGGAACAGCAAAATCAGTAACAGCAGGATCGCCACCTGCACACCATCCATCAGCGTCATACGTGCGGCTCCCCGAGGTCGATGATGATTGGCTGCGGCGTCTGAGGGCTGCGCGGCGCGGCCGCTGCCGGCGCGGCTGGTTGCGCAGCGGCCGGTACCCTGAGCGGTTCGAACTGCGCCACCGGCGTCAGCTGCCGCACTTTATTCACCTCCGACAAAATCTGATTGTCGGCAAACCACACCATGCGGTTGCTGAACAGCTCGTCGTGCGGCAGGGAAAATATCGATTTCAGGGCAATGTCCAGGTCGTTAAAGCGGCAGGAAGAGAGGAATAAATAGAGCCGATCGTCAACCAGCGTCACCAGGTCGCCAAAACGACGTGGTTTACACAGCGTCAGCACCTGCGGCGGCGACAGCTGCGGCACCGGGCGCAGCGCCACCATCAGCCCTTTGTCGTTTTCCGGCAGCAGCGTATTGTTCATCAACTGCTGTACCGCCGCACAGAAACGCTCCAGCGGCAAATAGCCTTTCTGCTGCAGCGGCTGTAGCGCCTGCACCAGCGCCGGCAGATCGGCCGGCACGTGGCGGGTAAACTGCTGGCCCTGCACGCCTTCCAGCGCGGTCAGCAAGCGCGACAGCGGCGCCGCCGTTGGGACAATGCTGTTAACGCCGCACGCCAGCAGCAAACGTTCATCACTGTAGCGCAGGCTGGTACCGAGTTCCCGCACCACGATTTTCAGCGCGTTGCCGCGCGATCGCCGCAAACCATGGACCATGCTCGCCAGAGTCGGCACATCCTGATTGTGGGCCAGGCTAAAGATGACCGTGGCGGCGTTAGCCTGCTGCCCGCGCGCATACACGCTCTCGTTATCGCTGAACAGTTGCCACTGCGCAGAAAGCGGCGGCGCCCCTTCCAGCACATCCTGCTGGGCCAGAAACTGGTTTTCATCATTGAGGCTCAGCGGCTGCGACGCGGCGGCTTCAGCCTGCGCAATAAACTGATTATCAATACAGTTCAGGCGGATAGCGCGGTCGGCCAGCAATTTATCGGCGGAATACCACCAGTTAATTCGATATTGCCAGCTATCCTGCTGAAATTCTAAATGGGCGACACCATCAAGCTGACGAAAATAACGCTGCAGATGATTTCGCAGGGGAATAATTGCGGTTCCGCAGGTGATCATTAGCAGCGTCATTTGTTTTTTTAACAGAACCCGGCGCAAGCCTTTTATCCACACGGTCAGTTCATCCGGGGATAATTTGTTCCACAGCGCCGCCTGACTATAAAACATGACCAGACCGCTACGTTTATTCATTACGCGCGCCATATCGCTGGCCAGATGTTGCAGGCTGGCTTTATTGGCAGGCAGCGAAAATAAGGGAATACGTGCCGGACCGCCGGGCGGATCGGGCGTTAACAGCGCCTGCGGGGGTTCATCCGCGCTCACCAGCGTGGCCGCCTTTTGCTGGCTAACCACCTGACGTAACAGCGTTCGTGCGTCTTCGGGCCGCTGGCAGGTTATCCAGTAAAATCCCGGCGACTGCAGGGCGATTAATTCCTGTTGTACCTGCTGCAGGCCAAGCGTATAAAGATTTTTCATATTAGCGTCGCGATCTGTACAATCCAGGCTAGTTTAATATAGACGGCAACGATTGGAACTGCTGAAATAAAAAAAGCTGCGCACGCGCCAGACTGTTTGACTTTGCCGGGTCAGAAATCGCTGGCTGCGGTTTTATACGCGACAAGAAAAATATCACCCCTCTTTATCCGTTGTCGTTTCTTTGGTGGCAAAAAAGTAATGAAAACTGAAAATGCTTTTTCACTGATCGCTGTCGGCAGCGAAGATCAGGATGATATTAACGCCCTGAGTGACGCCTTTTCACTGAAGGCGTTTCGCTATATTGATATTGCCCGTGAAGCGCGTCTGCAACAATTGCTGTCGCGCTGGCCGTTGTTGCAGGAATGCACGCAGGGACCGGAGTCACCACGCTAATGCCGGTTCTCGCCTTACAGGGGCTGCGCGGCGGGTGCGGCGCGACGGCACTCAGTGCCGCGCTGGGCTGGGCGCTAAACGCGCTGCAGCAGTCGGTGCTGCTTATCGACCTTTCGCCAGCCAACCAACTGGCGGCCCACTTTAATCTGCCGCTCGACACGCCGCACGGCTGGCTGCGTGCGCAGCTGGATAACCAGCCGTGGCAGCACAGCGCGCTGCGCTATCAGCCGGGGCTGGATTTCCTGCCGTCTGGCACGCTCACGCATCAGCAGACCTTATCCTTAAACGCAGCGACAGCCGAAATTGCACAACCGCTGCTTAAGGCTTTGCCGGCCCTGAAACAGCGCTATCAGTGGATTATTTTCGACCTTCCGGCGGATCTGCTGCCGTGGCAGCAGGCTTTCATCCCGGCCGCCGATCGGCTGCTTCAGCTGTTAACGCTGGATGCCAACTGCCAGCTGCGCCTGCACCGCGCGCACTTTTCGCCGCAGACGCTGTTTCTGATTAACCAGTTCAACGCCAATAGCCAGCTGCAGCAGGATCTGCATCAGCTGTGGCTGCGCTCGCTTAAGAAACTGATTCCACAGGTGATTCATCGCGATGAAGCGCTGGCAGAAGCGCTGATGATGAAACAGCCAGTGGGCGCCTGGCGTCCGCATGCGCTGGCCAGTGAAGAGATCAATACGCTGGCCAACTGGCTGCTGCTGCATGTTGCCGGAGGTGGCGCATGAATGCGCTGCGCTGGCTGCTGGTGCCGCAGGCCTCGCAGGCATTGCAGCAGCGCGCGCACCTGGCGCGTCAGCACGGTGCCGGGCGGTTAACGGTCGCGCTGCATCTTCTGTGGTGCGTGCTCGCCTGGTCGCTGCTGCGGCTGGAAACGCCGGCGTGGCGGCGCGTGCTGCAGCAGCGTCAGCGCTACTTCCCGCATATCTCTCCGCTGCGCCCGCGTTCGCTCGATATTGTGCGCTATGCACTCCAGAGCCTGTGGCTGCTTATCATGCTGCCGCTGGACGGCAGCGCGCGCAGCGAGCGTAAACGTTTTAACGCCTTTGGCTCGCTGTTCCGCTGGCGCCAGCAGCTGTATCAATGGCTGGCGCAGCTGCCGGCGCGGCTGGAGCACAGTGGCGTGCCGCAGCGCAGCGAACGCTGGCTGCAGCGTCTGCCACGGCGCGTGCGTCAGTTGCTGTTCATCGTGGTGGCGATCGCCGCCAGTCTGCTGGCGCTGCTGTGCATCTCGCAGCCGTTTGATATCACCACCCAGTTTGTGTTTGTGCTGCTGCTGTGGGCGCTGGCCATGCTGGTGCGCCGTATGCCGGGCCGGCTGGTGACCATCATGCTGATCGTGCTGTCGCTCACCATCTCCTGCCGCTATCTGTGGTGGCGCTATACGGAAACCCTTAACTGGGACGATCCGCTCAGCCTGACGTTTGGCCTGCTGCTGATTGGCGCGGAAACCTACGCGTGGACGGTACTGGTGCTGGGCTATTTCCAGACGCTGTGGCCGCTCAACCGCCAGCCGGTCTCTATGCCGCCGGAGATCGCCAGCTGGCCCAGCGTCGATATTCTGGTGCCGACCTACAACGAGCCGCTCAGCGTGGTCAAACCCACCATCTATGCTGCGCTGGGCATCGACTGGCCGCAGGATAAACTCAACATCTATATTCTTGATGACGGCACGCGCGAGGAGTTTCGCGAGTTTGCCGCCAGCGTGGGCGTCAATTACGTGGTGCGCCCCAGCCACGAACACGCCAAGGCCGGCAACATCAACCATGCGCTGAAAACCACCTGCCGCAGCGAATACGTGGCGATTTTTGACTGCGACCACGTGCCGACGCGCTCATTCCTGCAGCTCACCATGGGCTGGTTCCTGAAAGATCACCGGCTGGGCATGCTGCAGACACCGCACCACTTCTTCTCGCCAGACCCGTTTGAGCGCAACCTCGGCCGTTTCCGCCAGACGCCGAATGAAGGCTCGCTGTTTTACGGTCTGGTGCAGGATGGTAACGATACCTGGGATGCCGCCTTTTTCTGCGGCTCCTGCGCAGTGCTGCGCCGCAGCGCGCTGGATGAGATTGGCGGCATCGCGGTAGAGACCGTTACCGAAGATGCGCACACCTCGCTGCGACTGCACCGCCGTGGATACACCTCAGCCTACATCCGCATTCCACAGGCCGCCGGGCTGGCGACCGAAAGTCTGTCAGCGCATATTGGCCAGCGCATCCGCTGGGCGCGCGGCATGGTGCAGATCTTCCGTCTCGATAATCCGCTGTTTGGCAAAGGGCTGAAGCTGGTACAGCGGCTGTGTTACGCCAACGCCATGCTGCACTTTCTTGCCGGTATCCCCCGGCTGATCTTTCTGCTGGCGCCGCTGGCGTTTCTGCTGTGCCATGCCTACATCATCTATGCGCCCGCGCTGGCCATCGCCATCTACGTGCTGCCGCACATGGTGCATACCAGCCTGACCAACTCGCGCATCCAGGGGCGCTGGCGCCACTCGTTCTGGAGCGAGGTGTATGAAACCGTGCTCGCCTGGTACATCGCCCGCCCTACCACCGTCGCGCTGTTTAATCCGCACAAAGGCAAATTCAATGTGACCGCCAAAGGGGGCCTGGTAGAAGAGCGTCATCTCGACTGGGTGATCACCAAACCCTACATGCTGCTGGTGCTGCTGAACATTGCCGGTATCGGCATGGGCTTCTGGCGCATGGCACACGGCCCGGCCAATGAGCTGCTCACCATCTGGGTCAGTCTGGTGTGGGTGGTTTACAACATGATTATTCTCGGCGGCGCGGTGGCGGTGTCGGTGGAAGCGCGTCAAATCCGTGAAGCGCACCGCGTGGAGATCGCCATGCCGGCGGCGCTGGCACGCGCCGATGGTCATATGCTGCCGTGCACGCTGCGCGACTACTCTGACGGCGGCGTGGGCGTCGAACTGCGCGAGCCGGATGCACTGCGCGAGAACGAAAGCGTCTCGCTGCTGCTGCGGCGCGGACAGCAGGAGTTCAGCTTCCCGTGCCAGGTACAGCGCGTATTTGGCCGCCGCGCGGGTATCCGCCTGCACCAGCTCTCCACCCGCCAGCACATCGAATTCATTCAGTGCACCTTTGCGCGCGCCGATACCTGGGCGCTGTGGCAGGACGGTTTTCCGGAGGATAAACCGGTGCAGAGCCTGGCGGACATTATGCTGCTCGGCTTCAAAGGCTATTTGCGGCTGGCGGAGTATGGTCCGGCACCGCTGCGCCGCCTGTTCCGTGGCCTGACCGCCGGACTGCACTGGCTGGCAACGCTGTTGCCGCACAACGTCCGTCCGCGACCGGCAACGCTCAACACTGATTTTACCTAAGCTGATGATATGACCATGACGAGAAAACTGAGTTGGTTCACCGCCCTGCTGCTGGGCACGGCGTCTCTGGCGCAGGCGGCACTTCCGGCGGCGCTTCCTGCTGCACCGCCTGCGGCAACCTCTGCGCCGCTGTCCGACGTGAACCAACCGCTCGATGCCAGCGCCCCGCTGCGCGATAGCCAGCTGCTGTTTACCCAGGTGGCACCGCCGCCGGGTAGCATGACGCTGCGCGGCACCGTCCCCACCAGCCAGATTGAGTTCGGCGTGCGCAGCGACGAAGTGGTCACGCGCGCGCTGCTGACGCTCAACTACCGGCCTTCGCCGGCGCTGCTGCCGACGCAGTCGCAGCTCAAGGTGTATCTCAACGATGAACTGGTGGGACTGGTCACCGTCACCGCCGATCAGCTCGGCAAAGAGAACCAGACGCAGCTGGCGATCGACCCGCGCTACATTAGCGATTTTAACCGCATCCGCCTGGAACTGGTCGGCCACTACGCCAACGTGTGTGAAAATCCGGCCAACAGCACCATCTGGCTGGATATCGGTAAAGCGAGCAAACTGGACCTGACGCTGCAGAAGCTGCCGCTGAAAAACGATCTCTCCCATTTCCCGGAGCCATTCTTTGACGCGCGCGACAACCGGCCGCTGCAGCTGCCGATGGTCTTCAGCGGCCAGCCGGATGTGCAGCAACAGCGTGCGGCAGGCCTGCTGGCCTCGTGGTTCGGTAGCCAGGCGCAGTGGCGCGGCCAGTCCTTCCCGGTGCTGTATAACCAGCTGCCGGAAGGACAGCATGCGGTGGTGTTCGCCACTAACGATCGCCGGCCGGACTTCCTGCAAACGCTGCCGCCGGTGGACAAACCCACCGTGGAAATGGTCAGCCAGCCGGACAATCCCTATCAGAAGATGCTGCTGATTCTCGGCCGCGACGATAACGATCTGATCACCGCAGTAGAGGGCATTGCGCAGGGTGAACTGCTGCTGCGCGGCGAGCGCGCCACCATCGACAGCGTGAAACTGCTGGCCCCGCGCCAGCCGTACGATGCGCCAAACTGGGTACGCACCGATCGCCGCACCACCTTTGGTGAACTGACGCAGTATCAGAACCAGCTGCAGGCTGATGGCCTGCAACCCAACCCGATTAGCCTGACGCTCAACCTGCCGCCGGATCTGTTCCTGGTGCGCGCACGCGGCATTGATATGGACCTGATCTATCGCTACACCTCACCGGTGCAGCAGGACGGCTCACGGCTGGCGGTGCATCTCAATAACCAGTTCATGCAGGATTATCCGCTGACCAGTAAAGATGGCGCGGGCCAGCAGCTGATGCGCATTCCGCTGATGCAGGGCCTGCAGGACAACAGCCGTCAGCTGACCATTCCGGCACTGCGTCTCGGTGTGGTGAACCAGCTGCGCTTTGATTTTGACTACGCCAATACCTTTATCGGCGGCACTGCCGATGGCCGCTGTGAGACCGTCACCCCCGTCGCGCATCATGCGGTGATCGACGATCGCTCCAGCATCGATTTCTCCGGCTATCGTCACTACATCGAAATGCCCTCGCTCGGCGCGTTTGCCAGCGCTGGCTTCCCGTTCAGCCGCTTCGCCGATCTGGCGCAAACCCTGGTGCTGGTGCCGGCAAAACCGGAGAGCGGCGAAGTCAGTACGCTGCTTGACGCGCTGGGGGCGATCGGCGCCCAAACCGGCTATCCGGCACTGCGCGTGCAGATGAGCGATGACTGGCGCAACGCGAAAGACCACGATGCCGATCTGCTGCTGATCGGCAGCATTCCGCCGGATCTGCAGGCGGAGACGGCGATCAATCTGCTGGTGGATCGCACGCGCAGCACCCTCAACATGCCATCGCGCCCGGGCAGCGCGCCCAACGTGCCACTGTCAGCCAGCGAGCGCACCGCCGAAAGCCAGACCGGCATCAGTTCGCGCGGTCCGCTCGGCGCTCTGGTTGGCTTCCAGTCGCCGTTTCACGATCAGCGCAGCGTGGTCGCGCTGCTGGCTGACAGCCCGCGCGGCTGGGATTTGCTGAATGCAGCGCTGCGCGACAGCGGCAAACGCGCGGCGATGTTCGGTTCTGTCAGCATCGTCCGGGAGTCCGGCGTCAACAGCGTGCGCGTGGGCGATACCTACTTTGTCGGGCATCTGCCGTGGTGGGAGCGGCTGTGGAATCTGCTGGCCACCCATCCGGTATGGCTGGCCGTGTGTGCCGTGCTGGTGGTGATCCTGTTCGCCCTGATGGCCTGGCGCCTGATGCGCATGGTGAGCCGTCGTCGCCTGGCTGAGCTGGATGACGATGAATAAGTTACCGCTTGCGCTGCTGATCGCCAGTGCGCTGGCCGGCAGCGTGGCGGCCGCACCCGGTCCGCAGGTGGCACCGGTAGCGTGGCTGCTGATGCAGATTCGTACCGGCGAATCCACCAACAAATACGATTTGGTGCAGCAGTCGCTGTACCGGCTGGAAAAAATCGATCCGGATAACCCGCAGGTGCTGGCGGCGCGCATTCGTATGGCGCTGCGTCAGGGCGATCAGGCCAAAGCGCAGCAACTGTTCGATGCGCTGCAAAAGGCTGCGCCGGATGACGCCGCCACACGCGAATCTGCGGCAGGTTTGCGCCTGATGAGCCCCGAAGGACGTCAGCAGCTGCAGCAGGCGCGGCTGCTGGCCACCGCCGGACGGCTGTCGGAGGCCAAAGTAGCGTGGGATGCGCTGTTTCACGGCGTCTTTCCCGATGTAAACACCGAACTGGAGTACTGGCGACTGGTGGCGCGCCTGCCGGGCCAGCAGCCGCTCGCCTGGCGTCAGTTGCAGGCGCTGGAGCAGCGTTATCCGGGCAATATCGGCGTCGAGCTACAGCTGGCGCGCATGGCGTTTGATAATAATCAGCCGGATCAGGCGGTGACCCAGCTGCGTCAGCTGGCCAACCGCGACGGCGGCCGCGATGCCGCGTCTGAACTGTGGCTGCAGCAGATCCAGAACCAGCCGGTAAGCGAGCGCAGCGTTGCCAGCCTGCAGCAGTATCTGCAGGTGTTCACCAGCGGCGATGCGCAACAGCGCGGAGCGGATGAGCTGGCGCGTCAGCAAAAAATGCTGGCCGATCCGGCCTTCCGCCAGCGCATGCGCGGCCTGGCGCTGGTCGAAGCTGGCGGCGGCGCAGCGGCAATCGGCGCATTACAGGCGGCGCTGAAGGCCAATCCGGACGACGCCGAACTGCTCGGTGCCATGGGCCAGGCGCAGGCGCGTGCCGGTCACCGTGCCGCCGCCATCAGCTGGCTACAGAAAGCGATTCAGGCGGGCCAGGCCAGCACGCAAATCGGCAAGTGGCAGTCCCTGTTACAGACCAATCGTTACTGGCTGGCCATCGACAGCGGCGACACAGCGCTGAAGCAGGGGGATTTATCCGGCGCTGAACGGCAGTACCGCAGCGCGCAGGCCATCGACAGTAATGACAGCTGGGCGTTCATCGGCCTCGGTGATGTGGCGCAGGCGCGCAAAAACAGCGCGTTAGCCCGGCAGTACTGGCAGCAGGCGCTGCGCCTTGACCGCAGCAACGGCACGGCGCAGCAGCGCCTGAGCAATTTACGTATTGAGAGCCTGCTGGCCGACGCAGACACGCTGGCGCAGCAGCAGCAATGGCCGCAGGCGGTAGCGAAATACCGTGAGGCGGCTCAGGCGCGACCGGATGATGTCTGGCTGGCCTGGCGGCTGGCCAATGCGCTACGCAGCAGCGGTGACAACCAGGCAGGCGCGGCGGTAATGGCCGCGATGGTGCGCCAGCAGCCGCAGCAGCCAGCCGCGCTGTATGCCACGGCACTGTGGCAGTCATCCGGCGACGACAATGCCGCCGCGCTGGCCACGCTGCACCGTTTACCCACCGCCCGCTGGGACAGCAACATGCATGAACTGGCGGACCGCCTGGCGCAAAACCAGGCGTTCGGGCGTGCCGGGGAGCTACGCGCCCGCGGTGATGAAGCCGCCGCCATCCGCTTGCTGCAACAGCAGCCGGCCTCGTCGCGCCGCGATATTACGCTGGCCGACTGGGCGCTGGAGCGGGGCGATGCCACAACAGCGCTGGCCGGTTATCAGCAGGTGCTGCAGCAGGACGCCAGCAACAACGATGCCGCGCTCGGCCGCATCGAGGCGCTGCTGGCGCTGCAGCGCACCACCGAAGCGCGCGCAGCGCTGCACAGCCTGCCGGACAGCGTGGCGCAGCAGAGCCTGAACAGCGGCCGGCGCGTGGCACTCGCCTGGCAAAACAGCGGCGATCTCCTCAAAGCGCAGCAGCTGTTCAGCGCGCTGAAAACCCGCGCCGCTGCTGTCGCGCCGTCACAGGAAAAAGCGCTGGTGCTGCGTGATGCCGCGCGGCTGGAGAGACAGCAGCGCCAGCCCGCGCTGGCACAGCAGGATTACCGCGCGGCCATGGTCGCCAGCGGCATCACACCTGCGCTGCCAGACGATAACGCCCGCTATACCCGGCTGACGCGCACGCAGGCCCAGGACGACTGGCTGAAGCGCAGCATCCGCAGCGACGCCGCTGACCTGTATCGCCAGCAGGACACCACCGTGACGCTGGAACAGGACTACTCGCGCGATAAGGGCAACGGAGGCACCTCCGACTTTACCGCCCATACCACCATGCTGCAGGCGGAAACCCCGCTGGCCGATGGCCGCAGCTTTGTGCGCGTTGATCACGTACAGGTTTCTGCCGGAACATTTTCCACCACTGATGGCAGCCATAGTGAACAGTTCGGCAGCTGTAACGACGCCAACGCCGGGGGCTGCCGGCGCGATTTCACCCAGCGGGACGAAGGCACCGCGCTGGGCGTCGGCTGGCACAACGATCGCTGGTCAGCCGATATCGGCACCACGCCGCTCGGTTTTACCGTCACTAACTGGGTCGGCGGCGTAAGCTGGAAAACCGACATCGACGATCTCGGGGTGACTTTTACCGCTTCACGTCGCCCGATCTCCAGTTCGCTGCTGGCTTACGCCGGCGCGCGCGATCCGGCCACTAACGGCGGCAAAAACTGGGGCGGCGTCGTCGCGACCGGCGGCGGCATCGGCCTGAGCTACGATCGGGGCGGCGCGCACGGGGTGTGGGCCGATCTCAGCGCCCATCAAATCAGCGGTGAAAACGTGGCGGACAACAGCCGCGAACGGCTAATGGCAGGCTATTACTACAAGCTGATCAATAGCGACAACCAGCGCGCCACCATCGGCCTGAACAGTATGCTGTGGCACTATCAGAAAGATTTGAGCGACTACACCTTTGGCCAGGGCGGCTATTACAGCCCGCAGCGCTACTTCTCGCTGGCGGTGCCGCTGACCTGGCGTCAGCGCACGGAAAACTGGTCGTATGAACTCGGCGGTTCGGTGTCGTGGTCACAGTCAACCACCGACGCTCAGGCGCGCTACCCGGTGAATCCAGGCTTTACGCTGGCCAGCAATCCGTCATCGGACAGCAGTTCCGGACGCGGTTTCGGCTATACCGTGCAGGCGTTGATAGAACGGCGCATCACGCCGCACTGGTCGCTGGGTTTGGCCATGGACATTCAGCAGGCGAAAGATTACACCCCAAGCCACGGGCTGCTGTATGTGCGCTATTCAATGGCCGGCTGGAACGGCGATATGGATATGCCACCACAGCCACTGGAACCGTATGCGGATTTTAAATAAGCACACGGGAATGAAAAGGTCGCCATAAATGGCGACCCTACAAGATAGTTGCGTGTTTTTTTCAGGGTGCGCATTGAGACGCACCGGCATAAATCCCGCCTCGAGCAGGCAGCATTCGACTATCGCTTCTCCTGATAAGCCAGCCAGGTCAGCAGTTGCAGGCTGGCGGAGAAATAGTTTTGCTCCGGCGCTAAGCGGTCGCTGAGGTAGCCGGTTTGGTTGAGCGTCAGGTCGCGCACCGCGGTCAGGCCACCTTCCATATTGTAAGGTGCCGGGGTATTGGCCAGCACATCAAACCACGCTGGCGTGGTGTCGCGCGCGTAGCCCTGCCAGACGCGCTGGAAGGGCACCAGCCGCAGGCTTTGCGGATCGTACCACCAGATATTCAGCGGAATACGAATCGCGTCATAGCTGAAGCGGTTGGAATAGCCGACCGCCGGCGCGACGGAGCCATCGGCGTTCAGCGCCACCCAGTCCAGCGGCAGGCCGGTTTTGCCAAACTGCATGTCGCCCAGCAGCGCAAGGCCATCATCAATCAGCGTGTTCCACACGCGCAGATGGCTGTGCTGCGCAAACTCCTGCCATGCGGCGAACAGGAAATAGGAAGGGTTAAGCACCACATAGCTGGTTTTATTGAAGCCCTGCGCGCCCGGCAGCATCACCTTGCGGCCGGCGTAGTCGATCACCGTTAGCTTGATGACCGCGCGCTGAATGCGATCCGACGCCTGCTGATAATCACCGCCCCACTTCTGCGCCGCGCGCTGCAGCGCCCAGGCGATCAGCACATCCCCGTCCGAAGCATCATTTTTATCGGCGATGGGATCGGCTGCGCCCGGCGTATAGCGCCAGTAGAACAGGTCATTCTGCGGATTGCGCAGATGGGTACGCGTCCACTGCCACAGCAAATCAAAGGTGGCGCGATCGTTATACGCCACCGCCAGCAGCATGCCGTAGCCCTGACCTTCGGTGTGGCTGACGTTGTTGTTGGCCGTATCGCTGATGCGGCCGTCGCTGCTCATAAAGCGGCTTTTGTAACTGCTCCAGCCATCGGCGGCCGCCTGAGCACTGAAAAATATCACCATGAAACACAGCATCCACTGACGCCAGAACCGCATCACTCTCATCACAGCTTCCTATTGGTATCGATAATGCAGCGTGCCGCCGTCGATTTTTACCAGCGTCAGCGGTACCGCCGCGCTACCACCCTGCGCACGTAGCCACTGCGCGTACACGCCGGCCAGCACTGCGCTCAGCGCCAGCTGCCAGCGTTCTGCATCAAGCTGGCTGTCGCCCTGCGGCAGGGCATGGTGCTCAAGCATAATCGCGTTCTGCTGCGGCTGTAGCTGAACAAAGCCCCAGTTAAAGCGCGCCAGCTGAAGATTAATTTCGCGCTCCAGATCCTGCACCGTACGCGCCTCCGGCAAAGGATAGCGCGTTGCCAGCAATTCGCCCACGCCGTTAAGGAAGGCTTCCGCCTCCGCGCCAGCGTTGTCCAGCATGCTCTCAATCATCACGCTGACCAGATCAAACCAGCCCGGCTGATACGGATGGCTGATGCGTGCACCCGGTTGATCACTCATTAGTTATCTCCAAACAGATAACGGAAGTACAGATTGGCTGTGCTTTCGTTGTAATCGCCAAAGGTGTCATAGCCGAGCTGGCCGCCGATGGTGACATCTTTATTAATCTTATAATCGGCACCGGCGTGCAGGTTATAGCCGATGCCGTTTTTGCTCTCACCGCTGTAGTAGGCGCTTTTGACAAAGCCCTGATCGGCGAGGCTTTGCAGCTGGGACTGCAGCGACGGATCGTTGGGGAAATACGCGCTCTTGTCCTGGCTGTAGGACTGATAGCCGACCGAACCGCCAACGTTGACTTTCAGGTCATCAAACTTGCGGCTGAAGTCGACAGGGAACGACACCGCGGCATAATTCTGCGGACTGAAATAGCCGCCCTGACCGTAGCTGAAGTAACTCAGGTTTTTGGAGAAATCCATCCACGACAGGCTCATGCCGACCTTCAGCTCGCGGTCGTCGTAGTGGTAAGGCCGCACGTAAGCGCCCGCCGTGGCCTGCACGCTGTTGTTGCTCGCCACGTTCTCGCCCATATAGCTGTACGCGCCACCGCCGACGTAGAAACCCGCGTCGCCGTTATCGAAGCTCAGCATGGCGTTGCCGCCGTTTTTGGTGACGCGCCCCCAGCGCTTGCCGCTGGTCTTGTCCTCCACGCCAACGTACGACAGCAGGCTGTCGGTCATGGCGCGGCGTTCACCGGTGAGGATCAGCGTCAGGAAATCGGTCAGCTTCGGCGACCACTGCACGCCGCCCACCAGCGTACTGAGATCCTGGCCGAGCGGCGTGCTGCCGAGGTCGATTTTGTAGCTGTCGCCCTTCAGCGCCATATTCAGTTCCACGCCGGTGGCCTTTTGCGAATCGGTCGACGAAGACGGCGTGTCGTCTATTTTGGCCGCGCCGGATGCCACCACATTGCCCTGCACCAGCGCGTTGCTGCCGAAGCGACGCCATGCATCACCGGCCGCACTGCCAGCGGTGAGCGACACCGGCGTCATAGTAAAGTCGAAGCGTGACTCGCCGAACGGCACGGTCGAGAAGGTCAGCGGCGCTTTGGCTTCGGTCAGCTTGCTGAGCCCCGATTCGCCGTCGCGTCCGCGCACCTGCATCTGTCCCTGTACCCAGGTGCCGGTTTTCTCCTGCAGATTGTCCATCATCTCGTCAATCTGGCGCAGCGTCTGGCTCTGCCGTACCGCCGGGGTGGTGCTCGCCAGCGTGACGTCCTGCGCGCTGCTGCTGGTGGCCGGTGCCGTTTGCCACGGCATCACTGTGCCATAGCTGGAAGGCGAACCGGACACCGGCGAGGTGCTGCGGTTGATAAACGGATTGTCCGCCAGCGCCAGGCCGCCGACGGTCGGCACGCTGCCGCTCTGTGCGCCCTGCAGACCAATCAGCTGGCCGCGCGCGCTGCGCAGGTAGCTCATCGCCTGGCTGTGCTCGCCGTTGGCTTCCGCCACGCGTGCCAGCAGTAACAGGCGATCCGGCGTCTGCTCATTGCGCAGGCCGCGGGTTAAGGTGTTCGCTTTGTCGATGTCGTTCTGCGCCAGCGCCACATCAATAGCGCCAGTGCGCGCATCCTGAGTGGGCGTATCCTGCGTTAACAGATAGTCATACACCACGCCCGCTTCTTTGTTCATCTTGCCGGACTGATACAGACGCGCCATGGCAAACATCAGATCGCGGTTCTGCGGATCGTGCTGCAGCGCACCCACCAGCTTGTCATAGGCGGCGGCGTACTGCTTCTGCTCGCGCAGGCGATCGACTTCATTGATGAGATAACCGTTGCGGATGCCGGCCAGCTGCGTGGGCGTACTGCGCGCCTGCAGCTCCGGACTGCTGAGGAAGCTCTGCGCTTCTGTCGTCAGTCCCGCCTGATTCAGTACCGCCACCTGCGCGGCGTAATCACCGGCGTTGCCCTGCACGCCGCGCTGCATGTTGCCGCGCACCACCGTCACCGCCGTGGTGAGATCGCCGGCTTTGGCCAGTTTCTGTGCCAGATTACCGGCATCGACCGGATTGGCGGGCGGCGTGGCGGCCAGCGCGCGCAGCGTATTGGCCGCTGCCGCGTCAGAGCCCTGCGCCAGATAGCGATCGGCGGTGGCCATTTGCAGATTGAAATTCACGCGCTGCGCCAGTTCGCGCATCTCGCTGTTCTTGCTGCCGTTGGGAATGCGCGCCAGCAGCTGGCTGGCCTGCTGCCAGGCACCGCTCTCGCTGGCGTTGAGCGCACCGGCATACAGCTCGCTGGTGCTGGCACCGCTGCGCAGGGTCGGCTGCATGACGTTGGCGGCCAGTAAATTATCGCCCTGCGCGCGGTAGATGCGCGCCAGATCGAGTCGCAGCCAGCCGTCGCTGGGATAGCGCTGAATGGCGCTGTTAAGCGTGGCGATGGCCGCACTGCGGTTGCCTGCCGCCAGCTCGCGTTTTGCCTGCGCACGCAGCGGATCGCTGCTGTTACCGCGCGGTGCCACGCTCTGGCGCACGCTGTCGGGCAATGATGCCAGCAGGGTATTGGCTTCGGCGCTGCGGTTTTGCTGGCGCAGCACGTAAAACAGTCCCTCTTTGGCGCTGCGGTTATCGGCATCGCTCTGCAGAATGGCCCGGTAGGTTTGCTCCGCCTGCTGCAGCTGATTGCTGCGGCGCAGCACATCAGCGCGGAACAGCTTCGCCGATACGCCTTTTTCACCCTCGGCCTGCGTCAGCGGCTCACTCAGCGCCAGCGCCTGCGCGCTGTCACCGTTTTTCAGCGCCTGCTGGGCATTCGCCAGCTGCGCATAAAAGCGGGCGTCGGCCGCCTGCTGCTGACGCTGCTGGCTCTGATCGCCGCCCAGCTGGGCGGCACGCGTCAGATAATCGGCGGCTTCGGCGTAGCGTCCGGCGCGCTGCGCCACGTAGCCCATACCGGCCAGCGCATCGGCGTCCTGCGGGTTGGCCTGCAGCACTTTTTCAAAGTTGTTCTGCGCACCGCTGACGTCGCCGCTGTTCAGCGCGCTAAAGCCCGCGCCCTTCTCCGCGCCGCCAACATTTTTTCGGTAGTAATCCACCACTGCGCTGTCCTGCGGATGGCGCTGCTGCCAGGTCTGGTACAGCGCGGCGTCCGACGCCTGCGGCGCCAGCCACAGCAGCGCCTGACGCAGCGAGCGATCGGCCTCTTTATTACCGTCCGCCATGCTGGCCAGCACATCAATGCCCTGGCGGCGCGTCGCCTCCTGATAGGTCAGCGCTTTGCCCAGCGCCAGCTGAGCGCCGGTATCCTGCGGATGGTCGGCGGCAAACTGCCGCAGCGCCTCCACCGCCTGGGGCAGCAGCGTGCGGTCGCCGGCCATGGTTAGATAATATTCTGCCGCCACGCTCGGCGGCGGCTCGTTGCCGCTGAAGGTGTTACGCCAGGTTTGCAGCGCGGCGGCGATGTTACCGCTGCGCGCCTGCTGACGCGCCAGCGACAGCTGCGCCTGCGGAATGCTCTGCAGCTGTCGCGCGTTGTCCAGCTCCGTCAGATGCGGGTCGTTGGGCGATACCGCACTCAGGCGGGCGCGCCATTGTGCTGCATCGGCCGCGCTGCCGCTTTGCTGTGAATAGAGCGCCAGCAGATACAGCGCCTGGGTATTGTTCGGCTCCACCATCAGGATTTTTTGCAGCGAGGCTTTCGCCAGATCGTCATGCGCTTTCTGATGCCAGTAGGCCGCCTGGTCGAACAGTGCCTGTAACGCCGGATTGGTGCTCTCCGCCGCCAGCAGCGGCTGTGAGAACGTCAGCGCGCCGCCCAGCAGGAACGCCTGACGAATACCGGCACTTATCAGCTGTTTTTTCATTATTTTTATCCTTACTTCCGGCCGGAGTGGCTATCGTCTTGCGGGTGGAGACGGCGCCACGCGTGGCGCTTCAGCATCACCCAGGCCGCACTGCCGATCAGCGCCGACAGCAGCAGCGCCGCCAGCGCCATCAGTACCGAGTGCTGGTTGGCATACCACACCACCATCATGTACCACGGCATTTCACCGCTCGGGAACTGCGGCCCGACGCGGAAGCTGCGGATGCCGTTCTCATCGGTGATGATGGCGGTATCACCGCGAATGCCGGCGTTGATGCGCGCCGAATTCAAATCATCGTGCAAACGCAGCAGCTGCTGATCGCTGGTGGCGACCGTCATCACCACCAGACGATCGGCGCTCCACGGTGAGCGATAGCTGACAAAGCCGCGCCACGCTTCATTTGAGGAGAAGTAGCGATCGGCATCCAGCTGCTGGCGAGACCAGTCACCGGTCAGCCAGCCGCGCAGCTTATCGACGGTGGTCGGCTCTTTGACGCCCAGCGTGTTGCCGCTGGTCTGGTAAGCGGTGCCGGCCAGCATCTGCTGCGTGAAGGCGCTGTGCTGCATGGTGCTCACTGCCAGCACATCGCTGTGCTGCAGGCGCGTCAGATTGGTGCCACCGTTCGGCAGGCCAAATAACACCTGGTTCTGCACCAGCGGCACGCCGGTGGCGTTACCGGCGCGCGCGGCCATGTCCAGCAGCGTCGCGATCTCGGCATCACCCGGCGCCTCCGGCAGCAGCAGCGTGGTCTGCGAAAAATCCGCCAGCCGCGAGAACGGGAACGAAGCACCGACGAAGTACGACAGGTTCGGCAGCATGGTGAAGTGGCGCGTGTGGCTCAGATCGATCCACGAATCCTCTTCGATACGGCTCTTGATGTTGTTGTTGAGCAGCACGCCGCACGGCGCATCCGCCTTTGGCTTGATGTTGAAGTAGAGCGCCAGCTGGTTGTCGCCGTAAATCAGGTATGGCTCCAGCTTCAGCGTGTACTGCTCCTGGCGTGCATCCCCGCCCAGCCGGTGCCAGGCGCTCTCCAGTAGCCCGACTTTGTTCACCGTCAGGTTGCGCAGGAAGGTGCCGTTCAGCGTGACGTTGAGGAACGAATTGTTTTCATCGATCCAGCTTTCGGACGGGAAACGGTAGTGCAGATTGACCGGAATCGCGTCGCCGTCCCACAGGAACAGATCCGGCGCCGCGCGGAAGTTAACCCGCAGCGCATCGTGCCAGATACCGGTGGTGGTCAGGCTCTGATCTTTACGCAGCAGCTCGCTGAGACGCACCGGGCGGCTGGTGTTAATCCAGCGCGGTGCGTCGTACGGTTTGCGCGTGCCAATCGGCTGCGGCGGTACGTTCAGGCTGCTGGCATCGGTGGCCAGCGGCTGCGTGGTCAGGCGGTTGGCCGCCTGGCGCAGCTGGGCATCATCTGCACCGACCACCAGCAGCAGTTTGTACACCGGATTGTTGGGGTTATCGATCACCTGCAGCAGCGGACCCTTCGCCGCGGGCAGAGTCACGCTGCCGATTTTGTCACCCGGATGGCCGATCAGGATACCGTTGTGCTCGGGCAGATCGCCGCGCACCACCGGGAAACGGATGCCACGATAATCCGACTGAATACCCAGCCAGGAAGCCACCAGCGCGGCGGCGCTGACGCTATCCGGCGAAACGTTAGCGGCAAAACCAAAGGTCACGCTGGCGGGCGTCATGCGCTGCACATCAATAAACGGACGCGGGAAGTTGCGCAGGCTGGTGCCGATGTTGAGCTGCTGGCCTTCAAGGCTGAGCGTGGTTTTCGGCAGAATGGTGACCTGATATTGCTGCGCACTCTCTTTTTCGCACAGCAGCTTGTCGGCATCGTTAATTTTAAAGCTGAGGTTATTACTGGAAACCACCATCGCCGCCGGAATATCCAGCTGATAGTCACTGACATCGCTGTCGCTGGCACCCAGCGGCAGGGTGCCGAGCGGCTGGCCGTTGAGCATCAGCTGCAGCGACGTGTTGCGCGCCGCCAGCGCGGCAGAGACGCGCAGCGACAGGTTGAGCCGCGCATTAGTGATCACCTCATCGCCCGGCAGGGTAAACAGAATACCGGACTGCAGCTGGCCGCCGGTCAGGGTGATGCCGCGCGGCTGTCCCATCTGCGCCACCGAAATGGTGCTGCTCACCGGCTGGTTTAACAGCGCGCCAGCGGGCTCAGCGGCAGCCGGTGCCTCCGCAGCCACCGGCGGTATGACGATGTCAGGCGCCGCCGATGCTGCTGGCGGTGCTGCCTCTGCCGGCGGTGCTGACTCTGCCGGCTGCGCGGGTGCTGTATTTTCCTGCAGCGGCGCTGCATCGCCCGGCGTGTAAGGCGCGTCGCCCGCGGCCTGCTTCAGCTGCGGATCGGCACTGCCATCCAGCCCCTGAGGCGGCGGTACGTCGGAGAGCGCGGCGCTGTCCTGGGTTACCGCCGGCGTCTCTGCCCAGGCAGGGGCGAGCAGCAGCGTGGTGGTCAGCGCGCTGGCCAGCAGCGTGTACGTCAATGTTTTCATGCTGCGCTGTCCTCTTTGGCCGTTGCCTGGCCATCACGCTTGCGCGCCTCACGGCGATCTTTCCAGCTCAGCCAGAACAGCTCAAAGACGGTACGGATGATGGTGCCGAGCGACACCAGCGGATTGTCCTGCTTATATTCCGGCTGGATCCACGCATCGGCCCGCGCCAGCACCACGCGCACCAGTTCACGGCGGCGCGCCAGCGGCATCGCGCCAAAGCGCAGGCGAATGGTCTCCTCATCACCGGAGATCTTGCTCACCGGAATGGTGATGGCACCCGATTTCAGCAGCAGATCGATCTCTTCGATTTCATCGTGCTCATGCCGGTTGTCTGGCGCATCCAGCTGCGCGCCGCCCATCGACAGATCGCTGGTTTGCGTGCGCGAAGAGATGCCGCTGGCATAGTGAATCACCGCCGGGATCTGCACCTCGATACGAATGGTTTTACGCACCTGTTTGGTTTCACGCGCCACGGCAATCGCCGCCATCAGGATGATCAGGCTGAACACCGCCCAGCCGACGTTGAGCGCAATCACGTAAGGATCGACACCGAAGTAATCATGCGCCACGGCGCGCACCACGCCGGCCACGATGCCAATCGACAGCAGCGCGGCAACGATGACGTGAGGCCGCACGATGTGGAAGTCAAAGAAGCCCTGGTCCAGCAGGCCGCCTTTATCCGTCACGTTGAATTTGCCGTGCTTTGGCGACAGCAGGGTCAGCAGCGTCGGAATCACCAGGTGGAAGCACATTACGGTTTCGTAGATTTCACCCCAGAAGGTGTAACGGAATTTGCCGTTCATGCGCGAGTTGACGTACAGCGACATCACCAGATGCGGCAGTACGTAAGCGAAAATGAGTGACGCCGACGAGTGGATAATATTCAGGTTAAACAGCAGGTAAGCCAGCGGCGCAGTGAGGAACGCCACGCGCGGCAGGCCGAACTGGAAGTGCAGCATGGCGTTGAGGTAGCACAGACGCTGCTGCCACTTGAGCCCACGGCCCAGTAGCGGATTGTCGACGCGGAAAATCTGCGTCATGCCGCGCGCCCAGCGGGTACGCTGAATCACGTGCAGCCCCAGACGTTCGGTCGCCAGTCCCGCCGCCAGCGGAATTGCCAGGAACGCCGAGCCCCAGCCGAGACGCTGCATTTTCAGCGCGGTATGCGCGTCCTCGGTGACGGTTTCCACCGCGAAGCCACCAATCTGTTCCAGCGCGCTGCGGCGAATCACCGCACAGGAGCCGCAGAAGAACGTGGCGTTCCAGTTGTCGTTGCCCTGCTGCACCGGGCCGTAAAACAGCGAGCCCTCATTCGGGATGCTGCGCGCGGCGCGCAGGTTACGTTCGAACGGATCCGGCGAGTAAAAGTAGTGCGGCGTTTGCAGCAGCGCCAGCTTCGGATCTTTCAGGAACGGACCGACGGTGGCCTGCAGGAACGTGCGCGTTGCCACGTGGTCGCAGTCAAACACGCAAATCAGCTCGCCTTTGGTGATTTTCATGGCGTGATTGAGGTTGCCGGCTTTGGCGTGGCGGTTATCGTCACGCGTGATATAGCCGACGCCAACGTCGGCGGCAAATACCGCGAACTCGCTGCGTTTGCCATCATCCAGCAGGTAAACTTTGATCTTATCGCGCGGGTAGTCGATACACTGCGCCGCCAGCACGGTATCCCGCACCACGTCGAGGCTTTCGTTATAGGTCGGCACGTAGACATCGACCGTCGGCCACAAGCGGGTATCATCCGGCAGCGGTTCGATGGTGCGTTTTAATGGCCAGCTGGTTTGCAGGAAGCCGAGAATTAAGATCAGCCACACGTACAGCTCGGCCAGATATAAGCCGATACCGAGAATCGCTTCAATCTCGGAATTAAACTGCAGCGTTTCCGTGGTGCGCCACCAGATATATCGGGTCGACATCAGCGCGGAAAGAAAAACCATCACAATGGTTATTTTACGGCTTTTACTGAAGCCCAGTAAAAACATCATGCCAATACTGATCAAACCAAAAATATACTGTTTCTGGCTGTCCATAGGCGTGATGACGATTACCGCAGCGACCGGTGCAAGCACCAGCAGCAGCAGGTAAAACCCGAGTTTACTCATGATTCACCCTGAAGAAGCTGTGTTGTTATTATTTGAACCAGGCCGCTGGCGGCCGGGCTTGTTAATAATGACTGCGGATCGGTGCCTGAACTTCGCCGTTGCCTACGTTGATATTCAGGATATTCGCCACCCGTTTTGCCACCAGTTCAATATCAAACGCCGCTGCTGAAGCCGGGCTGAAATCATAGATTGACTGCTGCGAGGCATTGGCCTCAGCCACGCTTTCATCGCGGTGCACCACGCCGAGTAAATTATCGCCCAGCCGCTGCTGCATAAATGCGGTCACTTCACGGCTGATATTCCGGCGATTATCACTTTGGTTGAGCACGAAATAATGACCGTGCTGATTATTTAATGGCTGGCCAATCATGCGATGGTTTTCAATTTGCGGCAGCAGCGCCACCGAGGCGGTATCCGCCAGCATCACCACTAAATGCATATCGGCCAGCGCCTGCATGGCTTTCAGCGCCGGACCGGGCCCTGGCGGAAAATCCGCAATAATCACCAGACCCGGATAATTCAGGACGGTATCCAGGCCGCGTTTTAAGAAATGGGCATCGTGCGCCAGGTTGTGTTCGAAGCGCTCACGCTGCGCTTCAGTCACCTCACCGTAAGGCATGACAAAGATGTTGCTGCCGGTGGTGAGGATCGACTGACTCCAGTCAGCCTGCTCTTCCGAGCGCGCCACAAAGCCGCGGCTGTCGTGCAGCGGTACGCCAAAATGCAGGCGCAGCGCATTTTGTACGTCAAAATCGATCGCCAGCACTTTGCTGCCGGCACGCGCCAGACTCCAGGCCAGGTTGGCCGCCATGGTGGTTTTTCCTACTCCCCCTTTTGGCGAGCACACACAAACTAATGGCATAGCGCGATCTTCTCCAGTAACGGTTTGAGCAGTGTTTCTTTAGATAAATGAACCGGTTCCGCCGCACGCGAGCGGAACAGTGCGCCAAAGCGCGAGGGCGTAGCAGGCTCCGGCTGCACCACGGCGGGCGCAGTGGCCGGTGCTGCGGCAGCAGGGGCGACCGCCTGTTCAGCGACCGGCGCGCTGACCGGCGGCGGTGGGAACAGTGAAGTGGCCGCCTGACGCGCTACGTGCGTGGCTGCCGGTGCCAGCGACGACACGGATGCGGCAGTGGGCGCGCTGCTTGCCGGTGGAAACAGCGCGCTGCGCGGTGTTTCTGTATCGGGTGCCGGCGCGCTGGCGGCGAGGCTCTGCAGCAGCGATGCCTTTTCACTGCGGGCGACGGGCGCCGGATTAAGAGCCTGTGGCGGCGCGACAAACTCATCGCCGCGAATCGGCTGCGGCTGCGGCAGATCGACGCGCTGGCCGCTACCCAGCTCCGGCTCATCATCCGTCGCCAGCTGACGGATGATCGCCCACTGGCTGTGATCGGCTTCCAGCGATTGCCCGGACATATCCTTAAAAGCAATGTCCAGCGTTTGCGTTTTTTCCTGGAAACGCTGCAGATCGTCGTAGTTCTTCATGATCAGAGCCTGTTAAAGCGGAGGGGTAATTTCCGCGAATATAACACACACGTTAAGACACGGTGAGAGAATTCTGATTATTAAAACCGCAGATTCGACAAAAGAGTTTTATCTGAAAGATTGAAAATATACAGATGCAAAAAGCATGCACTGATTAATTGAGCAGGATTAATAAAAATCGATTAACGGAAATAGCAGCCGGAAGATAATTAAGCTAATACACTGATAATAAACAACTTACTATTGAAATGTGCAGTTATCTCTGGCCGTGACGGCGCTCACACAATGCGGCACGGATTCAGAATTTGCCTTAACCTTTTCGCTGTGGTTCAGGACCAGCGATTTAAAGATTCAGTCGCGTAATACATTTCTGCCATCGCAGGCGATTAAGACACGTCAGGTTAATTTTACTCATGTATCAGGCCACCAATAACAAAGGCTCCCGCAGGAGCCTTTCGCACTGGCTGGCCGTAATTACGGCATCGCCACCGGCTGATTCTCATCCTGGTCGACGGCGAAGCAGGCGATTTGCTGCTCACCATACTGCTTCAGTTTCGGCTGCAGCTGCACGCAGGTACCGAAACGACGGCGGCAGCGTGCGTTGAACGCACAGCCCGGCGGCGGATTCAGCGGGCTCGGCAGCTCACCGGTCAGTTTGATGCGCTCGCGGCGTTCGTCCGGATTGAGGCGTGGCGTGGCCGACAGCAGCGCCTGAGTATACGGATGGCGCGGGTTGCTGAAGATCGCCTCTTTGCTGCCCTTTTCCACACAGCGTCCGAGGTACATCACCATGACTTCGTCGGCGATGTGCTCCACCACCGACAGGTCATGCGAGATGAACACATAGGAAAGGCCGAGATCCTGCTGTAAATCCATCATCAGGTTGAGCACCTGAGCGCGCACCGAGACGTCGAGCGCCGAGACCGGCTCATCGGCAATCAGCACGTCCGGATCGAGCATCAGGCCGCGCGCAATAGCGATACGCTGGCGCTGACCGCCGGAGAACATGTGCGGATAGCGATCGTAGTGCTCGGTTTTCAGGCCCACTTTGGCCATCATCTCCAGCGTTTTTTCCCGCCGTTCCGCTTTGCTCAGCGCGGTGTTGATCACCAGCGGCTCTTCCAGAATCTGGCTGATTTTCTTACGCGGATTAAGCGAGCCGTACGGATTCTGGAACACAATCTGGATTTTCTGCCGGCGCAGCTTTTGCGCCTGCGGATCGTGTTTCAGCAAATCCTGCCCGTGCCAGTACAACTCGCCGGCGGTCGGCGTTTCAATCATCGTCAGCAGGCGTCCGAGCGTGGATTTACCGCAGCCGGATTCGCCCACTACCGCCAGCGTTTTGCCACGCTCAAGGTTAAAGGAGACGCCGTCCAGCGCCTTCACCAGGCGCTCCTGGCCGAACAGGCCCTTTTTCACCGGATAGTGTTTTTTCAGGTCAATCGCCTGCAGCAGGTAATCCTGCTTCGTGTTATCAAGACTCATAAGTCGGTCTCCCGGCATCATCCAGTGGGAAGTGACATTTGGACTGGCGGCCCGGAATATCGCGCAGCTCAGGTTCTTCAGTACGGCAGCGGTCGGTCACGTACGGGCAGCGCGGATTGAGCAGACAGCCGTTAGGGCGGTCATACTTGCCCGGCACCACGCCCGGCAGCGACGCCAGCCGCGCTTTGTCGGCGGCAAACTCCGGCAGCGCACGCAGCAGCGCCTGCGTATACGGGTGACGCGGCGCTTTGAAGATATCCACCGCTTTGCCGCTCTCCACCACCTGACCGGCGTACATCACGATGATGTGCTGCGCCGCTTCGGCCACCAGCGCCAGATCGTGCGTAATCAGGATCAGCGCCATGTTTTCCTGCTTCTGTAACTCCAGCAGCAGTTCGATGATTTGCGCCTGAATAGTTACGTCGAGCGCCGTGGTCGGCTCATCGGCAATCAGCAGCTTCGGCTTACAGGCGATGGCCATGGCGATCATCACGCGCTGGCTCATGCCGCCAGACAGCTGATGCGGATAGACATCAAGCCGCGACGCCGGATCGGGAATGCCCACCTGCTCCAGCAGGTCGATGGCACGCTGACGCCGCGTGCGCTTGCTGCCGCCCTGATGCACCTTCAGCGCTTCCATGATCTGGTAGCCCACGGTGTAACACGGGTTGAGGCTGGTCATCGGGTCCTGGAAGATCATCGCCACTTCTGCGCCCACCAGCTGGCGGCGCTCTTTTTCGGAGATGCGCTGCAGGTCGCGCTGATTGAACTCCAGCTTCTCCGCTTTCACGCGGCCGGGATAGTCAATCAGCCCCATGATCGCCAGCGAGCTGACCGATTTACCGGAGCCGGACTCGCCGACAATCCCGACGACCTGGCCCTGTTCTACCTGGTAGCTGATGCGGTCAACCGCACGGAACGGTGCCTTTTCGTCGCCGAAATGCACCGACAATTTTTCTACATTTAATAACGCCATCTCGGTGCCTCTTTACTGCTTGAGTTTCGGGTCGAGTGCATCACGCAAACCATCGCCCATGAGGTTAAAGGCCAGAACCGTCAGCAGGATGACCACTCCGGGGAAGGTCACGACCCACCAGGCACTCTGCGCATACTGCAACACGTCGGAGAGCATGGTGCCCCACTCCGGCGTCGGCGGCTGCGCCCCCATACCGAGAAAGCCCAACGCGGCCATATCCAGGATGGCGTTGGAGAAACCTAACGACGCCTGCACGATCAGCGGTGCCAGGCAGTTAGGCAGAATATTGATGAACATCTGGCGCAGCGTACCGGCACCGGCCACGCTGGAGGCGGTTACGTAGTCGCGATTGACTTCCACCAGCACCGCTGCGCGCGTCAGGCGAATGTAGTGCGGCAGCGCGACGAAGGTAATCGCCAGCGAGGCGTTGACAATCGACGGGCCAAAGATGGCCACCAGCACCAGCGCCAGCAGCAGGCTTGGCAGCGCCAGCATGATATCGACGAGGCGCATGATCACTGCATCCACCACGCCGCCGAGATAACCGGCCATCAGACCGAAAATCACCCCCAGAATCAGCGACAGCACCACCACCATGCAGCCCACCAGCAGCGACAGGCGCGCACCAAACATCAGGCGCGACAGGATGTCACGGCCGACGTCATCGGTGCCCAGAATAAACTTCCAGCTACCGCCCTCCTGCCACACCGGCGGGTGCAACAGCGCATCGCGGAACTGCTCAGCCGGAGCATGCGGCGCCAGCACATCGGCGAAGATGGCGATTAGCAGCATCAGAATGATGTAAACCAGGCCGATAACCGCGCCTTTGTTACGTTTAAAATAGTGCCAGAATTCCTGAATCGGGGTCATCGGCTTCGGTGCAGCGGTGACGCTTGCGGGATCAACAGCAGACATGATTCCCCCTTATTTCTTATGACGGATGCGCGGATTCACCACGCCGTACAACAGATCAACCAGCAGGTTGACCAGAATGATCAGGATTGCCACCAGCAGCACGCCGCCCTGCACCACCGGATAATCACGGCGCTGCAGTGCTTCGATCAGCCAGCGGCCGAGTCCCGGCCAGGAGAAGATGGTTTCGGTGAGGATGGCGCCCGCCAGCAGCGTGCCTACCTGTAGACCGATCACCGTGACCACCGGCAGCATGGCGTTACGCAGCGCATGCACCACGATCACGCGCATGCGCGTCAGGCCTTTGGCGCGTGCGGTGCGGATGTAATCTTCACCCAGCACTTCCAGCATCGAGGAGCGCGTCATACGCACAATCACCGCCAGCGGAATGGTGCCCAGCACGATGGCCGGCAGGATCATGTGCATCACCGCATCTTTGAAGTCGCCCTCTTCGCCCCACAGCAGCGTATCAATCAGCATAAAGCCGGTGAGCGGATGGCTGTCGTCAAGGAAGATGGTGTCGCTGACGCGACCGGAGACCGGCGTCAGGTTGAGCTGCACCGACACCAGCATGATCAGCATGATGCCCCACCAGAAGATCGGCATTGAGTAGCCGGTCAGCGAGATGCCCACGGCGGTGTGATCGAAAATTGAGCCGCGTTTCACCGCCGCCAGCACGCCGACCGGAATACCCACGGCAACGGCGAAGATCATGGCGCAAATGCCCAGCTCAAGCGTGGCTTTAAAGCGCGGCACGAACTCATCCCACACCGGGATGCGGCTTTTCAGCGAGATGCCGAGGTCGCCATGCAGCACGCCGTTGATGTAAGTGATGTACTGTTTCCACATCGGCTGATCGAGACCAAACTGGGCCATCAGCTGCGCATGACGTTCGGGGGAGATACCGCGTTCACCGGCCATGATCAGCACCGGGTCGCCGGGGATCAGGTGAACGAAGGCAAAGGTCAATAATGTAATACCGATGAACGTCGGGATGACAAGGCCCAGACGTCGGAGTATGAATTGCAGCATAAGCCGGATTCTCAGTCATTTTCCGTGGCGCTAACGCCATGGACTACATTGCTCACAATCCGCAGCCGGCATAGCCGGACGCGACGCAAGAAGCGCTTCAAAATCCCCGTCATACTTCACGCTGCATCAGCGCAAGGTATTGAGGGTTTATAAGAAATTAGCCGGAAATAAAGTGCGGAGCACGGGCGGCGAAGGTGCCGCCCGAGGGCCAGCCATGCTGGCCCTGACCGCGATAATCCGAAAGGTTATTCCTGGATGTCGACGTTTTCGAAGTGATGTTTACCTAATGGATCAACCACATAGCCACTCACTTTCTTGCTCACTGGCTCGTACACGGTTGAGTGCGCGATGATCAGTGCTGGCGCCTGGTCGTGCATCACCACCTGCGCCTGCTTGTAGAGCTCAATACGTTTGTTGTGATCGGCTTCAGCACGCGCTGGCTGAATCAGATCTTCAAACGGCTTGTAGCACCAGCGTGAGTAGTTAGAACCGTCTTTCGCTGCCGCGCAGCTGAACAGGGTGGCGAAGAAGTTATCCGGATCCCCGTTATCACCGGTCCAGCCCATCATCACGGTCTGGTGTTCACCGGCTTTAGCACGCTTCAGGTACTCGCCCCACTCGAAGGTAACGATTTTGGCTTTCACGCCGATTTTCGCCCAGTCAGCCTGAACCATTTCCGCCATACGACGGGCGTTCGGGTTGTACGGACGCTGTACCGGCATCGCCCACAGGTCAATGCTGAAGCCATCCGGCATGCCCGCTTCTTTCAGCAGCTCTTTGGCTTTGGCCGGATCGTAAGCGTAGTCTTTGACGTCATTGTTGTAGCCCCACATGGTTGGTGGGATCAGGTTTTTCGCTGCCTGACCGGCGCCCTGATAGACCGCATCAATGATCGCTTGCTTGTTCACCGCCATGGTCAGAGCCTGACGCACTTTGACGTTATCCAGCGGTTTTTTCTCGGTGTTGAAAGACAGGTAACCGACGTTCAGCCCTGGCTGTTCCATCAGGTTGATTTTGGTGTCTTTCTTCATGCTGGCGATATCAGCCGGGTTGGGATACGGCATCACCTGACACTCGCCTTTCTGCAGTTTGGCGTAGCGCACTGAAGCATCTGGCGTGATGGAGAACACCAGGCGATCGATTTTTGGCTTGGTGCCCCAGAAGTCCGGGTTGGCTTTGTACAGAATACGTGAGTCTTTCTGGTACTGCTGCAGCACGAACGGACCGGTACCCACCGGGTTAAGGTCCAGTTTTTCTGGCGTGCCGGCTTTCAGCATGTTGTCGGCGTACTCTTTCGACAGGATTGACGCGAAGTCCATGCCAAGGTCGGCGAGGAACGGCGCTTCCGGACGGGTCAGCGTGAAGCGTACGGTGTAGTCATCCACTTTTTCGATTTTGGCGATCAGCTTCGGCATGTCCATGCCTTCGAAGTATTCGTAGCTGCCGCCGGAGACACCGTGGTACTTGTTGTTTTTATCGAGCTGGCGCTCGAAGGAGAACACGACGTCATCAGCGTTGAAGGTGCGGGTCGGCTTGAAGTCTTTGGTGGTTTGCCACTTCACGCCCTGACGCAGATGGAAGGTATAGGTTTTACCATCTTCGCTGACGTCCCATTTTTCTGCCAGGCCCGGCTGCAGCTCAGTGGTACCGGTTTTGAACTCAACCAGACGGTTGTAGATCGGTACTGAGCTGGCATCGTAAGTGGTGCCGGATGTGAACAGCTGCGGGTTGAAGCCTTCCGGCGAACCTTCTGAACAGTAAACGAGGGTTTTCGCCTGAACGCCCGCGGCCACGGTCATAGCAATCAGGCTAAGACCGACCTTCAGCATCCTGGATTTGGCCAGGGAGTTGATCATGTTTTGCTCCATTGTGATGTGATGTTGTGTGCGTCGCCCGACCTCTGATTTTTTTATGCGGTTCGGGCAGGTCAGTTATGTAATGACCAAAATGCGAGCGGTTATTGTTGTAGCGCTGACGCCGTGGAACCTGCCAGCGCTGGCCGTCTCTGCATCTTATTGACGCATCAATTTGTCAACAGTTGCAATGAACGTCAATACAACGTGGGGTTATTTACACAGAGTGTGAGTAAGTGCAAGCAACGATAAAAAACAGTGTTTGCACGCTAAGCCAAAATTTAAAAAGGTGATAAAGCGCGCAATGCCGTGTGATTCTCTGGCAATAGCGCCTGATAACAGTGATTATCACCGTTAAAAAACGTCTTAAAGTTGTCGGTAAATGTTGAATATCTGAACGATTCCCCGTGCGTTATGACGTTCAGGCAGCGAAATATGCTGGCGTAATGGCATAAGAAATCAGCAAAAAGCAAAAGCCGGTCATAAGCAGAATGTGTCGCGAATTAAGAGAGGTGCTTTGATGCAGCAAGGGATGAAGAGCGGTGTTGAAGGATAATACGGTTTATCCCGGTGATGATTAATGGAACGCGTAAATTGATGACTTTGCTTGATCGCTGCCGGGATGTGAGTCTGGTTCAGGGAAGGTCATCAGATCGCCATGGATGATCGGCGTTTGTTCCGGCGCGGCCGTCCGGTCGCCATGAATGGTGCCCCTAAAGGGAATGTGCTGCTGAATGATGGACGTAAATTCCGGCGCGGCCGTCCGGTCGCCATGAATGGCGACCCTACAGGATTATGCACTTTTGTAGGATGCGTATTTATACGCACCTGGGGATGTGCACGGCAGCCAGTAAACCTTCAGCCATCGCCGAAGCCGGATAAAGGGTGGAAGGCGGGGCCGTGGAGTAAAGCGTCACACGCCATGGATGGCGTGTGCCGAGCGATCAGGGACGAGACAGCGTCTTTACGGAGCGGTCCCGTATTTCACCCTGAAACTGCAAAAACGACAGACGAAAAAAAACCTGCTTTTTGCAAAGCAGGTTTCTTAAATGATGGTCGGCGAGAGAGGATTACGCTTCTCTGCGAGAAGCGCCCTGCGGGCCGTTGCTGACGCAACGTTGTCTCGCTGCGCTCGGCTCAAACCTCCTTCGGAGGTTCTCATCCTCTTTTGCTACGAACGAAAAAAGCCCGCTTTTTGCAAAGCGGGCTTTTCGAATATGGTCGGCGAGAGAGGATTACGCTTCTCTGCGAGAAGCGCCCTGCGGGCCGTTGCTGACGCAACGTTGTCTCGCTGCGCTCGGCTCAAACCTCCTTCGGAGGTTCTCATCCTCTTTTGCTACGAACGAAAAAAGCCCGCTTTTTGCAAAGCGGGCTTTTCGAATATGGTCGGCGAGAGAGGATTCGAACCTCCGACCCACTGGTCCCAAACCAGTTGCGCTACCAAGCTGCGCTACTCGCCGATGGGGGCGAATATTACTGCCGTGACTTTAGAGCGTCAATCCCTTTTCCCGAAAATCCGCCTGATTGCCTGGAAAGCAAGCAGTGCCTTAAACACCTGCCTGCTCAATAAGATCCAGGCACGAATTACAGCGCTTTCGCACTGCTGGCAGTGGCAGGTGCCTGGCACCAGTTATTCGCTGCTTTAATACCGCCATCCGGCGAGGTATAGCCCAGACACCCTAAAATGGTGTCGAACAGCTCAACGTGACGATGGGTTTTGCCGACGCGCTGCTGCGCCTGTAAGCGCTCAAAGTTGCTGCGGTTAGTCGGGTCCTGCAAATACTTATCAGACGCCCAGACAATCATCGGCACGCGGAACTGCTCGGGCGGTGCCATTTCGCGCGGCGTACCGTGCAGGTGCATATTTTCGCTGATCGACTCACCGTGGTCCGCGGCATAGAACACAATCGCCTTCTTATCACGCAGCTGATCCAGCACGCTGTCCAGCATGGTATCAACATACAGAATCGAGTTGTCGTAGGCGTTAATCAGCTGGGCTTTACTGCACTTATCGTCCACGCCAATACACTCAGGCTGATAACGGGCAAACTCGCGCGGATAACGCTGTGAATAAAGATAGTGCGAACCTTTCGTGTGCAACACCACCAGATGCTTACCTTTCGGGAAGCGCTGCAGCGAAGCCTGCAGCTCCGGCACCAGCAGCATATCGTCCACCGCTTTGCCCTGATTGCGCTTCTCAGAACCAATCTGCTCGCGGAACGAGAAGTTATTCACATCGGCGTTGTCGTAGAACCACACTTCGCTCTGCATGGCGAACAGCTCGGAGGTGAAGCCCAGCTCTTTCATCACCGCAAAAATGTTCTGCTCTTTCAGCGTACGGCCAGGGTTATCCATGGTGCCGCCCTCGCGCACAAACATGCAGCGCAGCGACAGCTTGGTGGCGGTATCACAGGATTCACCGCGGAATGCCACCAGATTCTTCTCTTTCGACAGCTTCGGCGTGGTATCGCGGTTGTAGCCCAGCATGCCCATGTGATCCCAGCGCGTGGTCTCGCCAATCACAAACACCACATAGGTATCGTCAATGCCAGGCGGCGCTACATAGGTAAACTTCTTCGCCGGATCGAGCAACTCCTGGCTGTCCAGCTTCTCGTCCACCTTGGTCCAGGCGAACAGGCCCAGCGCCGCGATCCAGTTCGAAGGCAGATAAGAGTGCGCCACTACGCCGCCATAGCTTGGCAGGTCGATATTGGTGAGCTCTTCATTGGCTTTTTGCAGCTTGTCGAAGTAGCGAATCGGTAGCCATACCAGTGCCACGCTCAGCAGCAGGATCACTGTAGGTTTCAGACGCTGACCGGGGGTCTTCAGCTGTTCAATCAGCGTCAGGCTCAGGTTATTGCGCCAGATCAGCAGCAGCGGCAGTGCGCTCACCAGCAACATCCACAATACAAAGTGCAGCCCGATAACCTCTTTAGAAAGATCGACATCGGTTGTCATGACCGACGCCACGATGCCGTAACCGATCACCACGTTAAAGAACGCCATGTAATACGCGGCGGCCACCGAAATCACCACCAGCAGGCTGGCGATCACGCGATAAAACCATTTGCCACCCAGCGACAGCAGTCGCATCAGGAAGAAGGTCAGCAGTACGGCCGCGGTCACTTCCGCCGCGGCGGATAACCAGTTGGTGACGGTGGATTTCGTTAAGAAGCCGTCAAAACGGCGATAAAAGATTGGCAAATTCAATAAGATGCCAAGATAGAGCGCCAGCAAAAGCGACAACTTTTGCTGCGTTAAACTTTTAATGTAATTCATATAAATTTCTGTTCCCGACCTGGTGTCGATGCTTCAACCGTAAATGTGACTGTGCAAAGAGCGTAAGGTTCGCTTGCGTAGCAGAAAAGCGTGACCTGGCGAGTAGGATCGGGACGAATCTGAACCCAAATAATTACGATGATGCACGGAGCGCAGCAGTAGAACATTTAACCAATGGTAAGACCAGAAAATTCTTTAGTTCGATGGGATGCGGGATGGTGTTCGTGATAAAAAAGGCTCCCGCAGGAGCCTTTTATGCATGCATCAACTTAGTTGATGATATTCAGCGTCACGTCGATGTTGCCGCGCGTCGCGTTTGAGTACGGACAAACAATGTGTGCCGCATCAACCAGCTTCTGCGCTTCCGCCGCGTCCATCTCTGGCAGATGGATATTCAGTTTTGCTTCAATGCCAAAACCGGTTGGGATAGGACCAATCCCCACTTCGCCCTCAATCCACGCGTCTTTTGGCATGGCGATTTTGTCGCGGCCGGCGACAAATTTCATCGCGCCGAGGAAGCAGGCAGAGTAGCCGGCAGCAAACAGCTGCTCCGGGTTCGTCACCTCGCCGCCCGCGCCGCCCATCTCTTTTGGCACGCCCAGCTTCACGTCCAGCACGTTATCAGACGAGGTGGCGCGGCCATCGCGGCCACCGGTTGCTTTGGCTTTGGCGGTGTAAATCACTTTTTCTAAAGACATCATAACCTCACTATTCGCTATATAATCGCGTGCTATTTATAAGGCACAGGGGAAAACTTCACTCTCAGGATGCCGCCGCAGCGACATCCCTGATGCTCAGGTGGCGCGATTCAGGTTGCCGCGCAGATCGTCCAGCTGCTGTTTCAGCGCCGCCATGGTGTCGGTATCGCAGGCGGTCGCGCACTGGACCGCTTCCGGAATGCTGGCGGCTTTTTCCTGCAGCGCGCGTCCCTGGTCGGTCAGCGTAACCACGACCTGGCGCTCATCCTGACGCGAACGCTGGCGGCGCAGCAGACCAGCGCTCTCCAGTCGTTTCAGCAGTGGCGTCAGGGTGGCCGAATCGAGAAACAGCTTTTCACCAATCTCCGATACCGTCAGATCATCCTGATGCCACAGCACCAGCATCACCAGATATTGCGGATAGGTGATCTCCAGCGCCGCCAGTAGCTGGCGATAGACTTTATGCATCGCCAGGTTCGCCGAATAGAGCGCGAAACACAGATGCTGATCAAGCTGGAGTGGCGCAGGCTTCACTTTTTTGTCATCTTGATTACTGTTCATGCGACTCAATATAGATAGCGCGCTAGATAATTGCAAGCAACTTTTTCCTGGAGTGTGAAGATGCGTGATTCACTGGAAGAGCAGGCGCGCCGTTATGCCACGCAGGCACATGCCGATGCGGGCCAGCGTCGCAAATACACCGACGAACCCTATATTGTGCATCCGGCTGCCGTCGCGGAGCTGGTGCGCAGCGTAAGCGATGACGAAGCGATGATCGCTGCCGCCTGGCTGCACGACACGGTGGAGGACACCGCCAGTACCTTACAGGATATTGAAGAACACTTTGGTGCGCGCGTTGCACACCTGGTGGACATGCTTACCGACAGCGCCCAGCCGCAGGCGAAAAATCGTACCGCCCGGAAGCTGGCACACTTTCGCCACACTGCCGAAGCCTCGCCCGAGGCGCAAACCATCAAGCTGGCCGATATCATCGATAACACCCGTGCCATCGTGCAGTTCGACCCCAACTTTGCCCGGGTTTACCTGGTTGAGAAACAGATTCAGATTCAGCTGTTACAGCAGGGCGATCGGCGTTTGTGGCAGCAGGCGAATCACATCATTGAACAGGGCATCGCGCAGCTGGCAAAACCGCCGTACAGCGTGCCGGAGAGCTGGTTTGTCAAACAGGCGGCGAAATACGGTGGTTTAAGCTGAAAAAAACCCGCCGTGCAGGCGGGTCACAGAGAACCGATAGTCGGCGTTATTCCAGCAGCTGTCGGCCCAGATACGGATTGGCCTGCAGCAGTTTCATCAGTTTGCGAGCCGTGGCGGATGGGCGCGTACGTTGCGCTTCCCAGCTTTTTACTGACGAGACGCTCACCCCCATCACGCGGGCGAATTCATCCACCTGCATGCCGGTCATCTCGCGTAAACGCTGCGGTTCGGGAACGGAAACGGTATTGAGTGCAATTTCTGATACGGGAGTCTTTGCATCACGTGTCAAAACAATTTGCTCAAGACTGCTGAGTAATTCGACCATTGGATCTTTTATTTCCATAGAGAACTCCTTAAAACTCACTATGAAGCACGTGAAAGTAGAGAGGTAAGCGCCACCAGGCGCTGAAACCGGCCTTATCAGGCTGTATCCCGAAACAGTTTTCCCTTATCAGGGCGAAAATAGTGTTTTAATGAAACCGTTACGGGACACAGCCTGTTGCACACTGCGAAAAGATGTCAGAGCAATGCAACATTGAACCGGGTCTCTAAGTATGGGTCAGATCCCCGGCTTTGCTGCCTGTTTCCTGATTATTTTTTCTTCTTTCTTATACTGCAAACGGATCGATCACCATAAGTAACTGACCCGCCTGCACTTGCTGCCCGGCCTGGCGTTGCAGGCTGTGGATTTTGCCACTGACCGGCGCCACGATCGGGATTTCCATCTTCATGGATTCGAGAATGCCTACCGTGGCACCCGCGGTCACATCACTGCCTTCCGCCACCAGCCATTGCCACACGCTACCCGCCACCTGGCTCTCGACGCTGTGACAGCCCGCCGGCACCACCACTTCCTCGCTGCTCTGCGCCTGCAGCTGGCTGTCGAAGGTGAACTGGCCATCGGCGCGCCAGCGTGCCAGCTCGGCGTCAAACGCCTGCTGACGCTGCTGCTGGAACGCGTCGATCTCCGTCGCCTGGGCAGTCAGCAGCGCCTGATACTCGGCGAGCCGGAACTCACCGGCTTCCACGCGCAGCGGATAATCGCCCCACGGGAAACGTTCGCGGATTTGCAGCAGTTCGTCGGCACTGACCGGATAAAAACGGATTTGGTCGAAGAAACGCAGCAGCCACGGCTGGGTAAAGGCGCTGGTGCGGCGATCGCGATTCCACATCTGCAGCGTACGTCCGACGAACTGATAGCCGCCCGGCCCTTCCATGCCATAAACACACAGATACGCGCCGCCGATGCCCACCGAGTTTTCCGCCGTCCAGGTGCGCGCCGGATTGTATTTGGTGGTCACCAGGCGGTGACGCGGATCGAGTGGCGTCGCCACCGGTGCGCCGAGATAGACATCGCCCAGCCCCATCACCAGATACGAGGCGCTGAACACAATCTGTTTCACCGCCTCCACGCTATCGAGCCCGTTAATACGCCGGATAAACTCAATGTTGCTCGGGCACCAGGGCGCATTCGGACGCACCGACTGGCTATAGCGTGTTACGGCTTCGCGGCAGGCGGCATCATCCCAGCTGAGCGGCAGCCACACGGTGCGCGACGGCACAGCCGCGTCGGCAAGGTCGCCCAGCAGATTATCAGCGTGCAAAATTTGCGCCAACAGCTCACTTCTTGCGCACTGCTGCGCATCATAATGCACCTGTAACGAGCGGATGCCGGGCGTCAGCTCCCGCTGACCCGCCAGCGGATGCGCCTCCAGCCACTGCATGAGGGCGTGGACGCGGAAACGTAGCGCAATGTCCAGCGTCAGCGCGCCATACTCCACCAGCAGAAAACGGTCACCCGCGGCGCGCACGCACAGTGCAGGCCGCCCTGCGGTTGCTGCATGCTGGTGCAAGATCGGATCGATCAGCGGCAGTGCTGGCGTCACGCGCACCGCTTCCGCTTGCAGATGCGCGATCTCACGACGCTGCGCCTGCGCCAGACGATCGGCATCAGCAAGGGCGATCGGCACAAAGCGCAGCCGATCGCCCGCTTTGAGCTGACCCAGCTTCCACAGATCGGCGTCGATCACCGTCGCCGGACAGACAAAGCCGCCCAGCGAAGGGCCGTCCGGACCAAGAATCACCGGCATATCACCGGTAAAATCCACCGTGCCAAAGGCATAGGCGTTGTCGTGAATATTGGACGGATGCATGCCCGCCTCGCCGCCGTCGCTGCGCGCCCAGTCAGGTTTCGGGCCGATCAGCCGAATCCC
This sequence comes from Pantoea sp. SGAir0418, assembly GCF_043529865.1. Lineage (NCBI taxonomy): Bacteria > Pseudomonadati > Pseudomonadota > Gammaproteobacteria > Enterobacterales > Erwiniaceae > Pantoea > Pantoea sp. SGAir0418. Next base: position 3,902,263 of record NZ_CP027911.1, read on the forward strand.
GGTGCGGCTGGAGTTGTAGTGCACCTGCCACTCGGCAGCGAAAAATTCGCTTATATCGTCATCGGTAAAGAAGGCGGGTGCGCCGTGCGGACCATAAACAACGCGCAGCTGCCATTCACCGTTAAGGGGCGGCAGCAGCGTCTCGGGCAGGCGCGCCGCCGCAGCCTGACGCGGCGCGGCCAGCTGCAGCACGTCGCCGGCGCGCAGCGCCCGCCCGGCGTGACCGCCAAACTTACCCAGCGTAAAGGTACTGCGGCTGCCCAGATAGCGCGGCGTATCCAGCCCGCCCGCCAGCAGCAGATAGCTGCGGCAGCCGTCGCGCACGTCGCCCAGCGTCAGGGTTTGCCCGGCCTGCGCATGCAGCACCTGATGCATCGCCAGCGGCTGGCTGTCGAGGTTGGCTGCCAGCGGCGCGCCGCTCAGTACAAAGCTGCATGCCTGATTAAAGCGCAGCGTCGGACCGCGCAGCGTGATTTCCAGCCCGGCCGCCTGGGCCTCGTTACCCAGCAGGCGATTGCCGAGCTGGAAGGCGCGGCTGTCGAACGGCCCGGAAGGCGGTACGCCGACGTGCCAGTAGCCGACGCGGCCCGGCGCATCCTGCACCGTGGTGAGGGTACCGCCGCTGAGGATATCCAGCGTTGGCGGCTGCCACGCCACGCTGCCGAGCGTGGCGGTAATGATGCGTCCCTGCTGCACGTCCGGCAGCGCACAGAGCTGACGCAGCCAGCGCAGGTTGGTCTCGATGCCATACAGCTCACTCTGCGCCAGCGCCGCGATCATGCCGTCGAGCGCGCGCTGGCGATCGGCCGCGTGCACGAGGATCTTCGCCAGCATCGGATCGTAAAACGGTGAAACCTCCATGCCGCTCTCTACGCTGCTGTCGATGCGCAGCGTGGCGTGATCGAGCGCCGTCGGGAACTGCACGTGGCTGAGCAGTCCGGCGCTCGGCTGAAACTGCTTCGCCGGATCCTCAGCGTACAGCCGTACCTGAATAGCATGGCCCTGCGCCACCGGTTGCAGCGTCGCCAGCGGCGGCAGGCGCTGCTGCGCCAGTTCGACCATCCAGCGCACCAGATCCACGCCGTACACCAGTTCAGTGACGCCATGCTCGACCTGCAGGCGGGTATTCACTTCGAGGAACCAGAATTGCTGGCTGACCTCATCGTAGACATACTCCACCGTGCCGGCGCTGCGATAGTTAACCGCGCGCGCCAGCCGTACGGCGGTGGCCTGCAACTGCGCGCGCACCGCATCGCTGAGCCGCGGCGCGGGGGTCTCCTCCAGCACCTTCTGATTACGGCGCTGCGCCGAGCAGTCGCGTTCGCCCAGCGCAATCACGTTGCCGTGGCCATCGCCAAAAATCTGTACCTCGATATGACGCGCCCGGGCGATAAATTTCTCTAAAAACACGCCATCGTCGGCGAAATTGTTGCCTGCCAGCCGCTTCACGCGGGTAAAGGCTTCCTCCAGCTCGTCCGCGCTGTTGCAGCGCTGCATCCCGATGCCGCCCCCGCCGGCGGTGCTTTTCAGCATCACCGGATAGCCAATCTGTTGCGCGGCGGCCTGTGCCTGCTGCAGGGAGGTCAGCAGGCCGCTGCCCGGCAGCAGTGGCACCGCGTTCTGCTCAGCCAGTTCGCGCGCGCGATGTTTCAGGCCAAACGCCCGCATCTGCGCCGCATCCGGCCCGAGAAAATGCAGGCCCGCCGCTTCGCAGCGCGTGACGAACTCCGGTTTTTCACTGAGAAAGCCATAGCCCGGATGCAGCGCCTGCGCGCCGCTCTGAGCGGCAATCGCCAGCAGTTTGTCCTGGTTGAGATAGGTGTCGCGCACCTGGCCCTCGCCCAGCGACCAGGCTTCATCGGCCAGTCGCACGTGGCGCGCATGGCGATCGGCTTCGGCATAGACGGCAATCGCCCGGATATTCATGGCCTGCAGGGTACGGATGATACGCACGGCAATCGCGCCACGGTTGGCAATCAATACGCGATCAATCATGACTGAATACTCTTATTGCGGCAGGTCGTCCTGCACCAGCTGTGACGGCGTAAAACGGGTCGTCCCGTTGCGTCAGAGAATCACCACACGCTGACGGCAATCGGCGTCGGGTTGTAACCGTTACAGGGATTGTTGAGCTGCGGACAGTTGGAGATCAGCACCAGAATGTTCATCTGCGCCACCATCTCAACATACTTACCCGGCGCGGAGATGCCATCGGCAAATGTCAGGCCGCCGTCGTGGGTCACCGGCACATTCATGAAGAAGTTAATGTTGTGCGTGATATCGCGGCGCGTCAGGCCAGACTCCGGATGCGCGGCGACCGCCAGCATCCAGCTGTCACGGCAAGAGTGCATGTGGCGCTTTTCGAGGTCATAACGCACCGTATTACTCTCGCACGAGCAGGCGCCGCCGAGCGTATCGTGACGGCCACAGGTATCGGCGGTGATGGTCAGCATCGGCCGATCAAGATTAGAACGCAGCACGCTGCCGGCCGTGAGAAACACGTTGTGCTGGCCGCGCAGCGTCTCGCTCATGCTGTAGCGCTCGGCGGTATCGTCGGCGTTGAAAAACAGCGTATCCGCCGCCTGATTGCCTTCCAGATCGGTAATGCGCAGCGTTTCTCCGGCGGCAATGCGCTGCAGCCAGTAATCACCGGCGTCGATCTGCTGCTGCAGACGCGCCTGCGCCGGGTTTCGTTCACTCGCTTTGATCATCACACTTCTTCCTGCAGTTGATATAGGGCGTTATTGCGCAGGCCGCGCTGGTTTTCCGCGCGCTGCAGACAGATTTCCGGCAGCGGCGCGCGCTGCGCATCCAGCATCAGCTGCAGCGGCTGGCGCGGATAATCGCTCGCCGGGCTGAGCGGGTGCGGACAGGTGTGCAGCAGCACCAGCGTGTCCATGGCGAAACGCAGCCGAACCTGCGTGCCGGCTTCGCCCTGCCGCTCCAGCGTTAAGCGTCCGCTGTCATCGGCGCGTACCTGGGCAAACAGGTTGAGGCAGGCCGCCATGTCGCGCTGGCCAAGGCCATATTTCGCCAGCTCGACGAGGAAGCTGTCGTAGCCGTTTTGATGGCGCAGGTTGCGCGCCTGCTGATAGTCGCTGACTCCATAGCGCGCGGCCGTTTGTGCCGCGTTCAGCGTGCCGCACACACTCTCGTGCCAGCCGAAACTGTCGTGTTCAATGCCGCAGAAAATGCGCCCCATGTCCGAGTAGAGACAGTGGCCGGCGGTGAGCCGGAAAGTGTGCTGGCATTTGAGCGTATCCGGCGCGTTGTAGCGCTCCAGCAGGTTTTCCGGGTTATAAAACAGCAGGCCGGCGCTGGCGCCGCCCTCCACATCAGTCAGCGTCAGCGCGCTGCCGCTGCGCATGACAAAAGACCAGTGCGCCCCGGCGGGCAGCAGGGTTTGGTATGGCTGCATCGTGCTCTCCTTTAAGCCACCTGCGTTGCGGACAGCACTTCAGCGGCGGGCTGAGTGCGATCCAGCGGCAGGTCGTAAGTGATAGTGGCGCCCCAGGCTTGCGGCGCGTGCGGATCGTGGCGCAGTTTGTCGAACACCAGCAGGCGTGACGCGAGGCTGAAGCCCTCTTTCAGATCGTGGGTGATCATGAAAATGGTCAGCTGATGCTGCTGCCACAGCTGGGTGATCAGCTGATGCATCTCGCTGCGAATACCGGGATCGAGCGCGCCAAAAGGTTCATCCAGCAGCAGAATGCGCGGCTGTTTCATCAGCGCCTGCGCCAGGGCCAGACGTTGCTGCATGCCGCCCGACAGCTGATGCGGATATTTGCTCTGCGCCTGTTCCAGTCCGACCTGCGCCAGCATTGCCTGCGCGCGCTGGCGAATCGCCTGACGTTTGCGTCCCCAGACGCGTCCCAGCCAGCGTGCGCTGCTGAACTCGTCAGCCAGCATCACGTTGCCGAGCACCGTCAGATGCGGAAACACCGAGTAGCGCTGAAACACCACGCCGCGATGGGCATCCGGCTCGTCGGGAATCGGTGCGCCATCCAGCAGCAGCTCGCCTTTGGTCGGCGCTTCGGTGCCGAGCAGCATATTCAGAAACGTGGTTTTGCCGCAGCCGGAGGCGCCGACAATCGCCACGAATTCGCCGCGCTCGACCTGCATATTCAGCCGCTCCAGCACCACCTGATCGCCGTAGTGTTTTTCCAGATTTTTCAGTTGCAGTAAGGGCATCGCGCGCTCCTTATTTGGCGTGATACCACGGCCAGCAGCGTCGGCTGACGAGCCGCAGCAGCAGGTCGAGGGCAAAGGCCAGCAGGGTGATCCACGCCACGTACGGCAGAATCACATCCATGGCCAGATAGCGGCGCATCAGGAAGATGCGGTAACCGAGGCCTTCCGTGGCCGCAATCGCTTCGGCAGCAATCAGGAACAGCCACGCCGAACAGAGCGACAGCCGCACCGCATCGCACAGGCGCGGCATCAGCTGCGGCAGAATCACCCGCCACAGAATCTGTGCGCTATGCGCACCGAGCGTCTGCGCTTTGACCAGCTGCTCCTGCGGGATTTTCTGCACCTGCAGCTGCAGATCGCGGGCGATCAGCGGCGTGATGCCGATAACGATCAGCACCACTTTGGAGACTTCGCCAAGGCCAAAGCAGATAAACAGAATGGGCAGAATCGCCAGCGGCGGCACCAGCGCAAACAGCGTCACCAGCGGTGCCAGCACCGCGCGCGCCACCGGCAGCGCGCCGGTGAACAGGCCGATTGCCAGCGCCAGCAGCGCGCTGATAGCAACGCCACTCAGCAAACGCAGCAGGCTGGCGGCGGTATCGCTCCACAGCAGATATTCGCCGGTGCGCGGGCTGGGCTGAAACGCCATCCGGCTGATGCCCTCGCCCATGGCGTTGAATCCCGGCAGCAGCTTGTCTGCCGCGTTCAGGCTGAGACGCGCATCCGACGCGAACAGATAGACCAGCAGCACCGCCAGCAGCGGCAGAATGCCAAGCAGCAGGCGGCCGAGCGGCAGCGGTTGGTAGTTGATCAATTTACGCATCGGCAGCGCCTCGCTTACAGCTGACCGGCGGCGGCCAGTTTGGTGAAGGTGTCGGTAAAGCGCAGTTTGATGTTGCCGGCATCGCCCCAGTTACCGGCCGGGGTAGCGACCCCTACCGCATCGGCCCCCGGCGCGCCTTCGCCCAGGAGGCCGTGTTTAAAGGAGAATTCAGCCACCAGCTGCATGGTGGCTTTCAGCTGCGGGCTGTCGACAAAATCCAGCGTGGTTTTGGCATCGCTGAACAGGTGTGTCGCGGCAAGCTGCTGATCAAAACCGGCCAGATCGGTACCGGATGCCTGCGCCATCTGCGTGCGCGCCGCTTTGGCACTGTCGCTCTGCCCGGCCATGCTGTGCAGCGTCTCGTACCAGGCACCGGTAAGCGCTTTGCCGAGCTGAGGATATTTGTTGAGCGTGGCGGTGTTGACTACCAGCAGGTCAAGGATTTCGCCCGGGATCTGCGCCGAGGAGAACACCAGATGGCTGTCCGGCTGCTTCTCTGCTTCCGCCAGCAGCGGATTCCACGTGACGATGGCGTTAACGTCAGCAGTACCAAATGCCGCCACCAGATCGGCATCGGCGGTATTAACCACCCTGACGTCTTTCTCGCTCATGCCGGATTTCTCCAGCGCGCGCGCCAGCAGATAGTGTGAGACCGAGAGTTCGACGAGGTTGATGGGTTTGCCTTTCAGCGCGCTGACGCTGTCCGCGCCTTTAAGCAGAATGCCATCGTTGCCGTTAGAGTAGTCGCCGACAATCAGCGCGGTGCTGTCGACGCCGCCAGTGGCCGGAATGGTCAGCGCATCCATATTGGTCATGGTGCAGCCGTCAAAGCCACCTGCGGTGTACTGATTGACCGACTCGATATAGTCGTTAACCTGCACAAACTGAATATCGATGCCGTACTTATCGGCCCACTTTTTCACGATGCCGCTTTGCTGGGCGTAATCCCACGGCATCCAGCCAGCGTAGATGGACCAGCAAAGCTTAAAGGAAGGTTTAGCGGCGGCCAGCGACGGAACGCTGAACAGGGCGACGCTGCAAATCAGCAGCAGGCGCAGACAGGCTTTAATCATGATGATTCCTCTGGCGTTAACGGACGAAAATCAGGCAGGAGGCGGCGAGCAACGTTCTCGCTTTCCTCCCGGGCTTTTTTCCCGCCGTGTAACCGTCAGAGGACGGTCGGTCACTCTCGGACCAGCATCTCGCGATCGGAACCCTAGTGACCCATTGCAAATTGTGTGGCGACGTCGGTTGCCCGCGATCGCTCCTGCATCTGCCAGAAAGCAGGCAATATCAATGCCAGGTTGCTATCAGCCTGAATTACATGCGTTATTGCACAGCGCTGCGCTCGCAGGCAGGCTGCGCTGCACAGTTGTGCAGCAGGCACGCACCAGCGTGAAGCACTGCAGACCAGCCGTTGTACAGCCGGGGCCATTGCACTATTCTTTAGGACCTTTCCCAGCGAATCGAATTTAGCCATCGTCACAACAGGAGTTGAATTATGGCGTCAGGAATTTCCCGCATCTGGATGCGTAGCGGCATGCTGCTGGCCGGCGTGCTACTTGTGCTGCAGCTTACCGCCTGCGGCGATAAAGAGGGCGATCAGCGCAAAGCCTTTACTGATTTTCTGCAAAACACCGTGATGCGCAGCGGTGAACATCTGCCCAGCCTGAGCGAAAACCAGAAGCAAACCTTCGGTAACTACGCCAGTGATTACGCCATCCTGTATGGCTTCTCGCAGCAGGTGAATCAGGCGGTGGATCAGGGCATGCGCCCGGTGGTTGATGAGCTGGCGGCCATCCGCGTGCCGCAGGATTATCTGACACGCCGCGACAGCCTGCGCCAGGCAAGCGGCAATCTGAGCGTGCTGACGCAGCAGATTCAGAGCGCCAAAATGCAGGCCGACAGCAGCAAAGCCACGCTGAAGCAGCCAGACGATTTGAAGAAAGTGTACGACAGCGTGTACGCCAAAGTGGTGACGCAGCCAGCCAGCACGCTGATCCCGCTGCTGCCGCAGCTGCAGGCGCTGAGCCAGTCGGCAGTTCAGGCCGGCGATTATCTGCAGTCGCAGGGCGCGCGCGTCAGCTTCAATGACGGCGGCGTTCAGTTCCCGACGCAGGAGCAGGCCACGCAGTACAACACGCTGATGAGCAATCTCGCCAGCAACACGCAGGCGCTGACCCAGGCACAAAATGCCGTACAGGGCGGTTTGCAGTAAGCCGCTCAGCGGGCAGTTCTCCCCTGCCCGCTTTTTCAGATTTTCGTCACTTCCTTACATCGCCTTTTTCTGTCAGCACAGAGTGTGATCTGGCGCATTTTCAACCAAAAATAGTTTGTGATCTCAATCACATTTGTGAAACAAACCGGCCCAGGTGAAAGGTGATTTTTGTCACATTCCTACCGCTGTTGCGCGCATTTTTTCGCCAGCGTTGCTTTCTTACAGGGTATTTTTGTGATCAAAGTCACCTTTAATCCCCCTGCCCACCCCAATTTAGCGTGATATACATCACACTTTTTCCTGACGCTACGCAGTGTAATCAACTAGTGCTAGAGTCCGCGTGCATACAGTAATGCCACGGCCCCCGCCGTAACGTCTTAACAAAAACAAACGCGCTCTCTTATTGCAGCGCGTCTCAATAAGGGGTGGGTTTATGTCCTCATCAGTCAAGGTCAAGGTTCAGAGCTTTGGTCGCTTTCTGAGTAATATGGTGATGCCAAACATCGGTGCGTTTATCGCCTGGGGTATCATCACAGCACTGTTCATTCCAACCGGATGGATTCCTAACGAAACGCTGGCCAAACTGGTCGGCCCGATGATTACCTACCTGCTGCCGTTGCTCATCGGCTTCACCGGTGGTCGTCTGGTGGGTGGCGATCGCGGCGGCGTGGTCGGTGCCATCACCACCATGGGCGTGATCGTCGGTGCCGATATGCCGATGTTCCTTGGCTCGATGATTGCCGGTCCGCTGGGCGGCTGGGCGATTAAGTCGTTTGACCGCGCGGTTGACGGCAAAATCAAAAGCGGCTTCGAGATGCTGGTCAACAACTTCTCGGCCGGTATTATCGGTATGCTGCTGGCGCTGCTGGCCTTCCTCGCTATCGGTCCGCTGGTAGAAGGTCTGTCACACATTCTCGCCGCCGGCGTAAACCTGATGGTGCAGAACAACCTGCTGCCGCTGACCTCAATCTTTGTTGAACCGGCGAAAATCCTGTTCCTCAATAACGCCATCAACCACGGTATCTTCTCGCCGCTGGGTATCCAGCAGGCCAGCGAAGCGGGCAAATCGATCTTCTTCCTGATTGAAGCGAACCCGGGTCCGGGTATGGGCGTGCTGGTTGCTTATATGATCTTCGGCCGCGGCAGCGCCAAGCAGTCGGCGGGCGGTGCAGCGATCATCCACTTCCTTGGCGGTATCCACGAAATCTACTTCCCGTACGTGCTGATGGCGCCGCGCCTGCTGCTGGCAGTGATCCTCGGCGGTATGACCGGCGTGTTCACCCTGACGCTGCTGAACGGCGGTCTGGTATCACCGGCCTCACCAGGTTCGATTCTGGCCGTGCTGGCGATGACGCCAAAAGGCGCTTACTTCGCTAACATCGCGGCTATCGTTGCGGCTTTCGCCGTCTCCTTCGTGGTCTCCTCGATTCTGCTGAAAACCAGCAAAGTAAAAGAAGAAGACGATATCGAAGCGGCGACCCAGCGCATGAAAGACATGAAAGCGCAGTCAAAAGGCCAGGCCGTTGCCGGTTCACCGGTGGTAGCCGATGCCAGCAGCGTTGACGTCAGCCACGTGCGCAAAATCATCGTCGCCTGTGATGCCGGTATGGGCTCCAGCGCGATGGGTGCAGGCGTGCTGCGCAAGAAGGTGCAGGATGCGGGCCTGAGCAATATCTCTGTGACCAACAGCGCGATTAACTCGCTGCCGGGCGATGTTGATCTGGTGATTACTCACCGCGATCTGACCGAACGTGCGATGCGTCAGGCGCCACAGGCGCAGCACATCTCGCTGAACAACTTCCTCGACAGCGCGCTGTACACCAACCTGACTGAGCGTCTGGTGGCGGCGAACCGCAGCGAAGCCCACCGTGAAACGGTACAGACCGCGCTGGCAGACAGCTATGACGACGGCAGCGCGCACCTGTTCAAACTGGGCGCTGACAACGTGTTCCTCGGCCTGAGCGCCAGCAATAAAGAGCAGGCGATTCGCTTCGCCGGCGAGCAGCTGGTGAAAGGTGGCTACGTGCAGCCGGAATACGTTGAAGCGATGCTGGCGCGCGAGCAGCTGACGCCAACTTACCTCGGTGAATCCATCGCCGTGCCGCACGGCACCGTCGAAGCCAAAGACCGCGTGCTGAAAACCGGCGTTGTATTCTGCCAGTATCCGGCTGGCGTGCAGTTTGGCGATGAGCCGGACGAAGTCGCGCGACTGGTGATTGGTATTGCCGCACGCAATAACGAACACATTCAGGTGATCACCAGCCTGACCAATGCGCTCGATGACGACAGCGTAATCGAGAAGCTGGCGAACACCACCAGCGTGCAGGACGTGCTGGATCTGCTGTCTGGCAGCACTGCCAACGCGTAATTCGCGGTTTTAACTTCCCTGGGGCGGGCAAGCCCGTCCCCACTTTCCGGGGCGGACATGCCCGCCCTTTCGTCATTTGATATGGGTCAAATTTATGAAAGCGTTACATTTTGGAGCAGGTAACATCGGCCGTGGATTTATCGGTAAGCTGCTGGCGGATGCCGGTATCGAACTGGTGTTTGCTGATGTGAATCAGGTGGTGCTTGATGCCCTTAACGCCCGTCATGAGTATCCGGTTCACGTGGTGGGCGAGCAGGCGCAGGTTGAAATCGTTACCGGCGTCAGCGCGGTGAACAGCACCAGCGACGACATCGTCACGCTGATCGCTGAGGTTGATATCGTTACCACGGCGGTTGGTCCGCAGATCCTTGAGCGCATCGCAGGCAGCGTGGCGCAGGGTCTGGCCAAACGCAGTGACAACGGTAATGTCCGTCCGCTGAATATCATCGCCTGTGAAAACATGGTGCGCGGCACCAGCCAGCTGAAGCAGCACGTACTGAAAGCGCTGCCGCAGCAATATCATGCGTGGGTTGAAGAGCACGTTGGCTTTGTTGATTCGGCAGTTGACCGCATCGTGCCGCCATCTGAAGCCGGCAGCACCGATCCGCTGGAAGTCACGGTAGAAACCTTCAGCGAGTGGATCGTCGACAAAACCCAATTCAAAGGCGCATTGCCGGACATTCCTGGCATGGAGCTGACCGATAACCTGATGGCATTCGTCGAGCGCAAGCTGTTTACCCTTAACACCGGCCACGCCATTACCGCTTATCTTGGCCAGCTGGCCGGTCACGCCACCATTCGCGAAGCCATTCTTGACCAGAAAGTACGTGCCGTGGTGCAGGGCGCGATGCAGGAGAGCGGCGCGGTGCTGATCAAGCGTTATGGTTTCGATGCGGAGAAACATGCCGCGTACATCCAGAAAATCCTCACGCGTTTCGAAAACCCGTACCTGAAAGATGACGTCGAGCGCGTGGGCCGTCAGCCGCTGCGCAAGCTGAGCGCCGGCGATCGCCTGATCAAGCCGACGCTGGGCACGCTGGAGTATCAGCTGCCGCACGCCAGCCTGGTGCAGGGCATTGCCGCCGCGATGCACTATCGCAGCGAAGCCGATCCGCAGGCGCAGGAGCTGGCGTCACTGATCGCGCAGAAAGGCCCACAGGCGGCGCTGGCGGAGATTTCTGGCCTTGATGCCAATAGCGAAGTGGTGAGCTCAGTGGTGAGCGCTTACCACGCTATGGCATAATGCGCGCCCTTTAGTGGTCAATTCGGGCACGGCAGCCGCGTGCCCGTCGACGGTAGCTGAATGATGCAGGCAATAATGGAAGAGAAGCAGGCTTTTGAAAACCGGGTGCTTGAGCGGCTGAACGCCGGTCGTTCGGTGAGAAGCTTCCTGATCGCCGCTGTCGAACTGCTGGCGGAAGCAGTCAATCTGCTGGTGCTGCAGGTCTTTCGCAAAGACGACTACGCGGTGAAATATGCGGTGGAACCGCTGCTGCTGGGCGACGGCCCGCTGGGCGAGCTGTCGGTACGCCTGAAGCTCATCTACGGCCTGGGGGTGATCAATCGCCACGAATACGAAGACTGCGAGCTGCTGCTGGCGCTGCGTGAGGAGCTGAATCACGACACCAGCGACTACCGCTTTACCGACGATGAAATACTCGGCCCGTTCGGCGAACTGCACTGCGTGCTGGCCTGGCCGCCGCAACCCGATTTCACCCGCGACGACGCCGCGCTGCGCGCCATGCAGCAGCAGCGCTACCTGCAGATGGTGCGATCCACCATGGTGCTGTCGCTGACCGAGCTGATTTCCCGTATCTCGCACAAACAGGCCTTCAAGAAGCCCGCCTTGTAACGCTTCCCCTGCGGCGCTGTCGCCACGCGCCGCTGTTCTCTCCGCCGCAGACAAAATATTACGCAGGATATTGATGCAGCGCTTTTTTTGGCGGTTGATGATTTTGCCAACAATCGTCAGATAGCGATATACTTACCGCTCCTGTGGCAAACAGACGACATCCCTATGAAATACGATACATCTGAACTCTGCGACATCTACCATGAAGAAGTGAACGTTGTTGAACCGCTTTTTTCGAACTTTGGTGGGCGCACCTCATTCGGAGGTCAAATTACCACAGTGAAATGTTTCGAAGACAACGGCCTGCTGTATGACCTGCTCGAAGAGAACGGTCGCGGTCGCGTGCTGCTGGTCGATGGCGGCGGCTCAGTGCGGCGCGCGCTGGTTGACGCACAGTTAGCAAGACTGGCGGCGCAAAACGAGTGGGAAGGCATCGTGGTGTACGGCTCGGTTCGCCAGGTCGATGAGCTGGAAGAGCTGGAGATCGGCATTCAGGCGATTGCGGCCATTCCGGCTGGCGCCGCAGGCGAAGGCATCGGCGAGAGCGACGTGCGGGTTAACTTCGGCGGCGTCACCTTCTTCTCCGGCGATCATCTCTACGCCGACAACACCGGCATGATCCTGTCTGAAGACGCACTCGACATCGAGTAAGCGACAAACAAAAACGGGTGCCGCGGCACCCGTTGGTTTAAGCGCTGAGGCTTAAACTTCTTCCATTTTTCCCAGCAGTGCACGCAGGCGCTCCTGCCATACATGCTGCTCTTCTTTCAGGTGCTGATTTTCACGCGCCAGCGCTTCGTGATTGCCGGATGCCTGGCTCATTTCGTTTTTCAGGTTATTGTTCTGCTCTTTCAGCTCTTCAATTTCCATCTGCAGCAGGGTGATGGTATCAATCGCCTGCTGTACTTTCGCTTCCAGTTTCTCGAATACTTCAAATGACATCTTTCTGACCTCTCCTAAATCGTGCAAGGCGTTGATAGACCGGGCGTGCCTTAAAATAGTGCGTCCAGCCACGATGTCCCGATTGTATGTAGCCACACCCGGCAAGTCCAGCAGCACAAGGCCTGCGAGGGAAGTCTGTAACACTTTTCAGTTTATACCTGGAAAACGCGCAACTTCGCGCATTTTGCGCGCGGTCACACGCGCAGGGTGCAGCGCAGCGGGGGTTTTTGGCCCTAAACACAGGCAAAAGACGCGAAAACGCGCATTTTTATGACACGGCACACAAAATTCGATTTCGCTATTTCTCGTTTATGCTCGTTAACGATAAATTCACATCAACCCTACATTAGAGCTGGGCGACTCAAGGATTGAGAACAAAAACTGATAAAATTTAACCTCGCTTCAGGAATTCCATTATGAGTCAGACAACGAACACACTCAAAGGTCAGTGCATCGCCGAGTTTCTCGGTACCGGTTTGATCATCTTTTTTGGTGCCGGCTGTGTGGCGGCGCTGAAGCTGGCCGGTGCCGCATTCGGCCAGTGGGAAATTTGTATCATCTGGGGTCTTGCTGTCTCCATGGCGGTTTATCTGAGCGCAGGCGTATCCGGCGCTCACCTCAATCCGGCAGTCACGGTTGCCCTGTGCCTGTTCGCCAACTTCGAAGGCCGCAAAGTTTTACCTTATATTGTGTCGCAAATCGCTGGCGCGTTCTGTGCGGCGGCGCTGGTCTACGGTCTTTACTACAATCTGTTCTTTGATTACGAAGCCAGCCACCAGATGGTACGCGGCAGCGTGCAGAGCCTCGATCTGGCCGGTATCTTCTCCACCTATCCGAACCCGCACATCACCGTGGCGCAGGCGTTCCTGGTGGAAATGGTGATTACTGCCGTGCTGATGGCGGTGATCATGGCGCTGACCGACGACGGCAACGGCGTACCGCGTGGCCCGCTGGCGCCGCTGCTGATTGGTCTGCTGGTGGCGGTGATTGGCGGTTCCATGGGTCCGCTGACCGGCTTCGCCCTCAACCCGGCGCGTGACTTCGGTCCGAAGCTGTTCGCCTTCTTCGCGGGCTGGGGTAACGTGGCGTTCACCGGTGGTAAAGATATTCCTTACTTCCTGGTGCCAATTTTTGGCCCGCTGGTCGGAGCCTGCCTCGGTGCCTTTGGTTATCGTGCGCTGATTGGCCGTCACCTGCCGGGCAACCTTGCAGAAACCAGTAAAACAGAAAAACCGGTCGCGCGCGCTGAGCAGCGTAAAGCGTAAGTTTCATCGTTAATCATCAGGAAACCATAATGACTACGACTGATAAAAAATATATTGTCGCGCTCGATCAGGGCACAACCAGCTCACGTGCCGTGGTGCTCGATCATGACGCCAACATCGTCGCCGTCTCACAGCGCGAATTCACCCAGATCTACCCTAAAGCCGGCTGGGTTGAGCACGATCCGATGGACATCTGGGCCTCACAGAGCTCCACGCTGGTGGAAGTGCTGGCGCACGCTGATATCCGTTCTGACCAGATCGCCGCCATCGGTATCACCAACCAGCGTGAAACCGCGATTGTCTGGGACAAAGAGACCGGCAAACCAATTTACAACGCCATCGTCTGGCAGGATCCACGTACCGCCGACTACTGTAACAAGCTGAAGAAAGAGGGTCTGGAAGAGTACATCCAGCACACCACCGGCCTGGTGATTAACCCGTACTTCTCCGGCACCAAGGTGAAGTGGATTCTCGACCATGTGGAAGGCGCGCGCGAGCGGGCGAAACGCGGCGAACTGCTGTTCGGCACCGTCGACACCTGGCTGGTGTGGAAAATGACCCAGGGCCGCGTGCACATCACCGATCACACCAACGCATCACGTACCATGATGTACAACATCCACAAGCTGGAGTGGGATGCACGCATGCTGGAGATTCTGGACATTCCGCGTGAAATGCTGCCGGAAGTGAAAGGATCGTCCGAAATCTACGGCCAGACTAACATTGGTGGTAAGGGCGGTACGCGTATTCCTATCGCCGGTATCGCCGGTGACCAGCAGGCTGCGCTGTATGGTCAGCTGTGTGTGCAGCCTGGCATGGCGAAAAACACCTACGGCACCGGCTGCTTTATGCTGATGAACACCGGTACCGAAGCGGTTACCTCGACTCACGGTCTGCTGACTACCATCGCCTGCGGTCCACGCGGCGAGGTGAACTACGCGCTGGAAGGTGCCGTGTTCATCGGTGGTGCGTCCATTCAGTGGCTGCGCGATGAGATGAAGCTGATCAGCGATGCGGGCGACTCCGAATACTTCGCGATGAAAGTCAAAGACACCAACGGTGTGTACATGGTGCCGGCCTTTACCGGTCTTGGCGCACCGTACTGGGACCCGTATGCGCGCGGCGCAATCTTCGGTCTGACCCGTGGTGCCAACGCCAACCACATCATTCGCGCCACGCTGGAGTCCATCGCTTACCAGACGCGTGACGTGCTGGAAGCGATGCAGAACGATGCCGATACCCGCCTGCAGTCGCTGCGCGTGGATGGCGGTGCGGTGGCCAACAACTTCCTGATGCAGTTCCAGTCCGATATTCTCGGGACGCGCGTGGAGCGTCCGGAAGTGCGCGAAGTGACCGCGCTGGGTGCGGCGTACCTTGCCGGTCTGGCGGTCGGCTTCTGGAACGATCTGGAAGAAGTTCGTGCTAAAGCCGTGGTGGAACGCGAATTCCGTCCAAGCATTGAAACCACCGAACGCAACGTACGCTATGCCGGCTGGAAAAAAGCCGTGGCACGCGCCCAGGCGTGGGAAGAAGAAGAGTAACACTGTGCTGACCCGCGGCGCCCTGCCGCGGGTTTTTCCCGTCCCCCTGCCCCGCTGTGCTACACTGCCCGCCTGTTTTTTGTCAGGTGCAGACCATGAAACGAGAACTCGCGATTGAATTTTCCCGTGTGACCGAAGCCGCTGCGTTAGCGGGCTATCACTGGTTAGGACGCGGCGACAAGAATGCCGCTGACGGCGCCGCCGTCAACGCTATGCGCATTATGCTCAACACCATCAATATCGACGGCCAGATCGTGATTGGCGAGGGCGAAATCGACGAAGCACCGATGCTCTACATTGGTGAAAAAGTCGGTACCGGCCACGGCGATGCGGTGGACATTGCAGTTGATCCTATCGAAGGCACGCGTATGACTGCGATGGGCCAGGCCAACGCGCTGGCGGTGCTGGCGGTGGGCGATAAAGGCAGCTTCCTGCACGCACCTGATATGTATATGGAAAAGCTGATTGTCGGTCCGGGCGCGCGCGGCACTATCGATCTCAACCAGCCGCTCGCCACCAATCTGCAGGCGATTGCGCAGGCGCTCAATAAACCGCTCAGCCAGCTGACGGTGTCGATTCTCGCCAAACCGCGTCACGATGCGGTCATCGCGCAGCTACAGCAGCTGGGCGTGCGCGTGTTTGCTTTTCCGGACGGCGATGTCGCGGCCTCGATTCTTACCTGCATGCCGGACAGCGAAGTGGACGTGCTGTATGGCATCGGCGGTGCGCCGGAAGGCGTGGTGTCAGCGGCGGTGATCCGCGCCATGGATGGCGACATGCAGGCGCGCCTGCTGGCTCGTCATCAGGTCAAAGGAGATTCGGCCGACAACCGCCGTCTGGGTGAGCAGGAGCTGGCGCGCTGTGCCGAAATGGGTATCAACGCCGGGGAAGTGCTGACGCTGCAACAGATGGCGCGTAACGATAACGTGATTTTCGCGGCGACCGGCATCACCACGGGCGATCTGCTAAAGGGCATCACGCGCCAGGGCAATATCGCCACCAGCGAAACGCTGCTGGTGCGCGGTAAATCGCGCACCATTCGCCGCATTCAGTCGATCCACTATCTGGACCGCAAAGACGCGGCGCTGCACCCTTTTATCCTGTAACCGTCTGTTTGCCGCTCTCCGGATGACGCGAGAGCGGCCACCAGCACAGCAGCATCACCAGCGACGTCACAAACATCAGCATGCCGAGGCTCGACTGATCGTGCTGCGGCAGCAGTGCTGAGAGCCACGCCACCACGCCGGAACCCAGATTCTGCAGACCGCCAATCAGCGCACCGGCACTGCCGGCCAGCCACGCGTAGGGCTCCATCGCGCCAGAAGTTGCCAGCGGAAACAGCATGCCCGCGCCGAAGAAGAACAGCGCGGCCGGCACCAGCAGCGTCCAGATATTCATCACGCCAAACCACGCCGGCAGCCACATCAGCAGGCCCGCCAGCAGGCAGCTGTTCACGCCGTACCACATCAGCGTATGCCAGGATTTCTGCTCGCGGCCGGCAAACCAGGCACCGAAAAAGGCCGCCGGAATCGGCAGGATGAACAAAATACTCACCGTCAGCCCGTCGAGCCCCAGCACGCCCGCCATCAGTACGCCACAGCTGGCTTCAAATACCGCAATGCCTGCCAGCGCGCCGATCAGCAGTAGCAGATAACGCACAAAGTTGCCGTCGCTGAGCAGCGTGATGTAGCGGCGCAGAAACGGTGTCGCGGGCGCATCCACCGGACGGGTCTCCAGGAGCCAGCGGGCCATCGCCGCCGTTACGCCAACACACAGCAGCAGCAGGAAAGCAAAGCAGGCGTGCCAGCCAAACAGATGGGTCAGCAGCGCGCCGATTACCGGCGCCAGCAGCGGACTGACCAGAATGCCCATATTGAGCAGGCTGTTGGCCTGGCGCAGCGCAATGCCGGAGTAAAGATCGCGCGGCATGGTGCGCGCCATCACGCCAGCCACGCCGGTGCCCAGTCCCTGCACCGCACTGCCCAGTACCAGCACACTCAGCGACGGCGCAAACAGGGCGATCAGCGCGCCCGCCGCGAAGATCGTCATCCCCGCTAGAATCACCGGACGCCGGCCAATGCTGTCCGACAGCGGGCCGTAGATCAGCTGCGATCCGCCGTAGGTCATCAGATAGGCCGCCATCACCTGCTGCATGGCGCCGCTGCGTACGTTAAGCGCCTCTGCCATGTTCGCCATGGCGGGCACATAGATGGTCTGCGCCATCTGCCCGACCGCCACCAGCACAATCAGCATGAACAGCAGGAAGCGGTTTTGCGTATTACTCATCATCATGGAACAAAATGTCTGCCTGAGAAACAAAGTAATGACAGCACTAAACAGGGCTGCCGGAGAGTTATGGCGGCAAAAATATCAGGAATTGCACACAAAGCGAGAGGCGGACGTAAAGCGGCAGCCCAGCCACCGTCAAGCTTCTGTACCAGGCTGTAACGTGGCCGCTACAGTTGCTGATGTGTGCGGACGATTTGTCGCAGAGAGCCCTTTACCGGCTGCGGGGCTGGAAATCTGGTGCCGGGCTGACGAAGATAGAAAGAGACCAATTATCAATCATCAGGAGCGAACATGGCAGAGTGGGTCAATGCAGAAGTTAAAGAAGTGAAAAACTGGACCGATGCACTGTTCAGCCTGCGCGTCACGGCGCCCATCGACCCTTTTACCGCCGGCCAGTTTGCCAAGCTGGCGCTGGAAGTCGACGGCGAGCGCGTGCAGCGCGCCTACTCCTACGTCAACGCGCCGCACGATCCGCTGCTGGAGTTCTATCTGGTAACGGTGCCGGAAGGGAAGCTCAGCCCGCGTTTGCAGGCGCTGCAGCCTGGCGATCAGGTGATGGTGACCAAAGAGGCGGCTGGTTTCTTTGTGCTGGATGAGATCCCCGACTGCCAGACGCTGTGGATGCTGGCGACCGGCACGGCGATCGGCCCGTATCTGTCGATTTTGCAACAGGGCGAAGGGCTGGAGCGCTTCGACAACATTGTGCTGGTGCACGCTGCGCGCTATGCCGCCGACCTGAGTTTTCTGCCGCTGATGCAGCAGCTACAGCAGCGTTATCAGGGCAAGCTGCACATTCAGACGGTGGTTAGCCGCGAGCAGATGCCCGGTTCACTGCATGGCCGCGTACCGCAGCTGATCGAGAGCGGAGAACTGGAAAACGCCGTGGGCCTGCCGATGCTCGCCGATACCAGCCACGTGATGCTGTGCGGTAACCCGCAAATGGTGCGCGATACCCAGCAATTGCTGAAAGATAGCCGCGATATGCGTAAGCATTTCAAACGTAAACCCGGCCACATGACCAGCGAGCATTACTGGTAATCGTGCCGGCAGCAAAATGTCAGATTTTTCCCGGCGCGGGTTTTGACTTTCAGCGGTAAAAACCGTTCTAATCGTGGGCTAAGTGAATGATTTAGGGCCGAAGCAATGAAGAATCTGCCAGTCGCGCTGCTGCTCAGCGTCGCACTGACATTTCCCGCCTGGGCGGAGGACGCGCCCGCGCAGGATCGCAACGATCACCTGCCTGCGGCGCCGTATCTGCTGGCGGGTGCGCCCACCTTTGATATGACCATCGCGCAGTTCCGCGAAAAGTACAACGCCGCCAATCCTGACCTGCCGCTGCAGGAGTATCGCGCCATCGATAACCGCGATGACAAGAGTCACCTGACACGAGCCGCCAGCAAAATCAGCGAAACGCTGTATGCCTCTACCGCGCTGGAACAGGGCACCGGCAAGATTAAAACGCTGCAGATTACCTGGCTGCCGGTGCCGGGCCCGGATATGAAAGCGGCACAGACACGCGCCATGGATTACATGACTGCACTACTGCGCTTTTTTGTGCCCGGTTTGTCAGCGGAGGAGGGGCACAAGAAGCTTGATGGCCTGCTCAGCGCTGGCAAGGGCGCACGCTATTTTTCCCGCACCGAAGGTGCACTGCGCTTCGTGGTCGCAGACAACGGCGACAAAGGGCTGACCTTCGCCGTTGAGCCCATCAAACTGGCGCTCGCTAGCCCCTGATCTCCCCGGCAAAAATGACGAAAAGCAAAGCCAGCGCCCCATTTGATCTCTATACTGTCTGGCAGACATCGCTGCCCCGATGGCAGCGCTATTTCATGAATCGCGTTATGCGGAGGAAAGAATGCGACATCCACTGGTTATGGGTAACTGGAAACTGAATGGCAGCAAGCACATGGCGGGCGAGCTGATTGAAGGCCTGCGCAAAGAGCTGTCAGGTGTGGAAGGCTGCGGTGTGGCGATTGCTCCGCCGGCGATCTATCTGGATCAGGCCAAACACGCCATTTCCGGCAGCCACATTGCGCTGGGTGCGCAGAACGTGGACGTGAACCTGTCTGGCGCTTTCACCGGTGAAACCTCTGCCGAGATGCTGAAAGACATCGGCGCGAAATACATCATCATCGGCCACTCTGAGCGCCGCACCTACCATAAAGAGAGCGACGAGTTCATCGCGAAGAAATTCGCCGTGCTGAAGGCCGCAGGCCTGGTACCAGTGCTGTGCATCGGTGAGACCGAAGCCGAGAACGAAGCCGGCAAAACTGAAGAAGTGTGCGCACGTCAGATCGACGCCGTGCTGGAAACCCAGGGTGCAGCGGCCTTCGAAGGCGCGGTTATCGCCTATGAGCCAGTCTGGGCCATCGGTACCGGTAAATCAGCGACCCCTGCGCAGGCGCAGGCAGTACACAAATTCATTCGTGATCACATCGCGAAGAAAGATGCCGCTATCGCTGAGCAGGTAATCATTCAGTACGGCGGTTCGGTTAACGACAAAAACGCCGCAGAACTGTTCACTCAGCCAGACATCGATGGCGCGCTGGTGGGCGGTGCGTCGCTGAAAGCCGACGCTTTCGCGGTGATCGTCAAAGCCGCTGCAGCAGCGAAAAACGCGTAAGTTTCTCACGCAGAGAAAGGCGGCTGATGAGCCGCCTTTTTTATTGCCTGATCGGTCGCGACGCGACTTACTCCAGCAAACGGCACTGGTGATCCTGCAGTTCTTCCGCCGAACCGCGATTCAGCTTCAGCCAGTTGCGCTCCAGCGCCAGCAGCGCCAGGCGTCCATCCGGAAGCTGGGCCAGCGCCAGCCCGTATTTGCCCATCTCACCGCGCGCATGCGGCACCTCCTCTGCCAGCCGGATAAACACGCTCTGCTGCGCCAGCTCGGCGGTGCTCAGCGTGCGAATCAGCCAGGTATGCCGCAGCAGCGTTGCCGTCTGCCACTGCGCATTCAGCTTCGGTGCCAGCGTATCCAGCTGCTGGCGCACATCCGGTCGCAGGCAGGAGATATGAATGTGCAGCTGATTCTGCGTACGACCATACTGCGCGTTGATGGCCAGCGACAGCACACGGTCGTCGACAGGCGCACCGTGCTTCTGCGCCAGCAGGCGGCGCTGCTGCCAGGCGGCAGCAAACAGGTTCGGCGTGGTGGGTTCGAGGAGGATTGGGCTCTCCATGCCGGTGATTTTTGCTATCGGCATCAGCAGATATTGCAGCGGGCCATTCAGATCTTTGAGCGTAACGTAACCCTGCGCCAGATTGACCTGCTGACAGGGAGCAGGATTACCGCGTTGCGTCATGTCCGGTACGCACTTTTCGCTGACAATCTGCCACAGCGCATCGGCGTTTTTATGTAAATGCACCGCACCGGCGATCAGCCCGGCAATCAGAAGGATGAACGCGATAATCAGCAACGTAACACTACGGCGGCGCGCCTGCATGGCCAGATCCTCAGTGATGAGCTGTCAGCATCCTCACCTGTCGCCAGCGGAAAGTCACGGCTTTTTCCGCGCCGTAAAGCAAAACGGCCAGCGCAGGGCTGACCGTTTCGTCATGATGAAAACGCGGTTACGGTTTCATGACCTGATCGTAGCTGCCGCCGTCGGCAAAGTGTGCTTTCTGCGCTTTGCTCCAGCCGCCAAACTTGTCATCGATGGTGAACAGCTTAACCGGCGCGAAGCTGCTGGCAAACTTCTTCGCCACCTCAGGATCGCGCGGGCGATAGAAGTTTTGCGCCGCGATGGTCTGGCCTTCCGGTGAGTAGAGATATTTCAGGTACTCTTCCGCCACCTTACGCGTGCCCTGCTCATCCACCACTTTATCGACTACCGAGACCGTTGGTTCGGCGAGGATTGATTCGCTCGGCGTAACGATTTCAAACTTATCTTTGCCCAGCTTATCGACCGCCAGATAAGCTTCGTTTTCCCATGCAATCAGCACATCGCCGATACCGCGCTCAACGAAGGTATTGGTCGCGCCGCGTGCGCCGGAATCCTGCACTTCAACGTTTTTAAACAGCGCTTTGACGTAGGCCAGCGCTTTCGCCTGGTCACCGTGGTTTTGATCCAGCGCCCAGCCCCAGGCCGCCAGATAGTTCCAGCGTGCACCGCCGGAGGTTTTCGGGTTTGGCGTGATCACGGAAACGCCTGGCTTAATCAGATCCGGCCAGTCATGAATGGCTTTAGGATTGCCTTTGCGCACCAGGAACACGATGGTGGAAGTATAAGGTGCCGAGTTGTCTGGCAGACGTTTGATCCAGTTTTTATCAATACGACCGCGGTCAGCAATAGCATCGACGTCGGACTGCAGCGCCAGCGTAACCACATCCGCGCGAATGCCATTGATCACGGACGTCGCCTGCTTACCGGAACCGCCGTGCGACTGGCGAATCACCACATTATCGCCGGTTTCCTGCTTGTAGTGCGCGCTAAACGCTTTGTTGTACTGCTCGTACAGCTCACGGGTTGGATCGTAAGAGACGTTTAACAGCTGAATATCCTTTGCCAGAACACTGGTTGAAGCCAGTAACAGGGTGACACCAATACTCCACTTGTTCATTGCTTGCTCTCCCGAGGTCGTTATAGAACAAGACTGACACAAAGCAATCCATGGATTAAAGAATTAAAAATAAGCTGTTATAACTATGGAGAATATAGCAAGACATAAAAAAGGGCGCGAAAGCGATCGCGCCCGATTTATCGTTGATTAGTAGAGTTTTTTCGCGGTATCCAGCCAGTCGCGCTTGAACGGACGCTTCATGTTTTCGATAGCGTCGATGATGTCATGATGTACCATCTTCTCGTTCTGAATACCTACGCAGCGACCGCCGTAGCCCTGCAGCAGCAGCTCAATTGAATAAGCGCCCATGCGTGATGCCAGAATGCGGTCGTAAGCGCATGGCGCACCGCCGCGCTGGATGTGGCCGAGCACGGTGGCACGGGTTTCACGCTTGGTTTCCGCTTCAATAAAGTGCGCCAGATCGTCGATGTCACAGATGTGTTCGGTGATCGCCACGATGGCGTGTTTTTTACCTTTCGCAATGCCAGCCTGGATTTCTGCCACCAGCTCTTCGCGCGTGTAAGGGATTTCAGGCAGCACGATGAACTCACAGCCACCGGCGATGGCCGCCGCTAAGGTCAGGTCACCGCAGTAGCGGCCCATCACTTCTACGATGGAGATACGCTGATGCGAAGAAGAGGTGTCGCGCAGACGGTCAATCGCTTCAACTACGGTTTCCAGCGCGGTGAAATAACCGATGGTGTAATCGGTACCGGCGACGTCGTTATCAATGGTGCCCGGCAGGCCAATGCACGGGAAGCCCATTTCGGTCAGGCGTTTGGCACCCATGTAAGAACCGTCACCGCCGATTACCACCAGCGCATCAATGCCGCGCTTTTTCATGTTTTCGATCGCGACCTGACGCACTTCTTCGTTGCGGAACTCCGGGAAACGCGCCGAGCCGAGGAAGGTGCCGCCGCGGTTAATCATGTCCGACACGCTGTAGCGGTCGAGGTTGATCATGCGGTCTTCGTACAAACCCAGATAGCCGTCATAGATACCAAAAACTTCAAGGCCTTCACTCAGCGCGGAACGGACAACTCCGCGAATGGCTGCGTTCATGCCTGGGGCGTCGCCGCCGCTGGTCAGTACTCCGATTTTTTTGATCATGACAACCTCTGGATTGTTCAAAACTAAGGATTATTCCTGCCTGTCGACCGGTGTGGACCAGCTCGCGATCGCACGGCTTAATAGTTGCAGATAGTATATCAAAGGCTTGATGCTGAATTGATTCAGGTCAGACAAGTTTTCGCTAATTTTTTACAGAGTTGTTAGCGTTACGTCATTTTTTTCACGCAATACTATGTTTTATAACGGCTAAAACTGAAAAAAACCCTGCTGATTTTGCGGCACGACAGAACAGGGGTCCTGATGAATGATCACATCTGAGCCGGGAAATTTTTGCCGTAATGCCTGCTCAATTTGATCGGCCACCTGATGCGCCTGCACCAGCGGGAGATGATCGTCCATCTCCAGATGAAGCTGAATAAACCGCGTCGGGCCAGACTGCCGCGTACGTAACGCATGGGCACCGCGCACGCCGGGCCAGTGGCTTACCAGCGCGATAATCGCCTGTTTTTCCTGCTCCGGCAGCGCACGATCCAGCAGCGACTGCACCGCTTCATAGCCCATGCGCAGCGCGTTATAGAGGATATATACGCCGATGCCGAGCGCAAACAGCGCATCCGCACGCTTAAAACCATAACTGCTTAAGCCCAGCGCCACCAGAATCGCACCGTTCATCACCACATCCGACTGATAATGCAGCATGTCCGCGCGTATCGCCTGGCTGCGGGTACGCCGCACCACCCAGCGCTGAAAAGCGACCAGTACCAGCGTGGAGCTGAGGGCGATCAGCGTCACAACTACGCCAACCAGCGGCGCGCGCAGCGTTTCCGGCGTGGCCAGATGCTGCAGCCCGGTAAGAAACAGAAACAGCGCCGATCCGGAGATAAACATGCTTTGCGCCAGTGCCGCCAGCGATTCCGCTTTACCGTGACCAAAGGTGTGATCGTCATCGGCAGGCTGCAATGAATAGCGCACCACCAGCAGATTGGTCAGTGACGCGGCGATATCGACCAGCGAATCCACCAGCGCCGCCAGCACGCTGACCGAACCGGTGTACCACCAGGCGAAAATTTTCACGATCAGCAACAGCGTTGCCAGCGTGGTTGCCGCCAGCGCCGCGCGGTTTACCAGTTTTGCGTAGGAAGGTTCCATGCCTTGCCTCGTCAGGCGCTGCAGCACGCCATGCAGTGGAAAATGGCTCAAGTTTATCACCGTCCCGTGCAGACTGCGTGACAGGATAGCGAAACGGATGCAGTTTGCCCGCGAATTCAGGGCAAAAAAAACCCCGCCATCATGGCGGGGAAGACAGGGATGGTGTCTATGGCAAGGAAAACAGGGATACTATGTTACTGGTTACTGCTGGTACTACTCACTGCTTGCAGCGGTGATGATGGCTGCAATCCGGAGAGCCGACGCGCTTCGTTCAGGCGCCGCTCAAAATTCTTCTGCAATGTCGCTTGCTGTGCAGGCGTTAGCAGGTGATACATCTGATTACGAACCCGGGCCATCTCGATTTGCAGTTCTACCTGCTCGCGGGCCTGTTTCTCTGCCTGCTGGCGGATAGCCGATTCGTTAAATTTGTCTGCAATGACAAGGTCATGCATAGTTTCTATGTCCTGAACGCTTAACACCGGGCGTTCATGGCGCGCTTGCTGCATCAGGTCGCGCATCTGTTGCCGCTGTTGTTCAGTCAGCTCAATGCCATCGAACATGTGGCTTTGCGGATTTTGCGTCATACTGCCTGTCGTCAATCCGCCGTTATGATGCATCTCGTCAATCGTCGTCGTGTCTGCTGCTTCTGCGCTGGCGTGACTGAGAACCATCGCTGAGGCAAAGACGACGGCGGTTAAGTAGCGCATCGTTTACTCCCGGTTCGTTCCGTTTTGCGATTCAACGAAAGCTAGTGTACGGCGACAGCTGCAAACATCCGTCAGGGGGTGTAAAACTACGTAAAGCGTTGGATTGCCACTATAGGAACACGGTATTTTGCCTGCGGAGGGCAACAAAAAATGAATAAAATCCTGTTGGTTGATGACGACCGCGAATTGACTTCGCTGCTTAAAGAACTGCTTGAAATGGAAGGTTTTGAGGTGATTGTCGCCAGCGATGGCGAGCAGGCGCTCAATCTGCTGGACAACACCGTCGACCTGCTTTTGCTCGATGTCATGATGCCGAAGAAGAACGGTATCGACACGTTAAAAGAGCTACGCCAGCAACATCAAACCCCTGTCATCATGCTGACCGCCCGCGGTAGCGAGCTGGACCGCGTTCTGGGCCTGGAACTGGGCGCGGATGACTATCTGCCAAAGCCGTTCAACGATCGCGAACTGGTGGCGCGTATCCGTGCGATTCTGCGTCGTTCCAACTGGAGCGAACAGCAGCAACAGCACGATAACAGCTCACCGACGCTGGAAGTGGATTGCCTGCGCCTGAATCCGGGCCGTCAGGAAGCCAGCTTCGACAGCGAAACGCTGGATCTCACCGGCACCGAGTTCACCCTGCTCTACTTACTGGCGCAGCATCTTGGCCAGGTGGTGTCACGCGAGCATCTCAGCCAGGAAGTGCTGGGCAAGCGCCTGACACCGTTTGACCGCGCCATCGATATGCACATCTCTAACCTGCGTCGTAAGCTGCCGGAACGTCGTGATGGTCATCCGTGGTTCAAAACTCTGCGCGGACGCGGCTATCTGATGGTTTCGGCATCATGATTGGAAGTTTGACCACCCGCATCTTCGCCATCTTCTGGCTCACCCTGGCGCTGGTGTTGATGCTGGTGCTGATGGTGCCCAAACTCGATTCGCGCCAGATGACCTCGCTGATGGAGAGCGAACAGCGCCAGGGCACCATGATTGAGCAACACGTTGAGGCGGAGCTGTCACAGGATCCGCCCAACGACCTGATGTGGTGGCGCCGGCTGTTTCGCGCCATCGACAAATGGGCACCGCCCGGTCAGCGCCTGCTGCTGGTGACCAGCGAAGGACGGGTGATCGGTGCGCAGCACAATGAAATGCAGGTGATCCGCAACTTTATCGGCCAGTCCGATAATGCCGATCATCCGCAGAAGAAAAAGTATGGCCGCGTCGAGATGGTCGGCCCCTTCGCGGTGCGCGACGGCGAAGACAATTACCAGCTGTATCTGATCCGTCCCGCCACCAGTTCCCAGCTCGATTTCGTCAACCTGCTGTTTGACCGTCCTCTGCTGCTGCTCATCGTCACGATGTTAATCAGCTCACCGCTGCTGCTGTGGCTGGCGTGGAGCCTGGCGCGTCCGGCACGCAAACTAAAACATGCCGCGGATGAAGTGGCGAGCGGAAATTTGCGTCAGCATCCGGAACTGGAATCGGGCCCGCAGGAATTTCTCGCAGCCGGCTCCAGTTTCAACCAGATGGTGAGCGCGCTCGAACGCATGATGACGGCACAGCAGCGACTGCTGTCGGATATCAGCCATGAATTACGCACGCCGCTGACGCGTCTACAGCTGGCGACTGCGCTACTGCGCCGGCGTCATGGCGAAGGCAAAGAGCTGGAGCGTATTGAGACCGAAGCGCAGCGTCTGGACGGCATGATCAACGACTTGCTGGTACTTTCGCGCACCCAGCACAAGAACGCGCTGGTGAGCGAAGCGATGAAGGCCAACCAGCTGTGGAATGGCGTGCTGGAAGATGCCAAATTCGAAGCGGAGCAGATGGGTAAAACCATGGACGTACCGTATCCGCCCGGTCCGTGGCCGCTGTACGGTAACCCGCACGCGCTGGAAAGCGCGCTGGAGAACATTGTGCGCAACGCGCTGCGCTATTCGCACACGCACATCAGCGTTAGCTTTGCGGTGGATATTCAGGGCATTACCGTGCACGTCGACGACGACGGTCCCGGCGTCAGCCCGGAAGATCGCGAGCAGATTTTCCGTCCGTTCTACCGCACCGATGAAGCGCGTGACCGTGAATCCGGCGGCACCGGGCTCGGGCTGGCGATTGTCGAAACCGCCGTGCAACAGCACCGCGGCTGGGTGAAAGCCGATGACAGCCCGTTAGGCGGTCTGCGCCTGACGCTGTGGCTGCCGCTGTACTCCGCCCGGCAATAATTTGCTATGCTGCGGCCCTCGTTTCCGGGGGCCTTATGCTAAACATCGTCTTATTTGAACCTGAAATCCCGCCAAATACCGGCAACATCATCCGCCTGTGCGCCAATACCGGCTTTCAGCTGCACCTGATTGAGCCGTTAGGCTTCGCCTGGGATGATAAACGCCTGCGCCGCGCCGGACTGGATTACCATGAATATACCGCGCTGAAAAAGCACGCCAGCTACGCCGCTTTTCTGGCGGCGGAAGCGCCACAGCGCTTATTCGCGTTGACCACCAAAGGCACACCGGCGCACAGCGCCGTCAGCTATCAGCCGGGCGACTATCTGCTGTTTGGCCCGGAGAGCCGTGGCTTACCGCCAGAAATTCTTAATGCGTTACCGGCAGAACAGAAGATCCGCATTCCGATGCGCGCGGAGAGCCGCAGCATGAACCTGTCGAATGCGGTTTCAGTGGTGGTGTATGAGGCGTGGCGCCAGCTGGATTATGCGGGCGCGCTGATCAAAGGCTAGATGCCGTCGCCGTACTCAAACCCGGCGCCGGTGAAGTGCTGATCCATATCCATCGACGGTTTGTCGCTGGCTGGTTTACCGACAATGCGCGCCGGCACGCCGGCCGCCGTGGTATGGGGCGGCACCGGCTGCAAGACCACCGAACCGGCACCGATTTTGGCACCGCGCCCGACTTCAATATTGCCAAGGATTTTGGCCCCTGCGCCAATCATCACCCCTTCACGGATCTTCGGATGGCGATCGCCGCTGGTTTTACCGGTACCGCCCAGCGTGACCGATTGCAGAATAGAGACGTCATTTTCCACCACAGCCGTTTCACCAATCACGATGCCGGTGGCGTGATCCAGCATGATGCCGCGCCCGATGCGCGCCGCCGGATGAATATCCACGGCGAATGAGACCGAGATTTCGTTTTGCAGATACACCGCCAGCGCGCGCCGTCCCTCTTTCCACAGCCAGTGGCCAATACGGTACGCCTGCAGCGCGTGGAAGCCTTTCAGATAGAGTAACGGCGTGGAATATTTGTCGACCGCCGGATCGCGCTGACGCACCGCCTGAATATCGTACGCGGCCGAGACAATCATCTCAGGATCCTGACGATAGGCTTCTTCAACAATTTCGCGTATGGCGATAGCGGGCATGATCGGGTTAGCGAGCTTGTTAGCCAGCATGTAGCTGAGCGCGCTGCCAAGATTTTCGTGCTTGAGCAAGGTCGCATGGTAAAAACTGGCCAGCATCGGTTCACAATCGGCCAGCGCTCTGGCTTCGGCTTTGATATGGTTCCAGACCAGTTCTAACTCTTCAGACGACATTGCTGTTTGCTCCCGATAAAAAAGCGCCCGATTAGGCGCTACAGGTGATAATGCTTAAGCGTCCTGCTTTAGCTTTGGCTGTTCTCGTCCTTCCTTGTACGACCAAGCAGGCTCAATGCTGCCTCTCGCGCCGATTTTTCGCAATATAATACCTGATAAATTTGCTCGGTTATTGGCATTTCCACGCCCACACGCGCAGCTAACGCTTTGACTTCTTTGGTGTTTCTGTAGCCTTCTACAACTTGTCCGATAATGCGTTGCGCCTCATCCACGCTTTCGCCCTGCCCCAGCATCATGCCGAAACGGCGGTTGCGAGACTGATTATCGGTACAGGTCAGCACCAGATCGCCAAGACCCGCCATGCCCATAAAGGTCGTCGGATCGGCACCCAGCGCAGCACCGAGACGGCTCATCTCCGCCAGACCGCGGGTGATGAGTGCCGTACGCGCGTTGGCGCCAAAGCCAATGCCGTCGGAGATCCCGGCACCAATCGCAATGACGTTTTTCACTGCGCCGCCCAGCTGCACGCCGATGAAGTCCGGATTGTTGTAAACGCGAAAGCTTTTGCCGCAGTGCAGCTTTTGCTGCAGATCGTCGGCAAACTGCGCGTCAGTGGCCGCCAGCGCAATCGCCGTCGGCAAACCGGCCGCCAGCTCTTTGGCAAAGGTCGGGCCGGAAATCACCGCCAGCGGAATGCTGTCGCCGAGGATTTCGCGCGCCACATCCTGCAGCAGCCGTCCGGTCTCTTTTTCCAGTCCTTTGGTCGCCCAGACAATGCGTGAGTCGGCACGCAGCAGCGGTTTGAGCTGCAGCAGCACGTCGCCGAACACATGGCTTGGCACTACCACCAGCAGATCGCGGCTGGCGCTGACGACGCAGGCCAGATCGGCTTCAGGAACGAGATTATCGGGGAAAGGAACATCAGGCAGGAAAGCGGTATTGCATCGGTCAACCTGCAGCTGCGCCACGTTTTGCGGATTGTGGCCCCACAGCAGCACCGGATGGCCATTACGGGCCAGCGTAATGGCCAGTGCGGTGCCGTACGAGCCGGCACCGATGACGCTAATCGAAGCGTTGAGTGTAGTCATCAGGCATCCTGACGTGGCGCTTCGCCTTCACCCTGCTGCTGCAGATAATTCATGAACAGCGCATCAAAGTTGACCGGCGCCAGATTGAGCTGAGGGAAGGTACCGCGTGACACCAGGCTGGTGACACATTCACGCGCATACGGGAACAGAATGTTCGGGCAGTAAGCGCCGAGGCAATGTGCCATCTGCGTGCCTTCGATACCGCTGATGGTGAAGATACCGGCCTGCTGTACTTCGCACAGGAACGCGGTGTCTTCGCCCACGGTGGCGGTGACAGTAACGCGCAGCACGACTTCATACACTTCATCCGCCAGCTGAGAAGAGGCGGTGTCCAGATCCAGCTTCACTTCCGGTTCCCACTCTTTCTGGAAAACCTGAGGTGCGTTTGGCGCTTCAAATGAGACGTCTTTGGTGTAAACGCGTTGAATCTGGAACTGCATTTCGTTGCTGCTATGCTCTGACATGTTACTGAATCCTTTAAGTGAAAATTGTCGGTCGAAAATGTTATGCGCGGAGCAAGGGATCGAGTCCCTGACGCCCGTCCAGCGCGTAGAGATCGTCACAGCCGCCAATGTGCTGCGCGTCAATAAAGATCTGTGGCACCGTGGTGCGGCCGCTGCGTTTGATCATCTCTTCGCGCTTTACCGCGTCCCCATCAATGGGAATCTCCTGGTATGACACGCCTTTTTGATCCAGCAACGCCTTCGCCCGGTGGCAGTAAGGACACGTCACTTTGGTGTAAATCTCAACATTAGCCATGCGGTGATACCTCAGGAAGTTATTTACCGCGAACCAGCGGCAGGTTTTCGCCACTCCAGCCGCTCACACCATCTTTCAGCACGGTCACTTTGTCAAAACCCGCTGCGCTAAGGGTGGCTGCCGGTTCTGCGGCGCTCTGGCCGGTGGCACATACCACAATTATGGGCTGCGACTTGTGCTTTTCCAGCTCGCCGAAGCTGCCTTTTTTGATATCGGCTGCGGCGATGTTAATAGCCCCTGAAATGTGTCCTTTGCGATAGTCGTCGCGTGAACGAACGTCTACCACCACCGCGTCCTCTTTGTTGATCAGGTGGGTTGCTTCACCACGGCTGATGGTTTTTACCTTAGAGAACATACCTTTAACGGTGGTTACAATCACCAGAATAAGTAAAGCGACCCATGCCAGACTAAGGATGGGGTGATTGCTTGCAAACTGCATAATTTCTTGCATGAGGGGTAACGACTCCAGACCGGGGCTAATAAGCTAAAACAAGGGTTCTGAGTATACCTGCGCCACTTCGCATGTACAGTCGCGAAGCGGGCAGAGTTACGATTTGTGCGTCATTTTCCAAAAAAAGTGTTCTAATCGCAAAATTGAGACAATCTTTATCCCGGTAAGCTGTGGCCGACATCTTTCGTAAAGCAAAACCCGGCCGGGATAACTGGTAAGCGGCTGTTCATCGTGGAATAATTATCGACTATGAAGGGAAAAGCGACCGTTACACACACAAGGACCCGTTACAACGACCCGGCATCTCCGTTGTCATTTCGCTGGTCCGATATCTCCCTCAGCCTGCTTTGTGCGGGTGCGTTGCTGTTGCCCGTCGCCGCGCATAGCGCCGATGACAGCAAAACGCAGCTAAAGTCCATTCAGCAGGACATCGCCGAAAAAGAGAAAAGCGTTAAAGCGCAGAAGCTGCAGCGCAGTAAGCTGCTGGATCAGCTGCAGAGTCAGGAAAAAGTGATTGCCCAGGCCAGTCGCCAGCTGCGTGAAACCCGCAACAGCCTGAGCGCGCTGAACGGCGAAATCGCCCAAACCACCGCCGCCATTGCCCGGCTGGAAAAGCAGCAGGCGCAGCAGGAAAAACTGCTGGCGCAGCAGCTGGATGCCGCGTTTCGTCAGGGCCAGCACAACGGCGTGCAGCTGCTGCTCGGCGGTGAAGAAGCACAGCGCAGCGAACGCATTCTGGCCTATTTTGGCTACCTCAATGCCGCCCGGCAGAAAAATATCGACGAGCTTAAGCAGACTCAGCAGGAGCTGGCGCAGCAGCGTCAGGCGCTGCAGGGCAAGCAGGAGCAGCAAAAGTCGCTATTAGCGCAGCAGCAGACGCAACAGAACAAACTGGAAACCGCCAGCGCCGCGCGTAAGAAAACGCTGTCCGCACTGGAGAGCGCGCTGGAGAAAGACCAGGCCGATCTGGTCGAGATGCGTCAGAACGAAAGCCGCCTGCAGGACAAAATCGCCAAAGCCGAACGTGAGGCGCGCGAACGGGCGCAACGCGAAGCGCGCGAGGCGGAAAAAGTGCGCCAGCGTCAGGCCCAGGCAAAAGCCAAAGGCTCCAGCTATTCCCCTACGCAAAGCGAGCGCGAGCTGATGGCGCGCACCGGCGGCCTTGGCCGGCCGGGCGGACAGGCTATCTGGCCAGTGCGCGGTCGCATTGAACATCGCTTTGGTGAAGCAATGCAGGGCGAACTGCGCTGGAAAGGTCTGGTGATTGATGCGCCGGAAGGCACTGAAGTCAAAGCCATTGCTGATGGTCGCGTGCTGATGGCCGACTGGCTGCAAGGCTACGGCCTGGTTGTGGTCGTCGAACACGGTAAAGGCGATATGAGCCTTTATGGCTACAATCAGAGCGCGTTGGTGAGCGTCGGTGCGCAGGTGAAGGCAGGACAGCCTATCGCCCTCGTGGGCACCAGCGGCGGCCGCGGCACGCCCTCGCTCTACTTTGAAATTCGTCGTCAGGGACAGGCCGTCAACCCACTGCCGTGGTTAGGAAGATAAGTGTTGTTTCAGTCCCAAAAGCTTAGCGCCGCCCTGTGCGGGCTGTTTTTCACCTTTGCCGCCCATGCGGGAAAACTGGCTATCGTCATTGACGACTTCGGCTACCGCCCGGCTGAAGAGAATAAAGTGCTGCAGATGCCCGCCGCGATTTCTGTGGCGGTGCTGCCCAATGCGCCTCATGCGCGTGATATGGCAACCAAAGCGCATCAGGGCGGTCATGAGGTGCTGATTCACCTGCCGATGGCACCGCTGAGCAAGCAGCCGCTGGAAAAGGACACGCTGACGCCGGAGATGAGCAGCGAAGAGATCGCGCGCATCGTGCGTGACGCCAGCAACAAAGTGCCGTATGCGGTTGGCCTGAACAACCATATGGGCAGCAAAATGACCTCCAGCCTGCCCGGCATGCAGAAAGTGATGCAGGTGCTCAATCACTACAACTACTACTTTCTCGATAGCATGACCATTGGCAACAGCCAGTCGGTCCCGGCCGCACAGGGCACGCAGGTTAAGGTGCTGAAGCGGCGCGTATTCCTCGACGACAGCCAGAATGAAGCGGCGATTCGCACCCAGTTCACGCGCGCAGTGAAGCTGGCACAGCGTGATGGCTATGCCATCGCTATTGGCCATCCGCATCCCACCACGGTACGGGTGTTGCAGCAGATGTTGCCAACGCTACCGGGCGATATCACCCTCGTCCGCCCCAGCCAGTTGCTCAACGAACCGCTGCGCCAGGGCGCTACGCCGTCGGCCAGCACGCCGGTGAAACCGCGCACCCCGGTGTTCCGTGCGCCTGGCGTGTGTAAGCCGGGCCAGCCGCTGCCTGCCGTACCGCAGAGTCGTGCGGTGGAGGTGGTGACAGAGAGCATTACCGGCAGTCCACTCGTGCAGTCGCTTAAACAGCTATTCTGATTATCAGGCGCAGCGTGCTGCGCCTTATTTAACGCCACACCTTTTCCGCGCAAGGATATCGGAACAGATGACGTCAACCAGAAAGAAAATTCTGCTGCTGGATACCGGGCGCGAATGGGGCGGCGGCACCAACAGCATGCTGGAATTACTCAAGCGCATCGATCGCCAGCGTTTCGCTATCACCTGCTGTTTTTATCAGAATTATGCGCGTGGCAATCAGGAGACCATTGCCTCGGTATTAGACGCGATCGGCATTCCGGTGATATTTATTGCGCAGCGTCGCCAGCCGCTATGGGCAAAAATCACCAAAGAGTTGCTGCGCACCCTGCTGTTTTTTAACCGCGCGGTGAAAAAAAACGCCATCGACCGCATCGATCGCCAGTGGCGCATGCAGCCTAACGCCCGCCAAATCGCAACAATGTTACGCGACGGTGGCTATGATGCGCTGTACATGAATAATCAGCCCAGCACCAACGTTGAAGGCTATCTCGCCGCTGAGCAGACTCACGTGGCGTTAATTCAGCACTGCCGCATTGACCCGTTGCTCAATAATGCGCTGGTCAACATGATTAATCGGCATTGTGATGCGGTGATTGCCGTGTCACAGGGCGTACACCGCACCTTAAGCGAAAGCGGTGTTGATGCGCAGCGCTGCTTTACCGTATCCAACGCTATCGATATACATCAGCCGCTGCCGGAGCGTGAGGCGGTGCGTCAGCGCTTTGATTATCCTGCGGATACCTTTATTTTCGGCTCCATCGGTTCCCTGATCGCGCGTAAATCCAACCATCATATTTTGCAGGCGCTAGGTGCATTCAGCCGCGCGCATCCTGCCGCTAAATGGAAAATGGTGATCGTCGGTGCCGGCCCGGAGCAGCAGCACTTACAGCAGCTGGCACAAAAAGAGGGGATTGCCGCGCAGGTTATTTTTACCGGCTTTCAAAATAACGCGCTGGATTATCTGGCGGCATTCGATACGTTTATTCTCGCCTCAGCCAGTGAAGGGCTGCCGCGCGTGGTGCTGGAAGCGATGCTGGTGAATACGGCGGTGATAGGTTCGAATGTCGTCGGTACGTCGGAATTAATTCAACACGGCGAGACCGGTTTACTGTTTGACTATGGCAATACGCAACAGCTTAGCCAGCATCTTAGCGCGCTGTGGCAGGATACTGCGCTGCGCCAGCGTTTAATCGCCGCCGCCGCCGCCCGGGTGCGCGAGCGCTATAGCATTGAACATTACGTATCGGGCGTGGAAAACATTCTGGAAAACGTCATGGAGAGAAAAAAGCATGTTTGATTTTTTAAATAAACACCGTCGCTATATTCTCTCGCGCCACAACATTCCCGCCACGCAGGCGGATGCGCAGGGCACCATTGCCGTCAGTTCCGTGGTCATTCCCTGTACCGGCGCTGATTACATTGAAGAAGCGGTGCTCAGCGCTTATTTTGCCAGCCGCTGCGCCGACACCATCAGCGAAATTGTCATCGTCAGCGATCAGCCTTCCAGCGCTTTTCCGCCGCTGCCGGCACGCGTGCGCGTGGTGACGCTGGAAGTGCCGTTTCGTGAAGAAAACTACCGTTATAAACAGATCTACCGCAGCCGCCTGATTAAACTTCAGGCCCCCTTGCAGGCGACCGGTGAAGGTATATTGATGATCGATTCCGATCTCAATTTATTAAAAACGCCGGATATTGCGATGCGTGAGCATCATCTGTATAGCAGCTTCCGTCAGGGCAAAATGATCGCCAAACTGGCCGGCGCACCAAAAGAACATATTCCGGCCTATTACCATCACACCGTTCGCCCTTATTTGCAGGATCACGTGAATGGCGCCTATCTGGCGGCCTCCCGTCGCACATGGCAGCGTATTTGTCCGCTGTGGCTGACGTTATTTAATGATACCTGGGAATTGATGAACGACGACGAGCCGCCAACCGATCAGCTACCGCTCGCTGCCCTGCTCGACCTGCTGGATCTCCGCACGGTCAATCTGGGCGAATGGGCTAACTGGCCGGTGTCGAAACGCATTGGTGGTCAGTCGGCCGTGATTCCACCGCAGGTGATTGGCGCGCATGGCGGCTTTCCCTTAAGTGAATGGCAAAAATATTTGCAGGATCCGCACCAGCCGCTGAGCTTTAAAGGCCAGGACTACACGCGAAAGGTGCGTTACCTGACCGATGCGGAAAAACAGCAATCCTGAGCGTCACCGGCCCGCAGGCCGGTGTGTCGTTTAATCCCAGCTCAGCACCACTTTGCCTGAACGCCCGGAACGCATCTCGTCGAAGCCCTGCTGGAAGTCGTCGATGTGATAGCGATGCGTGATGATCGGCGTCAGATCGAGGCCGGACTGAATCAGCGCGGCCATTTTGTACCAGGTTTCAAACATCTCACGGCCGTAAATCCCCTTGATAAACAGCCCCTTGAAAATGACCTGATTCCAGTCAATCGACATCTCACCCGGCGGAATGCCCAGCAGTGCAATGCGTCCGCCGTGATTCATGGTCTCCAGCATGGTACGAAACGCCGGCGGCGCGCCGGACATCTCCAGTCCGACATCAAAGCCTTCGGTCATCCCCAGTTCCGTCATCACCTCGCGCAGATTCTGCTGCGCCACGTTGACCGCACGCGTCACGCCCATTTCACGCGCCAGCCCGAGGCGATATTCATTGATATCAGTGATCACCACGTTTCGTGCGCCGACGTGCTTACACACCGCTGCCGCCATAATGCCAATCGGTCCGGCACCGGAAATCAGCACATCTTCTCCCACCAGATCAAACGAGAGCGCGGTATGCACCGCGTTACCGAATGGATCGAAAATCGCCGCCAGCTCGTCGGAAATATTGTCGGGAATTTTGAAGGCGTTAAACGCCGGGATCACCAGATATTCAGCGAAGCAGCCCTGACGATTGACCCCGACACCCACGGTATTACGGCATAAATGGGTACGGCCAGCGCGACAGTTGCGGCAGTGGCCACAGGTGATGTGACCTTCGCCCGATACGCGATCGCCAATGGCGAAACCCTTCACTTCCTGACCGATACCGACCACTTCGCCCACGTATTCGTGGCCGGTGATCATCGGCACCGGAATGGTTTTGCGCGACCAGTCGTCCCAGTTATAGATGTGCACATCGGTGCCACAAATGGCGGTTTTGCGGATTTTAATCAGCAGATCGTTATGACCGGGCTCCGGCACCGGTGCGTCGTGCACCATCCAGATCCCCTCTTCCGCTTTCAGTTTAGCCAGTGCTTTCATCCGTTGGCTCCTGCAGTGATAACCCCTAACTGTTGTCCGATGCGCGTGAAGGCCGCCACCGCGTGCTCCAGTTGCGCCTGAGTGTGGCCGGCAGAAATCTGCGTGCGAATGCGCGCCTGGCCCTGCGGCACCACCGGATAGAAGAAGCCGGTAACGTAGATGCCCTCCTGCTGGAGCAGGCTGGCAAATTGCTGCGCCACTTTGGCATCGCCCAGCATCACCGGAATGATGGCGTGATCGGCACCGGCCAGCGTAAAGCCAGCAGCGGTCATTTTTTCCCGGAAGAAGCGGGCGTTTTCCCACAGCCGCTGCCGCAGGCCATCGCCTTCGTTCAGCAGATCCAGCACGCGCAGCGACGCGGCCACAATCGCCGGTGCCAGCGAGTTAGAGAACAGATAAGGGCGCGAGCGCTGACGCAGCCATTCAACCACCTCGCGTTTTGCCGCCACGTAACCGCCGGACGCGCCACCCAGCGCTTTACCCAGCGTGCCGGTCAGAATATCCACGCGATCCATCACGCCGCAGTATTCATGCGTGCCGCGTCCGCTTGCGCCGACAAAGCCCACCGCGTGCGAGTCATCCACCATCACCAGCGCATTAAACTCATCGGCCAGGTCGCAAATGCCCTGCAGGTTAGCGATCACGCCATCCATGGAGAACACGCCGTCGGTGGCAATCAGCAGGTGGCGCGCCCCCTTGTCACGGGCCTCCTGCAGGCGCGCGCGCAGCTCAGCCATATCATTGTTGGCGTAACGATAGCGCTGAGCTTTGCACAGGCGGATGCCGTCGATGATCGACGCATGGTTGAGCGCATCCGAGATAATCGCATCTTCCGCGCCCAGCAGGGTCTCAAACAGGCCGCCGTTGGCGTCGAAGCAGGAGGAGAACAGGATAGCCTCTTCCATGCCGAGGAACTCCGCCAGCCGGCGCTCCAGCAGCTGATGGCTGTCCTGCGTGCCGCAGATAAAACGCACCGACGCCATGCCAAAACCATGCGTATCCATACCGTCTTTGGCGGCCTGAATCAGCGCCGGATGGTTCGCAAGGCCGAGATAGTTATTGGCGCAGAAGTTAATCACCGGCGGGCTATTGGCGACGTTGATTTCCGCCTGCTGCGCCGAGGTCAGGGTGCGCTCCTGTTTGAACAATCCATCCTGCCGCGTTGTCTCAAGCTGTTGCCGGATTTGTGAATAGAACTGATCGGACATGATTCTGCTCCTCAGATAGCAAAATTTTGGCACATATTACTGATCGAAAAGCGAATGGACGACAATTCAGCCAGGGAAATCTCCGTTTTGCAGCATAGTTCACGCGGCGCGCAGGATTTGTGCAGCGCGATCGGCGTCATCTGGCTGTCCGCATCGGGCTGAAATGTTATGATGTTAGGTATTCGTGCGTGAAACCTCCTGTTTCACCCCAACTGTTTAAAGGCAAAGCATATGATTATCGTAACCGGCGGCGCGGGCATGATTGGCAGCAACATTGTGAAAGCGCTCAACGATCGCGGTCATACCGATATCCTGGTGGTGGATAATCTGAAAGATGGCACCAAATTCGTGAATCTCGCGGATCTGGACATCGCGGATTACATGGATAAAGAGGAGTTCCTCACCTACATCATGTCGGGTGAAGATCTGGGTCCGATTGAAGCGGTGTTCCATGAAGGTGCCTGTTCAGCCACCACCGAGTGGGACGGTAAGTACATGATGGACAACAACTATCAGTACTCAAAAGATCTGCTGCACTTCTGCCTCGAACGTGAAATTCCGTTCCTGTATGCCTCATCGGCCGCCACCTACGGCGGGCGTAACGAGAACTTCATTGAAGAGCGCCAGTACGAGCAGCCGCTTAACGTGTACGGCTACTCAAAAATGCTGTTCGACCACTATGTCCGCCAGATTCTGCCGGAAGCAGATTCGCCAGTGTGCGGCTTCCGCTATTTCAACGTGTACGGGCCGCGTGAAGGCCATAAAGGCAGCATGGCGAGCGTCGCGTTCCACCTCAATACGCAGATCAGCAACGGTGAAAATCCTAAGCTGTTCGAGGGCAGTGACAGCTTCCGTCGTGACTTCATCCACGTTGATGATGTAGTGGCAGTAAATCTGTGGTGCTGGGAAAACGGCGTATCCGGCATCTATAACTGTGGTACCGGCCGCGCCGAATCTTTCCAGGAAGTGGCGGATGCGGTGCTGAAGTTCCACCAGCAAGGCCAGATCGAATACATCCCGTTCCCGGACAAACTGAAAGGGCGCTACCAGGCCTTTACGCAGGCGGATCTCAGCAAACTGCGCGCCGCGGGCTATGACAAACCGTTTAAAACCGTTGCGCAGGGCGTGGGCGAATATATGGCCTGGCTGAACCGTCACGCATAAGGAAACCGGCACCGGCGATGAAAATTCTGGTTATTGGCCCCTCCTGGGTCGGCGATATGATGATGTCGCAAAGTCTCTATCGCACGCTGAAACAGGCGCACCCTGAGGCGGTAATTGATGTGATGGCGCCGGCCTGGTGCCGGCCGCTGCTGTCACGCATGCCGGAAGTGAATCAGGCGCTGGCGATGCCGCTTGGCCACGGTGCGCTGGCGCTGGGTGAGCGCCGTCGCCTGGGCAAAGCGCTGCGGGCCAGCGGTTACGATCGCGCCTATGTGCTGCCAAACTCGTTTAAATCGGCGCTGGTGCCGTTTTTTGCCGGCATTAAACGCCGCATCGGCTGGCGCGGTGAAATGCGCTATGGCGTGCTGAATGACGTGCGGGTGCTGGACAAAGCCGCGTTTCCCTTAATGGTGGAGCGCTATGTGGCGCTGGGCTATGACCAGCCGGTTGCGGCGGCAGCACAGTTGCCGCAGCCGCTGTTGTGGCCGCAGCTGCGCGTCGACGACGATGAAAAACGCATGACCGCGGCGCAGTTTGCGCTGTCGGCCGATCGCCCGGCCATCGGCTTCT
Source organism: Pantoea sp. SGAir0418 (assembly GCF_043529865.1). Taxonomy (NCBI): domain Bacteria; kingdom Pseudomonadati; phylum Pseudomonadota; class Gammaproteobacteria; order Enterobacterales; family Erwiniaceae; genus Pantoea; species Pantoea sp. SGAir0418. The sequence continues at coordinate 3,941,745 of NZ_CP027911.1, forward strand.
GCCCCGGTGCCGAATTTGGTCCCGCGAAGCGCTGGCCACACTATCACTACGCCGCGCTGGCGGCACAGCTGATTGCTGAAGGCTATCAGGTGCTGCTGTTCGGCTCGGCTAAAGATCGGGAAACCGGCGAGGCGATCCTGCAGGCGCTGCCGGACACGGCACGCGCGCACTGCCGCAATCTGGCGGGCGAAACGCAGCTGGAGCAGGCGGTGATTCTGATCGCCCACTGTGCTGCGGTCGTCAGCAATGATTCCGGACTGATGCACATTGCCGCCGCGCTCAACCGGCCGCTGGTGGCGCTGTATGGCCCGAGCAGCCCGGATTTCACGCCGCCGCTGTCCCATCAGGCGCACATCATTCGCCTGATTACCGGCTACCACAAAGTGCGCAAAGGCGATGCCGCAGAGGGCTATCACCAGAGCCTGATTGATATTCAACCGGCACGCGTGCATCAGGAACTCAATGAGTTACTGTATCCGGTGCAGGAGTAACCATGCACGTTTTGATTGTTAAAACCTCGTCGATGGGTGATGTGCTGCACACGTTGCCGGCGCTGACCGATGCGATGCAGGCGATTCCCGGCATTCGCTTCGACTGGGTGGTGGAAGAGAATTTTGCGCAAATTCCTGGCTGGCATCCGGCCGTCGACAAAGTCCTGCCGGTGGCGATTCGTCGCTGGCGCAAACACTGGTTTGGCAGCCAGCAGCGCGAAGAGCGCGTGCAATTCAAACGCGAGCTGCAGTCACGTCAGTACGACGTGGTGATTGATGCCCAGGGGCTGATTAAAAGCGCCGCGCTGGTGACGCGCCTCGCCAAAGGCATCAAACATGGCCAGGACAGCCGCAGCGCACGCGAACCGTTCGCCAGCTGGTGGTATGACAAGCGTCATGAGATTGGCAAGCAGCAGCACGCCGTGGAACGCACGCGCGAACTGTTCGCGAAAAGTCTGGGCTATGAAAAACCGGCCACGCAGGGCGACTATGCCATTGCCGGTCATTTTCTCGCGGCACAACCGCAGGATAGCCAACCGTACCTGGTGTTTCTGCACGCCACAACGCGCGACAACAAACACTGGCCGGAAGATCACTGGCGCCAGCTCATCGCGCGGGTTCAGCCCACTGGCCTGCGCGTCAGGCTGCCGTGGGGCGCCGAACACGAGCACCAGCGCGCGCAGCGGCTGGCAGCAGGGTTTGATCATGCAGAGGTGTTGCCGAAGCTGACGCTGGAGCAGGTGGCGCAGCAGCTGGCGGGCGCCCGTGCGGTGGTCTCGGTGGATACCGGTTTGAGCCATCTGACCGCCGCGCTGAATCGCCCCAACATCACCCTGTTCGGCCCGACTGACCCGGGACTGATTGGTGGCTATGGCAGGAATCAGCATGCGTTACGGCCCGCGCAGGGCAGCAGCAGCATGGCAGACATTCAGCCTGACGACGTGATGGCCATGCTGGCTGAGATCGCGCTGTAACGCGATTGGGCTGTTTAGCGCTGCTGGTGCTTCAGCTGCGCAAATTCAGTGAGCGTCATGCCCTGCGTCCGGGTCGCCAGCCAGCTGAACAGGCCTTCCAGATCGTCATACAGGCGTTCAATATCAGCCTCCGTTTTAAACGTGGGGCTGCCATCTGGCATAAACTCGGATGAATGCAGCATGAACTCGACGTAGTCATTACCCTGACTGAGCGTCTGTTCTGCCACCTGCTTCATCTGGGCCAGATTGCCGCCCACCGGCCGCAGCCAGTTCACTGACGGTCCGCGCTGCCTGCCGCGGATGCCATTCCACATTTTTTTAAGCTGATTGGTCAGCGTGCCATAGCGATACTGAATGCTCATCGGCAGTTCCAGCAGCGGGCTGTCGCCCGGCCTGGAAATATCCTGTTCATCAAGGAAATAAGCGCGATCGGGGAAATGGCTGTAATCCGTTCCGCCCTGTCCCTGCGGTGCACCCTGCGCATTACGCCAGCTCACGCGCGGCGTAACCGAGCAGTCAACCAGATAGCCCTGATCGATCAGGGCGCGGGCGTACACTTCATTAAATGCCCAGCGGCCGGCGCGGTGGCTGGTCATTTTACGCTGAAAAGCGTTCTCCAGCAGATCGGTCATAAAGGCGACTTTATCGCGCAGGACGTTTTCCGGATATTCGATCAGATAAGGTTGGTAACGCCACTCATCGTCGGTCAGCGCATATTCAGGTGGACTGTACCAGGCATGTAAATGCATACCGATTTCGCCCTGACCGCGCGCCAGCAGATCGCGCCCGAACTCGACATAAGCCGGGTCACTGGCCATCTCATAGTTGGTCAGCCAGGTCGGTTTAAAAGCGTATTTCTCACACAGCGCCTGGAAGCGCGGTAAAAACCGGACGTTATGGGTAGTGACCTTGCCGCTGCGATTGCGCCACAGGTTATCCCCTTCGGTATCAAGGGTAATTAAAAAGGCAGGTTTTTCCATAACTTATCCGGTGAATTACAGTGTTATAATCGCTATGGTACGCAACGCTCCTGACGGGCGCAAACTTTTCCCATGCGGGTTCGAGGGGAAGTCGATAGCGGTATAAGATTAGTTAAACTAGAATAATTTAAACTCTTCACTGGCCTGAATTTTATCAATTAACCGAGCGCACGTTCGTGTAAAATTACCTGGCCATAAAAATAATTAATTGAATTTTCTTATATTAAGTCCTGATAGCACCGGGAATGATAGCAGCTAAGTCTTTACAGCAGACTGGCATGTAGGGGTAAAAAATTTTGTCGAAACGCATTTTAATGGTGATTGATGGCCTGCCGGGCGGCGGCGCCGAAAAAGTCGTACTGACTCTGGCGGGGGGCTTCCTCAGTCAGGGACACCAGGTTTCGATCTTCTCATTGCGGAAGGTATGTGATTACCCTATTCCGGCTGGCGTGGATTACCAGGTGATTCTTGATCGCTGTAACCACCCGTGGCGCAAGCTGACAGAAACATGGCGCCGCGCGCGCCTGCTGGATCGTGCGGTGCGCGACAGTGAAGCGCGGCACGGCAAATTTGATCTGATCCTCTCTCATCTGCATAAAACTGACCGCATTGTCAGGCAAACGCCGGCGCTCGATGGAGACAGGACCTGGTTCTGTCTGCACGGCGTGTTTTCTGCTTCGTATCTGGCACGTAAAACCGGCTTCTCGCTGTGGCTGAAGCGGCTGAAAATCCGTCACGTTTATCAGGATCGCCAAATCGTTGGGGTTTCGCAGTACGTCATCGACGATATGGTGCAAAACATTGGCGTACAGCCCCGCCAGGCCAAAGTGATCGCCAATCCTTTTGATTTTGACAGCCTCGCCCGACTGGCGGCAGAACCCTGCCCGTTGGCCGGCACCGATTTCCTGGTGCACGTGGGACGCTTCCATGAAACCAAACGCCATGACCGCCTGCTCGAAGCCTATGCCCTGAGTGGCATCACCGCGCCGCTGGTTTTGCTGGGACAGGGAAGCGAAAAAATAACGCAAAAATTGCGTGAGCAGGCGCAGAATTCAGGCATTGCAGAGCGCGTGCGCTTCGAAGGTTTTCAGCGCAATCCTTATCCCTGGATACGGCACGCGCGCCTGCTGGTGGTCAGCTCCGACAGTGAAGGTTTTGGTAATGTGCTGGTCGAAGCCCTGAGCTGCGGCACCGCGGTGGTCAGTACGCGCTGTCCGGGCGGTCCTGTTTCGATCCTCACCGGCGAACTGTCACGCGGTCTGGCAGAGATGAATGCAACATCGCTGGCAGAAAAAATGCGAGAAATTTATACAACTCCCCCCAGGTTGCAACATCTGGACTTAAGCATTTATAGTTTGAGCGTTGTTTGCCAGCAATACCTGCAGCTTATTCAGGTGGCGGAGACGTCATTTTCAACCACGCAGCACGTTTCAGGTTAACAGGTCCCCCATGACGGTGTGACCGAATCATGGGGATGACTACTTGACGTACGTACTACTGTTTATTCTTTTTTCGCCGGTCAAATGGGTGATGAAGTTTGTTCATGGCCGCACCGGTAAAAATCTGGTGATACAGACCGCTAAAATTGGCGACTATATTAATATCACGCCGTTATTATCCCACTTGGGAAAAAGCGATGCCCTGCTGAGCTATAGTGTCGCCCCGCTGGCTGAACGTGACGCCACGCTGGAGCACATCTGGTATATCGAAGATCACCGCTCCGGTTTGATGAAAAAAATAAAACTGGTGTGGCAGCTGCTCAATCGCTACGACAATATTTATTTGCTGCATCCCACCAATCTCAATTTATTTATTGCCGCCTGCTGCAATGCCAGCAACAAACAATTTCTTTCCAGCTATCGGCGCAAAGGCTATCAGGGCCTGTTTTATTTAACGGCCAGCGGCGTGGTTTATCACGAGAAAAATACCTTAACGCTGGAAAATTACCTGAAACTGGCCGATCGCTCTTTTACCAAAGAGAGTTATCCCAAACATGCCACTCTGCCACTGTGGCAACCGGAAACCCTGCCCGCGGAAATTACGCAGGCGCCGGGCATCCGCATTGGTATTAGCGTGACGGCAGGGAATCAGGCCAAAACCATTCCGCCGTTAATCTGGTGTCGGCTTTTCGACCACCTGAACGATCTCCCCTGCACTTTTTTTGCTTTCGGCGCACCGAATGAACAATCACGCGTTCAGGAGTTGTTTAAAGTTGCCGGTCAGCGAAACAATCTGGTGAGTCTGGTAGGTAAAATTCCGCTCGAGGCGCTGCCTGCCGCCATTAACGAGATGGATTTCTATATCGCCTCGGATTCCGGCAATGTGTATATTGCCGACGCGCAACAGGTACCGGTGATTTTAATTTATGGTCCCTGCTGCGTAGAGGAGCAAAGGCCGCTGGGTGACGTGCTCTTAATTGGCCCGAACCACATCGCGCCCTCCTCGTTTGTGTTCGCTGCGCAATACAAATTTGCCCATCCGGTTGAACAGCTGTTCGAGCTGGATGAACGCAAGCTAAATGATATCCATGATTTTATCCGCACCCGGCAGCAGCAGCGCCTGGCGCGACGGAACAACGAAGAACATGACAGCGCAGCCCGATAGCTCATCCCCGCTACTCAGTCTCATTATCCCGATGTTTAACGCTGGTGCTGATTTTACTGGCTGTATCAATGCATTGCTGGCGCAAACCCTGACGTCGCTGGAGATCATCATTGTTGACGATGGCTCCACCGACGGTTCCGGCGAGCGCGCCGACGCGCTGGCGCAGCAGTACCAGCATATTCAGGTGATTCATCAGCCGAACGGTGGCGTGTCGCGTGCGCGTAATGCCGGGCTGGCCGTGGCGCGGGGTAAATACGTCAGCTTTCCCGACGCCGACGACACCATGGACCCGGCGATGTACCAGACGCTGGTCGACATGGCGGAGCGCGATCGGCTGGACGCTGCGCAGTGCAACGCCGAGTGGTTTTTCAAGGCCAGCCAGACCATTAAGCCGATGATTCCGCGGGATCGCCTCACCAGCACCGGCGTATTAAGCGGGCCGGAGTGGCTCGACAAGGCGCTGAAAACCCGGCGTTACCTGCACGTCGTGTGGCTCGGTATCTACCGCCGTGAGCTGATCGAACAGCTTAATCTGCAGTTTGAACCCGGTCTGCATCATCAGGACATCCCGTGGACCACCGAGTTCATGCTCAACGTTAAGCGCGTGCGCTACACCGATCGGGTGCTGTATCGCTACTACATGCACGATGCGTCGATCAGCAACCGCAAGCGTACCGGCCAGCATAACGTCGACTATCAGCGTCACTACCTGAAAATCGCGCGCATGCTGGAAGAGATTAATACGCGCTATCGTCACAAGGTGAAGATTTACCCGAGCTTCCACGCGCAGATTACCCGCGAAGCGCTCAGCGTGTGCCACGCTATCCGGCGCGAACCGGACGCCGCAGCGCGCCAGGCAATGATCGCCGATCTGTTTAGCAGCAAGACGCACAAACGCATGTTGCGCAATGCGCGCGGCGCGCGTCAGTGGTATCAGCTGCTGCTGTGGCTGAGCCGCATTTATCGCTGGCGCAATAAATAAGCGCCCGCCGCGGCTTTAACCCCTCCAGGGTTTGCCCTACAATCAGCTCACTGAATTTTGAGATGATTTGAGTATGGCAAGCCCGATTCCAGCCCACTTTGCACCGCAAAATATTTTGCTGATAAAGCTGCGTCATCATGGCGATATGCTGCTGACCACGCCTGCCATCAATGCGCTGCGCCAGCGCTATCCGCAGGCCAACATTGATGTGCTGCTGTACAAAGAGACGCGCCCGATGCTGGAAGCGCATCCGGCGATCCGTCAGCTGCATATCATCGATCGCAACTGGAAAAAGGAAGGCGGCTGGCAGAAGTTTCGCCATGAGGTGGCGCTGGTGCGGTCGGTGCGCGCCTGCCATTACGATGTGGTGATTAATCTGGCCGACCAGTGGCGCAGCGCCATTATTACCGGCCTGTCCGGTGCGCCGGTGCGCATTGGCTTTGCGTACCGCAAGCGCGACAACGCGTTCTGGCGCTGGTGCCATAACCAGCTGGTTTCCACCGACCGTCACCATCAGCTGCATACCGTGGAACAAAACATGACGGCGCTGCAGCCGCTCGGCATTCCCACCGCCGGGGCGACAGCCTCCATGCATTTCAGCGCCGCCGACCAGCAAAAAGTGCAGGACGTCCTCGCTCAGCAGTCGATTACCGGCCCGTTTGTGGTGCTGCAGCCCACCTCGCGCTGGGTTTTTAAGTGCTGGGAAGATGAAAAGGTGGCGCAGCTGATTGATGCGCTGGCCGCTGATGGTCGCAGCGTGGTGCTGACCGCCGCGCCCGATCAGAAAGAGCTGGCGATGATCGCCCATATCCAGTCGCTGTGCCGCACGCCGAACGTGGTGTCGCTGGCAGGCCAGCTCTCGCTGCCGCAGCTGGCGGCGCTGATCGACGCCGCACAGCTGTTTATTGGCGTCGATTCCGCACCAATGCACATGGCCGCGGCGCTGCAGACGCCGTGCCTGGCGCTGTTCGGCCCGACCAAGCTGCAGCACTGGCGCCCGTGGGGCGACAATAACCGCGTTATCTGGGCGGGCGACTATGCGCCGCTGCCGTCACCGGATTCGATCAATACCAATACCGAGCAGCGCTATCTGTCTGCCATCCCGGTTGAGGATGTGCTTGCCGCCGCCAGGAGCCTTTTGCATGACTAAGTTACGGCTGGCGATTGTCCGGCAGAAATACCGGCCGGACGGCGGTGCCGAGCGCTTTATCTCACGCGCGCTGGAAGCGCTGGACAGCGAGCAGCTCGATCTCAACATCATTACCCGCAGCTGGCAGGGCACGCCGAACCCGGCCTGGCACCTGCACATCTGCAATCCGGCAAAATTCGGCCGCATTTCGCGTGAACGCGGCTTTGCCCGCGCGGCGCGCGCCTGCTGGGAGCGGGAAAAGTTCGATATCGTACAGAGCCACGAGCGCATCGCCGGCTGCGATATTTTCCGCGCCGGCGACGGTGTGCATCGCGTATGGCTGGAGCAGCGCGCGCGCATTGTTTCGCCGTGGCAGCGGCTGAGCGCCAGCCTGAGCCCGTACCATCGCTATGTGCTGCAGGCGGAAGCGGAGATGTTCAACGCGCCCTCGCTGAAAGCGGTAATCTGTAATTCACACATGGTGAAGCAGGATATTTTGCGTCACTTCGCGCTGGATGCCAGCAAAATCCATGTGATTCACAACGCCATTGATAGCCAGCGTTTTCAGCCTGCCAGCGATACGCTGCGTCACGCCGCGCGTCAGCGACTCAACCTGCCGCAGGACGCCACGGTGATGATCTACGTCGGCTCCGGCTTCGAACGCAAAGGGCTAAAGGCCGCTATTGAAGCGGTCGCTAATAGCGATCGCTACCTGGTGGTGGTCGGCCAGGACAAACAGCTGGCGCGCTATCAGCAGCTGGCGAACCAGCTTAACTGTCTTGACCGCCTGCGCTTTGCGGGCGTGCAGCAGGACGTTCAGCCGTTTTATCATGCTGCCGATGCGCTGCTGTTGCCAACGCTGTACGATCCGTTCCCCAATGTGGTGCTGGAAGCGATGGCCTGCGGGCTGGCAATCATTACCAGCACCGGCTGCGGCGGCGCAGAATTTATCACCAACGGTGAACAGGGTTTTGTCTGCGATGCGTTGGATATCAAAGCGTTAAACGAAGCGGTAATCGCAACGCCCGCACTTTCGCACAATCCGGCGCTGGGCGAAGCCGCACGTCGCAAAATTGAACCTTATGGTCCGCAAAGACTGGCGCAGGCGCTGACCTCGCTTTATCAGCACGTCCTGCAAACCCGTTGACGAAGTGGTATGAGCAGGCAGTCAGTTTCTGTTAACATGCCGCCTTTACTGTGTTTTTTGACGCGAACTGGTCGTAACCTTAACTATGACGACTCTCTATACAGCCCTGCTTTATCTGATTCAGCCACTGATCTGGCTGCGCCTGTGGCTGCGCGGTCGAAAAGCACCGGCCTATCGCAAACGCTGGGCGGAGCGCTACGGCTACTGCAGCGGTAAAGTGGCGCCGCACGGCATCGTGCTGCACTCGGTTTCGGTCGGTGAAACGCTCGCCGCCGTGCCGCTGGTGCGCGCGTTGCGTCATCGCTATCCGACGCTGCCCATTACCGTGACCACCATGACGCCCACCGGCTCCGAGCGTGCTCAGTCGGCGTTTGGCAAAGACGTGCACCACGTCTATCTGCCGTACGATTTGCCCGGCTCAATTAACCGTTTCCTCGATACCGTCGACCCGCGGCTGGTGATTATCATGGAAACCGAGCTGTGGCCGAACATTATTCGCATTCTGCATCAGCGCCAGATTCCGCTGGTGATTGCCAATGCGCGCCTGTCTGAACGCTCCGCCAGAGGTTATAAAAAGCTCGGCGGTTTCATGCGTGACCTGCTGCAGCGCATTACGCTGATCGCCGCGCAGAACGTTGAGGACGGCGATCGTTTCCTCAGCCTTGGCCTGAAGCGCTCGCACCTGGCCGTGACCGGCAGTCTTAAGTTTGATATCTCCGTTACGCCGGAGCTGGCGGCACGCGCGGTGACACTGCGCCGCCAGTGGGCATCGCGCCGGCCGGTGTGGATCGCCACCAGCACGCACGAAGGCGAAGAGGCCATCGTGCTCGACGCCCATCGCCGCCTGCTGCAACAGTTCCCGGATCTGCTGCTGATTCTGGTGCCGCGCCATCCGGAACGCTTTAAAGATGCCTGCAATCTGACGCAAAAACGCGGCTTCAGCTTTACCCTGCGCAGCAGCGGCGAGATCCCCTCCAGCGCCACGCAGGTGGTGATTGGCGATACCATGGGCGAACTGATGCTGCTGTACGGCATCGCCGATCTGGCCTTTGTTGGCGGCAGCCTGGTGGAGCGCGGCGGCCACAATCCGCTCGAGCCCGCTGCACATGCCATTCCGGTGCTGATGGGCCCGCACATCTGGAACTTCAAAGATATCTGCGCCCGTCTGCAACAGGCGGAAGGGCTGATCACCGTTACTGATGTGGTGTCGCTGGAAAAAGAAGTGGCGAACCTGCTGCAGGATGACGATTATCGCCGCTACTACGGCCGCCACGCGGTAGACGTGCTGCACCAGAATCAGGGCGCACTGCAGCGTCTGCTACAGTTACTCGAACCGCATCTGCCTCCACGAGCTCATTAACGCATGTCGCAACGCCAACGTCTTTCCGTGGTGATGATCGCCAAAAACGAAGCTGAACTCCTTCCGGAGGCGCTGGCTTCCGTCAGCTGGGCAGATGAAATCATTCTGCTGGATTCGGGCAGCAGCGATGCGACCATCGAGGTGGCACGCGCGCACGGTGCGCAGGTCTATCAGGCAGACGGCTGGGCCGGCTTTGGTAAGCAGCGTCAGCGCGCCCAGGCCTTTGCCAGCGGCGATATGATTCTGATGCTGGATGCCGATGAACGGGTTACGCCAGAGCTGCGCCGCGCCATTGAGCAGGTGCTGACACAGCCGCCCAGCGATAAGGTTTACAGCCTCGGGCGCAGTAATCTGTTTCTCGGCCGCTTTATGCGCCACAGCGGCTGGTATCCCGACCGCGTGCTGCGCCTCTATCCGCGCCATCTGCGCTATAACGACAATCTGGTGCACGAATCGCTCGAGACGCAGGGCACGCCGGTGGTGGCGCTGCCGGGTGATTTGCAGCACCTGACCTGCCGCGATCTGATTGCCTTCCAGCGTAAGCAGATGAACTATGCCGAAGCCTGGGCACAGGAGCGCTTTCAGCGCGGCAAGCGCTGCAGTATTCTCTCTGTTTTCAGCCACACCGCAGGCGCGTTTATTAAGACGCTGCTGCTGCGCGCCGGTTTTCTCGATGGTAAACAGGGCTGGATTCTGGCGGTGGTCAACGCACAATACACCTTTAATAAATACTCGGCGCTCTGGGCGCTGCATCACACCTCAACACAGGGCCGCGTATGAGCACTAAAGCGATTTATCCCGGCACGTTTGACCCGATGACGCTGGGCCATCTGGATATCGTCACGCGCGCAGCGCAGATGTTTGATCGCATCGTGCTGGCGATTGCCGCCAGCCCGAGTAAGAAGCCGCTGTTTAGCCTTGATGAACGTGTCGATCTGGCGCGCCAGGTTACGGCCCATCTGCCAAATGTTGAGGTGGTTGGCTTTAGCGATTTGATGGCGAATTTTGCCCAGGCGCAGAACGCGAACGTGCTGGTGCGCGGTCTGCGTGCGGTATCGGACTTTGAGTATGAGCTGCAGCTGGCGCACATGAACCGTCATCTGCTGCCCACGCTGGAGAGCGTGTTTCTGATGCCTTCCGAAGGCTTCTCGTTTGTCTCATCGTCGCTGGTGAAGGAAGTGGCGCGCCATCAGGGTGATGTGCAGGCATTTCTGCCTGCCGTGGTGCATCAGGCGCTGCTGGCGAAGCTGGCGCAGCCGTAATCAGTGCTGGCAGCGTGGACACCAGAAGGTGCTGCGCTGACCGTGTTTACCGCTGAGGATCGGCGTACCGCAGGCACGACAGGGCTCGCCGGCACGGCCATACACCTGCAGCTGCTGCGCAAAATAACCTGGCTTACCGTCGGTCTGCAGGAAATCACGCAGCGTGGTGCCGCCCTGCTCAATCGAACGCAGCAGTACGGCTTTGATGGTGTTCGCCAGCAGTTCCGCTTCCGCTTCACTCAGGCTCATCGCCGGACGATCGGGTAAGATCCCGGCGGTAAACAGCGATTCGCTGGCATAGATGTTACCCACGCCCACCACCACTTTGTTATCCATCAGCCACTGCTTGATCACCGTGCGTTTGCCGCGCGACTTTTCATACAGATACCCGCCGTTGAAGGCATCGCTCAGCGGTTCCGGACCGAGGTGCGCCAGCACGCTGCTGCCTTCCGGATCGGTAGTCCACAGCCAGGCGCCAAAACGCCGCGGATCGGTATAGCGCAGCACTTTGCCATTGCTCATCACCAAATCAACGTGGTCGTGCTTCGCAGCCGGCAGTTCGCCGGGCAGAACGCGCAGGCTGCCGGACATGCCAAGATGAATGATGATCCAGCCATGCGGCAGCTCCAGCAGCAGATACTTGGCGCGGCGCTGTACGCTGAGCACCGGCTGGTCGCTCAGCGCGTGAATTTCATGGGAAACCGGCCAGCGCAGACGCGGATTGCGCACAATGGCATGCAGAATGGTTTCTCCCACCAGGTGAGGTTCTATACCGCGTCGGCTGGTTTCTACCTCAGGTAATTCAGGCATCTCATCTCCTCAACGTAGCGCAGAAACAAAAAACCCGGCCGGAGCCGGGTTTTTCGCAAGAACACCAAAATTACTTAATTTTGGCTTCTTTGTAGATCACGTGCTGACGTACAACCGGATCGAACTTTTTCAGTTCCAGTTTCTCAGGTTTAGTACGTTTGTTCTTCGTGGTGGTATAGAAGTGACCTGTACCAGCAGAGGAAACCAGCTTGATCTTCTCACGAATACCTTTAGCCATGATTCAGTTCCTTAGTACTTCTCACCACGGGCGCGGATTTCGGCCAGAACCGTATCGATGCCCTTTTTATCAATAACACGCATACCTTTAGCAGATACACGCAGAGTAACGAAGCGCTTCTCGCTCTCAACCCAGAAACGGTGAGAGTGCAGGTTCGGCAGGAAACGGCGTTTCGTCGCGTTCATTGCGTGGGAACGGTTGTTACCGGTCACCGGACGCTTTCCAGTTACCTGGCAGACTCGTGACATTTCTATTCTCCAAAAATCAAATCAGCTCGAGCTTTAAAAACTAGGTTTTGGCCGCCTCGTCAGGCCTTAGCCCGCCCAGGCGAGTTCCATGTGAACCCGCTAAGCTGGCCCAAACGCCAAACCCGAGATTCTCAAAGGTGGCGTAGTATACGCCGCTAAGCCGAAGTGCTCAAGTCCCGAACAGATAAAGATCCCTCCGGATCGCGCAAAAACGCCGGATTTCTGCCCAGTTGACGCCGCGAATTACAGCCAGCCGCGCTCGGCGAAAGAGGTAAACTCGCCGTGACCAATCACCAGATGATCTAATAAGCGGATATTCAGCAGCGCGCAGGCCTGCGCCACCTTGCTGGTAATCTCGCGATCGGCACGGCTCGGTTCCGCCATGCCGGACGGATGATTATGCGCCAGTATCACCGCCGCCGCGTTGAGCTTTAGCGCCTCACGCACGATTTCACGCGGATGCACTTCCACGCTGGCAATGGAGCCGGAAAACATCTTCTGCGCCTGCAGAACGCGGTGCTGGTTATCCAGAAACAGCGCCATAAAGATTTCACGCTCCTGATGTGCCAGCACGCTTTGCAGGTAGTGGCGCGTGACCTGCGGATTCTCCATCACATTTTCGCGCGCCAGCTGGCTGGCAAAAAAGCGCCGTCCCAGTTCCGCAATGGCATGCAGTTGCGTCATTTTGGCGCTGCCGACGCCCTTTATCTGCCCCAGCTCTTCTTTACTGGCGGTCATGATGCGATACAGCGAACCGAATTCATTCAGCATCAGCCGCGCCAGCCCCATCACGCTGTTGCCGCGCGTGCCGGTGCGTAAAAAGATCGCCAGCAGTTCGGCATCGCTTAGCGCCTCGGCGCCCAGCAGCGTCAGTTTTTCCCGTGGTGCCAGTTCCGTCATCGTTCCGCCCTCCTTGCAATGCCGCCATTCTGCGCCGGTGCATTGCAGGCCACCAGCGGCGCGTGACAAATTCCAGAGCCGGCTCGCAAAGGGCGCAGGCAGTGAAAAGGCGGGTCGCCGATTTTGTGATAAAGTTGCCTGCATCTGTCGCGCCAGGCGCGGCACTCTGCGTTGAAGTGAGGCAAACAACATGATGGGATTAGCCGGAAAAAAAATTCTGCTGGGCGTCAGCGGCGGCATCGCGGCCTATAAAGCACCGGAACTGGTGCGCCGTCTGCGCGATCGCGGCGCGGATGTCCGCGTGATGATGACCGATGCAGCCAAAGCCTTTATTACGCCGCTCAGCCTGCAGGCGGTTTCCGGCTATCCGGTGTTTGATGATTTGCTCGACCCGGCGGCCGAAGCGGCAATGGGCCATATCGAACTGGCAAAATGGGCCGATTTGATTGTGCTTGCGCCCGCAACCGCCGATCTGATTGCACGCATTACCGCCGGCATGGCAAACGACCTGGTCACCACCGCCTGCCTGGCCAGTGCGGCACCGGTCGCCATCGTGCCGGCCATGAACCAGCAGATGTACCGCGCGGCCGTGACGCAGGAGAATCTGCAGCGTCTGGCGCAGCGCGGCCTGCTGATCTGGGGACCGGACAGCGGCAGCCAGGCGTGCGGTGATATCGGACCGGGCCGTATGCTGGACCCGCTGGCCATCGTTGCGCATGCGCTGGAGTGGGCTGCGCCCGTCAACGATCTGCAACATCTCAACATTATGATCACCGCCGGTCCGACCCGTGAAGCGCTGGACCCGGTGCGCTATATCAGCAATCACAGCTCCGGCAAGATGGGCTACGCGGTGGCGGCGGCGGCGGCAAAGCGCGGCGCCAACGTGACGCTGGTTTCCGGTCCGGTGAACTTAGCCACGCCCGCCGGCGTGACGCGCATTGATGTTAACAGCGCGCTGGAGATGGAAGCGGCGGTGATGGCGCAAATCAGCCAACAAGATATTTTCATTGCCAGCGCAGCCGTGGCAGACTACCGGGCGGCAAACATTGCCGCTGAGAAAATTAAAAAACAGGGTGGCGATGATAACGTCACGCTGCAGCTGGTGAAGAACCCGGATATTGTCGCAGGCGTCGCGGCGCTCAAAGTGCAGCGCCCTTTCGTGGTGGGATTTGCTGCCGAAACCCAGAATGTGGAAGAATACGCGCGGCAAAAACGGGTGCGGAAAAACCTGGACCTGATTTGCGCCAATGATGTGGCGCAGGCCGGGCAGGGCTTCAATAGCGACACCAATGCTCTTCACCTTTTTTGGCAGGAGGGAGAGAAAGTCTTACCGCTCAGTGATAAGACGCTCCTTGGCCAACAATTAATAGACGAGATTGTCAGCCGTTATGATGAAAAAAATCGACGTAAAAATACTTGATGCGCGCGTAGGCAAGGAATTCCCACTACCCACCTATGCGACCTCTGGCTCCGCGGGTCTCGATCTGCGCGCTTGTCTTGATGACGCACTGGAAATCGCACCGGGTATGACCACGCTGGTGCCGACCGGCCTGGCGATTCACATTGCCGATCCGTCACTGGCCGCCGTCATCCTGCCGCGCTCCGGTCTCGGTCACAAACACGGCATCGTACTGGGTAACCTGGTGGGGCTGATTGACTCCGACTATCAGGGCCAGCTGATGGTTTCAGTATGGAACCGTGGCCAGGATAGCTTCACGCTGCAGCCTGGCGATCGCCTGGCTCAGCTGGTGTTTGTACCGGTGGTGCAGGCCGAATTTAACCTGGTGGAAGATTTTGACGCCAGCGATCGCGGCGCAGGCGGTTTCGGTCACTCTGGCCGTCAGTAATACGCTCACTTTTCGCATAGCCATCTTTTTATTTCTTGTCGCCACAGGCCGCTTTATCTGTGGCAGATAAGGCAGTATTGCCTGTTTTTGGTGAATTTCAGGGGTGTTGAAGGTCATGGCAGAAAAAAAAGTCGCGAAACGGAATCGTCGCGAAGAGATTTTGCAGGCGCTGGCGCAAATGCTGGAGTCGGGCGATGGCAGTCAGCGTATCACCACCGCCAAGCTGGCCGCCAATGTCGGCGTTTCGGAAGCGGCGTTATATCGCCACTTTCCCAGCAAAACGCGCATGTTTGATAGCCTGATTGAATTTATTGAAGACAGTCTGATTACCCGCATCAATCTGATCCTGAAAGATGAAAAAGAGACGATGGCGCGTCTGCGTCTGATCGTGCAATTGCTGCTGGGATTTGGTGAGCGTAATCCAGGGCTGACACGCATCCTGACCGGCCACGCGCTGATGTTTGAACAGGATCGCCTGCAGGGGCGCATTAATCAGCTGTTTGAGCGTATCGAAGTTCAGCTGCGCCAGGTGATGAAAGAGAAGAAGATGCGCGACGGCGAAGGTTTCCAGACCGATGAGACGCTGCTCGCCAGCCAGCTGCTGGCGTTCTGCGAAGGTTTGCTGTCACGCTATGTGCGCTCGGAGTTCCGTTATCGCCCGACCGCCGATTTCGACAGCCGCTGGCCGTTGATTGCCGCACAGCTGGTTTAATACGCACAGCGGATTTGTCGCGGCGCGATCCATCGCGCAATAAATTGCGCCGCTACGCTATCGTGCGGCGCTGACTATCGCGCTAAATCTTAAATGCCGTACTCTTTGCGATACGCCTTCACCTTCGCCAGATGGTCGGCCATCTCTGGCTTCTCCGCCAGGTAATTAATCAGCTCGCTCAGCGTAATGATCGCGGTGACCTTGCATTGATAATCGCGCTCCACTTCCTGAATCGCGGAAATCTCGCCACGGCCGCGCTCCTGGCGGTCGAGCGAAATCAGCACGCCGGCCAGCGTGGCGTTGTGGGCATTGATGATATCCATCGATTCACGAATTGCCGTGCCGGCGGTAATCACATCATCGACCAGCATCACTTTGCCCTGCAGCGGACTGCCCACCAGTAAACCGCCTTCGCCGTGATCTTTGGCCTCTTTACGGTTAAAACAGTACGGCACATCGCGGTCATGATGATCGGCCAGCGCCACGGCGGTAGTGGTCGCAATCGGAATGCCTTTGTAGGCCGGGCCAAACAGCAGGTCGAAATCGACGCCGCCATCCACCAGCGCCTGCGCATAGAAACGGCCCAGCAGCGCTAAATCGCGCCCGGTATTGAACAGACCGGCATTAAAGAAATAGGGACTTTTACGGCCAGACTTCAGGGTAAACTCACCAAACTTCAGCACCCCTTTGTTCAGGGCGAACTCAATAAACTGACGCTGCCAGGCTTTCATTTCTCACTCCTCAAATAAAGAAAAGGCGACTCTGTGGTCGCCTGTTACATCAATCAATTAACGCCACTTTCTGCGCCTGAATCAGCTGCTCAATGCCGCCGCGCGCCAGCGCCAGCAGCTGCAACAATTCATCATGGCTGAACGGCTCGCCTTCTGCGGTGCCCTGCACCTCAATCATGCGGCCATCTTCGGTCATCACCACATTCATATCCGTTTCAGCGGCGGAGTCTTCGACATACTCTAAATCGCACACCGCTTCACCGGCCACGATGCCGACCGAGATCGCCGCCACCATGCCTTTCAGCGGGCTGGCTTTCAGTTTACCGGCTGCCACCAGCGCGTTCAGCGCATCCGCCAGCGCCACGCAGGCACCGGTGATTGCCGCGGTGCGCGTGCCGCCGTCGGCCTGAATCACGTCGCAGTCCAGCGTGATGGTGAATTCACCCAGCGCCTGCAGATCAACCGCCGCACGCAGCGAGCGGGCGATAAGGCGCTGGATTTCCAGCGTACGTCCGCCCTGCTTGCCTTTGGCGGCTTCACGCGCCATACGGCTGTGCGTCGAACGCGGCAGCATACCGTATTCTGCGGTTACCCAGCCCTGACCTTTGCCTTTGAGAAAACGCGGCACGCCCTCTTCAACGGTCGCGGTGCACAGGACTTTGGTTTCGCCGAACTCGACAAGAACCGAGCCTTCCGCATGTTTGGTAAAGTGACGAGTGAGGGTGACGGGACGCACTTCAGAAGTGCTACGGCCTGCTGGACGCATGGTTTCTCTCCGGCTTGCTTGGGTTTGGCTGCGCATTATACGGACTTCACACGCGGCTGTCCTGCCCGCGTGCAGGCAGCGCGTGTTACAGCGCCGCGCACACCAGCGAGTCGATACGCGTCACCGGTTGTGTCGCAAAACGATGTTTAAACTTGTCGCGCAGCGCGTTAATGCTTTCGGAGCTGGCCCGATCCGCCGGATGAAGCAGTACCAGTACCTTGCGATTGCCCTGCGGGCCGCGGCCATCGTAAATCGTCAGCGGCGAGGGAAAGTGCGGCGTGATGTCGCGTTCAGCAAACTGCGACCAGCCCGCTGCGCCAGCGGAGGACGGCAGATCAAACCACAGCGTGGTTTGCATCATCATCTCGCCGGCCCCGCACACGGCCACGGGCGCGGTGTGCGGCGGAATAACCTGCGGAGTGGGCGGAGAAGTCTGACATCCGCTTAATATCATGGCGAAGCCCAGCGGCCTCATCCATTTATTCAACATCTTAGCCTCAGAAGTTGCCTGTCTCATCTGTCACAGCATAGGCCGCCGATGACCATTCCGTCATCATTTTTGCTTTCAGCTGCAGCAGGCTTTCATCTGTTGGATAGAGAGTCAGCGCCTGACGCAGCAGCCTGCGCGAGCGCTGATAGTGACGCAGATGCCACTCAATCATCACCGCATTCCGGAACACGTTGAGATCGTTATGGCGCTCCAGCCACAGCGATGACTGCTGCACAAAGCGCGCCAGCAGGCGCTCATCCCGCGTCTGGTTGTAGCGCATCAGGCAATGCACCATTTCGCCAAACTCATAGCGCTCGCCCTGAATCCACGGATTCCACAGCTGATCGCGTGAAGGATACGAGAGAAACTGACCGCGCTCCGCCTGGGTGAGCAGCGCGTTGGTCTGCAGGCCGCTGAAGAAAAACAGCATCAGCGCAATCGCGCCGCCGGCCATGTTCAGGCGCAGCATGCGCGACGGCAGCCCCGGCGTCGCAGGTTCAATCATTGATCGATCTTCGGGCTGACGTAACGCCAGATGGGTAAGCAGCATCAGCAGCCACAGATGCGGCAGCGATTGATAGAGCGGAAACTCGACCATGGTGTGCAGCATGACGGGCAGCGTCAGACTCCACAGCATCAGGCGCTGCGGCTGACTGCGCCAGCGCCACAGCGGCGTCAGCCATGCCAGCAACACGGCGGTGAAGCCTACCATCGGCAAAACACCGCCTTCCACCCAGCTATACAGCCACTCGTTATGGGGATGGGTGGCGTTGAAATCTTTCAGGTGGATCGCGTCCACCATGCGTATCCGCGAAAAATGATACTCAAACTGACCAAAGCCCCAGCCGCTGAACGGTTTTTCCATGATCATCCGCAGCGTGTATTCCAGCAGCTGCTGGCGCGCCAGGTCGGACGCCGCAAATTCACGCATGCCAGGCGCTAATTCATTGCGCAGCAGCAGGGCGCACAGCACGGCCAGCGCCATCACCATGACGATCCTGATGATTACCGCGCGCTGGCGACGATCGCACACCAGCAGCATCACCAGCAGCGCCAGCGCAAAACCAAACGCACCGGTACGCGACTGCGTCAGAAGCAGTGCCAGGCTGTTGATCAGCACTGCCGGCAACAGCAAGAGGCGGTGCCTGATGTCAGATTGCAGACAGAGCCAGACCGTAGCCGCCAGACCGGTCGCCAGAAAGCTGGCCAGCAAATTGAACTGCTGAAAAATACCGTAAGGGCGAATCTGGCCGGCGTGATAACGAAACTCCATCAGCGTTTGCAGCTGGGCCGGAAAACAGGTTTGCGCAATCGCCAGCAGCGCCTGCAAGGTGCTGAGCAATACGATGCCGGCAATGATTTGCTGACGCTGCTGCCAGAGCTGCGGCATCAGGCCCAGCAGCAGCCACAGAATGAGTATGGCACTGAGCCCCAGTAGTCGGATAACGCCGGTCAGCAGTCCGTTATCGTTCTCCTGCAGGATCACCGCCAGCGCAAAGCAAAACAGCATCAGCAACAGCGCATGCGTCATGACGTTGTCATCAATTAAATCGCGCGGCTGGCGCCAGTTCTTCAACAGCAGCGTGGCTGCCAGCAGCGCGAGGCAGCCTGCAGTGAGCAAATTCAGCGGCAGATCAAAGCCATTGCCACCACTGTTGGGCAGATAAATCAGCGTGGGGAGAAAACAGATAAGGCAGGCCAGCGAAGCGAAAGGGAAAGAAGCGACTTTCTCACCGCACTGTCCCCGACGCCGCCGCTGCAGAAATTGCTGCATCAGCAAAGGTGGCGTGACGCGCGGGTCTCGTCCGGACAGATACCACGACATAAAACAGAGAAAGAGCATAGCAAACCCAATTGCCGAAACAGGCCAAAAACTGTCTCGTTGAATAATGGTTGATAGACTTTGGCTACAGAAAATGTACGGCCAAAAAGCTGTGAATGGTGTGAAAACCCCCGTGAATCATGGTGATTCACACAGCTGTGATGATGAAAAATATTTTCAAACACCGTTAATCTGTATCGCTGCAGGTTAAGCCGATCTCCCTCTGATAAGTGTTTAACTTTAACCATCATAAAAAGATTAATTAACATTAATATCAATAACGCGGATTAAAGCATCATCAAGGCATGCTGATCAGCAATGTTGCTGAAGCATTGAATTCACCACCGCTCAGCGGTTGTCCTTTCTTTTTCACCGGGAACACGGTGATGACCTCTGAAGCCATGCCGTTGATTAACCGGACAGCAGAAGTGCCCATCGGTTTGAGCAATTGTCCTTTATGTTTAACCGCAATGCCCAGATCAGGATAGTTGGTGGCGATGAGTTCATCCGAGAAAGAGGTGGTTCCGGCGACTAAGCGTAAATTGACTTCCTGATTTAATGCAGAACTGCATTTGACTTCTAACGGCACATCTTTGTAGTTGGCGGGATTGGACACTGATTCAGAAACGGAGCTCACGGCGATGCGGTCAAATTCAACGTTAATATCCGTGCCGTTATTGATGTCGCAGACAATGGGTACCGGGATGATAATGCCATGGGGCCCGATAACAATGCGTACCAGGGGTTTATCTGGTTTTGGCGGGAGAGGACTATCACTTCTCTTTGAAACAATAGCATAAAGAGTAACTATTTCTATATTGGGAGGAATAAAGACTGCCCCGCCAATAATATCTTTTGTAACAACAAACGTCATATGCGCATAAAGGGTCGAACTGAAGTTATTATAAACAATTTCCTGACCTGGTTGAAGCCAATAGGGACCAGCAGACACAATTTTTCTGTCCGATATTTTTACAGGATAAGGAACCCAGTTTTCACCAGCATATATCCGTACTTTAACGTCTACCTCATCCGTGAGCCGATAATAGCCGTTATTCAGCACAGAGGGAACAAAATACGGACCAAGACCACCTTCAACAAATATACCATGCCTTTCAAAATTGTCAGAATTATTACATTTTGCGGTAAATAATACAGGAGATCTTTCGAAGGCAATAGAGCCTTCAAAACCTTTATTTGGTTGACCAATTCCAACCAGACGACCGGATGTTAACTCTACGGTTTGTAAAGGATCACTCCAGCAGGCATGTTCAAGACCAGCATGAGCCTGATAAGAAAAGGCACTCATAAAAATCATTTTTGCAGTAAATAATATGACCTTCCCTCGCAACGAATGTTTTTTCATAACTTCACCATACTAATCTATTTTAAAATTACAAAGGTTATTATTTTAATTTTAAATGAAAATAAAAAGTTACCCATGAAGTAATGCGTTCATGGTTGGAAAAAAATTATAATTAACAGATAAATTACTCATAACCGACAGTCAATGTATAACTCGCAAAAAAATCTCCACCCGGTAACCGCGATCCCTCTCTCTTGACAGGAGTAATCATTATTTCTGGCAGCGCCTGATAGATGAAGGGAAAATCGATATCAGGCAAAACCTTAAGCCCATCACGTTCAATTCTTAATCCAAGATCCTGAACACTGCTTAAGAAAACTTCGCTATCAAACGAGGCTGTTTCTCCCGTCACTCGCATTGTCATTTTTTGTTGTTCATTACCCGGGCAGACAATCGTGTAATTCATTTTCTTTCTATAGCGCTCACCATTAACTCCGCCTGTAATCACATCACCGAACTCAACAATAATCGGTTGATTATTATTTATTATACAAGGGGATGAAAGAACTTTAACTTTTACATTTATCATGGTTGCGCAAAAACAATTACTTGCAAAAAACACCAACAACCCAATAATCTTTTTCATAAAGAAATGCATTCCCACTTCGATTACTCTAGCGTGACCATAAGAATCGCCGAACCTGACCAATCACCTTCTTCAAGATCAGGTAGTTTTGCCGTAAGCGGCATACGCTTCTCATCTCCTATTTCTCCAACCCACTCATTATTGAAGGGGCCACTATCAAATGAAAAATTGACTCTTTTATTTGTATATCCATTTAGCACTACACCACCCTCACCGATTTTAATTTTCACAGCTGTTTTTTTTGTGCAGCTAATTGAGAAAGAATTAGTCTTAGTAGAACCATGCGTATTCTGCGGTATGATTTTGCCAAAATCATAATTTACTTCTATTTCTTTTACCTGACATACAGCAGGAAACGGAAGCGCTCGAGCACAATTTGAAGCACGCGTATTAGCTATTTGATCATAAACACTAGGTCGCCATTGCGCAGCATATATGCAAAATATTGGATCTTGACCAGCACTCGCAGGTAAATAGTCTTTCATCGTTCTTCTTAATGTTCCTGAAGCCCTTACTGATTTAATAAATTCCCCCAAAGTAGCAGCATCTTGGGATGCCTTATCCCACTCTCGTAGAGATTGATTGTCCTTAGTTTGATAACCTGCGCTGCCAGCCTCGCCCCACGATTCTGAATTTACATATCCTCTTAAGGAACAGTTATATATTTTATAACAAGGGTTAGGATCGGGATCA
This sequence comes from Pantoea sp. SGAir0418, assembly GCF_043529865.1. Taxonomy (NCBI): domain Bacteria; kingdom Pseudomonadati; phylum Pseudomonadota; class Gammaproteobacteria; order Enterobacterales; family Erwiniaceae; genus Pantoea; species Pantoea sp. SGAir0418. The sequence continues at coordinate 3,963,883 of NZ_CP027911.1, forward strand.
TTTTCATCCCCCCCCACAATAACCCCGTAAAACATTGCGTTAGGAGAGGTTGGTTGAGATTGTAGCTCTACATAAAGCTTTGCATTCAAGCAGCTGCTGAAGGCAAATAAAATAGTCATTAAAAAAGTATTTTTGGAAAAAATATGCATTGAATACTCATTAATAAAATTATTTTTTACAAATCACTGACGGATTCGCATTATTGCCAATCACATAACGCACATTCTGCAGACGATAAATCCAGCCGTAATTGACATGGCCGGGCGCCAGTCCGGCGGAGATATAGCGTTCAATATTCTGTGGTGAGGCACGATTAGCGAGGTTGTAGGAGATAGCAGTGGTTTCGCTGCGCAGCGCGGCGCCGGAGAAGCTGTGGCGCAGCTCAAAAGAGACGTCTACCGGTTCGCGGCGCTGCAGTTGCTGTTGTGGCGAGTAATAACTGATCATGCCGCTGTAATTGCCAGTGGCCTGAAACAGGCTGTTTTGCACTTTCCACTGCCCGTGCGACACCACCAGCTGTCCCGCCTCTCTGGAAATCAGAATCGAATCCGCTTCACAATGGGGAATGCGACGTGACAGCTGATAAATCAGGATGGCAGCCAGTACCAGCGCCAGCATCAGTAATCCCCCCTGCAACACCCAGGTTACTCGGCGACGAAATATATGGCTGACCGACATAACGCATCCTTCTGCTCGATAGGGTTTTGACAGATAAACCAGCTGTAACGGTCAGCCAGCTTGGTGCGGTTGATATAGATGTGGCGTTCCTCTTCGGCCAGCTGGATAAAGCGCGCCATGCTGTCACTCACCAGCTGCAGGTTTTGATCGATCTCTTCACGTTCGGTGGCGCTGAAGTCGTCCTGGATATACCACTGCCGGCCCTGCACGTGGCGATAGGGTGCATAGGTCACAGTCACCACGTCGCGAATCTCCAGCACCTTAATACCGAGTAAGGCCAGCACCAGTAACAACACCGCGCTGATCAACATGCCGATTAACACCAGCCCGGAACGGCTGCGTGGTGCCGCAGCGGGTATTTCCTCCTCCACGGTGGCGGTGGCTGGCGGCTGCACCATCACCGGCAGCGGCGCCGTGTGCACATGAGTGGTCACCAGCGGCTGAATACGTGCTTCCGACGCAATGCGCGCTTCTTCTACGGCTTCAGCCAGCGGTGAACAGGCTTCCACCCGCACCGACTCATGCAGCCGGTAGCCCTGACGATGAACGGTGACAAAGGTTTCTCCTTCCACCCGCAGTTGCAGAAACTGCTTGCGCAGCATCGATAGCATCTGGCGCAGCGAGTTTTCCGTCACGTGCACCCCCTGGCTGCGCCAGCCCTCATCCAGCAGCGTTTCGTGGCTAATGACCTCACCCGGCTTTTGCAGAAACAGCGCCAGGCAGCGTGCGCTGCTCTGGTTGAGCAGCAGCTCGTTATCATGCCGATCGCGCAACAGGCGCCGATCCGGGTCAAACGTGATATGTTGATTTATCAACCACATAACAGGCACTCAGGGATAGTTCAGATAAAAAGTAGCAATCGCCGATACGTTGCCAGGCTCAATGGTGCGCTCGGCAATCGCGCTCGCCGAAGCCTGCAGCCAGGCACTGAACTGCAGCTGGTTGTCGCCCTGCTGCAGCGGAAAATGCATCACGCCGCGGTTAATGGGCACCAGCTTTCCGTCCGCATCACTCAGGCCAATGGCCACGCCTTTGGCACCGGCATCACCGGCCAGCGCCAGCAGATCGGGCTGCTCGGCATCGGCAATACCGTTGAACACCAGCTCGACGTCTTTACCCAGTTCGGTATCACAACCGCTCAGACGCATCACCAGCGGACGCGCCGGCGTGCGCGGATTCTGATACAGCGATTTCGCAACGATATCGCCAAAGTTGAGCTCCAGCTGCTGCTGATCCGGCTCCAGCGAACAGGGTTCCGCCACCAGCGTGCCGTGCAGCTGCATCTCTATCGCCTGTGCCGGTGACACCAGCAGCCATCCCAGTACCAGCATTACGCCCGCTCTCATCGCCTCTCCTTACTGATATTCCAGCAGCAGCGCCGCGCTGGCGGTGAACTCCCCACCCTCCAGCGTCACGCCCGGCTGCTGTACCGGCACCGCGCCGAGATCGAGTGTGCCGGGGAAAACAATCGGCAACGTGCTGTTGACCGCCAGCGGCTTGCTGGCCAGATAAAAGCGAATACCCAGCGCACTCACGCTGCTGAGCAATGCACTGCTGTCGAAACCGGAAGCGGTACCGGTCAGACGCACCTGCAATGCCGCCCCCGGATCCTCGGTGCACTTGACCGGTATCGCCTTACGCTGCAGATAGTTGACGCCATCGATCTTTTTCACGCTCAGCGCATCGCCAAACTCAATCATCAGGCTCTGGTTGTCATTCAGCGTGCAGGGCGGATTCTCAATCAGCGTACCGTGCAGGCGCAGCTCCACCGCATGCAGCGGCCAGCAGATGCACAGCAGCAGGCTACCGATCAGCAGCCTGCTGTAATACTTCATCAACGGAACAAGTCGATGCTTAGTCATAGTTCACCTGTAACTGACCGCTGGCTGACCAGGCACCCGGCTGCAGCGGCAGCGCGGTGCGTTCCTCTACCGTCAGCCAGCTCAGCACATTGCTACCGGCGCTGAGCGGCACGCGCAGATTGCGGAAGGTGGGCGGCAGCGGCTGATGGTTCTCATCAAACAATTGCAGGCCCACGCCGTCAGAGCCCTGTACGCGAATCAGCTGCGGGTCGGCCAGACTTTGCGGGGCAAAAAAGTCGATGCTGATGGACGGCACATGTTGCAGCCATAGCGGATCGGCGACATTGCGGATACTGTACGGACAGTCCTGCAAATGCAGCGTTAACGCCTGCTTCATCACCTGCTCGCCGACCTGTTGCAGCGCGGCGGTCGGCGTGGTATCGAGGCCAGCCGCCTGATCATTGTTACCGACGTCAAGCCAGCATGGACTCTCCTGCAGCGCGCCATACACATGCACCACGCCGTTGGTTGCTGCCTGCAAAGTCAGGCTCAACAGCGTCAGCACCAGCAACAGCACACGCATCGCTTACTGCTCCACCTTGTTACTGACGACGCTGCAGCTGTCGCCGGCACACTTCAGCGCCAGCGTTGGACGGCCGCCGTAGTCGTTGATGTAGGTTAATAGCGGCGCGCTGCCCAGTTCTGCTGCGTTCACGCCCAGATCGATACTGGTTTTTGGCGCGACCATGACCGGTTCAAAGCTCTTCTTCAGCGACTGGCCTTTCGCTGGCTGTGCATCCACCAGCGTAATGAAGTAAGGCGTGGGATTATTCAGCTGGTAGCGTGCACCCTTGCGCGTCAGCGTCAGTTTTTCCTGCCATGGCGTCACCACTGACGGATTGCTCACCACGATCGCTTCCGGGCGATAGAACAGCTTGATACGCGTCTGCAACGCGATTTGCAGCACGTTGCTCTTCTCGCTGCGCGGCGGGATTTCACGCATGCTGAAATAGAACACCGATTCACGATCCTGTGGCAGCGCCTTGATGGCGGGCAGCGCCTGCACTTTCACCACGCTGCGTTCGCCCGGTTCGACGCGCTGCACCGGCGGCAGCAGCACCAGCGGTGACGTAATTTTTTTACCGCTGCTGTCTTCAATCCAGCCCTGCGCCAGATAAGGCAGCTGCTTGTTTTCATTGCTGATATTCAGTGAGACGTTTTTTTCGTTACCGTTAAAAATGACCCGGGTGCGATCAAGCGCAATCGCCGCGTGAGCCTGCAGCGATAGCGTCAGCGTGGAGAGCAGCAAGGCGCTGCTCAGCGTTTTTACCAGCATGATTAACTCTTTCCTTACGTTGAAGAAGCAGGCGCTGCGCGGCGCGTGCAAAGTAATAACAAGTTCTGTCCTTCGTCGAGCAACTGCTGCGGCAGAGGATCGGGCAATGCCAGCTGACACTGGGTTTCGCCGTTCCAGCGCACATCCATGCTGGCACCGGCCTCAATGCCACTCAGCCATACCAGGCCGTCATCATCCAGAATGCCCACTTCGCGTCCGTTACTCTGGACGCTGGCACCAAAGGGCGGCCAGCTACCATCTTCCAGCCGGATGGCGGCCATGGCTTTGATACCTTTAATCACACCAAAACGCCGGTAACCGATGGCACCTTCGGTCAGGGTGATCTGGGTTACCGGGCGCGACGCTTCCACGTTGTCGGCCAGTCCGGTGACATCGATACTGGCGGTGTTGCGGTAGTAGCTGTTCACATCCGAAATCACCGCTTTGCCAAAGAAATTGGTATACGTGTTACTGCCACCACCGTTGACCGGCACGCCGGAGACGCCATCGGTATCGACCATCAGACGCGTGCTGCCGGGCATGCCCAGCCGATGCAGCGCCGCGCCCTGCGGCGTGAGCGTTAAACCGCCCTGCAGTGACAGACTGGCGCTGCGGTATTGACCCTGCTGCGCGCTGGCGCTGGCCGTCATGCTGGTCAGACTGCCCTGATGACTGTAAAACCCGCTGAACGACTGACGGCGATCGCTATTAAGGCCGGCGCTCAGGCTGTAGCTGTTGTTACTGTCCAGCCGGTCATAAAAACTGGCCGAGTGGGTGGTTTGCTTACCGCTGGTTTGCTGGCTGTAGCTCAGGCTACTATCACCGCCAATCGGCATACTGAAGTTGAGGTAAACGCTGTCATCGTTTTTGCCGTTATATTGCGTCCGGTTGAGCGACAGACTTAAACTCAGATTCTTAAACCGGCCGACATCAAAGTAGCGCGAGGTGGAAAAGCTCCAGCGATCCAGCGGGTCACGATCCCAATAGGTCTGATGGCTGTAGCTGAGGTAACTACTCAGGTTCAGGCTGCGAAAGTGCTTGTTGAGCGTAATGGTGTAGAGCTCTTTGCTGTTAGAAACCTGCTGGTTGCGATAACGCGCGTCGAGATACTGCGGCAGACTCATAAAGTTGCGCTGCGAAAAACGGTAGCCGGCAAACGTCACCTGACCATCAAGTTCCTCGAAGCGTTTGGAATAGCTCAGGCGATAAGAGCCGCCGCTTTTGTTGCCCTGCTGCGGCAAGCCTGCCTGTGACTGGGTGGCATCAAACGAAATGGCGCCCAGCAACAGCAGATCGCGTCCCAGACCCATCGATAACGCTTTGTAATTGCCTGCGGCCAGCCCGCCGCCGTACATCGACCAGCCGTTACTGATCCCCCAGGAGAATTCGCCAGTGGCAAACGTAGGGCCCTGCGTTTTGTGCTCTTCGCTGCCTGGTTTGCCGCTGGCGAATTTGTAACGCACGCGGCCCGGACGGGTCAGATACGGGATGGTGGCGGTATCGACACTGAAGGTCTGCACGCTGCCGTCCTGCTCCTCGACGCGCACGTCAAGCTGGCCGGAGACGGCATCATTGAGATCCTGAATACGAAATGGACCGGCAGCCACCTGCGATTCATAAATCACCCGTCCCTGCTGGCTAATGGTGACTTTGGCGTTGGTTTTGGCGATACCGGTTACTTCCGGCGCATAGCCACGCAGGTTGGGCGGCAGCATGTTGTCATCGCTGGTGATCGCCGCACCAAGATAGCGAAAGCTGTCAAACATGCCGGAATCGAGATAGTTCTCGCCCAGCGTGGCTTTCGCCTGGAGAGAAGGCAGCGGCCGATAGGCGTAAAAGCGTGTCCAGGTGAATTCCTGGCGATGGCTGCCCGTGCCACGATTTTGCTGCATCTGCCAGTCCGCACGCAGGCGCCAGGCACCGGCGTTAACGCCACCGGTGCCGTTGCCGCTCACACTCTGGCTTTTAGCGCCGTATTGCGCACGCGTAGTGGAGGCAAACAGGTTGTAATCCATTAACAGGCCCGGGACGCCGTTATCCCAGCGCGACGGCGGTTCCCAGTTGGCGGCGCTGTACTCCAGCCATGCCTGTGGAATGGTGATGTTGAGGCGAGATTCACCCAGATTGCCGCGCACCTGCATGCCGGAGATGGAATCCACCGCCAGACACTGGCCGTCCTGCAGCCACGACGCGTTTTTCAGCACTTCCGGTTTCAGCGCCAGTTTATCCACCATTTCGGGTGTCAGGCAGGGCAGACTTTCATTCGGCGCATTTTCGGGCGCGTAGTAGCGCACCAGCATTTCCGGAATCTGTGTCTGGTTGACGCGCAGCTCCATCATGTATTCGCCAGGCATGATGTAGCCAGCCTGAGCAAACTGCGACAGATCGATGTTTTGCCGATCGTTGAGATCAAGAATATCGGTGTTGAATGAGACCGCACCGGCAGCGAAGAGCGGAGCACTGTAGCCGAGGGCTAACATTAACGCCACGCTGAGCGGCGTCAGCCTGATACGCTGCCTGCGCACGCATGAGACTGGCGCAGTTAATGAAGCCTTTTTCATGGCAAGCGGTGTCCGTAAACCGTGAAAGATCAGTTGTAATTAATGTGAAAACGAATCGCGGCGGCGTAACTCCCGCTGTGCAGTTGCTGCTGGTTGCTGACCAGCGTGAGCCGATAACGCAGGTCGTGCTGCTGCGTCAGATGCTGATCGATCGGCTGCGCCTCACCGGGAGCAATGGTGTTGCCCTGCGTATCCGTAATCATCAGCTCTACCCCTTTGGCATCGCCATACACAGCAAAACGCTGCTGACCCGGCGGGCCATCGTGGTCAAAGGTGATAGAAAAGGTGCGTGCCACGCCTCCCGACGCGCTGTACTCCACCGGACAATTCACCAGCTGGATAGAGAAGGGAAAACCCGGCCCTTTACCGTCACGTTGCAGGCGCGCCAGCGGCAGCACCCCCATCGCGATGGTTTGTTCAGCATCATCGACCTTAATGGCGCAGGCACCCTGATGAATGGCGCCGCGTAACGCAACGCGGCCGCGGTCGATCAACTGTTCGGCGCGGCAGTCATTGATGAAAAGCACCGATGCCGAAACTATCGCCGCAGGCATAAAACGACTCATCGCCGCAGTTCCTTAAGCGAAAAGATAGAGTGGCGGGCAAGGAAGCCCGCCAGTCTCTGACCATTACTGATAGTTCAGTGCGAAGTCAGCCACGCTCTGGAATTCGCCCGGGACGATAGTCTCAGAAGCGCCGCCACCCTGCAGGAAGGCTGCGAAGGAGAGCTGGTTGTTGCCGTCCATCAGTTTTTGCGCTGGTGTGGCGGTACCCAGTTCAATTTCGGTATCGCCGAAGTTGATGCCGATCGCCGCGCCTGATGCAGTACCGGTGATAGCCAGTTTGCCCGGGATAACCTGAGAGCCAGTACCGGCAAAGGTCACGGTCACTTCTTTCTTCGTTGCGGTGTCGCAGTTTTCCAGTTTGATCTGGAATGGACGCGGTGTAGAACGGCCACCGTCTTTCAGCGCCAGGTTGGAAATCTGACCCAGCTCAACCGTCTGATCGACTGAACCTGGTTCGATGGAGCATGGCGCATCAACAATCGCACCTTTAAACGTCACAGTACCGTTACCTTCACCTGCTGCCATCGCAGAACCCGCCACCAGAGACATAGACAGACCTAAAGCCACAACGATTTTGTTCATGTTCATTTGCTGATTTCCATTTAGGTGAATAAAACAAGGAGCGCGTTCTGCGTCGGTCTTATTCAATTTGCTGTGTATAGAAAAATTTAATTACTTATATTTTTCCTGATGGCCGTCCACATCATTTTTGTGGTTGTCGTCCTCAAGTGGTGCCAACGATAGAGATCAATTTTGCCCTGCGCAACGGTATTTTCGTTATATATGATCAAAAACAACACTCACAAATCCATTATGTTTTAACGGTTATTAAAGCCATTAAAATCAATGGATTGACACAATTCACAGCTTTGCATCAGTGTTTTAATGATTTTAATCAAGGGAAAAACCCTGCCCGTTCACAAGCTGGCGATAATTACCGCAGGTCAATTCACGCAGTAGCTATTTTTTCGCCAGATTAAAACGTTATTTATCTCTGCATTCACAACCTTGATATTTTTATCGCCTGAAAACATCGGTAAATAACAATAAACGCGGTTGTCAAAGGCCTGGCACCCTGCTGTGCGTTTACGCCTATCATGCCGGGAGCACCCTCGCTATAATTCGAAGAACATTTCCTGAATGAGTAGAAGCTTATGATCCGCAGTATGACCGCATACGCCCGCCGTGAAGCCAAAGGCAGCTGGGGCAGCGCCGCCTGGGAACTGCGTTCCGTCAACCAGCGTTACCTCGAAACCTATATCCGCCTGCCGGAGCAGTTTCGCAGCCTGGAGCCGGTGATTCGCGAACGCATCCGCAACCGCCTGACACGCGGCAAAATCGAGTGCAACCTGCGCTTCGACGCCGATGCCAGCGCTCAGGGTGAGCTGCAGCTGAATGAGTCGCTGGCTAAACAGCTGGTTCAGGCGGCGAACTGGGTGAAGATGCAGAGTGATGAAGGCGCAATTAACCCTCTGGATATTCTGCGCTGGCCGGGCGTGATGACCGCGCAGGAGCAGGATCTGGACGCCATTAATGCTGAACTGCTGGCGGCGCTGGATGGCGCGCTGGACGATTTCATCATTGCGCGTGAAAGTGAAGGCAACGCGCTGAAAGCGCTCATCGAACAGCGGCTGCAGGGCGTGACTGAGCAGGTCAGCAAAGTGCGTGCACAGATGCCAGAAGTGCTGAAATGGCAGCGCGAGCGTCTGGTGAGCAAGCTGGAAGAAGCCGAGGTTCAGCTGGAGAACAATCGCCTTGAGCAGGAACTGGTGATGATGGCCCAGCGTATTGATGTAGCCGAAGAGCTGGATCGCCTCGATGCGCACGTGAAAGAGACTTACAACATTCTGAAGAAGAAAGAAGCCGTCGGCCGCCGCCTCGACTTTATGATGCAGGAGTTCAACCGCGAGTCGAACACGCTGGCATCGAAATCGATCAATGCGGACATCACCGCCTCAGCGATTGAGCTTAAGGTGCTGATCGAACAGATGCGCGAGCAGATTCAGAATATCGAGTAAATTCTAAGTCGAACTCTTGAAGTCTCACAACATCGCAGAGATATCAACAAGCCCGTGTAATAACGGGCTTTTTTGATTCCATAGAATCTCACATGATCTCACTACAGCGCACGTTTACCGTGTACATAGTTGTGTATATAATCAGATTATGTACACATACAGTTATGTACACAGTAAGAACTTCATTGGGGACGAGTGATGGCGAAACTAACGGATATCCAGATCAAAGCATGGGTGCGATCTGGGGAACGATTTGATGGCCGTTCTGATGGTAATGGCCTGTATTTATGTTTTCCTAAAAACTACGCCATTCCATTCTGGCGCTTCCGCTACCGGTTTGTCGGGAAACAGAGAGCCATGGTTATTGGCACTTACTCTGAACTTTCACTCGCTAAAGCACGAGAAACGGCTAAAGAACTTTCCGCTCGTGTTGCGCTAGGTTACGACGTTGCAGGAGAAAAGCAGGAACGCAAAGCTGAGGCGCTCAAAAAGATAGAAGAAGAAAAAAATGCCCTAAAGGTTGCCGAACTAGCCCAAGAGTACTTTGAGCGCCAGATCTTAGGGAACTGGAAGCATCCAGATATCCTACGCCGTCGTATCGAAAAAGACATCAATCCAAATATTGGGCATCTTAAAATCGAAGATGTTCGCCCTCGCCATATTGATGATATGTTGCAGAAAATCATCGCACGAAACGCTCCTACAGTGGCCAATGATGTCCTCCGCTGGACCCGCCGCATCTTCAACTATGGGATCAAACGCCATATGCTGGAGAGCAACCCCACAACAGCGTTTGAGATCGCTGATGCTGGAGGTAAAGAGAAATCCCGGGAACGTTGGCTGACCAGAGAAGAACTGATTAAATTCTTTCAGGCCATGCGTATTACTCAAGGATTTTCTCGGCAAAACGAGTTGACCATGAAGCTTCTACTTGCCCTCTGTTGTAGAAAAATGGAACTCTGCGCTGCTCAGTGGGTTGAATTTGATTTAGATAACGCCATCTGGCATTTACCTGCCGAGCGGGTAAAGAACGGTGATGCTATTGATATCCCCTTACCAGCGATAACCGTTGAGTGGTTGAAAGAGCTACGCCAAATGTCACTCAATAGCCAGTGGGTATTACCTGCGCGTAAAATGCAACACAGAATGATCCCTCACATACAGGAAAGCACGCTGCCCGTCGCGCTGGCAAAAGTTCGCAGCAACCTCCCCGAGGTACCAAATTTCACCATCCATGATTTCCGTCGCACAGGACGCTCACACTTAGCCGCACTGGGTGTTGACCCTGTTGTTGCAGAGCGCTGTTTAAACCACCGCATCAAAGGCGTTGAAGGCATTTATAACCGTTATGAGTACTTTCAGGAACGTAAAGCAGCCTTAGATCAATGGGCAGAATTGTTGGAATCGCTGGAGCGTGGTGAGGATTATAATGTTACGTCGATAAGAAACAGTAAAAAGTCAGTTAAACAACGCTATTGAAGGAATTACTTTACTAAGAGTAATGGAACCGTAATGGATTAATGGGGTGGAGATACTTGTACCATGCCATGCAGTTGCCTCAAATTGCAAGCTGATGAATGTCCTGTCCTGCTTTAAGCCAATTGTTCGATCGATATAAAACAGCCCCAGCAAAATACATCTTAAAACGTTGTAAGTATAGTAAATTTATGTTAGTGATTATAAATTTCAGTATAACATTTAAATGGAGTTGATATGATTGACTTTGTTTTTGGTAAAAAAAGTAATCCTGCTGCTGTAGACGCGTTAGTCAGTTCTCTTTCATCATTTGATGCAGAAGGCACTCTTTATATTGGTTATCCAATGTTTGACTCGGGTAACGAAGCAATGTTAACAGATGCAATGCTTATTACCCTCCAGCATGGTGTAGTAATATTTGATCTAACAACACTCAGTGAAACAAACACTGATAAAATTTTTGAATATCAGGATGAGCTTTATAGAGGTGTATTTCAAAAGTTCTTATCTCAGAAAGAGTTACTTAAAAGAAGAGATCTTGCCTTTGATATAAAAGTTATTTCTATAAGGAATGACGAATTAAAAGATGATTCATTTTCAACTATGGAAAGTTTAGTTGAAAAGATTTCAGAGTTTGACGCATTAGATTTGCAATTATTCAAGCAGATTAATGCAACAATACAAAAGACAGATGTGCTAAAGCCGTCCAAAAAAAGAAGCAACGTTACGCGCGAAGATTCTTATGGCGGTATAATGAAAAGTATTGAAAAAGAAATAGCTAATTTAGACTCATGGCAGAAAAAGGCTGCAATTGAAAGCCCCGATAAGCCTCAACGAATAAGGGGGCTTGCGGGCTCAGGTAAAACAATTATCTTAGCTATGAAAGCTGCTTATCTACATGCTTATGAAGATGACAAGAGAATTGTAGTTACATTCCAGAGTCGCACACTATATCAGCAATTTAAGAGACTTATAGAAAAGTTTTATTTTGATCATAAGAAAGATGAACCTGACTACAATTTCCTAACGATTCAACATGCATGGGGAGGAGCCGAAAAAGGTGTGTATTCCGAGATTTGTAATTATTTGAGTTATAGCCCAATGAACTGGTATGCTGCCGAATCCAAATATGGAAGAGACGATGCATTCAAAGGAATATGCAAAGAGTTACTTGATTTTATTGGTGATAAAGATTTCCCTCCTATTTATGATTACGTGCTTATTGACGAGGCACAGGATTTCCCAGAAGAGTTTTTTAAATTAGTATATAAATTCACTAGAGATCCCCAAAAAATCGTCTGGGCATATGATGAACTACAAAACTTAGGAGAGTATAAGATGCTGCCTCCGGAAGACTTATTCGGGGCAGACGAAAACTCAATCCCTCTAGTCACTTTGCAAAATTTAAAAGATAAACCTCAGCAAGATGTTATGCTCCCCATTTGTTATAGAAATCCACCATGGACTCTTACTCTAGCTTTAGCATTTGGGCTTGGTATTTATCGTGAAGGTGGACTAGTGAGGATGTTCAGAGAGCCAACATTCTGGAATAATATTGGCTTTGAAACAGTTGGTGGTAACCTCCGATTTGGATCAGGAGTAACTCTTCAAAGAGCTAAAGATAGAACTCCAGATTTCTTTTATGATCTTATAAATCCTGAAAATGCTATTGTTGTTAATAAACACACTACAAATGAAGAGCAAGCAAAGTGGGTGGCAAATCAAATTAAAGAAAATATTGAGAATCAGGAGCTTGAGCCAAGCGATATATTAATAATTTATCCTGTTCCTTATACTATGGCAAAGCAAGCTGCTTATTTAACTTATGAGTTACGAAATTTAAATATTGATTGTCATATAGTGGGGAAAGATTCTAGTAGGGATCTTATTTTTAAAGAGAAATCTGTAGCCATAACACATATACATCGTGCTAAGGGTAACGAAGCAGCCATGGTTTATGTGATGAATGCTCAGTTCTATCAAGGGGGGTATGAGCTAGGCAAGAAGAGGAATTCTTTATTTACAGCAATAACCAGAACAAAGGCATGGTTACGTATTAATGGTGTAGGCCCTGAAATGGATGTGTTGATGAAAGAATATGAAGAAGTTGTTAATCAAAACTACCGTCTTTCGTTTACTTACCCCGAACCAGGAGTTATGGATAAGATGGATAATACATATGGTGATAAGAGCGAGGAACAGCGTAATGAACTAGCGACAAGCTTTGAGCAAATAAAAAGAATTAAAAAAATGCTCAGCAGTGGAGAGCTTACATTGGAAGATGTACCTGAAGACATTAGAGGGATATTTGGGGAATAATCATGGCAATAAGACCTGAAACGATGATGCAACATTTGAATAAGTTATGTTTTGAATGGGATAAGGCTGGGTTATCTTTAGACTCTAATAGTTCATGTATTCGCCAAGCGGGAGAAGGAAAGTTATTAGTCAGCTGGAATAGTGATAATATTGTACTAAAGGAAAATGAATTCTCATCACTATCAGAATATTTGACATTGCTATTAGGTTCTCATTACACGCTAGTATTATTCGATGGATCAATTATTCAAATCTCATATACAATACATCGAAATGAAATTGTAGGGCATAGATTATGTTGGTATCCATCTCCAATCGAGTTGGCTGATATTAATGAAATTGATGATATAGTATATAAAATACAACTAATATTAAAAGAAGGCAGTGATGCATTAGAGGATTTTATAACTGCCCCAAATAAATCCCCTTCAGTCAATATAAAAGGGATTTATGGTAAGAGCCCTATTAGATTTGACTATTGCATAGTACCAGACTATCAAAAAGATGCTCATCCTGACGTACACTTGCATATAAGCTCTGAGGAGTGCAGAATTCCTGTAAAAACACCATTATGTATAAGGATGTTTATGAAGTTTCTTGTTGAAAACTTTTATTCTCATATTCCTTTGGAAGGAGTTCTTGTTAATGGGTTACCAAGTTGGGAAAACAATGACATGCTAACTCAGCATCATAAAAACAAAATGCACTTTAATTATCAAAGATGAGTTCGCACTAACTCTATTTTATTATAATCAATATGCATTATGAGATTGATTTACTAATATGATGTTAAGAGCTATTAATAAAAAATTTCAATACGGGAATGTCTGTTAATGAGTGCACAAAACATGGGAATACCGGACTTTGTATATAATGAACTAAAACAAGCGTTAAAAAAAAGATTGCATCGAATAATAAGAAAACTAAGGCACATAAATTACCGAACAGAAGACTCATATTTTATAGCCCTTTTCTCAGCATTGCAGACAGATGAGATTTTTTTTGGCGATGGGTATTACCTAGATTTTTATTCAGCAAAGATGACCGATAGAGGGCGGAATTCTGCGGAAAGCAAAAATGGATGTGATTTCAGCCTGCTAATAAACTGGCACGATAAGACCAGTGTTAAATTACAAAAAGCGATTATTGGTCAGGCCAAAAACGAACCTTATAATGAGCTTTCAAATACCGAGAAAAAAAGACTTTATGATCAATGCGATGATATGGTAGCTGTAACAGAACATTATATTGTTACTTTTAGAAATGATGACGATATACTGCCTACAGTAAATCTCGGAACACCCCAAAATGGTGGTTTCACAAACGCAAAAATCCCATTGGATGAATATATTATAGACAAACTTTTGTCATGTTTACATGGGGAAACAAATATCGATAAAATACAGACTATGCTTAACAGCAAAATGGAGAAAGAAGATTCTTATCTCTTTTTTCTTAATACGAACTTACCTACTCCAACTTTAAACAAAAAAACTGACTAACTAAGAACATTAGAGAATAAGCCATTCCAGATAACAAATATAATCCAGGATGGCTTCTATTAACTTATCTCCAAACTTAAATTTCATAGAAACAGGATAATAGTTCTCAATATATCAAGCACTTAAAATCATACCTCATTTAATAATTCAGTATTAGTTATCGAATCTTTATTCCCGGAATTATTACATCACCCTTTAACTCCAGCTCATGCAAGCATTTTTTAATATTTGAACCACTCAGGTTTATATCCCCACAGACAGAGAACAAGTTCAGTCTCCTAATATATGAGTATGTCCAGAAAAAATGGCCTTTAATGGTATTGATGCTTTCCGGCCACTTCCCGTGAAAGGTATTCAGAAAAACACTGGACATAAATCGTGTTCTTTCCGGAATACGGAGACGAGGAGCTTTGTGGGTATCAATTGTACCCATGGCGAGAGGTAAAACGTGAAATTCATTGAAAAAGGTGATGTTCGGCGATAATTTGTTAGTCTGCGTAATTCTGACCTGTCCATGAAAATTAACACTGGCAGAAATTCGCAGCCTTCTGCCTGCTTCTGTGTTGAAACTTATATCACCATATATATCGGTAAACTTACCACGTTTAATACGGTAACACCCACAGATTTTTAAATACATCCAGAAAGAAGACTGGTGTTTATATTGGCTTTTCTTATTATGCATGATAACCCCGGTGCTGGCGTCTCTTTATTGGTCGGACTGTAAATCAGTCCCACACATTGTTTAATGAGTGAATGAATCCGTTCACGGCTAAAACAAGAAAATATCATCATTACAGAATTACGCGCGTAATCGCTGTACTTACAGTGACGGATATGATTTCTGGCATGATAATGCAGAGCTGATTACCAGGTGTTGCCGGGATTCATAAATGCGGAGTCCACGTAACTGTACCCGGATGCCTGCAGGTCAGAGACCAGCTCCTTCACTCTCTCCAGGTCAGAGGCCGGTGTGAAATTCTCACTGTCACTCTGTAATGGCTGAAATTGTGTCGGACTGATGCGTACGAGCCTGATAAAAGCAGGGTTTCCTGAATTCATATACCTGCCCATGATATCGATGGTTACTACCTGATTACGCAGTCTGGTATTTCCGCCACGCACATTGATGCGAACAACCGGGTTGTTGAGTATATAATACTGGCTACAGACATAATCTGTCATCGGCATCCCTACATACCCGCTTTCAGTCGGGGCCACAACCATCGTGTTTTGCATCCCCCCGAGATAGGAACCCGGAAATGCCGGGTCATGATTTAAACATTTTGCTGATACAGCCGTGGAAACAAAAAGCACAGCCGGGATAAGGATTTTCATATATTCCCCTGTAAACAGTATCTCAGTATGTACGGTAATGTGTTCCTGTTGCGACTTTCACCGGTATCAGTCAGCCATTATCCGCTCAAGTTCACCGCTGAAATAATATATATTATTTCCTTCCGGGGTTTTTAATTCCCACTGGCCTCGTTTAATCATGCAGATATCGGCCCTGAACGATATATCACTTTCCTGTATCGACAGAAAGACCGTGTCTGTCCGTATGCTTTTATTCCCTGAATATTCAATTACGCCACAGCCACTGTATCTGCCGTTTTCTTTTTGCAGCCGACAGTTCAGTGAGTAACGGTCAGTAATGCTGTCACCGGATATCTCAACCAGAATATCTCCGCGTTCAGTGATGCGGAATGTATTAAATATGAAGGAATCACCTTCGTTAAAAACGCATTGCCCTTCGAACTGCATGGTACTCATAGTCATCCCCGCTTTATTTTCTGAATATACGCACGTGGCGGCGAATGTGGTCTGTTTCGCCGTTTTCGTTACGGTAAAAATAGGCGACATGAAACGAGGTTTTGATGTGATTCCCCATAGCGGGTAAAGACCTGTACTCTCTGATAACAGAAAGCGTCAGCGGAGAATATGATAAGTCGAAAAGTATCAGAACCCCTTTCCCGTCGTATTTCAGCAGTTTTTTGACTTCTGTTGCCTGATATTCCGGACGCAGTGTGCAGGCCCGGTCATATCGCCGTCTGACAGCAAACTCCACCGCCACGTCACCAATCAAAAAATCCAGCCGACCGGAACCCCGCAGGGCACCCGGCAATATCCCCGGCACCTCCGGCGACACCTTATCCCCGAACCAGCCTAAAAGGTAGAATCTGAGCAGGGGTAAGAGTTCTCTTTCGCTGTATTCGCCGGGACACAATGTTTTGGTGAACTCCTTCCGCCACAAGGATGCATAGAGATATCTGAAACTGTTCACCACCTCACTGACGCTCACACTCATTCCTTTCCCCGCCTGTTTTTTTGTTCCGGTAACGCTGAGGCCAGACGTCCTCCGGACGCATATTCAAAGCCTGTGCAATCAGCCGTTCCGCCCCTGTATAGTGGCGTTCCATTGCTGCTTGTTTCATCACACTGATTTTCTCTTTTTTGTTTTCATCTATCTATAAGAGAGTAAATGGCTCTTTATAGTTCATAACAGATATTCATGCAAGAGTAAAAACCCCACAAACTTCCGGTTACAGACATTACCGGGAGCGAAGGAGCCTATGGCAAAGTTGACATCGGATACTGCTGACAAGAAAGTTGGCCAGCGTATTCAAATGCGGCGCAAGGAACTGGGGATGACGGCGCAACAACTGTCCGAGCAGGTTGATATCTCTCAGCAGCAGCTTTCCAGGTATGAAAGGGGAACAAACAAGATCAATGTATCACATCTGGTCAATATTGCTGCTGGCCTGAATACGCCCATCAGTTGGTTTTTTATAGACTGCCAGCCGGAGTTTGAAGGAGTGGTAGAAGAACATCAGGAATATATACCGATACAGGATGCTGATCTTAAACGACGTCTGGAGCAGATATGGCCCCGTTTGACTCGGGAACAGCGGCGGGTACTGATATTATTTCTTGACGAATATACTCAATAATCACCTGACATTTATTCTCCGTGCATAAATATAAGAATGAGTAATGCAGGATTTGGATTGATCTCTTCAATATATAATGCATAGTAACCGACTGAATTTACATGCTATCTCTCAAAAATGGCATTGCTTTGTGCATGCCATTTTGCTATACTGAATGTGCTGACACGCGTATGTTTTGTGTGTGTCAGCATTCATGGCATGATGCCATATATCACCCACCGTCCTTATTATCCTTTTTTCGGGAGAACTGCTGATGTCCACGATTCATCACTATCAGTAAGTCATTACAGAATGAATAACGGCTGCATATATTTACCTGCCGGAAAATGACGTTATTTCTGTAGCTGTCATGGCAGCTCAGTCAGAAAATATTGCCATACAAAAAGCTACTGTTTTCACCGTAAATATGCATCACCCGGTTCCATATATCCGTCATCAATAAACGGAGTTCATCATGAAAGAGAATATGACTGTCCATCAGTCAGGGCTGCACTTACCCGTCAGCCGGGCCTTTATAAAAATAATAACTAAATACTTACCCCCGCCACCGCTTATCCCTCCTGCCGTTACCCTGAATTTCCGTGACCAGAAATACTCCGCAGAATCCGGTGGCTTCCACCCGGTGGAAATCCGTCTCACCCGTCATGCGGATGGCTGGTATTTCGACTACGTGACCGATTTCAGCTATATGGGCCACCCGTGGCCGGAGCTGGAGAAGGAATTCGATGTCTGCTGGAGCCAGCGCTACATATGGCACACCCTGACGGGTGACACGGATGCAGAAGAAGGCGGGGCGCTGTTCGAGCTGTGGCAGCGCAACTTTATCCGCTACTGCCGGATGAAGATTTACACGGTTACCGTTCAGCAGGAATGCTGATAATCAGAGCAGTCAGACCACGCGCGCAGTAATAAAAGTACTCATGACGTCATGGGCCGTTAACCATCAACAATAAATGGCTCAGTATATGAAACAGCAAGACAGTAACACCCTGCGGCCTGCCGTGCAGGGAGACCTCGACACCCTTTGCGGATTGTACAGTGTGGTGAATGCCCTGAGCTGGCTCCACCCGCGCCTCAGACGAAAGCCCCTGTTCCGGGCAATGGTGCACTGGTTCAGCCAGGAGTATGACATTACCGTCTGCCTGACCACCGGCACTGAACCTGACCAGCTTGATGCGCTGCTGGACTTCCTCCGGACCCGCTACCAGCAACGCTGGCCCTTCACATTCAGTAAGCCCTTCACGGATATCCCGAAACTCAGCACCCGCCATATCCTCACGCAATGCCAGAAGTGGCTCGACCAGCGCCCCGACAGGGTGTTGCTGCTGGGAGACCAGTACCACTGGACCGTGGTCAGCCACATGGACAGCGAGTGGCTGTACTTTTTCGACAGCTACACCTACAGGCGCATCCATCACAGCCGCTGGTCCCTGCGCGGGGAGCGCGGCAAACATCAGCTTTACCGTCAGGCCATCTATTTCATCGAACGGGGAGCATCAGACCATGACCACGGGTGAGCGTTTACTGATTGAACAGGCGCGGAAGCTGCTCAGCGCCACCGTCAGACGAGGCAGGACACTGACATCCCCGGATGAAGTACGCGATTTTCTGCTGTTCACACTGGCACTGCGTGAGCAGGAGGTGTTTGGCGTACTGCTGCTGGATAACCGCAACCGGGTACTGCTGTGGCGTGAACTGTTTTACGGCACGCTGAACCAGACCGCCGTTTACCCCCGCGAAGTGGTGAAACTGGCGCTGCAACACAACGCCGCCGCCGTGATTCTGGTTCACAACCACCCGTCAGGACATCCGGAGGCCAGTGAGGCCGATATTGCGCTGACCCGGCGCTTACAGCAGGCGATGGCGCTGATTGATGTCCGTATCCCGGACCACTTTATCGTTGCCGGGGACCATACGGTCTCAATGGCGGAGCGTGGGTTGCTGTAGGGCACTCGCTGACTTTGGTTAATGTGCATTAATGGAGGCTGTATGCCGCAGCAATGCAGAACATCATCACAAACCACCATCAACCCCGCCAGCGTCTGGCTGGACGGGCTGGCCCCGACTGGACGGCGCAGTATGCGCTCCCTGCTGAACCTCTGCGCCGCCACACTCCGGCACAACGCCACCACAGACAGCCATGACTGGTCAGCACTGCGCTATGTCCATGTGGCAACCCTCCGCGCCACGCTGGCGGAGCAGGGCTATGCCGTGGCGACCCTCAATATGGTGCTGGCGGCCCTGAAAGGCGTGGCGCAGACGGCATTTAATCTCGGGCAGATGGATGCGGACGCGCTGGCGCGTATACGGGCAGTGAAAGGTGTCCGGGGCGACAGTGAAGCGACCGGACGCGCCCTGAGCAGGGAGGAGGTCAGGCTGTTACTGGATGCGACAAAGGCCCATCCCTGCAAAGTCCGCCAGAAACGGGACCGGGCGCTACTGCTGACGCTGTGCGGGGCCGGACTACGGGCAGGGGAACTGGTGGCACTGGAGACCCGCGATTATGACGTTGCCACCCGGACGCTGACCATCCGGCAGGGAAAAGGGCGTAAGAAACGTGTTGTTGTGGTGTCCCCTGTGGTCGGGAAAGCGCTGGCGGCGTGGATAAAAGCCCGTGCGGGTAACGACTGTTTGTTCTGCCGGATTCACCGCAGCGGGAGCGTTACAGGTCAGCCGCTCACCACTGCCGGGCTGGCGGGTATACTGCGCCAGCTACAGGAAACTGCGCAAATCAGCCCTTTTACGCCCCATGACCTGCGCCGCACGTTTATAACCCGGCTGCTGGAACAGGGAGCCGACCTCAATATCGTACGCCAGCTTGCCGGACACAACGATATCAGCACGACAGCGCTCTATGACAGACGTTCAGCAACGACACTGATCCACGCTTCATCAGCGTTACGGTTTTAATTTTCGGCGTTTTCTGGTCCTCAACGTTGGTGGCACTTCATTCCACTGGCGTATCTGATTGTCTACAAACTTAACATCACGCAGACGCTGGATTTCAACTGTAGCCCACTCACATTCAGGTAAATCATCTTCGTCATCCAGACTATCGGGCCCATCCCAACAGCTTACATCTGTCTCGGTGGAAATTTCAGTAAGAAGAAAATCGGGGACATCATGCCTGATGTTAGGAAATAATGGCTTATGGTTCTTATTTCGATAGTTGAAGACGGGTTCCATTGCAGCGGCATCAGGGCATTCTTTTGTCCCCTTAGCCATTTGATGATACCGATAGAGCCGCTGACCTGTTGGGGTTTTGGCCGCCCCAATTTTAGCAGGAGCTGTTTTAGGTAACATCTTTTGGGTGCCGGGCTGGTTGTAGCTGGCATTGATACAGTAACTGAGAAGATCACCCAGTAATACGGGATCTATGCTTTTGACATCTAGCTTTTCCCCGTACTGAATTTTGTAAATCTCAGCAAGTTTGCTGAGTGCATCACTCCCCAAATAGACCTTCTTGAGACTCAACCCTGCATTTCTGTATATCTGTGTTTTTTCACGGTGACTTACCGCACTGGGACTGGTGCTGTGTTGTCTGTCTGCGCTCTCGGCGCGGGTTACAGCCACATTTTTCGCATCTTCATCGCTCATATCTATGCTCACCCAAAGATGAATTGAGACTCAATTATAAACGTTGAGTCTCAATAGGAAATATTTTTTCTTTTTTTTATTTTCATATAAATCAATTACTTATTTGCAACCACCTTTCGCGGGAACGATGGCCTGCCAGAGGCGGTTTTTAAAGCGAGGGCTCCAATCACAACTGGAGTCAAACCATGACTAGCCGGATTTTGAAGAAGAAAGAAGTGCTGTACCGCTGCGGTATCTCAAACGCGACCCTCTACAGGCTCATCGCTAAAGGATGTTTTCCCTCTCAACGCCGTTTATCCCCGGAGGGCCGGGGCGTGGGCTGGCTGGAATCAGATATCGACGAATGGGTGAACAGCCGTGCGCCAACAAATCCGTCGCATCTATAAGCCTGCTATATCCCCCCTGCTTACAGATAGCTACTACTAAATCCATTAACTGGCAGTAGTGGCCATCTCCCCGTGGGGAAACATGAGAATGGTTCGCTATTGCCACCGGACAGGTATCACCCTGTCCGTAAGGAATGAGCATGAGTGACAAAAAAGTAAGCTGGCAGCGGATTGATGACCTGCTGCAAAAATCCATTTTTATGCGGTTAACCTCTCAAGGACACGAGATCTATTCCCGCCTGGATAAGCTGGCCTTTGTCTCTGATTTGAGCGAAGAAGATAATGAGGTGTTGTTTAAGCGACTGGGAGAGATGAAAACGACGCAGGTTTATAGCATCAAAAATCGCAAAACGTCAAAACGTGAGTGTGGTGAGCTGTATCACCGCGCACTGGAGATCCGGTTAACCAGTAAACCAAAGGGACATCCTGTGGCGTTGGTCATCCACTATCGCCCCACGTCAAAGCAGCGAAGGAAAACTTCGGATGTTACTCATCGTGGCGCCGTTCGTATGGAACTCAGCCCCCAGCACTATACGGCGGAGGAACTGACTGCATTGTTTCTATGGCTCGGCAAAAAAGTGCAACTTGGGCGGTATCTTTATCTTGCGCTGAAAAAAGCGTGGATAACGAACATCCATTATGCGCTTGATATCGTCGGGATGCGTCTGCATGACTACTATCTCCGTCTGAGGGGAGCTAGCTGCGGTAAGGTCTTTGTTCCCGACAACGGCATGGAAGGGATACACATTGGAAGCCATAAATCAGAGTGTTACGCTGCCTGCTATGAAAAAGTGGATGTTGTTTGCAGTGAAGGCGGAGGAGACTACGGTCAACAATCCCTGCTGGTACTTAAATCCGATCAGTACCGTGACTTTGTCCGTTTTGAACTGCGTTTATCCCCCGGTAAGGGGGAGATGCTGTTAAAGCATATCAATAAGATGGAAAATCTGTTGTCCCGTTTGACGTTTTATAGCCGGGAATTACGCAAGGATCAGCGACTGGATCCCGCCCTGGCTGTGTTGCTGGACAAGGGTATGAGCATTTCCCAGGCATTCGGTGAGCATAAATCGTCAGCGGTGGTGAATGGTAAGAACGTGAGTAGCACTAAAAAGCAGGCCGGTAAGCGCCTTGACCGCCTGATGAAAAAGTACAGTGTGCCGTTGTTTGACTCAGAGTTCATCTGGAGCCTGCTACCGCTGGTACTGGAGAAACTGGGTATTCTGGCACAGCCGCAGTACTGGGAACTCAAACATCGCCTGAAATGGCTTAAATCACGCGGGAAATAAGCCTCTCAGGCTACGCAGCGGCAGGGACGCCGCTGCTCATGATCGATTCAGATGCCATTTTGAAACCTGATGCAGATAATTTTCTCCTGAATGAACAATAAAATTATTCCTCAGGAATAATTACCCGACTTACTCATCAGGCATCAATCAACAGGGTGCGTCTTCCAGACCTCCTGCGCCAAAGCAATAAGCATTGCATGTCGCTTCTCGATGGCTGCTGCATTCCATTCCGGAAATGCTTCCAGCTTTGCGTTAATCCGTGATATGGACGTATTTAGTCCAACCTGAGTCAGTGCCACAAGGCTACGGGTCAGGTAGTTTCCGCTCTTGCTGTATTCAACTTGCTTGGCCGTGTAAAAGTCATTGCCTGCAACAATGTTGATGGGTTTCTCCAGCAAGGTCAGGTTTCCCAGTCGATTCTTGTAATCGTCATAGGCTATCCCCGGATTCTCTTCGGTCCATCTGGCCCGCAGATCAGCCTCTGGCCTGTCAGGAAGGATGTGTTCGATTTCCAGTCTGGTGAATGGTTCAAGGCTGCCCGGTACTTTCACCCCACTAAAGGCCATTTCAACGTGCTGTGTTAGTCGTGCCAGCAGGTAACGCGTCCTGTATTGTTGCATTGAATATAAGGTAAAGCGTTTCAGGGCATCGGCCAGTTCCTGATACTTACCCGCCATATTCTTCTCAAAACGATCAACGATAAATGTGTTGAGCTGAATTTTCTGTTTTACCGGGTCAGTAGTCTCCGCAATCGTGCGCAGCTCGTCGGCCCACAGGGAGAAACTGCGTTCCAGATCCTTAGTCGGAGTCCGGGTGAATATGTAGTAGAAGAGAAAGCTCTCCAGTTGTGCCACAAAATGTTCAAACAACGTCCTGGGGAAACCAGCTGCCGCCAGCAGTAATACGTAATGCAGGCTGAATGCGCCACCGGCCAGCCGCCTGAGATTATCCATTGCCACACTGGGGGTTCCGTCATTTCCCAGTCCCATTGCAAAGTTTAGGTAGTACTCGACGTTACGGATCACCTTGCGGACAAATTCAAAGGGCTTACCTGAGTAATTACACAGAGCTGTGTTATCTCTGGATACGAACCAGTCGTAGATTTCGTCCTCGCGTACCACGGAGTCATTGCGATCATTCCTGATTATGTAATTAGCCATCAGGAAATAACGGAGGAAGCGAAGTGGTTTTTCCTTCCTCTTTTCCAGAGGCTTGGTGATATTCTTCCACTCGTCCTTGAGCTTAGTAAATTCAGACGGTTCAACCTGCGTGAACAGCAGATTCTTGAGCAAGTCCATTGGGTTCAGTCCCACGCCGCGTTCGTTGATCGTTTCGAAAATCTTCAGTGCGCTACTGACGTCGGTTGATATCTGGATGAACACCACATTATTGGCAAGATAGCCCCAGTACTTCTTTAACCTGCTGATATCATCGTAGTTGTCCTTCAGGTAGTGATATAGCGTGCTGTAGGCACCGACCAGATTTTCCAGCGAACCAAAGCTGGTAATGCCTGCAGACTGAATACCTGCCCGCACGGCCTGTGGATCGGCATCCAGTTCAACCAGCCTGTCCATCACCTCACCCGCATTCTCATAACGAGGTTCAAGCTTGAGGTTGGTGCGAACTTCGCCGCCACTGTCCACATAGCTGGTCGAAACCAGCCCGGAAATCATTTGCCGTTGTGGCTCCCCCTGAAACATATGCCTGAGCGCACACAACAACAGGAAGAATGTAGTCAGCCGTTGCTGACCATCTATGACCTCGTAGTGATTCTTCTGGTCGGTCGGTGATACCAGTACGGTACCAATGAAGTATTCCCGCGTGCTACCAGCATCAATTTGTTCGCCGATGTCTTCCAGTAACTGTCGCACTTCCTTTTCCGTCCAGACATACTCACGCTGGTAGTCCGGGACTATGTAGAAACATTCCCTGAAAGCTTCCTCAATGCTGTATTTGTGGTTTTCTATCCGCGCCATATTCTGTATCCCTTGCCCGAGAATCCTTCACGCCGTCATGTCTGACAGGATGTTTTGTGTTCCTCAGACATGGGGCTGTATTAGTAGGTTAACTGCTTTTAGTCTGTACAACAGATGCCACCTGGCAATTTATTCACACGGCTATTACAGAGGAAGCCGAATGCAGTCAGGTATTAGTTCAGATGATAATCAAAAAAACGATGAAACGGAAAAATATTGATCCACTGGCAGAATGGCAGGAAAGTCGCTACATGCCATAGCCAAAAAAAAAGTATCAGATGGAGATGGTGACAGGCAGATGCCTGAGGCAAGCCTCCGCACAGGCCATATGCGTTGTATGGCTATAGTATGGGGATACAAGTATTAGCCGATCCCACGAATTCACTCCGGGCATTCCTCGGCGGATATCTTTCCTGCCATAAGGCGCATTATTGCTGATTCTGTGTTTTTAATTTAGCCCATAAAAAAGTGGGGCTAGCAAATATGATTCTTATGCGCGGTCGTAATTCATTGTGCAAAAACGCTGGTTGTAAAACAGCGTTTAAATAACTGGCGGAGCACAATAAAATGAAAGCCTATTGCACAAAGAATAATATTCTCGTAACAGAAAAGACGCTCAGGATTTTCAGAAAATCTATTTTCAGCATTCCATTTGATAATAATTGTGACAGGAGATGCAAACCTACTTATTACATATCTATAGCTATCTTTATACAGCATCTTATATGCAGTGCAACCGCCAGTAAGAATACGCGTAAAAAAGCTATTTTTGAAGGTGACGATGAATGGAGCTGTTCTGTTCCGTTCCCATATTCTCTGGGCGAGAAAGAGGCTCCCGCAGTTTTTAAACAGTCACGTGAGCTTCCTTTTGGGAGGGCACTGGAAAAGCTGGAAGCAGCGGGGCTTATCAAAATTATCGGTCATGATCCCAGCAAACATAAATGCCGTGAATTTGCGCTATCAAAGCAGTTGTTGAAAGCGTTGTTCCCGGGAGACCGCAAGGCATATCTGCGACGTAAGGATCGCTACAGCTATCTGACTGACCTTTACGGGAAACGGCAGAGGCCGCTGACACTGGAGGAGATGATTGCGCAGGCCTCCATCAAGAAGCCCGTGGTTTGCCATCAGGTGTCAAAGCGTAAAATCCCTGACACAGCATTCAGGGAGCGGGTCACGCAGGTCTACGGGCAGCTTGATTACCTGCATATCAATCTTGATGCACTGAGGGATTACTGCAATGCACATCCCACTCCTGTGAATATGATGTACTACCACAGTTTTATCAGCCATCTCTGCGATGTGGGGGTGAAAATCATCAGTACGAGTCCGTTGATTGTGGCCTATCGTCAGTCCTACAAAACCGCCCGTCTGGGTGGGCGTTCGTTCGAGGTAGGTAAGGGATTTCAGTATCTGCCAAAAGGCATGAAATGGGCATGTCTGGCGCGGGGATATAACTATGATATAAAAAGCTGTCAACTGGAGCTTCTGCGGCAGGAGCTTAAGCGCATCGGCGTGTCACCCAAAAACCTGAAACGCCTTGAAACCAGCTATATCATGAAAGAATTAGATGTTAGTGAAGATGACGTTAAATGCTTTCGTTTTTCGACTATTTTCAGCGCAGCTTTTGTCAGTCTGTCATCAAAAAGTGTGATCAGAAAGCGTCTGAACAAACAACTGGGAGTTGCTGAGGCCAGCAATGTATTAAAACGCTGGAAAAAGCTGGTGAAACCACTCAGGAGAGACCTCAAGCGACTTATTGATGATTATCTGTCATCCGGTAAGACCAATCGATATGGGCTTTGTGTCAGAAATGCCGTGGGGCAGAATTTTAACTGTACATGGAAGAATGTCCGGAAGGAGAAAAAATGGCAGCCTATGCAGATGCGCCGGAAATTGCTCGCCCATATGTTGCAGGGGCTGGAAAGCAGTGCTGTCTATGATTATGTTGCCAGCAACAACGGAGTATGCGCACTGGAACACGATGGTTTTGTCAGTATGAGCAAATTATCCGAAAATGGCTGGAAACACCCGTATCTGCGCATTGTGCTGAAAAATGAGGTATATGCCTAGAATAATTACCATTCTCACTAAGAATGGTAAAAGTAATAAGCATTTTGAATTAAAACTTAAAAAGAGAACCAGATCACAAAATACTTTAATCGATCTACCCTTCAAGATTGTGTATAATTCGTACAACCTTGTGACTTATGTTTTTTAACGACAACGTTCCGTTTCTTATTAAAAATAAGGATATCACATTGAATACTAAATCTGATGAAGTAAACAAAATTATTACTCAAGAAATAATTTCATTTGATAAGTCGATTTACTTTACAAAGAAAAATTATCAAATAGGAACGTTATCAAATCTTGCCTTCAAGGCTGGAGACTGGCTCTTTGATAAAAGTCACATAAAAGATAATATATACTCGCTCAGCAACTCTAACATTGGGGTATCATTTCTTGCTGAATTGAAAGGCAGCACTTATCATATACGTGGCGACATAAAAAGATTATCTGATAATAAAACATCATTCTTTGATAACGTAAAAATAAACGGTAAAGGGGAATCAAATAAATCTCTTAGACCTGCACAAATTGGTGCTATTTATGCATTACTATCTCATTGGTCATTGTCGTCAGAAACTTGCACAGTTGTTCTACCGACAGGCACAGGTAAAACAGAGACAATGCTTTTAGCATCTCTTGCTGACAAAGCGACACATACACTAGTAATTGTCCCTTCAATAGATCTTAAATATCAAATCGCAGATAAGTTTTCTTCCTGGGGGATATTAAGAGAATTAGGAGTAATACCGAACCCCACTCCAAACCCAACAGTATTAATGCTAAAGGAAGGTCTAGCTTTTTCTGAGGAAAGCATAGGATTACTCCATGAATCTGATGTTGTTATAACAACTCCTGCGCTTATAGCAAGGGCATCTCCGACATTACAAAAAACAATATCAGATATATTCACACATGTTTACTTTGATGAAGCACATCATATACAGGCATCAGAGTGGGATATAATAAAAAAACTTTTTTCAAAATCTAAAATTGTACAATTCACCGCAACGCCCTATAGAAATGATAAGAAACCAATTGAAGGAAAGATCGTATATAACTATCCTTTATCTCACGCATTAAAAGATAATTGTTTCTCCAAGATATCATTAGTTGCTGTGGATGAACGCCATCCCAGAAAGAAAGATTTAGCTATAGCAAATGCGGCCATGTCGAGGTTAATTACAGACAGGAAAAACGGATGGATAAGACATAAGATGATGGTTCGCGCTGATAATAAAAAGCATGCTATTGAACTTTTTGACATGTACAAAGAATTATTCCCAAATGAACGAATAGCGATTGTATACACAGGAGTCAAGAATAGAAGAAATCTGATTAGCGACATTAAAAATGGGGCATACGACATAATCGTATGCGTTGACATGCTAAAAGAAGGTTTTGACTATCCTGATTTTAAAATTGCAGCTGTGCATGGACTACACAAATCATTAGCGGTTTTGTTACAATTCATCGGCCGATTTACTAGGACTCAAGAGGGACTGGGTGATGCTTCATTTGTTGTGAATTATGCTGATGAAAAAATATCCATTGAATTAGAAAATTTATTCCAAGAAGGTTCCGGTTGGGAAGAAGTTATTAGCGAAATAGCTGATGCAAAGAAAAATGAAGCAGAAACATTACTTAGTTTTCTCCAAGGATGTAAACCTTTTTCTGGTTTTGATTCTCCAAATATAGACCTAAATCCTAAACTTGTTTATCCTGCACTAAGTACTGTATGTTTTAAATGCAAAAAAGCAGAATGGAAAAATTTCAAGAACGCATTTAATTTAAATAAATATTCCCTATCACAACCATTTATTAATAAAGAAGAAAATGTCTTTTATTTCACTACACAAAAGAGAGAGAAGGTGAAATGGGCCAGAACAGACAAAATGCGTGACCAGACGTGGGACCTCATTGTTATGCATTATAATATATCTATGAATCTTCTTTATATTGGCTATTCCGAGAAAAAATTAGATATTAATTTTTTAGTTGAAAAGATAACGGAAGATAAACCTACTCAGTTAAGAGGCGACTGCGTTTTTAGATCTTTTGATAATATCAAGCGCCTTAGTATAATTCATGCTGGGATTTTCAAACCAGCTAATCATCTTCACCGCTACTCCCGTTTAAGTGGGGCAGATGTAACAACTGAATTAACAAAATGGAAAGATGGCCAACGCTGTCAAAAATCAGATTTCGTAGGTATCGGTTTCCGAGATGGATTTCCCGTTAGTGTCGGAGCATCTGTTAAAGGAAAAATATGGAGTCCCGCCCGTGTAGGCGATTTGAAAGAGTGGAAATCTTGGTGTTTAGAAATCGGTAATTTAATTACAGATGAGAGTATTGATGCCAATAAATTATTAGAAGACTCTGCTCAGAAAACACAATTATTATCATATCCTGAAAACATAATCATTCTAGCAACAGACTGGTCCGAAGATTTATATGAGAGAATTCATAAAATCACGATAGAACGACCTCAGAAGGAATCTATATTATTAGCAGAATGTGCTTTAAAAAACATATCACATAATAATAACCATGCGTTCTTTGAGATAATAATTTCAGATGAGAAGATTCCATTTTCAATAGTACTTGGAGGAGAGAGAGGTCATAGTATTGAAGGGTTAGATGAGACAGATATTTACATTGAAGGTTTAAAAAGCAATTCACTATCATTAAAACAGTTTTTTGAGGAAAATCCCCCAACGATGTTTTTATTAGATGGGTGCACTATTTCTGGATGCATTCACACAAACTATGGCGAGTCATTTGAGGTTCAAATTCCATCAGAAAGAATAACAACACTGGAATGGGATGATGTAAATTACACGGTAGAATCATTATATAAAGGTGATAAAATCCGTAATAATTCTATTCAAGAATATATGATGATACATCTTAAAAAAAATGGTGCCCGGATTATTTTTAATGATGACAATGCTGGTGAATCATCTGACATTGTAGCAATATTCGTCGAAGACGATTTAATAAGATTTGAAATGATTCATTGCAAATACTCAAAAGAAACATCAGGAGCAAGATTATCAGATCTTTATGAAGTTTGTGGGCAAGCTGTCGTATCTCTACGTTACAAATGGAAACCAGAAGAACTCCTTAAACACATGGAAAGACGTAATGGCATGGGTATTTTGAAAAATAAGAGATTTTATCATGGAACTCCTGACGATCTGGAAACTATAAGAAAAGCATTAAAATATTCAAATGTGGAGTTTGAGTTTTCAATTGCTCAACCAGGTGTGGAAAAATCAAAGTTATCGATAGACATGAGAAATTTCCTGGGTTCAATTTACTCAACGATCATTGAAATGACTGAAACAAAATTAAAGTGTTATTTCAATAAATAACCCCTAAGGCCCTTCGTTACGAAGGGCCTTATATATTTTAGTCAAAATTTAAAAGGAACAACAATTTCGTCATAACCATCATCAATAGCAGGTATATATTTAATGCCTGATATATCTGCTAATAATTCAGGTCTAACCTTAATCTTTTCAGCTAACATATCGAAAGATATACCCAGATGCTCTTTCAAAATTGCCAAACTTTCCTCAAGAACATGAGGTTCCTCTAAAGGAATTTTATCGTCCAGTTTTTCTTTTTTTGTTTGTCTTGTTTGGCTGAACCAGACATTAGCACTTCTATATTGCTGAGCGTTAATAAAACCCAGGAAATGTGCTCTATAAATAATTGCTTTAGCACTAACTTTCCATCTGGTTTTTAAAGCATACACTTTCTTCCAGTCAATCATTCCGCCAATACCTAAGCAAGACGGAAATTCTCTGGCAAAAGACTTGCGAGGAAATAAGAAAGCACTAGCAAAGGCGTCAGCCTCTCTCTCTGTCTGTTTACACCCAGTCTCAATACCATCATGCATTATTAAATGACCACATTCATGGGCCAAATCAAAACGCATTCGACATGCACTTTCCTTCGCAGTATTGCGAATTATTATAGGAAATTTTCTATTAACAGATAAAGCATCGACTTTTTCAGACACGCCATCAAAACAGGTAACAATTGCTCCCTGATTTTCAACAACATTAACCATATTATCTATAGGGGCATCAGGTGTTAACCCCCAACGAATACGGGCTCCCTCAGCAATCTTTTCTATCAATGGCGGTGTTAATTCTACAATCTTACTATTATCAATCAAATTAAAACCGTTCTCGGGCATATCTAGGTGTTCATGCAACTCAGCAACGAGCTGCTCAAGAATAGTACTGTATGCCTGAACCCGCTCTTTAACACCAGCAGGTGTTGTTTGTCTCTTACGAAAATGGCATTGCTCTGGCTTGACGTCACCAGAAAGAGGAATCCCAAAAAAGTCAGTGGATACCTGAAGAAACTCAGCCAGTGCATTACGTACATCATTAGCGGGTGCCCGAACGTCACTTTCGTACTGGTGTATACTTTGCCGGGTAACAAAAACTGCATCACCCAGCTCTTGTAGTGTGTACCCTTTTAACAAACGGGCGAGCCGAAGCCGCTCGCCATAAAATTCTATAGCCATAACTTACTAACCATTATTCGGGTCATCATTCTCGGCCTTTTTGTCTTTCCTTTTGACAGAGATTGATGCTTTCAGAGTTTTGACTGGCTCAGGTAATTCGGTATCAATGGAACTGAAAGCAGGAACTCTTTCATCCAGCGGAATTTCCCAGCATGAAACCTGCACGCCTTCTAAAAAGCCAGTAAAGGTTACACGCTCAACATAGCGGAAATCATCAACTTCAACAGCAAAAAACCAAATGACAGATACAGCGTCGCCTACTTCAACAGGCAATAAACTCATCTGACTCAGCGCTTCTACGCAAGGTATCAGCCTGCGTTCTTCCGGACGATTAGGACCTCCCCGATACAAACGCACTGGCACTGAATCGATAGAAAAGGTAAATTTTCCATCGTCTTTCACTATGCCAAGCCAGGGCCACTCTTCATGTTGAGTTGCGGCCCGAATTATCCTCGTTCGGCAACATTCATAGGCTCTCAACCCAGTTGAACGAGCAGAATCACCGAGTTCTTCATTATGTAAATCAATCACATCATCCCTGACATTTCGAATCAGGGATGCAAGTAGTTTAAGTCGCTCTATTGTTAGAGCTGGGTTTAGCTCCCACGGTTGCTTCATTGCAAAAAAGACCTCATGCGTAGAGTTACGTAGCCCTTAATGGGGATTTGGTGAAATACATGACAATAATCTTGCGTTTTTTTTATTTTGTCAAGTGAACAAACAAAAGTAATCACCAAACCGACATGTCAATTAATTTTTTAACCATACAATTAGTATTGATTTTTCTATTTAAATCAAAATGTACATCGCAGGAGATATGGTATGTATACATACACTTCAACTCAGACACGTACCAACATCTCAGAAGCATTGGATACAACCACTCAGAGGGAACCGATTGAAATCCCCCACCAATACAGTAGCTCAGCAGTGGTTATCAATAAGGCTTAGTTCGAGGCATATAAGAATGCTAAACTGGATGCAGAGTTCGATATGATTATGCAACCTCATGGTCATACTGTAGAGGCGCTGACAAACCGATGATCTAGGTCAGTGCTCAAGATGTTATCACTTTCCGCGACCGTATATTTGGAACGTCTCACATTGGCAAAGTGGAGGCTCTTTCCAACATTTTCATACCGAATGGGAAGAAGGCGGCCTTATCGAACCTTCCCTTAAAGTTGCGAAGTGTAAATGCCAGCAACCTGCACTTGTTAGCTCATCTTACTGAACCGATCTTAACAAGAACTGATGGACAATTTCGCCCCAACTCATTGGACACTTTTATTTATCGTGTATTCATGTGTGTACTTAACGAAAAGAAAGATTAATAAAAATATAATAAAATCAATAAACATAAGCACTCACTCAACATTCAGATTCAACATCGAGTAACGCTTATCTCTGTAAAGCCCTGCTCAGGGCTTTATCTTTCCTTGCTAACAGCAGCCATTACGCCGGTTTGTATAGCGCCTGGTTGCTGGATCGCACGGTTTTACGGCCTGCCGCAGGTATGCGGTGAGATTTTGCTGCACACCGTAGCCATAGGGTAAGCCTGATTGAGCTATAACGCTTCCATATAGACACAATAGTGTCTGAGCATGGCTTTTTTAGCGTCAAATGGACATTACTGTGTCTGGAACTGGCTTGCAGAAGCTACCAGTTGCAGTGGTAGACCAATATTTAATTTTCGCAATGTAAGGATTATTGCCTGAATGATGAACAACTGTGTCTGTTACTGACCGAAAATGACATATAAATCTGGCCAGCCAATCCACCAACCTATTGTTTTTAAGCAGTTTAAACCCAATCCGATTTCATTCTCACGCCAGTTAGTGCACGATCCATCAATCATCTGAATCCTGAAGATTGCAGAGTTTACATATCTTATACGGCACTATTTGCTAAAGTGCCGGTCGTAATAACTACAGTTGTACCGCACCGGGAACCATGGACCGACTTCTTCGCGCGTTACATTCACTCCTGACATGAAGGCGCTATGAAGAAAACCGGGCAGTTCTGTTCCAAACTTTTGCATCCCCGCTACTGGTTTACCTGGTTCGGGCTGGCAGTGCTCTGGCTGCTGGTGCAGCTCCCCTATCCTTTATTAATCCGGCTGGGTGCGACAGCGGGCCGGCTATCACGCCACTTCCTGAAGCGGCGCGAACGCATCACGCGGCGTAACATCGAACTCTGCTTCCCGCACATTAATGAAGCCGAGAAAGAGATGATGATTGCCGGCAATTTTGAGTCGCTGGGCATGGCGCTGGCGGAAACCGGCATCGCCTGGTTCTGGTCCGATGCGCGCGTGCGTCAACTTTTTCAGGTGCACGGCATCGCCAATCTTCAGCATGCGCAGAGCCAGCAGCGCGGCGTGATGGTGATTGGCGTGCACTTTATGTCGCTGGAGCTGGGTGGCCGTATCACCGGACTGTGCCAGCCGATGATGGCCATGTATCGCCCGCACAATAATCAGGCGATGGAGTGGGCGCAAACCAAAGGGCGCATGCGATCCAATAAAGCAATGATTGATCGACGCGATCTGCGCGGCATGGTTCAGGCGCTGAAACAGGGCGAAGCCGTCTGGTTCGCGCCGGATCAGGACTACGGCCCGAAAGGCAGCGTGTTTGCTCCACTGTTCGCGGTCGAGAAAGCGGCCACCACCAATGGCACCTTTGTGCTGTCGCGGCTGGCGAAACCGGCGATGCTGACCATCGTGCTGATTCGTAATGCGCGCAAAGACGGCTATCAGCTGATCATTCAGCCGCAGCTGGAAAACTACCCGCATGATGATGAAGCGGCCGCCGCGGCGTACATGAATCGGGTGATTGAGAAAGAAATTCTGCGCGCGCCTGAGCAATATCTGTGGCTGCATCGCCGCTTTAAAACCCGTCCGCCAGGCGAAGCTTCACTTTACGTCTAACCGGCGCTCGTGAATGATAGTCCGCACCAAGACGTAACCTGCGGACTATTAAAATGGAACACCCTGAGACAGCAGGCTGGCTGCGACCGCTGCACGCCGACCGGCTTACGCCCTACCTGGAAGTTGATGCTGCGCGCCTGCAGCGTAACCTGCAACTGATGCAACAGAAAGCCGATGCCGCCGGCGTCGCGCTGCGTCCACACATCAAAACTCATAAAAGCGTCTGGATCGCTGAACAGCAGCAACAGCTGGGTGCGCGCGGCATTACCGTGTCGAAACCGAGCGAAGGCGTGGCTTTTGTGCACGGC
This sequence comes from Pantoea sp. SGAir0418, assembly GCF_043529865.1. NCBI lineage: Bacteria > Pseudomonadati > Pseudomonadota > Gammaproteobacteria > Enterobacterales > Erwiniaceae > Pantoea > Pantoea sp. SGAir0418. Next base: position 3,998,181 of record NZ_CP027911.1, read on the forward strand.
GGGGTACGCGATGTGCTGCTGGCCTATCCCGTGGTGCACGCCGCCGCGCTGACCGAACTGCTGCAGCTGGCGGCACAGCATCAGGCGCGCATTACCTGCATCGCAGATTGCGCGGCGGGCGTAAGCGCCATCGCCGCCGCCCATCAGCAGCAGCCGGACTGCGCGCTGGCGATCGCCATTAAAGTGGATGTGGGTCTGCATCGCGTTGGCGTCGATCCGCATAGCGATAGCGCGCTGACGCTGGCGCAGCAGATTGTCGCCAGCGGATTGCCCTTCGCCGGGCTGATCTCGCATGCGGGTCATGCGTACGCTGCGGGTCATGCCACGGCGATAGCTGAGGTGGCGCAGCAGGAGATCGCGCTGATGCGTGACCTGCAACGGCGGCTGCTGGATGCCGGTTTTGCCCCTTGTCCCGTCTCGGTTGGCTCCACGCCCACGGCGCTGGCGGCACCGGTAGCCGCCGGCAGCGATGAAATTCGTCCCGGCAATTATGCCCTGCTGGATCTCACCGCCTGGCGTCTGGGCTTGTGTGATGCGGATGCGCTGGCGTTAACGGTCGTGACGCGCGTGGTGGCCGTTAATCCTTATTACGCCATCATTGATGCCGGATCCAAAATGCTGAGCTCGGATAAAGGCCCGCACGGCACCAATGCCAGCGGTTTCGGCATCGCAGTGGACGAGCATGGCCATCAGTATGAAGTGCAGAAGTTGTCGGAAGAGCACGGCTTTTTAACCTATGGCGAACATGCGCCTGCAGTTGGCGCCCTGCTGCGCATCTTCCCTAATCACAGCTGTGCGGTGGTGGCGCAATCCGATCGCTTCGTGCTGCGTCAGGCCGACGGCAGCGCCGAACCGCATGACATTCAGGGCCGTGGCCGTTTTATCTGACAGAAAACGCTGTTGCAGCACACTTCCGTCACCGGGCCGTTTGCAGTCCGGTGACCTTCAGTTAAGGTGACAGGCGATGTTTCAGGTTTAATTTGTCGTTTACCTGCCCCGCGGAGGCTCCATGCTGCCATCTCAGACAGTGACGCTCACCATTCCCCGTAACTGGTTAGATCTGTACGAAACCATCTGGAAACCCGAATGTTTTGCAAAGTGGGCCAGCGGCCTGAGCAGCAGCACGCTGACGCAGGAAGGCCAGTACTGGAAAGCGAAAGGCCCGGAAGGCACAGTGAAGATTCGTTTTACTCCCTATAACCCGTTTGGCGTGATGGATCACTGGATCGACACCGGCAGCGGTAAAGAGATTTATATGCCGATGCGGGTCATTGCCAACGAGCAGGGGGCCGAAGTCGTCATGGTGGTTTATCGCCAGCCGCTGATGTCTGATGAGAAGTTCGCCGGGGATGTTGCCTGGGTAAAACGCGATCTCGAGCGTCTCCTGCATCTGTTAACCCATTAGAATCAATGCATTATCCCACCAGCCGCCCTTTATACTGCGCTGGACGCAATCGCGAAAAAGCGGCATTTTTTTCGCGCAGCGGTGTTTAACTGTTTCACCGCGCGCAAAGCGCATTTTCGCACCATTCACCAGTCTGGCTAAAGCGTCGTAACCGGGAAAATTCCTGGTCGTGCCGGACTGGCGAGAGCTGAGTGCTTCTGATTTATCTCTGTTTTTTCCTGTGCGCTGACTTGTTCAACTTTGCAGCGCCATTAAAGGTGGAAAAAAACTAATAAATTGTAAAGATCAGAATTTATATATTCACATCCATATTCTGAAACCATTTATTCCTGCAGTCGATTTATAGGAGTTTTCTTATGGTGTTAATTTAAATAAAACACGGTATAACTCCTTCACACACAGCAGTACTTAATAATAAAAACAGCAGGGACATAACATGGATCGCTTAACCTATCCTTTGTTATCTGAAAAAGAATTTGTTGAGATTGCCAGACGGATACTGGCCGGGAAATATAATAATGCAAAAGGATTTTATAACGATCTCGCGGATTTCCTCCTGACCGGAGGAGATACCGCGCAGACGCCACAACAATTACGCGCCAGGGGCATCATTTTATTATCAGAGCATCACTTAATTAACAGCATCGCGACGTGGCCGGTACTGAAAGGTATCTCAGGACTGCGACAGGAAGCGCTGCATTGATGTGATCTGTACTCTGGGCCGCCGCCCGGGTGAACCCTTAATTGCACTGGTACATGTACCATAATGAGCAGAGTATGGCGATACGCGAAAGAAATCTGGCCAGCGCCAAATGGTCAGTGTTGTCATCCATAAAAATCGTTGGCATTGGGGTATTACAGCTTTCACTGCTGGCGCAAATCCTGCAGGCAAATGAGCTCAATTTGCTCGCGATTGCCGTAGTGATATTATTAGTGATTGATACACTAGCCGATCGCGGCTTCGGTAACGCACTTATTCGCTATCAAAGTTTAAATAACAGCGAACTCTCGACGCTTTACTGGGGTAATGTATTAAGCGGTTTATTTATTTTTGCCGTGCTGTTTATCGGCAGTGATATTTACAGCCGAGTAATGGGACAGCCGGAACTGGCAATTATGCTGGAGATGATTTCCGTCATCTTTATTATTATTCCGCAGGGGCAGCACTATCGCGCCATCCTGCAACGGGAAAAACAATTTACGCGCATTGCCTTTACGGAAACGTCTTCCGTGCTGGCAGGGCTGGCGGTCACGCTGTTTACCGTGTGGCTGACGCCGTCAGTGCTGTGCGCCATCTGGGGTTACCTGGCGATGGTTTCCATCAGAATGCTGATCTACTGCTACTACGGACGTCCCTGGTTCCAGCCGGAGTACCGTTTTAGCCTGAAAGCTTTCGCCGCAGTGCGAGCAAGAAACGGATAATAACAACAAGTCTGTATGGTGGGCTCTGGGCATCTGCAAGATGCGTTCGCGTGCTGGTTACCAGCACGCTTTTTTCTTTTTATGCTTCCAGTAACTCTTCCAGCGAATGATAAGCCAGCTCGCTCAGCTTGCCATTGCGGTGCAGGCGCAGCCATCCCACCAGCATGCGCAGCTCGTCAATCACCATAAACAGATCGGCCATATCGTTTTTGCTTTTCACCTGCAGGCGGGTAAGCGCATTTAGCTTGTGTGCATTCACCGTTTTATGGCTGATACCGAGCCGGTTACCAATCTGCTCCGTGTTGTAGCCCCACGCCATCATCAGCAGCACCCGTAGCTGCCGGTCCGGTAGCAGAATGTCAGCCCCCTCCTGCAACTGCGGTATCCCGCCGGCGATACAGGCCAGCAGGCAACGACGCAGCGCGGTGTGTGAGGACTTTAAATCGAGGACGCTGAGTCCGGGCAGATAACGACTGAGAGCGTGCATCATCGGCAACAGACGTCGGGTCAGCACCAGCATCTGCATGGCCGGAAACTGCTGCTGCAGCGCATACAGCACTTTGAAGGTGCCAGCCAGCGGCATATTCTCGTGAAAAATAAACACCAGTAACCGCGGCCGCACTCTTTCACACTGCGAGATGACGGTACTGAGCGACCAGAGTTCATGCACCCGGCAGCCCACCGGTAACGCTGATAGCAGGCTTTCCAGCCCGAGTGCCGCCAGCTTATCGGAGGAGTAATAGAGGATGTCTTCGCTGTGTTTTTTCATGCCTGTCCAGAGTTGCTGCACGTCGCGCCCGTAAATGATGAGCCTGAATGAGCAGGCATTAATCAGGTGCGACACATCATCGGCGAAACTTAAATCAGGGTCGATCCGCCGTCTCGCATCATTTTTATTGATGCGAAAACACCGGCTGACAACCGCAGTTCCTCTGTAACAAGCCCATCAGCAGGCTCGCCATCAGCATGGCTAATCCGAAAACATTTTTTTAGAAAATCTCAGTGGTCTACACTCTGGGAAATCTTTAGCCTTGCCGCCAGTTTACTGGAGTGCTCTATGTTATTAACCGTCCTGTACATCATTGGTATTACCGCCGAAGCAATGACCGGTGCGCTGGCGGCAGGCCGACGCAAAATGGACCTGTTTGGCGTCATTATTATTGCGTCGGTCACGGCGATTGGCGGCGGCTCGGTGCGCGATATTCTGCTGGGCCACTATCCGCTCGGCTGGGTGAAACACCCGGAATACATCATGATCGTCGCGGCGGCGGCCGTGGTCACAACCTTTGTCGCGCCGCTGATGAATCATCTGCGTAAAGTGTTTCTGGTGCTGGATGCGCTGGGTCTGGTGGTGTTCTCGATTATCGGCGCACAGGTTGCGCTGGATTCCGGCCATGCGGCGATCATCGCCGCCATCGCCGCAGTCATAACTGGCGTTTTTGGCGGCGTGCTGCGCGATATGTTCTGCAACCGCATTCCGCTGGTGTTCCAGAAAGAGCTGTACGCCGGCATCGCTTTTGCCTCCGGCTGGATGTATATCCTGCTGCTGAAAACACCGCTGGCGCATGAAGTGGTGGTGATCATCACGCTACTGTTCGGCTTCTTCGCCCGCCTGCTGGCGCTGCGCTTCCGCCTCGGTCTGCCGATTTTCAACTACCCCCACCCCGAGCACTGACGGCTGCGCCGGGATATTCTGCTGCTGCAGAAAGTGAATCAGCGACTGCAGGCGCGCATCCTGCAGCATCGTCACCAGCCGCTGTGCCAGTACGCTGCCGATACCCGGCAGCTGCTGCCAGCTGTCGGCTGAACGCGCCAGCAACTGCGACCACTGCGTATCGGGCAACGCCTGTAGCGCCGTGCGCGGCAGCGGTAAGCCCAGCGCGCTGATCCAGCGGCGCAGCGGCTGCTGGCGCGTCAGGTTAAAACGATGCCAGATCTGCCGGGCGCGTACGGTGGAGATGCCCTGCGCCTGCGCAATCTGCTCTGGCGTGAGCGTCAGCCAGGAGAACAGGTGGCTGACGCTGCCGCCGTCCAGCAGGCGCTGCCAGCTACTGCGCTGCATGCCAGCAATATCCAGCACTGACTTGTGACTCAGCCAGCTGAGGCGCGACAGAAACTGCGCGCGGCACCCTGGGCTGAAGTGCAGGCAGCTCAGTGGATTGAATGCGTCGTCCTGCGGCGGCGGCGGATAGTCGCGCTGCGCCACGCGCCAGATCACCCGTTCCAGCCGCGGGATCCCCAGCCCGGCCAGCGACAGCGTGACCTGATCGCCGGCGATCACATCCCACTGCTTCCAGCGACGCAGCGAGCCCAGGTTAACCCGCCGGACGGTTTTATCCTCCAGCTGCACCGGCTGCAGATTCAGCACCACGGCAATTTTGCCGGTGCGTCCGACGTTGAAATCCACCGACAGCACCTCGCTGCTGACTTCGGCAGGCTGATATTTCCACGCGGCCGACCAGCTGCCCTGCCCGGGCTGCCAGTCGCGCCCGACGCGCTGCGGTGACTGATGAATCACTACCCCATCGGTGACAAAAGGCAGCGGCTGGCGATACCAGCGCTCACGCCAGGCCGCGACCTCCTCTTCATTACTGACCTGGCGGCTCCACTGCTGCGTCAGGGCAAAGCCCCACTGCGTAAGCTGTGCCAGCCGCGCCTGCATCATCGGCGGCCCATCCGGCCATGCCCAGATAAACACGCCAATGCGCGATAGCAGCGGACTGGCTTCGCGCCGCATCATGGCGCCCGCCACCTGGGCGCGCGCATTCTGACCGCCATCGCGCACCTGCTGGTGATCGGTCATCGTCAGGAACAGCTCACCCTGCAATACCACTTCCTCACGGTCGGTCGTGATATGCTGCGGGATCGCCGCAATGTGCGGCGCTTTCGCCAGCCACTGTTCACCGCGCAGTCCGTCGCCCCGGCTGATCAGGCCAGCCAGTTCGCCGTGGCGATACATCAGCGTCACCGCCACGCCATCGACTTTTGGCTGCACCCACAGCGCCGGTTTATCCTGCATCCAGTAGGCCACCGCCAGCTTGTCACGCAGCTTGCGTACGCCGGTATGCGCCACCGGGTGCAGCGTGCTGCCGTCGGTGCTGAGCTGTGCTGCATAGCCGGGCAACGCCGGCGTGAAGCAGCGCTGCCACTGCTGTAAGCGCTGCTGCAGGCTGTCGTAATCGGCATCGCTTACCGGGCTTTGCCCCTGACGGTAGTAGGCATCATCCCAGTGGCGCAGCTGGTTGTGCAGCACGCCCATCTCCTGTTCAGCGCGCACCGGTGACCAGTTGGGACAAACCGCCATCCCATTCGCACATCCCGCCAGCAACATCGCACCCAGCCATCTCCATCCTTTCATCGTCGCCTCCTTTTTTGCTGATTGCAGCGTGCCGCGGTGAGTGACACCAGCGTTAAAAAGCCGATTGTGGAGCGAGGCTGACGGATTTTTGTGCGAATTGCAGAAAGTTGCGCTGCCGCTGGAGGGCGCGCACAGAAAAAGAATTGCCGCGTGCGGGCGGCAAACGCTGCGTGCTGCGCTTAAGCCGTGTATACTGTGCAGGAAATCGACTCCGCTCTTTACTCAATTCAAGATAACCATGGCTCAAGGCACGCTCTATATTGTTTCCGCCCCCAGCGGCGCAGGTAAATCCAGCCTGATTCAGGCGCTGTTAAAGACACAACCGCTGTACGATACGCAGGTGTCTGTTTCTCATACCACCCGCGGCGTGCGCCCCGGCGAAGCGCATGGTGAACACTACTTTTTCGTCTCAAAGCCTGAATTCGAACGCATGATCGCCGAGGATGCTTTCCTTGAGCATGCGGAAGTGTTTGGCAATTATTACGGCACCTCACGCGCGGCGATTGAGCAGGTGCTGGCGACCGGCGTTGACGTGTTTCTCGACATTGACTGGCAGGGCGCACAGCAGATTCGCCAGAGAATGCCGGCCGCCCGCAGCATCTTTGTTCTGCCGCCGTCCACCGAAGAGCTGGATCGCCGCCTGCGCGGCCGCGGTCAGGACAGCGAAGAGGTGATCGCCCGCCGCATGGCGCAGGCAGTGGCAGAAATGAGCCACTATGCCGAATACGATTATTTGATTGTTAATGATGATTTCGATCTGGCGCTGTCGGATCTGAAAACCATTATTCGCGCAGAACGTCTGCGTATGGGTCGCCAGAAAGCGCGACATGATGCTTTAATCAGCAAACTATTGGCAGTCTGAAGTCACTTTCAGTATTATGCCCAGTCATTTCTTCATCATCTGTGGAGTAGCACACCTATGGCACGCGTAACCGTTCAGGACGCAGTAGAGAAAGTTGGTAACCGTTTTGACCTGGTGTTGGTCGCTGCACGTCGTGCACGTCAGATGCAGGTAGGCGGCAAAGATCCGCTGGTTCCGGAAGAGAACGATAAAGCCACCGTTATCGCCCTGCGCGAAATCGAAGAAGGCCTGATCACCAACCAGATTCTGGATGTCCGTGATCGTCAGGAACAGCAAGAGCAGGAAGCCGCTGAGTTACAAGCCGTTACCGCTATCGCTGAAGGTCGTCGTTAACAGCACTCTGCAGGTCAACCTTGTATCTGTTTGAAAGCCTCAATCAGCTGATTGAAAAATACTTGCCTGAGGAGCAAATCAAGCGCCTCAAGCAAGCTTACCTTGTCGCACGTGATGCCCACGAGGGCCAGACACGCTCCAGCGGCGAACCCTATATCACCCATCCCGTTGCGGTTGCCTGCATTCTGGCCGAGATGAAGCTCGACCACGAAACGCTGATGGCGGCGCTGCTGCATGATGTGATTGAGGATACGCCCGCCACCTATCAGGACATGGAACAGCTGTTCGGAAAAAGCGTGGCCGAGCTGGTAGAAGGCGTTTCCAAGCTCGATAAGCTGAAATTCCGCGACAAGAAAGAAGCGCAGGCTGAAAACTTCCGCAAAATGATCATGGCGATGGTGCAGGACATTCGCGTCATCCTGATCAAACTGGCTGACCGCACGCACAACATGCGCACGCTGGGCGCGCTGCGTCCGGATAAAAAACGGCGCATCGCGCTGGAAACGCTGGAGATTTACAGTCCTCTGGCGCACCGCCTCGGTATTCATCACCTGAAAACGGAACTGGAAGAGCTCGGCTTTGAAGCGCTCTATCCAAACCGTTTCCGCGTGATTAAAGAGGTGGTGAAAGCGGCGCGCGGCAACCGTAAAGAGATGATTCAGAAGATCCTGTCGGAAATCGACGGGCGTCTGCAGGAAGCCGGCATTCCCTGCCGCGTCAGCGGACGTGAAAAGCATCTCTATTCGATCTACCGCAAAATGCACCTGAAAGAGCAGCGATTTCACTCGATCATGGATATTTATGCCTTTCGCGTCATCGTGAAGGACCTCGATACCTGTTATCGCGTGCTCGGTCAGATGCACAGCCTGTACAAACCGCGTCCCGGACGCGTGAAAGATTACATCGCCATTCCCAAAGCCAACGGCTATCAGTCACTGCACACCTCGATGATCGGCCCGCACGGCGTGCCGGTTGAGGTGCAAATCCGTACCGAAGATATGGATCAGATGGCGGAGATGGGGGTAGCGGCCCACTGGGCTTATAAAGAAGCTGGCGAAAGCGGTACCACCGCGCAAATTCGCGCCCAGCGCTGGCTGCAAAGCCTGCTGGAGCTGCAGCAGAGCGCCGGCAGCTCGTTTGAATTTATCGAGAGCGTAAAATCCGATCTGTTCCCGGATGAGATCTACGTGTTTACGCCGGAAGGCCGCATCGTCGAACTGCCCGCTGGCGCCACGCCGGTGGATTTCGCCTATGCGGTGCACACCGATATCGGTCACGCCTGCGTCGGTGCGCGCGTCGATCGCCAGCCGTATCCGCTGTCGCAAGCGCTGACCAGCGGCCAGACGATTGAAATCATTACCGCACCTGGCGCCCGGCCAAATGCCGCGTGGCTCAACTTTGTGGTGAGCTCAAAAGCGCGTGCCAAAATTCGCCAGCTGCTGAAAAACCTCAAGCGCGAAGATTCCGTTAACCTCGGTCGTCGTCTGTTGAGCCACGCGCTCGGCGGCAGCAAAAAACTGGCCGAGATTCCGGCGGAGAATATTCAGCAGGAGCTGGAGCGTATGAAGCTCTCCAGCATCGACGATCTGCTGGCGGAGATTGGCCTCGGCAATGCCATGAGCGTGGTGGTGGCGAAGAACCTGCTGCAATCCGGCAGCGAACCGTCATCTGGCAGCAGTAAGCGCAGCAAAAAGCTGCCAATCAAGGGCGCTGATGGCGTACTGATCACTTTCGCCAAGTGCTGCCGTCCGATTCCTGGCGACCCGATTGTCGCGCACGTCAGCCCCGGTAAAGGGCTGGTGGTGCATCACGAATCCTGCCGTAACATTCGCGGCTACCAGAAAGAACCGGAAAAATTCATGCCGGTTGAATGGGATAAAATGACCGATCAGGAGTTTGTCGCCGAGATTAAGGTGGATATGTTTAACCACCAGGGCGCGCTGGCCAACCTGACCGCGGCAATCAATACCGCAGGTTCGAATATTCAAAGCCTCAATACCGAAGAGCGTGACGGTCGCGTTTACAGCGCCTTCATCCGCCTCACCGCGAACGATCGCGTCCATCTGGCCAATATCATGCGTAAAATCCGCGTGATGCCGGACGTGATTAAAGTTCACCGTAACCGTAATTAGTGCATGAACGCTCAACGTTTTGCTCGTATCCAGGAGATGCTGGCCATGCGCCAGCACGATCTCACCGTCTGCATGGAGCAGGTGCATAAGCCGCACAATGTCTCTGCGGTGATCCGCACCGCCGACGCCGTCGGCATCCACGAAGTTCATGCGGTATGGCCCAGCGTGCGTATGCGCACCATGGTGTCCGCGTCGGCGGGCAGTAACAGTTGGGTGAAGGTGAAAACCCATCGCCACATTGCTGATGCGGTACGCCATCTGAAAGATCGCGGCATGCAGGTGCTGGCGACCCATCTGTCTGACAAAGCGGTCGATTTCCGCGAGATCGATTACACCAAACCGACCTGTATTTTGATGGGCCAGGAGAAAACCGGCATCACCGCTGAAGCGCTGGCGCTGGCCGACCGCGATATCATCATTCCGATGGTCGGTATGGTGCAGTCGCTGAATGTCTCCGTGGCCTCTGCGCTGATTCTGTATGAAGCCCAGCGTCAGCGGCAAAACGCCGGCATGTATCGCCGCCAGCACAGCCTGCTGGACGAGGATGAGCAGCAGCGCCTGCTGTTTGAGGGCGGGTATCCGGTGCTGGCGCGCGTAGCGAAGCAGAAAGGCCTGCCCTATCCGCACATCAACGCGCAGGGCGAAGTCGAAGCCGATGCCGCCTGGTGGTCCACCATGCAAGCGACGGGTAAAAAATGAAAGGCCGTCTGCTGGATGCCATTCCGCTCAGTACCCTGACCGGCGTCGGCGCCAGCCAGGCGGGTAAGCTGGCGAAACTCGGCCTGTTTACCATTCAGGATCTGCTGCTGCACCTGCCGCTGCGCTACGAAGACCGCACCCAGCTGTACAAAATTAACGATTTGCTGCCCGGCATCTGGGCGACGGTGGAAGGTGAAGTGCTGCACAGCGAAATCACCTTTGGTCGCCGCCGTATGCTGGTATGCCAGATCAGCGACGGCAGCGGCGTGCTGACGATGCGCTTCTTCAACTTCAACGCCGGCATGAAAAACAGCCTGGCACCGGGCCGTCGCGTTACCGCTTATGGCGAGATCAAACGCGGCCAGCGCGGCGCTGAAATCATTCATCCGGAGTATCGCGTCCAGGGCGAGTTGGGTGGCGTTGAGCTGCAGGAAACTCTGACGCCGGTCTATCCCACCACCGAAGGTATTCGCCAGGCCACGCTGCGCAATCTCACCGATCAGGCGCTGACGCTGCTGGAGAGCTGCCCGATTGCCGAGCTGCTGCCGCCGGAATTGAGCGGCGGTTTGATCAGCCTGCCGGAGGCGCTGCGCACCCTGCACCGGCCGCCGCCGGACCTGCGCTTGAGCGAGCTGGAAACCGGCCGTCATCCGGCGCAGAAGCGTCTGATTCTCGAAGAGCTGCTGGCGCACAATCTCAGCATGCTGGCGGTACGCGCCGGCGCGCAGCGCCATCACGCCCTGCCCATGCCGGCACGCCACCAACTGGTGGACAAACTGCTGGCTGCACTGCCATTCTCGCCCACCGCGGCGCAGCGGCGCGTGGTCGCAGAGATTGAGCGCGATCTGGCGCACGACTTCCCGATGATGCGTCTGGTGCAGGGTGATGTCGGCTCCGGTAAAACGCTGGTGGCTGCGCTGGCGGCGCTGAACGTGATCGCCCACGGCAAGCAGGTAGCGCTGATGGCCCCGACCGAGCTGCTGGCAGAACAGCACGCCAGTAATTTCCGTCAGTGGTTTGCGCCGCTTGGCGTGGAAGTTGGCTGGCTGGCCGGAAAGCAGAAAGGGAAAGCGCGCGAAGCGCAGCAGGAGGCGATTGCCAGCGGTCAGGTGGCGATGGTGGTGGGCACGCACGCGCTGTTCCAGGAACAGGTGAAATTCAACGGTATGGCGCTGGTGATCATTGATGAGCAGCACCGTTTCGGCGTGCATCAGCGGCTGGCGCTGTGGGAAAAAGGCGAAGAGCAGGGTTTCCATCCGCATCAGCTGATCATGACCGCCACCCCGATTCCGCGCACCCTGGCGATGACGGCCTACGCCGATCTCGATACCTCAACCATTGACGAACTGCCGCCGGGCCGTACGCCGGTGACCACGGTGGCAATTCCCGATACCCGCCGCAGCGACATCATCAGCCGGGTGCAAAGCGCCTGCCATGAAGGCCGTCAGGCCTATTGGGTGTGTACGCTGATCGATGAATCCGACGTGCTGGAAGCGCAGGCGGCGGAAGCCACCTGGCAGGAGCTGAAAGTGGCGCTGCCGGACCTGCAGGTTGGTCTGGTACACGGGCGCATGAAGCCCGCGGAGAAGCAGGCGGTGATGGCGGCGTTCAAGGCCAACGAAATCCAGCTGCTGGTGGCCACCACGGTGATTGAGGTTGGCGTGGATGTGCCCAACGCCAGCCTGATGATCATCGAAAACCCGGAACGGCTTGGTCTGGCGCAGCTGCATCAGCTGCGCGGACGCGTTGGCCGCGGTGCCGTCGCCTCACACTGCGTGCTGCTGTACAAAGCGCCGCTGAGTAAAACCGCGCAGAAACGCCTGCAGGTGCTGCGCGACAGCAACGACGGTTTTGTCATCGCCCAGCACGATCTGGAAATTCGCGGTCCGGGTGAACTGCTCGGCACGCGCCAGACCGGCAACGCCGAGTTTAAGGTCGCCGATTTACTGCGCGATCAAAGCATGATTCCGGAAGTTCAGCGCGTGGCGCGCCATATTCACCAGCATTATCCTGAACAGGCTCAGGCGCTGATCGAGCGCTGGCTGCCGGAAACCGAGCGCTACAGCCACGCTTAATCCAGCTGCGGCTGTCGATCCACCGCCATAAAATCCCCGACGAAGCGCTGTAACAGGCGCGTTAACTCAGCGCGCTCTTCGGCTGGCCAGCCAGCGAACAGCTGCTGATAGATCTGGGTGCGCGCCGCGTCGATTTTATCCGTCATCGCTTTTCCCGCCGCCGTGATCACCGCCTCATTGATCCGCTTGTCTCTGGCATTTTTCTGCCGCTGCGCCAGCCCCAGCTCTTCCAGCTTCGCCACCTGGCGGCTGACAGTGGTGTAATCGCGCCCGGCGCGATCGGCCAGCTCGACCACGCCGAGGGGACCAAAGCGGCCAATCTGGATCAGCAGCGGAAACAGGGCGCGATCCAGCTGGATACCGGACTCTTTTATCAATAATTCATCACGTTGCGGACGATTAAAGGTGCCGACGATCATCAGCAGCGCGTTGTGCAAATCATCGAAGCCGGCATTATTATGTGTATTTTGCACGCTTTTCATTGACGTCATCCCAGAGCAAGCCTAATGTGTGCATATTACACATATTATCCGATGAACTGAAGGTGAAACATGAAAGCAGCTATTGTCAGTGCCGCAGGTGAGAAACCGGTATGGGCCGATTTCCCGGCACCGCAGGCCGATGAACAGCATGTGGTGGTGACGGTGAAGGCCGCCGCCATTAGCCAGCTGGCGAAAGCGCGAGCTGCCGGCGCCCATTACAGCGCCGGTAGCCACTATCCGTTTATCGCCGGCATTGATGGCACCGGCACGCTGAGCAACGGCGATCCGGTCTATTTTCTCGCCTTTAGCGCGCCGTGGGGCAGTATGGCGCAGCAGACCCGGGTGCCGGCCGCGGCGGTGGTTGCGCTGCCGCCGACGCTTGATCCTCTGCTGGCTGCGGCAATCGCCAATCCCGGCATGTCCTCGTGGGCCGCACTGACGCGTCGCGCGCAGTTTCAGGCGGGTGAAACCGTGCTGATCAACGGCGCAACCGGCACCTCCGGCGGGCTGGCGGTGCGCATTGCGCGTCACCTCGGTGCCGGGAAAATCATCGCCACCGGCCGTAACCGCGCGGTGCTGGAGCAGTTGCGCACGCAGGGCGCGGATATCATCCTGACGCTGGATGAACTGCCCGTCGCGCTGCCAGCGCTGATGCAGCAGGGCATTGATGTGGTGCTGGATTATCTGTGGGGCCAGAGTGCGCTCGACATCATGCACGCGGCCGTGGCCGGCGGTGAGAAAACGGTGCGCTTCGTGCAGATTGGCTCGCTCAGCGGGCAGGAGATCGCGCTGCACAGTAAACTGCTGCGCTCATCCGGGCTGACGCTGATGGGCAGCGGACTGGGCAGCGTCTCTGACAGCGAACTGATCGCCTGTATTGGTGAGATGCTGAACGCCGCCGCTGAAAGTGACTTCTCCATCGCTTTTCAGCAGCGTCCGCTGAGTGAGGTAGAGCAGGCGTGGCAGCAGGATGACAGCCGCTGCCGCACGGTGTTTACGCTCTAGATCAATCGCAACTAAAAGGGGCATTGCAAACGATTGCTTTCACAACGCAACCGTTTAAAATCGCCCCTTTGTTGTTATTGAGAAGCCACCATGTCCGTCAATACTGCTGAATCCCGCCAGCCTGCCACTGCGCCAGGCGAGAGCAAAAGTGAACTGATTTACCGTCTTGAAGATCGTCCGCCGCTGCCGCAAACGCTGTTTGCCGCCTGCCAGCATCTGCTGGCGATGTTTGTGGCGGTGATTACCCCGGCACTGCTGATCTGCCAGGCGCTCGGCTTACCGGCGCAGGACACGCAGCACATCATCAGCATGTCGCTGTTTGCTTCGGGCGTGGCGTCCATTCTGCAAATCAAAACCTGGGGACCGGTGGGTTCTGGCCTGCTGTCGATTCAGGGCACCAGCTTTAACTTTGTCACGCCGCTGATCATGGGCGGTATGGCGCTGAAAAACGGCGGCGCCGATGTGCCGACCATGATGGCAGCGCTGTTTGGTACCCTGATGGTGGCTTCCTGTACCGAGATGTTGCTGTCACGCGTGCTGCACCTCGCGCGCCGCATCATCACGCCGCTGGTGTCCGGCATTGTGGTGATGATTATCGGTCTGTCGCTGATTCAGGTCGGCCTGACCTCGATTGGCGGTGGCTTCGCCGCCATGAACGATCACAGCTTTGGGGCGCCGAAAAATCTGCTGCTGGCCGGTGCCGTGCTGGTGGTTATCATCCTGCTCAATCGCCAGCGCAACCCTTATCTGCGCGTCGCGTCGCTGGTGATCGCCATGGCGGTGGGTTATGCGCTGGCCTGGGCGCTGGATATGCTGCCCGCTACCTCTGCACCCACCAACCAGGCGCTGCTGGCCGTGCCGTCGCCGCTCTATTACGGCCTGGGTTTTGACTGGAATCTGCTGATCCCGCTGATGCTGGTGTTTATGGTGACCTCGCTGGAAACCATCGGCGATATTACCGCCACCTCCGATGTCTCCGAACAGCCGGTCAGCGGTCCGCTGTATATGAAGCGTCTGAAAGGCGGCGTACTGGCCAATGGTCTCAACTCGTTTGTGTCGGCGCTGTTCAACACCTTCCCTAACTCCTGCTTTGGTCAGAACAACGGGGTGATTCAGCTGACCGGCGTGGCCAGCCGCTACGTGGGCTTTGTGGTGGCGCTGATGCTGATCGTACTCGGCCTGTTCCCGGCGGTGAGCGGCTTTGTGCAGCATATTCCGGAACCGGTACTGGGCGGTGCCACCATCGTGATGTTTGGTACCATTGCCGCTTCCGGCGTGCGCATTGTTTCGCGCGAGCCGCTCAATCGCCGTGCCATTATGATCATCGCGCTGTCGCTGGCGGTGGGCCTTGGCGTATCGCAACAGCCGCTGATTCTGCAATTTGCCCCGGACTGGCTGAAAACCCTGCTGTCATCCGGCATCGCCGCCGGGGGTATCACCGCTATCGTGCTTAACCTCGTCTTTCCGCAGGAAAAGTAATGCTGCTGGCAGGCTACGGCCTGCCTGTTATTTATCCGCTTTTTCATCCAGGCTGTTGAGCTGTAACGGTAATTCAGGCATAACAACCACTCACCGGATAAATATCGGGATGGATGGATGCGATGAAATTTTTAGGCAAGTTTTTCCTTACCTTGTTACTGCTGATTCTGCTGGCGCTGGTGGTTCTCTATGTGCTGCTGCAAACCCAGTGGGGCGCAGGCTGGTTTAGCCGTTGGGTAAGCGATAAAACCGCCTGGCATTTGTCGCTGAGTAAGATTGAGCACAACTTCTCCTCGCCTTCCCACATCATCCTGGATGACTTCAGCTTCGGCCACGACGGCCAGCCGGCGGTACTGGTGGCGAAGCGCGTCGATCTCGGTTTGGCACTGGTGCAGTTCAGCGATCCGCTGCATTTCGACAGCATTGAAGTGCGCGACGGCGACATCAACCTCGCTAACCAGTCACCACAAACCACGCTGCCGATTCAGGCCAACCGGTTGCAGCTCAATAACGTACAGATCGAAAGCCCGCACAGCGCCCTGCCGCTGGCAGCGCAGCGGGTCAACGGCGGCATTTTGCCGTGGAAGCCCACGCCTGACGATATGCTGGGCAGCGATGCGCAGTTTCAGATGAGCGCAGGTGCCATGACGCTGGACGGCGTCGCCGGTAACAACGTGCTGCTGCAGGGCAATATCGCCAAACGCCGGCTGGTGCTGAGCAATATCGGCGCCGATCTGGCGCGCGGCTCAATGACCGGACGTGCCGAGCGCGACGCGCAGGGTAACTGGCAAATCAACCAGCTGCGTCTTAACGATATTCGCCTGCAAACCCAGCAGAGCCTGAGCGAGTTCCTCAGTCCGCTGCGTGACGTGCCTTCGGTGAGCATTAACCGGCTGGATATGACCGATGCGCGCCTGCAGGGCCCGGACTGGGCGGTGACCGATCTCGATCTGACCCTGAAGAACATTACGCTGCGCGGCGATGACTGGCAGAGCGACGACGGTTCGCTGGCCATGAACGCCGGCAACTTTATTAACGGCAGCTTTGAACTCAACGATCCGATCGTCAACGCCGAATTCTCACCGCAGGGCATTCAGCTGACGCAGTTCAGCTCACGCTGGGTCAACGGCGTGATTCGCGCCAGCGGCAGCTGGACGCGCAGCGATAAGCGCCTGACGCTTGACGATTTAGCCATTGCCGGCCTGGAATACACGCTGCCGCAAAACTGGCGCGATCGCTGGCAGCAGACGCTGCCAGGCTGGCTGGATAGCGTGCTGGTGAAGCGTGCGACCGCTAACCGTAACCTGGTGATTGATATCAATCCGGCCTTCCCGTTCCAGATGACCGCGCTCGACGGTAATGCAGAGAATCTGCTGCTGGCGCGCCAGCATCAATGGGGCATCTGGGCGGGCAAAGCCAGCTTTAACGCGGCGGAAGCCACCTTTAACCGCACCGATTTGCGCCATCCGTCGATTAGCCTGAACGCCAGCGATCGGCAGATTGAGGTCAGCGAGATGAGCGCCTTTAACGGCAGCGGATTACTGGAAGGCACGGCAACCGCAGGACAGGAAGCACAGCGTCCGTTTACGCTGAACCTGAAAGGCCAGGCGGTGCCGGCAAACGTGCTGCAAAACTGGGGCTGGCCTGCGCTGCCGCTGAGCGGCAGCAGTAATTTGCAGCTGCAGCTGAAGGGATCGCTCAGCGCGGGCGCACCGTTGCGTACCAGCGCAGAAGGCAGTTTGTCGGTGACCACGGATACGCAGTCGGTGCAGCAGACGATGCGTGGCGGGCAGGTGCAGTGATGATTGCATGACCGATCGCGCTGAAAAGCGCGATGCGGGCGCGTCAGGTCATCGCTAATCGCACAATACTTGTAGCGGCGCGATTTATCGCGCAATAAATTGCGCCGCTACCAAAAATGCAACTGTTGTTGAATGCATTCGAATCTTAGCTGGCAAGCATTACGCCATGCAGAGTGACCCTGTGGTTTTGTTGCGCGCTGCGTGGTTAATTAATACGCGCGCCTGAACCGCCCTCTTCCAGCGGTCCGTCGGGATCGGCGGGTAACACGATGTAAACACCTTCAAACACCGCGCCCAGTTCATCATCCCCAAACAGCTCCACCTCCATCTGTACGCGTGCTTTTCGTCCGCGCGCCAGCCGGTCGAGATCGCCGCTCAGCGAGCCGAGATCGGCGATGGCGCCGGGCCGTCCGCTGATGGGTTTGCTATAGCGTATATGCGCATCGGCCAGAATGATGGTGCCGCCGAGATGGCGTTCGCGCAGCAGCAGCCAGATCAATCCCCAGCCGGTAAGCGTGGCGAGTGAAAACAGGCTGCCGGCAAACAGCGTGTGGTGCGGGTTCTGGTTGCCGGCTTCCGGCATGGTGGTGACAAACTTCTGCCCGGTATACTGCAGAATGCGCACGCCCATCTTTTCGCTTAGCGGGATGTGTTCGTACCACGCCTGCTGCAGCTGTCCGCACCAGTCGGCGCGATGCAGAATATCATCCAGCGTCACCACCGGTTTAATCATCAGGAAGTGGCGCACCGGCGTGGTTTGCGGTGCGGTAATTTCGCCCTGATTAACAAAGCCGAGCTTGGCAAAGAACTCCACCGCATCCTCGCGCGCGCTACAGGTGACGCGTTTGGCCCCTTCCTGGCGCGCCACCGACTCCAGCGTCATCGCCACCAGCGTACCCAGCCCTTTGCCCTGCACCGACGGATGCACCGCCAGAAAGCGGATCGCCGCCTCATTTTCCGCATTGATATACAGCCGGCCGACCGCTACCGGTTTGCCGTGCTCATCCACCACCATCTGGTGATGCGCCAGCGCATCCCAGGCATCACGTTCTGAGCCCTGCGGCTGGCGCAGCGGCTTTCGTAACATTTCCCAGCGGAACTGGTAATACATATCCAGCTCTTCCGCCGTTTGCGGTACGCGAAGATGATACATAAAGTGATTCTCTCGTTCGGAGCTTGCGTGGCTGATCCCTTGCCGCTCGGCTAAAAATCTCACACCTGTAACCAGAAGGTCACCGGACCATCGTTAATCAGTGAAACCTGCATGTTGGCGGCAAAGCGCCCGTTGGCAGTGGTGACGCCCAGCGCACGGCAGCGATCGCTGAAGTCGTGATAGAGGCGCTCGGCTTCCGCCGGATGCGCGCCGCCAGAGAAAGAGGGACGCATGCCTTTTTGCGTGTCGGCCGCCAGGGTGAATTGCGAAACCACCAGCACGCTACCGCCTGTCTGCTGTACGCTGAGATTCATTTTGTCGTTCTCATCGCCAAAGATGCGGTAGCCCAGCACTTTCTCCGCCAGGCGCTGTGATTTCTGCTCGTCATCGCCCTTTTCCACCCCCAGCAGCACCAGCAGACCGGCGCCAATTTCGCCCACCGTGGCGTTATCCACGCTGACGCTGGCGCGCGTCACACGCTGAATCAAAGCAATCATGTTTCCTCTCGTTCTTTATCGCGTTCCTGCTGTTTTAACTGGCGATAGTCATCCAGCGTGACGGTCACTTCCGCGCCTAACAACACAATACACCAGGTCCAGTAAACCCACAGAAACAGGATGGGGATCACCGCCAGCACGCCGTAAATTAACTGATACGAAGGAAACATCGTAACATAGAGCGCAAAGCCTTTTTTGCCCAGCTCGAACAGCAGACCCGCGACCACCGCACCTATCAACGCATCGCGTCCCGGCACGCGCCGCGTCGGCACAATGCTGTACAGCAGCCAGAAGGCGAGAATCGACAAAACCAGCGGGAAGATGCGCAGCGCCTGATCGATCAGGCTGGTGACGCCGGTCACGTTCACCCAGCGCAGCGACAGCAGATAGGAGCTGATAGCCAGACTGGCACCGGCCAGCAGCGGTCCCAGCGTCAGAATCATCCAGTAGACCGCAAAGGAGTAGACCATCGGGCGCGGCTTGTCGCTGCGCCAGATGGCATTGAGCGCGCTGTCGACCGAGTGCATCAGCAGCAGCGCAGTGACAATCAGCCCGACCGCCCCCACCGCCGTCATTTTGTTGACGTTGGCGACAAACTGATCGAGATAGCGCTGAATCACATCCCCGGCGGCCGGCATGAAGTTAGTGAAGATGAAGTTCTTCAGCTGCACGCTGATGTCGGAGAACACCGGGAAGGCGGCAAACAGCGCGAATACCACGGCAATCAGCGGTACCAGCGCCAGCAGTGACACGTAGGCCAGATTACCGGCCTGCGTGGTCATGTTGTCTTCATCGATGCGGCGCCACAGCAGTTTGATCCACAGGAAAAATGCATGCGCCGAGTGGCGCAGATGAGTTCGCATGGTCACTCAGCGACGGCTCGCAAACCAGTCAGGCACGGTTTTCGCATCTTCGACCAGCACGCTCTCAATGCCCAGCGCGCGCGCCGCATCAACATTGGCCTGGTTGTCATCAAAGAATACCGCCTGATCGGCGGTGAAGCCTTCATGCTCCAGTACGTAGTGCCAGATGCGCGCTTCTGGTTTGCGCATGCCGATATCCTGCGACATATAGATGTGGTCGGCAGCCTGCTGCACTTCCGGATACTGCGTTGGCCAGAACTCGAAATGCAGCTGGTTGGTGTTAGACAGAATCACCACGCGCTCGCCGCTGGCGCGCAGCTGGTTCATGATCGCCAGCGTTTCCGGACGCACGCCGACAAACACCGCCTGCCAGCCAGCGGTAAACTGCGGATAGCTCAGGGCAATATCAAGCTGCTCACACAGCCGGGCGGCAAACTCCGGGTCGCTGATTTCGCCCCGCTCGTGCTGCTCGAAGGTCTCGTCCATGCGAAAACGGCTCTGCAGCGTGGCAAGCGGCACGCGTCCCAGATCGCTCCAGACGCCGAGTACCCGATTGAAATCGATATCAACAATCACATTGCCTAAATCAAAGATGTACAGCATGACACCTCTCCTCTACGTTCCCTGGATCATTCACTCTAGCGGTAAAAGGCAAGCCTGAACAGGTACGCTTAGGGGAAATCCGCATTCCGCAAGCGGGGTCTGATTTCGTGCGGGTCGCGCTGCCTCAGACGGCAGGCAAAAAAAAGCCCCGCGGGTGCGGGGCTCATTATCAGACGATTTCGCTTACTCTTTGCTGCCGCGAGACGCGCGTTTGCGATCGTTCTCGGTCAGGTGGCGTTTACGAATACGTACTGACTGCGGCGTCACTTCTACCAGTTCGTCGTCATCGATGAACTCGATAGCCTGCTCCAGCGTCATTTTCTGCGGTGGTACCAGGGTGGTAGCTTCGTCAGTACCTGACGCACGCATGTTGGTCAGTTTCTTACCGGTCAGGCAGTTTACGGTCAGGTCGTTAGAACGGCTGTGAATACCGATGATCTGGCCTTCATACACTTCCGCACCGTGACCGAGGAACAGCTTACCGCGATCCTGCAGGCCGAACAGGGCGAAGGCAACCGCTTTACCCTGACCGTTGGAGATCAGCACGCCGTTCTGACGCTGACCCACTTCGCCCGGACGCACGTCGTCGTAGTGGCTGAAGGTGGAGTACAGCAGACCGGTACCGGAAGTCATGGTCATGAATTCGTTACGGAAGCCAATCAGACCACGGCTTGGGATCACGTAGTCGAGACGTACGCGGCCTTTACCATCCGGATCCATGTTTTTCAGGTCGCCTTTACGCTCACCCATCGCCTGCATCACTGAACCCTGGTGGGTCTCTTCGATGTCGAGGGTAACGTTTTCGAATGGCTCCTGCTTGCGGCCTTCGAATTCACGGTAGATAACTTTCGGACGGGATACCGCCAGCTCGTAGCCTTCACGACGCATATTCTCGATCAGAACTGACAGGTGCAGCTCACCACGACCGGATACGCGGAATGCATCAGCATCTTCAGTTTCTTCTACGCGCAGCGCTACGTTGTGCACCAGCTCTTTGTTCAGACGCTCAAGGATCTGACGCGACGTCACAAACTTACCTTCTTTACCACAGAACGGTGAGGTGTTGACGTTGAAGAACATGGTTACGGTTGGCTCATCCACGCTCAGCGCTGGCAGCGCTTCCACATTCTGCGTGTCGCAGATGGTGTCGGAGATGTTCAGCTCGCCCAGACCGGTGATAGCGATGATGTCGCCCGCTTCAGCCAAATCGGATTCAATACGCTCCAGACCCAGATGGCCCAGCACTTTACCGACTTTCGCGTTACGGGTTTTCCCTTCGCTGTCGATCACAGTAACCTGCTGGTTTGGCTTCACTTTACCGCGCTTGATGCGGCCGATACCGATTACGCCGAGGTAGTTGTTGTAGTCCAGCTGCGAGATCTGCATCTGCAGTGGGGCTTCAACTTCAACCTGCGGTGGAGAAACGTGGTCGACGATGGCCTGATACAGCGGGGTCATGTCGTCAGCCATGTCGGTGTGATCCAGACCGGCGATACCATTCAGCGCAGACGCATAAATGATCGGGAAATCGAGCTGCTCGTCAGTCGCGTCGAGGTTGACGAACAGGTCAAATACCTGGTCAACAACCCAGTCCGGACGCGCGCCAGGACGGTCAACTTTGTTGATGACTACAATCGGCTTCAAACCGTGGGCAAAGGCTTTCTTGGTTACGAAGCGGGTTTGCGGCATAGGGCCATCCATCGCGTCTACAACCAGCAGCACCGAATCCACCATGGACATGACGCGCTCAACTTCACCACCGAAGTCGGCGTGTCCTGGGGTATCAACGATGTTGATACGGTAGTCGTTCCATTTGATGGCGGTGTTTTTCGCGAGGATGGTAATCCCACGCTCTTTCTCCAAATCGTTGGAGTCCATCACGCGCTCAGTCGCTTCGGTACGGGCATCAAAAGTACCGGACTGTTGCAGCAGTTTGTCAACCAGGGTGGTCTTACCATGGTCAACGTGCGCGATGATGGCGATGTTACGCAAATTTTCGATCACAGCTTTGCCTCAGGCATTATAGAAATAACGCGGTATTGTACACGGATTAAGCGAAAGACTGAACATGATCACAGTTTTCGCCGAAAGATTCTCGCAGTGCGCGTTTTTAGCACCAATAACGGTGCATTAAGCTGCACTTTGATGGCGCTTTGCACCATTTAAGTGCTTACCCCTAAACTGACGGCACTATTTTGGTGCATTCCATCCACACTGGTGCAGCCGTCGTCTCACCGCAGGGCGCATCACAGCGCCATTTTCACCATTGTAATAAAGTTGGCACAGAATTCGCTTTATATCTTTTAAGCGAAAACGACAGTTGCACAACGGTTGAAGAGCTTGCCGAGATCTTGGTCAGGGGTGGTCAGTAGTCGTGACACATTCCCGGCAACAGAAGTTCTCTCACCACGACGACAAAATGACCATTTCCAGGAGAGTTGAGTATGTCCGCTGAACACGTTCTCTCGATGATGAACGAGCACGAAGTTAAGTTTGTTGACCTGCGTTTTACCGATACCAAAGGTAAAGAACAGCACGTTACTATCCCTGCTCACCAGGTTAACGCTGACTTCTTCGAAGAAGGCAAAATGTTCGATGGCTCTTCCATCGGCGGCTGGAAAGGCATTAACGAATCAGACATGGTGCTGATGCCGGATGCAACAACTGCCGTAATGGATCCGTTCTTCGAAGATCCGACGCTCATCATCCGCTGTGACATTCTCGAGCCAGGCACGCTGCAGGGCTACGATCGCGACCCGCGCTCCATTGCCAAGCGCGCAGAAGAGTTCCTGCGTTCTTCCGGCATCGCCGACACCGTACTGTTCGGACCTGAGCCAGAGTTCTTCCTGTTTGACGACATCCGTTTCGGCTCTTCAACTTCCGGCTCACACGTGGCTATCGACGACATCGAAGCAGCCTGGAACACCGGTAAAGAGTACGAAGGCGGTAACAAAGGTCACCGTCCAGGTCTGAAAGGCGGCTACTTCCCGGTGCCACCGGTTGACTCATCACAGGACATCCGTTCTGCCATGTGTCTGACCATGGAGCAGATGGGTCTGGTGGTAGAAGCGCATCACCACGAAGTGGCTACTGCTGGTCAGAACGAAGTGGCTACCCGCTTCAACACCATGACCAAGAAAGCTGACGAAATTCAGATCTACAAATATGTCGTGCACAACGTCGCGCACGCCTACGGCAAAACGGCTACCTTTATGCCGAAGCCAATGTTTGGCGACAACGGTTCCGGTATGCACTGCCACATGTCACTGTCTAAAGGCGGCGTAAACCTGTTCTCTGGCGACAAATACGGCGGCCTGTCTGAAACTGCCCTGTTCTACATCGGCGGTATCATCAAGCACGCAAAAGCCATCAACGCCCTGGCAAACCCGACCACCAACTCATACAAGCGTCTGGTCCCAGGCTACGAAGCACCGGTCATGCTGGCTTACTCAGCACGTAACCGTTCTGCGTCTATCCGTATCCCGGTGGTGGCCAGCCCGAAAGCTCGTCGTATCGAAGCGCGCTTCCCGGATCCAGCGGCTAACCCATACCTGGCGTTCACCGCACTGCTGATGGCCGGCCTCGACGGCGTGATCAACAAGATCCACCCTGGCGATGCGATGGACAAAAACCTGTACGACCTGCCGCCGGAAGAAGAAGCTGAGATTCCAAAAGTGGCCGGTTCACTGGAAGAAGCGCTGAACGCACTGAACGAAGACCGCGAGTTCCTGACTCGTGGCGGCGTGTTCACCGACGACGCTATCGATGCTTACATCGAACTGCGTAAAGCTGACAACGACCGCGTACGCATGACGCCGCACCCGGTTGAGTTCGAACTGTACTACAGCGTTTAATCCTTAAAAGATTCGCGCAGATGCACCGTAGCCGCCAACGCCGCGACGGTGCTAATCCTGGCGCTGAAGATTTTTTGTTGCCGTGGAAACTTTAGCCCATCTCCGGATGGGCTTTTTTCACCGCGAATTCATCGTTCGACGGATAGATTTGCGTCCCCAAAGGCTATAATGCACTAATTTAGTGCAGAGGAACGCTGTATGGCAACTGGCACGCTGCCCGACGCGGGGCAGATTCTCAACTCCCTGATCAACAGTATTTTGCTGGTCGATAACGATCTGGTTATCCACTACGCCAACCCGGCGGCCCAGCAATTACTGGCGCAAAGCTCACGAAAATTGTTCGGCACGCCTTTACCGGAACTTACCGGCTATTTTTCGCTGAACATTGAGGTAATGAGCGAGAGTTTAGGGGCAGGCCAGGGCTTTACCGATAGCGAAGTCACGTTAGTGGTGGATGGCCGCGCGCACATTATGTCGCTCACGGCACAGCGTCTACCCGACGGATTTATTCTGCTGGAAATGGCGCCGATGGATAATCAGCGCCGTCTCAGCCAGGAGCAGATTCAGCACGCTCAGCAGGTTGCCGCGCGCGATCTGGTACGCGGCCTGGCGCACGAAATTAAAAACCCGCTCGGCGGATTGCGCGGCGCGGCACAGCTATTATCGCGCGCCCTGCCCGATCCGGCGCTGAATGAATATACCAAAGTGATTATTGAGCAGGCCGACCGGCTGCGTAACCTGGTCGACCGCCTGCTGGGTCCGCAGCAGCCCGGACTGCACGTGACCCAGAGCATCCATCAGGTGGCTGAACGTGTGGTTAACCTGGTGTCGATGGAGCTGCCGGAAAACGTCTCGCTGGTGCGTGATTATGACCCCAGCCTGCCGGAGCTGCCGCACGATCCGGACCAGATTGAGCAGGTGCTGCTCAACGTGGTGCGTAACGCGCTGCAGGCGCTGGGCGAAGCGGGCGGCACCATTGTCATCCGTACCCGTACCGCGTTTCAGCTGACGTTACACGGCACGCGTTACCGGCTGGTGGCGCGTATCGACATTGAAGATGATGGCCCGGGCATTCCGGCCCAGCTGCAGGATACGCTGTTCTATCCGATGGTCAGCGGACGCGAAGGCGGCACCGGTTTAGGTCTCTCTATCGCCCGCAGCCTGATCGATCAGCATTCGGGAAAAATTGAATTTAACAGTTGGCCAGGCCACACCGAATTCTCGGTTTACCTGCCTATTCGCCAGTGAGGTTTCTATGCAACGAGGGATAGTCTGGATCGTCGATGACGATAGCTCCATCCGCTGGGTGCTTGAACGTGCGCTCACTGGAGCCGGTTTAAGCTGCGCCACCTTTGACAGCGGCAACGAGGTGCTGGATGCGCTCTCGACCAAAACCCCGGACGTATTATTGTCGGATATTCGTATGCCGGGCATGGATGGTCTGGCGCTGCTGAAGCAGATCAAACAGCGTCATCCGATGCTGCCGGTCATCATTATGACCGCGCATTCGGACCTCGACGCGGCGGTCAGCGCTTATCAGCAGGGCGCATTTGATTACCTGCCTAAGCCGTTTGATATTGATGAAGCGGTCGCACTGGTAGAGCGCGCCATCAGTCACTATCAGGAGCAGCAGCAGCCGCGCAATCAGCCGGTAAGCGGCCCGACCACCGACATCATCGGCGAAGCGCCGGCGATGCAGGATGTCTTCCGCATCATCGGCCGTCTGTCGCGTTCGTCGATCAGCGTGCTGATCAACGGCGAGTCCGGTACCGGTAAAGAGCTGGTAGCGCATGCGCTGCATCGCCACAGCCCGCGCGCCAAATCCCCATTTATCGCGCTGAATATGGCGGCGATCCCGAAGGATTTGATCGAATCAGAGCTGTTTGGTCACGAGAAAGGCGCGTTTACCGGCGCGAACCAGATTCGTCAGGGCCGCTTTGAGCAGGCCGATGGCGGCACGCTGTTTCTCGACGAAATCGGCGATATGCCGCTTGATGTACAGACGCGCCTGCTGCGCGTGCTGGCCGATGGCCAGTTCTATCGTGTTGGTGGCTATGCGCCGGTCAAAGTGGATGTGCGCATCATCGCCGCTACCCACCAGAATCTGGAGCTGCGCGTGCAGGAGGGCAAGTTCCGTGAGGACCTGTTCCATCGCCTCAACGTGATTCGCGTGCATCTGCCGCCGCTGCGTGAACGTCGTGAGGATATCCCGCGTCTGGCGCGCTACTTCCTGCAGGTCGCAGCGCGTGAGCTGGGCGTAGAAGCGAAAATTCTGCATCCGGAGACTGAAGCCGCGCTGACGCGACTGCACTGGTCGGGTAACGTGCGCCAGCTGGAGAACACCTGCCGCTGGCTGACGGTCATGGCCGCAGGCCAGGAAGTGCTGATTCAGGATCTGCCGCCGGAGCTGTTTGAGTCGAGTACGCCGGAAAATCCGGTGCAGTCGCTGCCGGACAGCTGGGCAACGCTGCTGGCGCAGTGGGCAGACCGCGCGCTGCGTTCCGGTCATCAGAACCTGCTGTCAGAAGCACAGCCGGAGATGGAGCGTACGCTGCTGACCACTGCGCTGCGTCATACGCAGGGCCACAAGCAGGAAGCGGCACGTTTACTGGGCTGGGGCCGCAATACGCTCACGCGTAAACTGAAAGAACTGGGCATGGAATAACGCGGAAAAGTGTAAAAGGGTTATTTATTGCACATTTTCTGCGCGTAACATCTGTACAGACCGGTGCCGTTCAGTATCATACGGGCGGCAATCGGGAGAGGCTAACATGTTGCAATCTGTCATCCAGCTGATCGCGCATAACGTGGCGGCAATCGGTAATGCTGTGACTCACTCACCGCAAACCGCGCTGGCCGCCGTGGTCTGCGCCATCAGCGTCAGTCTGTTCAGTTAACATAAAGGGAGCGCTGGCTCCCTTTATGCTTAAATTACCCGCGAAAATTGCTGCATCCGTGCTTTCTGCCGCAGATAGCGGTCAAAGCACATGCAGATGTTGCGAATCAGCAGACGGCCAATGCCGGTGACCTGCAGCCGGCGCTCACCGATCTCAAGCAAGCCGTCCGCCACCAGCGGTGCCAGCAGCGCTAAGTCCTCAGCAAAATAGCGTTCAAACACCACTGGCCACCGGGCTTCGATGTCGGCAAAATCCAGCGCAAAGTTACAGATCAGCGCTTTAATCACATCCCGCCGCAGACAATCATCCTCGCTCAGGGTTAAACCGCGCCATAGCGCATGGCCCTGCTGCTCAACGCTGGCATACCAGGCTTTTAACTCTTTCTGATTCTGCGCATAGCTGTCGCCCAGCATGCTGATGGCCGAAACGCCCAGCCCGAGCAGTTCGGTTTCGCCCTGCGTGGTGTAACCCTGGAAATTGCGATGCAGTACGCCGGCGCGCTGTGCCACCGCCAGTTCATCATCCGGTTTGGCAAAGTGGTCCATGCCAATAAACTGGTAACCCGCACCGGTCAGCGTCGCGATGGTTTGCTGCAGGATTTGCAGCTTCTGCGCCGCCGTCGGCAGCTCCTCATCTTTGATTTTGCGCTGAGCGGCAAACAGCGCAGGCATGTGCGCATAGTTGAAGACGCTGAGGCGATCCGGATTGAGCGCAATCACCCGCTGCAGCGTAAAGGCAAAGCTCTCTGGCGTCTGCAGCGGCAGGCCGTAGATTAAATCCAGACTGACTGAGCGGAATCCCTGCGCTCGGGCACGCTGCACCAGGGCGAAAATGGTCTCTTCATCCTGAACGCGGTTGACCCGCTCCTGCACCGCCTTGTTGAAATCCTGCACGCCCATGCTCAGGCGATTAAAGCCCTCCGCACGCAGGTGATCGATCATCTCCAGCTCAATTTCACGCGGATCGACCTCGATCGACATCTCCACATCGTCGGTAATATCAAAATGGCTGCGCAGCAGCGCCACCAGCCGGCTGACCTGCTGTTGATTGAGGAAGGTTGGCGTGCCGCCGCCCCAGTGCAGCTGCGTAACGCGACGGCCAGCAAACAGCGGCGCGCGCTGACGAATCTCCTGCGCCAGCACGTCAAGATAGCGATCGGCCTTGTGCAGCTGGCGCGTCACGATTTTATTGCAGCCGCAGAAGTAGCAGAGACGATGGCAGAACGGGATGTGCACGTACAGCGACAGCGCGCGCTCGGGATAGCGCTCAACCGCGTGCTGGAAATCGCTCGCACCAAAGCTTTCGCTAAACTCCAGTGCGGTGGGATAAGAGGTGTAACGCGGGCCGGCGTAATTGTATTTTTCGATGAGCCGCTGATCCCACTCAATCTGCTGCGATGACATGCTCACTCCTTACGGTGACGTCGTCTGAGGGCGGGTCGCGTGGCAGAAGAGGAGAAGAAGCGCTGGGCGGAACGCCGCCGTAAGCGCGATTTCAGCCGCGACAGGCGGCGTAGTTTAAACAATAACCACAGCAGATAACATGTCAGCAGCAGCGCTAAAATTGATCCAGGCCAAAACATAGGTGAATACCTGTTTAGCGCGGCATGCGCAAAGCCGCATGCCGATCAAAAATGGCGGTTAGTGGCCCTTAAGCAGGCGCATCATATCCTCTTCTGCCTGCTCGTCTTCGGCGTCGTCGTCCAGCGCAATGCCCAGCGTTTCCATCAGCTCGTCAATGCGATCCAGCGTCTCATCCAGCCACGCCTGATCTTCTGCGCTCAGGGTTTCGCCGCTCTCAAGGCGATCGAGCAGCGTGTCGAGACGCTCATCGTTCTCCAGCTTCGCCAGCTCTTCCTGCGGCGTCAGACGCACTTTTTCGGCTTTGGGCTTTGGCTTCGCCACTTTCTTTTCGGGCAGGGTTTTGCCGTCCGCCACCAGCGCGACTGGCTTTTTGCTGCCCACGCGCGGATCGGCGCTCTTTTTGCTGTGCCCTTTACCGGCGCTTTGCGTTTCCGGGTTGGCGCGGCTGCCGGATTTGTGGCCGCTGTGCTTTTTATCGCGCTTGCGATCGCGGGCTTCCTGGTTCAGTTCTTCACGCGATTTGCGTTTCGCTTTAGCAGCAGGTTTGCCACGCTGGGCTGGTGCAGGTTGCTTCATGTGTTCGGTCTCGGCGATGCCTGGTGAGTTCAGTATAGAATTGCGGCGAAATCTAGCAGAAAGATGACAAAGAAAAAAGGCGATAGCCTGTGCTATCGCCTTATTTCGCACCTTCATACGAAGGAAACACGCGTCAAATCCTTTACGGCTCACAACGTCCCGGTTGCTCCATCGCCACATCGCTCCTGCGAGTAATCCCTGTCCCTGTCCGATTCCTGCCTGAATCGCTCTCCTGCCATGCTCGCGGTCATCCCCGACGCTCCTGAGCTCATCATCCTGATGGGTGCTGCCGTGCACTGACAACAAATGTAGACCAAACAGTAAATTGAACAAGTGAGACTTGTCTCTAATTTAGAGCGGTCTTTTTCATGCTTAACATAATACATTGAAAATAAACAATATTATAAAGAATGAATGTTGCATGAATCCGTCATCACTGGTAGCAGTTAGCGGCGATCTCTTACAAAATGGCGCGTTAAGACGCCTGTCGGGCACTTTTGCGCCATAACAGGTATAATCAGCGCCATTGCCCGATCATTCTGCTGGAGTTTTACATTGTCTGCTTTGAACTATCACGTCACCCATTTCATGCTCAGCGCGCCGGATATTCGTCATCTACCGGCGGATACGGGCATTGAAGTTGCCTTTGCCGGGCGCTCAAATGCAGGCAAATCCAGCGCGCTGAATACCCTGACCAACCAGAAAAGCCTGGCGCGTACCAGTAAAACACCAGGCCGCACGCAGCTGATTAACCTGTTTGAAGTGGTGGAAGGCAAACGCCTGGTGGATCTACCAGGTTACGGTTATGCGGAAGTCCCGGAAGAGATGAAGCGTAAATGGCAGCGCGCGCTGGGTGAATATTTGCAGAAACGTCAGGCCCTGAAAGGACTGGTGGTACTGATGGATATCCGCCATCCGCTTAAAGATCTCGATCAGCAAATGGTTGAGTGGGCGGTGCAGAGCGGTATTCCGGTTATGATTCTGCTGACCAAAGCCGACAAGCTGGCTTCCGGTGCCCGTAAAGCGCAGCTGAACATGGTGCGTGAGGCATCGCTGGCATTTATGGGCGATGTCCAGGTCGAGATGTTCTCATCGCTGAAAAAACTGGGCGTCGATAAGCTGCGTCAGAAACTTGATACCTGGTTTAGCGAGCTGACTCCGGCGCAGGAAGGCGACGGTGAAGCACTGTCAGAGTAGCGCCAGAGCGGGCCTTTGCGTCCGCTTTTTTTCAGAAAAAGCCCAATAAAAAACGCCCCAGTCATAAATGACTGGGGCGGCTAATATTCAGCCAAATCCGATTACGTGAAGTAAAAGGTCTGAAAGATAGAACATCTTACCTCTGTACCCTACGCGATGAACTTTACCCGATTTTTTCTGACCAACAAAGGGTTTTTTGTTGTTAAGTTTCAGAATTCCACATCTTTTTTACCAGCTTCGTCACATTTTCGCGCAGGGCATGTAGTTTAATTACCAAAAAAATGCTTAGCCGATAAGCAGTTACTTAACCTGTATTTTACCGGCAGTTTTGATGACCGGCTGAACCGATTAAGTAAACTTTTTTCTTATGACGTTACCCGCCGCCTGCATCTGCGGCGGGCAGCGGGCCCTTAGTGCGCCTGATCCCAGTTATCACCCGTTCCCACTTCAACCTGCAGTGGTACATCCAGCTTCATGCTGTTCTCCATCAGTTCGCGGATCGTCTGGCTGGCACCTGCGACGGCATCTTTGTGGATCTCAAATACCAGTTCATCGTGTACCTGCATGATCATTTTCACCTCGTCACTGTTCTGCTGCAGCAGCCAGCCGTCAACGGCGATCATGGCACGTTTGATGATGTCCGCCGCGGTGCCCTGCATCGGTGCGTTGATCGCTGCTCGTTCGGCGGCTTTACGGCGAATAGCATTGCTGGAGTTGATGTCCGGCAGCCACAGACGACGACCATCCAGCGTCTCGACGTATCCCTTATCCGCGGCTTGCGCGCGCGTCGCTTCCATATAACGCAGCACGCCCGGATAGCGCTCAAAGTAGAGATCCATGTACTTCTTCGCTTCGCCGGCACCAATGTTGAGCTGTCGCGACAAACCAAATGCGCTCATGCCATAAATCAGTCCGAAGTTAATCGCTTTCGCACTGCGGCGCTGCTCACCGGAAACCTTGCTTAGCGCCACACCGAAAACTTCAGACGCCGTGGCGCGGTGGATATCCTCACCCTGCGCAAACGCATCCAGCAGGCCTTTGTCCTGCGACAGGTGCGCCATGATTCGCAGCTCAATCTGCGAATAGTCGGCGGCCACGATGCGCTTATCCGCGCCCGCAATAAACGCCTGACGAATGCGCCGTCCCTCTTCGTTGCGCACCGGAATGTTTTGCAGGTTCGGGTCGGTCGAGGAGAGTCGTCCGGTGGCCGTCACCGCCTGGTGATAAGAGGTGTGTACCCGGCCGGTGATCGGATTGATCATCTGCGGCAGCTTATCGGTGTAAGTGGATTTCAGCTTCGACAGGCCGCGATGCTCAAGAATTACTTTCGGCAGCGGATAGTCGAGCGCCAGCTCAGCCAGCACTTCTTCACTGGTCGATGGCGCGCCGCCCGGCGTTTTCTTCGTCGGCTTAATTCCCTGCTTCTCAAACAGAATGGTTTGCAGCTGTTTGGTGGAGGAGAGGTTGAAAGGCTCGCCGGCCAGCTCGTGCGCCTTCAGCTCCAGCTCGGCCAGACGCGAGGTCAGCTCCTGCGAATGTTTCGCGAGGATGTTCTGATCGATCAGCACACCGTTGCGCTCTACGCGGGAAATGACCGTCACCAGCGGCATTTCAATCGCCTCGAATACCTGCTTTGGACCAGCTTCCTGCTCCAGCTTCGGCCACATTTGCAGGTGCAGCTGAAGCGTGACGTCAGCGTCTTCTGCCGCATAGTGCGCCGCCTGCTCAAGCGCGATCTGATTGAAGGTGAGCTGATTTTTACCTTTACCGGCGATTTCTTCGAAAGTGACGGTTTTGTGGTTAAGCCAGCGGGCCGCCAGGCTGTCCATATCATGCTTGCCGCCGACGCTGTTCAGGCAGTAAGACTCCAGCATGGTGTCGAATTTGATGCCGTTCAGCTCAATATCGTAATTTTTCAGTACGCCACGATCGTACTTCAGATTCTGCCCGACCTTCGCTGCTTTACTGTCCTCCAGCAGCGGTTTCAGCTGCTTCAGCACCGCGGCGCGATCCAGCTGCGGTGGCGCGTCAAGATAGTCATGCGCCACCGGCAGGTAAGCGGCCTCGCCCGGTGCCACGGCGAAGGCAATGCCGACAATATTGGCGCTCAGGGTATCCAGCGAATCGGTTTCCAGGTCAAAAGCAAACACGTCGGCGCTTTGCAGTTTTTTCAGCCAGTCGGCAAAGGTCGCCTCGTCGAGGATGGTGACATAACCGTCGGATGACAGCACGCTGACCGTTTCCGCTGCGGCCACGGCGGGTTCATCCGGCAGCGATTTCTGCGCCTGGCTATTACTCTTTTTACCCTGCAGCCATTTTCCTTCCTGCAGATCGGCTAGCCAGCGTTTGAACTCATAGCGGCTGAACAGCGTCTGCAATGCTTCAACATCAGGCTCGTTAACCGTCAGTTGCTCGCAGGCCAGCTCCAGTTCCACATCGGTTTTGATGGTCGCCAGCTGGTAGGAGAGAAACGCCACATCGCGATTCTGCTCCAGCTTCGCCGCCATGGTTTTTGCTCCACGGAAGGAGAGCCCGGCCACTTTATCAAGGTTGTCGTAGATGGATTGCATGCCGCCCAGCCCCTGCAGCAGCGCCTGTGCGGTTTTCTCGCCCACGCCCGGAACGCCCGGGATGTTGTCCGAGCTGTCGCCCATCATGGCGAGGAAATCGATAATCAGCGAAGGCGGCACACCGTATTTCTGCTCGACTTCTTCCGGACCGAGCACGGTGTTAGTCATGGTGTTAATCAGGGTAATGCCCGGCGTCACCAGCTGCGCCATATCTTTATCGCCGGTGCTGATCAGCACCGCACGCCCCTGCTTTTCCGCTTCCAGCGCCAGCGTGCCAATCACGTCATCGGCTTCCACGCCGGACACCGCCAGCAGCGGCAGCCCCATGGCTTTTACCATCTCATGCAGCGGCGCGATTTGCGCGCGTAAATCGTCCGGCATCGGTGGACGATGCGATTTGTAATTTTCAAACAGCTCATCGCGGAACGTTTTGCCTTTGGCATCGAAGACCACAGCCACATGGCTGGGTTGATACTGCATCAGCAGGCTTTTCAGCATGTTGAGCACACCATACATGGCGCCGGTTGGCTCACCCGCACTGTTGGTCAGCGGCGGAAAGGCATGATATGCACGGTAGAGGTAGGAAGAGCCATCTACCAGAATCAGGGGATTTTCTGCAATTTGCGCCATAGGTTTGTATTTTCTTCGTTGCGATAATCAGGGTTATAAGGATGCCACAACCAGCGAACAATGTTGAAGTAACAGCAGAAAGTGAGGATCTTTTTCGCGGTTACGCGGCGCGGATCGCAAGGATCATCTTGTGGATAACTTTGTGCGTAAAATTCATAACGTATTGTTATTTACGTTAATTGCAATCATTTTACGATTAAAATTTTTTTACAATCAGTCAGTTATAATCTTGCCGTGATACGAAACACCTTTTTAAAAAGGCGATCGTCTATGTGGATATTAAGCGAAAGGGTAATCAAAAAACGCTGGCGGTGAGGGATGAATAGCTTAGTGAATTAAGGATGTGGTGTGGGTTGTTTTCACTGTAGCGGCGGGTGATAACCGCGCCGCTACAGCATAAGCCATCGCGTTTTCAGCGCTTAATTACTTTTTCTCAACCAGGAATTTCACGACGTTGGCATAATCCGCCACGAAGTTATCCATTGAGCTGGTGTCCAGGCCGCCGTTGTTAACCATGTATTTGCCGTTAACAAAAATCGCCGGTACGCCCTGCAGATTAACATCCGAAGCCGCTTTCTGCTGCTGTGCAACCAGCGCCTTCACGGCGAAGCTGTTCCACGCTGCATCGTAATCTTCAGAGGTAATACCCGCTGCTTTAATGAAGGTTTCTTTCAGGCTGGCTGCGTCGGTAATGGTCTGGGTCTTCTGGATGCCGTCGAAAATCGGTGCGGTCACTTTATCTTCCACACCCAGCGCCATTGCCACTGCCCACGCATGCGTGACCACCGGACCGAAGTCGCCGCCGAGGAAATCAACGTGATATTTGGTCACTTTGGTGTCCGCTGGCAGATTTTTTCTTACCGCATCGCTGACGTGGTAAATGCGTTCAAACTGGTAGCAGTGCGGGCAGAAGAAGGAGAAGAATTCCATAACCTGCGGCTCACCGGCGACCGGTTTTGGCAGCGTAACGTACTGTTTACCGTCGTTGAACTGTGCCGCTGAGGCGCTAAATGCCAGCATCAAACCTACCAGCGCAAACCAAATCTTTTTCATCGTGAGAACATCTCCTGAGTACTTCATTAAAATTGCGGGCTAAGCTGTAACGGCGGTTCGTGTAACAGCCTTTCCTGCTCGATAAATAGTGCAATCTGCCGGCGCCAGAAGTCCTCATCGGTCATCCAGGGGAAGGCGCGCGGAAAAGCGGGATCCTGCCAGCGGCGTACCACCCAGGCCAGATAATAAACCATGCGCATGGCGCGTAAAGACTCAA
Source organism: Pantoea sp. SGAir0418 (assembly GCF_043529865.1). Classification (NCBI taxonomy): domain Bacteria; kingdom Pseudomonadati; phylum Pseudomonadota; class Gammaproteobacteria; order Enterobacterales; family Erwiniaceae; genus Pantoea; species Pantoea sp. SGAir0418. Next base: position 4,032,928 of record NZ_CP027911.1, read on the forward strand.
TCAGTGTCAATTCGTGTAAATCGAAATCACCGAATTCGTTATACGCTTCCAGCAAAATATCCCACTGGATCAATTGTTCCTGACGGCTGCCGTTCACCAGCATCCACAAATCCTGCACAGCCGGACCGGTGCGCGCGTCATCGAGATCGACAAACATCGGCCCATCGCGCCACAGAATATTGCCGGGATGGCAGTCACCGTGCAGCCGGAGCGGTTGCCACTGGCTATGCCAGCTCTGCTGCAGCGTGGCGCTGAGTTTATCTAACGCATTCAGTAGCGCATCCTTCAGCGAGGCGGGCACCAGCGCGCTCTGTTCCAGCTGCAGACGTGGCTCAACCACATACTCCTGCAGGCCCAGAGTGGGCCGCTGGCGGAACGGGCTGTGGCGTCCGGTTTGATGGATACGGCCAAGGAAACGACCTACCCACTCCATTTGCTCTTCATTGTCGGTTTCATACTGCCGGCCACCGAGGCTGGGGAACACCGCGAACATAAAGCCAGCGTGCTGATTGAGCGTATTGCCCTGCAGTGCCAGCGGTGCGGCAACCGGCACTTCATCATCCAGCAGATCCTGAGCAAACCGATGCTCTTCAGCGATCTGCGCGGCGCTCCAGCGTTGCGGACGATAAAACTTAGCGACATAGCGTCGCTTATCCTCATCGCTGAACTGATAGACGCGGTTTTCGTAGCTGTTCAGGGCGGTTAAGCCGGACTCGACCCGCAGACCGGCATCCCAGAGCGCATCGAGGATGACGTCGGGATTCAGCGTCTGAAAATTAAAAGCGGCTTCGCTCATCATTGTGCCTATGTGTTACCTGTGCGTTGAACGCGCAAGGATAACACTACTCATCATCCTTGATCACACCGCGCGCACGTAATAGCGCGCTTTTGAAGTCCACTTCATAATCTTTCTTCAGACCCGGGATCACAGCCTGACTACCGGCATCACGCATTTTGAGATGGTAAATCAATACGTCATCGCTTAATTCACTTAATGGGCCACTGAAACCTGATTCCTGCGCCAGTTTTTGTAAAAATGCCAGCAGGTTGAGATCGGGTTCTTGCTGCCAGGCAGGCTGCAGCAGTTCGAGCAGTTCATTGAGTCGGTGATATTTCATCATTGATTCCTTTGCGCAGGTGGTTCGCTACCGCGAGTTAAGTATCGTCCAGAATAAACAGGGAGACGAAGATGACCGCATTTACCGGTGTGATCCTCGCAGGCGGGCAAGGCAGCCGTATGGGAGGTCAGGATAAGGGCTTGCTGCCATTACAGGGCAAACCGCTTTATCAGCACGTTCTGCAGCGTTTACAGCCGCAGGTCAATATTGTGTTGATTAGCGCCAACCGTAACATTGATCGTTATCAGGCAAGTGGTTGTCAGGTGATTCGTGATTCGCTGCCTGATTATCCCGGTCCGCTGGCAGGCATGCTCAGCGGCCTGCGGCACAGCCAGACCGAATGGGTGGCGTTTTGTGCCTGCGATACGCCGTGGCTACCGCAGGATTTTGTTGCACGGCTGTGGCAGCAGCGTGGTGCAGCAGCCGCCGTGTGGGTGACATCGGGTCAGCGTGATCATCCGGCGCTGGCTTTGGTGCATCGTGCGCTGGCTGATAATCTGGAAGCGTGGCTGCTGCGCGGAGAACGCCGTCTGATGCAGTTTATGTGTGAACATGGCGGACACAGCGTACTGTTTGATGATGATGAAGCCGCCTTCCGCAATATCAATACGCCTGACGATTTGGTTAATGAGGAAAGTTCGTGATGAGTGTGCCGTTACTGGCGGTGGTGGGCTGGAGTGGCACCGGCAAAACCACCCTGTTACAACAGGTGATTCCGCTACTGAGAGCGCAGGGCATTCGCCCCGGGCTGATCAAGCATACCCATCATCAGATGGACATCGATACGCCGGGAAAAGACAGTTATCTGCTGCGCAAAGCGGGAGCCGATCAGGTGATCGTCGCCAGCGAGAATCGCTGGGCGTTGATGTGTGAAACGCCACAGCAGCCGCTAAGTTTGATGGAGCTGGCAGGCCGTATGGACGCTGACGCGCTGGATCTGGTGCTGGTCGAGGGGTTTAAACAGGAACCCGTGCCCAGGATGGTGCTATGGCGGCGCGGCGTTAAGGGAGAAATTGATGAATTGCTGGATGACTGGGTGATTGCCGTAGCGACGGATGAAGCGTTAGCGCTTCAGGTACCGGTGCTGGATATTAATCAGCCTGATCAGGTTGCAGAGTACATTGTTCAATGGCTAAAAAACCGCTAATCACGCGGTTTTTGGCGGGAAATTTGCCGGAGTACGGACGTAAAAAAGCCCCGGACTCTCGTCCGGGGCTTTTTTACTGGTTTGATGCCTGGCAGTTCCCTACTCTCGCATGGGGAGGCCCCACACTACCATCGGCGCTACGGCGTTTCACTTCTGAGTTCGGCATGGGGTCAGGTGGGACCACCGCGCTGTTGCCGCCAGGCAAATTCTTTGTGCCCTGTCCCGCGTCTTTCGCACTGATGCCGCGTTGGCCGCGCTCGCAAAGTCAGTCACATACTCGTGTATGCTCCTTCCTTTCCTTCGCTTGCCGCCTCGCCTCAGCGCAAAATCCTCCGGACTCGCGTCCGCAGAACAAAGCTGATTCTTTATCCGTCACAGGCTGAAAATTCTTTCTGTCTCTCGGACCAAAACGCCTCTGGCGTTGTAAGGTTAAGCCTCACGGGTCATTAGTACCGGTTAGCTCAACGCATCGCTGCGCTTACACACCCGGCCTATCAACGTCGTCGTCTTCAACGTCCCTTCAGGACCCTTAAAGGGTCAGGGAGAACTCATCTCGGGGCAAGTTTCGTGCTTAGATGCTTTCAGCACTTATCTCTTCCGCACTTAGCTACCGGGCAGTGCCATTGGCATGACAACCCGAACACCAGCGGTGCGTTCACTCCGGTCCTCTCGTACTAGGAGCAACCCCCCTCAATTCTCCAGCGCCCACGGCAGATAGGGACCGAACTGTCTCACGACGTTCTAAACCCAGCTCGCGTACCACTTTAAACGGCGAACAGCCGTACCCTTGGGACCTACTTCAGCCCCAGGATGTGATGAGCCGACATCGAGGTGCCAAACACCGCCGTCGATATGAACTCTTGGGCGGTATCAGCCTGTTATCCCCGGAGTACCTTTTATCCGTTGAGCGATGGCCCTTCCATTCAGAACCACCGGATCACTATGACCTGCTTTCGCACCTGCTCGAGCCGTCACTCTCGCAGTCAAGCTGGCTTATGCCATTGCACTAACCTCCTGATGTCCGACCAGGATTAGCCAACCTTCGTGCTCCTCCGTTACGCTTTGGGAGGAGACCGCCCCAGTCAAACTACCCACCAGACACTGTCCGCAGCCCGGATTACGGGCCTACGTTAGAACATCAAACATTAAAGGGTGGTATTTCAAGGTTGGCTCCACGCAGACTGGCGTCCGCGCTTCAAAGCCTCCCACCTATCCTACACATCAAGGCTCAATGTTCAGTGTCAAGCTATAGTAAAGGTTCACGGGGTCTTTCCGTCTTGCCGCGGGTACACTGCATCTTCACAGCGATTTCAATTTCACTGAGTCTCGGGTGGAGACAGCCTGGCCATCATTACGCCATTCGTGCAGGTCGGAACTTACCCGACAAGGAATTTCGCTACCTTAGGACCGTTATAGTTACGGCCGCCGTTTACCGGGGCTTCGATCAAGAGCTTCTCCTTGCGGATAACCCCATCAATTAACCTTCCGGCACCGGGCAGGCGTCACACCGTATACGTCCACTTTCGTGTTTGCACAGTGCTGTGTTTTTAATAAACAGTTGCAGCCAGCTGGTATCTTCGACTGGCTTCGGCTCCGGGAGCAAGTCCCTTCACCTACGCGCCAGCGTGCCTTCTCCCGAAGTTACGGCACCATTTTGCCTAGTTCCTTCACCCGAGTTCTCTCAAGCGCCTTGGTATTCTCTACCTGACCACCTGTGTCGGTTTGGGGTACGATTTCGTGTTACCTGGAGCTTAGAGGCTTTTCCTGGAAGCAGGGCATCAGTTACTTCACCGCCGTGGCGGCTCGTCGTCACGCCTCAGTGTTAAAGAAGACCGGATTTGCCTGGTCTTCACACCTGCACGCTTAAACCGGGACAACCGTCGCCCGGATAACCTAGCCTTCTCCGTCCCCCCTTCGCAGTAACACCAAGTACAGGAATATTAACCTGTTTCCCATCGACTACGCTTTTCAGCCTCGCCTTAGGGGTCGACTCACCCTGCCCCGATTAACGTTGGACAGGAACCCTTGGTCTTCCGGCGAGCGGGCTTTTCACCCGCTTTATCGTTACTTATGTCAGCATTCGCACTTCTGATACCTCCAGCATGCCTCACAGCACACCTTCAGCGGCTTACAGAACGCTCCCCTACCCAACAACACATAGTGTCGCTGCCGCAGCTTCGGTGCATGGTTTAGCCCCGTTACATCTTCCGCGCAGGCCGACTCGACCAGTGAGCTATTACGCTTTCTTTAAATGATGGCTGCTTCTAAGCCAACATCCTGGCTGTCTGTGCCTTCCCACATCGTTTCCCACTTAACCATGACTTTGGGACCTTAGCTGGCGGTCTGGGTTGTTTCCCTCTTCACGACGGACGTTAGCACCCGCCGTGTGTCTCCCGTGATAACATTCCTCGGTATTCGCAGTTTGCATCGGGTTGGTAAGCCGGGATGGCCCCCTAGCCGAAACAGTGCTCTACCCCCGAGGATGAGTTCACGAGGCGCTACCTAAATAGCTTTCGGGGAGAACCAGCTATCTCCCGGTTTGATTGGCCTTTCACCCCCAGCCACAAGTCATCCGCTAATTTTTCAACATTAGTCGGTTCGGTCCTCCAGTTAGTGTTACCCAACCTTCAACCTGCCCATGGCTAGATCACCGGGTTTCGGGTCTATACCCTGCAACTTAACGCCCGGTTAAGACTCGGTTTCCCTTCGGCTCCCCTATGCGGTTAACCTTGCTACAGAATATAAGTCGCTGACCCATTATACAAAAGGTACGCAGTCACCTAACAGGTAGGCTCCCACTGCTTGTACGTACACGGTTTCAGGTTCTGTTTCACTCCCCTCGCCGGGGTTCTTTTCGCCTTTCCCTCACGGTACTGGTTCACTATCGGTCAGTCAGGAGTATTTAGCCTTGGAGGATGGTCCCCCCATGTTCAGACAGGATACCACGTGTCCCGCCCTACTCGTCGGACTCACAGCTCATGCATCTTCGTGTACGGGGCTGTCACCCGGTATCGCGCGACTTTCCAGACGCTTCCACTGATGCACAAGCTGATTCAGGTCCTGGGCTGCTCCCCGTTCGCTCGCCGCTACTGGGGGAATCTCGGTTGATTTCTTTTCCTCGGGGTACTTAGATGTTTCAGTTCCCCCGGTTCGCCTCGTTTGACTATGTATTCATCAAACGATGATGCACAGAGTGCACCGGGTTTCCCCATTCGGACATCGACGGCTGTAGCGGTTCATATCACCTTACCGTCGCTTTTCGCAGATTAGCACGTCCTTCATCGCCTCTGACTGCCAGGGCATCCACCGTGTACGCTTAGTCGCTTAACCTCACAACCCACAGGCGTTTTGCAACGCTGCAGACTGCAAGCATTTGAGAGACTCGAACGCATCGCCATTTCATTCTTATTACGGAGAATGAACACGACGCGTCGTTTCAAATTTTCAGCTTGTTCCGGATTGTTAAAGAGCAATATCTCAAACACGACGTTACCGTCAGTTTTGAGATATTCTGTGGAGACACCTTTCACCTGTCACCAAGCAGTGGCGTCCCCTAGGGGATTCGAACCCCTGTTGCCGCCGTGAAAGGGCGGAGTCCTAACCGCTAGACGAAGGGGACACAAAGTGTCACGACTTCGCAGCCGTCCTGCTCGTTACTTTTCTATCAGACAATCTGTGTGAGCACTTCGCGGGAAGGTATCTTCAGGTAAGGAGGTGATCCAACCGCAGGTTCCCCTACGGTTACCTTGTTACGACTTCACCCCAGTCATGAATCACAAAGTGGTAAGCGCCCTCCCGAAGGTTAAGCTACCTACTTCTTTTGCAACCCACTCCCATGGTGTGACGGGCGGTGTGTACAAGGCCCGGGAACGTATTCACCGTAGCATTCTGATCTACGATTACTAGCGATTCCGACTTCATGGAGTCGAGTTGCAGACTCCAATCCGGACTACGACGCACTTTATGAGGTCCGCTTGCTCTCGCGAGGTCGCTTCTCTTTGTATGCGCCATTGTAGCACGTGTGTAGCCCTGGCCGTAAGGGCCATGATGACTTGACGTCATCCCCACCTTCCTCCGGTTTATCACCGGCAGTCTCCTTTGAGTTCCCGGCCGAGCCGCTGGCAACAAAGGATAAGGGTTGCGCTCGTTGCGGGACTTAACCCAACATTTCACAACACGAGCTGACGACAGCCATGCAGCACCTGTCTCAGAGTTCCCGAAGGCACCAAAGCATCTCTGCTAAGTTCTCTGGATGTCAAGGCCAGGTAAGGTTCTTCGCGTTGCATCGAATTAAACCACATGCTCCACCGCTTGTGCGGGCCCCCGTCAATTCATTTGAGTTTTAACCTTGCGGCCGTACTCCCCAGGCGGTCGACTTAACGCGTTAGCTCCGGAAGCCACGCCTCAAGGGCACAACCTCCAAGTCGACATCGTTTACGGCGTGGACTACCAGGGTATCTAATCCTGTTTGCTCCCCACGCTTTCGCACCTGAGCGTCAGTCTTCGTCCAGGGGGCCGCCTTCGCCACCGGTATTCCTCCAGATCTCTACGCATTTCACCGCTACACCTGGAATTCTACCCCCCTCTACGAGACTCAAGCCTGCCAGTTTCAAATGCAGTTCCCAGGTTAAGCCCGGGGATTTCACATCTGACTTAACAGACCGCCTGCGTGCGCTTTACGCCCAGTAATTCCGATTAACGCTTGCACCCTCCGTATTACCGCGGCTGCTGGCACGGAGTTAGCCGGTGCTTCTTCTGCGGGTAACGTCAATCGGCGAGGTTATTAACCTCACCGCCTTCCTCCCCGCTGAAAGTACTTTACAACCCGAAGGCCTTCTTCATACACGCGGCATGGCTGCATCAGGCTTGCGCCCATTGTGCAATATTCCCCACTGCTGCCTCCCGTAGGAGTCTGGACCGTGTCTCAGTTCCAGTGTGGCTGGTCATCCTCTCAGACCAGCTAGGGATCGTCGCCTAGGTGAGCCATTACCCCACCTACTAGCTAATCCCATCTGGGCACATCCGATGGTGTGAGGCCCGAAGGTCCCCCACTTTGGTCTCGCGACGTTATGCGGTATTAGCTACCGTTTCCAGTAGTTATCCCCCTCCATCGGGCAGTTTCCCAGACATTACTCACCCGTCCGCCACTCGCCACCCAAAGAGCAAGCTCTTCTGTGCTGCCGTTCGACTTGCATGTGTTAGGCCTGCCGCCAGCGTTCAATCTGAGCCATGATCAAACTCTTCAATTTAAAGTTTGATTTGCTGCAACGAGTGCAGCGATGCTCTGTGAATTAAACTTCGTAATGAATTACGTGTTCACTCAGCAAAGACTTGATATTTTTTAAAGCCCGTAGGCTTGTGATATCAATCCTGCGAGTGCCCACACAGATTGTCTGATAAATTGTTAAAGAGCGGTGCGACGCGGCGTTCGGCCTGCTGTCGCGAGGTGGCGTATATTACGCTTTCCTCCTTCAGAGTCAAACACTTTTTTCAGCGTTTTTCTCCGGCGGGATGAATCGCTTCACGCCCTGCTGAGCCGCCTGCGTTGCCGCTTTGCCGTCTCAGTGGTGGCGCATTATAGGGAGTTAATCTGAAGTGACAAGCATTTCCTGAAAAAAATTGACCGAAAGCTACTTTTTTATACGAACGCGGTAAAAACAGACATTTCCCGGCGAATAATCAGGCAAATCAGCTCTCACAGCGGCACAAATCAGCGCCATCGTCGCAGCGACCGATGCTATCCTGTTTAACTTACGCTCTTTGCTGACCGATTTTCTTCAAGAAGGATTTTCAATGATTCGCTCCGCGCGCAGTATGGCCGGCCTGCCCTGGATCGCCGCCATGGCGTTTTTTATGCAGGCTCTCGACGCCACCATCCTGAATACCGCGCTTCCCGCCATTGCCACCAGCCTTGAACGTTCCCCACTCGCCATGCAGTCCGCTGTCATCAGTTATACGCTCACGGTCGCGATGTTGATTCCGGTCAGCGGCTGGCTGGCGGACCGCTTTGGCACGCGCAAAGTATTTATTGTGGCGGTTTCGCTGTTTACGCTCGGTTCACTGGCCTGCGCCCTGTCCGGCTCGCTGAGCATGCTGGTGGTTTCGCGCGTGGTGCAGGGCGTTGGCGGAGCGATGATGATGCCGGTCGCGCGTCTGGCGCTGCTGCGCGCCTATCCGCGCAGCGAACTGCTGCCGGTGCTCAACTTTGTCACCATGCCCGGCCTGGTCGGACCGATTCTTGGCCCTATGCTCGGTGGTCTGCTGGTCACCTACGCCAGCTGGCACTGGATCTTCCTGATTAATATTCCTATCGGCATCGCCGGCATCTTCTATGCGCGCAAATATATGCCGGACTTCACCACGCCAAAACGCCGCTTCGATTTCGGCGGCTTTATGCTGTTTGGGTTTGGCCTGGTGCTGATCTCCATCGGCATCGAGCTGTTTGGCGAGCGTATCGTATCGCCGTGGCAGGCGGTGCTGGTGCTGGTCAGCGGCGTGGTATTGCTGCTGCTCTATATTATGCATGCGCGTCGCCATCCGGCTCCGCTGATTAGTCTGCCGATGTTTAAGACACGCACGTTCTCCGTCGGGATTATCGGTAATATTGCCGCGCGTCTCGGTACCGGCTGTATTCCGTTCCTGATGCCGCTGATGTTACAGGTAGGATTTGGCTATCCGGCGATCATCGCCGGCTGCATGATGGGGCCCACGGCGATTGGCTCGCTGCTGGCTAAATCCACCGTGACTCAGGTGCTGCGCCGCTTTGGCTATCGTAAAACGCTGGTGGGCATTACGGTTATCATCGGCGTGCTGGTCGCCAGCTTCGCGCTGCAGTCGCCGGACGGAAGCATCATCATGCTGCTGGTGGCGCTGTTTGTACTAGGCATGGCGATGTCCACCCAGTTTACCGCCATGAATACCATCACGCTGGCGGATTTGAATGATGAGAACGCCAGCGGCGGCAATAGCGTGCTGGCGGTAACGCAGCAGGTGTCGATCAGTTTTGGCGTGGCGGTCAGCGCCGCCGTGCTGCGCTTTTACCAGGATTTTGAGAGCACCACGGTGCAGCAGTTCCACGCCACCTTCTTTACCATGGGCGTGATTACCGTGCTGTCGGCGCTGGCGTTTCTGATGTTACGGCCGGGTGATGGCCGTAACCTGATCGCCAACCGCGAGAAAACGCGTAAAAGCAGTTAAACCGAACCGCGCTCCACCAGCTCCGGCGTCAGCACCAGTGTTTGCTGGCTGGCGTCGGGATCGCTCATACGATGAATCAGCGTATCAATGGCCAGCTCGCCCAGCTCATCTTTCGGCTGATGAATGGTACTGAGCGGCGGCGTCAGATAGCGCGCCAGCTCAATGTTGTCATAGCCCATCACCGCCATATCCTGCGGCACGCGCAGTCCCGCCTGATACAGGGCGTGATAGACGCCCACCGCCATCGCATCGTTGCTGGTAAACACCGCCTGCGGTGGCGGATCGAGCGCCAGCAGCTGATTCATGGCGTTGAAACCGCCCTGAAATTCGAAATCGCCGTCCACCACATAGCCCGGCGGCACCGCCAGCCCACTGGCAGCCATCGCCTGATGAAAACCGTCCAGACGCAGGCGCGCCGGGGTTTTATCCAGCGGCCCGGCAATACAGGCGATGCGGGTGTAACCGCGGTCAATCAGATACTGCGTGGCCAGTTCGCCGCCCAGCAACGCGTTATCCTGAATAATATCGCCGCGCCCTTCAAACGGCGCCCAGTCCATCATCACCATCGGCACCGAAGGATAGCGATTAAGGATGTCGGCGGAGGGCAGATGGGTTTCCGTGCACATCATCAGCAGGCCATCAACGCGCTTCTGCATCAGCGTTTCAAGGCTGCGATTCATGCGCTCTTCATCGCCTTCGGTATTGCACAGAATCAGGCTGTAGCCGCGTTCATAGCAGCTGTTCTCTACACCGCGCACCACTTCCGAGTAGAACGGGTTGCTGCTGGCGGTCAGTAACATGCCAATGGTGCGCGTTTGCTTGATCTTCAGGCTGCGCGCCAGCGCCGACGGCGCGTAGTTTAATTCGCGAATCGCCTGTTCCACTCTGTCGCGCACCTGTTCGCTAACAAAACGGTTGTTGTTGATAACGTGCGAAACGGTGGAGGTGGAGACGCCCGCCAGGCGGGCGACATCTTTCATGGTAGCCAAGCGCTTAACCCTGTTGCTGCAGGAATGCGTCAATCTCAGTGCGCCATGGCACTGAGGGCTGTGCGCCCGGGCGCGTCACGGCAATGGCTGCCGCCGCATGGGCAAAGCGAACCGCATCCTGCATCGCCACGCCTTCCAGCCGCGCGGTAATGAAGGCCCCGTTGAAGGTATCACCGGCAGCGATGGTATCCACCGCCTGCACGCTGAAGCCGGGAATACGCTGTCCCTGGCCCTGCTCGCTGAGCCATACGCCGCGCCGGCCCAGCGTAATCAATACGGTATCGATGCCTTTGGCGTGCAGCGCCTGAGCTGCCCGCGCCGCGTCGTCGTCGTCGTTGACGGCGATGCCGGTGAGGATTTCCGCTTCGGTTTCATTCGGCGTAATAATGTCGATCAGCGCCAGCAGCTCATCAGAGAGCTGGGTCGCCGGCGCCGGATTGAGGATCACCTGAGTGTGACTGGCGCGCGCGATGCGGGCCGCGGCCAGCACGCTGTCCAGCGGCGACTCCAGCTGCATCAGCAGCGCATCGGCCGAACGAATTACCTGCTGGTGGCGCTCCACACAGGCTGGCGTCAGCGCCGCGTTCGCGCCTGAGTAGATGCCAATGTTATTTTCGCCTTCGCCATTCACGAAGATCATCGCCACGCCGGTGGCTTCTTGCGCCACGGTTTCCACCGGAGCGGTATCAATCTGGTCCTGCTGCAGCTGCTGGCGAATACGTTCGCCGATGTCATCTGCACCCACGCAGGCAATAAAAGCAATGTCAGCGCCGGCCCGGCCAGCCGCGACGGCCTGGTTGGCCCCTTTACCGCCAAAGGCAACCTGATACTGTTTCCCGATCACCGTTTCACCCGGACGGGGAAAATGGGCGAGGTTGAGGATGTGGTCGGCGTTGATGCTGCCGAGTACCGCCAGTTTTGCGCTTTTGCTCATAGGGAGTTATCCAGGAAGTTGCGCCACCGCGAGGGTGGCGCGTTGCCATGCTTTTCTTTGGGTTTTATTTAGTAACCAGTTTCAGGTCAACCGGGTTGATCGCCTGCACTTTTTCGCCCTTCAGAACTTTATCTGCGGTATCGACGCCAATCATACCAATCTTGTCTGGCATCTGTGCAACGGTCGCGCTGAGTTTACCGGATTCTACCGCCTTCACGCCGTCCGCGGTGCCGTCAAAGCCCACCACCAGCACGTCGGTTTTGCCTGCGGTCTGCAGCGCACGCAGCGCGCCCAGCGCCATTTCGTCGTTCTGGGCAAAAACTGCCTGCACGTCCGGATGCGCCTGCAGCAGGTTCTGCATCACGTTCAGACCTTTAGTACGGTCGAAGTCGGCCGGCTGGCTGGCCAGCACGTTGAATTTGTGTGCATCAGCGGCCTGCTTAAAGCCTTCACCACGCTCGCGGGCAGCGGAGGTGCCGGCAATGCCCTGCAGCTCGATGATTTTCGCACCGTCGCCCAGTTTCTTCGCGATGAAATCGCCGGCCATTTTGCCGCCGAAGCGGTTATCAGACGCCACGTGGCTGACAACTTTACCCTGCGCCGCCATACGGTCCAGCGTAATCACCGGGATGTTCGCCTGGTTAGCCATTTTCACGGCGTTACCGACCGCATCAGAATCCGTTGGGTTGATCAGCAGCAGTTTGGTGCCGCGCACGGTGAGATCCTGCACGTTTGCCAGCTCTTTTGCCGGGTTGTTCTGCGAGTCGAGCACCACCAGGTTATAGCCCAGCTTATCGGCTTCTTTCTGTGCGCCATCTTTCAGCGACACAAAGAACGGGTTATTCAGGGTTGAGACCACCAGCGCAATCGTATCCTTAGCCATCGCGCCAGCACTGAGGGTGGCGCCAAGGATGACGGCCAATGCAGTTAACTTTTTCATTTCTTTAATCCTGTGTGAAGGTCAGAGTTACTTACTGCTTTTGTTATCCACCAGCACCGCCAGCAGAATGACGACGGCTTTGACAATCATCTGGTAGTAAGACGATACTCCCATCAGGTTGAGGCCGTTATTGAGGAAGCCGAGAATTAGCGCACCGATCAGCGTGCCCATAATGCGCCCTTTACCGCCCGCGAGGCTGGTCCCGCCCAGCACTACTGCGGCAATCGCATCCAGTTCATAACCGGTGCCCGCCGTCGGCTGCGCGGAAGAGAGACGCGCCACTTCGATGGTGCCCGCCAGTGCCGCCAGCAGGCCGCACAGCGAATAGACGATGACTTTAACGCGGTTAACGTTGATGCCGGACAGGCGCGTGGCCGCTTCGTTACCGCCCAGCGCATAGATATAGCGGCCGAGGCGGGTGTGATGCAGCATGTACCACGCCAGCGCGAACACCACCGCCATCAGCCATACCGGCGTCGGAATGCCCAGCGGACGGCCAATGCCGAACCAGCCAAACAGATCGGCGTTATCGCTGAAGCCGGTGTTGATCGGACTGCCGTTGGTGTAAACCATGGTGACGCCGCGCAGCAGCAGCATCATCACCAGCGTAGCGATAAACGCCTGCACCTTGCCGCGTGCCACAATCACACCGGTAATGGCACCAATGAAGGCACCGAGCGCCAGCGATGCCGCCACGGCCACCAGCGCATTAACTTCCAGCCCGACAATCGATGCCGCTACCGCGCCGGTCAGCGCCAGCAGCGAGCCGACCGAAAGGTCGATACCTGAGGTCAGAATCACCAGCGTCATGCCCACCGCCATGATGGCGTTGACCGACGTCTGCTGCAGGATGTTGAACATGTTGGGCAGCGTGAAGAAGTTCGGGCTCTGGCTGGCAACCACGGCGATCAGCACAATCAGCGCGATCAGCGATTTCTGCTCCAGCAGCCAGGCTTTGCTGAACCAGCGACGGCTGGCAGGTAAGGTTTGGGCACTCATACAACTAACTCCTCGCTGTGTTGCTTACCGACCGCCGCTGCCATCAGGGATTCCTGAGTAGCCTGCTCACGGGAAAATTCGCCACTCAGATGGCCTTCATGCATCACCAGAATGCGGTCGCTCATGCCCAGCACTTCCGGCATTTCCGACGACACCAGGATGATGCTCAGCCCTTCGGCTTTAAACTGGTTAATTAACTGATAGATCTCTTTTTTCGCCCCGACATCGACGCCGCGCGTCGGCTCGTCGAGGATCAGCACATCCGGGCGCGTCATCAGGCCACGCGCAATCGCCACTTTTTGCTGATTACCGCCGGACAGCAGACCGATCGGCTGCATCATTGACGGCGTTTTCACATTGAACAGGCGAATAAAATCGCCCACCGCCAGCTGCTCTTCGGCGTGCTTCAGGCCGCCATCGGCGCGGCTGAAGTAGCGCAGCGCGGTCAGCGACATGTTCTCTTTGACCGACATCCCGAGCACCAGCCCGTCACGCTTACGGTCTTCCGAGATATAGACGATGCCGTTGGCCAGGCCGTCCTGCGGCGAGCGGGTGACAATCTCGCGGCCGTTAAGCGTCACTTTGCCGTGCGTACGCGGCAGCGCGCCGTACAGCACCTTCATTAATTCGGTGCGGCCCGCGCCCATCAGACCGGAGATGCCCAGAATCTCGCCCTTACGCAGGGTAAAGCTGACATCTTCTACGCCCGGTCCGCTAACGTGCTCGACCCGCAGCCGCACCTCGCCCGGTGTCTGATCGAGATGCGGATACTGATCCTCAAGCTTGCGGCCAACCATCATTTCGATCAGGCTCTCTTCGCTGAGATCGCCCACCGCGCGCTCGGCAATAAACTGACCGTCGCGGAACACGGTGACGTCATCGCAAATCTCAAAGATCTCTTTCATGCGGTGGGAGATATAAACAATGCCGCAGCCCTGCGCTTTCAGCTCATTGATGACGCGGAACAGCGACAGGGTTTCGGTATCGGTCAGCGCATCGGTCGGTTCATCCATAATGATGACCTGCGACTCGAAGCTGAGTACTTTGGCAATCTCTACCATTTGCTGGTCGCCAATCGACAGATCGCCCACCAGCTTGTGGCTGCTGAAGCGCAGATTGAGGCGCTTTAACAGCGCATCCGCCGCGGCATACATCTGTTTCCAGTCGATGCGGCCAAAGCGGTTAACGAATTCACGGCCGAGGAAAATATTTTCCGCAACGGTCAGCTGCGGGATCAGGTTCAGTTCCTGATGGATGATGCCGATGCCGGCTTCCTGAGACGCTTTCGGCCCGGAGAACGTCACTTCTTTTCCCAGCCAGTGCAGCGAACCGGCGTCCATACTGTAGATGCCGGTCAGCACCTTCATCATGGTGGATTTGCCCGCGCCGTTCTCTCCCACTAACGCCATCACGCGCCCGGGATAGACCGCCAGCGACGCGCCGTTGAGCGCCTTCACGCCGGGAAATGATTTTTCAATTCCCCTGAGTTGCAATAACGGTTGCATAGCGGCCTCAGAAAGTGACGCCCGCGCTCAGGATGACATTCGCATACGGAGAGCACTCTCCGCTGCGAATGACCGCCTGACTGCGCTGAGTGTGTTGTTTGAACTGTTCATGGCTGGTGTAACGAACGCTAATCACATTCCCCTGGTGCTGTTGCAAGGCTTCGAGCACGGCGATCAGCTGGCTGTGGAGTTGCGGATTGTGTTGTTGGATCTCCTCCGCTATCAGGGCGCTCTCAACCTGCATCTCCTGCGTGATGACCTCCACAACTTGTAAAAAATCGGGCGTACCGGGCGTCAGCGCCAGATCGATGCGCTGTGGACCGGCCGGGATCGGCAAGCCCGCATCGGCAATCGTCAGCGTATCGGTATGCCCGAGGCGGGCAATCACATGAGAGACTTCAGCGTTTAACAGGCGACCTTTTTTCATTTATTCCACTCCACAGCGAAACGTTTCGCTGTCTGGCAGTGTATTAAATGTACATGGCAACTCAATGACGGCATCACGGAAATGTGATCGCCATCGAAACGTTTCGCCTGGGCCGGGGAAAATTTGAGTTTGGCGGGATGGCGGAGCCCGCGACGTGGCTCCGCAGGGGAGGTTAGGGCAGTTTACGCACCTGTTTAACGTCCAGTTCAATCGAATTGAAATCCTTATCCAGTTCGCCGGTCAGCTCGACCTGATCCTTCGGCGTAATGGTCTGGCCGTTCCAGCGTTTGTGGTCGATCTCCACTTTCATGCTGCCGCTGCTGTCGCGGAACAGATAATCTTCATCGCCGATCTGCTTATCAAGCTGGCCGCGCACGGTGATCCAGCTGTCATCCTTCATCTCTTCGGCCTGTTTTACCGTCACCACACTGCTGTTATCGGCCTTAAAACCGCCGGCTTTAGCCTGAGCGGCTGGCGCGTTAGGGTCGACAAAGCCACCCTGCTGGGCGGCTAACACCGGGGTTGCTGCCAGGGCGATAATGGCGAACAGCGCTGCACTCTTTTTCATTTTTCACCTCATTTCCATGTCTGTGCGGATTACGGGAGCTATTTCACCACAGGGTTCTTAACAGGATCTTAAGGGAAAAAAAGAGGGGAAAAATAAGCCAAAACGGGCGAATGACGCTGTACAAGCGCGCATCTGCTTCGTATAAACCCCCAGATAACCGGGAGAAACGCATGCGCATTTTATTAATTGAAGACGATACGCTGATTGGCGATGGCCTGAAGGTCGGCCTGACCAAACTGGGTTTCAGCGTCGACTGGTTTGTCAGCGGCGAAGCCGGATTTCAGGCGCTCAACGCGGCACCGTGGGATGCCGTGGTGCTGGACCTGTCGCTGCCGGAGCGCGACGGGCTGGACATCCTGCGTCAGTGGCGTGAGCAGGGCGCGGATGTCCCGGTGCTGATCCTCACTGCACGCGATGCGCTGGACCAGCGCGTGCAGGGCCTGCAACTCGGTGCCGACGACTATCTGTGTAAGCCGTTTGCGCTGACGGAGGTGGCCGCACGTCTGCAGGCGCTGATTCGTCGCCGTCACGGTCAGCTGCAGCCGGAGCTGCGTCACGGCAGGGTGGTGATGGCTCCCGGCAGCCACAGCGTGACGTTTGATGGCGAACCGCTCAGCCTGAAAAGCCGTGAGCTGGCGCTGCTGGAGCTGTTCCTGCGCAATCCCGGTCGCGTACTGACGCGCGCACAGCTGGAGGAGAAACTGTACAACTGGGACGACGACGTCTCCAGTAACGCGGTCGAAGTGCACATCCACCATCTGCGTAAAAAGCTCGGCAGTCAGTTCATCCGCACCGTGCACGGTATTGGCTACACGCTGGGAGCGGCAGAATGAGTCTGTTCCTGCGACTGGCCATTGGCTTTCTGCTGTTAATTATTCTGTGTGGAGCCAGCGCCACCTTTAGCGCATGGCAGCAGACGCGCGACACCGTTAATGAGCTGTTTGATACCCAGCAGATGCTGTTCGCCAAACGCCTGCTGGCGCTGGATGCCAGTCGCCTGCAGGCCGCCTCGCTGCCAAAAACCAAAGCGATTCTGCGCCACCATCGCGGCGATCAGGATGACGACGCGCTGGCCTTTGCGCTGTTCAGCGCCGACGGCAAACCGCTGCTGAACGACGGCGAAAACGGCCGCGATTTGCAGTTTACAGCGGATCGTGACGGCTTCCACGATGGTCGCCTGCGCGGCGATGACGATCGCTGGCGGCTGCTGTGGCTGACGTCAGCCGATAAGCAGTGGCGCGTGGTGGTCGGACAGGAGTGGGAATATCGCGATGATATGACGCGCGATCTGGCACTGAGCAGCCTGCTGCCGTGGCTGGTGGCCATGCCGCTGATGCTGCTGTTGCTGCTGGCGCTGGTGTGGTTTGAGCTGCGTCCGCTGAAACGCCTGACCGCATCACTGCAGCAGCGCGCGCCGGATGAGGCTGCGCCGCTGACGCCGCAGCGCCTGCCGCTGGAGGTGAAGCCGCTGGTGGCGGCGCTGAATGGCCTGTTTGCCCGCATGGCACAGCTGGTCCAGCGCGAACGGCGCTTTACCTCCGATGCGGCGCACGAGCTGCGCAGCCCGCTGGCAGCGCTGCGCGTGCAGAGTGAGGTGATTCAGCTGGCCGGCGATGACGAGGCGATGCGCAACCATGCGCTGCAGCAGCTCGACAGCGGCATCCTGCGCGCCACGCGGCTGGTCGATCAGCTGCTGACGCTGTCGCGGGTCGAAGCGGACGATCTGCGCAGCGAATTTCAGCCGGTGCCCATCGCGCCGCTGCTGCATCAGCTGGTGACTGAACACCAGGCGCAGGCGGCAGCGCAGCACACCAGGCTGACGCTGACGGCTGACGCGGAACCGGTGATGAACGGTCATCCACTGCTGCTGGGTTTACTGCTGCGCAATCTGCTGGATAACGCGCTGCGCTACACGCCGTCCGGCAGTGAGATTCAGCTGCGGCTCAGCGCGCGCAGGCTGGAGATCGCGGATAACGGACCGGGCGTCAGCGCAGAGCAGCTGGCGCGGCTGGGCGAACGCTTCTGGCGACCGCCGGGGCAGGCGCAAACCGGCAGCGGGCTTGGCTTGTCGATTGTGAAAAATGTGGCTCAGCTGCACGGCATCCGGCTGACCTTCAGCGCGGTGCAGCCGCAGGGGCTGCGCGTCACCCTCAGCTGGTGACGCGCGATGCGTCAGATTTCGACCTGAGTACCGAGCTCGATCACCCGGTTCGGCGGAATTTCAAACTGATCCGGCGCGCGCAGGGCGTTGCGCTGCAGCGCAAGGAATAGCTTGCCGCGCAGACGCAGATACCACGGGCGTTTGCCGATGATCAGCGACTCGTGTGACATAAAGAACGAGGTTTCCATCATGCGGCAGTTGAGCCCTTCGAGACCGCAGCGGTGGAAAATCTCCTCGACGTTCGGCGTTTCACGCCAGCCGTAGCTTGCCACCACGCGCCAGAAGGTGGGCGACAGCTGCTCAATGGTCACGCGACGCACGTTGTGCACATAAGGCGCATCTTCGGTACGCAGCGTCAGCAGCACCACGCGCTCGTGCAGCACCTTGTTGTGCTTCAGGTTATGCAGCATGGCAAAGGGGATGACATTGAGCGCCCGTGACATGTAGACCGCCGTGCCCGGCACGCGCACCGGCGGCGATTTCTCCAGCGAGGCGATCATCGCCTCCAGTGAATTGCCATGCTCATGCATACGACGCAGCAGGCGGAAGCGCTCGCTCTTCCACGTGGTCATCACGATAAACATCATCAGCGCCAGCGTCAGCGGCAGCCAGCCGCCGGAGAATACTTTGACCAGGTTAGCGGAGAACAGCGAAACGTCGATGCACAGCATCGCGATGAGAATCAGCACCACCAGGTAGCGATTCCAGTGCCAGTTCTGAATCGCCACCGTTGAACACAGAATGGCGGTCAGCACCATGGTACCGGTCACCGCAATCCCGTAGGCGGCCGCCAGATTGCTGGAGTGCTCAAAGCCGACGATTACAATCACCACAGAGAAATAGAGCAGCCAGTTGATCACCGGAATATAAATCTGGCCGGATTCCTCTTCGGACGTGTGCACGATGCGCATCGGCGGCAGATAGCCAAGACGCACCGCCTGGCGCGTCAGCGAGAATACGCCGGAGATCACCGCCTGCGAGGCGATCACCGTGGCCAGCGTCGCGAGAATCAGCATCGGAATCAGCGCCCAGTCCGGCGCCAGCAGGAAGAACGGGTTTTTGATGGCCTCCGGATGCTCCAGCAGCAGCGCGCCCTGGCCGAAATAGTTGAGCACCAGCGACGGCAGCACCACCACAAACCATGCCAGGCGAATCGGAAACTTACCAAAGTGGCCCATATCGGCATACAGCGCTTCAACGCCGGTGATCGCCAGCACCACCGCGCCCAGCGCGAAGAACGATACCGTTTTGTACTGAATAAAGAAGTGCAGCGCCCAGTACGGGTTCATGGCGTGCAGCACCTCGGGATTATTGATGATACTGCGCGCACCCAGCACCGCCAGAATGATGAACCACAGCAGCATCACCGGCGCAAACAGCTTACCGACAATACCGGTGCCGTGTTTCTGAATCACAAACAGCAGCGTCAGTACCGCAATCGCCAGCGGCACAATGTAGCTATCGAGGCTCGGCGCGGCGATCTCCAGCCCTTCGATGGCCGAAAGCACGGATACCGCCGGCGTGATCACCACTTCCCCGTAGAAGAAGCTGCCGCCAATCAGCCCCATGATCACCAGAATCGCCGTGGCGCGTGCGCCGGTATTGCGGCCCGCCAGTGACATCAGCGTCAGGATCCCGCCTTCACCGGCGTTGTCGGCGCGCATCACATAACTGATGTATTTAAGCGAAACCACCAGAATCAGCAGCCAGAAGATCAGCGACAGAAAGCCAAACACCGCCTCGCGTTCCACGCCAAAGCCGAACTGACCAGAGAGACACTCGCGCAGGGTATAGAGCGGGCTGGTACCGATATCGCCATACACCACGCCGATCGCCGCCAGAGTGACTGCGCCAAGGGACTGTTTCTTATCCGAGCTCATAAGTTGTCTTTTGTTGGAGCCGCGCAGGCCTCAGCCCGGCGCTCAGATCATCAAAAAGCGCACAGTATGCACATATTCCCGAAAAAACCTACTTTTACCGTCTGGCATTACGCCGTCTGTGCAGCGTTTTTTCGCCGAAAATCGGCGCGAAATGCGCTGAAAACCCGCGATTTGCCTCACCTCAACCTTCTGAAACAAAAAAGCTGACGGCTATCAACGCTTTCACGCATGATAAACAGTAGAGTATTGCGCTCGCCAGAATATGACGGCACCAGGATCAGAAGGACAATGATGTGATTATGGCTCAACCCCATCTTTTGGCAGAAAGAATTTCTCGCCTCAGCAATGCCCTGGAGAAAGGGCTGTATGAACGGCATCATGCCATTCGTCTCTGCCTGCTGGCAGCGCTGAGCGGCGAAAGCGTGTTTCTGCTTGGGCCACCGGGCATCGCCAAGAGCCTGATTGCCCGCCGCCTGAAATACGCCTTCCAGCACGCCCGTGCCTTTGAATACCTGATGACCCGTTTTTCCACGCCTGAAGAGGTGTTTGGCCCGCTGTCGATCCAGGCGCTGAAAGATGAAGGACGCTACCAGCGTCTGACCAAAGGCTATCTGCCGGATGCCGAAATTGTCTTTCTGGATGAGATCTGGAAAGCCGGTCCGGCGATTCTCAATACGCTGCTCACCGCCATTAACGAACGTCGCTTCCGCAACGGCGACAGCGAAGAGCCGATCCCGATGCGTCTGCTGGTCACCGCCTCCAACGAACTGCCGGAGGCCGACAGCGGTCTGGAAGCGCTGTACGACCGTATGCTGATCCGGCTGTGGCTCGACAACGTGCATGAAAAGCAGAACTTCCGCAGCATGCTGACCCACCAGCAGGATGAAAACGCCAACCCGGTGGCGGAATCGCTGTGCATCAGCGATGAAGAGTATCAGCAGTGGCAGAAAGGCATCAGCCAGGTCAGCCTGCCCGATCATGTGTTTGAACTGATCTATCAGCTGCGCCAGCAGCTGGAGAACCTGCCAGAGGCGCCGTATATCTCCGACCGCCGCTGGAAAAAAGCCATCCATCTGCTGCAGGCCAGCGCGTTTTACAGCGGCCGTGTGGCGATTGCCCCGCTTGATCTGATCCTGCTGAAAGATTGCCTGTGGCACGACGTGGCGTCGATGCAGCTGCTGGACCGTGAAATTGATGCGCTGATGACGCAGCACGCGTGGCAGCAGCAGGCGATGCTGCACACGCTGCAGCAGATCAAAGCGCGCCGGCTGGCGCTGCAACAGCAGCAGAGCGTGGCGCAGGCGCTGACGCTGGAGAAGCACAGCGGCATGTTCAGCCGCAAACCGCACTATGAATTACCGGCCTCGATCACGGACGAACAGCTGACCCTGATGCTGCAACAGCCGCTGACGCTGCACGACATGCAGGTCACGCACGTGGTGGTGGCACGCGATGCGCTCAATCAGTGGCTGCTGAAAGCGGGCGAGATCCGCGGCAAGCTCAACGGCATCGGCTTTGGCCAGACGCTCGACCTGCTGGTGGATGCGCACCACTGTCTGACGCTGCGCGACGTCAGCCTGCAGTCCACGCGCCTGACGCTGCCGGGTGCCGCCAGCAGCAGCGACGTGCCGCAGGAAATCATTGAAGAGTACGACGCGCTGGAGGCCCAGCTGCGCGCGCAGCGCACGCTGTTTAGCCAGCACCAGCGCTGCCTGTTTATCAGCGACGACTGGCTGGCACGCATCGAAACCAGCCTGCAGGATGTGGCGGAACAGCTGAAACAGGCGAGAAAATGATCTCGCTGGAGACGCTCAGCACGCTGCTGTCGATTTGCGAAACCGAGCTGATCGAAGAGCTGATTGTGGCACTGCTGGCCTCGCCACAGCTGGCGCTGTTCTTTGAAAAATTTCCGCGCCTGAAACAGGCGATGATGGGCGAGCTGCCGCGCTGGCGCGCCGAGATTGCCGCCCAGATGAAAACCACGCCGGTGCCGGACGCGCTGGCGCGCGAATTTCAGCTCTTCCAGCAGATGCAGCTGCTCAGCAGCCACGCCTTCAGTGAGCAACTGCCCGCCATCATGACGCAGCTGAAAGCGCTGCCGTCCCCGTTTATCGAAGAGGCCAGCAAACTGCTGCTGCATACCGACAGCGCCCAGCTGAGCAATGCGCAGCACACGCTGTTCCTGCAGCGCTGGCGCCTGAGCCTGACGCTGCAAACCCTGACGCTGAACGAAACCCTGCTGGAAGAGCAGCGGGAACGCCTGATGGCTGAGCTGCAGCAGCGCATGGCCATCAGCGGCCAGCTGGCGCCGATTCTGACCGATGACGACGAAGCCGCCGCCGGACGCCTGTGGGATCTGAGCAAGGCACCGCTGCAGCATGGCGACTATGAGTTGATTGTGCAGTACGGCGATTTCCTCGCCCAGCAGCCGGAACTGATGAAACTGGCGCAGCAGCTGGGACGCAGCCGCGAAGCGAAATCGGTACCGTCACAGGATGCGCCGCTGGAAGCGTTTCATCAGCTGGTGCGCGAGCCGGACAACGTGCCGGAAGAGGTCAGCGGCATCCATCAGAGCGACGATGTGCTGCGTCTGTTGCCGCCGGAACTGGCGGCGCTGAGCATCAGCGAACTGGAGCTGGAGTTTTATCGCCGGCTGGTGGAGAAACGCCTGCTGACCTACCGGTTACAGGGCGATGCCTGGCACGAGAAAGTGACGCTGCGCCCGGCCAGCCATCAGCAGCACGAAGCACAGCCGCGCGGCCCGTTCATCGTCTGCGTGGATACCTCTGGTTCGATGGGCGGTTTCAATGAACGCTGCGCCAAAGCGTTTTGTCTGGCGCTGCTGAAGGTGGCGCTGGCCGACAGGCGGCGCTGCTACATCATGCTGTTTGCTCACGAAGTGATTGGCTACGAGCTGACCGCGGATAACGGCATCGAGCAGGCAATCCGTTTTCTCAGCCAGCGTTTTCGCGGCGGCACCGATCTGGCCGCCTGCCTGTCTGCGGTGGTCACGCGTATGGAGGGCAGTCAGTGGCAGGAAGCCGATGCGGTGATCGTTTCCGATTTTATCGCCCAGCGTCTGCCGGACGACATCGTCAGCACTATTAAACAGCGCCAGCGTCACCACCAGCAACGCTTCCACGCCGTGGCGATGTCGGCGCACGGCAAACCCGGCATTCTGCGCATTTTCGATCACATCTGGCGCTTCGATACCGGCCTGAAAAGCCGCCTGCTGCGCCGCTGGAAACGCTAATTCATCAGGCAGAAATGCTAATTTGCTATAGTGAATTACCCGCTGTGTTTAATCAGCTTACGGAGTTCACTGTGACAACCGCTCATCTTCACGATCAATTGCCTGCGCCCACCCGCACCGTCCGGCTTTCCGGCAGCAGCAGCGACGCCAAACGCGCCGAACTGCTGGCCTATTTCACCCAGACCTGGGAGCTGTACGAAAGCCTGTTCGACTGCCTCGCCGATGAGCGCGCGTACTTTAATAAAGCCATCACCCTGCGCCATCCGCTGATCTTCTACTTTGGCCATACCGCTACTTTCTACATTAATAAGCTGATGGCGGGCGGTTATCTGCAGCAGCGCATTGACGATCGCATCGAGGCGATGATGGCGATCGGCGTGGATGAGATGAGCTGGGACGATCTCGACGACAGCCATTACAGCTGGCCGGACGTAGCCGAGGTGCGCGACTACCGTGGTAAAGTGAAAACCGTGGTAAGTGAATTCATCCGCACCATGCCGCTGGAGCTGCCGATTGACTGGGACAGCCCGGCGTGGGTGATTCTGATGGGCATTGAGCATGAGCGTATTCACCTCGAAACCTCCAGCGTGCTGATCCGCCAGCTGCCGCTTGAGTGGGTTAAACCGCAGCCGCACTGGCCGGCGTGTCCGCAGGCGCGCCACGATCGTGCCTCGGTACCGGCCAATACATTGGTGGCGATGCCAGGCGGACGCGTCACGCAGGGTAAAACCGATGATACCTACGGCTGGGATAATGAATACGGCAGCCTTACAACTGAGCTGAAACCGTTCAAAGCCAGCAAAATGCTGGTGAGCAACGCCGAGTTCTTTCATTTTATTGCCGCCAACGGCTATAACGAACGCCGCTGGTGGGATGACGAAGGCTGGGGCTGGCGCGAGTTTGCCCAGCCGCAGATGCCGACTTTCTGGGTCGGCGACATCGCGCAACCTGACGATCTCCGGCTGCGCCTGATGACCGAAGAAGTGGCGATGCCGTGGGACTGGCCCGCCGAAGTGAATCAGCTGGAAGCCGCGGCATTCTGCCGCTGGCTGGCGGAAGAGAGCGGCAAAGCGATCCAGCTGCCGTGCGAAGCCGAGTGGATGCAGCTGCGCGAGCAGGTTGCCGGCGATCAGCCGGACTGGATCGACGCGCCGGGCAACATCAATCTTGCCCGCTGGGCCTCTTCCTGTCCGGTAGACCACTTTACCCAGGGTGACTTCTTCGACATTGTCGGCAACGTCTGGCAGTGGACCACCACGCCGACCAACGGCTTTGAAGGCTTCAGGGTACATCCGCTGTATGACGATTTCTCCACGCCCACCTTTGACGGCAAACATGCGCTGATCAAAGGCGGCAGCTGGATCTCCACCGGCAACGAAGCGCTGAAATCCTCACGCTACGCCTTCCGGCGCCACTTCTTCCAGCATGCCGGTTTCCGCTACGTGGTTTCCTCGCATCAGGAGAGCATGGCGCTGAATCCGTATGAAACCGACAGCATGGTATCGCAGTACCTCGACTTCCAGTACGGCCCCGGCTATTACGGTGTGCCGAACTACGCGGCGGCGCTGGTCGATATCGTGCTGCCGCACTGCGCGCAGCGTGGCCACGCGCTGGATATCGGCTGCGCCACCGGTCGTGCCAGCTTTGAACTGGCGCGCCATTTTGCTGCGGTCACCGGCATGGATTACTCGGCGCGCTTTATCGACGTGGCGCTGCAGCTGACCTCGGGCGAGGATTTCCGTTACGTGGTGCCGGAAGAGGGAGAGCTGGTGGAGTATCGCCAGGTGCGGCTGAAAGAGTTTGGTTTCGATGAGTCCCTGGCGCAGCGCATTCAGTTTGTGCAGGGCGATGCCTGTAACCTGAAACCGCAGCCCGATGGCTACGATCTGGTACTGGCCTCTAACCTGATCGATCGCCTGCGCCAGCCGAAGCGCTTCCTGCAGGACATCACGCCGATGATCCGCTCCGGCGGTTTGCTGGCCATCTCCTCACCTTACACCTGGCTGGAAGAGTTCACGCCGAAGGAGAACTGGCTGGGCGGTTTCCGTGAAAACGGTGAAGCGCTCACCACCTGGCAGGCACTGCAACGGCTGCTGCGCGATGCCTTTGAGGAGGTTGCGCCGCCGCAGGACGTGCCGTTTGTGATTCGCGAAACCGCGCGTAAGTTCCAGCACACACAGGCCCAGCTGACGCTGTGGCGTAAGCGCTAAAAAGCGTGCAGACAGCGGCAGCTCCGCTGTCTGCGCCTTGCCTGTCCCGCTAATTTGCTGCACATTCTCCCTGTTCAGAGAAGACGAACCTAATGAGGATGGATGATGGCGGAACACCTGCAACTGGATAATCTCGACCGCGGCATTTTAAATGCGCTGCTGCAAAACGCGCGCACCGCGTACGCCGAACTCGCCAAGCAGTTCAACGTCAGCCCCGGCACGATTCACGTGCGCGTCGAGAAGATGCGTCAGGCGGGGATTATTCTGGGTACGCGCGTGGAGATCGATCCACGGCAGCTCGGATTTGATGTCTGCTGTTTTATCGGCATCATTTTGAAAAGCGCGCGCGACTATCCGGCCGCGCTCAGCAAACTGGAAGCGCTGGATGAAGTGGTTGAAGCCTGGTACACCACCGGCCACTACAGCATCTTTATTAAAGTGATGTGCCGCTCCATTGACGCGCTGCAGCAGGTGCTGATCAACAAGATCCAGACCATTGATGAAATCCAGTCCACCGAAACGCTGATCTCCCTGCAAAACCCGATCATGCGCACCATCAAGCCGTGATCGGCTTCCCCGCTGTGCATAACCTTATCCCGGGCGGATCGCTTTTGTGATGCGCCTTGTCGCCTGATGCTATCGACGATTAACCCTGTTTTCCACAGGTGGATCACCGCTTGATCACAGCGTACAATGCTCGCCTTTAGTGCGGGAGAGCATCATGGCCGATATTACCTTAATCAGTGGCAGTACCCTTGGCAGCGCCGAATATGTCGCTGAACATCTGGAAGAGAAACTGCAGGAAGCGGGCTTTTCAACCGAACTGCTGCACGGACCCGAGCTGGATGAGGTGCCGCAGGAGGGCGTCTGGCTAATTGTCAGCTCAACGCACGGTGCCGGCGAACTGCCGGACAACCTGCTGCCGTTTTATGAAGCGCTGCAGGAGAGCCAGCCGGATCTGTCAGGCGTACGCTTTGGCGCAGTGGGTATCGGTAATCATGAATACGATCTGTTCTGCGGTGCGATCAAACTGCTGGAGACGACGTTAACGCAGCTGGGTGCCAAACGTATTGGCGATCGGCTGGAGATCGACGTGCTGGAACATGAGATTCCGGAAGATCCGGCGGAAGTGTGGGTTGCCAGCTGGCACCCGCAGATTTAAGACGATCTTTGCTGGTCGGGGATCGGGTATTTATGTCGATCCCCAGTTGATTCCGCTTTTTTATCGCCTTTTACCTGCGTCGCTCTGTGGATAAGATCCGTTATTTCATGCGTATAACCAGTAGTTATCCAAAGAACAACCGCTGATGCTTTTTTACGCTGTGTATAAGTAGCAAAGTTGATCTCAGCTTATACGGATCAGGATCACCGATCATTCACAGTAAACGATCCTCGCTAATCCCCTGTTGCCACAGCGCTTTTCCGGGTTATCAACAGACAGGGGCGATCCTAATAAGAGATCTAACAGAGAGATCATATAAAAGACTTAAGATCCTTTCTTTTAAACCGCAGGATCCCGCGACTTTCGCCCTGAACAGAATTTCAGTAGAATCCACCGCCCAGGGCAACGATCCCTGTCCGAACACTAACGAGGACCCACTTCATGTTTTATCCAGATCCTTTTGACGTCATCGTAATCGGTGGTGGTCATGCGGGCACAGAAGCCGCGATGGCCGCTGCCCGAATGGGTCAGCAAACCCTGTTACTCACCCATAATATTGATACGCTAGGACAAATGTCCTGTAACCCGGCGATCGGTGGCATCGGGAAAGGACACCTGGTTAAGGAAGTGGATGCCTTAGGCGGTTTGATGGCCAGCGCGATCGATCAGGCCGGTATTCAGTTTAGGATACTAAACGCCAGCAAAGGCCCGGCGGTGCGTGCCACGCGTGCACAGGCAGACCGGGTACTGTATCGCCAGGCGGTACGCACTGCGCTGGAAAACCAGCCGAACCTGATGATCTTCCAGCAGGCGGTTGATGATCTGATTGTGGAGAACGATCGCGTTGTCGGCGCCGTGACCCAGATGGGCCTGAAGTTCCGGGCGAAAACCGTCGTTCTGACGGTGGGCACTTTCCTGGACGGCAAAATCCACATCGGCCTCGATAACTACAGCGGTGGTCGTGCAGGCGATCCTCCGTCGATTCCGCTGGCTAAACGTCTGCGTGCGCTGCCGCTGCGCGTAAACCGCCTGAAAACCGGTACGCCACCGCGTATCGATGCCCGCACCATCGACTTTTCGGTGCTAACGCCGCAGCACGGGGATGACCCGATGCCGGTGTTCTCGTTTATGGGCCATGCCGGACAGCATCCGCAGCAGGTGCCATGCTGGATAACCCACACCAATGAGCAGACACATGAAGTGATCCGCAATAACCTCGATCGCAGCCCGATGTATGCCGGGATCATCGAGGGGATCGGGCCACGCTACTGCCCGTCGATTGAAGACAAAGTGATGCGCTTTGCCGATCGTAACGCACATCAGATTTTCCTTGAGCCGGAAGGGCTGACCAGCAACGAAATCTACCCGAACGGTATCTCCACCAGCCTGCCGTTTGATGTGCAGATGCAGATCGTGCGCTCGATGAAAGGTCTGGAGAACGCGAAGATCGTGCGCCCGGGCTACGCCATCGAGTACGACTTCTTCGATCCGCGCGATCTCAAGCCGACGCTGGAGAGTAAATTTATCCACGGCCTGTTCTTTGCCGGCCAGATCAACGGCACCACCGGTTATGAAGAAGCGGCGGCGCAGGGGCTGCTGGCCGGCCTTAACGCTGCGCGTCAGTCAGCGGACAAAGAGGGCTGGGCGCCGCGTCGCGATCAGGCCTATCTTGGCGTGCTGGTCGACGATCTGTGTACGCTGGGCACCAAAGAGCCGTATCGCATGTTTACCTCGCGCGCCGAGTATCGTCTGATGCTGCGTGAAGATAACGCCGATCTGCGCCTGACCGAAACCGGACGTGAACTCGGCCTGGTCGACGACGCGCGCTGGGCTCGCTATAACCAGAAGCTGGAAGCGATTGAGCAGGAGCGTCAGCGTCTGCGTGACCTGTGGGTGCATCCGAAGTCTGAAAACGTCAGCGAAGTGAACACGGTAATCAGCGCGCCGCTCACCAAAGAAGCCAGCGCGGAAGATCTGCTGCGTCGTCCGGAGATGACCTACGAACTGCTGATGTCGCTGCCGAGCTACGGTCCGGCGCTGGCGGATGAGCAGGCCGCAGAGCAGGTAGAGATTCAGGTGAAGTATGAAGGTTACATCGCGCGTCAGCAGGAGGAGATCGATCGCCAGCAGCGCAATGAAAACACCTTACTCCCGGCCGACCTCGACTATCGCCAGGTGAATGGACTGTCGAATGAAGTGATCGCCAAACTCAACGACCACAAACCGACTTCCATTGGCCAGGCATCGCGTATTTCCGGCATCACGCCGGCGGCAATTTCAATTCTGCTGATTTACCTGAAAAAACAGGGCCTGCTGCGTAAAAGCGCCTGATCGACCCCCGGGGCGGGCATGCTCGCCCCTGTTAATGGAATTCTCGTCGTGATTAATAAACTCTCCCGGCTGCTGCAAGCGGCAAACATTTCCCTCTCCGATCAGCAAAAACAGCAGCTGGTGGGTTATGTCGAACTGCTGCACAAGTGGAATAAAGCCTACAACCTGACCTCGGTGCGCGATCCGCAGCAGATGCTGGTGCGCCACATTCTCGACAGCATCGTGGTAGAACCCCACCTGCAGGGTGAGCGCTTTATTGATGTCGGTACCGGACCGGGCCTGCCGGGGATCCCGCTGGCGATTGTCCGCCCGCAGGCGCACTTTACGCTGCTGGACAGCCTCGGGAAACGCGTGCGTTTCCTGCGTCAGGTGCAACATGAGTTAGGGCTTACTAACGTCACGCCGGTGCAGAGCCGGGTGGAAGAGTTCCCGGCTGAGCCGCCGTTTGACGGGGTGATCAGCCGCGCCTTCGCGTCGCTGGAGGACATGCTGAACTGGTGTCATCATCTGCCGGGCGCGACAGGCCACTTCTATGCACTGAAAGGCGTCAGGCCGGATGACGAAATTGCCGCGCTGCCTGCCGGCTTCGCCATCGAAAAAATTGAGCCACTGCGGGTGCCGGAACTGGAAGGTGAGCGTCATCTGGTGGTGATCAGGCGGCAATAGTCGCGCAAACGGTGTGGATTTATCGTGATTCATGCCGTTTGGCTTAGCGCAGCAGCCGGCTAAAAAAACAGCGGTTGAACGCGTCACGATAAACGCTTTTATTCAACAGGGCAGGGGAAGCAGGTTAACATCCGCCGCGGAAATTATCCGAAAACCTCTGTTACATTTAACGAATAATTCACATTTCATTATCAGTTACATCACTTTAACCGCTGTATTTACTGTGCCGAATAATCACGGCGGAAAATATAACTCTGCAATAAATCGGCGGACGTAATATCAGTTTTACGTTTTTATTGCGGTGGGTGATGTCAATAGAGTGTTTTTATCGAAAATCTGGCGCTAATCCTGGAACAATAATTCTATCTCACTGATAGAAAAGTAAATTACGGGTTTGATTAATTGCGCGGCAGGGGTTAAAAAGCAAATTATCGCTGCCGGGGGTGCTTATAATGTGATCTGAAGCACGCTTTAAAAGCAAGTCTGCCGGGCAATTTCAAGCCTGTTTCGTCAGGCAGGCCGAAGCGGATGTTTTGAAAAATAGCCCTCCAGAAAGAAATTTAAATAATTGTTCACCTTTTCGCTACTTACCGATTGAAATCGCAGGTGCGGCCCGTATAATTTGCACGGCTTTTGCTGCTTGACTCAAAAGAGTAAAGGCAGTCTTATACGACACGCGACATACCCCGTTCGGGGCAGGAGAGTTAAGCGTCATGTCAGTGTCTCTTTACAGTGTGAAATTAGCCCGAACCGTGCTGGTGATCCAGCTGGTGACCTTTGTCGTAATCGGTGCGCTATTTGCCCTGAAAGATGTCACCTGGGGCGCCTCTGCCATCGCGGGTGGTGCGGCAGCCTGGCTGCCAAACGTACTGTTTATGTTTTTAGCCTGGCGCCTGCAGGATCAAACTCCGGCAAAAGGGCGTGTCGCCTGGAGCTTCGCCTTTGGTGAAGTGCTCAAGGTGTTTGCCACCGTTGTTTTTCTCGTTGTGGCGTTAGGTGGATTTGGAGCGGTCTTCTGGCCACTCGCAATCACCTGGTTATCGGTGCTGGTGGTACAAATCGTCGCGCCGGCTGTAATTAACAACAAAGGGTAAGAGGCATCATGGCCGCAGGAGAGATCTCAACGCCGCAGGAATACATAGGTCATCATCTGACACATCTTCAGATGGACCTGCGTACTTTCGAGCTGGTGAATGCACACGACGCGCCAGCAACGTTCTGGACGTTAAACCTGGACTCCATGTTTTTCTCTGTTGTACTGGGACTGGTGTTCCTGGTGCTGTTCCGTAAAGTGGCGAAAAGTGCCACCAGCGGTGTGCCAGGGAAAATGCAGGCGGCTATCGAGCTGGTCGTTGGCTTTGTTGATAGCAACGTCCGCGACATGTACCACGGTAAGAGTAAAGTTATCGCCCCGCTGGCTCTGACGATTTTCGTCTGGGTCTTCCTGATGAACTTCATGGATCTGCTGCCTATCGATTTGCTGCCGTTTATCGGCGAGCACTATCTGGGCCTGCCGGCGCTGCGCGTCGTGCCGTCTGCAGACGTGAACATCACGCTGTCTATGGCGCTGGGCGTATTTATTTTGATTCTGTTCTACAGCATCAAAATGAAAGGTGTAGGTGGCTTCGCCAAAGAGCTGACGCTGCAGCCTTTTAATCACCCGATCTTCATCCCCATCAACCTGATTCTTGAAGGTGTTAGCCTGCTGTCTAAACCGGTTTCGCTCGGTCTGCGACTGTTCGGCAACATGTATGCGGGTGAGCTGATCTTTATCCTGATTGCCGGTCTGCTGCCGTGGTGGTCGCAGTGGGTGCTGAATGTGCCATGGGCCATTTTCCACATCCTGATTATTTCGCTGCAGGCTTTCATTTTCATGGTCCTCACGATTGTCTATCTGTCGATGGCATCTGAAGAGCATTGATTTTTATCTCAACAACTTAGCTTTTAACTGAAACAAACTGGAGACTGTCATGGAAAACCTGAATATGGATCTGCTGTACATGGCTGCCGCTGTGATGATGGGTCTGGCGGCAATCGGTGCTGCGATCGGTATCGGCATCCTCGGAGGTAAATTCCTGGAAGGCGCAGCGCGTCAGCCGGATCTGATTCCTCTGCTGCGTACGCAGTTCTTTGTTGTAATGGGTCTGGTGGATGCAATCCCAATGATCGCTGTTGGTCTGGGTCTCTACGTGATGTTTGCTGTCGCCTAAAGCCTGTAGCCGTGGTTCACTCATGGCACGCAGTGTGATGAGGAACGGATTCTGCCGTTTATCGCTGATAGCGGCAGAGCAAGTTAACTTAATAAGAGGCATTGTGCTGTGAACATTAATGCAACAATCCTCGGCCAGGCCATCGCGTTCATCCTGTTTGTCGCGTTCTGCATGAAGTACGTATGGCCGCCGATTATGGCTGCCATCGAAAAGCGCCAGAAAGAAATTGCTGAAGGCCTTGCTTCTGCTGAACGCGCGAAGAAAGATTTGGATCTCGCGCAGGCCAATGCGACCGACCAGCTGAAAAAAGCCAAAGAAGAAGCTCAGGTCATTATCGAGCAGGCGAACAAACGCCGTGCCCAGATTCTGGACGAAGCCAAAACTGAAGCTGAGACTGAACGTAACCGCATCGTGTCTCAGGCGCAGGCAGAAATCGAAGCCGAGCGCTCACGTGCACGTGAAGAGTTGCGTAAGCAAGTCGCGCTGCTGGCCTTAGCTGGCGCCGAGAAGATCATCGAACGTTCCGTGGATGAAGCTGCTAACAGCGACATCGTTGATAAACTGGTCGCTGAACTGTAAGGAGGGAGGGGCTGATGTCTGATCTGATTACTGTAGCTCGCCCCTACGCCAAAGCAGCTTTTGACTTTGCTGTTGAGCATCAAAGTATCGACCGCTGGCAGACCATGCTGGCGTTTGCCGCAGAAGTGGCTCGCAACGAACAGATGGCAGAACTCCTTTCCGGTGCATTAGCACCGGAAGCCTTGTCTGCTTCTTTCAACGCAGTCTGTGGTGATCAACTTGATGAACACGCTCAGAACCTGATTAAGGTTATGGCGGAGAACGGACGTTTGACAGCGCTTCCTGCGGTACTGGAACAGTTCATTCAACTGCGTGACGCTTATGAAGCGACAGCCGAAGTTGATGTGATCTCCGCCAGTGCGCTGAGTGACAGCCAGCTGAGTAAAATCAGCGCCGCGATGGAAAAACGTCTGTCACGCAAAGTTAAGCTGAATTGCAAAATTGATAAGTCTGTAATGGCAGGTGTGGTTATCCGTGCGGGTGACCTGGTGATTGATGGCAGCGTGCGCGGCCGTCTTGACCGTCTGGCAGACGTCTTGCAGTCTTAAGGGGACTGGAGCATATGCAACTGAATTCCACCGAAATCAGCGAACTGATCAAGCAGCGCATTGCTCAGTTCAATGTCGTGAGCGAAGCTCACAACGAAGGTACTATTGTTTCTGTAAGTGACGGTATCATCCGCGTACACGGCCTGGCCGATGTAATGCAGGGTGAGATGATTGCTCTGCCGGGCAACCGTTACGCTATCGCACTGAACCTCGAGCGTGACTCTGTAGGTGCAGTAGTGATGGGTCCGTACGCTGACCTCGCCGAAGGCATGAAGGTGAAGTGTACTGGCCGTATCCTGGAAGTGCCGGTTGGCCGTGGCCTGCTGGGCCGCGTGGTTAACACCCTGGGTGCACCGATCGACGGTAAAGGCGCTATCGACAACGATGGCTTCTCACCGGTTGAAGTGATTGCACCAGGCGTTATCGACCGTCAGTCAGTCGACCAGCCTGTTCAGACCGGTTACAAATCTGTCGATGCGATGATTCCAATCGGCCGTGGCCAGCGTGAGCTGATCATCGGTGACCGTCAGACCGGTAAAACTGCGATGGCCATCGACGCCATCATCAACCAGCGCGATTCTGGCATCAAGTGTGTCTACGTCGCGATCGGTCAGAAAGCCTCTACCATCTCTAACGTGGTACGTAAGCTGGAAGAGCACGGTGCGCTGTCTAACACCATCGTGGTTGTCGCTTCCGCTTCTGAATCCGCTGCGCTGCAGTACCTGGCTCCGTATGCCGGTTGCGCGATGGGTGAATACTTCCGTGACCGCGGTGAAGATGCGCTGATCGTCTATGATGACCTGTCTAAGCAGGCTGTTGCTTACCGTCAGATTTCTCTGCTGCTGCGCCGTCCGCCGGGTCGTGAAGCATTCCCGGGCGACGTGTTCTACCTCCACTCTCGTCTGCTGGAGCGTGCATCACGCGTAAGCGCTGACTACGTTGAGCGTTTCACCAACGGTGAAGTGAAAGGCCAGACCGGTTCTCTGACCGCGCTGCCGATCATCGAAACCCAGGCGGGTGACGTTTCTGCGTTCGTTCCGACCAACGTAATCTCGATTACCGATGGTCAGATCTTCCTGGAATCGAACCTGTTCAACTCCGGTATCCGTCCAGCCGTTAACCCGGGTATTTCGGTATCCCGTGTTGGTGGTGCTGCACAGACCAAGATCATCAAGAAACTGTCCGGTGGTATCCGTA
The DNA here is from genome assembly GCF_043529865.1 of Pantoea sp. SGAir0418. Taxonomy (NCBI): domain Bacteria; kingdom Pseudomonadati; phylum Pseudomonadota; class Gammaproteobacteria; order Enterobacterales; family Erwiniaceae; genus Pantoea; species Pantoea sp. SGAir0418. The sequence continues at coordinate 4,066,949 of NZ_CP027911.1, forward strand.
CCGCGCTGGCACAGTATCGTGAACTGGCAGCGTTCTCTCAGTTCGCTTCCGATCTGGACGATGCAACGCGCAAACAGCTGAGCCACGGTCAGAAAGTGACCGAGCTGCTGAAGCAGAAACAGTATGCACCGATGTCTGTTGCACAACAGGGTCTGGTACTGTTCGCTGCCGAGCGCGGCTTCCTGAACGACGTTGAACTGGCGAAAATCGGCAGCTTCGAAGCCGCTCTGCTGGCGTTCGCCGATCGCGAACACGCGGAGCTGATGGCTGAAATCAACCAGGCGGGTAACTACAACAACGAAATCGAAGAGAAGCTGAAAGGCCTCCTCGAAACGTTTAAAGCAACCCAGTCCTGGTAATGTCTGGCGGCTTGTCTGAAAAGGCAGGCCGCAAGGCTTTGAGGAGAAGCTAATGGCCGGCGCAAAAGAAATACGTACCAAGATCGGAAGCGTGAAAAACACGCAGAAGATCACCAAAGCGATGGAAATGGTCGCCGCCTCCAAAATGCGTAAAACGCAGGAACGCATGGCGGCCAGCCGTCCGTATGCAGATACCATGCGCAAAGTGATTGGTCACCTTGCTCTGGGTAATCTGGAATACAAGCACCCTTACCTGGATGAGCGCGACGTTAAGCGCGTCGGCTACCTGGTCGTTTCGACTGACCGCGGGCTTTGTGGTGGTTTGAACGTTAACCTGTTCAAAAAATTGCTGGCAGAAATGAAAGGCTGGTCTGATAAAGGCGTGCAGAGCGATCTGGCGATTATCGGTTCCAAAGGCGTTTCTTTCTTCGGCTCTGTAGGTGGCAACGTCGTGGCTCAGGTTACCGGCATGGGCGATAAGCCTGCGCTGTCCGACCTGATCGGCCCGGTAAAAGTGATGTTGCAGGCTTATGATGAAGGCCGCATCGACAAGCTGTATATCGTCAGCAATAAGTTTAATAACACCATGTCTCAGACTCCGACCATTACCCAACTGCTGCCGTTACCGCCAGCGGAAGGTGAAGAAGAGATGAAGGCGAAGACCTGGGATTACCTGTACGAACCCGATCCGAAAGCGCTGCTGGATACCCTGCTGCGTCGTTATGTCGAATCGCAGGTTTATCAGGGTGTGGTGGAAAACCTGGCCAGTGAGCAGGCTGCACGTATGGTGGCTATGAAAGCGGCAACCGATAACGGCGGAAACCTGATCAAAGAGCTGCAGTTGGTGTACAACAAAGCTCGTCAGGCCAGCATCACTCAGGAACTTACCGAGATCGTCTCGGGAGCCTCCGCGGTTTAACCAGGCATATATCCCGTCGCGCGAGCGCGGCCGGATATTCTCGTATTAGGTAGAGGATTCAAGATGGCAGCTGGAAAGATTGTCCAGATTATCGGCGCCGTAGTTGACGTCGAATTCCCTCAGGACGCGGTACCGCAGGTATACAGCGCTCTCGAGGTAAAAAATGGTGATGCTCGTCTGGTGCTGGAAGTTCAGCAGCAGCTGGGCGGTGGCGTGGTGCGTACCATCGCCATGGGTTCTTCTGACGGCCTGAAGCGCGGTCTGGAAGTCACCGACCTGAAAAAACCTATCCAGGTTCCGGTTGGTAAAGCAACACTCGGCCGTATCATGAACGTGCTGGGTGAGCCAATCGACATGAAAGGCGACCTGAAAGAAGAAGACGGCAGCGCTGTAGAGGTTTCCTCTATTCACCGCGCAGCGCCTTCTTATGAAGATCAGTCAAACTCGCAGGAACTGCTGGAAACCGGCATCAAGGTTATCGACCTGATGTGTCCGTTCGCGAAGGGCGGTAAAGTCGGTCTGTTCGGTGGTGCGGGGGTGGGTAAAACCGTAAACATGATGGAGCTAATCCGTAACATCGCGGCTGAGCACTCAGGTTATTCGGTCTTTGCTGGCGTGGGTGAGCGTACTCGTGAGGGTAACGATTTCTACCACGAAATGACTGACTCCAACGTTATCGACAAAGTAGCGCTGGTGTATGGCCAGATGAACGAGCCGCCGGGTAACCGTCTGCGCGTAGCACTGACCGGTCTGACCATGGCGGAAAAATTCCGTGATGAAGGCCGTGACGTTCTGCTGTTCATCGACAACATCTACCGTTACACCCTGGCCGGTACAGAGGTTTCTGCACTGCTGGGTCGTATGCCATCGGCGGTAGGTTATCAGCCAACGCTGGCTGAAGAGATGGGTGTGCTGCAGGAGCGTATTACCTCCACCAAGACCGGTTCAATCACCTCCGTACAGGCCGTTTACGTTCCTGCGGATGACCTGACTGACCCGTCACCAGCAACCACCTTTGCTCACTTAGACTCAACCGTTACGCTGAGCCGTCAGATCGCGTCACTGGGTATCTACCCGGCCGTTGACCCGCTGGACTCTACCAGCCGTCAGCTGGATCCGCTGATCGTCGGTCAGGAGCACTACGACGTCGCGCGTGGCGTTCAGTCGCTGCTGCAGCGTTACCAGGAGCTGAAAGACATCATCGCTATCCTCGGCATGGACGAGCTGTCTGAAGAAGACAAACTGCTGGTGGCACGTGCGCGTAAGATTCAGCGCTTCCTGTCTCAGCCGTTCTTCGTAGCAGAAGTCTTCACCGGTTCTCCGGGTAAATACGTGACGCTGAAAGACACCATCCGTGGCTTCAAAGGCATCATGGAAGGCGAATTCGACCACCTGCCAGAGCAGGCGTTCTACATGGTCGGCGCGATCGAAGAAGCTGTCGAAAAAGCGAAGAAACTGTAATAACGGTTTCCCAGGAGGAGTGGTATGGCTATGACTTATCATCTGGACGTGGTCAGCGCGGAGCAGCAAATGTTCTCCGGTCTGGTGCAGCGTATCCAGGTGTCAGGTAGCGAAGGTGAGCTGGGTATTTACCCGGGCCACGCCCCGCTGCTGACTGCCATCAAGCCTGGTATGATTCGCATCGTTAAACAGCACGGCGAAGAGGAGTATATCTACCTCTCTGGCGGCGTGCTGGAAGTACAGCCGGGCAGCACGACCGTTCTGGCCGACACTGCAATTCGCGGTGAAGACCTCGACGAAGCGCGCGCGCTGGAAGCGAAACGTAAAGCAGAAGAGCACATGAACAGCAGCCACGGCGACGTGGACTATGCTCAGGCCTCTGCGGAGCTGGCGAAAGCTATCGCGAAACTGCGCGTCATCGAGCTGACCAAAAAAGCGATGTAATCAGGCTTTATGCGTCACGAAATGCCAGCCCCCGGGCTGGCATTTTTTTTGCCTGCTGCCGGTGCGCATAAATGCGCACGCTGTCCAAAACCGCACAATCACCCCGTAGATACCGTCTTGCCGGTTACCTGGCAAGACATATTTCGGCATCGAACGGACGACCCGATTTCAGCACGCCATAAGCCAGCTGCAGCAGCTTCTTCATCGCCGCGCACACCACGACTTTTCCCGTTTTCTTACCCGCATCCAGCCGTTTCTTCAGCGCACTCACCGCCGGATTCCACTTCATCGCCACTATCGCAGGCATGTACAGGGCCTTGCGCATCGCGCTGTTGCCCATCTTCGATATCCTGCTTTTGCCCTTCCACTCACCGGACTCCTGCCGCATCGGATTCAGACCCACCCACGCCACAAGCGCCTTGCTGCTGCTGAACCTCGACATGTCCCCCAGATACGCCAGCATCGTGCTGCTCAGCACGCCCGCGATGCCCGGGATGGACTCCAGCAGTTCCCTGTTCTTTTTAAGGCCCGGATCATTGTCGATATGGTCGTTTATTGCCCGCTTCGTTTCGTCTATCTGCGCATCCAGCGCCGCAATGACCACGCGGATTGAGGGCTGCACCACCGCATCCGAGACCTCCAGCCGGTTCTCTTCCATCTGCCGCATTTCCTGAAGATTCGTCAGGCGCTTCACCAGCGCCTTCAGCCTGCGTTCATTCAGCGGCGCCGGCTGCCACAGCGACGGGCCGTGCAGTTTACAGTAGCGCGCTATCATGCGCGCATCGTCTTTATCCGTCTTGTTACGGCTCAGCTCCGCCTGTCCGAAGCGCCTGATGCGCGCGGGATTTTCCACGCTGACATCATAGCCTTCGTCGTGCAGGAAGGTGGCCAGCGGCTCACTGTACGCGCCGGTAGCCTCCATGCAGATATGGCAGCAGCCGAACGGCTCCAGCCATTTTTTCAGGGCGATAAAGCCCTTAGGGGTGTTGGGAAAGACTTTGGTTTTGTAAGACGTGTCGCCTTTCCAGACGGCCACATCAAACTTTCCGGAGGCAATATCAATGCCGACAGGCATACGGGTTTGCATAGATTCTCCTTAACAGCACAGGGAAACCGCCATGACCATCCTTATGGATGCGTGCTCGGGGCACAGGATACCGTCCGGTCTTGAAGGCGGGAGTTAAGTTGCCGGGGATGAATCTACGAAGCAGGCTTTATGCCCAGGGGGCGCCCCCATCTCACCAGCAACTTCCCGATGATCAGTCGGGGATCATCATACCCGGAGGAGAATGATCGGGATATAAGGGGCGCCATTCATGGCGACCAAATGTCGGTACGCATAAATGCGCATGCTGTCCAAAACCGCACAATCACCCCGTAGATACCGTCTTGCCGGTTACCTGGCAAGACATATTTCGGCATCGAACGGACGACCCGATTTCAGCACGCCATAAGCCAGCTGCAGCAGCTTCTTCATCGCCGCGCACACCACGACTTTTCCCGTTTTCTTACCCGCATCCAGCCGTTTCTTCAGCGCACTCACCGCCGGATTCCACTTCATCGCCACTATCGCAGGCATGTACAGGGCCTTGCGCATCGCGCTGTTGCCCATCTTCGATATCCTGCTTTTGCCCTTCCACTCACCGGACTCCTGCCGCATCGGATTCAGACCCACCCACGCCACAAGCGCCTTGCTGCTGCTGAACCTCGACATGTCCCCCAGATACGCCAGCATCGTGCTGCTCAGCACGCCCGCGATGCCCGGGATGGACTCCAGCAGTTCCCTGTTCTTTTTAAGGCCCGGATCATTGTCGATATGGTCGTTTATTGCCCGCTTCGTTTCGTCTATCTGCGCATCCAGCGCCGCAATGACCACGCGGATTGAGGGCTGCACCACCGCATCCGAGACCTCCAGCCGGTTCTCTTCCATCTGCCGCATTTCCTGAAGATTCGTCAGGCGCTTCACCAGCGCCTTCAGCCTGCGTTCATTCAGCGGCGCCGGCTGCCACAGCGACGGGCCGTGCAGTTTACAGTAGCGCGCTATCATGCGCGCATCGTCTTTATCCGTCTTGTTACGGCTCAGCTCCGCCTGTCCGAAGCGCCTGATGCGCGCGGGATTTTCCACGCTGACATCATAGCCTTCGTCGTGCAGGAAGGTGGCCTGCGGCTCACTGTACGCGCCGGTAGCCTCCATGCAGATATGGCAGCAGCCGAACGGCTCCAGCCATTTTTTCAGGGCGATAAAGCCCTTAGGGGTGTTGGGAAAGACTTTGGTTTTGTAAGACGTGTCGCCTTTCCAGACGGCCACATCAAACTTTCCGGAGGCAATATCAATGCCGACAGGCATACGGGTTTGCATAGATTCTCCTTAACAGCACAGGGAAACCGCCATGACCATCCTTATGGATGCGTGCTCGGGGCACAGGATACCGTCCGGTCTTGAAGGCGGGAGTTAAGTTGCCGGGGATGAATCTACGAAGCAGGCTTTATGCCCAGGGGGCGCCCCCATCTCACCAGCAACTTCCCGATGATCAGTCGGGGATCATCATACCCGGAGGAGAATGATCGGGATATAAGGGGCGCCATTCATGGCGACCAAATGTCGGTACGCATAAATGCGCATGCTGTCCAAAACCGCACAATCACCCCGTAGATACCGTCTTGCCGGTTACCTGGCAAGACATATTTCGGCATCGAACGGACGACCCGATTTCAGCACGCCATAAGCCAGCTGCAGCAGCTTCTTCATCGCCGCGCACACCACGACTTTTCCCGTTTTCTTACCCGCATCCAGCCGTTTCTTCAGCGCACTCACCGCCGGATTCCACTTCATCGCCACTATCGCAGGCATGTACAGGGCCTTGCGCATCGCGCTGTTGCCCATCTTCGATATCCTGCTTTTGCCCTTCCACTCACCGGACTCCTGCCGCATCGGATTCAGACCCACCCACGCCACAAGCGCCTTGCTGCTGCTGAACCTCGACATGTCCCCCAGATACGCCAGCATCGTGCTGCTCAGCACGCCCGCGATGCCCGGGATGGACTCCAGCAGTTCCCTGTTCTTTTTAAGGCCCGGATCATTGTCGATATGGTCGTTTATTGCCCGCTTCGTTTCGTCTATCTGCGCATCCAGCGCCGCAATGACCACGCGGATTGAGGGCTGCACCACCGCATCCGAGACCTCCAGCCGGTTCTCTTCCATCTGCCGCATTTCCTGAAGATTCGTCAGGCGCTTCACCAGCGCCTTCAGCCTGCGTTCATTCAGCGGCGCCGGCTGCCACAGCGACGGGCCGTGCAGTTTACAGTAGCGCGCTATCATGCGCGCATCGTCTTTATCCGTCTTGTTACGGCTCAGCTCCGCCTGTCCGAAGCGCCTGATGCGCGCGGGATTTTCCACGCTGACATCATAGCCTTCGTCGTGCAGGAAGGTGGCCAGCGGCTCACTGTACGCGCCGGTAGCCTCCATGCAGATATGGCAGCAGCCGAACGGCTCCAGCCATTTTTTCAGGGCGATAAAGCCCTTAGGGGTGTTGGGAAAGACTTTGGTTTTGTAAGACGTGTCGCCTTTCCAGACGGCCACATCAAACTTTCCGGAGGCAATATCAATGCCGACAGGCATACGGGTTTGCATAGATTCTCCTTAACAGCACAGGGAAACCGCCATGACCATCCTTATGGATGCGTGCTCGGGGCACAGGATACCGTCCGGTCTTGAAGGCGGGAGTTAAGTTGCCGGGGATGAATCTACGAAGCAGGCTTTATGCCCAGGGGGCGCCCCCATCTCACCAGCAACTTCCCGATGATCAGTCGGGGATCATCATACCCGGAGGAGAATGATCGGGATATAAGGGGCGCCATTCATGGCGACCAAATGTCGGTACGCATAAATGCGCATGCTGTCCAAAACCGCACAATCACCCCGTAGATACCGTCTTGCCGGTTACCTGGCAAGACATATTTCGGCATCGAACGGACGACCCGATTTCAGCACGCCATAAGCCAGCTGCAGCAGCTTCTTCATCGCCGCGCACACCACGACTTTTCCCGTTTTCTTACCCGCATCCAGCCGTTTCTTCAGCGCACTCACCGCCGGATTCCACTTCATCGCCACTATCGCAGGCATGTACAGGGCCTTGCGCATCGCGCTGTTGCCCATCTTCGATATCCTGCTTTTGCCCTTCCACTCACCGGACTCCTGCCGCATCGGATTCAGACCCACCCACGCCACAAGCGCCTTGCTGCTGCTGAACCTCGACATGTCCCCCAGATACGCCAGCATCGTGCTGCTCAGCACGCCCGCGATGCCCGGGATGGACTCCAGCAGTTCCCTGTTCTTTTTAAGGCCCGGATCATTGTCGATATGGTCGTTTATTGCCCGCTTCGTTTCGTCTATCTGCGCATCCAGCGCCGCAATGACCACGCGGATTGAGGGCTGCACCACCGCATCCGAGACCTCCAGCCGGTTCTCTTCCATCTGCCGCATTTCCTGAAGATTCGTCAGGCGCTTCACCAGCGCCTTCAGCCTGCGTTCATTCAGCGGCGCCGGCTGCCACAGCGACGGGCCGTGCAGTTTACAGTAGCGCGCTATCATGCGCGCATCGTCTTTATCCGTCTTGTTACGGCTCAGCTCCGCCTGTCCGAAGCGCCTGATGCGCGCGGGATTTTCCACGCTGACATCATAGCCTTCGTCGTGCAGGAAGGTGGCCTGCGGCTCACTGTACGCGCCGGTAGCCTCCATGCAGATATGGCAGCAGCCGAACGGCTCCAGCCATTTTTTCAGGGCGATAAAGCCCTTAGGGGTGTTGGGAAAGACTTTGGTTTTGTAAGACGTGTCGCCTTTCCAGACGGCCACATCAAACTTTCCGGAGGCAATATCAATGCCGACAGGCATACGGGTTTGCATAGATTCTCCTTAACAGCACAGGGAAACCGCCATGACCATCCTTATGGATGCGTGCTCGGGGCACAGGATACCGTCCGGTCTTGAAGGCGGGAGTTAAGTTGCCGGGGATGAATCTACGAAGCAGGCTTTATGCCCAGGGGGCGCCCCCATCTCACCAGCAACTTCCCGATGATCAGTCGGGGATCATCATACCCGGAGGAGAATGATCGGGATATAAGGGGCGCCATTTATGGCGACCGAAAATGGCGCAACGCCCTTACCTTATGCCCTCCGCGGCGACCCGTGCTGGCCACTCGCCACCACTCATCCTCTTCCGCTAATTTCGCACGGAGAAAAATGTAGTAATCTCAGGGGTAAACCTTACACTTTCGAAAGCTAAATTGAGTCAGGATAGTTATGTCGACAAGCGCAATGAGCGTGGTGATCCTCGCCGCTGGCAAAGGCACCCGCATGTATTCCGATCTGCCTAAGGTGCTGCACAGCCTGGCAGGTAAACCGATGGTGCAACACGTTATTGATGCCGCTACCGGCCTCGGCGCACAGCAGGTACATCTGGTCTACGGCCACGGCGGTGAATTGCTGCAGGAGAAACTGGCGCATAACCCGCTGAACTGGGTGTTGCAGGCGGAACAGCTCGGCACCGGCCATGCCATGCAGCAGGCGGCACCATTCTTCGCCAATGACGAAGATATCCTGATGCTGTACGGCGATGTCCCGTTGATCGCTCAGGAAACCCTGCAGCGTCTGCGCGACGCCAAACCTGCAGGCGGCATCGGGCTGCTCACTGTGGTGCTGGATAACCCCACCGGCTACGGACGCATCGTGCGTGAAAACGGCACCATCACCGGCATCGTGGAGCAAAAAGATGCGTCAGCCGAACAGCTGAAGATTCAGGAAATTAACACCGGCATCCTGATAGCCAACGGTGCCGACCTGAAGCGCTGGCTGGCGCAGCTCAACAATCATAATGCGCAGGGCGAATTTTACATCACCGATATCATCGCCATGGCGCATCAGGAAGGCCGCGTGATCAACGCAGTGCACCCGGCGCGCATCAGCGAAACCGACGGCGTAAACAATCGTCTGCAGCTGGCCACGCTGGAGCGCACTTATCAACGCGAGCAGGCGGATAAGCTGCTGCTGGCTGGCGTCATGCTGCGCGATCCGGCGCGCTTCGATCTGCGCGGTACGCTGCAGCACGGTCGTGATGTCGATATTGATACCAACGTGATCATTGAAGGCAACGTCACGCTGGGCCATCGGGTGAAAATTGGCGCTGGCTGCATCATCAAAAACAGCGTGATTGCCGATGACTGCGAAATCAGCCCTTATTCGGTGATTGAAGATGCCACGCTGGCCGCCGCCTGCACCGTCGGGCCGTTTGCGCGCCTGCGTCCGGGCAGCGAACTGGCTGAACAGGCGCACGTCGGCAACTTTGTCGAGATGAAAAAAGCGACGCTGGGCAAAGGCTCGAAGGCCGGCCATTTGTCCTATCTCGGGGATGCGGAGATTGGCGCGGGCGTGAATATCGGTGCCGGCACTATCACCTGCAACTACGACGGTGCCAACAAGTTTAAAACCATTATCGGCGACAACGTGTTTGTCGGCTCGGACACCCAGCTGGTGGCTCCGGTCAGCGTGGCGGCGGGCGCCACCATCGCCGCCGGCACAACGGTGATGAAAGACGTTACCGCTGCCGATCTGGTCTATAACCGCAAAGAGCAAAATCAGAAGTCTGGCTGGCAGCGTCCGGTTAAGAAAAAATAAATGTCAGGGCCGGCAAAGATCGGCCCGGTATTAAAAACCCGAAATATACCGGCTTTCAGGTAGCTAACGTACCTGCAACCTGGAATAGGAAGGGCTATCCCCACTCTCTACAAGGCTCGGGGAACAATCAGGTCAGATGACAACGCAATGGCCGAAAGCCATGACGTCAGGAAATTACTATGTGTGGAATTGTTGGTGCAGTAGCGCAGCGTGATATCGCAGAAATTCTGCTGGAAGGGCTGCGTCGTCTTGAGTATCGCGGTTATGACTCTGCCGGTCTGGCGGTTGTCGATCGCCAGGGCCATATGACGCGGTTGCGTCGTCTGGGTAAAGTGGCCAATCTGGCAGAAGCGGCGGAACAGCAGCCGCTGATTGGCGGAACCGGCATCGCGCACACCCGCTGGGCGACGCACGGTGAGCCGTCGGAAGCCAATGCGCATCCGCACGTCTCAGAGCACATTATTATTGTGCACAACGGCATCATTGAGAACCACGAACCGCTGCGTGAGCAGATGATCGCACGCGGTTACCGCTTTGCCTCCGAAACTGACACCGAAGTGGTGGCGCACCTGGTGCACTGGGAGCAGAAACAGGGCGGTACGCTGCGCGAAGTGATACTGCGGGTGATCCCGCAGCTGCGCGGGGCGTATGGCATGGTGATCATGGACAGCCGCGATCCGTCGGTGCTGGTGGCTGCGCGTTCGGGCAGCCCGCTGGTGATTGGCCGCGGCGTGGGCGAAAACTTTATCGCTTCCGATCAGCTGGCGCTGCTGCCGGTGACCCGCCGCTTTATCTACCTCGAAGAAGGGGATATTGCCGAAATTACCCGCCGCGAAGTGACGATTATCGATCGCCACGGTAACCAGGCACAGCGCGCAGAGATCGAATCCAATGCGCAGTACGATGCCGGCGACAAAGGCGTCTACCGCCATTACATGCAGAAAGAGATCTACGAACAGCCGAACGCCATCAAAAACACGCTGGCCGGCCGCTTCCATGACGGCATTGTTGATCTCAGCGAACTGGGCGCTAATGCGGAAACGCTGCTGAGCAAGGTGGAACACATTCAGATCATCGCCTGCGGCACCTCCTACAACTCCGGCATGGTGTCGCGTTACTGGTTTGAGTCGCTGGCCAACATCCCGTGTGACGTGGAAATCGCCTCCGAATTCCGCTATCGCAAATCGGCGGTGCGTAAAAACAGCCTGCTGATCACCCTGTCGCAATCCGGTGAAACCGCCGATACGCTGGCAGCGCTGCGCCTGTCCAAAGAGCTGGGCTATCTCGGTTCGCTGGCCATCTGCAACGTGGCGGGTTCGTCACTGGTGCGTGAGTCAGATCTGGCGCTGATGACCAAAGCCGGCACCGAAATCGGCGTGGCCTCGACCAAAGCGTTCACCACTCAGCTGACGGTACTGCTGATGCTGGTGGCGAAGCTGGGCCGTCTGCACGGCATGCGCGCTGACACCGAGCATGAGATTGTTCATGCACTGCAGGCGTTGCCGAGCCGCATTGAACAGATGCTGGCGCAGGATAAAGTGATCGAGAATCTTGCCGAAGGCTTCTCTGACAAGCATCACGCGCTGTTCCTCGGCCGTGGCGATCAGTATCCGATTGCTATGGAAGGGGCGCTGAAGCTGAAAGAGATCTCCTATATCCACGCCGAAGCCTATGCGGCGGGCGAGCTGAAGCACGGTCCGCTGGCGCTGATTGATGCCGATATGCCGGTGATTGTGGTGGCGCCAAATAACGAACTGCTGGAGAAGCTGAAATCCAACATCGAAGAGGTGCGCGCGCGCGGCGGTCTGCTGTACGTGTTTGCCGACCAGGATGCCGGTTTCAGCGACAGCGAAGGCATGAAAATCATCCCGCTGCCGCACGTTGAAGAGGTGATTGCCCCAATCTTCTACACCGTGCCGCTGCAGCTGCTCTCCTACCACGTGGCGCTGATCAAAGGCACCGACGTCGACCAGCCACGTAACCTGGCGAAATCGGTTACGGTGGAATAAGCGTAGCCCGGTCTGGAAACAGGCCGGTTTTTTTAACTCATTGTTGTTCCGATTAAATTAATCGTGAATTCTGTGAACGTTGTGAATTAATTTTTCCCTGATATGTGAAATCAACTTTCATAATTCGCTGGCTCTCCTTCACTTCTGTTTTGTTTAACTTTAATTTAACCTTTCAGTCATAAGCTTTCTGATGCATGTAGCAAGCCAAACTCGTTCTCTGCATGTAGGAATTTATGGCGCGTTATTTCATATTTACTTTTTTTTGTCTGGTGCTTTTATCCGATGCACTGGCATCGTCATTCAGTGTGAATATTTCCGGTAACGTGATGGTACCTGCCGACTGTAAAATAAATAATGGTATGCCGATCAGTGTTAATTTCGGCGATGTGCGCACCGATAAAATAGATGGGAAAGCGTATCAGCAACCTGTGTCATTTACGCTTTCCTGCACTAATCTTCCCTCTAATGCGCTTAAACTCCAGCTACAGGGGAATGCAGCCAGCTTCGATAGCGGCGCGTTACGCGCATCAGTTAGCGGTTTAGGTATTGCGTTTTTTAAGTCTAACGCTGAAAGGTTAAATATTAATACCAGCTGGGTAAACTTTACTTATCCCGCGCTGCCGGTTATTACTGCCGTCCCGGTGAAAGATAAAAGCAGCAGTTTAACGGGCGGAAGTTTTACTTCAGCGGCAACACTGGTAGTGGAACTGCAATAAATGAAACGAACGTGGTTAATGGCACTATTGCTGCCCGCTATGTTGAAGTATAGTGCAGTGGCTGCTTTCAGCGTGCAGGCTAACTTCAGTGGACAGCTAATCGAACCACCGTTATGTCAGATTAACGGCGAAAAGCCAATTATAGTGGAGTTTGGTTCAGTGGTTATTTCCCAAATCAATGGCGACAGCTACAGAAAACCTGTTTCCTGGACGTTAACCTGTAGCAATAATCCCGATAAGAGTATGCGTGTACAAATCAGTGGCACCGGAAGCGCATTTAATGCTGCTTTGCTGGCGACCAGCCAGCGTGATTTGGCGATACAGATATTAAGCGGTAAAAATGGCGAAAACGCCCTGGCACTGAATAACTGGCTGCCGTTTACCTTTCCTGCGCTGCCCGTCATTCAGGTGGTACCGGTGAAGAAAAACGCCGCGGTCTTAACCAGCGGTGACTTTTCTGCTTTTGCTGCGCTGGTGGTTGAGTACCAGTAGATGATCGGCGTTGACGCAACCACAGGATTAGACCAATGCTAACAGGGCTTGTTTTCCGCTATCTGGCTTTTTTCGCTGGCCTGCTGCTGTTCTTTTCAGCGCAGGCGATGGAAGCCCCGCGCGTGGATGGCATTCGCTGGGTCAACGCAAGCCAGGTTGAAATTACCTGGTCAGTGGTGGATGTCGGTATGATATCCGGCTATGCCCGCTGTAACTCTTCAGAGAGAACCTGCGCAGCAGGCATTGGTGTCAGCGCCTGGTTTATCGGGCATGGCACCGTATTCAGCGCTGCGGGCGGGCCGCAAATTTACGTCGATCAGGGCGAGAGCCTTGCCTCGGTGGCTGAACGTTTTATCCGTTTTAATGGTCGGGGTGGCAAGTTTCTGCGTAACTCAGATACCCGTTATTACAGTTCATACTGCGGCAGCTTTGTGACAGCCTCCGCGACCGTAACTGACTATTCCGGAATGGTTGCGCCCTGGGCACCTTGCGTCAACATTCCGGTGGTGCCGGTATCCTGTTCGGTAAGCGGAGCCGCGCTGAATATTAATCATGGTACGCTGGCCCCGGCCGCCGTTAATGGCGCCAAAGCCAGCGTTAACTTCTCGCTTTTCTGCAACCGTGATGTGAATATCAGTTTTGCGCTTGCCGGTGGGATCAATATCCTCAAACTGAGCAACAACATCAGTACGCTGTTATCACTGGCTGACGGGAGCCTGAATAAACCGCAATTAGTGCGGGCTAACGTGACAACGCCGTTCACGCTGATTTCGACGCTCTCCTCAACAACCCCCAGTCCCGGTAACTTTACTGGCAGCACGGTGGTTTTCATTAATTACCTCTGATTTGCCAGCCGACCCGGTTGTCATATAACTGTCACAATTCGTACATTTCACTGTCATCAAACTGTCCTATTTTGCCTCCAGCAGCAATCAATGACTCTTACTAAAACGGCGTCAAGCCTGATTTTTAATCCCCTGGAGGGAACATGACACTGATGCGTAGCACCGTAGCCCGAATTCTCGCCGCCACCTTCGCAGTAAGCGCGGTTTCTGCTTTTGCAGCCACCGACCTGACAGGCGCAGGCGGGACGTTCCCGGCACCGGTTTATGCCAAGTGGGCAGCAGAGTATCAGCAAGCCACCGGTAGCAAAATCAACTATCAGGGTATTGGTTCCTCGGGTGGCGTGAAGCAAATCATCGCCAAAACCGTGGATTTCGGTGCGTCCGATGCGCCGATGAAAGAAGAAGATCTGCAGAAAAATGGCCTGTTCCAGTTCCCGACGGTGATCGGTGGCGTGGTGCTGGCGGTGAACATTCCCGGCGTTAAATCCGGTGAGCTGACGCTCGACGGTAAAACGGTCGGCGACATCTATCTCGGCACCATCAAAAAGTGGAACGATCCGGCGATCACCAAACTGAACCCGGGCGTGAAGCTGCCAGACACCAACATCAACGTGGTGCGCCGCGCGGATGGTTCCGGCACCTCTTTCGTCTTCACCAGCTACCTGTCTAAAGTGAACGAGACCTGGAACAGCAAAATCGGTAAAGGCAACACCGTCAACTGGCCAACCGGTCTGGGCGGTAAAGGTAACGACGGCGTGGCCGCGTTTGTACAGCGTCTGCCGGGCTCGATTGGCTACGTAGAGTACGCCTACGCCAAACAGAACAACCTGACTTACACCAAACTGGTTGATGCCGACGGCAAGCCAGTGGCACCGAGCGAAGCCAGCTTTGCTAACGCCGCCAAAGGCGCTGACTGGAGCAAAACCTTTGCCCAGGATCTGACCTTCCAGAAAGGCAACGACGCATGGCCGATCACCTCAACCACCTTCATCCTGATCTATAAAGAGCAGGCGAATGCGGAGAAGGGCAGTGAAGTGCTGAAGTTCTTTGACTGGGCGTACAAAGGCGGCAGCAAAACCGCCACGGCGCTGGATTACGCAGCGTTGCCAGAGAGCGTAGCGAATCAGATTCGTGCTGCCTGGAAAGCCAACATCAAAGACAGTTCCGGTAAAGCGCTGTACCAGTAAGTGTATGACCCGGCCAGCGTCCGCGCTGGCCAGCCTGATGGGCGGCCTTGTTGCCGCCCTGATTACCCTCTGAGATCGAGAATTCTATGGCTGCCACTAAGCCGACGTTTAAAGCACCGGGCAAGCAGGGCGACATGATATTCGGCGCGCTGGTGAAGCTCTCCGCGCTGATCGTGTTACTGCTGCTGGGTGGCATTATCGTCTCCCTGATTTTCTCCTCCTGGCCGAGCATCCAGAAATTTGGCTTCTCCTTTCTGTGGACCAAAACCTGGGATGCGCCAAACGAAGAATTTGGTGCGCTGGTGCCGATTTACGGCACCCTCGTAACCTCACTGATTGCCTTAATCATCGCGGTGCCGGTGAGTTTCGGTATCGCCCTGTTTCTGACCGAACTGGCGCCAAACTGGCTGCGCCGTCCGCTGGGTACCGCGATTGAGCTGCTGGCGGCCATTCCCAGCATCGTGTACGGCATGTGGGGCCTGTTTATCTTTGCTCCGCTGTTCGCGGAGTATTTCCAGACGCCGGTTGGCGAGGTGCTGGCAAATATCCCGATCGTCGGCGCGCTGTTCTCCGGTCCGGCCTTCGGCATCGGCATTCTGGCGGCGGGCGTGATCCTCGCCATCATGATCATCCCTTACATCGCCTCGGTGATGCGCGATGTGTTCGAACAGACGCCGGTGATGATGAAAGAGTCGGCCTACGGCATCGGCTGTACCACCTGGGAAGTTATCTGGCGCATCGTGCTGCCGTTCACCAAAAACGGCGTGATCGGCGGCGTGATGCTGGGTCTCGGCCGCGCGCTGGGCGAAACCATGGCGGTCACCTTTATCATCGGTAATACCTACCAGCTGGACAGCGCGTCGCTGTTTATGCCCGGCAACAGTATCACCTCAGCGCTGGCGAACGAGTTCGCCGAAGCCGAATCCGGCGTGCACGTGGCGGCGCTGATGGAGCTGGGCCTGATTCTGTTCGTGATTACCTTTATCGTTCTGGCGATCTCCAAACTGATGATCCTGCGTCTGGCGAAGAGTGAAGGAGCCCGTTCATGACAGCAATTGAAATGCAGGCGCGCGCCGAGCTGGAAGCCTCGCGCCGTAAAATGCAGGCGTGGCGCAGCACCAAAAACAAAATTGCCCTGACGCTCTCGCTGCTGACCATGGCGTTTGGCCTGTTCTGGCTGATCTGGATTCTGTTCACCACCGTCACGAAAGGGATCGACGGCCTGAGCTGGACGCTGTTTACCGAATCCACGCCGCCGCCCAACACCGCGGGCGGTGGTCTGGCGAACGCCCTGGCGGGCAGCGGCCTGCTGATTTTCTGGTCCACCTTCTTTGGCACGCCGCTGGGCATTCTGGCGGGTATCTACCTGGCAGAATATGGCCGCAAGCACTGGCTGGCGGAAGTGATTCGCTTCATTAACGACATCCTGCTGTCCGCGCCGTCGATTGTGGTCGGCCTGTTCGTGTACACCATCGTGGTGGCGCAGATGCAGCACTTCTCCGGCTGGGCCGGTGTGATAGCGCTGGCGCTGCTGCAGGTGCCTATCGTGATTCGTACCACCGAGAACATGCTGCGGCTGGTGCCAGACAGCATGCGTGAAGCGGCTTATGCGCTGGGCACGCCGAAGTGGAAGATGATCTCGGCTATTACGCTGAAAGCCTCGGTCTCCGGCATCATTACCGGTGTGCTGCTGGCGATTGCGCGCATTGCCGGTGAAACCGCACCGCTGCTGTTCACCGCGCTGTCGAACCAGTTCTGGAGCACCGACATGATGCAGCCGCTGGCCAACCTGCCGGTGACCATCTTCAAATTCGCCATGAGCCCGTTTGCCGAATGGCAGAGCCTGGCGTGGGCCGGTGTGCTGATTATTACGCTGTGCGTGCTGCTGCTGAACATCGTGGCGCGCGTGATTTTCGCCAAAGGCAAACACTAATTTTCCGGCGCGGCTTCGGCGGCGCTGCACATGAGAGATGAGCAATGAGTATGGCAACTCCTTCTGCCGGTAAAATTCAGGTGCGCAATCTGAACTTCCACTACGGTAAGTTCCACGCGCTGAAGAACATTAATCTGGATATCGCCAAAAACCAGGTGACGGCGTTTATCGGTCCGTCGGGCTGCGGCAAATCCACCCTGCTGCGCACCTTCAACAAAATGTACTCGCTCTATCCGGAGCAGCGTGCTGAGGGTGAAATTCTGCTGGATGGCGACAACATTCTGGCATCGCATCAGGATATCGCCCTGCTGCGCGCGCGCGTCGGCATGGTGTTCCAGAAGCCGACGCCGTTTCCGATGTCGATTTATGACAACATCGCCTTTGGCGTGCGGCTGTTTGAGAAGCTGTCGCGTGCCGATATGGACGAGCGCGTGCAGTGGGCGCTGAGCAAAGCCGCGCTGTGGAATGAAACCAAAGACAAGCTGCACCAGAGCGGTTACAGTCTCTCCGGCGGTCAGCAGCAGCGCCTGTGCATCGCGCGCGGCATCGCGATTCGCCCGGAAGTGCTGCTGCTGGATGAGCCATGTTCGGCGCTGGATCCGATCTCTACCGGACGCATCGAAGAGCTGATCACCGAGCTGAAGCAGGATTACACCGTGGTCATCGTGACCCACAACATGCAACAGGCGGCGCGCTGTTCCGATCACACGGCGTTTATGTATCTGGGCGAGCTGATTGAGTTCAGCGACACCGACACGCTGTTTACCAAGCCAGCGCAGAAGCAGACAGAAGATTACATCACCGGTCGTTACGGCTGATTCAGGAGAGAAACATGGATAATTTAAATCTGAACAAACATATCTCCGGTCAGTTCAACGCGGAGCTGGAGCACATTCGTACTCAGGTGATGATCATGGGTGGCATGGTGGAGCAGCAGCTTACCGATGCCATCACCGCGATGCATAACCAGGATGGCGAACTGGCGCGCCGGGTGATCGATGGTGACCAGAAGGTCAACATGATGGAAGTGGAGATCGATGAAGCCTGTGTGCGCATCATCGCCAAGCGTCAGCCTACCGCCAGCGACCTGCGTCTGGTGATGGCGATCATCAAAACCATTTCGGAGCTGGAACGCATCGGCGACGTGGCGGAGAAGATCAGCCGTACCGCGCTGGAGAAGTTCGGTCAGCAGCATCTGCCGCTGCTGGTGAGCCTCGAGTCGCTCGGGCATCACACCGTGCAGATGCTGCACGATGTGCTGGATGCCTTCGCGCGCATGGATCTCAACGAAGCCATCAAGATCTACCGCGAAGACAAAAAGGTGGATAAAGAGTACGAAGGTATTGTGCGCCAGCTGATGACCTACATGATGGAAGATCCGCGCACCATTCCCAGCGTGCTCACCGCGCTGTTCTGCGCGCGCGCCATCGAGCGCATCGGTGACCGCTGCCAGAACATCTGCGAAATTATCTTCTATTTCGTGAAAGGTCAGGATTTCCGTCACGTGGGCGGTGACAAGCTGGATGAACTGCTGTCGGGCGACGACGGCAGTAATAAACCCTCCTGATTGACGTGATGACTGCCTGTTAGCGCTGAGGCTGACAGGCAGTGCGCTTGATTTCTGCCTGTTCTCCACCTGCCGCTCTCTTTATACTTGGCGCACATTTTTCTGCCAGGTGCTGTTTTATGTCCTCTGCAAATAACAACAAAACCGCCGTTACGCCGGCGAAAGCGATGGTGGCTGCCGTCAGCGGCTATGCCATGGATGGATTTGATCTGCTGATTCTGGGCTTTATGCTGCCGGCGATCAGCGTGTCGCTGGCGCTGGATGCGTCGCAGGCCGGTTCGCTGGTGACCTGGACGCTGATCGGCGCGGTGGTCGGCGGCATTGTGTTTGGTCATCTGAGCGATCGCTACGGCCGCATCCGCATTCTGACCGTGACGATCCTGATGTTCTCGCTGTTCACCGGGCTGTGCGCCGTGGCACAGGGCTACTGGGATCTGCTGGCGTATCGTACGCTGGCCGGTATGGGGCTGGGCGGTGAGTTTGGCATCGGCATGGCGCTGATTGCCGAAGCCTGGCCGAAGGAGAAGCGTAACCGCGCCTCGGCGTGGGTGGGTATCGGCTGGCAGCTCGGCGTATTGCTGGCGGCCTTTATCACGCCGCCGCTGCTGAGCGTGATTGGCTGGCGCGGTATGTTCCTGGTTGGCCTGCTGCCGGCGCTGGTGTCGTTTGTGATTCGCCGCAGCATGGGCGAGCCGGAAGCCTTCACCCGCCATGTGGAAAAAGCCCCGCAGCTCTCCTTTTCCGCGCGCATTAAACTGCTGTTTGCCGATCGCGCCACCAGCAAAGCCAGCCTCGGCATTCTGATTCTTTGTTCGGTGCAGAATTTTGGCTATTACGGCCTGATGATCTGGATGCCAAGTTATCTCTCTTCCAGCTTCGGCTTCAGCCTGACCAAATCCGGCCTGTGGACGGCCGTTACGGTAGTGGGCATGACGTTCGGCATCTGGCTGTTCGGCGTGCTGGCGGACCGCTTTGCGCGCTGGAAGATTTTCCTGCTGTACCAGTTTGGCGCCGTGGCGATGGTGGTGGTTTACGCCCAGCTGCGCGACCCGACGGTGATGCTGTTTACCGGTGCCATCATGGGGATGTTTGTTAACGGCATGATTGGCGGCTACGGCGCGCTGATATCGGACACTTTCCCACCGCAGGCGCGCGCCACCGCGCAGAACGTGCTGTTCAACCTCGGCCGCGGCGTCGGCGGTTTCGGTCCGCTGGTGATCGGCATGCTGGCCACGCATATTTCGTTCACCGCTGCGATTACGCTGCTGGCGCTGATTTACCTGCTGGATATTGTCGCCACGCTGTTCCTGCTGCCAAAAAACCAGGGCAATGAGGATTCGCTGGGCGCGATTGGGTGATTTTTTCCCCTCACCCTAACCCTCTCCCGCTGGCGGGAGAGGGAACCGCTCAGTGCGGTATGTGGGTGGGCACTTTTGTTCAGCCCCGCCCGATCGGCCCCTTCTTCGGCAAACGGGAGAGGGAACTGTCTGGTGCGGTATGTGGGTGGGCACTTTTGTTCAACCCCGCTCGATCGGCCCCTTCTCCCGCTGGCGGGAGAAGGCTGGGATGAGGGGGCTGCGCGCACTTACCTGACCAAATCCCAGCCACGTGCACGCCACAGCGCTGGCAGCTGCGCCATATCGTCAAAACGCGTCACCAGCGGGTGATCAATCACCGGATTGTGTGCATCGGCACAATAGTAAAACACCGGTATGCCAGCGGCGATGCCAGCCCGCGCGCCAGCCTCTGAATCATCCACCAGAATGCACTTTTCAATCGGCACCTGCATCTGTTCCGCCGCGTGATACATCAGCTCCGGATCCGGCTTCCAGTGATTAATGTCATAGCCGCTGTACAGGCGTCCGCTCAGATACGGCAGCATGCCGGTCAGCCCCAGTGAATGCTCCATCTTCTTCACCGTACCGTTCGACACCACGCACATCGGCACCTTCACGCGCTCCACCAGCGCTCTGGCGCCGGCAATCGGCTGCAGATCAAGATCAAACAGGCGCGCCACTTCCGCGCGGTAGGCACTCTCCACCTCAGCCAGCGGCAGCGTCACCTGATGCTGTGCCGTCACATCGCGGATGATGTCGTAAAGCTTCACCCCTTTGTACTGCTCAAACATCTGCTGCAGCGAGAGTTCGATACCGTAACGGGCAAAGGTGTTGACGTAGGACTGCGTGCAGATCACTTCGCTGTCGACCAGCGTGCCGTCGCAATCAAAAAAGATACATTCAACTGACATCGCGCCTCATCCTTTTAGTAAACAATAAGCTGTCACTCTAGCGCACTCAGCGCAGAAAGCGACCCCAGGCAACCGGTTGCGAAAAATCAGTGTTTTGCGGCGCTAAAGTCTATAGGATACGCGGCGATAAATTTTTCATCGGAACAGCGAAATGAACGAGCAGGGCCTTTTGCAGCGTATTTTCAGGCTGCAGGAACACGGAACCACCGCACGCACCGAAGTGATTGCCGGTTTCACTACTTTCCTGACGATGGTGTACATCGTCTTCGTTAACCCGCAGATTCTTGGTGCCGCAGGCATGGACACCCAGGCGGTGTTTGTCACCACCTGCCTGATTGCTGCGTTCGGCAGCATCCTGATGGGGCTGGTGGCCAATCTGCCGGTGGCGCTGGCACCGGCCATGGGCCTCAACGCCTTCTTTGCCTTTGTGGTGGTAGGTGCGATGGGCTACTCGTGGCAGGTTGGCATGGGCGCGATCTTCTGGGGCGCGCTGGGGCTGCTGATCCTGACGCTGCTGCGCGTACGCTACTGGATGATCGCCAATATTCCGCTCAGCCTGCGCGTGGGCATCACCGCCGGTATTGGTCTGTTCATCGCCATGATGGGGCTGAAAAACGCCGGTATTATTGTGCCCAACGCGGACACCATCGTGACCGTCGGCAACCTGGCCTCGCACAACGTGCTGCTCGGCGCGCTCGGCTTCTTTATCATTGCGATTCTGGCGTCGCGCAACATCCACGCGGCGGTGCTGGTTTCTATCGTAGTGACCACCGCGATCGGTCTGCTGCTGGGCGACGTGAAGTTTACCGGGCTGTTCGCCGCGCCGCCGGCCATCACCTCGGTGGTCGGCCAGGTCGATATCAAAGGCGCGTTCAACGTGAGCATGGCGGGCGTGATCTTCGCCTTCATGCTGGTCAATCTGTTTGACTCATCCGGTACGCTGATTGGCGTAACCGATAAAGCGGGCCTGACCGATGAGAAAGGTACTTTTCCGCGCATGAAACAGGCGCTGTACGTGGATAGCATCAGCTCCGTCACCGGTTCGCTGATCGGCACCTCTTCGGTGACGGCGTACATCGAAAGCTCATCCGGCGTGGCGATTGGTGGCCGTACCGGCCTGATGGCGGTAGTGACCGGCATCCTGTTCCTGCTGGTGATGTTCCTGTCGCCGCTGGCTGCCATGGTGCCCGCCTATGCGGCGGCTGGCGCGCTGATTTATGTCGGCGTACTGATGACGGCTTCGCTGGCGCGCGTGCGCTGGGACGATCTCACCGAAGCGGTGCCGGCGTTTGTCACGGCGGCGATGATGCCGTTCAGCTTCTCGATCACCGAAGGTATTGCGCTCGGTTTTATCTCTTACTGCGTGATGAAACTCGGTACCGGACGCTGGCGTGAAATCAGCCCGTGCGTGGTGGTGGTGGCGCTGCTATTTGTGCTGAAAATCGCTTTTATCGACGCGCACTAAACGCAACAGGCCGCGGGTGCGGCCTGGTTATCCGGGATGCCTGACTTCCGGCTGACTGGCGACACGCTCGCGGGGCAGGCTGGTGAGGCGCAGGGTGCGCGGCCCGATGTTGGGTTTGCTCATCTCCACATCGCGCAGCGACTGCCACTGCTGCTGCGCATCAATCTCCCACAGCCGTAAACGCTCAGTGCCGGGCGACAGCGCGCAGGACCACACCAGCGTCGGCTCGGCATCACACACCGCCTGAATATCGGGATAGACGCTGGATCGCAGCCGGCCGGCCGCCGGATGCAGCCGCAGTGCATCAATACCGCTATCTGCTTCGCCGGTCAGTTTGAGGATGCTCTGGCGTAGCGTCCAGATCTGCGTCACCGCTTCCATAAAATCCTGCTGTGCGTTAATCCACGCCTTTTCACCCGATGACAGCCCCTGCGTGAGGGCATCCTGCGCCTGACGGCTATGCGCCCGAACGATTTCCATATCCAGGCCAGCGCGCCCGCCTTCTTCTGCCAGCAGCACGCCGACCATATTACCGGCATAGGAGATACTGAAGTCAGGCAAATTAGGATCGGCAAAGCAGGGACGACCGCTGCTGCTGGCGATCAACGGTGGCAGGTCACGAATACCATAGACGCGCAGCATCAGCTGGGCCAGCAGCGCGCGTGCGGCAAGAAAGCGGCCGCGGCGCTTATCAGGCAGGTGCCCGGCGCTGGTCATCACATCCTGTGGAACCCGCATGGTCTCTGGGGTGAGGGGCGGGTTAACCACCCAACGAACAAAATGACTAGCCATCTGTCGCTCCGTGAAAATGGTCGGATAATCATCAGGGCTATTGTAAGAATTTTCTCATGGGTTTGCATCCGGCTTACGCTGGATAGCCAGTAAATTCAGATAAGGACGAGGCGAATCTCATTGCCATGAGCTGCAATTGAATATGAGGCTTTTGCACATTGGTGTCGGATGGGGTGCCGAAGCGGCGGATGTGGTGTAGGATTTGGACAGGAAAGAGCTGCACAATGAAGTGCTTAAATTATTCACCTATCTGCCAATCGTGCGCATCGCAAACCATGCACGTCGGAGTTGTTATGTCTGTTACCTCTCTTGCTCGCCAGGAATCGATCTCGCTGGATGAATTTCGTCACGGCATGCGCCGTCTCACTGCCGGTGTCTCGCTGGTGACCACCTCATCCAGCGGAGAAAAGTTCGGGCTGATCGCCACCTCGGTCAGCTCGCTGGCAGCGGAACCGCCCAGCCTGCTGGTCTGCGTTAACCGCAGCGCATCAAGCCACGATGCCATTCTGCAGGCGGGCTACTTTGCCGTGAACGTTCTGCGCGAGCAGCACGATGACCTGTGCGCGCAGTTCAGCTCGCCGACGCGCCGCGCTGAGCGTTTCCAGAGCGGTGAATGGCAAACCCTTAATACGGGCGCGCCCGTGCTGGCTGATGCGCTGGTGAGCTTCGATTGTCAGCTGGAAAAAACGGTGGAGTGGAACACCCACAGCGTGCTGCTGGCGCGTATCGTGGGTATTGCGCTGCCGGGCGAAGCGACAGCGCCGATGGTCTACTTCAACAGCGGTTTTCACTCGCTGGGCTAAGTCATGGCGCAGCGCGTCGTGCGGCTGCGCGGCTTAACGCATCAGGCAAATTTGCTGGCTTCGTCAAAGCTCAGACGCGGCAGGCGCGGATGCAGCTTGCTGGCTTCGCCATAGCCGAGGTTGATCAGTAAATTGACCTGCCAGTTATTTTCGCTAAAGAACGCGGCGTTAACTTTAGCTGGATCAAAACCGGACATCGGGCCGGCATCCAGTCCCAGCGAGCGGGCCGCCAGAATCAGATAGCCCGCCTGCAGGCTGCTGTTGCGAAACGCGGTCTCTTTGGCCAAATCCGGGCTGCTGGTAAACCAGCTGCGAGCATCGCCATGCGGGAACAGTTTTGGCAGTGCTTCATAAAAGGTCGGATCCCACGCCACAATCACCGTCACCGGTGCCGCCATGGTCTTATCCACATTGCCTGAGGAGAGCGCCGGTTTCAGCTTCTCTTTACCTTCCTGAGACGTCACGAACACAAAGCGGCCCGGCGAGCAGTTGGCTGAGGTCGGCCCCAGCGCCGTCAGCGCATAGAGCTGCTTCAGCACCTCCTGCGAAACCGGTTTATCCTGCCAGTAGCTATGGGTGCGGGCTTCAGTAAACAGCGCGTTCAGCGCCACGCTGTCGAGCGGTGTACTCATGTTTCTCTCCTGTTCAGGCAACAACCTGCGCCTGATTTTTAGCATGAATAATGGATGTGGCCGCTGCGTTTACGCGGCGACCCTCAACCGTTATACGACAAAGGCGAGGGCGCGCCAAATAACAAACACGCATGACAACCGTTGAACGTTTACTGCTGCAGACGCGCGGCCCGCGCCTTAAAGCCATTGAGGATGGTCTGGCTCACGCGTAACGGGAAGGCTGCAGGGATTTGCTCCTGCACGCGTTGGATCACTTCTGGCGTCCTGGCTCTGAACTCATCGAGGATATGTGCCATCGCCGTCAGGGCAAATTTTGTCGTTTTTGCGGTTTCTATAAAATGGCGCGGGAAAATGTGTTCAATGGCGGCTTTCCGGCCTTTGCTCCCGTTCAGTCCCATTGCCAGCTTTGCATCACGAATGTGTAATCCCGCACCGCCAATCACGGGATAAATGGAAAGGATGTCGTAAAACGGCGTCAGGCGAAAACGTCCTTCCGCTTCGATAAAAATAGAAAAGTTTTTGGCATGGCCATCGGTGGCCGCCAGCAGCCAAAACAGGACCTGAGCTTTCATGAAATCATATCGATCCTGTTCTGCATTAACTGAATTCAGGAGATAATCCATAATCGCAGAAATGCCCGGGCCGCCGTGGCTTTCATATTTTCCTGCCGCGGGTACATTCAGCACCTGACAAAAATCTTCCTGGGGTAACCGCATGATCCACTGTCCATCCGATGCATAACGCCGATCAAACCGCTCCACGGCCAGTGCTTTAATTTTCCCGGTGTTTACGATAAAGCAAGGGGGAACTTTCAGGCCAAATTCTCTGGCAATCAGCGTACAAAGCCACTCATTCTCCACGCTATCTGAAAGATCGATGCGATGCGAATGGCTCTGAATATTGCCAATCGGCAATTTTAAAATGTGGGTGGTGGGCGTATTGCCCTGCGGCAGGCACCATTGTTGATCAATGCGTAACAGCGCCGTTTTCTCCTGCGCGCCAGCCAGTGAAATACGAAAATCAGTCAGCTCTTCCAGCATGCCAAGCGGTGCGCCTGACTGATAGCCTGAAAGGATTTTTTCCAGTTCGCTATCGCTTAACCGGCGATAATCGATCGTTCGGACAGTGTGCGGTTTACTGTCAGGCGGTAACAATTGCAGCGCACCAATGGTGTCGCTGCCGACTTTTGCCAGTAAGTCAAAGGGCTGGGTGGAGCTGGCCTGATAGCGAGACAGAATACGTGCGCGAATTTCAGGGTTATCAGGCAGCAGGTTATCAAAAAAGTTATAGACCTCCGCGCCCTTGTAAGGCTGGTGGCGCAAAGGCATGGAGAGGGATATCGGTCGGCTACCCGGCTGATTCAGCCAGCTCTCATAATATCTGAAGGTGTGTGCACCGGTTGCTGCCCTGCTGAAAACGCCTGTCCGATAGCCGTTCATGTAGACATCCAGTTCTGTCATCACCACTCCTCCTTCCAGCCGTCCGGGTCCTGTTTGGCCGATGGCAAACCACGGGGTTTTATCTCCATTTCCAGATCCAGAGCAGCGAGAATACGAAACAGCGTGTCCAGTCGGGTGGTTTCAGGCTGTAGCTCAAAGCTCGAGACGGTATCCTGGCGAATACCAATTTTGCTGGCAACTTTCGCTTGCGAGAGTGCCTCTGTGAGTCTTCTATCTTTGAGATAAGAACTTAATTGTTTGGCGCTGGTGATTTTCATAGCGGCGCTCCAGTCTGGCAATCGTGATACCATTACACGCTATTGCGTGTGAATCAAGGTTTACCCGCTATCACAGGTAATCCCGGCTTCACGCGCAACTGGCGGTAGTGAACTGGGGTTAACGCGGGTTAATAATACCGGGAAGCACAGCGTGGAGTGGCTGACGAACGATAAAGAAGCCGCCAGCCATTAATATAAAGGTTTGTTTTACTTACCAATACAAAAGCTGGAGAAAATCCGGCCCAGCAGGTCGTCGGAGGTAAACTCGCCGGTGATTTCGCTCAGCGCCTGCTGCGCCAGCCGCAGCTCTTCGGCCAGCAGTTCGCCCGCCCAGGCTCCCAGCAGCTGATCTTTGCCCTGCTGTAAGTGAGTGGCTGCTAACTCCAGCGCCTGCAGATGGCGGCGACGCGCGAGGAAGCCGCCTTCCATATTGCCGGCGAAGCCCATGCTCTGTTTCAGGTGCTCGCGCAGCGTATCGACGCCAGCACCGGTGCGCGCCGACAGGCGAATAAGTGAGTGGCCATTTACTTCTGTCAGGCCCAGCGTTTCACCGGTCATGTCCGCTTTATTACGTACCACGGTAATCGGCAACGCAGCCGGTAAGCGCGCCACGAAATCAGGCCAGATGGCGGCGGCTTCAGTGGCGTCAGTCGTGGTGCCATCCACCATGAACAGGACGCGATCCGCCTGCTCAATCTCCTGCCAGGCGCGTTCAATGCCGATACGTTCCACTTCGTCGCTGGCTTCACGCAAACCGGCGGTATCGATGATGTGCAGCGGCATGCCGTCGATGTGGATGTGCTCGCGCAGCACGTCACGCGTGGTGCCGGCGATATCCGTCACAATCGCCGCTTCGCGTCCGGCCAGTGCGTTGAGCAGGCTCGATTTCCCGGCGTTGGGACGACCGGCAATCACCACCTTCATCCCTTCACGCAGCAGGCTGCCCTGACGCGCTTCGGCGCGCACGCCGTTGAGATCGCCAATCACCGCATTCAGCTGCGCTTCGATTTTGCCGTCGGAAAGGAAGTCGATCTCCTCATCCGGAAAATCAATCGCCGCTTCCACATAGATGCGCAGGTGAGTAAGTGCTTCCACTAACGCATTAACGCGCAGTGAAAAGGCACCCTGCAGCGAGTTGACGGCGGAGCGGGCGGCCTGCTCGGAGCTGGCATCAATCAGATCGGCAATCGCTTCAGCCTGCGCCAGGTCGAGCTTGTCATTCAGAAAGGCGCGTTCCGAGAACTCGCCCGGCTGCGCAATGCGCACACCCGGCAGCGCCACAATGCGCTTCAGCAGCAGATCGAGAATCACCGGACCGCCGTGGCCCTGCAGCTCCAGCACATCTTCGCCGGTAAAGGAGTTCGGACCCGGGAACCACAGCGCGATGCCCTGATCCAGCACGCTGCCATCAGCATCGTTAAAGGGCAGATAGTCGGCGTAGCGCGGCTTCGGCAGCTTGCCCAGCACGGCCTGCGCCACCTCAGCGGCTTTGCCACCGGAAATACGCAGAATACCGACGCCACCACGGCCGGGAGGCGTCGCCTGGGCAACAATAGTGTCACTGTGGCTCATAAGTACCTTCTTCCAAAAAAAACAGGGCGGCATAAATGCCGCCCCTGGAGATGTTGCGTCCTGCTCAGCGTTGCCGGGCGTTACGCTTTCTTCTTGTCGCGGCTGTGTAAACCACGCTTTTCCAGCCCGCGATAAATCAGCTGCTGCTGGAGAATGGTTACCAGGTTGCTGACGATGTAGTACAGCACCAGACCCGACGGGAACCACAGGAAGAACACGGTAAAGATAACCGGCATGTAAGTCATGATCTTCTGCTGCATCGGATCGGTCACGGTGGTCGGTGACATCTTCTGAATGAAGAACATGGTGATACCCATGATGACCGGCAGAATGTAGTACGGGTCCTGCGCGGACAGGTCATGGATCCACAGTACAAACGGAGCATGACGCAGTTCAACTGAACCGGACAGCATGTAGTACAGTGCCAGGAAGATTGGCATCTGGATAACCAGTGGCAGACAGCCGCCCAGCGGGTTCACTTTCTCCGCCTTATACAGCGCCATCATCTCCTGGCTCTGCTTCTGCTTATCATCACCCAGACGCTCACGCATGGCCTGAATCTTCGGCTGCAGCATACGCATCTTGGCCATCGAGGTGTACTGCGCTTTGGTCAGCGGGTACATGATGCCACGCACGATGAAGGTGATAACGATAATGGAGAAGCCCCAGTTACCGATAAAGCTGTGCAGGAACTTCAGCAGCTTAAACAGCGGCTGAGAGATGAACCACAGCCAGCCGTAATCCACGGTCAGATCGAGGTGTGGCGCGATAGCGGCCATTTTGTCCTGGATTTCCGGACCCACCCACAGAGTGGCACCGAGATCCTGCTGCGCGCCGGCGGCGATGGTCACAGGCGCCGACTTATAGCCGATTGCCGCCACACCGTTGCCGAGATTGCTGGTGTACAGCGTATTGTTACCCTGAGTGCGCGGCACCCATGCGGTCGCAAAGTACTGCTGCAGCATCGCCACCCAGCCGTTGCTGGTGGTGGTGTTCAGGTTCTCGTTATCAGCGATGGTATCGAATTTGTATTTTTCATACTTCGCATCGCTGGTCGAGTAAGCGGCACCACGGAAAGTGTGCAGCGCAAAGTTATTGCTGCCGGTATCGCGATGCTTCGGCAGATCGATCGTCTGCTTCAGCTGACCAAACATCGCCACTTCCAGCGGCTGCTGCGAGGCGTTATTGATGTTGTAGTCGACGTTAACCGCGAATTCGCCACGTTTGAACACGAAGGTTTTGGTGTAAACCACGCCGTTCTCACCGGTCCAGCTCAGCGGCACGCGCAGCTCGGTCTGGCCATCGGCCATCTCGAAGTGATCCTGGGAAGCGGTATACAGCGGACGTGCGCCGTTGTTCGGGTTATCCGGACCGTTACGGCCGGTTAAGCCGCTCTGCGCCTGATAAACGAAGGCCGGAGTGGTTTCCAGCAGCTGGAACGGTGCGTCTGAACCCAGTTTGTCCGGGTAAGTCAGCAGCTGTGCCTGCTCGATATCACCGCCGCGGGTATTAATGTTGAGTGACAGGACATCAGTCTTAACGGTGATCGTTTTGCCCTGGCCGCTAGCCGGCACGCCGGAAGAGGCGGCATCACCCGCTGCGCTGCTTGTGTTCTGCGTGGTCTGGGTCTGCTGTGGCTGCGGAGCGTGGTCCGTCTGCCAGGCTTGCCAGATCATAAAAGACACGAACAGAAAAGCGATGAGAAAGAGATTGCGTTGCGAATCCATCGTTAATGTTCTCTGGTATCAAAGGTTTTTGGCGGCACCGGATCGTCGCCACCCGGGTTCAAAGGGTGGCATTTTAATACGCGTTTAATCGTCAACCAACTGCCTTTTAACATGCCGAAGCGGCGTACAGCTTCCACCCCATACTGCGAGCAGGTGGGATGGAACCGGCAATGAGGTCCCAGCAGTGGGCTGATGGCGCGTTGATAAACGCGTATCAGGGCGATCAGGAGCCGCGCGCCAGGCGACAGTGACGACGCCATAATTTCTCCAACGCTTCCGTCAGTGCACGGTTATCGAGGTCAGCAATCCCTTTTTTCGCCACGATGACAAAATCCATCGGCGGCAGCTCGTGTTGACGCAAACGAAAGCTTTCGCGGGTCAATCGCTTGATCCGGTTGCGTTCATGGGCGCGTTTCACGTGCTTCTTGGCGACGGTAAGACCGATGCGGGGATGCCCCAGCGAATTAAGGCGGCCGAGGATTGTGATTTGCGGCGTGCCAGCCCGAAGAGGTTGCTGGAAGACGAAAGTGAAATGAGCGGGAGTTAACAAACGTAACTCCCTGGGAAATGCGAGCTTAACCACGAGGGTTAGCTTTTATTACTTAGAAACGGTCAGACGAGCACGGCCTTTAGCACGACGACGTGCCAGAACCTGACGACCATTTTTAGTAGCCATACGAGCACGGAAGCCGTGAGAACGGTTGCGCTTCAGTACGGACGGTTGAAAAGTGCGTTTCATGGCGATTTCTACCTAAACTTGAAAAATTTCACTGGGTGACGCGTTTTCGGGCCAGTAAAACGACCGACGCCTCAATGTGTCTTTAATAAAGAGGCGGGATTGTAATAATTGTACAGTCCGGAGTCAATTTACTTCGCTGGGCGCGAGACCTGAAAACTCTGATACAGCCCGCTAATTCCGGGCATCAAAGCTTCACGCGCCAATGCCGGGTGGGGAATTATACGGGCTATAAAGGAAAGCGCAAGGATCGTCCAGGATCTTCTTGCGATCGCCGCGCCGATCGTGACGGCAAAAATGCGAGCGCGGTGGAAAATTTCTCGCTTTCAGCCTGATCCCCGCTCGCTTTTTCCGCAGACGGCGTAAACTGATGCATGCCTGGACACCCTGTGGATAAAATGGATCAAAACTGTGTAGAAAGGGAAGATCTCTGAGGCGCTTTGCGCTATGATCCGCCCTTCCGCTGACGATCCTCCTTGCGATCGCCGGGGATGACTACCGCGGATAGCGGTCGCAGGCGCTTTCTGACCGCCTGTGTCAAAAAAGACAGTTTCTATTATTAGCGCCTGAAATTCTTATCGATTTTGTACGAGTGGAGTCCGCC